>NZ_JACHBG010000068.1 GCF_014207095.1 Martinezella lusitana | reverse complement strand
TAGAGCGTTTCATGTTTTGACGGAAGCGTAGCCTGCGTTTGAGAAGTAGTTGGCGCACTCTTCTGGCTTGATGGTGTTGGCGAGTATGCCCAGATGTCGCCAGGTTTCGTCGATGTTTCGCTTTTGGGCCTGGCGCATCCAGTGCTTGATCTTGGCGAAGGCCTGCTCGATCGGATTAAGGTCGGGGGAATATTTCGGCAGGAACCACAGTCTGGCGCCAACCGCCCTGATGGCATCGCGGATGGCCTTGGCTTTGTGAGAGCCGAGATTGTCGAGGATGACGATGTCGTCGGGCTTGAGGGTTGGGATCAACTGCTGGCGGACATAGGCGAGGAAGCATTCGCCATTGATGGGACCGTCGAAGACGCAGGGCGCAGTGAGCTTGTCGCAGCGGAGGGCGCCGAGGAAGGTCAGGGTGCGCCAGCGGCCGTGCGGGGCAACGCCGCGCAATCTCTTGCCCCTCGGTCCCCAGCCGCGTAACGGCGCCATGTTGGTACGGATCCACGTCTCGTCGATAAAGACGAGCCGCTTCGGATCGAAGCGGTCTTGCCAGGCCTTCCAGCGGGCTCTGCGCCGGGCAATGTCGGCGCGGCCCTGCTCAAGGGCGAACAGCGTTTTTTTTGAAGCTCAAGCCTTCGCGGCGCATGAACTGCCAGATGGCATTGTGGGAGACGGCCACGCCGCGGGCGGCCAACTCATCCTTCAGCCGATGTAGCGTCAGATGTGATGTCTGCTCGATCTGCTCGACGATGAAGGCGCGGTGCGGCTCCAGCACCCGCCGACGATGGCCGCCCATCTTGCCTGGCGACACACTGCCGGTGGCCCGGTAACGCTGCGACCACTTCACCACAGACGAGACAGCTATGTCGAACCGCTCCGCCACCACCCGGCAGCTCTGCCCACCCACAACCGCAGCGATGACTCGCTCACGAAGATCATTCGAATAGGGTCGCGTCATTGATGCTGGCCTCCATTCCAGCATCAATGATCAATCACAAATCTGCTGATTTGGGAATCCCGCAACGATTCCGATAAGAAATGATCCGCTCTA
>NZ_JACHBG010000067.1 GCF_014207095.1 Martinezella lusitana | reverse complement strand
ATGGACGTAAGAGCAGCAGTCGCGGTGCAGGCCGGTAAGCCGCTTGAGGTGATGACGGTTCAGCTTGAGGGACCTCGGGCCGGCGAAGTGCTGATCGAGGTCAAGGCGACCGGTATCTGCCACACCGATGATTTCACCCTGTCGGGTGCCGATCCTGAGGGCCTGTTTCCCGCCATCCTCGGCCATGAAGGTGCGGGCATCGTCGTCGATGTCGGTCCGGGCGTGACCTCGGTCAGGAAGGGCGATCACGTCATTCCGCTCTACACGCCCGAATGCCGTGAATGCCCCTCGTGCCTTTCCCGCAAGACCAACCTCTGCACGGCGATCCGCTCGACCCAGGGCCAGGGCCTGATGCCGGATGGCACCTCGCGCTTCTCGATCGGCAAGGACAAGATCCATCACTATATGGGGTGCTCGACCTTCGCCAATTACACCGTGCTGCCGGAGATTGCCGTCGCCAAGGTCAATCCCGACGCCCCCTTCGACAAGATCTGCTACATCGGCTGCGGCGTGACCACCGGCATCGGTGCGGTCATCAACACCGCCAAGGTGGAGATGGGCGCAACCGCGATCGTCTTCGGTCTCGGTGGTATCGGCCTCAACGTCATCCAGGGCTTGAAGCTTGCCGGCGCCGACATGATCATCGGTGTCGATCTCAACAATGACAAGAAGGCCTGGGGCGAGCGCTTCGGCATGACGCATTTCGTCAATCCGAAGGAGGTCGGCGACGATATCGTGCCCTACCTCGTCAACATGACCAAGCGCGGCGCCGACCAGATCGGTGGCGCCGACTATACCTTCGACTGCACCGGCAACACCAAGGTGATGCGCCAGGCGCTGGAAGCCAGCCATCGCGGCTGGGGCAAGTCTGTCGTCATCGGCGTTGCCGGCGCCGGTCAGGAGATTTCGACGCGTCCGTTCCAGCTGGTGACGGGCCGCTCGTGGATGGGAACGGCCTTCGGCGGCGCCCGTGGCCGAACCGATGTTCCAAAGATCGTCGACTGGTACATGGAAGGCAAGATTGAGATCGATCCGATGATCACCCACACCATGCCGCTCGAAGACATCAACAAGGGCTTCGACCTCATGCATTCCGGAAAGAGCGTCAGAGGCGTCGTGATTTACT
>NZ_JACHBG010000066.1 GCF_014207095.1 Martinezella lusitana | reverse complement strand
GATCATGTCCCAGGACGTGGTGTAGCTTAGACGACCACGGCTCATCCCAGAGGGTCGGATGAGTATCAGCTTGCTGCTGGCAGGCTGATGAGCGGATCATCGCTCATTGTGGCGATTGTCTCAAGTGTCATGTAGCGGGATCGCTGGACGGCCCATTCATCGTTCTGTTCGAGCAGCAGCGCACCGACCAGGCGCACGATGGCGTCGTCGTTGGGGAAAATGCCGACGACCTCTGTGCGCCGCTTGATCTCACCGTTCAATCGCTCAATGGGGTTGGTCGAGTGAAGTTTGGCCCAATGCTGCTTGGGAAAGGTCATGTAGGCGAGCACGTCTTGCTCGGCACTGTCCATGAGACTGGCGAGCTTCGGTACCTTTGGCCTGATCTGGTCGGCGACGTTGCGCCACTGAGTGCTTGCGGCCTCCGGCGTGTCCTGAGCGAAGGCCGTTGCAATGAACGCGGAGACAACCCGGCGTCCGCTCTTTCCAGCATGGGCCAAGGCATTGCGCATAAAGTGCACCCTGCAGCGCTGCCAGGTGGCGGAAAGCACTTTCGATACTGCGGCCTTGATGCCCTCATGGGCATCGGAGACGACGAGCTTGACGCCGCGCAGCCCCCGCCTGATCAGCTTTCGAAGAAACTCGGTCCAGATCGCCTCGGCCTCGGACGTGCCGATCTCCATGCCGAGCACTTCGCGTCGGCCATCGGTGTTGACGCCGACGGCGATGATTACGGCGACGGAGACAATACGACCACCGCGCCGAACCTTGAGGTAGGTCGCATCGATCCACAGGTAGGGCCATTCTCCTTCGATGGGCCTGTCGAGGAAGGCCTTCACCTTCTCATCGATCTCCTCGCAGAGCCGGGACACCTGACTTTTGGAGATGCCCGACATGCCCATGGCCTTGACGAGGTCATCAACAGAGCGGGTCGAAACACCCTGGATATAAGCCTCCTGGATGACCGCCGTCAGAGCCTTCTCGGCCATGCGGCGCGGCTCCAGGAAGCTCGGGAAGTAGCTGCCGGTGCGAAGCTTGGGAATGCGCAGCTCGACGGTGCCCGCCCGTGTCTCCCAATCCCGGTCGCGATAGCCGTTACGCTGGGCCAGCCGGAAGCCATTCTTCTCGCCATAGGCCGCGCCGGTCTTCGTGCCGACCTCCAGC
>NZ_JACHBG010000065.1 GCF_014207095.1 Martinezella lusitana | reverse complement strand
TAGATGGTGTAACGGGCGGATCCCAGCCAGGCGAGTTTGAAGGCTTGGTGGTCGTCCCTCACAATGATGGTGTCGCGGAGTCAGGAGTGGCCTGCTCCATAGCATCACGGAGAGACGACCATGAAGCAGTATGCCGGAATCGATGTCTCGTTGGAATACTCGAGTGTGTGCGTGGTGGATGCGGATGGCCGCATCGTGCGCGAGGCAAAGGTCCACAGTGAACCCGATGCGCTGATCGCCTGGTTTGGCGAGCAGGGCGCGGCGATGGAACGAATTGGTCTTGAGGCTGGCCCCTTGTCGCAATGGCTTTACGCGGAAATGGCGAAGGCGGATCTGGCGGTCGAACTGATCGAGACGCGCCACGTGCGGGCGGCCTTCAAGACGATGCCCGTGAAGACCGACAAGAAGGACGCACGGGGTATTGCGCAGTTAATGCGGCTTGGCTGGTTCAGGCCGGTCCACTGCAAATCTCTTCCGGCCCAGGAGGTGCGAGCGCTGCTGACCGCACGCAAGCTCATCCAGGGAAAACTTCACGACATCGAGATGAGCCTCCGGGGCATTCTGCGCGGTTTCGGCCTCAAGGTAGGGCCGACCACGCGGCGCACCTATGCGGCACGGATCCGCGAGCTGATTGAAGGTCATCCGACCTTGGAGGCGATCACCGTTTCACTGTTGAAGGTGCGCGACGCGCTTATGGACGAATTTGCAGGTTTTGAACGAAAGCTGCGTGTCATGGCCCGTCAGGACGATAATGCACGTCGGCTGATGACGACGCCCGGCGTTGGCGTGCTGGTGGCGCTGACATTCGTGTCGGCTGTTGACGCGCCTGAGCGCTTCCGATCATCACGAGCGGTGGGGCCGCATTTCGGATTGACGCCCAAGAAGTATCAATCGGGCGAAACCGATTATAGCGGCCGCATCTCGAAGATCGGTGATGCGGGCGTACGAACCGCGCTCTACGAGGCGGCCAATGTCATCCTGACGCGCCCCGTGAAGGGTTCGGATCTCAAAAGCTGGGCGCTGGCGGTTGCAAGACGTGCGGGACCCAGAAAGGCGCGTGTTGCGCTGGCCCGTAAGCTGGCGGTGGTGTTGCACCACATGCTCAGGGATAAAACCAACTTCATTCCCCACAAGGCGGCGTCAGCCATGACCGCCTGAGCAGGAAGCGAGACAACAAGACAAGGTTTCGGGCGGGCACCACCATCAGCCCACCGGAGCAAGGTCCCTTCGCCGGGACGATGGAGCGGATAGGCCGATGAACCGCAAGCAGCACTGAGGTGACTGCGCGTCCTTAGATTGGCCAGCCGGTCCTCAGCAGACCCCATAAAGCAGCGACCCCGGCGTCGACTGCGGACAGAAGCAAGCACTCGGCGAGGGATTAAGCTCAAAAGGGATTGACTCGGGACAGCCCGTTACAGAAG
>NZ_JACHBG010000064.1 GCF_014207095.1 Martinezella lusitana | reverse complement strand
AGCCAGATGCTATGACCATTTCTCCTTGCGAAGTTATGCTGACAGCGCCGCATTGGTCGACGGCCATTTCGGCCGGGAGAGGATGCATTCATCATGACTGATTACGATGCATATATTGGACTGGACGTCCATAAGGCGTCTATTTCTATCGCAATTGCCGATGCGGGAAGGTCGGGTGAGGTTCGCCTCTTCGGCACGATTCCGAACGAGCCGGAAGCGATTTCCAAGCTGGTGAAGAAGCTTGGAAATCGGCGGATTGAGTTTGTCTATGAGGCTGGTCCGTGCGGATACAACGTCTTTCGACAGATCGAGGCTCTTGGGTTTGATTGCAGGGTTGTCGCACCGAGCCACACTCCTGTGCGGCCAGGCAATCGGCAGAAGAATGATACTCGCGATGCTATGATGCTCGCACGCTTGTTGCGTGCTGGCGAGCTAACCTTTGTGTGGGTACCAGACGCAGTGCATGAGGCGATGCGGGATCTGGTGCGGGCTCGTTCCGTCGCTTCTCACGATGCGCGGAAGGCACGCACATTGATACAACTGTTTTTGCTGAAGCATGACTTACGATATCCAGCCAAATCTTGGACATGCAGGCATCGAGCGTGGCTACGCAATCGACAGTTCCATCATCACGCGCAGCAAATCGCTTTTCAGAGCTACCTAAATCGGCTCGAACAGGCCGAAGCTCGAAAAAAGGAACTCGAGGAGCAGATTGCGCTCGTTTCCCAAACGTGGTCCCTGGGACGAACGGTGTTAAATCTGCAAGCTTTCAAGGGTGTGGGCTTGGTCGTTGCAGCCACGTTGGTTGCCGAGGTCGGAGCATTCTCACGTTTCGACAATCCGCGTAAGCTCATGGCGTACCTAGGCTTGGTGCCAGGTGAACATTCAAGCGGTGGATCTATCCGACCGAGAGGAATAACCAAGACAGGTAATTGCGCCCTACGCGCCTTGCTATTCGAAGCAGCCTGGAGTTACCGCGGTCAAGCCAAGGTGGGCGACTGGATACACAAGCGCCGCCCCGACGTTCCGCAGGCCATCAATGATATTGCATGGAAAGCTCAAGTGCGGCTGAACGCTCGTTATCGCAAGCTGGTTGGGTCAGGCAAAAAGAGTACTGTGGCCATCACCGCCATTGCTCGCGAGCTCGTTGGATTTCTTTGGGACGTAGCTCGTAGATCTGAAGACGGAATAGCGTCACCCACGGCTTAAAGCGTCATTTACAATCAACGATCGGGAATGGTCAGGGCGTCGGGAGCGGAGAAGGAATCCTCGAAGAAAACACTTGGACGGGTTCGTCCTACGTCCGCAGCCAGATCGAGGCAGCCTTCCGACGCATCGTCACCATTGGGTAACCAGCCCCAGGACAAGAGTTTGAGCAACCGTCGAGTAGACCCGGCGCTCTGACCCATCTCGACCGTGACAAAATCTTAAAAGCGGCCCGCACAGCGGGTGGCTCTTTAAAGTGCGTCCCAACCCTCGACAATGGTCATAAGAGTGTTT
>NZ_JACHBG010000063.1 GCF_014207095.1 Martinezella lusitana | reverse complement strand
AGATGTGGCGGAGGAGTTGGAATGTCTTCTGTCTGGCAAAGTAGAAATGTCCGCTTGGCCGCCACGCGGCACAACGACCAGCCACGATCTGATCGGCTGATCCGGTTGCAAGATCAGATCGGGGCGGGTGATAATTACGCCCCTTCGGCTTTAGCTTTGAGACTATCCGATCGATATGTCACTCCGCAGCTTGTCGCCGCGACAGTGCTTTCTCCCGCCGCGCAATCACCGCCTGATCACTCATGAAGTCCTTCCGCCGGCCTGGCCCACGAGCACGTTTGACGTAGCCATTCTTGTCGCTGTTGCTCTTCACCTTCGGCTTGTCCTGCTGCTCCTGGCGCTCCTTGATATAGGCAAGAACATCACCCAACCGCTTGTTCTCGGTGATCGCCGCATGCGTCACCCGCTGATCCTTGTCGAACACGGTGTAGGGCAGGGAATACCCCTGCCAACGCACCTCCAGCCGACCGTCCGCATAAGCATAGGTCTCGACATAGCGACCCACCAGACCGCGCGTCACCTCGGTCTCCTCCAGCATGATCCGCTGGCGCTCGAACGAAAACGTCAGCTGCGATCCGACATAACGCTGCTCGCGCTTACACAGGATCTCCGTCAACCGATCCGGCGCCAGATTCAGTGGCCGGTGCAGGTTGTCCGGGCGGGCAGGGACGATTGCAAATCGCGCATTGTAGTCCTCCATGAAGCCCGGCAAGAACGCATTGCCAGCCTCCATGGTGTCGATGCCAGAAAGCCTGAGCTCCTTGACCAGCCGGTCCTGCAGCGTCCGGTTCATCCGCTCGACCCGACCCTTGGCCTGGCTCGAATTTGCACAAAGAATCTCAATGTTTAGTTCCGAGAGTGCCCGCCCGAACTGCGTCATGCCCTGGCCACCCTTGGCATCCTTCTTCGCCACCCGGAACACCGAGTGCTTGTCCGAATAAAAGGCGATCGGTGCGCCGTGCCGCTTCAGATAGAGCTCCAGCGCCTCGAAGTAAGTGAAGGCGCTTTCCGAACGAACAAAGCGCAACTGCATCAGCTTGCCGGTCGCATCGTCGACGAACACCAGCAGCGAACACGGCGGTCCGCGGTCCTCGAACCAGCGGTGCTCGGAGCCGTCGATCTGCACCAGCTCACCATAGGCTTCGCGCCGCAGCCGCGGTTGATGAAACGTCCGCCGCTGCTTGCGCGACAGCCAGAGGCCGGCATCCACCATCCAGCTTCGAAGCGTCTCGCGTGACACCCGCAAGCCATCGCGCTCGGCAAGCTTCTCGGCCGCCAGCGTCGGCCCGAAATCCGCATAGCGCTCACGAACCAGCGTCACCGCGTAATCGCGAACGCCATCACAAATCCGATTGTTCGACGGCCGGCCGATCGCCTTATGCCGGATCGACGCCGCACCGCCAGTGCTGATCCGATCCAGAAGACGACGGACCTGGCGCGTGCTCAGATCAAGCACATGCGCCGCCGACACCAGCGTCATGCGGCCGGCGATCACCTTCGACAAAATCTCGATCCGCCGCAGATCGTGCTCGCTCATCGCAATCAGTCCCATCCGCAATCTCCCAGGTCATCAAAAACCCGGGGAGAGTGACATTCCAACTTTGCAAAAACAGGACACTTCAACTTTGCGGCTACA
>NZ_JACHBG010000062.1 GCF_014207095.1 Martinezella lusitana | reverse complement strand
GCTCAGGCCATTCATCTCAGCTTGCTCCTGCTGACCACGAATCGCCACGCTAGCACATCATCGCAAACCGCGAATCTCCCGTTTTTTGTGACTCATACGGCTTCTCATTGATCAGAACGCATTGGCCCATTCTCTGCGTCCGATGGACATGATGCGCCAGGGCTGACTTTCGAGTTTTCGCCATGCGTCGCAACAGTGATTGACGATATCGTCGTAGGATTTGAAGACTCGGTTCGAGAGCCAATTCTCGCGCATGAAGAGCCAGAGGTTTTCGACCGGGTTCAACTCTGGCGATTTCGGCGGGAGCGGCAGGATCGTTATGTTTTCGGGCACGACGAGATTGTTGGACATGTGCCATCCCGCCTGATCCATGATGAGGATGGCATGGGCGTCATCGGCGACATGACGGGCGATTTCGGCCAGATGCTGCGTCATCGCGTAGGTGTCGCACCACGGCATGACCAGCGCTGCCGCTTTGCCGAGCTTCGGGCAGATTGCGCCAAAGATGTAGGCCGATCTGGTGCGTTGATCATGCGGCGCTGAAGGTCGCGTTCCGCGCTTGGCCCACCGGCGCGTGATCTTGTTCTTCTGACCGATGCGAGCTTCGTCCTCGAACCAGATTTCTATTTGCTTGCCTCGTGCCGCTCCAGCGGCAATTTCTGCCACCGCGGCGGGGAACTTTTTTTAAATTCCTCAATGGCTTGGGGGTCTTGCGCGTGATGTTTGGGCCGTGCGGCCAGCTTGCGATAGCCCATGGCTCGCACCTCACGGCTCAGCGTTTGCTCGCTCACCGAGATGCGAAACCCTTCCCAAAGCCATTGAACCAGATCGCACAGACGCCAACGCACAATGCCGTCAAGATAGGGCGTCGGTCCGCGCTCGATGGCCTGTGCCAAGGCCGCACGCTGCTGATCGTTTAATCGCGACTGCGGACCGGGAGCCTTGCCGTTGATCAGGCCTTGGGGACCACGCTCGTTGAAGCGCATGACCCAGTCCCGAACGATCTGGAGCGTGACATTGCCGAGACGGGCGGCATCGGAACGCGAGCCTCCGTCATAGATCGACGCGAGCGCCAACAAACGTCGTGCCTGGGCGGCGTCCTTCGTCTGCCGCGCCAGCCGCCGCAGACCTTCTCCCTCAAAATCCTCACGCAATGAAATCCCTGATCGCATCGCAGACCTCCGGTTTGCTCCAGAGATTCAGATTCACCGCGTTTTGGGAAGGCCAAAGAGTCAAGTTAAACGGGACGCGGTATCAGTAAGAATAGGTATGCCTGCTGCGTCAGCATACTTGGCATAAAACGGATCCAGGCCGAGTGAAATCGGTGGGCTGCGAACCATGAAAGTATCGAAATTGGATATATCAGCCATCGACAATGGCGACGCAGATAAACCATCCTCAGCGCCGCCAAGTCCCCTGCGGATGCAGCAAGAAGGTATCCACCGACAAGGACCATCGCCATCGAGCATCCATGAATCATCATGACCTTTCCTTAGTGCACTGTCTTCCTGAGACGACGCAACAACCATGCCAATCACCAAGCAAAGAACCGACGGTTATATTTGTCGGCCCTGTCGCGCTAAGAGTCGGATTCGAAAAGCGTTCAACGATATCCATACCTTGCTAGCCGTCTGGTGATGAGACGAATGTGGGCGATCATGATCCACGCTTCGG
>NZ_JACHBG010000061.1 GCF_014207095.1 Martinezella lusitana | reverse complement strand
CGTTCCAGGGCGACGTTTTTGTTTTCCGCGGGAGAAATGGTCGATTGATCAAGGCCCTATGGCATGACGGTGTCGGACTATCGCTTTATGCCAAAAAGTTAGACCGCGGGCGGTTCGTCTGGCCGTCTGCGGAAGGCGGCGCGATAGCGATATCGCCTGCGCAGCTTTCTTATTTGTTGTCCGGAATTGATTGGCGCCATCCGCAGGAAACCTCTCGTCCGACGAAGGTCGGATAGCATTATTATATTGAAAATGTTGAGTGAATCTGATCAGATGGCTCATGGTATCGAAGCCCTCCGATCTTCCTGCGGACCTTACAAGCGCCTATCGGGCGCTGCTTTCCGAGCGTGCGATCCTTCAGGCCGAACGCGATGTCGTTGCCGCCGAGCGGGACATCGCGGTGGCCCAAGCTGCCAATGCACAGGCCATGCTGTCGGACAGCGAGGCGCTGATCGTCAGTCTGGAACTGGCGATCGAAAAGCTCCGGCGCGAACTGCGCGGTCAGAGGTCCGAGCGCACGGCGCGTCTGAATTACAGCTCGAAGAGCTCGGTGCGACGTGAAGTCGCTTGAATAATTGTTCGAAAGGGAAAGGAGAAAAACCACGCAGAGAACCTGACGTTCCGTCGTCTGTAGCCTACCGGCACATGCGGGATTGGCAACAATCCGGTGTGAAGCTGCCGGGACAATGTAGCCGGGCCCTCGGGCCGTGCGGAAGCCGTGAGGTGGAGGCATCATCTGCGAGCATCGACGCGGATCGGGCGCTAGGCTGGGCGGTATGACCAACTCAAGTGAACTGCTGTACTCGTCGTCATCGAGAACAAGCCAAAGATGCTGACAGGCTTGAACCAAAAGGTGCACGGTCGGATGCTTCCCGCTAGTTTGGAAGCACACGGACAACATGACCGCCGGCGAAAAGGCAGGGTCTAACCCGCTCCTGTTATTCAAGTGAAACACGGTAAGCCCGTATCCCCGCCCGGCAACGGGCAGGCCGACCGCAAGGAACGCTGTCGGAGGTGCGGGTAAAGGATGTTGGAGAAAGCGAAGGCCGTGCTGCAATGGCGCGGATAGGGGTTATGGGCAACCAACATCACCCCGCCCGAAAGGGAGCAGACTTCCGACTGGTCTCTCATCGCGAGAGAACAGGCAGAACCCTTACAGGAGGAAAAGCAAATGGCGGTCATGAAAATGACTGGTGCAGCCTCCCGCGGAACGGCGGACTGGAACCAGATTGACTGGAGCAAGGTTCGACAATCCGTGCGGCGGCTGCAAGTGCGTATCGCGAAAGCAGTTCGGGAACGCCGCTGGGGCAAGGTAAAAGCCTTACAACGGCTGCTGACCCACTCGTTCAGCGGCAAGGCATTGGCCGTGAAGCGAGTAACGGAAAATAGAGGAAAGAGAACACCCGGGGTGGACCGGACCATCTGGGACACACCCGGGAAATGCATCGGAGGATTATCGTCACTCAAACGGCGAGGGTACGGGCTGACGCCAATCCATTCGATCCGGCGTGGGATGGTTACTTCGCCCTACGGCGACACCAACCCTCGCCACGAGCGGATAAGCTCGATCCACGATCCCACTCCCTTTTATTATCACCGGAACCGGTGGCTCTCGTCGCTGAGGGCTTAGCAGAGGCTTGAGCTGCATGCCGGGAAACTGGCACGTGCAGTTCTAAGCTCAGAGGCTGCCTCAAAAAGAGGTGGGTGATTTCAACAGGTTATGATTCCTTCGGATTTGCGAGATTCGATGGAGAACACGATGGCCTGGACCAAAA
>NZ_JACHBG010000060.1 GCF_014207095.1 Martinezella lusitana | reverse complement strand
ACCACCGACCCTGATCCTCGTTATACTATTTTCGCTAATATAGTATAGCGTCGCTGTCGAGATGCCCGCTCTTGAACATGGGGTAATCGCGGACGCCTTCCCCGAAGACATTGCCTCAGCAATATCTGACATGGGTGGTTGCCCCCGGTAAGATGAAATACGGGCTCACGATTGGAACCGGGCCCAGCATCAAATGGGAGGCAACCATGGACCAATATATCGGGCTTGATGTTTCGTTGAAAGATACTGCAGTCTCGATCCGAGAGGATAGGAAGCGGATCTGGCGAAGCAAATGTCCTTCTGATCCGAAAGTTCTATCGCAGATCATCCGAAAGCATGCTCCGCGCGCAAAGCTGGTTGTTTTTGAGACAGGCCCACTGTCGACGTGGTTCTATCACGCGCTGACAGCCGAAGGAATTCCCGCGATTTGCATCGAAGCACGTCATGCGCAAAAGGTTCTGAATGAGACCCTCAACAAGACTGATACCAATGATGCGGATGGTCTAGCGCAGTTGGCCGAAGCCGGGTTTTACAAAGTCGTGCGAGTGAAGACCTTCGACAACATGCTGACGCGTACACTGGTGGCAGCGCGTAGCCTGCTCGTAAGCATTTCCAAGCAGCTCAGCAACCAAATACGCGGTCTCCTGAAAACCTTTGGCCTCATCGTGCCCAAAGGAGAAGGACGGGTATTTGATGCCAATGTGAGAGAGCTGCTGAATGGAAATAGCGGCCTGGCAGTTGTGATATTGCCCCTCCTCGAGGCATGGCGCGAAATACGTAAGCGCGCAGCCAATCTTGATCACCAGTTGCTCGCAGCTTCCAGACAGAGCCGGGCTACGAAGCTTCTGATGACGATTCCAGGCGTTGGTGCTGTCACGGCCGTCTCGTACATTGCTGCGATCGAAGATCCGGAAAACTTCCCCACCTCCCGCTCCGTTGGCGCTTGGCTCGGGCTAACGACGCGGCGCTATCAGTCAGGCAATATCGACTATGATGGCCATATCTCGCGACGCGGTGACGGTCGGTTGCGAGGACTACTTTATGAGGCGGCAACCGTCCTCTTAACAAGAACCACTGCCAAGACCGAGTGCAGTCTCAAAACCTGGGGACTGAAGCTGCGTGAGCGGCTGGGCTTCAAGCGTGCCGCGGTTGCTGTCGCCCGAAAGCTTGCCGTCATCATGCATAGCATGCTCAAAACCGGGGAAGCGTTCAATCCATTGGCCGGCGCTACCGCATAGGCGAAAAAAGCCGGCCTACCTGTCTCAGTGCCTCAACCCGATTGAGATGCTGGGCGTCCTTGCTGTGGACGTGGGTTGGGTCATTCCGTCGAATTGGTCGCAGCTCGTCGAGACTGCGTCTTGAACAAAGGAAGACCCGCCTTGCGAAAACCCATCATGCGGCGACTGCATGTCGACCGCGAAGACAACCCTGCTCCCAGCGCCGGACGAACTTGCAGGAATAGCGATGCAGAACGAAGAAGTGAAAAAGATGCCGCGATACAACGCTTGCAACACAGCAACGAAGTACGTCGTTTGAAATCCGCTTGACTCGATGCAGGCGATTAGACAACCCGATTGAGATGCTGGGCGTCCTTGCTGTGGACGTGGGTTGGGTCATTCCGTCGAATTGGTCGCAGCTCGTCGAGACTGCGTCTTGAACAAAGGAAGACCCGCCTTGCGAAAACCCATCATGCGGCGACTGCATGTCGACCGCGAAGACAACCCTGCTCCCAGCGCCGGACGAACTTGCAGGAATAGCGATGCAGAACGAAGAAGTGAAAAAGATGCCGCGATACAACGCTTGCAACACAGCAACGAAGTACGTCGTTTGAAATCCGCTTGACTCGATGCAGGCGATTAGACAACCA
>NZ_JACHBG010000059.1 GCF_014207095.1 Martinezella lusitana | reverse complement strand
TCAATCCAGAGGAACAGACCACCCAGAGCAAAGAGCACGATCACCGCCAGCGCGGCAATGCTGCCATAGCGACGGGCGCGCTCCGCGACGATCCCATCCGTCTTGACCTGAAGCCAGGCCGCGCCGTGCATGGTGAGCATGGCGACGGACAACAGGCCGCAGAGAAGCGCATAGGGGTTCAGCAGTGCGAAGAAGGATCCTTCGTAATAAATGCGCATGTCTTCGTCGAACCGGAAAGGGACGCCTTGAAGCACATTCCCGACCGCTACGCCGAAAATCAGCGAGGGAACGAAGCCGCCTATGAACAAGGCCCAATCCCAGCCGGCCTTCCAGCCGTCGCCGTCGCGCTTCGAGCGATACTTGAAGGCGACGGGCCGCAGGATCAACGCGAACAGAATGGCGAACATGGCAAGATAGAAGCCGGAGAAGGATACGGCATAGAGCGGCGGCCAGGCGGCGAAGACGGCGCCACCCCCGAGGATCAGCCAGACCTGATTGCCTTCCCAGGTCGGACCGATCGCGTTGATGGCGATGCGCCGCTCCGTATCCGTCTTGGCAACGAAGGGAAGAAGCGTGCCGACGCCAAGGTCGAAACCGTCGGTTACGGCAAAGCCGATCAGCAACACGCCGAGCAGCAGCCACCAGATGACGCGTAAGGTCTCGTAATCGATCAATTCATGCAGGATCATGGCAGGTCACTCCGCGGCCGGAACGAGGTTTTCGGAAATCAGCTTCGCCTCCGGCTTTTCGTCCGGATCAGGCCCCTTACGGATTGCCTTGATCATCAGCATCATTTCGATGACGATGAGGACGGTGTAGAGCGCAGCAAAGCCGAGGATCGTCAGCAGCACCGTGCCGGCGCCGAGATTGGAGACGGCCGCAGCCGTCGGCAGCACGCCTTCGATGATCCACGGCTGGCGGCCGAATTCGGCAACCACCCAGCCGAGTTCGATGGCGACCCAGGGCAGTGGAATTGCAAAGACGGCAATGCGCAGCAGCAGCGGATATCTGTCAAGCTTGCGGCGGGCCGACAGCCAGAAGAACACCGTCGTCAGCAGGATGAAGAACATGCCGAGCCCGACCATGATGCGGAAGGACCAGAACAGCGTCGGCACATGCGGAATGGTATCGCGCGCCGCCTGCGCAATCTGTTCTTCGGTCGCCTGACGCGGATCGTTGACGTAGCGCTTGAGCAGGAGCGCGTAGCCCAACTGATGCCCGATATCCTCGAAGGACGTGCGGGCTTCCGCCGTGGCGACATCCTGCGAGGCATCGCCTGGCGCTGCCGGCTTTGCCGTGCGGATCTTCGTCAGCGCATCATAGGCCTTGATCCCCTGACGAATATTGTCCTTGGCTTCCTGCTCGAGCTTGTCGATACCGGGGATCTCCGTCGTCAGAGACCGGGTACCGATCAGGCCCATCACCCAGGGAATATGCACGGCGTAATGGGTCTCGCGCGCGTCCTGATCCGGAAAGCCGAAAGCGGTGAAGGCGGCCGGCGCCGGCTCGGTCTTCCACATGCCTTCGATCGCCGCCAGCTTCATCTTCTGATGTTCCGTCGTCAGATAGCCGCTCTCGTCACCAAGGACGACCACCGAAAGGGCGGAGGCGAGACCGAAGGAGGCCGCAACCGTCATCGAGCGCTTTGCAAGCTCGACGCTGCGCCCCTTCAGCAGATACCAGGCCGAGACGCCGAGAACGAAGACCGAGGCGCAGACGTAGCCGGCCGAAACGGTATGGACGAATTTCGCCTGAGCCACCGGATTGAAGACGACGTCGAAGAAGCTGACGATCTCCATGCGCATCGTCTGCGGATTGAGCGCCGAACCGGCAGGATTCTGCATCCAGCCATTGGCGATCAGGATCCACAAGGCCGAGAAGTTGGAGCCGAGCGCAACAGCCCAGGTCGCAACAAGATGCCCGACTTTGGACAGCCGGTCCCAGCCGAAGAAGAACAGGCCGAC
>NZ_JACHBG010000058.1 GCF_014207095.1 Martinezella lusitana | reverse complement strand
CCGCTCATCAGCCTGCCAGCAGCAAGCTGATACTCATCCGACCCTCTGGGATGAGCCGTGGTCGTCTAAGCTACACCACGTCCTGGGACATGATCAGCGGTCCTCGCCGCACGAGCATGAAAACACTCCTTGCTATGGCTGCCGTCCCATCATGACGGAATGGAAAAGCACGGGCGATAAACTCCAGTACAACGGCACTCGCAGCCCACATGTTCAGCGCGATGACCGATGGCGCTTCTTCCGCCGCGCACTCGTCACGACAGTCAGGCTAATATGTTCACATCATTTCTGACTGCGTGCATATCGTGGGTCATCTGGAAGCTCTGGCGAGGACGGCTGGGCCTACGTGCAGGCTGATGTCTGCCCACACTCGCTCGATAGCCACAGTAGGGAAAATCCGCCTGCAAGGCTCGCAGCAAGTAAGCATATCTGCCCATGACGGTGCTTCGTCTCTTGCAAAATTCTCACGCAAGAGGGACTTTCGACAAAGTGCCGTGCCGCTTCGCAGTTCCGCCCGGTACCGGCTAGGTTGCCTGTTTTAACGAACGTCAAGTTTTCCGTACATGAGATTGGAACATGATCAAATCCGAACTTATCGAAATTGTCGCTCATCGCAGACCCTTTCTGCATTTGAAGGATGCGGAAAGGATCGTTGATGCGATCCTCGAGGAAATGGCTGAAGCGCTGATGCGTGGCGACAGGGTTGAGCTAAGAGGGTTCGGCGCGTTCAGTGTCCGCCATCGCTTGTCGAAATCAGGCAGAAACCCAAAGACGAACACATCGATATTCGTCGAGGAGAAGTGGGTTCCCTTTTTCAAGGCGGGAAAAGACATACAGTATCGCCTGAACGCCGCGAGCAACCTCGATGCCCGAAGAATTGCTTCAAGAGGTTAGCTGCGATAGCGCTCGCACTCCAACCAATAAAGCCAACATGGGGAAGGTTATGGCAAGGAAAGTCAAATGGTTTGACGCGAACAAGAAGTACGGCTTTATAAAACTGACGATGGTGGCCCGGATATTTTCGTGCATCTCAGTGAAGCTATAAAGGCGAAGCTGCCTCATCTGACTCCAGGCGTACCCATTTCCTATACTCTTGAGATTGAAGACGGCAAAAGGTCGGCAAAAGAGCTCTCGCCAGTGACTATCAGCGCTGATCCAAAGTCCCCCGCCCGAACGATGAAGGAGCCGCCGAACGATTTTACGGACGAATTCGAAAGGGAATGGGGATTACGGCAAGCCTGAAGCTGGCTCGGTTGTTTTCCGGCCTTTAAATTCGGGCGTTGCCTTGTCTTTTCGCTTGGCCTTACAACGAAAGGCCAAGTCGATTTCTCTTGGCCGGTCCCGCTTGCAACCATTATCTGTAGCCCAGACCTTTTTGTTTCGCGCGCGAGGTTCTACGTGGCATATGATTGGAACGGCGCCAGAACACGGCGTATCAAGATATTGAAGTTCGTTGTTTCGCTCTTGATTGGTCTGACGCTCTTGGCCGGCCCTGCTATAATGCTTGTCCGTGCTCATCCCTAGGACAAACACCATGGGCCTCGAATATACCGAGATCTGGCGATGGATATCCACGACTCGCCATTGTCTCGCCAATTGCGGTGGAAAACAAAGCCCGATCGGCCCTGCCCTGTGGATCACTTGGGCATTTCCCTGTGGCGATCCAGCGCCTCAAGCACCGGGATGATTCCTTCAGCTACTTGCGGAGACAGATGCTCAAGTATGATACCGGATCGCACAACTGTTTCGAAGGAACGAGCGTCGACGACGGCGTAGGTATGATCTTCATCTTCAACTAGCGAGTAACTTTGCATGGCATGGATCTCCATAAACCTGTGCCTGACGATCAAGATGCCGGACACCGTACCGAATGATGCACTGGCCGTCACGTCTCCCGAGCGACATTAATCGAACATCGTTATCAAAGAAGACGAATTGGCCGGTCTGCCGAATTTTCGCAATATGGTGAGACCTCAATGCAACGACGCCTGCTCAGACACGCGCAGTTCATTCACGGCTGCATCGGCGATCTCTCAGAGGCTGCCTCAAAAAGAGGTGGGTGATTTCAGCAGGTTATGATTCCTTCGGATTTGCGAGATTCGATGGAGAACACGATGGCCTGGACCAAAA
>NZ_JACHBG010000057.1 GCF_014207095.1 Martinezella lusitana | reverse complement strand
TTCAAGGTGAGTGCGACGTGAAAGTCGCCTAAGTAATTGTTTGTACGGGATTTATATTCCGGGACAAACCTGATGTTCCGTCATCAGTAGCCTACCGGCACATGCGGGACTGGTAACGGTCCGGTTTGAAGCTGCCGGGACAATGTAGCCGGGCCTTCGGGCCATGCCGATGTCGTGAGGCTGAGGCATCTTCTGCGAGCATCAATGCGGATGGGGCGCTAGGCTGGGTGGTATGATCAATGCAAATGAACTGCTGATAAACGTCGTGAAATTTGACAAGCCAAAGATGCTGACAGGCTTGAACCAAAAGGTGTGCGGTCGGATGCTTCTCTTCACTTTGGAGGCACACGGACGAAGGACCGCCGGCGGATAGGCAGGGTCTAACCCGCCCGCGTTATTTAGGTGAAACACGGTAAACCCGCATCGTCGCCCGGCAATGGGCAGGCCGACCGCAAGGAAAGTTGTTGGCGGTGCGGGCAGAGGATGTCGGAGAAAGCGAACGCCGGACTGTAATGGTTTGGACAGGGGTTGCGGCTCGCCAACATCACCCCGCCCGAAAGGGAGCAGACTTCCGACGGGTCTCCCGTCGCGAGAGAATGTGCAGAACCCTCGGCAGGAGGACAGGCAAATGACGGTCACAACAGTGACTGGTGCGGCCTCCCGCGAAGCGGCGAGCTGGGGCCAGATTGACTGGCGCAAGGCTTACCAACACGTGCGACGGCTGCAGATGCGTATTGCGAAGGCAGTTAAGGAAGGTCGCTGGGGCAAGGTGAAAGCCTTGCAACGGCTGCTGACCCACTCGTTCAGCGGCAAGGCGCTTGCGGTGAAACGGGTTACTGGAAATCAGGGAAAGAGAACACCCGGAGTGGACCGGATCATCTGGGACACACCGGATAAGTGCGTCAGAGGATTATTGTCGCTCAAACGGCGTGGGTATCATCCTTTGCCGTTGAGGCGGGTATATATCCCGAAAGCAAACAGCAAGAAACTGCGTCCGCTCGGTATTCCGACGATGAAGGACAGGGCCATGCAGGCACTTCACCTGCTCGCTCTGCTACCTGTCGCGGAAACGACGGCAGACCCTAATTCGTACGGTTTTCGACCGTATCGAGCAACCCGTGATGCGGCCCGGCAGTGCTTTATCGCGCTGCGCGGGCGCGGCACGGCGGAATGGGTCTTGGATGCGGACATTGCTGGCTGCTTCGACGAAATCAGCAAGGACTGGCTCATCGCCAACATCCCCATGGACAAGGTGGTGCTCCGGAAGTGGCTGGACTCCGGTTACATAAAGGACGGTGACTGGCACGCGACGAAAGCGGGAACTCCGCAAGGGGGAATAATCTCGCCCACGCTCGCCAACATGGCCTTGGACGGAATGGAAAAGATGTTACGGGACTTCTACGGCCCAAGACGTCGCAACAGCCTGACCAAGGTCCACTTGATACGTTACGCCGATGACTTCGTCGTCACAGGTGCTTCAAAAGAAGTGCTGGAGGAGGCGAAATCTATGGTCGAGGAATTTCTGTCAGAACGGGGCCTGTCTCTGTCTGAAGAAAAGACTCGCATCGTGCGGGTCGAGGAAGGTTTCGACTTCCTCGGCTGGAACGTGCGCAGATATGATGGGCATACCCACATCAAACCCGCCAAGAAGAACGTGGTGGCGTTTATGCGCAAGATCCGAACTATCACCAAGGGTGCCGCCGATGTGAAGCAGGAGTATCTGATAATGTCGCTAAACCCGGTCATAAGGGGATGGACCAATTATCATCACAACCAGGTGGCGAAGGAGACCTTTCGCAAGGTCGATCATCTCATCTGGAAATGTCTCTGGCAGTGGGCCTGTCGTAGACACCCGGACAAGCCGCTTCGCTGGGTGAAGTATCGTTACTTCGCTCGGGAAGGTACACGAGACTGGGTATTCCGCACCGGGATGAAGGATAAGGCAGGAAACTTCAAGTTCATCCGCCTCATCCACGCATCCGACGTACCGATACGTCGCCACTGCAAAATCCGCGCCGAAGCGAATCCTTTCGATCCCATGTGGGACAGCTACTTCGCCGGAAGGCGCGGTCTGCCGTCGGAAGTTACGGATCGGCCCGGTGATTCCACATCTCATACCGATGCACAGGAACTGGCGGCTCTGGTCTAACAGGGCTTGGCGGAGGCTTGAGCTGTATGCTGGGAAACTCGCACGTACAGTTCTTAGGGAGGAGCGGCCCGGCAACGGGTCGTTCCTACCCGACAG
>NZ_JACHBG010000056.1 GCF_014207095.1 Martinezella lusitana | reverse complement strand
GGGCAAGGAGGCAAGCCCGACGGCCGGTGTGATCGATAGCCAGAGCGTCAAAACCACCGAAAGCGGCGGCATCCGGGGCTATGACGCGGGCAAGAGTGCGCCTCGAAGGCGCGTGTCACCAATGGAGGAAGGTTCCATCCAGAGAGTTGTCGATTGATCTGGTAGCTGACGAGCGGATCGGTCGGGTAACCGGCCGGTTCGAAGCCTCGTGACAAAGGCCGCCTTGGGCGGTTGAGCAATCCAGTGGGCCGTAACGCGAGTGAAGTCCGAGCAGGCCTCGAAAGAGTCGATGCAGATGCCGACCCGTCTCTTACCCGGGGAAGGCCGTGCGAACAGGGAAGCAATCGTCACAAGCACCTGTTCGGTCTGCCGGGGTATTGGGCACGGCACGCGGGAAGGGTGATGCGGGTAATCGAGGGAGACCCGTGCGGTCGGAGGTCGCGGCTTCGACATCGCTGATGGCGATGGACCGGACGGGAGTCGGACAGGGTCGTAAGACTGTCGATGCCGGGCAATGCCGGCGGAGGAAAGGACCCTGACTTCTGGCATGCTTTCGAAGATGGTGAGGAAAGGTTGATTGGCGATGAGCCTCGAAACACCTGAAAAGATCAGGAACCTACAGAGAAAGCTCTATTGTAAGGCGAAGGCGGAGCCCGCTTTCCGCTTCTATTTGCTCTACGACAAGATTTGCCGTGAAGACATTCTGCGCCATGCCTATGCGCTGGCCCGCGCCAATGCGGGAGCGCCTGGCGTCGACGGAGTGACCTTTACGCAGATCGAGGCGTCGGGCGTGGATGCGTGGTTGGCGGGCCTGCGCGAAGAACTCGTTTCGAAGACGTACCGACCCGATCCGGTGCGGCGGGTGATGATACCGAAGCCTGGGGGAGGCGAGCGTGCGCTCGGCATTCCCTCTATCCGCTGTCGCGTCATCCAGACCGCTGCCAAGCTCGTACTGGAACCAATCTTCGAGGCGGACTTCGAGGACGGTGCTTATGGTTATCGGCCGCGTCGCAGCGCGGTCGATGCAGTCAAGGAAACGCACCGGCTGATGTGCCGGGGCTACACCGACGTTGTCGACGCTGATTTGTCGAAATATTTTGACACGATCCCGCATTCGGACCTCCTCAAATCGGTGGCCCGACGCATCGTCGATCGGAGCGTGCTGCGGCTGATCAGGCTGTGGCTGCGAGCACCGGTCGAGGAGCGGGATGGCGACGGGAAACGGCGCATGACTGGCGGCAAGAGCAGCACACACGGCACGCCCCAAGGGGGTGTCGTCAGTCCGCTGCTCTCGGTCATCTACATGAACCGGTTCCTGAAGCACTGGCGTCTCAGCGGTCTGGGTGAAGAGTTCCGCGCGCACGTCATCTCTTATGCCGATGACTTCGTCATTCTCAGCCGCGATCATGCGGCCGAGGCGCTGGCGTGGACAAGGACGGTGATGACGAAACTCGGGCTGTCGCTCAACGAGGCGAAAACCTCGGTGAAGGATGCCCGGCGCGAACACTTCGACTTCCTTGGCTACTCGCTTGGACCACGTCATCTGCCCAACGGCGGCCGGTGGTACCTGGGAGCGAGCCCGTCCAGGAAGAGCGTGCAGCGGATCAAGACCAAGGTCAGCGCGCTGCTGACGCCGGGCAACAAGGGCACATGGCCTGAAGTTCGCAAGCGATTGAACCGCCTCCTGGGCGGTTGGGCCGCATACTTCTCCTATGGCGCTCTCGCATCGGCCTATGAAGGCGTCGATCGACACGTCTATGACCGCGTCACGAACTTCCTGTGCAGACGGCACAAAGTGCAAGGACGCAGCACGCGTCGATTCCCACGTGAACATGTTTACGGGGAATTGGGCGTGCTGTGTCTTCGACGCGAGCGCGGCAAGCAGTCGCCGTGGGCCTTACGATGAAGCCAGTCGGAAAGCCGGATGCGGGAAATCCGCACGTCCGGTTTGATGAGCGGGGAAAGGAAACGGAGCGAGCCTCGCAAGGGCCAGCCACCGCGCCTTTCCTCGACTCTACAGACCAAAGGCCGCAAGCGCCATATCATCGTCGATACGCTCGGCCTGATGGTCGGTCTCATGGTGCACAGCGCCGACATCCAGGATCGCGACGGTGCTCCCGATCTCCTGAAATCCATCCGCCACAGGTGGCCATGGTTACTGCATGTCTTCGCCGATGGTGGCTATGCGGGCGATAAGTTGAAGCGGCGACTGAAAAAGATCGGGCGCTGGACGATCGAGATCATCAAGCGCTCGGACAAGGCGAAAGGCTTCGAGGTTCTGCCGCGTCGATGGGTGGTCGAACGGACCTTCGCCTGGCTTGGCAGATGCCGCAGATTGGCCAAAGACGTCGAACGCTC
>NZ_JACHBG010000055.1 GCF_014207095.1 Martinezella lusitana | reverse complement strand
GTAAGCGCTCATTTCGTTGCGCCTTTTCGCGTTGAATTCTCTGCCGCATGAAGTGTCCACTTAAAATAGGTGGACACCAAATATGAGTGACGAAGAGCAGAAACTGCGAGTGCGGTTGGTGGGACGTGATGGGCGACGCCGCTATGATCCGGGATCAAAGGAGCGGCTTGTTGCGGCCTGCCTTGAGCCTGGTGTGTCGATATCCGGCCTTGCGCTTACGCATGGGATCAATGCCAACCTACTGCGCAAATGGGTCAAGGATGCCAGGGAGGCTCGCTTCTCGGCGGGATCTGCAAGCTCGCGGTTTATCCCGGTCGTCGCGGCAGACTGCAGCCTGCCTGTCGGGACCTCCTCGTTGGAGATGCCGGTCGCGTTTAGGGAAGACCAACCGGCGTCACTGGGGAAGGCCAATCTGTCAGGTTCTTCCAAAATAAGCGCGTTGCTACCAAACGGCGTGAAGCTGACGCTGGAATCCGGTGATGCTGATGCTTTGAGGACAATCATCGGAGCTTTGGGTCATGTTCAGACTGGGCGCTGATCTCAAGGTCTACCTGCATCGCGAACCGATCGACTTCCGCGCCGGCATCAACAGCCTTGCGGTCCTGGTGCAGGAGACTATGGCGCTGGACCCGTTTGCGCCTGCGGTCTTTGCCTTTTGCAATCGCCGCCGTGACCGGATGAAGCTCCTGTTCTTCGATCGGTCCGGTTTTGTGATGGTGCTGAAGCGATTGTCGGAAGACCGGTTCCGGTGGCCACGTCGGGAGATGATGGTGGTAACGCTGACGACCGAGCAATTACACTGGATTCTCGACGGCATTGATATCGACGCGATGGTCCGCCATCCGGTTCGGCAATACCAGATCGCCGGCTGACAGTTCGCAACGTCTGCGGTTGACGGGGCGAAACGGTTCAGATTCAAGAATCTGATGATCCGACCCGGCGAACCCACTGTTGAGGAGTTGATGGCGCGCATTGCGGCGCTGCAGGCGGAAAACCGTCAGCTCACGGAACGCGTGGTCAAGCTCGAGGAAGAGTTGGTGCTGGCGCGGCTGCATCGTTTTGCGCCGAAGAGCGAAAAGCACGTGGACCGCCTCTTCGATGAAGCCGAGCAGGTTGCCGATGACGACGCCAGCGGAGAAGATGGCGAGGTCGTCCACCTGCCGGACACCGGCTTGCCATCGACCGAAAGGCCGGAGGGCAAGAAGCGTGGCCGCAAGCCCCTGCCGGAACACCTGCCGCGCGAGCGCGTCGAATATGACATTGCCCACGATCAGAAGGCCTGCCCTTGCTGCCGTCACCAGATGCATCGCATGGGTGAGGCGGTCACCGAGCAGCTCCATATCGAGGTGAAGGCCAAGGTCCTGCAGAATGTGCGGTTCAAGTATGCCTGCCGCCATTGCGACCGCACCGGCATCAACACGCCTGTCATTCTCGCGCCAATGCCCGCGCAGGCCTTGCCGGGCAGCATCGCCACGGCCTCGACACTGGCCTTCGCGCTCGTCCATAAATATGTCGATGGCACGCCGCTCTACCGCCTGGCCCAGGCCTTCGAGCGTGCCGGTGTTCCCGTCAGCCGCGGCGCTCTCGGGCATTGGGTGATCGGATCGAGCGAGAGGCATCTCTCCCGAATCTATGACGCCCTGAAATTGCGGCTCAGGGCGCAGCCGCTCATCCATGGTGACGAGACCACGGTCCAGGTCTTGAAGGAAAAGGACAAGGAAGCCACCAGCACATCCTTCATGTGGGCATACAGGAGCGGGGAAGACAGCGGCGAGCCAATCGTGCTGCTCGATTATCAACCCGGCCGCGGCCAGATTTATCCGCAGGCCTTCCTCGGCGACTACCGCGGCATCTTGATGAGCGATGGCTACACCGCCTGGCGCACATTGAACGGCGCGACCCATGTTGGGTGTATGGCCCATTCCAGGCGTCGCTTCGTCGACGCGCTCAAGGCAAGGAAGAAAGGCGGCGGTCCGCCGGAGCAGGCGCTCAAGTTCTTCGCGCAGCTCTACCGGATTGAAAGCCAGGCGCGCAATGAGAAGCCGGATAAGGACGAAACGCGAGATCACTGCATCCACCGCTTCCGCCAGCAACACAGCGTCCCCATCCTGAACGCTCTCAAGGCATGGCTCGACGACATCGCGCCGAAGGTCTTGCCCGATACCAAGCTTGGCGATGCCGTGTCCTACACCCTGAACCAATGGGAGTACCTGACGCGCTATACAGAAGACGGCAGGATGCCGATCGACAACAACTTGCTTGAGCGCGACATCAGGATTTTTGCCACGGGAAGAAAGAGTTGGCTGTTCAGCGACACCGTGGACGGAGCCAAGGCCAGTGCCGTCATCTACAGCCTCATGCTGACATGCCGCGCCTGCGGCATCGAACCCTTGGCTTATCTGCGTCACGTCCTTACCGAATTACCGCAGCGTGTCATCGAAGCCGACATCACCGACCTGCTGCCCTTCAACTTCGCTGAAACGCTGAAACCGCCGCTGCATGATCCAATGGCAGCCGTCTGACGGCGACCCCGGTCAAACGGGCCGCGTCAACGCGCATGGAAATGAGCGCTTACGA
>NZ_JACHBG010000054.1 GCF_014207095.1 Martinezella lusitana | reverse complement strand
TAAAACATTATGTGGCGGAAGATGCCAGATTTGGCAGTCCCCGGCTGGCGCCATGACGGCTCCGCCACAAAATCTCACCCGATGCATAAAAAGGGTTATGTGGCGCGCCACATAACCCTATTGCGGCGACGTGTTCGTGTTCCGCGCCAAGCGTCTTGATCGGCTTCGTTGCATTTACTGGGACGGATCAGGCATGATTTTAGCGACGAAGTGGTTGGAGGCAGGCAAGTTCGTTTGGCCACCGATCCGCGATGGCGCCATGCAGATGACGCGCGAAGAGTTCTCACTTTTGGTTGCCGGTATTGACTGGACAAGGGTGAAGCAGAACCCAGTGAAGCGGCCCTTGAAAGTTGGTTGATCCTATTGGTTTTGCTTGAAGATTCAGGCTCATGTGGTAGGGTCCGTCATGCCGCTTCGACCCGATCCCTTGCCCCAGGACACTGCGCAATTGACCCGGATCATTCTCTCGCTCAACGAAGAGAATGCCGACCTTAAGGCGCGCGTGGTCTTCCTTGAGCGCCAGCTCTTCGGGACGAAATCGGAGAAGATGACAGTGCTCGATCCGACGCAGGCAATGCTCGATCTTGGCGATCTAAGCGACATTCCCGTTGCTGCCAATGACGATGTCGTGCCGGTCATTGAAGACAAAATGCAGGCACGGCGATCGCCAGCGCGCAATATCGGCCGCTTGCCCAAGCACCTTCCGCGGTATGACGAGGTCATCGAACCAGAGAGCAAGACTTGCCCCTGCTGTTCGTTCGAACTTCATTGCATCGGCACTGATGTCAGCGAGGCGCTCGACATCGTGCCTGCGGTTGTCCGGGTGAAACGGACGATCCGGCCACGCTATGCATGCCGGGCCTGCGAAAGTGTTGTTGTGCAGGCGTCCGCACCGGCACGCGTGATGGACGGTGGCATGGTGACCACGGCGTTTGCCGCGCATGTCGCTGTTTCGAAGTTTGCCTGGCATCTCCCGCTCAACAGACAGGCGCAAATGCTGGCCTCCTGCGGCGTCATCATTGATCGCGGTACGCTCGGGGCATGGGTCACGCGTGTCGCCTGGTGGCTTGAGCTCCTCTACGATGCGCTGACCGCCTTCATCCGCTCGCAGCCGAGGGTGTTCTGTGACGAGACGCCGCTTCCGCGCCTCGATCCAGGACGCAAGCGAACCAAGGTCTGCCAGTTATGGGCGCAAGCGGTTGACGACCGCCCCTGGAATGGTCCGGCGCCGCCGGCGGTTGCTTATATCTTTGCCGAAAGCCGCAGTGCGCGCGAGATCGAGGGGCAATTGTCGTCGTTTGCCGGCGTGCTTCAGGTTGATGGATACCAAGCCTATAAAACCATGGTCAAACGACGCGGCAAGAGCAACGTTGCCCCCATGCGGCTGGCCTTCTGCCTCGCCCATGCACGGCGAAAGTTCGTTGATGTCGTCAAACTGACCGGCTCTTCGGAGGCCTTGTCGATCCTTGCCAGGATTGCAGAAATCTATCGCATCGAAGCAAAACTACGAGGGGAAGATGAAGATACCCGGCTTAGCGGCAGGCGTCGTGAGGCGGCTCCCATCATGAGGGAGCTGAAGGTCCATCTCACCGAACTGAGCGACGAGGTGTCGTCGAAATCAGCACTTGGCAAGGCAGTCACTTACATGCTCAACCACTGGGGCGGCCTGACAGCCTTCCTCGATGATGGCCGGATCGAGGTGGACTCCAACGTAGTCGAGCGTTCAATGAAATCCGTGGCTCTGACGAGAAAGAACTCATTATTCGTGGGCAACGAGCGGGGTGGCCAGACCTTCGCGGTCCTGGCATCGCTCGTGAACACGGCAAAGCTTAACGGCGTGGACCCCGACGCCTGGCTTGCCGATGTGCTGGAACGCATCATCTCCGGCAAAGTCAAAGCCAACGAGATGGAGAGCCTTTTGCCTTGGGCCTGGAACGCCGAGCGCGAAGCGATGACACAGCAGGAGCGACAAGCGGCATGACACAGAACAGCCAGGAGATGACGCCGCGACCGAAGCTCGATGACGACGCATTCGAAGCCTTTATCAGGAGACGTCGTCCGCCATCGCCTATCTGGTCAATGAGCAGTCTCGATGGCTATCTTACGGCCCTCATCATCGGCCCGAAGTTCATCGACCCACGCCAATGGATCCCGGAACTGACCGGCCCGGATGCCCTGAACCTGCCAATGGAAACAACCGAACATCGGGCCGTGCAGACGATCGTGGCGGAGTATAATCGGATATCTGCAAGCCTTTCCGAGAGACCGAAAGACCACCGGCCCAGGTTCACCAGGATCGATGATCAGACCCTTGATCCATTCGATTGGGACATCTGCTTTCTCCTCGGAACAGGATACGCGCCGAGGCTTTGGCAGCCTGTCCTTCGAGGTCATGCCGTCACTGGGGATATCATCGCGCCGATCCGCAAGCTCGGCGAGACAAAACGGAAAGCGACCCACCAGGATGCTGCTGCCGTCGCCGAAGCACTCGTCAATATCCGAACCTATTTTATGCCGAAGCGGGCAAAGCAGAAGTTCTAAAAGAAAGTGCTATTGCGATCCCGTCAACGCCGAAAGCAGTGGGCTGTTCGTCGCGCTCACTGTCATCCTGAATGTACGATGGTGTCAGAACCCAGCGAGTGTCTCTTGCCCATGTCATATTTCGACATTGATGTTTATAGAGCCACCAGCGACGCCACGGCGCTGAATCCGGGTTAACAGTCATGCTCGGATGATTTCGGCCATGTATTGTGGGTTTCTGCCTGCTTTGTTTCGTCTGAGTTTGATACTG
>NZ_JACHBG010000053.1 GCF_014207095.1 Martinezella lusitana | reverse complement strand
CGTCGTTATCCTCGTTGTTAGCAACGTGGCGATACCGCTCACCTCAGCAAAACATCGCTATCACCGTGACAAAGCAAGGCGGTCCTCGGCGTGGGCATACGAATGAACGGGGCATTGCCATGAACCGCCGCAATGCGCTCTTTGCAGGCCATGATGAAGGCGGACGCAACTGGGCCCAGTTCGCCAGCCTGATTGGCACATGCAAAATGAATGGCGTGGAGCCCTACGCTTATCTGTGGGATCTCTTCACCCGTCTCGCCAATGGCCTCTTGCCAAAGATATCGACGCTCTGATGCCATGGGCTTATGCCGCTCGCATCAAGACCTCACAATGAGCTCGTCAGATACTATCCTGAGCTCATATCCGGCCTTAGGGAACACTATTGAGTCGCTGAAACTGAAAAATCAATGGGGCGTAGACGCCGCACACGGCGGAGCCACAATGCACCTGAGAGTCACAAGCTGCGGGTCTTCACAAGCCACGACAGCGCCAGCACCGCATCGTCGATATCCCTTGCGAGAGCTTTTGACGAGCAAATACGAAATTAATGCGGTCCTCGCCGAATGCGTACTGCATCTCAAAAGCTGCTCGAGCAGATGCTTACAATTGTTCCTGTTCGCCAATGTTCGGAAAAGGTGTAATCGACCAACTGATTAGGTTAACGGCACGCTCAAGTATGATCTCGGTCTGACTGCGACTGGGTGAGGTGGCAATGACGTGTCCAATCGAGTCTCGGTCATCGCTTTTCCTGACGAACGGCGTCTTCGGTTTAAGGTACAGTTCAATCTCGGCGACACCGGGCTCAGCGGCTGCCTGCCTATCGCCATTGATCCAATCGAGGATGCCATCGGTATCAGGAACTAGGAATCGTGCGGCCGCCGTCTGCGAACGTCTTCGGCTCAAATCCCATTTCTCGCCTATGACAAGCTTGATGTGCTGATTGATAAGATCGACACCATAAGCCAGCTGAATCAGCCGAGGAGTGGTCCAACCCGGAAGACGCGGATTGACTTCAATAGCGACTGGACCTCGCTTCGTCCACCGCAATTCAATGTTCGCTGGCCCCCAACCAAGACCGAGAGCTCGTAAGCAGCTTAGTGAAACATCGGCGATGCACTTACATTGACCATCAGTTAGGGGCGCCGGAAAGATGCTCTCACGAACGACGAAATGCGGTGGGCTGCCAAATTTGGCGGTGCCAATTGCAACGACCTCATTCCCCATTGTGTCGACACTATAGTATGGTCCTTGAGCGAACTCTTCGATTAGTATCCCTGGCGAAGATCGCCAGATGTGCTTACCGCCCAGCAGATAAGTCGTGTGTTCAGCCACCTCCGTGATGTTGCGGCATAATCGGACCCCGCTGCTGCCGCTGCCAGTGACTGGCTTAAGTATCACCGGCAGACCAATCTCCTCTGCAGAGCTTTCAACGTCCGTTGCATCCGTTGCCAAGCGGTAGGCAGGTATTGGAACGCCCGCCCGTGCGAGGAGTTGACGTTGAACGAATTTGTCGTAGCACTGTTCAATCGATGCTGGGTCTGGTCCGGGTAGATCGAAATGGCGGCAGAGCCTCCCGACTGTCACATAGACCGATTCATCTCGGCCCGCGAACCCAGTGATGCCCGCGATGTCATAAGTCGCACGTAGCTGGGTACACTCATGAATCATTGCATCGAGATCGCCTGTATCGACACGGATCGCTTGTACCCTTTTTGCCGAAATATAGTCGTACTGAGCTGGGTCAACCGATAGAGTAATTGGTTGAATGCCAAGGCGCTGGGCAGCTTGAATATACAGAGGACCATTACCTCTACTACCTTCAACTAGGATGAGCGCTCTTCTTGCCATTTACGCGGAGCTCCGACGTTGACGCTCTGGATGATCTGAGGGCAAATTGCAAAGTCCCTCTCTCACTCAACGCGTTTCTTCAGTTTATGTGAGCGTATCATTGTCGGCGGGTTGCTTGTGCAAAGATTCTGTAAAACTTTTGAAGGGCCTATGCAGCGTCTATTTGAAGTTGAATCTGTCAAGTTCGTCAAACGAGGCCAAGGTAGTCGGCCGTGAATTATCCGGAAGTAGTTGATGTTTCCGGTACATCGTACGTGTCCCATTAATCGGTGTCGCAAGAAAGCTGTCGCATTGCCTCAGGAACAATGGGAGCCAACAAATGTCGAGACCTAGTGAACGGCGCGAGACGGGAGCAGGATCCGTTCCGGTCTCGTCTTGATCAGATCATTGATCTGAAGCACGACCTTATCTGGTTGGCGCAGACAATCGATTGGCCGTTCTAGAAGAACGATATGGTGAGATTTATTCCGATGGAGCCGGTATGCCGCCACTACCTCGACAGCCTCTCCAGTATTTCTGCGGCGGGACATTCTTCCAACACACATTGCCGTTTCGATCGTTCGTCGCTGATGGCAGCGCAAATGCAGTTTGTCGCATGGCTGGCGCCAACGCATGGGCGAGTAGCGGATAAAGGCGCTTCTGCAGGAGAGCCTCTTGGTGGCGTCAAGACCGGTGCGATGAAGTCGTCGGACACGCGGCAGGCGATCGTCGATACAATAGTCCAAGAACATGATGTTTCCGACCGCCGCCAAGCTCATTGACCGGGCACGGAGCGGCTCGTGTGGCTGGCTCGCAGGGTGGCGCTCGATCTGCGCCAGACGGCTGGGAAAATTCGCCCTGATCCAGCACCAGCGGTATCCCCATGCCAAACAGTTCAAGCGGGCTGGGACGGCGCTGCCCAAGCTAAGGACCTATCTCGGGCGAACGATCCGCGACATCTCACGCCGACGAAGTGTAAGCGCTCATTTCGTTGCGCCTTTTCGCGTTGAATTCTCTGCCGCATGAAGTGTCCACTTAAAATAGGTGGACACCAAATATGAGTGACGAAG
>NZ_JACHBG010000052.1 GCF_014207095.1 Martinezella lusitana | reverse complement strand
CCATATTTATGCATCGGGTGAGATTTTGTGGCGGAGCCATTACGGCGCCAGCCGGGGACTGCCAAATCTAGAATTCTCCGCCACATAATATTTCATGCCTCTCTGACGGGCGCGGGATCCCCCTGCGCCGCAATACTGGAGGGGCAATATGCTCGACTTCTATTTTTCGTATCGTGGGGTACTCAAGCGTCTGCGTAGCGGTGCGCTCGGCGGCGAGATGGATCGCTTCGCGGAGCATTTTTTCACGCTCGGTTATAAGCGAGCGTCTGCCAAGATTTACCTGAGCCGGATTGCGCGCTTTAGCCAGTTTGCCGCGAGGCGTTCTTCTGGGCGGCCGCCGCTTTCTGGATTGGTTCCGCCATCACCATCTCGGCCAGGACCTCGAGCCGTTGACGGCTGAGCAGGTCCTTGCTGCTGTCGAGCATCGGCTGTCGCTATCGGCGACCTCCGGCAGCCGCACGGCAGCGACTGCTCACACTCGAACATTTCTTCGGTTTTTGTATTGGGCTGGCTACCATCGCCAAGATCTCGCCGGCGTTGTCCCAAGGACGCCCTCTTGGCGTTTGGCACATTTGCCGCCACGCCTTGCATGGGATGACGTTCGGCAGGCGATCGATGCGATCGGCGCAACGACGCCGGTCGACATCCGCGATCGAGCCGTCCTGCTGCTGCTCGCCACTACGGGCATTCGCAACGGCGAGTTACGCGCCATTCGGCTGAAGGATATCGACTGGCGTACTGGCGAGGTTTTTGTCCGGCGCACCAAGGGCAAGCGTGATCGGGTGGTGCCACTCCTAGAGGAGACCGGCGCCGCACTCGCCGATTACATCCTGCGCGCTCGACCGAAGGTGGATAGTCCGTATCTGTTCCTGTCCTTCACGCCGCCGCTGGGGCCGTTCAAGTGCGCGTCGCCTGTTTCGAGGATCGTGCGGAAGCGGTTGCGGCATGGCGGGGTCGAACTTGGGCGAGTCGCAGGTGCGCATCTCCTGCGCCACAGCCTTGCCACCCAGCTCGTCAGGCAGCAAAGGCCAATCAACGAGGTCGCCGATCTTCTTGGCCACCGGAGCATCAACACAACGGCGTTGTACGTGAAGGTTGCGGCCTCGCAACTCGCCGAGGTCGCACTCCCCTTTCCGGGAGGCGCCGCATGACCGCCTTTGCCCGATTCCTCGGCGAGAAGGTTGAGCGTTACATCGAACTGCGCCACTCGCTCGGCTATGCCTTCAGTAAGCAAGCTGGTACGTTGCGCGCTTTTGTCCGCTACGTTGAACGCACTCAAATCGACGCGCCCGCCACCCGGACGATGGCGCTGGACTTCGTCCTATCGTTCGGCGGGGCCGCCAACAGCCGCACCACTCGTCACGGCGTGCTCCGCAGATTCTACGAGTATCTCGCCGTCTATGACGCCCAAACCGAGAGCTTGGAGCGTAGGGTCTTTCCCAGATCCAGGGCAATTCCGCCGCCGCGGATCCTCAGCGAGTCAGAGTTGGCGTCGCTCATCGACGCATGTGCGCGCATTTCGCCAAGCATCCCTCTCAGGGGGCGGACGATGGCAACGCTAATCGGATTGTTGGCAAGCTCGGGACTGCGATCTGGCGAAGTGGTAAGGCTTGATCGTTCCGACGTCGATCTGACCAACGGGGTTCTTCTCGTTCGGAAGACGAAGTTCCGCAAGGACCGTCTCGTTCCAGTTCACACGACGACCCAGGCTGCCCTTCGCCACTACGCCAGTGAGCGTGACGCCGCTTTTCCCACGCCCAAGGACCAGGGCTTCTTCCTCAGCTCTCGTGGCAACCGCCTCTCAGCGACCGGCCTGCAAAACGGTTTTGCCGAGGTGCGTAAGCTCTCCGGCCTTGATGGCGGTAAGCCCTTAAGGCCGCACGATCTCAGGCACCGGTTCGCCGTGACCCGCCTCAGCTTCTGGCATCAACAGCGCGCAGACGTTCAGGCGTTGCTCCCGTTGCTCGCCACCTATCTCGGCCACGCCAGCTACAGCGATACCGCTTACTACCTCACTGGTTCGGCGGATCTTCTCGCCATTGCGGCGGACCGCGCTTTCCTCGATGGAGGTGCAGCATGAGCGAACATCTGCTCCTGGCGCCGCTCCTGGAATCCTACTTTCGCCGGCGCCTAACCAAGCAGCGCAACGCCACTCCCGCGACTGTCGCGAGCTATCGCGACGCCTTGCGCATGCTGATCCTCTTTGCCGCCGCCAGGTTGCGGAAGAGGCCGGCGGCGTTGGTGCTCGAAGATCTCGATCGAGACCTCGTTCTCGCATTTCTCGACGAACTCGAGGAGAAGCGGAACAACACCGTCGCCACGCGTAATGCCCGACTAGCTGCGATACGATCTTTCTTCCACCATGTGGCAGCCGCCGACCCGGCGTCCTTTGGTGTCGCGCAACGCGTGCTGACGATTCCCACAAAACGCGCGCACATTGAGGTGACGCACCATCTCACCGACGCAGAAGTGGACACCGTCATTGCGGCGCCCGATCAGAGGACGCCCCGTGGTCGGCGCGACCGCGCGTTTCTGCTGTTCCTGGCGCGGACCGGCGCGCGGGTCTCCGAAGCCATCGGTGTCAATGCTGACGACCTTCAGTTGGGACGCCCGCACTCGCAGGTGCTATTGCACGGTAAGGGGCGCAGAGATCGCGTCATCCCCGTTCCTCAGGATCTGGCGAGAGCGCTGGCGGCCTTGTTGCGCGAGCGCGGAATCACCAACCACGAACCACGACCGATCTTTATCGGTGCCCACAATGAGCGCCTGACGCGCTTCGGGGCGACCCACATCGTACGACGAGCGGCGGCCAAGGCAGTGGCCACAAGGCCGGATTTGGCCGAAAAGCCCATATCGCCACACATCTTCCGGCACTCCCTTGCCATGAAGCTTCTCCAGTCCGGCGTGGATCTTTTGACGATTCAAGCCTGGCTCGGGCACGCACAGGTCGCCACCACCCACCGCTATGCCGCCGCGGATGTCGAGATGATGCGTAACGGACTCGAAAAGGCGGGCATCAAGGGCGATTACGGGACGCGCTTCCGGCCCACCGATGCCGTTCTGCAACTGCTGAACAGCATCTAAGCTAAAACATTATGTGGCGGAAGATGCCAGATTTGGCAGTCCCCGGCTGGCGCCATGACGGCTCCGCCACAAAATCTCACCCGATGCATAAAAAGGG
>NZ_JACHBG010000051.1:1726-3748 GCF_014207095.1 Martinezella lusitana | reverse complement strand
CCGGTTTCACGGTCAACTCGGCAACGCAGATCACGGCGACGACACCGGCGGGCGCGGGGAGGGTCGATGTTCGCGTGACCACCGGTGGCGGCACGGGGACATTGACGGGTGGCTATACTTTCCTCAATCCGCCGGTCGCAGGGAATGTTTCTGTGACGGTCGATCCAAACTCGGCGAGCAATCCCATCCCCCTTGCCTTGTCCGGCGGGGCGGCCGCTTCGGTCGCGGTCTCGACTGCGGCAAGCCATGGGACCGCGACGGTCTCCGGGGCGACGATCACCTATACGCCAACCGCAGGCTATGCCGGCACCGACAGCTTTGCCTATACCGCGACCAACGCCACCGGCACCTCGGCGCCGGCAACCGTCAGCGTCCGGATCTCGGCGCCAACAATCACGATTGCGCCGGCGTCACTGCCGCATGCGGCGATCGCTACGTCCTATACCACCACGGTCAGCGCCTCCGGCGGCACCAACCCCTATAGCTATTCGATCACGGCAGGCTCGTTGCCGCCGGGCCTCACCCTGTCGTCATCGACCGGCGAGATATCAGGCACGCCGACCGGAGGCGGGACCTATAACTTCACGCTCACTGCCACCGATGCCACCACAGGCACCGGAGCGCCGTTTACCGGATCCATCGCTTATGCGCTGACGGTCGATGCGCCGACAATGGCGATAACACCGGCTTCAACTCCAAACCCGACCGCGGGAACCGCCTTCAGCGAGACCTTCACCGCATCCGGTGGTACTACTCCCTATACCTATTCCCTGTCGGCAGGTGCGTTTCCCCCCGGCCTGACGCTTACAGCCAACGGTACGCTCTCCGGCACACCCACCGTCGCTGGTTCGTTCAGCTTCATCGTGAGGGCGACGGATAGCTCTAGCGGCACAGGCGCGCCGTATCATGTTGACACAGCTGTCCATACCGTGACCGTCAGCGGCCCGACGCTTGTTCTTAACCCATCGTCAGGCGCACTTCCTGGCGGTACCATTGCAGTTGCCTACAACGAGACTGTAACGGCATCGGCTGGTATCTCGCCCTATAGCTATGCTGTCACAGCAGGTGCGCTTCCGGCCGGCCTCGGCCTTGATGCGTCCACTGGTGCGATATCCGGCACACCGACGGCTGGCGGGACCTTCAACTTCACCATCACCGCAAGAGATAATACCCCCGGGCAGGGGGCACCCTTCACGGTGTCTAACGCGTACAGCATTACGATTGCCGGCCCGACGATTGCGCTTGCGCCGGCAGCCTCTGCACTTCCGGGTGCGGCGCTCAACAATGCCTATAGCGAGACAATCACCGCCTCGGGCGGCACGACACCCTACACCTATACGGTATCGGGTAGCCTTCCGACCGGCCTTTCCCTGTCGCCGGCCGGGGCGCTGGTCGGGACCCCGACGGCCACAGGCACGTTCAACATCACCGTGACGGCAACGGACAGTTCGACCGGTACCGGACCGTTCAGCAATTCCAAGGCCTATAGCCTGGTGGTCACAGCCAATCCGCCGGTGGCAAGCTCCAGCTCGGCAACCGTGGCGCAGAACTCGACGAGCAATGCGATCACCCTCAGCCTGTCGGGCGGGGCGGCGGCATCGGTCGCGGTTGCGACCCAGGCAGGCCATGGCACGGCAACTGCTTCAGGTACGAGCATCCACTATACGCCGACACTGGGCTATGCCGGGGCGGACAGCTTTACCTATACGGCCACCAATGCCGACGGCACATCCGCGCCGGCAACGGTCAGCGTGACCGTATCGGCCCCGACGATTGCGCTTGCGCCGGCGACCCCGACGCTTCCGGCCGCAACCGTTGCCACAGCCTATAGCGAGACGATCACCGCCTCGGGCGGCACGGCACCCTACACCTATACGGTATCGGGTACGCTTCCGACCGGCCTGGCGCTCAACGGAACGACCGGTGCTGTCTCGGGCACGCCGACCGCTTCGGGTTCGTTCTCCTTCACGATCACGGCGACCGATAGTTCGACCGGCACCGGCGCACCCTTTACCGCCTCAG
>NZ_JACHBG010000051.1:0-1630 GCF_014207095.1 Martinezella lusitana | reverse complement strand
CGGCGGTCAGCATCACCGTCACCGCCCCGACGCTGGTCTTCTCGCCGGCCGCCGGCGCCTTGCCGGCCGGCCAGATGAATACAGCCTATAGTCAGACGGTCACGGCCTCGAGTGGCACTGCTCCCTATGACTATGCCGTAACCGGCACATTGCCGGCCGGGCTGACGCTCAACCATGCGACGGGAGCAATCACCGGCACGCCGACTGCGGCCGGCAGCTACAGCTTCTCGATCAGCGCCACCGATGCCAATCATGCGGTGACGGCGGCGGCCTATACGCTTGCCATCTCGCCACCGCCGACCAGCTTCGTGTTCACGCCGCCGGGCGGAGCGCTGACGCAGGCCATGGCAGGCGAGGCCTATAGCCAGCAGGTCTCGGCAACCGGCGGTACGGCGACGAAGATCTACAGCCTTGCCTCCGGCAGCCTGCCGAACGGCATGGTGCTCAATATCTCGACGGGCCAGCTCAACGGGCCGCTCGCAGCCGGTAGCGAAGGCGATTACAGCTTTGCCATCCAGGTGCGAGACGGCAATGGCGCCACCGGGTCAGCCGCCTATACGCTGAAGGTGGTCACCCGTGCCGTCACCGTGCCCGATCAGGTGGTCGATGTGCCGGCCGGCTCGACGCCACCGGATATCTACCTCAACCGCGGTGCGACCGGTGGTCCGTTCACCGCGGCGGGTCTGACCTTCGTCGAGCCTGCCAATGCCGGCACGGCGACGATCATCCAGGGTCAGCTGGCACAGGCGGGACCCGTCACGACACCGGTCGGCTGGTATCTGCAATATACGCCGAACCCGGCCTATTCCGGCCAGGTCCGCGTCGGCTATAGGCTGACCAGTGCGCTTGGCACCTCCAATACCGGCACGGTCACCTATCATATCCGTTATGATGCCGGGAAGGTTGCCGAGGATATCGACAGTCTCGTGCGCGGCTTCGTGCAGTCGCGCCAGAACATGATCGCCAACACGATCGAGGTTCCCGGCCTGCTGCAGCGCCGGCAGATGGAGAAGGCGACGGATCCGGTGACGGCACGCATGACGCCGTCGCAGGAGGGGATGACGCTCAGCTTTGCCACCAGCCTGTCGCAGATGCGGGCGGCAGGCGGCGATGCGGATGCGGCGTCTGCGCCGTTCAACGTCTGGATCGGCGGCGCCTTCCTTGCCCATGACGACAGGAACCGCAAGGACAGCACCAGCAAATGGGGCAGCTTCGCCATGATCAACATGGGCGTGGACTATCTGCTCTCGGACAAGGCGCTGGTCGGTGTATCGTTCCATTATGACCGGATGACGGATCCGACGGATCAGGATGCGGAACTGTCGGGCAATGGCTGGCTTGCCGGCCCCTATACGTCGCTTGAGCTTGGCAAGGGCGTGTTCTGGAACGGCAGCCTGCGCTATGGCGGCTCGAACAACACGATCAATACCCAGTTCTGGGACGGCAGCTTCAAGACGACGCGCTGGATGGCGGATACGTCGATCGAGGGGCAGTGGAACCTCGACGAGGACACGACGCTGTCGCCGAAGCTCAGAATGATCTACTTCTCGGAAACGGTGAGCAACTACACGGTGAAGAACGGCGCCGGCGATGCGATCACCATTGACGGCTTCGACGAGGAGCAGTTCCG
>NZ_JACHBG010000050.1 GCF_014207095.1 Martinezella lusitana | reverse complement strand
TTGGTCCAGGCCATCGTGTTCTCCATCGAATCTCGCAAATCCGAAGGAATCATAACCTGTTGAAATCACCCACCTCTTTTTGAGGCAGCCTCTAAGAGAACTATTGTCAGGTTTGTCCAACCCAGGGTCGCGACGTACTCGGCTGATTATGCTGCATTTCGCATGCAGTTAAGAAAATTTGGTAGAGGCTCTGTGGGTTCTTTCAAATTGGCACGACTCTTGAACTACGGACAGCAATTCCGACCCCTCGGAAAAAACGAGAGGAAAGCAGGATGTCAGCTCTTCCACAGCCCGCTTCCAAAGCTTTAGCGATAACGTTCGCCGGTGGCCGCTCACGGCCAGCGACTTCATCTGGCGACAGCATGGCGTGCCATTATTTGCCCGAGAGACAGCATCGATTGTCTCGGGACGGTTGCGGTTCCACTCAAATCAATAAACAGACTGGCCGAGTTACCGATCTGAATTCCTCGGACCTCTCGCCACCTTCTCAAGCTTTAAATCGAGGGGAACTTGCGGCCGAGTTCGGCCGATTTCTTGACCAGACACATACCGTCGCTCGGTCTAAACAGTTATTTGAGCACTTATCAGCTTTTGCTCTGAATCTTGGCTGCACGTGGATAGCCTACGGTCCTCTTACAACCGAGCGCAAGGTTTTACAGCCGGTTCGACGCCCTTCTTTTGAGATCCTGAACTATCCTGATGAATGGCAGAAGCGATGTCTCGAAATGGGTTATGATCGGAAAGCTCCTATTATCAAGGAAAGTCGAATGCGATCAGGCCCTATTCAATGGAGGGAGGCATACGTTAGCTCGAGCACAACTCCAAACGAACGGCGCATCTTCGACGAGGCTGCAAGCTTTGGCGTAAGGTCAGGCATTACCATTCCATTGCGCAGCGCGGCTGGAAGTTTCGCCATCATGAGCTTTGCCCAGCAGATTGAGCGTGAATTCCACCACAGGGCAATCGCCTACTTACAACTAGCGGCGATACATTTCCATCTGAGACTTGCTAATGTCGGGAGTTCGAATGTCATGGAGAAAGTGCCTGAGCTCTCGCAAAGGGAGAAAGAATGTATTCTCTGGGTAGCACGGGGAAAGTCGTCATGGGACATTGGAATTATTATGAGTATATCTGAAAATACTGTTAATTTTCACATTAAAAACGTCATGAGAAAATTAGACGCTGCGAGTAGAACCGTCGCGGCTATTAAGGCGTTAAATTTCGGATTTATCGAGTTGTAGGAGGCGATGTTCGTTCGTCGCTAAGTGATAGTGCCGCCACTGCCGCAGGCCTGTTTTCCTGCGACGAACAATAGGCAAGTAGGAACACTATCATTCTAGGTAGGAGCACAGTTGGCAATGGCCGTATAGAGTTGCGGAAACTTTCAAAATGGAGCCCGCTTTCGGAGCATTGCTAAGATCTCGCGGTAATTGGCGAGGGGTACAGGCGCTGGTGGGTCATGGCATCTGGTTGAGGAAATAATCGTGAGTAATGACAGCATTTCCAATTCCCTATTTGCCTTTGAAAACCATGAATCGAACGTGCGATCCTATTCCCGATCATTCCCCGTGGTGTTCACGAAAGCGGCAGGAGCCATCCTCGAAGACGAAAATGGTTGTGCGTTCATTGATTTTCTTTCCGGCGCGAGTGCCCTTAACTACGGTCACAATGATCCGCACATCCTAAGTGCTGCCGTGGAATACCTGCATTCAAATGGAGTTATTCATGGGTTAGACATGGCTACGCCGGCGAAAAGAGAGTTTATGGAGCTTTTTGACGACCTGATTTTGCGCCCGTGCGGTCTCTCATACAAATTTCAGTTTGTCGGTCCCACTGGCGCCAATGCCGTCGAGGCAGCTTTGAAACTTGCACGCAAGGTCACTGGACGTCATAGCGTCGTTTCATTCACCAACGGTTATCATGGGGTGAGCCTGGGCGCGCTTGCTGTAACTGGTAATCGATACTTCCGAAATGCGGCAGGTCTTCCTCCTTCCGGCGCGGTCTTCATGCCTTACGACGGTTATTGGGGGCCTGATCAGGATACTACGGAATATCTGGACAAAGTGCTTGCGGATGGTAGCAGTGGCGTCGATTTGCCTGCAGCTGTTATTCTCGAAACCGTTCAGGGTGAGGGCGGCATCAATCCTGCGAGCAGAAACTGGTTGCAGTCGCTAGAGCGGCTTTGCAGGAAGAACGAGATCCTCCTGATTATTGATGACATTCAAGCGGGCTGCGGACGAACTGGCGATTTTTTCAGCTTTGAGTTTGCGGACATTTCTCCAGACATCGTTCTCTTGTCTAAGTCTCTCAGCGGTTGTGGGCTGCCGCTGTCGCTCCTGCTGCTCAAACCCGAATTTGACGTATGGCAACCAGGCGAACACAGTGGAACCTTTAGGGGCAACAATCTCGCACTCGTGACAGCGACTGCTGCTTTGCGAAAATACTGGACAAATGAAAAGCTATCTAAAGGAGTTGTCGAAACAGGATGCATTCTAAGAGAGCGCCTTCAGGAAGTCGCCCAAAGCAACCGAAATTCCAACATTACCGTACGTGGAAGGGGCATGATGGTGGGGCTCGACTGCAGTACGGGCAAATTGGCGGGGGAAATCGTACGGAAAGCCTTTGAAGACGGGCTTGTAGTAGAGCGATGTGGCGCTGAAGATCAGGTTATTAAGCTTCTTCCTCCATTGACAATTGAACGGCAGATCTTGCAGCGTGGCTTGGACATTCTGGAGAAGTCCGTCCACTCAAGCGTATAAAGCTACGCTTGCCTCTTGGAGGCATGGCAGAGCCAAAGCAATGGGGGGAGGGCATTTATCGTAGTTTTGGGCACCGCGGCTCGCACGAACCGGTTCATTCTCCGATCGTGCGGCCGGACGGGCGTCTTCGTTGGCGCCACTCGTAATGGGTTGCCGCTATTTAAAAAGTACGACCCTTAAGCTTGTTGGGTACTGCGGTTGATTTGTCGGATTCATGACACGGAGTTCGGCCCTGCGCGTTGCCCCATCCTCACCTAAATAGTTGAACAGTGGTAAGCGGTTAGCCGACGGCGTCTGGTTTGAAGTTCCATGGCATGAGCAGCTCAATATCAGCGGCTGGCCAGCGATTTGCGATGCGGGTGAGCGTTTGAGATAGCCAGGCAAGCGGATCGACGTTGTTCATTTTTGCCGTCTGCAGAAGTGTGGCGATCGTCGCCCATGTCTCTCCGCCGCCCTCGCTGCCGGCAAAGAGACTATTCTTCCTCGTAATGGTTTGGGGCCGGATGGCACGCTCGACTATGTTGGAGTCGATTTCGACGCGGCCGTCCGTCAAGAAGTGCTCCAGCGCCTCCCGGCGTGTCAGGCCGTAGCGTATCGCCTCAGCAGTCTTGGACTTTCCGGAGACTTTGGAGAGTTCCTTCTCCCACAACTGGAAGAGATCGGCGACAATGCCAGCGGACGTCTCCTGACGGCGCCTCGCGCGCGTTTCGGCATCACTGCCGCGGATCTCGTCCTCGACCTTCCAAAGTTCCGTCATGGCTGTGATCGACGCCGTTGCAGCGTCATTAATGCCGCCGACATGCAGCTCGTAGAACTTTCGGCGTAAATGTGCCCAGCATCCGGCAAGCTTGATCGTTTCATTGCTGCCGGACTTGGCGCGCTCCTTGAGCATGCTGGTATAAGCCGAGTACCCATCCACTTGCAGGATGCCGCTGAACCCGGCGAGATGACGCGCGACACACTTGCCACCCCTGCTGTCTTCGAAGCGATAGGCAACCATCGGCGGGCCAGACCCGCCAAACGGTCGGTCATCGCAAGCGTAGGCCCATAACCACGCCTTCATCGTTCTACCAGAGCCGGGGACCAGCGTCGGTAAGGTGGTCTCGTCTGCAAAAACCCTCTCTCCGGCTTTAATGCGTTCCAAGATGTAATCCGCCAAGATCCGCAGCTCGAAGCCCAGATGCCCCATCCATTGGGCCATCAAAGAGCGGCTGAGAACCACGCTGTCGCGCAGATAGATCGCCTCCTGCCGGTAGAGCGGAAGACCATCGGCGTATTTCGACACGGCGATATAGGCCAGCAACCGTTCGCTCGGCAGCCCACCTTCGATGATATGCGCGGGCGCCAAAGCCTGCAGCACGCCGTCACGTTCGCGGAAGGCATATTTCGGGCGGCGTGTGACGATGACCCTGAACTTCGGCGGTATGACATCAAGCCGCTCGGATCGGTCCTCGCCGATCAGAACCTTTTCCAAGCCTTGGCAGTCGTCGGGGATCTCCGGCTCGATCACTTCCTCGATGCGTTCGAGATGGGCGGCAAAACCTTTGCGTGGCCGCGCCTCCCTTTTTGGCCGCTCTTTGCCCACTTGGCCGAGCTCGCTGTCAATCGCCGCAAGGCCAGTCTCGACCTCCTCAAAAGCGAAGTCTATCTGCTCGTCGTTTATCGCCAGCCGCAGTCGCTCGGAGCGCGTACCGTTTTGGGCCCGCTGCAAAACCTTCAAGATCGCCGTCAAAGTGGTGATCCGCTCGTCGGCTTTCTGTTGGACAGCCTTCATTCGGGCAATTTCGGCGTCAGTCGCAGCCTTCTCTGCGTTCAAAGCGATGATCATCGCTTTCAGCGCATCGATGTCGTCAGGAAGGTCGGGACCGGGTAAAATCATGCGCGTAATAGAGCATAAAATCAGCCGATTTCCCAACACTTACAGCAACATGATTCAACTTGCCGCACGTCGTCATCAGCCGATCGAAAGTGGCCGGCGCACCTTGGCGGGGCGGATCTTTTTCCAATCCATTCCGGCCAGAAGTGCCATCAATTGCGCATGGTCGAGACGGACGCGGGCAGCAGACGGGACAGGCCAGCAGAAGCCATTTTCTTCGATTATTTTGGCGTAAAGGCAGACCCCACTGCCATCCCACCAAACAATGCGGATCCGGTCTGCACGTTTCGAGCGGAATACATAAAGCGCACCGTTAAAGGGTTATGTGGCGCGCCACATAACCATATTTATGCATCGGGTGAGATTTTGTGGCGGAGCCATTACGGCGCCAGCCGGGGACTGCCAAATCTAGAATTCTCCGCCACATAATATTTCA
>NZ_JACHBG010000049.1:0-2500 GCF_014207095.1 Martinezella lusitana | reverse complement strand
AAATCTATTTAGGTAGAGCGTCGAGCGAATACTCCCGGGGGTAGAGCACTGGATGGGCTATGGGGACTCACCGTCTTACTGATCCTAACCAAACTCCGAATACCGGGAAGTACTACTCGGCAGACACACGGCGGGTGCTAACGTCCGTCGTGAAAAGGGCAACAACCCTAACCTCCAGCTAAGGTCCCCAAGTCATGGCTAAGTGGGAAAGGATGTGAGGATCCCAAAACAACCAGGATGTTGGCTTAGAAGCAGCCATCATTTAAAGAAAGCGTAACAGCTCACTGGTCTAGTCAAGGGTCTTTGCGCCGAAAATGTAACGGGGCTGAAGCCATGCACCGAAGCTGAGGATTTGCAGCAATGCAAGTGGTAGCGGAGCGTTCCGTAAGCCAGTGAAGGGGTACCTGTGAGGGGCCCTGGAGGTATCGGAAGTGCGAATGTTGACATGAGTAACGATAAAGAGGGTGAGAGACCCTCTCGCCGAAAGACCAAGGGTTCCTGCTTAAAGTTAATCTGAGCAGGGTTAGCCGGCCCCTAAGACGAGGCGGACACGCGTAGTCGATGGGAACCACGTTAATATTCGTGGGCCTGGTGGTAGTGACGGATTGCTTAACTTGTTCACACTTATTGGATTGTGTGGGCGGGGACGCGGTTCCAGGAAATAGCTCCACCGTATAGACCGTACCCGAAACCGACACAGGTGGTCAGGTAGAGTATACCAAGGCGCTTGAGAGAACTATGTTGAAGGAACTCGGCAAATTGCACGCGTAACTTCGGAAGAAGCGTGACCCTTATGTACGCAAGTATGTGAGGGTGGCACAGACCAGGGGGTAGCGACTGTTTACCAAAAACACAGGGCTCTGCGAAGTCGCAAGACGACGTATAGGGTCTGACGCCTGCCCGGTGCTGGAAGGTTAAGAGGAGGGGTGCAAGCTCTGAATCGAAGCCCCAGTAAACGGCGGCCGTAACTATAACGGTCCTAAGGTAGCGAAATTCCTTGTCGGGTAAGTTCCGACCTGCACGAATGGCGTAACGACTTCCCCGCTGTCTCCAACATAGACTCAGTGAAATTGAATTCCCCGTGAAGATGCGGGGTTCCTGCGGTCAGACGGAAAGACCCCGTGCACCTTTACTATAGCTTTACACTGGCATTCGTGTCGGCATGTGTAGGATAGGTGGTAGGCTTTGAAGCAGGGACGCCAGTTCTTGTGGAGCCATCCTTGAAATACCACCCTTATCGTCATGGATGTCTAACCGCGGTCCGTTATCCGGATCCGGGACAGTGTATGGTGGGTAGTTTGACTGGGGCGGTCGCCTCCGAAAGAGTAACGGAGGCGCGCGATGGTGGGCTCAGACCGGTCGGAAATCGGTCGTCGAGTGCAATGGCATAAGCCCGCCTGACTGCGAGACTGACAAGTCGAGCAGAGACGAAAGTCGGTCATAGTGATCCGGTGGTCCCGCGTGGAAGGGCCATCGCTCAACGGATAAAAGGTACGCCGGGGATAACAGGCTGATGACCCCCAAGAGTCCATATCGACGGGGTTGTTTGGCACCTCGATGTCGGCTCATCGCATCCTGGGGCTGGAGCAGGTCCCAAGGGTTTGGCTGTTCGCCAATTAAAGCGGTACGTGAGCTGGGTTCAGAACGTCGTGAGACAGTTCGGTCCCTATCTGCCGTGGGTGTAGGAATATTGACAGGATCTGTCCCTAGTACGAGAGGACCGGGATGGACATATCTCTGGTGGACCTGTTGTCCTGCCAAGGGCATAGCAGGGTAGCTATATATGGAATGGATAACCGCTGAAGGCATCTAAGCGGGAAACCAACCTGAAAACGAGTGTTCCCTATCAGAGCCGTGGAAGACGACCACGTTGATAGGCCGGGTGTGGAAGTGCGGCAACGCATGAAGCTTACCGGTACTAATAGCTCGATTGGCTTGATCGTTCCCATTGCCAGTGCTCATCAAAAAAGATGGGTCTGAAAACGTGTTCAAATAAATAAAGGCTCCATGCCTTCCAGCTTCTCATCGCGCTAAACCCCGCAAGGTTTAGCGTGCAGGGCATGAACCGCTCAAGCGGTTCAGCCCGAAGTTGCGCTTTGCCGACCTGGTGGTTATGGCGGGGTGGCTGCACCCGTTCCCATTCCGAACACGGCCGTGAAACGCCCCTGCGCCCATGGTACTTCGTCTTAAGACGCGGGAGAGTAGGTCGCTGCCAGGTCTGCCAAACGCAACTTCGCTTGATAGAAATCTTCTCATCACATACGCGATAAACCCAAAAGGTTTACGCTGAAACGGCCAAGCCGTGCTACAATAGGCCGCTCTTGCGGCCTTTGTCGCTTCTGAAATGCAGTCAATTCTCCCCTTGCCTCTCCGAAATATCGGGCAAGGGCGCCACAAATCCTCCGGATTTGCGCTGGTGACGCGGGGTGGAGCAGCCCGGTAGCTCGTCAGGCTCATAACCTGAAGGCCGCAGGTTCAAATCCTGCCCCCGCAACCAAAT
>NZ_JACHBG010000048.1 GCF_014207095.1 Martinezella lusitana | reverse complement strand
GCAGGCCACTCCTGACTCCGCGACACCATCATTGTGAGGGACGACCACCAAGCCTTCAAACTCGCCTGGCTGGGATCCGCCCGTTACACCATCTAACGGTCAATTTTGGTGCCTTGCTTCACTCTAGCAATCCGCTCATCAACACGGGGCTCGCCGTCCTTTCAGGTGTGCTCGTCGCGATAGCCGGTGACTTCTTCTATTATTGGATGCATCGCGCCCAACACGCCGTTCCGTTCCTTTGGCGCCTGCATGCCACTCATCACTCAATTCGTGAACTGACGGCCTGGAATTGCAATCATCATTTTACCGAGCCATTTGTATACGCATTGTTTGTCACGCTACCACTTACGCTGGTTAACTTCGAATCAGGCGTCGTGCCCGTCGTTGCCATGACCCTAATTACCTTTCAGGCCCACCTTTCTCACTCTAGCACACGAGTCAACCTTGGGCCGCTCCGATACATTATCGGCGACAACAAATTCCACCGCATTCACCACTCGATGGAACCGCATCATCGGCATCGAAACTATGGGTTCTTTACGACGGTATGGGACACGATTTTCCGCACGGCATATTGGCCGAAAAAGGACGAGTGGCCGCAAGTTGGTCTCCGAGATCAGTCCGAACCACTCACCGTACGTGACTATTTTATGTTTCCGTTTGATAAGCGACGTTGGATCAGAACCAAGGTCGGAAATGGTATGCGGGGAGTTGAGGCTGGCGGATTGAACGCGGCGGAAAGAGATGGACCTGTTCGTTCGGATATCAGTTCCGCAGCTTGAAGTTCAAAGAGTTGGGTCTGATCTAAACTTGGTGGCGGCCTTGATCAGGAGGCTGCTTAGCGAGAAGATCTGCAAGGCTGCGGCCCACCGTTTGGTGATGATCCTATCCGGCAAGTTGAGCACGAGGGTCGGCTCAGATCCGTTTCATCTTAGCATCAAAGCTCCCCGGCCCGGCCAAGACCAGATACAGGACGACGAAGCAAAACAGGATTAAGCCATCGCCGCCGCCTGCGGGCAGCATTGGCGAAAACCAACTGTCCTGCCGGTGCCTCGCCGCCTGAGGGGAAGCCAAATAGTTTCACAGTGCCATGTTCAGTGAATAGCCGCGCGGCAACAATCCAGAGCACGGCAAGTGCCGTCTGCGTGTTTTGAAACGTTCCTTCAAATTAGTATTGAGCCTCTTCGCCGCATCATAAACTCCCGCTCAATCGGGATCCGGGTCAGAAGGCGCTCGACCGCTGGGATGAACCGAATTGATCTCTGGCAAATATCACGCCAATAGAAATTCGCAGAGGACGTGAAACCATTGTTACGCATGGAAAGGTCTTTCCGGGCGCCGAAGGGGATTGCCCTCCGAACAGATCGACTACCGATATAGCGATGACAAAAGGCCTGCCGTTCACTCGCTGAAGTTCACCAGGATGCTGTGCGGATCGCTCTTTCTTTCCCACCAAATGGGCCCGCTGTCGGACTGCGCGATATTCAATTTTCCGCCCACTATGCGATTTGCGAAGAAAGTTTTCACAGAGCGTCTTTGCGCTGTGAAAACGTCAATTTGTATTACTAATGAGGAGTACTGATAGGTTTGTAGGGCGTACATACACGCTGTGGATAGATAAGTTATGCGGTTCAATGGGCTTGACCTAAATCTCCTAGTCGCGCTCGACGCCCTGATGAGCGAACGCAATCTGACGGCGGCGGCGCGCAGTATCAACCTGAGCCAGCCAGCCATGAGCGCGGCGGTCGCACGGTTGCGCACCTATTTCCAAGATGAGCTGTTTACGATGGCCGGCCGCGAATTTATCCCCACCCGGCGGGCTGAAGGTATCGCGCCGGCGGTGCGCGAGGCTCTGCTGCAGATTCAGCTCTCCATTATTTCGAGGGAGCCGTTTGACCCGGCTAGGTCGGATCGCCGCTTCAAAATTGTGCTTTCCGATTACGTTACACTCGTGTTTTTCGAAAGGATTGCGGAGCGTGTCGCGCGAGAAGCTCCCGGCGTCAGCTTCGAATTTCTTCCCCCCGGCGATGATAATGAAGACCTTCTTCGGCGCGGCGACGTTGATTTTTTCATTCTGCCGGAAATATTCTTATCAAACGCCCATCCCCAAGCGAGACTGTTCGATGATGTCCACGTGTGCGTAGGCTGCACCTCGAACAAGCAACTGGAAGAGCCGTTTACGTTCGAGAGATACATGTCGATGGGGCACGTTGTGGCCAAATTCTATACGCGGAGGCCGGGACTCGAGGATTCGTGCCTCCTCGAGCACGGTCGCGAGAGACGGATCGACGTCGTCGTACATGGCTTCAGTATGATTCCGTCCATGGTTTCGGGCAATGAGCGCATAGGAACCATGCCCTTACGGCTGGCGCAGCACTTCGCAAGAACAATGCCGCTGCGCATCGTCGAGCTTCCGCTGCCACGACACCTTCCGTTCACCGAAGCCGTTCAATGGCATGAACTTCACAATAGTGATCCGGGAAGCGTCTGGATGCGCGAAATGCTGTTTGAGGAGGCGTCCCGCATGGTTTCGCCGATTGCCACGACCGCGCCGCTCAGCAACTCAAACCAGCACGAATGTTGTCCTGCGCACATGTGATCCGAAAACTTCATCGGGCCATGACTATTATATGGCTGCCATAGCGCCGTTTCGGGCGCCGCGCTATACGCCGCGCGTTAATGCTGCCGGCAAGCTTATACGTTCCCGCGCCCGCTCGCCGACCGCTTTGACGATAGTGGGATTAGCTTAACACCGGGGACGCTAGTTTAGGGTAGCCGATCGCGAACATCGCTCATCCATGACCTCACGTTTTGCCGGTCTGTCTGCCGCTCAACGATGTCGGAGATGCGACTACGCCGTGAGGGCCACTTGGGTGATCTTGTTGGAAAGTGGCACTTTGAGCCATCGGCAGATCCGGATAATGCACGCGCCCCGCCGAAGAGTAGATGATTGCGTCCATCGCTCGTATGTGACTGCTGGGCTGCCGGACAATTGCCGCAGGGTATCTTGTCGACGTGCTCACTGCCCAGTTGGATCAATGTCGCGGACATGGTCATGAAGAACCCCCGGTCAACGCCGTGCCAAGATTGTAGGACTCGGCGCGGCGATGGCGGGTGATCAAATTGATCGGTGATCGTGGGGTTGCTCACTGCTTTGCGGGCGCGGATTTCTGCAGTTTGTCGTCAAGTTTCTTCACGAGAACAGGATCCTTCTGTGCAGCGGCCAGAATTTCGTTGTATTCGTCCACTGAAATATTGGGAGAGGTCTGAACGGCCTGTATCATCTGTTTTCTTGCCTCGCTCCGTAGCTCTTGCTTCGCTGTCTCATCCGGCGCCGCCTTGATCTTGGCCGCGTACTCCTGCCTAATCTTGTCCACCTGGAGATAGGCGACGGCAAAAGCTTCGATCTTCTGGTCACTGATGGCCGCAGCCGCACCATTGCCATCTGGTTGCCCTTGGGCGGGTTGCGTCTCTTGCGCCGCTGCAGGATTGCTGAGAAACATCAAGCCCAAAACTGCAGCGGTCAACGATGCGGCAGAGATGTAACGATCGATCATTTTAATTCCTCTCATATAGTGCGGGGGACAAGGCTTCTTTCCCAGCGTAAAGCCAAAAGCGGTGATATAGCCGGCTTCGGTCGACGAGGATTCGGCGACAATGTGGCCTTCAATGCTTGCCATAGGACGATAGCGAGGCGATCATGATACCATGAACGGGGCGCTGCCGAGAACTTTGCCATCATCAGGAGCATATGAACCGGATGCGACGGCGAGGAGCTTGACGTTTAGCATCCAACTGGACGGCCAGCACGGCGCAGGAAAAGTTGTTGGGGCTCCAAATTATGGCGCATCAGTTAAGACGAGCCATAAATTCGGATTGAATAGTGGCTGCTGTGTAAAGGGAAGCATCCAGCGGCAGGGTCCCAAATGCAAGTTGACACAGAAGATAGTTGGCGCCTGCCTCTTCTACCTGGCTAAGTAATGTTTGTCTCACCGACGCCGCCGACCCTGCGATGCATAACTCGTTCTCAACCGCCTCGTCGAAAGTCAGCGGCAGGTTTGGTGGAGTCTGCAGGTCATTTAGCTCGTAAAGGAATTCAAAGCTGGCGAGCCAGTGTTCGTAAGCCGGCGCTGCGAGCACCCAGGCTTCGCGGTCAGAACGCCCAATCACGATCATGCGAAGCAAGCCACGAAACGAGGATTGATCATCTTCGCCCGTGTTCTCTTTTCGATGGGCGCGGAAGGCGTCAGTAATTTTGCGGACAGAAGAGGACGGTCCCAGGCACGCGATGTTTGCGCCGTTCGCAGCGGCCCAGCGGGCCGATTCGGGTCTACCTGTGGCAATCCACATCGGTGGATGCGGGCTTTGATGAGGTTTTAGTGTCAAAGGTATGTTGCTCAGCTCAAAATGCTGGCCCTTATGGGACAACGTGCCGCCTCTCATCGCATTAAGAAGAATTTCACTGGCTTCCGCATAGCAGCCTGGTGCCGCGTCCGCACACATCCCGAAATAACTTAATTCGATCGGGAGAGAACCGCGTCCAATCCCGACCTCAACTCTGCCGCCGCTCAATTGGTCCAGCATACAGATTTCTTCAAAAGCACGCAGCGGGTGATAAAGGGGCAGCAGCATGACAAGTGGCCCGATACGAATCCAACGCGTACGCTGCGCGACGCTCGATAAAAACAGATTTGGCGATGGCCCTCTCCCATGTGGAGTACAGTGGTGCTCAGCAAGGTGATAAGCGTAAAAACCAAGGCCGTCGCACGCCTCGGCTAACCTCAGGCGATCTGAGTACTGCTGGGCTATGTCGCAGCCGTTGTCGTCCAGATGATCGAAGATGCCGAAGGTCAGATTAGAAGGAATGGCATTTCCCATTCGATTGTCTCCAATGTTAGATGAAAGATGTCGATTCAAGCGATGAAGAGGCGGTCTATGCTCCGGCCGTGGTTCTCCACGACGAGGCATCAAAAGGCACCAGGGTCAGTGCAATCGCCGACACCGGTTGTGTCGACCTCATTTGGTGCGGAGATCTGGGTATCCCGGCCAAATCGACTTGGCTGTTTCTGTGGTGTCGGCAAAAACAAAGATTAGCCGTGCGTGACCGGCTGCATCTTCAGGCTTTTAGAAATGTCAGCGGCGGCTGATAGGAATGCATCCATTTGGGTTTTTGAACCGACGCTTACGCGAATATGATTTTCCAGGCCGTCATCGGGAAAGACGGCAACAAGTATCTTTCGTCTTCTCAACGATGCTTGCCACCACGTGCCGTTTTGCCCAGGTGGTGCGCGAGCAAGCAAGAAATTTGCATGAGACGGGGTCACCGAAAATCCGAGTTTAGAGAGTGCGGCCGTGGTTCGGTGTCTTTCATCTTTGATATGTTTGTGGTTCTCGGCGTAGGCGGCGCGGTGCGAGAGGATGCTGGTGCCGACCGCGTGGGCAATAAGATTCATATTGAAGAGATTTTGGCTGTTACGCAGCCTTCCGATAAGTTCAGGATGACCGAAGCCGAAACCAATGCGAATACCGGCGGCGGCGTAGCTTTTAGAAAATGTTCTTAAGACCAGCAGGTTCGAATGGCGATTGATAAGTCGTAGAGCATCGTCGGGCGCAAAATCGACATACGCCTCATCCAACACTATCAAACGGTCGGATTGCGCAGCGAGCCTGTCGATCTCGGCTATTGGAACAAAGGTTCCGCTCGGGTTATTCGGATTGGCCAGCAGGATGAACTTTGCCTCTTTTGCGGGACCGAGAAGCAATTGCTCTATCGGCAACGAATAAGCTTTGCTCCATTCGATTTCGAGAAATTGAGCACCCTGCAACAAGGCTAGTTTGCGGTTGAACGAAAAACCTGGCGACATCATCGCCACGCTATCACCCGGAGCAAGGAAAGCCCTGTAGATTAGCCCCAGCAGTTCAGACGATCCATTGCCGGCGATCACCTGATCGCGGGAGAGGCCATACGCATTGGCGGCCGCTTCCCGCAAGCAGCGATTATCATCCTCCGGATAAAGGTAATGCCGTTTGAGGGCGGCAATCGCGCTTCGCATCACCAGCATTGGCAACGGAAATGGATTCTCATTCGTGTCCAGCTTAACGCAATTGGCTTCAGGACCCGGCTGTTTAGCCGGAATAGCGTCGAGCTGTCTCACCGTCTGCGAAAGAGCCGAAAGCACACTTTGCAGTTTTGCATCAGACATATCTTTTCTCCGTATCAGTTAGTCGAACCCGCTAGCATGTGATCGGCAGTCCTAGCTGAAGCCCATGTATCTTCGTTCCGCTTCGACGACGGCAGCAACGATCATCCTGTCCGCAGATCGCCACGCAACGCTAACCCTCTAAAACCGCAATTTGCTCAAGCCTTTGAAATTAGAGCGGCGCCTTTGGACCAGCCGCCTCTCACGATGTGATTTGGCGGCCAATGCCGCCAGCTTGCCCCCGCCGTTTTCGAATGCGGCTCTCACCCGGCCCATCCCCTAAAGTGGTAGTCTCGGCAAAACTCCGAAGGCAGCTGACGGGATCGCAATCGCGACCGACCGCGTCGAGACCGGCAGAAACGTGCAGCTCGCTTGGACGATCACCACGGAAATCTTCATGAGGGCCTCCTGGAGCATGAAATTACAAGCCGAGAGCTACGGACTGGATCGAGACCTCAAACACGACCATGCGAGCGAGATCGATACCGTCCGTCGGCGGATTGGGTATTCTGATCTGCCCAATACCTTCGCCACTGATGAGCCGGCCGTCGCCAGTGGGATCAATGGGGACATCGTCGACATCCCTGCCGAGGAGGCTTATCGTCATGTGAACCACCACTGATTAGCATCGCCGACCCCACCGTCGGTGGAGCACTTCACCGCCTATTTACGCTTGATCGGCCCATCGGGATAATCGATTGATTTAATAGGACTCATCCAAATGTCGGATGGTTGCGGCAAGCTTCGCATCACAGCGGTGAAAATCGACCAGGGCAGGTGTCGTCGGTTCGTGCCCGCGGCGGCGTCGCTCGTGGCAGCGCAATAGACTGCCGGCCATGGCTCTCGCGGGCTCCTCGACTCACCGCCGCATCGACATTGCAATGTCCTAATCATCGTCTCGGCACGATTTGCTGCAGGCGATGTTCAGGCCGTCATTCCAACGCGATCGGAAGTACAGGCTCTCCCTTGAGTCTGATGCGGGCACTATCTCGCGATTTTCATTGGAGGATTAGGTTATCGTCGAATTTGGCGGCGATCGCCGGCTCCGCTCGTGCTGTCGGCACCCTCGCCGGCATTGGCGAGAAGACCGACCGGCGGGACTGGGTGTTCGAGGAAGCTGCGGGACTATAGCGCGGGCTTAATGCGAGCCTGGCTCGCGGGCAAATGACATATTTTGATGCAAGCGCCGCTGCGAGCAACCTCCCAGCGTCGAGAAGCATGTTGCCTCCAGCTGCAGCTCCTGATCCGCCTTTCCTTCGGATAGAGACGTAGCCGCAAATGCTTAGAGGCTGCCTCAAAAAGAGGTGGGTGATTTCAGCAGGTTATGATTCCTTCGGATTTGCGAGATTCGATGGAGAACACGATGGCCTGGACCAAAATCACCCGTCGGCAATATGCCCGGCGAACGGCACG
>NZ_JACHBG010000047.1 GCF_014207095.1 Martinezella lusitana | reverse complement strand
CAGCCGAAGCGTGGATCATGATCGCCCACATTCGTCTCATCACCAGACGGCTAGCAAGGTATGGATATCGTTGAACGCTTTTCGAATCCGACTCTAAGGGGGGTGCGGCCCGGAAACGGGCCGCGCCTACCCGACTGATGGCCGCGACGGAGGATGAAGTGGCGGCCCAGGCTGCTGCCGCCAGAACGTCGAGCGTGCGTTCGTTCACACGCAAACGGCCGGTGCGCAAACCCTGGCCAGAGGATGCCGAGCGCGAGCGCGTGGTGATCGATCCCCCGACCATCTGTGCTGCGGCGGCGGGCCGCGCCTGTCGAAGCTGGGCGAGGATGTCAACGAGACACTGGAGGAGATACCGCTGCCGCTTCAAAGTGATCGAGACGGTTCGGGAGAAATTTACCTGCCGCGATTGCGAGGCGATCAGCCAGGCGCCAGCACCGTTCCATGCCACGCCGCGCGGCTTCATCGGTCCGCATCTGCTGGCGACGATCGTCTTCGACAAATTTGGGATGCACAGTCCGCTGAACCGCCAGAGCACAAGGTTCAAATGTGAGGGCATAGACCTGTCGACCTCGACGTTGGCCGATCAGGTCGGATTTGGAGCGGCACCTCACGGATCACATTAAAGGAGCGTCCAAACGAGTGACAGGCTCAGGCGACTCCGCAGCGATTGGCAGAGGCACGAACGCTGGCTCGACACCATGCGCTCTGACGGCAGTGTTACGGCAGTATAAGAATGCAGTCGCGAGCCTGACGCCGCCAATCGGAAAGCTGGTTCGCTATTACGCCGTGACGACGCGCGACATCAACAACACGAACACCAGGCTCAAGGCTTTCCGCCACAATTCGAGCCTTCACATCATCCGGCGACCGCCGGTTACCGCGGCGCGGCTCAACAACCTCGTACCGACCAACAAATCCATCATCCATCATTCAGCTTCCATATGCGCCTGGAAACCTTCTCGCATTCGAACCTATGCTGCAAAAAGCAGCCGAACCGATGGGACACAGACGGGGCTTACGCTCCACCGAAGGTGGAGGTTTTATCTTGCTCACAAGAAGTCGTCGCCATGATCGGCGAGAACTTCGAATTAGTCGAGAGGTAACCGCCAACTCGGACAATATCGCCGAAGGCAAACTGGTTTATCTCCGTGGCGGCAGTGAAGATGGCAAAAGGCCTGACCGAAAATGGGATTGACGATCTTCAAGATCTCCTCGCCGACATACGGTCAGCCGAGCGTCCCGACGCCAGATGTTCAGCAAACCGCGATCGCCAAGTAAGTCGCCAACTGGTGCGAACCCAAAGCTGCTGGTGAGAAGGTCTTCCCCACGTCTCTACCTGCTTTGCAAAAGCCGCCCTGCCGTTGATGCGTTGGTTTCAGCACGCTCCATCCGGCTCAAAAGCAATGGAAACCAGCACCTATCTCGTGCGCATCGTTCCAGATCCCGACATTTGCGGTGATCGAGTTGTATGCCCGCGGTCGACAGTACGCATCCTAGGTGGTCTGCTCAGATGTATATACACCAACTACCAAGACTAATAGTTGAGCAGGTGGGCACATTCCGAATATCCTTCTATCCGGAAATTAACAGGAAAATGACAGGAATGAATGTACACCGTCTGCGGGAATAGTGATCCCATGCGGTTTACAAAGCTCAGAGAGTTCGGTGCAAACGACACCTTCCGCGACAAGTGCTCGTGAGTGTGTGAGCAAGCATACGGAAGTGGGACCCGAGTGGTTCGATAGTGCCGGGTCTACGTTTCGACCGCCGCCTGCATAAATACAAGGTCTACTTACCCGTCCAAGAGGTTAATACCGCATGCTGCTGGTTAGCCAATTCGCTACGGTCGCGATGGGAGTCGTCGCTTAACGAATTCACGCAAAATATGAGATTAAAAATGGTTGAACTTGAAACAGTAGCATCCTCATTGGCGCCGCTAGAAGACTCTGGCTGGTCATCGATTCCTACAGTGACAGAGCTATTTGACTGGGAATTTGCGACGAACTACCGAGATCCCATGCGGCCGGTTCTCCTACGTGGAGGCTGTGCAGCCTGGAGTGCCTGTCAGCGCTGGTCACCTGAGTATTTTGAGAAAGTCGCCGGGTCAATGATTGTACCCACCAAAACGCTCGACGGCAGCGAGATTAAGGTCTCTTCTTGGGAACTAGCAAAATACGCCCGGTTTGTAATGGAGTCACCGTCTTGCCACGATGGAGCCTCTTCATTGAACGCGAGAGCGGCACCCTACTGCCACGACATCCCCCTACTGGGCTTAGTGGAGAGCTTGGCGGAGGACTGTCAGCCCTTCCCGGTTAACTTTGTCAGTTCGTCTTACCGCCGGCACTGGTGGCGCTATACGCAGTTTTTCATGGGTCCGGAAGGAACCGTTACCCCCCTCCACTTCGATACGCTGCTTAGCCATAACCTATTTTTCCAAATCTTCGGTGCGAAGCAGTTCACCATTCTCCCACCCAGCCAAGCCACCCGCTGTGCACGCCGAGGTTGGCGGTGGTTTGATGTGGACCCGGAGCAACCGGACTATGTGCGCTTTCCGCAGTACAAGCGAGCGACACCCCTCGTAATCACGGTAAATCCCGGTGACATCCTTTATATGCCGCCCGGAACGCTCCATCACGTTCGCAGCTTATCGGCCTCGATTTCCTTCAACATCGATTTTCACACGAATCGCAGCGTATTAGATGCGCTAACGCAGGCAGACAAGGGCATGCCGAAAGAGGTCATTTTTTACAACGCGGTCACCGCGCTGGCGGTAATCAGCAACGTACCGGAAGCTATCACGTTTCCCCTATATCGGCCCTATCTGAGCTATGTGAGTTGACAACAGTGAGCCGCACGAGCTCGCATACGGGATTGCTAGATCAAACCTGCTGCGGTAGTGAGGTGTTGCCCGCTGAGCTGTTCCTCCGACGGTCGCTCGAACAAGCCGATTGCACCGGGCGGGGGAACTGACGGGAGTTTGGGTTCCAGATGAGACCCATGAGGCGATCCGCGATCTGGTCCGGGCTCGTGAGGCTGCAAACGACGCCCTGAAGAAATCCCGCCAGCAGTTGCAGGCTTTCCTGCTGCGTCGCGGTCATATTTATAGCGGCCGCTCGCCCTGGACACAAGTCCATCGGCGATGGTTGGCAGAGTTGTTGTTCACCCATCCCGCCCACCACATCGTTCTCGCAGAATACATTCAGACCATCGAAGACGCTGAGGTTCGGGTAGAGCGGCTGACCAAACAGGCCGCCGCGACTGTGGTCTCCTGGTCGATGGCGCCAGTCGTCGAAGCCTATCAAGCAATGCGCGGCGTCTCGCTCCTCACAGCGGTGACTTTCGTGGTTGAAATCGGCGACGTCAGGCGCTTCGAAACGGCTCCGCAGCTGATGGCGTATCTGGGGTTTGTGCCGTCCGAGAGCTCGACTGGCGAACCGGTGAAACGCAAGGGTATCACCAAGGCGGGAAGTACGCGGGCCCGCCGTGTTCTGAGGGCGCGTGGACGTATAGATTACCCGGCCCGGGTAAGTCGGGCCATTCAGGCAAGACTGGAGGGGCTGCCACAGCCGGTCCGCGAAATCGCCTGGAAAGCTCAGATCCGGCTATGCGCACGCTATCATCAACTTATCGGCGCGGGGAAGCTCAAGGCAGTAGCCACCATCGCGATCGCTCGGGAAATGGCGGCGTTCCTGTGGGCTATCGGTCAAGAGGTCGCTCCCGCGGCATAAGCGTGATCAACGCCAACCTCAATACATGAAAGGAAGCAGCTAATCAGCATTCGCATATATCTGCTGATGTATAAACTTGGGGGCAGAGCCCCGGTGGGGAATCCTCGCCAAATCCAAGTGGCAAGCGTTGAGCCCATGCCCGATCGTAGACAGAGGCAGCCCCAGACGAACCTGTCAAGCGAATCGAGGAATTGACCCCTCTGCCGAATTGAAGAACTGACCCCCTCATTTGTTTGCAGTTTCGTTGGTTTCAAGCGCCGCTCCGGCCTTCTGCAGAAGGCCGGAGCGGCGCTTTTCGCGAAGTCGGTAGCTATCGCCCCGAATGGTGATCACTGTCGAGTGGTGAAGCAGGCGATCCAATATTGCCGTGGCAACGACGGGATCCCCAAAAACACTTCCCCATTCGCCCACAGAGCGATTTGAAGTGATCAGGATTGAGCCCTTTTCGTAGCGCCGAGACACCAGTTGGAAGAACAGGTGGGCGGCATTGGCCTCGAAGGGCAGGTACCCCAGCTCGTCAATGATCAACAATTTCGGTCGCGACAGAATCGTCAACTGTTTGTCGAGCGAGCCGTCGCTGTGAGCCTTCGCCAGCATCGCCACCAAGGTAGCCGCCGTGACGAACTGGACGTTGTAATTTTGACGGATCGCCTCGCGGCCGAGGCTCACCGCCAAATGCGTCTTGCCTGTACCTGGCGGTCCAAGGAACAGAACAGTGTCACCGTGGGCGATCCAGCGGCAGGTCGCTAGTTCCCTGATCTGCCCCTGATCCAGCGAGGGCTGCGCCTCGAAGTCGAAGCCGTCCAGTTCGCGCACGAACGGGAATTGCGCCAGCTTGCTCGACATTGATATCCGCCGCTCGTCGCGCCGGGCGATCTCGCGCGATACCAGGAAGGCGAGAGCCTCCCGCAATGTCATCTTCGACCGCGCTGCCTCGTCCAGCAACGTATCGAGCTGGTCGCGGATCGCCGTCAGCTTCAGCCGGTCGAGCGTTGCGATCAGCACGTCATGATCCACAGTCGTCATCACCAGCCTCCTCCAACCACTGCTTCATATTCCGCAAGCGGCCGCAGCAAGGCAGCGGGCGCGGCCTCGATGGCCTCCTTACGAACCGGCCCGTCGAAGCCGGTAACGCCAACAAAGTGCGCCCGGTCCACAATTCGTTGTCGTCGCCCCCGGCACTGGGGATGGTTAGCGATGACCTGGCCGGCATGACGGATAATCACGCGGCCGGCCAACACTACGACCTGAACGCTTTCACCGATCAGGTGCCAAGGGACCGAGTAGCTGTTGGTATCGAGGTCGATCGCGCAATCGGCTTGAACCTTGCGAACCAGATCCCGCAATTGTCCGAAGGGTGCCCGTCCGGCCAGCGGACGTAGCGCCTTGGCTTCGTCGGCAAAACGTTCCGCCGGTTTGACACCGGTGGTGCCGTGTTCACGCTGGTCGGCAACTTCGCGTGTCCATCGATCCAGGTGCGCTTCGAACTCGGCCCAGCTCTCGAAGCGTCGCCCGGCGATCGCGTTCTTCTTGATGTAGCCGACCCCGCGCTCGTCTTTGCCTTTCGTTCTCGCCCGATACGGTGCACAGGCCCGCGGCGTGAAGCCCCAATAACGGGCAAAAGTATGCAGTCGCGCGTTGAAGCTTACCTCTCGCGTCACCGCATCATGATGCTCGACCAGGGCTTTCGCATTGTCGATCAGCACTTCCGCCGGAATCCAACAAACCGCAGAAAGGCGCCTTCCATCCCCTCGAACCAGTCCGCCTGCCGCTCCCTCAGTGACGCGCGAGCGTGCATCCGTCGCGAATAGCCCAACGTCGCCACGAACAGATGAACCCGAGCCCGCTCGCCGCCGATCCATACCTTCGTATCACCGAAGTCGATCTGCATCTGATGGCCTGGCGCCGTCTCAAAGCGGACTGTCGCCCGCTTCTGTGCTTTTAGCTCTCGCCGCCACTGCCGAACTCGAAGCTCAACTGAACGCAGACCGATGGTGATTCCATGCTCGCTCGCCAACTCCTGGCGGATTACATCCGCATTGCCGTCGTGCCGGAAAAAACGCTCGCGAAGCCAATCATCAAGCCCGTCGAACCCCGTGCGCCGAACAGGCTGTTTGAACGGTGCAACTCCGCCTTCTCGAAGATAACGCCGGACCGTATTGCGGGCGCATCCGAACTCCTTCGATAGACGTTTGGCGCCCCAACCGAGCTCGTGCAGCCGCAACATCGCCACCACCTCATCAGCCTGAAGCATATCCCCGTCCTGCATCGTTCGCGACAATGCAGGATGCGATAAAATCGTGCTCGTCATCCATCATTCCTCGTTTTGACACGAGGGGTCAGTTCTTCGGTTCGTCAGGGGGTCAGTTTTTCATTTCGCCCGACAGAACCTACGGAAATGCGGTAAACAACCCGCGCACAAGAGTATGCCAACCGTCGTCGAAAGCCCTGCCTCCAACTTTGTATATCAGCTTCATCTACACGGCTTCATCACTGCTGATGGAAGGGACACAGTCATGCCTAGACCACTTGACAACGAACATAAGAGGATTTGAAGACTCGGTTTGATAGCCAGTTATCGCACGTGAGCTCTGATGTTCATTGTAAAGGTAAATCGTGCAACCTTCGGCCTTCCTTATTATGGGCCTGGTATTTGGAGCGGCTGCGCAGGGCGGGAGACAGAGCTTTAGACAGTTGAGCAGCCAGCGACGCGAGCCAGATGGTGGCTCAGCTAGGTCCGCATGTGCGCTATCAAGGGCGCTGATCGATCCTGTCCTCCGGCCAATCGATAGGGGAAACAAACGCAACTCAGCCTCGATGCGATAGAGTTCAGCGACCTGCTAGGCGGAAACGAGCGGTTCAAATTTCTGGCTCTTCTTTAGTCATGAGAGTTCTTGCCGACGCCGCTCTTCAGAGCATAAGTTTCGAATTCCATAAGTTGTTCTTCATGGTCAGCCAGAGCTCGAAGAGCGAAGCTCCCGCGTCTCGCGGCGACCAGTTCCATGAGACATTCTACTGCGGCCAATGCGGGAGTCATCGTGTGAATAAATGAAGGAACTTCGGTGCGAACGCGGATTACCGCTTGAGAAATCTTGGCGATTGGAGACAGTTCGCTGTCCGTCAAAGCGACGAGTTTTGCACCACGGGATACGGCAAACTCGGCTGCCTGTACTGTGAAGCGAGTGTAAGGGTTGACTGTGACCGCTAGCAAAATGTCTTCTGGGCCGACAGACCGAAGCGCATCATCGGAGGCACCGCCCATCCCATCGATCAATGTTGTAGGAGAGCCAAGCAATGATCCAACATGGTGCATTAGATAGGCGATGGGAAAGCTTGAACGGCGGCCGACGCAAAAAATTTGTTTCGCCTCCGCTATTAGGTCGGCTGCTGCCGCCAACGCGGCAATCGCGGGCGGCTGCGCGAACCTGCTTAGATGACCCTGCAAAGCATTCACTGTATCGCATATGAGGACGCCATCGCCCCCGATCTCCGCTCGTGCCAATAACTCCTCTCCACTCCCACCGAAGCTTTCCGGCCGTTCCCTGACCCTATCGGCGAATACCTCCTTTAATTTGTCGAAACCGTCGAAGCCAAGGCGTTTTGCAAGTCTCGTTAATGTTGCCGGAGGCACTCGTGCTCGGCGTGCCTGCTCCCTCATTGACAGCAGTGCGACCTCTGTCGGATGGTCAACCAACCAACGCGCAGCGACCTTCATTTGCCGAGGAAATCGCTCATAGTTGTTCTTTATGAGACTTGTGGTGGGACAATCCATTCTTACTTCCTGAAGTCTATTAGGCAAATGCTTAAGCGACAAAGGCTTTTCCTTGGTCTATGGATTAAGGTCGCCGTCTTCGTTGACAAACGTGACCATTCCGCGATGCCTCAAACAGCCCGTGTTGCCTACGGCATCCACGTGCTTAAGCGTTCCCCGGGACCTGGTTTGATTGAAACTTTCTTGAAGATCAGGCGATGTCAACCCAAGCGCACCAACATCGTCAGGAGAATCAGGACGGCGCCGAACATGAAATTACTCGATGTGCGGCACGCTGTCTTCTACTTCTCATCATCATAATCTCGTCCTTGACGTTAAGATCGGCAGTCCATTGCTTCGCAATAGGAAGCAAGCAAAAGATGTGCCAACTCCGCAGAATTAGCCAACGAAGGGGTTATCTCCACTGTTCGTAAGCGGACAGGCCATCCCACGTAGCATGGAGACGCGAAATCGCTCATTTTCAGCATGAATCATGCTGGGAATCCTATGAGTGAAGATATGAATCATGATCGTACGTTCGAAATTCTGACGGCGGAGCCGGTGCGAACGCGGCGGAAACCGAAGTCGTGGTCAGATGAGGCGAAAGCTCTGATCCTGGAGCAAGCGTTGGCTCCGGGCGCAAATGTCTCTGCGGTCGCGCGTGCCCATGGAATGGACCCATCGCAGCTCTTTGGATGGCGGCGCGTAGCCCTTGCATCTGGTTCGGTTCAGCGGTTGAGAGCAACCGAAAACGATGAGGCCTTTACTCGTTTCGAGGCGGTGCGGACGGACACTGTCGAGATCCAGGTGGGCGACACGACACTTCGCGTCAGCGCTTCGATCGATCCGGCGCTGCTGAGCGGCATCGTCAGGGCGGTACGGCAAGCATGATCGCTTCGGGTGTCGTGGTCTATGTGTCGTGCCAACCGGTCGACTTCCGCAAAGGCGCGGCCTCGCTGATGGCCCTGGTGCGCGATGGCGGCCTCGACCCCTTTTTATGCATCGGGTGAGATTTTGTGGCGGAGCCGTCATGGCGCCAGCCGGGGACTGCCAAATCTGGCATCTTCCGCCACATAATGTTTTA
>NZ_JACHBG010000046.1 GCF_014207095.1 Martinezella lusitana | reverse complement strand
TCGCCACACGCTACGACCAACTGGCAAACAGCTTCCTCGGCATGGTCCATCTGGCCACCGCCAGATACTGGCTCAAATTTGTCCACGCCGCCTAGGGTTCGGCCGCTGCATGAAACGCGCGAATTCCACCTATCCCATTGCGTGCCGAATGGTCTTTGAGAGACGCAAGAGGAACCGAGGTCTAGAAGAGGCGACGAGTTTCCACGATAGAATGGTCCTTGCCATCTCCTGCGGAAGGATGCCGATGGACAGAAACCAGCCGGCCAGCATCAGACGGCGTTTCCGTGATGCGTTCATCTTGAGACTGGCAACGGCGCCCGCGGTAGCAAGAGAGAGCCTGGAATCACTTGCAACGGGATGCTGCTCTCTATCGATACAAAGTGACGCCAAACGCTCTTCCAGATGCACCGGATCGCGCAGACCGGCATCGTCGGGCACATCCAGTCCGATCTCGGTTGCCTGATCAGACAGAGCTTCCAGCCGGCGAAAATCATGCTCAATGCGCCAGCGCGCTCTCTGACCGAGCTTCTCGGCAAAGACGGAATGATTGGCGCCATGGATGCGATAGGCGCCGAGGCAATCATCGATGGATGTCACTTCGCCGTGCAGGGGTGCAACCGTAGCAAGATAGCCGTCTGCTCCCTGTCGAAACTCTTGTTCTGGCACCGGCATGACCCTGTCCAGAACCGAGCGGTTGAATGCCAAGCCGCTGGTGACCGTCGTTTGATAGCGGCCCTTTCGCAATAGCTTCGGGGTGACATCGCCGGAATCGAAAGGCAGTTCCGCAGGCGGGAATATATCCTTTACATGCATATCCTCGTCGACGATATGCAGCCTGAACTGCACCTGGGCTGTCTTTTCCTCCCAAGCCTCGACGACCTCAGATACCGCATTCGGATAGAGATAATCATCCGCGTCGAGAAACAGCACGATCTTGCCGTGGCTGGATTCAAACCCTGTGTTGAATGCCGCTGCATGCCCACCATTCACCTCTCGCAGACATGTCTTTATGCGAGAGCCGTAAGAGATAACGACATCGGCTGTTGTATCTGTCGATGCATCGTCGACGACGATGACTTCAGCATCGTCATAATCCTGTTCCAAGGCGCTATCGATGCTGCGCCTCAGAAAGTGCGCGTAGTTGTAATTTGCAATAACGATGGAAACGGGAACGCGGCCTTGGGTGGAATTCATCGCATTGAACCTCGCAGATCTGCTTTGGTCGCGGCGAACCTTCTCATTCAGGTCCTGATGGATGGACCCGTTGCAAAGCAGGATATGTGGTGACGCATGCTGCCTCACGCCTATATCAAGCAACGGGGGCTTGGATCATGTCGATCCGTCTTGCCCCACCGAGCCTCGCCAGCTTTATGGCTTTTGAATGACCTGCGTTCGTGATTTGAAGGTACAATAGTATCGATCTTAGTGCTCATCGAGCTGGAAGCTCCGCAAGCGGCCCGTATAAGATTCGCCTGAATATGACAGCATAGGAGTTCTATTTCTCGTCCCTTCGATACTTTGATCATTGCGTCGCCATCAAGAACAAGGCAGCATATTCTTCCCCGGCGTAGCAGCAGCCCGATGGACTTTTGTATTTCTTCGAACTTCTACTTATTGCCGAGGGAGGCGGGGCAGAGGGACAGACACCGAAATGGTGACGCGTGCGCAGCAAATTGGCGTCGTTATCGGCTTGGCCATCGTCACAGCGCTGGCAATCCTGCGGGCAAGCGATCCCGAATTGCTGAGGCTCGCCCGCGATTTGACATTCGACCAGTATCAGCGCCTTGTGCCCCGGACCTTCGAGAACCAGCCCGTCCGGGTCGTCGACATAGACGAAGCGTCGCTGCGTGAGTTCGGTCAATGGCCCTGGCCGAGAAATCGGATTGCCGCGCTTGTGGATAGGCTTTCCGATATGGGCGCGGCCGCTATCGCCTTCGACGTCCTCTTCGCCGAGCCCGATCGCCTGTCACCACGCAATGTCGTTCGCGATGTCACCGGCATCGATCCCTCGCTGCTCAGCAAGCTGCCGGATAATGATGAGATTTTTTCCCAATCGCTCTCGGGCCGGCCGGTGGTGCTGGGCTTCGGACTCTCGAACGAGGGACATTATCTGCCGCCGGTCAAAGCGGGCTTTGCCTATACCGGCGAAAGTCCCTTCGATGCGCCACCTGTAATCAAGGCCGCGACGCCGCTGCAGCCGCAATTGGAAGCCAATGCCGCGGGGCTTGGCCATATCAGCCTCAATCCAGGGGCGTCATCTGCGGTGGTGCGCGAAGTTCCGCTTTTTCTCAGCGACGGCAAGCAGCTTTACCCCAGTCTCGCGCTTGAAGCGTTGCGCGTCGCACAGGGAGCCTCCACTTACGTACTTGATGCAGCGCCCGACACGCCGAATACGTTGACCCGGGCCAAGATCGGGAATTTCGTGGCGCCGGTCACGGCATCAGGAGAGCTCTGGCTCTATGTCAGCCCCGACACTACGAAACGGTATATTTCGGCCGGCAAGGTCCTCGTGCCCGAAAGCGCCTCCACCGATATCAGAGCGGCCATCGAAGGCAGTATCGTTTTCATCGGAACTTCCGCTTCCGGCCTTCAGGATGTGCGCACGACCGCCCTTGGCGAAAACGTACCGGGTGTCTCCATTCACGCTCAGATCGTCGAGCAGATCCTTTCGGGCCGCTTCCTTTCGCGGCCGGATTGGGCAGACGGATTGGAAATCCTGTCGATCGCCGTGTTGGGTAGCCTTCTGGTGATTGTCACGACCTTCGTCAATCCGGCTTTCGCCCTTGCCTGCGGCCTTCTGATTACCTTTTTTGCCCTTGTGGCATCCTGGATCGCCTTTCTTTACGGCGGGCTTCTCTTCGACCCGCTGGCGCCGATCGTCTCCGGATCGATCACGCATTTCGCCGCGACGGCCTTCCGCTTTCTCGTGACCGATCGGGAGCGGCGCGACGTGCGGCGGGCTTTCGGCCACTATCTTTCGCCATCTCTGCTGCACCGCATCGAGCACACGCGCAACGCGCTGCGTCTTGGCGGAGACGAGCGCGAGCTGACGGTCATGTTCGTCGATGTGCGAAACTTCACGCAGATCAGCGAAGAGATCACCCCGAGCGCCGTCGTCGCATTTTTAAACACGCTGCTCGATGCACTCAGTCACCATGTCATCGCCAATGACGGCACGCTCGACAAGTTCATCGGCGACTCGATCATGGCCTTCTGGAATGCGCCCGTCGATGTCTCAGACCATGCCGGCAAGGCTGTGCGGGCAGCCCTGGGCATGCGGGAAACGCTTGCCCGCCTCAACAGTAGCGATGCATTCGGCTTCGGAGACGAGCGGCAGGTTGCAATTGGGATCGGCATCCATACAGGGCTTGCATGTGTCGGCAATATGGGTGCGGAGACGCGCTTCAATTATACCGCTGTCGGCGATGCCGTGAATATTGCCGCGCGCATCGAATCCGCCTGCAAAGATATCAATTTCGACATTCTCGTATCCGAACCGACGGCGGGCTTGCTGCCCGATTGCGCTCTTCTCGAGGCGGGAGCGCTGACGTTGAAGGGTAAGAGCATGCGAACCAGGCTCTTTGCCGTGGCCGGCGATAGCCAGCTCGCAAAGTCTGCTGATTTTCTCGAACTTCAGATCCTGCACAGAAAGCTTGTCGCTGCCCTGCGAACACGGTCGACGAGCCGCCGCAAACTTATCGGCGCGACAAGGCTGAAGGCGCAGGGCGTAACCACAGGACTCTTACACGGGTTCTACAGCCAGATTTCGCGCCGGGCCGGACATTTTGTGGACGAGCCTGAAGACAAGGCGGCCGACATCTAGCTGATGTTGCAGCCGTCGGCCAACACTCGTCTCAAGCTAGCGATGGTCATGCCCGCCATCCTTATCGCCATTATTTCTGTTCTGGCCTTGGTCGTCTTCGTCGTCATGATCGTCTCTATCATGATGACGATGATCATGGTCTTTCGGCGCGCTGGGCGTACTGGGTGTTGTGGCCTGGGTCTGTGGCGCAGCCGGCGTACTCTGTATGCTCGGCGTATTGGGCTGTGCCGGAGCGGGATTGTTTGCCGGTGCGCTGCGGGGAGTTATTCCATTTGGCGGATCCTTCGTCGCTGTCGACAGGCCACATCCGCCGCTGACAAATCCCATTCGCCCTGAAAGCTGCTGATCCCCGGAGAGAAACGCTAGAGCTTTCTGATTGCCGAGTTTCTTCAGAACATCGCGAGTGACGCGGCGCGGATCAGTGATCTCGCCGTTGCGTTTGGCGACCACGCAGTCGCACTGCGTCTTCAATTGCTTGCAGCCGCCCGCACCGCAAAACTGCGCGGCGCCGTTCAGGAGAACGACTGCCGTCATGCCGTTTGGACCGACGTAGAAATCGAACGCGGTTCCGCGCACGCCGATCGTTCCGGCCGGCGTCACGATTTGATAGGCCGAATGATCCGAATTTCCGCTCATCCAGCGAAACGTGCCCTTCGCCGCATTGATGGTGAGCTTTTTGACCGAGCCAGAGTCGTCGAAGACGAATTTGTCGATCGTAACCGACGAGCCGGCACCGACAGCCAGTTTCGTGCCGTCCCGAAATGTGAACTGCCCAAGGCCTGAAAGAGAGGTGCGAATTTGCTCGTCGCGGTGGACGGGATCATCGACGGCAAGCGGCCCGCCTGCACCCCTGACTTCGGTTTTAATCAGCACCGCCTGGCCGACCGTCTCGGCAGCTTTCGAAGGCAATGGTGCGAGCAGCACGACGCTCAGCACAACGGTCGCGGCGTGACGTAGACACAACATCCCACCCTCCAAGATTATCTATATTTTACCATAGGATACTCTTGAATGTCCCATCATCCTTATTGAGTATAAGCGGAGCGGTTGAGTTATTGTCGAACTAGGCTTGGGCAACGATCCGATCTATTCCACTCGGCGCCGCAGCCTTGGGGCGCACGATATTTGCGATGTTCGCAACGTTGGTTGTGAACATCGCAAGAGGAGCTGTCCTGGCTGCAATCAATCGAGATAATAATCCATTGTGCGGCCACGGCTTACGCGTTGGTAGCCGCCAGCACCGGGTAGTCGGTATATCCGGTCGCATTTCCGCCGAAGAACGTGGCTTGATCCGCTTGGTTCATAGCCGCATTGGTCTTGAGGCGATCGACAAAGTCTGGGGGGGTTGCCAGGACAAGTTGGCCGCTGTGCAACAGAACTCATGCCTTGATGAGCGAGACACCTTTCGACGCCATGGCGTCGGAGAATTCACGTGCGCAGTTCCTTTCGACAATGATGCCGTCGACCTGATCGAGGCTGATGACATCATAGGCTGAAACGGCTCCCAGCTTTTCATGCGAAGCCAGCACGATCGTCTCCGCGGATTGCCGGCTGATGCTTCGCTTGATGGCGGCCTCTTCCCGGCTTCCCGTCGTCAGCCCTTGCTCAGGGTGGACGCCGGTGACGCCCATGAAATAGATATCGGCGCGGATATGCGCGATGCCTTCCATCGCCACGGCGCCAACGGTGACGTTGGAATGCTTGTAGATCCGTCCGCCGACCAGTTCGATCTCGATGCCGGGATGATCAAGAAGCGCGACGGCGATGTCAGGGCTATGGGTGACGGCAGTCGCATTCAGCTCTAACGGCAATGCGCGCGCCACTGCCACCGCGGTCGTTCCGCCATCCAGGAAAACGATCTGGCCGTTTTTCACCATGGCTGCAGCGACCTTGGCTATGGCGGTCTTATCGCTGACGGCCGTCTTCCTGCGCGTTGGAAGATCGGTGAGGGCCTTTGACGCCGGCAGCGCTCCGCCGTGGACACGCTGTAACAGTCCCTCGGCGGCCAACTCGCGCAAATCTCTTCTGATCGTATCTTCGGAGAGATCAAGCTTCTGGCTCAAATCCTTCGCCACGACCCGGCCTTCGCTATTAAGTGTCTCGAGGATGAGCGCCTTGCGTTCTAATGTTAGCATTCGATGCCCTTTCTTGATTATGCACGATATTGCACGAAAGAAGTTATCATGCAATATCGTGCAGTACGCGTGTTGGAGGAAGACCATGACGATTGCAGACAGGGTGCGGGTCGAGGAAGTGACGACGCTTTCAAATGATTGGTATGTACTGAAGAAGACGATATTCAGCTTTCTTCGGAAGGATGGTGTCTGGCAGCGGCAAAGCCGCGAAACTTACGATCGCGGCAACGGGGCGACCATCCTCCTCTACGATCTCGAGCGCCAGAAAGTTCTGCTCACCCGACAGTTTCGCTATCCAACCTTCGTCAACGGGCATGACGACCTGTTGATCGAAGCCCCCGCCGGGCTCCTGGACAATGCCAGCCCGGAGGAGCGTATCCGCGCCGAGGTTGAGGAGGAGACCGGCTTCCGTGTCTCCGATGTGCGGCAGATATTCGACGCCTTCATGAGCCCTGGTTCCGTGACGGAGAGGCTGCATTTCTTCATCGGCGCCTATTCCGCAGAAGATCAGGTCTCTGAGGGCGGCGGCAATGTGGAAGAAGGCGAAGATATCGAGCGCCTCGAGCCGACGATCGATGAGGCTTTGCAGATGATCGATGACGGGCGTATCCGCGATGGCAAGACCATCATGCTATTGCAGTATGCCGCGCTTCACATCTTCAAGGACCAGCCGCATATAGGTTGAGCCCGAGAATGGCTTGCCAATAGCGGCATTAGAACTTTTGATGGAATCAACATTTTGAGCGGAATCGCAAACTTAGTGGGCAAGAAGCAGTAGTAGGCCACATTTGACAGGTTGCTTCATATCGGAGCGATTTTCGCCCACGCCGCTGAACGCAGTTCTCGATGATGGGCGGAGGGGAGGTCGTGGCGCAGGATGTGAAACAGGTTGGCGATCGTATCATGGATTGAGACGAAGCGTTGTAGATGTCGCTGTGACTTGAAGCGCTTCATGATCCGCTCTCGTCGCGAGGTCGGCTGATAGGAATTTTCCACTCGATTGTTTAAGCCCTTAAGTGAGCTCGCGTTATTTCCAGTGAAATGTCAGGATTTTCGCGACTCTGCGGCGCCGAGCCTTGCGCCCCACTCGGTGGCCCATTCGTCGAGCGGCATGATAAGGCGGACCAACACCTCCCCTTCTTCACTCAAGCCATAGCCGCCAGTGTGATGCACTACGATGGCAGCCGTCCGCAGTTCCTTGAGGCGTGTGTTTAGGAGGCTCGGATTTGTTTCTGCGACCGCTTGCAGTTGCCGAAATGTTAGAGGTCGTCCGGCGTGAGCGAGCTCCCACAAGACGCGCAAACTCATGCGCCGCCCCAGCAGATCGAGAAGCGCCATTGTTGGGTGTCCGGTATGCGACCCGCGTACGGGCTGTCCGGGTTTGGGAAACTTCATGCTATACTTTTCGTAGCGTTCGAGCTAATCCTATGCTACGAAAAGCATAGCAAAGGGACGCGCAAAATGATACCTCCCATCGAGCCGATTGGGACGCCCACACGGGAAGACGCGGTACATCGGGCGACCTGTTTGCGTTCGCTCCTGACTAACCCTTTGGGAAAAGCTGGCAGCACAATCAAAGCCCATGCAGTGCCTGTGCCGCCCGACAGCGTGCTAGCGCCGCTCTATGTGGGCGCGGACCTGCTGGACGCGTACGCGGTTCACCTGCCTTCGGGGACGAACGACGATCTTGAAGTACTGGCGCGCGCTGGGTTCGAGCAGCAGGCATGGTGGATTCGCGCGCTGACGCGCGTGCGCGATGTGGTGATGGCGACAGTTGGCGTCAAATCATCTCGCGCCGTCGGTGTTGCCGCAGCGGCGCAAGGGCCAGTGATCGGTTTCTTTCCTCTGCTGTCGAAGAGTGCGAGGGAGTTGGTAATGGGTGCGGACGACCGGCATCTCGACTTCCGACTCGCAATCCTGCTGCGTGCGGACACGGCGGGCGGCCGGGAGCTAGTCGTGGTGACGGTGGTGCATTGCCATAACTGGCTGGGACGGACGTACCTAGCGGTGATTACGCCGTTCCACCGCGTGATCGCGTCGGCGAGTCTGGAACAGGCGGCAAGGGCAACATCGGCTAACAATTCTACGCGGCTAGGGAGATTGTAATGCCGGGCCGGTTTGAATTCCTGGACAGGCGATGTCACGGTAACGGCTTGTGAGGACCGGCTGCGGGCCGTCGATCAGGACGAGCATGTGCTTGACGGAATCGTCCAGAACCGCCGCAACATCAAGGCGGCGGGAGCCATGACCTGAGATCAACCCTGAAGGCCGAACGTCAAACGTACACCCGAGTTCAATTGAAGGTGACATCGCCAGTAGCCGGCCTCGGCTAGCGGCAGACCAGACGTCGCTTCGCGGGCAGGTTGGGGTTTGCGAGGGCCGCGCGACCAAAGCCTGCAAGTCGGTTTCGCCATTGCCAATAATCCCCGTGTAGGCCTCTGCCGCCACCGACGGCATGGTGGCGCATCACCCGCCACAATCTCGCGAAGACCTTGGGCCTATCCCATCAAATTGCGCAGAGCGTTGCGCTGCAGCGACTCCATTTGGCTCAACGATGTGCTGCACTCTGGCTGTTTCGAGGAGATCGTTCATGACCGAGCGCAGTGGGGGCCAGGGAAACTCGTTGCAGTCCGGCGACGATATCCCAAGGGTCAGAACGGCGTGCAGCTTGGCGATCACACCTTCGAGGGACCGCGCGGGTGCATCCCATAGTTCCGCAGCGAAAGCCAGCTCGCGATCACCGGCGATGCGCTCGGCTTTCCGCGCCTTGGAATACCCCATGCGCTTATCTGCGGCTTTCCAGCGGCTGAGTTGTGCCGACAGGTCTCCTCTGGCCTTATCGCGTGCTGCAGCGTTATCGGGGCCATGCAGCAAGGATTCAATCTCTGCATTACTCTGAATGGTGGCCGGCGCCGGCTCGCCGGGGACGCAAACCTCGATTGTCGGAAAGCCGACGGCTTCAACCATTTGCGTCTCCAGACGTTGCTGGTGGTGGCAGCGCAGGCAGAATTCCCGATGAGCGTCGTTCCATTCCAACCACTTTGCATGCGCCGGATCGATAGCGGCGACGCTACCTTGGCGATTCTGCCCTCGCGTTAGAAAGTCTGTCGTGTGCGAAATAATGTTTATGCGGGTATTTGAAGGCAAAGTTCTGCTATTCTCAGAATCACCCATGATCCGAGCTCCCTAAAGCTTGGTTGTGGTTAGGCTGCATTCGGTGTTCCTAGCACCGGATGCAGCCGCGCATTCGGACAATAGTCGCGGATACGGAATCACGCAATGAAACTGTAAGTACCATGTGAACCAAAAACGTTCAATGATAAAAATGGAAAATATGATCGCGATTACGGGAGCTCAGATTCGCGCCGCGAGAGCCTTAATAAGATGGGCTGCCACAGATCTAGCAAATGCGACAGGATTGGGATTGTCGACCATTCGGCGAGCAGAGGCCGAGGACGGTGTTCCATCGATCACAAATGCAAATCTAAATGCCGTCCGCCTGGCATTGGAGGCCGCTGGCATCGAATTCATCCCCGCCAATGGGGGAGGGGTCGGAGTGAGGTTCAAGGAATCTGTCGCGCAATCGACGATAAAGGGCGACGTCGATCAATAGAGCCATCAAGGCTAGTCGCGGCTATTCGCGTGCTACACCAACAAGCCGAAAGTGCATCCACTATCATGGCCTGATGTCAGGAGTTTGCCAGACCTTTCGCAACCGGATGTGGTCCTATGCATGCCACATGTGCCTCAGAGCCGCTTTTCAATCCAGCCGGCGACGATTTGGGACGTCGCCTGATTGAGGACTGATGGCCTGCGAGGAGGAAAACCCATGACGCGACGCATAATCGACCTTTCGGTGCCGATTGCCAATGATATCCCCGCCGATCCACCGATCCAAATCCCGCACATCGACTATATCGATCATAAGCAGAGCGTTATGCAACTGCTGCCGTTCTTTCCGGGACTATAGGCGGACGATCTACCTGACGGCGAAGGATGGGCCGTCGAGCGCGTGGCGCCATCGACGCATAATGGCACGCATCTGGATGCGCCCTATCATTATCATTCGACCATGGATCATGGCATTCCATCGCTGCGGATCGATGAAGTGCCGCTGGGATGGTGCTTTCAGCCGGGCGTCAAACTCGATTTTCGACACTTCGAGGACGGTTATCTCGTCACTGCTAGCGACGCTGAAGCCGAACTCGAGCGCATCGGCCATGTCTTGCGTCCGCTTGATATCGTCGTCGTCAACACGGCTGCAGGCGCTCGCTTTGGCCAAGACAACTATGTCGCAAGCGCTTGCGGCATGGGATACTCGGCGACGATGGCTCTCTTGAGCGCGGCGTGAAAGTCACCGGTACAGATGGATAGAGCTGGGACGCGCCCTTTGTCCATACGGCAAAGAAATATGCGGCAACCAAGGATGCATCGCTGATCTGGGAGGGGCACAAGGCCTGGCGTCATCGCGGCTATTGCCATATCGAGAAGCTTCATAACCTCGAAGAGCTGCCTTCGACCGGATTCACTCTCTCCTGCTTCCCTGTAAAAATTGAAAAGGCTTCAGCCGGCTGGACAAGAGCTGTCGCGATCATCGACGACTAGGCGGCGTGGACAAATTTGCGTTTAACGTCGACCATGGTGTGAAGCGCTGGGGATCAAAGTATGGCCGTTGATTGGGATCAGATCGGAACG
>NZ_JACHBG010000045.1 GCF_014207095.1 Martinezella lusitana | reverse complement strand
GCAGCCATTCCTCGGCGCGGGGCTCGGTCAATTTGTAATCCCTGGACGCGGGCCTGACGCGCACGGCGGCGAAGCGAGAGTTGAGGTCAGTGTTGATCGCCAGACGCTGAGTGTCGGCTGCACGCCCACGACATAGTCGAGGCCGAGTGCCGACAGGCCGGCGCGGAATGCGCCGTCCACGCCATAGCCGGCATCGGCCAACACCACACCGGGCGCCACTCCGGCTGCCTGGGCGGCTCGGATCTGCTCCAGCGCGATGGCCGGTTTGGTCTGGAATGCGACGCTGTCAGGGATCTTCGCCTTGCGCCGCCGCTCGGCATCGTCGGCCCAGATCTCGGGTAGATACAGCCGGTAGGCAATCGGCAAGCTCGCTGCGACGTTGGCGATCGACAAGCTGACCGCGACTTGGCAGTTGTCCTGCTTGCCGAGTTGGCCACAATATTGCCGCGCCACCCCGACCGAATGCCTGCCCTACTTGGGAAAGCCGGTGTCATCTACAATCCACGCCTCGATCGGCCCATGTCGCTCGATCAGCGGCAGCACCAAATCGCCAATCCGCCGCAGAAGCGCCTCGTCCGACCACGGCGCCTGACCGACGAAATGCAGTAACGACTGATGCTTGGACGAAACCCTCGCCGGTGCCGTTACCGCTGCCAGAGGCTCGACACTCTTGCGCTCCACCGGCAGCATGAGGCCAAGGCAGTAATCCTTCAGCGGCTCTGCCCGATCGGCATGGCCGATCACATCGACAAGCCTCTCGACATAATCCGCAAAGTCTGATTCACTTCTTCCGCTCAGGCCATTCATCTCAGCTTGCTCCTGCTGACCACGAATCGCCACGCTAGCACATCATCGCAAACCGCGAATCTCCCGTTTTTTGTGACTCAGTAAGACTAGAGAGCCAGCGATTCTTCGATGGCCCTGGCAATAAATTCGCCTCCCACGCGACTTGGCTGCCGTAGGACATGTGTCGACGGCAGCCTCTTTTTTTGAGGTGATCCGGATCTTAACATCGTCGAACCCGGCGTCGATGTTGGAGGGCGGCAACCAGCGTTAGAGGCCGCCCATGCAGAGGTACTTCATTTCGAGATAGTCCTCGAGACCGTGCCGAGAGCCTTCGCGTCCAATGCCGGACTGCTTGATGCCTCCGAAGGGTGCCACCTCCGATGACATGCGGCCAGTGTTGATGCCAACCATGCGCCTCGGCCACGCGCCAGACGCGTTTGAGGTTCGAGGCGTAGAAATAGGCGGCGAGGCCGTAGATCGTATCGTTGGCTTCCCGAATCACCTGCTCCGGGTCATCATAACGGATGATCGGCGCCAGCGGACCGAACGTCTCTTCCTGCGCGATCCGCATCGAACCGACGACGTTGGTGATGACGGTCGCCTCAAAAAATGTTCCCTTCGCGCCGATCCGACGACCGCCGCAGCGAACCATCGCCCCTTTTTTGACAGCGTCATCGACATGCGCTTCGATCTTTTTCAGAGCATCATTGTCGATTAGAGGCCCGTTGCCGTCCGAAAAGCGGATGAAACTGATGTGTAACCAGCACTAGCTGCTGATCTGTGCTGGTCGAGGCTGCATTCTCAGATAAGGTACAAGTGGTTGGAGGCTGGCAAGTTCGTTTGGCCACCCGGTCCGCGATGGCGCCATGCAGATGACGCGCGAAGAGTTCTCGCTTTTGCTAGCCGGTATTGACTGGACGCGCGTCAAACGAAACGCTGTGAGGAGGCCCTCAAAAGCAGGCTGATCCTGTCGGTTTTACGTGAAGATTCAGGCTCCTATGGTAGGGCCAGTCATGCCGCTTCGACATGATCCCTTACCCCAGGACACCGTGCAACTGACCCGGATCATTCTCTCGCTCAACGAAGAGAATGCCGACCTTAAGGCGCGCGTGGCCTTCCTTGAGCGCCTGCTCTTCGGGACGAAATCGGAGAAGATGACGATCATCGATCCGACGCAGGCAATGCTCGACCTTGGCCATGTGAGCGACATTCCCGTTGCTGCCAATGACGATGTCGCGCCGGTCGGTGAAGACAAAACGCCGGCACGGCGATCGCCAGCGCGCAATATCGGCCGCTTGCCCAAGTACCTTCCGCGTTATGACGAGATCATCGAGCCGGAGAGCAAGACTTGCCCCTGCTGTTCGTTCGAACTTCATTGCATCGGCACGGACGTCAGCGAGGCTCTCGACATCGTGCCTGCGGTTGTCCGGGTCAGACGGACGATCCGACCGCGCTATGCCTGCCGGGCCTGCGAAAGCGTTGTTGTGCAGGCGTCGGCACCAGCGCGCGTGATGGACGGTGGCATGGTGACCACGGGCGTTTGCCGCGCATGTCGCTGTTTCGAAGTTTGCCTGGCATCTCCCGCTCAACAGACAGGCGCAGATGCTGGCCTCCTGCGGCGTCATGATCGATCGCGGCACGCTCGGCGCCTGGGTCACGTGGGTCGCCTGGTGGCTGGAGCTTCTCTACGATGCGCTCACCGCCTTCATCCGCTCGCAGCCGGGGGTATTCTGTGACGAGAGTATGCTGCAGAGGCACGGAAGGAGTTCAGTATGAACTGACACTGTGTCGTAAAGCTGCGTGAATGATGGAGGCTGGCCCTCCGGGATCGGTTTTCGGGAGCGGGTCTCACCAGTCCGAGCTGCTGCGGTAAAGAGCCGTGGTGGTGAGCGTCGGATGAAAAGTTCGGACGAGATCGAGCAGGTGCGTGTCCGAAAGACGAACGAAAGTGAACCATCCGAAGACGCGTCGTTAAGAAATTCAAGCGTCGTCGAAACCAGGACCGTTTCGTCATCCTGGGATAAGCCCGCGCAACGAGACAAGGAGCCTCCTGCCGGAGCGCCACAGTTCACGCAGTTGCAGGGCCGATACCTGGTCTTCATTTATGCCTATACCAGGATCTTCAAACGCTCCCCGGCAGAAGCGGACATGCGTCGCCACTTTGAGGTGACCGCACCGTCTGTACACCAGATGGTGATAACCCTGGAAAAAGCCGGCCTCATTCAATGCCAGCCTGGAGAAGCGCGAAGCATTCAATTGCTCGTAGAACCTGAGGCGCTGCCAATCCTACGCTAGCTCACCAGTCAGAATCTCTTAGGAGCGGTACTAGTTGCCGTGGTGGCATAGCGATTGAATGGATAAAAAAAGTTTCAAAGGGCTTCGCAAACTTACAGTTTTGGCACGGACAGTGAGAGGACGGAAAATGGCACAAGATAAGCTAGTTGGCTTAAACCGGCGCAATCTTCTATCGCTAATCGGTATGACTGCAGGCAGTATGACGATGTACCACGCCATGACTACGCTCGGGCTGGCTGGTGAGTCTAGATACAACGGACCAATAAAGCTGGAAGGCGCTCCGAAGGACACTTCCGTCTTGATTCTTGGAGCAGGATTGGCGGGTATGACGGCAGCACTCGAACTGCGTCAGGCCGGTTACAACGTGAAAATACTGGAATACAACAATCGAGTAGGTGGCCGAAATTGGACGATACGCGGCGGCGATAGCGTGAAGGAACTGGGCGGCGAGATCCGGAATTGTGAATTTGATGAGGGGCTTTACATCAATCCTGGTCCGTGGCGAATTCCGTATCATCACCATGGCTTGCTCGCATACTGCAAGCGGCTGGGCGTGGTGCTAGAGCCCTTCCAACAACTCAACCACAACGCGTTCCTGCACTCCACAAGGGGGGGCGGCGGCAAGCCGCAGCGAGTGCGTTACGTTATGACCGATATTCGGGGACACATATCAGAGCTGCTGTGTAAGGTGACGCGCAAGGGCGCACTCGAAGGGAGTGTCACTAAGGAAGATCAGGAGATGCTACTTGAGGCCCTTCGCTCCTGGGGCGCGTTGGATGAGAATTATGCCTACCAGAATAGCACACACGTGAGAGAGTTTCGCGGTTCGGTCGAAGCCTATCGCGCGGGGAGAAATAGCGTCGTGCCAACGTCCGGAAAGCCGCTGAGCCTTTCCGAAATACTAGGTTCGGGCCTTTGGAGCGATCTAGCCGCTTTTGCGCGCTATGAATTCCAAACAACCATGTTCCAGCCACGTGGCGGCATCGACCTGATTGGCAAGGCTTTCAGCAAGGAAGTGGACGACCTCGTCACCTATAACGCCAAGGTGACAAAGATCGAGCAGGACGAGAAGCGCGTCACGGCCTATTACGAAGACAGCGAGAATCCCGGTACAATACAGCGGGCGAGCGGCGACTGGTGCGTATGTACGATTCCCCTGACGATCCTCAGTCAAATCGACATCAATGTCAGCGCCGAAATGCTCGCAGCGATCAAAGCTGTACCCTATGCATCATCCGTGAAGGTAGGCCTACAGTTCAAGCGTCGTTTTTGGGAGGAAGATGACCTGATTTTCGGGGGCGTGAGCTACACCAATCTGCCGATCCGGCAGATTTCTTATCCAAGCAGTGACTTCAATACGAAGGGAAAGGGCGTTCTGCTGGGCTGTTACACTTGGAATGGGCCGAATTCCTATGAGTTCACGTCAATGGCTCCCGAGGAACGCGTGAAGCGGGTTGTCGAATACGGTGCGCGGATCCATCCTCAATACAAAGAGGAGTTCGAAAATGGCGTTTCCTGGGCCTGGCATCGCTCCCCGTTTACACTTGGCTGCGCCGGGGACTGGACGGAAGACACCCGCAGGGAACACTTCAATAATCTTTGCAAGATCGACGGTCGCGTAGTAATCGCCGGCGAGCATGCATCCCAAGTCCCGGCCTGGATGGAGGGGGCGATTCTCTCCTCACTAGACGCAATCACAAGGCTTCATAAGCGCATCATGGCTGGCTGATAATACGTTGCGACCAATTGAAGGTTTTTTCCGATGGCGAAAAACTCCAAAGGGCCTCTAGGCTCCGTTGTTGTTTCAATCTTGACGATGGCGCTCGCTGTCCCCGTCGGAGCCCAAGTAATGTTGAGCGACGGTGAGAACTTCAGTGAACAAAGCGGGGAAGCGCTGTATGCGAACGTCTGTGCCGCTTGTCATATGAACCATGGGGAAGGTGCGATGGGGGCAGGCAAATATCCGGCCCTTACTCAAAATCAGAATCTAGTGGTCGGGGATTACCCAGTTTACTTGGTGCTCCACGGGCATACAGGCATGCCACCTATCGGTCATATGATGAGCGATGACCAAGTTGCTGCCGTCGTTAACTACGTGCGCACAAATTTCGGCAACAATTACGAAAATGAAGTGACACGCGAGGACGTGGCGGACATCCGATAAGGCGAACACGACGGTCCGTTTCGAAAGAAGAGAATGACCGCAGCAAGCCAAATTCTCTACGGCGTCGACTCATAAACTCTGGCACCATATTCTTGTTGCGACGAGCTTTACGGCGGCGAGGTAGTTTTCCGGGTGCTTGTCATATCGGGTTGCGATGCCTCGGAACTGCTTGATCCTGTTGAAGAACCGTTCCACGAGATTACGTTGCCGATAGACCCAGCGCGAAAATACAAAGAGCCCTTGCGATTACTCTTCGGCGGGATGTTGGCCCAGGCCTTTCTCTCGGCGGCCTTAGCCCGTATGGCATTCGTGTCATAACCCTTGTCGGCCAGCAGGATGTCCCCCTCGCCAAGCTCATCCGTCAGCGCGTCGGCTTCGGCACAATCGGCGATCTGTCCACCAGTCAGACGCAGATTGACCGGGCGACCTTCGGCATCGACGAGCGCATGGATTTTGCTCGTAAGGCCGCCGCGGGAACGTCCCATGCCACCATCGTCTCCATCCCTTTTTTCCCGTGTCCGCGTGCTGGTGAACGCGGACACAGGTCGAGTCGATCATGACGATGTCGCCATCGTAGGCCTTGGACACCGCTTCAAGAAGCCGATCCCATACCCCGGCTTTGCGCCAGCGGACGAAGCGGTTGTAACAGGTCGTCGGCGGGCCATAGCGTTCCGGAACTTCCGCCCAAGGCGAGCCCGTTCGAAACCGCCAGAGGATGCCATTCAGTACCCGCCGATCATCAACGCGGGCAACGCCGCGTGGCTTGTTGGGTAACAACGGCGATATAATCGACCATTCGTGGTCAGTCAGTTCGTAGCGACGACCGTCATCAAATGCTTCCCTATTTCGAAGCCTTGAATCACGGCGGTCGATAAATGCCAAGAAATTTTATGAGTTTACGCTGTAATCTTCCAGGAGCGATCAATCCTGGCGGATCCAGGGGGGACGAACGTGTGCTGCAGGCACACATGAAGGGAGTTCAACATGAACAACTAACGTGTGGACAAGCTGCGTGAAAGATGAGGGTGGGCCCCTCGGGATCGGCTTTCAGGAGCAGGTTCCAAACCAGTCCGAGCTGCTTGCTGCGGTAAAGAGCCGTGGTGGTGAGCGTCGGATCAAAAGCTCATGGCATGACCATGAGCAGGTGCGTGTCCGAAAGACGAACAAACGTGAACCCTCGAAGACTCGTCGTAAACTGGTCAGATACCGTCAAAATCAGGGGCGGTTCGTTCCTCTGAGACAAGTCCGTCAGGAGCCTGATTATCGGGCGGACGGCGGTCGGCGGTGAGAGGGCGTGAGTCGGTCACAGGCTTTTGCGCGGAACTGCAGGAACCAGCTTTCTGATGCCAAGGGAGAAGCACAAGCGGCACATCACCGTGAGGCGAGAGTACAGATACAGGAAGTTGGGGCGAACCGACCCGTAGTAGTGATGAAGGCGCTTTAATGGAGCTGGAGCAAAGGGCTCGGATCAGGTGGTCGTATTTTCGAAACAACTGGAGACAGGATGACGTCGGCGGATACGACAGACAAGCCGTTTAGGATCGATAAGCGGCTGGTGTACGAAGCTTATAAAGCGGTCAAATCCAATGGTGGTGCGGCCGGAGTGGATGGGCAGACGATCGAGCAGTTCGAAGCCGACTTGAAGGGTAATCTCTACAAGATCTGGAACGGGATGAGTTCGGGAAGCTACTTTCCGCCACCGGTCCGTGCCGTCCCCATTCCCAAAAAGACTGGGGGCCAGCGGATTTTGGGTGTGCCCACCGTGAGCGATAGGATCGCGCAAATGGTGGTCAAACGGCTCATTGAACCGGAACTTGATCAGATCTTCCGGCCAGATTCCTACGGCTACCGACCGGGCAAATCTGCTCTGGACGCGGTAGGGATCACGCGTCAGCGGTGCTGGAAATATGATTGGGTTTTAGAGTTTGATATCAAGGGCCTAAATGACAACTTGGCGCACGATCTCTTGCTCAAGGCGGTCCACAAGCATGTCAAGGGTCAAGGGGCGTTGCTCTATATCGAAAGATGGCTGACGGCGCCCTTGGAACAGGATGGACAAAGGATAGGGCGGATCGCGGTACCCCGCAAGGGGGTGTGGTCAGTCCGATTCTTTCAAATCTGTTCCTGCACTACGCATTTGATCTCTAACCGGACATACCCCGACCTCCCATGGTGCCGGTATGCGGATGACGGTCTGGTGCACTGCCGGACCGAACAGGAAGCGGAGGCCGTCAAGGCTGCCCTTCAAGCAAGGCTGGCGGAATGCCAGCTGGAAATGCATCCCACCAAAACCAAGATCGGTTACTGCAAAGACCCCAAACGCAGGGGAACGTATCCGAACGTCAGCTTTGACTTTCTCGGATACTGTTTTCGACCGCGAGTGGTGAGAAATCCGCAAAATGGGCGACTGTTCTGCCGATTTACGCCGGGGGTTGCTCCCTCGGCGCTGAACCACATGCGGGCGACGATCCGGGACTTGAAACTCCGACAGAAAACGCATGTGTCGCTGGCCGACATTGCTCGCGAGATCAATCCGCTCCTCCGGGGGTGGATTGCGTATTACGGGCGGTTTACGCCATCGGCGCTGGATGCCTTGCGGCGTTACGTCAATCAGACGCTGTGCGTGTGGGTGAGAAGGAAGTTCAAGCGCTATGCCCGTTCGACCCAAGCAGGGAAATTTCTACAACGCCTTGCCCAAAGTCGAACGAAGCTTTTCGTGCATTGGCAGCTCGGAATAACCGGTAAGTTCGTCTGATGGGAGCCGTGTGAAGCGACAGTTTCACGCACGGTTCTGAGAGCGCGGAGGGTGAAGTCCCTCCGCGACTCGCCCGATCGCGACATGGCTTCAAACGCCGCTACTAAGAATGGTCTCGTCCTCCCGAGCCTTTGCCGCAACGCAAGCGGAATGATGGTGCAGCCGCTCGGCGCGGCGACCGAATGTGAGTTTGAACCGGCAATGGAAACAGGCCCGTTCACGCGAACAGGCTCAGCCTTGGATGCCGAAAGAGCGACCGAAGAAAACATGCGATGGAGTTCTTGACCCGATCTTCCCATATGAGTCGCTCGCTCCCAAGAACGTAAATGGTCAAGCGAGGACAGAAGCATCGGCGCTGCAGTTAACTGAACGGATCTGTGATGCTGTATCCTTCAGCATCGTTCGCGCTGTTGTCCAAGACATGACTGTTTGTTGGCAAGCCTGCCATCTGACAAGAGGGCACTAGCAAAAGGAATACGAAGCTCCCAGAAGAAGGCCTTGCAAACTCTTATTTAGATCATCCTTCGCGAGGCGCCTCCTTCGCCCCGGAGATTGAGGTCGATATTTCGTCCGGTTCGCAAAGGGACGGAAATGGTGCGATTGACCACCTGATCAGATTAACGGCACGCTCCAGCATCATTTCTGTCTGAGAACGACTTGACGAACATGCGATGACATGTCCAATCGAGTCTAAATAATCACCTCTTCTGACGATTTGTGCCTTTGGTGTAACGTAAAATTTGACCTCGTTGACACCCGGTACAGCAGCCGCGCGATTGTCACCACTGATCCAATCGAGGATGCCATCGCCCTCCGGAAGCAGGCTCCTCACTGCTGCTATGTGCGAATGCTTTGCTCGCAAGTCACAAATTTGTTGGCCGATGACAAGATTGATGTGCGCCGTGATCAAATCAACGCCGTACGCCAGTTGAACCAGTCTAGCTTCCCCGGTCGGAAGGCGGGGATTAACTTCAATGACAACTGGGCCATCGTTCGTCCATCGGAATTCAATGTTTGCCGGTCCCCATCCAAGACCGAGAGCTCGCAAGCAGCTAAGTGAAACATCGATGATGCGTTGAAGTTCGGTTTCAGTCAGCGGGGCAGGAAAGGTGTATTCACGAAAGACGAAATGTGGCGGGGGGCCGAAGTCAGCGGTACCAATTGCAATGACTTGGTTTCCCATTGTATTAGCGCCGTAGTACGGGCCTTGTGCGAATTCTTCGACGAGTATCTTCGGCGAAGATTGCCACGGGTGATCTCCGTCGAGCAGATGGCTCGTATGTTGAGCTAACTCTTTGGCATCCCGGCACAATCGGACACCGCTGCCGCCGAGGCCTGCGGTTGGCTTTAGTATCACCGGCAGACCAATCTTCTCCGCTGAGCATTCCACCTCCATTGCATCTGTTGCCAAGCGGTAAGCAGGTACTGGAACTCCGTATTCCGCGAGTACTTGGCGTTGCACAAATTTGTCGCAGCATCGATCAATCGATGCGGGGTCCGGTCCAGGTAGAGTGAAGTGTCGACAGAGTCGGGCAACTGTTGCATAGACTGTCTCGCTCGGGCTTGGAAACCCGGTAATGCCAGCAATCTCATAAGTCGTGCTTAACTGGTAGCATTCGCGGATTAACGCATCGAGATCGTCTGTATCGACACAGATTGTCTGAACCTCGTTCGCGCCAAGATAGTCGTACTGAGCTGGATCTGCAGACAGAGTAATAAGATGGAGACCAAGCCGCTGAGCCGCTTGGACGTACAGCGGGCCATTAGCCCGTGAACCTTCAATTAAGATGAGTGTTCTTCCTTTCATTGGCGTCAACCTCCATGTGGCGTGCTTTCAGGCGAGCTGAGGATGAATTTCCATCAGTTTTTACGCACGCCTCTCCGCGGATTTGCGGGTGAACGTATCATTGCCGAGCAATCTGCGAACGCGAAGATTTTGTAAATTTTTTCTGAGAGGACGTGCGACGACGTCTAATATTGCTGTGGCAAACTACTGTCATCCGTGAGCGCGACGAACAACCCACCTTTTCTTTTGTGAATGAGGCCGTGAGATAAGCTCCTTCATCGATAGGAGCGGAATGGAATGGTTGGAGATCGCGTTGATGCCATGCTTGAAGTCATGGATGAAGGCATGCATGAAGCCAGGCATGAGGGAAAGTATCGCCGGATCGAGGTGATCACCGGTCGGCGCCAGCGGCGGAATTGGACTGACGAGGAGAAGGCGCAGATCCTTGCGGAAAGCGCAGAACCTGACGTGAACATCTCGGCCGTTGCCCGGCGCTGGGGCGTCAATCGCGGCTTGCTGAATGTGTGGCGACGGGATGCCGGACTAACCTCTCAACGGTCGGCAAAGGCCAGTTTGCCGTCTGCCGTGTTCGTGCCGGTGACAGTGGTTGGGGATGGCGCACGACACGAAGGCTCGCCATCGAATGCCTCGGAGGTTCTTGCTGGCCGAATTGAGATCGAAATTGCGGGCGCACGCATGACGGTTATCGGCTCGGTGGCGCCCGAGTTGGCGCAGGCGATGGTGGCGGTGTTGCGAGGGCGCCGGTGATCGGACTTTCACCAAGCGGTGTGAAGATCATGGTTGCGACGCGACCTGTCGACTTCCGGCGCGGCATGAATGGCCTGGTGGCGTTGGTGGCGTCAGCCCTTGCGGCCGATCCATATTTATGCATCGGGTGAGATTTTGTGGCGGAGCCATTACGGCGCCAGCCGGGGACTGCCAAATCTAGAATTCTCCGCCACATAATATTTCA
>NZ_JACHBG010000044.1 GCF_014207095.1 Martinezella lusitana | reverse complement strand
GTCTTCAAACATGTCGGCCTCCAAATCACCGACACTCTTGAATCACACCCAAACCGTTCAGGGAAGAAACGTTAACCCGAGTTCAGAGCCGTGCCAGCGACGCATCAATTCCCACAACATAGTCCCCGCTTGTCCCCCGCTTGATGCTTGGGGCCGAAATCATCGGACCCGCTTCACCATCGTCGCTCTGAGGCACAGTCATCTTCTTGGCTATGCGGAGCGCCGCCCCATTGCGGCATCTGGCTTCGTCGTTTGAGCGCGCCCTCACAACGGGCATGCTAGATCGGAAACAGATATCAATCTTCACAGCGCCTCTTCGAGTTCCGGCAGTGCCTCGAAGAGATCGGCGACGAGGCCGTAGTCGGCGATCTGGAAGATCGGTGCCTCCTCGTCCTTGTTGATGGCGACGATGACCTTCGAGTCCTTCATGCCGGCGAGATGCTGGATGGCGCCTGATATGCCGCAGGCGATGTAAAGCTGCGGTGCCACCACCTTGCCGGTCTGGCCGACCTGCCAGTCGTTCGGCGCGTAGCCGGCATCGACGGCAGCGCGGGAGGCGCCAACGGCCGCCCCGAGCTTGTCGGCAACCGGCAGAATGACTTCCTTGAACTTCTCCGCCGAACCGAGTGCGCGTCCGCCCGAGATGATGATCTTGGCCGAGGTCAGTTCCGGACGATCGGAGGTCGACAGCGCATCGGCGACGAAGCTCGAAAGACCGGGATTGGCGACCGCCGGGATTGCCTCGACAGTGGCCGAACCGTCTTCTGCGGCGGAAGCGAAGGAGGCGGTGCGCACGGTGATCACCTTCTTGGCATCGCTTGCCTGCACCGTCTGGATGGCATTGCCGGCATAGATCGGCCGCTTGAAGGTGTTGGACGAAACCACCTCGATGATTTCCGAGACCTGGGCGACATCGAGGAGAGCTGCGACACGCGGCATGACGTTCTTGCCGACCGAGGTAGCAGCCGTCAGGATGGTGTCATAACCTGCCGCCAGCGAGACGATGAGATCGGCAAGCGGTTCGGCGAGATTGTTGGCAAGCTCGTCGCTTTCGGCCAGCAGCACCTTGGAGACGCCGGCAAGCTTGGCGGCGGCATCGGCCGCAGCCTTGGCGGCTTTGCCGGCCACCAGCACATGGATATCGCCGCCGATCTGAGTGGCCGCCGTCAGCGCCTTGGCGGTCTGGTCGGAAAGATGGGCATTGTCGTGGTCAGCCAGAAGAAGAATGGCCATGGTGAAGTTCTCCCTTTCTATCCTCAGAGCACGCCGGCTTCGGTCTTCAGCTTCTCGACCAGTTCGGCGACCGACTTGACCTTGACGCCTGCCTTGCGGCCGGACGGCTCTTCGGTCTTCAGCACCTTCAGCCGCGGTGTCGTATCGACGCCGAAATCGGCAGGCGCCTTCTTGTCGAGCGGCTTCTTCTTCGCCTTCATGATGTTCGGCAGCGAGGCGTAACGCGGCTCGTTGAGGCGAAGATCCGTGGTCACCACCGCCGGCAGCTTGACCTCGATCGTCTGCAGGCCGCCATCGACCTCGCGGGTCACCTTGGCTTTTCCCTCGCCGATCTCGATCTTCGAGGCGAAGGTCGCCTGCGCCGAACCCAAGAGGGCCGCCAGCATCTGGCCGGTCTGGTTCGAGTCATCATCGATCGCCTGCTTGCCGACGATGATCAGGCCCGGCTGTTCGGCATCGGCAACACCTTTGAGGATCTTGGCGACGGCCAGCGGCTCGACCTGATCTTCGGTCTCGACCAGGATGGCGCGATCCGCGCCCATGGCAAGGGCGGTGCGCAATGTCTCCTCGGCCTTGGCCGGTCCGATCGACACCACCACCACTTCCTCGGCCTTGCCGGCCTCCTTCAGCCGCAGCGCTTCTTCGACCGAAATCTCGTCGAACGGGTTCATCGACATCTTCACATTCGCAAGCTCGACGCCCGAACCATCCGGCTTCACCCGGATCTTCACGTTGTAATCAACTACCCGCTTCACGGGAACGAGAATCTTCATGTGCAGCACTCCTGATCAGCGGCTCGGAACCGGCGTATCGCCGCAATAATCATAAAAGCCTCTGGCGACTTTGCGTCCTAGCCATCCCGCTTCGACATATTTCACCAACAGTGGACATGGGCGGTACTTGCTGTCCGCCAGGCCTTCATGCAGAACGTTCATGATGGCGAGGCAGGTATCGAGGCCGATGAAATCAGCCAGTTCCAGCGGTCCCATCGGATGATTCGCGCCAAGCTTCATGCTCTGATCGATGTCGAAAACCGAACCGACACCCTCGTAAAGCGTATAAACGGCTTCGTTGATCATCGGGACCAGAATCCGGTTCACGATAAAGGCGGGGTAATCCTCCGCAACGACTGCGGTTTTGCCGAGTCGTTGTACGACGGCGCGGACAGCCTCGAAAGTCTCGTTGCTGGTCACGATTCCACGAATGAGCTCGACGAGCTGCATGACCGGAACCGGATTCATGAAGTGGAGGCCCATAAACTGCTCGGGCTTTCGAGTCCGTCCGGCTAGACGGGTGATCGAGAGCGAAGACGTGTTTGAGGTGAGGATCGCTTCCGGCTTCAGGTGAGGTCGGAGATCGTCGAATAATTTCAGCTTGACCGGCTCGCTCTCCGCCGCCGTCTCGATGATCAGATCGAGCGTGCCAAGTTCGGGCAGGTTTACGGTCGTCCTGAGGCGTCCAACGGCGCTCAACATTGCCTCGGCCGCGATCGTTCCCCGTGCCACCTGCCGGTCCATATCCTCGCTAATTTTGGCGACCGCGGCGACGAGCCGATCCGCGTCGACGTCCATCAGCGAGACCTCGAATCCCGCAATTGCAAGCACATGAGCGATACCGCTGCCCATCTGCCCGGCGCCGAGCACTCCGATGGTTTCGATCGTCATTTCGTGTCTACCCTCGACTCTTCGGAAGAAAAGCTCCAGCGTCCAGCACCCAAAAGCGGCGAGGCACTGTCGAGCGTGAGGAGGCTGCGCGACAAGCCGATCGGCGTTCTCAGGCCGGACAAGCCTTCCGGAGCGATCTTAAGCCGGCGCGCCTTGATCTGCGGATCGTCGATCGCCTCGGCGACGCTATTGATCGGTCCTCCCGGAACACCCGCCCCTTCAAGTGCGGCGATCAGTTCTGCTTTCGGCCGAAGTCGCGTCTTTTCCGCAATTATCGCGCAAAGCTTCTCGCGGTTTTCCACTCGTGCGGGATTGGTGGCGTAGGCCGGGTCTCCGGCGAGCGCAGCGAGATCCAGCAGGTCGCAAAGGGATGCGAACTGCCGATCGTTGCCACAAGCGATAATGAGATGACCGTCGAAGGCCGGGAAAACCTGATAGGGCACGATATTCGGATGAGCGTTTCCCATACGGTGAGGCACGTTGCCGGTTGCGAGATAATTCATGGCCTGGTTGGCAAGGACGGAAACTCCGACGTCGAAGAGCGCCAGATCGACATGCTGGCCAACGCCGGAGCGGTCGCGCTCGGCAAGCGCTGCCTGAATGCCGATGACGCCGTAAAGTCCGGTAAAGACGTCGATCCAGGCGACGCCGACTTTCTGCGGTTCACCGTCTGGCTCACCGGTCAGGTCCATAATTCCGCACATACCCTGTATGAGGAAATCGTATCCTGGCTGACGGGCGCGCGGGCCTGTCTGACCGAAACCGGTCACCGAAGCGTAGACGATCCGCGGATTGATCGCGGCGATGCTTTCATAATCGAGACCGAATTTTTGCAGCCCGGCAACTTTGAAGTTCTCAATCACAACGTCAGCTTCTGCGATCAATGCTTTGACGCGCTCAAGACCCTCGGGATCGCCGAAGTCACAAATGACCGACGACTTGCCTCGGTTTGCCGCATGAAAATACGCCGCCACCTTCTCAGCGCCGCCCTTACCGTCCGGGCGTTCGATAAAGGGTGGCCCCCAACTGCGGGTGTCGTCGCCCTGCGGGCTTTCCACCTTGATAACCTCGGCGCCGAGATCGGCGAGTGTCTGGCCGATCCAGGGACCGGCAAGGATGCGGGCAAGTTCGACGACTTTCAGGCCGGCAAGCGGTGCACTGTTCGGACCGCCCATCAGAAGAACGCCTGAATACCGGTCTGGGCGCGGCCGAGGATCAGTGCGTGGACATCATGCGTGCCCTCATAGGTGTTGACCGTTTCAAGGTTCTGGGAATGGCGCATGACGTGGTATTCGATCTGGATGCCGTTGCCGCCGTGCATGTCACGGGCTTGCCTGGCGATATCGAGCGCCTTGCCGCAGTTGTTGCGCTTGACGATAGAAATCATTTCCGGCGCGAACTTGTGCTCGTCCATCAGGCGCCCTACGCGGAGTGAAGCCTGCAGCCCCAGTGCAATCTCCGTCTGCATGTCCGCCAGCCTCCTCTGGAAGAGTTGAGCGCCAGCCAGCGGTTTGCCAAATTGAACGCGGTCCAGTCCATATTGCCGCGAACGCAACCAGCAATCCTCGGCAGCGCCGAGCACGCCCCAGGAAATGCCATAACGGGCGCGGTTCAGGCAGCCGAACGGCCCCTTGAGACCCGAAACATTCGGCAGCAGGGCGTCCTCGCCGATCTCGACGCCGTCCATCACGATCTCGCCGGTGATCGAGGCACGCAGCGACAGCTTGCCGCCGATCTTCGGCGCCGACAGGCCTTTCATGCCCTTTTCGAGGATGAAACCGCGGATCTGGCGGTTATGAGCTTCCGACTTCGCCCAGACAACGAAGACATCGGCGATCGGCGCATTGGAGATCCACATCTTTGAGCCGCGCAGGCGGTACCCGCCGTCGATTTTCTCGGCGCGGGTCTTCATGTCGCCGGGATCGGAGCCGGCATCCGGCTCGGTCAGACCGAAGCAGCCGATCAATTCCCCGGATACGAGGCCCGGTAGATACTTGTCTCGCTGTTCTTCCGAGCCATAGGCATAGATCGGATAGATCACCAGCGACGACTGGACGCTCATCATCGACCGATAGCCTGAATCGACGCGTTCGACCTCGCGCGCAACCAGGCCGTAAGAGACGAAGTTGGCGCCAGCCGCCCCATATTTTTCCGGCAACGTTACGCCGAGAAGCCCGGCCCTGCCCATCAGCCGGAAGAGACCGGGATCAGTCTTCTCCTCAAGATAGGCATCCCCCACGTGCGGCAGCAATTCGGCCTCTGCAAAGGCCTTGGCAGCATCGCGGATCATGCGTTCCTCTTCAGAGAGCTGCTCCTCCAAGAGGAAGGGATCGTCCCACGCAAACGCGCTCGTCTGTGCGGAAGACATGGCTGTGGCGGAATTTGTCGTCACGGATTTCCCTCGAATGAAATGCGACCTCGGATATCGAAGCTGCTTGCTCATGCATTTACCGATTGTGTTTCGCGAGAAATAACCCTATTTAGATGTGATCTAATTCATAAAATGCATAGGTTTGATGCGCCCGCGTCGGTTCCTTCCCTCCATGAGCCTCCTCTCTGCGTTCGAAGCCGTCTTGCGCACCGGCTCAACGGCGGCGGCGGCGCGTGAGCTTGATTTGACACAGAGCACTGTGAGCCGCCTCGTGCAGAATCTGGAGCAGCAGCTTGGCCGGCCGCTCTTCGAGCGACACAGGCAGAAGCTCATTCCGACGGAAGCAGCCCATGCCTACGGGCGGAACGTGAGCCGCGCGCTCGATCTCATCCAGCGGGGCAGCATGGAATTCGCCGCCAACCCAGGCGGCGGCACCCTGTCGCTGGCTATCCTGCCGGCTTTCGGTACGCGATGGCTGGCGCCGCGGTTGGGCGCATTCCTGGTCAAACATCCAGGTATCACGATCAACCTCGCGACGCGGCTCAAGCGCTTTAACTTTGCCGCCGAGAGTTTTGACGCAGCCATTCATTTTGGAGCAGACGATTGGCGGGATGCCGACCATATGAAACTCTTCGAGGAGCGCCTGACGGCGTGCATTTCGCCAGCGCTCCTCGCTGAACATCCGATTGACGACATCGCGGACATGGCGAGGTTGCCACTTCTGCAACTGGAAACCAGGCCGACCGGCTGGAGGATCTGGTTTGCCGCTCAGGGAGCGCGACCGGCGAACGTGACGGGGATGCTTTTCGACCAGTTCGCGACGATGACGCAGTCGGCGATCTCCGGGCTCGGCGTGGCTCTTCTTCCGGCCTATCTCGCTGACACTGAAATAATCGAAGGGCGCCTGGTACCGGTCCTGAAGAGATCGGTGCCGGGCTCGGGGTCCTACTGGCTCGTCTGGCCGCAATCGCGGACCAATTACCCGCCGCTCGAAGCTTTCCGCGCCTGGCTGGCCAAAGAAAAGGTCTCGGGAACCTCGTGAGTCTTAGCAGCAAGACGGGAAGCGGCTGTGTCGTTTTCGTGACAGTCATCATCGCCACATTATAGTCGGCCCGAGCTTGTGGGCATGCATGATGTGTCCCTCATTTCGGGCAACGGATCGTGTCCCGCCGGGTAGTGTAGGTCCTGAGGATTAGATGGCCATCAGTTTTTTTCCGGCAGGGTCGGGCTGTTCAAGACCAACCTGATGGAAAGACACCGATGACCGACGATATGATGAACGTGCGCTCGCTTGTTGAGAAGAGTGCCGATGCCGATTTGCTACGGGAGATGATCGGCGTTGCCGCCGAACGGCTGATGGAGCTGGAGGTCGGCAGTGCGACCGGTGCTGGCTACGGCGAGAAGAACGCGATGCGGCTGGCCCAACGCAACGGCTACCGCGACCGAGACTGGGACACGTCGCATGGCGGAAAAGGCTCTGACGGCTGTTATCCAGGAAGCTTACATCCAAGGCATCTCAACGCGTTCCGTCGACGATCTCGTCAAGGCGATGGGTATGAGCGGCATCTCCAAGAGCCAGGTGAGCCCTCTGTGCGAGGAGATCGATGTCAAGGTCAAGGTTTTCCTCGAAAGACCCATCGACGGGCTGGCCCTATCTCTGGATCGATGCCCACCTATCTGAAGGTCCGGCGCGGTGGCCGCATTGTTTCCGTTGCCGTTATCATCGCCGTCGGCGTCAATACCGATGGCAGGCGCGAGGCTCTGGGCATGGAAGTTGGCACTCCCGAAGCCGAGCCGATCTGGACGGAGTCCCTGCGTAGGCTCGCCCGCCGAGGTCTGCGCGGTGTGAAGCTCGTCGTCTCCGATGCTCATGAGGGCCTCAAGGCCGCCGTCACCAAGGTTCTCAGTGCCACATGGCAAAGATGCCGGGTTCACTTCATGAGGAACGTGCTGGCGCACGCCGGAAAGAGCGGCAGACGCGTCGTATCCGCCTTCATCGCCACTGCTTTTGCTCAGGACACATCGGAGGCGGCGAGCACCCAGTGGCGCAACGTCGCCGTCCAGATCCGGCCGAAAGTGCAGAAGCTCGCCGCCATCATGAATGATGCCGAAGAGGATGTGCTCGCCTGCATGACCTTCCCGAAAGAGCACCGGGTCAATTGCATTCAACAAATCCGATCGAACATCTCAATGGCAAATCAAGCGACGCACCGAGGTCGTTGGCATCTTTCCCAACGACGAAGCCATCGTCCGTCTCGTCGGCGCACTGCTGCCCGAGCAAAACGATGACTGGGCCGTCCAACGTGCCAGGTACATGACACTTGAGACAATGGCATCAATGAGCGATGATCCGGAAATCAGCCTGCCTGCAGTCACGCGCTGAAATCCCACTCCGGCGCTCGCCGGAAAACACGGCTACCTGCCGGAAGCTACACCAATCCCTTAGGCTGAGACACGATCGGGAAACGTGAAACAGCGCATGGGTAGTGCCTCCGGATGACGCTGGTCCGAGTTGAGTCGGCAATTCCGGGCCGTCCTCATTTCGAAGCTAGGCGTACTGAGCTATCGGCGCGAATATCGCCTCTCTTTGAACGTGGCGAGCGACGGCAACCTTGTTACGGATGGAAGTCTGCCGAACCTCTTGTTGACGATCCAGGATCGTTGATCGGATGATCGGATGTGTGGAGGGGCGGAATGTTCGGTCGCCTGCGTAGAGGGGGCACCTCTGGCGATCTCGCGTTTCGTAAGCCAACCAAACCGCCTTCGCGTGGATGACTGGCTCAACGCTTGCAGGCGCGCGCCCTTTGCCGGTTTGTCGCGTATTCGCGCGAAGCTTCGCGTTCTGCCGCGCGACGATCAAGGTGGAAGTTCCTCCCAGATCGCCGCGCTATAGCGTTCCGCCATTCGTTCCGCTGATCCTTTGTCGATTATAGTTTATATCGAGGCCACCACGCGTGCATCAATCTAAATCAGACGCAAGTTCACGTCCCTAACCCAATATCCCGCCATGCCTCGACGCTCGGTGGTCCAGCGCAGACTGATATTTTAGTACGCTCGCCGATCTCATAGACGACCGCGCCAACGGTCATCGGTTCCGTCGCCAGTTGCGGGGCAACTAGCGAAACCTCACCGCCGGCCCGGCATGCCGCCAGTGCCGCCTTGACATCATCCGTGGTTACCCGCACGTCATCAAGATCGAGATGCAAGCTTTGGAGGCGACCGCGCGAACTATCGCTTCCTGCGAGGGGTATTGTCGCCGAACGCCTGTCGTCGCTCGCAAGCGGATGATTGGTATGCAGCGAACATCTAGACTTAGTAGCGAGCGGCAATACTTTGCCCGCGGAGCATTCGACAGTCGCGATGTTCTGACGGTCTCCCAATTGATAGTTCTGTCCCGAGGCGTGCGGAACGTCATGCAGGAACCTAATGGCGTCCGACACGCTCGAGCAGGCGAGGGCGCCTCGCATCACGAAAGCCACTGGCAACCCTGTCGGGCTGACAGCCAGTTGTGATAAGGTGTTCACACAGACGCCGACCCCGCGCTCGGACACGCCCATCAGGCCAATCAGACCTGCAGATGTGAAGACCATGGTCTCACCGGCTTCCGAGTCCTGCGTTTTCAGCAAAACCTGCGCCCCGTCGTGCCATCGTGGCAAGTCCATTGTTTGAGCAATTATTGTCGGGATAGGCCCGCAGGGGGCGATTGCAAGGCTGGAGCAATGTCCGTCTCCAGTGGAGCGGCCGAACCACCACTCCTCATCCAGTAGCTGGAGCGCAAATGCGGTTTCGTGGGCGATGTTGGATCCTTCCGCTATTCCTGCAACCTCTTCGGCGAGGTGGGGTGTGTATCGCTTCACCGCATCGCCGAACCGTGTTGCCGCCAAGAAGCGCGGAATGAACGTCTTGGCGGTGACGCCGTAGGCTTCCGCGATGGCGTCATGCCAGCGCATTATCTTTTCAGCGATAGCGGTGCGCAGCGCTTCTCCATGAGTGCGTCCTCGTTGACGGGGCGACCCAGCGCAGTCAATGACGGAAAGGAGATCGGTCTTCATTGGTCCTCCAATTTAAATGCGTGTCGCAAGCGGTGTTGCAACGGTATCGGCGTTTCAATCTCAGAACACCTCGAGAAGACGCTTCGTACGTGGTGTTAGGATTTCGAAACCTTCCTCTGTAATTGCAATGGAATCACCGAACCCGGCGGCGACCTCCCCAAACACTCTGAACGAGTAGCACGCGTGGAAGCACATCCCCGGCACGAGAATCTGGTCAGACTCTGCCAGCCAGATCGAGTTTTCAGGCCAGGACGGAGGAAAGGCCAGGCCGACGGGATAGGCCTTCCACGACCTGAATTTCTCAGTCAGGTAGTCAGCCAAAGTGGAGCCTACTATTCGGGTTCCAAGGCGAGTTCGCGCGTCCAAACTCATCAGTTCGCACTTCGTGCTAGTCAGAACGTCTCGCATAGTTCGGCGGGGCTTCAGATTGCTATAAAGTGTCTCAAGACAATGGAGCGCGACATCTGACAGAAGGCGTGTACTATCTGACGCACGCCCTGCTATCGCCGTGGAATAAAGCGGCGCGTTATAGCGCTCATGGACCCCACTCATCTCCATGATGATGGGGTCGCCCCGCTTGATCTTGTTCCTACGAAACGAAGAATGCACTATAGCATGCCAATCTCCGGTACGGATGATGGGATCAATGGAGAAATATTCACTGCCTGCGCGGATCATACCTGCAGACGCCGCCGCGGCAATGTCATTGTCGGTGATGCCCTCCTGGATGATCGCTTCTGCTGCCGTCAGACCAGCTACCGAATAAAGCCCGGCCTTGCGCATATAGGTAATCTCTGTTGGGGACTTTACGGCACGAATGCGAGTGACCAAACCGGACGCATCGGCCACTATTGCATTAGGAAATGCAGAGCACAGTTTCGAGTAGGCATACGGAGTTAGTCCCTTTTGCCGACTCTCCAAGCCAATTTTTTTCGGCGTTGAATTTAAACTGTCTATGATTAAGGCTAGTTCCGTACCAGCCTCATCCATGCGACTCCACATTATCGACTCGATGCGCTCGACATTAGTATGGACGCGGCCAAGATCGACCTCCAGATCGCAAACATGGAGAACTAGGTTTCCCTGCGCAGGAAGGATCAAGCAGGAATACCAGTCCGATACCAATGTTTGAAAACCTGTTAGATAGCAGATATTGGAAAGGTCGGTAACGAGCAGCACGTCAATCTCAGCTTGCGCCATTTTCTCGCGCACGCGCTGAACGCGATAGTTGTAGTCTTTCTGCTCGAAAGCCGTAAACTTAAACGGTTGAACCTTTGGAGTCGCTTCAGTAGTAGTCATTGAACGATGCTTTCTGTGATGGTGGAGGCGTCGGGCGCAACGGCATACGCCTAAATGCGTCCGGGCGAACTCGGCTCGAATGCTGGATGAGAAAGAGCCTTTTCTGTGTTCTGCGTGTCGGTTCGCCGGTCGACTAATTTCCGCAGTTTATTGCACTCACTCGGTGCAGTGTCCACAACGATCCTGTCCGATTCTCGAACTGCGAGTCTCCATCTTTAGTTGAGGAAACAACAAGCGCGGTTGCGATGCGGCAGTTACTCTCGTCTGAAGCTAGACCATTTGTAATTCCCTGTGTTTGTGGCTGGGACAAGCCTCAGTCTGCTCCTTTCAGCGACATCGGTACTTCTGATAGTTAGAATGCATAGCGAACTCTCTCCTGCAATGCAACGCATGTTTTATAAGTTCAACTTGTGATGCAAACGTCCCGCTCTTTTTCAGGAGGACAAGGTCCTTGGGTCTTGTGATCAAAGAACCTCTGGACCTCTGGACCTTGGTACGCATTCGGCGAGTACCGCATTAATTTCGTATTTGCACGTGATAAGCTCTCGCAATGGATATCGACGAAGACAAGATCGACGATGCGGTGCTGGCGCTGTTGTGGCTGACGCTGCATGACGGGTATCGAGCCTGGAAGGGTTTGGACTGGGAGACGACGGATCGTTTGTTCAAGAAGGGGCTGATCGCCGATCCGGTGAACAAGTCGAAGTCGTTGATCTTAACGGATGAAGGCCTGCAACGGTCAGAGGAGCTGTTTCGGGAACTGTTTACGCGGCCGCCGCAATAGGTGCCGCCTTTTCGGCCTTCCAAGCCCACGGCAACAACTCGTCGATCCTGTTTGCCGGGTGGTCGGCGATACGGGCAAGCACATCGGCAAGCCAGGCCTGCGGATCGACATGGTTCATCTTTGCGGTGACGATCAAACTGTACATGGCGGCAGCTCGTTGACCACCACGGTCGGAGCCGGCGAATAGCCAAGCCTTTCTTCCCAATGCAATTCCGCGCAGCGAACGCTCTGCCGCGTTGTTCGACAGGCAGATCCGGCCATCGTCGAGGAAACGAGTAAACGATACCCAGCGGTTCAACATGTAGTCGAACGCTTTGGCCAGATCATTGTCGCGAGACAGCTTGGCACGTTGCTCGCGCACCCACCGCTCCATGTTGGCGATCAGTGGCTTGCTATGCTGCTGACGCGTCGCCTTGCGCTCATCGGCCGTCTGGCCATTGATCTGACGTTCGATCTCGAACAGCGCATCGATCCGGCGCACCATCTCGATGGCGATTGGTGAGATGACGGCAGCGGGTTTGCCCTGAGCCTTGCGCCGGGCATTGGCCTCGAGATCGGCCATGATGAAGAATGGTCGCCTTGCGTGCGCCCAGCACGCTGCCTCATAGATCGGACCTGGACTGCGATCAGGAAGATAGAGCTTGGTATAACCGCCATAGGCATCTGCTTGCAGGATGCCGCAATAGCCGGCCAGATGCGCCTGCGGATGGTCACCGCTGCGGTCGCGGGAATAATAGAACATCGCCGACGGCGGCGCCGTGCCACCGAACGGGGCATCATCGTGCACATATGTCCAGATCCGAGCAGTATCGGTCTTGCCGGCTGCGAGAACCGGAACCGTGGTATCGTCGCCGTGAATCCGCTCGGCTGCAAAGGTGTGAGCCTCGATCCGCCTCAGGATTGGATCAAGGGCATGGCAACAAGAACCGATAGCATCGGCTGCCGTCGACAGGCTGATTGACACGCCCTCAAGCGCAAATCGTTCCACCTGACGATTAAGGGGAATGTGTTGGCCGAATTTGTCGTAGAGGATCATCGCCAGAAGGCTTGGACCTGCCCAGCCTCTGGGAATGACGTGGAATGGGGCCGGTGCCTGGCTGATCTTCTCGCAGTCGCGGCAGGTGAACTTCTCGCGCACCGTCTGAATGACTTTCCAGGAGCGTGGAATGCTCTCCATCGTCTCGGTGACATCTTCGCCCAGCTTGCGCAGCCGGTCACTACCGCAGCAGCTGCAGGCGACCGGACCGGGCACAACGACACGCTCGCGCGGCAGGTGATCGGGGAATGGCTTCTTAACGGGGCGTTTGCGTGTGAAGCCGGCGACAGCAATGGGGGCGGCCGCAGCAATGGCCATTTCAGCGGCAAGTTCATCCTCGGTGGCCGCCGCCTCGGCATCCTCGAGCATCAGCTCCATTTGAGCGATCAGCCTGGCAGTCCGCTCCGATTTCTGACCACGCAATTGCCTTTGCAGCTTTTCGATATGGACCTTCTGACGCAGAATGGTGGCTTGATCGTCCGCTTCCTTGGCTTTGGCGACGGCAAGTTCGGCTAAGGCAACGGCGCGCTCCGCACGCGCCACGACCAGCTCTGCTTCAAGTGCAGCGGCATAATCGGAGTGGTTTTCCAGGCCGTTTTCCATGTCCGGATCAAACCACAAAGCCACTGATTTGCATAGCTTTTCTTCAAGGTTCGAGCCGCAAAATGCACCTATCCGGCGCTCGTCGGACGCCATGTCTGTTGCGGATTTCGCCAGTCTATTCCCTCAAGAAGGTAGGACATCTGCCCGGCTGTAAGGGCAATGGCTCCGTCCACTGTCGCCGGCCAAATAAAGTGGCCTCGGTCGAGCCGTTTGGCATAAAGCGATAGTCCGACACCGTCATGCCATAGGGCCTTGATCAATCGACCATTTCTCCCGCGGAAAACAAAAACGTCGCCCTGGAACGGATTGCGGCCAAGCCCCTCTTGCACGATGAGAGCCAACCCCTGCATACCCTTGCGCATATCGCAGTGACCGCTGGCAATCCACACTCTGACGTTCGAACTGATCG
>NZ_JACHBG010000043.1 GCF_014207095.1 Martinezella lusitana | reverse complement strand
ATGCGCTTCTTGCTGTCATGGAATTCGGCGACCATGGCGAACTTGTCCGAGATCGGCTTGAAGCCCTCGACCAGCGCCGCCTCGCCGACACCCTCTTCGGAGATGAAGGAGACGCGCATGAAGAACATGCCGGTATCGAGATCGTCGAACTGGCTGGAATCGACGATGTTGCAACCCTGCTCGGCGAGATAGCCGGTGATCGCCGCGACAATGCCGCGCGTCGATTTGCAGGATACAGTCAGTACATAGCTTTTCATGCTGATTTTCCTCACCGTCAACGGCCGCAATTCCGCTCCTGTGCCGGGAAATCGCGTCCCGGCACAGCACTCCATTCAGGCATCTTTTTTGCACTCAGATATCGAGCGTGCTGTCGCGCTCCCACTGTGTGAAGTGCGAGCAGTAGGAATTCCATTCCTGGTGCTTGAGCTTCAGATAGGCTTCGGAGAATTCCGAACCGATCGCCTGCTTCAGACCCTCGTCCTCGTCATAGGCACGCAGAGCATCGAGCAGATTGAGCGGAAGGCGCGGCGCATTCTTCACCAGGTGTCCTTGCGCATACATGTCGATATCGTGATGAGGTCCCGGATCGGCCCTGCTGCGTAGACCGTCAAGGCCTGCTGCGATGATGACCGCCTGCAGCAGGTAGGGATTGACCGCGCCATCGGGCAGGCGCAGCTCGAAGCGCCCTGGGCCGGGTACACGCACCATATGCGTGCGGTTGTTGCCGGTCCATGTCACGGTGTTCGGAGACCAGGTCGCCCCCGACGTCGTGCGCGGCGCATTGATGCGCTTGTAGGAGTTGACCGTCGGATTGGTAATCGCCGCGAGCGACGAGGCATGCTTCATGATACCGCCGAGAAAATGCCTGCCCTCGGCCGACAGACCGAATTGGGCTTCCCGGTCGGCAAAGACATTGATCCTGCCATCATTGTCCCATACGGAGATATGGCAATGGCAGCCATTGCCGGTCAGCCCCTTGAAGGGTTTCGGCATGAAGGTGGCGCGCAGGCCGTGCTTCTCGGCGATCGACTTGACCATGAACTTGAAGAAGGAATGCTTGTCGGCCGTCTTCAGCGCATCGTCGAATTCCCAGTTCATCTCGAACTGACCGTTGGCGTCCTCGTGGTCGTTCTGATAGGCCCCCCAACCGAGTTCCAGCATATAGTCGCAGATCTCGGAAATCACGTCGTAGCGCCGCATGACGGCCTGCTGGTCATAGCAGGGCTTTTCCGCCGTATCGTATTCGTCGGATATCTTGGCGCCGTCGGCGGTGATCAGGAAGAATTCGGCTTCAACACCGGTCTTGACGCGCTTACCCGCTGCTTCTGCTTCTTTCACGAGCTTTTTCAGCACGTTGCGCGGCGCTTGCGCAACCAGCTTGCCCTCCATCATGCAATCGGCCGCAACCCAGGCAACATCCCTCTTCCATGGGAGCTGGATGACGGACGAGGCATCTGGCACGGCAAAAAGATCGGGATGGGCGGGTGTCATATCGAGCCAGGTGGCGAAGCCGGCAAAGCCGGCGCCGTCTTCCTGCATACCGGCAATTGCTTGAGCCGGTACCAGCTTGGCGCGCTGGCCGGAAAAAAGATCCGTATAGCTGATCATGAAATATTTGATGCCCTTGTCTTTGGCAAAGGCAGCAAGATCCAGTGTCATTCTCGTTCCCCTTTGGATTTCTTAGAGACACTTCGATGATGCATGGTGCGGCCGGGCCTTTCGGCCCGACCGGAATGTCAAAAGCCTCCCTTGCCCGGATACCAGTTAGTGCCGGCGAGCGGGATCTGCGCCATGGCGGCAGCTTCCATCGTCAACGCGCACAGGTCTTCCGGTTCGAGGTTGTGCAGGTGATTCTTGCCACAAGCGCGCGCGATCGTCTGCGCTTCCAGCGTCATGACCTTCAGATAATTGGCAAGACGCCTGCCGGCTGCAATAGGGTCGAGACGGCTTGCAAGCTCCGGATCCTGCGTCGTGATGCCGGCCGGGTCCTTGCCCTCATGCCAGTCGTCATAAGCGCCGGCTGTCGTGCCGAGCTTCTGGTACTCGTCTTCCCATTTCGGATCGTTGTCACCGAGCGCAACCAACGCCGCCGTGCCGATGGCAACCGCATCTGCGCCAAGCGCCAGAGCCTTCGCCACATCGGCACCGGAGCGGATGCCGCCGGAGATGATCAACTGCACCTTGCGATGCATGCCGAGATCCTGCAGTGCCTGAACGGCAGGACGGATACAGGCAAGCGTCGGCATGCCGACATTCTCGATGAAGACGTCCTGGGTAGCCGCAGTGCCACCCTGCATCCCGTCAAGTACGACGACGTCGGCGCCGGCTTTGACGGCAAGCGCCGTGTCGTAATAGGGGCGCGCGCCGCCAACCTTAACATAGATCGGCTTCTCCCAATCGGTGATCTCGCGCAGTTCCATGATCTTGATTTCAAGATCGTCCGGACCGGTCCAGTCAGGATGGCGGCAAGCCGAACGCTGATCGATGCCCTTTGGAAGGTTACGCATATTGGCGACACGATCGGAGATCTTCTGACCGAGCAGCATGCCGCCGCCGCCGGGCTTGGCCCCCTGCCCGACGACGACTTCGATCGCATCGGCCCGGCGCAGGTCTTTCGGGTTCATGCCGTAACGCGAAGGGAGATACTGATAGACCAGTGTCTGCGAATGGCCACGCTCTTCGTCGGTCATGCCGCCATCGCCTGTCGTGGTCGATGTTCCTGCAATCGTCGCGCCGCGACCAAGCGCCTCCTTGGCGTTGCCGGAAAGCGCCCCGAAGCTCATTCCGGCAATGGTGATCGGGGTCTTGAGCGTGATGGGTTTCTTGGCAAAGCGGCTCCCGAGCACGACGGTCGTGTCGCATTTCTCGCGGTAACCCTCGAGCGGATAGCGCGAGATCGAGGCACCGAGGAACAGAAGATCGTCGAAATGCGGCACCTTGCGCTTCGTACCGGCACCGCGGATATCGTAGATGCCGGTCGCTGCCGCGCGGCGGATTTCCGCAAGCGTGTGATCGTCGAAGGTCGCCGACTTGCGGGGTGGCGTGTACGGATTGTGATAGCTCATGAGGTCCCCTTCGTCTCAATAGGCGTCGGCATTATCGATGTTGAAATTATAGAGTTTCCGCGCCGATCCGTAGCGCTTGAACTCTTCCGGCCTGACGCCGCGCACACCGGCCTTCTCGAGAAGCTCGGAAAGTTTCTCCAGATGCTCTGGGCGCATTTCCTTTTCGATACAATCGGCGCCGAGGCTTTTCACCGAGCCGCGAACAAAAAGCTTGGCCTCATAAAGGCTGTCGCCCAGCGCATCGCCGGCATCGCCCAACACGACCAGATGGCCCGACTGCCCCATGAAGGCGGACATATGGCCGATATTGCCGTGGACGACGATGTCGATGCCCTTCATCGAAATACCGCAACGCGAGGCGGCATTGCCCTTGATGACAAGCAGGCCGCCGCGGCCGGTCGCGCCGGCATATTGGCTGGCATCACCTTCAATAACGACGCTGCCGGACATCATGTTCTCGGCAACGCCGGGACCGGCGGAACCATGCACCGTAACGTGGCCGCCGTCGTTCATGCCGGCGCAGTAATAGCCGACGGAGCCCTTGATATCGACGGTGACGGATGCGTCGATACCGGCTGCCACAGCATGATGGCCGCGCGGATTGACGACTTCGAAGGCTAGATCATTGGCGCCCGCAGGAAGGCCATGAAGCGCGCTGTTGAGTTCGCGCAAAGGTGTGACGGATAGGTCGAAAACTGGCATGAAAAACTCTCTCGTTTCCAGCGCGCCCGATCAGGCAGCCTTTTCGTGATCCCAGAAATAAACGGTTGCCGGCTCCGGCTCCCAGATGCGGGCGCTCTCAATGCCCGGGAGATTGACGAGCGCACGATATTCCGAGCCGAAAGCCACATATTGATCTGTTTCCGCCATGACCGCTGGCTTGCAGGCGATGGGATCGCGAACGACGCCGAAGCCCGATTTGGTACCGACGACAAAGGTGAAGAAACCGTCGAGATCATCGACCGCGCTTTCGAGCGCCGCGCCGAGATCCTTGCCCTTTGCCATTTCGGCCGTGAGATAGGCGGCTGCGACCTCGGTATCGTTTTCCGTCTCAAAGCTCATGCCGATGCGCTTGAGCTCGCGACGCAGGTTATTGTGGTTCGACAGCGAACCATTGTGCACCAGGCACTGATCCGAACCGGTGGAGAAAGGATGCGCGCCAAGCGTGGTCACGGCCGATTCCGTCGCCATGCGCGTATGGCCGATACCGTGTGTGCCGGACATGCCGGTGACGCCAAAGCGCGAGACTACATCTCTTGGCAGACCGACTTCCTTGTAGATCTCAACGGTATCGCCGCTGCTCATGACGCGGATATTCGGACGCAGTGCCGTCAGGGCTGCCCTGCCCTCGTCAAGCTTGCCCTTGGCAAGCGTAATGACTGCGTGCGTGCTCTTGACCGTCACGGCCACGGGAGCGTCGAGCACCCGTCTGAGCTCATATTCAAGCCCGTCGAAATCCTTTGCCGGATCGGCGGACTGAACGGTTATCTTCGCCGTGTTGCCGTTATCATTGCCGTAGATCGCAATGCCTGCGCTATCAGGTCCGCGATCGGTCATCGTGACAAGCATAGAGGACAAAAGCGCGCCAAGTTTCGGCTCCAGCGCCTTATCCTTCAAGAAAAGACCGACAATTCCGCACATGCCCAAAGCCTCCATTTTCGCATCTGCAAAAATGGCTATCAGGTCCATTGTGGATTTTCAACTCAAAAGAATAATTTTTTCTTTTTAGGCAAGTTATCCGGTCTTGCCCCGTTGCGGGTAACTGATGATCGACAGGTATTTTGCCGGCAGTTTCACCAACACCTCCGGACCATGCGGCGCGTCGGCATCGAAGAAGAGACTGTCACCGGGCTGCATGGGATAAAGCTCGTCGCCATGGCGGTACATCACCTCGCCCTCCAGCATATAGAGGAACTCCATGCCCTCGTGCTGGAACGTCGGAAACACATCCGAATCGGCTGTTAGCGTGATGAGATAGGGCTCGACGATGACGCCGCTCGAATTGTTGTCGATATGACCGAGCAGATTATATTGATGGCCGGCGCGCGTGCCGCGCCGTTCGAGCTCGACACCCTGCCCCGCCTTGACGAAGACGGCGTTGTGCGGCTCCTCATAGCGCCGGAAGAAGGACGTAAGCGGCACCCCTAGCGCTCGGGAAAGTGATTGCAAGGTCGTCAGGGACGGCGAGATATTGCCGTTTTCAATCTTCGACAACATGCCAAGCGAGATACCGGTCGCAGCAGCCAGATCCGTGACGGTGATACCAAGCTTCTTGCGATAGGCGCGCACTTCGTGGCCGATCGCCATTTCGAGATTGTTCTCTTTGGGCTCGCGCACCGCATGCGGATCTTGCAAAAATGCAGGGCGTCCACCGTGGGTTGGGTCATCGGTCGATAATTTATCTGCCTTGGGTTTCATTCTATATCCTTTTTTCGGCAGGGCTGCTGGGAAGGACTCTATCCTCCCAGTGAAATTTTCTCAATTGCGACGAATATCACGCCTGACGGGTGTCGCCGGGTGCAATCCCATAGAGGGAGCGATAGGCGCGGGCAAAATGCGCACCACTGGAAAAGCCGGTAGCAATGGCAATTTCGGAGATCGAAAGCGGGCTCTGTTCCAGAAGCCGCCGGGCAGTCTGCAGCCTTATCCGCCGATATTGATCGAGAAACGTCGAACCGAGATGCCTGGCAAACAACCGGTCGAGATGTCGTGGTGTGACCCCGGCAATCCGAGCCATGGCCGTGCGATCGAGCGGCATCTCGATCGTCTCCTCCATTTTTTCAAGGACGCTCAGCAGGCCTGGATGGTGGACACCATAACGCTCGGCGAGTGAGGCGCGCTGCGGCGCGGCGGGCTCGCCGACCTCGGTGTGCAGATACCAATCGCTGACGCGGCGGGCAAAATCGGCGCCCATGCGCTCGGCTATCAGCACATGCATCATGTCGAGGGGCGCAATGCCGCCGCCGCAGGTGATGCGGTTTCCGTCAACGACGAAACGTGCCTGGCGCGGAGACAGGGCGGGAAATGCCTCCAGAAGAGCCGGCGCATGTTCCCAATGAATCGTAAAATCACGCTCGGCCATTAGGCCGGCCGCTGCAAGCAGATAAGGACCGCCGGAAATGCCGCCGATGCGCACGCCCTCCCGAGCAAGTTGGCGGAGACAGGCGAGAACCGAAGGGTAATCCCAGTCGCGCGGCGATCCACCGGCACAGACGAAGACGGTGCCGAGACCCGATCCGCGACCAGGAAGGGGTTCAGCCGGCACCGGCACACCCCCCGATGAGACCGCCGGGGTGCCGCCCGGTGAAAAGATCGAAATCCGATAGATTTCGCGCCCAGCCAAAAGGTTGGCGGCGCGCAGCGGCTCGCTTGCGGACGCAAACGACATCAGCGCGAATCCCGGGATCAGGATGAAGCCAATCGTCTGGGTATTTCTCGCGTCGATCGAAGCCATGTCCTATTTTTATCCAAATAGGTCCCAATTGGGCAAGTCGACATTTCTCACTCTGTCATCATGAGCGGAATTCAAGGCGGATCGAACCATGCGCTATTCGGCTTTCTCAGTTTTCCTCAATGGCCTTCGCGGCAATACCGGCTGGGCACCTGCCTGGCGCCAGCCAGAGCCGAAGCCACAGTATGATGTGATCATCGTCGGTGGCGGCGGCCACGGTTTGGCGACAGCCTACTATCTCTCCAAGACCTTCGGCATTACCAATGTCGCCGTTCTGGAAAAGGGCTATCTCGGCTCGGGCAATATCGGCCGCAACACGACGATCATCCGCTCCAACTACCTGTTGCCTGGCAACAATCCCTTCTACGAGCTCTCGATGAAGCTCTGGGAAGGGCTGGAACAGGATTTCAACTTCAACGCCATGGTTTCGCAACGCGGCGTTCTCAATCTTTTCCACTCGGACGCGCAGCGCGACGCCTATACGCGGCGCGGCAATGCAATGCGCCTGCACGGCGTCGATGCCGAGCTACTGGACCGCGAGGCTGTTCGCAAGAAATTGCCCTTCCTCGATTTTGACAATGCCCGTTTCCCGATCCTGGGCGGACTACTACAGGCGCGTGGCGGCACGGTTCGCCACGATGCCGTTGCCTGGGGCTATGCCCGCGGCGCCGACAGTCGCGGCGTCGATATCATCACCGGCTGCGAGGTGACCGGCATTCGAACGGAAAATGGCCGCGTGACGGGTGTCGAAACCACAAAGGGCTTCATCGGATGCGGCAAGCTTGCGCTTGCGGCCGCCGGCAATTCTACCGTCGTTGCCGATATGGCCGGTCTGCGCCTGCCGATCGAAAGTCATGTGCTGCAAGCTTTCGTTTCCGAGGGGCTGAAGCCGTTCATCGACTGCGTCGTCACCTTCGGTGCCGGGCATTTCTATGTCTCGCAGTCCGACAAGGGTGGTCTTGTCTTCGGCGGCGATATTGACGGCTACAATTCCTATGCTCAGCGCGGCAACCTTGCGACCGTCGAGCATGTCGCCGAAGCGGGCGTGGCGATGATCCCGGCGCTGACGCGGATCCGCTACCTGCGAAGCTGGGGCGGCGTCATGGATATGAGCATGGACGGTTCTCCGATCATCGACCGCACCCATATCGACAATCTCTATCTCAACGCCGGCTGGTGCTACGGCGGCTTCAAGGCGACCCCGGCGTCGGGCTATTGCTACGCTCATCTCATCGCCCGCAACGAGCCGCATGAAACGGCCCGGCAACTGCGCCTCGACCGCTTCCAGCGTGGTTATCAGATCGATGAAAAGGGCGTCGGCGCCCAACCGAACCTGCATTGAGGACATGACGACATGGCAAGCCTGATTTCCTGCCCTCATTGCGGCACGCGTCCCAAAGAGGAATTCACCATCAAGGGCGATGCGAGCCTTGGCCGTCCGGCCGCGGATGCAGGTTCGCAAGACTGGTACAATTACGTCTATCTGCGCGACAATCCGAAAGGTCTACACAAGGAATATTGGCATCATTCCTCCGGCTGTCGCCGCTGGCTGATCGTCGAGCGTGACACCGTCACTCACAAGGTCTATGGCGTCAGCGATGCGGCGCTTGCCAAGCTTGGAGCGAGCGCATGAGCAGCCGTCGGCTTTCCTCCGGCGGCCGGATCGACCGCTCCAGAACCATTGCCTTCAGCTTCGACGGCAGGAACTTCACCGGTCATCCCGGCGACACACTTGCCTCTGCCCTGCTTGCCAACGGCATCCGGCTTGTCGGCCGCAGTTTTAAATATCACCGCCCGCGTGGCATATTGACGGCAGGCGCCGCCGAGCCCAATGCGCTTGTCACGACCGGGATGGGCGGACGCACCGAGGCAAACAGTCGCGCCACGATGATCGAGCTCCATGACGGGCTGATCGCCCGCAGCCAGAACCGCTGGCCCTCGCTCGCATTCGACGTCGGCGCCATCAACGGACTGCTCTCGCCCTTCCTCAGCGCCGGCTTCTACTACAAGACCTTCATGTGGCCTGCTGCCTTTTGGGAGAAAGTCTACGAACCGCTGATCCGCAGGGCTGCCGGTCTCGGCAAGGCGTCCTATGAAGCCGATCCCGATACCTATGAGAAATGCTGGGTGCATTGCGACCTGCTCGTCATCGGCGCCGGACCCGCAGGCCTTGCGGCGGCCTTGACGGCGGCGCGCGCGGGGGCGCGTGTTCTGCTCGCAGACGAAGGCTTCGAGCTCGGCGGCAGCTTGCTTGCAGAACGCGGTTCTTCCCTTGAGGAAATACTGGACGAGCTCACCGGCCTGCCCAACGTGCAATGCCTGCCACGTACCACCGTCATCGGCTGGTACGATGATAATGTCTTCGGCGCAGTCGAACGCGTCCAGAAGCATGTTGCAACGCCCGACCCGCGCCAGCCGGTCGAGCGGCTTTGGCGCATTATCGCCAAGCAGGCAATCCTTGCCACGGGCGCAGAGGAACGACCGCTTGTATTCGGCGGCAACGACATTCCAGGTGTCATGATGGCTGGCGCCATGCGCAGCTATCTGAACCGGCAGGCCGTCGCTCCGGGCAAGCGCACCGTGGTCTTCACGACCAACAGCTCCGGCTATCGGACAGCTTCCGACCTCGAGGCCGCCGGCCTTGAAGTGGCAGCCATCGTCGACACACGCGCCAGTGGTGAAGCCTGGAACGGTAAGGCGCCGGTCCTGCGCGGCGCATGCATCATCGATGCGCTTGGGACGAAACAGGTGCGTGGAGTGAGCATTGCGAGCGGCTCCGGCACACAGGAGATCGATGCCGATACTCTCGCGATGTCCGGTGGTTGGAGCCCGATCATCCACCTTGCCTGCCATCGCGGCGCCAAGCCAATCTGGTCTGAAAAACACGGAGCCTTCCTCGCGCCGGAACGGCAGGATGGCTTGTTGATCGCCGGCGCCGCGGCCGGCCTTGCCTCCACAGATTGCTGTCTTGGCGACGGAGCGATCAAAGCTGCCGAAGCTTTGGAGGCAATCGGCTTTGGCAAGGTTGCTCCCGCCTTTGCTTTGGCAGAGAAAGCATCGCCCGCAGCCGCGCCGCTCTGGCATGTCAAAGGCGGCAAGGGCAAGGCCTTCGTCGATTACCAGAACGACGTCCACCTGAAGGACCTTGGTCTTGCCGTGCGTGAAGGCTACGGTGACGTCGAGCTTGCCAAGCGCTATACGACAAATGGCATGGCGACCGATCAGGGCAAGCTCTCCAATGTCAATGCCATCGGTATTCTTGCCGAGGCTCGTGGCGTCTCGCCGGCCGAAGTCGGGACCACGACGTTCCGGCCCTTCTATACCCCCGTCTCCTTCGGCGCGCTGACAGGTACTTCGCAGGCTAAGCATTTCCAGCCGGCACGCAAATCCCCTTTGCATGAATGGGCAAAGAAGAACGGCGCGGTCTTTGTCGAGACCGGCCTTTGGTACCGCTCCTCCTGGTTTCCGCAAGATGGCGAAAAGAGCTGGCGCGAAAGTGTCGATCGCGAAGTGCTCAACATCCGCACGAATGCCGGCATTTGCGACGTCTCGACGCTCGGCAAGATCGAGATCTTCGGCAAGGATGCGGCGGCCTTCCTCGACCGCGTCTATTGCAATGGTTTCGCCAAACTGCCCGTCGGCAAGGCACGCTACGGAATCATGCTGCGCGAAGACGGCATGATCTATGATGACGGCACCACCAGTCGCCTGGGCGAGGACCATTTCTTCATGACCACGACGACGGCGCTCGCAGCCGGGGTGCTGACGCATCTGGAATTCTGCGCCCAGACGCTGTGGCCCGAGTTGGAGGTCTATTTTGCCTCATCGACCGATCAATGGGCACAGATGGCGGTGGCAGGCCCGAAATCCCGCGCCATCCTTGCCGAGATCGTTGATGAAGACATTTCCGACGCTGCTTTCCCGTTCATGAGCGCACGTGCAGTCTCCTTGTTCGGTGGCAAGCTGAAGGGCCGGCTCTTCCGCATCTCCTTTTCCGGCGAGCTCGCCTATGAGCTCGGCGTGCCCGCGGCCTATGGAGAATTCGTCGCCGACGCTATCCTGCAGGCGGGTCAAAGCCACGGGATCTGCGCCTATGGCGCCGAAGCGCTCGGCGTCCTTCGTATCGAAAAGGGCCATGTCACCCATGCGGAGATCAACGGGACCGTGACGCCGGGCGACCTCGGTTTTGCTCGCATGGTTTCAACCACGAAGCCCGATTTCATCGGCAAGGCGATGCTCGCGCGCGAGGGCCTGCAGGCAGCCGACCGTCCTCGCCTTGTCGGCGTCAAGCCGCTAGACCCTGCAACCAGCTTCCGCACCGGCGCTCATATTCTGGCGGAGAATGCGGCCGCGACGCTCGAAAACGACCAGGGCTACGTCACATCAAGTGCCTTTTCACCGAGCCTTGGCCACACGATCGGATTGGCTTTGATCAAGAACGGCCCGGAGCGCATCGGTGAGAAGGTCACTGTCTGGAACGGCCTTAGAAACGAATATACGGATGCGGTGATCTGCAGCCCCGTCTTCATCGACCCTCAAAACGAGAAGCTCCATGCCTGATTTGCCAGCACCGAAGCCGGTTCTTGCCGGCAAGCCCGTTTTGCAAGGCGACACCATCCGGCTGGCAGCCCTGCCGGAAGGCCACCTCCTGCACGTAATGGGCGCGACCACGAGCGAGGAGATTGCGAACCATCTCCTCGCGGTGAACCTCAAGGAAAGCACCGTGCGCCCGGCCGGATACCGGCAATGGTTCGTTGCAGGTAACCATCAGCTTTCCGAATCCCAGCGGCAGGCGCTTGCCGATGCTCTCTCTGGCGGCGCTTTCATCTCTGACCAGAGCCATGGCCGCATCCGTATCCACGTTTCCGGATCCCAGGCGGCCGCGCTCCTCAACAAGGGTACGGCCGTCGACCTGCATCCGCTCAATTTTCCCGAAGGAAACAGTGCCATGACCCTCTTCGGTCACATTTCGATCCAGCTTACGCGGACTGTCGGGCAGGATTTCGAGCTGATCGTGCTGCGGAGCTTTGCGCAATCGCTCTATGAGGAGCTTGAGGCGTTGGCACTATCTTTGGGCGGGTCGAAGGTCGGCAATCCGGTATGGAATGGGGCCTGAAAGACCTTACTGCCTGCCCCACCAACAGGTCTTCCAGCCTTCTTCTTCCACGGGCGCTACGCGGTTCGCTTCGTTGAAGTTGCGGAATCACGGACTTTGGCGATTATCTCATTTACGATCCAATGATCGCATAGGCGTTTCATATCCGCAGACTCGTGAGGTTCTTTCTGGAAAACGCTGAAAGGTTCTCGCTGGAGACGAGACGGGTTTCGGAAACGACGCAGCCTGCACAATCTTCCCAATATGGCTCTTGATGAAATTCGAACCATCAGTACCCACTATGCATGACCTTGGTGGCCATCAACCCTGCCACGGGTCCATCACAACAACGCCTGTGCCTTCGAAGGCCCGAACATTGCGCGTGATGACTATCAGGCCGTGAACGAGTGCGGTCGCGGCAATGAGTGCGTCTGCTTCATTACGTCGATCTGGGATATGCAGATGCGCGCAACGGGTCGCGATTACATCATCGATTGATAAAATACGGCCGACGAACTCTGGTCGCACGTGATTTTCTAGCCAGGAACGCAAGCGCGCGCCCTGGGCTGCATCTCGGCGCTGGATGCTAAGTATTCCGCGTTCCAACTCCAGGATCGTTATCACGGAAAGACATAGCTGCGTCGTCGCTTGAGCTGTGGCCCATGCAACCACATTTGCATCGGCTTTGCCGTCTCCAACCTTCCTCAGTTCAGATAGAACATTCGTGTCCAGCAGATATTTCACGACAGATCCATTAGACGGGCTGCAATCTCAATCCGAGGCGCGTCGAAATCAATATCTGACAAGCCGGGCATGGAAAGGGCATCGACAAGATTACGGCGCTTGCCGGTAAGACGCTCAAATTCACCATAAGTCATCAATACATGAGATGGTTTGCCGCGATCAGTGATGATAACCGGGCCATTTTGGGTGGCCTTTTTCGCGCTGCTCACATCATGGTTCAATTCACGGCTGGAAAGGCTTGTGATCGTCATAGAATACACTCCATGTAGGCACGTACCTACATATAATATTCTTGAGCCGAAAGACAAGACCAATGTTTAAGCTCTTGAATGGGATATGAACCCGTAATCCGTTACATGGAAAGGTTAAGTGCTTGATAGAGAGAGGCTTTGAGGTGTGTCGCTATATTATGGAACTTCTCTATTCAGCATATTGAAGCCAAGCGCTGTCAAGCCTTCCAATCTCACCAGTATCTGACGTCGCTCACGAAGCCTTGCTTCTCTTCGGGATCGGGTCTTGCCCCTCCTATCACGGGTCAGTGGAGAGAAGTGGAACAATCTAAGACGCGTCCCGATCGGCATAACCGGCCGGCACAAGTTCCATAGCGGTCTCACTTCATTCATCGTCCCGCGAAGGACTTCTTCGCGCCGGCGGGAGGGACTTTGTCATCTAAAATGCTCAGGCCTTTGCTAGTCCGTCGTCCTTTGACCTCTGGAATTCTGTACCATCACTCCACATGCGATGCATGATCACCGCTAGGCAACGGGCCAGGGCCACAATCGCTTTCTGATGATCGCGACGTTTGGCAATATTCATCGCTAGCGCCTTGAGCCAGGACCATTTCCTGACCACAGTCAACATGACTTGGCCCGCTTCACAGAGCAGCGTTCGCATCATTTGATCACCACACAAGGAAACTCGGCCGACACGACTACTCTCGCCGGGCTGACTCAGAACCGGGGTCAACCCCAACGCAGTGCCAACCGCCTTAGAATTTTTGAAGCGACCGGGTAGTCGATCGTACGGGCGAAGCCCAGGGCCACGACGGGTCCAACGCCCGGAATGGTCATCAAACGTCGGCAGCTAACATCATATGGCGGGACGCTTCATCCCGCCATCTCTACGCCCCACTCACTGATAGCCGGCTTATGTGACAACACCTTCAGCGGAAATCAAAAGTTCGATGGGACCGCTTGCGGATTCACATGAGCAGCCATGACGCGGTTTCAGAATCGGTGACAAGCACATCAACGAGATCGTTTGCAAGGCACGCCCGGATTATTTGCCGCTTGTTGAAACCTCCGGATGCGATAATCCGGCATGGAATGTTGCGATACTCTTCGAGTTCCGGCGAAATGACTTGTCGGTTGAGCGGATGATCTATCTCGCAACCGTCTTGATCGAGGTAGCGACCAAGCAGATCTCCGACCGCGCCTGCACCAACAAGCTCACTGATTTCCGTTCTGGTTGGCAAGCCGTAACGCACTTGCAGCGACTCCTGGGTAACATCGCCGACACTCAGCAAACACACATTGACGTCTACGGCATCCCGCAGCAATGCCGCAAAAACCGACTGCGCAATGATGGTATCGCGCGATGCCGGGTCATCGGCGTAGATCGGTGCTGCAAGATAATGACATTCGGCATTGAGCCTTTTGGCAAAGCGGCGGACGATTTCGAACGTGTTGACTTCCGACCCACGCGTCAAGCCACCCATCATGGAGTGGACCTTGATGTCCGCAGAATTGGTCGGCGTCAATTGATGGGCCGTTTCTCGAAGGGTCGCACCCCACCCCACACCCAAACTCTGGACTTTGCCGGCATGCACCATTTGGTCCAGGAACATGGCGGCAGCGCGTCCGAGAACCAGTGGCATCTGAGCCTTATCGTTTGGCGTTGGAACAATCACGACATCTGTAAGACCGTGACGTCTGCAAAGCTCGGCCTCCATTTCGACGCTGTCGGCCAAGGGTGAATTAAAGCTTACCCGCACGATGCCTTGCTGCAGAGCCGCTGCCAGCAACTCATTGACTCGTCGTCGCGTCAAAAGCATGCGATCGGCGATCTGGGCCTGCGTCAAACCTTCGACATGGTAGAACCACGAGGCCTTTACCATCAGTTGCTGATTGAGCATGCGCATTCCTCCCAGATGTCACATCGGCGTAACATATGTAACTTACAGCTACGCCAACTCTGCGGCGAGGTAAAGGATTTTTAGCAGCCTGCAGCGTGAAGGTTCAAAGTTCATTCCGCATCACAAGCGGTGTCGCACGTGGGGCTTTCGGGCCCCACGGGGATGTCGTGCGGCCAAAACGTTTATGTCAACAGGAGAGATCCATGCCTTCCATCAATCGCCGTCACGCATTGGGCCTGATGTCCGCTGCGGCCGGCAGCCTTATCCTGCCGCGCATGGCGTTCAGCCAAGGACAACGCCCTTCCGTTACCGTCGCTGTACAGAAGATTACCAACAACAACACGCTCGACATCTGGAATGAACAGTCCAATGTTGGCGAGCGCGTCTTTTTTCCCAACCTCTGGGAAGGGTTGATCAATCGCGATTGGATGGGCAGCCAGGGCCCGGTTCCCGGCCTTGCGACCGAGTGGAAGCGCATTGATGACAAAACGCTCGAACTCAAGCTGCGCCGGGGCGTCAAGTTCCATAATGGCGATGAAATGACCGCTGAAGATGTCGCCTTCTCCTTTTCGAAGGAGCGCATTTTCGGGACCACAGAGCCCAAGGGCGGCAAGACGATCTTTGAATCCGAGCACAAGCCGGCGACAGTCAAGGAACTGCCTGCTGCGATCCCGGGTGTCGCACGTCGCCTTTGGCCCGCCCTCGAGGGCGTCGAGATCGTCGACAAGTACACTGTGCGCTTTCACAATGCGACGCCCGACGTAACGCTCGAAGGCCGCCTGTATTCCTTCGGCAGCCAGATCACCAGTCGCCGCGCTTGGGACGAAGCCAAGAGCTATGCCGAATGGGCGCGCAAACCCATCACCACGGGCCCATACATGGTCGGCGAATACAAGCCGGACGTCTCGCTTACGCTCGTCGCATTCGACGATTATTGGGGTGGACGTCAGCCACTGAAAGAGATTCGCTTCGTCGAGGTTCCCGAGGTTGCCTCGCGGGTGAACGGCCTATTGTCTGGCCAGTATGATTTCGCATGTGATCTGCCGCCGGACCAGATCGCCGCCGTCAAGAATGCGCCCGGCCTTGAAGTGCAGAGCTCGACCATCTGGAACCACCGAATCTCCGTATTCAACGTCCAGAACCCTGTCCTGGCAAATCCGCTCGTCCGTCGCGCCATGACCCATTCGATCGATCGCCAGGCAATTGTCGATGCTCTATGGGCCGAGCTAACCGTTGTTCCGGCAGGCCTTCAGTTTGAATCCTTTGCCGGCTCCAACATGTTCATCGACGGTTGGAAGCCGCCGGAGTTCAATCCAGAGCTCGCAAAGAAACTGCTCAAGGAAGCTGGCTACAAGGGTGATGCGATTCCCTACCGGCTACTCAACAATTACTACACCAACCAGACCGCCAACGCGCAGATCATGGTCGAGATGTGGAAGCAAGTCGGCCTTAACGTCGAGATCCAAATGAAGGAGAACTGGGCTCAGATCCACGATCCTCAAGGTATAAAGGGCGTACGTGACTGGTCTGCATCCAACACGATCAACGACCCGATCACGCCGATGGTCGTGCAATTCGGCCCGAACGGTGAAATACAGCAGAAGAAGGATTGGACCAACGAAGAGATGAACAAGCTCTCTCTCATCATGGAAACATCCACCGATCAGGCTCTGCGCAAGAAGGCGATTGCCCGAATGCTGGAAATTTGCGAGCGCGAGGACCCTGTCTACCAGGTGCTGCATCAGAACGCTGTATTTACAGGCATGAAGTCCTCGCTGAAATGGAAAGCAGCGCCTGCATTCGCAATGGATTTCCGCGCCTCCAATTGGAAGGCCTGACCATAGCCCTCTTATGCCGGCCGCTTTGTGCGGCCGGCGTTGATGTCTAAGAAGGAGGTGCACGTTCGAATGGAACCCAGTCTCGTAGAAATCCGCGGTCTCAGCGTCGCATTTGACGGTGTGCCGGTTCTTCGTGGTATCGATCTCGATATTCGCCGTGGCGAGGCAATCGGCCTCGTTGGAGAATCCGGCTGCGGAAAATCCGTGACATGGCTCGCAGCCCTCGGGCTTCTCCCTGGCAAAGCGGCCATAAGTGGATCGGTCCGTCTCGACGGAAGTGAAATTCTTGGTGCACCACGATCCGTTCTGGAAAGCGTGCGCGGCGGACGCATCGCAATGATCTTCCAGGACCCGTCAAGCTCACTGAACCCCGTCTTGAGAATCGGCCGCCAGATTACCGAGGCACTTGCCATTCATCGCGGACTGGTTGGTGAAGCCGCCAAGTCCGAAGCATTGCGCTTGATGGATCTCGTAGGCATTCCGGATGCTCGAAGACGCTTCGATCTCTATCCGCACGAATTTTCCGGTGGTCAGTGTCAGCGGCTGATGATTGCTATGGCGCTTGCCGGCGAACCTGACCTTTTGGTCGCCGACGAACCGACAACCGCGCTCGACGCGACTATTCAGGCGCAAATCCTCGATCTCCTGATAACGCTTCGCGCCGAGACCGGCATGGCAACGATCTTCATCAGCCATGATCTAGGTGCCGTCAGCCAGGTCTGCGAACGAGCTTGCGTTATGTATGCGGGGCGTATTGTTGAACAGGGGAGCATCGATGCGCTGTTTTCCAATCCATACCATCCCTATACGCTCGGCCTGTTCGATGCCATTCCCGAACTCGACGGTCCGCGCGACCGGCTGATCCCGATCCCCGGTACCGTACCTGATCCTCGACACCTGCCGGAAGGCTGCGCGTTTTCCCCGCGTTGTTCGCGCGCCGAGGCCGACTGCAGGGTCAGGAGGCCCGATCTGAAGGCGGTGGCGGGCGACCGCAGCCTCGCCTGCCACCATCCCGTGGACGCGCCCCAACGGACCGACGAAATGAGATTGGAACCTGCATCGTGACTGGACCGCTCATTGAAGCAAGAGGTCTTGTTCGGACCTATGACCTAGGTAATGGATTCCTTACCAAATCGGTTCCGGTCCGGGCGGTCGATGGCATCACTCTCAAAGTCATGCCGGGCGAAACCCTCGGCATTGTTGGCGAGTCCGGTTCGGGTAAGTCAACATTGGGGCGCATGCTGCTCGGCATCGACCCCACGCACCAGGGACAGATGCTCTACGACGGCAATCCGATGCCGAGGTTCGGGACGCCGGAATGGCGAGCGTTGCGGGCGAAGATGCAGCTGATTTTTCAGGATCCTCTGGCAGCACTTGACCGGCGACTGACGATTGGTGCCCAGATCGGCGAACCGCTGGCGATCCACGGCCTCGTTCCAAAGACGCATCGACATGTTCGGGTTGCGGAATTGATGTCCGCAGTTGGTTTGCGTGAAGACCAGGCGGAACGCTATCCGCATGAACTGTCAGGCGGCCAGCGTCAACGCGTCGTTATTGCCCGCGCGCTGGCTTCACGACCGAAACTTCTCGTCTGCGACGAACCGGTTTCAGCCCTTGATGTCTCGATTCAGGCCCAGGTCATCAATATGCTGCGCGACCTGCAGAGGGACAATGGCATCGCTATGGTCTTCATTAGTCACGATCTCAAGGTGGTGCGCAATATCGCAGACCGGGTGGCCGTCATGTACCTCGGTCGCGTCGTTGAGGAGGCCTCATCCGACGTGATCTTCAAAGCGCCTCTCCACCCATACACCAAGGCGCTGGTCTCAAGTGTTCCGGAGCCGGGAAAGAAGCTCAAAGGACGCATAATCCTGCAGGGTGAACCACCCAACCCCGCCAATCGTCCAAGCGGCTGCGCCTTCCATCCGCGCTGCCAGCTAGCAAAGGAAATTTGCCGTTCCAGCGTGCCGACATTGCAGGAGCTCGCGCCTGGACGAACCGCTGCATGTCACATGGTGACCGCTGCTGATCAAACAGCTGCCGCTTAGGAAAACCGACGCATGCTACGTTTTGTTCTCACTCGCCTGCTTCGAGCCGCGATTACCATTCTTGCAGTACTGACGTTTGCCTTCGTTGTTTTGCGTATGTCGGGTGATCCGGCGCAGGTCATGCTCGGGCCTGATGTTCCTGAGGAATCTCTACGCGCATTTCGCCACGCATGGGGTCTCGATCAACCACTCTGGGTCCAGTACCTTGCATATATCAGATCGATATTCACGGGAGACTTCGGCATTTCCATGCGCGACAAGGCGCCGGCAATGCAGCTAGTCATCGATCGCATTCCGGCCACTCTTCAACTGACAGTGCCGGCCCTTTTGTTAAAGCTGGTGATTGGCATCCCGTCAGGCGTCTATGCAGCCCTGCATCGCCAAAGCACGATTGATCGCGGCGTAATACTTGCAGCGATCCTTGGCTTTACCATCCCGTCCTTTGTCATGGGGCTGCTGCTGGTGCTGATCTTCTCCGTAACACTCGGTGTTTTGCCATCAGGTGGCCAAGACACGTGGCAACACGGCATCCTTCCGACCTTAACGATGAGCATAGGGGGAATTGGTATCCTGGCTCGCTTCTCGCGCAGCGCCATGATTGAGGTGATGGGGCAACCCTATATTCGCACGGCATCGGCCAAGGGAATGAAGTGGTCCAATGTCGTCTGGCGTCATGCGCTTCCGAATGCGGCCGTACCGATAGTGACAATTGTCGGATTCATGGTCGGCTCCCTGATTGCCGGCGCTGTCGTCGTCGAATCGATCTTCTCATGGCCGGGCGTCGGCCGCCTTTTAGTCGTTTCGGTTACCAATCGCGATCTTGCCGTCGTGCAGTGCATCCTTCTGATGATCGCCGCCGCTATGGTGGTTTCTAACCTTATGGTCGACTTGCTCTACGGCTGGCTCGATCCACGGCTGCGTAGTCAACGGACGCATTGAAGGGAATTACAATGGTTATGGCATCGGCGACCAAATCGTACAAGAACAATCCTGGGCTCCTTGCTCGCGCCGGCAGCCAGCTTAGAAAAATCCCCTTCTCCGTCGGCTTTGGAATTGCTTGGCTGGCGGCCATGGTCCTGATTGCAGTTTTTGCCGACAGCATCCGTCCCTACGGCATTACATCGATGGATCTGCGAGCACGCCTGTCGGTTCCAGGCCATCCTTCACATCTGCTTGGAACCGATGAGCTCGGCCGCGACGTACTTTCACGTCTGATCCAGTCTGTTCGGGTTTCGCTTGCCATCGCCTTCGGCGCGACGATCATTTCAGCATTGTTCGGGACCGCTCTTGGCTTTGCCGCAGCCAAGTTCCGCGGCAACGTCGAGCACCTCGTGCTGGTTCTTGCGGACTTCCAGGCAGCACTTCCGTTTCTGATCATGTCGCTTGCTGTGCTGGCCTTCTTCGGCTCCTCCATGCCGCTTCTGATCGGTCTCATGGGCTTCTACGGCTGGGAGCGCTACGCGCGTATCGCACGCGGCCTTGCGATTTCGGCCAGCGCCCAGGGCTATGCCGCCGCCATCGTGCAACTTGGCGCCACGCCTGCGCGCGTCTACCTGCACCACATCCTGCCGAACGTAGCCTCAACGCTAATCGTCTCCATGACGCTGACTTTCCCGGAGATTATTCTGATGGAAAGCGGCCTCTCCTTCCTTGGGCTTGGCGTTCAACCTCCGGAAACAAGCCTCGGCAACATGGTTGGCTTCGGCCGCGAGTACCTGACACGGGCACCTTGGATCATGCTCGCGCCGGCCTTCATCATCATGGTGACGACCCTATCGATCTCGTTGGTTGGCGACTGGCTGCGAGACAAGCTTGACCCGACATTACGTTGACTTTCGGCATTGGAGAACAGCATGACAAAGATCATCGGCCATCGCGGCGCGCGCAACATCTGGCCGGAAAACTCCCTGACGGGATTTCGCAACGTTCTTGATCTTGATGTGGACGCCATCGAATTCGATGTCCATCTCACGGATGTGGGTGAACTCGTCGTCATCCATGACGCATCCCTCGATCGCACAACCGATAGGATCGGCCCAGTGCGCGATCTTACCATTGACATGAGACTGGAAACCCACTTGCAAGGCACCCTTGAGGTGTTGCCAACCCTCTCAGATGTGCTTGCAGTCTTCGAAAGCGCAGCCCGCAAGTGTTTGCACATCGAAATCAAATCCGATGCGGCAGGCCGGCCTTATCCAGGTATTGTGGAGAAAGTCGTCGCCGAAATTGAGTGGTTCGGAATGGCCGACCGATGCCATTTGACCTCGTTCGACTTGACGGTAATCGAGGAATGTCGTCGTGTTGCTCCACACATCGATCGCCTGGTTTCGGCAAACGCCGCATCGATCGAGAGAGAAGGTGGATTATCCGCCTTCCTCACCAATGCGGTCAGGCTCGTCGAGATTGTCGCGATTCATCATGAACTCTTGCAGAAGGAATGGGTCCAGATCACACAAATGCTGGCGCCTGAACAACTCTGCGTCTGGACGTTGAACGATGAAGCGTTGATCCGCTCGTGGCTTGAGCGTGGTATCGGTTACCTGACTTCGGATCAGCCCGACCTTGCTTTGAGCCTTCGTAGCGGAATCGGAGCATTGCCTGCAAGTAGAGGCAACCGCCCTCGGGCATGAAGACACCTGGCCGTTGCCTGTGGACCTATAATGTCTCGACAGCAGTTCAGCCAGTGGTGATGTCAGGTTAAGTTCTTGAGTATGCTTTCGACAAGACGGACGACGATAGCGGAATGTTTGAACAAAGCGGCACGAAAAGATTTCGGACTGGCGAAAAGACGCTTGTGAAGCATTGCAGCGCGCCTGGCGAGCGAAATCGTTGTATCAGCCGCTCCCGTTTTCGCAGTGGTAAATGCGAATTTTCGGCGCGATTGTTCAGCCCCTTGTGCGACCGCTGCTCGACAGTCGGCATGATCTGATGCTGTGCCGCGCCAAAGGAACGAAGCTTGTCGGTGAGGACGCGCTTTGGCAGGCATCCCTGCTTCTTCACCAATCGGATCAGCAGGCGTTTGGCAGCCTTGGTATTGCGGCGCGGGTCTGGACGATCTCGTCGAGCAGGTAACCGTCCTGGTCGACGGCGCGCCAGAGCCAGATGCTATGACCATTTCTCCTTGCGAAGTTATGCTGACAGCGCCGCATTGGTCGACGGCCATTTCGGCCGGGAGAGGATGCATTCATCAT
>NZ_JACHBG010000042.1 GCF_014207095.1 Martinezella lusitana | reverse complement strand
CGTCTTCAAACATGTCGGCCTCCAAATCACCGACACTCTTGAATCACACCCAAACCGTTCAGGGAAGAAACGTTAACCCGAGTTCAGAGCCGTGCATCGAACAGACACTGCGTGAAATCGGACGCTCCGTTGGGATCGACAAAGACGTGTTCAACAGGGCAGTGGCGGACCAGGCCATCCTTGAGCGTCTGAACAAGCTCACCGACCAGGCGACTGACGAATTCGAGGTAGAGGGAACGCCTCCCTTCTTCGTCAACGGCAAGAAAATCACTGGGGCGCCGAGCCTTGAGGAGATGCGCAGCGCAATTGCCGCTGCTCTGAATGGGCATTGACCTCCCATTTGGTTGACTGGCGGAGAAGGCCCATTCCTTCTCCGCACTTCCTTCGTATCGTGCTCAGCCGGCGACGGTATCGAAGGCATCCAGCACGCGCGACGAATAAACCAAAGCTGCACCGGCGTTGAGCGCAATCGCGACCCCAAGTGCCTCGGCAATTTACTCCCGCGTGGCGCCGACTTTCGCTGCTTCGGACGTATGGCTGGCGATGCAGCCGTCACAACGCGTGGTCACCGCAACGGCAAGGGCGATCAGTTCCCGGGTTTTGGCGTCCAACCGACCGCTCTTCTGACCTGCGCCACCGAGGGTACGAACGCCCTCAAGTGTCGCCGGCGAAAGCCGGCCAAGTTCGGTTACGCGTGAGGACAGTTCCTGCCGGTATTTTTCCCAGTCGAGCATTCGAAAGTTCTCCGTGAATTTGGGCTGATGCAACGCGATGTAAGAGCCGCAGCCTTCATCTTTGGTCAGGCCGCGACCACATCTCGGAAAGGAGTATGGAGAAAACTTCATCAACTGAAATGGTATGATTTCACGAACCCATGAGCACCAATCATGCTTGTTGCCGGACAACCCTTGGACAGAGAGACCGCGAGTTGGAGAGACGACCTTGAGCGGCGGCCCAAATACGCGAAGCCGAATGGGCCCGCATTGTCTGCGGGGGCTTCAGAAATATTAACAGGGCAGCGCGCCATTATGAATGTTGCTCATGGAGACATGAGATAGTGCCACTTATCGCAATAATGACCCTGTGATATTCCCTGACGTTACCTGCGCGCCGCGCATACGGCAGATCGACGGACGGTGCGCGCTCGTTGCGAGAAAAGCCACTGGCTGATTTCGACGCTCGGCTGTTGCGGATCATGATCGCTGCCCGCCGGAAATAAAGGGAGAGGACCAATGTCGAGATTTTCGGCCGAACGCGAGAAGGTGATTCTGGCTTCGGTCATGGCGGCCAATGCCAATCCCGGCTGGTTGACCAGCGATCGCGTCGAGGCCCTGACCGGCGGCCATGGCATGCTCAACATCCCGGTCGTTGCAGTCTGCAACGTCATCGCGGCCGAACTGCGTCGTGGCATAAGCCCGGAAGTCAAGTTCGCCGATGCCGTGCGCCAGCCGATCGATGACCTTCTGACCAAGAGCATTGCTGTCGCCACGGCAGCCGGCGCCGACGGCGCCAATGCGGCGCTGATCGCGGCAACGCTGCTCTATCTCTGCGGCGCCAACGCCCAGGTCGGCATTCCTGCCGGTAACCGCAAGCTCGGCTCTTCGGCGCGCATGATCGCTGGCGTCAGCCGCTCCGGCCTTGCCGCCGTGCCGACGGCGAAGATGAACAACAAGATCTCGGGTTTCGCCGCCGTTGCGGCCGTCTACGAAGCCATGATGAAGGGGGAGCTCTCGCCGGTCCAGGGCCGTGACATTCCGGAAGGCGTGGGCGGCGGCGTGATGGTCGGCCACGGCGCGCTGGGCGAGGATTTGATTTTTCCCGGCATGGCCGAACGAGGGGCTGCCATCGGGACCAAGGCGATGATGGACGCTATGTCCGGCGCCGGCATGCCCAGCCAGAAGTTCCTCTCAGCCCTTTTTGGCGCGGCGGCGATCCTGGAAATCATCCATTCGGATGCCGACGTGGCCGAGGAATATGGCCCCTACGGCAAGGTCACCAGTGCTTTCGTCGCGGGGCGATCCGCCGTTCGCACCGCCGGCCTGCCCGAGAAAATACATGTCCGCATCACCGGCAAGGAAGTCGAGACCGCACGGCTGATCGGCGATCTCGGCCTGATCCTCAAGGATATCGGCGGGCCGACCGTGATCGGCATCATGGCGCTTGATGAAATCGTCTCGGTCTTCGAAGAAGGGATCTGCGGCGCGGGCGCGGGTCCCGTCAATCCGCCGCTCGGCCATATCTGCGGCGATGCGGTCATTGCGCTGATGTGTCTGTTGCAGGATGGTTCGACGGAACAGAGCGTGGCGCGCGCGCTACGTGCCCGTCGCCTTGGCTTCAGCTTCGATCCGGAAACTGCGATGGTGGCGATGAACATCGTTGCCCGCAAGGCGACGCAGATCTGCAACGGGCCGGTCACCGATGCAATGATCATGTCCTCCACCCCCATGGTCACCAAGGCGCTGCATGCCCGTGCGGCGCGCAGCTATGACGATCTCATGGCGGGCAGGAGCGTCGGCGAGATCGTCCGCGCGATGGACGAGGAGCGCCAGCTACTGGTGGAGACACGCGGGTCGGAATTCCTGAGCAAGGTGAAGGGTACCAATATCAAGGTTCATTTCACCAGGATCAGCAAGGGTGCGCGGCGATCGAGCAAGATGGCGGCGCGCTGGCTTGCCTTCGATCCGGCGCTCGACGCCGAAGTCACCGTCGGCGACGAGACGATCCATATGGAAGGCATCATCAACGCCGTGATCCCCGAAGTCGCGCAGGGCATCGGCAAGGAACGCGCGCCGTTCCTCACCGCACTTGCGCCGATCGCCAGCGAACTGCTGCTCGCCGGCAATGTAATTATCAACGTCACCATCCCGGCCGTCGTCGCCGCCGCCATGGGCAAGATGAGTGCGTCGGATGCGACGGGCGAAGCCCAGTCGGCAGGCCTGATTTCCGCCGGCATTCCCGGCACCAAGACCAAGGCAGAGGCAGCCGCCCTGGTCGCCGTCGAATCCATGGCGTTCTGATGGCGGGCGGCGTCATCCTCCTGATGGCCCAGATCGATGACGCGCCGGGCGAGTTGCTCGGGCACGTCATCGAGAAGATGGGCGAGATGGGCGCCAAGAATGTCCAGCTCCTTCCGAGTCTGGGCAAGAAGGGCCGCCCGTCCTATGTCCTGCTGGTTGACATAAACGCCGAAGACGAGCCGGACTTCGCCGGCCTGCTGGTCGGTGACCTCGGAATCTGGGGCTATCGGGCTCTCGAATCCCAGTACAAGCATTTCGACATCAGGCGTTATCGGACGCAACTTCGGCTAACGTGGAACGGCGGTGAACAAAGCTTTCCGCTGCGCCTCAAACGCATCCTGAGCGAGGGCGTGTTCATGCGGGCCAAGGCCGAACATGACGACCTCGTGGCGTTTGCGGAGCAGATGAAAGATCGTCTGCCTATACCGGTCGCAGTGCTGAAGGCGGCGATCGAGACCAGCGTCGGATCGGCAGAACCTGGCGAGACCCTGCACGTCGACCTGTCCGGTTGGCAGCATTCGGAACGATGAAGGAGGTGGGCCTCATGCATATCCATCTTGATGTTCTGGGTGGCATCGCCGGCGACATGTTCGTCGCCGCGATGTTGGACGCATGGCCCGAGCTGGTTGGAACGGTAGAGAGAAATCTTCGTCTGGCAGGTCTGGACGAAGACGTGCAGGCGGTCTTTCGGGCACACAATGATGGCGTGCTGACCGGCAGCCGCTTTGACGTCACGAAGACCGGCTCCGAACAGGAAGCTTCCGGTCCTGATCCTCATCGCCATTCTCAAGGACATGGCCATGCGCATCATCATCACCATGACGAACATGGACATGCTCATCCTCATGAGGAGCATGTCCATAATGGCGACCACAGCCACAGCCACCACCATCACCACACCCATTGGCGCGACCTTCGCGCCATGCTCGACGGCAGCCGTTTGCCGGAGGGCGTCAAGCGCGCGGCCATAGCCATCTTCCACGAACTCGCCGTGGCCGAAGCCGCAGTACACGGCAGAAACGTCGGTGACGTAGCTTTCCATGAAGTCGGCAACTGGGATTCGATTGCCGATATCGTGGCGGCAGCTACGTTGATCGACGCTGTTGGGGCCAAAAGCTGGTCGGTGGGTTCGTTGCCGATCGGGCGAGGCTGGGTCGAGACCGATCACGGGCGACTGCCCGTTCCCGCTCCCGCCACGACTCTTTTGTTGCGCGGGTTTGCCTTTCATGATGACGGTCGCCACGGTGAGCGCATCACGCCGACGGGAGCGGCGATCCTGTCCCATCTCTCGCCCGCGACAAGCCTCGGGTCGTCGCCTCGACTGCTCGAACGCACCGGTATCGGCTTCGGCACAAGACGCCTGCCCGGCATGAGCAACGTGCTTCGCATCCTGGCGTTCACCGAGGAGGGTGCAGCACAGGATCGGGTCGGCGTCATCCAGTTCGACATCGACGACCAGACCGGCGAGGAACTGGCCGTCGCCCTCGACCTTGTTCGCGCGGCCGAAGGTGTGATCGACGTGACCCAGACGCCGACCTTCGGCAAGAAGGGCCGCATGATGGCCTCGGTTCAGGTTCTCGCGCGCGTGGATGCGATCGACGCAATCGGAGCGCTCTGCCTGCGGCAGACCACGACGCTTGGCCTGCGCAGCCGGATCGAAGCGCGCACGGTCCTGCCGCGACAGTCGGTGACAACCGAGGACGGGATAAGGGTGAAGCTCGCCGACCGGCCCGGTGGGATGACGGCCAAGGCGGAAATGGACGACGCCCAAGGCGTTGATCGGAGCCACAAAGCCCGCGCCGAATTGCGCCGCCGGGCCGAAGCTGAGGCGCTGGAGCAAAAGTCATGATCGCGAAGGAAACCTCTCTCGCCCGTCTCAATGCCGTGTTCGACAGCGCCCGGCACGCGGCCGTGGCTGTCTCCGGCGGCGTCGACAGTATGACGCTCGCGTTTGTGGCGCATCGTCGGATGGGAGCTGACGTGATCATGTTCCACGCCGCCTCGGCCGCCGTTCCCCTGAGCGCCACCGAACGGGTCAAAGACTATGCAGCCCGTCATGGCTGGGACCTACGGATCATCGATGCGGGGGAATTTGCCGACGAACGTTATCTCGCCAATCCCTCGAACCGCTGCTTCTTCTGCAAGTCCAATCTCTACGGCACCCTGTCTTCGCTTTCGGCAGCGCAGCTCTTTTCCGGCACGAACACGGACGATCTTGGCGATTGGCGCCCTGGCCTCAAGGCGGCCTAAGCCAATGGTGTACGTCATCCCTTTGTCGAGGCCGGCATGTCCAAGGCAGATGTCCGTGCCATGGCGTCCGCCTATGATCTTGCTGACCTCGCCGAACTGCCTTCAGCGCCCTGCCTGTCGAGCCGCGTTGAGACGGCTCTCAGGATCGAACCCGAGATCTTGCAAGCCATCGATCGGGTCGAGATGCTGCTGCGGCGCGAGCTCTCGCCGGGAACGGTGCGCTGCAGGGTGCGGCAAACCGGGGTGGTTGTCGAACTCGATGAACCGACGCTGTCGAAACTCTCTGGCGATAGTCGCGCGCGCCTCGTGGGGCAGATTTCAGAGGCGTTCGGTAGTCGACGGCCGATCGATTTCCAGGCATACGCCCGAGGCAGCGCCTTTTTGCGGGAGCGAAATTCATGAACGAAGAAGTCCGGCTGGATTTCCAGCGCACAGAGCGCGTGGGATTCGATGAGGCAGTACTCTGCGCCCGGAAATCCGATGCGCAGCTTGCCACGATCATGGACCGCGTTTTAGAGCGCGGCACACGCTGTCTGTTGACGCGCCTCGAGGCGGAGGTCTTTGGTCGCCTCGCGCCGGCCTATCTTGAACGATTGGACTACGACCCCATCTCGCGGACAGCATTCCTGAATTGGACCCCGCCTGCCGAACAGCAAGCACCCGATATCGCCGTCGTGTCGGCCGGAAGTTCGGACATGCCCCAGGCCGCCGAGGTCTTGCGAACGCTGGCTTATCTCGGCGCCCCGACCAGACAGTTCATCGACATCGGCGTCGCAGGCCTATGGCGGTTACTGGAGCGGGTCGAGGAATTGCGGACTTTTCCCGTTATCGTCGCGGTTGCAGGCATGGACGGCGCTCTTCCCAGCGTGCTCGGCGGGCTCGTTCCCGGCGTGATCATCTGTCTTCCGACATCGACCGGGTACGGCGTGTCGAACGGAGGAGAAACCGCCCTGCACGCGGCACTCGCCTCATGCGCGCCCGGACTGACCGTCGTAAACATCGACAATGGCTACGGCGCCGCCTGTGCGGCGTTCCGAGCGCTCAGCATGGTCCGGCGGGTGTCTGTTCAAGATGGCAAGGGACGTCCGAATGCGTAGCCCTTTCGATGACGAACCGCTTTACGCCAAAACAAAAATTGCCATCGTTTATGCCTTGCTGGTCGCAGCCAACGTCCTGGCTTGGATCTGGGCTTGGACTTCGTTCTCCGATCGACCGGCACTGCTTGGCATGGCCCTTGTCGCCTATATGCTCGGTGTCCGTCACGCGTTTGATGCAGACCATATCGCCGCGATCGACAATGTCGTGCGCAAGCTTATGCACGAGGGTCGGCAGCCGTTTTCGGTTGGATTCTTCTTTTCGCTCGGCCATTCCAGCATCGGCGTTCTGGCGTCGCTTGCCGTTGCCATCACCGCCTATGCAATGCAGAGCCAGACTGAGGGTTTCCACGACATTGGCGGCGTAATCGGCACATCCGTCTCAGCACTGTTCCTGCTGGTGATCGGAATTGCCAATCTCGTTATCCTGAAACCTATCTGGGACGCCTTTTCGCGAGCGCGGCGTGGCGAGGAAATTGTCGATGAGGACCTTGATGCGCTGCTGGCTGGACGAGGCTTGCTGGCCCGCGTTTTTCGCCGCACCTTCAAGGTGGTCACACGCTCCTGGCATATGTATCCGATCGGCTTTCTCTTAGGCCTCGGCTTCGACACCGCCACGGAAATCGCTTTGCTGGGCGTTTCAGCTTCGCAGGCCGCGCAAGGCTTGTCGTTCTGGACGATCCTTGTGTTCCCGGCCCTCTTCACAGCCGGCATGTCGCTGATGGATACGACGGACAGCGCTCTGATGACGGGCGCCTACGGCTGGGCCCTTATGAACCCCGCCCGCAAGCTCTGGTACAATCTGACGGTCACCGCCGCCTCGGTGATTGTCGCGATCTTAATCGGAGGCGCAGAAGCGCTCGGCCTGATTTCCGACAAGCTCGGCTTGCGGGGCACTTTGTGGGAGGCAATCGCCACCTTTAACGACAGCCTTGAAAATCTCGGCTTTGGTGTCGTGGGCATCTTCATCGCGAGTTGGGTCGTTTCGGCAATGATCTATCGCATGAAAGGCTATGACCGCATTCACGCGAACGTATCTTGAGAAGGGAACGTACTCGACCCAAGCGAAGCACGCCGCCATATTTGCCGTGAGGTCAATGTAACGGTCGATGGAAGTTCATCTTCCTCAGCGCGTCCTCTATAGAGCTCGCGCCGACCGAGGTGACCGCCTGCTCAAGATAGGATCGGATGTCTGCCTCGCTCTTTCCTTCCAACAACGCGATTTCTGCGATGCTTCTGCCGAGCGCTATCCACAGCAGGCAAGACCTTTCAATCGGTGAGAGTATCCATTTGGGCATCAAACACCTTTTGCGAACTGATCACCTCGTCCGTGGAATCCTGGCTCGCCAACCTGTTCGAAGGCCGCTTGCAACTTACGACCTGTCCGCCCAGGCCATAACCATTCAGAAACGCACCGATGCCTAGGGCGCGACCGCTTAGGAGCGGGCCGTCGTATCAATGCTCGGCAACCTTGCGTGAGCCCTCCAAAGCACCCTTGACATCAGCGACGAGACGTAGCGCGGGCGAACCTGCCGACATCGGAAGGTCGCCTGACCGCTCAAAAGCTTGCAAAAGGTCCTCAGAGGCGTCGAGCCGAAACTCGGTGACGATATCCTGCAGACGCCGGACCTCCCCTGCCAGCGATGTGCTTGCCGAAGTATATTCCTCGGCCATGGAAGCGTTTTGCTGGGTGACATGGTCCATCCGGTTCACAGCGCTGTTGATCTCCGTAAGGGCAGCGGACTGCTCGTTTGCAGACGTCGCAATGGCAGAAAGCTGGCTGCTGATCAGGCCTACCTCCTCCTCAATCTTTTCGAGCGTTCGTCCCGTTTCCTGCACCAGCTTTACCCCGGAACTCACTTCGCCCGTCGAATTGCGGATCAGTTCCTTGATCCCCTTGGCCGCCTGGGCAGATCGTTGAGCAAGTTCTCGGACTTCCTGGGCGACAACCGCAAAACCTTTGCCGGCTTCGCCGGCCCGGGATGCCTCGACGCCAGCATTCAAGGCAAGCAGGTTCGTCTGAAACGCTATCTCGTCGATGACACCGATGATATTCGCGATCTCGTTGGACGAATGTTCGATGCCCTGCATAGCCGAGATCGCCTTTGCCATCACGGCCGCAGAATTGCGTGCCGACGTATTCGCGTCCGCTGCCGCGCGGCGGGCCTCCTCGGTGCGCCTGGAGGAATTCGAAACTCCTTGTGTAACCTGATCAAGGGCGGCGGCGGTTTCCTCAAGAGAGACCGCCTGCTGCTCGGTCCGCTTGGAAAGCTCGAGGGCACTTTGGCTTATTTCCGATGTACCGCCATCGATCGCCGCAGTGGCGACTGCCACCGTCCGGAGGCCGGTTGCCAATTGCTCGCGCGCAGCGTTGAAGTCGGCGCGCAGTTGCTCGAATTCGCTGGCAAACGGTTGTTCCAGTCGGAACGTGAGGTCGCCACTGGCAAGATGCTTCAAACCTTCAGCAAGGCTGGAGGTGGCCTCCGTCATCTTGCTTACCCGCTCCCGCTCTAACTCTTCCGCACGCACACGTTCGCGCTCGCGCGCCTCGCGGCCAGCTTCGACGTCTCTTTCCATCTCGCGTGCTCGCAACCCATTGTCTTTGAATATCTGCACCGATTTCGCCATCATGCCCAGCTCGTCGCGACGATCGGTTCCTTCGACAATTGCCGAGAGATTGCCGCCCGCCAGCGTCGTCATCGTGTCGGCGATCCGCCGGATCGGCTTGACGATCCAGGCGCGAACGGCAAGCACGCCCAGAACCAGCACCGCTGCCAAAGCGATCACGGCGCCGCCCATTGCCCTTTTCGACGTATCGGAGGCCAAGGCGGAAACGTCGCTGCGCTTTTGGTCGGCATCCTCGATCATCTTGGCTGCCGCCACTGAAATCTCGGCGATATTGCCGCGAATGCCGGTTGGCACATGCTCAGAAAGAGCTGCTGGACCATGGCGATGCTGGCCTCGCTGTCTGCCGTTCGGCCAACAGCGATTGCCGCACCGCATGTCGTCGTCAAGATTGCGAACCCATCCGTCTTCAACGGCGGCAAGTCGGCTTGCGCCGGTAACGCGGCGATCGCCAGATCCATGGAGGCGACGAAGCTTTCCTGCGCCTCCTTGAGGCTTTCTTCAGCACGCACCCTGCCGTCTTTGGAGCGCGCCATGATCATGTCGCCGATATTGGCGCGGGCTGTCTGGAGGCTTCGGTTGGATTGGGCCAGGTGAAGGGCGGCGGCTGCGTTCTTTGTCAGGAGGTCGGTGTAGGCTGCGTCGATCCTGAACAACTCCCGGGTCTCGTAGAGGGAGAGGCCGAGGGCCACCAGCCCGAACATGCCGACAACGACGAAGAACTTGCCAACGATTGGAACGTGTTTCACACGCCACTCCCCTTTGAGATGATGTTGATATCCGCGTTCGCAAACACGGGGTTCCAAAAAGCCAGCCACTAAAAAAAGGGGCTGCCGCCGAGACCTGAATGACGACAGCCCCAGTCGCCCTGGGAGGCAGGCAAGACGACCGGAAATCCGAGCGCTTGCTCGTTTCATCCGGTCAGTCGCGAATGGCAGCTCCTGTTTGCGGATCGAACCAGTGCAGCTTTTCCAGATGGACGGTCAGCGGCAGGCGCTTGTTGGGCGCGGGCGTCGATACTGGCGGGATACGCGCCACCAGCCGGTTCGTGCCCTTTCGTTTGAACTCTGGCGGATCCTCCACGTCGCTGATGTCGACGGGCGGAGAGGCAATGTCGAAAAAGACGAAGGTGTCGGGGCCGAGCGCTTCGGCAACCGGGATCGGCTCGTTGAACAGCGCTTCATGCTCTTTGCACACCAGAAACATTTCCGGGCGTATCCCGGCGATCACCTGCCGTCCGGCATAGGCAGACAATGCGGCACTCGCGGGAACCGGAAACGCAATCCCGGTTCCCGCGATCGTCGCGCGCAGGCTTGCCCCGTCCGCCTCAAGGTCGGCCCGGACGAAATTCATCGCAGGCGAACCGATAAAACCGGCAACGAACAAATTCGCCGGCCGGTCGTAAAGCCGCTGCGGCGTGTCGATCTGCTGCAGGTTGCTCTCGCCGGCATCAGCGACAGGCTTCAGCACAGCAACCCTGTCACCCATCGTCATCGCTTCGACCTGGTCATGGGTGACGTAGAGCGTAGTAACGCCAAGACGCTGGTTTAAAAGCTTGAGCTCGGCCCGCATCTGGACGCGCAGCTTGGCGTCGAGATTGGACAGCGGTTCGTCCATCAGGAATGCCATCGGATGACGGACGATCGCCCGACCCATCGCGACGCGCTGTCGCTGACCGCCGGAGAGCGCGCCCGGCTTGCGGTTCAGGTATTTCGTAAGGTCGAGCATCTCGGCTGCGTCGCGCACAAGCTTCTCGATCTTGTCCTTCGGCATTTTGCGCTGCTGCAGGCCGAAGGCCATGTTCTCGTAGACCGTCATGTGCGGATACAGCGCATAGTTCTGGAATACCATCGCGATGTCGCGGTCCTGCGGCTCGGTGTTGGTGACATCCTGATCGTCCATAAGCAGCCGGCCGCTATTGAGCTGCTCGAGCCCGGCCGCCATCCGCAGAAGCGTAGATTTGCCGCAGCCCGACGGTCCGACCAGCACGACGAATTCACCGTCGCCGACCGTGAAGCTCACATTGGCGACGGCGACGGTCCCGTCCGGATAGGTTTTTCCAATCCCGTCAAAGGTCATGGACGCCATATAGTTCTTCTCCCAGTATCACGTGGCGAGGCAAGTCATCGGGTCGGATGGCGTGCCTCGTAAGATTGGTCACGCCATCAGCCGATGGTCACGGGCTTGCCGCTGGCGACGGACTCCTCAATCGCAGCCAGTACCTTGGTGTTGGCAAGCCCATCATTGGCGTCGGCAAGCAGGGGCACGCCACGCACGACGCTATCGACGAAGCGCGCGATGGATTCCTGCACGAAGCCGCCGATGCGGGTTGCACCCGTCGGCGTCATGCCGATGTAGTCGTTGAACCGCATGCCACCATCGACGATACGGCGCAGGCCGCCGCTATGGGTGGGATCAGCCTGGATCTGACCCTTTTCGCCGACGACTTCCACCTTGAAATCGACAAGCGAAGGGTTGTCGCGCGACAGGATCCAGCTGTTTTCCATGGTCACGACAGTGCCTCTGGAAAATTCGAGGATCGAGGCATGGAAATCCTTGGTGTCGACGCCGCCGGCGGCAAGCGTCCCGGAACGGGCCACGGCGTAGACGCGGGTCACCTCGTCTTCGAGGATGAAGCGCAATACATCGACCAGATGGCTGCCCAGGAACCAGAGTGCGGAGGATTTCGCGGCCCAGCTCAGCATTTCGAAGGGAACGAAGGTCGTGTTGGAAAGGCGCGCCGTGCCGTGCTTGGCAAGCCCGATTTGGCCCTCCTGGATCATGTCGCGAACCTGCGCCAGGATCGGGTTCACACGATTGTGGAAGTCGATCATCAACTTGCCCTTGGACTTTGCGGCAGCCTCGGCGATCTCTTCTGCTTCCTTGACTGTGGTCGCGAGGGGCTTTTCGCTCAAGACATGTTTGCCGGCCTTGAGCGCTGCAAGGATGATCGGTGTGTGGGTAAAGTCGGGTGTGGCGACGGACACCGCGTCGATCCGGTCGCTGGCGATGAGCTTCTGATAGTCGGTGAACGCTTCGATTGCGCCAAAACTCTCCTTCATCTTCAGCGCCCTGCCCTCGTCGAGGTCGCAGACGCCAACCAGTTCGGTCTCCGGCAGCACGTTGAAGGTGTGGGCGTGGTTATTGCCCCAAAGGCCGGCGCCGATGACGCCGATGCGAAGTTTGCTCATTTTATATGACTCCATTCAAACCGTAAAAGATCAGCCCTTCACCGAGCCGAAGGTGAGACCGCGCACGACGTAACGGTCGAAGACCAGGAAGATGATCATCGGCGGGATCATCGCGAGCACGGCGGCGGCTGCGATGTAGTTCCAGGTCACGCCGCTGGTGGCGAAATATCCGAGCGTTCCGATCGGAAGGGTGGCGGTTGAACGCGAGCTCAGCACCAGTGGGAAGGCCGCGTTGTTCCAGGCAAAGACGAAAGCGAACATCGAGGTGACAATGATCCCGGGGCGGACGATCGGCAGCGTGATGCGCCACATGATCGTGTGCCAGCGGGCGCCGTCGACGCGGGCCGCCTCCTCCAGCTCCGCCGGCACCTCGTCGATAAAGCTCTTCATCAGCCAGACCGAAAACGGGATCGTCAACGTCTGCAGCACCAGCACCATCGACAAATACGAACCTTGCAGGCCGACCCGCGTGATCAACACGAAATACGGAATCAGGAAGGCAATCGGCGGCGCCATCAACAGGCCGAGATACCAGAGCATGATGTTCTTCTTGCCCCGCATCTTAAAGCGCGAGAGCGCGTAAGCGGCAGGCACCGAGAACGGCAGATTAAGCAACACCGCGCCGATCGCCACGATGAGCGAGTTCACGAGTTGCGGCGCGTTCGTGCCAGGATCGACGAGGATGTGGCGGAAGGCATCCAGCGTCGGTTCGAAGGTCACTTGCGGGGGCATCGCGAACGCTGTTTCTGCCGGCCGGATAGCGAGCGCCAGAAACCAGAGGATCGGGCCGATGAAGACCGCCAGGAACAAGAGGCCGGCGGCATAGGTGAGCGCAGTATAGAAGGTCTTGCGGCTGGCCATGTCACCACTCCTCATTGCGGAAGGCGAAGAACACGTAGAGGGCGATGATGACGTTGACGATCAGCACCGTGATCCACGTCTGGGCACTCACCAACCCGACATTGAAGTTCACCAGACCCTGTTCGTAGAGCGAATAGCCGAGTGTGCGTGTCGAGGTCCCCGGCCCGCCGCGGGTCAGCACCAGCACCGTGTCGAAGGTGTTGAAGATCTGCATGAAGCGCAGCATGACGATGATGGTCGCGGTGCGCCGGATGAGAGGCAGCTTGATGCGCATCAGGATCGTCCAGGCCGATGCGCGATCGAGACGCGCCGCCTCGATGATCTCGTCGGGAACGGAAAGCAGGCTCGCATAGAGGACGATGGCGAAGAACGGCGTCCACTGCCAGATGTCGACGAAGAGTATGGCGGCAAGCGCAGTCGTCGGTGACCCGAGGATGCCCTCCGCCGGCACCGGTAGCCAGAGCGACTGCAGCACCCATGTCACGAGACCGCCGCCCGGATCATAAAGATAGCGAAACAGGAAGCCGACGACGATCGGCGCGATCGTGGTTGGCAGGATCAGCAGCGCGCGTACGACATTCATGCCGGGCAGCGCCTTGAGCAGCACCAGTGCGATCGCCAGGCCGAGCGAAAACTCAATCGCCGTGCCGAGCACCGAAAGGATCAGCGTGTTGGTAAGTGCGGCGCGAAAATCGAACGCATCGAGCGCCTGGACGTAATTGTCGATGCCGACGAAAGCCAAAGGCTGCGGCCCGACCTGCAAGTTCCAGAAGTAAAAGCTGGATTTGAGAGCGAAGAGCAGCGGGTAGGCGATCAGCGCCAACAGCATAATCACGGAAGGCGCGATCAACAGGTAAGGCAGGTTGCGGCGGACGAAGCCGCGCCGGACGGGCGTAAGCGTTGGCAAGGAGCGAATGGCTGTCGTGTGCATCGTCGAAGTCCAGTTCTTCTTGGCGGATGACCGCCGGCGCGAGCGTTTCCGCGCCGGCCCGAGAAGAATTCCATTACGCCTTGCCGAGCTTGCCGATCAGCGCCTTGGCGCCGTCGAGCGTGTCAGCGTAGCTTTCCTTCTGGTAGGGGATCATCAGATTGCCCTTGAGGATGCTTTCGAAGAGGCTGTTGGCGCGCTCCAGCGCGGTCTTCGGATCTTCGCTGCCGGTCAGAAGCTGGTTGAGCGTCAGGCCGAGCACACTTTCGACCGCGGTATAACCCGGAACCGGCGGACGCGTTATCTTGCCGTTGCCCTGCTTCATCATGTCGTACTGGACATCGAGGTATGAATAGATCTTCTTGACGTCCGCGTCTTCGTAGAGCGACTTGCGGGCAAAATCCGAGAACTGGAAATTGAGGTCCGGCCACTCAGCCATCTTCTTCTGGGTCGCCTTTGACGTCGCCCACTTTATGAAGGCGTAACCGTTGTCCTGCCGGTCGGAACTCGACGGGACGCCAAGGCTCCAGCCGCCGAGGCTGACTGTCTGCGCCACGCCATCTGCCTTCGGCAGGGCTGCGGTCGCATACTTGTCCATGACATCGGACTTCTTGCCGGTCATGTAGCCGGAGTTCTTGACCAGGTAGAAATACGGCGTCCACCAGTAGAACATGCCGATATCGCCCTTGGCGAAACGGGTGCCGGCATCGAACCAGACGTAATTGATCGCCTCGGGCGGCGAGAGCTTGTAAAGCTGCCGGTAGACCTCGAGCGACTTTGACCAGGCAGGACCTGTGAGCTGCGGCGAGAAGTCCCACGGTGCGCCGGGGAAGGATTTGAACCAGTTCGCGCCGTGACTGGCGGAAAGCTGGGTGAACATATGGGTGATCGGGGACGGCTGCGATCCGCAGATCACCGTCGGGAAGAGCGGCTTGCCACCGAAGGACTTGCCTTCGAGCGACTTCAGCGTCTCGATGTACTTCGTCCATGTCCAGTCTTCAGAGGCCTTTGTCGGTGGCGCGGCGATGCCGAAGCTGTCGAAGATGTCCTTGCGGTACATCACCCCTTGCGCATAGGCCGCAACCGGCAGTGTGGCGATCTGCCCGCGCCACATGTTCGACGAATAGAGGACCTCGGGAATGAAGTCGGCGAGATCGATATCACTATCCTTGGCGATGTAGTCGTTGAGCGAGATGATCCAGCCGTTGTCGAGATACTGCCCGAGCCACATCTGGTCGACCGCGATGACGTCCGCGTCCGACGTCTTGGCGACGAAGGCCGAGACAAGGCGGGTCTGCAACGCGTCGTAAGAGAGGCTTTCGAGCTCGACCTTGATGCCCGTTTCCTTTTCGAATTCCGGGATCATGGCTTTCATCGAGAAGAAGAATGGATCTTCGACCGACAGAACGCGTATGGTCTTCGCGTCTTGGGCAGACGCACGCCGTGGCGCGACAAGCGCGCCCGCGCTCGATGCCAAGAGAGCGGCGACAGATGCCGACTTCAGCATGTTCCGGCGCGACATATTTCCAATATCGAATGTCATGTGGTGCCTCCTCAGTTGTTCTTAAATCCAACCTCATCCGACCACGGGAAACCTTCACGGCGCCGAGCTCGAGTTCGATTGTTACCCCTCATCTGCCATTGCCAACAGTTTGTTTGTACTTCGCACAAACTTATGGTACTGTCAAGAAGGTGCGTTCGGGCGTTCCCGCGGCTAAAGCCTCCGCATCTGTTGCGGTAAGCCATCAAGCGCCATCTGGTCGAGCAAGCGCTCTCAAGCTAGAACGACGGGGCTGGCAAATCGGAGATGCAAGTTGAAGTTCGAGAATCAGCCATCCTATTCGCTGGGGCAGCGCGGTCCCAACAAGGACACGCTTGCTGGCGAAAGTGGCAATGTAAGGCTCGTTTCGCAGTCGACCCTCGGCGAGATCAATCGCGGTCGGGTGCTGCAGGCGTTGTACGACAACGGTCCGAAAAGCCGCGCCGAGCTTGCCCGTCTGGCGGGCGTCAATCGCACGACGATCACGGGAATCGTCCAGCCGATGATCGAGGAGGGCCTGCTCGTCGAAGGCGACGCAGTGCCCTCAGACTTCAAGGGCGGTAAGCCGGCGCGTCCGATCTATTTCAATCCTGAAGCACCAATGCTAGGCGCCGTGCTTCTCTTGCCCGGCAGGATCCAGACATGCCTTGTGACGCTCAGCGGCGATATCAAAGCCCTCACCAAAGCGCAATTCGATCCGCATGGCGATAGGGGTGCGTTCCTGGCGATCATCAAGGACACCTTGTCCGCGACGCTTTCCCAAGCCCACCAGGCACCGTTCGGGATCGGCATCGCCTCGGGGGGCATGATCGACAGCGACAACGGGGTGATCCTCGCCGTCAATCTTGCGCCCGTTCTGACTGGCCTCCACTTGGTCGATATCCTGCAGGCGCATTTCTCATTGCCTGTTGTCATCGACCATCATCCGCGCGCGCTTCTCGTTGGCGACCGGTGGTTCGGGCCGGGACGGGGCCAACAAAACTTCGCGGCGATCTATACCGGTGAGGTATTGGGCGGCGCTTTCTACATCGACGGACGGGTCTACCGGGGCCTTGCCGGCTCCGGCGGCGAACTAGGCCATACCGTCGTGCAAATCGATGGGGAACTCTGCAATTGCGGCAAGCACGGATGCTGGGAAACAGTCGCCGCCCTACCCTGGCTGCGGCGTGAAGCGGCCCGACTTGGCTTCGCAAACCCTGAAAGCGTCACCTGTGCTCGCCTCGTCAAAGAGGCAGCAGAAGGCGCCGAAGCTGCGAATGGTCTGCTGGACCGCTATACCAGAAACGTCGCCTTCGGGATCCTCAACCTGCAGCAGACCCTGTCACTCAACTCCTATGTGCTGCATGGGGACATTGCAGGCGGCGGCGCGGACGCGGCCGAACGCGTCAGGCAACATGTCGAACGGTTGGTCAAGAAGCGACCGAACCAGGAGATTTCGATCACGCTGAATGGCATCGGAGAAGGTCATACGGCATTGCGAGGGGCCGCTGGCTTGGTCTTGTCCAGCCACCTGAAGCTCGTCATCTAGGCGGGATACGATCCCGGCGGCGAAACGGCCAACGACGCGGCTGAGCCATTGTGGTTTCAATTGTCGGGAGGTCACAAAACTATCGATCTCGCCGCACAAGCGGGCCGCTCGCGCTTTGTCTGGGAGGGGTCTTTCTCCAGCACAATCTCGGATACCCAATGAAAGTTCCGTGAGGCAATCGATAAGGGCGTAAGGGCCAATCATGGTCTGCGTATTGCTTCAAGTAGCGGCTGCTTGATCGCTTGATCGGATTGCTATCCCAGCGGCTCTTAGTTCGATCGGGGGAACGACAACATGCAGTGCCGGCGATCGCTAGATTGCAGAACGTCGATTGCACGCGCGCGCTCGTGCAACTCCGATAGACGACTGCGAATTTGCCGTGCTCGTTGAATAATGTATCGAATGTGAGATCGACAAGAAGGAGATACGTCTGCGCTACGCGAAGCTGCTCGGCAAGCGCACTCATTCACACCTTGCTCGTTTCGGTGCATGATCAACCGGCCGTTGTCGCCAAGGTCGACCACACCGCCAAGGAACTAGCCTTCATCAGACGGTCGACGGGGGCGATCTGGATTGGACTTGAAAGCGCAAGTCCAGCCTTGAGCAAAGCGGGACCATCCAAATCATTGGACGAGAGCCCGCCGAGCGATTCGTCCCGGGTGGGCGTTCGGCTTGGCTTTCAAAGGGGCCACCATGCCGGCTTCGAGGCAAGCGGCCATGAATGCCTCTCGTGCAACGACGGCGGCTACGCCGCCATTGAGGGCACCGCGACAGGTCCTGATGGCACGCTGATGGCGCTCGCCATAACGCAATGGCCATTCGTTTTCGAGAAAATCCAAAGCATCGTAAACGCCCGCAAACGTCCGCTCAAGACCACACTGCAGTCGGATAGTGACCAGACGAGTCCAGGAGACATCGGTTATCGGCATCCTATTTTCCTTTCCAATGTCACCTGTGACCATCCGGCAAATATTGGAATAACTTTCGCGCGTTCAAGAGTCGGAACGACGCGAAGTCGCCTTGATCGAGCCAGCAGGGGGCGACCCTCAAGGCAGAGCGGGTGGCAAACGTCGCCTGTTACGATGCGACGCGATATCGTGAAACTTGCCACCGCCTACGGCAATAATCGCAAAGCCTTTTCTCTGATCGTGCGTGGTGCGGCCAACCAAGCCGCTCCCTTGCGAAGATCGCACCGACTGACGATCGTAGAACGGGAGAGTCGTCGTTAGCTGCGATGATCAGGATGGCGCAAGGTATCGAGCAACTAAGCCCTTGCTAGCCGCGCGCCTCCCGACGACCACTTCAAAAAAGCGGTTATTGCCGAGGCTGCGACCGCGTCAGTTTCCTTGCTTCGGCAATTAAGCGCTATCACATCCCACGGCTCCTTCTGTCAAACAATTCTTTAGTGGCCTTGGATTCTCTAAACGAAACTAGGATCATGATCCGTCGATTGAAATTGCGAACACAACAGATCGTAGGGTAGCGCTCGTCTTCCTCCTAATTAAGACGGAGGGTACAACAGTCCCATAGGACGTTGTTGCACTGGCCAGCCAATTTATACTGCCTTGAGGTCCGCCAAAAATTTGTCAAATGCATTGTTGATCGGCTTGGCGATCTCAGCCACTGCCTTGCTCGCCAGTGCCCGGAATTCCTTGGCATTCTCGATGCTGGTGTCTACGCGCTTGTGCAGGAACGCCGATTGGAGTTCGAAGACCTGTGACGGCGAGTTCGCGCCGAACAACGCTTGCAAATGCGAGAAACCGGCCACCGCATTCGCCTGCAACGCAGCGACGGACTTAAGCGACAATTCGTAGCCGGCCAGCGTTGCGGTTTCGAAGATCGGAGTGAGTATTTTTTGCGCCTCTTCAGCGCTCGACGCGAATTTAAAGAAAGCTTCGGTCAACTGTTTGTTCCCCTTTTCTACGGATGCCCCGATTTGATCGGCCACCTTCAGAGGCGATGATGCTGAATTTTCGATTGTTTCAAAGGACCTTTCTGAAACCTTGGTGGTCATAGTGCTATTCCTTCTCACGTTGTTTGTTAATGTCGCTAGGCACGGCGATATTGTTGAAAAATTTGATCCTGAGAGTATCACCTGGCAGTTTGGACATGGACAAATGCGGAACTCAGTTTGACGGCCGTTCTTCAGAAACGGATCCGAGAGATCCGAATTGGCTCCGTTACCGCCTGGTTTAGGAAGGCGGCCATATACTTGGCTGCTTCTTGCCGCCTAACGACGAGTACGTGCAAACTCGATGCCAACTAGGCATACGCTTTCAAAAAGGTGTTTCCGAGTATTGTTCTGCCGCTTGCGCGCAAATCTTCAGACTGCAACGCGTCTGCTATGTCGCTTATTGTCGGACTCAAGACTTTTTTGAACGCCAGATAGATCGACCCTCGGAGTGATCGCTCTGCCGTAGACCCACTTTTGTTTGGCACGAAACTTGTGTGTTTATCGCAGACCGCCGGGAGCAAGCCGCAGCAAGGGCACCGGTCCTGATCTCGGCTGGTCGTCACAAAATTGAAGTCAACGACATAGGGCACAGAACGGACCGGACGATTGATCCTGTGGGCGTCAAAGGGTTCTGGCGAACACTGCATCGATAACCTGCCAAAAACCCAGTCGGCAGCGAGAATGTCGAGGTTGACGACAAATATCCGCAGAGATGCAATCAACGGAGTTAAGGATGAATAGATATTTTTGCGAATTACTAGGAACGTTTGCGCTCATTTTCTTCGGCTGCGGCACACTCGTCTTTATGCGTTCCGAGGTGGGCCCCCTCGGTGTCGCTCTTGCCTTCGGGATGACAGTGGTGGCGATGGCCTACGCGATTGGCCCAGTATCAGGCGCTCATCTCAATCCCGCGGTCAGCCTCGGTTTTCTTGTTTCGCGACGGTTTGGACTGTGGGACTTCCTCGCGTATGTCTTGGCTCAAAGTGCGGGGGCTATAGCGGCCGCAGGCGCTCTCTATGTGATAGCCATGGACAAAGTCGGTGGCTACGACATTGCCGTAGAAGGTTTCGCCCAAAACGGCTGGGGAGCTTATGGGGTCAGATCTGTGTTCCTGTTTGAGTTCATCTCCACGTTCCTGTTTGTAACGGTATTTCTCAAAAGCACCACCGAGGAAGGGGCGGGCACTGTCGCAGGTTTTGCAATTGGTCTTACCTTAGTCGCAATCCATCTGGCCGGCATTTCGGTTTCGGGTGCTTCTGTAAACCCTGCACGGTCGCTCGGCCCGGCGCTCTTTGCAGGGGAGACGGCGCGCTCACAGCTCTGGCTCTATATAATTGCACCGATGCTCGGTGCTGTTGCGGCGGGCCTTCTGCAACTCACTGAAGTTCTCGCGTTTCGACCAACAAGCAACTCGCTGAAGCGCAATGGCGCTACTCTTGCAGGGCGAAGTAGAGCTGATGCAGCTCGCCACTTCCAACCGCGCCCCTGACCGGGATTTCGACGGACTTCACATTTCCTTGGCGGCGAACCGCCCCGCCCCCGAGCCAGTATGGGGCTACATGTCACGTGATTCCATTTCCGCCGTTTCATTGTCACCTAAGCCGGTTCCAATCTCGTCTTTAGGGCGCATCGACCTTCTTTCCCGAGAGGAAAATCGGACCGCGGCCAGTATTGGAAAAAACTTGGGTCCATTCAGACCTAGCCCAACGGCCGAAAATACGTCCGATCGATATTGCGGCTGATGCTCCTTCAGGAGTCCTCTGTGAGCGGTTCGAACGCGAGCACTTTTTGGCTTCACCTGCAAACACTCTCTGCTCACCATTATGAGCGCTGCTCATGGATCCATGAAGGAATGCCATTTCAGTTTTGGTTCGCCTCATGATATTGGCCGCTGGGGTCAAGGATATCGCCTCGCCCGCGTCCATAGGACGAAGAGCATCAGCCTTGCAGGAAAGCCATCGGCCAGCACTTGTGCCGATATACTACCATTGCTTGTCGTAGCGATATAATAACAACCCTTAGGCCGTAAATCGTCCGGCCAGCGTCAAAAGAAGAGGTCTTTGAATGCGCGCAGACGTGCAGTGGAAATTGTGCTGGGAAAATGAGTTGCAACTCTCCGATCATGTCGAACTCGCCGAGTTCTTTCGGAAGACATACGGGCCGACTGGCGCGTTTAATGCAAAGCCGTTCCAAGGCAGTCAAAGCTGGGCCGGAGCAAGACCGGAGCTTCGTGCGATCGCGTACGACTCGATCGGTGTTGCGGCCCATCTGGGCTTGCTGCGCCGCTTCATCAAAGTTGACGGGGTAGACCTTTTGGTGGCTGAGCTAGGTTTATATGGAGTGCGTCCGGATCTCGAGGGGCTCGGCATCGCCCATTCGATTCAGGTTATGCTTCCCACATTGCAGAAGTTTCAAGTTCCATTCGCCTTCGGTACGGTTCGACCCGAGCTGCGGAAACACATTGAAAGATTCGGCCGACACAGTCCACTGACTGTTGTGTCGCAGGTGAGCGTACGATCTACGCTGCCACACGCACGCATCGACTTGCCGCCCACCCGTGTCGAGGATCCGCTTGTCATCATTATGCCGATTGGACAGCCCATCTCCGCCTGGCCAGCCGGTACGATGATCGACCGGAACGGACCGGAGTTATGAGCTACCTCGACTGCTAGCGGAAGTGCTCAGGCTCCTCGTGGAGCTCACTGTCCCAAGCGCAATCCGGTCCGGTCATCGGCAGGATCATATCGGCCGCCATCGGATGAAGAAATATGCGGTTCAATGGCCTTGATCTCAATCTTCTGGTTGCGCTCGACGCCCTGATGAGCGAACGTAATCTGACGGCGGCGGCGCGCAGCATTAACCTGAGCCAGCCAGCCATGAGCGCGGCGGTCGCACGGCTGCGCACCTTCTTCCAAGATGAGCTGTTTACGATCGCTGGGCGCGAATTTATCCCCACACCTAGGGCAGAAAGCCTGGCACCCGCCTTGCGAGATGCTCTGCTCCATGTTCAGCTCTCCATTATTTCCAGAGAGCCGTTTGAGCCCGCCCAATCGGATCGTCGCTTCAAAGTTATCCTTTCCGATTACGTCGCGCTCGTATTTTTCGAAAAAGTCGTTGAGCGCGCGGCGCGGGAAGCTCCTGCTGTCAGCTTCGAATTTCGGCCCCCGGGCGATGACACTGATGATTTACTCCGGCGCGGCGACGTCGATCTTCTCATTTTGCCGGAAGTGTTCGCGTCGAACACCCATCCCCGAGCAGGGCTGTTCGATGATGTCCACGTGTGCGTAGGCTGCACCTCGAACAAGCAACTGGAAGAGCCGTTTACGTTCGAGAGATACATGTCGATGGGACACGTTGTGGTCAAGTTTGGGAATGTCCGTAGGCCTGGCATCGAGGAATGGTATTTGCTCGAATATGGTCACAAGAGACGCATCGACGTCGTCGTGCATGGCTTCAGCATGATCCCGCCGATGGTTTCGGGCAACGAACGCATAGGAACCATGCCCTTACGGCTGGCGCAGCATTTCGCAAAAACCATACCCCTGCAAATCGTTGAGCTTCCGCTACCACTACTCCTTCCGTTCACCGAAGCCGTACAATGGCCCGCTCTGCACAATAGTGATCCGGCAAGCCTCTGGATACGCGAACTCTTATTCAAGGAGGCGTCCCACATGATTTCGCCGCCGGGCGCGGCCGAACCTCATATGCACCGGATTAGCACCGGCCCTGACCCGCTCACCTGCGATCGGCGAACTTGATAACGGGCGGAGAAGTCACGTGCTTTGCCCTTCACTTTAAGATTTACACAAGCCAATTGGGTTCGACCGCACGGCGATAACCGGTCGCAACGTTATTTTGCGTCCGGGCGCAGCGGAACAGCATGGATGCTCCAGTTGAACGAAAACTCGAATAATTGCAGCGGTCCGATCGACAGGAAGGACGAGCTGCCATAACTCGGGTCGCCTTTGCGGACTGCAGGCATAAGGCTCAGCACCCGTTACCGAGGCGATCGACGTTAGCCGTTACTTTGCAGAGTGCCGGTAAAAGACATCCGCCAGAATGTGGTGATCATGGCGGTAGACTTCAGCCATGATATTGTAGAGCTCTGGATCGTGAGCCTCGAACTCGTCTGATGTGGCGACGGTGAGTGCACCATGGCTGTAAGCTGTATTCGTATTGAACCAAAACCGCGTGCCTTCGGCCCAATACTCATCGACGGTGTTCTCCATATACGAACGCGCCCAGAGTCCTTTCTCGCGGGCGTGGAAATAGGCTTTTTCAACTCGCGCGACGAGATCAGGATCCACCGTGCGAAGCGCGTTGAAGATATTATGTGAGAATTCGTGAACAAGAATGTTTCCTCCGTAATAGCGAGTGCCAGGCACGCCCATCAAATTTTCCACGGCCCCCGTCGTGTAGAGCCCGCCCATGCCGCGTGCCCGTTGGGCCCAGTATTCCCGGGCAGTCATCTTGTCGATCGTGTTGGCGTAATTCCGCCGTTCGTCGGGGGTGAGGCGGGGATCATCGGGCGCCGGCTTCTTCCAATCCCGCTGCTCCGGAATGTCAGTCGTCGTCTCGTCGATCGCCATGATGCCCACCCGCGCCCCGGCCCAGATTAAGGCATCGCGAACATCACGACGTTCTGACAACATGTATAGGACAATGTCACGTGCGATTAAAAGTGCCGTGTCTGGAACCTTTTCGGACGAGATAATAGTCTTACTGCGTCACAAATTTGTGGATTTTATCGATCCTTCATCCGGGAGCAGCATGGACATCGCTGGAGGTTGCGACTGAGTGCGACGGTCA
>NZ_JACHBG010000041.1 GCF_014207095.1 Martinezella lusitana | reverse complement strand
AAGCAGCGACCCCGGCGTCGACTGCGGACAGAAGCAAGCACTCGGCGAGGGATTAAGCTCAAAAGGGATTGACTCGGGACAGCCCGTTACAGAAGAAGGAGCGGTTTAATCCCTAACAATTGCAAACCCAGAGCATACAAGTGCCAGATTACAGCACCGCATCCAATGCGAATAACCCAATTCCGCGCGCCGCGAACGTACGAGGCAAAGCTATATCGATAAGCCGGAAAGATCACCTCGAGTACGACGCATGTCGTAGCAAATATCGCAACCAGCGTGAACGATTTCACGAAGAACTGGGCCATCTCCTCTAAATCGAGAACGTACATTAGAATTGCTCCGACGAATTGGAACGACGTAATTGCCGTATGCGATGTCGGCGGCGATTGAAAATCGATTGTTTGGATAAGACCAATTCGTTTCGCAAATGGCTATCGCCAATCCACGAGCCGCCGCAGTAATCGGCAAGCCGCCGGAGTCATGCTTCTTGACTGCTGCCACCCTGGCCGTCGCCTTACAGTAAGGGGATATCGGCCGGCACAAGCGGTTGGCGGGCAGAAACTGCGCCACAGGAGACCACGTCTTTTTGAAAGCGGCGGTATTCCAGTCCTCGTAGGGCACTGGTGCTCTTCAACCTGGCAGGTCTCACTCACTTTCTGTCGGCGGCCTGGTTATTTGACCGCTGGGTGCAGACCCAACCGAGCGTTTATCGAAACAACGTTCGGACACCGGACGTTCGTTTTGTGCCGATACAGTGTGTCCGCAATTCGCGGGTCTGCGGCTTAATTTTTTTATCGCGTACTGACGGGAGTTCCAACGCTGTGGAACCGATGGCAAGAATGACGAAGACAAGGTAGCGGTTGAAATCCAACATGATCGTTTCGCCTTGAAAACAATCGGTCCGTCATTTCCAGCCAATCTTTTTTCGTCCCGGGGCGCTAAAAGAATGCAACCCGCAAGCGCCTCTCCTTGTTTCAGACGGATTTTCTCCATAGTGCGCCCTATAAACTGCGGAAAACCTCCCGAACTGAAAGAACCCCCATTTCAGGCAGATGTCTTTCAAAAGCATGCGGTTCTCTGGATCTAGCAGGTCTTCCCGTGCTGCCCGCAACCGAAGCATTTGTAGATAGGCTGCGGGTGTCATGTCCTTAAAAGCACGAAAACCAGCTTCGAGCGCTCGGGTGGAAACCACCGCTGCGTCTGCCACCATCGGCATTGTAATCGGCTGGTCGATATTGGCCCGCATGAACTCGATCCCGCGTCGAACATGTCTGGGAGCGATCATGCTGGGTTTCTTATCCAGCAGATGCAATAGCCGATGAGGCACCATCCTTATCACCACATCGGCGAGCGCCTGCGAAATATGTGCCATGGCTATAGGAGACTGCAAAAGCGGACCATTAGCGCGCATTCCGTCGATGATTGTTTCGGCGAGATTGCCGATCGTGCGGCCAACTGGCGTTGACAGATCCAGCTCAGGCAGGAGGTCAAGGGAGCCATTGAAAGGCACGTCAAAAGTCTCGCAAATTGTCCGTTGGAATAAGGCCCAATCAAGCACCAACTCATCTATTAGATTGGCTTGCCCGTGCATCACGATGCCGTCAGGCTCGAAATTCCGGTAAAGCAGCAATTTCCCTTGTGCTGCCTCGGCGGTGCGCCGACCGTACGTAACCCCCATGCCACCGCTGCGCGGCACCACGATCGATAGATGCTCCGTTGCACCCGAGCACCATTCCGTGCGGAACTGAAACCCATCCTGATGGGAACCGGTAATCAACACGGCGCCTTCACAAGTCGAAAGATCGATCCCCCAATGGAACTCTTGGGAGCGACTTACGAGTTCAGCGTCGAATGTCCCGAAAACCTCGCTGAGAGTTTCGATCATGCTATCGAACGTTGAGCCGCAATATCGAAAAACGGCATCATCGGCGCTATTTTCCATCATGTGTTCTCCAGGTGCCAGCGACATCGATCTTGTCGGTTCATACAAGATCGTCTCTCGAGTTTCATAGAGCTTGCGACAACCATTTTTTAATTGAACATAGCTTGCCCGGCGCCCGAAACCTCCAGTGACGAGGCGGTTTATTTCCTCTCCACTCTTATCCGAGTGTTGGCAGGCATGACATCTGCCTCAGGATCTTCAGTCGCCTTCGCCTCTTAGGCGTGGACTGAAGGGTTGGCCGATTACGGCGCTCGGAGAGCGGTTGTTTTTGGTTTCGTCTACTAGCATTCGCCCGTGGCGGGTTCCACCTCGACGCCGCTTCTTGTCGACCTAATGTTGTTGTATACCTATGTCGACAGGCAATCGGCATTGTCAACCGCAAAGGTTGACGCTCGCGATCCCCAATAAGTTCGTGGTATATTCTGAATAAAGAAGGAGAGCTTCTCTAGGTCAGTCGTCACTTACTCTTCAGCATGTTTGCTGACCAGATGTCATACGGTGACTTCCCGATACGATCCAAAGCGGGGAATTCAACGATGGTGGTTCCGGACGTACGATTCTTCCCGCTGCAGTCACGAAGCCCCTCTCATATTCGCTTCATCTTTGCGTCAAAGCTCCAAGCCCCGGGCCCTGTAGAGGCCAGATAAAGAAAGATGAAGCAAAACAGGAGCGTACCATCGCCGCCGTTCGGCACGGGAAAGGCGCTCTTGCCTGAGAAATTGGTAGTCCAATAGCCGAGGCCCATCTGCCCGGATAAAAGGAATGCAACCGGTCTGGTCAGGAGGCCAGTCAGCACAGCCAGGCCGCCGAACACCTCCCGAAGGCTAAAAATCAGCATCAGAGTGGATAAATTGGCTTCGTCCCCTGCTCCGCCAACGCCGAACGCGGGGAATCCGGCTAGCTTCATGGCGCCATGTTCAATGAGCAGCAGGGCGGTAACGATTCGGAGCACGGCGAGTGCCGTCTGCGCGTGTTTTGAAGCATCCTCCAAAGCAGTCTCCAGTTTTTCCAGTTGTCTCGTCCTAATTCCGGTCGATCGGCATTCGGATCAGGACGCCGGATCGATAGGAACGAACCTGGGTTGATCAGTTCGCGCAAATACGGTGCCAAGAAATTATCGAGGGACGTAAGGCGATCTTGCGTAAGACCAGATAGGTCTTCTGAGCGCGGAAGAAGCATTGGGGCTTGATACAACCCGATTTTGTCGTGCGTGTCCGCCGCCAAAGAAACGCACGCGGCAACGGTCCGATCCTTTACTCGAACCGGATTGCAAATCCGTTCCAATCGCGAGGATCCATGCTCACTTATTGTCCATGAGTTTTTGAGACATGTAGGTGTATTCGAGCGCGTAGAGGCGCGCGCGTTCCTGCAGGTTGGCGGCAGCGGCGTGGCCGCCCTCGATGTTTTCGTAATAGTAGAAGGGCAGACTCATATCTTCGAACAGGGCGGCCATTTTGCGCGCGTGCGCCGGACCGACGCGGTCATCTTTGGTCGAGGTTTCGAAGAAAGGCTCCGGATAACCCACACCCGCCCTTACGTTATGATATGGCGAGATCGAGCGCAGAAAGGCGCCTTCGACAGGATCGTCCGGATTGCCATATTCGCCCTGCCACGAGGCTCCTGCCGACATGTGGGTGAAGTTGACCATGTCGAGAAGCGGCACCTGGATCACGGCCGCGTTCCATAGATCAGGGCGCTCGGTCAGTTGCACGCCCATCAGCAGGCCGCCGTTCGAACCACCCATGATCCCGAGATGCGGTGCCGAGGTAACCTTCTTCGCGATCAGGTCCTGCGCCACGGCCTGGAAGTCGTCATAGACACGCTGACGATGGGTTTTCAAACCGGCCTCGTGCCATTTTGGTCCGAATTCGCCACCCCCTCGTATATTGGCCAGCGCGTAGGCACCCCCCTTTTCCAACCACAACTTGCCAAGTGTTGCCAAATAGGTGGGACGCATTGAAATTTCAAAACCGCCATAAGCATAGAGGATGGTGGGGTTCGTGCCGTCGAGCTTAATATCTTTGCGCGCCACGAGGAAGTAGGGAACTTTCGTTCCATCCTCCGAGGTCGCCCAGAACTGCTGTACTTGCAGGTCTTCAGCATCGAAGCGTTCCGGGCTCGACTTGAGCTTCTCGACATTGCCGCTTGCAGCATCCGCGTAAAAAAGGGTGGAGGGTTCGAGGAAACCTTCCGAGAAGATGAACAGGTGATCGCTCTCATTGTCGCTCGACGTCACGGACAAAGTCGAATTTTCCGGCAGGGCCAATTTAAAGGACGACCAGCCATTCTTGCCGAAATCAAAGCTGCGTACCTCGCTGCTGACATTCGACTGGATCGACAGCACAAGATGATTTTTCGTCTGGGTAATCCCTTGGACAGACTGGTGGTCGTTCGGCATGAACAGCACAAGTGGTTCAACGTGCGCCGGATCGGCGAGCGCCGCGCGGAGATCGAAAGCGATTAGCGCGCCATTGTGGAAGACGGTGCCATTGGCCGAGGCCCAGTCCGACTTCAAATTGTAGATTGCCTGGCCCTTGTAGTAGCCACTTAAAGCAGCTGTGGTCGGGAATGGCAGAACGACCTTGCGGTTATCGGTGTGACCGTTCGGGTAGAAGGCTAGTTCTGTGTTGAACGAGTCGAGGTCGCGATAGGAGATGTCCATCACATACTTGCCATCAATGTCGCGCATCACGCTGCGGCGAGACGAGACGTCTTTCTTGTCGCCGCGAAAAATCTCGACCGCCTGATCGAGGCTCTGGCCCCGCTTCAGCACCTTGGTGACGTAGCCGTAGCCGGAATCCGTCACTTCGCCCGGCGTCCATTCCCGAGTCACGTAGATGGTGTTCTCGTCCACCCAAGTCGCCGACTGCTTGCCCTCAGGCAGGACGAAGCCTTCCTTAACGAACTGGCCCCTGGCGATGTCGAATTCGCGCACCACATCTGCATCCTTGCCGCCATCAGACAGGCTGAGCAGGCAGAGATTGTCGACGGGCGGCAGGCAGTTCTCGCTTCTGAGCACCCAGGTCTTATCCTCGAGTTTGGACAGCGCCTCGACATCGAGAATGACGCGCCATTGAGGGCTTCCAGACCTGTAGGCTTCCCAGCTCGTCCGCCGCCACAGACCCTGCACGTGCGTGCCGTCCTGCCAAAAGTTGTCGATCGTGCTGCCATGCGCGAAGCCGGGCCGAACAATGCGATCGGTGGCTTGCAAGATCTTCAGAATGTCAGCCTGATATTCGCCATAGCGTGGATCTTTCGACAGTTTGTTGACGGTTGATTGGTTATGCGCCTTCACCCAGACCATCGCCTTTTCGCCGTCAATCTCATTCAGATAGGCGCGAGGGTCGGCGGCGTCGTTGGGAGCGTTGTTAGGGTTGGAATCGATCGGCTTGGCAACAGTGGTCATCGGCGCCTTGGCAGAAGCCGCCATGGTGAATGCCATCGCCAAAACCATAGCCAACACCAATCTATTCAGAAATGTACCGCGCATAATTTACCTCGCCGAAATCCAACGTCCAAGCGGTTGAAACAAACCGCTCCGCCTCTCGTCTCGGCAAGAGCTGTGCCAATCAAGCGCATCTGAACTGACCCTCTGGAATCAAAGGCTTGGGAGCATGAAGGCCTTGTAGGATAAGTCGCACTGCAATGTCGCAACCGCTCCAGGTTTGTCACTTCCATATGGCTCTGAGACGATCCTCGTACTGATTTCCCCACAAGGGCGAAGGCGCGCATAGGTCACCAGGCCTGGTATTGAGTGCACGGGCGGGAAGGTGCGCCTCGCCGAGGCTCTCAGGAGTGCTTGGTCGGCCATCACGTGACGAATGGATTGCCCTGCCCGGTGATGGTGGCGAGCGACCACATATTTGGTCACGGAGCGGAGAGCGACCATTTTCGTCTCGCTAGCCTCCCAAGAAACATGCGTACGATTCACGCCTGCAAGGAGGCGCAAAGGTCAGGCGAATACGCAAATGCGGCCGTGATGGCGATGGTTAGCGGTCAAATGACAAGAAGATGGTGCGGCTGTGGGCGATGCGCGTGCGGCTGTTGTAACCGGCCGTTCGACCCGCGGTATAGAGCGCGTCATCGAAACACAGATCAGGTCTAATGCCCGCTTGGCGAGCAACGAGGCGAAACTTTCATGGCATGACAGGTCGTGCCGGGCAATCCGCACCACGGTTACATTAACGACGATCAAGCGCCGCTTGCCTTGAGAACGCCTTTACACTCCCCGCCAGATTTCATGTCGGTCGCGACAGCGGACCCTACACGAATTCGGCTGGCCTCGGTCGGCATAGCATCGCAAACCAGTCTATTAGGCACATCCGTTACATCCGGGTGGTGGGGCGCGGCCTAAGGCCGACTGCTAAGAAGCGGTCGAGCATCGCATTTACCTGGTCAGCCACCTCGATGGTATTGAAATGGCCAGCCAACAGCGTCTTGGCCAAAACGAGTTGGGAGCAGCGAACCTTTAGCCAGTCGAGATCACATGCAGCGCTCACCAGCGGCACATCGGCAGCGATGTAGGCCATCGGGACCTTGCAACGCGTTGCCGCAGGAGACGCATCATAGTTGAGGATGAAATTGCGCATTGCAGAATACGCCACATGCTGCGGTGTCTTCTCGCACGAGGCGCGGATATAGGTGTTGTGGATGCTCTCGCGCCTGGAAGGGTCGTCGTAGTCGAGGGCCATGGACCACGCGTTTTTTCGCAAAACCTCCCGATAGTTTGAGCTCGAAATTGCATCCAGGAACTGATCAATTTCGGGGCTGTCGCGAAGCGCCCACCGGGGCGTGACAATAGAATCGATCATCACCACACCAGAGGCCAGCTCAGGATGGCGGCCGCACAGCTCGAGTGCGACCGATCCACCCATGCTGTGGCCGATGATCAGCGGTTTCACCAGGTTCCGCTCGCTGCATTGCCACGCTACGTCGTCAGCAAAATCCTCGATCGTGTACTCCTGCTTCGGCGCGTCGCTGTCTCCGTGACCGCGGAGGTTTACCGCCATGACGTGCCGACTTTTAGCAAAATATTCGATCTGCGGCGTGAATATCCTGTGATCGCCGGTCCAGCCGTGAATCAGGACGAGCGGCGGACTTAGGGGCGAAGCCGATATTGCTTCGAAGTGCGCAAGGCACACCCCGGCGCGGTTCATCAGGACGGGGCTCGATTCGGCTACATTCATGGGGTTCGGCTCTTTTTTGGGCTCGCCAGCAAAGGGTAGAGTGTTTGTGTCATAGAGGGGAACGACCCGCGGCACTCAGACCGCGAGAGCAATGGCTTGCCGATTGCAAACTGATCCAGTTGAGAATGCCCGTGGCAAATGGGGCAGCACTTGAACATGATGAACTGTGAGCGGCACCAAGCCGGAGACGAAGATCGACTTGCCCGGTAGGCAAGCATCGAAGGAAAGATATCGGTGCCTAAATACCCATGGAGGAAATGCCTGAGCGCACCGACGATAAAATCGAACAATCCGAATGCACGATCAAGCCGCCCGCATCAGGTCGCCGATCCAACAATGGATTTATTTGCCACCATAGCCTCCAATTCGTCAATGAGACCGGAGGCGGCGATTTCAGCTTTGATGCCATCGCCCAAGCGGCGCGCCGCATCGCGATAGCGCGGCTCCTGTAACAGGCCACTGACGGCATGGGCGATCTCGGCTTCGCTAGCACTCGGGGGTAGTCGAAGACCAGCTCCCTTCGACACAACTCGTGCAGCATTATCCCCCTGGTCGCGCCCGTTGGGGAGCACCAGTTGCGGTAGACCGTTTATCAGCCCCCGGCTGACGGTGCCGTGGCCGCCCTGCGTTATCAAAAGGCAGACTTCCTTCATCACTGTGTCATGCGGAGCGCCGTGCAACAGATGCACGTTCGCGGGGGCGACCAGCTTCCCCGCGTCAACATGAGGTCCGATGGTCGCCACCGCGTGCACGTCCAGCGTACCCAATGCGCAAATGATCCGTTGAACCAAGTCGTCTTGACCCTGAGCGCCGGAGCTGCAGGCGACGAGCACACGAGGTCGATTGGCGTCCACAGGCCAAGGCGCCTTCCAGCTCCTTGACCAATTTGGCTGCTCCAGCAGTGGCCCAACATAACGAACGTTGTCCGGTAGAAGGTCGGCCTCAAAATCGAAGGTCCGGCTGATCGCCAGCAAGTACCGATCGGCACACTCAAATAAATCCACCGTCCTGGCCAAACCGGACAGGCCGAGGCCGGCACGCGCCTCGTTTAGAAGCGAAAGGAATTGGTCCAGGAAGCAAGCCCAATTTTCGTTCGCCGCCGCGATCGCGATCCGCTCTTCTGGCGTCTGCGGCTGCGCCAATCCGCTGGCGGCCGGCGGAATTCCTGGCAAAGGGCGAAGGCTCACATGGGGTGACAACATTGCGATCGGCACGCCAGCGGCTTCGGCGCCCAACACGGCACCAAACAACATATCGATGGCAATGACAGCATCCGTCGGTATGCGGCCGATCTCATCCTGGACGTCGGCTGCGTAGGCTGGCGCCGGGCCGAACACCGCCTTTTGGAACCAGTCCTGCATGTCTGAAAAGCAGGCAGGATCCGCGTCGATCCCCATCGGGGCACGCCGCCAGGAGACGAAGTCGAAACCCGCCGCAGCCACTTCACGCCGCATCTCTGGATCAGCCATAATGCGGGCGCTATGGCCAACCCGTTGCAGTTGTCGAGCTGCAGTCAGCAACGGGCCCAGATTACCCGACGTCCCCCAGGACGCAAGCAGGAAGTTATACAACATGCCTCACCTCAATCGTGTTTGAAGCCAAATTTCGTCGTAATCGGAGGCTGCAATAGGTGATCGATAATTGGTGCGTCGTGTCGAGTTCTGCCGCTGTCACAATCGGAGGCGGGGCGATGCAACACACTCCCCGGAAACTTCCCTCAGCGGGAACTTTCCGGTTAGAAAGATGATGCTCCCTTGCGGCCGTCACACACGTTCTAGCAGGTGCCGTAAACCCGAAAGGACTCCCCGATTGCACACAGCTCAACCTGGTCGGGAGTTGGCACAATCGGCCGGAAAGGTCTAGCTGCTTAGCCGACCTCGACAAAGGTGATATCGTCTTGCGAACTTACGTCCGTCGCACGCATCTGCGGATGGACTTGAAGACTCCCCGGTCGTCTTCAGCTCGCGGGCAGCGAACTCAATGACTTACCCGCTCAGGTTTCGTTCGACTCCATCTGTCCTGCAATTTTTAAGGCGTTCGGGGCGCTGCGTAAAATTGATTGTTTGAATGAATACAATTCGCGGCCGGCATGTCTCTGGCGTTCCTCAAACTCGCTGCTTGGCCCAATCGTCACCGGGCACTTCTGCCCTCTTCGCAAACTGCCGGCGCCAGGTGTAAATCCGCTGCGGCACCAAGTCATGTCGACGAGCAACGTCCGCGACGCTCGCAACGCCTGCCGAAGCGGGCGACGAAGCGGGCCGCGACCTTCAAGTCCGCGGAAGACTCTTGCCTCCGAGCTCGAGCGTCATCAGTTTGATTTGGGTGGATGCGATCGTTTCATGATCGCGCCGCCGGCGGCGGTCGATTCCGTAAATCTCACTTGGCGATGTCGGGATGTAGAGGTATGGAGAACGGCCGCAGTTCCGAAGGTGCAAGGACGATGGCGTTTCCCGCAGCAAGCGCAGAGACCATTTTCCATCCCGGCGGATTCCTTGACTCGCCTTTCCGAAAGCTCGCGAACTCGGATGGCCATTATTTTTCGGGTTGAGCCGCTAACGCTTCCCGCCAGCAATCAATCTCGCCTCCGGGTCCAGACGCAGTCCTCACATGGCGCCGCATCCGATCACTGGGCCGATAGCGAGGGCGAGACTGGGTATTCCGCGCAGCAGTCGAGGATACTGCCGGAAATATCACGTTCCGGCGGTTACTCCATACACCCGACGTTCCTATTCGTCGCCACCGCAAAATCCGGGCCGAAGCGAATCCGTTTGATCCGATGTGGGACCGCTACTTCGCCGCAGGCGTGGTCTGCCCTCGGAAACTACGGATCGGCCTGATGGAACCGCCCACTCTGCCGATAAACAGGAACTGGCGGCTCTGGTCAAACAGGGCCTAGTGGAGGCTTGAGCCGTATGCGGGGAAACTGCGCGTACGGTCTTAGGGAGGAGCGACCCGGCGAGGGGTCGTTCCTAACCCGACAGGACACGCCGCAGCATCGGCGCTTGCCAGATCATTCGGCTGATGGGGCGAGATGAATGATGTCTCCCCGGGACCAGCCTTCGGCAAGGCTCATCAGAAACTCCAGCTCCCGTCTCAGCGCGACGGTGCGACTTACATCCTTTGCATGCTGGTTGTCGGCGCGCACGTGATAAAATTCGCCGACCGCGATTCCCGCCGCTTTTCGCTTGTCCTCAAGCGCGGACTTCAAACCTGCCAGCTCGTCCCTAACAGCGAAGTAGCGCCGCATAACGGCGATCAAACGCAGGTCGTTTTCTGCTTCATCCATATTGGCGTCTTCCAAAATGCTTTGATTAGGAAGAAGCAGATTCGCTCTCTCCTGTCACGCCTCGAACGACAATCGGCAAGGATGATACTTTAGAAATATCTCAACTAGAGAGGATGTAAGATTCATGGCAAAGCGAGAAGAGTTCCATTCATCGCCTTCCGCGACGGCGCAAACAATCCAATTTCCTTCAACTTGAAGGGTGATACCCGGAACTCTGACCCGTGTGTCGGGTCTCCCTTTCTATTTCGTTCGCATGTAGCAGATAGCAACGCGCCCGCTGATAGTCCATTCACCGCATTATTTGAGGGAAGAACCTAACAAAGAAAAAACCGAACGCGCTTGCAGATCGTCCGGCTTTTCCCGCGACTACCTACTTCGACAGGGCAAAGTCGGGTAGCATGTCGCTAGTTGGAGCGTATGCACGATATGGAATATACCAGTCGCATTTCGCGTGCGCGAACTACCAAGGCAGGTAGGTTCCCAAGCTCGGCGACCCGACCCTGCGGCTTCCGCGTCGCATGCCCATCCGACCCGGCGAGATGTCGGAGAGCGGGTTTCATTTTCCTGATCGTTGCCGCCGACATCGGAGTGGTTTCCAGCAAACCACGCCTGTTGCAGGCAATCCGGATGCTTGAAATATCGCGCAAGGACAGCTCCTCACATTCAGCGCACGAACAGGGCTTTGTCGGGCACTTGCTCCGCCGGTTGTCGGCATTGAGACTCAATGTCAGTAACCTGACACTACGCGCCGCTAGGAAGTGCCCGCTGAGCCTGCGATTTCACTTCGGCACGCGATTTGCTCTGTTTGCGGCATCATCACCAATCGCAGTGCGATGGTCTTTGGGACGCACACGGCGCCGCGTCGCTGTTCGCGTCTGATCCGACGGTTCGCTGTGGGAATGACTTGGCGCGTGGTTGTGGACCCCGAGAAAATGCAGGGACGTGTTGGATGCGATCTAGTTTAACTGCCACCGGCGGTGTGGGACTGGTCCGGAGGTCGTGTTGGCGGAGACGTCGCTGGCGGGTAGGGTCGAACCTCATTCACCAAGCTCTACGACTAGGCAATCTATGCCGACTCCGACAGGCTCGACGTCATCTGGCACGACCCGCACCTGTCGCTCGGCGAAGCGTCGGAATTCCGCCTGGGCGCTGCGCCGGCGCGCCTAGAATTATGATGCACCTTCCCCGCGCCGTTCGTGCCGCTGGAGGACCTGGCGCTGACAATCGCGGTGGAGGACATCGCCTCCATGCCGTCTTCCGTCGTTCGCTGCCCGTCGCCTGCCAGTCACCTTCCGCCCTTTCCATCGCTTAGAGAGTGAACTGCCACCATGTCCGAACAACCCTTGCCGACGCTGCCGATGTGGCGCCTCAATCACATCGAGCCCTCGCCCGAGATGCTAACGCTAAGCGCCAACGGTCCGATCCATCGCGTGCGCTTCCCGTCCGGGCACGAAGGCTGGTGGGTGACAGGCTACGACGAGGCCAAGGCGGTGCTCTCCGACACTGCATTCCGGCCCGCGGGGATGCCGCCGGCGGCATTTACCCCGGATTCAGTGATTCTCGGTTCGCCGGGGTGGCTGGTCTCGCACGAGGGGGACGAGCATGCGCGGTTACGCACGATCGTGGGACGGGCCTTCAGCGACCGCAATATGGAGCTGCTCGCGCAGAAGGTCGAGGCGATCGCCGCGCAGTTGTTTGAGACGCTGGCGGCCCAGCCCCAGCCCGCCGACCTGCGGCTCCACCTCTCCTTTCCGCTTCCGGCCATTGTCATTAGCGCGCTGATGGGCGTGCTCTATGAGGATCACGCCTTTTTCGCCGGGCTGTCCGACGAGGTGATGACGCACCAGCATGAAAGCGGCCCGCGCAGCGCGTCGCGCCTGGCCTGGGAAGAGCTGCGCGCCTACATTCGCGGCAAGATGCGGGACAAGCGCGAGGACCCCGGCGACAACCTGCTGACGGATCTGCTCGCGGCGGTCGATCAGGGCAAAGCGACCGAGGAAGAGGCGATCGGCCTGGCGGCGGGCATGCTGGTGGCGGGGCACGAGAGCACCGTCGCGCAGATCGAATTCGGCCTGCTGGCGATGTTCCGTCATCCGCAACAGCGCGAACGCCTGGTCGGCGATCCATCCCTTGTGGACAAGACAGTGGAGGAAATCCTGCGTATGTACCCCCCGGGCGCGGGCTGGGACGGCGTCATGCGCTACCCGAGAACCGACGTGACCATAGCGGGCGTGCGTATTCCCGCGGAGAGCAAGGTGCTGGTCGGCCTGCCGGCGACGGCGTTCGATCCGCGCCATTTCGAGGACCCGGAAATCTTCGACATCGGACGCGAAGGAAAGCCCCACTTGGCGTTCTCCTACGGGCCGCACTATTGCATCGGCGTTGCGCTAGCCAGGCTGGAACTCAAGGCGGTGTTCGGTTCGATCTTTCAGCGCTTTCCCGCGCTGCGCCTCGCCGTGGCGCCCGAAAAACTGAAGTTGCGCAAGGAGATCATCACCGGCGGGTTCGAGGAGTTTCCGGTGTTCTGGTGATGCGTGGAAGCCGCTGGGGATCGTGATCTTCTCCGCATGGCCGGCGCGCCTGGCGCGCCGGCCAGATCAGCAACCAACAGGTAACCAAGATGGACGTGAAAGAAACAACCGCGGTATGCCGGGACGCCTTCGCCGAACTCGCGTCGCCGGCGTGCATCCACGACCCATATCCGTTCATGCGGTGGTTGCGCGAGCACGATCCGGTGCACCGGGCAGCGTCAGGCCTCTTTCTGTTGAGCCGCCACGCCGACATCTACTGGGCACTCAAGGCCACGGGCGATGCGTTTCGGGGACCGGCGCCGGGCGAACTGGCGCGCTATTTCCCGCGTGCGGCAACCAGCCTGTCGCTCAATCTGCTGGCGTCCACTTTAGCGATGAAGGATCCACCGACGCATACGCGTCTGCGCCGGCTGATCTCCCGCGATTTCACGATGCGCGAGATCGACAACCTGCGGCCGAGCATAGTGCACATCGTCGCAGCGCGCCTGGACGGCATGGCGCACGCGCTTGAGCGCGGGGAGGCAGTGGACCTGCATCGCGAATTCGCGCTTGCCTTGCCAATGCTGGTCTTTGCCGAACTGTTCGGCATACCCCAGGAGGACATGTTCGGGCTCGCCGCCAACATCGGCGCCATCCTGGAAGGCCTGAGCCCGCACGCCAGCGATCCCCAGCTCGCCGAGGCGGACGCAGCCAGCGCCAAAGTTAAGGCCTACTTCGGCGACCTCATACAGCGCAGGCGCACCGATCCCCGCCAGGACGTCGTGTCGATGCTGGTCGGCGCACACGGCGATGATGCCGATATGCTGTCGGATGTGGAGTTGATCAGCATGCTATGGGGCATGCTGCTGGGTGGCTTCGCCACCACTGCTGCGACCATTGACCATGCGGTCCTGGCGATGCTGGCGCATCCCGAACAGCGGCACTGGCTGCAGGGAGATGCCAAGGGGGTCGAGGCATTCGTCGAAGAAGTCTTGCGCTGCAACGCACCCGCCATGTTCAGCTCCATTCCGCGAATCGCACAGCGCGACATCGAACTGGGCGGCGTGGTAATCCCGAAGAACGCGGACGTGCGCGTGCTGATCGCCGCCGGCAATCGTGACCCGGACGCCTTTGCCGATCCCGACCGCTTCGACCCCGTACGGTTCTACGGCACCAGTCCTGGCATGTCGATTGACGGGAAGATCATGCTGAGCTTCGGCCACGGCATCCACTTCTGCCTCGGGGCGCAACTGGCCCGGGTGCAATTAGCCGAGAGCCTGCCGCGGATCGAGGCGCGCTTCCCTACGCTCGTACTCGCCGATCAGCCGACCCTGGAGCCATCCGCGTTCCTTAGGACATTCCGCGCCCTGCCCGTGCGGCTGCATGCGCAGGCGGGGCGCTGAGATGCGCGTCGTGGTCGACCAGGATCTTTGCGGAACCACTGGGCAGTGTGTGCTAACCCTGCCGGGCGTCTTTCGCCAGCGCGAACTGGACGGCGTGGCCGAAGTGTGCGTGGTGACGGTCCCCCAAGCGCTGCACGCCGCCGTGCGGCTCGCTGCCAGCCAGTGCCCAGTTGCCGCCATTTGGGTCGTCGAAAGCGCCGCTGGGGATGGCGAGCCAGCCCGGGCCGACCCTACGCCTTCTCTGGCAGAGGCCGAGCGACATGCCACGAAAGACCAATGCAATCCAGGAGGACACGATGGGACGGTTTGAGGGCAAGGTGGCCGTGGTGACCGGCGCCGGCGCCGGCATCGGGAAGTCATGCGCCCTCGCCATTGCGCGCGAGGGCGGCAGGGTGGTCGTGGCCGACATTGACGGCTCAGCGGCCACCGCGTGCACGGCGCAGATCGCGGCCGAAGCTGGCCACGCGCTGGCCTTGGCCATGGACATCGCCGATGCGCAGGCTGTGGCCGCGCTATTTGAGGCGGCGGAGCGGCACTTCGGTGGGGTCGATCTGCTGGTGAACAACGCGAGCGCCATGCATCTGACCCCATGCGACCGCGCGATCCTCGATCTGGACCTGGCGGTTTGGGATGAAACGATGGCGACTAATCTGCGCGGCACGCTGCTCTGCTGCCGCCAGGCCATTCCGCGCATGATCGCCCGTGGCGGTGGCGCGATCGTCAACATGTCCTCGTGCCAGGGGCTCAGCGGTGACACCGCGCTGACCTCCTACGCCGCGTCGAAGGCCGCGATGAATATGCTGTCGGCCTCGCTCGCCACCCAATATGGTCACGCGCAGATCCGCTGCAACGCGGTTGCGCCGGGTCTTATCATGACCGAACGTCTCCTCGACAAGTTGGACGAGTGCATGCAACGGCATCTGCGCCGGCACCAGCTCCTGCGGCACGTCGGCCGCCCCGAGGACGTGGCCGCGCTGGTGGCTTTCCTGCTCTCCGACGATGCTGCGTTCATCACCGGCCAAGTCGTGTGCATCGACGGCGGCATGCTGACGCATGTGCCGACATACGCCGATGGTGGCAACAGCCGTGCCGCGCGGCCGACCAGTGACACCGCCGAAGCGGCCGCGGCGCCAGAGAGGTAATAGACATGCTGCTCAACCCGCTGAACCGTCGGCACCGGCTGCGGGACGACATCCCGGTCATGCCCGGCGCTTTCCCCCTGGTCGGGCATCTTCCCGCCATCGTTTGTGACCTGCCGCGCCTGCTGCGGCGCGCGGAACGGACGCTGGGCAGCCATTTCTGGCTGGATTTTGGCCCTGCCGGACAACTGATGACGTGCCTGGATCCGGATGCGTTTGCGTTGCTCCGGCACAAGGACGTGTCCTCGGCACTGATTGAAGAGATTGCACCCGAAATCCTTGGCGGAACGTTGGTCACTCTGAACGGTAGCGCGCATCGGCAGGCGCGCGATGGGATCAAGTCGGCATTCCTGCCGAGGGGCCTGACCGAGGCCGGCATTGGCGAGCTATTCGAGCCCGTCATCCGGGCCCGGGTGCAGGCATGGCGCGAGCGCGGTGAAGTAACTATCCTGCCCGAGACCGGCGACTTGATGCTGAAGCTCACCTTTTATCTCATGGGCATCCCCGCCCAAGACCTGCCGGAGTGGCATCGCAAGTACCGGCAACTGCTGCAGTTGATGCTCGCGCCGCCGATCGACCTGCCCGGAACGCCCTTTCGGCGCGGCCGCGCCGCCCGCGACTGGATCGACGCGCAGTCGCGCCAGTTCATCCGCGGCGCGCGCGCGCATGCCGCGCGCACCGGGTTGATCAACGACATGGTGAGCGCGTTCGATCGCAGCGAAGGCGCGCTCTCCGATGACGTCCTGGTCGCCAACGTTCGCTTGCTGCTGCTTGCCGGTCACGAGACCACCGCCTCAACGATGGCCTGGATGGTGATCGAGCTGGCGCGGCAGCCTGAGCTGTGGGACTCCCTCGTCGAGGAGGCGCAACGCGTGGGCGCGGTGCCGACCCGGCACGCGGACCTGTCGCAGTGCCCGGTCGCCGAGGCGCTGTTTCGCGAGACGCTGCGCATGCATCCGGCGTCCTCGCTCTTACCGCGTCGCGCGACGCAGGAATTACAACTCGGCCAGCGGCGCATTCCTGCGGGCACCAGTCTGGGCATCCCGCTGCTGCATTTCTCGACCTCACCGCTGCTGCACGAGGCGCCTGATCAGTTCCGCCTGGCGCGGTGGCTACAACGCACGGGGCCGATCCGGCCGGTGGACATGCTGCAGTTCGGCAGCGGCCCACACGTCTGCATCGGCTACCACCTGGTATGGCTGGAACTGGTGCAGTTCGGCATCGCCTTGGCACTGACCATGCACAAGGCCGGGGTGCGGCCGCGGTTGCTGAGCGACGCTGAAAAAGGCCGGCGCTATTACCCGACAGCACAGCCCTCCATGAAAATCCGCATCGGATTCTCATGAGCTGGCGTCGCAAGCTCCGCGTGGCGTGGCAGCGACGCCGGCAACGCTAAGGCGGTTCGCCGCTCGCCGTGGCCCTCTCCTGTCAGGAACAAGGACATTGACAACATGCAGACCGGTTCCACGCTACACGATGACCAAACTGGCATTTCCGCGCTCGGCGGATTGGGCGCGCAGGCGCCCGGCGCATCCGGCAGGCTGCTGCCGGAGATCTGGATGCAGGACGGCGCAAAGCGGGTCGAACAGGCGCTGACGCGTCTTCTCTGCCCCGAGGACGACGGTGAGACCGAGCTGATGGCGGCGATGCGCTACGCTACCTTGCATGGCGGGAAGCGCACCCGCGCCTTGCTCTGTCTGGCTGCCGGCGAACTGGCCGACACCCCGGCGCACATGCTCGACGTCGTCGGCGCCGCCATCGAGATGATGCACGCCTGTACCCTGGTCCACGACGACCTGCCCGCAATGGACGACGACGTGCTTCGCCGCGGCCTTCCGACCGTGCACGTCAAGTTCGGCGAAGCAACTGCGATCCTGGTCGGGGATGCACTGCAGGCGCACGCCTTCCTGACCCTGGCGAGCCTTGATGCCCCGGGCGACAACCGTATCGCGCTCGTGCGCGAACTGGCGCAGGCAGTGTCCGCCGAGGGTGCCGCAGGCGGGCAGGCCATAGATCTGTCGCTGGTTGGAAAGCACGTTGAGCTGGGCAGGATCTTGGCGATGCACCGCATGAAGACCGGAGCGCTAGTGCGCGCGTCCGTTCGCATGGGCGCACTATGCGCCATCGCGGAGGATGCCGCGAACGCTGAGCTGTACTGTGCGCTCGATCGCTACAGCGCCTGTTTCGGCCTGGCGTTGCAGGTGGTCGACGACATTGTCGACGCGACAGCGGATAAAGCGACCCTTGGCAAGACGCCCGGCAAGGACGCGGCGGCGCAGAAGCCGACCTGCGCGTCGATCATGGGGCTAAAGGCAGCGCGCCAGTTCGTCGCGGATCTGTTGCGCGACGCGGAGGATGCCATCGCCCCGCTGGGGCCGCGTGCGGAACGGTTGGCGCAGATCCTGCAGCGGGCCAACGCATATCTGTTCACGCACGCGCCATGCGCATGAGCGCGCCCGCCCGCGTGGAACCGCCCCTGTGCCGCTGCGATCGGTGGCAGCAGCGGTGCATGCTGTGCGGTTTCCGAGTCCGCGTCGCCGATCGCAGCGGTTGCCTAGCACTGCCGCGGCGCGCACGCGGCGACTGCCCGATTCTGGTTTTTGTCAACCGTCTGCAGAAGGAACATCCCGCGTGAACGCGCTGTCCGAACAGATCCTTTCCGAATTGCGCCACCTGCTGAGCGAGATGAGCGATGGCGGCGGCGTCGGTCCGTCCGTCTACGACACGGCGCGAGCTCTGCAGTTCCGCGGCAACGTCGCCGGTTGGCAGGACGCATATGCGTGGCTCATCGCGCAGCAACAGCCTGATGGCGGATGGGGAAGCGCGGACTTCCCGCTGTTCCGCCATGCGCCCACGTGGGCGGCTTTGCTGGCATTGCAGCGTGCCAATCTTCTTCCCGGTGCTGCCGACGCAGTCCAGGCTGCAACCCGGTTCCTCCGGCGCCAGCCCGATCCCTATGCGCATGCGGTGCCGGAAGATGCGCCGATCGGTGCGGAGCTGATCCTGCCGCAGCTTTGCGGCGAGGCCCCATCCTTGCCGGGCGGCGTGGCGTTTCCGCGCTACTCGGCGCTGTTGCCGTTGCGGCAAGAGTGCCTGGTCAAGCTGGGGGCGATGGCAATGTTGCCGAGCGGCCATCCGTTGCTGCACACCTGGGAAGCCTGGGGGACGTCGCCAACCACCGCATGCCCGGATGAGTACGGCAGCATCGGCATCAGCCCGGCGGCCACCGCCGCGTGGCGTGCGCACGCCGTAGTACAGGGGAGTACGCCGCAGGTCGGGCGCGCGGACGCGTATCTGCAAGCGGCATCGCGGGCGACGCGCAGCGGCATCGAAGGTGTCGTTCCCAATGTCTGGCCGATCAATGTGTTTGAGCCATGCTGGTCGTTGTACACCCTGCATCTGGCGGGGCTGTTCGCGCATCCCGCGCTCGCAGACGCGGTGCGCGAAATCGTTGCGCAGCTTGAAGCCCACCTGGGCGTACGCGGTCTTGGGCCGGCCTTGCACTTCGCCGCCGACGCGGACGACACCGCCGTTGTGTTGTGCGTCCTGCGCCTTGCGGGCCGCGACCCGGCAGTCGACGCGTTGCGCCAGTTCGAAACTGGGGGGCTGTTCGTCACCTTCCCCGGCGAGCGCAATGCCTCGGTGTCGACCAACATCCATGCCCTGCATGCGTTGCGACTGTTGGGAAAGCGCGCCGCCGGCACCAGCGCCTACGTCGAGGCCACTCGCAACCCGCACGGACTGTGGGACAACGAAAAATGGCACGTTTCATGGCTGTATCCCACCGCACATGCGCTCGCTGCGCTGGCGCAAGGCAAGCAACAGTGGCGCGACGAGCGCGCGCTGGCGGCGCTGCTGCAGGCGCAGCGCGACGACGGCGGCTGGGGCGCCGGTCGTGCGTCCACATTCGAGGAAACCGCCTATGCGCTGTTTGCGTTACATGTGATGGATGGGAGGGAAGAACCCATAGGGCGCGCGCGCATCGCTCAGGTGGTGGCGCGTGCGCTGGAATGGATGCTCGCCCGCCATGCGGCGCATAGATTGCCGCAGACGCCGCTGTGGATCGGCAAGGAACTGTATTGCCCGACCCGGGTCGTGCGCGTGGCCGAACTCGCCGGATTATGGTTGGCGCTCAGTTGGGGGCGGCGCGCTGCCGAGGAAGCAGGAGCAGCGCCATGATCCAGACCGAAGGCGCGCTGCAGCAGGTGCTGGAGTGGGGTCGTTCCCTGACCGGGTTCGCCGACGAGCATGCCGTCGAAGCGGTCAGGGGCGGCAAGTACATCCTGCAGTGCATCGACCCGAGCCTGCGAGACATTAGCGTTCGCACGGGCCGCGATCCGCAGGACGAAACCCTGATTGTGGCGTTCTATCGCGAACTGGCGCTGCTGTTCTGGCTCGACGATTGTAACGACCTTGGCCTGATCACGCCAGAGCAGCTCGCCGCGGTGGAGCGGGCGCTGGGACAGGATGTGCCGTGCGCGCTCCCTGGATTCGAGGGCTGCGCTACGCTGCGGGGTTCGCTGGCCGCGCTCGCCTACGATTGTCGTGACTATGCTCAGCTTCTCGACGATACCCGGTACTACTGCGCGGCTCTGCGCGCCGGACGCGCGCAGGCGCAAGGGGCGGAACGCTGGTCCTACACCGAATACCTGCACAACGGCGTCGATTCGATCGCCTACGCGAACGTGTTCTGTTGCATGTCATTGCTCTGGGGGCTGGACATGGCGACGTTGCGCGCGCGTCCGGCGTTCCGCCAGGTCCTACGGCTCATTTCCGCGATAGGGCGCCTGCAGAACGATCTGCATGGACGCGAGAAGGACAGGTCGGGCGGCGAGGCCGACAACGCGGCGATCCTGCTGTCGCAGCGCTACCCGGCTATGCCTGTGGTAGAGTTCCTCAACGACGAGTTGGCCGGCCATACGCGCATGCTGCACCGGGTGATGGCGGAAGAATGCTTTCCGGCGCCGTGGGGACCGCTAATCGAGGCAATGGCGGCCCTCCGCGCCCAGTACTATCAGACCTCCACCAGCCGCTACCGCAATGACGCTGCGGGGGAATGCCAGTGTGCGCAGGCCTAAACGCGCGGCAAGCGGCGACATGCGCGCGCTGCCGTCGGTCAATGGCAAACAAGGATGGGCTTATAGCGATCTGGGAGGAGCTTCGGCATAGGCTTTCGGGTTGACCGGCTGCCATGAGTGGCGGCCTTCCTAAGCAAACCTCGTGTTGCCATCCATGCCGGGCCCGCTCCGATCCGTGTTGGGCAGGACAGGCCTCTCCATTCGCATTCGTGCGGAATGTACCATCGGCGCAATCAACCAACGAAAGCAAAAGCTATGACGATCAACCGCACGCCACGAATCCAGAGCCGGAACGACCTTCTCCGCTCGAGCTGGCTACCGGCAAGGTGCTCGTAACGCAAGGTATCCGCAGGCTTCCCGATCCCACCCGGTCCCGCATTGCCGACGCCGTGCAGGACTTTAACAGCTTCACGCCCGACAACGATCCCCATGACAAGTACGATTTTGGGGGCGATGCTGGCTGATGGACACGAGGTGTTCTGGAAAATCAACTACTACGTCAGCGATATGATGCATGGCTCCGAAGATCCGACCGACGCGATGCAAATCGTCCGTGTCCTCGCGATCATGCTGGCCGAGGAATACTAAGCCGGGGTGTCCTGCCGCGGGTAGAGAGATGCGGCAGCGGCGGGCAAAAGAGCTATACAGAGAAAATCTATCTTTGCTCACATTGTCACGCTTCGGCCGTCTGCTCGCCGGCCTGTTCCTGTTCCTCGGCGAGAATACCGACAATCGAAAGAACCCGGTTCCTGATTCGGGGCGACAGACGCAAAATGCCTTCAATCAGTCGGCGACCGTCAGCCGTCGACAGGTATGCGATACGTTCGTCAATCTCCGCGGCTTCTTGGTGGGGAACTCCGCTGCCCGGCTCCGGCAGGCCTTCGAAAAACCGCGCCACTGGCACATGCAGGCAACTTCCTATTTCATAGAGCATCGAAGCACTGACGCGGTTTTTGCCGCTTTCGTATTTTTGCATCTGTTGAAAGCTGACGCCGACGCCCTTGCCCAACTCGTTCTGCGATAAATTGGCTTGAATTCGGAGAATGCGGATCTGTTGTCCGACGTGGCGATCGACGGGATGGATCCTCGCATCCGATGGCGACGGCCTTTGCCGCGTGAAACTAGATTCGAAGTCTGTGATATCACTCATGCCGGCTCCCTTAAGGTCGCAAAAGGGCATGATAGGGGCAACCAGACGTCTCGACTTTCAAATTTGTGATGCGATTACATATTCTTGATGCGAAATTCACGAGTTTGGCGAGTTCTGCCGCAAAGCACGTCACCCGATTGCGCCCAGCTTTGGGAGCGATTCTGTCCGTCCGCTGCGCCGCGAACGGATCGCCATTGCGCGGTTGGCTGGAACACGTCGACCTTCAAACTGACCAACGGTCTGACAAGACGATACCGACTCGCGTCGAAACGCTTTTGTCGTCCCTTTATAGAACAAGTGTCGCGCCGAAAAATGTACACAATAGGGGATCAACGCTCCCGTTTCCCATCATGTTGGGGCCGATTTCGGCTCCGACAATTGCTGCCGCTGGTCGTCATTCAAGTATATCCGCAAAGGGCCAACGGTCGCACATTCACCCTCCCCTGGACCGGCAGCGTTCAAAGTCTTGCCAGACCCCATGGGCGCAGAGAACATGGTCGGCATATCGAGGCTGGTGCCTTCGCGGCGGGAACGCGCCGTCATGCCCGAGCCATGCGGCAAGGGTATCGTGCTCTGGACGCTGCGCTATGGTGATGAGGTGCGGGATGGGGAAAACTATTTTGCCGCAATCGATGATGAAGAGCCAGAAGCGGAACTGATGCCGCTCGTGCAACAGCTCATCAAGAAACAGACTCAGCGCTGGAGCCCGAAGATGGTCGCCGATCCGATGCAGGAGACGCTGCTTGACATTATCAACACAAAGAAGAAGCAATTGAAGAAACCGTCCAAAGCCATGCCGAAGAAGAAGGCTGAAGCTTTGACGGGCAATGTCATCAACATCATGGATGCGTTGCGCAAGTCCATCGAGAACGAACGGGGTTCAGGGAAGCAATCGACGAGATGACGACAAGACGCAAAGCCTCGATGCCGCTGCTCGACGAATCCGGCTCGACCCTTCAGTCACGCCAGGTGCGAAAGCGCGATCCCGCCCAGCCAAGCCTGCCCTTCGATCCGATGCCCGAGCGCATCGAGCCGTGCCTGGCGCTTTTGAAGCCGACACCACCGAAGGGAGCCGACTGGCTGTTCGAGGTGAAATGGGACGGCTACCGTCTGGCGCTCCACATCCATCGGAAGGATGTGAAGGTCATCACTCGCGGAGGCCACGACTGGACGCACCGCTTTCCGGCAATTGTCGATGCGGCGCGTGCACTCGGGGTCAACAGCGCCATTCTCGACGGCGAAGCCGTCGTGCTTGACAATCAAGGCCGCTCCGACTTCGGGGCATTGCAGCGCTCGCTTGGTGGCCGCGGCGGCAAAAAGGCGTCAGACGAAGCGATCCTATATGCGTTCGACCTTCTCTATCTTGACGGCCACGACTTGACTGGCACCGAGCTTTCGGTGCGGCGGCATCTGCTGGAGGATCTCATTTCACCGACGAGCGACGGCGCCGTTCGCCTGTCGCAGGAGATGGCCTTGGACGGCGAGGTCCTGCTGGAGCACGCATGCCGGGCAGGGCTTGAGGGCATTATCGCCAAGCACCGCGACCGGCCATATCGCTCCGGGCGCACCGGCGATTGGCAGAAGATCAAGTGCATCCAAAGCGAGAGCTTCATGGTCGTCGGCTATGAACAGTCGTCCTCGGCACGCGGCGGCATCGGTAGCCTGCTGCTCGCCGCGCGGAAAGGTTATGATTGGGCCTATGTCGGCTCGGTCGGAACCGGCTTCAACACGAAAGATGCCGAATACCTGCGCAAGACCCTCGATAAGCTGAAGACAGCCAGGCCGGTCGTGCCGCTGAAGGGCAAGAATCTCGTCTTTGCTCAGCCGACAATTATTGCCGAAATCGAGTTCCGCGGCTGGACACATGACGGCAGCCTTCGTCACGCCTCCTACAAGGGTCTAAGGGAAATCCAGGACAACGCCGCAGTCTTCGACATTGCCGAGCGGCCTGCGCCAAGCGAATAGAGCGCTCGAGGCTTTGGGGAGTACCGCATTACCTCCGGGGGAATAGTAGCCTGGCTCTCGGATGGATGGGAGGATTACTGCCAGCAGTTGACCGCCGTATGGAGACGCGGCGACCGTAAACAGGGGCTCGTCTTTCCATAACGCGTCTGACAACATTTCCCGCGTGCCAAGGTCGAAAATCGAACGCATATATGTTTCATTGAACGGATCGGACATATCGTAGTGAAGCTGGCAATCAATAGAGGCTACATGAAGCTTGGCTTCAGTCCGACGGGCATAGCCGTATAAGGCCATCAGAGAATCCCGTTCCTGCGCCTTGACCAACATCGAATATGCCCTTGCCATCACAGGCAACGTGCTGTCCGACATATTGGAGAATTCCGGGATCAGAGCGTTATTGACGATAACATTCAGGTTGATACATCGGCAATCAGGCTCCGTAACGAATCTCTTATATGTCAGAATTGACTAAAGCGATCTGAGAGCTGCCGCTCTGAAAGAGCCTCGATATCCTAGATTATTGCCGGCGGCCGGGGACGTCTGAATGTTTCCAGGCAATGACATTTGTGAGAAATTTTGTTTCTAGATCTGGTGATGTGCGCCAGGTGAATAACGGGTTCGGCCCGATGCGATGGCGCCGGGCAACTATGCTACCCGTTACATCTGGCTCACAACTTTCCTAAGCAATGACAAGCTCTCGGCCATCGACGAGCGACGATGGCGCTCTCGGCTTGACAGTGATCGCGTTATGTATGTTCGCCCCGACCATGGGGGGTCGGAAAGCGCTCTTGGAACGAAGGGTACCTGCGTGGGAATTCAGCCCGAGCGAAATAGCAGGTGCAATTGCCCAGAGAGCTCAGTTTCTCTAGCTGGCAGATCCATCGCCCTCGATCTGTCCATTATCAATCCGCGAACACGCGTCGACATGGAACGGGTGTCAACATGCGCTTTATAACGCCGTAGTCCGATTCTTATCATAGCTGCGCCCTAGATCGTATTTCGGCAGGACGCCGAAAGCCGCACGATACTCCTGAGAGAAGCGGCCCATCTGTATAAACCCCCAGCGACGCGCGATTTCACTGACCGTCGCAGATGGCGTGGCAGTTAAAAGATCGCGACGTGCGCCATCAAGGCGGAGCTGCCTCAGATAAGCCATTGGAGTGACGTTCAAAAAACGTCGAAAATTGATCTGAAGTGCCCGCACGCTGACGCCCGCTGCCGCTGCCATGTCCGCAATCGTGATAGGCATTGCGATATGTGCTCTGGCAAACTCCAGCGCTCTTCGAAGCTGGCGAGGCGCAATGGTCTGCACCGGCGATTTCGTCTGCGAAAACGTGTGAGGCAGATTCTGCACCATCAGCAGACAGAACATCTCTTGGAAGCTCGTCAGGGCAAGGGGAGAAACCTCTAGGTTTTGATCGGCGCAGATCTCATCTCGGAAGAAACGCATGAGTTTTAAAAGAGGTGGCGTCGGTCCCGCTGTCAGGTCCTGCAGGGGAGCGAATTCGAAATCGACAGGTGGCAGGCGTTCGAAGGTGCTGATCAGAGCGGCGTTTACTGCGCTCCTTGGGATGCAGAATCCCTCCGCAACAGAGCCTGCGTGAATGTTCACCGCGGAATAGCGGTCGGCCGTCGTCAGCAGTCCCGTGCAGGGCGTGATAGCATGACTTATGCCGCCTGTTGCCAGGTCATAGCAGGTTCCATGCTCGACAAAGAACATGAAGCCATCATTCTCGATCGTGACGGAAAAGGCGCGGTCCGTTGAAGTCGATCCCGTCCAGCCCACCATCTCGCCGGCGCCATGGACACCGAATGAGAAAAGACCGCGGCTATCGCTACTGAGAGGCCGATAGAAATTGTCATGCTTTTCACCGTTAAGCCATTCGGAGACCTCACTGGTTGTGAGCGACGTCGCCTCGAGCTTAAGCGTCAGAATTTCGGTCAACTTGCTCCACCAAATTCACTGTTTTGTCGCGCGCTTGGAGTGACGGCAAACAACTGGCCCCCTGTCAGCTTCTAATGAAAAATTGATTGACCTCAAATAGCCATTTCAGGCTATTTCGCGCATGTCTCTTCCTCGGACGAAGCTATTTGACCTTTGAGCAAGCGGGCCGCTCATGGCGCGAGCAAGACGCGTATCAGTGACGACAAACCAAGAAGCAATTCGCCAGTTTCGCTCGCCATGATCGACAGCCTCGGCGATCAGACCGTCTCGGCAACTTCGTCGCCCATCCACTGCTTGTCCTCGGCGATGATATGACAACCGACCACATATCGCCGGCAGGCCAGATATCCGCCGGCAGCGAAGCGGGCAGGCATTTGATCGTCGAGGGCAATCCTGCAGACGACCCTGAACGTCTATGCCACCCGACGCGGAAGCTGGAAAGCGATGGTCAAAGGACTTTCCCACAACGGAATGGCGGCCAACCTCCTCATCGACGGCCGATCCGCGCGCCACACGATCCATAGCGCTTAAGGCGAGGTAGGCCCGTTATGGGAGGTAGGCCAACGATATCAAAAGGCGGACTGGATACGGTGATCGTTGCAGGAGAACGCTAGGGCGCCGGCTCGTCGCGGGATTGGGCTGCAAAGGGCGCCGGTCTCTTGGGCGCCGGGGCGATCCTGATCGAGGCGAAGCTTTCTTGGCTTCCGGATCCGCAGAGCGCTGATGAGCCCCGCAAGGCCCACGCCGCCGCCTTCGCCCGCACTACCGCGGGGTCTCCGACAATTGGATTGGCCAGACGCTTCATTGTCGCGACAGCGTCGTCCTCATCCACCGTCATGAATGCGTCGGCAACACGCGCCAGTATCCGCCAGGCGACAGCGACGGCTCGTAGCATTCGGGCATCGCCACGACGTGTCGGAGACGATAATCCACTCATTGGCCTCGGCGACCCCTGCAGCCTCCTTAACGGAATCATCGTAGGTTCCGGCGACCCTGATCATCTCCGCTCCTCATCTGGCAATCAAACGCAATCCTTGGTCTGACAACATCGTCGCCAGTCGGTGGATGGAGGTTTGGACGCCGGAAACGGTCTTCGCCATCCGGCCGTCCTGCTGCGATGCTCTGTCGAAACAGAAGCTCAGCAACGTAATCGCCGCCATCAGGAGCACTGTGAGCAGAGCCGACTGGGTTATGGTGGTTGGTTCAAATGGCACGCAATAGAGCAGCATGTTGCCAAAGGCGAAGGTGAAGAGGCTCGTGCGACCGAAGAACGTTAGCGATCTCCACAGCGCGGTCGGCGCAATCGACTGGCGCAGGGTAAGCAGGACAGCGGCGGCCGTAACGGCAAAAGCACCGAGAATGCCGGCGGCGAAGTAAAGCGGATGGCTGTCCAGTCGCATGGCCATGTTCCCAAGGCCTCTCTTCGTTTCGCTATCGAGTATCCACGCGCCCGCGATGAGCGACAGTCCGGTGCCAAGGAGCACAAGCCAAGCGCGCCGAGTCATCCCTGCGGCCACACCCGAAGCCGAGCCCATCAGAATTTTCCCGAGGGCCATTCCGGATATGACAAGCGTCATGCCATGCAGGACGGAGGGGCCACCGAGCTTGGCTCCCCCTATTCCGAACAGGAACATCGCGAGACGGTCCACTTCCGTTGGCAAGCCAAATACTACGGGGCTTGGCAGCCCGCGCAAGACCGGATGAAGAATGTGAATGGCGACGGCCAGGATCAGAAGCGGAACTAGGCCCAGGCGATTGCGCGTCCATAAAAGGGCGGGAGCCACAGTCAGTGCGATTGCGTAAAACTTCAGAATGTCAGTGAATGGGGTCACCCCCAGCATGAAGATCGTCGATAGGGAAAAGAAGAACGAGTATTCCGACTTCGCGAAAAAAAGAACGACGACGGAAAGACTGTATAACAGCCAGCATTGAATGGCCCGCGACCACAGACGAGCGATCGATATACTGCGCTTGTCGGTATCAAATCGTGGTCTGTATACGACTTCAAGCATCGTTCCGAAAAGAACAATGAACGTTGGCGTTGCAAGCGCCATCATTAATTTAAGACCATCAACATAGGCTCCCTTAAAAACGTCTGCCAATTTGGACACCGCCAAGACGTGACTTCCCATAGCCAGGAAAATCGCACATGAACGAGCCACATCGATCCCAACTATCCGATTTATCTTCATATTTACTCTCATGCTCCGGCAATTCGGCGCCTTGATTTTCAGTTTCGACCTCTAATAAGCATCTCCGAAAGATCGGTAAAATTGATTGGTTGGATCGCAATGATCTAAGCAATGGATGGTGGAAGGCGTTTTGAGGGTCTTCGCGGGCAGTTTCACTCCTGTCCTTGGCGTAGCGCGACAAATCACGCCAACAGCCGGCGCGCCATTTTTCAAAACTCTCCTCTGCGAAGCGGTCCGATCGTGTCCCATGGAGTGGTGTAGCTTGATTTCATAGCCATCGGTGATTTCCGGTAGGGTCGGGTTGCTTAGAGCCAACCTGAGGGACACCACCGATGACCGACGACATGATGAACCTGCGC
>NZ_JACHBG010000040.1 GCF_014207095.1 Martinezella lusitana | reverse complement strand
CACAAATCCAATGGATGTTCACCACCGAAAAAGCCCGTGAAAAACTCCACAAGGCCTATCCAGTCAAAGAGTCATAATCTCTGCGGAGGGGTACTAGGCCTGTGCGACGAGCACAACGGCATTGACGGTGGTGGTGTGGGATGGATCGGCGCAGATCGTCTCGACGCCCGCGTAGGCGGCGCCTTCCTTGGAAACAGTCGCTGGCTTGATCTTGCCGGTGGCAGCGACCGCGGAGAACGCCACATGGGCGATTTCGAGGGCCGAGCACATGCCAGAGCGCCGGTGCCGCAGTTGAAGACGACGGACGTTGCGCCATCGAATATCCGAAGGCTTCGATGCTCCCGACAGTGCGGCGCGGGTAATGACCGACTTGACGAATGCTCGCAACGCTGAAGCAAACCAGCTCTACGGCGCCGCTCGCGGGCAGGCCACACCGGTCGATATCTCGCCGGTGCTCGATACGATTGACCAGACGCTTTCTCCCGGCGTCACACGAACGGCATCTGATCCGAAATCCATCCGTATCGTTTCCGACGAAGGGGAATTCTTCGTCGCAGAGGACAATCAGATCATAGTCGATTGGGTAAATGGCGGGGGCATGATCGCCGATTATGTTGCGCCAATCGTTGTCCCTGAGATGGTTTCAGCGCGCCAATTCAAACTGCAGCTCCTCGCTGCAGGCCTTCTCGACCAGGTCGATGGATGGGTGAAAACGCAGGACCGATCGGTGCAGATCGCCTATGAATATTCCGGCTCGTTCGTCAAATCGTCGCCGATGATGCAGGAGGGCTTTCAGGCGATGGGCTTCACGCCCCAGCAGATCGACGACTTCTTCACCGGGGCGGCGAAGCTGTGACGTTCTGGAGCGGTCTTTAGTGAAATGGCCCCACCTCAAGGCAGTGAGGCAGGGCCGAGGAACCGGGTGTGGTTCATTGTGCGCGAGCAAATTTCCGGGGGGCGTTTTGCTCGCGCAACGGTCCGTTACCACACGATGAAACCAAACTGAATGCCGGTTGCTGCCGAAGCTATCCAAAAAAGGAAAAGACATCGTGGATCGCGCGAAATTCTTCGCCGCGGTGCGCCCACGGTCGTCAGTCGCGGATAGAGCAGTTCCAGCGATCTTCAACGGTTTCGCCTTCGGTCAACTCGCGATATTCAATGGCTGAGCCGTTGCTCGCTGATCGAGACCGCCATTGGGGGATACAAGTCCATCATCGGAAAACGTTTTGCGCGCAAGATCGTCTCCCGTGCAGCAGACCGAAGTCGCTATCGGCTGCGCCGTCCTCAACCGCATGCTTGCTTGCGCACGCCCGAAATCCGTCCGCCGTAGGGCAGCCACGCCATAGACAGCCGTTTCAAAGATCGCCATCCCCTCAAATCCCAATCCATGCACCAACGCCCCAAACACGGGATTGCATTCCGCGACGGGCCGACGAGATAATCTTTTCTTGCTGCCGCTAGCATTGTGTCACCTCCGCATTTAACCTTCGGATTTAGCAATGCTTAAGATTACCAGCAATGCGGTTGGCTACGTTGATCTGGGTCAACACCGCGGCGTGCTGCATGCTTGGGGAAGTGGGGCAGAGCGACGGTAGGTGCTCCAAACCTGCTGATTTAAGTTTGGCTGGTTTCGCGAGTGCCGCAGCATGGCGCACCGATCTCACTGTGTCGCCGACTTCCTGAACTCAAGAATGACAACCTATCTTGTTATCAGCCGAGCAGCCGGCTCTGCCGCTTTTATGCGGCTCCTAAATGCTACAGAGAACAAGCGGCACGAGAGACGCGTTCGCGTGCGCGCTCTAAGAACACAATATCGATTTCATCGTTGACAACCTGCTGGCAACGGAAATTACAAGATGTCCGCGAAATGCATAGTTGAGACGGCGGGAGCATCTCATTTGACGCGTCTGCACCGGGTTTGCGACACAGTTTTGTTGAGCAAACTCATTTTGTCTCAAGTTAAATAGCTGAAAAGCTGACAGGAAGTCTTTCGGTGTTTTTGGCACGAGCCTTGCAGCCCTGTAGCGAAACGGCGGGAGCTGCCGGCGAACATTCCTTTCTCGGCTAAATCCAGCGGACGGACCGGGGGCTACAAGAGCAACATGTCAGATATCTACCAGAGTACATTCTACCGGAGAAGGCATTGACCACAGGGTCAATCCCTTCCGCCATAGAGCGGATTATCCCGCGACTGAGGAGGACTTCTGATCCATAACGTCTTTAGCAATCCTCGACGCACACGGAAGCGAAGCAGTCGGTTCGAGGTCGGCATTGACACCGAATGTGTGCCCGAAATCCATATGCCCCAGCAAGAAGTGCGATTCACAGTGCTCAACAGTGGAAATAAGCTTGGGAATGCGAGCTCGTATCTGAACGGCAGCACGCCCTATTGGAGGACGAACCTTATTGTTTGTGCTGCCGGTTCGTTCACCACGACCGTTGCCATGACAATGTTACTTCCCTTCTTACCCCTATATATCCGGGAATTAGGCGTCAGCGACCAAGCATCCATAGCGCAGTTTTCGGGCGTGGCGTACGGCGTGACTTTCCTTGCGGCCGCACTGGTTGCCCCGCTCTGGGGAAGACTTGCCGACCGCTACGGTCGGAAGGCGATGATGGTTCGCGCAAGCTTGGGCGTGGTCGCAGCGATGGCCTTGATGGGTGTAGCTCAAGATGTATGGCAGTTGCTGGCTATGAGATTTTTAGCCGGTCTACTCGGAGGCTACTCGTCTGGATCATATGCTTTGGTAGCGACACAGGTTCCCAAAGACCGTATTGGCTGGGCGTTGGGGTTCTTGGCCACGGGGATTATGGGGGGCAACCTCGTCGGCCCGCTGATCGGCGGATTTCTACCAACATTAATCGGCATTCGAGAAACGTTCTTTTTGACTGCGGCATTAGTCTTCCTCACTTTTGTTGCCAGCGCATTTTTGATCAGAGAGAATTTCAATGCTCGAACGACAGAGCGTGAACACTCCAACAGTTGGTCGACGATCCCAAGCAGGAGGCCTGTCTTGGCAATGCTGGCGACGGGCTTGCTTCTGATGATCGCCAATCTGTCCATTGAACCAATAACAGCGATTTACATTTCGCAACTCGTCGAGCCAAATCGTCATGTTACCCTTTGGGCCGGTCTGGTCATTTCGGGTACAGCGTTTGGGAGTGTTCTTTCCGCCTCGCACCTTGGAAGACTAGCAGATCGCGTCGGGCACTGGAAAGTTATCGTTGTCGCAATGTGCATCGCTGCGGCACTCCTTCTGTCACAAGCTTTCGTTACGAACGTTTTGGAGTTGGTGGGGCTGCGAATATTGATGGGGCTCGTTTTAGGGGGCTTGCTACCTTGTATCGGCAGCGTGATACGCCACAGCGTCCCCGAGCAAGCCGTCGGCGCGATCCTCGGCTGGTCGACATCGGCGCAGCACGCGGGTCAAGTGCTCGGCCCGGCCATTGGCGGCGTATTAGCTGCTCATGCCGGTATACATTCAGTGTTCTTTTTTACGTCATTCCTAATGCTCGTCGGAGGTTTTATTGCTTGGAGCAATCGACCTTAAGAGACAGGGCTAAGGACCGCGAGCCCATTAGCCAATCTGCACGAATTGCAGCGAGCCAGCCCGCAGCGGCTTAGCCTTATGGCCTGTAGACGCCGGATTTGGCGTGGCGCCGAGCTTCGAGCAGTTCGTCACTCTACGGCCACTGCGATCACTGTCCGCGGTCCATTCCGCAATGTGACGGCGCAGTGCTGGGCTATATGCGCGGTCATCGCCCGTTCAGGCGATACAAGACGCTCGCCCTTTCATGTATGTTTCCTTGCAATACACGCGCCGTCTCGGACACCAATGTCCAGGCGAGGCGTCGCAATTCGGCTGCTCCGGAGGGAAAAATGCGCAAGGCAATTCTGGTGGTAAGCGCGGCGGCCGCTCTCGCATGCTCGGGCGCCGCATCGGCGCAGTCGCTCCCCCAGCCCGTTCAGGCGGCGATCGACGAGTCCAAGAAAGACTGCGGAGGGCCTGCCAAGCTTGAAAAGGGCTTCGTCAGCATCAAGGACATCAACGGCGATCAGGTTCCGGATTACATTCTTGATTACGCTCATTTGAAATGTGTCGGCATGCCTTCATCCTTTTGCGGTTCGGCTGGATGCGAGACGCAGATTTTCGTGGCCAAACCCAACAAAAGTTACAAATCCATCTTTGACGACTATGTGCAGGGCATAGGCTTTGTCGAGATCGCAGGGCGACCGGCGATCAAGCTTGCCCTGCATGGAAGTAGCTGCGGCCGCGCCGGGTCCGACACCTGCTATTCGACCCTGTACTGGAACGGCAGGGATTTCAAACCGGAGCAAGGAAAAAGCGATCAGCCTGCCACGGAAAAAGCGACGGCCGCGGGCGGTGACCTGGACGTCCAAATTCTGGAAGAGGGCGGAGACGGTCAGGTGGCAAACTGCTCGAGCAACATGGTTGCCGGACTAAAAGCCAACGGGGACGGCTTTCTCGCAATAAGGTCCGGGCCTGGCAGCCAGTACCGCCAGCTTGGCGAACTTCACAATGGCGATATGGTCATCGCCTTCCAGCAGCGCGGACAGTGGGCCGGTGTCGTCTACGGGAGCGAGACCCCCAATGTGAGATGCCATTCAACGAAAACGCACCCCCTGCCCTATAAGAACAAGGGCTGGGTCAACGCGAATTGGCTCAAACTCGTTGCCAACTGACCGGGCGTTGTGTTGGCATTCGTTCGCATCTGCCAAACATTGGGCGGCGCAAATATGGGCACAGGATGGTTCGCATTTACTGTATCCTGAAGCGTACGCGACAGTGCCGTATCGCTCTGAGGTAATTGCCTCTTTTGTTTTTGAAAATGTCGGGTCACCAATCCACTTCGTCGACACATTTTGACGACCAGTCGTTGTGGACGATGAATGGTCGGTTCTTCGGCAAAGGCCCCAGGCAAGCGCCGGAACTCGATCAGCCCGCCCCTCCCAACCGACGCCTGAATATACCGCAACTTGTCCCCGCCAGAGTGAGTACCTTCACGCTCTGCTGCGACTCATTGACATGGCGGGGCTCGCCCATTATGTTACATGTAACAATCACATTGGAGTTTGATCATGGCAAGCTCGGTCAACGAACGAGTTCAAAAGCGCCGTGAGACGTTGCGCGCCGCTGGGCTGCGTCCTGTGCAAATATGGGTTCCCGATACTCGTCGCCCTGGTTTTGCCGCCGAATGCCATCGTCAGTCCGTTCAGGTAGCCCTTGCCGATGCCGCCGATCCCAGTCTGCAAGACTTCCTTGACGCCGCTCTCGATGACCTGGACGACGAGGGTGAAGCGTGAGGCGCGGTGACATTGTGACCGTCGCAATCAGCGGTGATTTCGGCAAGCCGCGTCCAGCACTAATCATCCAGGCCGATCAGTTTGATGCAACTGGAACGATCACTGTCCTGCTGATCTCCAGCACACTGGTCGACGCGCCGCTCATTCGACCAACCATTCAGCCGACAGTGCAAAGCGGATTGCGAAAAGCCTCGCAAGTGATGGTGGACAAAGCCATGTCCGTGAAACGGGATAGAATTGGCACAACGATCGGTCGCCTGGAAGATGATGCGCTCCTGGCGGTCACAAGATCGCTCGCCGTTTTTTTAGGTGTTGCTTAAAGATGAACCCATCCGGGGTGCTGGTAGCCCGGCATAACTGCATCCGCGTCCCCGTGTACCACGCCGGAAAGTGCCTACCGGCGCTCGGATAGCTCCATCTGGCGGAGATCGTGGCCATCGAAGTACAGAAGATCGAAGGCGTAGAAAATCGCCTCCCCCGAACTCCGTTTACCGCCGCGACCGCCCAGCGCCTGCTGAAGGGCACGGAAGTCTGACCGTCTTACCTCATCAAGAACAACCGCCTCGCGATCGAGGATGGCGTTCCCACCGATCTCACCTGCTGCCGCGGCAATCGATGGAAAGCGATGTGTCCAATCATGGCACCACGCGTAAGGATGCGAACACGCTGCGGCTCGATATGGACGGCCAAGCGGGATCCGTCCCATTTGATCTCATAGACCCAATCGGCACCCTTCGGCGGCTTCGAGCAGTGCAAGGCATGGCTCGACCCGTTCCGGCATTGGGTCAAATGGAAAGCGTGGCTGGCCCTGCCGCTTCTCGCGCAGCGGACTAACCCCTATTCCTTCCGTTATCCAAGATTAAAGTTTGTGTTTAATAGCCTGGCTGAGGCGCTTTGCGCCCTCAACAAGAGTGGTGGGGTGGCCTGCGAAAGTTAGCCGCAGGAAAGAGCCTTCTGGGTCCGCAGGAAACCATGGGCGACCAGCGCCAACGATAACGTCGTTCCGGGCCAGGTCTGCAGCGAGTGCGACATCGCAGACGTGATCCGGCAAGCGTAGCCAAAGGTGCATGCCTCCGGTCGGGACCTGGAACGTCACGCAATCCCCAACTTCCTCGCGCAGCACCCCGACGAGGACATCGCGCCGCTCGATTAGGGCAGCGCGGACGGCCTTGAGATGAGGCTTCCATCTTGGCGCGGAGACAACGGCCAAAGCCGCCGCTTGCAAGGGACCGGAAACAAAAAAGTCTTGACTCGCGCGAGCCACCTTCAGCCGTGCCAGGGCAGCTCCCCTTGCGATAACGGCTGCGACCCTCAAACCGGGTGCAGCCGATTTGGCAAGGGACCTAATATAAACAACGTGTCCATGGCGATCAGCCGTCGCAAGCGGAGCCGGTGCGTTGCCTGCCAGATCGAGATCGCGCGCCCAGTCGTCCTCGATGATGAAGGCGCCCGCCTGCCTTTGCAGCAATGTCGAGGACAGCAGCTCGCCGCTCATTCGACATGACGACGCCCGAAGGATTGGAGAAGGTTGGTTGGCTGTAAAAGACCCGGGCCCCCGTCTGTTCGAAGGCGTCCTCCAGCAGTTCCGGTCGCACTCCGTTTTCGTCAATGGCTACGGGAATGACTTCAAGACCCGCCGCCCGGGCAGCCGACATAGCGCCAGTATAGGTCGGCGTCTCCACAAGAATGGGACGTCCAGGCGGCACAAGTGCCCGTAGCGTCGCAGTGATCGCCGCCTGTCCGCCGTTGCATATGATGACATCGTGGGGTGAGAACACGGCGCCGTTTCCGATCTCGCGCGCGAACCACGCCCGCAATGACTGAAGACCCTCGATCGGCAGTCTATCCCAAAGATCGACACGACCTGCGGCTCGACGGAGCGCGTGTGCCAAAAGGCCAGACGCCTGTAGATCAGGCGGCAGGTAGCCCATGCTCAAGATCAAGCCGTCGGCTGGTGGAAGCGTCAATGAAGTTTCCAAAAAACCACCGTCTCCCCGCGCAGCTCCAAGCGCGACAGATTGCCAAGATAGGTCGACAACCTCGGCGGGACTTGCGGGCCCCTCGCGAACGAAGGTTCCTTTGCCCGGGCGAGCCTCGATCAGGAGCCACCTCACTTCAACGGGAATCCGGGCCGCGCCTCCGTTGCGATGGCACGCGGTTCGAGTTTTTTGAGGATGCGATATCGGCCGGTCGCCTGGAGTTGCTGCACCATATCGTCCTCACTTAAAGCAGCTGACCGTTGGCGCTTGGCAGGCAATGAAGCAGCTGCCTTCGCGGAAGGTGTCTCACTTGAAACAAACAAATCGAACTGCTGCGTCACTCAGTCCCCGACGTTATCTTAGAACGAACTCTCCAGACTGCTGTCCGGCAAATCGGTTAGGCCATCTCCTCCAAAAAATCAGGAGAAAAAGCACAGGATAACGGCGATGTAGCTGATCTGACATGCGTCACAGCCCGACCGTAACGCCTCTCACACAATGATGCATGTTGGTCTACTCAGTGAGTCCAAGACAGGATCGCCGGTCCAGTCTTCATGTCTATGGCGTATTCGGATCACGAAAATTGCTCCGTTTTCCTCGATCTTGTAGACAATAGGATGGGCCTCGAACGGATGAATTCTAACGGTGGCGAAATCTCTTCCAGCTCACGTGCCATTCGCGGGTTGGCGGCAATGAGGTCAAGCACAGCGAACAAGTCATCATGATATCGCCTCGCCTGTGTGGATCCGAACATGCTTACACCTTGTTCGGCGATCGCAATGATGTCCTCTTCCGCCTCAACTGAAAGGCTAAAATTAAAATGCATTATCTGCTGCCGCGCATAGTATCCACACGCGCGACTGCCGCAACAAAGAAGGCGCCGAGCTTCGCACTTGACCGCAGGAGGCAATATCAATGACAGGCCGAGGGTTGGAATTCGCGTGATTTGATCGACAACGAGAAGCGTTTGCCAAAAACGCCTCCAGTCCCGATCAAGGTGTGGGTTCGATGACTTTATGCTGAGATGGAGTCATCTCTAGGGATTTCCCTGTATCGCCGCCGAGATCGCCTGGCAAATTACTGAACTCCGTCTCTCGCCCGCAGGTCGCATGGCGTCGAAGCGCTCGGCGATTGAACGATTTGAGCAAATTTTGCAGGTCGTCGACGAAGGTGAAGATGACCGGGATAATGATGAGGCTGAGCAGCGTTGATATCATCACGCCTCCGATCACCACAATGGCCATCGGCTGCCGGAAGCTGGAATCCCCACCCGACAGGCTGAGCGCGGCCGGCAGCATGCCCGAGGCCATGGCTATGGTGGTCATGACGATCGGCCGCGCCCGCTTGTGGCAGGCATCGACGAGCGCATCGAACCGGGACATGCCTCGGCGACGTGACATGATCGCATATTCGATGAGAAGGATGGAGTTCTTCGTCACAACGCCCATCAGCATGAGAAGGCCGATGACGGCAGGCATCGAGAAACTGGTGCCCGTCACCACCAGCGGCACCAGCGCGCCGCCGAGCGAGAGCGGCAGGGCCATCAGAAGCGTGAGCGGCTGCAGGAAATCGTGGAACAGCAGGACGAGCACCGCATAGATGCAGAACACACCGATCGCCATCGCAAGCGCGAAGCTCTGGAACAGCTCGGAGCTGCGCTGCAACTCGCCCTGTTCCACCAGCGTAACGCCTGGCGGCAGATGCTGGAGAGCCGGCAGCGCCTTCGCCTCGCGGTTGACATCGCCCAGAATGCGGCCGTTGAGTTCGACGGAAACGGTGACATTGCGCATGCGGTCGATACGGTCGATCTCCGAAGGGCTGCCGCCGATGCGGACATCGGCAATCGATCCGAGATCGACATTGCCATTGGTGCCGGCCACCCGCATGGTCTTGATATCATCCAGACTGGTGCGCGTTTCCGGCGAGAAGCGGACGACGATCGGGATCTGGCGTTGCGGCAGGTTGAGCTTCGGCAGGTCGGAGGAATATTCCCCATTTGTCGCCACGCGCACGGCGCTGGCGATCGCATTCGACGTTACCCCGAGCGCTGCGGCGCGCGCAAAGTCGGGCGTGATCTGAATTTCCGGCGCCTGCCTTGCGGCCGTTGATGTCACCGCACCGATGCCATGCAGCGTGCGCAACTGCTCCTCGAGCGCCGTGCTTGCGCTATCGAGCGCACTGGCATCGTCGCTGGCCAGAGTGAACTCGAGCTTGGTACCGTTGCCGATACCGACCGCCACACGCACTCCGGGGAGGACGGAGAGCGCCTGCCGGATATCGTTTTCGATCTCCGACTGCTTGCGGTCGCGCTCATCAATCGGCGTCAGCGTGGCGACGATCGCGGCAGACCCGACACTGCTCCTGGCGACCGTCGCACCACCGCCCGAGGATCCCGAGCCGATAGCCGCAAACACATGTGTCACGTCGGGAATCTCACTGAGAATATCTGCGGCCTTCCTGGTTGCGGCGTCGGTTTGCTCGACAGTGGCGCCGGGCTGCAGGGTGAGCGTGATCTGCGTCCGCGAGTCGTCAGCGGCTGGCAGGTATCCCGTTCTTAAGAGGGGGATAACGGAAAGCGAAACCGCAACGACGACGGCAGTCACGGCCACTGTTGTCTTCCGGTGATCGAGGGCAGCCTTCGCGAGCGCCATATAGGCGCGCATGATTCGGCCATCCTTCTGCTCCGACGGATGAGCCTTCATGAAATAGGCTGCCATCATGGGGGTAAGCAGACGCGCAACGACAAGCGAGGCAACGACGGCAACAGCGGCGGTGATGCCGAACTGACGGAACAGGAGGCCCGGTATGCCGCTCATGAATGCCGTCGGCAGGAAGACGGCGACCAGCGTGAAGGTGGTGGCGATGACGGCCAGCCCGATCTCGTTGGCCGCCTCCATCGCGGCATCGATCGGCCGCTTGCCCATCTGCAGGTGGCGGGCAATGTTTTCAATCTCGACGATGGCGTCGTCGACGAGAATACCTACCACAAGCGACAGCGCCAGCAAGGTGACGACGTTCAGACTGAAGCCCGCCAGGTACATGACCAGGAAGGTCGGTATGACCGACAAGGGCAGTGCCACAGCCGACAGGATCGTCGCGCGCCAGTCCCGAAGGAAGAGCCAGACAACCACGATCGCCAGGATCGCACCCTCATACAGTATGTGCATCGCGCCGTCATAATTGCCGAGAATTGACCCGATCAGGCTGTAGACTGCATGGATCTGCACATTGGGATGCGACGCTGCGAAATTTTTCATTGCCGTGTTAACGTCAGCCGAAACGCTGCTGTCGGAAAACCCGTTCGAACGCTTGATTTCGACGGCGATCACCGGCTTGCCGTCGAGATAGGCCATCGAGGTGCGCTCCGCGAAGCTGTCCTTGACCGAGGCGATGTCGTCGAGTCGGGCCTGCTGCCCGTTAGCGAGCGGTATAGTGAGCTCCCTCAGGGCCTCGACCGACTCTACGGCGCCGAGCGTGCGCAATGTCTGACGCGTGCCGCCGACTTCGCCAAGGCCGCCAGACTTGTCGGCTTGCACGGCCTTCAACTGCGCTGATACGGTCGCGGCGGTGACGCCGAACGACGCCATCGTCGAAGGATCGAGATCGACATGGACCTCGCGATCGATCCCGCCGATGCGGTTGACCTGGCCGACGCCCGGGACCGATAGCAGTGCCTTGGTCAGATCGTTATCGACAAACCAGGAGAGTTCGGTCTCGTTGAGAGCGGTCGAGCGGACGGCATAGGTGACAAGTGCGGAGCTTTGGACGGTGGCCTTCGTAATGATCGGCGTCGCCATCTGTGCCGGCAGATCGGCCTTGACGCTATCGACGGCATTGCGGACCTCATTGAGGGCCGTTTCGCTGTCTTTCTCCAGCTTGAAGGATACCTTGGTCGAGACGGTGCCGTCGGTGATCGTCGTGAGAATATGATCGAGATGGCTCAAGGAGGTGAGGCTATCCTCGATGGTGCGGGCAACCTCCGTCTCGAGCTGCGTCGGCGCAGCGCCGTCGAGCGTGGCGGTGACACTGATGGTCGGCAGGTCCATATCCGGAAAGTACTGAACCGCCAGCTGTTTGAATGCCCAAAGCCCACCAAATCCAAACATCACAAACAGCAATATCGCTGGTATGGGATTGCGGATCGAGAAGGCGGAGAAATTCATCAGTTCTTCTCCGCAATCTTCACGAGGTCATTGTCCGACAGAAAGGCACCGCCTGACGTCACGACCTTCGACGACCGATCGATGCCGAAGACGATCTCGACTTCACCATTGTTGCGGCGGCCGGTTTCGACGCGGACCCGTCGCACCCGCTTGTCCTCGCCGGCGGTGAAGACGTAGCTGATGCCATCCCGGAACACGATTGCGGTCTCGGGGACGGTGAGCGCCGGTGTGGTCTGCAACTCGATGCTGCCCGTGACGTAGAGGCCGGTCCGCGGACGAATGTCGGCGGGAAGCGCGACATAGACGATCGCCCGGCTGGTGTCGGTGCTGACCGAGGGTCCGACAAGCCGCACCTTGCCGGCAATGACGTGACCTTCCGGCCCGTTGATCCTAACGCTCAAGCCTTCCGAAATGCGCGGCAGATAACGCGCCGATACTTCGGCCTGCCATTCGACACGCTGCTGGCGCACCATGCGGAACAGCTCGGTGCCGGTGGAGACGACGGCGCCGAGATCGGCCGAACGCGAGGTTATGAGGCCATCGTCGGCGGCGGTGATAGTCGTCTGCGCAAGCTTGATCTTTTCACTGTCGAGCGCGGCTTCCTCGGATGTCAGGCTTGCCGTCGCCGTCTGCTCGTCGGCCAGATATCCAGTGATTTTCTCGTCGGCGAGGGCCCCCGAAGTGCTGAGCTGGCGTGCACGATCCGCATTCGCCTTGGCCTTTGTCAGATTTGCCTTGGCAGTCACGACAGCCGCCTCCTGCTTGCGAAGGTCCGCCAGCACGCTCTCCTGCGAAAGCCGGGCCAGCGTCTGCCCCTTCGTGACCACGGACCCGACATCCGCCAGGACGTCGGTGATGCGCAGGCCACTCGTTTCGGACGCGATGATTGCTTCCTGCCAGGGCTTCAACCAGCCGCTCGCGGGAACGGTCTCCGGCCAGTCCCGTATTGCCGGCGCCGTCAGAGAAACCGTCAGAGCGGGTGCGGCCGCCTGTTCAGCCATGCTATTGGCGCAGGGAAACTGGAGTGCTGCACAGACAAGAACGGCAGCGAGTAGAAGACACGGTTTTCTCAAATGGCAATTCCTCGCAGTTCACGGGTGTCCGCGCTCAACCGTGGCGTCAAAAATGTCGGCTGTTGTGGTGCAAAGTTGAAATGCCTGACGGTCTCGAAGGTGACAAAACTCAACTGTTCAAAACATCTTGGCGACACCAGTGATGTCGGGCTATTCCGCCGTCCAAAGCAGCAGTTTTTTGTCGGCGACTCCGTCAGAGATCGCCAATCAGCTGCTGGATTGAGCCAGGATTGGGCGCACTCGCCAACTATAACAAGACCACCTACGGCCGGGGAGAGGCTAGCGTTTTGAGGACACTGGCATCCGATTGGACCAGGGAAACACAGAGTCAACGTTGTCTTCGAGGCGGTGAATACCGCTAAATCGCCTCTTAAGGTTCGCGTGGGACAATAGAGCCTGTTGCGCCGACGTTTGCTGCGTCTGGTCATCCTATTGCGTATGCTGCTTCCTCGACAGCCCGGCCTACACGCATGCGGATGGCCTCGGAAATCACCTCCCCGTGGGCGAAGTCATTACGGGTGGCATAGATTGCGGTCGGCATCGCAAGCGCTTCAAAGAACCCGAACAGAGGGCGCAACTGATGCTCGACGACAAGCGAATGACGCTCGCCTCCGCCCGTCGCAGCGATGATGATAGGCTTGCCCCTCAGCGATGTTGGATCGAGCAAATCGAAATAGTGCTTGAATAGGCCGGTGTAACTGCCCTTGTAGGTGGGTGAGCCTACAACCAGGACGTCTGCCTCCAGCATTTGGTCTACGACCCCGCGTGCTTGAGCGCTGAGGTCGTCTAGCCGTTTGGCCGCCAATAGTGAAGGTCCAAGGTCATCGACATCGAAGGACTGCGCCACCGCTCGCGTTTTGATTGCCAATTGCCCGACGATATGGTCGACGAATGTGCGCGTCGTGGACGGTCGTGTTATGTTCCCCGAGAAGCCAAATATCTTCGTTTGCGGCATGTCGATCTCCAAATGCTCAGCAGTTATAAGTCATCTAAACTCTGTCATTCGTCCCTTACGGAAACGATGACCTATTCGACGGTGACTGATTTCGCCAGATTGCGCGGCTGATCGACGTCCGTGCCCGCAAACACGGCCGTATGATAGGCGAGTAGTTGGACCGGCAGCGAGAAGATCATCGGCGCAATGATCTCGTCCACATTTGGAAGAACGATTGTTTGCATCGTGTCGAGCTTCAAGGCGCGAGCGCCCTTCTCATCCGTGATCAAGATGATCCGTCCGCCGCGGGCCGCAACCTCCTGCATGTTGGAAGCGGTCTTATCGAAAAAGCGGTCGTGTGGTGCGATCACGATAACCGGCATGTTCTCATCGATGAGAGCAATTGGACCGTGTTTCAGTTCGCCGGCAGCATACCCTTGCGCGTGAATATAGGAAATCTCCTTTAGTTTCAGGGCGCCTTCCATGGCCAAAGGGAAGCTGGTTCCGCGGCCAAGATAGAGCACGGCGCGGCACTTTGCCAATTCACGCGACAGAAGTTCGATCCTGGGTTGGATGCTGTTGAGCACCTGCCCAATGACGCGCGGCATCTCGGCAAGCCGGGCGACCAGTGTCTGTTCCTCCTTCTCCGTAAGGGTGCCACGCGCCCTGCCGGCAGCAACCGCGAGCGCAGCCAATACGGCGAGTTGGCATGTAAAGGCCTTCGTAGACGCAACGCCGATCTCCGGTCCGGCGAGGATCGGGAACACAGTGTCGGACTCTCGTGCTATCGTCGATTCGGGCGTGTTGACGACTGCACCGGTCTTCAAGCCGTGCTCCTTGCAATAGCGTAGGCAAGCAAGTGTATCGGCCGTCTCGCCCGACTGTGAGATGAAGAGAGCTGCCACCTGTGGCGAGAACGGGATTTCGCGGTACCGAAATTCGGAGGCGACATCAATTTCGACCGGCAGACGTGCGTAGTGCTCGAACCAGTATTTGCCGATTAGTCCGGCCAAGTACGCAGTGCCGCAGGCGGAGATCGCCAAGCTTTGCACGTTGGTGAAGACGGTGTCGCGCCAAGCCGCGACCACCTGATTGTCGCTGAAGTTGATGTAATGGCCAAGGGTATCGGAGATGGCCTCCGGCTGGTCGTAAATCTCCTTCTCCATGAAATGGCGATAGTTGCCCTTGTCGATCATATGGGCCGTCACCACCGAGATCTGCCGCGGTCGGGTGGTGACCTTTCCGTCGATATCGAAGATACGGACGCCAGTCTTGTCGATGACCGCCCAATCGCCGTCGATCAGGTAGGTGATCTCGTTAGTGAAGGGCGCCAGCGCAATCGCGTCCGATCCGAGAAACATCTCGCCGCTTCCGTGACCGATCGCGAGCGGCGGGCCATTCCGGGCAGCCATGATGGTCGAAGGGTCCTCCTCGAAGAGCAGAGCCAGCGAGTAAGCGCCTCGGACGCGCTTCAGCATCGCATGCATAGCTTCGCGCCGGGCCATGCCGTCCCGGCGAAGTCTTGCCACGAGATGCGCGATGACCTCCGTGTCGGTGTCGGTTTGGAACTCGGTGCCGGCCGCGGTCAGCTCATCCTTCAATTCGGCGAAATTCTCGATTATCCCATTGTGGACGACTGCGATGCCGTCGCTAAAATGTGGGTGGGCATTGCGTTCCGTCGGCGCGCCATGGGTTGCCCAGCGCGTATGGCCAATGCCGATTGTGCCCGCCAGGGGCAGTTCTTTCAGCTTTGCTTCAAGGTTGAGGAGCTTGCCCTCACAGCGCCGGCGATGGAGCGCTCCACCGTCGATCGTCGCGACGCCTGCCGAATCGTAGCCACGATATTCAAGCCGTTTCAATGCGTCTATCAACCGGTCCGAAACCGGATGATGGCCGACAATACCCACAATCCCGCACATACATTCTCCGCGTTTTCGCATATCGGCCACAACGCACTCACCTAGTCCGTCAGTCTGGAGTGAGCGAAGCTGCTTCACTCCTTGATCGCCATGACGGCTATCATTCCGTCAGAACTCCGTGGCAAAACCGTCGTGCTGTCGCGCTAAGCCAAATTCAGCGCGTTCTAACGGCACTCGACTTATTGGAAAAATCGATTCTTTGGATCGCACCCATTTACGTCATGGATTATCGCCGCATCGGTTTTCACGCTGGGACGACGGGTGCCGCCTCGGACATAAACCGGCCGGTTTCCCAAGGCAGAGGTAACGTCCGTCATGATGCGCTCAGCAGCCATCATTGGTGCCAGGTATCTACGGAAACCTTGAAAGCGGGACGGTAGGTCCGCTCACACAGCCTTTTAGAAGTCACCTTCGAGCGTTCTTGTGGGAAAGCCTCCCTGGCAATAAATATCGTCTCGACCGCTCATCAAACTCGCACAAAGGATGACTTTTCGTGTCAATTTACTGTTGGAAGTTTATACGGGTTATCGCATTTGCACCTGCTGCTGCGATCATGCTGGCCGCGCATAGCATATCGGCGCAGGAATCGTTCACCACGGTGCAATGGCCAAACACGCCAACGGCACGGATTGAGGCGCTTGCGATTCTCCAGACCTTGAATGCAACTCTCCTGAGTAATGCTAGTGCCACTTTGACGCTCGACCGGTGGTGTGCCGGACACAATCTCGCACCGCAAGGTTCTAAGATCGTTGCACAGCGGGTACGCGGGAGAGACAAGCCCGTCAATAGCCGCATCCGAGAACTTCTGGCGGTCGGCCCCGACGAGCCCATCGCCTACCGACATGTCCGCCTCGTTTGCGGCAATCGCGTCCTTTCTGAGGCTGACAATTGGTATGTTCCGGCAAGGCTGACAATGGACATGAATAAAGCGTTGAATACGAGCGACGTTGCCTTTGGCAGAGCCGTCCAATCTCTTAAATTCACCCGCACAAATCTATCTTCCAATTTGCTGTGGTCCCCTCTTCCAGAAGGATGGGACGTGGAAAAGGAACTACCGACACCCGCAACGGGATCTCTTATACTACCGCCCTTTCTTCTCGAACATCATGCAGTGCTGAAGCTTCAGGACGGCACTCCGTTCAGTGCGCTGGTCGAAAGCTATACGAGCAATGTATTGGACTTCCCGCCTCCACCTCTGCTTACCCACTAAGTGCCCATTGGCGCTGCGACCAAAAGCGCAGCGCCCGGGATGGTATTTTCGATCGCGACCGTAAGACAGCGTCGCCGTTGCCGAAGCTCGTCGGGTGCGTTTGTACCCGGCGAGCTTGCAGCTGTCGGTATTATTCGGTGTTGTCGATGGCGATCCGCTTGACGTTGGCTCGCTCCTTCTCGGTCTTCGGCAGCGTCACCGTAAGAAGGCCGTTCTTGAACGTTGCGGCGACCTTACTCTCATCAAGCTGGCGACCCAAAGCCAGTCGCCGTTCGAAGCGTCCGTAATAACGCTCGCTGAACCCGCGATCCTTGTCCTCGGTATCGGACTTGTTTTCACCACGAAGCGTAAGCACGCCGTCTTTCAGCAGCAACTCGATATCCTCTGGATCGATGCCCGGAATTTCCGCTATCACTCGGATTTCGTCGTCATTCTCCTTGATCTCTACGTGCGGCCACTCGGCGCCAATCGGCGATGTGCCACCAAACAACGATGGCGGACCGAAACTGCGGAAGACTTCGTCGAACAGACGGTTGACATTGCGGTGAAGCGACAGGAACGGGTCTATGTCGTCGCCACGATAGACGTTCGGAACCTGGCTGTTGCCACGGCTCCATGGGATCAGGTCACGTACACTCATGACTATCATCCTTTCTTCGGTTTTTTTCTCCTGTCGTGCGATGACGTCCTTGGCGGTTCGGGAACAGCCGAGGAGTAAGCAGGTGCGCATCACGCTAGGCTTTGGCGCCCTCAATCTGCTTTGAAGCGGCTTTGGCAGTCTCGGCTTGGATGGCAATCCGACGCGACTTCATCTCCACAGGTGTTTCCTTCTTGAGATTGATGAGGAGTAGCCCGTTTTCGAGCTTTGCTCCTTCGACGATCACGTGATCAGCCAGCTCAAATCTGCGCACAAACGACCTTACGGGAAGGCCTTGATGCAGATACAGTGCTTCGTCGTCCTCGGACTTCGCGCCGTTCACCACGAGCATTTTTGCCTCGTGGGTGATCGTCAGTTCGCTTTCGGCAAAACCTGCCACCGCGATCGCGATGCGATACGTGTCTTCGCCGAGTTTTAGGATGTTGAAAGGCGGCCACTTGTCGGCGTTAACGCTGGCATTTTCGAGAAGATCGAATATGCGGTCGAAGCCGATGCTGGACCTATAGAAAGGGGTAAGATCGAGGTTTGTTCTCATAGCTACATCCTCCACGGAGCAACATAGATACGAGGAACGCCAAGAAGCTCGGCGCCCCTGACGTAGTCGACTCTTTTTGGCGTCGACGACAGATGAAATGGGTAGCTAGCGAGGTAGGGTCAAGAGGGCGCGCAAGACTTTTCGAGCGGGAGTGACTCAAACAATCACTATAAGTTCATACGGTTAGAAATCTAGACGTTCGAGAGCTTTGGAATCTCACCATCGTGTTAAAACCGCAAAAATCAAAACCGAGATAGGTTGGCGCGATGCCAAATGGATTACAGTTCGCGCGTCATTTTCATTCCGATGCCGCGCGTAGAAACTCATAAGAACCTCTTTGTCCATGCGCAGAAGGTCGTCACGTTCGATCTCTCGAACGATGGTAATCTGAAGTGAAATTCCTTTCGAACGCTCGGGAGAAGATGCCGTAGGGCGTCGAATCTCGCCAATATGGTCAAGGTTAAGCTCGGCCCCAAGGCGCAACGCGGTTATGATGCCCGCGTGTGGTAACACTCGGTCCACCCAAGGAGAACGGATGTCGCCACGGCGATAACTGCAGGTGTCTTGGCGCTTCGCCGTCAGAGGGCGCCCAGAGCAGCGATCATCTTCATAATGGCGTCCATTTGGACAGCACCCTTGATCGCATAGTTGCTGCCTGTAAAGCCCCACCAGTCCCAACAACCCCGGGGATTATACGGCCTCCGGAGTGACTTATTGACTTGCGGATACAGCACTATGATACCGTTGGTATCCGCCCAGTTATTCAGATAGAGCTTGGTATACCAATCGTCCCCAATCGATTGCTGCGATTGGCGGCAGCCATGGATGGAAACATGCAGTTTGCAGTTGGCCCTAGGCTTGCCGCAGCTGTCGGGGATAAAGACATGCCCCACATCCGCCATGCTCGACACCGGGTTGGCGGCCCCGTAGAGTTTCTGGTCGAACGCCCTCAACTTCCCAGTTGGTTTGGCGGCCGGCTGGTTAAGCTTGCCATAGATGAACTGCAAAATCGCGCCAGCCTGGTCGTAATTGTTGTCGTTGGCAGTATTTGGGGGATCGTTCACACATTCGTTGATGTACGGCGTTGCGTTGGTCGGGCACAAATTCCCGAAGACCTTCGAAACAAACGAGTGACCGGCAGGGTAATTGCTGACATAGGCGAGGTTTGAATCGGGAACTCGGGCCAATTTGAAAAACTGGACGCTAGCATCGACGGCACTTTGCTTGACGATCGTATCGGCCGTACCGCTGAAAATGTAAATCTTCTTTGATCCAAGGTTGGAAAGCGGGTCGATGGCGCCGATCCGCGAAGACGTTTCCGCCGCAGCGAACAACATCGCAGGATTTGGAGGAACGCGCGGCACTTGGCCCATGCAGATTCCCGTATAGGTGAGATTGCCCATAGCGCAAAAATAAGGTCCACCAGCGACAATGCCGGCTCCCATGAAACTTGATGAATACGCGACCTGCAACTGCGAGGCCATGAACGCTCCCGATGATAGGCCCGACACCGAGATCGCGTTGCGATCGATCTTCAGTTTTGGCAGCGCTTGGGTTTGTGCCACCCCGGTCAGCAGCAGCAGGCTGAAACTTGCGGTGACAATTCGTTTAACCAGGCTACAAAACCTGGTTTTCTTCCAATCCGGAAAAATCTTTGCGCTCATACCCTCATACCCCTTTGCGGGAATAGCTTTGGTCGCGCCCTTAAATTTGCGACCAGATTGTCAGAGGAGGCTTTTCGTGCCGCATGCGGTTCACTGCCCCTGCCGAAAGCCACAGATTCGATTGCAATTGTTGCCGCGCTGCTAAACATAGAAGATGCCCAACCTCGGATCGAATGTCGTGGTGCATTCCTCCACGACTGATTTCGTACAAATTTCATGCCACCAAAAACGGCATATCATCAAAATGTCGGGGCATGGCTCCTCGCCCGTGCGCCGCGTCGACGTATTCCGACAAAATCGTATGTCGCTCGCTTTTGGAGACGTGACGAATTGATTGGTTCGTTGACAGCCTGATCGGGGAGCCCTCAGCGATCATTGTGAGTGTGCTTTAACTGTGATGGAACTCCCGAGAATATGGTAAAGCTGGCATTTCTTTCGAAGTATGCCGGTCTGAACCGGAGAACCAAGGCGCCCAAAGGGCGTGGCTTGGTAGTGAATGGTGCTCGCCGCGGGTTTCTTTTATGAGCAAAAGGCGATGTTGAGCTGAAAATGCCGCCGCCGGGCTTGCATTTGTCGCATTTTGACGGTGTTTGTCGCTCCCATGATTCTGATCGGGTGTCAAAGCGGAGGCAAAATGGGCGTGCGGCAGCGGCTGGGGTTGAAGTTCAAGGATGAGATCGCGTTCCTGAAGGGCTGGAAGCGCGACCGCACAGCGGTAGGCGCCATAACGCCCACTTCCGTTGCGACGGCAAAGAAGATGGCAAGCGTTATCGATCCTTTCTCCAGCCTTCCTGTCCTTGAACTGGGTCCGGCAACCGGCGTAATCACAAAACAGATCCTGGCGCGCGGCGTTGGGCCCAAGGAGCTCTTGTCCATCGAGTATTCGCCCGAGTTCTGTCGGCATCTTCAGCAGGAGTTTCCCGAGGTCGACGTTCGATGTGGAGACGCCTTTGCGCTGGATCTCGTTCTGGGCGCTCAGCGAGGTGCAAAGTTCGACTGCGTCATCTCCGCTGTGCCCCTCCTTCATTTGCCGCCTTCAAAGCGATTGTCGCTGATCCTCGATCTTCTCGAACGGATTCCGACAGGGCGGCCCGTCGTCCAAATCACCTATGGATTGCTCTCTCCAGTCGTCGCGCTTCCCGCCGGATACGAGGTCCGTCATCTGGCTTTCATGATGCGCAACATTCCGCCGGCACAACTTTGGACCTACCGAAAGACGAGATGACCTCGGCCATCTCATAAACATTGATCGAAAAGTTTTGATCGCTGGGCTGATGACGAACGCGACCGATGTGGAAAGCGCTTGGGCGGCTTTCCAGACGCGCGCTGCCCTTCGTTCGACCAGCGCCCAGAGCGGGCCGAACGATCGAAGATCGAGGCCTCGCGGCGGCCAAGAAATGTCCGTCTCTATCTCATCGCGGACAATCGCTCCGGCAGTCACACCGCGCCGGCGGTTTGCTCAATGTCATCACGTTGATCGTGAAAATGGCGCTGACTGCCCAGCGCTTTCGGGAAAAAGGGCCGCCGTAAGAAGGGTGTTGCTCGCGCCGGGGATTGGATCCAGCGACTGCAACGGGCATTGCGCCAAAGCGCATTGCAAAGCCCGCCAAAGCGCCATCCAGATTGCAAAAGTCGATCTGTTGGGCACCAAAAGCGGCCTCATAGAAGTCGGCAACCTCTGTTCCCGGCCATCCTCTAAGCTAAGAACAAAGACATTCCGATGCTGATATCGTTGGCTATCTCAATCCTCTCTCATCAGGGGAATCACCGAGTTCAAATATGCCATAAGCCGGTCGATACGATGGCATCGCGCAGGCAGGCGGCCGATGAAATCCGCCCGGCATTTCGAGACCGCAGGCCGCAGATCGTGACCTGGTCGATGCAGTCGAGCGTCGTTGCGTGAGGCACCTCCCTAACCAGTCCAATCCCGCTCTCTGTTGATGGAGTCCTGGCCCGGTTCCGGATCTTCCACCCGCGAGCGGTCCGCTAGCCATGCTGCGGCCGCTTCCGCGTCGCGCAGCGGTGATCGCGCCCTCCCCGGGCGGGCCTTTTGTGGAGTGATCGAGCGGGAATTGGGCCGCTCCGAAGGAACCACTCACATGTCGCACGAATCTCTCACTCGCCCAGTCCCACGCTTTCCAGCTCTCCCGCAACCTGATGGTCCCGGTCACCCTCTTCTCCGTCGACGGCGGATAACGGCGTCCTGCCGTCCGACGCAATCGACGCCGATGAACGATCTTGAGATCGTCCATGAATACACGCCTTGGCATTGAGCCGGCGGCATGGCCTGCGGCGTGCCGCTAGCGAGCGGCAGGCCGCAAGGGAGGCTTCGCCGCGGTCGACCTTGCACGATTCACCAAATTGCCAGCCGCGCCCTTGCGTCCTTTGCTCTTCGCGGCCGCTGAAGTGGCCGATGAATAGAACTGACGAGCAGGAGGCGATCGCTTTCGCGATCGGAAGGAAAATGGAGAGAAGAGAAATAGAATCGCTTCGCGACAAGGTAAGCTGCGCCGCCGTGCTGGATAAGAACGGGTTTGCCATTGACGTCAAGGAAAGCACCCGGCGGGCGGTCAAGTACCGCCGCGGCAGTGAGATCATCATCGTGACGCATGGAGGGCGTGGATGGTTCGATCCGCTCAGCGATGCGAAAGGCGATATCTTTGGATTGGTCGAGCACCTTGACCGTGTTGGCTTTTCGGCATGCGTCGCAAAGGTCGCGGACCTCATAGGCTTCCATATTTCCAAGGCTGAGTGGCAGCCTGGCATTCCGGACGGCCAATCCGACCTTCCGCTTGGCGATCGCTGGCAGGCGCGCCGCCGCCCCTGGCGGGGTTCATCAACATGGCGGTACCTGCAGGACGTGCGTTGCCTGCCGACGGTTCTTTTATGCTCGGCGATCAAACGCAACCTTCTTCGCGAAGGTCCGCAAGGCACCATGTGGGCCGCCCATACGAACGAGGCAGGCGGTGTCACAGGCTGGGAGGCGCGCGGTCCGCAATACCGCGGGTTCGCCTCGGGAGGAACGAAGGTTCTCTTTCGTCTGGGGTCGCGTGCAGCGGTGCGACTGGCCGTCACGGAAGCTGCGATCGACGCGATGAGCCTTGCGGCAATCGAGGGCCTGCGAGACGGCACACTCTACCTCAGCACCGGCGGCGGCTGGTCGCCGACCACGGCCGCGGCACTCCGCAGGCTTGCGTCGGGCCCCAACGTCCAGCTTGTCGCTGCCACCGACGCCAACCCACAAGGCGAGATGTTTGCCGAGCGACTACGCGCACTTGCCGAGGAGGCGGGATGCGACTGGATGCGACTTCGCCCGTCACAAGAAGACTGGAACGAAGTTCAGAAGCTACGCCCGAAGCGGGGCAGCGAGAAACAGAAATTGGAGGAAGAAGCGAAAGAGGAAGAGGCGTGCCGCAGGCGAGCCGGCCGCGTCAAGGGAGGCTTCTCCCGGCTAAAGCCAGCCCTGGATGCGGGAGGTCGCGATGCCGGCGGCAGGAAACGGATCACGAAGGACTGAAGAAGATGGCAGGGTCGAGAGGACTGAGCCGCGCTTGGTCCGCCCGCGCAAGGAGCCGCAAATGGCCTCTTCCCTCCGCAAGTGTTTCAGGGCGTCGCAAGCCGCCAGCAGATGTTTCCCACGTTCGACCGCCACGTCCAGCGACCCGATCGTCGGGACCGTGACGCAACTCCGCTCTATGCAGGCGAATGGTTCGAAATCCCCGAGGCCGAGCACGATTACATGTTCGAGATCCTGCCGCCGCTCTGGATCCGCGGCTCGCTGTTCGCGATGCGGGAATTCCTCACCGGCTCGGTGACATACGTGTTCTTCGCGCTGCGCATCGACGAGGCGATCCGTTACTTCCACGGTTACTGCGACCTCTCCGACAAGGTGTACGACGAAGTCGCCGCCAAGCTGCCGGTCCAACTGCGCCACCTCCCCGCGCCGATCGCATCTGTGCGCGACCTGGTTGCGCGCGGCAGCGCCGATGCCGCGACGTATGGCGGTTACCGCAATCGACGGCTATCACTACACAACCCTGCTGCAGCGCACCGGCGCAACCCAGGAGCTCGATCTTGCCGTCACCATGACGCCGCTCGGCGCGGTTTCACGGCTCGAGCATGCGCTCGACGGTGTCGATGAGGCGCAGGAGCGCTATCGGTATCGCTTGCACGAGGCCGAGCGGCGGTCTTGTCTCCTATCGCTCGCGCGACGGCGGCATGTTCGCGTTCGCGGACGACCTTTCCGACAAGCGCCAACAGGTTCGGGAGGTCGATGAGGTCCTGGCGACCGCGGCGCGCGGGGAAACGGCGGGGACGTCTGACGCCGCTTGACGATCAAGCCCGTCTCGATGGGTCGTCCGTGGCGGTGCAGCACGCGCATAGCTGCATTGCACAATAAATGTTTTCCTTCCGATCAAAAATTAATCATAGTGCACACAGCTGATGCACATGGCGGATTTCCTCCCAGTGCCGCCGCAGCAGCTGTTCCCCTCTGGAGGTTTATTGACCTTCACGCTTCATGGGCCGCGGTTTTCGCTGGCCCATTTTTTTTGTTCAGGTCATCCGACGATTTATCCGCGCACGATCCTGACGCGACTCCCCTTGCCAGCAAACTGCGCGTGGTCCGATAGCATCTGACACTTTCGGGCTTGTGAGGCATGGGCCCCTTGTCCATCTTGTGGTCTTCGGTCCATTAGGACAGATTGGAGCTATCGAATGCCTGAAACACGTTCACCGCGACTTGCTGTACTAATTGACGCTGACAATGCGTCGGCCAAGATCGTTGACGGCTTATTCGAGGAAATAGCCAAAATCGGCGAGGCGAGCGTCCGACGCATATACGGTGACTTCGCAAACGCTCGCTCGAAAGCCTGGATCGACGTCCTTGCCAGGCACGCGATCATTCCGCAGCAGCAATTTGCCTACACGACCGGTAAAAATGCCTCTGATATCACACTTGTGATCGACGCCATGGACCTCCTCCACAGCGGGCGCTTCGACGGCTTTTGCCTTGTTTCCTCCGACAGCGATTTTACACGCCTCGCCTCTCGGATCCGTGAGCAAGGCATCGATGTGTTCGGTTTTGGCGAGCAGAAAACGCCCGAAAGCTTCCGCCAGGCGTGCCGGAGGTTTATCTACACTGAAAACCTCCTCTCTTCAGCGCCTACAAATGGTGGCGATGCTACTCAGGCAACTCCTTCGCTCCAGCCGCCAAGTGCAGCGGCGCCGATCATCAGAAAGGTCATCGCGCAGATGGAGAGTGAGGATGGTTGGGTGCCGCTCGGCGCAGTCGGAACGCAGCTTGCGAACCTCTCTTCAGACTTCGATCCCCGAACATATGGATTCAGGAAGCTCAGCGACCTCGTGAAGAAGACAAATGCGTTCGAGATAGACCATTCGGACAGCAGACCTCTGCGCATCCGCGTCAAACAACCTTCTGCCAAGAAAAGCGCCAAGTGACGTTTAGTACGGGTCTCCATCAGCACGTTTTGGTTCGCCGCATCCTCCAAGCTTTGTGGTGAGAGAGCAAGGGATAGGCGAATGGAAATGGAAGAAAAGATGGAGGAAGACTACTCGCAGATCGAGTAGCCGGGCGTCGCTGACGCTCAACCGCGCCGCTCGCAATGGCGGCCACTGGTCCTCGCAGGGCTGTCAGCTCCGCTCGTCCTTCGCGGCAGCGATGCTCGGCCGCAGTTGCACCCGGCTGCCCGCTCCGCGCTTCGGGTCGTGTCTTCGGAAGGAATGAAGACGCGAAGGACAGGCAGAGGCCTGTCCAATCCTCGAAAAGGAATATCCCATGCAATTGATGAAGGTCGATCCGCGTGCGTTAAAGGACGACCCCGACAACACGCGCCAGTCGAAGTCGACGCCCCAGGCCGACGCCCTGCTTGGCGACGATCAAGGCCGTCGGCGTGATCCAGCGCCGGTCATTTCCCGGAAGCCGGCGGCAACGGTTACATCATCGAAGCCGGTCACCGCCCCACCAGTGTGGCGATCGCCGCCGGTATCGAGGAAATCGACGTGGTCGTGGTCGCGGTGGCCAACGACAACGGCGCGATGCGCTCGATGACCGAGAATATAGCTTGTGCCTTAATCCCATCGATCAATGCGCGGCATCGAGCGGCTGGTCGCGCTCGGCTGGACCGAGGAGGCGGTCGCCGTAGCGCTTGCCTTTCCCGTCCGCCAGATCCGCAAGCTTCGTCTGCTCGCAAACCTCTTGCCCTCCATGCTCGATCAGATAGCCAAGGGCGATATGCCGAACGAGCAGCGGCTCAGAACGATTGCGGCCGCCTCGCACGACGAGCAAAAAGAGGTCTGGAAGGCCCACTAGCCGAAGAAAGGCGAACGGCGGCCTGGTGGCAGATCGCCAACGGTCTCACAAAGACCCGTATGTATGCACGTGATGCAAGCTTCGGCGACGATCTGCGCCAGGCCTATGGGATCGAGTGGGCGGAGGACCTGTTCGGCCCTGCCGATGAGGACAATCGCTATACCACCAATGTCGAAGAGTTGCTTGGCGCCCAGCAGGAATGGATGGCGAGCAACGTGCCGAAGAAGGGTACCATCGTCGAAGTCAACAATTGGGGCCAGCCGGACCTGCCGAAGAAAGCCGAACGCGTCTACGGCAAGCCAGGCAAAGGCGACTGTACCGCGATCGCGAGGGCAAGGTGCACAGCGTCCACTGCCGGATGCCGGAGGTCAGGAAGCCCACCGGTCAGACCGGCCCGGCAGCTGATGGGGCGGAGGAGGCCCGTAACAGCCGAGGCCGGCTGATCCGCAAGGAGGGCGAGCGCAGCCTCGGCGCCACCAGCCTTTCGTGGGAGCGCCTGTCGTTGATTTGAGGACGTCACCTTCCTCCCCATGCCGGATTGCCCTTCGTTTTGCTGCGGTCTGAACCGGCGGCCGTGCGCTTCCAGGCCGCTATCGCGCCGCGGAGCGGCCGGACCCCGCCGTCCTTCACGGAGCAGGCTTGCGTGCTTTATCGAGGACAGGTTGCCCTCTTCGCACGCAAACCGGCTCCGCTCGTCCAGGAGGGGCCGGACCTTGAGGCGCCCGTCTTTCCGCCGGTCCGGGGTGACCGCACCGAAGGGCAAGCCGGCATGGGGCCGGAGCCGCTTCGGACGACCTCGAAAGGAAACGACCATGGCCAAGTCCACTCCCTCATCCCGGCAATCCACGCGTGTCGTGCAACTGCGCAAAGGCGCCACCGTCGACATGGTTCGGCTGACTTGCCCCGACGCCATGCAGGCGCTGAAGATCGCCGAGAGTTTCGGAACCGCCGTCATCGACAGCGACGGCATCCGCGACCTGCACGAGCGGCTCGTCACGGAGACAGCCGACGCGCTCGGCGACGGCCTTGGCGACAAGGCCATGCAGATCCACCTGCAACGGATCGTCGGCGCCTACGTCGGCTCCGCCCATGGCGCCGGCCAGTTCTACAGCCGCGCGGTCACCGAGGCACGCGATGCCACGGCCAAGGCCGCCAACGATGCCCGGGACGAGGACCTCGACGGTCCCGTCGGCTATGACAGCGCCGCCCAGCGTAAGCGCGAATTTGCCGCCGACATGGGCATACAGGCCCATTCGCTCAGAATGGCGGCGGAAGGCGCCGTCGCCGCCTATGTCCAGGTGATCGGCGAGAGCTGGAAACCGTTCGACCGTCCCGTCGAACAACCGGGCCGCGCGCTCGACCGCAAGGCTGCCGAAGCGCAGATCTCCGCCTTCGACTAGCCACTTCCGGCGGGGTTCCGGCCCCGCCTTTTCCATCAACTCGAGCCGGCCGGTTCCATGGCGGGACCGGCCTGTTGTCGTTTTGCGAACCCGGCCAGCAAGGAAAAAGAAATGAAGCCGATGGCACGCCCGTCGCCGCCCGTTCCTTCGTCGGGTCTGCAGGAGCCGCCGGCGGATGCAACGGCTTCGCCGTCCTCCACTGCGTTGCGGCTGTTCCGGTGCATCCACCGGCTGATCTGCTCCTGCTTTCGCCCTCCGTAACGGGCGGCGACGGGCGCGGCCTTGAAACGGAGGTTTGGATATGAGCAAGACAGAAAATCAGCGGGGCGATCTCTACAGCCGCATCACCGACAGGATCATCGAAGACCTGGCGAAAGGCGTGCGGCCCTGGATGAAACCATGGAATTCGGCGAACACGGCAGGCCACATTACCCGCCCGCTGCGTTACAACGGGCAACCCTATTCTGGCGTCAACGTGCTGCTTTTATGGTCGGAGGGTATCACACGGGGTTATACGTCATCCACATGGATGACGTTCAAGCAGGCCCTGGAACTGAGCGGCGCAGTGCGCAAGGGCGAGACCGGCACGACCGTCGTCTTCGCAAGCCGATTCACCAAGTCCGAAACCGACGGGAACGGCGGCGAGGTCGAGCGGGAGATCCCTTTCCTGAAAGCCTACAGCGTCTTCAACGTCGAACAGATCGACGGACTTCCCGACCAGTATCATCACCGGCCGGCACCGGTTCTCGATCCGGTTGAACGGGTTGGGCATGCCGATCGGTTCTTCCGCGACACCGGCGCTGCAATCCGCCATGGCGGCAACCAGGCCTTCTTTGCGCCTGCCGCCGATCTCATCCAGATGCCACCATTTGAGAGCTTCAAGGATGCGGCAAGCTACTACGCGACTTTAAGCCACGAGGTCACGCACTGGACGGCGCCGGCCCACCGCCTCGCTCGCGACCTCAGCCGCTATGCCAAGGACAAATCCGAGCGAGCCCGCGAGGAACTGATAGCGGAGCTCGGTAGCTGCTTCCTTTGCGCCGATCTCGGGATTGTTCCCGAGCTCGAGCCCCGCCCCGATCACGCCTCCTACCTCGACTCCTGGCTTAAGGTCCTGACCGACGACAGACGGGCGATATTCCAGGCGTCGGCGCATGCGCAACGGGCCGTAGCGTTCCTGCATTCGCTGCAGCTCGCCGCAGCCGACGAGCGGCTCGTCGCGTGAAGACTTGTCAGCGCCGGTCGTTGGCCTCGCCAGCGGTCGGCAACTCTTGCCCGTCGGTCGGGGGGCGCGTCACGATCAGCCGCGAGGTCCAGTTTGCCCCAGATCGAGGTTGTCCGGTCGATCGGCTTGAGCTTCCGGGACGGCTTGATTTCGACGATAAACGGCTTTGTCTGCTGACGTATAGATCCTCAGGCGACGGTTCGCGAGGCGCCGCGATAGCGCGGAGCGGGCAATGCAACGCCCTCACGCTGGGTGGTTCTGCGAGGTTTGGGCTAGGCATGTGGACAAGACAGCGGACTGATCGTTGTAGCGTCCGGGCAGGCACCGGGGACGGGCTGCCATTGCCATATCCCTTCGAGCACTGCAGCAAGCCACGTCCTTCGCGGGCTCGATGAGGCATGTCTGATCGAAGACCGGCTTCGCCTCGATCGTCTTCCCGCAACGGCCTTGCGAAACTTTCTTCCGCTGAGCGCGATGCGCTCATTCCTCGCGGAGCAACAAAGCTTCTCCTGGCCGCCCGCCATTTCATTTCGGCCCTACGGGTGCGGACCGATCGTCCCCGATCCTTGCGACAGCCATCGAGGCCGCGATGGGCGCGGCCCGAGACAGCAAAGGAATACGACAATGGCAACCATCGGCACCTTCACCACCTCCGAAACCGGCTTCAACGGATCGATCCGCACGCTCGCCCTCAACGTCAAGGCCCGCATCGCCCGCATCGAAAACCCCTCCGACAAGGGCCCGCACTTCCGCATCTACGCAGGCAACGTCGAGCTGGGCGCGGCCTGGCAGAAGCGCTCCGAGCAGGACCGCGACTACCTCTCGGTCAAGCTCGACGATCCGAGCTTCCCTGCCCCGATCTACGCGACGCTCACAGAGGTCGAGGGCGAAGAGGGCTACCAGCTGATCTGGTCCCGCCCTAACCGGGACTGACACGCAGACGGCCCCGCTAAAGCGGGGCCGTCGATCTCTCGGTTAAAGGCCGGCTCAGCGGTCCGCAAACCCTTACGTGTTCAAGGCGTCCTTCAGAGCCTTGGCAGGCTGGAAGCCCAGCTTTCTTGCCGCAGCAACCTTGATCGCCGCACCGGTCGACGGATTGCGGCCTTCGCGCTCCGGGGTATGCTGTCGGGTAGGAACGACCCGTTGCCGGGCCGCTCCTCCCTAAGAACTGTACGTGCGAGTTTCCCAGCATACAGCTCAAGCCTCCGCCAAGCCCT
>NZ_JACHBG010000039.1 GCF_014207095.1 Martinezella lusitana | reverse complement strand
TGATGCTGGCCTCCATTCCAGCATCAATGATCAATCACAAATCTGCTGATTTGGGAATCCCGCAACGATTCCGATAAGAAATGATCCGCTCTAGGCAACCCAAACGAAAACCCCGGCCAGAAGCCGGGGTTTGTCTTTCAAGAGCCTTACTCCGCCGCCACAGCCGGCGGCAGCTGGATGGTATTGTCCTGCTCTTCGGCCTGATCCTTGGCTGGCGGCTCTGCCGACTTGTGCTTCGGTTCGCGGCCGAAGAACAGCGCATAACCAGCAGGCAACACGAAGATCGTAAGGATCGTCGCCACCAGGATACCGCCCATCATCGCATAGGCGAGCGGACCCCAGAAGACGCCGCGCGAGATCGGGATCAGCGCCAGCACGGCGGTCAGCGCCGTCAGCATGATCGGACGGAAACGACGCACGGCCGAGCCGATGATCGCCTCGCTTCGCTCCATCCCCGCCGCGATATCCTGGTCGATCTGGTCGACGAGGATAATCGAGTTGCGGATGATGATGCCGAGCAGCGCGATGACGCCGAGGATCGCCACGAAGCCGAACGGCGCACCGCTGATCAAGAGAGCTGCCGCCGCACCGATGATGCCGAGCGGACCAGTCGCCAGCACCAGCATCGCCTTGCCGAAGTGCTGCAGCTGCGCCATCAGGAGCACGACGATGATGACGAGCATGATCGGCGCCTTGGCGGCAATCGAGGCCTGGCTTTCGGCGCTGTCTTCGGCACCGCCCTGGATCTCGACCTTGTAGCCGGCCGGCAGGCTGTTCCGAAGATCGGCCATGTCATTGTAGAGCTTGGCCGTCACGTCGTTCGACTGCACATTGTCGGGCAAGGTTGCCCGCACCGTGATGGTCGGCAGACGGTCACGGCGCCACTCTATGCCCTGCTCCATGACAGGCACGATCTTGGCGACCTGCGACAACGGAACGAAACCGCCCGAGTCTGTCGGGATATAGATCGAGTTGACCGAGGTCAGCAGATGGCGGCTCTCCTCCGGCTCGCGGGCAACGATCCCGACGGTTTCTTCGCCTTCGCGATAATTGTCGAGCGTGAAGCCGGACATGGAGGCCTGCAGCATCTGGCGGATACGCTGCGAGGTGACGCCGAGCGCGCGGGCACGATCCTGGTCGATGACCAATTTCATGGCAGGCACCTGCTCGAGCCAGTCGTCATGGATGGCGCCGAGCAGCGGATTCTGGGCAAAGCGTTGCTTCACCTGATCGGCTATGTGGCGAACTTCCTGCCGATCCGGACCCATGACGCGCATCTGCACGGGCCAACCGGTAGGCGGACCAAGGAACAGGCGGTCAACCTTGCCGCGGACGGCGGGGAAGTCCTCTGCCAGAATGTTGCGCATCTTGGCAATCAACCGCTCGCGGGCCGGCTCATCCTTGGCCATGACCAGCAGCTGGGCATAGTTCGGGTTCGTCAGCTGCTGGTCGAGCGGCAGGAAGAAGCGCGGCGCGCCCTGGCCGACATAGGTGGCGATGAAACGCTTGTCCGGATCGTCGGCCATGCGTGCTTCCAGAGCCTGAGCCTGGCGCTCGACTTCCTTGATGCTGGTGCCTTCTGGCAGCCACAAGTCCACCAGAATTTCCGGACGTGACGACTGCGGGAAGAAGTTCTGCGGAATGAACTGGAAAGACCAGAGGCTGCCGACAAAGGCGGCAAGCGTCAGAAGCAGGACGATGACGCGATGACGTACCGCCCATGCGACCGACGAATGCAGGCGGCGATAGAAGCGCGTATCGAACACGTCATGATGCTCTCCGGCATGATGCCGCTGCTTGAGGATCATGTAACCGAGCCATGGCGTGAAATAAACGGCCACGAACCAGGAGACGACGAGCGCAATGCCGACGACGTAGAACAGCGAGCGGACATACTCGCCGGCCGTCGATGCCGCAAAGCCCACCGGAATGAAGCCGGCCGTGGTGATCAGCGTACCCGTCAACATCGGGAAAGCGGTCGAGGAATAGGCGAAGCTGGCGGCATCGAGCTTCACCAGCCCCTCCTCCAGCTTGCGCTCCATGAGCTCGACCACGATCATGGCGTCATCGACCAAGAGGCCGAGCGCGATGATGAGCGCACCAAGCGAGATACGCTGCAGATCGATGCCGAGTTCGTACATGATGGCAAAGGTGGCGGCGAGCACCAGCGGAATGGCGATCGCGATCACGAGACCCGAGCGCCAGCCGATCGACAGGAACGAGACGATCAGCACGATGACGAGAGCTTCGCCGAGCGCATGCATGAACTCGCTGATGGCGTCGGTGACGACGTCGGGCTGGTTGGCGATCTGGTCGACTTGAACGCCGACCGGCAGCGAGGCTTCGAAGCGCTTGTAGGTCTCCTCGACGGACTTGCCGACATCGGTCACCTTGAAGCCCGGAGCCATGACGACGCCCAGCTGCACGCTCGGATGACCGTTGTAGAGGAACTTGGCGGTGTAAGGATCCTGCAGGCCGGCGGTGACGCTGGCGATGTCGCCGAGGCGCGTGACCTGGCCGCCAGCGGTCAGCCGCAGGTTCTTGATGTCTTCGATCTTGTTGACATCGCCCCCGACCGAGATGCGTACCGAGCGCGTGCTGGTATCGACATTGCCGGCAGGATCGACATTGTTCTGGCCGACAATGGCATTTCTCAAGTCGTTGAGCGTCAATCCACGCTCGGCCAGAACCTTGGAGGAGACGTCGATATAGATCTGCTCCGCTTGGTCGCCGATGATGGTGGCCTTCTCGACACCGGGTGTCGAAAGCAGCATATCGCGCGCCTGGATGGCGAATTTCTTCAGCTCCGGATAGCTATATCCGTCGCCGCTGATCGAATGCAGCGTGATGAAAGTGTCGCCGAATTCATCGTTGAAATAGGGACCGAGCAGGCCGGACGGCAGCTCGTTGCCGATGTCGCCGACCTTCTTGCGGATCTGGTAGAAGGCATCCTTCACCTCGGCCGTGTTGGTATCGCCCTTGATCTGGACGGTCGTGATGGCAAAGCCGGCGCGGGTGTAGGATTTGACCCAATCGAGATGCGGCGTTTCCTGCAGCTTGCGCTCGATCTTGTTGACCACCTGGTCTTCCATGTCCTGCAAGGAAGCGCCGGGCCACACGGTCTGCACGACCATGACACGGAAGGTGAAATCCGGGTCTTCCTTCTGGCCCATATGGGTCAGGCCGAGCGCGCCTGCGATGATGATGAGCCCGAACAGGAAACGCGCAATGCTGGGATGGGCGATCGCCCAACGCGACAGATTGAACCGCTTCCTCTCGCCGGAGGTGCTATTGATGGACATGATGTCGTCCCCTCGATCCGGGTCAGCGTACGATATCCGCCGAAGCGGCTTTGGTTTCAGCGGAGGCCTGCTGGGCTGACGCAGCCGAAAGCTTGACCTTCATGTTCTCGGTCATGAATTGCGTGCCGGCGGCAACGACAACATCGCCGGCCTTGAGGCCATCGGCGATCCTGACGCCGTCATCGGCGAAATCGGCAACCTTGATGGCGCGGGAATGAACCGTGCCGGCGCTGCGATCGACGAGCCAGACGATCTTCTGTCCGTCCTTCTGCGCAAGCGCGCTCAGAGGAATGGAAACATAGGGCTGGGTATTGTCGGCGAGCGCCTCGATCGTCGCAGTCATGCCGAGCAGCACGCGCGCATCGTTCGGCAGGCTGACACGCACGGCGAAGGTGCGCGACTGATCGGCGCTGCCGGAAACTTCCCGCACCTTTCCGTCAAGCACGAGGGCCGAGTCGGACCAGAAGCGCGCCTTGACGTTCTTGCCGACCTTGAACTGGGCGATGTCCATTTCCGGCACCGCGACCTGCACTTCCTTCTCACCATCAACAGCGACGGTAACGACCGGAGTGCCCGAGGCGACCACCTGGCCGACATCGGCATTGATCGATGTGACGATGCCGTTCATGTCCGAGGTCAGGTCCGCATAGGTAACCTGATTCTTGGCCTCGGTCAGTGCGGAAGCAGCGGAATCCCGCGACGAAACGGCTTGCTCATAGGAGAGCTCCGCCTGTTCGAGCTGCGACTTGGAGGTGACATTCTTGTCAAACAGCGCCTGCGCACGATTGCGGGCAAGCTCGGCCGTCTGCACCTGCTTTTCCGCCGAATCCAGACTTGCCTGCGAGCGGCGCACGGCAAGCGTATAATCCGTCGGATCGATGCGGGCGAGCACGTCGCCCGGCTTCACTCTCTGGCCGATATCCACCTTGCGCTCGACGATCTTGCCGTTGACCCGGAAGCCGAGGTTCATATCCGTCCGCGCCTTGACTGCACCGGAATAATCGAGCTTGCGTGTCGTATCCGCCTTGGCGATCTCGACCACCTTCACCGGCCGGATGACCTCCGCTGTCTCTTCCTTCTTCTCATTGCAGCCAGAAAGTCCGAGCCCGAGGGCGGCAATGAAAGCCGCGCCGGCGAAGGCCCGTAGGGTGTTGGTCGTCAGCGAAACCATGTCGCTCTCCTAGTCGAACAAAAGAGTGAAAGCGCGCCGGCCATCCGGTGCGCGCGTTGTTATTTTTTCAAGGCCCTGATGGCGAACTCGATAATGTCTTCGGGTCTGGCCTCATGTGTTTTGTTGAGGCACTGCGCCACCATCTGCGGGTGACAGAGATTGACGGTCGCTGCGCCGTAGCACATGGCTGCGATATGCGGATCCTGCTCGACGAACTCGCCGGCGGCGATCCCCTCGGCGATGATCTCGCCAGTCAGCTCCTGGATGCGTTCGATAAATTTTTCGATGACGTGCCATTCGCGTTCGATGGCGACAACGACCATCTCATGGACCTTCTGCTCATCGAGCATGTTCTCCACGGTTATTCTGTATTGACCCATCGTGTAGGCCCGCAGCCGGTCGGCCGCGCTGATCGGCTGTTTGCGGATCGCAAGCGCCATCTGGTAGCTCTGCTCAAGCATCCGCCCGCAAATGGCCTGATGAATCTCCGTTTTCGAACCGAAGAAACGATAGATATTCGCCGTCGACATGCCGAGGTCGCGGGCAATGTCGGCCACATTGGTCTTGCTGTAACCGTAGTGACGAAAGAGCTTTTCAGCCGCATCGAGAATGCGCGCGATGTTTTCCTGGCGCGCAGGATCGGCGCTGACATCGGGAAGATCGAGCATGAACAGAACCTGATGGTTTACGAGTGACGATTTTCAATTTTCGTCACTCGTAAACCATCAAGGCGCCGATGTCAACGAAATCGCCTACAACCGCAGGCAGTTTTTGGATGCTAATGAATATGCCGAGGGTGCGCCCGACAACCTGAAACAAGGGTTAAGTGATCGCAAAACGTTCCGCGCAATCGCGCGGAAGCGTCCCAAATTCTGCTGTGCGAGCGGTAGGAGCCGGATCAGATGCCTATAAGTCTCGGGCGGAAGCGACGAATGCTGAGATAGCCCACAAGCAGGCAGACCACCAGCAGCGCTAGCTGCGCCGCAACGATCGGCGATTCATTACCGCTGGGCGCCAGCGCATTGAGTGCCGGTATCTTCTGAAACGACTGTATGATCAGCACCAGACAGTTGAAGAAGAGCAGCACTAGTGCACCCACCACGAAGACGGGCCGCCAGATGCCGGCGAGATGAAACCTGTAGCGCGCCAGCGCGGTTGGTATGAAAATGAGAACACAGAGGCTGCCGACAATGATCGCCGGCGTGACACCGTGAAACAGAAACAGAAAACCGGTCAAGCTGGTGAGAATGGTCGTGACCATATAGAGCATCGTCGACCGGTCGTGACGGTTGGCGGTAAGAAAGCCCTGCGCGACAACGATGCCGCTCACGATGGCAATCAAGCTTATGACGACGTGAATTAAGAGAATTCCTGACATTCGCCCCTCCCCTGGGCACCGCATTCCAATGAATGACAGCCCAATGCCCGAATGCGGAATATATACGAAACGCGCCGCGCCAACCAGCGCGGCGCAAAGAGCCGAAACAGCCCTGTCAGACAGAGTGAACTTCCAGCGAGATGGGAACGGAAGCGAGAGCCTTCGAAACCGGGCAACCAGCCTTGGCCTTGCTGGCGAGTTCGGTAAACGTGGCTTCGTCGGCGCCGGGGATCCGGCCCTTTAAGGTCAGATGGATTGCGGTGATGGCAAAGCCACCCTCGACGCTTTCAAGCGTGACCTTGGCAGTCGTCTCCATGCTCTCGGCGGTGAAACCAGCCTCATTAAGGATCAGCGACAGGGCCATGGTGAAGCAGCCGGCGTGTGCAGCCCCGATCAGCTCTTCCGGATTGGTGCCGGGGACGCCTTCGAAGCGGCTGGCAAAACCATAGGGGTAATTGTTGAGCGCGCCGCTCTGGGTCGAGATCTGGCCTTTGCCATCCTTCAAACCGCCGGACCATTGAGCCGAACCTGTACGATTGATCTGCATGTCGTCCTCCTTGTCGTTGAGCTGAGTTTTGGAAGCAGAATCCTCGCCTCCCGCGATGATCCGGCGGCGGCATTTGCGCACACCGCGCGGACATCCTAATCCTTCTATCCGTCGAAGACGACGCCGCCATAACAGGAACGTAGCCGACTTCGACAAAGCGCAAGACAGCGAATTGTTCCTGTCCGCGATGGGTTGATGCCATTTAATCATCATACAATATCATTGCTAATGTATGATGATTGGAGTATCTTAGCTTCGATAGGAAATGCGCTTGGGTATCGGCTCCGACATCGCAGGATATGTCCCGCGCGCACATTGGTCCGGAGGAGATAGGGTGGATTCGGTTGAAGGACAGGGGCGTGCCTCCGCGGCTGAGCCGGCGCGCCGACCACGCGTCCGCAGGAACGTGACAACCTCGATCGCCGAAGACATCTGCTCGGAACGCTATCCCTCGGGTTCGATATTGCCGCGGGAGAACGATCTCTGCGCGCTGTATGGCGTCAGCCGCACGGTGATCCGCGAATCCCTTAAAGTACTGGAATCCAAGGGCCTCGTACGCGGCAAGCCGCGCATCGGCACCTCCGTCTGCGAAAAGGACGACTGGAACATCCTCGATCAGGACGTGCTCGAATGGATGGGTCCTTATATCGCGGCATTCGATATTCTCGGCTCCATTCTGGAGGCACGCCGCACCATCGAGCCTGCTGCTGCCGAATATGCAGCGGAACGGGCCACTGCCCAGGAAATTGCCGATCTCGACAACGCCTGGCGGCAGATGCGCGATAGCAGCCACGACCCCGAAAGCTTCACCGAAGCCGACGTGACTTTCCATAAAGTCTTGTTGAGCGCCAGCCACAATCAGGTGTTCCGGCGCCTGTCGAGTGCCATGCATGCCGGCCTCAGATATGCGTTGCACGCCTCGAATGTCGCCGCCTACAGCCGCGACGAGGCGATCGTCGTGCACGGTCAATTGGTGGAGGCGCTGCGCCTGCGCGACCGCGCCGCCGCCCGTGACTGTGCCAATCGCATGCTCGATCTCGCCGCCCGTGACCTTGCCGCCGAACGAGGGCCGGAATGCGGGCGAAAAGCAAATTCCGAACCTCCGACCTCCGCGGCACCGCGCCGCTGATACAATCCGAAGCCGAAGTGGAAGCAATCCCATGAAGATCACGAAACTGACGACCTATATAGTGCCGCCACGGTGGCTGTTCCTGAAGATCGAGACGGACGAAGGCATCGTCGGCTGGGGCGAGCCCGTGGTGGAAGGCCGTGCGCTGACCGTGCAGGCCGCCGTCCACGAGCTTGAGGACTACCTGATCGGCAAGGATCCCTTCCTGATCGAGGATCACTGGAACGTCATGTATCGCGCCGGCTTCTATCGCGGCGGCGCCGTCCACATGTCGGCACTTGCCGGCATCGACCAGGCGCTCTGGGACATCAAGGGCAAGGCACTCGGTCAGCCGATCCATTCGCTGCTCGGCGGCCAGGTGCGCGACAAGATCAAGGTTTACTCCTGGATCGGCGGCGACCGCCCCTCCGACGTCGCCAACAATGCCAAGGAAGTCGTTGCCCGCGGCTTCAAGGCGATCAAGCTCAACGGCTGCGAGGAAATGCAGATCGTCGACACCTATGACAAGGTGGAAAAGGCCGTCGAGACCATCGCCACCATCCGCGAAGCGATCGGCCCCTATATCGGCATTGGCGTCGATTTCCACGGCCGCGTCCATCGGCCGATGGCCAAGGTTCTCGCCAAGGAGCTCGAGCCCTACAAGCTGCTCTTCATCGAGGAGCCGGTGCTGTCGGAAAACCGCGAGGCGCTGAAGGAAATCGCAAATCATTGCTCGACGCCGATCGCGCTTGGCGAGCGCCTCTATTCGCGCTGGGATTTCAAGTCGGTCCTCTCGGATGGCTATGTCGACATTCTCCAGCCTGATCTCTCGCATGCCGGCGGCATCACCGAGTGCCGCAAGATCGCGGCCATGGCCGAAGCCTATGACGTGGCGCTGGCCCCGCATTGCCCGCTCGGCCCAATCGCGCTTGCCGCCTGCCTGCAGGTCGATGCCGTCAGCTACAATGCCTTCATCCAGGAGCAGAGCCTCGGCATCCACTACAACAAGGGCAACGACATCCTCGACTACATCTCCAACAAGGAGGTGTTCCACTATGCCGACGGCTTCGTCTCGATCCCGCAGGGTCCGGGCCTCGGCATCGAAGTGGATGAGGCCTATGTCATCGAGCGCGCCAAGGAAGGCCATCGCTGGCGCAACCCGGTCTGGCGTCACGAGGACGGCAGCGTTGCCGAGTGGTAGGATGATGGCCCTTTCCTGACGGACGAAGGGCCAGACATTCCAAAATGATTGAAGGCCCGGTTGCTGCAGATCTGCGCTACCGGGCCTTTTCTTTGACCAGTGCTCTTCTTAAGTCCGGCACCTTTCCCCTTTGCCGCTCGGCGGCGAAGATGGCTGCGAAACCGGCCTCCTTCATCAGGTCGGCCTCGCCGCACTTCAACGGTGCGGCGAAACTCCCGATGTTGGCGTTGAGCCGATTTCCCGTTCCTCAAAAAAATAGCGCCTGCAGTATCGGCGCAGATACTGCAGGCGCGTCATGCGTCTCAACAAGCCCCCAGGGAGACGCATTCCCAGAACATGATCACCAAAGGCGTGGAGTGCCCTTTAGCTGAGATCATGCTCAAGCAGGCAATTTCAGACTTACTCCCGTTCGCCGGTGAGGTTCAGCAGCAGCTGGAAGATGTTGACGAAGTTCAGGTAGAGCGACAGGGCACCGAAGACGGCGAGCTTCTGCTGCGATTCCTGATCGTGGTTTTCGGCATACTGTTCCTTGATGCTCTGCGTATCCCAGGCGGTCAGACCGACGAAGACGACGATACCGATCACCGAGATGGCGAACTGCAGCGCGCTCGAACCCAGGAAGATATTGACGATGCTGGCGATGATCACACCGAACAGACCCATCATCAGGAACGAGCCGATGTTGGAAAGGTCACGCTTCGTCGTGTAACCATAAAAGCTGGTCGCGCCGAACATGGTCGCGGCGATGAAGAAGGTGCGTGCGATGCTCGTGCCGGTGAAGACGAGGAAGACAGAAGCCAGCGACAGGCCCATGACGGCACAGAACGCCCAGAACATCATCTGCGCCGTGCTCGCCGACATCGTCTGGATGCGGAACGAGAAGAAGAACACGAAGGCGAGCGGCGCCAGCATGACAACCCACTTCAGCGGCGTCTGGAAGATCGGCACGTACAGCGCCGGCGTCGTGCCGACGATCATCGCGACGATACCCGTCAAGACCAGACCGATACCCATGTAGTTATAAACGCGCAGCATGTGCTGGCGCAGACCTTCGTCGAAGAGCGCCTGCGAGCCTGCGCCGGCTCCGTAGCCGTATCGCGGATTGGTCGGATTCATGGTCGTTCTCCTTTAATTCAAACTAGTACAGGCTGCGGGCAAGCTTCTTGGCATCGCCATCGAGCTGCCCCGCCTTGCCGTTACCGATCAACGCATAGGCGACTTCACCGATCTGCCAGTAGGCAGCCTGGACGTCGTCACGCTTGACGTGATTGACCTCCTGCACGGCGAAATTGCCCGGACGGACGGCGAAAAGTGACAAATGCCCATCCTCGCCAGCGTCGACCATCATTTCGACGCTCGGACCGAACTCGGACGGATAAATCTGCGCGTCGGTGACGCGCCAGTCGCCCGGCAGATCCGGCAGGACGATCGCCGTCGATGCGCGGATTTCTTCCGGATTGTAATTCTCGGCCGCCGTTTGCGGCTTGATCTCTTCCCGCACCGCCGTCGTCTTGTAAGCGCGGAACGCATCGTCGACGAAAGCCGGGGCCGGTACGGAGGCATTGACCGTGCTGGCAGTAAAGGCGCCGAAGGACGTATGCGCGACCCAACCGGTCGTCACCAGCATGGCAACGGCGGCAACCCGCTGGAACGAGCTGAACATGCGCCCGTAGACGAGCCCACGCTCCAGCCGTCGTGCGGCTTCGCGTGTTTCTGCTTTGAGCACCGGGCTTTCGCCGGCCAACGCCATGCGCAACTCGCCGCGAATGCTCATATCTGCCATGACCTTGGCGGCGATCTCCGGATGCTCCGAAAGATAGGACTCCACCTCGACACGACGCGCGACCGACAGCTCGCCATCGACATAGGCGTCGAGATCGGTATCGATGATCGGATCAACGTTTTTCATTGCCGCCTCCCTCGATAAGCCGCAGATGTGAAACCTTGGAGGTAGCCTCCTCGAAATTACGCAGGCTGGCGCGAGCCCGCGCAATGCGGGACATCAGCGTGCCGACAGGAATGCCAAGAGCGGCTGCCGCCTCCTGATAGGAAAGATCCTCGATTGCCACGAGATGCAGCGCCTCGCGCTGTTCCTCGGGCAGACCGAAGAAAGCTTCGCGGACCTGGCTCAGACGCACCGTATGATCCTGCGATGCGGGCAATGCCGGCTCGATCTCGGCGGCCGCTTCCTCGTGACGACGGTTCAGCGACTTCTTCTGGCGGATACGGTCGATATGCACATTGTGCAGGATCGACAGCAGCCAGGTGCGCAGATTGCCGTCACGCCGAAAGGACGCTTTCCGTTCATAGGCCTTGACCAGCGCGTCATGCACCAGATCCTCGGCATCGTCCGCATTGCGCACGAGCGAGCGGGCGTAACGTCTCAGCGAACCGAGCTGCCCCAAAACATCGAATGTGCGTCCTTTGCGTTCCATACACCTATATACGGAAGCACTCCGGCTTCTATTCCATGGCCGACGAATATTTTTTGCTGATTTTTTACATCAGCACGAAATCCTTCGGTTGCGGCAGCGGCGGCAGATCGGTTTCGCCAAGCGCTTCGCGCAGATTGATCTCAATCGTGTCGGCAAGAGCACCGATGGCGAGCGCGTTGGGACGGCGGCCGAAAGGATCCTCCAGCTCGTCGCCCAAGGCATCGAGGCCGAAGAAGGTGTAGGCGATCAGAGCCGTGACGAAGGGCGAGCCCCAGCCGAGCGTATCGACATAGCCGAAGGGTAGCAGGAAGCAGAAGAGATAGGCGGTGCGATGCAGAAGCAGCGTATAGCCGAAGGGTAGCGGCGTGTTCCGGAGACGCTCGCAGGCAGCCTGCGCCGCCCCCATCTGGCCGATGGTGATATCCAGCATCTGATACTGGATATCCGAAATCGCCCCTGCCCCCTTTAGTCGTGCGAGATCGGCAGACATGAGGCGTAGAATGAGATCAGGCCCGTTGCGGGCTGCCTGGTAGAACTCAGCTTCGCTCGGAGTGAGCAGACGCAACACCTTGCCCTCGTCACTGCCGGGCCGCAAAAGACAGACCAGCGCCTGCCCGAAGGCCATGGTCAGGCGCAGCAGATTCTTGCGCGCCTCGACGCCCGCTTCGCCCGCACTCTCCAGCACCAGTGTCTGGCGCGCGAAACCGCGCGTGAGATAGACGAGCTGCCCCCAATCCTTGCGGCCCTCCCACCAGCGGTCGTAGCAGGCATTGTTGCGAAAGCCGAGGAAGATCGAAAGCGCGATGCCGAGTAGCGAAAGCGCCGAACCGTTGAAGGAAATGATGAGGTTCGGCCGCTCCTCATGGCCCCAGACGATGAGCATGGACAGGAGGAAGATGGCAATGATCTGCGGCAGAATGCGCCGGATGATCGAACCGCGGAGGATGAAGAAAAGCTGGAAAAGATTCGGCCGGTCGCGGACGATCATGGCGAAGCGCACTCTCGATGAATGTCAGGTCGCGCAGAAATACACCAGACACGCAGCGAGTAACGAGCATTTCTTGCAAGGCGGCCGTGACCGGCGGACATCGCTCGCCGGTCAGCCGATCACTTCGTTGGTCAGTTCGCGCCGGCGCTCGCAGTCACCAGAACTGGGTCGGCTCGGTAGTCACTGGGAAAGAGATGCTGCAGGTTCTTGATCTTCGGCAGATCGTTGATCACGATATAGGGATAGGTTGGATGCGTCGTCAGGAAATCCTGATGGTAGTTCTCCGCCGCATAAAACTGCCGCGCAGGCTCGATCTTGGTGACGATATTGGCGTCGAAGACCTTGGCGTGATTGAGCTGCTCGATATAGGCGTGGGCTATATCGGCCTGCGACTGGCTGGTCGGGAAAATGGCGGAACGATATTGCGTACCAGTGTCGGGTCCCTGATAATTCAACTCGGTCGGATCATGCGCCACAGAGAAGTAGATCTGCAGCAGATGGCCGTAGCTGATCTTGTGCGGATCGAAGACGATGCGCACGGATTCGGCATGTCCGGTGTCGCCGCCGCTCACCATTTCATAATGGGCCGCATTCTTGCTGCCGCCGGTATAGCCCGATGTCGCGCTGATGACGCCGTTGACGTGCTGGAACACGCCCTGCACGCCCCAGAAGCAACCGCCGGCAAGCACCGCGGTTTCCGTGGCGGCAGATCCTGCCTTTTCATCCATGCTTGGCGCAGGGATGACACGAGCCTCGTCAGCCGAGGCGCGGCCGACAAGTTGCAGCGCAACGCCGGCAAGCAAGACAGCCGCAGCCGTAAGGCCGGCGAAGCGGGTGACACGTCCCGAATAAATGCGGATCAGATCCGTCGATAGAGTCTTCATGATGATTTCCTCTCGACCGCAATGGCAATGCTCCGGTCATAAAGGAATACGGGAAGACAGGCACTTTTGTTACACACGCCCGCGTGTAACACCGAAACGTGAAGAAGCGCAGGCGCTGGTCAGTAGTGCGGCGGCTTGGTGATGGCAGGCGCGTCGAGCGACTGTTCTTCGAGCGTCAGGAAGCGCTCGGTCAGCCGATCGAGCTTCTGGCGCGTCTGCTCGACGACCTTCCATTGCTCCGCGAGCTGGTCGGACAGCTCCTCGATCGTCTTCGCCTGATAAGCGACCGTTTCTTCGAGTGTCGTGATGCGGCTCTGTTCGTCTGACATATCCAATCCTCTTCGGCAGCGATCTATATCACCGATCCCGGCGCGTACAGGCCCCTATTCGCCTATGGCCAGCGGCGGCATCGTTTGACGGTGATGTGACAAAACTGAAAAACAGCTGAAAAGACCCGTTACCTTCCTGACATGGGCGCCTTCTAAAGAGAGCGCAGAGACGCGTCGGTTTGAAGGGAATCCCCTTTTGCAGGCGCGTGATTTCTGACGACTCCGGAGACGCGCCTTGAAGATCATCCAGATCACCGACACCCATTTGAGCCCGAACAAGCCGCATTTCAACGGCAATTGGGAGCCGCTGGCAAAATGGATCGAGGCGAGCGGCGCCGATCTCGTTATTCATACCGGCGATCTGAGCGTCGACGGCGCCGACAAGGATGAAGACCTCATCTTCTCCATGGATCTGATGCGCCAGGTTTCCGTGCCGATGCTGACCGTCCCTGGCAACCACGATGTGGGCCACCTGCCTGGCTCTCATCAGCCTGTCAATCCCGAGCGGCTGGACCGCTGGCGCCGCCTCGTCGGCCCCGACTATTGGGCAAAGGACGTCGACAACTGGCGTCTGATCGGCCTCAACAGCCTGCTGATGGGCTTCGACGATGCCGAAGAGCAGAAGCAGTTCGACTGGTTGCAAGCCATGCTCGAAAGCCGTGGCGAGCGCCGCGTCGCAATCTTTGCCCACAAGCCGCTCTTCGTCGATGCGCCGGATGAAGGCGATACCGGTTACTGGAGCGTGCGCCCGTCACAGCGCCGCCGTCTCTACGATCTGATATCAGCCCACGACGTTGCCCTGTTCGGCAGCGGCCACCTGCACTGGACCTGGGAAGGCCGCTTCAATGATACCAACCTGGTCTGGGCACCGCCCGGCGCCTTCATCCTCGACAAGATGGAACGGGAAATGCCCGGCGAAAGGCTCATCGGCGCTGCGATCCACGAGCTTGGCGAGGCGGTATCGACCGAGATTGTCGCTGTACCCGGCATGACCGCCTACTTCCTCGATGACGTCGTCATGGAAGTCTATCCGCAGGCAGCCCCCAAGGCAAAGAAGGAGCCGGCCGAATGAGCGCCCTTTCCCTTCGCGGCATCGCCAAATCCTTCGGCGGCAACGCCATCCTCATGGGTGTCGACCTCGAAGTCGAGCCCGGCGAATTCATCGCCCTCGTCGGTCCGTCAGGTTGTGGCAAGAGCACGCTGCTGCGCATCCTCGCCGGCCTTGACCATGCCGATAGCGGCGAAATCGTCCTCGGCGGCAACGACGTATCAGGCGTTGCGGCGGCGGACCGCAACATCGCCATGGTCTTCCAGTCCTACGCGCTCTATCCGCACTTGACGGCCTCGGAAAACATCGCCGTGCCGCTCGCCATGCGCCGCCTGTCGCGCATCCAGCGCCTGCCGTTCGTAGGCTCGCTGATCCCCGGCCAACGCGCAGCCCGCACCGGCATCATCCGCGATGTCCGCGAAATGGCGACATCGCTGAAGATCGACCATTTGCTCGACCGCAAGCCCGGCCAGATGTCCGGCGGCCAGCGTCAGCGCGTCGCGCTGGCCCGCGCCATGGTGCGCCGTCCCGCCGTTTTCCTCATGGACGAGCCGCTTTCCAATCTCGATGCCAATCTGCGCGTCCACGCCCGCGGCGAGATCGTCGATCTGCATCGCCGCGCCGGTGTGCCGACAGTCTACGTCACGCACGATCAGGCTGAGGCGCTGTCGATGGCGGATCGCGTCGCCGTTATGATCGGCGGACAGCTGCTGCAGCTCGCCTCTCCCCAAACGATCTATGATGACCCGGCTCATGTCGAAGTTGCCCGCTTCGTCGGCCAGCCGCGCATCAACCTGCTGCCGGCGCTCGCCGAAAACGGCATCGTCGCCTTCGGCGGCATCCGCCTGGCGCTCGAAGACAGCAGCTTTGCCGGCCGCAACGTCACGCTCGGCATCCGCCCGGAGTTCGTGAGCCTCGCTCAAAATCGCCAGGATGCGCTCGCAGCCCATATCGAGCGCATGGAATTCCTCGGCTCCGAGGTCATCCTTTATGCCAAGCTCGACGCGATCGGCGAAACCATGATCGTCAAACTAACTCCTGCCGAGGCTGCCGGTCTTTCTGCCGGCATGCCTGTGGCGCTGTCGCTTGCAGCCGAGCAGGCCCTGGTTTTTGCCGAAGACGGCCGTCGCCTGCGCGCCGTCCCGACGACGGTTGATGCTCGCAGGGAGAAGGCGCATGGCTAGCATTGCCGCCACGTCCCTGCCAATGCAGACGGCCGCGGCCCGCGAACGAAGCGAAGCTCGTACGGCTCTCCTCTTCGCGCTACCCGCCATCATACTGATCGTGCTCTTCATCATCGTGCCGATCATCGCCGTCGTCGTACTCGGCTTTACGGATTTTCAGCTCGGCGACAAAAGTCTGCGTTTCGTCGCCTTTGAAAACTACGCGCATCTGCTCAAGGATCGCGCCTTCATCAAGTCGCTCTGGAATACGGCGACCTATACCGCCATCGTAGCACCCGTCTCGATCGTACTCGGCCTCGGTGTCGCGCTCCTGATCGAAAGCGAAGGCATCGGCCGCAGCTTCTTCCGCACGGCCTATTTCCTGCCCGTCGCCTCGCTGATCGTCGCTATGGCGACCGTGTGGCAGTATCTCTTCCATCCCACGATCGGTCCGATCAACGCGCTTCTCGCCGAGATCGGCGTGCGCGGACCGAACTGGCTCGGCTCTTCGGCGACCGCACTTTACAGCCTGTCGATCATCGGCGTCTGGCAGTCGGTCGGCTTCAACATGGTGCTGTTTCTCGCCGGCCTCACCGCCATCCCGCGCGAGCTTTATGCCGCAGCCGAAGTGGATGGCGCAAAGTCGTCCTTCGACCGCTTCTGGCTCGTCACCTGGCCGATGCTCGGGCCGACGACGCTCTTCGTCACGACCATCAGCATCATCAACGCGGTGAAGGTTTTCGACACCGTGAAGGCTTTGACCGACGGCGGCCCTAACCATGCCTCCGAAGTGCTGCTCTTCACCATCTACCAGGAAGGCTTCGTCTATCTCCGAGTCGGCTATGCCTCGGCGATGACCACGGTATTTCTCGCCATCCTGGTGGTGCTGACCTTCCTGCAATATCGCGTCCAAGACCGGCAGGTGCATTACACATGACCTCGACAGGCTTCACTCCCGGCCGCATCCTGCGCCTCGCGATCCTGATCCTCGGCTCGCTCATCTTCCTGGCGCCATACATCTTCATGATCTCGACGGCCGGCAAGGCACAGGACGATATCTTCACCTCGGCGCTGAAGCTGATCCCGACGCATTTCTTCTACGTCGAGAACATCGCCAAGGCGCTGAGCAAGGTGTCGATGGGCACGCTGCTCTTCAACGGCGTCCTCGTCTGTGGGCTGATCTTCTTCTTCCAGGTGCTGATCGCCATTCCCTGCGCCTACGCCATGGCAAAGCTGAAGTTCCCGGCTGCCCGCGTCATGATGGTGCTGATCATGCTCGGCCTGCTGATCCCGATCCATGCGACGGCGCTGCCGCTCTATGTCGGCTTCAACAACCTGTCGCTCCTGAATAGCTACACGGCTCTCGTCGCGCCCTTCTCGATCTCGGTCTTCGCGATCTTCATGTTCCTGCAGTTCTTCCGCGCCATGCCTGACGATCTGATCCATGCCGCTCGTCTCGACGGCATGTCGGAACTCGGCATAGTCGCCCGCGTCATCGTGCCGAATGCCTGGCCGGCGGTGACGGCCTTCGCAATCTTCTCGGTCGTCGCGCACTGGAACGACCTCTACTGGCCGCTGATCGTCATCAGCAAGCAGGACTATTTCACGCCACCGCTGGGCCTCATGTATTTCCGTGCGGCCGAGGCCGGCGACGACTACGGCGCGCTCATGGCGGCAACCCTCATCATCACCCTTCCCCTCGTCGCAGCATTCCTTCTCGCACAGAAGCGTTTCGTCGAGGGCATCACAATGACCGGTCTCAAAGGCTGATCGGTTCGCCTAGAGCGGATGATTTCAGGTCGCATCGATCTAAAATCTGAATCCGCTCTAGAACCAAAGAAGTAGAGCATGATGTCGTCCGAAAACCGCATGCACTTTTCGGCATCATGCTCGACAGGAGAACGAGCGATGAAGCATATCACCCAGATTCTCGCCGCCGCGGCCATTTCGATGGTTGTGACGGTCCCGGCCTACGCCGAAACGACCCTGACGGTTCACTACCCCATGCCCGGCTTCTTCAAGAACGTGATGGACACGATCTCGAAGAAGTTCATGGAGGAAAACCCGGATATCAAGATCCAGTTCGCTGCTCCCTCGGCCACCTATGAGGAAGGCATTCAGACCATCCTGCGTCAGGCCGGCACCAGCGAAATGCCCGACGTCACCTTCATCGGCCTCAACCGCCTGCGCATGATGGACGAGCGCAACGTCGCCGTCGACCTCGGCCCCCTCGTCAAGAAAGAGGGCAACATGGCCGAGAAAGGCTTCTCGGACACGATCCTGAAGCTCGCTCAGGTCAAGGGCAAGCAGGTCGGCCTCGCTTTTGCGACCTCTAACCCGATCATGTACTACAACGCCGATCTGGTGAAGGCTGCGGGCGGCAACCCGGACAACCCGCCGAAGACCTGGGATGAAGTCATCGCACTTGCCGGCAAGATCAAGGCGCTCGGCAACGGCGTCGACGGCATGGACTTCCGCTGGCAGGGTGACGACTGGATGTTCTCCGCCCTCCTCTTCGGCGCAGGCGGCAAGATGCTGAGCGACGACGAAAGCAAGGTCGCCTTCAACGGTCCTGAGGGACAGAAGGCCGTCGAGATGATCCAGCGCTTCGTCAAGGAAGGCGGCATGCCGGTCTTCACCAAGGCCGCCGGCGAACAGGCCTTCGCTGCCGGCAAGGTCGGCTTCGAATTCCAGACCACCGGTGCTCTCGTCAACACCATCAAGAATGTCGGCACCAAGTTCGACCTGCGTACCGCCAAGATCCCGCTGATCGACCCGGTCAACGGCCGCCTTCCCACAGGCGGCAACGCCGTCGTCATCCTGACCCATGACCCGGTCAAGGAAGAAGCTGCCTGGAAGTTCGCCAAGTTCGCCGCCGGCCCCTATGGCGCCTCCGTCGTCGTTCCCGGCACCGGCTACGTTCCGAACAACGAGCTGGCTGCCAAGTCGGCCGAATATCTCGGCGATTTCTACAAGAAGAATCCGCTGTTCCAGGCCGGCCTCAGCCAGATGCCGATCATGGCACCGTGGTATGCCTTCCCGGGTGCCAACGGCGTCAAGGTCACGCAGACCATCGTCGACAACCTCTCGCGTATCGTCGACGGCTCGGCCGCACCGAAGGAGGCTCTCGACGATGCCGCCTCCGACGTCGAAGGCATGCTGCCGCGCAGCTGATCCGCTCGATCGGACCTGAAATCGGCACCGCTTCCCAAGGAGGCGGCGTTTTCGCGTTTCGACGACAAGTGGGGACGGACTATCTCGTGGTTTCACGCTATCGCGGACGCAAGACTGCTGCGTGTCCTTGCCGGCATTGCTCTAGATGGCGAGATTGCGCACCGTGCCGCCGGGACGCAGCCGGTAGGGAACGATGAGATGGCGTGGCGGTGCTGCATTTTCCGCCATGTCGAGCAGCAGCGAGGCCGCCGCCGCTCCCATGGTGCCATCCGGAATCTCCACTGTTGTCAGTGAAGCCTCCCCGAGAAAGCCGAGGGAGATACCATCGAAGCCCGCGACCGACATATCGTGCGGAATCGAAAGGCCCTGCCGGCGCAACGCACCCATCACACCCATAGCCAGAAGGTCGTTGGAAGCGATGATCGCCGTAGGCCCCAGGCGCGAAATCGCATCCGAAAGATCGAGCTGCTCCAGACTGTTCACAAAGGATATCTCAAGGGCGCCGAGAGGCTCCTGCCCCGCTGCCTCCATCGCCTTGACATAGCCGACATACCGCAGCTTCGCTCGGTCGGACGCGGAAAAGTGACCGGAGATGAATAGGATCCGGCGATGTCCCTTTTGCAGAAGATGTTCCGTCAGATCCCGGCCCGCACCGAAATTATCCGTCGCAACCGCTGCGCCACAGCGCGCCGTCGGCGGATTGCCGAGCAAAACGGTCGGCGGCAGGGCGGATGACAAGGCAAGGCTACGCTCGGCATCGCAGACAGTCAGGATGAGCCCGGTCGGCTGCTGCTGTAGCAACGAGGCGACGGCATCCGCCTCCTGCGCCGGATCGTAATTCGATTGCGCGATCAGAACGCTGTGGCCGGCATGAACTGCCCTGTTCTGAATACTGGAAAGCGATGCGGCAAAGACCGGGTTCGTGATGCTGGGAATGAGCACGCCTATCGCCGGCCGGCCGCTGCCGGCGCGGCTGCCCGCGCGATAGCCGAGCTCCGCCGCCGCCCGGCGCACGCGCCGCACCATTTCGTCGCTGACCGGGCCATTGCGATTGAGCACGCGGCTTGCGGTTGCGACCGAGCAGCCGGCACGAAAAGCGACCTGCTGGAGCGTCGACACGATATCAATCACCTCCGGCTTCGGACTTCAGCCTCGATTGGAATAGCCCCTGAAAATGATGGGGATTTATATCAGAGCAATGACAATTATTTGACGAGGCTCCACTGGGCTGCGGCGTCTCGCCTCTTGAAGTTTGCTGCGGTGCAGCAGATGCTCGCCTGATCGCAGCAGCGAATGAAGCTGTCATCATCAAGTGCCATGATTGCCGCGCTGTGATCCGCAGATCCGCCCTCTCGAAAGGATGCTCTCATGTCAGAAGCAGAAGCACGGACGCCTGCCACCTCCGCCGACAAGATCGAAAGACTGTTCTTCCTCGATATCGAGGATGGACGTATTCTCTCCTCCGCCATCGACGGCACCGATCTCAAGCTCATCGTCCAGCGGGCTGGCCGCAGCCCGGACGGCATTCTCGTCGACAGCGAGAACGGCTGGATCTACTGGACGGAAATGGGCAACGACTACAACGCCCATGACGGCTCGATCGAACGCATGGACCTTGACGGTGGCAACCACGGCACGCTGATCCCGCCGGGCAGTACGCTGGTTACGCCGAAGCAGATCCAGCTCGATCGCGACAACGGCAAGCTCTATTGGTGCGACCGCGAGGGCATGCGCGTCATGCGCGCCAATATCGACGGCAGCGACATCGAAACCCTCGTGCAGAATGGCGATAGCCCGGAAGACAGCGCCGATATCGAGCGCTGGTGCGTCGGCATCGCCCTCGACCTGCCGCTCGGCCAGATCTACTGGACCCAGAAGGGACCGCCGGATGCCGGCCTCGGCCGCATCTTCCGCGCCGGTATCAATATCCCGGCTGGAGAAACCGCAATGAGCCGCAGCGACATTGAAATCCTGCTGGATAAGCTGCCAGAGCCGATCGATCTCGAGCTGGATCTTGCCACCCGCACGATCTACTGGACCGATCGCGGCAATCTCCCGCGCGGAAACACCGTCAACCGCGCCGAGATGGACGATATCTCGGCAACGTCGGAAGTCGTTCTCGAAGGCCTGGACGAAGGCATCGGCCTCTCGCTCGATCTGCCCAACAACCGCATGTTCTTCACCGACATCGGCGGCAATCTCTATTCCGCGAGCCTAGACGGCTCTAGCGAGCGCGAACTGCTGCACCATGCCGGCTCGTTCACGGGGATTGTTTACGCGGAGGTTTGAGGTTTCCAACCGGCTTCAAGTCGTGGAATTGCCCCTAGCCCTCTCCCCGTTCTGACGGGGAGAGGGAACGACCTCTGTACCCTCGTCCAACAGGTAGCTGAATAGAAGGCTGCGGGGGCGGCTATCCCCTTCTCCCCGCGAGCGGGGGAGAAGGTGGCCGACAGGCCGGATGAGGGGCCTTCCAGCGTTCAATATGCCTTGCGCACTCCATCCAGCAGATGCGGCAGCGACTTGACGCCCTCATTGCGAAGCTCCGAAGGCAGCAAGCCTTCCGGCAGATCCTGATAGGAAACCGGACGCAGGAAACGACGGATGGCGAGCGTGCCGACCGAGGTCGTGCGGCTATCCGAAGTTGCCGGGAAAGGCCCGCCATGCACCATGGCGTGGCTGACTTCAACACCGGTCGGCCAGCCATTGGCGAGAATGCGCCCGGCCTTGCGTTCCAGAACCGGCACCAGCTTGGCGGCCGTGGCATAATCATCCGCGTCGATCTGCAAGGTCGCGGTCAGCTGCCCCTCGAGCTTTTCCGCAACCGCGATCATCTGGTCGATGTCCTTGCAGCGGACCAGAAGGCTGGCGGAGCCGAAAACTTCGTGCCCCAAGCGCTCATCCGCCAGGAACTGTTCGACGTCAGTCTCGAAGAAGATGCCTGGGCTGCGATTGACGCCTTCGGCCGGCGCACCATGGGCGACGGTCTTCACCGCCTCATGTTCCGCCAGAGCAGCAACGCCCTTGTCGAAGGCAGCGTGAATGCCCGGCGTCAGCATCGGGGCCGGCGCACGGCCGCTCAGGGCATCGCCGGCTGCCTGGACGAAGCGGTCGAGATCGGGGCTCTCGATGGCAAAGAGCAGACCCGGATTGGTGCAGAACTGGCCGGCGCCAAGTGTGAGCGAGTCGATGAAGCCCGTGCCGATCGCCTCGGCGCGCGCGGCAAGCGCGGCCGGGAAGAGGAAGACCGGGTTGACGCTGCTCATTTCGGCATAGACCGGAATCGGCTCCGGACGAGCCGCCGCGATAGCGCCAAGTGCCATGCCGCCGCCGCGCGAGCCGGTGAAGCCCACTGCCTTGATGCGGGGATCGCGCACCAGTGCAGCACCGGTCTCGTTGGCGCCGGTCAGCAGCGAGAACGTGCCCTCTGGCAGACCACATGCGGCAACGGCAGCGCGGATGGCGCGTCCCACCAGCTCACCCGTGCCCGGATGGGCAAGATGGCCCTTGACGACGACCGGGCAGCCGGCGGCAAGCGCCGACGCCGTATCACCGCCGGCAACCGAGAAGGCGAGCGGGAAATTGCTGGCGCCGAAAACGGCGACAGGACCGAGCGGGATCTGGCGCAGGCGCAGATCGGCGCGCGGCAGCGGTTTGCGCTCCGGCAATGCCGGATCGATACGCAGATCAAGCCACTCGCCGGCGCGGACAACCTGCGCAAACAGCCGAAGCTGGCCGATCGTGCGGGCACGCTCACCTTGCAGGCGTGCGACCGGCAGGCCGGTTTCCTGCGTCGCCCGCTCGATTAGCGCATCGCCAATGTCCATGATGCTGTCGGCAATCGCTTCCAGGAAAGCCGCGCGCTGCTCCGGGCTGGTGGCGCGATAGGTGTCAAATGCCTGGGCGGCCAGTTCACAAGCCCTTGCCACTTCGGTCTCGCTGGCGATCGCAAAGGCAGGTTCCAGATTGGCGCCGGTTGCCGGATTGATGGCACGCGCGGTTCTGTTGTCGCCGGTCGAATCCGCGCCGATCAGCAAATCGCCGTTAATCACAAAAGACTGTGTCATGGATATTCCTTGATGATGTTGAAGCACGGAAAGTGCGCTCGCAAATGCAGATAGCAGGATGGGGCGACAGATGTAAGATGATAAACGTCATCTAATTATCAAGGCCAAAACAACGAGATCGTGATGGCAGCGACCTTTGGGCGCAGCCTCGCGAAAGGCGAAATTGACCAGTTCGTCCGCATATGGCGTTACGGCCTCTTTCGTGCCAAGTTAGAGCCATCCGAAAGACTGAGTGCGGCCAAGTCCCCCATGACCCTTGCGCTTCTTGGTGATCCGATTGTCCAGTTCTGCATCCTGGTCGTCATCGGCACATTCGTCAGCCGCATCATGCTGCGCCATCAGCGTGCTGGGCGTCTGATCGGCCAGCTCATCTTCTTCACCTCGCTGACCGTGCTCCTGCTCTATCACGGCATCATTCCCTATGAGCCGAGCCCGCCGGAAAACTCGGTGACGTTGCGTACCTTCACGGGCGTCGCCAAGATCATCTGGTGGGTCAATGGCGCATGGGTGCTAATTGCCTTCGTGCGCCTGTTCCTGATCTTCGAACGCAAGCCCCGCGAGGGCCGGCTGCTGCAGGACCTGATCGTCGGCATCATCTATCTCGGCGCCATCCTCTCCATCGTCGGCGACGTTTTCAGCGTCCCAATCGGCACGCTGATCGCCACGTCGGGCGTCTTCGCCATCATTCTCGGTCTTGCCCTGCAAAGCACGTTGAGCGATGTCTTCTCCGGTATTGCGCTTAATCTCGGCCGGCCCTATTCGGTTGGTGACTGGATCGTCCTCGACAATGATATCCAGGGCCGTGTGGTCGAGACCAACTGGCGCGCGACGCAGCTGCTAAGTGGCACGAACGATCTCGTCGTCATCCCGAACAGCGTTCTTGCCAAGACGCGGCTCACCAACCTCTCCTCGCCCGACGAGAGCCACGGGATCAATGTCACCGTCCGCATCCAACCGACCACGCAGCCCCGCATCGTTGCGGATCTGATGCAGAACGTCCTGATCAGCTGCAATTCCATCGAGAAGACGCCGGAACCAAGCGTTTCAATCAATTCAATCGATGGACAGGCCATCGAACTGCAGCTCTCCTGCCGCGTGCGCGACATATCGCAGGCGACGGTGGCAAAGAACGAGATCTTCGATCTTCTCTACCGCCACTCGAAAGCTGCGGGCTTGAAACTCGCCGGCCCGCCCGGGACGATCACGCTCCCGGCGGAGCACAAGACGGAACCGTCAGGCGAACAGCAACATGCTCCCAGCACGCCATGGCGTCTGCTCAGCAACATCCCGCTCTTCTCGTCGCTGACCGAAGACGAGAAGGAGCATCTGGCCTCTCACATGCAGCGTCGCACCTACCGCAAGGATGCGATCATTGCCGAACAGGATGCCAAGCTTCGCGCGCTGACGATCGTCCGCTCTGGCGTCGTCAGCATCACCCGGCGCGAAGGACATCGGCAGATCGAACTGACCAGGCTCGCCCCCGGCGATTATTTTGGCGAGAACGGCCTGCTGATGGGAACAGGTGAAGTCGGCACGGTCCGCGCGCTCACTTTTGTCGTCATCTATGAGATCGGCGAAGACTGTCTTTCGCCGCTCCTGCACGACAGGCCGGCCCTTGCGGAAGAGCTTGGCGCCATCATGGCCAAACGCATCGAGGCTGAGCGCCATCTGTTCGCAAACAGCAATATGTTGGTCAACGGCGCTCCCGCCAGCTCACTGACCTCGCGCATCAAGCATCTCTTTCAGCTGCAGCAACACGATTGAAGCAGTTCGCAACAAAGAGCGCATCGATTTCCCATCCGGAATGCGGGAGTGATTCAAAGGCAAAAGCGTGCCATGGGAACCATGGTGGCTTTCACCACCTTTGTGCGACGAGGCGAATGCCTTGGACAATCCATCGTTGACAAAAGTCAACCAGGCCATAATCTGCGCCCAAGCCTTTGAGATCGCCAACAGATTTTCGGAGATCAGAACCATGCTGGCGAACTGCATGAGACGATTGATTATGGCAAGCGTTGCCCTGGGCCTCTCTGCCTATGCAGCTATGGCCGCCCAAACGCTGGATCTTATCGCGCAAAAGAGCGTCATCCGTATCGGCTATATCAATGACGAGGCGCCATTCTCCTTCAAGAGCAAGGAAGGCAATCCAACGGGCTATGCCGTCGATCTCTGCGGCAAGATCGCCGATGCCGTCGGCCACAAGGTTCCCGACCTGAAGCGTGATTATGTCGAGACGACCCTGGCGGATGGTTTCAACGCCGTGAAGGAAGGCCGGATCGACCTTCTATGCGGCGCTTTGACCATCAATCTTGCCAGACGCCAGAGCGTCGACTTCTCGCAGCCGATCTTCCTCACCGGCGCGAGCGCCCTCCTGCGCAAGGATTCGCCCGACTATCTGATGGTGCTTTTCTTCGACAAGCGTCCGACCCTCGCCTCCAGCAAGCAGGCGCCGGCCAAGAGCACGATCGGCGTGCGCTCCGACACCACCACTAGCGCAACGTTACGCGAAGCCCTTGGCTCCGATGTGCCGAAGACGCGCATTGAGGATTTTGCGACACATCAGGACGGTTTGGCCGCGCTTGAGAGCCGCAAGATTGACGCTTATTTCGCCGATCGCGCCCTGCTCTTCGATCTCGCAGCCCATGCCCGCAATCCGTCGACGCTTGCCATCGGCAATCGCCTCTTTACGCACGAACCCTATGGCATCGCGCTCCGGCAGGATGACTCGGCCTTCCGCCTGCTCGTTGATCAGACACTGACCGATCTCTATCAATCGGACGATTTCACGAAGATGCTAACGACTTACTTCGGCAATGAAGGCCCGATCCTGCGCCGCGAAGTCATGATGCAATCCATCCCACAATAGAGTCACGGGCCTAGGCGGGGAAACATGCCGTCGCCTTTGCGACATGGCGAAGAGGCGCCCATTGCAGTGAAATCGCAGCTTCTCGATCGCAGCGACCCGCCGGTCGTCGTGCAAACATCTTGAATATGTCGTAGACAGGCTCTGGTCGGCGTCGCACACATCATAAAATCCGTCTCCAGTATCAATCAGGGTCGCACGCAATGGCAGTATTTCCTCAAAAGGCGAAGGTCGTAATCATCGGGCTTGGCGGCATCGTCGGTGCATCGATCGCCCATCATCTGATCGAGCGCGGCTGGGACGATATTGTCGGTATCGACAAATCCGGCATCCCGACGGATATCGGCTCGACAGCCCATGCCTCCGACTTCTGTTACACTACCAGCCACGATTTTCTCTCCTGCTGGACGACACTCTACTCGATCGATTTCTACGATAAGCTCGGCCACTATGCCCGCGTCGGCGGCCTGGAAGTCGCCCGCGTCGGCGATGATGACCGCATGGCGGAAATCAAGCGCAAGGTTACCTCGGGCAAGGCCTTCGGCACACGCGTGAGCCTGGTCGACGCAGCCGAGATCAAGGAAAAATTCCCGCTGATCGAGGAAAGCATGGTGCAGGGCGGCATGTGGGATCCGGATGCCGGCCTCGTCATTCCCCGTTCGCAGACCGTTGCCGGCAAGCTGATCGATGAAGGCGAGAAGAGTGGCAAGCTCCTCTCCTTCGCCAATACGCCCGCCCAATCCCTGATCGTCAAGGACGGCCGCATCTCCGGCGTCGTTACCCACCGCGGCACCATCGAGGCCGAATATGTCATCGTCTGCGCCGGTCTCTGGGGTCGCCTGATCGCCGAGATGGTCGGCGAGGACCTGCCGGTCATGCCGGTTGACCATCCGCTGACCTTCTTCGGCCCCTATAACGAGTTTGCCAACACCGGCAAGGAAATCGGCTTCCCGCTGATGCGCGACCAGGGCAACTCCGCCTATATGCGCGACACCGGCGACCCGAAGACCGCCGAGGGTGGCCAGATCGAATGGGGTTATTACGAAGAAAAGAACCCGCGCCTCTGCCATCCCCGCGATCTCCTTGAGAAGCACGAAGCCCGCCTCTCGCCCTCGCAGCGCGATCTCGACATGGAGCAGATCATCGAGCCGCTTGAGCGCGCCATGGAACTGACGCCGATCCTCGGCGAACTCGGCTACAATGAAGGCCATTCCTTCAACGGTCTGCTGCAGGTCACGACCGATGGCGGCCCATCGGTCGGCGAAAGCCAGAAGGTGCGCGGTCTCTGGTATTGCGTCGCCATCTGGGTGAAGGATGGCCCCGGCTTCGGCAAACTCGTCGCCGACTGGATGACCGACGGCCGTACGCCGATCGACCACAACAAGATCGATTATTCCCGCTTCTACCCGCATATGCTGGAAGAGAAATTCATCGAAGGCCGCTGCACCGAGGCTGCACAGAAGATCTACAATCCCGCCGTCCATCCGCGCGAACCCTATGCGACCGGCCGCAATGTCCGCCGCTCGCCCTTCTATGAGCGGGAAAAAGAGCTCGGCGGCTACTTCATGGAACTCGGCGGCTGGGAGCGTGCGCACGGTTACGCCGCAAACGAGCACCTGCTGGAAAAATACGGCGATCGCATCCCCGTGCGTGCAAACGAATGGGACAACCGCCATTTCTGGCGCGTCTCCAATGCCGAGCACCTGGCCCTCAGCGAAGATTGCGGCATCATCAACCTCTCGCATTTCGCCATGTACGACATCGAAGGCCCTGACCATGTCGAGCTGCTGGAATGGCTCTGCGCCGCAAAAATCGGCGGCGATGCCAATATCGGCAAGGGCATCTACACCCACTTCCTCGATGATGAGGGCATGGTGCGGGCCGATTTCACCGTGATCCGCATGGCCGATCGCTGCCGCCTCATCGACGGCGCCGATGCCGGCCCGCGCGATTTCCACTACATGCGCCGCGTAGCCGAAGACAAAGGCTTCGAGGTCACCATCACCGACGTCACCGAGCGCTATGTCACAATCGGCATCTGGGGACCGAATGCCCGCGCCAACCTGCAGAAGGTGGTCGAAAATCCGGACAACCTCTCTCACGAGAGCTTCCCCTTCGCCGCGATCAAGCAGATCCGCATCGCCGGCAAAAACGTCACGGCATTCCGCATCTCCTATGTCGGCGAACAGGGCTGGGAACTACACATGGCCTATGATGACGCGCTGGCCGTCTGGGACGCGCTGCGCTCGACCGGCGCAATCGCCGTCGGCGTCGAGACCTATGCCAACAGCCGCCGCATGGAAAAGAGCCTCCGCCTGCAGAATGCCGATCTGCTGACGGAATATAATCTGCTCGAAGCCGATCTCGCCCGCCCGAAGGTCAAAGAGGCCGATTTCCGCGGCAAGGCCAAGCACCTCGAATACCGCGCCCGCGAGCACCAGCCGGCCATGCTCTGCACGCTCGTCGTGACTGACAATATCGACGCAAACGGCGTGGCCCGCTACCCTGTCGGCATTCTGCCGGTCATGGATCCCGAAACCGGCGAAACGCTGGTCGACGAACTCGGCCGCCGCTCCTTTACCACGTCGATCGCCTATGGCCCCACCATCGGCAAGAACATCGCGCTTGCCTACCTCCCCTGGTCCTATGCACAGGAAGGCCGCAAGCTCAATGTGGAGTATTTCGGCGAGACATACCCGGTCGAAGTCGTCGGCGTCGGCTATAAGCCGCTCTACGATGCAGAGAACCTCAAGCCAAGAAGCTGATCCCCTCGGTCGGATTTAGCCAGGGATTAACATCGCCCGTCTGGAACCAGACGGGCGATGTTGTTTTGCGTACGCGCCCCCCCGCTATCTCAGAGGGGAAAAATGCGGGTCGCCTGAACGGCACGCATTCCTTCAGATATTGCTGCTTCCGCTCGAATCCCAGCGTGGCCAATGACCTATTGTCACGGCGCGAAGAAGCCACTCCACCGGTCCATAGTTGAAACGCCGCAGCCACCAACGACTGCTGACAAGCTGGGCACCGAAGAGGATGGCCGCAACCATCAATGTCGCGGTGAAAGAGAGTTCGCCGATCAATCCGAAACCATAGCCGTGGAAGATCAAGGCGCAGACAACGGACTGCATGAGATAGTTCGACAGCGCCATACGTCCGGCACTCGCCAGATAATCACGGCAAATAGCTATTCGGCCGGAGTCCAGCGCCATCAACATGGCGGCAATGATGGCGACGGTCAGGAACGGTGAGGTGAGAACGGAGACGGCTAGGCCTGCCGTCTCCAGCGACGTGCCCGGAGCAAACTGTGTGGCGCAAGCATAGGCGGCGCCACCCGGTAGTCCGACCGCCAATCCCCAGCAGATCGCGCGGCCGAGATATGGCCGGTAGAAATCGCGGTTCTGCAGCAGTTTCTGCTGTCCGAACACGAAGCCGATAAGGAACATGGCCAATGCGCAAGGAGCTTGCAGCAGCAATAGCATCGGCAGGAACGATACTATGTCCTCCCTGTGCTGCCCCATGATGGCAATGGGTGCCCCGCGATAGGCCGCGAGCGCCATCTGCGCATGGTCCACTACCAATGCGCTATCGTCCCGGTCCGGCGCGCTCCATTGAAGAAATGCGAAAGCGAACCAAAGTACTGCGGTCGCCACGACGAAAGCGGCGGCCAGACGAATCTTCGATCCGCTACGAACATCCCTCAAAGCTAGGAGCAGCAGGCCGAGAACGGCATAGGTAGTCAGTATGTCTCCGTGAAACAGAACCAGCGCATGAACCGCGCCGATTAGGAACAATCCCGCCTGCCGGCGCAGCATGCGCGGCAGGAAGGCGACCTCAGCCTTCTGGGCGGATTGCATCTGAAGGGTGACGCTGTAGCCGAACAGAAAGGAGAAGAGCAGGTAGAATTTCAGCTCCAAGACAGCCGAGATCAGGAAGGCCAGTACCGCATCCAGAGACGACCACCCATCCACCGTATGAATGCCGGTACCATAATAGACGGAGGAAAACGCGAGGATATTGACCAGCAAGATCCCGAACAGAGCAAAGCCGCGCAACGCATCGATATTGGCAATGCGATCGCGGTCACGCATCGGGGTCTCCCTCCACAATACGGAGAGCGCTGCGGATGGTGGTCAGCAGCGAGGCGCGCTCTTTGGCAGGATCGAATCCGGCGTCGATCGACGCTCTATAGAGAATCCCGTCGATCACGATCATGAGGAACCGAACGGCATGCTCAAGCGGGATGATCAGGCTGACTTGCCCTCGCATGGCTGCACCGCGTAAGATAGCAGCCAACCCATCCGCGAGCAGCCGGTCGCCGGCCGTGTTGAGCGCCGCGACATCGCCGTCTCGCGTGGCCTCAGCAGCAATCTCCAATATCAACCGCCTCTCGGTCGTGTTTCCGGCCAGGAGCAGGATGACATCGAGACATTCCAAAAGCGCGGTCGACAAATCCTCGCGCTGAAGCAGCTCGCCAATATAGTCGCCTAACTGACGCGTCTGCTCATGGACAACGGCGAGAATGATCGCCTTCTTGCTCGGAAAATAATGGAACAGCTTGCCGGAACTCACGCCGGCCTCGCTGCAAATCGCCTCTGTGCTGGTCTTATGAAACCCGGTACGGGCAAAGCACGTCTTGGCAGCCTCCAGGATGGCCTCCAGTTGCAGGGCATGCTTGTCAGGGTCGAGAGTCCGCATGGATACCTTCTTTAATAAAGCGCGTACTCTGTTTATTATTTGGCAGCAACCTTTCCGTCAAGCACCTCCCCCTCCCCGGTGGTCAACACTCGCGGCATTGCATAATGCAGTCTGTATTTCGGATTGAGCGACAGCCGACTGTGGCGAATGCTTGTAGCGAACCAGCCCTTGCTCTCAAGCATGCTTGCTCCCGCGATGTTGTCTAGGGGGCGCGGCGTACCGTCGCGTTCTCGACTCCAACTGGCGTTTTCCGGGCCTTTGGGATTGCTGAGTTTTGAACCCGCAGCCTTTCCGGCATTCTGGCCTGCAGGACGATGAGCTACGATGGCGAGCGAAGCTGAAGTCTTCGCGCCAGCGATAACTATTGT
>NZ_JACHBG010000038.1 GCF_014207095.1 Martinezella lusitana | reverse complement strand
CCATCTCGACCGTGACAAAATCTTAAAAGCGGCCCGCACAGCGGGTGGCTCTTTAAAGTGCGTCCCAACCCTCGACAATGGTCATAAGAGTGTTTGCGCCCTTAAATGATGATGACGACCTCATCGAGGTACCATTTGTCACCGGGCCGGCCGGCTGAGCGCCTGTCGATATCGCTGGCGAAATGCCACCCGCAGTTTTACGGTTTGATGAGAAACGATGACACCACGAATTGTCAAAAGATCTGCGACCATTCGCAGGCTGAGGGGAAATTGGAAGTACAGCCAGACTGCGTGGGCAATCACCTCAGCGAGAAATCTGTGGCGGGGTTAAGTCGATCACGGACAGTTAACGTTACGGTGCCGGCCACCGGGCGCGAACCAAGCGCATAGGTGCCGGAGCTTGACCGGATCGGGAGAACGCCCCGATCGCTTTCCGATGATCCGAGGTCTTATCGTATTCGAATATATACCGATCTGGACTTTTTGCGCCGCTCCTTGCCTAGGGAAACCTGGAAGCGACGCTGGACGCGTCGAGGCGGGCAGACCAGCAGCCGCCTCGGCACGAGGCGGCCACCAAGCACAGCGACCATCGAGAGGGCCGTCAGTCCATTCATGCTGTTGCTTTGGCCAGCGTCGCCTGCAGCGCGCTTAAGCCATCGCGATAAATGCCCTCGAACAGGGCCGATGCGTCCTCATCGCTGACGCCTGCCGGTGTGAACTCGCCAGACCATTCGACGCGCGAGGACTGATCGCCATCGATGCCGACCACACGCAGCGTTGAGCGGTAGCCAGTGACTGGAAATGGTGCCTCGAGAATCGAATAGGTATAGCTGCGCGCGCTGTTGTCGAACGCTTCGAGGCGTTCGACGATTGCGTTGCCGTCGGGGTTGACGAGGCGGCGCACGCGGCCGCCCTCGCTCAACTCGCTCTTCGGAATGTACGGCAACCAATCGGGCAGCGAATCGAAGCCGCCGATCAATTGCCATACTCGGTCGGCTGCGACCGGGAGAGTGATCGTTGCTGAAGCTTGTGCCATGGTAGGCTCCTTCTTTAATCAGATGTTAGATGCGATCGACGGGCAGCGGCGCATTTGCTGCGACCAGGTGCTCAGCACGCAACTCGTTCCAGAAATCCGCAGGAATGACTTCTTTCAAAGCGGCGGCATCCTCGGCGATACGTTCCGGCCGGCTTGCGCCTGGAATCACGGCTGCTACAGCCGGGCTGGCCAGGGCAAACTGCAGTGCAGCCGCCTTGATGCCGACACCGTGTCGTTGCGCGACGGCCTTGATGCGCTCGACCTTGGCCACGACCTCAGGTGGCGCCTTCTGGTATTCGAAATGCGAGCCACCGGCCAGAATGCCGGAACTGTAGGGGCCACCGACTACGATTTCGGTCCTGCGTTCTGCAGCCTTCGGCATCAGGCGCTGCAGTGCCCGTTCGTGGTCGAGAAGTGAATAACGGCCCGCCAGCAGGAAGCCATCCGGCTCCGCTTCGGAGAGATCCAAGGTCAGTTCGATCGGCTCGACCCGGTTCACGCCGAGCCCCCAGGCCTTGATCACGCCCTCTTCGCGGAGGCGGGTCAAAACGCGGAATGCTCCCTGGCGCGCCACCTCGAAATAGGAGAGCCATTCATCGCCGTAGAAGTCCTGGGCAATGTCGTGGATCCACACGATATCAATGCGGTCGGTCTTCATTCGCTTGAGGCTGTCTTCGATCGAACGCAGCGTGGCATCGGCGGAGTAGTCGTTGACAAGCTTGTTCGGTCGGCCGGCTGCAAACAGGCCACTCTTTTCGCCAAGCGCTCGCGCGCTGGCATCCTCGACCTCGTCGAGGATCAAGCGGCCGACCTTGGTGCTGAGAACATACTCGTCGCGCTGATGCCGAGCGAGCGCTTCCCCAAGCCGGATCTCAGCCAAGCCTGCGCCGTAGAACGGCGCAGTATCGTAATATCGCACGCCTTGTGCCCAGGCGGCGTCGACGGTCGACTGCGCCTCGGCTTCCGGGATGTCGCGGAACATATTGCCGAGCGGTGCGGTGCCAAAGCCGAGAACGCTTCCGGCCAGTTTGTCTTTAATGCTCATGACTGCTTCCTTGTGCAGGGTTAACTAATATGACGCGACTTTAGGGTTGTCAGTTAAGCTTGTCTAAGACATAATTGGCTGAACTTGAGACACTGTAGGTCTGACATGCTGGATATTCGCCAACTTCATTATTTCGTGGTCGTCGCAGAAGAAGAGCACGTCGGGCGCGCCGCCGAACGGCTACATATTTCCCAATCGCCCCTGAGCCGGCAGATCGTTCAGCTTGAGGAGAAATTGGGGCTGACACTGTTCGAGCGCTCACAACAACGCATCCGCCTCACCCGGGACGGGCGCACATTCATGACAGAAGCGCGAGCGCTGCTGACACATGCCAACCGGCTAGAATCTCTGGCACGGCGGCTTGGACGCGGCGACGAAGGTGGGCTTTGCATCGGCTACCTGGAATATGCGATGCACTCGGGCGTGCTGCCGAATGCGTTGCGCGAGTTGCGCGGAGACAGGCCTGCAGTCCATATTGCGCTGTACAACCAGCAGTCCGAAGTTCAACTGGAAGGTCTGCGTCAGCGCAGCCTCGACATCGCGCTCGTTTGCGAGCCGCCGCCGCTCGACGATCCAGATCTCGAGGCTGCCCAGGTGCTCGATGACCCGATGTTGCTGGCGCTGCCCGCGGGGCACCCGCTTGCCGAGAAGCACCACATCACCCCGGCTGATCTCGCCGCGCAGAAGTGGATCGGCGTGATGCATCAGGAAAACGCGCTTCGACACGACACGTTCATCGCGGCTTGCGCAAAGGCTGGCTTCACTCCAAACATCTCGATGGAGGCCACGGAACCGCTTGCAGCCCTCGGCCTGGTCGCCGCAGGACTCGGCCTGACCACGGTTCAACGGAGTCTGCGCCACCAAGCGCCAGCAGGCGTGGTGCTGCGCGAGCTGTCGTGGTTTGCCTATCGGACGCCTTTGTGGGCAGCCTGGCACAAGATCAACCTACGGCCTCTGGTGGAGATTTTTCGCAAGACGTTGGTAGAGACGGGCTGCGTGGGCCGCGAGATCGCGCTAGAGGAGCTGGCTCAATGAGCGTATGGGAAAAACGCGCCATCCCCGAGGGCGGCGATGTCATGTCTCATGCCGACTCGAGATCGATCTTGCCCGCGAGCCGCAATATTTCATTGATAACCGGACTACCTTCTCCGCAGCGTGTTACAATATGGAAGACGATCGGCTCCACTTTTTGATCAATCAGGACAGGGACCAACGCTCCGGATGCAAGTTGTGGCCGAACCATTGACTTCGGCACGAGCGCAAAGCCATCACCCATTGTGACGATATCGATTATCATGCGCACATTGTTGCAAAGATTGATGGTGCGGTGCCGAATGGGGAACAAAGTGAGGGCATCTCTCATCAACTGATAGATCGGAGAGTGGCTTGGCAGAGACCAGAGGGAGTGGATCGAACACTGATCATCTGTTGCCATCCGCTTTGCAACAGAGGGGCTAGCGACCCACAGCAATTCAGCAGCTCCGATCGATGTTGCCTTCAACGCAGGATGCGCGACCAGTCCAGCGGCAAATGCGAGATCAATCTTTCCGGTGAGGAGAGCCTGAATCATCTGCGCGGTGAGTTCAATCTCGATATCGAATGTCAGATCGGGCCACCGCTCTTTCATATCGGCCATAAAGCGAGGCAGACAGCTGGCCGCGGCAATTTCACCGGCCCCAATTCGCACGTGGCCGCGAATCTGTTCAAATCCAGAACTTCGAAGGAGAATCGTCTGCAATTGCTCCCAAACAGGCAGATATTCTCTGACAAGCTCGCGCCCCACGGGCGTCAAATTAGCCGAGCGTCCATGTTTCTGAAACAGGATTGCCCCGAGCCGTTCCTCGAGCTCCGCTATTCGCGCGGATATAGCGGGCTGAGTCGTGTTCAGCTTTTTAGCCGCCGCCGCAAACGTGCCAAGCCGATCGATCCAGATCAAAGTTTCGAGATGGTAGAGTGAAATGCGATTGATAGACATCGTTTATGATTATTTGAAAAAAGAAATAATTGGAATTGATATTTGAGATGATGTCCATTGCTGCCACTTAAGGGAGGAAATTGTGACACAAAAACTGTATCCCAATGCGGCAGCCGCGCTGGACGGCTTGCTCTTCGATAACATGACGATTTGTGCGGGCGGTTTTGGTCTGTGTGGGATACCTGATCGACTCATCGATCAATTGCGCAATAGCGGTGTCTCCGGGCTCACGGTAGTGTCCAACAATGCCGGTATCGACAACGAAGGTCTTGGTAAGCTCCTCAGGAGCCGGCAGATCAGGAAGATGATCTCAAGCTATGTCGGGGAAAACAAGGAATTCGAACGGCAATACCTGGCAGGTGAACTAGAGGTCGAGTTCTGCCCGCAGGGAACTCTTGCAGAGCGCTGCAGGGCTGGCGGTGCTGGCATCCCCGGCTTCTATACCAAGACCGGCGTCGGCACCCTGGTCGCTGAGGGTAAGGAAGTGAGGACTTTCGACGGGCAGGAATATCTGCTTGAGCGCGGTATTTTCGCGGATCTCGCCATCATCAAGGGCTGGAAGGCCGACGAAAGCGGAAATCTGATTTTCCGCAAGACGGCGCGCAATTTCAATCAACCGATGGCAACCGCGGCAAAGATTTGCGTTGCGGAGGTCGAGGAAATCGTCCCGACCGGCAGCCTCGATCCCGATTGCATTCATCTTCCAAGCATCTATGTGAAGCGACTGATCGTAGGCAGCCCATACGACAAGAAAATCGAGTCCCGTACGGTACGCAAGAAGGAGGCCGCGTGATGGCTTGGACCCGCGATCAAATGGCAGCCCGCGCCGCTTTATCCTTACGTGACGGCTTCTATGTCAATCTCGGCATCGGGATCCCGACGCTCGTTGCCAACCACATCCCTCCTGGCATGGAAGTCACGCTTCAGTCGGAGAACGGTATGCTCGGAATCGGGCCATTTCCATTCGAAGGCGATGAGGATCCGGATCTGATCAATGCGGGCAAGCAGACGATCAGCGAATTGCCAAACAGCAGCTATTTCTCGAGCGCCGACAGTTTTGCCATGATCCGAGGCGGTCATATTGACCTGGCAGTTCTGGGCGCCATGGAGGTCAGTGAAGGCGGCGATATCGCCAATTGGATGATCCCGGGAAAGATGATCAAGGGGATGGGCGGCGCTATGGATCTAGTCGCCGGCGTCAAGAAGATTGTCGTTCTGATGGAACATGTGTCGAAAGACGGTTCGCCCAAATTCATACCATCCTGCACCCTTCCGCTGACCGGCCGCAATGTGGTCGACCTGATCATCACGGACCTATGTGTGTTCGAACGCCGCTCGCCGGGGGCACAATTCTCGCTGACTGAAGTTGCCGATGGAGTGTCCGCAGAAGAAATCGCGTCGAAGACAACAGCGCGTTACCTCGTTTAACGCTTCGCCTTCGGCCTACGGAACCGGTGGAACAGCGACTCACTGCGTAAGTGGGTCGAAGGCGAGCCTGGCAAGTGCCGACGTCGATTAACGCCTTGAATCTGATTGAACAATGAACAAGAAGGGTGATCAAGAATGACTTCCACTCCCATCGTTGTCGCCAGCGCGGCGCGTACCGCCGTCGGCTCCTTCAACGGCGCGTTTGCGGCGGTTCCGGCTCATGAGCTTGGCGCCACCGCGATCAAGGGCGCGCTGGAACGTGCGGGCGTCGACGCAAAGGAAGTCGACGAAGTGATCCTCGGCCAAGTGCTGCAGGCTGGTGAAGGCCAGAACCCGGCCCGCCAGGCCGCCATGAAGGCCGGCATTCCGCAGGAAGCGACCGCCTGGGGCGTCAACCAGCTTTGCGGTTCGGGCCTGCGCGCCGTCGCGCTCGGCATGCAGCAGATCCTGACCGGCGATGCCAAGATCATCGTCGCCGGTGGCCAGGAATCGATGTCGATGGCGCCGCATGCCGCTAATCTGCGTGCCGGCACGAAGATGGGCGACATGAAGATGATCGACACCATGATCAAGGACGGCCTGACGGACGCCTTCTACGGCTACCACATGGGCATCACGGCCGAGAATGTCGCGCGGCAGTGGCAGCTTTCCCGCGAGGAGCAGGATCAGTTCGCCGTGTCCTCGCAGAACAAGGCGGAAGCGGCGCAAAAGGCAGGGCGCTTCAAGGACGAGATCGTTCCCTTCACCATCCAGACGCGCAAGGGCGACGTAACCGTCGATGCCGACGAGTATATCCGCCATGGCGCGACGCTGGACGGCATGGTGAAGCTGCGCCCGGCCTTCGACAAAGAAGGCACCGTGACCGCCGGCAATGCCTCCGGCCTGAACGACGGCGCGGCTGCCACCGTGCTGATGACCGAGGCGGAAGCCTCGCGCCGCGGCATCCAGCCGCTCGCGCGCATCGTTTCCTGGGCAACGGCAGGCGTCGATCCGCAGATCATGGGCACCGGCCCCATTCCGGCATCCCGCAAGGCTCTGGAAAAGGCCGGCTGGTCTGTTGGCGATCTCGATCTCGTCGAGGCCAACGAAGCCTTCGCCGCCCAGGCTTGCGCCGTCAACAAGGATCTCGGCTGGGATACGTCCATCGTCAACGTCAATGGCGGCGCCATCGCCATCGGTCATCCGATCGGTGCGTCCGGCGCGCGCGTTCTCAACACACTGCTGTTCGAAATGAAGCGCCGCGGCGCCCGCAAGGGGCTTGCCACGCTGTGCATCGGCGGCGGCATGGGTGTCGCCATGTGCTTCGAGGCGCTTTGACGCAATTCATGGTGGGCTTGTTGCCCGATATGCCGGAAGCGGCTCACCGCCGCTCCTCGAAGCAATCAGCCAGCACGTTTCAAGGGGCATGTGGTCGGATTGGTAAAAACTCCTATCCGCCCGTGGGCCAGCTTGTTGATCGGCGACCGTAGATAGACCCACAAAACGAGCAGCTCTTCCGTCGGCTCCAAGCGGACGACAAGCTGTTGCCGTTGCTCGACGCCCTCCGACAGCTTAACGCCGCAGTCCATCTTGCGGCATTTTCCTTACTCCGCCCATGCTTGCCGATTGCGCTTCTGCACAACGAGCAGCCATACAGTGGAGATAGAGCCACGGACCAATCCATGACCCCAATCCTTCCATCGCCGAACTTGGAATAGAACCGCAGGCAAGATGCGCGAGAGCCGGTTGAACACGGCCTTGACGGTCAGGAACACCCCGCCCTTCCTGGCGCTGCCGCCACCGGTGTAACTTCCCTCAATTCGCCCGGAAAATCTCCAGCGCGACTATCAGTGCGAGCGTGCGGCTCAGTTCATTGATGAGTAGCTTCTCGTGCGAATGAAATCGTGCGCTCGGGGTCGGCACCGAGATCGCGTAGAGGTCTCCCTGAAGGTCGTAGAAGGCCGCGCCGACCGCCGAAATTCCGTCGGTGTGCTGGTCTCGGTCGAACGCAATTCCGGTGGATCGGATCATCTCGATCTCCGCCTTATAGGTCCGAAGGGCTGCCGCATTTTCCGCAATGGAAGGTTGCTCCTCCTGGAGGCGGGCGAGAATTTGCGTGTCGCTCAGCTTGGCAAGGCAAGCCTTGCCGTTGGCCGTGTCGCAGAGCGGAAAATTCTCCCCAACGAACGAAACGGTCCGCAGCCGATGCGTGCCGGGGATTTGGTCGACGAATACAAGCCGCTTCGTTCTGAACACGGCAAGATCGACTGTCTCCTTCGTCCTTCGTGCCAGCTCGACCAGATACGGCCGTAACATTTCGAGGACATCAATCCGCGCCGAATCCGCCAAGGCACCGATCTCCGGGCCGAGGCGAATGCCCCGATCCGGACTTGCCGCAATCACAAGCCGCTCGGTCTGCAGCGCCCCGACAATACGTTGAACAGTCGAGCGTGGCAGGTTGACGCGATCGGCAATCTGCCCAAGACTCAAGCCGTCACTTTCGTTCTTCAAGCTCCTGAGGATCGCTGCTGCTCGCGCGATCACCTGGATGCCCGAACGGCTATCATCATTGCTCTTAACTGCATCAGTCATAAATCGAACCTCGACCTCTTTTGGCCCGTACCTTAGTCAGAACCCAACCTGATCGCCACCCTTCAGACCCAGGATTTGACGGGCCTCAGCCGGGGTCGCGATCTCATGCCCAAGTTCTTGTAGGATCGCCTTTATCTTGCCAACCTGCTCCGCATTGGAATTTGCGAGCTTTCCGCGCCCGATATAGAGCGAGTCTTCAAGTCCGACGCGAACAGAACCGCCAAGCATGGCTGACTGGGTCGCAAATGGCATTTGGAATCGACCCGCAGCCAACACTGACCAACGGTACTGATCGCCGAAAAGACGGTCTGCGGTTCGTTTCATGAACATGAGATTGTCCAACTCGGGGCCGATCCCACCCAGAATGCCGAAGATCATCTGAACGAAGAACGGGCCTTTGACGAGCCCCCGATCAACGAAGTAAGCAAGATTGTAGAGATGGCCGACGTCGTAGCATTCGTGCTCGAACTTGGTGCCGTGCTCCTCCCCTAGGATTTTAAGGATACGCTCAATGTCCCTGAAGGTGTTTCTGAAGATGAAATCGTCGGTGCCGCGCAGGTAGGGTTCTTCCCAGTCGTATTTCCAGCTCGAGTACCGATCCGCCAGCGGATAAATGCCGAAGTTCATCGACCCCATGTTGAGCGAGCACATTTCCGGCTTGGCGATCAACGGGGCGGCCAGGCGATCTTCGACGGTCATGTTCAGTCCGCCGCCGGTGGTGATGTTGATCACGGCGTCGGTCGACTGCTTGATGCGCGGCAGGAACTGCATGAACACGGCCGGATCGGGTGTCGGCCGGCCATCTTCGGGATTGCGGGCGTGCAAATGGAGAATGGAGGCGCCGGCTTCCGCGGCCTCGATAGACTGGCGGGCGATATCTTCCGGCGTGAATGGGAGCGCGTCTGACATTGTGGGCGTGTGAATGCCCCCGGTCACTGCACAGGTGATAATAACTTTTTTGGACAAGTCGGCCATGTCGGTTCCTTTCGATGAGCGGATTGCCGCTCCTGCTATATTGCAGGCACGGGGCGAACGAGGCGCCCCGTGCCGTCGCTTGCGCTATGACTGCTGCACAGCCTCACTGGCGTTGTCGCTATCCGGCAGCAAGGTGCGAGCACCCCTGGTTTCCGGGAGAAAGAGCATGGTCACACCAGCCCCAAGGAAACCAATGGCGCAAAGTCCTATCCCCATTGCCAGCCCATAACGCGTTCCGACCTGGCCCAGCACGAATGGGGCGAATGCGGAGATGCCCCGGCCGACGTTGAAGCAAAAGCCCGCCCCTGTCCCGCGCACGCGGGCAGGATAGAGTTCCGGAAAGTAGGACCCAAACGGACCGGCATAGGCAAAGAAGATCGCCAATAGAGGCCCCATCCAGAACAGCAGGTTGTTGTCGTGGATCGACGCGTAGATCGGCAACATGATCGTCGCGCCTGCAAAGCAAATCAGAAGCGATGTGCGGCGACCGATCTTGTCGGCAAGAAAGCCAAAAATCTGGTAGCCGACGAACATGCCTACGTTGAGCATGATAATGAAAATCGTCATATGGCTGGCATCCAGGCCGCGCTCCTGCACCAGATAGGTCGGTAGCCACGTGTTCGTGCCCCAGTAGCCGACCAATGCGCAGCTCGCCGCGATAGTGCCAAGGATTGTCTTCCGCCGGAGCTCAGCTGAAAAGATTTCGGCAATCGAGGCGCGTTGCTTGATGGCAGCCCGTGCAGCCTTCTTCTTTTCTTCCGCCCAGACCTGCGATTCCGGAACGAAGAACAAGATATAGATGACGGTGATGATTGCTCCGCCGCCGCACAGGAACAGGATCCGCCACCCCCAGTTCGGCATGATGGAATGTGCAAGAACCGCTGCAATGCCAAAGCCGATCGGCCATGCGCTCAATACGAACGAAATGACTCTCCCGCGTAGATGCTTCGGCCAGGTCTCGTTGATAAAGGCTGCGGCGACGCCCCAAACCCCTCCAAGCCCAAGGCCAGCGATAAATCGGAGAATGATCAGGTCCGTCCAGCCGCGCGCCAGAGCCGCTGCTGCGGTAAACAGACCAAACACGAGAAGACTGATGATCAGCGCCTTCCGGCGACCGTAATTGTCCGAGTACCAGCCGATGACAACGCTGCTCAAACCCACGCCGATCATGCCGGCCGTTCCCAGAAGCCCAGCGTCTGCCAGGCTTAGATTCCACTCCTTGATGATGAGCGGCAAGGCGAGCGCCAATAGCATGAAGTCCATGGCATCGAATGCATAACTGGCAAACGAAGCAGCCATGACATGCCATCGGCTTGGCGCACCCACGGCGTCGATGTGTTCATTGGAAACTCTCAAAGCAAAGACCTCTCGTTCCCTGTCTAAAATCTATTGGAAAATGACGCGGCGACGGATGGGGACGAGCGAGACGCCGGTGCGCTCACTCAAGGTCCCCCAGATGCCGCGCGGCGCCTTGAGCATGATCACTATGGCAAGCGCGCCCAAGATCATCAGATAGGTGGTCCCCAAATCAGCGAGCGTCTCGCGCAGCAGAAAGAAGACGATGGTGCCAATGATCGGACCCTCTATCGTGCCAATGCCTCCGATGACGGCAATGAAGATCACATAGGCCGTCCAGTCGTTCACGCTGAAGGCTGCATCCGGGGAGATGCGGAGCTTCTGCAGAAAGGTGAACGATCCGACCATGGTGGTGAGGCCAGCGACGCTAACATAGACCGTCATCTTCGTGCGCCAGGAATTGATGCCCAGGCTCTCGGAGGCGATCTCGCTGTCCCGCAACCCTGTCAAAGCCAGTCCGGCCTTCGAGCGCAGCAGGACCACCACAAACAGCACCGACGCGACTGCGAGCGCGAGGCCAGTCCAGTAGATGAGGATTTCGCGCCACTCTCTGCTGCTCGCGATCCCCGTAATGACAGAGGTGGGCAGGCTCGATCCCGAGCCGCCACCGAGCGAAGAAATCTGGGCAAACGATAATCGCAGCACTTCTGCAAACACCCAGCTTCCGATTGCGAAATACGCGCCGTGAAGCCGAAACAGCAAGGTCCCGATTGGGACGGCAATGATCGCCCCGAGGATACCGGCCACGAGGATAGCGGCGAGCGGATCCAACCCCAAGAAAATCGCGAGCGCAAATAGCATATATCCGCCGAAGCCAACGAAGGCTTGCTGACCGACGGATACGAGACCGCAGTAGCCGGCCAGCAAATTCCAAAGGCTGGCCAGAGCCAGGAACGAGAACAACTCGCCAAGCAGTCTTATATTGGCTCGGCCGGTAAGCCATGGTGCTGCGATCAGCCCAATGAGAACTAGGCAGGCGACGATCGATGTCGCGCGACTGGCAGCGGTAAAGCGTTCGATGCGGAAGCTCATGTCTGTCAATCCATTTTCGGGAAAAGGCCGCGCGGGCTAAATGCCAGCACAATGAAAAAGACGATGTGCCCGGCGAGGATTTGCCATCCAGGCGAAATCTGAGCACCGATGGCCTGAGCGACACCCAGCACGATGCCGCCGGCGAGCGTTCCCCAGAGATTGCCGAGGCCCCCGATGATGACCGCCTCAAAACCAAAGATCAGTCTTGTCGGGCCTGAGGAAGGATCGAAGTTCGTGCGGATGGCGAGGAATATGCCTGCGATCGCGACAACGCCGAGCGAGAGTGCCATGGCCATTCCAAAGATGTGGCGACGGTCGATCATCATCAGCTGAGCCACCTCACCATCATCGGATGTGGCGCGAAATGCACGACCAAGCGACGTGTGAAAGAAAATCCGGTCGAGGCCGAAGATCACCAGGATCGAGACGACGAACATCAGCAACGGCAAGACACCAATTGTAAGCCCCGAAAAGACATCGAAGCTGGCGGTTTCCAGGGCACCTGCGGGCAAGCGGCGACTATCAGCCGTGAACCCGAGCAGGAGCCCGTTCTGCAACAGAACGGAAATCCCAAAGGTCACCAACAGCGGCGGGAGGAGATCCTTCCCGATTGTCGGATTGAGCAGGAACCGCTGAAGCGCATAACCAATGACCGCCATGATCGGAACGACCAACAAAGCCGAGGCGAGCGGATGCAAGCCGGTGGCTTGAACCACCACCAGAGCGACGTAAGCCGCCAATACGATAAGGTCGCCATGTGCGATATTGACCAACCGCATGACGCCGAAGATCAAAGAGAGGCCAGCCGCGAAGAGCGCGTATAGTCCGCCGAGAAGAATTCCTTGAATTATGGCGTTGATCCAATCCATGGCGTCAAGTCCCGAAGTAAGCGGCCGTGACTTCGGCTCGGCTGAATTGTGATGGCTGCCCTGCCAGGGAGATCTTGCCTTCTTGCATGCAGACGAAGCGATGAGCCACAGAGAGCGCGCGTGATACGTCTTGTTCGACGAGGATTGCCGACACACCGCTGTCGACGATCTTTGGAAGAACGGCGTAGATGTCCTTGATGACCACAGGCGCGAGACCGAGTGAAATCTCATCGAAGAGGATCACGTCCGGGTTCGCCATCAGGGCACGACCGATCGCGACCATCTGCTGTTGCCCGCCCGATAACGCCGTTCCGGGGTTCTTCCGACGTTCGGCCAGGATGGAGAAAAGAGAATAGATGCGTTCAAGCGACCATGCCCCGGATTTGGCGTGTTCGCCGCCGATGATCAAATTCTCTTCAACGGTCAGCGATCGAAACAGACGCCGCCCCTCCGGAACAAGCGCAATACCCTCACGCGCGATCCTGTCGGGACGTTGCCCGCCGATTTCCTTGCCGTGGAAACGGACCATGTCGCTCCGGCAGGAAACCAGACCGGTGACGGCCTTCAGCAGCGTGCTCTTGCCTGCGCCGTTTGCGCCGATCAGAGCAAGGACTTCGCCACGGTTCAGCGTCAGATCGATACCGAAGAGTGCCTGGAAGTCTCCGTAGCCAGCCTTCAGGTCATGCGTGGAAAGAAGGACTTCAGGCATGCGCCACCTCGCCCTCTATGCCCATATAGATCGCAGCAACCTCGGGGCTGGCCATGGTTCTGGCAGGGTCGCCATCGGCAATCTTCCGTCCGAAGTCAACGACGGCGATGCGGTCGACGACCGCAAGGAGCGCATGGACGACGTGCTCGATCCAGATGATCGAAACACCCTGATTGCGAACATTCTTGATCGCAGCGACAAGCTCGACGCATTCCGGTTCGGTGAGACCACCGGCGATTTCGTCGAGGAGGAGCAGCTTTGGAGAGCTTGCCAGTGCGCGTGCCATTTCAAGCCGCTTGCGCTCCAGCAAGGTCAATTGCCCCGCAAGCGTATTGGCCTTCTTTGCAAGGCCCGTGAGCTCCAAGATCTCGACAGCCTTCGCAGCACCAGCCTTTTCGCCGGCACGGCCGCCGAACGTTGCACCAACCAGCACATTTTCGTAGGTCGTCATGCCGACAAAGGGATGCGGTATCTGGAACGAACGGCCAATGCCGCGATGACAGCGGCTTCGGGCCGGCACGCGCGTTACGTCCGAACCGTCGAAGTGAATCGTACCGGCATCCGGTAGTGTTGTGCCGGCAATCAGGTTGAACAGCGTCGTCTTGCCCGCGCCGTTCGGGCCAATGATCCCGACGGCTTCGCCCGCAGCAACCGACAACGAGACATTGTCGGTCACCTGGAGGGCGCCATACCGCTTGCTGACCTTATCCAATTCAATAATGGACATTGCGTTCTCTCGGTTTGGGAGGCTGCGCACCTTTAGCGCGCCACCATATGCGGCTCAGAGAAGTTTCAGTTCACCGCCGACCGGGATTTCAGGCGCGGTCTTGTTGGTTGTGATCACCAGTTCAGCCCTACCGTTGACGCGTTGCCATTGACCCGCGACCAAGGGGGTCTTTGTCACGTTCTTGACTGGCCCCTTCGACCAATCGACCGGACCGACAATCGTCTTCATATTGGTTTTCCTGATAGCCTCGATGATCGAGGCAGGCTCTCCCAGATCGGCAGCCCGCCTGACGACATCGGCCACCACTTCGAAGAGCGCATGCTTGAAGCCGATTGGCTGCGTCCATGGACGATTCGAAGCTTTGACGTATCCCTCGGCAAGCTGCTGCGAGCTTTCTCCGGTCAGGCTGGACGCGAATGGATGGTTCGGCGACCACCAGATTTCGGAGGAAAGGCCGATGCCACGGTCTCCCAGCGACGCAACGACCGAAGGGAACAGAAGCGCCTTGCCAATTGTGACGATCCTGGGCTTCAGGCCTTGTTGGCCCGCCTGGCTCCAGAAGGTGCCGAAGTCTGGAGGTATCATGTTTCCGGTGACGATCTCGGCGCCTGCCGCCTTGAATGCGGAGATTTGCGAGGAGAAGTCATCCGACATGGGTTGATATCTGCCGGGATCGGTCAGCGCGTAGCCTGCTTCCTTCAGCGGCTTGGGAAAGCCGCGCTCCGCATCGCCCCAGGCATTTCCGTCGGCGTCATTTGGGAAAAGGCCTCCGACCTTCTTTGCGACGTTCGGATTGTCCCACAGAGACAGGAACGCGCCGATGACGTCTTCCAGGCCCCAGAAGAAATGATAGGTCGACTCGAAGCCCTGGTCGGGCTTGCCATTTCTTCCAAAGAAATATGGCTGCCACGGGCAGTCGGTGGTGATACACGGTGTCCCGTTGGCCTCGGCCTGATCGGAAACCGGATTGACCGTATCGGGTGTCGAGGCGGCGACGATAATGTCGACCTGGTCCTTCAGGATAAGGTCCGCCGCCACCTCGGCGGCGCGATTGGGGTTGGACTGACTGTCCTTCGAAATGACCTCAATCGTCCACGCCTTGCCGTTATTCTCGACAGATGAAAGCGATTTCCTGATGCTGTTCAGAATATAGTCGTTGGCTTCGGCAAAGCCCGCAAGCGGTCCGGTGACAGGGCTTACATGACCCACCTTGATGGTCGGGGTTCGTGCGTAGGCGCGGGTGAAGTGAAGAATAGCGGGCGCCGCGAGCAGTCCCAGACCGGCCCGCAAGACCGAGCGACGCGTCGAGCCTCTGTTATCGTTATTGCCATTCGAACTCATTTTGTCCTCCCAGATAAGTCCGATGAATTTAGACCGTCACGTCCCCAGTCACCTGCCGGTAAAACACCGGCAACAATTCACCGAGATAGCCCATCTCCTCCGTGGCATGCTGATGGAGGCGTCTGGCGAGGTCTTCGGTGACAAGCTCACGCCGCAGGCCGGCCTTTTCCTCCTCCGAAAAGTCATGATCGGGATCGCGGCTCTCGATGTGCCCCAGGAAGAACCTTGAGCGCATTTCACAGCCGAAATCGGTATTGCGGACGAAGTGCGTCATGCGCCCGAGATTGACGGGCTGTTCGAGGCTACCGATCCGTGCGCAAACGGCCGTCCCGTCAAAGGCGGCGTATCGCCTCTGATCAAAAAACTCATGCGGATCACGAAAATTGATGCGGAGCTTGAACAGGGGACCATCGTCACCGCCGAGATACTCGTGAACGAGATGGCTGGAGCCGATGTAAGTGCCGGACTGGCGATTTTCCCAATCGCTGAACACATGGTCGCGAGGATGCCAGAGCTTGTATTGGTCGGTGCCACCAAGCCAGCCGAACCACCAGTCCACCATCTTGGCCTTGCACCCAGGCATGCGGGTGTAAGCGCAGACGGTTTTGAAATCATCGTCGTAATCCACCACGCCTGACTCAATCTTCAGGTATCCAGGGTTCAGCAGATCGTTCGCGTTCTCAAAGCGCATTGTCTCTCTCCTCAAGCCAGTGGCTTAAGCTTGTCGGCTACCGGGATGGTAGCTGTCGTGGGATTGGCACAAACGACAAGATCAAACTTGCCGTCCTTCTGTCGCCACTGCCCGCCAACGATTGGCACCTTGGCCACGTTCTTGATGGGCGAAGTGTTCCAGTCGACGGTGCCGAGAAGCGTGTCCGCCTTCGTCGATTTGATCGCCTCGACGACCGAGGACGGGTTTGTCGGATCGCTTGCTCGCTTCAAGACATCCACCGCGATGTCGACAAGCGCATGCTTCAACCCAACCGGTTGGGTCCATTGCTTGCCGGTCGCTTTCTGCCACTCGTCGGCAACGACCTGAGAGCTATCGCCTGTCGTGACCGATTTCGAGGAATAGCTGGGGTGCCAGGCCACCTCGGTGGATAGGCCGTTCCCTGCGGGGCCGATTGCGTCCAATGTTGTAGGCAGCAGCAGGCTCTTGCCGATCGTGGCGACCTTCGGATGGAACCCCTGTTGTTTTGCCTGGCTCCAGAACGCAAAGAACTCGGGCGGGATCATCGTGGCGGCGACGATATCCACACCTTCCGATTTCATCTTGGTGATCTGCGCCGTAAAATCCTCGGCAAGAGGCGTATATCGCCCCGTGTCAACGACCGTGTAGCCAGCTTTTGTCAGCGCCGGAGGGAAACCGAATTTAGCATCGCCCCAGGCATTGCCGTCGGCATCGTTGGCAAACAGAAGACCGACTTTCCTATTCGTCTGAATGGTGGCCCACAGGCCCATATAGGCCGCAATCGCATCTTCCAGGCCGAATGCGAACAAGTAGTTCCAATCGAACCCCTTATCGGGCGTGCTGTTGCGCCCGAATACGAAGGGCTGCCAAGGGCAGGCCGCTCCAATCATGGGAACACCTTTGATTTCGGCCTGGTCAGCGACGGGAATGACTGTGTCGGGGCCACCCGCCGTGATCAGCAATTGCACCTCGTCCTTGAGAGCAAGCTGACTGGCAAGCTCCGAAGCCCGGCTCGGGTTCGATTGGCTGTCCTTGACGATGATCTCAATCGGCCGCCCGCTCGCGCCCGCCTTCATTGCAGCCTGAAAACGTCCGAGGATAAAGCTGTCCGGCTCACCGAAGAATGCCAGCGGCCCGGTCTGCGATGTAACGAATCCCACTTTGATTGGCGCGTCGGCGGCAAACGCGCGCCGACTAAGAAGAGCAGGTGCGGCCAGTGCCAATGCGCTCGCTGCCAGGAACTTTCTTCTGCCGAATTTCGTCTTCATCCAAACCTCCTCCCAAAGGTCAGAAACCAGTACGTTCGCGGTCAGTCGACCGATTTGAAATCCCGTAGATATTTTGCGACCCGCTCACGCAGCTCGGTCGCCTCTTGTTCGGTCCACGAACGGAAGCCTTCTCCTGACTTCATTCCCAGTCTCCCACCTCTCACCAAATCCTCGAGATATGGCGAGGGCTCCGCATCGCGGTTGAGGTGCTGAAGAACAACATTATGGATATCGAGGGTCAGGTCGGTGCCGACCAGATCGGCATTTTCCAGGGGACCGAGCACAGCCAGTCGGCGACCAAAGCTCGCTTTTACGACCGTGTCGACCGTTTCAGCGTCGGCAATCCCTTCAGCGACGATCGCAATTGCTTCGCGCCACAACGCGTGCTGCAGGCGATTGCCGACAAAGCCCGCCACGTCCTTCTTAACGTGAACAGGAGTTTTACCTACTGATGACAGCAGCTCGATCATCCGGGTGATCACAGGGATGTCGGTTTGCGCCGTGCCGACAACTTCGACAAGCGGAACGAGAAACGGAGGGTTCCACCAATGCGTCCCGACTATGCGCTCTCCCGTCGCAAGGCCCTCAGCAATATCGGTGATCGGAATAACCGAAGTGTTCGATGCCAGGATTGCATTGCGGGGTGCAAGGCGTACCAGATTGGCGAAGATCGACCGCTTGAGGTCAAGCCTCTCCGGCGCCGCTTCGATGACGACGTCAGCCGTCGAAACAGCCTCCTCAATGTCTGCAGTACCGGTCACGCGCAGTTGCGCATCGTCAGGAAGACCAAGCGTCCGCAGGTTCTTGGCAATCCTCGCCCGAAGAGTGTCTAGAGCCTCATGATGGGCATCGTATACCCGAACCTCGTGCCCGCCCGCAGCGAAGACCTGGGCAATGCCATGTCCCATAAGGCCTGCGCCGATCACAGCTATGTTCTGCTTCTGGTTCGACATTCTCAGCCCGCCGTGTAGCCGCCGTCGGCGTATAGTACGTGCCCGGTGTAGAAGTCGGAGGCTCGCGAGGCGAGAAACAGAAGCGGACCTGCCAGGTCATCGGGCTCCCCAAGCCGCCCCTTTGGAACGCGACCAAGAAACCCCTTTCGTACCTCCTGTGCTCTCTCGGTGTCCTCGAACATCCAAGCCGTCAGAGGCGAGCGAAACACGGTTGGCGCAATGGCGTTCACCGTTATGCCCGTCGGGCCCCATTCGCAGCCAAGTGCTCTCGTGATGCCATCGACTGCGGATTTTGAGGCGCAATAGGCCGAATAGCCAGCCGGATGTCCGAGCAGCCCACGAGCGGACGACATGAAGATAACTTTGCCGCCTTCGCCCTGAGCCAGCATCTGTTTGCCGGTAGCGCGCGCCATCAACCAGCTCTGCGTAACGTTGGCGTCCATGACATCAAGAAACCGCTCAGGAGCCATGTCCGTGATCTTGGAAACATCGTTTTTTCCGGAGGCAACGACAAGGATATCAACGCGTCCAAAATGCGCGACCGACTCGTTGACGATTGCCTCGCAGTCTTCCTCGCTGCTGGGTCGACGGTTCAGCGAAACCACCGTGGCCCCGGCCTCCTGGCATACGGCTGCCGTGTGCGCGAGTGCTTGGCTGTTGCCCGCAACGAGCACCAGTTTGGCCCCTGCGCCCGCCAGAATCCTGGCAGCCAACTCGCCGAACGCGCCGGATGCCCCGGTGACTATGGCAACCTTGCCGCTGACATCGAAAAGACTGAGGGGCGAACGCATAACTTCTGCGGAGATCATTGGTTTGCCCCCTGCGGGTATGGAATGACTACGAGCATCTTGCAGACGTGGTTGGATCGATTGACAATCTCGCGGACTTCACCCGGCCAAACCGTGCAGCTGTCCAGTGGACGCAGCACACTTTCCTTGCCATCGGCGATCATGGTCATTTCGCCTTCGAGAACGACGTAGACCTTCTCGAATGGAGTAGAGTCAGGACCAGCGCCTCCACCGGGGAGAAACTGGGAGAGGCCGACCCACTGGTTCTTCGGGCCGCCTTCTTCGAACCCCTGCAGGCGCAAGCCAAAGCATCCGTGATGATTGGGTGCGTCATAGGGTTTTGCTTCTTCGAAGCGCTTGATGAACATAACTCCTCCCAACGGCGTCATGTGGATGATTTCACTTGAGGCAGTGGGCGATACCCTGCTCTGGGTATCGCCCGCATCCGCTCATTTGCGGCGCGACTTTCTGCCTAGAAGGCCTCGCCCTTCTCGATGCGATAGTTCTGGTCCTTGTCGACCATGGCGACCAGTCGGATGATGCAACCGTCACCGCGATCCCAGTTGATCGGGAAGAAGGCAAACGTGCAGCGCTTACCGGTCACAGCGTCGAGATCGCCGCCGACATTTTCGATACCGAGAATACCTGCCTTGAATATCTTCTGGTGAACGGGCTCCCATTCCGGGAAGTCATCCTTCCAGTCGCGACCTCCGGACCACTCCCTGTATTCTTCGGCGAGGTGCGGAAGCAGAGGGCCGTTGCGCTGCGGTCCGATAGCCGTCGCCAAGGGATGGTCGTTGGCCTGCGTGTCATGGCCGACGACCTTGACACCCTTTTCGATCATCCAGTCTGCAGCGGAAGGCACAAAACCCGGGCAATAGGCAAAATAGTCGCCGTCTTCATATTCCTTATGCCATCCGGTATTGATGATCAGCACGTCACCTTTGCGAATGGCATAACCGCAGGCTTTTTCGAGATCGTCATAGGTGATCGGCTCCCACTTTTTCTTCGGGATCGACACGACAATGCCCGACCCGAAGAAGTGCGGCAGCGGCACCTCGTCGATGAACGGGGTGCCTTGTACGACGTGAGCCGGCGCATCGATGTGGGTGGTGACATGCATCGTTGTCGTGATGGTTTGCGACAGCACGCCGGACTTGGCCATGTAGTGCATACGCTCAATGCGAACATCGCGGAAATAGGGCCAGTTCGGACATTGGTAGCCGAAGCGATGCGAGAGATTGTAAAATTCGATCCCCATTGGGTTGTCGAGATTGTCCTCAAATTCGATCCCGCGGACAGTAATGGACATACAGAAATCCTCCTCGCCCCGCAGTGCGAGGCGTAGCATTCGACCCAAATTTTGGCTGACTCCTCCAAGAGCGCCTGTACCTTTATACGGTACATCTGTATCGATTATTGTCAAGGCGCATTTATGTCTCCTTGAGAAGTTTGATCTGGCCGTCAGAAGGTGCTCGGTTCGATTGGGAGAATCAGAAGTGAGGACAAAGCTCGTCAGTCGCGGCGCTCGCACACATGGACGCGCTCTAGCTTGTCGCGCCTTCCGAGGGGACTGCCAATGCCGCTGCTTGCTCTTGAGTGAATCCGAACCGGAGATTCGCAGATCGATTGCGGTCCCGGCTGGACCCAATCCGGCGCCGAGCTGGACGAGACGATCCGCATTTACATCAATGCGTTTGCGTTGCAGCAATTGGAAGTATTGAAAGAAGACTGCATCAATGAAATGCTCGCTTCGAAAGCAACCTGATTGCCGCCTGCCGAGAGGCTCCGATGAGAGTTCGCACTGGATTGCAAAAGATGTGGCGCGCACCTCTGTTAGGGGTTTGCGATGTACGATTGCCAGAACCGACAAATCCGTTCACTTTTCCGCCATGCCCGATATCGCACGGCCTCTCGTGACCGACACCGATCTAACGGGCACATTTGCTGCCAGGATGCGTTGCAGGCAGCTTTTCAGGATCTAGTAAGCGCGGCGATCTCTGTCGGCTGATCGGAACGCGAGGTCTTGCTGGCGATCGGTGAGCTTCCGGCTCATCAGCTCCTATCGATCGAGGCCAACGACCACAGGACGTCCTGGTCGCATTATTGACGCGCATGACCTAGTCTGCCTTCCAACTAGGGTCGGGCGGCAAATGATTGCCGTCTTAGACGGACAACCGATGGCTTGCTCGATCCTTCTTTCATACTATGTTGACAACGGAGCCACGAATGACAGTACCCGCAGAAGATCTTCCCAACTTCGAGTATTTTCCTGATCCAATCGCGGACGGCTGCGTCGTGGCCATGCTTGCAACGTGCCCATGTTGTGGGGAAGACCGGAAATACATGTATCGCGGCCCGATATATTGCAAGGAGGATATTCCGCACGTATGCCCGTGGTGTATCCACAGCGGCGAAGCCGAACGAAAGTGGGATGCCTCATTCAACGACGCCTATTCGATACCGATGAACGTCCCGAAACAAGCGATCAAGACGGTGTGTAACAGGACGCCGGGATTTGAAAGCTGGCAGACCAATCGATGGGTTTTCTCCGAGACGGACGCCATGGTGTTCGTTGGCGAGGTCGATGGGGCCGCATTGTTGGCCGAGGCAGACGACGCAAAAATGGCCGCCTGCCGGAAGGCGCTAGACGAGTGGCACTTTCCTGAAGACTTCGACTTCGCGGGAATCACCCGAGGAGGCCAGCCGGCCATCTATCTTTTCAGGGACAGGCAATCCGGTGAGTACAGCGCATATGCTGATATGACCTGACGCATGCGAAAAGAGCCGCCGTCGCAGGTGATATGTATTGAGCCGCCGCTCGGCACCTTCTTCAACGGTATGGGATTATCTCTTAAAATGAGGCTTCGTCGCGCGATATAATGTTACACAGCCGGACATTGCGCCAGAATTTCACTCGCAAACGAACAGGATCGCTGATCTGGGATTCGCGAGATTTGGTTGGAGTTCAACGTGACCGCCGCACCGCTATACAGATCAGCTTTGGGGGCAGCGCAGCCAATAGCGCTTGAAGGCGGACGGCCCGCTGCCGTAGGAAGGAGGTTCACCCCACGTGTTCTTCGGGCTTTCGACAAGCGTATCATCGTCGATAGGAACAATCGTAACCGGTAACGCTGCGGACAACGCCGTTTGGCGATACCAGCCGATGGCGGTCTGTTGAAGGCGTTTGGCGACCACGTCGCGTTCCGTGGCGGGTGGAACGCGCAAACGCTCTGGGTGTTGTTTGACCTCGACCATTGGATCTTGGAGCGCCACTCGCGTGAGCTCGCCGTCACCGGCGAGCCGCAACTCGAATTCATCCTGTGAGGCCGGTACAGGGCGGTCCTCCTCTGACGCCGTGTCGATGACATGGGCGGTCAGGATCGGCAGAGGCTGATGGTTCGCTTGCATGTCGACGCGACGGATTTGGCAGAGTTCGGCGATGGTCTTGTCTCGTACCTTGGATTTGGCAAGTTCGTCGACCAGGGTCCAACTCCCCTGCATTTTGCTGACAAATGGAACAGATCCATCGGAGCCGTAGGACAAAAAACCAGCTTGCTGAGCCATTGTCTTTACGATCGTGTTCACGATCTGGATATTCCGCGCACTTCTCGCGCCGTCCTCGGGCTCACCAGGGCACCGAACCCAGAAGCTGGCGCTCGATGGGATCGCTGAGTTCTGAAAACCGATGACATCGTCATTCAACGGAAAAGCCACACCTTGCTGAACACTCCTTTGCATGACCAAGCCACGCTGAAGTTTCGCAAGATCTGTATCCGGAGAATTGTCAAAGCCGAGAGCCCGCATCTCGTCTTGAACATTGGCGATCCAATAAAACGCCGCCCCGACAGATAGGCGCAATTCAAACCGCCTGGAGCCTTGCCTACCGATCCGCCCTTCAAAGATTGGATAAGCCGGATCCGTCTGTTTTATGTTAACCCGGTTGAACGAGCACCACTGCTTTAGTTTGTCCGCGGGTATATCGCCCGCGAAAGCCTCCGACGACAACGTGGTCCAGTCGCCGGGCAGTATCTTGATGAGAGTTTGCGGGCTCAGATCCGCCCCAAAGCTGAACGCCCGCATCAGCGCATCTGTTGCCGATTGTACCCTTTCGCCGACGGTTCCCGCGCCAGCCCTTATTGGCGAGGCAGGTGCATTCTGCGCCCGTAGGGGCGATGATCCGATCGCAAACCAAACAAGCCCAAGCAACACGGCAAGCACGATGCTTCTCGGCTCGGAGCCACAAGATCTGCAACTAACTTTCGGCGACATGTCCCAACCCATCATTGCAATAAAGGCGAGTGATATCCGCTGGGCATTAATAGTTCCGCCCACTCGCGCGTCAAATTTGAATAACTTTCCGAGTGCGGCAATCGGCACTCTTGATGGATCAAAACCGGCAACCATCCCCTCGCCGAACTGCCTGAAAGGCATCATAAACTTGACGGCAAAAAGGGCGCGAGCACGAAGCAAGCCGCTTTTTCGGTCATGCCCGGGTGATATTCGCCCACAGTTCCATTGCGGCGCGCCGCTCGCGATGATGGCTGGAGGTGATGTGATGGCGTGGGATATGGAACAGATTGGCATCGCTCATCAAATTCCAAGCTCCATTAAGTCTACGATGTCAGGAAATTCCTGTCTTCATACGAAGACAGATCCCATAAAACTTGCTCCGCTGTGGCGAGCCACAGCGGAGCAGTCGTTATCATTGATCTATTTCAAGCCGGCAATTGAAAGGCCCAATTGGCAATCAGCACAATGGCGAGGCCCCCAACCAAGGCCAGATAGGGCAGTATTCCCGCCTTCTTGACGCCGAGGTCCTGGCCGACAAGACCCAGATCGTCCATGGCCCCGGCCGGGAATTTGCCGCCGTCACGCACATAGTGCCGGTAGGCGAAAACTGGCAGGATCAGGGCGGCAAACGCAAAGCCGATCCAGAGCGCGTTGGCATAGCCCCAAACCTTGGCGCCTGCACCGAGGAAGAGCGCGTTGACGAAGGCCAGAACGGTGTTGAGACCGATCAACCAGGACGGTGCCTTCCACGGGCGCTCGACATGGCCGGAATCCATACGGTGGATCCAACCGGAGTTGAGATTGAGGAAGTTGAAGATGATGTAGCCGACATTGGAGACAGCGAGCACGAAGAAATAGCCGCTGGTGTCGGATGCGATGGCAAGAAGGGAGAGATTGAAGGCGAAGTCCGTCCACATGGCCCTGGTCGGAGCGCCATGCTCGTTGACGTGATCGAGATATTTCGGCAGCCAGCCGTCCTTCGAGCCCTGATAGAGCGTGCGCGAGGAACCGGCCATCGCGGTCATGATGGCCAGGAACAGTGCCATGATCATCAGGATGACGAGAAGCTGGGTAACTATACGGCCGGCACCGATCAGACCGCCGAGCGCTTCAGCGACACCGGTGCCGTCGACGATACCCGGCGCCAGCATGCCAGCGTGGCCAAGCACGCCCTGGAAGGCGAAAGGCACGAGGAAGAAGAAGATGCAGCAGGCAAGACCGGAATAAAAGATCGCCTTGAAGGTGTCGGTCTTCGGGTTCTTCAGTTCCCGTGTGTAGCAGACCGCGGTTTCGAACCCGTATGTCGACCAGGCGGCAATGTAGAGACCGCCAAGGAAAAGCGTCCAGCCACCGTTGCTCCATGTTCCATCCGTCCCGGCATAGGCGGCGGTCGGCGGCACCAGACCGGTGACGTTGCTGGAGAGGATCTGTCCGCTGACAATCGGATAGATACCGATGATGAGCAGCGGGACGAGGACGATGATCGCCAGCCATTTCTGCACACTTGCCGTCTCGGAGATACCGCGATGCTGGATCGCAAATATGATCAGCATCAGAATGCCGCCGATGAAGAAGGTGGCGTTGATGTTGGCCGTTGCGAGGAGAGGAATATTGAAGCTGACGAGAGACCAGTTGCGAATGGCGGGCGTCAGGGCGGCCACGCCATCGGCACTCAGCAGTGCTTTTACCGCATCTTGCGGCGAGGTGCCGGCATGGGCCGCGATGTATTCGGCGACACGCGGGCTATCAGCGACAACGGTGGTCGCATGGGCGGTGACCCAGCTCAGCACCGCTTGCGAATCCGCGGCCGGGATTGGAAAAAAGGCATTGAGAATATAACCGGCTGCGATGGCACAACCGAGCGACAGCACCGGCGACCATGCAAACCAGTTGCACCAGACTGAAAGCGGCGCGATGAACTTCGAATAGCGCAGCCATGCCGTCGCACCATAGACCGATGCGCCGCCTGACTTGTTGCCGAACATGCCGGCAATCTCTGCATAAGTGAATGACTGCAGGAACCCCATGATCATCGAAATGATCCAGACGACGAAGGCAAGTTTGCCCGTCGTACCGGCAATGCCGCCGATGGAGAAGAGAACGAGTGGCGGCACGCCAGCAGCCACCCAGAACGCGCCCTTCCAGTCGAGCGCGCGTATAAGCTTACCTTCGGTGCCAGCGGAAACGCCGGCGTCCACAATATCCGTCATCAGTGATATTCCCCATCTTTGTTCCGGACGTATCTTCGTACGTCTCCCTGAACGTGCCTCCCATGGCATTGCGGGGCTTGCTGGAGGTTTTCATGAGCCGAGTCTGCGCGCGGATTCCAGATGCATGCCCTTTATGCATAGTGAAGATATTTTCTTTTTAGTCAACATCACTTTACTTTCGGACGGCATTTTGTCAGCATGATTCCAGTGTGGTGAGGCACATCAATTTCCCGAGAGGGCTAAATGCGAGATCTCCATCCGCCGAGCGCCGGAATCCGGCCCGTATCGGCTAGTACTGTCCGCTATCCAGGCATTTCGACGCTGCCGCACGATACCGAACGCTATCGTTGCAAGGGGAACGGCACGCTGGTCTTGCGTGTGGAACCCGGCGATCGTGCAACACTGCGCGACTGCGAGGGCGGTCAGATATGCGAGCTCGCCTTCCTCGACGATAAGGGTCGTTTTCAGTCCGAAGGATTGGGTACCGCCTTTGACTGCGAAGCCGAAGGATTGAAATCCATCCTGTCCTCCGGGGAGGACAGCGCCTCACGTGTGCGTGCGGCACTGCAACGACGCGGCGCGGATATCGCCTCTGCGGGAGCACTGCGCCTCTTCGGCGAAGCGTCGCCGCCGGGTAGCCAGGCCGAGTTTACCATTGCTCTCAAAGGCTTGCTGATCGTCTGCGCTCCGGGGACGTCCATGTCGCCTGAGGCACAGGACACGGCAACACCGGTTGAGGTGAGGATTAGGCGCGCCACGATCCTGCGCGACTATACTTCCGCACTGCCCGAACCGCTCGCCGACCCAATAGAGGACATCCGGATCAGAGCGGCAACCGCGTCGGCCTATTTCGTGCGCGCCGGAGAATTCATCCAGATCATCGATGTCTACGGGCGGCAATGTACGGATTTTCAGGCCTTTTCCGCCCGCAAGGTGGACAAGGGGATGGACCTAGCGCTCGACTCCACCGTCACCCGCACCCTGCTTGGCCGCAGCTATCCGACACCCGGCCTGCCATCCAAAGCCTTTGACCGTGATTTCGAACCGCTCGTGGAAATCGTGCAGGATACCGTCGGCCGGCATGATGCCTTCGCCACGGCCTGCAACTCCCGCTATTATGACGACATGGGCTATCCGGGCCACGTGAACTGCACCGACAATTTCAATGCGGCACTCGCCCCCTATGGCATTGCCGGCCGCAAGGGCTGGGAGGCGCTCAACTATTTCTACAACACCAATATCGATCACAATAATCAGCTCTATCTCGACGAACCTTGGTCGAGACCGGGCGATTACGTCCTGATGCGCGCACTGACCGATCTTGTCTGCGTCTCCTCCTCCTGCCCGGACGATATCGACGCGGCCAATGGGTGGGACCCGACTGATATCCATGTGCGCACATTTTCCGGCAAAGAGAAATTCACACGAGCGGTGGCCTATCGCATGACCCCTGATGCTGATCCCGAACTGACGCGGGAAACCGCATTTCATCCGCGCCTTTCCGCCATGACGCGCGACTACACCGAATATCGCGGCTTCTGGCTGCCGAACCGCTTCTCTTCCGAGGGGCCGGTTGAGGAATATTGGGCCTGTCGCGAGCGCGCAGTTGTCATCGACCTGTCGCCGCTGCGCAAATTCGAGGTGACCGGACCGGATGCGGAAGAGCTGCTACAATATTGCCTGACCCGCGACGTCCGCAAGCTGTCGACCGGCCAGGTCGTCTATTCCGCCATGTGCTATGAACATGGTGGCATGATCGACGACGGCACACTGTTTCGATTGGGTGACAAGAACTTCCGCTGGATCGGCGGGGATGATTATAGCGGCATCTGGCTGCGTGAGCAGGCGGAAAAGAAGGGCTTCAAGGCCTGGGTCCGCTCGTCAACGGATCAGATGCACAATATCGCGCTGCAGGGTCCGAAGAGCAGAGATATTCTCAAGGAGATCATCTGGACGGCACCGCGCCAGCCGACGATCGGCGAACTGGAATGGTTCCGTTTCACCGTTGGCCGTATCGGCACCTTCGAGGGCGTGCCGGTCGTCGTCTCCCGCACCGGCTATACCGGCGAGCTCGGCTTCGAGATCTTTTGCCACCCGAAGGACGCAGGAACCGTCTTCGACGCCGTATGGAAAGCTGGCGAGCCCTATGGTCTGAAGCCGATGGGCTTGGAGGCACTCGACATGGTGCGCATCGAGGCCGGCCTGATCTTCGCCCATCACGAATTCGACGATCAGACGGATCCTTTCGAAGCGGGCATCGGCTTCAGCGTACCTTTGAAATCCAAGCAGGATGACTTCATCGGGCGCGAGGCTCTGATCAGGCGCAAGGAGAACCCGCGTCACCTGATGGTCGGGCTCGATATCGAGGCCAATGAGGCGGTCGGACATGGCGATTGCATCCATATCGGCCGCGCGCAGATCGGGGTAATCACCAGCGCAACCCGCTCGCCGATCCTTGGTAAGACGATCGCGCTCGCCCGTGTCGACGTCACGCATGCGGCCGTTGGCACCAAGGTCGAGATCGGCAAGCTCGATGGCCATCAGAAGCGGCTTCCGGCCGTCATTGTGCCGCTATCCCACTACGACCCGCAGAAGACGCGGCCGCGCTCTTAGTCTGCCCTCCTTTGCGCGTTCGAGATCGCGCGCGCAGCCTCTTCCGACGAATTGGCAAGCGTGCGCATCTCCGCAGCCAACACCGCAAATCCCGACCCTGCCGTACCCGCTCTCGCCGCCTCGATGCCCGCATTGACGGCAAGCAGCTTCAGATAGCGGAGCGACTGCAGGATCTCGTTGGTCTTCGACGCAGTGACCCGCATGCCGGCGGTCTGCTCATCGATGCGCTGATAGAGCGATTCGATATTGATGATGCTGCCTTCGAGATAAAGCAGCGTGCCGGAAGCGTCCCAGACGCCGCCGCCAGTCTCCGTCACCCAGACGAGATGGCCAGCGCGATGACGGATCCGATATTCCATCGTCCAGTCGGTACGCCCTTCAAGCGCTTGCCCGACCACCTCATCCATCAGCGGAACATCCTCCTCATACATGATGGAGGTGAAGGTCCGAGTTCGGTTTCCGATGATCTCGCCAGCGGCATAGCCAAAGATGCGCTCGATGCCGTCGGTCATGTCAAGCATCGTGTAGTTTTCGTCAGCGCGGCACCGATAGAGAAAGCCGCTCATGCGGCCGAGAACACTGGTTTGAAAATCCATGAAGACCATATCCGATGAAAAAGTTGCAGATCAAATCGCCTCGTCTCAGCTCAAACAGACCGGCAGGAGCTGCCTCGTGCCTCCCCTGCCGGTTTACCCGGAAATGTGCCTGGCCCATTATTAGTTGCGCAGATATTCCTCCATCGAGTCATCGAGCGCATCGACCCAAGGCGTATGGTGCTTTGGCGACATGTTGCCGGTCATTAGCGACCGATAGGCGTGATCACGGAAGCCCATAATATTCTCGGCCTTGTGGTGTTCCCACTCCATGAAGGTCTTGTTCGTCCCTTCGATATCGAAGCTCGGATAATCCGTCTCGGCGAGTAGCTCCTTCACATAGTCGCCCTGATACCAGATCATCTGCTCGGCATCCTCGAGCGTCTCCTCGCGCGCGCGCCACTTGTCGAAATTCGCCTGCAGCTCAGCCTCCGGAGGCAGTTTGATGCGACCCATGATGACATCGCGCGCCCACCAGGCCTGCACGTCGAACATGTTGAAGGTGTAGAACTGGTCCTGCATGCCGATATAGAAAAGCTGCGGGTTCCCATCGAAAATCACACCTTTGTAGAGGTGGTCAGCCCAAAGGCGATTGGCCGTCTTCAGGCGCAGGTCATCGGGCAGGAAGGGGAAGTGATGCTGATAGCCGGTGCACAGGATCAGCGCATCGACATCCTTCGACGAGCCATCGGCAAAATACGCCGTCTTGTTCTCCAGCCGCGTCAGCAGCGGCCGCTCCTCGAAATTGGCAGGCCATTTGAAACCCATCGGCTTGGAGCGATAGCTCGTCGTCACGGATTTCGCCCCATATTTCCAGCATTGCGAACCGATATCCTCGGCCGAGTAGCTGCGGCCAACGAGCAGCACGTCCTTGCCCTTGAACTCCAGCGCATCGCGGAAATCGTGTGCATGCAGCACCCGGCCGTTGAAGGTCTTCACGCCCTCAAAGTAAGGGACATTCGGTGTCGAGAAGTGGCCAGAAGCAACGACAACATAGTCGAACTCCTCGTCATACATCCGGTCCTGAGGCCGGTCATGCGCCGTTACCGTGAACTTCTTGGTCCCTTCATCGAAGCGGACCATGCGGACCGGCGTGCTGAAGCGCACCCATTTGCGCACATCGGCCTTTTCGACACGACCCTTGATATAGTCCCAAAGAACTGCGCGCGGCGGATAGGAGGCGATCGGCTTGCCGAAATGCTCCTCGAAAGAGTAATCGGCAAATTCCAGACATTCTTTCGGACCGTTCGACCAGAGATACCGATACATGCTGCCATGCACGGGTTCGCCATATTCATCGAGACCCGTGCGCCAGGTGTAGTTCCAAAGGCCGCCCCAATCCGCCTGTTTTTCGAAGCAGACGACCTCAGGGATATCAGCACCCTTTTTTGCGGCCGATTGAAAGGCCCTCAACTGGGCAAGGCCCGAAGGGCCGGCACCGATAACGGCAACTCGTGTCATGAAGCATTCCCCTTCTCGATTGTATCGAATTTTTTGTCGCATGCAGTCGTTGGGCGCGGCCCGGTATCAATCCGGGAAGATGCCGGGGCTCGTCGGCGCCCCGTCGTCATAGGCAGAGAGCCAGTCGATCGTCGTCTGGCGATAGCGCGTCAGTCCCTTGTAGTCGATGAGTTCGGGAGGAAGCGTGCGCAGCACACGCGGGAAGCGGCGTGCCCACTTCGGCACCGTCACCAGCTCGTCCATGTTCATCAGATAGCAGCGGATGACAAAGAGGATGGCATTCGAGCGCGGCAGGCGCCAGAGACTTTGCAATTCCACGCGAAGATGCACCTTCTCACCGACATTTTCCGGTGTGACTGTGGTGCGGTCGGGACCCCATTTCGGATAGTTTTCGGGGCTGGTATCGAGGCGGGGATTGATGGTCATCGTCCAGTTGAAACGGCGCGTCGGCTTGCCCTGTTGCAGGTTCAGAAGGAATTTCAGCGCGCGGTCGAAGATACCCTTCTGGTGGGCAAGCGGCACCGGCCCATGCCATTCCATGAAGTTCATGCCGATATCGAAATCGAGCGACCAGTCCGCCTGGGTCGTCACCATCCCGGCATCCATCCAGAGATTGCCGTCGCGTTGGTCGACGATGCAGAAATCTCCCTGCGCCTGGCGCGTGATATATTCAAAGGGTTCGTAAGGTAACGTCGACGCATCGCCGAATGTGAAGGTGTCGTCGATGCCGAGAGGACGATTGATCCAGCGCCATTGGTCGCCGTTCCTGGTAAGCGTGAAGTGCTCGGGATAGCCGGCGGCCTGCTCTTCCATCAGAAGCTCCAGGGTGTCCCACTGCGCCGTCATCATGTGCGGCAGCGCCTGATAGCGCAAAGGGTCCTCCTTCAGCACCAGCGCCCGGTCGTGCATCTCTGCAACATAGTGCTCGTCGACATCGATGAGACTCTCGAAGACGGTATTCTTCTGCCCCTTCACATGCGGTTCCATGTTGACGGAATACATGTATTCGTCGCGATCGAATGGGAACGGAAAGCGCCGGATATTTTCCGGACTGTTGCGATAGCTGAAATCGTCACGAAACGTTTCCTGCTTGAAGGCGATAGCCATGTCCGTTCTCCTGGGTATCGGCCACATGCCTAGAGGTCGAGATGCAGCGTGCTCCCCTCAAAGCGGGAGACGCAGATCATGACCTTTCGGCCAGAGGCCTTTTCTTCATCGTTCAGATAGACGTCATTGTGCAGAAGCCTGCCGTCGCAAACGGCAACGCCGGTCTCGCATTGGCCGCAGGCACCGCCGCGACAGAGAAAGGGAGGATCAACCCCGGCCGCTTCGATTGCTTCCAGCATGCTTTCGTGATGGCCGACATGCACTGTTTTGCCCGATCGGGTCAGCATGATGGAAAAAGGCTTGCCGGGTTGCGACGACAGGAAGCGTTCCGAATGCAGGTTCTGCTGCGGCCACCCGGCTTCGATGCCCGTCTTCAGCACGCCGTCGATCATGCCGGCAGGTCCACAGACATAGAGATGCGTACCGAGCGGCTGACTTTCCAACAGTCGCGCGACGGGGATGAAATTGCGATCGGCATCGCAATAGATCTTGATCCGCTGCGAGCCATATTGCTCGACGAGCTCGCGGCAATAGGCGCCGCGATCGAGCGATCGCACGGCATAATGCAGCTCGAAATTGGCGCCCTCGCGGGAAAACTGCTGCATCATCGCGATGAATGGGGTGATGCCGATGCCGCCGGCGATCAAGAGATGCTTGCGGCCGCGCCAGTCGGGCTGAAAAAGATTGACCGGATAGCTGACCTTGAGCTCATCGCCTTCACGCACCCTCTCATACATGAATGCCGAGCCGCCGCGCGATTCCTCGACGCGGAGCACGCTGATCTCATAGGCCGAACAATCATGCGGCGGCGACATCAGCGAGTAAGCATTGCGACGGACATGCCCGTCATCGTTCATGGAGACGATCACATGCGCGCCCCCGGAAAAATGGGGCATCGGCTCACCGTCGAGACGCTCGAAACGGAAGCGCTTGATGCGATCAGCGACCGGCGTCACCCTGGCAACACGAACCGGAATTTCTGTACCACCGCTCACAGGAACAACTCCTCGGGATCGGGCGCGCTGCCTGGCTCTTCCGCATCGATATTGACGCCCTGGAAGGCGCCGAGACGGCGCGAATAATGATCGCGCACCAATAGCGACAGACCGCAGTGGCTGCAGGTAAACGGGGAATGCGTCACATCGTCGGTGGTGCCCTTGCAGTGGACACATTGCACCCGCCTTGCGAGCGAGCCGCGATGCTCCGTCATGATCGAGGCGTGGTCCATGCCCAGATCCAGCGCCACCATCATCGCCTGACCGATAAAGCCTTCCGTGCCCGCTATATAAAGCCGCGTGCCCATGTGAGCCGTCGAAAGCGAGCCTCTCAGACGAAAGAGCAAGGTACCGATTGTCGGTGCCGTGAAGAACATATCGGCGCCGAGCCTGCGCAGGGCGCCGTCATGACCCTTCCCCTGCGAACCGCGCGCAACATAAAGGATTTCGCTGCGCGACAGCGTTGCATCATCAAGCATGGAACCTTGATCGAGGAGAGCAAGGGCGCCCTCCCCTTCAAGGACGAACAGATGCCGACGGGCATGCGGCTGGATTGCGAGACCATGGTAAACCGGTCGGCTCTTGATGCCTTCAACAAGCATGAGCGCCTCCTTAGCCGATGGCCGTCCTCTTCTTCTTTTCCGGGTCATCGAATGGCAGCGTATGGGCAATCGCACTCGCCTTGAGGCTCTTGCCACGCACTTCGAGTTTCGTGCCCTGCACGGCCTTGTCGACGTCGAGACGGGCGATCGCCATCGATTTCTTCGTCAAGGTCGAATAGCAGGGGCAGGTGATGACGCCGACTTTTTTGCCCTCGACATAGACCTCGTCGCCGAGATCGGCGGGGCCATCGGCATCGATCAGCATGCCGAAGATCTTGAAGCGCTCCTTGCCCTTCAGACGCGCGTGTTCCTCGGCGCCACGAAAACCGGTCTTGCCTGGGCTGACGGTGAAATCAAGGCCGAGTTCCCAGAGACTGTCGCCAGGAGGCTGGTCGGCAAAAGGATACATCTGCGAGTTATCATAGGGGTAGAAGAGCAGGTAGCTTTCAACGCGCAACATGTCGAGAACGCTGAAGCAGCAGGGAATGATCCCCATCTCCTCGCCTTCCGCGACGATGCGATCCCAGACCATCGGCGCATCCTGACCGCGCACGAAGATTTCGTAGCCGCGCTCGCCCGTATAGCCGGTGCGCGAAATCATCACAGGCACGCCGAAGAGTGTCGTCTGCATATGATGGAAATATTTGAGGTCGCGAATGCCGGGCACATATTTAACGAGATAGTCAACGGCGGCAGGGCCCTGCAGCGACAGATCGTGCAGATCATCGTCGAAGAGGACGGCGCAGTTGCGCCCCGCTGCCTGCTTGAGCACTTCCTCGTGGCCAGAGCCCGAGCCATGTACCAGCATCCAGGAATTCGGACCGGTGCGATAGACGATGCAGTCATCGGTGAAGTAGCCACGATCGTTGAGCATCGCGGCATAGACCGAGCGGCCGGGATAGATTTTCGACATGTCGCGGGTGGTGATGTAGTCAAGCACGGCAATTGCATGCGGCCCGACCAGATGCACCTTCTTGAGGCCGGAAACGTCCATGATGCCGGCCTTGGTGCGGATCGCGACATGCTCTTGCGACATGTCCTTGTCGTAAGTCCAGGCGGTTCCCATACCGCTCCAGTCTTCTAGTTTCGATCCGAGAGCACGGTGCCGGTCCGCCAAGGCGGAGAAACGCCATGATAATGCCATTTCGTTCCCTCATTTTCTTCTATGGAATATTTATTTCCTGACTATAATCGTCTTTCGCGCCTTGGCAAGTCGATCCGCAGGGTTTTTTCTCACCCCGCGGACGGTCTTTCACTCAAAATTTCGGCGGCACTTTGCCTGCCGCACGATGGGCGGCGATGACGGTATTGGCCATCAGCATGGCAATCGTCATCGGCCCGACGCCGCCTGGAACCGGCGTGATCGCTCGTGCGACTTCGGACGCCTCCGCATAGGCGACATCGCCCACCAGACGGCTCTT
>NZ_JACHBG010000037.1 GCF_014207095.1 Martinezella lusitana | reverse complement strand
TGACCGTCGCACTCAGTCGCAACCTCCAGCGATGTCCATGCTGCTCCCGGATGAAGGATCGATAAAATCCACAAATTTGTGACGCAGTAAGACTAGGCAGGCAATTGATCAGATTCCTATCGCTTCATAAGCATCGGCGATCTGCCGGATCGACGCGACATAGGCGGCGGTCCGGTAGTCACCGAGTTCCGGTTGCTGTTCGATGAGGTCGGCGATCCGTGTCCAGGTGCTGCGCATGACGTCTTCGAGGCCGGACCGGACGAGGTCGATCTCGGCGCCGCCTTCGAGGAATTCATCGCGGATATCGGCGGGGAATTCCTTGCCGGTCATGCGTTCCAGCGCCATTGCGATGGTCTGGTTGCGCCGCTCGCGCCGGCGCCGTTCCATCAGACCGAAGGGAATATGCGTCAGGTTCTTTACCCACTCGAAGTAGCTGACGACGACACCGCCGGCATTGACGTAAAGATCGGGAAGAACGGTGATCCCTCGGGTGCGAAGCACCTTGTCAGCCTCGAAGGTGATCGGGCCGTTGGCCGCCTCGACGACCAAATTTGCCTTGATGCGGTCTGCATTGCCCGCATGGATGGCATTCTCCATGGCCGCCGGAATGAGGACGTCGCATGGCTGCGCAATGCCCGTCATATCGCCGGCAAACGAGGTGGCGTCTTCGAAGCCGAGAATGCTGCCGGTCTTGATATGATGCTGCTTCAGCGCCTCGATCGCAAGACCATCGGCGTTGGCGACATAGCCGTCGCGTTCGGCAACAATCGTCACCCGGGCACCGTCTTCTTCAGAGACGAACTTTGCCGCATGGTAGCCGACATTGCCGAAGCCCTGGACGATGATTGCAGCACCCTTCAGATCGCGCTTGCCGTTCAGGCCGGCAGTGCGCGGATCGCGGAGATAGCTCTGGATGGCGAACTGCACGCCTCGGCCGGTTGCCTCGGTGCGGCCGGCAATACCGCCCTTCGACAGCGGCTTGCCGGTGACGCAGGCGCGCGCGTTGATGACATCGGTCGGATTGGCGCGGCGGAACTCGTCCATCATCCAGGCCATTTCCCGCTCGCCGGTGCCGATGTCGGGTGCCGGGACGTTGACGCCGGGGCCGATCAGGCCGCGCTTGTTGAGTTCCTGGGTGAAGCGGCGGGTGATGCGCTCGAGCTCCTGCGGCGTCCATTCGCGCGGATCGATCTTTAGCGCGCCCTTCGAGCCGCCGAACGGCACATCGACCAGCGAGCATTTGAGCGTCATCAGCGCTGCCAGGGCCTCGACCTCTTCAGCATCGGCATTCGACGCATAGCGAATGCCGCCCTTCACCGGCTCGCAGTGCTCGCTATGGACCGAGCGCCAGCCGATAAAGCTGTACATGCGACCCCGCAGGCGGACGCCGAACCGAACCGTGTAGGTCGAGTTGCACTGCATGATCCGCTCCGACAGGCCTTCCGGCAGGTCGAGGAATGTCATGGCATGACGGAAGTTTTGGTCAACGCTATCCAGGAAGCCTGCGGAGCTGGTTTCTCCGGCTTGCACGTTGCGTTGTGGTATTGCGTTCACTGGGGTGTTCCTCCTTGGTGGGAAAGTTTCGGGCCGAAGCTGTGTCAGCTCAGCAGAACTCGACGGTCGGCATTGCGCACGAGCAGGGCGTAGATCAGTGTGAACAGCCGGCGGGCGGTGTCGTTGTCGATGTTCACTTTCGCTGACAGCCGGCTTTTCAGCAGTTCGGCTGCCTCGTTATGGACGCCGCGCCGGCCCATATCGATCGCCTCAAGCCGTTCAGGGCCTGGGTGGCGGATGGCGTCGTAGTAGCTCTCACAGATGCGGGTGTAGTCTTTCAGCAATCGGCGGAACGGCGTCAGCGACAGGTAGTGACTGACGACATGCTCGCCATGGGCATCGGCGACATGTAACGCGAGGCGCCCGTCGGCCGCCGCAATCGTGAGGCGGTATGGCCCGCCATCGTGACCGACCGGAATGAAGGTGTTGGATTCCAAGAGGTCGATAACCGCGAGCGCTTGCTCCCGCTCAATTCTCGCGTCCCGGCCAGCGAACGACCGGTCGAGCGATACGTCGCAGAGACGGTACTCGGCGGAGGCCATGGCCCTGCCTCCTCACATCGCTTCCACGCACATGGCGACACCCATGCCGCCGCCGATGCAGAGCGTTGCCAGACGTTTCCTGGCGCCGCGGCGCTTCATTTCGAAGAGCAGCGTGTTGAGCACGCGGGCGCCGGAGGCACCGATCGGATGGCCGATGGCGATGGCGCCACCATTGACATTGACGATGCCAGGATCCCAGCCGAGGTCCTTGTTGACCGCGCAGGCCTGCGCCGCGAAAGCCTCGTTGGCCTCGACCAGCTCGACATCGCCGATCGCCCAGCCGGCTCTGGCCAGCGCCTTGCGCGAAGCCGGGATAGGGCCGGTGCCCATGACCTGCGGGTCGACGCCGGCCGTTGCCCAGGAGACGATGCGCGCAAGCGGCTGGATGCCGCGCTTGGAAGCCTGCGCTTCGCTCATCAGCAGGGTGGCGGCGGCGCCGTCATTGAGGCCGGAGGCGTTGCCGGCGGTGACCGTGCCTTCCTTGTCGAAGGCCGGACGCAGCTTGGTCATCTGGTCGAGCGTTGCGCCGTGGCGGATATATTCGTCCTGGTCGACGGTGACGTCGCCCTTGCGGCCATTGACGATGAAGGGAATGATCTCGTCGGCGAAACGCCCAGCCTTCTGTGCGGCCTCGGCCTGGTTCTGCGAGGCGAGTGCGAACGCATCCTGCTCCTCGCGGCTGAGCTGCCACTGACGGGCGACGTTCTCGGCGGTGATGCCCATATGATAACCGTAGAAGGCGTCGGTCAGGCCGTCCTTGATCATCGTGTCGATCATCTTGAAGTCGCCCATCTTCATGCCGCCAGCGACGATGATATCCGCATCACCGGTTGCAATCTGCTGCATGCCGAGCGCGACGGCGCGAAGGCCCGAGCCACAGAGCTGGTTCATGCCCCAGGCGGTCTTTTCCTGTGGGACACCCGCCTTCATCGCTGCCTGGCGCGCCGGATTCTGGCCCTCGCCAGCCTGCAGCACCTGGCCGAGGATCACCTCGTCGACTTCACCCGCTTCGACGCCCGCGCGCTCAAGTACGCCCTTGATGACGGCAGCACCGAGCTCATGCGCCGGCGTGTTGCCGAAGGCGCCGTTGAAGGATCCGACCGCGGTGCGGCCAGCACTGGCGATGACGATCGATGGGATGCTCATGGTGGTCTCCTCTATGGTCCTCGCGAAGCCGGCACAGGCCGGCTCCAGCTACTCGGCAAAAGGCTCAGGCCTAGTTGACGATGGTCGCCTCGGTGGCGCTGCGGATCTCGCCGTCGGTGACGCCCTCGGCAAGCTCGACCAGCTTCAGTCCGCCATCGACGACGTCGAGCACACCGAGATTGGTGATGATCCGATCGACGACGCTTTGTCCGGTCAGCGGCAGGGTGCAGGCCTTCAGCACCTTGGATTCGCCTGATTTGTTGGTGTGGTCCATGACGACCACCACCCGCTTCACACCAGCAACCAGATCCATCGCGCCACCCATGCCCTTGACGAGCTTGCCGGGGATCATCCAGTTGGCGAGGTCACCGTTCTCGGCTACCTCCATCGCGCCCAGGATCGCCATCGCGATCTTGCCGCCGCGGATCATCGCGAAGCTCTGCGCTGAATCGAAGAAGGCGGAATGCGGCAGTGCCGTCACCGTCTGCTTGCCGGCATTGATCAGATCGGCATCGATCTCACCCTCGGACGGAAAGGGACCGATGCCGAGCAGGCCATTCTCCGACTGCAGCGTCACGTGGACGCCGTCAGGGATGTAGTTGGCGACCAGCGTCGGGATGCCGATGCCGAGATTGACGTAGGTGCCGTCTTGAAGTTCGCGTGCAGCGCGCGCCGCCATCTGGTTTCTGTCCCAGGCCATGTGTTTCTCCCCAGCCTCAAGCCGCCGCGCGCGTGGTGCGCTGTTCGATGCGTTTCCCGTGCTGACCCTGGATCAGGCGATGCACGTAGATCCCCGGCACATGGATGTGATCGGGATCCAGGCTGCCGACCGGGACGATTTCCTCGACTTCAGCGACACAGATCTTGCCGCATGTGGCGGCCGGCGGATTGAAGTTGCGGGCCGTCTTGCGGAAGACGAGATTGCCCGAGGTATCCGCCTTCCAGGCCTTGACGATCGACAGGTCGGCGACGATTCCAGTCTCGAGAACGAAGACCTCTCCATCAAAGACCTTGAGTTCTTTTCCTTTCGCGACGACGGTGCCGACGCCGGTCTTGGTGTAGAAGCCGGCAATGCCGGCGCCGCCGGCGCGCATGCGCTCGGCAAGTGTTCCCTGGGGGTTGAACTCGAGCTCGAGTTCACCGCTCAGATATTGCCGCATGAACTCGGCGTTCTCACCGACATAGGACGAGATCATCTTCCGGATCTGCCTGGTCGTCAGCAGCACGCCAAGGCCGAAGTCGTCAACACCGCAATTGTTCGACGCGATTGTCAGGTCCTTGGTGCCAGCTTTGCGGATCGCATCGATCAACAGCTCCGGAATGCCGCAAAGGCCAAAGCCACCCGCCGCGATGAACATGCCGTCGAACAGCAAGCCCTCAAGTGCTGACGTCGGATTGTCGAAGATTTTGTTCATTCTCCCCCCATCAGGTTCGGCTGTTGCGGCGCCGAGGCGCCGCCTGGATTCATTCACTTGGGTTCGAAAGTCCGGCAGCGGTATCAAACGGCTGCTAGGTCCCTTTACCCACGGTTGATACAAACGACCTTTGGCTGGGTCATCTCTTCATAGGCGAAGCGCACGCCTTCCCGGCCCATGCTGCCGTATTTGGAGCCGCCGAATGGCATGGCATCGAAGCGGTAGTCTGAGGAGTCGTTGATCATCACGCCGCCAGCTTCGATCCTGGCTGCGGCGTCAAGTGCGACATTGAGGTTGCTGGTGAAGATGCCGGCGTGCAGGCTGTATTCGGGTTCATTGGCCAGCTCGACCGCTTCATCGAGCGTCTCGAACGGTGCAAGCATGACCACGGGCGCAAACACTTCTTCGTGCCACAGGCGGCAGGTCACCGGCGTACCTTCCAGCACCGTCGGGTGATAGAGCGACCCTTCGCGTTTGTGGCCGCAGAGCAACTTCGCGCCGGCGGCGATGGCGTCGTTGACGGCTGCTTCGGTGCGTTGGGCGACCTCCTTGGAGATCATCGGACCGACATCTGTGTCCTCCTTCAGCGGATCGCCGGCCTTGAGTTTGTTCGTCGCCGCCACGAAAGCATCGCGGAAGCGCTCATAAAGCTCGGCCTGGACAAGAACACGCTGGGCGCCGATGCAATTCTGACCGGCTGCCCAGAAGGCGCCGGAGACGCATCCTTCAACCGCCTTGTCGAAGTCGCAGTCGTTCATGACGATGACCGGCGCATTGCCGCCAAGCTCCATCGCGAGTTTCTTAAGGCCCGCCTTGCGGCTGATCGCTTCTCCGGTAGCGAAGCCGCCGGTAAACGACACCATGCGAACCTCACGCGCGGAGACGAGAGCCGAGACGATCTCGCGATCGCCGTGAACGACGGTGATGATCTCGGGTGGCAAGCCCGCTTCCACCAAGGCTTCGACAAGCTTGATCGAGGAGAACGGCGTCAGGTTTGACGGTTTCAGCAGAACCGCATTGCCGCCGGCAATCGCCGGACCGAGCTTGTGCGCGACCAGGTTCAGCGGATCGTTGTAAGGTGTAATGGCGGTGATGATCCCGAGCGGCTCGCGGGTGAACCAGCCCTGACGCTGTTCCGAGCCGACATAGGCATCGAACGGTACGATCTCACCGGCATTGCGCTTTGCCTCCTCGGCAGAGAGCTTTAACGTATTGACGCAACGAAGCACTTCCTTGCGCGCCTGGACGATCGTCTTGCCGGCTTCGCGCACGATGGTTTCGGCAAATGCTTCACGGGGGCTCTCGATGATCCGCGCAGCTCCTTCGAGGATGCGCGCGCGCTCATGTCTCGGCAGCCTGGCTGAAAGCTCTGCGCCGCGACGGGCGCGGGCCAGAAGTTCGTTAATTTCGCTCGCATCCGTGGCGTCAATCGTCCCGAGGACAGACCCGTCATAAGGGCTGTAAACAGTGATCGGCGCCAGACTGGTGGTGATATGAAGTTTGGCAACGGTCATAGGCCGGCTTCCTCTTGCGTGATGATGCGCCACCTGCGCGGCGGCTGAGTTGGTCGGTCAGGGCAAGGAGAGGTCCCTGCCCTGTTCTCGTTTCCATGACTGCATTGGTTGCGGTAGGAGCGACCGACCGCTTGGCGGTCAGATTTTCTGACCGTTCAGAACCAGGTCATCGATGACGCAGCGTACTGCCTTTTCCGCGATCGAGACGATCTCGTCGATCTCCGCCTTGGTGGTGACGAGCGGCGGCGCGAAGCCGAGGATGTCGCCATGCGGCATGGCGCGGGCGATGAGGCCCCGGTCTCGAGCAGCCTTGGAGACGCGGGCACCGACCTTCAGCGACGGATCAAACCTGGTCTTGTTCTCACGGTCGGCAACGAATTCAATCGCGCCCATCAGGCCAACACCACGCACTTCACCGACGATCGGCAGCTGCGCGAACTTCTCCTTGAGCTGGGCCTGGAAATAGGCACCGACTTCGCGGGCATTGCCGGGCAGGTCTTCCTTTTCGACGATGTCGAGCACCGCGTTTGCGGCGGCCGCACCGATCGGGTGCCCGGAATAGGTATAGCCATGCGAGAAGGCGCCGACCTTGTCAGCTCCCTCTTCCATGACCTTGTAGACCTTCTCGCCCACGATCGAAGCCGATAGCGGAAAGTAGGCCGAGGTCAGGCCCTTGGCGACCGTGATCAGGTCGGGTTCGATGCCGTAGTGCTGCGAACCGAACATCGAGCCGGTGCGGCCGAAGCCGGTGATCACCTCGTCGGCGATCAGCAGCACGTCGTGCTTCTTCAGCACCGCCTGGATTGCTTCCCAATAGCCTTCCGGCGGTGGCGTGATGCCACCGGTGCCAAGCACCGGCTCGGCGATGAAAGCGCCGACATTGTCCGGTCCAAGCGTCTCGATCATCTCGTCGAGCTCGGCGGCGCGACGGGCCGAGAATTCGCGTTCGGTCTCGCCGGGGTTGGCGCCCCAATAGTGATGCGGAACACCGGCGTGATCGATCTGCGGGAGCGGCAGATCCATATGGTCGTGATAGAAGCTCATGCCGGTCATCGAGCCGGAGACGACGCTACAGCCATGATAGCCGCGTTCACGCGAAATGATCTTCTTCTTCGTCGGCTTGCCACGCAGATTGTTGTAGTACCAGACGAGCTTGGCCTGGGTCTCGTTGGCGTCCGAACCGGACATGCCGTAGAACACCTTGCTCATCTTGCCGGGCGCCATCTTGACGAGGCGGTCGGAGAGGATAGCCAACTCATCGGTCGTGTGCGCGGCATAGGAATGATAATAGGCCAGGCGATAGGCCTGACGAGAGATCGCCTCGGCAACCTCGGTGCGGCCATAGCCGACATTGACGCAGTAGAGACCGGCAAAACCGTCGATCAGCTGGTTGCCGTGCGCATCCTGGATGCGGATTCCCTTGCCGGTCTCCACGATCGTCGGTTCGCCGAGCTTGCCGGTCGCAAAGTCCTTCAACTGGGTGAAGGGATGCAGGACCGAGTTACGATCTTTCTCAGCGATGTCTTTGATGTTGATGGTCATTTTAACCCCTTCGGTCGCCGCTTTTCAGCTGCGCGCTTTTCTTCCTGTGAACCTGGGCCTGATCAAGTGCGAGCAGCAAAACCTCGACTTGAGGACAGCTTTCGCTTGCCCGACCCGCTCAGATGATATTGCCTGTAGGTGCTAGCTTCATCGCACCATTTCGCTCCGGGGTGACGCCGGGTTCCTGCAATCTTCCTCGCTTTTTGCAGGAATTCGCTATCGGTGGAGGCTTTGCTGATTTGACCCGTGCGGTCGGCTCATTGGGTTGGATCGACCGCGGAGACATAGGTTGAAGAACAAAGCGAGGATCGAGGGTGCTTGAGGACCGGCCCACCTCAGGTGAGATTGGAATGTCAGGCCACACTCTCCACCCATCGCAAGCGTCCGCGCAGCCTCAAAACATCACCAGCCTACTTGACTAGCACCGTTCCTCCCAGGACATCGCACTCGTTGGGGGCAGCATGGACGCTCCAATCAACCCGGTCAGCGGATAGCGCGAACACGCCCATCGCCAGAGTTTGCGACCCATCGATTGTTCCGTTCTTGTAGATCGGCACCGTCTCATCGAATAGAGCGACTTCTGCGTCTTCAGCGAGCCTTTGTCCGGCAGTAACCCGGTCCACTGCCGCCTGACGATCGCGGGAAGAGGCGCTGATGGTCTGCTCCAACTGGGCGAATTCTTCGAAGATCAAATGGTTCGCATGGCCTTGGGGGGTGACGGCCTCCCGAATGGCGCAGCCTGAAGCGGGAGCCTCGATTGAGACGAGCCGGCGCGTTTTCGTCTCGCCGAGATTATGATGGAATCCGCTGGCACGGTCCTTGCGCTTGAGGATTTCTACCGCATCGCATAACGACCTTGAGTCGAGGATCGCGCGGCAGATGATGTGTCGGGGTACTCCAGGCTGAAGATCATGCGCGGTGATGTTATTTATCGTCTGCACGAGCCCCATCTCATTGAAGCCAAACGTGTGGCCGGGCAGCATGCCAGGGTACATGAAGCTGGCCCAGGCTGGTCCCTCGTCCGGCTCGACTTCAACCCAAAAGCAGGCGCCGAGGAGCGCTTGGTCACCGTCCTCGTTATGGGCAATTATTGCGGGGCGGTCGTCCTGCGCCGGCAGCAGGAGTGTCGTGCATCCATTGGCAGCAACCGACCCTGTTGCCGGGGAGACATCCTCGGGAAGCCGAAGGTCTCCGCGGCAATTCCAGAGGAAGATCGAATCGAAATCTTGACCGGCGCCTTCGGCGATGCCCTCGATTTCGCGCACAAAGCGGGGATAGGTTGCGCGCGCCGCAGCTTCGAGAGCCTTCAAATATGCAGATCGGCGCCACCGGGTATCCAACGCCCGATATTCTTCAGTGTGCAAGACGCGCTCTCGGAAAGCAGAAGCGCTTGCTCGTCCGAGTGTCACGCCGATCGAGAAGGCATCGCCCTTGGCACGGACGCGCGAAATGGGATTTTTGGACATGCGACTTTCCTCATCGTTTCTTTCGCACTTGAGGTGTCCAATTCAAGGAAGCCACGCCTCCTTGTGGCAAGGCGTCACCGGGCGCATTGTGGATCACGATTTCGCCCGGGGATTGGACTCACTCGATAACGAGCAACTTGCGGGGGACATTGGACAGGAATTCGACTTCGCCCTCCGTGATCAAGAAACTTTCGGTAATTTCGATACCCCAGTCGTCGTACCAAAGCCCGGACATGAAATGAAATGTCATGCCTGGGCGCAGCTCGGTCTTATCACCGTCGCGGAAGCTGGCGGAGTTCTCGCCCCACGCCGGCGGGTATCCCATGCCAATGGAGTAGCCGGCGCGGCTTGCCTTCTTCAGACCGTATTTCGCAAGGGCATTTCCGTAGGCCAGAGCGATATCTTCGCAGTAATTTCCCACCACAGCCTTCTCAAGGCCGGCGCTCATGCCTTCCAAAACGGCCTTCTCAGCATCCAGCATTTGCTGGCTCGGCTTACCGAGATAGTACGACCGAGAGAGCGGGCAGTGGTACCGTTTGTGTACACCAGCAAGTTCAAAGAAGATGCTTTCGTTCGCGCGAATGGGCTTATCAGTCCACGTCAGATGAGGAGCTGAGGCATCGGCACCGGCGCCAAGGTTGGGTACGGCTGACGGATAGTCTCCCCAGTAGTCGCCCACACCACGGGTGCCAACATAGGAAATTTCAGCGATTATGTCCGACTGTTTTACTTCCGGCCGCAGCACCTCTGTGATGCGCTCATACATCGCTTCGACAATCTTGCCGGCGCCGCGCATATATTCGATTTCACGAGGGGATTTGACGATGCGTTCCCAGTTGATCATGCGCATGGCGTTTTTGAAGCGCGCGTTGGGAAGTGCGGCTGTAAGGGCTTCGAAACCGGCCGGTGAGAAATAGTAGCTGTCCTTCTCCAGACCGATTATGGCTGAACCGTGCCCCTCATCCGTGAGGAACTGGCCAAGAACGGTCATGGGGTGCAAGGTGTCTGACTGAACGTAGTGGTCCTCGTACCACCTGATCCGATCCTCGCCGATATATGCCGTGCGACGGCATCCATTGGCATCCTGACCACGGCCGAACCAGAGGGGATCCTTGTCCTTTGACACAACAACACATTGTGGCACGTAGAACGAGTTGCCCTCGTAACCGGTAAGCCAGCCCATGTTAGCGGGATCGGTAACGACCAGTACGTCTATGCCAGCTCGCTCCATGGCGCTGCGCGCCTTCTCGAGGCGTGTTCTGTATTCAGAAAGTTCGAACCGTAGTTTCTCGTCAGACATTTCAGTTCCTTTAGATTTGGATGCGCTAAGTCAGACGCGGGCGGTCACAGTCGCAAGCGTCAGTTTGCAGAGGTCGGTAATGTCGTAGATGGGCAGTCCTGTCTTCAGCCGAAGGGCATTTGCAACGACAGGGAAGCCAGTGCACTCGAAGAGTATCATCGCAATCTCGGGGTGGTCGGAGCGCAGTTGATCGATACGGGCACCGACCTCCTGCTGGATCTGATCCAGCGCTGTCCGCACGAACGGCCGCGCCACGGCATTGCGCACGTATACACCACCTTCGATGCCTCCGACGACCACGCGCTTCCGATCCGCCGGGTGCTGGATGCCCAACAGGTCTTCGGTGCAATGTCGCGAATCCGCTGTTAATACCGCGAGCTTTTTCGCGGGCGATAGCTGACGTAACAAAGTCGGAATGAGTAGAAGGCTTGAGGTTATGACGGGTACATTGACTGCTGCAGAGATTGCAGACTGGTGGCGGATAAGGAAGCCGCAGTCAGCGGCAACAACGTTGGCACCTCGATCGACCAATCGCTGTGCAGCCGCAATGCAGGCGTGTTCCAGCGAAGCATCACCTCGAATGACAACCTCTGCAAAGGCGCCTTCCACCATTTCCGTGATCACAGGCCCGCCAAACGTTGCCGGGTGCAATAGGGATCCTTCGCGCGGGCTAAGAAGCGGACTGTCTGGTGACACGCCTTCATCCAGCTCAAGTAGTCCAAGAACAGTGCTGCTTTGCGAAGTCATGATGAAGTTCCTCGATTTCGGACGGGTTTGGTCAATGCGAGTATCGTAAGACGTGTGAACTTGCTCGACTGCGCCTCACGCCCAGGCGGCCACCGACTTCAGTGCCGGCCCAGGCACGTCATCAGTCTATTGTTGTTCCGGCTTTGACGGCCAGCGCTCTTGCGAAAGCAAGATTTGCAATGGCAGTGTCTTGAATACCCGTCCCGGTCAGATCGGCGATCGTGATCTGGCGATCGTCGGTGCGTCCAGCCACAGCACCGGCAACAATCTGGCCGAGTTCTCGAAGGGCACGATCTTCCGCGACAGCCCCCGCCTCAATCGCGTGATGCAACTCACCGAGGCGTCGCGTCTGAGCGAGGCTGTCAGCCACGTAGAGATCGGCGCGCGCAATAGCCTCGGCCTCTACTTCGTTCTTGTGTTCGGCATCGGAGCCCATCGCCGTGATGTGCTGTCCTTGTTCGAGCCATCGAGCTTCCAGGATCGGCTGATCAGCCGGCGTTGTGGTGATGATCACATGCGCACCGGCAACGGCTGCTTCCCGGCTATCGGAAGCGATGACGCTGATGCCCAATTGGTCAGACAGTTCTCGGGCCGTCTTGTTGGCTTTGGCAGCGTCACGCGCCCAAATCCGCGCCTCACGAATTTGTCGGACCAGCATGAGCGCCTGCAACTGTAGGCGCGCCTGCATACCAGCGCCAAAGACAGCAGCCACCGACGCGTCTTTGCGAGCGAGGTGCATTGCAGCCACGGCACCTGCTGCGGCCGTCCGAACATCGGTGAGATAACCATTATCCAGCAACAATGCTTGAACCAAACCGGTCTTGCTTGACAGCAAAACCATAAGGCCGTTTGTACTGGGCAAGCCAATTTCGGGATTGCCGAAAAAGCCGGGGCTGATCTTGATGGCGAAGCCATCGAGACCAGGTACGTAGGCCGTCTTGACGTCAACCTCACCGCGATGCTCCAAAATATCGAGGCGAAGAATTGGCGGCATCACCACTTTTTTTGTTGCAAGCGTGCGAAATGCCTCTTCCACGCAACGCACAGCCTCCAGATCAAGAGTCACCAGATCTCTCAGTTGCCGTTCAGTCAAAATGGTCATCGATCTCATGACGTGGTCCTCGCAATAATATCTGCTGTCTCATCGCTCACGACGCGACGATGTAAATTCATATCGATGTTGCGGCCCGACAGCACAGTCACGACGGGTCCATGAAGGTTGCGCACTTTGTTCGCCAGGAGCGCCGCGATGCCAATCGCCCCTGCGCCTTCGACGATCTCGCGCTCCTGGAGGTATGCATGTCGGATGCCAGCCGCTATTTCGGCTTCGCTCAACAAAATGACATCGTCCAAGAGGTCGCGGCACATGGGAAAAGTCCATTGATTGGCGAGGCCAATCCCGCCGCCGAGCGAATCCGCCAGACTTTCAAACTCATCGACCTGCACCGGGCGACCTGCATCAAGGCTTGCCTTCATCGCAGCGCCGCGATCCATCGTGAGCCCAATGATACGCACATCCGGCCGCTGGCTTTTCACGGCTGCCGCCACCCCAGAAGCCAAACCGCCCCCCGAGAGCTGGATGAGCACAGTCGCCACGTCCGGCAACGCTTCGACGATTTCTAGCCCTAGCGTTCCTTGACCGGCAATGATTGCCGGGTGATCGAACGGCGGGACGAGGCACCGTCCCTCGCCCGCCAACCTCTCGGCCTCTTCCTGAGCGTTATCCTGGGATTTTCCGACGATACGGACCTCGGCACCTAACCGGCGAATTTCCGAGACCTTGTTTTCGGGGACCAGGTTCGACATGCAGATCGTGGCCGTCACACCACACGTGTTGGCTGCGAACGACAGAGCACGACCGTGATTGCCCGTCGACGCGGCCACAACGCCGCGTGCCCGCTCGTCCGCGGACAGTTGAAGAATGGCATTGAAGGCGCCGCGCAGCTTGAAACTGCCTGTCGTCTGATGGTGCTCCAGCTTTAGATATACGGGCACAGCGCAACAGTTCGACAGAGACGGAGAATGCGCGAGCGGCGTAGTGAGTATGTGATCTTTGATGCGCCGTTTTGCGCCTTCAATGTCGTCGAGGTCAATCATCAAGGTCCTCCCTCCGCACCAGCCGCGCGTTACGCGCTTTGAAAGAGTTCCCAGCAGTAGCGGATCGCCAGCTCGGTTGTCGGGACGAGAGTCTGGTCGGACACCCCGAACGTCGGCGTATGGACGCCGGATTCGTTTCCCGGCTCCTTGCTGCCGAACCAGAAATAGATTGACGGGATGCAGCCGGAGTAAAAACCAAAGTCATCGCTGCCGGAGCTTGCCGAACCCTCGATATATTTGTCCTCGCCATCGGACTGCACGACGATCTGCTTGAATCGCTCGACCATTGAGTTGTCGTTGACCACAGGAGGCTCGCCCGCGTGTGAGCTAAATTCGGCCCGGCCTCGATGGATCGCAGCAACGCCCTCGGCAATTTCGCGCACCCGTTGAACCAGCAACTTTCTCCTCTCGGGACTGCTCGTCCGGATCGTTCCGGTCATTGTGACCGAAGGGCAGATTATGTTCGTCGCTTCCCCGCCGTGGATCGTGCCGATCGTAACGACAGCGCCATCGTCAACCGGCATTTCGCGCGACACCACCTTCTGAACTTCGTTGATGAAGGCGCCTGCTATCGCGATCGCGTCCACGCCCAAGTGAGGCTTGGCGCCGTGTGCCATCGTCCCGATAAATTCGAGCGAGAACTGATCCGCTGACTTTGTTACGGCGCCCGCACGGGCGCCATAGGAGCCGGCTGGAATGTCAGTGCGGACATGAAATCCCACTGCGGCGTCGAACCCGTCTAGCAAGTTTTCTTCAACGACAGTCCGGCCGCCAAGTGGTTCTGCTTCTTCAGCGGGTTGAAAGAACACTCGCAGCCTGCCTGAGAAATTTTCGCGCATGCGATGGAAAGCGAGCGCCGTTCCCAAGGCGATTGAGCCATGCATGTCATGACCGCACGCATGCATGACGCCTGGCACTTGCGACCGATACGGCAGGTCGTCGCGGGCTTCCTGAATGGGAAGCGCGTCGATGTCTCCGCGCATCGCGATCGAACGATTTGCGCCTGGGGCCAAGCCCTGGATATCGACATAGACACCGGTCTTGTGAAACGTCTTTGCTTCGGTCAGGCCGAAGGCGGCCAAGGTCTCGATAATCCGCTTCTGGGTCTTCCACTCGTTGTTGGAAAGTTCGGGCTCGCGATGCATGGCGTGCCGCATCTCGACGACTGCGTTACGCTCGACCTCGGAGAGGAAGTTGTTGGTAGGCATGTTCATGGTGGTCTCCTGGTCTAGTCGTCATGGTGTCTGTTGTTGCACCTAGCAGCGGAGCTGCGCGGCCCGTCGATTCGAATGCACATCACGCAGGGTCCCTGCATAAATGGAGGTGACACTGGATCCGTCGCTGCGACATCATCACTACACCTCGAGCGGGATAGCGAAGCTGGCCTTGAGACGGTCCATCACAACCATGGTCTTGAAGCCTTTGATATCTGCGTTTTCATAGAAAAACCGGCGCGTGAAGTGCTCGTAGTCCTGCATATCTTTCGCGGTAATCACGAGCATGAAGTCGGCATCTCCCGTTACGTAGAAACCCATCATCACCTCACGCGTATTTCGTATCGCAGCCTTGAATCGATCGACGATGTCGGCCCTTTCCCGTTCAAGGGACACCATGACGATCATGGTGATGTGTCGTCCGACTGCTTTGGGCGAGACGATGGAAACGTCTCCCTCGATGACGCCCTCGTTGCGCAACCTTCTCAAACGCCGTTGGCACGCCGTCGGCGAGAGGTGGACCATCCCCGCGAGTTCTTCAGAGGTCAGCCGGTTGTTTTTCTGAACGGCTTGGAGAAGCGCAATGTCGGCGCGATCGAGTTCAACCATCACCTACCTCCCCGAAAGAAGAACCTGGGGAGCCCGCGCGGAGGCCTGCAGCGCCGATGCGACCTGGCATAGGCCGGTTGCTTCGACGTTCCCGGCGCAGATACTCGTCCGAACTGGTTAGGCCATTTCGGAAACGAAGCAGACATGCTGGAACCAGACGAGTATGCACCGGATACAGTCTCTATTTGACGAAGAGCTTGCGCGGCGTCTTCGTCAGGGGCTCGTAACCCGTTTCGGAGACCGCAAAGCTCTGTGTGATCGTGATCCCGACATTGTCGAGCCACAGGCCAGGCATCATGTGGAACACCATACCCGGCTTGAGTACGGTTTCGTCGCCCTTGCGAATGCTTGCCGTTCGTTCGCCTGAGGCCGGAGGGAACCCAATGCCGGTCGGATAACCAATGCGAGACTCTTTCTCGATCCCGTGGCGGGCAAGCGCCTTGCGGAAGTCGGCATCGACCTGCGAGCAGGTGCGACCGGGCCGAACTGCTTCCAGCCCGGCATTCAAGGCCTCAACAGCGATTTCCGACAGGTTCAGGAAAGCGGATGAAGGCTGGCCGACGACGATCGTGCGCGCCAGGTTGACCTGGTAGCGATGCCGGCAACCGTTCAGTTCCAGGTTGACAACGGTGGACTCCGGCAGGGGGTCGTCCGTCCAGGCGGCATGCGGCGCGATTGAGCGTTCGCCAATGCACAAATCGGGGGGGCAACAAGGATAGTCGCCACCGAACTCGGGCGTGCCCGAAATCTGCTGGTGATAGATCGCAGCAGCAATATCGCACTCACGGACCCCGGCTTGCACCATATCGATGACGCGCGTCATGGCGGCATCCGCAAGCTGGCCAGCTTGATGCATAATGGCCACCTCGGCTGGGCTCTTTACGAGCCGGATCCATCCAACAAGAAGATCGGCGTCGACGAACTCTGCATTCGGCAAGGCTCGCGTGAGATCTGCGTGGCCGCGGGCCGGATAGTAATATCCCCCCATCTCGACGCCGATACGCGCCTTTTCCCCTCCGAGCTCCTTCACGATATCGGCCATGAAAGTATAGGCCGACAGCGTTGCCGATTGAACATAGGTGTCGGGATAGGCTCGGATATTGTCCTCGGCCAGATAGGTGGTCATGGAAGCCGAAACACGGTCCATGAAACGGCCGATCCAAATCGGTTCTGCGTGGTCTTGCGCCACAATCACCATTTGCGGTGTGTAGAAGGAATACGCATTATAGCCGGTAAGGTAGTTCTGGTTCGGCGGTTCTGAGAGGAGGAGGATGTCAATCTCTCTCTTCGCCATTTCCTTTTTAACGGCTGCTAGACGGGTCTGGAATTCTCCCAGTGCGAAGTGCAATTCTTTTATCATTCTTGATCTCCCATTCGGCCGCGGCTGCCGCGCCAATATTTCCCCGTCTGTCAGGGGGCAAAGCGGGCCGTCGTTATCCCTGTATTGATCGGCTCCTGATCGGCTCCACGCTTGAACCTGCAGCCTAAGGGCACGGCTGGATCGGAAGGCCGAACTCTCGTTTTTTGCTCCATCAGATTGGGTGTTCAGCCATCTCGTCGACAACGTCTTGGTCGATCGGCGTGTCGAAAGTCATCAATATGAAACCGAGCACCGAATAGAAGCCGACGGTCGCCATAAGGTCGAACACGGCTTGCCGACCTATGCTCGCAGCAATAGCTTGCTCGAGATGCGAAGGCAGACGTGCGCCGTCAAATAGCGCGTCGACAGCACCGGCAAGTACGCCCTCTTCGCCATCGGGAGTTCCAGCCATACTCCGGATTCGCGCATCGGAAATACCAAGAGCGCGAGCGCGGCTTACATGGTGGGACCACTCATAGGCGGAGCCCATACGATGTGCCGCGCGCAAAATCACGAGCTCGGACCGGACCGGACCTAACGCACTATCTTTTACGATATGCTGCCGCAGCGGAGCCCACGCTCTCAGCAGCGCGGGATGATGAGCCATGGTGCGATAGACGTTCAGCGCGCCGGCAAAGCCCGTTTTCATGTCCGCGATTTCCGCGGGCCAGTTTTCATCAGCGATAGGCGGACAGGACGATGTTGTCATTTCGCGAGAACCTCAGTCTACTACTGCGGCGCGGATGGCGTCGGAAAGCCGTTCGACAATCAAATCGATTTCTTCAGGCTGAATGATGTAGGGTGGTGCTAGCAGCACGTGGTCGCCCTGCGCGCCGTCGATCGTACCGCCCATTGGGTAGCACATAAGGCCTCTGCGCATGGCTTCCTTCTTGATGCGGGAATGCATCTTGCGGGCCGGATCGAAAGGTTGCTTGGTGTCTTTGTCGGCCACGATCTCGACGCCGCGGAAAAGACCACGACCGCGGATGTCGCCGACATAGGGTGATTGTCCAAGTGCCTCATCGAGCCCGGCCTGGAGGCGCTTGCCCATCCGGATGACGTTTGCCATCATGTCCGCGCGCGTGATTATTTCAACCACCTTACTGGCTGCCGCTGCTGCGATCGGATGTCCGATATAGGTATGTCCATGCTGAAACAGACCCGACCCGTCGGCGAACGCACGGTAGATCTTTTCGGAGAGCAATACCGCTCCGATCGGCTGAAAGCCGCCGCCCAGTCCCTTCGCAATCGTGACCAGATCCGCGACAATGCCCTCCTGCTCCATAGCGAAGATTGTGCCGGTACGCCCCATTCCGCACATGACCTCGTCGAGGATCAGCAAGATGCCATACTTGTCGCACACCTGCCGAACCCGCTTGAAATAGTCCGAAACCGGGCCAACGGCACCCAGCGTCGCACCGACCACCGGCTCGGCGACGAAGGCCATGACCTTGTCCGCGCCAAGTTCAAGAACCTTGTCTTCCAGTTCCGCAGCAAGACGCTCGGCATAAGCCTCCGGCGTTTCGCCCACCTGCAGGTCGCGGTAGGCATAGCAAGGAGAAACATGATGCGTTTCAGGCAAGATCGGCTTGAACTGGGCACGGCGCCAGGCATTGCCGCCTGTTGCCAAGGCACCGATCGTATTGCCGTGATAGCTTTGCCGACGTGCGATGATGTGGCGCCGCTGCGGCTGCCCGACTTCGACAAAATACTGGCGCGCCATTTTGAGAGCGGCCTCGACAGCTTCCGAACCGCCAGACACCAGATAGACATAATCGAGGCCTTCGGGCGCAAGTTCAACCAATTGCTCGGCAAGCCGCTCGGCGACGTCGGTCGTGAAGAACGACGTATGGGCGTAGCTGATCCGACCCATCTGTAGCTTCATTGCGTCAAGAACTTCTGGATGATTGTGCCCGAGGCAACTGACGGCGGCGCCCCCCGACCCATCCAGGTAGCTCCTGCCCTCGCTATCCACGACGTAGATGCCCTCCCCCGCGACCGCGGTTGGCAGAGTTGTTCCGATCGTTCGATGGAGAATTTTTGTCATGGTCATCTCGGGGTGCTTATCCGTCCGGCTTTCGAACGTTTCCATCCATTGATTTGCAGGTTTTGGCGAAATATGCAACAACTGTTTTATAAATCACGTTTTGATGCATTTGTTTTCCCGCTCTCAAGTCAGAATTTTTGGAGCGGTTGTGATGTGAGATAGCCGACGGCTGTTTGACTTTTTAGTTCCCGAGAGAGATGGTCCAGGTGAATTATGACATCGTATGTGAGGCAAATGTTGCAAAAAGGCCCATTACACGCTCGGATCATCGAGCGATTCGACGACATGTCCGAGCAGTTGCAGCAAGCGGCTCGACACATATTGGAACATCCGCAGGAGGTGGCGCTCGTTTCGATGCGCGAACTCGCGCGGAATGCCGGTGTTCAGCCATCGACAATGACGAGGCTGGCGAAGTTTCTTGAATTCTCCGGGTATGAAGATTTCCGAGAGCAACACGCCGACGTCATCAGGGTGAGCGCCGACGGATTTGCGGCCAGGGCTTTACAAAGAGAAGAAGGGGCGGCGAATGGTGAGGGCTTGGCTTATAGGATGCTCCAAGGTCTCTCCGCGCAGATCGATCGGCTCCGCGACCCTGATACGATTTCGCGTTTGGATACAATGGCGGAGCACCTGGCAAAAGCGAGGCGGATTTTCGTGCTCGGCTTGCGTTCGTGCCACTCGGTCGCGTGGCATTTCCACTACGTCATGACATTGCTCGGCGAAAAGACTGTCCACTTGGATGGTCCGGCTGGAACAAGCGGCGACCCCCTCATCCGCGCAACTCATGAGGACGTGCTTTTGGCGATTTCCATCAACCCCTATTCGCTTCAGACGCTTGAGCTTGCCGAGGCCGCCCGTGAGAAGGGACTGTCCATCCTGGCGATCACCGACAGCGAAGTGTCTCCCCTGGTGACGATCGCAGAGCACGTTGTCTTCTTTCCGACTGAAAGCCAAACATTCTTTCACACGCTGGCGCCAGCGCTGGCCGTCTCTGAAGTTCTATGTGGTCTACTGGCGAGCCGAGATCGTGCGGCGGCCTTGAAAGAGTTGAAGCTAGCCGATCGCCATCTTTCTGCAATGAACACGTATGCGACGTCCATTCCGCGACGAAAGATTTAGCGACGTTTACGAGGCCGGCTACTCGCGCCAACGGCGCCTCCTGACCTTGCAACCGGAATTGAAGTTATTCGCACATCAGTCGATGTCCGATGAGTGGACCTGATGGTTGCCGCGGAATTGTCCCGCAAAGAACGGACTGACAGCAAATAGGGAACGCGCCGTCACCCGAGGGATGACCGTCTAATGCGTCAATGAAACCAGAGCTTGCCTAGAAAGTCCGTCGTGACCGGCTTCGGCTTTGAGCACAAGCGATTGATGAGCTCCATTGCGCAGTAAATGCGCCGGGCAGTCTTCGAGCCAGGAGCCCGCCCCAGAGTTCGCTCTGGGACAGGCAGTCAGTTTCACGGCTGCGAGTTACGGAGCCGGCATGAGTATGATGACTCAGGTCGCGGCGACCGGAGCACTCTTCAACGCCCCTCTTCCGCGCCAAAGCGTGAAATAAAGCGCAACCAGCCAGACGATTGGCAACATTGTCAGCAAAGCGCCAACGGCAGCGATCGTCGGGTCAAGTTGCTGCTTCAGGTTTTCCAGCATTTTCAATGGCAATGTCGGGATCGCATAGCCACTGACAAACGACGTGATGATGACCTCGTCGAAGGAAGCCAAGAACGCGAAGAGCGCGCCGCCGATGATACCAGAGCGGATTAACGGGAGAGTAACCCGCATGAACGTCTGGGTCGGCCCGGCGCGCATGCTCATTGCCGCCTGTTCCAGCCTCCTGTCGAATCCTGCGAGTGTCGCAAGGACGATGACAACGACATAGCCGATGGCTCCGATCGTCTGGCCCAGGATGATCCCGGTGTTCGTTCCAACCAATCCTAGTTTGGCCAGCCCGGTATAGACAGCAACACCAACAACAATGATTGGGAAGGTAATCGGCGTCAGGATCACCATGGTTAGACCCGAGCGCAAGCGCGACGAGCACCGGCTGAGGCCAAACGCTGCCAATGTGCCGACTATGGTCGATACCACGCTGACAATTACGCCGAATTGGAAGCTGTTCCACAATGCGCCGATCCACGAGGGGTCGTTGAAGAACGAATAGTACCATCTGAGCGAAACAGCCTTAGGTGGGAACTCGAGGAACTCCCCTGCATTTAACGAGACGATGATCACGATGAAACCGGGCGCCAATAGATAGATGACAACGACGGCAAGGAATGCTGCCCCCGCAATCTTGGACCACGGGGTTTCCCGCTGCGCTTGATGGAGCTTTGCTGCCCAGCGTCGCGCCCGATACGGGACGAGAAACTCGTTGAGATAGCGGGATGCCTTGTCGAATGAAGGCAGTTTACGTCGTCGGGCGTTCTGCTCGCTTGAAGCAGGCTGTCCATGCGCGCCGGCGAGATTGACGCCCGCTACGGAAAGAACCGCGAGCGCCATCGCCAACAATATAAAGGCTGCCGCGGCGGTCGCCGCAATGTTCAACGATGTTGTAAGCTGCGAATTGATGAGGGTTGAAAGCATGGTGTCGCCCAAGCCGCCCAATGCTTGTGGCGTGATGTAAAAGCCCAGGCAAACAACAAAAACCAATATGCAGCCGCTTCGAACGCCCGGGATACTAAGAGGTACGAAGACCCGGAGAAAGGCGGTGAACGGCTTTGCGCCCATGCTGCGAGCGGCTGCCATCAAGGAAGTATCAATGCTCATCATCACGCTGACAATCGGCAAAATCATCATGGGCAACATGATATGCACCATGCCAACATAAACAGCGAAACGATTATAGATGAGAGACAAAGGGCTATCGATTATGCCCGAATTGAGCAACACGCGGTTGATCAATCCACTATCACCCAAGACGACAGTCCATGCGTAGGTCCGAACCAGAGCACTCGTCAGCCAAGGTAGGAAGACAAGCACCAGGAGGATTGGTCTTGCACGGCCGGCGATCGTAATCAAATAAGCCGTCGGGTAGCCGATGATCAAACAAAGTGCCGTGGCTATGAAGCTGATCTTGAAGGTCTGAATCAGGATCAGGACAAATGAGCGCTGTTCGAAAAAAGCGATATAATTCGCAAAAGACAGATTTGGCGCATTGAGGCTGGTCGCGAAAAGAAGGAGCATGGGTATGCCGAAAATCGCAAACAGCACAGCGAACGCTGGCAAAGTTAGCAACATCGGCGTGGACCGGATTCTCTGAAGTGTTGTCATGGATGCTGTCCTTCCGCTTTACGCAGCGACAAACCGGATGTCGGATCGAAGCCAATCAAGGCGAACCTCTTCGCCCGGACGGAAGACTTGCTGGCCCGATGCCACATGTTCGCGCGCGATCAGCGTCGCATTCCCAACCCGCACCCGGTACTTCCTCAAGGGTCCAGCATAGATCATATCGTCCACGATCCCCGAGACGGACTGTCTGTGGTCCGCATCTGCGCGCCTTGCTGCTGAAGGCACACTGACGCAAATGCGCTCCGGCCGAAGCATCGATACCATACCGGAAGAAGGAACAACGTCCGATTCAATCTTGAAATCAACGCTTTCGAGGATATTTGCTTCACCCAGGAAGTTGGCGACAAAGCGCGTTTTGGGGCGATCGTACAAGGCCTCCGGTGTATCGATCTGCTCGATTTGACCGGCGCGCATGACAACGATGCGGTCCGAAAGCGTGAGTGCTTCTTCTTGATCGTGGGTGACGCAGATGGTCGTTTTCCCAAACTCCTTGTGCAGCTCTTTGATTTCCACTTGCATCTGCTCGCGCAGATTTCGATCGAGCGCGCCCAGCGGTTCGTCCAGCAGCAAAATCGGTGGATCTGCAATCAAGGCGCGCGCGACGGCCACGCGTTGTTGCTGGCCCCCACTCAATTGTGATGGCATGCGCTCGCCAAACTCACCCAGGCGAACACGCTCAAGCATTCTTTTGACCCGCGACGCTCTGTCAGAGGCCTTGATGCCGCGCATTTCGAGCGGGAACTCCAAGTTGTGATGCACCGTAAGGTGCGGGAAAAGTGCATAGCTCTGGAAGACAATGCCTTGGTCGCGGCGGTAAGACGGGACTTCGGACACGGACTTGCCGGAAATGAGGATGTCTCCTCCGGTAGGGGTCGTGAAGCCGGCGAGCAGCATCAATGCTGTCGTTTTGCCAGAACCGCTCGGTCCAAGAATCGTAAGGAACTCGCCGCGCGAAACAGAAAGGGAGATATCCTTAACCGCAGCAACGGCCCCATAGATCTTGGAAACATTGCGAAATTCGATTTGAGCGGTATCCGGAAGCTTCTGCAACACTTCGTCCTCGGCAGGAAGATGATTTTTCAGATTCAAGTTCATTACGATACTCCAGCAGGACTGATGAGCAACTTTGGCATGCAGTCCCGTAAGGCAGGTAGTGGGAAGAGGTGGCGCTAACCTTTGACGGCCCGCGCCGACTGGACGAGCGCCACCGATAGATCGTTGGGGACAGAGGATTACTGAAGAATCCACTCATTCCAACGCTGCACAAGCCGCTCCTTGTTCGACTTTCCGTCCGATCCAACCTCGGCATACCATTTGGCGTTCATAGCGAAGCTGATCGCCTCGTAGTCGGGATGCGACGCAAGTTTTCGGGCGACATCGTCAGGAATCAATTTGAAGGCGTTCTTGTTCGTTGGGCCCTGCGCGATAAGCTTTGCAAACTCGGCCTGTCGGTCCGGGCGGCTTGTCAGCGCAATAAATTTTTGAGCATTTTCGGCATTCGGACTGCCCTTCGGGATGCACCAATAGTCCGTTGTCAGTTTCGCCTGGTTGCGGTTGATCTCGATTGGCCCACCTTCATCAATAAGGGTAAGTGCGCGCGCGTCATAGGACTGCACGATGTCGGCGATGTTGTCTCGCATGATCTGAAGAATTTCCGACCCGCTCGTCCACCATTTGCGAATGTGCGGCTTGATCTTGTCCAAGCTTGCAAACACGCGGTCGATATCCATCGGGTAGAGCTTGTCCATCGGAACGCCATCCGCGAGCAATGCTTCTTCCCAAGGCCCACTTCCGTATTCGCCGGTATTGATGGAGCGAACGCCAGGGAACTTCTTGACGTCCCAGAATTCCGCCCAGGTGGTCGGCCGGGGCTTTCCTGCCGGGAACTTCTTCGTGTTCCAGACCATATTCACCGAGTATACGTACGAAGCAAAGCCGTTCGGTTGCCTCCAGTTTTCTGCGATTGCTTCCAGGTCTTCCTTCTTCCAGATGGAATAATCGATCTTTTCGAGGTAGCCCTTGGCAGTAAGCGGATCGACATTGGTTTGACCAAGGTTGACGACGTCGGCCGAAACGTTTTTGGTATCGACCATCATCGCAATCTGTGTCGATGAGAAGTCCGCATTGACGCGCGTCACCTTGACTCCGGTCTCGGCCTCAAAGGACTCGACGTAAGCCTTCATCACCGCATCGCCCCAGTTGCCGCCGCTCATGTTGACTTTGAGCTCGCCGGTGGAGGCGGCCGTTGCACGGCCGGCCGCGGAAGCCAACGCGCCTACCGCAATTGCGGTCGAAGTAGCCTGCATGAACCGCCGGCGATTTATCAGAATGCTCATTTCGTTCTCCCTCTGTTAATTCCTTGCTCATGGCGCACGGGGATCTCACTTCATCAGTGTACGGCGAACACGACGCCGGCGATGTCAGACCAAAGCACGCGGTTCCTGCGTTTCCACTCGGTCCCGCATTCACCAAGACGGTGGCGCATAAACGATTGCAGTGTTCAGGCAGCAGCCTCCTCGACCGCTACCATCAATGTCCTAACGCAACACGATAAGGAATGCAACAAATGTTTTATAACGCTCAATATGCATCAAGCGTATTATTGATATCTGAGCCTTTGGTCGCCTCAGTTTACCATCTGCCGAACACTGCTGCCGACGCCAGCCCTACGGGAGCGCCTGCAGGCTCTGGACTTCCGGGACGTGGTTTTTAACCGTACCTGATTCAAATGGATCATTGACACAATAGCGACTCATATGTTTCATTCGGTTCCAAAGAGGCCGATTCATCCGCGTAAGCGCGGTCGCTGATCGGCATCATTTCACTCTGCGAACCGCCGGTCGAAGACACCAGGTAAGCTTTCAGGAAAAGAGAAGAGGTCAGATGGCATACTTGGGCAATAATGTGCGTGAGTATCGGTACAAGCTACTAAATGAACTGATGGATCGCGAGAACCTGGATGCTGTCGCTTTCGCAAGCACAGAGTTCTTTCAGTTCGCGACCAACTTCCAGACGGATGTCACCACCTGGGAGCGGCCAATTCTCTGTGTCGTCCCGAGGAACGGCGCGCCGTTTGTTGTCCTCAATGAGCTTTCGACAAACAATTGGCGATATGCGCACGAAGACGGGCGTCTTTGGGTATCCGACACAAGCTTTTATGCGGAGCATCCAGTCCTCTCCAATCGAATGCATCTTGTGCATGAATGGCCGGAGATGGTTGCCGAAAAACTACGAAGTGCAGGTCTCGGGAGAGCTCGCATCGGGACCGATGTTGGTGGCGGTCCATTGCAGAAGGCGTTCGCGCTGCTACCTGAGGCCCGTCCTCTAATGAAGACGCAAGAGTTTCGAGCGCTTCGTTGGGTCAAGCATCCCGAAGAGATCGCACTCATGCGCGAGATAGCGAGCTTGACCGACTGGTTACAGGATCGCTACCGGGAGAGTATCCGTCCGGGTCGGCTCCTGATGGAATTGGATATGATGATGGGAGCCGAGTTAGCGCAGGAGGCCGCACGACGCTTTCCAGCGCAGGATGTTGCCTTGCTCGACCTGTGGTCGATCTCGGGTCCACCGTCGGCAGCTCCACACGGGGACGGCAAGCGATCCGGTGCGATCCTCGAAAAAGGACACGTGATGATCAACTTGATTATCCCCCGCATTAATGGAGTGGTCGTGGAGAATGAGCGGACCTGGTTCTGTGGCAAGCCGGATACCCGGCAGGAACGCTTCTTCGAGGTCGCGCTCGCTGCAAATGAAGCTGGAATTGAAGCCGCTGTGGCGGGTCGACCGGTGTCGGGAATTGATGCAGCAGCGCAGGCAATCATCGAAAAAGCGGGTTTTGGAAACTACATCATGCACCGGACAGGACACGGCATGGGCTTGTTGTGCCACGAGTACCCCGGAGACATGGCATTCAATCACCGTGCCTTGCTCGAAAACGAAGTTTATTCGGTCGAGCCCGGATTGTATGTTTATGGACTCGGCGGCTTCCGACAAGACGATACGGTCGTCATCGGGGAAAAGCCTGAAGTGCTGACACGGGCGTCTAAGGATCTAAGAAGCCAGACTGTTCTGTGACACTTCGTCCCGACAGAATCTAGTCGCGATCGCGATTTTGCCGCTTTGCCCTTTGGTCATCGCTCCGGTGGAGCGGTGGCACGCCCAGAGCCGCGAACGGCCTACCATAAAGCTGCTAGTGGGATCGCTTGGCTAACACGGTCGCGCCCCGCAATCCGCACCCTCCAGGCCGGCGCCCCTGCACTGGTAAGACAAATGCCGCAAAACACTACGTACTGAAACATATGTCGCACACTCACAGGAGCGTTTGCATGACCGATTCTCGCTTTCAGGCCCAGGCCGAGCCGAACGAAAATCCAGTATACCGCCTTGATCTCAGTGCCAAAGCTGCAGGCAGAGAGAAACTCGGCCCATTGGAATCGACGTATGTGTATGCGCACGAAGGTGTCAGGCTCGCTTTGGACGTGGTTCGTCCGATGGGCGATAGCGCGGATCATAAGCGCAACACCATCTTGGTTATGACCTGTTATGGGCGCGGAAAGAAGGGCGAGCCGTCCAATCAATATGCGGATTTGTTCGTTCCAGAAGGCTATGCGGTGGTGGTTGGAGATGTTCGCGGTACCGGCGCCTCGTTCGGCGTTTGGCCAGGTCACCGCTCGCGCGAAGAAATCCTCGACTTTAGTTACGTGTTAGACTGGATCGCTGCACAGCCTTGGTCGACGGGCAATGTGCTTGCGTACGGCGTGTCCTACACCGCCAACTCTGCAGACCTTATTGCTTCGAGAAATCATCCCGCCCTGAAAGGCATCGTGCCGCGCTATGTCGACTACGATATCTTTTTCGAAACCTATCCAGGAGGTGTTCCGAACCTTACCCTCGACAGGTGGAGTCAACTGGTTGAATCGTTGAACAGAGACGAAAATAGCGAGATCAATGCTGATCGCGCCTCAACTCTCCGTGCGGGAATTCGTCCGGTGGGAAGCCAAGCGGAGTTGACGGCCGCGCTGCAAGAACACGGCCGCGCGCCGTCATTCCAGCCGGTCGAGCAAACCACGTCCTTTGACGATTGGCTCAGCAAACGTTCTGGGTTCGATTTCTCTCCACAGGCGTCGGCTGACCTTATCTCGCAATCGGGGGTTCCGATTCAAAATTGGGGCAGTTGGTTCGATTCTGGGTCGCCCCTCGGGTCTATCCGGCGATTTCTACTCCAGTCGAACCCCATGAACATCATTCTTGGTCCGTGGAACCATGGCGGCCGCAAACCATATGACCCACTGCGTGCTGATGTTCAGGACTGCGCTCCGATCATGGCGGCGCAACACGCAAATGATATTCGATTCATTGATGCTTGTTTCACGGGCGAGGCTGCTCTGCAGGCCGATAAAGTCATTCACTACTACACGTGCGGCGAGGGATCCTGGAAGTCAACGCGCTCATGGCCAGTCCCGGCCGTCCGACAACGATGGCATATGGCAAGTGGCTCGCGCCTGAGCTCATCGCCGAGTGACACGGGCTACGACACTCTGCAGGTTGACCGTGAACTGGGGGACGTCCTCTCAAACAGATGGGACACCAATGGTGGCATTGGAACATGGGAAATCGATTATGGAGATCGGCGACAGTTCGATGCGGCTCGACTGGCCTATACGAGCGAACCGCTGCAGAATGATTTGGAGATCACCGGGCATCCAGTTGTGGATCTGAACATAACCTCAACCCGTGAAGACGGTATTTTCTTCGTCTATTTGGAAGCAGTTAAACCTGATGGGACCTCCTGCTACCTTACAGAAGGCCAGTTGCGTGCGCGTCATCGGAAAGTATGGACTGCCTCGCCTTTCGGCGCGCTCGGACCACAACAAAGCTATTTGGAAAGCGACGCCGAGCCGCTCACACCAGGAGAACCGACCAGATTGGCGTTTACACTGTTACCGATTTCGGCGCTCATACCAGCGGACTATAGCTTGAGGGTGTGTCTAGCGGGAAGCGAGAGCACGAGTTTCGCCAATGTACCCGCTGACGGAGAACCGCCGCAGCTCAAGTTGCATCGCGGTCCTCACGGTTGCTACATCGATTTACCCGTTGTTGAACGGTGAGGGCAGTCTTCATCTCCCATAAAGAGAGCGGCGTCGTTAATTCGGCGTCGCCTCCAGCAAAGTGATAGTTTCCGACCCGACTTGGGATAGTCTCATCTTCGCTCGAAGCGCCGCGGAGAGCTTTAGAATTCACTCTCGTGCGGGTGGAGCGCCGTCGGGCGAACTACCTACAAAAGTCCGCGCCGATACAGAATGCGGACCCAAACCGACCGGCCGTCAATGTAGATCATGCTGAGCGTCTGGCATACATCGACGCGTTTCGAGCCGTGCATTTCAGTTAGCAAGGAAAGAAGGCGCGAGAGCCTGCGCGTATAGGCCTGCGAGATCGCACATCTCGAGGGTATAATGTTCGGCAGCATCCAAGAGGTTGATCCAACCAATGACCTCGTTCCGCCAAACGACTGCGGTATTCAATACACCCACGAGGCCCATTTTGATCAATGTTTCGTGGTCGGCAAAGTAGCGCTTCATGTCTTCGCAATCTTTGCCCAGAAAGTGCCGACCAGCGCCGACACGCCTACTCCACTCGTCATCGGCGAGGGGCTTCGTTCCTCCGAGGGGACTGTAATTGAGGTCGGTCGAGTAGATCCGCCGCATAACGCCTGCGGCTCTATCAACCTTGAGGAGGGTAAAGAGCTTGTGGCCAAATTCCTCCTGGAAAGCGTTGTCTGCCAATGCCATTAAGGCTTCGGAATCCGACAGGCGGCCGGCGCGCTCGTGAAATACGACGAGCCGTTGATACTGATCGTCTCTGAGATGATAGCCCATATCTTTCCTTGCAACTTCGCAATGGGGTTTGTGGGATTTTTCACCTGGCCGGGCCTTGAACAGACCGGCTGCAGTTTTTTTGACGTGGCTGATCGCTGCCCAGACGCACCCGTGGGTTCGGTCCCCGGACGACGACGTCGCACCGCTCGGCGACTTGAGGCCGCATTAGACGACGCGCATTGTTCCGCTTAGTGCAGCTCGCTCGTCACGAGCCGCATGTATCCGCCACTCGATGCGGTCTGGAAAAAGCTCGAAAACACTCGTCGCGAGGGTCCGGGAGTCTTTCCAATCCTTGAAGATTAGAGTGGTCTCGTCAAACAGCACCGCTTCTGCTCCACCCGCCAACGCGCCTTCGCCGATCATTCGATCCGCCGCTGCTTGTCGGTCACGGGAGGAAGCGCCGATGGTCTGCTTCACCCCACTGAACTCGCTGGAGAGCAGATGGTTGGCATGCGCTCGCGGTTCAGCAACCTCTACCACGACGCAGCCTGAGGCCGGCGCTTCGACAGAGAGTACCTTGCGGGTCTTCGCATCGCCAAGAGTGTGATGGAATCCACACGAGCGGTCATTGCGCTTCAAAATGCCGACCGCTTCGTCCAAACTTTTAGCATCAAGAATGGCGCGGCAAAGAACCTGTCGGGGCACGCCAGGTTTTTGGTCGTTCGGGGTGATCGCGTTGATCGTCTGGACCAGGCCGGTCTCGTTCAGGCGGAAGGTACCGCCCGGCAGCATGCCCGCGGTCATAAAGCTGCTCCACGCCGGCCCCACATCGGGCTCAATCTCCACCCAGAAATTGGCACCCAGCGATTCGGGCTCGCCGTCCTCATTGTGGGCGATAACCGCCGGCCCATTGCATTCAGCTGGTATTAGGACAGTCGTGCAGCCCATTCCGGCAACAGCTTTTGCCGCGGAGGCGGCGTCTGGAATCTGCAGATCAGTCTGGCAATTCAATAGGAAGATGGTCTCGAAATCCTTGCCGGCACCTTCTGCGATACCCTCGATTTCGCGCACGTAGCGGGGATATGCCGCGCGGGCTGCAGCTTCCAAATTCTTCAAATATTCCGATCCGCGCCATCGAGCATCTAGAGCGCGAAATTGCTCCGTGCCAAGCCGATACTCGAGGAAGCTTGTGGCATTGGCCTTCCCGAGCGCACAACCAATCGAGAAGGCGTCGCCCTTGGCGTGCACACTGGTTATGAGGTTTTTTGTCATTGAGTTCTCTGCTTTCCGCTTACTGTCGGTATGTTTCGGAGAGACTGCTGGCGCTGCCGTCAGAAGTGGGAGAGCGTTTGGTTTTCAGGTCGTGGCTCCCCTTCCGCTGCCAGGCCGCTCAGCCAAATTCATTGCGGCGCGTCGAGGCTAAGTATCCTGCATAAATCATTTGATACAAATTAATGCTTTATGAGTCAATTGCTTCATTCTCCGACTGAAAAGCTGTGTCGGCCCCCGGCTCTACGGCGCTCTTGCTAGATCGCTGATGCAATACCCCGGCCAGCCAAGGCAACGAGAGGATCCCTGAAGCAATTACGATCACTCAAGGGTGCAAAGGTCTGAGCGGTCGTTATTGTGACGGTAGTACACGAGTATTCTTCGGACCGCGTGATTACCGATATCGCCAGTAGGCTGGGTGATGCTCCATTCCACCGTGCGCCGATCAAAACATCGCACACCTAGATCCGTCAAACAAAAAATTTACAAGATCTTTACGTCCGCAATTCGCTGAGGATGGTACGTTCACTGCAGATCTGTGGCCGGGCGTAGCTAGCAAGGTTGATGCGGATACGCTCGGACCGCCGCAAATCCCGCAACGGAGGGTCAGCAGTCAATGGCAAGAAGAGCGCTCATCCTGCTTGAAGGCAACGGACATGGTACTGGTGAGCAATATGTCCAAGCTGCCAAGAGTTTTGGCCTTCATCCAATTACCCTATCGACCGATCCAGCTCAGTACCCCTATCTCGCAGCGGGAGGTGTTGAAGCAATCCAAGTCGATACAGACAATCTCCATGCGCTGATCAACGAATGCTCTCGGCTGGGTAAGACCTACGAAATTGTTGGCATTACAAGCGCCGAGGAGAAGGTCTACGCGACCGCCGGAAAGCTCTGCCAGCAATTCGATTTACCGGGACCAAACCCCGCTTCGGTCGAACAATGTTGCGACAAATTCATTCAACGTCGCCTGCTCGCTGATGGAGGCGTTCCGATACCTGCTTATCGCCTGGCCACTAACGCGGCGGAGGTTGAAAGCTGTGCCGCGGAAATCGGCCTGCCAGTGGTGGTCAAGCCTGCGATCGGGGGTATCGGCGGCATCGGTGTTCGACTGTGCCGAAACGTCGCCGAGTTGGCCGAACATACGGCCCATCTTTTAGGTGGGAAGCATACATGGCGGTCTTCACCGAAGATCCTGGTCGAAGAATTCGCACAGGGCCCGTTCTATGAAGCCGACACGATGGGAAATGAGGTCATTGGGATTAGCGCCGCCGATTTCGATCATCCACCACATTTTCTCTTTCGTGAGAGCATCTTTCCGGCCCTGCTGACTAACGACGAGCACGAGCGAATCTCCGACGTGGCGCTGCGCTGTTTGGGAGCTCTGGGACTTGGGTGGGGGCCAACCAACATTGAATTGCGGTGGACGACGCGTGGCCCAGTTGTAATAGAAGTCAATCCGCGTATTGCGGGCGGAACCTATCCTCGGCGGGCTCATCTTGCTTATGGTGTCGATCTCGTAACCGAGCACATTAAGCTTGCCACCGGCGTGGAATGTGACTTACGCACCACGTATCTCCAGACTGCAGCCGTGCGATTCCTACTCCCTGATCGCGATGGCACCCTCAGTTGGATCGACGGCGACAGTCGGGCGGCTGCCGTGTCGGGCGTTGTAGAGGTCAAATTTTATGTTAAGCCTAAGACGCAGATAGTCAGGAAAGGTGACTACCGGGACCGCATAGGACATGTGATCGCCGCTTCATCCAGCTTTGCACAGACCAAGGCCATACTTCAGCATGCGGTCGGTCTAATCGATTGGTCGATCACGCCATTCTCTACCTCTGGCGAAGAAGAACACGCCGTGCCGTTAAACTCCTCCAGCAGCCTCAAAGGCTCTAGGTAAAGGGCAATTCGCAATGAATATTGAGTTGCCCAGTGTAGATTGCAGAGACGTGCGTTCCTTTTAGCGAGGCAACACTTGATGACCACGGCGCAATTAATTTCCGCTCACCGAATAATCGTGAAGATTGGCTCCGCACTAATTGCCGACGGAGAAACCGGAGACATTCGCGGTTCTTGGCTTGAAACGATGATAGAAGATGTGGTCCGATTTTTCTCACGTGGGCAGCAGGTGATCATCGTGACCTCCGGTGCTGTCGCGGTTGGGTCACGTCACTTCAATGAGTTTGACGTTCCTCTGAGAAGTGAAGAGCGACAAGCGGCTGCAGCCATCGGTCAAGTTCGACTCATGCTTGCCTTCGAACAGAGCTTAAAACGGTTTGGATTTGGACTCGGACAAATACTATTGATGGGCGAAGATCTACGCAACCCGCATCGCCGACTCAATGTTCTGTCAACTGTTCGACAAATCCTCAAAGTTGGCGCCGTTCCCGTTATCAATGAGAACGACACAACCGCAACTGCCGACACCCGTTTTGGCGACAATGATCGTTTGGCGGCCCAGCTCGCAGAGTTGGTGCAGGCTGACATAATTATTTTGCTTTCCAACATAGATGGCCTCTTCACGGAAGATCCACACGACAACCCGTCGGCCCGTTTGATCACAGAGGTGCGACGCATTACCCCCCAAATAGAGGCCATGGCCGGTCATTCCGTCTCTCGTCATAGTTCGGGTGGCATGCTGACGAAGTTGATGGCAGCAAGGATCGCCATGGATGCCGGGTGTTACATGATCATCGCGAAGGGAAACAAATCTTACCCGCTGTCGGCCATCGAGAACGGTGGCCCATCAACCTGGTTTATCCCGTTTGCAAGGGATAGGAGCGACCGCCACACTTGTGGCGACAACCTACCGCAGGCTCAATAATCGTCCTGCATTGCTGATTATTGGTAGCGCTCTTTTCAGTGCACGTTGTAAATCGTTTTGAAGAGCGGCGGCTTATGCTGGCTGGCTTTTGAAGTTGAAGGGCAGCAGATCCTCGATATTGGCATCGTCGGGGCGCCGCAGCAGCGGTGTCCAGCCAAGCCCCAGCCACGCGCGCCAAAAAATCAGCACGCCGCAAGACAAGCGCATGACAGCGGCGGCAACCACATCAGATGGTGCTTCGAAAAACAACGGCTCAATCATTCCTTACATTGGTCGTGTCAACTTGGGTCCATTTCTGTTCTGGCCCTGACACACTGAAGACCCTTGTATTCTGTGGACGCCTGCGTAACCTGACTTTGCGTCACTTTGACAGCAATCAGATCGTCGACGGCACATTGATTGCAGGTGCATAACGAAGAACCGTACGACAATTGCCTCTCGCCTTTTTTTATTAAGGGCTCTAGATGAAGACCACTCGAACTATCCAAGGTAAGACGACAAAATTAAAAGTGGCTCCGCTCATCAGTTCGGACCCGCTGTTGTCGTCCAAGATCATAAATTTCATTGAGGGGGCACGCGCAGTCACCCCCGCCGAGGTGGAAGCAAACAGCATCACGCGTTATCGTGTTACAAAATTCTATCGTGAACAGATCATCAACAGTGGTCATTATGATCAGCTTAAATTCATCGTCGAGCCCTCATTCGAAGAGTTCGACGGTCCCGGCACTCTGGATACCAGCGGAGAGCACGAAAACACGGTCGCGCCCGGGTTTCAGCACAAGTACGCGCAAACAGGATTGTTGCTTGCAACGGACCGCTGCGCTTCATACTGCCGTTATTGCTTCCGCAAACGCATTGTCGGCAAGGACTCAGATGAAATCGCAGCTGACCTTGGGCAGATTGCGCGATACATTGGAGGTCATCCTGAGATGACGAACGTCCTGATATCAGGAGGTGACCCGTTCGTGCTCAACACCGCCAGCCTCCATGAAATTCTTGATCATCTGCTGCCATTCCCACATCTGAATTCCATTCGTTTTGGCACAAAAATGCTCGCCTACGCGCCCCAAAGGTTTGAGGATCCTGCTCTAGTGGCCTTGTTCGAACGGATCCATGTAGCTGGAAAATCCGCAGTGATCGTTACGCATTTTGACCATATCGGCGAAATTTCGGCCGATGCGGAGCGAAGCATTCGGTCATTGCGGGCGCGTGGTACGCAGTTCCTAAACCAGTGCGTGCTTCTCGCGAAAGTCAACGATGACCCCGACATTTTGGCCGCGACCTTCGCCAAGTGTCACCATATGGGTGTCCGCCCATATTACCTATTTCAAGGCAGGCCGGTGAAAGGTGCATCGCATTTTCAGGTTCCACTGCGCCGCGGCCTGGAGATTTCGCATGGCATCAACCAACGCCTGAGCGGCATTCAAAAGACATTTAAATACATCATGTCGCATTACACTGGTAAGATCGAGATTCTCGACTTTGGAACTGATGGCCGCGTCTATATGCGATATCACCAAAACAAGGCTTCAGAAAAGATCGGAAAGATCTTTTCCCGGCCGAACCTCGAAGGCGCCTGCTGGTTGGACGATTTGCCCGAAGGATGAGATCTGAGGGCGCCAATGCAAACTACCAAATCATTCCCTGTGGAAGTACCGTGGACGGCGATGATGAACTCTCCCGCCGTGCGGCAGAACCAGTTTTTACGTTGAGATCTTCAGGAAGCATGCGCCGCTGGAGCAGAGACGCCAGGAGCATGACGGTGAGCAGGCATAAAAGGTCTCTGAATCACCTGAGCAGGCGCAAGAAGTTGTAGCCAACGGCAGCCAGAACGGCATCGACGGCATCTCCTTTTGTCCGGCGAGATAATTGCGATCCATCCGATGCTCGTTCTTGATGTGGCCGATGACGGGCTCGACGGCTGGCTCTCGTCGCATCTGTCGTTTGATGGCCGGCGTCACGCGGCGCTGTTGTGGCTTGTGAAGACCCGCAGCTTGTGACTCTCAGGTGAATTGTGGCCGCGATATCCGGCATCGGCCAGGTGCGGACAACTCGTTGCCGATCGTCTCCTCCATGTCGGGGATGATGGTCTCGAGGGTGCGCCCATAATAGGGGTTCCTGGCAGTGCCATGGCATGGAGGGCGAACTGGCCGCCTTTGGAGAGCGGTTCAGTATCGAGGCCACCGAGACTTGACGCCAAACTCGTAGGGCTTGTGCGCCTTGCCTTCGGATGCATTCGACTTCGTCGTAAGCGCTCATTTCCATGCGCGTTGACGCGGCCCGTTTGACCGGGGTCGCCGTCAGACGGCTGCCATTGGATCATGCAGCGGCGGTTTCAGC
>NZ_JACHBG010000036.1 GCF_014207095.1 Martinezella lusitana | reverse complement strand
GCGCTGAACAGCACCGGCAACAATACGAAGCTGCACGATATCGTCACGGTGACGACGGCGGACGGCACGTCCCAGCAGATCGACATCACGATCAATGGCACGGATGATGCGCCGGTGCTGGGTGGTACGGCTGCGAATGCTTCCTATACGATAGGAGGTACGGCATCAGTGCTGTCGAGTACGACAACTGTCGCGGATGTCGATAATACAGCAATGGCCTCCGCCAAGGTTTTCATTTCGAGTGGTTTTGTGACCGGAGATGTGCTGTCCGCCACGGTCACAGGAACGTCGATTACGGCAAGTTATAACGCTCAAAGCGGCGTGCTGACGCTGACGGGCACCGATACACTGGCGCACTATCAAGCTGTTTTGGATAGTGTTACGTTCTCGTCGACAAACTCGAGCACAGCAACCCGGACGATCAATTGGTCTGTTAATGATGGAACGATAAATAGCAACGTGAGTACAACGACTCTCGCAGTTGCTCCGCATCAAAATGTTGCGCCAGTATTGGATCTTGATACGACGACAAGTGGAAATGATACAACAGTCAACTACGTTCGGAAGACGACTGTTAACCTCGTGCCGAATGCGCTTGTAACTGATAGCGACTCCCCCAATTTCAACGGCGGAACACTTAAGGTCACAACATCCGGGGCCTCGGACTACCTGTCTATCTCAAATTCTAACGGAAGTTTTGCCTACGGCGGGAAGACTATTGCGGTCTACTCATTCAGTAACCAGACTCTGACTGTTAATTTTAATGCGAATGCCACGCCGGCTGCGGTGACGGCTCTGTTACAGAGTGTTCAATTTGGCTCGACCGCGAACTCGAATTTGGGAACAGATAGGGATGTCTCGTTCACCCTCACCGACGGGCAGGGGGGATTGGCGTCAGCGCACGTGACCATACATCCAGTATCCATGCCCGCCGGCATGTCTGGCGAGGCCATCAACCTTGCACTTCCCGATCCGTCGCATCATGACGGCCTGGTTGCAGTGAGTGTTGCCGGCGTACCGGCAGGCTGGACGCTAAGTGAGGGCACGCTTAACGCCGATGGTACCTGGTCCGTGGTGACGCATGACCCGTCCTCTCTGACGGTGACTTCACCGGATGGCGTGACTGGCGCAGTGGTCCTCCAGATCACCGAAACCTGGATCAACGCAGACGGCACAACCGGCATGGCCACGGTGGCCGACAATGTCGAAGCCTATGCCAAGGGTTCGCCGATCTTCGCCTGGTCGGGCGACGATACGCTCACAGCATCGAGCGGCAACGACACGCTGGTCTTTGCAAACACCATTGGTAAGGACGTCGTGCACAACTTTGATGTGGCGCATGACAAGATCGACCTGATCGGCTTTGCGGGCTTCAATAGCTTCGCGGACGTTCTGGCCCATCTGTCGAGCGATGCCTCCGGCAATGCCGTCATCACGCTCGGCAATGGCGAGACCATCACCTTGGCAGGCGTGAGCGCCGCGGCTCTCACGGCAGACGACTTCCTCTTCAATGAAGCAGTCGTAACCCACAATACCGGGAATATGGTGGTCGCCGATGGCGCATTGATGCCGTTCAGCGGAACGCTCGACAACACCGGCAGCATCCATATCACCTCTACCGGCAGCGAGACGGACCTCGAAATCGTCCAGCGTGGCCTGACATTGACCGGCGGCGGCACGGTGACACTGTCCGACAATGCAGCCAACATCATCTTCGGCAGCAGCGATCATGTCACGCTGACGAATGTAGATAACACCATCTCCGGCGCTGGTAAGCTCGGCGATGGCCACCTGACGCTCGTCAACGCCGGCACGATTATTGCCGACGGTAGCCACGCGCTCGTCATCGACACCGGCGCCAATGCGGTCAGCAACACGGGCACGCTGGAGGCAACCGGGGCAGGTGGTCTCCATATCCATAGCGACCTCGTCAATAACGGACTGCTCTGGGCGAATGGCGGCAACGTCAATCTCGACGGCGATGTCAGCGGTAGCGGCACGGTGCTGCTGTCGGGTCACGCCAACCTCGAGATCGGTGGCTCGTTCCACGAGGCGATTACGCTTGGCAAGGATGCACAGGCAACGATCACCATCGATCATGCCGCGGCCTTTACGGGTACGATCGCGGGTCTCGATGGTAACGACGCCTTGCGGTTCGGCGACATCTCCGCCGCGACCGCCAGCTTCTCCTATGCAGAGAATGCAGGAAAGACGGGCGGTGTGCTGACAGTCACCGACGGTACCCATACTGCTTCGATCGGCCTCACTGGCGAGTACTCGGCCAGTGACTTCTCGCTTGGCCATGACGGGACATCCACCGAGATCGACTTCAGCGGGATCGGCCACCTTTACGGCACCGACGGCAACGATACGCTGACCAGCGGTGGCGGTTACACGATGACCGGTGGCGCCGGGGCCGATACCTTCGTGCTCGATGCAAAGGCCCTGCACAACCTCAATATGGCCGATGTCATCACCGACTTCAGCCCGAAGGGACAGGGCGACAAGCTGGATGTCTCGAACCTGCTGAACGCACTGGTGGGAGAACATCCGGGCATGACCGAGGCGAATGCTGTCGCATCGATGACGGCGGCGGTCGATGCCGCAACCAATTCGACGAAGATCAGCGTCAACACCGGGTCGGAAACCCACGTAGTTGCCACGCTGCAGAACTACACGCCGTCAGGCCATGATGCCGTGCATGTGCTGTTCAACAATCATGATGAGCAGCTCGCAACCCATACGCAGACTGCCGGCGCCTGATCTCTCTTGCTCGGCACGAATAAACTTGAAGCGGCGCGTCTCGAACGCGCCGTTTTTCGTTGAAATCCATGCCGTGGCCCCGCTTGCAGGCTCAGCAAGTGCTTTTTTGCGAGCGTCACCGAGGTGCCGCGCTCCGATCCAGCATGATGGCGGGTAATGGCGGTGCCTAGCGGAAGGAAAGGCGTGCACTTAACCGCCCAGGCACTCTTCGACCCGACCGCTGATTTTTGCGGCCTCGCCGACGGCGATGCAGCCCTCGGACTACCGAGCGGTCGCAGCGATGAATTCGCTCACGGGGCGTCGAAATCAAGCCCGACCTTTTATCTTTGACAGCGCCGAGATTGCAGTGATCAGGCGCTGCAATCAATCGGTGATCTGTTCGTGGCGAAAAACACCCCCAAGCACCATGTCGCTCCAGGGGCAAACCGCAATTGTCAGATCGGGACCGTCACGCTTTGTCGTGACAGGCTGTCTCAATCCAGGCGTGGGACACAGCGTTGCGATTGATCTGGTTTGCGGCAGGCCACTGCTTTCTCGGTCGATCGAACAATCGTTCTCATGGAGCGGTTCAATGTCCTCACATCTTGGATGGTTCGAAAATGTTATCGATGTTACCAACGCAACTCGTCACCGTTGACGCTCACAGGGCCACAGATGCCCTGAGCAAGCGAGGGTGCCATGCTGGGTTCTGATGCGCTTGCCTTCTTCCGAGCCTGGATCGCCAATCCCCTTCGTGTCGCGGCGATTGCCCCATCCGGCCGCGCGGTTGCAGATCTGATGACGCAAGGCGTGTCGCCCAGCACCGGGCAGGTCCTTGAACTGGGTGCGGGAACCGGCCCATTTACGAAAGCGTTGCTTGCCCGCGGCGTGCCTGAGCGCAGCATCACATTGGTGGAATACGACCCCACCTTTGCGCGCCTGCTCCGACACCGCTTTCCGCTGGCGCGGGTGTTGCACATGGACGCGACCGAATTGGCGACGACGGGTCTTTTTGCCGGTGCCGCAGTTGGCGCAGTGATTAGCGGACTGGGCATTTTGACCATGCCGCCGGACAAGGCCTCGGCTATTCTCAGCGGCGCCTTCGCCTGCATGGCGCCGGGTGGGGCCTTCTATCAGATAACTTACGGACCACGCTGTCCGGTGCCGAGCAGGATACTCGAGCAATTGGGGCTGGAGGCTATGCGCTGCGGATGGACGATGCGAAATCTGCCGCCTGCCTCGGTCTATCGGATCACGCGCAGCCTCGACCATCCCTCCTGTCTGTGATGTGAACCGATCATGGAGATGTCGCCTATTATCGCGACGATGCTGAGTTTCGGCCTCGTCGGCCTCGTCTGCTTGGCTATTGCAGAAAAATTCGTCCCGATCTTTCCGTCCTATGTCCTGCTGATGTTTGTTGGCATGACCGCAAAGAGCAGTCTGAACCTCGCGGCAATTGTGGCTGCCACCGCGTTTGGATCGACGCTTGGTTCTCTGCTCTGGTATGGGTTCGGATGGACACTGGGCTCGCACCGGGTCGAAGACTTGGTGACGCGCTATGGCCGTTTCATCCTGCTGCCGCCTTCACTCTACCAGCGTCTGGTCGGTTCGTATCGCCGCAATCAATTCTGGACGACCCTCGTCGGCCATACGATACCGGCCGTTCGCGTCTATCTTGGCTTGCCGGCCGGCGTGTTCAAACTCGAATTGCGCGGCTTCGCCCTGGCTACCCTCATTGGCAGCCTGCTTTGGAACACACCCTTCCTGTGTCTGGGGTTCCTGTTATACGGGAGCGGCCGTGACCCGATCACCCTCGGTCTTGCAGTCGCGGTGGGGCTGATTGCTGCTGAGTTCGCCATAGTGTGGATCCTGCGTCGGGCAAAGCGAAGCAATGCGCGGCGGTTCTAATAGCCCAACTGCGCGGAACAGCCGATCGGCACGTCCGATTGACGAGACGGCGCCGCGGGCGGTGCTCCGGTTGCGTGCGCCTAGGTCGTTTGCACTTCGCCATCGGCGATCCCTGTGCGGGGGAATGTCATCCTCACACAGGCGCCCTTGGAGCCAGCATTGACAACGGCGACGGTGCCGCCATGCATCTCCATGATCTCCCGAACCAGATTGAGCCCCAATCCGGCGCCGCGGCCGTTAGGGCCGAGGCGATTGAACGGCTCGAAGATCTGCTCGCGTGCGTCCCAGGCGACACCTTTGCCTTCGTCGGAAACTTCGACGAAATGGTCCTTGCCGACGCGCAAGCAAATCGTTCCCTGGCGTCCGCCATGGTCGATGGCGTTTTGAACAAGATTGGTCAAAGCCCGCTCCAGCGAAGTGTGGTCGCCGATCACCAGCACCTCGTCGGCTTCCGGTTCGAAGCTCACCTCATAGCCGGCACCGAGCGCCAGGGGGCCAAGATCGAATAGCACCTGTTTGGCCATGGCGGTCAGATTGACCGACAGGAAGTGGTCGCGCTTCTGGTCGAGGCGCTGGAGATCGAGCAACTGACCGGCAAGTGTCGTCAGACGCGCCGCGTCTTCCAGCAGGTCACGCCTGTCCGAACCTGCGGGCAAGGTGGAAATGCGTGCATTCAAAATGGCGATCGGTGTGCGCAGTTCATGGGCCGCCTGCGCCAGGAAATGCTGATGTCGCTCATAGCCGACGTCGAGACGACGCAGCGCATCATTGACAGCCCCGACAAGTGCGCTGATTTCGACGGGCATGTCACTCGCCTGCAGCTGAGTGCCGCGCTTGTCGAACTCTATATGCGCGGCCTGCTCCACGGTCCGCCGGAGCCCCGCCAAGGCGCGCCGCACCACCAGCGGCGTGGCAAGCGAGGTCGTCAAAGCCACAAGCACGATGACGGGCAGAATGAGGGAGATGAGCCCGCCCGACATACCCCTTGCCAGCCGCTGCACGGACATCTGTCCTTTCGTGCCGGTCAGGATCTGGATCCGGCCGGCAGGGCTGTCGACCCATTTGATTACAGCGTCGGGTTTCCCTGCCAGTTCGGGTTGTTTGCTCAGGCGCGCGTCGCTGAGCTGGTCGAGCATCGCGATTGCAGGCAGATAGGCGGGCGGAATGTTGCCCTCTTGCAGGCGGTGTCCTTCGCGATCGCGGATCGCAAACCACAGGTCGGGTGCGTTGGCCCGAAGAGAACCAAGTGCCGGGGTCTCCCGTAGCGCCAGTCCGCCCGTTGCGTCCCGTTCAACCGCCTCGGCGAGCACATCGAGACTGGCGCCCTCATAGTCGTCCAGCAGATAGCCGGTGCTCCAGAGCGTGACCGTGATAATCAGCGGTATTATCGCGATGATGCAGGCCTGTAGCGTCACCAGCCTACTGACGAGTAGCCATTTCAGCGAGGGCTGCCGCATTATGCCGTCTCGCTGATGAGATAGCCGACACCACGGATACCGCTGATGGCGATGCCGGCATGCGCGTCTGCGAGCTTTCGGCGCAGGCGAGAAATATGCGTGTCGAGCGCATTTGATTCGATTTCGTCGTTCATGCCGAAAACGGCTTCCATCAACGTCTCGCGCAGCACCATCCGCCCCATGCGCCGCATCAGCGCTTCCAGTACAAGCAGTTCGCGGCGGGGCATGCGCAGAGGAACGGTTTCGACATGCGCCTCAAGATGCGCGAAATCGAATGATAGGCGGCCTAGTCTGACGATATCAGGCTGCAGATTGGCCGGCCGGCGCAGGATGGCGCGCAGCCGGGCCAGGAATTCCTCAAAAGAGAATGGCTTGCCAAGATAGTCGTCCGCACCGCTGTCGAGACCGGCGATCCGGTCAAGCAGATCGCCCTTCGCCGTCAATACCAATACCGGTACCGTATCGCCTCTGGCGCGCAGCGATTTGACCAGCGACAGGCCGTCGCCGTCGGGTAATCTGCGATCCAGCACCACGGCATCGTAGACGCCGTCATAGAGGGCTGCATCGGCATCCAAAAGGGTCGCCACATCGTCCACGACCATGCCTTGGCGCACAAGTCCACTGCGCAAGACGGCAGCCATCGATTTCTCGTCCTCGACCAGCAGCACACGCATTCCGTCAGCTCCATTGCCTGCCCGCGTCGGCAGGCCAGTGACGCGCCATTATCATCCCTTCATTGAGACAACCTTGCAAACCGAGGCCGATGCGTCGCTTCTCATGGGAGCAGATTCAAGCCCTGCGCCAGCCAACGATCTTTGGTGTGAACACCTGCACGATCTCGCCGTTCTGATTTATCGTCTCGCTTCGCACAGTGACAAACCCACGCTTTGGTTGGGAACGAGACAGCGTGATAGCGGTGATCTCGCTTTCCACATGGATGCGGTCGCCAGGCCATGTCGCGCGCGGCCAGGAAATTTCCGCACCTGCGCCGATCAGCCCGCCGGCCAACGGCAGGCTTTGAACAAGCAGCCGCATAGTCGTCGCGGCCGTATGCCAGCCGCTGGCAGCCAGCCTTCCGAACAGGCTGTCGCGCGCGAGCTCCTCGTCCAGATGGAAGAATTGCGGATCGTAGCGACCCGCAAATTCCTTGATCTCATCGAGCTCCATCACATGAGAGGGGCTGGTGAAGCGCTGCCCGAGTTCGAGATCCTCAAGGTAAAGCTCTGGCATCGTGGTGTGGTCGCTCATGTCCGGATCCTCTCAGTTGTTCAACTCCGCGTCTGCGGAGCGCTTGGCATATTCCTCGATGACAATTTGCCGGATCGCGATCTTCAAGAGTTTGCCGGTTGCCGTGTGCGGCAATTCGTCGACGACAATGACATCGTCGGGAATGCTCCACTTGGAGATTTTGCCGGTATAGAGTTCCGGCAGATCCTGCCGCGTGAATGTTTGCCCGGGCTTCAGGACGACCGTGAGAACCGGTCGCTCACCCCATCGGCCATCCGGCACCGCGACGACGGCTGCCTCCTTGATTGCCGGGTGGGCCTGCGCAATGTTCTCCAATTCGATCGAGCTGATCCATTCGCCGCCGGATTTCACTACGTCCTTGGTGCGATCGACGATCTGCACGAAGCCGTCCTCGTCCATCGTGACGACATCGCCGGTTTCGAACCAGCCATCGACCGCGTATGCCGCGCTCTTTTCCGCATTGTAGTAGCTGGCCGCAACCCAGGGGCCGCGCACCAGCATTGCACCGAATGCTTTGCCGTCGCGTGCCACAGGCTTGCCGTCAGCGCCGACAACGCTGAATTCCATGCCGAATAGCGGGCGGCCTTGCTTGGATTCGACTATTAGCCTTTGCTCCGCCGAAAGCGCCTCGTGCTTGGGCAAGAGTGCAGCCGCAAGTCCGATCGGGCTTGTTTCCGTCATGCCCCAGGCATGGCGAACCATGACCCCCATGTTTTGGAAACGGCTGATCATGATCGGCGGCGAGGCCGAGCCGCCGATGGCGACGCGCTTCAGCGTGGAGAATTTCTGGCCGTGACCATCCATCCAATCGAGCAGGCCGAGCCAGACCGTCGGTACTCCCGCAGTAAATGTCACCTTCTCACTTTCGAACAGGCCGTGCAGGCTTGCCCCATCGAGATTCGGACCAGGCATGACCAGCTTCGCGCCAACCATCGGTGCGGCGAAGGGGATACCCCAGGCGTTGACATGAAACATCGGCACGACAGGCACGACCGAATCCGAGGCAGAAAGACCGAGTACATCGATGAAGGTCGAAGCCATAGCATGCAGAACCGTGGAACGGTGGCTGTAGAGCACACCTTTCGGATCCCCTGTCGTGCCGGATGTGTAGCACAGGCTCGAGGCGGTGTTCTCGTCAAATACTGGCCAATCGAATTCATCCGGTTCGCCGGCAATCAGTCTCTCATAGCAGATGAGATTCGGCAGACATTCCGACTTCGGCATATGGGCCTCGTCGGTCAGGATGATCACGGCCTTCAGTTGCGCAAGTTTATCGGCCAGTCCTTCGAGGATCGGCAAAAAGGTGAGGTCGGAGAAGAGCACGCTGTCGCCTGCGTGGTCGATGATGTAGCCGATCTGCTCGCGAAAGAGGCGCGGGTTGATCGTGTGACACACCAGGCCTGATCCGGAAATGCCGTAATAGAGCTCCAGGTGCCGATAGCCATTCCAGGCGAGCGTACCCACCCGGTCGCCATGGTTGAGGCCAAATCTCTGAAGCGCGTTGGCGAGCTTCTGGCTTCGCCGGGAGAGGTCCGCGTAGCTGTAGCGATGGATCGGGCCTTCGACGGTTTTGGAGACGATCTCCGTGCCGCCATGATAGGCCGCGGCGTGACGCAGGATCGATGACACGAGCAGCGGTGCATTCATCATCATGCCAAGCATGGTCTTCCCCTCCCAGAGAGCGTTCAATCAGAACAGATCGGCGTCGAGCGCCATGATGTCGGTCGCACCAGCGCGGATAGCCGCCTCCAGCGCCAAAGTCTGCGGCAACAGCCGGGCCGCGAAGAAGCGGGCAAGCAAGAGTTTGCGCTTCGTCAGGGCCGTCGGCACTGAAGCCGCGGCCTTGTCGGCCATGCGCACCCAGAGCCAACCGAAGCTCACGAGCGCAAAAAAGCGCAGATAGTCTGTGGCGCTTGCTCCCGCCTCCATGGGGTCGGCGGATGTAGACAGCAGATCTTCGGTCAGTTGCTCAAGGCGGACAAGGGCTTCTGTCACGGCACCCTTCGCGGACTCGAACTCAGCCGAGCCGTTGGCCGAAGACAGATCGGCGTGCACCAGCGCAAAGAAGCGGCGTACAACATCGCCATTGTCCATCGCCAACTTGCGACCGACGAGATCCATGGCCTGCACGCCGTTGGTGCCTTCGTAGATCTGCGTTATCCGGGCATCGCGCACAAATTGTTCCATGCCCCATTCGCGGATATAGCCGTGGCCGCCAAAGACTTGTTGAGACATAACCGCGATCTCGAAGCCGAAATCGGTGAAAGCAGCCTTGACGACCGGCGTCAGCAAGGCGACGAAGCCATCTGCCGTACGGCGGGCTTCCGGATCGGGATGTCTGGTCGCGATATCCATCTGCAGCGCGGTCCAGACAGCGAGTGCGCGCCCGGCTTCCGTCAAGGATCGGCCGGTCAGGAGCATCTTGCGCACATCGGCGTGCTCGATGATCGGTACGGGGCCACGGGCGCCATCGGGGGAACGGCCCTGCAAGCGATCTCGGGCATAGGCGGCAGCCTTCTGGTTAGCTGCCTCGCCAATGCCGAGACCCTGAATGCCGACGAAGAGGCGCTCGGCATTCATCATCGTGAACATGGCGTTGAGGCCGCGGCCGGGCTCGCCGACGAGCCAGCCTATGGCGCCGTCATAGTTCATCACGCAGGTCGGCTGGGCGTGGATGCCCATCTTGTGCTCCAGCGAGCCGACGGACATTCGATTGCGCTCGCCAAGCGAACCGTCCTGCTTGACGAGAAACTTCGGGACCAGGAAGAGGCTGATGCCTTTCACGCCCTTCGGCGCATCGGGCAGGCGGGCGAGCACCAGATGCACGACGTTGCCGCCGAAATCCTGGTCGCCGGAGGAGATAAAGATTTTCGTGCCCCTGATGGCATAGGAACCATCGCCTCGCGGTTCGGCGCGGGTTGTCAGCAGGCCGAGGTCGGTGCCGGCGGAGGATTCTGTGAGCGCCATGGCGCCCGTCCATTCGCCGGAGATCATCTTCGGCAGATATGTCTGTTTCAACTCGTCAGTGGCATGGTGGGCGATCGCTTCGACAGCGCCGCGCGTCAGGCCCGGAAACAGGCCGAAGGAGAGATTGGCGGAAGACAGCATCTCGTCGAGCAGGATCTGCAGGACGCGCGGTAGACCCTGTCCGCCATAGTCCGGATTGCCAGACAGGCCGGCCCAGCCGCCGTCGACGAAGGCCCCATAGGCTTGCGCGAAGCCCTTCGGCGTCGTCACAAGTCCGTCTTCCAGGGTGCAGCCCTCTTCGTCGCCCGAACGATTGAGCGGCTCGAGGATTTCCGCGCAGAACTTGCCGCCTTCTTCGAGAATGCTCGTTGCGAGGTCGGTATTGACCTCTTCAAACCCGGGGAGTGCAGCCATCTGCGCATCAAGGTCGAAGACGCCGCCGAGGAGAAAAGAAATATCGTCGATCGGAGGGATGTAGCCAGCCATAGGGTTCTTGTCCGTTCCTGTTCAGTTGCGCAGCGGCTTGCCGGTTGCCAGCATATGCCTGACGCGGTCCACGGTTGCGGGTGTTGCCAGCAGGTCGATGAAGGCCTGGCGTTCCAATGCGAGTACGTCGTCCTCGGAGACGGGCTTCAGGGGATCGGCCGAGGGCCCGCCCGTCAGCACCCCGGCAAGGGCGCGCCCGATGATGCCGTCATGGCCGGTGGCGCGTCCGGCGACCATGGCACCTTCGATGAGGTTGTGAAGGGCGGCAGCGCCTGATGGTCCCGACAGCGTAAGTGTCGGTGGTTCCGGGGCCACATAGTTGTTCGCAAGAGCCAGGGCTTTGGCCTTGGCGTCGGCCAGCAGCCGGCTGCGGTTCATGGTGATGCCGTCGCTGGCTCTCAGATAACCGAGGCTGCGGGCGTCGAAGGCACTGGTCGACACCCTTGCCGGTTCGATGATGTTGAAGACCTCGATGGCCGGCGCGACCGGCCCCTTCAAGGCGGCGGTAGCGCTTGAGAAACGCAGCATCATTTCCTTACAGCCGCCCCAGCCAGGGACGACGCCGATCCGGGTCTCGACAAGGCCGATGGTAAGCTCGGCATGGGCCTGGATCGCATCGCAGTGAAGCAGGATCTCGCAGCCGCCGCCAAGCGCCAGCCCGGCGGCAGCGCCGACAACGGGGAAGGGGGCATATTTCAGGGCCCTGAAAGTATCGTGGCCCTGATCAATGAAGGCGCCGATTGCCTCTCGGCCTCCCTTTTCCACCGTATCGAGGAAGATGCGCAGATCTGCCCCGGCACTGAAGACCGGGGAATCGCTGCCGATCACCAGGGCCTTGAAGTCCCGGCCGCAGCGTTCGATCGCCTTGTTGATGGCCTCGAACAGGGCCGGCGTGTAGGTGTTCATCTTGGTGCGGAACTCAAGGCAGGCGACACCGTCGCCAAGGTCCCAGAGGCCGGCCACGCCCCAATCCTCGACTGCGTCTGCAGAAAGCCTGAGGTCGGAAAGGAGGAGCACGCCTTCGGCTTGATGAACGGGGGCTATACTTCCGTCAGGCAGCAGGTTGACGCGCTTGCCGTCAACGACGGAATAGAATCCACCCCTTTCGACGGCAAGCGAGAGATACGCCGGTACGGCAAGGCCGCGTGTCTCGAGCCGCGCCTTCAGCCAGCCGGCACCAAGCCGGTCGATCAGCTCGAAGGGACCCTGCTTCCAGCCATAGCCGCTGCGCATGGCCTCATCGACCGCATCCGGTGTGTCGGCAATATCGGGCACGAGCGAGGCGGCATAGGCGAGCGTCTTTTCCATCACGACCGAGGCATAGCGGCCGGCGAGGCCACCATGTTCCATCAGCCTGCGGGGGTCGCCGGCCGATGCCTCAAGGCTGACGGAAGAGACCGCCTTCTGTGGCCGGTAGTCTCCCGTTAGAAGGTCGATCACGTCGCGCGACTTGCGGTCTGGCGAAAGCCGCACGAAGCCGGCTCCGCTTTTGCGGCCGAGGCGGTTTTCCGCGATCATGCGGGCGATTAGCGGCGGTTCGGCGTCGCAATCCTTGACTGCGTCGCCGGCCGGTGTCGCCTTTTGCAGGCTGCGCAGGATCGTCGGCATGAGGTCTATGCCGACCAGATCCAGCAGCCCGAAGATGCCGGTGGAGGGAATGCCGAACGGCTTGCCGATGACGGCATCGGCTTCCTCGACCTCAAGGCCGAGATCGATGGCTTCGTTCTGTGCCACCACCATCCAGTAATTGCCGATGCGATTGCCGATGAAGCCGGGCGTGTCCTTGCAAACGACGACGCTCTTGCCGAGCCTGTGGTCGGCAAAGCTGCGGATCGTTGCTGCCGCTTCCGGTTTTGTCGCCTTGCCTGAGACGAGTTCCAGCAGCCGCATGATGCGGGGCGGATTGAAGAAATGAGTGATGAGGAAGTCGGCGGCAAAGCTTGTCGGCAGGCCCTCAACGAGAGAATGCAGCGGAATGGTCGAAGTGTTGGACGAGACAATCGAGCCCTCCTTCCGCACACCATCGACGGCGCGGTAGAGCGCCTGCTTGATGTCGAGCTTCTCCGCAACGGCCTCGACGATCCAGTCCGCATCGGCAATCAGTGCGAGGTCGTCCTTCGTCGATCCGGCCTTGATCCGTGTCGCGAAGGCCGGATCCATGAAGCCGCCAGCCTTCAGCTGACGCGCGACACCGCCATCGGCGAAGGTCTTCTCGACGTCGAGCAGCACCACGTCGAGGCCTGCATTGGCAAGATGGGCAGCGATGCCGGAGCCCATGACACCGGCGCCGACGACGGCAGCTTTCTTGATCGTAACCATTGTCATGCCGCCTCCAGAACCATGGCGATGCCTTGGCCGCCGCCAATGCACTGGGTGGCGAGTGCATGGCGCCCGCCATCCCGCTTCATGAGCAGCGCCGCCTTGCCGACGAGGCGGGCGCCCGTTGCGCCCAGCGGATGACCGAGCGCGATCGCGCCGCCGTCGCGGTTGAGGCTGTTCGGATCGATATCAAGATCGCGGCAGCAGGAGAGTACCTGCACGGCGAAGGCCTCGTTCATTTCGATCACGTCGAGGTCGGCGACGGAGATGCCGGCGCGCTTGAGCGCCTTACGGCTTGCTTCGACCGGTCCGATCCCCATGATTTCAGGGGCGCAGCCCGTGATTGCATAGCCGGAAATGCGGGCAAGCGGCGTCAGCTCGTGACGCCTCATGAATGTTTCCGAGCAGACCAGTGTTGCGGATGCGCCGTCGGTCAGGGGCGAGGAGTTGCCGGCCGTCACCGTGCCGCCCGCCTTGAAGGAGGTCTTGAGACCGGCGAGTTTTCCCGCGTCGGTCTCGCGCGGGCACCCATCGGCCGTCACTTCGCCGATCGGCGCGATTTCTGCGGCCAGCCGGCCATCGGCGCGAGCGGCGAGCGCCTTGCGGTGGCTCTCCAGCGAATAGGCATCCTGTTCTTCGCGGGAGATGCCATAGCGATCGGCCAGGTTTTCTGCCGTCATGCCCATATTGAGAAAGGCGAGGCGCTGCGCGTCGCTCCAGGCTGGGTTCGGCATGGGGTTGAAGCCCATCATCGGCACGCGCGTCATGCTTTCGACGCCGCCCGCCACAAATGCGTCGCCCGCCCCCATCGAAATCGCGCCCGCGGCCATCTGGATCGCCTGCATGGCCGAGCCGCACCAGCGGTTGATGGTGGAGCCGCCGACCGATTGCGGCAAGCCGGCGATCAAGGCGGCACAGCGGGCGATGTTGAGGCCCTGTTCGCCTTCCCCAAAAGCGCAGCCGAGGGTCACATCCTCGATCGCGGCAGGATCGATCCCGGAACGCTCGACAATGGCCTTAATGACCTTGCCGGCCAGATCGTCCGGGCGAACCCCGGCAAGGGCGCCGCGAGAGCCGGGTGTAAATGGACTACGCAGGTAATCGACAATGTAGATTGCAGTCATGGCTATCTCACTCCTGTCCGGTGCGGGTGTCACATGTTGGGATAGTTCGGGCCGCCGCCGCCTTCCGGCGGAACCCAGGTGATGTTCTGCGAGGGATCCTTGATGTCGCAGGTCTTGCAATGCACGCAGTTCTGCGCGTTGATCACGAAACGCGGATCGGTCTTTGCCTGCTCATCGCCATAGACGACCTCGTAAACCCCTGCAGGGCAATAGAGCCGCGCCGGCTCGCCATAGAGCGGCAGATTGTGCTTCAGCGGGATTTCCGGATCGGCGAGCCGCAGATGGATCGGTTGCTCTTCAATGTGATTGGTATTCGACAAGAAGACCGAGGATGGCCTGTCGAAGGTTAGTACCCCATCCGGTTTGGGATAGCGGATGGGCTTCACGCCAGAAAGCGGCTTGAGGCTCTCGAAATCGGCCTTGTCGTGCCGCAGCGTACCGAAGAGTGAGGCGCCGAAGAGGGTATGCAGCCACATGTCGATTCCGCCGAGAGCGGCGCCGGCCAGCGTCCCGAAGCGCGACCATAGCGGCTTGACGTTGCGCACAGGCTTCAGGTCGCGCCCGACTACCGAGCCGCGCCAGCCGCTCTCATAGCGATCAAGCGTATCATTGGAGCGTCCTTCAGAAAGCCCGTCAAACACGGCATCCGCTGCCCCAATCCCGGAATGAATGGCGTTATGCGAACCCTTGATGCGCGGGACGTTCATGAAGCCCGCGGCGCAGCCGGTCAGCACGCCGCCCGGGAAGGCAAGCTTTGGCACGGACTGATAGCCACCCTCGGTCAGGGCGCGCGCGCCATAGGCGATGCGCCTGCCATCTTCGAAGGTCTTGCGGATCAGCGGATGCGTCTTGAAGCGCTGGAACTCATCGAACGGCGAGAGCGTCGGGTTCTTGTAGTCCAGATGCAGGACGAAGCCGACAGTCACCAGATTGTCGTCGAAATGGTAGAGGAACGAGCCGCCGCCGGTTTGCATGTCCAGCGGCCAACCGAACGAATGCTGGACTAAACCCTTGCGGAATTTCTCCGGCTTAACCTGCCAGAGCTCCTTGATGCCAATACCGAACTTCTGAACTGAGCGCCCTTCGGTGAGGTTGAAGCGATCAAGAAGCTGCTTGGTCAGGCTGCCTCGCGCTCCCTCGGCGAAGATTGTATAGCCCGCTCGAAGCTCCATGCCGGCGGTGAAATCGCTCTTCGGCTGGCCGTCGCGACCAATCCCCATGTCGCCGGTCGCAATGCCGGCCACCGCGCCATCCGAGGTGAAGAGAACCTCCGTTGCCGCAAAGCCGGGATAGATCTCGACGCCGAGCGCTTCTGCCTGCGCCGCAAGATAGCGCGCGACATTGCCGAGCGATCCGATGAAATTGCCATGATTGCCCATCAGCGGCGGCATCAGGAGATTGGGAAGGCGAAACGAGCCGGCCGGTCCGAGAAGGTAGAACCTGTCTTCGGTGACCTCTGTCGTCAACGGGCGCTCGGAATCGGCTCGCCAGTCGGGCAGAAGGGCATCGAGGCCGGAAGGATCGATCACGGCGCCCGATAGGACGTGGGCGCCGACTTCCGAACCCTTTTCGACAACCACGACGGAAATCGTTCGCCCTTCTTCGTTGGCGCGCTGCTTCAGCCGGATCGCTGCGGCAAGCCCGGCCACTCCGGCGCCGACGATCACCACATCGAAGTCCATTGCCTCCCTGTCGCTCAAGCTTTCCTCCTTGCCGTCACGAGATGCTTGTATCAAACGATTGTTACAGTTCGCAAGTGCAAAATTTCTTTCGCTGCTGCGAGGTTCCTGAGGGACGATCCGCGAGGCGATTTGGGAAAATCGTCCGTCTGCGCTATGAGCGTTGCGATATCAGCAACGAGTTGGAAGATGCCGGGAGAGGCAATGACCCAAGGCGATGGCCGCGGAAATGCAGATGGGCCGCAGAGTGCTTTAACGGGAGCCCTGCGGGAAAGCGGGCTGAGCGAGCGCCATAGCGCCATCCTGGAGGCTGCGGCGGCGCTATTTGCCGAGCGAGGCTATGCCGCGACGTCCGTGCGCGATATCGGCGAGCGGGTCGGCCTGCTTGGTGGCTCGCTCTATCACTATATCAAGTCGAAGGAAGCTCTGTTCGTCCGCATCCACCATATTGCTCTACAGGTGGCGGAAGATCGTATCCGGGCCGCTATCTCCCCGCTTTCCGATCCATGGGCGCGACTGGAGGCCGCATGCATCACCATGCTGGAAATCCAGCTCGACCCGAATTCGCTGACCATGCCGCTGATGAACGATTTCGCCTCCACGCCGGCTGAGATTCGTGAGCAGCTCGTTGAGAAGCGCGACACCTTCGAGCAGGTGTTTCGAGATCTGATTGCCGATCTGCCACTCAATCCCTCGCTCGATCGCGGCGTCTACCGTCTGCTATTGTTGACGCTTCTCAACAATGTCTCCGGCTGGTATCGCCCCGGCAGGATGACGCCGACGGAAATCGGCCGGCAAGTTGTTCAGATCTTCCGGCATGACCTAGTCTAGAACGAGTCGATTTCCGCTGTGGCTGCACGCAGTGGCCTTGCGGCAGCGCTGCCTCATCGAAGCGCGATCTGAGCGAAGTGAATCTCGTTAGCCCCCGTGAACTGGTCAGGGCTTGGCCGGCTCCGCGCAGCCATAGAGAATTGCCCGGCTCATCTCCCGGTAGCGGGCGGCAATTTCCTCCGGTGCTGGTGCAAAGAAGCTCTGATTGGTTCCGCGAGCACCGTCGCAGAGCAATTGCACCAGAGTTTTAATCGAGATCGAGGGTAGCAGCATCAGAAGACCGCTTACAACAGCCCGTTCCAGCAAGGCCGCGAAATCAGCCTGGAAAATTGCTGCAGCTTCAATCATCGCCGGGCGGCAGAGACGAAACGCGTAGTCGTTGACTTCAAGCGCATAGGGCGAAAGCGCCAGCTTTCTTCTGGTATCACCATATCGAACGTCGAGAATAGCTGTGATGATATCAAGAACATTTGCGCCCGTTGAGAGAAGCCGCCCGCCCTCCCGCAAACTGTCTCGCCGTGTGTTCTCATTGTTCTGCACAACCATCGCGTGGAAGGCTTCTTCCTTGCTGCTGAAGTGATGATAGAGGCCGCGACGGGTAATATTGCAGCATTTTGCCAGCTTGATCATCGTCATGGATTCATAGCCATGATCGAGAAAACTCTGCGTAATGTTGGAAACCAGGACTTCGTAGGCCGACATGCAATGCGCTTTCATCAATTCTTTTGGAGACGATCTATAAGAGCGGCGTGACGGTCTCACAAGAATGGCAAGTCTTCGATAAGCGGCCGATCCGTCCGGTCAGCGCTTCTGATGGAGCATTTCTGCTTTCTTCCGGCTTGTGGAAACGCGCCGGTTTGACAACGGTTCTCGGTGACGAAAGTAAAATGCATGACAATCTCGCTTCTCAAAGGTGTTATTGCCCCGGGACCGCCTGCTCTTTTATTGCGCTTGGCGCGCCATTGTCCGACCCGAGCCTGTAGTGGAAGCTCGCCACCAATCCCACCGCCGACGAGCTGACGAGACCAATGGTCGAAACGATGCTTACGGCGATCCCGATCGCCTTTGGATCGCCGATGATGGTCTGACTGACAAATCCGACCAATGTCGGGCCAAGGCCCATCCCGATCAGCGTAACGATCATAACGCCGATTGCCGACGTGACGCCACGCATGCGCGCCGGAGTGATATCCTGAAGCGCCGGCGGACCGTTCGCAACGATGATCGTGGACAGGAACGTCGCGATGGATATCAAGGTCAGTGCTGCATTCAGGCTTGGCGCGAAGGGTAGCGCCGCTGTAAACAGCGATGCTGCAAGTGCTCCGCTGCACATGAGCATCGGGCGGGCGGCCGCTATGCCCCGCCGAACCAGGCTATCGCCCAGTGTGGCGCCAAAGATCAGCCCTGAAACGCTGGAGGCGATGAATAATGGGCCAAGGACAAAGCCGACGTCTGTGGGCGGCATTTGGAACGTGCGGATCAACACACTCGGAACCCAGGCACTATAGCTGTAGGCTTCGATTGCCGCGAAAGCGAGGCAAAGGTAAAGGCTCGCGAACTGCACTCGATTATCCGCATAATAGGCGCGTATCTCCGGCGCGCCCGGTATAGTGCTCGGAGCAGAACCGGACTGTCTTTGAGGCTCTCTAAGGCTTGCCACCCAAAGGGCGACGGCGATGCCGGGAATTCCGACAACGACGAAGACGATCTGCCAGACATGTTGTATGCCGGGGATTTGCAACAGGCTTTCGGCCCGCAAGAATTGATGAAGCACTGTAGCGCTGAGGACAAGCGACAGACCGGCCCCAATATATGCGCCGGAGCTGAAGACGCCGATTGCAAATCCCCGTCGCCGCATTGGAAACAAATCGCTGATCAAGGAATAGGCAGCCGGCGCGAGGGCCGCTTCTCCCAGCGCGACACCCGCCCGGCATAGCAAAAGAGCTTCGAAACTGCCCGCAAAGCCGCAGGCGGCCGTCATGATGCTCCAGAAGGCGATCCCAATGGCGGCTATTCGCACCCGATTCCCGGTATCGACCCAGCGACCCAGCGGCAATCCACTTGCCGCAAGGACGATTGCGAAGGTGAAGCCCTGCAGGAGGCCGATTTGCAAGTCTGTCAGGTGAAGATCCTGCCTCAGGGGCTCGACCAGGAGACCAAGAATCTGCCGATCGAGGTAAGACAGGATGTACGCGATGGTCAGGACGCCCAAAGTATAAGACGGGACCATGGACTTGGGTGAGGGCATTCGCGCAGTTCCTTCTGGGAGAACCAGTGGATTTGGAGGGGATTGTGAAGCGCACCTTGGAATATCCAAGTTTCGGCAAAAGCGCCATCCGATCACAATTTAGTTCTCAGATTCCGATAATATGAGAAACAATCTCGTTGACAAGCTGCAGATGCTACGGCATTTTCTTCTCATATTATCTGAATATGAGAAGTTTTGGGCCTTTCGGTACCACAGTTTTGGGCAATGCGCGGATTTGACTGCGCAAGCAGGGACTTAGGATTGCTGCGCTGGCCCGCGTGCCAGCCGGAGGTCGCATGGGGCAGGTTATAGAATTCCGGGCATCGGTTTCGCCTCTCCCAAGGGAGGGCAGTCACGATCTGTCGCATCGTGACGTCGGGGAGATGACCGCGCTCGAGACCTTCCCACGCGCTGTTTTCTTTCTGGCATCGGGGATGTTTGAAGCGCACAAGATGTCGCCGCGCAAAGCAGCCTTGTTTGCGACACAGCAACGTTGGCTTCTCAGCCACGCTGCGGTCGCACATTATTTCCAGCCCTTTGTTAGCATTGAGCCGGGTCTCAGCCGCCGAAGCTTTGGCCTTCTCGGAACTTTCCTTGGTCTTGCCAGCCGCAACACGGCCTACACTTTTTTCGACGAGTCCATGAAATACGGGGTGATCGAGCCCGTAGACGATCGAGCGACCGGCCATGGACGATTGGCCAAGCCATCCTCCGAATCACTCTATCTCCTGGCTCTTTGGTACAAGCTCCACTTCCAGGCGCTCGACCTTCTCGATGGCCGGCGACGATATGCTCAATTCTCCGATCAATGGGAGACTTTGCTGCCGCTTATTCAGCCGATTGTCGCAAGCGCACTATTCCTCAGCGCCGATGTACGAGCCCCCGGTCCGCTTTATCGGATTTTCAGCTGGATCGATTCGGGTGGCTGGCTGATGGACAGGCTGGTTGCAGGCGTCGATCGCGAAGCATTTTCAAGACAAGACCGATGTGTCACGGACGTCCGCTCTATCGCGTATCTCGCCCGAGCCACCGGCCTTTCAAGCGCCCATACAAGCCGGAAAATTTCGGAAGCGCAGTCGATCGGCGGGTTGGGTTGGGTTGGGCGACCGGGGCATTCGCCGATGTGGATCTCACGCGATTTCTACGAGGAATATGCGCAGTTCCAGGCGCAGAAGCTGGCCATTCTCGATGGCGCGCTCGCCAATGCCCTAGCCGGACCTCTATCGGTTTCGCAAGGAGCGCTCCATTGCGAATGAGGCAATTCGCCTTGCCTGGCGGCATTTGCAACGACTGCGCTGCGGATAAACTTCGCATTTTCCCATGTCAAAAATGGATGCTGACGCCTCCAGTTGTTTTGATTAGTTCTTCTTCGAAAGCGAGTTGTAGCGGTGGTTTGCGGCAGCATTTATTCGGGCACTACAGGTTTTCCCAAGTAACGGCAGGCGGCTTTAAGCTGTTTCCTCGGAAATTCTATGGCCGGCGCACGCGGCTCCAGCAAATTTGGTTGGATAGGGGTTTATTTTGACGTTCGAATACCATCTTGCGCGATCCTGTGTCCTAGCCGCAGGCATTGCGGCCATTGCTGTAACGGCGCCGACATCTGTTGCGCTCGCGCAGACTGCGTCGCAGGTGACGCCGCAGACATTCGAGCCGCAACTGCAGAAGCAGAGCAGTGGCATCGTCATTCCCGAAGCCTCCGGCCCTGTGGCGCCCAAGGGGCCTGAGAAGCTGACGGTTCGGCTGAAGTCGGTCAAGGTCGAGGGCGGTCTTTCCGGCTTTGACGCGGATGAGGCGCGCGTGGCCAAGAGCCTCAGCGGCAGGCAGGTGACGGCGGCAGCCTTGTTCGAGGCGGCCGGCGAGCTGGAGCGGGCCTACTCCGCCAGGGGCTATGGCCTGGTGCGCGTCGTGCTGCCGGCGCAGCGCCTGGTCGACGGCGCGGTGTTGCGCATCGTCGTCATCAATGGCTTCGTCGAGCGCATCGACACCTCGCATCTGCCCGAGGCCGTTCGCGACCGCATCGCCCAAATCCTGGCGCCGCTGGTGGGCGAGAAGGGGATGTCCAACGACGAGATCGAGCGGCGGCTGCTTCTGGCCGGCGACCTGCCGGGCACGGTGCTGCGCTCGACATTGTCGCGCGGCACGCAGGCCGGCGGCAGTGTGCTGACGATCGAGGCACGCTACAAGCCGGTTACCGGCTTCATCTCCGCCGACAACACCTCCACCGAGGCGCTCGGCAAATACAATACCGGCATCGGCCTCGACTTCAATTCTGTGTTCGGCTTCGGCGAACTCTTCTATCTGCGCGCCTCGGGCGCACCGCGGTTCGGCGGCGACGAGGGCTATTTCACCGGCGCACCGCGCAACCGCTCGCTGGCAGGCGGCGTGACGCTGCCGATCGGCATCGACGGGTTGATGCTCAACCTCGAGGCCACTGCCTCGCGCACGACGCCTGAAGCCGGCCTGTTCGGGCTGCAGTTCATGTCGGACTTCACCCGCTATTCGGCGCGGCTCTCCTATCCGGTGATCCGCTCGCGCGAGTTCACCCTCAACGTCAATGGCGGCTTCGACGCCCAGGACGAAGAGCTTCAACTGCTAAACGGCGGCGGGCTGACTCTGTCGAAGGACCGGCTGCGCATTCTGCGCACCGGTGCGGATCTGTCCTGGTATGTCTCGGGCGATGCGCTCCTGAGTGCTGGTCTGACCGGCTCCTTCGGCATCAACGGGCTCGGTGCGCGCAGTGCCGCCGATGCCGATGCCAGCGGCACGCCCTTGTCGCGCCAGGGCGCCGATGCCGATTTCCAGAAGCTGGAAGTCAATCTTGGCTATCGCCAGCCGGTCGCCGAACATCTGGTCTTCGATCTCAAGGCACGGGCGCAAACCTCCTTCGGCCAGCCATTGCTCAATTCCGAGCAGATCGGCATTGCCTCTTCCGCGGGACTTTCGAGCTTTCCGAACGGTTCGATGCAGGGCGATGCCGGCTTTGTACTGCGCGCCGAGGCGCAATTCCCGTTTACGACCAGCTTCACCCTGCCATTCGGCTGGCCGGAGTTTCCGTCACAGCAGGGTACGAATCTTGCCGATGGCACCAGCACGGCCGGTGCGGTGCTTGTCTCGCCCTATGTGTTCGGCGCCTATGGCGGCGTGAAGCTCTACGATCCCACGGCATTGGAGAGCGGGTTCTCGCGCGGTGCGGCCTATGGCGTCGGCCTGCGACTGGCAGCGGCTGAACAGGCAAGCTTCAACAGCACCAATCTCAACCTGGAATATGGCCGCACCGAGCGCTTCGGCGACGGCAGCAACGACAACCGTTTCACCGTTTCGGCGGCATTCCAGTTCTAGGACAATCGTGATGACTAGACAGACGACCCGTATGACACTCTCGCATAGGACCCGTCTCGTTGCGCTGCTTGCCTCGACGGCGCTGGTGCATTCGACGGCAGTGCTGGCGCAGTCACTGCCTTCAGGCGGTCAGGTGGCAGCCGGCAGTGCGACGATCGGGTCGCCATCGGCAGGAGCTCTGACGATCAACCAGACGAGCGGCAGCGCTGTCGTCAATTGGCAGAGCTTTGACGTCGGCAAGGGCAACCGCGTCACCTTCGTCCAGCCCGATGCCAATTCGGCCATCCTCAACCGGGTGACCGGCCAGACGACGTCGACCATATCAGGCCAGATCAACGCCAATGGCCAGGTCTACCTGATCAATCCGAACGGCATTGCCATTACCAATTCCGGCACGGTCAAGGCCGGCGCCTTCGTCGCCTCGACGCTCGGCATCTCCGATGACGACTTCATGACCGGCAAGCGGACGTTTACCGGCAATGGCGCCTCGGCGCCGGTGACGAATGCCGGTACGATCACGATTAACCGCGGCGGCTATATGGCGCTGATCGGCGGCACGGTCGCCAATTCCGGTGTCATCACCGTGCCGATGGGCAAGGCAGCACTCGGGTCCGGCGAGCAGGCAACGCTTGATCTGTCCGGCGACGGCTTTCTGCAGGTGGCAGTGCCGACCAAGGCTAAAGGTAGTGGGGCACTGGTCGACAATAGCGGCAAGATTTCTGCCAGAGGCGGGACGGTACAGCTCACCGCAGCAGCGGCGAGGGACATGGCGCGCCAGGCGGTCAACATGTCGGGGACCATCGAGGCGAAGGGTGTCTCGGGCAGAAGCGGCGATATCGTGCTGTCGGGTGGCGATGGCGAAGTTGCCGTCACCGGCAAGATCGATGCCAGCAGCAAGCATGGCACCGGCGGCAAGGTGCAGGTGACCGGCCGCAAGATCACGCTTGCCAATGCGAAGATCAATGCCTCGGGCAAGACCGGCGGCGGCACGGTCAATATCGGCGGCAACCGCCAGGGCAAGGGGCCGCTGCAGCATGCCGAGACGCTGACGGTTGATGCCAATACCGTCATCCATGCCGATGCGGTCACGACAGGCCATGGCGGCAATGTCGTTCTGTGGTCGGATGATCTGACCCGCTTTGCCGGCACGATCACGGCGAAGGGCGGAGCGGTCTCCGGCAATGGCGGCGAGGTGGAGGTCTCCGGCAAGGCGAAACTCTCCTACACCGGCCTGACCGATCTGACCGCGGCGCATGGTTCCTTCGGCAATCTGCTGCTCGATCCCTATAATGTGACGATCTCGACGGCGACGGACAGCAATTCCTCCGGCTTCACGGCGACAGGCAATGACAGCATCATCAATGTCAACACGCTGACCAATGCGCTCGCAAGCGCCAATGTCACCGTGACGACGGGCTCGTCGTCGGATGCCACCAATCCGCAGGCCGGCATCATCACGGTCGCAGCGCCGATCAACTGGAGCGCGCTCACCACGCTGACGCTCGCGGCGGCATCGGACATCAACATCAACAGCGCGATCACGGCCAATGGCGGCCTTATCGTCTCTTCTGGCGGTACGATTTCTGCTCCGGCGGCGGTCAATGTCGGCGCCTTCGTGCTGGCTGCGGGCAACTGGGTGCAGAATAGCGGAACGCTGCCCGCCTTCTCGGCCAAGGACTTCCGCATCACCGATGGTACGTCCTTCCTGCGCGTCACCGGCGGTGATGGCACCAGCGCCACGCCCTACACGGTCGCGGATGTCTACGGCTTGCAGGGCATCGGCTCGCGCGGCGCCAATCTCGCCGCCAATTGGATCTTGGCTAATGACATCGACGCCTCCGGAACCGCGATCTGGAATGACGGCGCGGGATTCGTGCCCATTGGCGACGACTACACTCCCTTCCGCGGCACGTTCGACGGCAATGGCCACACCATCAGCGGTGTCACCGTTTCGTTGGCCGAGCGCCAATCCGACAACTCCCATTATCCGGGTTCTCCGACCTCAGCTGGTTTGTTCGGCGGCATCCTGGGTGGATCGATTAGCAATGTCGGGCTCGTCGGCGGATCGATCAGCGGCGGTTATGCCGGCGCGCTGGCGGGCGTAAGTGTGAATACGATAATCAATGGGTATGCGATCGGCGTTACGGTCAGGGCCAGCGCAGGCCCAGCCGGCGGGCTCGTCGGTATCAACGAAGGTACGATCACCAATTCCTATGCCACCGGCTCGGTCAGCGGGGTGAACTCCTCCGTCGGCGGACTGGTGGGTTCTAACCATTCCCAGGGCAGTATCACCAATTCCTATGCCAGCGGCTCGGTCAGCGGCACGGGCAGCCTTGGCGGGTTGACCGGTGACAACTACGGAACCATCACGACCTCGTTCTGGGACATGGACACCACCGGTCAGTCCTCGGCTTGCGGATCCTGTGGGGGTATCGTCTCCGCGACCGGCCTGACTACGGCACAGGCGCGCGATTCATCCCGTTACGCGGGCTTGGATTTTGCCAACACTTGGTACCAGGCCGGCGACATGCGGCCGATCCTGCGCTCGGAGGCTGCCGCCAACGGCGTCATCACCAATCTGCATCAACTCGCGCTGATCGGCGCGAACCTTAACGGCAACTACACGCTCGCCAACAATATCGACGCCAGCGAGACGTCGGGCACCAACGCCTCCGGCATCTGGTCGACGAACGGCTGGGTGCCGCTCGGGGACATGATGAACGCGGCGTTCAACGGCAACTTCAACGGCAACAACCACACCATCAGCGCCCTCACTGTGAGCGGCAATGACTTTGTTGGTTTGTTCGGAGTGTCGAGGGGATTGATTAGCAATGTGGGGCTTGTTGGAGGGTCGGTCAGGGGCGTCAACTTGTATGTCGGCGCGCTGGTTGGCTACAATTCCGGTTCGATCAGTAATTCCTACAGCACCGCTACCGTCTCTGGTGGAGGTTTAGTCGGCGGGCTGGTCGGCCGGAACAACTTCGGCAGCATCAGTAATTCCTATGCCAGCGGCACCGTCAGCGGCAGCCAAGAAGTGGGTGGGCTGGTTGGCGAGAACTACTCCGGCAGCATCAGCAATTCCTATGCCAGCGGCGCCGTCAGCGGTGGTTTCCAAATTGTTGGTGGTCTGGTGGGCTATGACCAGGGAGGTACGATTTCCAACGCCTATGCGACCGGATTAGTTGGCGGCAGCTCCAACGTCGGAGGTTTGGTGGGCGCCACTAACAGCGGTTCCAATTTCACCAATAGTTTCTGGGACATCGACACCACAGGACAGCCTTCCGGTTATGGTTCTAATCTCGGGACATTTTCCGCAACCGGCCTCACCACGGCGCAGATGGCCGATCCCTTCAGCTTCATCGATGCCGGGTGGGATTTCGCCAATGTCTGGGGCAAATCGACAAGCGGCGCCAATGGTGGCTACATGATGCTGCGCTCGCTCAGCAGCGGGCTCTATGACGACTATGTCAAGATCGGTAACGGCACGCGGAGCTATGGCGACGCCAATTCTGCGATTACCGGCGCGACGCTGTCGGGCGTCGGCACAGGCAATGTCTCGCTTGCCTGGGGCAGCGCGATTACGGGCACGACCAATGCCGGGACCTACAATTATTCCGACCCCGATATCGTCTCGGTGACGGAGAACGGTCCTCGCACGGCCTATATCGATTATAGCGGCACGCTGACGATTTCGCAGCGCGTGCTGAGCATGACCGGCAGCCGAACCTATGACGGCACAACCAATGTCGCCGCCGGCAACCTGTCACTCGGCAATCTCGCCAATGGCGAGACGCTGACGCTGACCGGCGTGGGCTCCATGGCGGACAAGAATGCCGGCACCGGCAAGGTGCTGTCGGTTGGCACGCTGTCGCTCAGCAATGGCAGCGGCCTGGCCTCGAACTATACGTTGATCGGCGGCACCGACACGGTCGACATCGCCAAAGCGACGATCTCCGACATCACCGGTATCACGGCAATCAATAGAACCTATGACGGCACGACCAATGCGGCGTTGAACACGGCGGATGCCGTCTTTAACGGTATGATCGCCGGAGATAGTCTGACGGTCAGCGGCGGCACCGGCGCCTTCGCCGACAAGAATGTCGGCACCGGCAAGACGGTCAGCATCTCCTCGCTTTCGCTCGGCGGCACAGACGCCGGCAATTATATGCTTACCTCCAATACGGCGACGGCGACGGCCGATATCACCAAGGCGACGATCTCTGCGATCACTGGCATCACCGCCGGCAACAAGACTTATGACGGCACGACCAATGTGGCGCTGAACACCGCGGGTGCGGGCTTCACCGGCATGGTCGCCGGCGACGCGCTGACGGTTGCAACCTCCAGCGGTGCCTTCGCCAACAAGAATGCCGGCACCGGCAGGACGGTCAATATCTCCGGCCTGATGCTCGGCGGCACGGATGTCGGCAACTATACGCTTGCCTCCGATACGGCGACGACCACGGCCGATATCGCCAAGGCGACAATCTCTGCGATCACTGGCATCACGGCGAACAACAAGACCTATAATGGCAACACGACTGCCGTGCTGAACACGGCGGGTGCCGTCTTTAACGGCATGATCGCCGGAGATAGTCTGACGGTCAGCGGCGGCACCGGCGCCTTCGCCGACAAGAATGTCGGCACCGGCAAGACGGTCAGCATCTCCTCGCTTTTGCTCGGCGGCACAGACGCCGGCAACTATACGCTTGCCTCTGATACGGCGACGGCGACGGCCAACATCACCAAGGCGACGATCTCCGACATCACCGGCATCACGGCAATCAATAGAACCTATGACGGCACGGCCAATGCGGCGTTGAACACGGCGGATGCCGTCTTTAACGGTATGATCGCCGGAGATAGTCTGACGGTCAGCGGCGGCACCGGCGCCTTCGCCGACAAGAATGTCGGCACCGGCAAGACGGTCAGCATCTCCTCGCTTTCGCTCGGCGGCACAGACGCCGGCAATTATATGCTTACCTCCAATACGGCGACGGCGACGGCCGATATCACCAAGGCGACGATCTCTGCGATCACTGGCATCACCGCCGGCAACAAGACTTATGACGGCACGACCAATGTGGCGCTGAACACCGCGGGTGCGGGCTTCACCGGCATGGTCGCCGGCGACGCGCTGACGGTTGCAACCTCCAGCGGTGCCTTCGCCAACAAGAATGCCGGCACCGGCAGGACGGTCAATATCTCCGGCCTGACGCTCGGCGGCACGGATGTCGGCAACTATACGCTTGCCTCCGATACGGCGACGACCACGGCCGATATCGGCCAGCGTGTCGTCAACCTCTCGGGCAGCCGCACCTATAACGGTTCGACGGATCTCGATGCCTCGATCTTCACGCTGTCGAACCTGGTCGGCCGCGAAACGCTGACATTGTCCGGCACCGGCACCATGTCCGACAAGAATGCCGGCTCGGGCAAGGGCGTGACGCTTGCGTCACTGACTCTGGGCGATGGCACGAATGGCGGCCTTGCCTCGAACTACACGCTGGCGGGCGGCACGGACACGGTCGATATCACCAGGGCTATGATCTCATCGATCGGCGGGATCACCGCCAACGGCAAGATCTATGACGGTACGACGGACGCGACTTTGAACACAGCGGGCGCTGTCTTCAACGGCATGGTGTCAGGCGACACGCTTACGCTGGGCAATGGCTTCAGCGGCGCCTTTTCCGACAAGAATGCCGGCACGGGCAAGACGGTCACCATCTCCGGCCTGTCGTTCGGCGGCGCGGATGCCGGCAACTATCTGCTGGCTTCCAACACGGCCACGACACTTGCCGACATCGCCAAGCGCGCCATCACGGTCACGGCCGACAGCGCACACCGTACCTATGGCGATGCCAATCCGGGCTTCACCTATACCGCCGGCGGGAGCGGCCTCGTTGCGGGCGATACGCTCTCAGGGGCGCTGGCCACCTCCGCGACGACGGCGTCGGGGATCGGCAACTATGGCATCACACTCGGCACGCTTGCTAACTCGAACTACGACATCAGCTTTACCGGTGCCAACCTGACGGTCACTCCGCGTGCGATAACGGTGACGGCGGATGCCAAGTCGAAGATATATGGCGATGCGAACCCGGCGCTGACTTATACAACCTCGGGCCTGGTCAATGGCGACATGCTTTCCGGATCGCTTTCGACCGCGGCTGGGCAATATTCGAATGTGGGCGGCTACGGGATCACTCTCGGCAGCCTCGGCAACGCCAATTACGCGATCACCTATAATGCGGCCAACCTGACGGTCACTCCGCGTGCGATGACGGTCACGGCGGATGCCAAGTCGAAGATATATGGCGATGTAAACCCGGCGCTGACTTATACAACCTCGGGCCTGGTCAATGGCGACATGCTTTCCGGATCGCTTTCGACCGCGGCTGGGCAATATTCGAATGTGGGCGGCTACGCGATCAACCAGGGCACGCTCGACAATACCAACTATGCGATCAGCTATACGGGCGCAGATCTCACGATCAATAAACGTGCGATCACGGTGACCGCCAGCAACCAGAATCGCAGCTATGGTGACACGTCGCCGCTTGCCTATTCGGTTGGTGGCGGTGGGCTCGTCAACGGCGATAGTCTGACGGGTGCACTGTCTGGCGTGACTGGCACGACAGGGGTGGGCACCTATGCCATCACGCAGGGCACCCTTGCCGCGTCCGGCAATTACGCGCTCACGTTCTCCGGCACCAACCTTACGGTCGGCAAGCGGACCATTATTGTTGCCGCCAACAATGCCAGCCGTACCTATGGCGATCCCAATCCGCCCTTCAGCTATAGTGTCGGCGGTGCAGGCCTCGCCAACGGCGACCTTTTGGCGGGCTCGCTTACCTCGGCGGCTGATCGGAGCTCAAATCCCGGCAGCTATGTCATCAGCCAGGGAACACTTGCCGCCTCGTCAAACTACGACTTGAGTTTCATCGCTGGCTTGTTGAAAGTCACGGCAGCGCCATCTATCCCGAGCATGGATCTTGCAAGTTCGACGGTGCCGCGATCCTTGGTTCCGGACACGGAACCGCTGCCGCCGGTTCCCGGCGGAGACGGGGGCGCCTTCTCTGTCTCGGATGATGGCTCGCACGACTTTTTCACCGATCCGCGCTTCGGCGGCACGGTCGTCTGCCTTGAAGACGGGGCCAGTTGCGTCGTCCAGCCGGCCAGGCCCTAGCCATGCGGCGAAGGCGTATCCCGTTGGCTCCCGCCGAAACTAACTGCCGTTGCGGCCAAGTGCCGGAAACAGAAGATGGTGTGCCCAGTACCCCATCCGATCTTGAATTGAAAAAGGAATTTGCAACGTGATGATCATCGATAATCTTCAGCGTCAGGCATGGGCCGTTATCGGATCGGCCGCCCTTGCCGGCCTCCTGCTTGCAGCAGCATCCGCCTCGGCGGCATCTTTGCCGGGTGGCGCTGGTTCGCTTGTCGAAACCTATCAAGACTGGATCGTCGCCTGCCAGGCACAGAACAATACGACGCAATGCGTGATGCGGCAGGTGCAAAGCAACAAGGAGACCGGCCAGAACCTCCTGACGGTTGAATTCGCCAATGCTGCCGATGGCAAGCTGCAGGCTGCGTTGCTAATGCCTTTTGGCCTTGCGCTTGCCCAGGGAGTTTCCGTCCGAATAGACGATGCGCAAGCAACGAGCCCGGCGGCCTTCTCGACCTGCATCCCGCAGGGGTGCCTTGCATCCGTCGCTTTTGATTCCGGCCAGGCGGCGAAGCTCAAGACCGGAACCAGTCTCAACGTAAGCGCAACCGCGCTGGCGCCGCCCCAGCCGATCGCGCTCAAGGTTTCCTTAAAGGGCTTTTCCGCTGCACTTGCCCGTGTCGGCGAGCTGACCAAGTGAGAGGCCGCATTTGCGGCCGACATGAGGGAGGCAGGCGTTCGAACACTTGCGCCATGATGGAGCGGGCATTTGCAGGCGCAGGGAATTTTCCTTCCTTGTTTTCAAATCTTTTCGGGTGCTGTCGATTTTCCATCTCGCCATTCGTCTCAGTCGCGCTAGGAAATGAACGCGTCACGGGAGACAGACATGAAATTTGCATTGTTGATCTATGGAAATGAAAGGGAATGGGCGGAAGCGAGCGATAGCGACCGGGAAGCGGAATATGCCGCTCACTATCGCCTGACGGATGGTTTGAAGTCCAACAGTGCCTTGTTGATCGCCGAAGAGCTTCAGCCCACGATTGCTGCGACAACTGTGCGCATGACCAAGGGAGAGCCTGTCATCACCGACGGCCCCTTTGCCGAAACGACGGAGCACCTGGGCGGCGTATATATTATTGAAGTACGCGACCTGGATGAGGCGATTGCATATGCCCGGGAATTGCCGGGGACTACCGAGATCCGGCCAATCGTCGACCACGCCAGATCGTAAGCCGTTCGATCATTGATTTCTTGATACGACAAGAGGTGAGCGCAGCCATAATCACTGGGCTCACAGCACCGATATTTGATACCTCCAAGCGGCCATAAGGTGCTCGATGCACAAGTGCCCATGGCCTCTTTCCATCAATCAGATACATGCGACGCCGATCCTTCCAGCCGAAACCGAATGCGGAAGGAGGAACAATTAGTGCGGAAGGCGCACAGAATTTAGTCCGATTTGGCAACTGGAAAGCTGTCACACTGGTAGTAGACTTTAGATCTCACAAATGTCGAGGGGCGATGCGGCTAAGAGCGCCGGTGCGCTCGTCGGTGAAAAAAGGCCGGTCAGGCGGTTCGACTCCGCGGCCGCAACCTCACCCCGCGACATCAGTCAGGCTCGCCGCAGCGAAAGGCCGGCTCCGAAACAACCGCTTGCGCCTCGACCACTCCAACGCCGTCAACCACACCGGCTGATCGGCTCCTCCATCGAAGCCTATTGTCTTACGGGGGCGGCCCTCCATTCGTCACGATCCCATATAGTCCTCATTTCGCAGCTGCTACGTTGCTGTGCCGTTAACACGGCATTCATCGGCGCCATACGCAAATCCATCCGTGCGATACTCCCTTCGGTTGACCCGCGGCTACGCTTTGCCGAATTGAAGTGGGAGATGGCCGCGCCTAGAAACCTCATATGAGGACGCTCGGCATCACATTCTCTCAGAACTTCGTCATGATCGCCTGCCTGCTGGCCTCGATGGCGCTTGCCTTGAATGCGCTGCATGTCCATTCAGGAAGCCATGTTCACGGGCTGTATCAGACAGGCCTCTCCGCCGGGCCGTCAACCGCCCTGCATGAATGCGCCATGTCCATGCGTGGCGCTCAAGGCGCAAAGCTGCGCCAGCTGATGTGCCTTCGCAAACCCTGTAGCGCCGCCTACTACATCTCCGACGTGATCTGTCCAGCCGCCTTTCCCCAAATAGGTGGGGTCGTGCTGGCACACTATGCCTGGAACTGGCCAGGACTGAGCGCTCACGCTCCTTGGAGCTTTCATTATCCACCATAGAGCGCCGGTCCGCACCGGCTCGCATTTTTCCGCTCGGTGGGACCCATCGCCCGTTGTGCCAGGTGTCGAGCTCGCGCACAGACAGATAAACATGATCGTCGAGTGACGGGCCGACCACGAGGGTACCGGTTGGCAAGCTCGAATGGAGCCCGTCGATGATAGCGCAGTTCAGCCGTTCGGTTCATGGGACCGTCCCGCCTTAAAATTGGGTTCCTGTCGCCTGTCCGGCCAACTCAACGGTCGGCTGCGCATTTGAAGGAGTTTTCGATGTCGACCACCATGACTGATTTCAACTTCGTCTATCAGACACCCCTTCGCCTTTGTCGTGTGATCTGGGAGACTATTCCGGGGTCCTTGCGGCGGACGCCGATCATGTTCCGCGTGGGGCGCTACATCTACCGGACATTCATCAGAAATACTGTGCGGTTTCAGTCCCACTATACGCATTTCATGCGCAATCCACCGCTGCTTTCGGTGATCGGAGCGTTGGCTTCGCACTTTCCCGCAAGCGGCGAGATGAAGATCGCGTCGATCGGCTGCAGCACCGGCGCCGAGCTCTATTCCTTCCTCTATGCGGTCAAGACGGCGAGACGTGATCTACACGTCACAGCAAAGGGTGCTGATATATCGGAGGCCGTCGTCGAGGTGGCAAGACGCGGCATCTATCATCCGGACGTTCCCGCTGCCGAAGGCGGTTTATACGCTGCCGGCAGGGCGGAGGTCGCAAGTGCGGACGTGCCGTCGCTTGTCGAGATCCTGGAGCCTCTTCCGGATGGCTCGCTTAGGGTCAAGGACTGGCTGAGAGACGATGTCACCTGGTTGACGGCGGACGCGACCGACGAGAGATTATCGAGCCGCCTCGGGCAGCAGGATCTTGTGCTTGCCAATAATTTCATGGGGCCGATGGAAGACGAACTGGCCGAACGATGCCTGGCCAATGTGATGAGGTTGGTCGCTCCGGGTGGATATCTGGTGGTCGATGGGATCGACCTCGACCTCAAGACCAAGGTGCTGAAAGCCTCATGGTTCCGGCCCGTGCTGACGAACCAGGAGGAAATATGGGCCTCGGAGAGTGTAAGAGGTGGATGGCCATGGGTTCGCTGGGCCCGGGAGCCGCTCGACCGTAGCGAGGCTGACTGGGCCTATCGATACTCGGTGATCTTTCAACATGGAGAGCGTTGAGCCCTCAGCCTGAACCTGGCCGCAGGCGCTGCCCGCCAAGCAGGCAGCGTCGGCGATCCGACAATTGGTACATTGACGATGTCTTTATCGATCAAGGACAGCAATCCGCAGAAACCAGATCAATCGCGGGCGAGAGGCGCTGTGATAGGTCGGTTTCTGCCGATGATCCTATCCGGCGGACTATGGATCGTTACCGCCAAAATTGTGTCGCAATTGTCCCAGGTCGCGACCTTCTTCGTTGCGGCACGCATGTTGAGCCCCGCAGAGTTCGGGCTTTTCGCCTTCGCCTCGGCCATCGCCATATTGCTGCTGGTGGTGGCGGAAGGGGGATGGGCGGAGTTCATAATGAAAGCACGAGACGGTGATGACTGCTTCGATCAAGTCGCCACCATCTCGCTTTTCAGTGGCGGTTCGTTCACGATTGTCGGCTTGCTGGTCGCCGCCATATTTTACGCCCTGACGGGCAATGGAACACAGGCTGCGCTTCTTGCCCTGTTCGGTTGCTGGATGCTGCCGGCAGCGCTGACGGCCGCTTTCGATGGGAAGCTCGTCGCCTCGGGCCTTTTGCGTCAGCGTGCGATCGTCAGAATAGCCGGGGAATTATCGGGCCTGATGACCGCAATAATGCTGCTCAGCCTGCATGGGCAGGCATCAGCGCTGGCTGCAGCCAAAGTCGTCGGTCAGCTCGTTCTTTTGGTCGGATCGGCGCATGTGGCGATGCGGCTGCCGCGTCTGCATTTGACGAGGCCTGTATTCGGCGAAGTCATGGCGTTTTCGCGTCAGATCGTCGGCAATCGCCTGGTGGTCTTTCTCGGCTCCTATTCGGGTACCCTTGTTGTCGGGAGCTTTCTCGGAATTGCGGATGCCGGCTTCTACCGAGCGGCGGAGCGTGTCGTTGCCGTCGTGTCCGAACTGTTGGCGGAGCCGGTACGGTCGTTAAGCTGGGTTGTTTTCCGGCGCGCGCATCTTCAGGGCGCGGAGCAGACCGGCTCTGCCGGGGCTCGTTTCGTTCTTGCTCTTCTTGCCATTGCCGCGCCCATGTATCTCGGGCTGGCACAGATATCCGAGCCGGTCGTGCGGCTGATGCTTGGCGAGGCCTGGATGCCCGCGTCCTCCATCATTCCCTTTCTTTGCTTGCGGCAGCTGTTGCTTTCGCCGGGCTACATCAATGAGGCGTCGCTGTCGGTCGTTGGACGGATCGGCTACCGGCTTCCTGTCACCCTCTTGAATGTTGCCGTGTCTCTTGCTGTGGTTATCGTGGTGGCGCGCCTCGGGCTGCGAGAGCTGGCAATCGCACAATGCTATACCGCGGTTCTGGCGCTTGCGACCTGTATCGGACTACAGGCGAGGATAGCGGGGGTGGATTGGCTGGCGATTTCTAAGGGTTTCGTCCTCATCATCCTCCCGTCGAGCCTCATCATGGTCGTGACTGTCATGCTGGTCCGACAGGAATTTTCCGGCAGCCTCGCCTGGAGGACGCTTGGCGCCCTTCAGATCGTCACGGGCGCGTTCGCCTATACTGCCATCTTGGCAATGTTGTTCGCATTGAACAGACGTCTGCGCTGGATCCTGCTGACATAGAGGGCGTGATCGAAGCGATCAGGCTGTGTCTCACGCCCGGATATTTCGGCCGAGCTTCGCCGGCTGGCAGCGGTAGCCGTCCCGGGGGAAGGTAAGGCAACACTTTCGTCAACTATATTGCCTGCAATGCGTTTTCATATAAACAATAGAGGCTTGATTTTTCATCGGATTGCCGCTTCACCCACAGGAGCGGTGACGGAGTATTTTTGCCGAGATTTATATTTGCGATGGTCGTTCCTTACTCAAGCTTCGATACCAGAATTTTGCCCGCCAAAATCGCGCGCGAGCTATGGCGCGATCTGATCAGCGTCTTGTTCGATGCCCAGCCGACCGGCGCCTCGAATGACGACTTTTTCGTTGGACTGGATGCCTGGCTCGTCGACGGCGTTGGTTTTGCGTCGATGAAAGCCTCTCCACATCGCTTCAATCGGTCGCGCAACAAGATCGCTCGCGACGGGATGGACGGTTATCTGCTGCAGTTCTACACGGATGGTGAAAGCCAGGACTGGAACGGGCGCTATTCGGCCCGCAAGGGTGATCTCTATGTCCTGGACATGGCGCGGCCGATATCAACGGCCACCAACCCGCATTCTCATATCGATATCGTCGTTCCGCGGAGGTTGCTGGCACCGCTTCTCAAGCAGCCGGATGACAGTCATGAACTGGTGCTGGATGCCAATCTCCCGCTCGTCAGCCTGTTGAGGAGCACGGCCTCCTGCTACCTGCAGAATCTCTCTCGATTTTCCGTAGGGGAGGCGCAGGCCTCGCTCGCGCCCTTGCTGGGTCTTGCGGCGGCGGCGATCAACGGCAGCATTACCGAAGACAATAGCAGCGCGGTCGACACCGCGCTTCTCGCCCGCATCCGGCAATATATCGACCTCAGAATATTCGACCCCTCCCTTTCCCTGGAGGGGGTTCTCGGAGCATTCGGTGTTTCCAGGCGCACGCTCTATCGCTTGTTCGAGCCATTTGGCGGCTTTCAATCCTATGTCCGCAAGCGCCGTCTGGATCTTGCGCGTCGGGCCTTGCAGACCGGGCCCATGCAGTCGCTGTCAATCTCGGAAATTGCGGAGATGCACGGTTTCTCAAGTCCCGAACTTTTCGCACGCAGCTTTCGAAAGCAGTTTGGTCTCACTCCGAGAGAAATGCGTTTCCACGCTGGCGATGGGCTTCCTGATGTGGAAAACGCGGGCCAGCATGAACTGTGGTCCCGTTGGGTCATCGACATAGGCCGGTGATACCGGCTACCTCCGCGTCACGGCTCCCCGGTCAGAGTGGCACACACAGACCGGTTTTCGGCACAGGCGGTCAGATACTCGCTCTTTCATCCATTCAGCTTTGCAGCCTGCACCTGCGGATTGCTAGCAATCAAATCAGGTGTTGGCGTCGCGTGGGATCGACTCGCCAGAGCACCGCTTAGCCGTGTGGCGGCAAGATTGGCCAGTGGCTCGCAAGTGTCACTGAAGGGTTGGGGCGGGATCGGCTTGCTGTGGCAAGGTCCCGGAGCAAGGGCGTGTATACATTGCTGTTGGTATCGAGAGTTCTGCGCGAAAGCGCTGTCCGTTTCGCAAGGTTCGTCATTCTTGTCGCAACCCTGCTGTTCGCCACGATCGCGGCAGCGAATGCGGACTGCAGGGTAACAACCGATTCTGCCGACAGCGCGAGCATCGCATTCAATCAGGCAAACAATACAGTTGGCCTTTGCGTGACGCATCCGAGCGTCTTATGGGGATTGTTTGTCAGATCAGGTCTCGATGCCATGGTCCAGGCGCCGATGTTGGCGATGTCCCCCACACCGTCCAACCTCACCATAACCACCGCAAAGGCTCAATACACACTGGTGCCAGTCGAAGGGGCCGACGCCTCCTATCCGGAATATGACATTACGCTCAATTCCGCGACGTCGACAGGGGCGGATTCGTTCACGCTCTGGTACGCGAGTGATTGTTCATATGACCCACAGGTGGGTGGTCTTTGCACTGGTGTCGGCCAAACAAACCGACCGTTCACGGTTAATGTAAAGCTAACCTGGCCGGCGGTGACGTCGGTTTCACAAACACAAGGTCCGGCGGCAGGCGGCACGATCGTCAAGTTGACCGGCATAAACTTTACCAATGTAACGACGGTGTATTTCAACGGAACGGCGGCTCCGACCTTTAACATCGATAGCGATACGCAGATGACCGTGACCACTCCGCCCGGTACCGGAACCGTTCATATCCAGGTGGCGACGACCAGCGCTACAAGCTCCGCCACATCGGCCGATCAATTCACCTATGTCGCGGCACCGGCGGTCACGTCGGTTTCACCCGTCTCAGGCCCGGCCAGTGGCGGTACGAGCGTTACAATCAACGGTGTGAACTTGAGCGGGGCAACGGCGGTGACCTTCGGCGCGACGGCAGCGACGAGCTTCACGGTCAATTCACCGACGCAGATCACGGCAACCGCGCCCGCGGGCACTGGAAAGGTGGATGTCCTCGTGACAACCGTAGGCGGCACAAGTGCTGTCTCGAGCGCCGATCAGTTCACCTATATCCCGCCTCCCGTCATAAGCTCGATCTCGCCGACATCGGGGCCGGCGGCTGGCGCTACGACGGTTGTCGTCACCGGTGCAAATTTCACAGCGGCAACTGCGGTTACCTTTGGCTCGACGGCAGCGACGGGCTTCACGGTCAATTCCCCAACGCAGATCACGGCGACGGCGCCAGCGGGCACGGGAACGGTCGATATTCGGGTAACGACGGCAGGTGGTGTGAGCGGAACATCGAGCGCTGACCAGTTCACCTATATTCCGCTTCCGGCCGTAACGGCCATATCCCCGACGGCGGGCGCTCTGGCTGGCGGAACGGCGGTTAACATTACCGGCACGGGTTTCACCAATGCAACGGCGGTAACCTTTGGCTCGACGGCGGCGACGAGCTTCACGGTTATTTCGTCGACATCGATCGCGGCGACGGCGCCAGCGGGCACCGGCGTGGTCGATGTGCGCGTGACGTCACCGGGCGGCACGAGCGCGACGACTGCAGCGGATCAATATACCTATGTTGCTGCTCCAACGATCAGTGCGATCTCTCCGTCGGCGGGTGCTGCGATGGGCGGGACGACGGTGACGATTACCGGCACGGACCTGACGGCGGCGACCGCGGTCACCTTCGGTGCGACGGCGGCGACAAACTTTACAGTCAATTCGGCGACACAGATGACTGCTACCGCACCGGCGGGTACCGGGACGGTGGATGTGCGGGTGACAACATCAGGCGGCACGAGTGCGACCTCCGCTGCCGACCAGTTCACCTATATTCCTGCTCCAACGATATCGGCAGTTTCACCGAGCTCAGGCCCAACGGCTGGCGGCACGACCGTCGTTCTTTGGGGGACAAGCCTGTCTGGCGCAACAGCGGTGAGGTTCGGTGCGCAGACGGCCACCTTCACCGTCAACTCCGCAACGCAGATCACGGCAACAGCACCGGCGGGCACGGGAGCGGTGGATGTGACGGTCACGACGGGCGGCGGCACGAGTGCGACGTCTGCGGCGGATCAATATACCTATGTTGCGCCGCCAACGATCACGTCCGTTAGTCCGACCTCCGGTCCGACCGCAGGCGGGACCTCGGTTATTCTGACGGGAACGAACCTGGCCGGCGTGACCTCGGTGAAGTTCGGCGCGCAAACTGCCACGTTCACGATCAACTCCGCCACGGCGATCACGGCCGTGTCTCCGGCCAATGCGGCTGGAACATACGATATCACGGTGACCACAATCGGCGGGACCAGCTCGACCTCCGGCTCCGATCAGTTCACCTATGTTGTGCCGCCAACGATAACGTCCGTTAGTCCGACGTCCGGTCCGACCGCGGGCGGGACCTCGGTCATTCTGACCGGAACGAACCTGACCGGCGTGACCTCGGTGCGGTTCGGCACGCAGACGGCCACGTTCACGGTCAACTCGGCAACGCAGATCACGGCGGTTTCGCCGGCCAATGCGGCTGGAACATACGATATGACGGTGACGACCGCGGGTGGGACGAGTACGACGTCTGCGGCGGATCAGTTCACCTACATTGCTGC
>NZ_JACHBG010000035.1 GCF_014207095.1 Martinezella lusitana | reverse complement strand
TCCGATGATCACCCACACCATGCCGCTCGAAGACATCAACAAGGGCTTCGACCTCATGCATTCCGGAAAGAGCGTCAGAGGCGTCGTGATTTACTAATGGGCTGACGGCACCGTTGGAAGTTTTTTGCCAGTCCGAGCGACGGACCGGCCGATCATCATCGTTCAAGAAGAACGCCGGCCTCCTGACGAGGTCGGCGGCTTGAACATGAATGGCCTTAAGGCAAAAGGATATGCCCATGACCCGCAAGCTGCTAAGTGTGACCGCCGCCGCTCTCTTCGCTCTGTCCTCGGCAACCATGGTCTTCGCGCAAACGACAACCCCTGCGACGACGGCAACACCGGCTCCCGCTGCGACCTCGTCCACTTCCGCACCTTCCTCGGCGATGCCGTCGAAGGATGAAATCAAGACGGCTCGCCAGGCTTGCCGGCAGGATGCGACCGGGCAGGGCCTCAAGGGTCAGGCACGCAAGGACGCCGTCAAAAGCTGCCTTCAGCAAAAATACCCAGTCCTCGTGAAGCGCAAGACCTGCCACGACCAGGGCACAGCAAAGGGCTTGGAGAAGAAGGCGCTGCGCGACTTTGTCAAGCAGTGCGTGGCTACGGCCTAAATCTCAGTACGGACCTTTCCTAACGGAAGCATGGCTCGCCGACTAAAAGGCGAGCCATCTAATTTGCGCTCCGTACCAACTTGTCATGCCCGGTGACATTGCTCTTTTTTCAGAGAAGATCGAACCTATCTCTTTGTGAGAGCAATATGTTTCGGGACGCGCCGTGCTTTTTCATCCAGATCAGCTTTCACTGGGCATCGTCTTGCCGGCTCAGGCGCGAACACATGCCGATATTCAATTCCCCACGCAGCTTGCGACGGCAGTCCACGCCGATAAGTTGGGTTTCGACGCCTTGTGGGTGAGGGATGTTCCCCTGAATAGCGAGAGCTATCCCGATCCGATCGGGCATGCCGATCCTTGGGTTTTGCTGGGTGCTTTGGCTGCGGCCACTTCCCAAATCCATCTGGCAACCGGCGCGATCGTCCTCCCATTGCGGCACCCGCTGCATATCGCCAAGGCCGCACTTTCGGTCGCGGCGCTCTCGAAAGGACGGTTTGTCCTCGGGCTAGGCTCGGGCGACAGGCCGAGTGAATATGAAATCTTCGGCAGAGATGTCGAAAACCGCAAGACACTCTTCCAGTCTCGTTGGGAGCGTCTCGCCGCTGCATTGCGCCCGGATCAGGCCGTGACCGACGAACAGGACAATGTCCGCGAGGAATTTTCCATAAGGCCCGCTCTGCAGCAGGCCGCTATCCCGATGGTGGCGGTGGGTTCGTCGGCGCAATCGCTGGAGTGGATTGCCCGGCATGCGGCCGGATGGATGACCTACTATCGTCCGCTGCCGGTGCAAACGGACCGGCTGGCACTTTGGCACAATGCGCAATTGAAGATCACAACGGAGTTTCGCGGTTTCGGTCAGTCGATGGTCCTGGAATTGCTCGATAGACCCGACGCCATTTACGAGGAGATCAATCTCGGCGCCAGATCGGGACGGCGAGCGTTGATTGATATGTTGTCAGCCATGCGGGAGGCAGGCATTCATCACGTCGCATTCAATCTGATCTCGGATAAGAGGTCTCCAGCCGAGGTCATGGGGGAAATCGCCGCGGACGTCATGCCGGCCCTGCGATAGCGTGTTGCCAGTCGCAAAGCGTCAGTGCATTATTGGCGCTTGGACCGGCCGACGTCGAAATCATGCTCGGCTGCCTCACGCTCATGGCGATCGAGCGCTGTGCAAAGCATCAATGCGATCATCTCGACAGTCGCGTCGGCATTTTGCGGGCGGTGTTGCGGATTGAATGCGACGCCGATGACGATTGCGTGGTCCGCCTTCGTTGCAGCTGGCCAGAAATCGAACCTTGACTGGTCGAAAGGATAGACGCCGGCGGTCACGACTTCATTTGACGCCGCCGCCATTTTTGCCGCTTCCATCTCGAGCTTTGTGAGCTTTTCCTCGCCTTCAACTTGCGACGCTTCATCGCCGTTTATGAAAACGAGCGCAACGGGGCCATCAAAAAGCGCTGTCAGGACTGATCGAGTTATCTCAGTGGCTTGCCGCGCAGATTTCACGGCGTGCATTTGCCGAGCGTACACCCCCATCTTGGCCTGATAGAAATGGAGGCGGTCAAGTTCGGCGGAATCGTGCCGCTTGGTTGCTGCGATGGTGCTTGTGATGCAACCTATGACGAACAAGAGCGCAATTGCCCAAATGTTGGAGGTATCGGCAACGGCGAGAGAGAAACGGGGCTCGGTGAAGAAGAAATTGTAGGCGAGGGCGCCGAGAAGCGCGGAAAATAGCGCAGGGCCTAGACCGAAGGCGACGCCGCTGGCGACGACGGGCAGAACATAGATAAGCGACAAATTGGGTATCGCTTCATAACGATCAAACCCGGCCGCGATTGCGGTGGCCATCCCGGTCATGAGCAGGGAGCCGAGATACTGGATGACCGACGGAATGCCTGAAAGGCCGATATCGCGCGTCGCTGGATTTGCCGTCCCGCGACCTGCGGCTTCATCAATATGGTCGTTCATGGACATGGCCGGATTCTCCTTCACAATGAAGGTGGATCATCGGGCATTTGAATTCCATGCGGAAATCCGTAGCGCTTTATAAGCATTTCATAAAGGCGTGGCCGGGGCGGGTCATGACGAGAACTTTCGCGTTTTCGCGTAAGAAATGGCCTTTCTCCGCCAATCACAGGATATTGGTGAGAAAGCGATCAATCCGTGTTTCCTGCCTGTAGAGCGATCTTGCAAGAGCGGTCGCGAGCGTCGCGGTCAACGCGCCTCCAATAATATCGCTGACATAGTGGGTGCCGAGATAGACGCGCGAGAAGGAAACGAGGAGGGCAGCCAGGAGAAAAAGGTAGCCTTGCACCGGACGATTGTGAAACAGGAAGGCCACGGCGATCGCAAACGACGCCGGGCAGATCGTGCAAAACAGGAACGCCGAGCGAAGACAGGTGTTCCGCCGGACCGATACCGGGGAGCATCAGGAGCTTGGGCGTCGCCAACGCGCCTGCGCAAAGAATGACCTCTTCCTTGGCTTTGGCCCCATGCTCGATATTGTCGGCACCGTATCCACGTTCCCGCCGTCGAGCCGCGACGCGCCTGGAACGTCTTGGTCTGATAGAAGCCGGTGTCTTCCTGCGATGCGCCAATGAAGTTTTAAATTAAAACCTCATTGGCGGCAGTGGCGCTTGGTATCAAATGCCAATCCAAAAGAACGCCGTCAGGACTGACGGATGAAGTCCATGATCAGGGTCGCAACGGCTTCCGGTGCATCTTCGACGCAATAGTGTCCGACGCCGCCAAGACGTTTGACTGGGGCTGTCGGGAAGACCGATGCAAATAGCGGCAGGAAATGTTCTGCCGCAAGCGTGCGGTCGGCTTCGCCCCATATTGCCAATGCGGGCTTGGCACGGATCACACGATCAGCGGACGCATCGGGCGTCTCGAACGTGTGAGCGCCTGTCGCGAACCCTTTCGCCCAGCCGATTGCACCGAGACAGTCGGCCGGCGTAGCGAAGGGGGCTGCATAGGCGGAGAGCCATTGATCTGTAATGATTGCGTTGTTCTCGAAGCCGTTGAGCTTCAACGTGCTGAGGATGCTGAAAGAAAGCTGCTCGAGCACCGCATCGAGGCTGCCGTCTTTGTTGGCCTTCGCTATCCATTGGAACCAGGGCGCGGTGCCCGCATTGGCGGTGATCCGCTCAAATAGATCGGCTTGGCCGAATGGTGTTGGGGCGTTGGCGGAAATGACTCTTCGAATTCGGTGTGGTTGGCGACTGGCCAGCCCCATGCCGACAGGGCCGCCGAAATCATGCATGACGAGGGTAATGTCGCGCAGGTCGAGCGCAAGCACGAATTTCTCGAGATTGTCGACGTGATCCTGTAGCCAGTAGGTGCGGTCCTGCGGCGTCTCGCTCTTGCCGAAGCCCATGTGATCAGGAACGACCACCCGGTGTGTTTGGCTCGCAATCGGGAGCAGGTGGCGGAATAGATAGCCCCAGGTGGGCTCGCCGTGCAGGCACAGCACCACTCCGCTATCCCGCGGCCCTTCGTCGACATAGTGCATTTGAAAGCCAGGTGCTCGGCTAAAATGCGGTGCAAATGGAAAGGTGCCACCGAACGTGGCGTCCGATATGTTCATGACTTGGTTCTTTCTTTGATGAAGTTACGTGTTGGGATCGTGATGAAGCGTGCGTTGGGACTGGAAATGGGGTGGATTTTCTGAACCGCCTCGAAGCGTTGTCGCGAAATGTTTGACAAGAGTGGCGATCACCTCGGATTGTTCCTCAAGCGTGCAATAACCGGTGTCGAGCGGGTTGGTTGGGATCCTGGCTAGGTCTCGTCGAGAGAGATGGGTGCCAGGTGAAACTGATCGACCAATCGAGCGATCAGTTTACGAAATATGAGAGACTCTGTAGGGAATCCGTGCAGGGGGCAGAGTTGTCGGACGATCGGGGTGACCTGCTTCCCGACAGAAGACTTCAACCCGGTCAACATCAACTCGACGATACTGCGTCATGTGAACTCCCGTTCCGCGGCCGCTTCATTGCGTGGCTTCCGTGGTTGCATATTAAAACCACGAAACGGCTATCACTTGCGGTTTTAGTTTGCAACCTTTATGTCTCAGCCAGAGTGGACCGCGAGAGGCGGTCCGAACGCCGATGCATGGAGCGCGGGCTGAACGAAATGGCAAAGAGAATTAGTCACAGGGATTCAATGTGTGGCGTCGCCCGACCTTTGGACGCGATCGGCGACTGGTGGTCGCTGCTGATCATCCGCGACGCCTTCAGCGGTCTGCGGCGTTTCGGTGAATTTCAGAAGAGCCTGGGGCTTGCGAAGAACATTCTTTCGGCTCGGCTGCGCAATCTGGTGGCCCACGGTATCATGGATTTGGTGCCGGCATCGGATGGAAGTCCCTATCAGGAATATGTACTCACGGAGAAGGGCCGCGGCCTTTTCCCGCTTCTGGTCGCTTTGCGGCAATGGGGAGAGGACTTCTTCTTCGAGCCCGACGAGAAGCATGTGCTTCTCGTCGATCGCAAGGTCGGGATGCCTGTGCGAAAGCTTGAGCTGCGCTCGCAGGATGGCCGTGTGCTTGGACCGGAAGATACCGTGGTAAAGTGGCCGTCGGGGACTGGCGACCTCGAACCCTGAATGTCTAAACCTGATTATGAGGATAGGGTTGACTGCGGTCGACGGTCGTACCCCAGTCTGTTCTTCGGGCCGGAAACAGCCTGTTATCAAACTTGGTCAGTTTTTCGTCCGGCGCAAGGTTTCGGAAGGGCTTTCGCCGAAGCGCTCGCGATAGGCGAATGCCGCACGGCCCAGATGGCCAAGACCGCAAGCAAAGACCGCATCTGCGACGGTAAGGTCGGTCTCGCCCGCAAGCAGCGTCCGGCGCAGTGTTTCGAGGCGAGCGCTCTGTACAGCCTCGAGCAATGTGTGTCCGCGAGCCCGGCGATAGCTGTCTTGCAATGTGCGCAGGGGAATGCCGGCAGCCTGGGCAATATCGCCGGTCGTGATTGCATGCGTCGCATTTGAGCGGATGTATTCATCTGCTCTGCGAACGGCTATAGGCTCACCGTCCGGTGCGGGTCTTGCGAGGGCCGGCTGATGGTTGTGCCGCAATCCGGATAGAAGCAGGCTCGTCAATCCATCGCGGAGCATGGTTTTGTATGCGAGCGGCATATTGGCCTCGAGCGAGGAACACAGCATGAGATCCGCATGGCGCAAGATGCCTTGCCCGATGGGCGAAGTAAGATCGACAGCGGCATCGAACTCAATCCTGCCGGGTTCATTATCGATGAGTTTCCTCAAATAATCTTCAACCGCGCCGCGCTCCATCAGGACGATCAGCTTTTCGCAGCCTTCCTTCCAAAGCATCCGGGTCGAGAGTGTCGGAGACAGAAGCGTGGCGCTTTTGCCCGCAACGGTCAGCGTCTGGCTTGTGCCGCACTTCACCAGGGATTCACCCTTGATCGGGATCTGGAGCAGAAAGAAGCGGGAAAGCTCTCCCGGATCGATCTCCACTTCGGCACCGTAGGAGACGAGATTGATGGAGTAGCCGGTCTCTTTCACCAAGCGATGGCGCGCATGAAAACCTTGTTCCGCCTTGCCTGTTACCATGAGGAAGTGCGGGCAGAAGATCTGTCCGATCGCCATACGCGCGTCGTCGACATCGCAGGTGTCCACCCGCTGGTCGCCGCTCGATCGTAGTGCCTCTATTCCGATCATTCCGCCCATGACTGCTTTCGCCGCAATTGCTTTCGAAAGTGAGGTTTCAGGCCGCCTGTTGCCGAATCTGGATATCGCCTCGCGCAATCTGGATTGCCGTGCGCTCCACTTCGCCGGAACATCGGGGAAATTTTAAGCATGAAATGGATCTAAAATCCATTCGCCAAGGGAACGAAAAAGATGGGTAACGAGGAATTCCGCGCCGGCATGCGCAAGCTGGCTGGCGGCGTCACGATTATTACCTCTATCGACAGTACGGGTCAGCGCTGCGGACTGACCGCGACCGCGGTCTGTTCGCTCTCGACCGAGCCGCCATCTTTGGTCGCCTGCGTCAACCGCAACAGCTCCGTTGCGGCGGTGGTGGAAAGCACCCGCGTTTTTGCCGTCAACGTGCTGTCGTTCGATCAGCAGGATGTCGCAGAGGTCTTTGCCGGCCGTGCCGGCCTCGTGCGGGAAGAACGTTTCGCCTCTGGCAAATGGCGCGCGATCGAGACAGGCGCACCGGTGCTGCACGACACGGCGGTGACGTTCGAATGCGAGCTCGCCGAGATCAAGGAGTTCGGCACCCATCTCATCCTGATCGGTCAGGTCGCGGCCACGCATCTGTCCGAAGGGCGGGATAACCCGCTGCTCTACGGCAACGGCGCATTTCTGACGGCGGCAGCCGTCGCCTGATCTCATCTTTTAAAAACCGAAAGCAAGAAGGGGAATGTCCATGCGTGGACTGGAAGGTAAAACTGCGATTGTCTCCGGCGGCGCTACGCTGATCGGTGAAGGCGTTGCCAAGGTGCTGGCTGATTACGGGGTGTCGGTGGTCATTGCTGATATCAATAGCGAAGCCGGCAAGGCGGCAGCAGAGCGCTGCGGCAAGAATGTCCGTTTCGTCAAAGCCGACATCACTAGCGACGATGACATCAAATCTCTGATCGACGAGACAGTGAAGGCGACCGGCCGATTGGATTTTCTTGTCAACGTCGCCTGCACCTATCTCGACAATGGCGCCGACACCACCCGCGCCGACTGGCTCAAGGCCTTCGATGTCAACATTCTGGGATCGATTGCGCTGATGCAGGCCGCTCGTCCGCATCTCGCGAAAAACAAAGGCGCCATCGTCAATTTCGGCTCCATTTCGTCGCGCGTCGCCCAGACCGGGCGTTGGGTCTATCCCGTTTCCAAGGCGGCGATCCTGCAGCTCACCCGCAATCAGGCCATGGATCTTGCACCGGAAGGCATTCGCGTCAACGCCGTGTCGCCGGGCTGGACCTGGAGCAACGTCATGGTGGAACTCACGAAGAACACTCGTGAGAAGGCCGACAGCGTTGCGAAGGATTTTCATCTTCTGGGCCGTACGGGCGGACCGGAGGAGGTGGCGGAGACCGTCGCCTTCCTGCTTTCGGACAATGCGAGCTTCATCACCGGCACGGATATCCGCGTCGACGGCGGTTACACGGCAATGGGACCAGAGCGGAACGAACCGGCGATTCCGCGACTAATGGACTGAGTGCCGAGTGTCACGATTTCAAAGAGATAAGGGGAGCGAGATGACAAAAAAGCGGAATTTCACCATCGTCGGTGGCGGCCAATCGGGACTGCAGCTTGCCTGTGGTCTTCTGGATGCAGGCCATGCGGTTCATGTCGTGCAAAATAGGACGGCAGAGGAAATCGCCGTTGGACGAGTGCTTTCGAGCCAATGCATGTTCGATGCCGCCCTGCAGAACGAGCGTGATCTCGGGCTCAACTTCTGGGACGAGACTTGTCCGACGGTGGATTCCATCAATTTCGTCGTGCCGGCCCCGGACGGTTCCGGCAGCAAGGCGATCGAATGGAACGGTAAGCTGGATGGTCCGGCGCTAAGCGTCGATCAGCGCGTAAAGGTACCGCGCTGGATGGCGGAGTTCGAGCGTCGCGGCGGTCAATTGACCATCCATGATGCCGGTATCGAAGACCTCGAAACCTATGCCCGGCAAAGCGATCTCGTGATCGTCGCGGCCGGGAAGGGGGATATCGCCAAGATGTTCGAGCGCGATGCGGAGCGTTCGCCCTTCGACAAACCGCAGCGGGCGTTGGCGCTGACCTATGTCACCGGCATGACGCCTCGCCCTGAGTATTCCGCCGTGAACTTCAATCTGATCCCCGGCGTCGGCGAATACTTCAATTTCCCGGCAATCACGACCACCGGCCCCTGCGACATCATGGTGTTCGAGGGTATTCCGGGCGGCCCGATGGACTGTTGGAAAGAAGTTGCATCTCCTGAACAGCACCTTGAAAAGTCGAAATGGATTCTCGATACCTTTCTGCCGTGGGAAGGAGAGCGCAGCCGGCATGTTGCGCTGACCGACGACAACGGCCGTCTGGCGGGCGCCTTCGCGCCGACGGTCCGCAAACCGATCGGCCATCTGCCGTCCGGCGCGCTGGTGCTCGGTCTTGCAGACGCGGTCTGCCTCAACGATCCGATCACCGGTCAGGGTTCCAACAACGCCTCGAAGGCGGCGAAATGCTATCTCGACGCCATCCTGGCGCATGGAGAAAGGGCATTCGATGCGGCTTTCATGCACGCGACCTTCGAGGCCTATTGGAGCTATGCACAATATGTCGTCGGTTGGACGAATGCGCTGCTTTCACCGCCACCGCCGCATGTCCTCAACATCATGGGGTCGGCTCAAGCCTATCCGGCGCTTGCCCACCGCATTGCCAACGGCTTCAACGATCCGAGGGATTTCTTCCCATGGTTCGCCATACCGGAGGAAGCGGACGCCTATCTGCAGCGGCTCGCCGCCTGAGCGGCGAAAAAGGACGCGCTGCACCTTGGCGACATCGTAAAGAGAAAACATGCCCCGCCATATCAGGCGGGGTCTTTCCCGCTTGAGGTAGATTATGGCTGAACCGGATTACATCATCATCGGAAGTGGCATCAATGCGCTCGTCGCGGCGGCCATGCTCGGAAAGAAGGGCAAAAAGGTCCTGCTTGTGGAGCGCAATGACCGCATTGGTGGTTGCCTGCGCACGGAGGAAATCACCGCCTCCGGCTACAGGCACGATGTCATGGCGACGACGATGGTGCTTTTCCTGACGTCTCCGGCCTACGGCGCCATCGGCAAGGATCTTGAAGCGCGCGGACTGGAATTCTGCCATTCGCCTTTGCCGACCGGAGTGCTGCGACCCGATGGCAGTCATGCAATTCTCGCGATGGATCGCAAAAGCAACATCGATCGTTTTGAGACGATTTGTCCGGGAGATGGAAAGGCGTTCGACGCGGACATGAGCCGGTTTGCGGGCAATGCCGGCTTCGTCTTTGGGCTTCTCGGCGGCAATCTCTGGTCCAGCAAAACGGCCAAGCTAGTGGCAAGGGAGGCATGGAAGCGGGGCCTGCGTGGCTTGGCGGCCTGGTTCGGAGAAGCGCTTGCTCCGGCACGCGGCTATCTTGAAACGACTTATAGATCCGAGGAGATTCGCGCGCTCTGGGCGCCATGGGTGCTGCATTGCGGCCTCGGCCCGGAAAGCAATTACTCGGCGGAAATGGCGCGGGTCATCGGTTTTGCCATTGAGGCGGCCGGATGCCCGATCGTCAAGGGCGGCGCGGAAAACCTGTTGCGCGCCTTTGAGCGGCTGATCCGTGACCACGGCGGCGAGATCATGACGGGCGCCGATGTCTCCGGCATCGAGACGAACAACTCCGGTCGGGCAGGGGGTGTCATCCTTGCGGATGGGCGGCGCCTGAAGGCGCGCTATGGCGTTATCGCCTCGGTGACGCCCAACCAGCTCTACGACAGCCTCTTGAAGGGCCTGTCCGCGCCACTGCCGCAGGAAGTCAGCGAGGGGTTGTCGGCCTATCGCTACGGCAAGGGCAACATGCAAATGCACTATGCGCTGAAGACGACGCCACGCTGGCGACAGGGTGATGAATTGGGCAAGGTCGCTCTATTGCATCTGACATCGGGCCTCGACGGCGTCTCGCGCTCCGCCAATGAGGCGGAACGCGGACTTCTGCCGGCGGAGCCGACCGTTTGCGTGGGGCAGCCGACGGCGCTTGATCCGAGCCGCGCGCCGGAAGGCGGTGCGATCCTGTGGCTGCAGTTGCCCGATACACCACGCTTCATCAAGGGCGACGCTGCGGGCGAAATCGAATGCCCCGCGGATGGCCGCTGGACGGAGCCCCTGCGAGAAGCCTTTGCCGACCGGGTCGAAGCCATGCTGCGCTTCCACATCGAAAACTTCGACGAGGCCGTGCTCGCAAGGCGGTGCTACTCCCCCACCGATCTGGAGGCCATGAATATCAATCTTGTGGGCGGCGATCCCTATGGCGGCTTCTGCGGGCTCGACCAATTCTTTCTCTGGCGTCCGTTCAAGACATCCGTCAATCACAAGACCCATGTGCCCGGTCTCTATCATATCGGGGCATCGACCCATCCCGGACCCGGTCTGGCGGGGGGATCAGGTTTCCTACTGGCGTCTACGCTGAAATAGAGAAGGCCGCCAATGCTTAAAACAATGGCGGACGGCCAGCTATGTAATACCTCAGTATCATAGTCACGCCTCTGCAAGTCTCCTAGCCTCTGTCCACGCCTGAATTGGCGTTGGGACACCGCGGTCGAGCAGCTCGATAGCATCGTGAACAGTAGCTACGTCTGCTGCATCCGCAGGTTTCCCAATTGTGAGAGGAGCAATGCATGGACAAGCGGCAAGGCTACGTCGCGCCCTATATGGCGATCGGACTTTCAACGATCGTCACGGGAACTGCGGAGCGGCGGCACATCCGCCATAACCTCGAAACCATCGAGGAGGCGATCCACGCGTCGATTTCCATCTGCTCGATCAACGCGCCGGTGCGGGTCGTCGCACTGGCCGAGGGCGCGTTGACCGGTTTCACCGACGAGATTTTCGACGTGCCGCATGTCACGGCCGCAAGGGAAATGTTCATCGATCTTCCCGGCGAGGAAACGGAAGCGCTCGGCAAGCTCGCACGCCACTACGACACCTACATTATCGGGCAGTGCAAAGCGCGCTGGCCCGACGTTATGGAGGATCGCTTCTTCAACACGCTCTTTGTGATCGATCGCAAGGGCGACGTCGTCCATCGAGCCGCGAAGAACCATATCTGGTGCCGCGAGCGCAGCTGCACGCCGCACGATATTTATGACCGCTGGATCGAGCGCTTTGGAGACGGGATAGAGGCCTTCTACCCCGTGCTGCGAACCAACGATATCGGCAATATCGGTACAATATGCTGCTCTGACGGCGAATATCCGGAAGCTGTGCGCGCTTTGGCGTTTGGAGGCGCCGAAGTGATCTATCGGCCGTCGGAGGCGATGCCGATGACCGGTTCAGGCTATCCGGGCGGAGGAAGCTGGATGATCCAGAATCGCGCCCATGCCGATTTCAACAGCGTCTACATGCTCTGCCCGAACATTGGTCCGGTCTATCTCTCGCCGAGTTCGCGGCACCCGATCGATATCGCCGGCGGAAACGGGCACATCGTCGATTATCGCGGCAACATCATGTCCCATTCCGCAAGCGGCGCCAACACGATGGTCGCAGCCGTCATCGATATCGAGGCGCTTCGCCAGTTTCGTGCCATGAACCTCAATTCGAACTGGCTGAAGGACCTTCGCACCGAGCTTTTCGCCCGCATGTACGATAGGCCCATCCATCCCAGCAATCTGTGGATGGAAGTGGATCCCGAGCGCCATGCCGCCGTCGACGAGATCTACCGGGCGAACATTGCTCGCCTGGTAGAACGCGGCACCTGGACCTTGCCGCACCACGCGGTCCCCGGCGCGCGCTACACGCCATCTTCGCCGGAAGGCGAAGACGATTGGAACGAAGCCAAGGCGCTGTGGCGGCCCTGGCACAACGGATAACCACAATTGACGGTCCGCCCGATAGCCGCTTCCGCAGATAAAAATAAGGGTCGCGGAACGGCTGGGCGAGCTGTCGAACAATCAAACCAACTGGGAGATTATCGATGAATTTGCAACGTTTTTTGCCGCCGCTGGCCCGGCGGGCGCTAGCTATTCCGGCGATCGCGACACTTGTTTTGGCTGCCGTGCCGATCGCGCTTGCCTCAGCCACCGAGCCTAAGCGGGATGACATCGTCGGAACCTGGGTCGTTGTCGCGCCCGATGCGCCGTTTACCCATCACATGTTCGTCTTCAACGCGGATGGCACCATGCAGCAGGCCAATCCCGATGCGGGCAATCCGGACAATAGCGATAGCGATGGGAAGGGCATCTGGATCCGCAAGCATGACAAGATTCTCGGCAAATTCGTGGAAGTCACCGCGGATCGGAAGACGGCGAAGTTCGTCAGCCGCGGTGAGGTTTCCTATGAAGTCGAAGTCTCCGGCAACACGTTGAAGGGCACCGCCTCGGCAAAATTCTTTGGTCCTGATGAGCAGCTATTGCGTGGGCCTTTGTCGACGCCGCTGGAAGGCAAGCGTGTCACCCTGCCATGAGCAGCGCTGAACGTCCGTCTGGTTCCATCTCGTCTCTCGCCTTCTAGGATCCCTGGTGATGACCACTTCCAATTCCGCGCCCCGGCGGGCGCTTAGGGCTATCGATATCTTCTTTCTTGTGGTTGCTGCCGCAGCGCCGCTTGCGGCGATTGCCGGTAATGGCGCGCTTGGGGTGCTGCTCGGCAATGGCGTGGGCATGCCGGCCTCCTACCTGATTTCCGGCGTCGTGCTCATCCTTTTTGCGGTAGGCTTCGTACGGATGAGCCCGCATGTCACTCACTCCGGCGCCTTCTATGCCTATGTCCGGCATGGGCTGGGCGCTCGTGCGGGCGGCGCTGCGGCATTCGTGGCGATCGTCGTCTATCTCATGATGGTCGTGGGCAGCACGGCCGGTTTCGGCTTCTTCGCCAATGTGTTCTTCGCGGAAAATCTCGGTTTCGATCTCTCCTGGAAGGTTTGGGCGGCTCTGTCGCTGCTTGTCGTCGGATTGGTGGGGTATCGCGAAATTACCCTCGGCGCGCGTCTTTTGTCGGTGTTGCTGACGCTCGAGATCCTGATCCTGGTGGCTCTGGTGGTGTCTGTGTTTTGGCCATCCAGTCCCGCCGTTGTAACCTTCGGCTCCTTCAAGCTATCGGGCGTCTTCAGCGGCTCCTTCGGTCTCGGTCTAATGTTCGCCTTCTGCTCGTTCCTGGGTTTCGAATCCGCGGCCATCTACACCGACGAGGCACAGGAAGGACATCGCACGGTCAGCCGGGCATTGATCGCCGCGGTCCTTTTCATCGCGGTCTTCTATGCGATCGCCATGTGGGCCGTCATCATTGGCTTCGGTGAGGACAAGGTCGTCGCGGCGGCTGGAGAGAACCCCGGAACGCTGATCTTCCGCGCGTTTGGCCTTTATCTGCATCCGGCCTTCATCGTTGCTGTCGAATTCCTGATGATGACCAGTGCGCTTGCAGCGACGATCGCCCTGCACAACGCCGCGTCTCGCTATCTGTTCGCCCTGGGGCGCGAGGCCATGCTACCGCAGGCACTGGGACGTCTGCACGCAAGGCTGCAATCGCCTCATATAGCCAGCCTGGTTGTCTCTGCCATTACCTCCGTTCTGGTGGCGGCGTTTGCGTTTGGCGACGCGGATCCGTTGATGACCGTTCTTTCCAGCACCTTTGGTCTTGCGGCGCTTGGGATCATTCTGTTGCAGGCGGCGACGTCACTCTCGGTCGTGGTCTTCACATTAAGCTCGCGACGGGAGGCGGGTTTCCTGTTCGATCTGACGATCGGGTTGCTGGCAACGGCGGGGCTGGCTATCGTGGCAGTTCTGGTGGTGATGAACTATGCGACGCTGACCGGCAACCTCGGTCTGTTGGACTACGCGCCCTGGCTCATACCGCTTTCCGCAGCGATCGGTATCGGCGTCGCATCCATTTCCGGGCCGCAGTCGGGCGTTGCCGGCAAAAGGGCAGCGTAGCGGGCGCGGCGGACAGGCGGTCGAGCCATGTTTGACCGCTTGCCATAGCCATAGCCCTTAATCGTTCCCGATCGAACGAGCCAAGCCGATCTTTTAATCGCCGCCGCGCCTCCTAAAGATATCCCTCAGCGTGATCTCAGCTTCTTGATGAATTCCGCCCGGCTGCGCGCACCCGCTTTGGCGAGAACCCTACTCACATGCGTCTTGACGGTCGGCAGCTCAATGTTGAGGCGCCGGCCGATCTCCTTGTTGCACATGGCCTCGCCGATGAACGATGCGATTTCGCGCTCGCGTGGGGTCATTTCGGCAAAGCCATCGCACGTCCACTCCTCTTCTTCATTGAGAAAGAACAGGTTGCGTTCCGTGAACGCGACGAACTTGTCGAGAAAGTCGATATTCTGCGTGGTAAAGGCGCCTTCGGAGGCGCTGCGCAGCAAGGACGCGCCGGCCACCATTCGGGTCCCCAGCCAGAAATATAGTTCGGTCTGATAGGCGGTGTTCTGCGGTTTCAAAAACTGCTCGAAATATTCAAGCGTTCCCAAATTCTCTTCGGCCGTCTCTCGACTAAACACCTGCAGCCGGCACGAAGCATCCGAGACCCGTTTTGGATGAAGCGGATCGACGCGCCAGAAGTGATGATAGTAGCGCTGCTTCCAGTAAGACGACAGGTTAAGCAACTGATGATCGAGGACGTGGCGTCCTTCGTCGACCCTATAAAAACAGCAGCCGCTCAGCGGTATGGCCGATGTCACAACGGCCAGGAACTGCTCTGCGAAACCTCTTGATGGGAAAGCGCTATCTGCCCGGATCATAGATTCACGAATGCGGCATGGAGATCACAAGACGTTATTGAAACAGCAGCCGACAGTGCTTGTCAACGATAGGGCAAGCAATAGACAGAGCTCCGCCCGATGAACTTTCGAGGTAGGCCGGATGGTGGGGCGATCCTGCCCATCCGGGCAGCTTCGCTAAACCTGTGGTAGATGCTAATATTCTAAATACCGGCTCGGACACCACCCGCGAGCCGGACAGTGCAGCGTCCGGCGACGATACCATGCCCCAAAACCATTGTCGTCGGACACGCGCCCATCTGTGGCGGCGTTGCAGTCGGCTTTGCCGTTGGCTAGTGCACGTCTTCGTCGCTGTCGCTCACAATGACGACGGGTCTATCACCATTAGCGCGGATGAAGTCCTTGACCTGATGAGGTACGGCCAGTGGCGCGTTCAGCCAAATAGGAACTTTGCCCTGCCTTTGTTTCGCCTGCTTGGTTGCCAAAGCGTTTAGTGAGCCTTGCAAAAGCGGCATGCCTCTCCTGCAGGCATGTGCATTTTATTTAGGCGGGTAAATGCTTATTTAGCGCTCAGAAACAAAGGAGACAGAAATGAGAGTTATTGAGAAGATTAAACGTTTTACCGAGGCTCGTAGAGCAATCCGCGAACTTTCCGCATTGGACGATCACGCGCTTGCCGACCTTGGTATTTCGCGTTCGCACATCGCTTTTGCTGTCAACGGCAGCCGCGGCAACTAAGTCTCATCGAGACGCTTTCCAGTCAGACGATCGGATTGCGCGGACTATGACGGGACGGGGATGGCGACATCCCTTATTGCCCTCTGCCCGCCCAACAGCATTATCCAGAGACTTCATGAGAATCTCTGTAGCGGTCATGCGGCTTTCACGCCGCATTCGACCTTGCCTTCAGGTTGTTCAGGACAAGGCGAGAAGAAGTGTTAGCCCGCAGCCGGACGACACGCTTTACTTTTGCCGCCAGCACAACGAACTTCTATCCTCCGAGACATGTTACCGCTAGACATTGTTTGATGGTCCGCCGTGAGTTGGGCGGCGATTCGTCCGTGCGCGCGGCTTCCGGTGAGCTGGATTTCCAGTCGATCAGCTCCTGATCGAAGATCTGCGTCCTTTCGCTTTAGGGCGAGGTCGAAAGGGCTTTCCGAGCTTGAGAGGGAGTGGGCTTCTCTCATTGGCTTCTGTGCCAATGGCGTATGCGGGCAAGGCCCCTGTTCTTGTTCCGAATCTCGGCTGAGTGTATGGCTGCTGAAGCTCAGGATTGGTTTGGCCTCCATGCGCTTACAATGATTTGGACATCGCCATGACGCAGCAGCAACATGTCGCTCAGGGTGCTCGCGTCGGCGTTCTTGATGAACTTAGGTTGCTGGCCGCACTTGCGGTGGTGCTCTTCCACTTCGGATTTCGAGGGCGCACGCTAGGCGTGACGGATATGTCCCTCACGGCTTGGGAATGGCTTTTAAAATACGGATATCTGGGTGTGCAGATGTTCTTCGTGATCAGCGGTTTTGTCATCGCTTATTCGGCGGAAGGGCGAACGCCCATGCAATTCGGCATCGCCCGCTTCGCACGCATCTATCCGATGTTCGTACTTTGCATGACGCTGACGTTCCTGATCGTCATCGGTTGCGGCGCGCCGCATCTCAACGCGACCATTTTTCAATGGGCAGCCAATCTGATCATCAAGCCGGAATTGCTGGGGCAGCAGCTTATGGATGGCTCGTACTGGTCGATCTCTTATGAGATCGTCTTCTACGGCTGGGTGTTTGTGCTGATGATGTTGGGCCGGTTCAAACGCGAGACGTACCCGATCATTATTCTTGGCTGGCTTCTCGTCTCGGTCATAGATCGGATGTTTTTCGGCAGTGTCTTGATGCGCCATCTCTTTCTGACCGATGAAAGCGGGTTCTTTTGCGCCGGCCTGGTTCTCTATATGATATTCCGAGAGGGGTATCGCACCCGCAATGTCGTCCTGCTTGTTCTATCAGTCATGGTTGCGATCTATCAGTCGATGGAGCTGACGCAATGGAATCGCGTCAACTATGGAACCAGCTATAGTGATCTTGTGGTCAGTCTCTCCTGCCTCGCCATTATCGCAATCATTGCACTGGCGATAAGGAGACAGCGATCGCTTCTGCCCGCAGGGGTGCTGCTTGCGTTCGGTGGCATTAGCTACCCTCTCTATCTGCTGCATCAGCATATCGGCTATGTGATCTTCAATAGGGTTGGATCGGCAGCTTCGCCGGAAGCTGTTGTCGCCGCAACTGTGCTGCTCCTGATCTGCATTTCATATCTGCTATGGCGATTCGCCGATGAGCCGTCGCGGCGCTTGACCAAGTCTGTCTTGACGCGGCTTATCTAGAGCGGCCGTTCAGCCTTGCGGAAGGACGCCTCGCAACACTGTTTCAGCGATCGTTTTTGCAGCCATCTCGTAATCCTCAACCTTCAGTCGGGGTTTTTTCAGTCCGTCGGCAGCGATCGGTTCGAAGTCGGCATAGAATTGCGTAGAGGCCCAGAGCATGATGAACAGATGCCGGGGATCGACCGGCAGGATCTTCCCTTCGGCGATCCAGGCCTCCACCACTGCGACATGCCTGTCGGTGACATCGCGGACGTGCTGGCGATCCTTCTTTTTCAGGAAGCGGGCGCCCTGAATGATTTCGCTTGCGAAGAGGCGGCTCTCTGCGACGTTCTTTCGAGTATAGTCGAGCTTGGCACGGATATAGAGGCGGAAAGCCTCCGCCGGCTCCCGGTCTGCTGTTATATATTTCAGTGCATTGTCCCATCCTTCGAGCAAGTGCTCGATAATGGCTGTGTAGATTTGTTCTTTCGACGAAAAATAATAATAGACATTCGCCTTCGGCAGACCGGACGCCTCTGCGATCTCGGCGATGCGCGTACCGTCATAGCCCTTTCGCGAAAAGATCTCTATCCCGGCCTTGATGATCAGCCGAATGTTGCGTTCGCGGATTTTTTCGTCCGGATCCTTATGTTCCCGTGGCATGCCCGCTCCGTCCTCTCATGTCCTATGCTTTGAACCGACGCTTGAAAATGGCAACAGCGCTCGGTCGCCAAAGCCCGCTTTTCCACTGAAAAGCGGGCTTTGGCGTTCGTCCAAAAAGTTGACGATATGATCAGGAAAAGCTGACCAAGGCGTCATTTTTCTATGTATAGTAAGTTGACACTTTGGTCAGGTTTTGTCTAGTCTCCACTCAACAAGCGAAAACGCGGGGGAGACGATTTCGTGCCAATGACGTTAAGAGATGCCATGGTGGAAACACTTGCCGGTTGGGAGGCGGATCTGCCGTCCGACTGGCGTGTAGCACTCGGCGATATCGGCGACGACTTTGATCGCGTCGGCGGAGATTTGGAATTCGAGGCCTGGGAGCCGATCTTCCCGGCGCGCCGCGGACGTCATTTTCCTGGACAACCGAAAGGCGCACACGCGCTCGCAGCCTTCGATGGCATCGCGCCGCAGAACGTGCGCTGCATGATCCTAGGGCAGGATCCTTATCCCGAGCCGGGCTTTGCAACCGGCCGCGCATTCGAGGCCGGCAATCTCGCTTCATGGAACGAGCTCGACAAGATGTTCTCGAAGAGCATTCGGGCCTACATGCAGCTCATCGCCGCGGCACGGACTGGCGATCAAAGCCTTTCAGAAAGCTTCGCGCGTTGGCCGGACGTGCGGCGGATGCTTTGCGATCCGGATCACGGTTTTGAGGAGCCAAGCGCGATCGGCGACCGTTGGGTTCGCCAGGGCGTGCTTCTGCTCAATGCATCGTTGACGCTCTCGCGTTTCAAGGTCGATATAGATCCGCACCAGGCGAGGGGACATCTGCCTTTCTGGCGGCCGTTGATGCTCAAGGTGATTGCCACCTTGCGTGAGCGCGATCAGTCGATGGTCTTTATCGGATTTGGCGATGCGGCAGCCGACATCTTTGCGGCAGCCGGCCTCAGCGAAGGCGAGCACGGTAGCTATGCTTTGGTTCTGCGTGATCATCCGGCCTTCGCAGAGCGCGTGCTTGGCCGCGAAAATCCATTTCTTCTTTGCAATTCCTATCTTGAGGCGAGGGGCGCGAGCCCCGTCGCATGGTAAATTATGAGCATTTCACCCGAATATGATTACATCATTGTAGGCGCCGGCTCCGCAGGCTGCGTACTCGCCAATCGCCTGTCGAAAAATCCCCAGAATCGCGTCCTTCTGCTGGAAGCCGGCGGCAAGGATCGGAATCCGCTGTTTCGCCTGCCGATGTTGATGGGCAAGCTGTTTCACTCCGGTATCTACAACTGGCATTATCACACCGAGCCGGAGCCCTTCCTCAATGGCCGTTCGCTCTACTGGCCGCGCGGCAAGGTTCTCGGTGGCACGTCGACGATCAACGGCATGATCTATGTCCGCGGCAATCGCCACGATTATGATCGCTGGTCGCAGTTCGGCTTGCCCGGTTGGTCTTATGAGGAAGTTCTACCGGCATTTCGCCGCTCGGAATCCCACGTGCAACGCAATGGGGCGTTTCATGGCGACGATGGGGAGCTGACTGTCTGCCGCGCGCGCGGGCACAATCCGCTGATGGATGTGTTTTGCGAAGCCGGTCAGCAGGCAGGCTACCCTTTGAATGACGACTTCAACGGTGAAACTCAGGAAGGTTTCGGCCGTTACGATTTCACTATTCGAAAGGGCAAGCGCTGGTCCACCTCGTGGGCCTTCCTGCGTCCGGCCATGCATCGCTCCAATCTTACGGTTATCACCGGGGCTGAAACCACGCGGCTGTTGATAGAGAACGGCCGCGCAACTGGTGTCGAATATCTAAAAGCCGGAACCATATCGGTGGCGCGCTCCGCCGGCGAGATCGTATTGTCGGCGGGGGTCGTCAATACGCCCAAGGCTCTGCTCCTGTCGGGGATCGGTCCGGCGGACGAATTGAAGGCGCTCGGAATCAAACCGATTCTTGATCTTCCAGGGGTCGGCAAGAACCTACAGGACCATGTCGACTGCGTGATGAGCTGGGAGTGCAGCAAGCCCATAACGCTCTTCGGCGACCTCCGTGCCGACAAGCTGATCCCCGCAGTTGCGCAGGGGATGCTGTTCGGAGAGGGGATCACCACAACCTTTCCCTATGAGGCTGGTGCATTCATTCGTTCCAACGATGGGCTGGTGGCGCCAGATATCCAGCTGCATTTCATGCCGGCTTTGGAAAAGACGGCCAACCTGCATTTCCCCAATCCGTTTCGCAAGAAGCAGCGCGTGGAGGCCAATCATGGCTTCACCATTCGCGTCGGGCCGGTCAATCCGGTCAGCCGCGGCGAGATTACCTTGCGGTCGACCAATCCGACCGACAAGCCGAAGATTCTCGCCAACTATCTGCGCGACGAGTTCGATATCCGTACCATGATCGACGCCATCAGGCTGACGCGCGATGTCGTCAACCAGAAAGCGTTCGACGGCTATCGCGGCCTCGAACTGGCTCCTGGCCCGACGGCAAAGGACGAGGCCGAGCTTACCGCATGGCTCCGCGCCACCGCCATGACCACCTTCCACCCGGTCGGCACCGCCAAGATGGGCAATGATCCGATGGCGGTCGTCGATGCCAAGCTCAAGGTGCACGGCATCGATGGTTTGCGCGTCGCCGACGCTTCGATCATGCCGGTCATTTCGAGCGGCAACACCAATGCGCCCGCCATCATGATCGGCGAGAAGTGTGCCGAATTCATCCTGAACGCCTGAAGGGAATAAGCAATGATCCTCGAACACCGCACCTATACGTTCAAACCGGGCACGGTCGACAAATGGATGAAGAAGTATGAGGCCGAGGGTCTGCCGATCCAGAAGCGCCATCTCAACCGTTTCGTCGGGCTTTACGTCTCCGAGATCGGCACTCTGCACACCACCGTTCTGATGTGGGCCTATGACAGCCTGGCGGACCGCGAAGCGCGTCGCCAGGCCATGTATGCCGATCCGGAGTGGCAATCCTTCATCGCCTGTGTCTGGGCGCTTGATGCCATCCAGAGGCAGGAGGTCATGATCATGAACCCGGCATCCTATTCGCCGGCCATCTAAGCGTGTTCAACGGATAGACTTCACATAAATACAAAAGAGGGAACTGAAGACATGAAAAACTCAAGAAGTGACAACGATCTTTCTCGCGGCATCGATCGCCGCACCTTCCTCCAGCTTGGTGCCGGCGCCGCAGCGTTTGGTCTTGCTGCCGGGGTGATGCCGCAAGCGGCGCGTGCCGCCGGCGGGCTCGTCGCGCTTGTTCACACGCAGGCGGCCGGTGACAACGGCCCGGTCGACGCCATGATCGCCAAGCTGAAGCAGCTGTCGACGGAGCAGGGGTTCACCTATCGAGCCGTCTATGCGCAGGATCCCGCGACTTACGAGACGGTGTTCCGTACGCTCGGCGATGCCGGCGCCTCCATCATCGTCTCGACCTTCAATGAAGTCGCAGAGCCGTTCAAGGCGCTTGCCCCATCCTACCCCAATACCAAATGGATCCAGCTGTTTGCCGATCCCTTCGAACCTGCGATCCCGAACGTCGTTACGGTCTCTTATGACTATTATCTCGGCTGCTTTCTCTCCGGCGTCTTTGCCGCCAAGATGTCGAAGACCGGCAAGATCGGCTTCATTGGCGGTGTTTCCATCCCGCCGCTCAACGCCGATTTCAACGCGCTGAAGGCCGGCGTCCAATCGGTCAACCCCAATGCCACGGTGACGGCCGCCTTCGCCGGCTCGTTCCAGGATCCGGCCAAAGGTCAGGAAATTGCGACGCAGATGTTCAATGATGGCATCGACTATATCCAGACAGATGCGGCAGCCACCGATGGCGGCATCATCGCTGCGGCCAACGAGAAGGAGGGCCGGATGGTCAGCTGCCTTTCGCCGGCGCAGTTCGCGCTCGGGCCTAAGTCGGTGATCTCGATCGTCGGATTGGACTTTGGCGTGTCACTCTACAACGAAGTGAGCAAGGCTCTCGGAGCGGCATGGAAGGGCGGCGCCCACGAGCATACCGGTCTCGGGACAGGTGTCATCAACTTCATCCCTTCACCGCTATTTGCAGAGCAGGGTCCGGCAGAGCTGACGGCAAAGGCAAAGGAGGCCTTGAAGGACGTCGACAAGGTGCGCGCCGGCATTCTTGACGGCTCCGTCAAGGTCGCGTTCAAGACCACTCTTTAATACCAGTTCGGCCGGTTGCCTAACGGCAGCCGGCCAGAGCATCTTGGGCTCCGGCGATAGCGACGGGCCTGCAGAATCATGTCGGGAAGCTTCTCATGTCCAATCACTCACCGCCTGCGCTCGCATGCCGCGACGTAACCGTCCGCTATGGCGATGTGACGGCGCTTTCGGACGTTTCGATCGAATTCGAGGCCGGCCTCATTCATGCCGTTCTCGGCCAGAACGGCGCTGGCAAAACCACATTCGCCCGTGTCGCGTCCGGCCTCGTGCAGCCGACTGCCGGCCAGGTCGAAATCTCCGGACGGGCCATCCGTACAGGCCATGTGCGCGACAGCCGCGAAGCGGGCGTCGAACTTGTCCATCAGAGCTTTGCTCTGCCGCCATCCTTTACGGTTGCGGAAGTGATGGAGTTCGGTGCGCCGGGCCATGGAGGCTTTTATTCGCGCAAGGCGCTGGCGCAAAAATGGCGCGCGCATTTGCAGAGCCTCGATATCCAGGTCGACCTTTCGCGGCGCATTCGCGATCTGCCGGTCGAAACCCAACAGAGCATCGAGATCGCCCGCGCTCTTGTCACCGACGCGAAAGTATTGATCCTCGACGAACCGACGGCCGTTCTCTCTCCCGCCGGGATCGAGACGCTCTTCGCCCGCGTGCGGCGGCTGAAGGAGCGCGGTGTTACCGTCATTCTCATTCTTCACAAGATCCGGGAGGTTCTCGCCATCGCAGACACGATCAGCGTATTGCGAGGCGGTCGGCGCGTCGAAGGGCCGCTGCCGAAGGCCGGTCTCACGGCTGAACAGCTGACGGCATTGATCGTTGGCGATGCGGCGCGTCCGCAAAGCGCAAAGGACAGGGACGCGTTGCTTGGTGTCGGCGAACCGGGAGACATCCCGCTCCACGGAAATTCTGGCCGCGCCGCGCGACAGCCGGTATTGACGATGACATCCGTCTCTACTTTGCCTGATGACGAGGGGGCGGCACTCGATAATGTCAGCCTGTCCATCCAACCGGGCGAGATCGTCGGCATCGCCGGTGTCGAGGGCAACGGGCAGAAAACGCTCGTACGTGCCATTGCCAACCTTGCGACCCTCTCGGGCGGTGCGATTATGCTTGCCGGACAGAATGTTACGGAAAAGACGCTGGCGGCCCGCCGCGGCGCTGGGCTTCGCATCATTCCGTTCGAACGCAATGTCGAAGGTCTCAGCCTGACCAGCTCTCTCTGGGAGAACTGGAGCGCACGCGAGTTGCTGCAGGGCTCTCTCCTGAAGCTTGTCAAACCGGCAGGAATCCGCGCGCGCTGTGACCAGTCGCTGAAGAACTGGGGTGTTCACTATCACGCTTCCACGCAGCAGGCCGGTTCGCTATCGGGAGGCAACGCCCAGAAAGTCATTCTAGCGCGTGAAATCGACGCCGACGCCAAGCTCATCATCGCGGCGCAACCGACACGCGGGCTCGATATTGGCGCCACCGCTTTCGTCTGGAAAGCCTTGCGCGAAGCGCGCGACAAGGGGGTGGCGATCCTGTTGATCTCTTCGGATCTGGACGAGTTGTTCGATATTTCCGACCGTGTGGTGGTCATGCTGTCCGGCCGCGTTGCTGGTGAGTTCGTCGGACCATACGATATTCAGTCTGTCGGCGCGGCCATGGTCGGCGCAACGTCCGTTGCTGCGGGAGCATGACGATGAAGAACAAGATAGTCGTTATTCTCCGCAGCTTGGTCTTCGTAGCCCTCTCGCTGATCCTTTGCGCCGTGCTCTTCCAGTTTGCCGGCTACAACGCGCCGCAAATGCTGGTCGCGGTTGCCGATGGCGCATTTTTGCGGCCCGGCGCTGTCGAGCAAAGCCTGAGATGGGCGCTGCCACTGTTCATCACGGCAGTGGGCGTCAGCATTTCCTTCCGCGCTGGCTTCTTCAATATCGGTGCACAGGGGCAGTTCTATGTCGGGGCGATCTCCGCGGCCTTCGCGGCGGAGGCCTTGCGCGGTGGCCCTGCCATCATTGTCGTGCCGTTGATCTTTCTGGCCGGCATGGCGGGTGGCGCGCTTTGGGCACTCTGGCCGGGTCTCCTGAAGCTGCGTTCCGGCACTGACGAGGTGATCACCACGCTGATGGGCAATTTCATGGCTGGCCTGCTCCTGGTCTACGTGACGTCGGGTCCGCTCAAGGATCCATCGGGCACCGGTCAGCAGGCATCGAGCCGTCCGATCGACGCCGCCTATCGCATTTCCAATTCGCTCGGTCTGTCACCAACGATCATCGGCATCGCGCTGGTCGTCGGGATAGCGATGTGGCTTCTCGTCAACCGCACCAGCTTCGGCGTGCTGGCAAGCCTTGCCGGCCGAAACGGCACGATGGTGCGCTGGCAGGGTGCGAAGCTCTGGCAACTTGGCTTGTCGAGTTTCATCATTTCCGGCGCACTGGCGGGCCTTGCGGGAACGATCGAGTTGATGGGTCCTAACGGCCGCATCGCGTCCGGTTTTCTGCCGACGCATGGCTTCACCGCGATCCTGGTAGCGCTTGTCGCCAATCTCTCGGTGGTCGGCACGGCTGTCGTTTCGATCTTCTTCGGAGGCTTGGCATCGGCCGCGCTATACCTGCCGATCATGGCGGGTCTGCCGGCTGCGGCGATCGACATCATCAACGCCGCCATCGCGCTCTTCATCACGGCCAGATCCAACGTCGTCGAGAAGCTTCTGCGTCTGGGAGGACGTCCGCAATGAACGACATCATCATCGCTATCCTGCGCTCCGGCACGCCATTGATCTACGTGACCCTTGCCGGCGTCATCGCGCAACGCGCCGGTGTCTGGAATCTCGGTCTTGAGGGCCTGATGATCATCGGCGCCTGCGCCACCATTCTCGGCATCATGCTGACGCACTCCTTTATCCTGGCTATCCTCATCGCCATTCTGCTCTGCGTCGCCGCCTCGATACTTCTGTGGTTCGTCATCGAGAAGCTGAAGGCCAATCCGATCATTGCCGGGCTTGGTCTGACGGGCCTCGGCGTCGGCGGCACGGCGCTGGCGGTGGAATCGATCTTCGGCAGTCAGGGAATGGTGACGGCGCCCTTTGGCGTACCGAAGCTCGGACCAGCGTTCGGCCCCTACGGCGTGCTGTCGATTTTCGTTGCCGCCATGCCGTTCGTCGTTTCCGCCATGTGGCTTCTGCTGCGGCGCAGCCGTTTCGGCCTGCAACTGACCGCCAGCGGCGAGCATCCCTTTGCAGCGCGAAGTGTCGGCATCCAACCGCAGCGAATGCGTCTTCTGGCCTTGTCGATCGGCGGGGCGCTGTGCGCCATCGGCGGAGCGGAACTTGCGGCTGGAAGCCTGCAGTTCTTCGCACAGGGAATGACGGCGGGACGCGGCTTCATGGCGTTTGCCGCCGTCATCTTCGGAGCGGCCCATCCGGTCGGCGCGACGCTGGCTGCACTCTTCTTTGCCATTGCCGGCGCGCTCGGAATCCGCGCCCAGTTGATGTTCGGGGATAAGGTTCCGCACGACCTGCTGCAAGCGCTGCCCTATCTCGCCACCGTATTCGGCGTCTGGCTTTCCGGCCGGTTGAGCGGCTCCAAGACGGCGGGAAGTTTCGGCGAACTGAAGGACCAATAGGAGAGGGAAACCGCCATGAACAAGATCCTGATCCGCAACGCCATGATCCTCGCTGTCGATGCAGCGCATGGTACGCAGCCTTTCGCCGGAGACATTCTGGTGGACAACGGCTTGATCGCCGCAATCGGCCCCAATCTGATCCCGCCGGATGGCGCCCGCATTATCGACGGTCGCGACCGATTGGTGATGCCGGGCCTGATCAACGCTCATACCCATTCCAGCGAAACCTTCTTTCGCGGCCGCTATGAAGGCATGCCGCTCGAGATCTGGTTGCTTTATGCCTATCCGCTACTGATGAACGATCCGATCGGTAAGCGGCTCCTCTACTTGCGAAGCCTGCTGCTGGCGATGGAGTCGCTACGCAACGGCGTCACGACACTCTGTGACGACTTCTTCGATCCGCCGGCCCACGATCTCGATCGGCTCGGCACGGTGTTCCGCGCTTATGAAGATGCGGGTATTCGCGCGAATGTCTCAAGCGCCGCCATGAACATCCACACGCTCGATGCGCTGCCGTTTGCGCGCGAGGTGACGCCGGCGGAACTACAGAATCTGCTCGACTTCGGGCCGCCGATGACGACTGACGCCTATGTCGATTTCTGCAAATCCGCATTTGACAGCTTGCATGGCCGCGCCGGGCGCGTGAACTTCATGATCGCACCGTCGGCGCCACAGCGTTGCACGCCGGACCTCATGATGGCCTGTATGGAGCTGGCCGTGGCAAAACGTGTCCCATTCCATACCCATGTGCTGGAAACGCGGACACAGGCGATTACCGGGCACGAACTGCACGGCAAGAGCCTTATTGCATATATGAAGGATCTGGGGCTTCTTCGGCGCAACACGACGATCGCGCATTCGGTCTGGGTCAGCGATGAAGACATGTCACTGATGGGGGACGCCGGCGTCTCGGTCGCCCATAACGCCATTTCCAACCAGAAGCTCGGTGCCGGCATCGCGCCGGTGAGGCGCCTGCTGGATCTGGGCGTCACGCTTGGCCTTGGCACGGATGGCGTCTCATCCAACGATACAGCGCGCATCTTCGACGTCATGCGTGTAGCTGGTCTCATCCACGCCGTTTCCGGTCCGGATTACGAGAAGTGGGTCACAGCCGATGAGGTCTTGCGCATGGCAACGATCGGCGGAGCGAAGACGGCGATGCTCGAGCACGTCACCGGTTCACTGGAGGTGGGAAAATCCGCCGATCTGGTGATCCTGAACTTGCGGTCCTATCCCTTCATGCCGTTCAACGATGCCGCCAAGCATCTCGTCTATTCTGAAAACGGCTCGTCCATCGAAAAAGTCATGGTCGCCGGTCGCATCGTCATGGAGGAGGGCCGGCTGACCACCGTGGACGAGGCTGCCGTCTTTGCCGAACTGGCCGAACTCGTACCGGCGTGGCTGCAAGAACATGCCGAGCTTGAGCGCCGCAACAGTGTGTTCGTCCCGGTCATGGCCGAAATCCATCGCCGCGCGTCCTTGGCCGAGTTGCCGCTTTACCGCTATCAAGGCGATTTTCCATCGAAATCTGTGTGATGCCAGAGCGCTGTCTCCGTCATCGCAACTCTCCCAAATGGGGCAGGACTGGCAGTCTTCCTGGGCGCTATGCGCCTTGGTGGGGGGCCAGCGCCTCCAATGGGCATGACCGTTTCCGGACTGTCACGAGCGGCTGTTTGGCGACTTCCTCGCGGATGTCACGGAGCCTGTGCAGCTGACCAAGACTTCGACAGAGGGCCTCGCTCTGCCGAAGTCTGGCCTAGGGGATTGATCTCAATTGGCATGAAAGGGCGACTTTCCTCTCGTCGAACATTCCTCCGCCTCGTGCTCGCGCCTCGCTTTCAAAAGGTGGTTGCTGTCTAATTTTGACGGGCAGGGCCTACCAAGGGGCGTACGCAGCTTCCGGCTGTACGTCGATCGGACTGCCTACAAAGATGGTGGATCTTTTACAACCTGCTATTGAACTTCGCGGTGAGCCGTCTATTTACCGCGCGGCAGATGTGGGCAGGAAGTCGAACCCCAGGATCAAGCGAGGCTCAGGCTTCGACCGGCTTTTTCAGATGCCCATGTCATCATTCGGAGCTTCAGGCGCACAATGACATTTCCGACTATCCAGCTTCCCCAGAGAGCTCTCAAGCTTGCTCAGGGCGCGATTACCACGGCGCGAGGCAGCTATTTTTCACTACCGATAGTGCTAGCACTCACCGTCTTCATGGTGGTGTGGGAAGCCCCAGGCATATTGAGGGATTGGACGATCAACCAGAACCCCGTGATGCTCGACAGCGGCGATATTCGTAACGGCAAATGCGAGACTAGAAAAGGCTTCTTCACGACATGCTCGGCGCATCTCAACTATGCGTATAACGGGCAGAAGTATGACAAGGACGTCGAGATCATGTTCGTCGACGCCCATACCGGTGACTACGAAACCAGTCTCGTTATATCTGGCGAGCATCCGGAACTCGCGACGCTTAGCCTCGGCATCGACAAGCTCTGGAACCGGATCATCACGCTTGCGGTGTTCGCTGTCCTGTTGGGAGGTGTCTCCCTCGGCCTGATCTACCAGATCTTGCGTGTCTGGCGCGTCCGCGGCGGGTTGAGCCGACCGGCTGACCTTGTCCCTGTCCCGGTGGAGATTACAGGTGTCGACCGGGCCGGCAAGCGGTTGAATGTGACCTATGCCGACAAGATTTCCGGCAGGAAGACGGGTCGGGCCGCCCACACGCGTTTCGAGCTGGGGCAGGAGCCTCTGCTGGTCGGCACGAAGGGCGATCACGCCGTGGCGCTTGCCGTTTGGCATGGAAAGTCTGCGCTCCCCATCCTTCTGGATAAGCAGCTGGAACGAATCGACATGACGGCTGAAGAGCGCTCAAGGGCTCTCGCGCCGCTTACCGCGGAATTGGTTGGGCAACAGCTGGAGCTTGTCACGCAGCGAAAGAAGGGTCCTTCGATCACGGCGCGCCTTGCCAGAGTGTTGCTTGTGATACTGCTGATCATCGGTGCCGTTTTCGGCTACTGGGTCTGGTATGTGACCAGCGCGGACTCGCAGTTCAACTCCCCCGGGATGGACATCAACAACATGATGCCAGCTCCCCTCAACAACTGGGGTTGCGCGCAGTTGAAGAAGCGTTTTGGCGATCAGCGGGCGCCGTTCGGATGTGTCGCTTCGGACTTTACCAGTTGGCGGTGAACCGAATCTCACGGATCTCATGCCGTCTGACGCGGGCTCACCTCGGCTCGCGTCTGTTTGCCGATGCCACCTGAGCGCTGACCACCTTGCGGATTTCGCTAGCATTAGTGGTAGAGTGGCCACATGCTCAACCTATGTTCCGCTTCACGCAAGGTTGTGCCAATACTGTCATTACGTCTTGAGATTTCAACGTTTGGCGGATTGAAAATGGCTATTTCCATCAGTGCAGACAGGAAATACAGCGCTCTCTTGAGCAAGAACGGCAGTAACTCGAAGGCGAGTAAACAGCCTAGCATCTATGATGTTTTTCCCCGCTCTCCTGGTCTGGGCGGAACGGCGCAAGCTTCAAATCCACCCGGTGCGAACCAGCAACCAGCCATTTCTCAGCCTGAAATCGCAACGAATGGTTTCATGGCATCATTGAAGGCCAAGCTGTCGGAGACGACGGACGATCCTGAAAGCTATCTGCGTTCTCAATCCATGCTCAGCGCCCTGAAGGCAGGAAAGTTGACTGTGACCGACGCCACGCAGGGCAAGGAAATCATGGCCTGGGACAAGGACTCAAAAGCCAAGCCGACCAAGGCGGACAATATCAGCAAGAGCGACTGGACCACTTTCCTGAATGACCATCTGAAACGCGATGATCACGGAGCCTTCCAAAAGACGGCTGACGGCTCCTATGTAGACAAACACCCCGACGAAAAAGCCTATTTCGGGCGGGTCGCCGGAAAATACTACTATGTAACCTGGCCATCCGATAAAACCTCGACCTAGATCGCAATTCCTATAGAGCCCGGCATAGAAGAATACGACGAGGACGAAGGCCGGTCTGTACGGGCGACGGAATCTGGCGGCAAGGTTCTTTGATCGCAAGCGTCGAGCAGCTTAAGCACGCTTCGGGCTTGGGTGATGTGTCGCTGAAATACATCGGATTTGGCGATGCCGCCATCTCTCTGCCGCTGGTCGAAAACGTCTTCACCCAGAAAGGCGACGAGTTCTCGAAAGACCTCCGCATCTTGAGGCGTAATCAGATAGCCTGTCGTTTGCATGGCGCACGTCTCAGTTCCCGCCGGCTGCCGGCGGGGCTCCTTACTTCCGTTGTCAGGTACGGTTAAGCCGCGTTCAGATCCGATATCTCGCCATGCTTCACCAGCAGGCGAGGCGATGTCATGTCACCGGTTTCCTCATCCACCATGACGGCATAGGCGGCAACGCCGACGAAGCGAGCAGACATGGCCGAAGCGATCTTCTCGGCGCTGACGGCGTTCGATGCTTGACGCATCTCGCCCGGCACGAGGTTACCGCGGTTCTTTCGATACGGCAGGATAATGAACTTCTCGGCATTGCTCATGGCATCTTCCCTGATTTGTTCTCAAAATGTTCTCATTTTTGGGAAGAGTCAAGCGTGAGAACTATTGACCGATCACAGGGCATGTTTGCAGGTGCATTAAAGCACCCGCTGACGGGACACACGACCCAAAGCAGAGCGCTCAGGCTCAGCTATCAATGGCGTGCCGATAGTCGGCGACTACTTGTGCGGCCGTCGACTTGAACGTCTCGTGCGCGCAATCTTGAAGCATCGTCTCGAACCGCTCGATCAGGGCCGTCGCAACGATTACGCCGTCCGCCACCTTGGCGACAGCCGCTGCCATATCGGGTGTCTTGATGCCGAAGCCGACCATGATGGGCATGCCGCTAACGCTGCGGCAGCGTTCGACCGCATCCGCGATGACGTCGATCGATGCGGACGGACCGCCGGTTGGCCCGACCACCGGGATGCAATAGAGGAAGCCGCCTACGCCCCTCTGATCCGAAACGAAATCTTCCGTCGGCAGTGACGGTGCTGCGAGCGGGATCATGACGAGCCCATACTTGCTGAGGTGTTTGAGAAGCGCGTCGGCTTCCCGCAACGGCAGGTCGGCGACGATCAGACCATCCACGCCTGCGGCGGCCGCGCGCGCGGCAAAGACGTCATAACCCATGGTCCTGATTGGATTGGCGTAACCCATCAGGATGATCGGTGTCTCGTCGTTATCCAGGCGGAAGGCGGCGCACAGGTCCAATGTCCGAGGCAAGCTGCCTCCCGCTGCAAGCGCACGTCGATTTGCCCGCTGGATCGTCGCACCATCCAGGATTGGATCGGAGAAGGGATGGCCGATCTCCAGCAGATCGATGCCATTTTCGGCCAGGAGCCGCATTCGCTCCAGGCTTTCGTCAAAGGAGGGATCGCAGGCGACGGTGAAGGTAACAAACGCGCTGCGGCGTTCCGCCTTCAGGCGTGCGAACATGAGGTCGATACGATTTCGCGTCATTTGCAGTTTTCCGCCCAGATGATGTCGAGATCCTTGTCGCCTGCGGAGGGGACCATGACGACCACGGCGTCGTTTCGATCATAATGGCGCGCTATGCGCTCCGCGGCGGCCAATGCGTGGCCCGCTTCGAGCGAGACCAGGACGCCTTCGCGGATCGCAAGACGCAGGACCGCTTGACGTGCGTCTTCGTCGGTAAAAGTAAGCGTCTCGACGCGGCCGCGCTCGACGAGATGTGCAAGCTCTGGTGCGGATCCGGGGTAGGCAAGTCCGGGTGCGATGGATGCGGTTGGCTGGATCTGGCCGTTTTCGTCCGCAAGCACAAGCGTTTCCGCACCATGGAAAATGCCCGGCTGCCCTTTCGCAAGGCGGGCTGAATGCGGCTTGCCTTCGCCGCCTTCACCACCTGCCTCAACGGCTATCAGCCGGATCTGACGGTCGTCGACGAACGCGGAAAAAATGCCGAGGGTTGAGGAGCCCCCGCCAACCGCTGAAACAATTGCCTTTGGCAATACACCCGCTTCCAATAGTTGGAGGCGGGTTTCACGGCCGATTATCGACTGAAATGCCCCGACCATGGCTGGAAAGGGATGAGCGCCGATCGGTGCACCGGCGAGGTAGGCTGTCGTAGCGCTGTTGCCCATCCAGTGGCGGATTGCAGCGGAGGTTGCTGCGCTCAATGTCCGGTCAGCATCCTCCACGACCTGAAGATCGGCGCCAAAGGCGCGCATTTTCTTGATTGTCGAGGGGTGCCGTTGCGCGTCGCTGCTTCCCATGTAGATCGTGCAGGCAAGCCCGAGCCGCGCAGCGACGGCGGCAGCTGCCACTCCGTTTTGGCCAGATCCTGTATCGGTGACGAGGGAGCCGAGCCCCATCCGCACGGCAAGCAGGCATTGCCCGAGGGCTGAATTGGCGTAATTGCCGCCATTGAAGGTCAGGTCGTCGCGTTTCAGGATGATGCGGGCGCCGCCATTGACGGAGGCCAGCCTAACGGTTTCGAAGATTGGCGTTGGTCGGCCGACGAACCGTCCCAAAAGATCTTCGAACGTCCGGCGAAAGGCGGGATCCTCCCAAGCCGCGTTGAATGAAGCTTCCAGGCGGTCCAGCACAGGCAAGAGCACGGGCGCAACGAATTGCCCGCCAAACCGTCCGTACCGGCCAGGGCGTTCCTTCCGTGAAGCGGTCGCCATGTCAGGCTGTCCCTTGGCCGATGCGGCGCACGAGCACCGCGGCAAGGATAATGGTGCCGGTGATGATGTCCTGAAGGAATGTCGATACGCCAAGGATGGTGAGGCCATTGCCGACAACTGCGATAATGGCGGCTCCAACTACGGTCCCCGGCAGGTTCGCTTCACCCTCGCGAAATGCGGTCATTCCGAGAAATACGGCAGCATAGGCGCTTAGGAGATAACCTCCTCCGCCCGTGGGGTTGGCGCTGCCGATGCGGGCGGTCAGCAGAATTCCGACCAGAGCCGCCAGCACGGCCGAGACGATGAAAGCCGCAACGGTATTGGAGACGATCCTGACGCCGGCCAGTCGCGCCGCCTCACGGTTTCCCCCGATGGCATAGAGCTTGCGGCCAATTTCCAGCTTATCGAGCAGGATCCAGACAACGAAGGCGATGGCGATCAGCCACCATGTCAATGTCGGCAGGCCCAGCGTATGACCCCGTCCGATATCGCGGAACCCGCTTGGAATGTCTCCGAGCAAGGTTGCGCCATCACAGATCCAGAAGGTGATGCCGCCGATGATCGTGCCAACCGCGAGCGTAGCGATGAACGAGAGTACCTGGAAGCGCGAGACGACATAGCCGGAAATTGCGCCGAAAAGTGCTGCGATCGACAAGACGAGCAGGCAGGCGAGGGGAGCTGGCACGCCAAGCTTGAAGAGATAGACCGCGAAAATCCCGCCGAAGGACACGATCGATGCCGTCGAAAGATCGAACTCGCCGACCGCCATGACGACAGTTGCCCCAATGGCGACGATCGCCAACAACGTCATTTGCTGCGTGATGTTGATCAGGTTCGACATCGAGCCGAACGCGCCCGGGGAGACGATGGAGAAGGCGGCTATGATCGCGACAAGCGCGAACAGGGTTCCGTATTGTCTGGCAAAGCCGGTCATGCGGATGGATCTTTCCTGATGTCTTGATGGAATGCGGCGTCGACAATCCGGGATGGAGTGAGTTCCTCGCCTTCCAGCCGTGCCGTGATATCGCCGTTTGCAAAGACCGCGACGTGGTGCGAAAGCGCGAATAGCTCGTCCATGTCGCTGGTGGTCATGAGTACGGCTGCGCCATCAGCTGCAATTTGCCGCACGATCGCATGGATTTCCGCCTTGGCGCCGACATCGACGCCGCGTGTCGGTTCGTCGAGGATCAGCAGCCGGATCTGCCCGCCGAACCAGCGGCCGAACAGGAGTTTCTGCTGATTGCCGCCCGAAAGTGTCAGAGGCATCGCCCAGGGCGAACTCATTTTCACAGCGAGCCGCTCGCGGATCGCATCGGCGCGGGAGGCCAGCATGGCGCGGCTGGTGATCGGGAGGGCAGGGTTGGCACGAACGCGTTTGAGATCGCTGATCGCAAGATTCTCGGCAATCGAGCGCACCGACACCAGCCCCTCGTTGCGACGATCTTCAGGCACGTAGGCTCCCCCCAATCGAATACGAGCGCGGATGTCGCCTGACCTCAAGGAGTGGCCGCCGATGCGGATCGCTCCGCCCTCGGTCGGCCGCGAGCCCCAGATCATCTTCATGAAAGAGGAGCGGCCGGCACCAACCAAGCCGTAAAGGCCGAGGATTTCGCCTTCGCGAACCGATAGCGATATCGTGTTGCCTCGTATTCCGAATGGCAGCCGCTCGATTTCGAGTACAGGTTTGCCGACAGGCGGTGGTAGGGACCTGTCGGTTCTGATTTCGTCGTGGCCCGACATCAAGCGCACAAGGTCTGCTCGCGTCGTGCCCTGCATGGCGCCTGTGCCGACCGTCTTTCCACCGCGAAGCACCGTGAAGCGGTCACAGATCTCGGCCACTTCGTCGAGCCGGTGAGAAATGAAGATGACGGCGACACCGTGAGCGGCAAGCGTCCTGACCGCCTTATGCAAACGTTGTGCTTCTCCTTCGGAGAGTGAAGCTGTCGGCTCGTCCATGACGATCAGCCGTGCCGGATCATTCATCAAGGCGCGGATGATCTCGACGAGCTGCTTCTGTCCCGTTGTCAAACGCGCGGCGGGAACATCGAGCGGCAGATCGGGAGCGATGCTGGCGGCCGCCTCCGCCACCACCCGGCTCATGGCTTGACGATCTATGAACGGGCCTTTGCGCGGGTAGGGGCGCCCGACGAAGGCATTCTCAACCGCAGTAAATTGCGGCACGAGGCTGAGTTCCTGATGGATGAAGCGAAAACCCAAAGCTTCGGCCTGGCGTACGCTCTCGATCGCCGTGTGCTCGCCGTCGACCAGAATCTTGCCGTCATCCGGCCTGGCGAGGCCGGACAACGTCTTGATGAGTGTGGACTTGCCCGCACCGTTTTCTCCGAGCAGGCCATGAACCGAGCCGGCGGTCACAGAGAGGTCCGCGCCCGCCAGCGCCCGAACGCCGCCGAAGCGCTTTTCGAGACCGCTTATCTGAAGCAACATGGCCGGAACTCTCCAACGCTCAGGTCAAGGGCACTTCACGCCAAGCGTCTCGGGCGTGACCATGACGGCTGGGACGGAAATCTCATCCTTGTCGGCCTTTCCGCCGCCGAGGATTTTTTCGAGCTGCTCGGCGCCGATCTCGGCAATTTTCGGGAAGTCCTGGCGGAAAGTCGCCTTGTAGCGTGTGCAAGACTTGATCATGTCGATTGCCTGCTGGCTGCCGTCTATCCCCATGATGATGAACTTTGCATCCGGCTTTTCCGATTCAGCGGCAAGTTCGGCGCCGACGCCAGGATCGTCCCAGGCAGCCCAGACACCGTTGATGTCGTCGCCGTGCTGGCGAAGGATGTTTTCCATGGCGACGCGGCCGTCGTCGACGGGGCCTGGAACCTTGACGAAATGGTCTGCGATGACCTTGATATCTGGATTCTTCTTCAGCGCTTCATCCAGTGCCAATTCGCGCTGATGAACGCCCGGATGCGCCGAATGGAAGAACTTGACGATATTCCCCTTGCCGCCGAGTGCCTTGAACAGCGCGTCCGAAAGCTGCGTGCCGAGATCGAAATTGTTGGACGTAACGTTGACCGCGACATTTGCGTTCTTCGATCCGTCGAGCGAAATCACCGGAATGCCCGACTTCGCCGCCAGTTCGACCTGATCGCCGATCTGTGCCGGATCTGCCGAAATCAACACGATCGCGGACGCCTTGGCGTTGATCGTATCCTCCATCCGTGATGCCAATTGACCGAAATCGTTGCGCGTGTCGATGATACTGACGGTCCAGCCGCGCTTTTCGCCCTGTGCCTTGAAGCTCTGTGCCATCTCATTGGTCGGCACCGAGCTGATATAGGGCGTCAGGATCGTGACGTTCGTGGCAAACGCCATGGAGGCGGATGACAACAGAGCGGCAACGCTTCCCCAGATTGCTAGTCTTTTCAATTTCATGCTCCTCTTCCCAAAGTGACGATAGTGCTGGTTACGGTTGCACATCGGTATGGATGATACCGATGGGGCGGAGCGCATCGATCGCTCGCAGATAGGCTTGAAACATTGCGTCGTAGCGCGCTTTTTGGCGCGGGTCGGGTTCAAACACCCTTTCCACACGGGTCATGGCCGGCACAGCTTCGGCGATCGACTGGAATGCGCCGATGCCGACGGCTGCGAGAATGGCCGCGCCAAGGCAACCGACATCCGTGAAGCTGAAGCGATGCAGCGGTGTGCCCAGGCAGTCTGCGCGGATCTGGCTCCAGAGATCGGACCGAGCGCCGCCGCCGCCATAGAGCATGTAGTCGGGGCGAAATCCGGCGGCCTCGACCAGAGAGCCCATAGAGTGGCGAGCCGCAAGTGCGACACCTTCCAGCACCGCGAGAGCGAATTGCGGCGCACTCGTACGACTGTCGAGGCCGATGAAGGCACCGCGAATTTCGGAATCCCAAAGCGGCGCGCGTTCTCCTTCGAGATGCGGCAAGAACAGGATCGGTCTGTCGGCACGGCTCGCCTTTTCTGCGAGGGCAGGGATATCGCCCGGCTCGACGCCGGCTGTCGAGGCCCACCAGCGCAAGGAATCCGCGCCGCTCTGCGTAGGACCGGCGTTGACCACAAGCCCCTCAATCGTCGCGAAGGTAACGATCCCGGGTGCACCGATGCGCTCCGAGCCGGCGAGGGCAAGGATTTCGGACGTCCCACTGACATACATCCCTTGTCCCGGCCGGAAGACACCGCAGCCAAAGAGGTTGCCCCAAGCGTCCATGGTGCCGGTGATGACGGGGACCCGGCGTCCAGAGGAATCCAATGTCATTTCGCCAGCAATGTCGGTGAAATGCTTGAGCGGTGGCAGCTTGGCCTTGGCGCCCGGCACCCGATCGATCAGCGCGTCGATATATTGATGGTCCAACCCAACCTGACCAAAGGCGGAAATTGGATCGGACACGGCTTGCCCGGTAAGCTTCAAAAGACAGAAATCGCGGGCCGACAAAACCTGGTGCGTTTGTGCCCAGAGATCCGGATGGTGTTTGGCAAGCCACATCATTTTGGCAAGCACATGGCTCGCCCCGATGGGTAGTTCCGCACCCCACCATTCCTGTTTCTCGGCGGGCGTGATCGTCGCGTCGAGCTTTGCAGCTTCCGTTCCGGCACGGATGTCCTGCCAGGTGATTGCGGGCATCAGCGGTTTGCCACTGTTGTCGACAAAGACGTCCGTGTTCACCTGACTGCAGATGCCGACTGCACGGATATCGGCCGGATCGCGTCCAGAAAGCAGATTGGCAATCGCATCGTGGATGCCATCCAGCCAACGCTGCGGGTCCTGCTCAACCATGCCGGGGCCAGGCCGCGATGTGGGATAGCTGTGGCTACGATGGTCGATCACGCTGCCGTCCATCGCAAACAGCGCTGCCTTGACGGAGGTCGAACCGATATCCAAGCCGATGAGCATTCATTTCTCCAGACCGCCAAACCATTTGCAGCGATTTGGCGGACCTTAAGCTCACGTCATGGAACTGTCATGGGAGTTTGCCGCCGGTAAAGCACCGGCAGATGCGAATTCTGCAGGATATGGATAGTCCGGACTGCCTGCGCGTGAGCCTAGCGATCCTGGCGGATATCAGCCGAGGGAAGTACGCCAAAGGTATCCTTGTATGTCGCCGAGAACCGGCCGAGATGATGAAGCCCTACGCTTCTTGCCGCCTGGGCGGCCGCAAGGCCATCGTTGCGGATCAAACGTCGCGCTTCTTCCATGCGGATTCGCGTGAGGATTTCGTGTGGTGTACGCTGATAGTAGGTATGAAAGCCGTCGTAGAGCGCACGTTCGGACATGCCGATTTCGTTCGCAATGGCCGACATCATCAGTCGCTCTGCATAGCGCGCTCTCAGTATATCCATTGCCTGCTTCACATGGCGCGGAGAGGCTTGCAGCCGTTCGGGGACAACGGACGCGCCGCTGGTAAAGGCAATGTTGCGCAGGAGTTCGTCGACCACCGACGTGAGCACGGGGCTGATGGCCTCATGTTCGACAGGGTCGGCAGTTTCCGCTAGCATGTCGGAAAAAATCTGCAGCAAAAAGGTGAAATGGCGCCCGTGTGGGGTCGCAAGGTCGATGACCGGATTAAAGACGGGATTTCCGCTGCGGCGCCGGCGAGCGATTTGCGCGAGACGTTCATCCACCAGCTTGCGGTCGATCTGCAACATCCACTGGCGCGTTCCCTCGCGCCAGCGCGAATGGAATTTGGGACCTGGCGAAAGGATGAGAGCCTTGCCGGGTTCGGAACGGAGGCGCTCTGTGCCGAACGTAATGTCGACGCCGCCGGCCAGCGGCATTTCAAGCATATAAAATTCCTCGAAGCCACGAGAACTCACCGAGACCTCCTGGCCGTACTGCAGGAAATTGAATCCCGAATCCTCGAACTGCAGATGCCTATGGCGGAAGTCGACGGTTTCGGTCTTGCAGGCAGGCGCCAGGCGATGATCGCAATAGGACGTAACCAGATGGGCCTCTGCCTCTCCCAGTACCGTCGCCCTTGTTTCCTTGACTTTTAATGCCGAAACGTCCGCCATCAATGCTCCTCACGCGCCCGACAGTATTGCAGCGGCTCCCGCTGATCGCAAGGATGCGCAAGATGCCTTGTAACAGCGTTTAGGGTAGGGGCGCTCCGCTTGTTCAGTTGTGGCTGATTTGGCCTTGAGTATTCCCCAACGCATCCGACAGTCCAGATGTCGCGCGTTTAACGTATGTTAGGTCGGAGATAGGCCGAGTAGTGCTTCTCAAGCACATCAATACAAAGCAGGGCAGAATTTTGCCATCTGCACTGTTTTTGGCTATCCGCTGGAATTTATGGCGTTACTTAATGCTTGCAGACTGCAACCAATGATCAGTGCCGGCTGAGCGAGCTAGCAATAATAGTATATCTCAGCAGAAATTATTCTCATTATTCTTCTTTCTTATTCTCCAAGTGGTTACGATCTTAACATGTTGTGTTTAGACGTCTGAAGGTCGCCCCACATATCGGCGTTAACCTCTAAGGATTCCGTCATGAAGAAGATTATCGTATTGGCCTTGCTTGCATTCACGTCTCCACTCGCGGCGCACGCTGCGACCTTCAAATTTCCAGGCGAAAAGCCCGTGGCAAGCATCACCATTCCAGACAGCTGGAAGCCGGAGGAAACCGACAGCGGCGTCGAGGGAACCTCGGACGATTCCGCGGTCTATCTTTCAGCCGACGTTGCCAACAACAAATCCATCGACAAAGTTGTTACCGATGCGATCGATTTTCTCGCGAAGAACAAAGTAACGATCGACCCTTCCACTAAAAAGGAGACACCCACTACCGAGGTCAACGGTCTGCAGATGGGTACTTTGGAATGGGATGGAAAGGATGAGAACGGACCCATTAGCGTAGGCTTGCTCATCGTGCAGGTAAGCGCTGACAACGCTCTCGTTGTGACCTACTGGGGAGACAAGGGCGCAGAAGACAAGCACGATGCCGAGGTCAAGGCAATCGTCGCCTCGATCAAGCCGGTTCAGTAACATCGGCTGAAGCAGCGCTCGGCCTGTTACCGTTGCCACCGGGATGGTTGGATTCCGTCCGGACTTGCACCTTTTTCCGCCTGGCAGTGACCCAGTCAGGCGGGGACAGACCTATGAAGTGCTTCGCTATTTTGAACCAACTAAGTGCCATAGCAAAGCGAAGGTCTGGGATAGGGTCATGGTTCGGCAGCAGCGCATTGCATTTGAAAATGGAATATTTCAATCTAAAATAGATGTGGCGGAGGAGTTGGAATGTCTTCTGTCTGGCAAAGTAGAAATGTCCGCTTGGCCGCCACGCGGCACAACGACCAGCCACGATCTGATCG
>NZ_JACHBG010000034.1 GCF_014207095.1 Martinezella lusitana | reverse complement strand
CATACTGCCCGCCAAAATCTCAAGCTGATGGATAGACACGTCGTTATCCTCGTTGTTAGCAACGTGGCGATACCGCTCACCTCAGCAAAACATCGATATCACCGTGACAAAGCAAGGCGGTCCTCGGCGTGGGGATACTGGACCTCTGGAACTCCGGACTTCCTGTGAAGGATCACCAAACATGTAACCGATCGCGCAAGTCTGTGGTTACGACGGCTTCGGTAATATTGTTGGGAGATATCGACAAGCATGGGTGACGGCTAGCTCGCCGGATGCGGTGCCGCTGCGACGGCACCAAGCTGCCGCACGCCTCCTTGCGAAGGCGTTAGACGATAATCAATTGCGTCTTCGAGAAGATATAGGTCGACGCACGCAAAGCCACATTCTCGATAGTTCGCCACGTTAATGACGTCTGGTGTCAGAAGTCTAACCAGACAAAGCCAAGCGTGAAATAACAGCTTTCAATGTGTCAAGATTTGGCTGAGGAACAGCTTTGTTCTGTCGTGCTTGGGGTTGCCAAAGAAGTCATCGGGGTTGCCCTCTTCGACAATTCGACCACAATCCATGAAAATTACCCGATCCGCGACGGCTCGGGCAAAACCCATCTCGTGGGTGACGCAAACCATGGTCATTCCCTCACGCGCCAGACTAGTCATAGTTTCTAGTACCTCCGAAACCATTTCAGGGTCGAGTGCTGAGGTAGGCTCATCAAATAACATCACTGCTGGTTCCATACACAGAGAACGGGCAATCGCGACGCGCTGCTGTTGTCCGCCTGATAATTGGGCTGGGTATTTGTTCGCTTGATCGGGGATGCGAACGCGCTCTAGGAACTTAAGAGCGATCTTTTTGGCCTCTGCCTCGGGCACGCCATTAATCCACATTGGACCGGCCATACAATTCATCAGCACGGTCATGTGGGGAAAGAGATTGAAGTGCTGGAACACCATACCGACATTCTTGCGAACTTCGGTGACGTTACGCATTCTGTTGTGCAACCTGATCCCGTTAATGGCAATCTCACCCTCCTGATGCGCCTCAAGTCGGTTGAAACATCGGATCAGTGTCGATTTTCCCGATCCGGAGGGGCCGCAGATGACGATGCGTTCGCTTTTGCTGACAGTAATATTGACATCAGTGAGTGCCCTGAAGGCGCCGTACCACTTGGAAACGTTCGTCGCTTCAATTATTTTTTCTGCGCTCATCGAGACCTGCTTCTGCTTCGAAGACTTGTGGGATGACGGCACATGCACTGGCGGCATGTTGTCAATCCCCTGCAAAGAGTTGCGCTCATCGGCCCCCTTCACTTCAAATGTATTGCTAAGGGTCATCGTACCATACTCCTCCCGAAATGGCGCTCGAGCCGTGATTGACCAATCTCGAGGCAGACAGACATTGTCCAATAGATGAGCGATGCTGCTATCAGCATCTCCATGTGATGAAACGTCGGCTGACCGATTGTGCGGGCAAGGAACGTCAATTCCCACACGCCGAGTACCGACACAAGCGAACTATCCTTTAGCATTGAGATGAACGTATTTCCCATCGGTGGAATGATGACAGGAAAAGCCTGCGGCAAGATGATCTTGCGCATGGTCAGACCGAAGCCAAAACCGATGGATCTTGACGCTTCCCATTGGCCCCGGTCGATACTCTGGATACCGGCGCGAAAGATCTCTGTCATATAGGCTCCCACACAGAGCGACAACGCCAAGATGCCCGAGGGAACGGCATTGAGCACAATCCCCAACTGAGGCAAACCGAGGTAAATCAGATAAATCTGCATGAGAAGGGGCAGACCCCGGAAAAAAGAGGTGTAAAAACTGGCGGTGGCATATGCGAAGCCATTGCTTGAAAGCTTTGCGACCGCGGCGACAATCGCGATTAGCGAGGCAAAGAAAAGCGAGACCGCTGAAACATAGATCGTAGTCACCACCCCTTGGGAGATGAGGTAAGGCAAATTCTCCCATATGAAGGGCATGCTCAGATTGAATGATCTGAAAAAGGCGAGAAACAGCAGCAATAGTTCCATCCATACGATGCCAATCTGCACCTGTAATGGAATAAATCCAACTACTACGATGTTGAGGCTAAATATGATCGCAAGTACGAAGGCGATCGCAAAACGCCCGTAAATTCCGCTTTGTAGCGGGTCGCCAATAACCGGCCGCATAAGTTCGCCGAAGGTCGTGCCCGCAAGGTTGAACGAAAGAAAAAATGCAAGCATTGCGACGAAGATCAGGGCGACGAACCAAGGCTTATGAACAAGCACCTCGGATTCAACTGTATCCCGATATAGCATGATAGACCCTTCAAGAAAATGGGCCCGGCCGAGCCGGGCCGCTAACGCGTGATGTCTTATTTTTGTTCGCAGTAGTCCACCCCGAACCACTTGATCGACATCTTGGAAAGGGTACCGTCATCTTTCATACTCTTGACGGCGGCCGCGATCTTGTCATTGAATTCGTCGTCGCCCTTCAAAATTGAGATTGCACCTGGCGCGTAGAAGAGGGTACCAAGCACCTTGATCGGATAGCCTGATTTTATTGCTTCACGGGCCACCGTATCATCACCGAGAACCGCATCTAAACGAACACCGTCGCCGAGACGAAGGTCGTCGAATGCGACGTTGCTGGATCCATACGTCTTCACTTGGCCTGGCGTAAATTGGTACTGCACCGGCTTGGCGTCAATCCAACTGGGATTGAAGTTGTGATTGGCGTAGGATTCCGCCACGTTGCCCGCTCCGACGCCGACAATCTTTCCGTCCAAATCCGAAAGCGTCGTCGCCTTGCTGTCTTTGTGAACAACGGCAACTTCTGGCGCCCACACGTAGACAGCTGGGAAGTTTAATTTTTCCGCACGCTCCTTGGTTGGCGTCATTTGACCCATAGAAAGATCCCAGCGACCCTCCCACTGGCCAGAGGTGATGAGATCCCAGGCAGGCGTAACAAACTTGACCTCCACCCCTAGGTACTTAGCAACTCCCTTAGCGATATCGACATCGTCACCATCAAGTTCGTGCTTGTCATTCATGCGCGACATCGGCCCCCAGTCCGTTCCGACCGCAACTGTCAGCGTCTTGGTTGCGCGTACGCGATCAAGTACCTCACCGGCATTTGCTTTGGCTAATGGAATTGCCGAAGCAACCGCGACCGACGACGCCGCTGTCAACATTTTTAAAAATTTGTTCATCCGATATTCCCCTTTGTTAGTGCTTCTTGATTGTCGGCGCGGCTCATCGCGGCGCACCTCGGCTCAGCTTGTGCGTCCCGATCGGTATCCCAGGCTGCTGCCCCGTTTTCGAAGCGTATCGTGTGGTAAATCGAAATGCAACATTTGTTTTAAGTATGTCTGTTCGACCCGAATGTATCGCCGTGAGTTATTGGCTTAATAACGCTGCGGTATCCGTGTTGTGTAGCCGCTTGGCCCGGACCGAAGGGGGCGCGGGTGTCGTCACTTCTTGGAACTAAGTGTAATCGGTCGTCAAAGCGGACGGCCCGGAAGGCCTGATCAGTGGCCACGCCATTTACATTTAAACTTGCCAGGGTGCGGTGTCGCAACCTCGATTGGGGAGCGACATCCAATGGATGGCTCGTGCGCTGGCGCATCAGATGCAGCCCAATGATCTTGAAAGCGATGTTACACCTGATCCATATATCGCAAACTAAGACACTCGTTGCATTAGTGGTCATATTGCGTTAGGCATTGGTTCCGGCTCGTAGGGTCCTTGGGAGTGTGCCCCTACTTACCGGTCCGCCAGACTTGTGCCGTGTTGTTAATGGAAGGATGTTCGCAACAAAGAAGCGGCCTGATCGTCAGCTACTTCGAATGGGTGAAGAATCTCACGCATATCCCTTCGGCTTCGGCTTGATGGAGCGCCGCCGGCGCGAGCGGCGCAACCAGACCATCGCACCGGCCCTCGAATGCATGACCGGTAAGGAGTTCCCTGCCGACATCCGTGACGAGTTCCTCGAAGGCGGCGCGGAAATCGATCTCGTTCGTTCCGGACTGGAAGACGTGATGCGAAGCACCTGGGGGCGCATTGCTGACCTGATGGAGCAGCAACCGGAACTCGGTGACTACCGAACCGCCGCCTATGTCGCGTCAATCCGACAGATCGCCGATGCCTATGAAGCGATAGGTATCTGATCGGCGACACGTACGAAAAGGGCTTCGTTTAGGGGATCAGTCGCTTGAGCTTTGAATTCGCCTCCCAAGCGACTTGGCTGCCGCCGAACAAGGACGGCAGCCTCTTTTTTGCGAGAGAGACTGGTATCAACAGCGTCAAATCGCGGGAGGTCTTAATCCGCGTCAGAGGCCACCCAGGCAAAGGTACTTCATTTCAAGATAGTCCTCGAGGCCGTGGCGGGAGCCTTCACGTCCAATGCCTGACTGCTTGATCCCTCCAAAGGGTGCAGCCTCCGACGACATGCGGCCGGTGTTAATGCCGACCATCCCGTATTCCAGCGCCTCGGCCACACGCCAGACCCGCCTGAGGTTCGAAGCATAGAAATAGGCGGCGAGGCCGTAGATCGTATCGTTAGCGTATCGCACGACTTGCTCCGGGTCGTCGAAACGGATGATTGGTGCCAGAGGACCGAAAGTCTCTTCCTGGGCGATGCGCATTGAGCTGACGACATTTGTAATCACGGTCGGCTCAAAAAATGTTCCGGACGTGCCGATGCGCCGCCCACCACATCGCACTATTGCCCCGTTTTTGACAGCGTCATCGACATGCGCTTCGATCTTTGTCAGAGCATGATTGTCGATCAGAGGCCCGATCGCGGTGTCCTGTTCAAAGCCGTCGCCAACGCGAAGTCTTCGCGCGTGCGCGGTGAACTTTTCAGCAAATTCGTCATAGACGCGTTTTTGGACGTACAGCCGATTGGCGGACACGCAGGTCTGCCCAGCATTGCGAAACTTGGCTCGGATCGGGCCGTCAACGGCGGCGTCGATATCAGCATCGTCGAAGACGATGAAAGGGGCGTTCCCGCCGAGTTCGAAGCTGATGCGCTTGATTTGGTCGGAGCACTAGCGCATCAGTAATCGGCCGACTTCGTTCGACCCTGTGAAACTGATCTTTCGCACCTTTGGGTTTGAACACAATTCACGACCGATAGCGTCACCCTCTGACGCATAGACGAAATTGAGAACGCCCTCCGGGAAACCAGCTGCACGCGCGAGGGCGAACATGGCCCCGGCAACGAGGGGCGTTTGCTCAGCGGGCTTCAAGACAACGGTACAGCCAGCGGCAAGCGCCGGCGAAATCTTGCGCGCTACCATCGAGGCCGGAAAGTTCCAAGGGGTAATGGCCCCGACAACACCGATTGGTTGCTTGATCACCAGCATACGCCTGTCATTGGAGGGCGCTGAAATGGTCTCGCCGTAAATGCGGTTGGCCTCTTCGGCGTACCATTAGAGATATGCCGCCGCGTACAAGACTTCCGATTTCGCCTCTCCCAGCGGCTTTCCCATCTCAGCCGTCAAGATCACGGCAAGATCGTCGCTATGTTCGAGGATCAGCCGGTGCCACTTCCACAGGATGTCCGAGCGCGCCCGGGCGGTGAGCCCAGCCCAAGGCGCTTGGGCAGCATGCGCCTTGTCAATGGCTGCGGAAACCTCTTCGGCACTCATGTCCGGCACCTCGGCCAGCAGATCGCCGGTGGACGGGTTAAAGACCGCAAAGCGCTTCATAGATGTAGCCGTGTGCGTGCTAGGCTCGGATAGGTCGAGGAATTGCTCCGGATTTTTTAGATGCCTCGTTAGCGCAGCAGTGAGCGTCATTCCCGTTCTTCCTGTTCCGATCGTCAACGTCTACAGCTTTGTTCATCTGAACGTTTATGCTGAACGGGGACGCCGGAGCAATGTTGTTCCTGATCGTTGCGGTGAAGGCGGCGCGCAGCTTGACTGAGAGCGATCAAGGTCTCGATTTCACTTTTGCACCTTTCGCCAACGCCTTCCACCGCCAGCAGGGGTAGGGGGTCTAGAGGGGGGCGGCATAGATACGTTTGACGTCCGCGAAGTCGCTGAGTTCAACGAGCAGAACGGTCGCTTTCAACGTCTTCGCATGCTCGCGCTAGGCCTTCGCAAGGGAAGCAAGATTCGTCAAGCACCACTGTTCGGTCGCCATTGCATTCAACCCTGCGAGATCGCAGCTGAGCAGCCGGGTATTCGTTTCATCACGGATGTCGCTCAGCGCTTTGAAAGCGGAACGTATTCGCGCAGCGGTGCGCCGGTATAGAGCTGGCGCGGGCGGCCGATACGCTGATCCGGATCTTCGATCATCTCGTTCCACTGGGCAATCCAGCCGACGGTGCGGGCGAGCGCAAATAGTACCGTGAACATGGTCGTGGGGAAGCCGAGCGCCTTCAGCGTGATGCCGGAATAGAAGTCGACATTCGGGTAAAGCTTCTTCTCGATGAAATAGTCATCGGTCAGCGCGATACGCTCCAGTTCGATCGCGATGTCGAGCAGCGGATCGTCCTTGATGCCGAGTTCGCCGAGGACCTCGTGCGCCGTCTTCTGCATGATCTTGGCGCGCGGATCGTAGTTCTTGTAAACGCGATGACCGAAGCCCATCAATCGGAACGGATCGTTCTTGTCCTTGGCGCGGGCGATATATTCCGGAATGCGGTCGACCGTGCCGATTTCCGTCAGCATGTTGAGCGCAGCTTCGTTGGCGCCGCCATGGGCCGGGCCCCAGAGGCATGCGATGCCGGCGGCGATGCAAGCAAAGGGATTGGCGCCGGAAGAGCCGGCGAGGCGAACCGTCGAGGTCGATGCGTTCTGTTCATGATCCGCGTGCAGGATGAAGATGCGGTCCATGGCGCGGGCAAGCACCGGATTGACCACATATTCCTCGCAGGGCACGGCAAAGCACATGCGCAGGAAATTCGACGCATAGTCGAGATCGTTCTTCGGGTAAACGAAGGGCTGGCCGATATGGTACTTGTAGGCCATGGCGGCAAGCGTCGGCATCTTGGCGATCATACGAAGGCTTGCGACCATGCGCTGGTGCGGATCGGTGATGTCGGTGGAGTCGTGATAGAAGGCCGACAGAGCGCCGACGCAGCCGCACATGACGGCCATCGGATGCGCATCGCGGCGGAAACCGGTGAAGAAGCGGGACATTTGTTCATGCACCATGGTGTGGTGCACGACCCGATAGTCGAAGTCCTTCTTCTGGGCTGCGGTCGGCAATTCGCCGTAGAGCAGCAGGTAACAGACTTCGAGGAAGTCGCCGTGCTCGGCAAGCTGTTCGATCGGATAACCGCGATGCAGCAGAACGCCTTCGTCGCCATCAATAAAGGTGATGCTGGACTCGCACGACGCAGTCGAAGTGAAGCCAGGATCATAGGTGAACATCTTCGTCTGCTCGTAGAGGGATCCAATGCCGAGGACGTTCGGACCGATCGTGCTTGATCGAAGTTTCAATTCGGCACTATGGCCGTCGACTAAGACACAAGCATTGTTGTTATCCATGATATTTTTCCTCAGGGCTCGCTAGCTGGGAACTAACAGCTGCCGAATGAACTGATCTGTGTTCTAATTGTCTTCCCGCAGAGGGGGTGAACCGCGCCGGGTTTGCCGGAGGCTCCAACTCGTGAGAAAGTGGAGCCGATATGAGCAAGACGACCAACAAATTTTCACCTGAAGTTCGTGACCGAGCCATCCGCATGGTTTTGGACCATGAGGCCGAGCATCCATCCCGGTGGGCGGCAGTTTCATCCATAGCCGCCAAGATTGGCTGCTCGGCACATACGCTGCATGAGTGGGTGAAGAAAGCCGATGTTGACAGCGGCAAACGAGCAGGCCTTCCAAGCGATGTCGCCGAGAAGATGAAGGCCCTTGAGCGGGAGAACCGCGAGCTTCGACAGGCCAATGAGATTTTGCGTAAGGCGTCGGCTTATTTTGCCCAGGCGGAGCTCGACCGCCCACTGAAGCGATGATTTCCTTCATCGACGAACACCGCTCAAAGTTCGGGGTCGAGCCGATCTGCAGGCTGCTGCCGATTGCCCCGTCCACTTACTATGACGCCATCGCCAAGCGCACGGACGTGGACCGCCTGTCGGCCCGCGCTCGTCGCGACGCGGCCATGAAGGTCGAGATACGCCGAGTGTTCAATGAGAATTTCCAAGTCTACGGCGTGCGGAAAGTATGGCGGCAGTTGCAGCGGGAAGGCTTCGACATAGCTCGATGCACTGTTTCTCGGCTTATGAGAATGATGGGTCTTCAGGGCATTATCCGTGGAAAGCCCGTCAAAACGACCGTGTCTGACAAGGCCGCTCTATGTCCGCTCGACCGCGTGAACCGCCAGTTCTGCGCTCCCGCGCCGAACATGTTGTGGCTTTCCGATTTCACGTATGTAGCCACTTGGCAAGGCTTCGTTTACGTCGCTTTCGTGATCGACGCGTTCGCCCGCCGCATCGTCGGCTGGCGGGCGAGCCGAACCGCTCATGCGGGTTTCGTCCTCGATGCCCTGGACCAGGCACTCCATGACCGGCGGCCAGTCCATCGCGGTGGGCTCATCCACCACTCCGACAGGGGTGTTCAATACGTATCGATTAAGTATTCCGAACGGCTGGCGGAGGCAGGCATCGAGCCTTCCGTTGGAAGCGTCGGCGACAGTTACGACAACGCTCTCGCCGAAACGATCAACGGCCTCTACAAGGCCGAGGTCATCCATCGGCGGGGACCATGGCGCAATTTCGAAGCCGTGGAGTTCGCCACACTCGAATGGGTGGATTGGTTCAACAACCGGCGTCTTCTGGAGCCCATAGGAAACATTCCGCCTGCCGAAGCCGAAGAACGTTACTATGCCATGCTGGACGAGCCAGCCATGGCCGCATAACTTAAACCAAACGGCCTCCGGCAAACCCGGCGCGGTTCAGGGTTCGGAACGAAACTCTTCGAGCGCAATTGCGACGCGCGATTACAAGAGCTGCGATCTTAAGATATCCGGCCGAGCCGGTGATGCAGGTTTGAGTATTTTACTGCCACTGGCTCGTTTTTCACCACGTGCAGATAGTGGGCGACAGCTACCCGGATGAGCTCAAAGTCCTCTTGCGAAAAGACAGCCCGCGGTCGCTCCAGCAAGATCGGTTTCTTTTTCTCTTCGTCGTTCGACATTACTTCCTCCGGTAAGGTAAAGGACGCAGGCCTGCTGCAGGTCCCTTGCAAGGTAGGTCTGCATCAGGCCGCAAACTGGTTCATCGTGTTATTGGCTCCGCCGGCCTTAAGCGCCGCCTCGCCGGCAAAATACTCTTTGTGATCGTCGCCAATGTCAGAACCAGCCATGTTCTGGTGCTTCGCGCAGGCAATGCCCTGGCGGATTTCCCTTCGCTGGACGTTGGCGACGTAACCGAGCATGCCCTGCGCGCCGAAATATTCTTTGGCGAGATTGTCCGTCGAGAGCGCCGTGGTGTGATAGGTCGGCAGCGTAATCAGGTGATGGAAAATGCCGGCGCGTTTGGAGGCGTCATGCTGGAAGGTCCTGATTTTTTCGTCGGCTTCCCGCGCCAAATCGCTGTCGTCATATTGTTCGCTCATCAGCTTGGCCCTGTCGAACCCAGAGACGTCCCTTCCTTCGCTCTGCCAACCATCAAAAACCTGCTGCCGGAAATTCAGCGTCCAGTTAAAAGAGGGCGAGTTGTTATAGACCAGCTTGGCATTGGGGATCACCTGCCGGATGCGGTCCATCATGCTCGCGATCTGTTCGACATGAGGCTTTTCGGTCTCGATCCACAGCAAGTCGGCGCCATTGTTAAGCGCATTGATGCAGTCAATCACGCAGCGGTCGGCGCCTGTGCCTTCACGAAACTGATAAAGGTTGGAACGCAGCCGCTTCGGCCGCAAGAGCTTCGAGCCGCGCGTGATCAACACGTCGCCGTTGGAGGGTGGCTGGCCGGTGACATCGTCGCAATCCAGGAAGCCGTTGTACAGGTCGGCGATGTCGCCTTCGCTGACGCTGAAGGCGATCTGCTTGGTAAGGCCTGCGCCGAGTGAATCGGTGCGAGCCACGATGATGCCGTCGTCGATGCCGAGCTCGAGAAACGCGTAGCGGCATGCGCGGATCTTGGCGACGAATTCCTCGTGCGGAATGGTCACCTTTCCGTCCTGATGGCCGCACTGCTTTTCATCGGAGACCTGGTTCTCGATCTGCAGCGCGCAGGCGCCGGCTTCAATCAACTTTTTCGCCAGCAGGTAGGTTGCTTCGGCATTTCCGAAACCTGCATCAATATCAGCAATGATGGGAATGACGTGGGTCTGATGATTGTCGACCGCCTGAACCAGCTGCTGTTCCCGCGCTCGGTCACCCTCCACCCGGGCTTTGTCGATTTCCCTGAACAACATGCCGAGTTCGCGTGAATCTGCCTGGCGCAAGAAGGTGTAGATCTCCTCGACAAGGGCCGGCACGCTCGTTTTTTCATGCATGGACTGGTCGGGGAGCGGACCGAACTGCGACCGCAGTGCCGTAACCATCCAACCTGAGAGATAGATGTAACGGCGTTCCGTCGTGCCGAAGTGCTTTTTCAGCGAGATGACTTTCTGTTGGGCAATAAACCCATGCCAGCATCCGAGCGACTGCGTATATTTGCTCGGGTCTTGATCATAGGCGCCCATGTCCCGACGCATGATCGCAGCGGTATAGCGCGCAATGTCTAGACCGGTTCTGAATCTGTTCTGAAGGCGCATGCGAGCGACAGCTTCGGCAGTGAGGCCGGACCATGCGTGGTTTTCGACAATCAAGGTTTTGGCTCCTTCAACACTATCTGAATACGACATTTACTCCTCCAAGGGTCGGCCAGTTGTGTGCACTGCAATAGCGGGTCGCCGTTTTCTTTTCAGCCGGTGCCTTTGTGATGTTGTCAAACTTTACAAGGATATTTTGTAATGCTGTAATCGGTGTATGGAAAAACTCTGCGTTTATCTCGGTCCGCGACTTCGACGCTTGCGGAAAAATCTTGGCCTCACTCAAGCCGACATGGCATCTGACCTCGATGTCTCCCCTTCTTATGTCGCGCTCATGGAGGGGAATCAGCGACCAGTTACGGCCGAGATTCTTCTGCGACTTGCGAAGATCTACAAGCTCGACATGTCGCTCTTTGCCGACGACGGCACGCCCGAAATCCTTGCGCGACTACAATCGACCATGAAGGATCCAATATTCAGTGGCATAGAGATATCACCGCTCGAAGTCGCAGACGTGCTCAGCAGCTTTCCGGGGTTTGCAGAAGCGATGCTGCGGCTCTACACCTCGTACAAGGAGGAACAGATTGTTCTTGCCGATCAACGACAGGCCGCCCTCGACGGAGGGATCGATGAAGGAGCAGATCCTGTTGCGGGCGTGCGACGGTTCCTCGCAGCTCGACGTAATTGCTTTCCTGGCCTTGATGTTGCGGCAGAAAAGTTGGCGGCGGCGGTGAAGGAGGCTGGCGGGCTTCCATTCTATCTTATGCAACGTCACAATCTTCGAGTGAGACGATTACCAACGGAGATCATGTCAGGATCGGTCCGCCGACTGGACCGACACAGGCATGAGGTTCTACTTGACGACTGCTTGGATCTGGCAAGCCAAAACTTTCAACTTGCACAGCAACTCGCCTATCTTGAATCCGAGGGCGATATTCAAAAGTTCGTTCAAGAAGGCAATCTTGCGACAGAGAGTGGGCGACGATTAGCGTACCGGGCGCTCGCAGGCTACTTTGCAGCAGCCGTTGTCATGCCCTACACGCAATTTGCCAAAGCGGTTGAAGCGCGCCGCTATGATGTCGAAGCGCTCTCGCGTCAATTTGGCACCAGTTTCGAACAGACGGCACATCGGCTGACCACACTGCAGAAGCCCGGACAAGAGCGGATCCCCTTCTTCTTTATCCGTGTGGATTCTGCAGGCAACGTGTCCAAGCGCCTCGACAGCGCAAATTTTCCCTTCGCACGACATGGCGGTGGTTGCCCCCTTTGGACGTTGCACCAGGTTTTTACAACGCCGAGGACGGTGGTAACGCAGTGGCTAGAGTTGCCGGATGGCCAACTATTTTTTTCGATCGCTCGAACCGTAAGTTCCGGGGGAGGTGCCTTTGGACTTCCGCGCGTCGATCGGGCCGTGGCGCTGGTTTGCGAAGCCAGCCACGTCGAACGTCTGGTCTATCATAAGGACAACACGTCCGTTGTGCCAACGCCCATCGGCATTACCTGTCGTCTTTGCCAACGCGATAGCTGCACATCCCGGTCGGAACCGCCAATCGGCCGACAGATCTTGCCTGATCACTACCGGCGCACGGACGCGCCATTTGGGTTTTCCGACTGAGGATGAGGGCCGCAGGAGGTGCGCCCTCGTGTTGTATCGGCGCCAAGGTGGAACGAATTCGGATCGGCTCCGCCGTTCAATCCGGGATCGTGGCATGTCACTCCTAAAGTGACGCTCTCTTAGTCAAAAAGCTTCCCGCCAAAGGGCGTCAACCTGTCTATTAATGCAGGTTTCCTGCTTCATCAACGTTGTCGGCGCCGCTGAACAAATCCTACGTTTCGCGCCATCTGGCCCGCCAATCAGTTCTCCAGTCTCGGCCGGCTAATGTAAGCGGTTGCGATCAGTTGGCTGATGGCGACCCTTTCGACCTCGGATGTGATGGTCGCATTGGTCCAGGCGTCTTCAACGTCACCTGCATTCATTCTGGCCATTTTCGTCGGGGCGATCGCTGACAACTTTAGCCGACGTAAGGTGATGATCATTGGCCGAAGCCTTATGATGACCGCGTCCGCCATGCTCACGCTTTCCGTTGCTTTCGACGAAACTGATCCGTGGATCATTCTCGGTTTCAGTTTTCAGGCTGGCTGCGGCATTGCTCTCCACGATCCCGCCTGGCAGGCATCGGTCGGGGATATCGTCGAACGGCCCCACCTGCCGGGTGCAGTCACGCTTATTTCTGTCGGGTTCAATACTGTTCGCAGTGTCGGTCCCGCACTGGGAGGGATCGTCGTTGCCTCAGCGAGGCCCCTCTCTGCCTTTGCGATTGCAACATTTGGTTTTGCAGTTCCGCTGATCACCTTGTGGCAAAATAAATGGAAAACGCTTTCCTCATCCTTGCCGCGTGAGGCGATGTTTACAGCTATCTGTGATGGCTTGCGCTTCACCGCTATGTCCTCAGAAATCAAGGGAACGGTTGCACAGAGCCACTCGCTTTCGGTCGCATTTGGCTGCTCCACGGGCTGGCTGAGTGCCCGGCCGAAATCAAGTGGATCGATACCTAAAGGAACTGGAAGCTTTGAAAACGCCCAAGGCAGGAACCATAAACATGATGACCCAAGATCAAGAAATTGCCGTGCATCGCGTCGCCGAGGTTATGCGCGGTTCCAATTCGGCTGTGGGAGGCCTTGGCCGCTGGCCCGAAGGCTGTCGCCGCAGCTCAGCGTGGTTTGCAAAAAGCGCCGGCGTCTCCCATCATCCCCCAGCTCGACTTCAGCTGTTTGCAAGACATCGGTTCGCATCGGCAAATAGGTATGGTAAATCAATCAGTGGTAGAGCTTCGTGCTACAGCTATTTCAAAGTGACCGTTGCAATATCAAAATTGAAATTCTACTATGGCTTAGGCGAATTTTCCTTTCATTCGCCAAAGTGGCTGCACGAGCAGTCACCTTTGGGCCGCCAATAGCCCCTTCGAGGCGGCCCTTCCTTTGTGAGACGTCAACGGCATTTCGAATATTGGAACGAAAAGGATTCACATCGGCAAAGTGTTGCCCGCCGTGACCGGCAAGGTCGCTATCAAACCACGCCTCCCTGGCTCCTCTGCGATTCGGTGCCAGACAAGGAATCACGAGCGCTTCCTGCTACGGCAAGAGGGCAAATCACGAAAGCACTCACTGGAATAAATGTGGTAATTGAAAACCCAGTCGAATGGATACTTGGTTTGGGACGTCGTGCGCGGGGCTCGAAAGAGAAAATTCAGTGCAACCGTCTGGTGTTTGGATGCCAGCATGGCTACAATCTCAATCGTACGGAATGGGGAGGCTGCACTGACGTGAAACCGCAAAACTCTCACACCTCGTCCCCAGAGAAAACTCGCCGCAGTGCGATCGAGCTCGATCCGACATTCCGTCCATATCTCGCAGTGGCTATCGTTCGGTTTAGTGCGTCGCATCCAGATACAGAAATCGAAATATCGCAAACCATCAGCCTGTTGGATAACGGCGCAGCGCCGAGTGATCTGCTCGTTCGAGAGTTCCACCACTGTCTGTATCGCGAGAAAATTTATGCCGAGACGCTTCCGCTCAGGCGTGCCCTGGTCGACGGTGTCCTCGGGCGATGACCGTATTTCCCCTTAAGTTCAAACCGTTCGGCGCCGGCTATCTTTTTGCGGATGATGCGGGCGGTTACTTCAAAGCCGACGCTCACTTTCTCAATCGCTATGCGACCGGAAAGCTGACGGCACTGGATAGGGGCTTTCTTGAAGCAAATGGTCATGCGTTCAATGAGATCGACGATCCAGCCTATATGGGATTTGCCTACCGGTGGGCCCAACGGTTGCACCGTCCTCAAGAGCTGAATTACGTCATTCTCGTTCCGACCCTCCGTTGCAATTTGGCATGTGCCTATTGCCAGGTGTCTCGGGTGAACGAGAGCACTCCGGGCTTTGATTGGACGGATGAGACGCTTGAGCGCGTTCTCCGATTTCTCGATGCCATGACGTCCGCGAGCGTCAAAATCGAATTCCAGGGTGGCGAGCCACTGCTCCGATTAGACCTATTGGAGAAGGTTCGTGATTTCGCTCGCCGCAAGTTCCAAGAAGTTTTCTTTACGGTATGCACCAATCTGCAATCAGTATCGGAAGAAGCTTGGGATTTCCTGGATGCTTCGGACGTCTTCGTGAGTACGTCACTTGATGGCGAATTTTCGACGCATGAGCGGCAACGAACCGTAAACGCCAAAGACACGCAGCAATTCGTATCGAACCTCAGCTATGCCATCGAGCGCTTGGGGCAGGGAAAGGTCTCGGCTCTCCCGACGCTAGACATCAACCAGTTGCCGAGCGTTTCCGAGATCATTGATACATTTGGCCGGTTCGGATTTCGGTCAATTTTCCTTCGACCAGTTAATCATCAGGGTTTTGCCAGAAAACGGTTTCAGACCACCGGTCTCGAAGACAAATGGAATGCCTACCATGCCGATTTTATCGACGCTCTGATCGAGGACAATTGGACCGCCGGGCAGCCGGTTGAGGAGTTCTATTTCACACACTGCCTGCGGCGGGTTCTGCGTGGCGGCCACAATCAGCACGTCGACCTTCGTAATCCGAATATTCTCGGCCGAGACTACATCGTTATTGACTACGATGGCACCTTCTATCCGACGGATGAAGCCAGGATGGTCACGCGGGTTGGACAGGTCGATCTTAGCATTGGCAATCTTTGTGACGGCATCGACCAGTCCAAGCTAGACGTGCTGAACCAAGAGTCTTCCAATTCATTCCATCCCGACTGCATCCATTGTCCATACCAAGCCGCGTGTGGTGCGGACGTTGTTGACGATCTATCCCGTTATGGGCGCATCGATCTACCGAAGGCCGACACAGCCTTCTGTCGCCGTCATACCGCAATCTTCGACAAGATCTTCGAGCTGCTCTATTCGGCTGACGAGAAAGTCCAAAAGAGCCTTGCGTTCTGGGCCGGAATTCCGGAATTCGATCCGTCACTGGCGCCGGTACACACATGATCGATTTGCGGCTCAAGATCGATGACGTCCCGATCGACAATCCAAGTATCGTTCGCTTGCGCTCGCACGCGGTGGACAGTGAATATGATGCACTCCTGATCGACAGAGATCAGGAAAGTCAAACCTTCGATCTCGCGGGTTACTCGCTTCGCGTCCACTGCGGTCCCGAAACCGATCTTGACGGTGACGTCCTGCTTCTAGTTCCTGGGCGAAAGTCAGCGCATCGATTGGTGCGATCCCGGTCGAGACACAACACCTTCTTGGTCACCGAGCAATGCGACCAGCTCTGCGTCATGTGCTCGCAGCCTCCAAAGAAATATCACGCCGACCTCTTCGACCAGTTCACAGTCGCCGCCACCTTAGCGCCGGAAAACGCTCGGATCACCATATCTGGCGGCGAACCGCTGCTGCACAAAGGAAGGCTGTTTCAGTTTCTTCTAGCAGCCGTGAAAGCCCGGCCGGATATCTCATTTCATGTTCTGACCAACGGCCAGTTTTTCGAACCGGGCGACAGCACCGTGATGGATGAGATCGGACGTGATCGCGTGCTATGGGGCATTCCGCTCTATGCGCCTTATGCGGGACTTCACGACAGCATTGTTGGAAAATCCGGAGCCTTTGAAACGCTGTCGTTGAACTTGACGGCGCTGATGAGGGCGGGGGCAGCGGTCGAGCTTCGTACGGTTGTCCTCCAGCAGAACTGGGATGTGTTGCCACAGCTTGCGAACTATGTCTCGACCCGGCTTCCGTTCATTGACGTATGGGCGATCATGCAACTGGAAAATATTGGCTACGGCAGAATGAACTGGGCCCATTCGTTCAAGGATACGTCGCTGGATTTCGGCCGACTCCGCACAGCCATCAACCTCGCGATTGGGCGCGGTATTCAAACGCTGCTCTATAATTTCCCTCTTTGCAGTGTCCCTCCAGGGTACCGACATCTGGCACCAGGCACGATTTCAGATTGGAAGAACAAATTTTTGGAACAGTGCAGCGGATGTTCGCTGCGCTCTACTTGTGGTGGATTTTTTGAATGGTATAAAGCTGATCAGGGGTTTGGGGGACTCTCACCACAATGAAGAAGCGCAAGATCTACCTGGTGCCGTCGTTGATCGCGGCCGGTTTCATGCCATCGAAAGGTGATGCTGCGCCGATCATCGGCCTTACCGAAAAGAAGCCGGCCGCCACCTTGTTCGAACGGTTGCGGGTCAAGCAGGTCTACACCCTTGCCGGCCATAGCTCGCATTCGAGCCACGCAAGCCATGCCAGTCACGCAAGCCACGCATCCTCAGCTGGAGGTGGCTACGTCCCACGGGGCGATTATGACACTGCTTATCCATCCCCCGATCCGACACCGCGCTATCAGCCCAACCCGGGGCCGGTCATCAGAAGTCTCCCAACCACTCCAAACTTACCGGCGACGACGTCAACTGGCACCTATTCGACGCAATCCTCTTCGACGAGCGCGCAGCCAGTGCCACTGAAGACGTTGCCAGGCAACTCGGACAAATTTCGCCGTATCGTCATACAGGTCCAGACCGCTCTGATCGCATTTGGTTATTTCGGCGGCCCGATAACAGGTCAAGTCGATGCCGCCACGAAGGGCGGGCTCAGTAAAATGCAGGACGCGTACGGTCTCAAAGTCACCGGCACCATAACTCCGCAGGTCCTGTCGGCCCTGGGGATCGCGACGAACTAAACCGCCATGCGAATGAAACGGCGTTTCCTTTATACGATTATCACAATTGTTTTGTCTGTTTCGGTTTCGATGGGCGCCGCGACTGCTGCGGTCTCTTACCGTCATCTCTCCACGACGAATGGGACCACGATCCTTCTTGTTGAGGGCAGCTTCGAGACTGGCGATGATCCTCAACACATCGCCTTAGAACTTGCTGCAAGCCCGGCCAAATACATCGCGTTTAATTCGGCGGGTGGCGATCGATCAATCGCGATGGCTTTCGGGAAGGCAATCCGCAAGACCGGCCTTCCGACGCTCCAGACAAAAGGCTCCCCTTGTCTCGAAACCTGCCTTTTGGCTTTTATGGGTGGCCTTAGTCGTTATGCCGAAGATGAGAGCATAGGCATATCTGTAGAGACGTTTGCGACATCTGCGGAATCTGACGGTCGTCTCAATCCCTCAGTGTCAGCAGCCCTCAAAGACTACCTCGGCACGATGGGTGTCAGCGCTTCGCTTCTGGACGCAGCGTTGTCAATGCCGCTGGGGCAATCGAAAGAATTGAATCTTGTCGATATGGCGGGCTATCAGCTGGTAACGGCCCAGCTCAATGAAGAAAGCGCTTCGGCAGATGAAGTGCAGGATATTCAGCCCACCGATCAAGCAGGGGCAGTGGAAGTGTTCAATGAGTTCCAGCGGGTATGGTCGGGCTCGAGCAGCGAGGCGGTAGCCTTTCTTCGCAACGTCTATGCCGACCGCATCCAGTATTACGGAAAAGACCTTTCGCGAGAAGATGTGCTTAAGGAGAAGAGCGCTTTCGTGGACCGATGGCCGACAAGAATCTACACAGCGCGGCCGGGTTCAGTTCATGCGCTTTGTGCAGACAAGTGTTCAGTCTTCGGCGTTGTCGACTGGTACGCCTTCAGTGCAACCAGAAAAAAGGGTGCTTCAGGCGCAGTCAACCTGGCGCTGACTTGGGACCCGGTTAGTCGAAGGATAGTCAGTGAGACGGGCAGGGTCATTGAGACCGACAAAGCAGTCGCCGGCCCCGATCGTATCATCCGCCGTTGGATTCTCGACGCTACCGCCTGCTCGATTGGGAACGCTGTCGACGCGGAAGTATGCAAATCGCGCTCGATCCTGGAGGCCGATTTGAATAGCTCTGGATGGTGTGATCAGCGGGGATTGGGCTGGAGGCAGTGCGCCAGCCCGTGATCAACTAGCGGCCGCCCTCGCGGCGTGGAGTTTCGACTGACCGTGCTGCAGGAGTCGGTTTGCGAGCAACAGAAAGCACGGGACTGGAGGAAATCATCCCAGGAGGCACCCAGCCAATGGCGTCGCCGGCGCTAACGTGGGTCCAACCCGCTTCTTGCTCCATAAGAGATACAAGGGCGTTCTGCCCAAGACTGCCGACAACGATGTACTTAGGACCAGGGCCGTCTCTGAGTTCAAGAGGTAGCCGAATGTAAGCGAACCTCGCGGCAGGGGGCGGGGTGGCCTTATCGAAAGGATCGACCGCAGGCGCGATGGTGGTCGCCTCCGATTTCTCGATGGACGCGATCAATCCATCGAAGACGTACGGATCAGGTTCAGGGGCGCCGCTCGTTGGCTGCGTGATCGGAAGCCCAGGGCTCGCCTCGGTGCTTTGAGGCGTAGGTGCGGAGAAAGACGGAGCCGCTTCCGAAACGGATGTCGCATTCGCTGTACTGGAAGATGTGGGCGACGGCTCTGCACTTGCAGGAGTCGCGGTTACCACCGAAGTTTGAGACGCAGGAAGCGCTTTTTCCTGAGCGCGTGTTGGGGTAGTAACCGGCGCTGTCACGATCTGATTGCGCGAGGGAATAAGTGACGAAACAGGGGCGTGAGACGCCGTTCCCGGCTTTGACGTCGTATTCGCTGCGAAGACAGCGCCCCCGATCATCGCCAGCATTACCCAGAAGTCTCGGTATGCTCCGGCCACGCGCGTCACCGTTACCCTATATCCATTTGGACTTGCTTAAGCCGCACATACGCTTCAACCAATTGCGGGGGCGGGTTCCTTCGCAGTTCGGAGGCAGTATCCAGAAGTTCCTTGAGCTCATCCGGAGCACGCCTCAGCTCTCCTTCCAGGTCAGCCCTCTGACGCGCTATGTCCGTTTTGACCTCATTGATAGCCTGCGGATCGGTGGCAATGTGACTATTGAATACAAATTTCTTTTCAACAGACGACGACCAACTCGCAAGGGCGTCGGCTTTTTTGGGACCAATGCCGGGAACGGCTAAAACCGAGCGAGTCTTCACATCCCACGCGCTGTCAAAACCAAACGACGAGAGCGTTACCGTCCTGCTCTGTCCAATGCCAGCGATTTTTGCGCGGGAGATCAAGTGCCCCTGCATGTGGCTCCTGAATTGAAGGTCTCTTTTCTTTCGCTCGAGCTCGGCGAGACGTTCGCGTTCCTGTTCCGGAAGTTTGCCATGAGCCGAGGCCAGGGACAGATAGTGGCTTTTTCGTTTCAGGAACACGGCAGGCCCGGCGTGCTCTTCCCAAATTTTCTTCTTCTCCTCCCATGCTGCGGTAGCCGCCTGCAGTTCGACCCTAAATTCTTCCGCAGGACGGCGGGATCGGATCATCATTGTGATTGATGCGATAACCAGAGCTGCACCCCAGAAGCCATTCAACTGGTTTGCAAGGAAAATACCTATCAGCAGTCCCGCAACCGAGGCGAAAAACGCCAGCTGCTTTCCACGTGAGAAGGATACCGCCACAGGGCTGCGGGTGAGAGACGGAACCGCAATGATGCTTTCAGGTGCTGGGGGTTGGTTTGGTGGAGCGGGACGGTTGATCAGAGCAATGAGGTCACCGATGTTCAGTGTGGAAACAGTGCTTGAAATCTTCGCGGCGAAGAGGCTCCTGCCCATCGATTTCTCGAGGCGGCACCAGGGACACGACGAGCTCCGAAAATACGCATGCGATTTGTCAGCAGAGCACTCCAGCAAACCCTTCTCGAGCTTGCCGAGGATTTGGACCCACGAGGTCGCATTCGGTCGACCGCCCGGAAGATCACCACTCTTTCCGAAAGCGGATTCGAATGCGTCGGAAACCTCCTTGCCAAAGTCACCCAGCGCTGGTGTTAGCGGCGGAGGTTCCATGCGCGTCTCAGCCCTGCGTGCGCTATAGGCGAAACGGTGGTCGCCTACAGCGGTCGGGATGTCTATGTCGCCAAGACCGAGATGCTTCCCAGCAAACGGATGTCTCCCAAGAAAAAGCAGCTGAAAGATGAGGACGGCTAGACCAAAGTTGTCGTGGTTCGCCATCCGAACCACTTTTTCGAAGTCCGCGCCTCTCAGCTCAGGCGGCGTGTAATCCGGCACGCCTACGGTGCAGCGATAGACTTCTGGCCCCTTATTGAACTGAAAGGAGTCGCTGTCGATCAGAGTTACCATAGCCTGGTTTGAAACGAGGATGCCGGAGTGGTTTACGTCGCCGACCACGCAGCCCGTGCTGTGGATTGCAGCAAACGCGTTCGCAAGATTGAACGCGCTGCGCACCAGGAACCGGGCGTCGGCAGAAGGAAATTCCGTCCGCCTGCTGCCAGGCCCATAGAGTTCATGGATATTCTTAAAACCTGCGACCTTCTTCATGGAAAACCCCATGAACATTCCGCTCTTGTCACTGACAGTGTCGATCGGGAAGGCGACGATGTCGGTTGTCTTGTGGAGTGCGGCCGACGTCATGGCAAGGATTTTTGCTTTCCTCTCGAAGGCCCTGCCGGGATTATAAATCTTCACCGCCAAATCGCCCGCCTCGTGGACGTGATAGACCGCGCCTTCGCCGCCTTTTCCTAGCATCCCGCCAAGCGTCAGCTTCCTCCCATCCGATCCGAATACGATAGTGCTCATTTGCGCACACCGAGTACGAGCGTCTTGTCGTCATCGGTTCTTTCGCAAACGGATGGGCTTTCAAGATATTCTCGCAGCGCCATCGACAGAGGAAGGTTCCTGCCGGCTTCCTCCGAAAGAGCCAGCGGCGTCACCATCCGATTGAAAAATGGCTCATGAGCCGAACGATTTGCGCTATTGAGGACTAGACGTTCGATGCCGTCGGAGAAGACTGCAAATCGATCGACACGACGGTCATTTCGAACGAAAGTGAGATGCGGTTGGGGATCATCGGTGATGAAGGTGGTTGTCGATGCATATTCGCCTTGATACGGCCACGACGGCACATCCCAGGCTTCGTCTCCTTCGTAGCGTACGACAGCCGCGCCATCGCCGATGTGAAAGATCACAGTACCGTTTTCAGACATGAGAGCAGCAACGCTTGTGGCCGCGAAATCGCGTCGCTGTGTTCCAGAGCGACTAGCCTTCGCGCTGATGTATTCGCGGATATCGTCTATCCAGTCCCAGACCATTTCTTCACGAAGCTGGGAGAGGGAGTGATTTGCGAGATATCCGCGGATGAGCCGAAGCAGACCAATGCAGACTGATTTGGAACCAATCTGCGCCAGTTTTGCGCTTCCCGCACCATCTGAAACGATCACTGCCATAACGGTTTCATCGACGCTGGCTAAAGTCTCACTCAATGCAAAATCCTGACATGGCAAACCCGTCTTCACATGGGAGGTGCCACGAGCACGGGCCGCAGCCCATCGCCAGCCGTCGGTCATGCGATTGAGGCCCATCCGTCTGGCGTTGCAGGATTAGAGAGAGGAACGGCGTCACCGGGATTGGATTGCGAGACCGAGCTTAGAGAGCTGGAAAGCCACTGGAACAGATCTCGAAACCTGAGTTCCTTCAGCGCCAAAGGCTGGCGCACGCAGATATGGGAAAGCGTTTCGAAATTAGCACCGTCGACGCCGACAGCAAAAAAGCTGAAGGCCTTTTCAACTTCTCCAGCCTTGACCTGCGCCGCCGCACTCTGCCAGGCGTCTGTTGGGGCTCCGTCCGTAATCAGGAAAACCCACGGGCGATAGTATGAGATTCCGTTTTGGCGATAGGAGTTCTTCCGGTCGCGCAGGAGCCGGAGGCCCTCCTCGATTGCATGGCCCATTGGCGTATCTCCCTGTGCGGCCAACTCGGGGACGATCCAGTTTTGCATGCTTGTAAAGTCGTTCACGATGGTCACAGGGCCGAAGGAGACTATGCCTATCTCAACGCGCTTAGATGCGAGAGAGTCCGCATAGAGTTCGTCTTTGAACTGGACGAGACCTTCATTGAGTTCCCTAAGCGGGCGTCCCCGCATCGAACCAGAAACGTCTAGCAATAAAAGGCAGGGACAACGCGGTTCGGGATTGTCCACGAACTCCGCGCCATCAAAGGGAATTTGCTCAAACGGATTCGGCATGTGGTTCTCCTCAAGCTTGCGAACAATGCATAGCAGCTCTCGCCGGCGCTGCATTTACAAAAGAGCGCTCAAAGATATTTTTTCGCCGGGTGTGGCTTTTGGGAAAAGCACCGGAACCGCGACTCTCGGGCTCGAGATGGCAGCATCGAGGTGTTACCGAAGTGCGCCGTGCAAAAGTGCAAGCAGCCAGGCGACGACTAGCACCCAAAACACGGCCGAGTACATTATTCCGCAAGTGCGGCTCCGATAGCGGCGGCCAGTAGCAATGACATTGCCGAATTTAGGAAAGTGATACTGAAACCATAAGATGGCCTTGCCGGGAAATAGAAATACCATCCACCAGAGCCGCGGCCGAGTGCTCGAGCCGCTTTGTGATGAGGGGAGCTGGTGCATTGCCATCGCGATCTCGTTGCCTGCGGACTAAGATTCGTCAGGCAGCATATACGAGTCTCTGGGAGAAGCTACCCAGGGTTTTTCTCAGACCGACGTTATACAATCATGATGTTCAATTTAGCTCGTGGACGCTGCCGACAGCAATCTTCTTCCCACCTGGGTTCGTATTGGTCGTTGGCGACCGCAGGGCGGTGAATCGGGCGGAGAACGCCATCGACACTTCCAAGCGTGCTCTCCTTTTTGATCACGGCGTGGAAGTGCCGAACAAATGGGCGGCGATCTCCGAATTTACGCGGACCAGGAGGCTCCGAACCTCAAGCTAACAAGGGAGCCGTTGCGGAAGCCGTGGCCATTGCGCCCGGCCTATTTTGGAAGACCATTCGAAAGGGTTGCGGTTTCGATGAGACATTGGGGCGTTTGCGTTTGCTGCAATTGCAACCAAAGTTAACCGAGCGAAGTCTGGCGAGGTGGTACGGACCTGAGTAGCGTAAGAGGCTACGGCGCGCCCTGCGATTGGGCGTTAACGCTCGTTTATGACGTTGCCGAGTGGCGTAGACGATCTCGACTTTGCACGTGCACGCTCAAACGCACCGAGTCTGCTCTTCATCGAAGAAATCGATTCCGTTGGACCGTGCGGCGAGAAAAAAGAGGGCGTCTTTATCACGGCGCCTGTATTTTCCCTGAGCGTCGTCTAGGCTGCCGAACTGCTTGGGCTGGGCCGAAGTCAGGTTCACAGGCTGCTGCAGGCTTATGACCATTCAGGTCCGGCCGGCCTCGTTTCGAAGAAGCGAACGCAGCCGGGCAACCGGCGCCACAGCGAGGAGTTTCGCAATGCGGCGCTGGATCTGATCCGCGAGCGCTGTCTGGATTTCGGCCCGACACTGGCGCGTGAGAAGCTGATCGAGTTGCACCGGATCTCTGTTGCCAAGGAGACGCTGCGGCAATGGATGACTGAGGCCGGCATCTGGATCTCGCGCCGGGAACGCAAGAAACGGGTTTTCCAGCCGCGTGGCCGGCGCGACTGCTTTGGCGAACTGGTGCAGATCGACGGGTCGCATCACTGTTGGTTCGAGAACCGCGGCCCCAAATGCGCCCTACTCGTCTATATCGACGATGCCGCCGGAAAGCTTCTGCATTTGCGTTTTGCCGGATCGGAGAACACGTTCGACTATCTGCTGCGACGAAGGCCTATCTGCAGCAATGGGGCAAGCCGCTCGCTTTCTATAGCGACAAGCATGGTGTCTTTCGATCGACACATCCGTGAAGAAGGACCGGACGAGCGGCCTGACGCACTTCGGCCGGGCGCTTTATGAGCTGAACATCGACATCATCTGCGCCAAAACCCCCGCGGATCCTCCGATCCGACCAGGGCGGCGCGTCCCGACCGCGATCCCGACCATCCGTCGACGCCTGACTGCGGCCCTGGCCAACCGCCTGCAACGATGTCCGTGCTGTACAAGGGCCATGGACAGCCGCGGCAAATCCGCGGTTTATGACGCAGTAAGACTAGACGACCCCATCAGTCTGAATTCCCGGGTCGCTTCTCAGCAGAAATCAACAAGTCATCCTGGCTGGCGAGCCGCTTCTCGTAGAAAATCACGGCATACCCATGCAGCATCCCCTCACCGCGGCGACTATAGCCAGACGTCTCATACATCATTTGAGCCCCGACCTGGATGGTTGTTGTTTCGAGCATTATGCACTTGATACCTAGGGCAGCGGCGCGCAGCTCCAATTCACTAAGTATTCTCCTTCCAAGCCCTCGTCGTTGAAAGGCGGGATCGACCCGCATCCGCTTCAGCTCTGCAACATCATCTTCGGCAGGTTTCAGTCCACCCATAGCGACGAGTTGGCCGCCAATATGAGCAACTACAAAATCTCCGCCTGAGGCTAGATATACGTCCCCGACATTACGCAAATCATCCTCCCATGCCCCTTCCGGCCCATGTACACCAACACCGTCGGATGCGCTTCGATGCAACCGCCATACATCGTCAGCATCTCCTACCTCGAATCGGCGAAAGACCACTTCGTCTTGAGACATTGACCATTTTCGCCTGATGTCGGAGATATGCTTGATCGAGGAAAATGCCGCCTCTAGCTTTGGTGCGCTCCCTAACAGCCGCTGCGACAACACATCCTCAATCCTTTCCGACATATCAACTCCAACAATTGGGAGACCCGGCCCTACCGTATATTTCAGGGCCGCACGACGATGCATCCGGGTAAACCGATCCAGCGCACAAACACAGGACGCGTGCAGCTCTCGGATTTCGCTGCTCTGGCGCTCCACGATGGACGAGACCGTTGCGAGCTTAGGGAAAGGCGCTTTCCCTTCAAGCCAGCTTGGCTGGGTTCTCGCGCGCACCTTGTCTGGCGATAACCAGCGAAATACGTCGTCAATGCATTTTTGAGGATAATATTCCGACAACCGATATACATCCTTGTAGAATTGCGGCTTCTGGCGCAACAGCTCTTCGCCGATCAGAAGAACCGAGACCGCCACGATGCGGGCAGAGAAACGACCGCTTGGGCCAAGCCTATCCTTGTAAGGGTTCTTTCCGTAGAACATGCGAAATTGCTCGAAAAGATCGTGCGACATATGTTCATAAAAACGTTCCAAAACATAAATGGCTGACTCCAGCGACTTCATGCACAGCGATAGACACTTGCGTGCATCTGCCGCGACCGTGTCTCGCAACTCAAGCAGAGCTTCTATTGCCGACTGTAAGTCACCCTCAATAAGTTGATGGCCGAGGCAAAAATCGCGCTCCTCGACCCCAGCTGAACCGAGGCAATATACGCGAGGATCCCTCTCCACTGGGTTGGTGAGGATCATGTCTTCATAGGAGAGGACATCAATGCTAGGCTGCCGCTGACGACTTAATTGTGCAATACGCATCAACGGTTCTCCTACCGCCAACTCCGCATCGACGGGATTGAGGCCGGCAAACGCGGACATCTGATAAGCACAATTGACGAGATACTGAATGTCTGTCTTAGCCACTCCGAAGTCGGACTGGGGCAGATTTATTAGCTGCGCCTCACAGTCTGTTCCCCGTATCATTGCGTTGATGCTCTGCCCGAGCGCCTTAACCGCTTCATCTGGCCGTTCATTCCCTTTGATCTGCGCAATTTGGTGCGGGAGTTGCTCGGCGACGAAATCGCTGACAATCCCAAGCGGGCGTTTTGCCTGGCTGCGGTCGATGCTGTCGACCAGGTGAGAAAATATCCCCCGCGCCTGATGGGCGGGTCGATCTGGGATGGAAAAGGACGAGGTGAAGGTCATTGACGAGGTCCCCCGACTTCGCCGAAACACAGCTTGCATTTTCGCACTTGAGCCGTACCGTCCCGCTGGCGAGTAATCGTGCTCTTCCAAGAGGTCGGTCTTCTTGTCCCTATCCTGCTATCGTTGTAGGCTACCCGATCAAGCACCTGGTCCGAGAAAAACAGCAGAGACACAGCGCCTGAATTGATGATGCCGGCGGAAGTCAGAGAAAGTACGCCGTCGTTAGAGATGAATACAAGGTCGGTCTCCTTCAAGATTTCAAGCTCGCGGGGAAAGTATTTTTCGAAGGGCACCCCAAACTCCCGTGCGAAGCGGGATAACAACACTCCGCTGCTTCGCAACGCAAACATTACTGTCCTGCCCATCAGATCGTCCTCTAACAGTGCGACACCTTTCCAAATCGGTTTATCGCCCGCTTCAACTCTAGTCAGATACCGATCAAAATCGGCCTCAATATAGAACTGGCGCTGGCTCATGGAGCCAAATCCGCTAACCCCAAACGGCACAAGATTATTGTCGTTCCAGGAATCGTACTTGCAAGACTGTCGAAAGGAGTGCGATTGCGACGCCTTCGTCCATAGAAAATCGGCCCGTGACGATAGCCAAGCGCGGTGAGGATGTGCTCCGCCATAAAATGCATGATTATCCATTCCTTGGAGGGCAAGATGGGTCTTGCAATCGTGAGTCGTGGGAGTTCAACAAACCCATTTATTCCAGTCCCTTTAATTTTGCCGAGCGATCGCTTCGCTCCTACCTGGCAAGCAACTTCGTCGGCTCTCAACGGCGGGGCAAAGTTCATACCAATTTGTATTTTGGCGCTAAAAAATAGATTGTAGATTTCCTTTCAGTTACTTAGCGAAAACATCGAGGAGGCCGGCTAAACAAGCCTATGTCCAAAATTCGCCAAAACAGCCATAAATTGTCGGACACCGTCAAAGGCCGCTGAGCCTCATCGTCGGGGACGAGTTGATCGCCGAGCCATGCCGCGAGGTGGGCCCGGCCGAGATGAAGCAGATCGTCGTTGAAGTCGCCGAGCTGCGGCCGCAACACCAAGGCGAGGATCCCGGACTCGCCTGCGCGCTGGCTGAGACGTTCGATGCAGTGCCGGCCGGCAGAGTCGGCATCGGCTGCGATGTAGAGGCGACGGCAGCCAAGCGGAAGTCCGGGCCGGCGAGGTGATTGGCCGAGGCGGCGGCGGCCACCGGCAGCGCCGGCATCACCACCTTAAGCGAAGCCATCGTCTCGAAGCCTCGCCGGCGGCCATGACCGGGACGGGCGCACCGGGCTGGTGGCCTAGCAAGATGCCGTTGCCAAGAATATCCCCCAGCGAGCGGCGTGGATCCGCGAGTTGCGCCTTGCCCTGACCCGAAGGATCAAGCCAGGTGCGCTGCAGGCCGCTGACAGCGGCAATTAGGGCAGGAAGAGTCTGCGTCTCGCCCGTAACGAGATCCCTGTAGTAGCAGCCGGGATGGAAGCGCAGCGCGCGCTCATGCGGGGAGAGCAGAATGCCGCGACCGGCGAGGTATCGTTCGGCAGCGTGCCGGCGATCGGCTGAGACATGGCGAACAGTCTACGCGCGGCCTTCGGGGAGCCGCGTTTCGCCGCTGGCTGGCGCTGCGCGCCTGGGAGCTGGGGAGGTGGCAGCGGCATGGAGAGGAAGCGACGTGCTTCATCCGCGACTTCGCGGAAGTCGACCAGACCACAGCTTTCGCGGATGACATCGAGCAGATCGCCAAATTCGGAGGTCGCCTCGGCTCGTCTCCACTGCATGATACGCTCGCATCACGACGCCCGCGAACATCAAAGCGGCACTGCCACCCAATCTGCCCTCGTACGCTGAAGTACGTGGGGCACATTCGATGGCAACTTTTCAGTGACGAGCATGGAAGTGTGCATAGCCCTGAAGCCCAGAAGTGGCGCTACGAGCAGATGAAGGCCAATCTCGCGATCTCCGGCATGGAAGTGGATCCCGAGCTAGAAGCCATGACTGAGGCATGGGAAGCGAACGGTCAGGGGCCTGATTGCGCGTGCTGCACACTACCGACCGATCTCTTCGGAGAAGACCAAGATCAGGGCCATCTGCTGGGGACGGCCTTTTTCTTTGTCCGATGAGTCGGAACCTTCGACGGTGATTCGTCTTGAGCCGCGAATCGCTTTTCGGAGGTATTGCGTCATGGCCCGAGATGTCGAAATTTATGCTCAGAAACCGTTCTCTAAACTCCCTGTCGATCTGCGGAAGGAAGTTCTGCAGAAGATCTCGAAGCGGCTCCATTACGTCGCCCTGCTTGCCCGGACGTGATGGACGATTTCGACCGAGACATGATGACCGAGTCCCGGCATTAAGGGCGTCAGGGCAGTCGCTTCAAGAGCCGAAGCCTGTTTCCCGGCGCAAACTCGATGATCTTGTCCTGCTCCAATGCGACGAGCACAGCCATGATCTCATCTTGCGTAAATCCTGCCGCGGTGAGTGGAACCCCGATGTCGAACAGGTTGATCATCATGTCGGGCTTCAGCTTCAGGGACCGAAGCTTATCCGTCAGGGCTATTTCGGTTTCTTCAAAGCGGCTCATATCAGCTTCTTAACGCTTTTCCGGCTGGAATAGCACCATGTCCAAGCCTCCGCGTTCGAAACCGCTCCTCCAAGACACTGACGGTCCGGCCCGGTCGAAGCCACTGCGTCGTCGCGATCCCGCACAGCCGAACCTTCTGCTCGACCCCAACCGTGACAGGCCGACGGTCGACTATCTGATGAATTTCACCGAGTACTCAGTTCTTGTTGAAATCACACGCCGATATTCCAGCAACGCCGCGCCGGAAGGTCAGGGACTTGGAGATTCAGCGGCGAATTCATGGATGCCGTGTCCCAGGTTCTCGAACAGAAGGCAGGATGGTTCATTCAAGGCCAGACCGGCCAAAACTTCGACAAGACCGGCAATCGCCGCATGACCGCGAGGACGCGGGATCCCAAGGCGATCCTGGTGATTGGGCGGGGCCGCGATATCGAAGGCGATGGAACCTCCCGTGACGCTGAGGTCAGACGCGACACATTCGAACTGTTTCGACGTTACACCCGGAACCTGGACATTGTCACCTTCGATGAATGGCTTGATCGAGCGAGATTTATTCCGAGAGACTGAGCCGAATGATGCCTCTCTTGTGACGGAGGAACTGGAACACCAAGGACGCCTCCCGCCTTTGCCGAACACGGCGAGGCGCTGCAAGCACAAGTCGTCAGCTAGTTGAAAAAAACTACAACTACAGTTAGATGGTTTGCGGTGCGGGCGGAGCGGGTAAAGCCGCTGGCTCAGCTTGCTGGGTTCTGGTCACAAAGGGGCGCGTTCTGCGCGTCGGCCTATGGCTACATTCGATTGAGTGTTTAGTTGCTTTGAGTTTTTGCGTCCGCACCACTTCAGTTCTTGCGAGAAAGATATGACGCGTCCTAGTCCGAGTACGATCAACGACACGATCTGGATAACGTCCCGAGTTCGAATGATCGCAGAGCGCAAAGCTCTGCGGAACCAAAACATTTCATACCTCGCGGTGACTTATTACTCTGTATTCTCAGTCATCCTTTCCATCTTCGAGTCCTTCTACAGCGTTCCGTACCCGGAACTCGGCAAGCTGAACCTGGCGTCGTCGGTGGTCGTGCTTGTGGCGTCTCTAGTCGCGGGCGGTTTCCGGATGGAGGCTCGGGCCGCTTCGTTTCGCGAGTGCTATCTCAAGCTGCAGAAGCTCTACGACGAAGATCTCCCGGATCAGGACAAGAAGCTTCGATATCGGGACATCCTACTCGACTTCCCAAATCATTCGAACCACGATTACACGGACCTTCTCGTCAATCACATGCTCCTCGAAGGGAAGGAGCTTACCAATCACGGCAAGCCCCTAACATGGACGTGGTTCCAGTTCTTTTCGTTCTTCGGGCGGCGAATCCTTTACCGGTCGATCATCGCCGCATTATTTCTGGTTCCGGCGGCGTTCCTCATGTGGCCATTTCTTCACGGGTGAGGTTGATGCAGGCCAAAGAAAAGTTCGACGAGCAGTTTGCAATCGGGAACCTGCAATCGATCTTCGATGAGCGAATTGCCGCATCCGGAACGATCGGAAAGGACGGTATCGACCCCGGAGCCTTTCAGAAGAACATCGATGCCGAGTTGGCGCTCATCAGGAAACGGGTGTATGCCGACTCCTATCGGTTCACGTCCTTCAAACAGCGCTTGATATCGAAGGGAGCGGGGAAGGCGCCGCGCGAGATCGCGATAGCGGGCGTTAGAGACCGGGTCACCCTGAGAGCCCTCACGAACGTGCTGATGCACGTCTTTGATGACGCGAAGCTCCCTCCCGCCCACTTCATCGTGAAGGACCTGTTGGAGTTCGTGCGGCCGCTGGCAGACGATCACGTCTTTCTTCAACTGGATGTCCAGGACTTCTATCCGAGCCTCGACCATCAGCTCTTGCTAAAGCGGATCCGAACGCGAACCCGATACAGGTTCCTAACCTCTCTGGTGGACTCCGCAGTCAAGACGCCTACCGGCGACGGTAAGAAAGCGAACGGTGTCGGAGTTCCACAAGGACTCAGCGTGTCCAACATTCTCTCCTCGATATACATGATGCAGATCGACGAGAACGCCCACGACCGCTTCCAATATTATCGGTACGTCGATGACATACTGGTGGTCTGCAAGGCATCCGACGCCAAGCGGCACTTCCGATGGCTGAAAGGCAGGCTGTCAAAGGCGCAACTGACATGTCATCCGCTCGAAGAGGGCAGCAAGTCGAAGATCGTTCCGCTTTCGACCGGCGTCGACTATCTCGGGTACCACATCACGCCGAAGCTTGTGTCTGTGCGGAAAAGCTCCTACCGACGGATGATGACGACGATAATGTCGCTTATGACAAGCGCGAAGTATCGTGCAAACCACAAGCGCCTGCTGGCGAAGCTCAATCTCAAGATCACGGGGTGCATTCTTAACGACAAACGCTACGGCTGGATGTTCTTTTTCTCGATGACCCAGGACGTGAAGCAGCTCAAACGGCTCGACCGCTTCGCCGCCCGGCTGTGGAGGAAACTTGGCATGGCCGGGCAGGGGAAGCCAAAGACCTTCGTGAAGGCCTACCATGAGATTCGATTCAACATGGCGAAATCGAAATATATCCCACGGTTCGACGACTATTCCCTGGAAAAGAAAATGCAGTTGATCGCGGATCTCCAAGGGGTCGAGCTCGATAGCATCAAAGACTGGACGGAGGAAAAGATCAACAAGATGTTCTGGCGTCTGGTCCGGAGAGAGGTGAGCGAACTCGAGAAGGATCTTACACCTGTTAGCTAATGCCAACGGACAAACGTTACGAACAAATCCAAAATGGCTCGGCCGTTCCATAATAGAACTTATCTGAGTTTCTGTTGTAGCGGCTATTTAGTAATGCGACAGTTGGGCCAGTTAGAGATGCGACAGTCTCGCCTCTCGACGCACTGGTCAAAGCCACCGTTGGGAGCAAGGATGACGATCTTCAGCCTGGTCGAGACCAGGAGCGGTCGGAGTCGTCATGTCCTTTATGATCACCATGTCGCAGAAAGAATTACATCGCCTCGAAGTCATCCAGAAGATCCGTAACCAACGCCTGAGCGTCGTACAGGCCGCCGAACTGCTCGACCTCAGTCGAAGTCAGGTCCACAGGCTGCTGCAGGCCTATGATCAGGATGGTCCGGCCGGCCTTGTTTCAAAGAAGCGATCACGACCAAGCAACCGGCGCCATAGCGAAGAGTTTCGCAATGCGGTGCTGGATCTGATCCGCGAACGCTATCTGGATTTCGGTCCGACGCTGGCACGCGAGAAGCTGCTCGAGTTGCACCGGATCTCGGTCGCCAAGGAGACGCTGCGGCAATGGATGACCGAGGCTGGTATCTGGATTTCGCGTCGTGAACGCAAGAAACGGGTTTTCCAACCACGCGGCCGGCGCGGCTGCTTTGGCGAACTGGTGCAGATCGACGGATCGCATCACTGGTGGTTCGAGAACCGCGGCCCCAAATGCGCCCTGCTCGTCTATATCGATGACGCCACCGGCAGGCTATTGCACCTGCGTTTCGCCGGATCGGAGAATACGTTCGACTATCTGCATGCGACAAAGGATTATCTGCAGCAGTGGGGCAAGCCGTTGGCTTTCTACAGCGACAAACATGGTGTCTTTCGATCGACGCATCCGTCGAAGAAGGACAGGACAAGCGGTCTGACGCAGTTCGGCCGGGCGCTTTATGAGCTCAACATCGATATCATCTGCGCCAACACCCCTCAGGCCAAGGGTCGGGTGGAACGTGCCAACCAGACATTGCAGGATCGGCTTGTGAAGGAATTACGGCTTCGCGGCATTGATACGATCGAAGCTGCCAATTCCTATGCGCCTGAGTTCATTGCGGATTTCAACACTCGCTTTGGCAAGCAACCACGCAATCCAAAGGACATGCACCGACCGCTGGCCAACCACGAGAACCTCGATGGTGCCATGTGCCGGAAGGAAGTCCGCACGCTGTCGCAATCTCTGACGCTACGCTACGACAAGATGTTGTTCATTCTCGATCCGACCGAGATTTCCAGGCCACTGGCTGGCCAGAAAGTGATCGTCTGCGACTATCCGGACGGTCGGCTCGAGATCATGCACGAGAGCTTTTCCCTGCCCTACAAGACCTTCGATACGTTGCGCTCGGTGCATCGTGCGGAGGTCGTCGACAACAAGCGGCTGGACGACATGCTGTCGATCGTCGCCGAGTTGCAAGCCGGCCGAGAACAGCAACGCAGCAAGAGTGGTCCCCGACGCACCGGGCAGAAGGATCATATGTTTGGCATTCGGGACGGTAGCACAGCCAACGGCTATCAGAAGCGGGGACGCAAGCCGAGGACAGATTACATGAACGATCCGGCGGTGATTGCACGGCGAGAGAAAGCGTTATTGAGGCAACCAGCGGCGGAATAAAGATCGTCAGTGCACGCCGATGTCGCTTTGCGTATCCGATTCCAGCTGCAGGCATGCGGACCAAAGCGGTGTCTTGTGGAAGGATCCGTCCTGGAAGAGTGTGAGGCCCTCTCTTGCTTCATAGAGCAAGCCGAGCCAGCACAAGCGCCGTAAGACGCCATATTGGAGATCGGATTTCAACTCCCAGGCTTCTATGGTCATTTCGGTGTGTGACAGAGGCGCCAAGTCTGGATAGAGGATCTTCACAACGTCCATTGGCGTGCAACCTTCCCTGGCCTTGATATTGAGAAGATTGAGGAACATGCGCCACCAGCGTAACCGCGCGCGGACCTTTTCTTCCCGCTCGGTGGCGTGGACATACGAATAGAGATAATCCGTGGCGACCACATCGAAGAAGGCTTGCGGATTCACCAGAAACTCCCGCCCGCGTCTGGTTGGCAGCAGCACATCCTTTTTCCGGCGAAGAAGCTTCAGGTGGCGGGTCATGTCGCGCACGACCCAAAGCGGCGGCATGTCGCTTTCATTGAGCACCTTGTTCATGCTGTAGAGGTCCTCGGCTGTGAATCCGGGCCAGAGGAAGTGCACAGCGGCCCAATGCACGAACTTGCGGTTCATGGCGCCGGTCGCGGTCAATCCTATGCCACCCTCACCGTCAGCATAGGCAACCGAAAGAAGCATGCCGCGAAGAAGTGGTGACAGCGCGGCGATGTCGACGTCACCTTGCAGGTTGATTTCCGGAAGCATCGTGCGGCTTTGATCCCCAACTGCGCCATGCAAGTGCTAGCGAGTATCGAGCGGTAAAAGAACAATTGCCAGTGAGAAAGCTAAAGCCGAAGGGGAATGTTATCACCCGCCCCCGCTCCGCCCTTTCAACCCGGCCCAGCCGGCCGGATCGGGGGCTGATTGTCAGAGCCAGTGTCGCATTTCTAACTGGCTGACAATGTCGCGCGTCTAGCCAGCTTTGACATCTGTAACCTAATGGAATTATTATATAATCTTGTAAAACGGACTTATAAATGTTCCACAGCAAGAGATTTCATGTCCAAACAGGAACATAGCCTGTCCGCTGAAAAAGTCGCGCCCCCAGGGTGTCCCCACATCCGACAGCGTCGAAATGCCGTCATACCTGTGAGTTGAGACGCGATCTTCAGAACAGGGGAGTTCTGAACTTTAGGATAGTCGGGCCTTTTTCGTGGAGCGGCTCTCTAACCTGCTTCGAGCCCTGCAGTTTCCGCTATCGGAATAGGTCAAAACCGCGAACAGGCTTGGGCCGCCTTTCATAATTGTACCGCTGTCGAAATATCTCTGGAACGAACGATCTCGTTTCCTCAGCACCGATTGGACGGTATTCAAACCTGATGGAAGAAAAGTGCAGGCTTCCACGCGATGGGACAATAATTCGCCCATTTTTGCCACTCCGATACGATAAACGAGAAAGCATGACCACTCGGTTCGCGAAAGCGTATGAGGCGGCCAATGTTTGTCATGGACGGAACAAATAAAGAACAAACTCACTTATTGTCAAGTGCCTATGAGCCGAATGCTTAAGCTGGCATACGGCTTCACAGCCAGTAACGCGGTCGAAATTGCTTGGGATGGCACCATCCCAGGCAATTTCCTCGCATGAAGCAGGTACAATCTTACCAATCGAGCTTTTCCGCGTCATTGTCATGCGAACGAGCTTCGTAGTCATAGCTCGTAGCGATTTTTTCGAGAACAGCAGACGTGCGCGGCCATTCCAGCGCCGTCGCTCGCGACCACTCGCTAAAGGTCCTCGCAAGATCGTGCTCTTGGGCGCCGCCGTCACGCGGTAGCCTCGTCGTAACGCCACGCAGATTGCGACGACCAATCATGAGCCCAATTTCGATATTTTTGTTGCGAACGGATTCAATTAATTCGCGGACAGCTTCTGTGGGCCAGATGCCGTCTTGCCCCGAAGGTGCGCAGGCAAGGACTTCGCCGATCTTCTGGTCCGAAATATCCTCCCGCCCGGCGGATTTCGCCAGTTGGCGGGCACGTTGAACCCAGTCTTCTAAGATCGCTAGATCTATTGTACCGTCTGGTCTGGTTCCAGGAACAACATTCCAGAGACGCAAGAGGTTGCTTGCTTGGCGGGCACGATTGGTGACTTGTTCTTGGTTAGCCACAGTCTCTTCAACTACGCGGCTGTCCTCGCTGGGTTTGTAAATTGCGCAGATTACGTCGATGAATAGCTGCGGATTGGACGCAAGCTCGCGGATGATTAACTTGGCCGGACGCTGCGAGTATTCAAGCACTGGAAGATAAATCCATTCCAGCTTTAACATCTCCGTGGCGGGGACGTCGTCACGGTTGTCTAAAACAGACAGAATTTCGGCAACGTAGTGTTGGAACATCGTCGTGTCATTGTGATCGGCGTCGAATTCGGCTGGTTGTAAGGCCGCTTCAATAAGGAGGCGGACGAGCAAATCCGAGCCAAATGTCAGACCTGTATGCAACCGCAAGCCAACTAGATGCACGACATGGCGAGCGCGACCGACATCCATCAGTTTGCTCACCGCAAACTCTGTATCTTCCCGTTCGCCATTAATCCAAAGGATTGGGACCCGTTTCCAGTACTGCTCTTCGAAATTTGCGCCCAATTCCCGCAAGAGCGACCAAGCGCGCGACGAGGGCGGGAGGGCGAGCAGAATTGCGAGCAAGCTTTCCTGTTTGGCTCCTATCTGCTGCATCTCGTCGACCAAATCTGTCACCCATTGATCAGCTTGCATGGGATACATCGTTATTATCATCCCCCGGGCAACTCCTAAGCCCACTACGCCCTCTCTTGTGAGAGCCCGGACGATAATTTCGTGTCCCCGTCGCGGGTTGCCAACTTCGGCCTCGGCAATGGCTTGTCCCAGGTAACCTTTCTCCTGTACAGCGTTAGCAAGAGCAAACAGGCCGTCCAGTCCCATATTGGTGAGAATTGCTTCAACAACGCTTCGGCGTTCCCCTTGGAGCTGCCGCTGTGTGTCCTCGTGCCACCTGGTGCCGATTGGGTTCGGAAGTGCGACCGACGTGTCAAACAACCAAGAAATCTCTGCGATTAGGTCGACAGGGGTTATGGCGTTGTAAATTTCCTCAAAAGGAGCCAATTCTTCTTCAGGAAGCGCCCACGCGGCATCACGGAAACTGCGATGGCTATGCAAAATTGCGCGCAACTTCGACCTTAACGCGTTCCGACCCACGTCGTCCGCAATGAACGGAACAAGCGCCTTGAGTTTGTTTAGCGCTTCTTCCCGTCTGGCTCCGAGATTGCCCCAGCGATCGAGCAGCGCCACCCACCGTGAGATATCAGCCGACGCGTCTGCAAGGAGACGATCGGTAATCGCGAGCGCGCCTCTTTCAATCAGCTCGAAAGTGACGATTTCTGAGGTTGGCGTCGAGAAATCGCGCCAGAGAGGGGCTGGCGTTGGTGAAAACGAGTCGTGTTCGGTCGGAAGAATGCCCAGCAGGAGTTTCCAAGCTGCCTTGGGGAACCTCGCTCTTAGCCGGTCCAAGACCCGAAGTCGCTGTTCTAGTGTCGCGTGTGTTTGCGGCGCCCATAGAAGAAATGTAGTTCGGAGACTACTGCCGGGACGGTTAGTATAACGGCCCCCAGGATCAAGCTCATCGAGCGCCCCGAGAATAGAGGCCGCACGCCCGAGATAGTCGGGAGACCATGCCAAAGTTTCGAGAGCCCACAATAATGTGGATAGGTGCTCGGCGCCAAAAAGCGGGGACGTATCGTGACCGAAAAGAACGGCGACAGGGCTATCGTCCTGACCAAGTGCGTCGTCGAGTGCGCTGAGGAAACTGGACGGTGAGGCTTCCGCTAATAGTTGAAAATCCCTCGACAGTGACCACCAACGTTGACGGTCGGCGCCGCTAAGCAAGCGTTGAATGATAAGATCTGGCTGCAGCTCCGCAGATGGTACGGATGAGGCCAGTTTTCCGAACAGAGCAAGTATAATCAATACTTCGCCGACACCGTTACGCAGATTTTTGGAAAATTCTGGATGCACCCCCCGGACCGATGCATACCACCGTTCCTCCGCGGGCATTTCGTAGCGGGGGTCGGCCGCGCTCAAAACGTCTAATGCGACTGCAGCAAACCGTTCCATGTGAGAGGGCGATATATCCGCTGCCAGCAGGCCCCAAGCATCGCGTGGCGAGGCAATTTTCCACACAGAGCCCACTTTACGCAGAGGACTATCGAAATTTCCGGCCAAACCCGCAAGACTAGCTGCGAACGGTTCGTAGGGCATGTCAGCCAACCGCGATAGGACAGATTTGTCTCCCTCGCTGCTTTCATCCCAGCCACCTGCGAGGAGAGCCGCAATGAGCGATTGAGAGGGAAGTCCTTTCGCCCACGCGGGTACTCGTCCAGGAGAGCTTGGCATGAGACGTCGCAGAATTCCTAGACTTCGCGACGAATCTCTCGCCATCCGCCCTGCCATCTCGGAAGGCACGCCAACCCCTTCAAGGACGATCTTAATATTCTCTCGTGCGGGGCGTTCAAGCACAATGGCATCGCCGGAGGACGAGGCGTCTTGGCCATATGCGGCAAGTACATGGTGTCCCTTCTTGGCCAACGCCTGCGCCGGGCCTGGCTCCGGATCTAACACCACGATGACCAACGGCGTTGCACTATCTCCAATCAGCCTTGCAGTTTCGGAGTTTGCGACTACCAAGCTTCGGCACAGGTAATATTCCGCAAGATTAGCGGGAAGCTGGTTGATCGCCGCATAAACAAATCCGGAAACCTCAGCCGGGCTCTCCCCCTTTACCGCAAGCACAGACGACGGCCCCCTGAGCCATCGAAGAATCCGGGTGGCACTTTCGTCGCGATCACAGAGCACCAATTCACTTGGCAATTGCCATTGGGTCGCGAGCGCCCATTCCAGCCAATATTCCCGAAGATCAAGTGCCCCGGCTGGTCGCTTGCCAAGGGCGATAGCCAGCCATAACCCGACAGCGGGATAGAGTTCGATCCAATGGACTAGATTATCTCCATCGTAAGCACGCACGTCCTTCCAGATGTTCTCCGCACGCTTCTTTTGCGCCCACATTTCCTTTTGGGGCCAATGACGCGGCGTCACGAAGATGAACGTCAACTCGGCAGGTATAAGACCAAGCGGATTCTCGCTGCGCTTCTTATAGTCATCATCGGCCTTCGAGGCGATGCGATCTCGCTGCGTCCCGATTTCCCATCCCGTGACACCGAGCGGAATATATTCAGACGCTTCGCTTGCTTCGGTAACTCCGTCCCAGCCAGCGTGCTGGACACCTTCGTCCGAGGGAAACCTCAGTAATATGGGGCGATTTGCCCTTGCTAGCTTCGCAAGCAAGGTTGGAAGAGATCCCTGACCGTCGCGTCGCTCGGCCCACTGAGAAAGATCAGTCGCATCGACCCATCTTATTGGCAAACCAGCGTCCTTCCGGTCGGCGAAGGCGGGCAATGTTGGCCCGATAACAGCTCCTCCCGCTCGGAAAGCAATGCCTTCCGCTTCGAGCACTCCGCGAATTGCTTCAGCGTTCTGTTGAATCGGGTTGCGATGGCCCCGCTCAAAGTCTGCCACGGTGGAGGTGGCTACTCGAGCGCGGCTGGCGAGCTCCTGCTGAGACCAAGCCAAAAGAGCGCGAGCAGCGCGACATTGTGCGGGAGTGATAGCCTCATTGGAGGCAGGAGGATTGAGCAACGTAGACATTAGTGATTTTATATGACGTCAAATTAAAAATGCAATAACCCTGGAGCCGAACAACACATTCAGGGACCAGCTACCCTGCCTCGCCTTCGGCTCCTTCTCCAAGTCAAAAGGATTGGGGATTCCGCGAGCAGCGATGAACATCGGGATGTTTTCATTGCCCCTTCCAGAATCCACATCTATAGTTGTGAAGCGTGGTACAATTAGATCGAATCGGAACTGCTATTGTTAAGAAAAATATTGTCTGTAGCATGCAGAAACTTAAGTAGCCGCTGGGGCAGAACATGTTGGCGGGCATTCTTCGATATTGCTTCGACATTGCCAAGAAAAACCAGGCACTTCGCCCATTCGTTGCGATCTACAGGCTTTTGCGCCGATTATTTCATAGAATCTTGGACAAATATCCGTCGCTCGCGATCATCGCGATTGTCGCAATAATTATTTTCATGACACTCAACCCTGAGTATGCACCGGACTTGGTTAAGCCTAGCCATGGATGCGAACTCATCCAAATTGGAAACGGGGAACTCTATACAGTCAAAGGCGACACTTTGCATTTTTCAGGGGATCGGCCTTGCCAGAGTCGACAACCTGTAGCCTTCGACTGGTTCAATCGCTTCCCTACAAAGATGATCGGCCTAGGCTCGCAGCCCGATGCCGTATCCGCAGGAATTTTTTTCAATGAATTGGCCACTGAAGCAACCGGGGCAAACGAATGGCACGAATATACGCTGTTCCACCAAGCAAATGACTTTACCTGGACAATGGCTCCAGGTGCTTCGATGGTGCGCGAAACCTTTCTCAAAGGAGGCTGCGGCTACGATACGTCAAATCCGCCGCCTTCGAAAGAATTGGAGGCGCGAGATGGCCTATTGCTTACGGCTGAGCAGTTGCGATCGAGTGTGAAGTTGCCGGAAAACGTGTGGGAAAAATGCAATACTGGCTCTCCCGAAGACGAGACTTGGGACTATTGCCACTACACGGGATTAGAATTTTTCATTCCGACAGTCAGTCCGCATAATGTTTGCGCCCAACACTCTTGGCGTGACGCTTGGATTCCCGGCGGGACGCGCAAGATTCTGCTGGGTAAACCGGAGGCCTATGAAAAGCTCTCGCGTTTGTCTCAAGATCGATGGGACGTCGGCAAGATCAAAGAAGTCTCCGCAGATGATTGGGCCCAAATGACAGCCGACCTTCCTAAAGTTTGCATGCGGTGGAAGGATAAAGGCAAACCGAACTGGGAAGAATTCGCGTCGCTTGCTGCAATCTGGTGCGACTATTAGGCGTTGCCTCTTAATGAGCCACCGCTTCCGGTTCATGGTGATATTCTTGGATATGAACCGATCAGTTGCCGTGGTGGGCTTCTCTTTAGAGGCTGCCTCAAAAAGAGGTGGGTGATTTCAACAGGTTATGATTCCTTCGGATTTGCGAGATTCGATGGAGAACACGATGGCCTGGACCAAAATCACCCGTCGGCAATATGGAGAGCGTTGGGACTTTGGCCACGCATCAACCATCGTCTCGTGATGGAAACGCGCGAGTTGGAGGGCAAGGAGGCAAGCCCGACGGCCGGTG
>NZ_JACHBG010000033.1 GCF_014207095.1 Martinezella lusitana | reverse complement strand
AAAGGCTTCGAGGTTCTGCCGCGTCGATGGGTGGTCGAACGGACCTTCGCCTGGCTTGGCAGATGCCGCAGATTGGCCAAAGACGTCGAACGCTCGATCGCATCAGCCGAAGCGTGGATCATGATCGCCCACATTCGTCTCATCACCAGACGGCTAGCAAGGTATGGATATCGTTGAACGCTTTTCGAATCCGACTCTTAGTCGCCCGTGAAGAACCGTTTTCGGTGTGGCGGCGCATGATTGTCGGCGTCGAGAGTTTGCCTGACGAGCAGGCACAAAAGTAGCCTGAACCACCTGAGCAGAAGCGAGAAATTGTAGCCGGCGGCAGCCAGAACGGCATTGAGGGCATCGCCCTGCTGTCCGGCAAGATAGTTGCGGTCCATTCTGCGCTCGTTCTTGAGGTGCCCGATGACGGGCTCGACGGCTGACCGCCTTCGCATCAGACGTTTGATGGCCGGCGTCACGTGGCGCTTCTGGCCACTGGTGAAGACCCGCAGCTTGTGGCTCTGGGGCGCATTGTGGCCGCGGTATCCGGCGTCGGCCAGAATGCCAGGATCAGTCCGAGAAATGGCCGCCTTCAAATCGGAACGCCCGCCGGAATGAAATCGGAATGACTGGCCGGCTTCAAATCGGAATCGATGGCCGGCTTCATCGGAATACGCAGCCCATGAGTCGATTTTAGTGAGACGCCGTATTAGTTGCTGGTCTTTTGGGTCGTCGCCTCGGTGCCTTTGTTGTTCGCTCGAGTACCTAATTTAATGCCGCTGACATCAGTGAGGCGCCTTGAGAATGACGGCAATCAACCCCACGCTTCCCTTCACCTTGCCAAAGATATCGATGCCCTGAGCCAGCCTATACCGCCCGCATCAAGGCCTCACAATGAGCTCGTCAGGTACTCTTCGGTGAGCTCATTTGACGGCGCGTAGATCAACCTTAGATCCCCGCAACTGAAAATCGACGGGGCGTGGACGCCGCATACCAGCGATCTACTATTCGTCGGCATCGCTCCCATCCGCCCCACCAAAAATATCAAGCAGAAGCTCTGGGTTGGACCCCTCGCCCCGTAGTTCCTCAAGAACGTGTTCCAGGATGCGCCCGTACTTTGCCAGTGCCCTTAAACGATCCTGGTGCTTGAGATCACCTATCGTCCTCTCGACTGCTCGAACCAATTTATCCGCCTTAGGGTCCTGCCCCTCAACCAACGCGAATGGCTCGACCACCCTCCAACGGAGAAGGCCAACAAGCAGCATCGGAGCGTATTGGAATCTGGTGTACGTCGAGCCCAGATTTTCTTCGAACTCCCGGAGAATCCGTTTGGTCAACCGCTCGACATCTTTGCGAGTAAGCAGCCGAGGCGCGGTTTCAGAGCGCGAAAGTAGGAACGCCATGGCGGCGGTTTCTTTCTGCCACTTCCATTGATCTATGGGCTTGCCCAAGACCTTGTGGATTGCCTGCAGCTCAAAATGCTGGTTGCTGGCGACCCGCCCCAACCCCTGGTAAGCGAGCTTCCAGTGGGCACCTTGAGTGAAAATTGGGTGTCCCCGGGCTTCTTTGTCCCAAGCCTCCAGCAACCAGCCCGAGACGTCTGGCGGGCATCGGCGGAATTGCCATGTCAGAAACCGCAGTGATTGGGTTCCAACAGCTTGGCCCCTCAGCCCGCGACGGACTTCATCTAACGCTCGTTCTACAAGTCGATCCAAGCGCGATAGCGCGACAGCATCTACTCCATTCGGGACATCACCGTCACTTGATATCGCGTATTTGCCGCCAGGTCGAGCCGAGAGCCGATTTGCGAGTGCCGTCCAATCGACGGCAGTCCGGTCAACGTTCTTTTCAAGCAACGTGAAAAGCCCGTCTCCGCGAGGGCTATCGTTCCAACTATCGATTCCGCAGGCGAGCACAAGCCGTCCCGGTATTGTCGGTGCTGGTCTCTGGAACCCTTCGATCAACGCGTCCCAATTTTGTTCGAGTTCGGTCGCGGCATCCCAGTCGACCTGGAATTGGTGACCAAACTTCTGAGAGTGAACGAGGATTTTTGCTCGACCGGACGCCGGGCTCTGTTCCACCCAAAGTTCGACGGGAACTGTCTGGTCGACTTTCACACCGATGTTGACTTCTGCCTTGCGCGGAAGCTCGGAAGTTTCCTTTCTAAGGAAAATAGAAAAACGATCCTGCCCCGCTTGAATGGCCAATCTTGCCGGTTTCGGGCTCCGGTACATCTCACCTGCCGGAAGCGTCTCATCGTAATCAACGAGGTCGAAGTTTTCGACCGCGTCACGCCGCTGCACAATCGTTGAAATCTGCGGCAGGAAATCGAAATAGATGGGATCGCGCTTGCTTAGGCGCCGCGCGGCATGAAGCGCACCATCTGCGATCGAGTTGTCAGCAAGTAACACAACATCTCCACCGATGCTTTGTATCACTGCTGAATGGAATGCTTTTCTGATCGCACCTTTGGACAGAGTTTCCAACAAGACCACATCGCACCCAGCGACATCATCTCGCACATCCTGCAATCGAGGTATCTGCTCGTGATCGATCGTGTCGGGCGGCCTTAATACCTGCCAGTCTCCGTTTCCTTGGCGTAACACCTCGGGCTCTGCCTGGAATCCGAGCGCAAGGCGTCCATTCGAACGTGCCCATTCCAAATGATCGGTTCGGTCGACCGACGAAACTCTAGAAATTGCAGACTTTGCCAACTCCGCCAATCCCCGGTATCCCCAACCCGAACGGATCAGTTTTCCTGTCGAGCGACGCTCCGGCGCTAAGACAGTCTCTCCATGGCTACGCTCGCGACGAATGCGCAGCCTTTGAACCGTGACACCGTCTCCGGTGTGCGAAACCACACCTACGGCCTGGCCTTCTTCAACTGTTCCCCTTTCGATAGCGAACAATGTCGCCAACACGGATCGCCAAACCAGAAGCGGCGTCGAGACCTTTGCCTTGCGCAGAGCCGCCAACAGTCGTTCCTGCAGTAGCTCGCCGGTTTCAGCATGATCATCAAGGCTGGCGATGCCAAAGCTGGCACCGGATGACATCCCTTTCAGCGCTGCAGTCAGGTGGGGGACGGATGGATCGTCGTTCAGCAGATCAGTCACCCTCAACCGCTTCTCGGCAGCTCCGACCACACCCCAACCAGCACCCAGGCCGTGCGGAGAAATTGATGCCTGCGCACCACCCACAAGGCCCCCGTCGGCCTTCGCTCCAGTTTCAACCACGACACCGAAAATGCCGCCTTCGATGAGAGAGCTAATAACCTCCTGCTCCTCGCCGTCCGGCAAAATGGTCCAGTTCCTCGCAGCGCTATCGCGCCATCCATTCAGATCGTACCCGCACAGTTTCCTCATGGCGTCGTCGCGTATATTTCGCTACGTGCGAACGCACGGATAGCGTCCAACCCTTGCCGCAGCCCCTCGCCAGAGGCCTCCAAGGCAATTCCATCAACGCGCGTGCTAGCCTTACGGGATAGGCAAGTCTCGAACTGACCGTGAGATGGGGTCAGTATCAGCCCGTTACGCAGAACTTCAGTTTGGCCGAATGGCTGAATCTCGACCAATCGCTCATTTGCCCGTACGACAGCGTCGTTGAGATCTATGCGAGCCATCGTGTGCGGGGTCCAAACTGCTACGCGGCGCGGCATCCCGCCTCGGTCGATGTCGGAGATGCGGAGAGACACGTGGGCCCGCGTCAAGGCCAGCATACGGCCTGGTGCTTCAGGGCGGGATTGTACCTCGACTATACGACCTGTGTTCTTCAACCAGAACACGGCAATCGGTCGATCCTGCTCGAACCATCGTCCGAGCGATGCCTCTGAACGCCAGACGATGGGCGATTGCGCAATTAGCTCGGCTTCTTCGAGTTCGCTGAGAGCGAGCACGACAGAAAGCACAGAAAAATCCGTCCAGGTCTCCGCTTGCCATGCCCAGAGGTCATCGAGGACCCTGTCTTCCTCCAGCAGGCGGCGCCAGGCTTCATAGATGGAGTTGTAGCTCGGGTCCTGCATCAGAACGTAGTTCGGAACAATCCCGGCATCGGCTACGCTCACTTCAAGATCTGCCAACATCTGCGCGAAGGTTTTGCAGAACCGGCCGAAATGATTGACTTGCGCGTAGCGGCGGCTATGCCGTGCTCGTGGATGCTCCTGCATCCATTCGCGAGCAACCTGGAAAGCAAGTGTCGTATACGCGTGGAGAACCCTGTTTTCAGGGGTATCAAAGTTCTCTCGCCTGACTGTTGCGAGAATACGCTGGCTTGTACCGGCTCGCTCCGCAATCGTCCGCCCCGGTTGACGGACGAGCCAGCGCATCGACGCCCGATCCATTTCCTGAACTCGGTCCAAGAATGTAAGCTCTCTCGTCCGACGAAGCACGCGCCTGATCCTCGGCTCCAGCGCTTTCAGGCGCGGAAGGACATCTTGAGCCTGCCTTACGATCTCCGCCATTCGCGGATCGTGTTCATTCTCTGCGCGCTCCCACGCATCGCGCAATCGGGACCATACATGCAAAGGGTCTTCAAGGGCCTCGCCAAGCTCCTGGACCCGCGCCAAAACCTCGTTCATCCGCCGAAGAAGCTCTCTCGCCCGCACGTCTTCCGGGGTCTCATGCTCCTTTACACCACGAGGGCGAACCGGAAACCCAATTCGCTCCGGTCGCTGAGCATTCGCCGTTTTCGGGTATGGATGGAGAATAAGTTCCACCGGTCCATCTTGAAGCCGGGCCGACATAAGACGCGAGTGTCCGCCGTTCTTGGGTGCCTCGCCACGGACCTCGCTGACCAAACAATCACCAGGACTGAACTTCGCATTGGCAACTCCTCTGCGATCCCAAGGTCTGCCGAGATGGAGCATTACCGCGAAACCCCGTTCCATACGAACTGACCGGAGCCCTCTTTCGCAGCACGGATCGACTCATCGATCGCCTTCGCAAGGTGATCGTCCCGCAGGGCATCACCAACGAAACTTATGAGTTCGGAGAAAGCATGATCGTTACCGTCTTCAACTTCGATACCGCGAAGCTTTGGTAACAAGCGCATTTCAACCTGATCTGCGAGCGGGACACGCAAGTCCTTCGCCTGGTCGAACGAGGTGTAGTTCGCGACATACCCCATGATCGCGCGGCCGAGACGGTGACCGAAAGGTCTCTTGAAGCCCTTCATGAGGCTGACCATTCTATCCACGCTGTCGATAACGGTCTGCTCACTCTCCACAGTCGAAACAGGATTCACCCATGACCGCCATCTTGCCGCCGACAGCGCCTCGGGCTCGGCGATATTTGCTTTCTGCGCAGTCGTCCTGATGGTTCTTGGTGCCGAGAAGCGAAGGACATTCGCCCGGTCCACAACCTTATCAGAGAGCGACTGCGTGCTCTCGTCTTCGTTCATCGTTCCGGCAAACAGAAGGTTGTATCCTGGGAAGATGCGGGGAGCGTCCATACCTCGCGGCATCGGTATCTCAAGCTCGATCTCAGCGTCTTTGCGCAGGGATTTATCCGACACACGGTTCATCGGCGGGCGGCTTTCCAAGCGGCTGAGGAAGTCCGAAAAATAATACTCAACACGCGCAAGGTTCATTTCGTCGAGCAGGATCATTATCATCTGATCCTGAAACTCGCTCTTCTGGTTGTTCAGAATGTCCAGGTGATAGAGCGCCCGCGCCATATCGGTCGGACGGTAGCGCTTTTCGATATAGTTGTAGAAACCCATCAAATCCTGGGGGCTATCCCAGCGAGGTTGAACCGGCACCTGCAGGAACCCGATCCCTATGCCTGCCGCGTACTGTCGCGGCAGCTGGCTCTTGCCAGTCCCGGAGATACCGGCAAGCACGGCCATCTGGGTCGTGTCGTTTGTTTTCATTGCTGTATGGAAGGCATAAACAATGCGACGGTCGTAATGGAGGCCGCTTTGTTCAAGGCGCTGAAGCACCCGTTGGACTGCCTCAGCCTCATTTTCAGCGGCGCGATCTTTCCAGCTCCGCATTTGTGCCAGCACCGGCGGAAGCGTGGTCAACTCCTTGAGACGTTCAACGATTGCCTCCTCGCGGCCCGGCGCATCCCTACCGCTCGCCTCAGCAACGTCTTCCTCCATCTTAGCGACCTGTGCCATTAGCGACGAACGGCGATCTTCCAACGATGAGATGTCGCTTTCGATGGAACGAGCACGCTCCTCGGCGGCTGCGAGTTTCGCCGACGTCTGCGTGAATTCAGCATGAACGGCGGCGGTCGCCTGACGCTCGACAGCGAGGTCTTCTTGAACCTGAGAGAGTTGGGAGTTTGCCGCCTGGAGGAGGCCTTCGACACGTGCGCTTTCTCTACCAAGTTCCTGCGACAGCGCTTCTAAGCGTTGCACTCGCTCCTGCGCTTCGCTCAACTCAATCGCTTGGGACCGCATTTCTGCAATCTTCTTTTCAAGCGCTGCCTGTTCACGCTTCATCTCATCGTTGAGAGCGAACAGCCGCTCGGCGGCAGTGAGGCGGTCATGGACAGCGTCGAGATCTGCCCGGGCGGAAGCCAGCTCAGCGTCAACTGCGTGTTTTTCAATGATCTCCGCTTCGATCACCTCGCGCAGCGCACGGATTTCCTCGCGGCGCTCATCCTTCTGAAGCCATTCAGCATTCAAGTCATCGAGCTGTCTCTTGGTCGCATCGTAGTCAGCCTGGACGTCGGCAATATTGGCTAGGGCCTTGCGGCGCTCTCCTAGTTCATTTTCGATATCGCTAAGGGCCATCCGCTTGTCGGCAATGGCTGTCTCCAGAGACTCCAGGGAGCGCGTCGGCCCGGAGGCGGTAACGGCTCTGTCATGGAGCACCGCGAGGCTTATCTGCACGACGATCAGAGCTACGACAGCCATTGCTGCGAAAAGCAGTATCAAGATGTTTCCTGTTAGCATGTCGACGCTCTCTAATTATGGCCTCTCAGGCTGTGGCTGGGTAGTCGTCGGGGCGTCAATAGCTGGCGGCGCGGGTGCCACATCCGTCTGCTTTGGCGTCTTCGCGTCTGAAAGAGATGCAATTTCCTGAACAAGCACCCCTTTCCTGCCGTTAAGCTCGGCCAGCTCCGCTTTCACAGTATTTAGGTCGCTCTGACGCAAGCTCAGCTCTTTGGCCAGTTCTGCTTGTCGGTTTGATAGGTCTGCGACAGCCTTTTCCAGAGCAGCTTTTTCAGCTGCTGCGCGATCAGCATCGGCTTTGTCCGCCGAAGTTCGAGACTTCAGTGCCTGAAGACTGCTTAACTCTTCTTTGAGCGTGTTACGTTGCGTTGTGGCAGCTGCGACATCTGCCTGGAGATCATTTAATTGTGCCTTCGCGACCGGAAGAGATTTTTCCGCCTCTGCAAGCGCGTCCTGGGCAATTTTTAGCCTGCCTTCAGCCGCTGCAGCATCTGATCGTGCGCGGTCCGCTGCTGTGGTCACGCTCGTGAGATCGCCGTTCAATGCAGCCTTCCGCATTTCGAGAGCGCCGACTTGGTTGGCCAAGTCCGTACGGTTGCTGTCCTGGCGGGCCAAGTCGGCATCCGTTTTAGCTGCAGTGACCTTCGCCTTGGACGCCTGATCCTGGAGCTTTGCGATCGTTGCGTCTAAATCCTGCGAGGCACGTTGTTTGTCGCCGATATCTTTCGTGATTTTCGTCATTTGCGCCGTCAACGAGGCCTGACGGGCGGTAAGATCGGCGACCTGACGTGTTTTGTCGTCAAGGTCCTGAAGCTGGGCGTTTAATTTGGAGATTTCAGCCTCCTTATCGCGCCGGACCTTTTCGCTGACTGCAATCGCGTCGTCGGCAGCACTTTTTCGATCTTCTGCTTGTGCAACGTCGGCATTTGACTGATCGATCTTTGCCTGATTGACAGCAATCCGCTTTTCAAGGTCAGCGTTCTGAGAGCGTAAGGTCGCAAGCGTCTTCTCGGCCTTAGCTGCTTCCGCAATAGTATCGGCGGCCGCTTTCGATTGCTCTTGGCCCGCCTGAAGCTTCTCAACGCCCTCGGCGAGCGATGCCGTCTGTTGGTTTATCTCTGCGTCGAGGCGATCTCGCTGTGCGGTCAGATCAGCGATGGTTTTCCGAATACCATCGGCTTCTACACTTCGTTGAGAGATTTCCGAAAGGACACTATCGCGTCGGCCCAGCGCCTCTGTCCGCTCATTGTTATAGCGCTGAATGTCGGAACGCACGGCACCGTAGTCGCGCTCAAGAGCGTCGACCTGAATCAACGCGACAGAGATCGCGGCCGCTGAGAGCAAGCCAAGCGTCAAAGCGATATAGGTAAACCGCCGCGATCTAGGAAAGCTGTTTTGCGACGCGTTCAATGCACCCCTCCAAATCCTGAGCTAGTTCGTCCACCCAAAAGCGCTGGATTTTCCAGCCAAGCGATTTCAACTGATGGTCTCTCCAATAGTCGCCAAGCTTTCTTTTGCCGTCGGTGTCGGCATGCCAATGTCGACCATCGACTTCCAGGTCGAGCTTGACATCGCCGCTGCCAAACAGTGCAAAATCCAGGCGACGACCGGCGACTTCGAATTGAGCAACGGGGTTCAAGCCGCGCTTCCTAAGCGCCGCGTCCACAATTCGCTCCCAATTGCTGTCAAACGTGCCCTCGCCGATGCGGCCCTTTGGTTCGGTTGCCGTAGCGGCTAGCCGTTGAAGACTCCGCACCTTGCCAGATCGCGCATACGACAAATCGCCAAAGACATGGGCGACGGCCCGGGCGCGGCTAATGGCAACGTTCAGGCGGCGCCAGTCTTTCTGCACGAACGTGACCGCGCTGATCGCACTCGAATGGCCGAGCGTGGGTGAGAAAAGGATAAGGTCTCTTTCTTGACCTTGGAAACTGTCAACCGTGCCGACACGCAGTTCAGCCTTGACACGAAGCTTTTCATTGACTTCTGCGTGGATCGCTTGCTCCAACGCGTATACCTGCGGCCGGAAAGGAGCGATGACCCCGATCGACCCGCTATATCCTTGATCCACGAGGAGCATGCGGACATGCTGCACTATCGCGGCGATCTCAGAATTATTGATGTTGCCGATCATTGGTGATGTTGGCGCCGGTACATCGGTCCACGCAATACCTGGCTTCATGCCCCTTGGTGATTTGAGCTTGTCCTGGTCACCTGCAACCCGCAATTGACCACCATAAAAGTGTTCGTTGATGTAGCCAACGATATCGGCAGCGGATCGATATTGATCGCGAAGCATAACCTTCGCCGCCCCGGGCGTGAGGTCCGCCAAGTCGAATAGCGATCTCCGGCTCTGCGCGAACCGACCCATCTTTGATACCGGCAGGTTCTGGGCCTGCATCAGGTTTCGATCATGCGCAATGCCCAACTGGCTGATGAAGGAAAGCTGGCGATTGTCACCGACAACGACAGCACGTTTTGCCCTAGCGAAGATCGGCAGTGCTGACGCGATATCGCACTGGCTTGCTTCATCAAAGATCGCGAGATCGAATAAGCTGTCTGACAGCGGCACTCGCCGTGCCGCGCCAAGGACTGAAACCAACCACAGGGGCCGGTGACTTACAACTTCACCGGCCAATTCAGATGGCAGCGGCCCGGTGTTTTGAGCAAGCTCTAGGTTGGCAAGCTCCTCGCCTAGCCTCCGTCGGTCGATCTCAGTCAGGTTGACCTTTGACGCCAGAACTTTGGGAAGAAGCTCCCGAGCGACCTCTCCTATCTCCTGCGTAATCGCGACTGGATCACCCTTTACTTCGATCGTAGCTAATTCAGAGCGGAGCTGTTTTAGACGCTGCCTGAGGGTGGCGAGCGTTGTCTCTCCACCGGAACGTTGGCTGCCTACCAACAACTTCGATTTAAGACCGAAAGCTCCCAGTATTGTGTTGATCAACCGAATGACGAGGTTTTTTTCGGGCTCTACCAATGTCTGGACTCCGCGTTCAGCGCTGCTCGCCTCCTGCGCCTCGAGCCTCTCCAAAAGCTCCGCAATCAACCCGTGGATACGCGAAAGCTCGTCGATCTGGTCGAGCAGCCGATTTCGATTTTGCGCGAGCGTCGAGAGTTTCGACAGTAGAACCAAGTCTGGCTCAGCCGCACCTCTTGTGGGCTCGCTGACAAGTTCGCCAAGCACCTGATCGAACGATTGATCGATGTCGCGTGTAGGATCAAGCGTCCTCACTAGGAACGGAGACTGCGGAGCGATGCCACCAAGCCTGGTCTCGACAGCATCGAGGGCTTGGTGGTTCTTCGATGCAACAAGTACGCTTCCACCATCGGCAATCACGGAAGCAGCGATGGACACGATGGCCTGGCTTTTGCCGGTCCCCGGCGGACCGGTTACCACCGTAAGCGGTGCGAGGAGAGACCGCCTCACCGCATCAATCTGCTCCTTATTCAAGTCGCCCGTGTTGATGACGGGAGCAAGCCTAGTTGCAACGGGTGCATCCAAGCCGAGGATCGGCGCCAGCGCAGTCGTGGCCAATTTTTCCTTCGGCCACGCTGCAATTGTATCGAGGTCACGCACAGCTCCGGCAGTGAAGGTAGTATCGGTCGGTAGAAAGAGTGCGGCGATATCATGGATGCCGACGATTGTTGGTTTCCACGCGGAACTGAGCCGGTTTTTCCACCGAGAAGTGAGCCACCTCTGAGTATGGTTTTCTGATCAGGGTTTGGTCAATGGGCTGGCTTTTTCTCCTCTCTTTTGCGCCGCGGCGGCCGAACTGGCCTTGAATCGAAAGCTGTCATTTCCGGTTTCCAGGATGTGGCAACGGTGGGTCAGGCGGTCGAGCAAAGCGGTCGTCATCTTGGCGTCGCCGAAGACTGTGGCCCATTCGCTGAAGCTTAGGTTGGTGGTGATGATGACGCTGGTGCGCTCGTAAAGCTTGCTCAGCAGGTGGAAGAGCAATGCGCCGCCCGAAGCGCTGAACGGAAGGTATCCGAGTTCATCCAAGATCAGCAGATCGAGACGAACCAACGTCTCAGCGATCTGACCGGCCTTGCCTTTGGCCTTCTCCTGCTCGAGGGCGTTGACCAATTCGATGGTCGAGAAGAAGCGGACCTTTCGGCGATGATGCTCGATCGCCTGGACACCGAGAGCGGTCGCGATATGTGTTTTTCCCGTGCCAGGCCCGCCGACGAGCACGACATTCTGCGCTCCGTCCATGAACTCGCATCGGTGCAGTTGGCGCACCGTCGCTTCGTTGATTTCGCTGGCGGCGAAGTCGTATCCGGAGATGTCCTTGTAGGCCGGGAAGCGGGCAGCCTTCATGTGATAGGCGATGGAGCGGACCTCGCGTTCGGCCATTTCCGCTTTCAGCAACTGGGACAGGATCGGCACGGCCGCATCGAAGGCTGGCGCTCCTTGCTCGATCAGATCCGTGACCGCTTGGGCCATGCCATACATCTTCAGACTACGCAGCATGATGACGACGGCGGCGCTGGCTGGATCATGACGCATGGCGACCTCCTACGATCCGGACACGCAGCCCGTCATAGCGTTCGACATTGGCCTTGGGTTCGCGCAGCAAGGTCAGCGCCTGTGGTGTGTCGATATCGGGACCATCACTGGTCTTGCCGTCGATCAGCCGATGCAGCAGGTTCAACACATGCGTTTTGGTTGCCACGCCGGCATCCAGAGCCAGTTCCACAGCGCGGAGGACGACCTGTTCGTCGTGATGAAGAACGAGAGAAAGGATATCGGCCATCTCGCGATCACCGCCGGGGCGGCGAAGCATCTGGTCCTGCAGTTGTCGAAAGGCCGGTGGTAGTTCCAGGAAGGGTGCGCCATTGCGCAAGGCACCGGGCTTGCGTTGGATGACGGCAAGGTAGTGTCGCCAGTCGTAAATCGTCCGCGGCGGCTTGTCGTGACTGCGCTCAATGACCCGCACATGTTCGCAAAGAACGTTGCCCTCGGCTGCAACGACCAGCCGCTCGGGATAGATTCGCAGGCTGACGGGCCGGTTCGCAAACGATGCGGGCACGCTATAGCGGTTTCGTTCGAAGGTGATCAGGCAGGTGGGTGAGACCCGTTTGCTTTGCTCGACAAAGCCGTCAAACGCGGCAGGCAGTGTCATCAATGATGCCCGCTCATCAGCCCATACATCCGCAATCGTGCCGGGCAAGGTGCCATGCGGTGTCTCCCGCCACAGGTCCTGGCAATGCTGTTCCAGCCAGGCGTTCAACGCCGGCAGATCGGGAAAGTCCGGCATCTGTTGCCACAAACGTGGTCGGGCATCCTGAACATTCTTCTCGACCTGCCCTTTCTCCCAGCCCGCAGCAGGATTACAGAACTCGGGCGCAAAGACGTAGTGGTTCGTCATCGCCAGGAAGCGGATGTTGACCTGCCGCTCCTTGCCGCGGCCGACGCGATCGACCGCGGTGCGCATATTGTCGTAGATCCCTCGCGCAGGCACACCGCCGAAGACCCGGAAGCCGTGCCAGTGGGCGTCGAAGAGCATCTCATGGGTTTGCAGCAGGTAGGCTCTGACCAGAAAGGCCCGGCTGTGCGCCAACTTGATATGCGCGACCTGAAGCTTCGTGCGCTCGCCGCCGATCACGGCATAGTCTTCACTCCAATCGAATTGGAATGCTTCGCCTGGGCGGAAAGACAGAGGAACGAATATGCCTCGGCCGGCCGTCTGCTGCTCAGCCCGCCACTCACGGGCAAAGGCAGCGACGCGACCGTAGGAGCCGGTAAAGCCCAGAACCACCAGATCGGCATGAAGTTGCTTCAGCGTTCGGCGCTGCTTGCGTGACCTCCCGGCCTCGGTCTTCAGCCAGCCCGAGAGTTTCTCTGCGAATGCATCAAGCTTGCTCGGCCGCTCCGGTACCGTGAACGTCGGCTCGATCGTGCCCGCGCTCAGATACTTCGCGATTGTGTTCCGCGACAGCCCGGTGCGCCGACTGATCTCGCGGATCGATAGCTTCTCGCGCAACGCCATCCGGCGGATAATGTTTAAAAGTCCCATGTGGATCACTCCGTTGCCCCCGTCGCTCTCCGCGCTGGGGGAAGGTTCACATGGCTCAATTCTCAATGGAAATTATGCGCCTAACCGGCTCAGTTCTGCGTGGAAACCAACAGACGATGTTAGGATCCAGCTCAATTCGCATTTGCTGGCCTGAGATACGTCCCCGAAAGGTGCCCGAAACAGCCTCCTTCAATCGGGAGAGAAATTCATCCCGCCGGAAGCCCAATCCCTCGGCCTGCGTGAACACGTCGCGCAGCCCTGCCTCTTTCCAATTGGCGCTTCTCGCCACGCCCTTGATCCAGTCGGGGTTTGCGACGATGTCATCCGTATCGATCGATACTTCTAGGTGCGTCGGACTGCGCTTCCAGTCAGCGCTGATGAGACCAACCGGCCAGACAACAGCTACACCTTGCTTTTTCCCAACACCCAGAGGCCAGCCCACGGCGAGCGACTGTTCGTTCGCTTCCCGCTTGACGAGAGCCTGCCGAAAGTCATCTGGCAACTCGTCGAGAGGTATCGAGATGGTGAGGACCTGCCCCTCTTCGGGCGTCAGAGGCCCAAGGCCAGTGAACAGTTGCCATTGAACAGAATGGCGATCTTCAACTTGAGTGATCGCACCTCTCGGGTCTGATCGTAATGCGGATCGATAGTATCGAAGCAACGCATTGGGATCGAACGCCGCGAAAGTATCTGCGACTTCACCTTCGCCGACGGAAGACCTTGAGGTCCGGAAAGTCGCGTGGACGGGCCTGAGGGTAAGATTGTCAGTTACTATGGTATTGGTGGCAATTGAAGAAACGGGTTGGGTGCCTGTCTTGTTCGCGGTGGCAATTGGGCGCCACCGACCATCGCGGCCTTTGGCCACTTTTCCAGCTTCGCTGAGGGCAGATAACTCGGCGTAAATTTCCGTACGCCTGCGCGGATCAAAATCGACATCAAGCAACGCAAATAGTTCGTTCGTTGTCCGGCCCGTCGGAAACGCCGATATCGTTCGCAGTAGTATAGACATGACTTACAAATAACCTCAGCCGAGCGCTCCCTCTCAGCTGATCCATTGAATCGCCCTCCTCCAATAAGCGATTGAGGCGCTTTGCGTGTCAACGGTTTGCAACTTGAAATACACGCCCATTTTCGACCCGAGGAGTTCAAGATGGAAGATTTGCATGAATAGTGTTCTTCAAGACACGAAAATACAAACGCCTTTTGCCGGTTAGGTGACCATACTGTTTCGCCCCACCGGCTTTGCGCGGTGAACTTGAAGGCCTCACTCAAGCGGATGCTGCGTCTATGCGATGAAAGCCTGCCGTTCTTTCCATTGACCTAAAGGATCGAGACCCAGAATTACCTTATCGAAGCCAAATTGGATATGCTGGCCGCTTCCCAGAACAAAGCGGTATGGGTGAGCTGGCAGGAACTGCAACCAATACCTCGTCATCAAGCCGCAAGGCTTCCGCGAGTTGTTTGAGCCATAAACTCTGCTCCTGGATGCGTAAGACACCGAGATACATGGGTAAGATGATCATCTTCGCAGATCTCCGTTCCTGGCGCAGCTCTGCACAGCTCGCATCATTCGGGACGCGGCACCTGCTCAGTCGGCAGGCGAAATTAAACCGCTGCACAACTAATGTTATCCGTAACATCCGCTTGCAAAGTCGAGATCGCAGCTTAACGTCCTCATCCAGGGGTGGCAGGGGAGTTCATAATGACAAGCGGTCAAATCATTGGGCTTGTATTTATCATTGGGTTTCCGCTTTGGGCGATTGTTGCGAGCGTCATTGCGTGGAAACAGTCCATACGCAAAAAACGTGCCGAGGGCAGCGTGCGTGCGTTGGAAGTAAAATATAGCCCTATCCTAAATGAGGAAGCAGAAGTCCAGCGACTACGCGATATCGCGAATTCAGTCTCAGTGGACATTTCAAATTTGAGGTCTTCCTATAACGAAAAGAAAGCGATCTTCGACCGCCTCGCAAAGGAGGTAGCGATTTTCGATGAGAAATTGGCGTTCGCCGAGATGGGCGTATATGAGCCTCATTTCGATTACACCGACAGTGAGCAGTACAAACAAACGATCATTGAGAACCGCGAGACCCAGAAACGGATGGTTTCGAACAAGATCGCTGCAATCGCAAAAACGGAGTGGACGGTTAGTGGCAGTAAGGCCAAGGGCCAGACGATGAACAATCGCAACGTGAAGCTCGCGCTCAGAGCTTTCAACAACGAGTGCGATGCAGCGGTCGCAAATGTCCGCTGGAACAATGCGAACGCGATGGAAAAGCGGATCGTCAACGCTCGCCAGCAAATAGACAATCTGAACGCTACGAACGACGTCCATATTACCGATGAGTATCTAAAACGTAAACGCTCATTTCCCTGCACGTTGACGCCCGCGATTCCGGCGCGGTGTTCGACTTGGGAACGGTTTCTGCGTTGATCAGGCCGCTGCGGCCTTTGGAAAGTTGAATGGCAGCAGGTCAGAGATGTCGGCGTCGTCGGCGCGCTGCGGCAACTCGGTGAGGACGTGGCGCAAGTAGGCCAGTGGCTCGACGCCGCAAGCCCGGCATGTCAGCATGAGGCTGTAGACCACGGCGCTGGCCTTTGCTCCATCGACGGTGTCGCTGAACAGCCAGCTTTTTCTGCCAGTTGCAAAAATCCTGATGTCACGCTCCAGAAGGTTGTTGTCGATCGGCATCCTGCCATCATTTGTGTAACGCGTCAGATATTCCCATTGGTTCAGCGTGTAGGAGATGGCATCGCCAAGCTTGCTGTCCGGCAAGACCTTCGGGGCGATTTCATCGAGCCATTTTTTCAGGGCATTCAGGATGGGAACGCTATGTTCCTGGCGAAAGCGGCGAATGCAATGATCTCGCGTTTCGCCGTCATCCGGTATTTCGTCGCGCGCTTGCTTTTCAATCCGGTAGAGTTGTTCGAAGAACTTGAGGGCCTGCTCCGGTGGGCCGCCGGGTTTGTTTCTCGTCTTGAGAGCATTGACAAACCGCCGTCTTGAATGGGCCATACATCCAATGTGGGTGGCCCCCTCCAGCGTGCGCCAGGCGGAATAACCATCGCTCATCAATATGCCGCGGTAATCGCCGAGAAAGGCCTGCGGATAGATCTGTCCGCGGCCCGGCTGATAATCGAGAAGCACGATCGGCTCGGCACTGTCCTCACCGCTGCGATAAGCCCACATGAAGGATGTGTCGGTGGCCGCTCTGTCCTTTTCCTTCAGGACCTGAACAGTCGTCTCGTCGCCATGGATGAGAGACTGTGATCGAAGCCGCAGCTTCAGCGCGTCATAGATGCGGACGAGATGCTTCTCGCTCGAGCCGATCACCCAGTGCCCCAGAGCACCGCGGCTGACAGGAACGCCGGCGCGCTCGAAGGCCTGTGCCAGACGATAGAGTGGCGTGCCATCGACATATTTGTGCACCAACGCGAAGGCTAGCGTCGAGGCCGTGGCAATGCTGCCCGGCAAGGGTTGCGCGGGCATCGGCGCAATGATGACCGGCGTGTTGATGCCGGTGCGGTCGCAATTCCGGCAGGCATATTTGAACCGCACATTCTGAAGGACCTTTGCCTTCACCTCGATATGAAGCTGCTCGCTAACGGCCTCACCCATGCGATGCATTTGGTGATGGCAGCAGGGGCAAGCCTTCTGATCGTCGGGCAGGTCATATTCGACGCGTTCGCGCGGCAGGTTTTCCGGTAACGGTCGGCGGCCGCGCTTCTTGCCTTCCTGCTTTTCTGCCGGCGGCAAGCCGGTGTCCGGAAGATCGACGACATCGCCTTCTTCGCTGTCATCCTCACCGGCGACCTGTTCGGCTTCATTGAAGAGGCGATCAATGTGCTTTTCGCTCTTCGGCGCAAAACGATGTGAGCGAGCAAGCGCCAGCTCTTCCTCGAGTTTGACGACGCGCTCGGCAAGTTGACGGTTTTCCGCCTGCAGCGCGGCAATGCGCGCCATCAGCTCCTCAACAGTCGGTTCGCCAGTTCGATTCATCAGATTCTTGAATCGAAAGCATGCCGCCGCGTCAACCGCTCAATTCGATATCCTTCAGCCAGCGACTTGATATTGCCGCACCGGATGGCGAACCATCGCGTCAATGTCGATGCCGTCGAGAATCCAGTGGAGCTGCTCGGTCGAAAGCGTCACCACCGCAGTCTCCCGGCGTGGCCATCGGAACCTGTCTTCCGTCAAGCGCTTCAGGACCATCACAAAACCGGACCGATCGAAGAACAACAACTTCATCCGGTCGCGGCGGCGATTGCAAAACGCAAAGATCGCAGGCGCGAACGGGTCAAGCTCCATCACCTCCTGCACCAGGACCGCAAGGCTGTTGATGCCGGCGCGAAAGTCGATCGGTTCGCGATGCAGATAGACGTTGAGATCAGCGCCCAGTCTGAACATGGCCGAGAGCTCCGATGATTGCCGTCAATGCATCCACATCACCGCATTCCAGCGTCAGCTTCACGCCATTCGGCAAAGCCGCGCTCACCTTGGCTGGGAGTGGCGACGACCTCGACAGCCGCTCCTCACCAGGCAAAGCAGGCCAGCCCACCGAACTGCTCTGCATCGGCAAACTGTGCTGCGCAGCGCTGACTTGAACCGGAATGAACGCCGACAGCGCAGGTGGCGGCAAAGCAACGGCGTCCTTGGCCGTCTTTATCCATTTCCGAAGAAGGTTGGCATTGATCCCATGTTCAAGCGCAAGCCGCGATACCGACACGCCGGGCTCCAGGCAGGCAGCAACCAGCCGCTCTTTCGACGCCGGATCGTATCGACGGCGGCCGTTGCGCAAAATCCGCCTCACCGCCAGTTTCTGTTCATCGCTCTCAATCACGTGGTGTCCACCTCCGTTAAGTGGACACTTCATGCCAAAACACGCTCAATGCAAAAAGGTGCGGCGAAATTCGCGCTTACTCTAAAACAGAAACTCGTCGAGTTGCAGGTCACCCACGAATACCGTGAAAAGCTGAAGGCCGAGCGGGAGGAACGCGCCGAGATGGCCCGCGCTGCGCGAGAGGAACAGAAGCTGCTTCGGGACATGGAAAGAGCGGAAGAGGAGGAGAATCGCTATCTGCGCCTTCTCGACAAAGCCAAATCCGATGCGAATGAGGCCGCCGCCGACCAAATTGGAGCATACGACGAAAAGATCCGGATGCTGGAAAAAGACCTAGCTGATGCCCACGCGAAGTTTGAGCGTGCGCAGGCGATGGCCGAGAAGACGCGGTCGGGATATGTCTACATTATCTCGAATATAGGTTCTTTCGGCGAAGAGGTCGTAAAGATTGGTCTGACCAGGCGCCTGGATCCAGCCGATCGCGTCCGCGAACTTGGTGACGCCGGCGTCCCGTTTGTCTTTGATACTCATGCAATCATCTACAGCGACGACGCTCCCGCCCTTGAGAGAGCGCTTCACAACGAATTCCAGAAGACCCGCATCAACGCTCAAAACTTTCGCAAAGAATTCTTCAGAGTGTCGATTGACGAGGTCGAGCGGGCGGTAGCGAGGCTCGCGCCTGGTGCACCATTCTTTAAAGACGTTGAGGCTCAGGAATACCGCGAAACCCTCGCTCGTCGAAACGCCATGTTGGCAGCTGTAGAGCCAATTGAATTGGTTGCATTTCCGGCAAGCATTTAGAACACCGACTCCACGCGAATGTGTCCTCCTGGCACCTCGTCCACCTGCCAACCCGCTGCGATGGCGCGATCGACCAGAGCAGTTTGAGCGCATCCCGGCAGACTGCTCAAAGAGAGCTTGGATGTCGGCGAGAAACGTTCGCTGCCAAGCTGTCATGTTTTGTCGAAGCAAGGCCACTTGGATGTCTTTTTGCAGGTTTCCTGCCGGGTCCATTAGAATTGTCACGTGGCATGCGCAGCGATCTTCAAGCTCTTCGTCCTGACTTCGCTGCCGAGAGCGAGGCTGTCGCCTGCTCGACGGATTTAATGAACGCGCTGTAAACTTCGTGTGTCAACCATTCGTGCCGAGTGCTCTGCAGGCGGTTGAAACGCTTCATCTGCGAATGAAGTCGTTCGAACCTGTCCGCCTCCATCAAAGTGAGAGGACGCGCACGGCGACCATCAACGTGTCGTCGAGCAACAGCACCGATGGAGCGAGCATCAAAGTTTTCGGCACCTACCCTGCTCTTCAGCTGCTCCGTCAACGTGTACCAGCGATCCCGAATATCATCATACATCTGATCAACGGAAAGAGTGGGGAGGGTTGCTTCGACATTTTCGACAGAACCGTCGGATTCGACCGACTGTGCCAACGACCGGCTCCCCTCGGTAATAGCCAAGTCTTGGGTCGTGATGTTGATGTCCTGTGTCGTACGCCTCAGACTTTCCAATTGCTCGGCAATTGAGTGCAGTTGTATCTGCAACTCGTCCACCCAACCCGTGGAATTTCTCAGGGCTTCCTGCGTCTTGTGAAAATCGGTTGCGATTATTTTGAAATCATGCACGGCTGACGTGATTCCAAAAAGCTTGACCGCCACTTCGCCCAAGGTAGTTTTTAACACGCCAAACGGTCCGAGAATGACGATGGCTGTCAACGCGACAGACGGCCATGCTATTCGGGCAACGAAGTCGAGAATTTCATGCGGCATGGTATCGTGCGTTCCCATTTAACTGTTGTCATTCGAGATAGATTGCCCAGTTCAATACGGCCATTTATCGATTCGCGCTATGCGAGCCTACATCACATGCTTGGCGGGCGTTTTTGCGATTTTGGGTGCCCCGATAATTCCCGGCCATGTGGACCAGTTGGGCGCGGAAATCTGGATTGGCGGCGAAGTAACGACATGCATTGAGGGTACCGTCACTCTCTGAAATTCGGATCGATATCTAAAGAGCTGGAGCGGGGGCGCCCATCAGGATGAAAAAACCACGAGGGCGGCAAGCGTCGAAATGCAGTAACCCGACGCAATATAAAGCAGCCAACACTGAAAAAAGCTGTGCGCAATGCTCATTGTAGGTCTCAGAATGGGTATATCTGGTAATCGGTAATATATTATCTCCTTAAGTGCTTGATCTTGGGAGACGTTTATCCATGCGCGGCTATCGTTCTGGCTCTAATACCAATCGGCATTGCTGCTGACTCTTGAGGGTTCACAAAACGCGATGAATCTGAATCCATGGTGCAAACGGGAGGTTTGCCATGGGATCAGCACTTCGGCTTCGGACGGATTATGTTGGCGATGACTTGCGCAAGGCGGCGCGGCTGTCGAAAGATGCCGCTCAGACGCGGCGGCTTCTGGCTCTCGCGCAGATTTATGATGGAGCGACGCGCGGCGAGGCCGCGAGAGTTGGTGGCGTGACTGTGCAGATCGTGCGGGACTGGGTCGAGCGCTTTAACACGCAAGGCCCTGAGGGTCTTTTAAACGTGAAGGCTCCGGGCAAGCGTCCGAAACTCAACGACGATCAGCGCCAGGAGCTTCGTCGTCTTGTGGAGAAGGGGCCGATCCCGGCGATTCACGGCGTTGTGCGCTGGCGGTTGAAGGACCTGGCACGCTTGATATTCGAGGACTATCGGATATCGCTGGACGAAAGCACGTGGGACGTGAGTTGAAGGCCATGGGCTTTGCCAAGCTGTCTGCCCGTCCTCGCCACTATGCCCAGAACGAATTGGCGGTGGAGGATTTTAAAAAACGTATGGCCCGCCCGTCTGCAAGAAGATTTTACGGTGTTCTGATCAGTCTGCGTCAACGTATACGGTCTCATGGGTCGCCCCCATGGCCAAGATGGACATCCGCGCGTCTAGAGCCCCATAAGTTTCTCGGCATCATGTGCCATTTTTTAAACCGGGCTTTCCAAACGCCGATCGACTGTCAGGCCATCTTCACGATCCTTCCTGCAAACCTCATTGGGCTACGTGCGATAGCATGTTCCGACCCAATTATGCCGTCGCTACCAGGTAACCGCGTTCGAAGCGTGTCTCTTTGCGTAAAGCGGCCCAAGCGATACGCGCCAGCTTGTTGGCCAACGCCACCACCACTGCGTTCCGATGCACGCCTCTCTCGATCATTGCTGTCAGCCATCGCCCCAAAGGAGTGTCGCTTTTTGAAAGCGATGGCAATGCCGCACGCGCGCCATGGATGAGCAAAGTGCGCAGATAGGTGTTGCCACGCTTGGATATCCCAAGCAGCCGTGCCTTGCCGCCCGTGCTGTATTGTCTCGGAACCAACCCAAGCCAGGAGCCAAGGTCTCGGGCCTTGGCAAAGCTGCTTGCATTACCCACGGCCGCGACCAAAGCCGTCGCGTTGAGCACCCCAATGCCAGGGATCGAGGTCAACCTGCGTGTGGCGGCATCGTTGCGCGCCAGTTGGACAAACTCATCGTTCAGCGCCCCAATCTTCGCGTCGAGCTCTTTCCATTCGGCACGCAGCCCGTCAATCAGCTGACGCATGCGGGGCGACAAGGTCTCATTGCCCTCGGAACGCATGCGATCCAAATCAAGCTCGAACTTTCGCCTGCCAGCAGGAAAGATCACCCCGCGTTCCAGCAAGATCGCTCGCAATTGGTTGAGAAGGTTCGTTCGTTCGGCTACGAGGCGCGAACGCACCCGATGCAACGTCTGGATATCTAACTGCTCCTGGCTCTTGAGTTCAACGAAACGCATTGTCGGCCGTGAAGCGGCCTCCGCGATCCCCTCCGCATCGCGGTCATCGTTCTTCTGCGCTTTGATATATGGGCGAACGTATTCGGGCGACATCAACCGGATCTGGTGGCCTTGCGCCATAAACAGGCGTCCCAGATGATGCGCGCCGCAACATGCTTCCATTGCGACCACACAGGCCGGAAGCTTCGTCACATAGTCGATCAGCGTCTGCCGGCGCATTGTACGACGAACGACCACGGCACCGGCCGCATCGACGCCAACTATGCTGCAAGAGTTCTTGCCCAGATCAACACCGAGGATAGCAATAGACATTCGCTCGTTCCTTTCTCTTTCCCGATATCAGCATCCTACTCGATGCTGGGTGAAAGGGCGGGCCATTCCATAAGTTTCCCGGAAGAGATCAGCGCGATCAGCAAGACCCTCGCTCCAGGCACAGAAATAGAGCTGTGGTGGCAAGATGAAGCCCGCATCGGGCAAAAGAACAAGATGACGCGGCGATGGGCGCAACGGGGAACGCGTCCATCGGCCCCCCACGATCAGCGAACGCTATGGACCTACATATTCGGGGCGATCTGCCCGAAGAAGGGTAAGGGTGCAGGCATTGTCATGCCCTGGTGCGACACAGAGGCAATGAACGCGCACCTTCAGGAAATCAGCCGCGAGGTCGATAACGGTGCGCACGCGGTTCTGATCCTCGATCAGGCGGGTTGGCATTCATCGGCCAAGCTGATCGTGCCGGAAAACATCACCCTGCTCTTCCTGCCGCCGCGATCCCCAGAACTGAATCCTGTTGAAAATGTCTGGCAATTCCTGCGCGACAACTGGCTGTCGAACCGCGTCTTCACATCCTACGACGACATCGTCAATCATTGCTGCGCCGCTTGGAACAAGCTGGTCGACCAGCCCTGGAAGATCATGTCAATCGGAATGCGCGACTGGGCACATCGGTTCTGACCAATGCCGATTGGTATAATGACTACCTTTTCAACAAAGGTGACTGGTTCGCAACGCAAGAGGCGTGGAGGCAAAAGCTGATTGCTACTGTCGAGGCCAAGAATGGCGACGAGCTTCTCAATACGTCTACCACCGATCTGGCTCGTTACCTTGTGAGCGAATTCGCGTTCGAGGTTCCCACGATTTACCCAGATGATTTGGTGGTCGACCAACGGGAAGCTCAAATCGATATCAGTCAGGATCAAAACAGGTGGATAGATGACCGTTCGCGCCCGCATTACATTACTGGAACGGCAGTTGACGTCGAGCTGCCTTTCACCGGCGATAAAGTCGGATTTGATATCCAGCCCACGACCAGCAATTTCAACAATCCCCGGGCGCATGTGGACGATGGCGTTATCTCGTTTTCCATCGCGGGAACCGATCTTACGGCAGAGCGCGTGAGGCAGCAGATCGATGGAATGGTTGCATCGATCAATCTGCATTTGAGCTGGTTGACAAATGACGCGCAGGCCTACAACGCGAGCCTAGGGGACTTAGCGATGAGAACAATTGACCATCGCAAGGAAAAACTTCTCCGAGGCAAATCGCTTCTTGCTGGGTTGGGTTTTAAAATGAAGGAGCGCCCCGGCGCGAGCCAAACGTTCGCAGTTCCTTCCGTCCGTCGTACCATTCATCCTTCTGTCCCAAGGCCCGTTGCTTCTCGCGATCCGTACAAGCCAGAGCCTATTCTCACCCCAGAAGACTATGAGCATGTTCTATTGGTGATGGAGAATATGGTCGGCGTCATGGAGCAAAGCCCCGGGGCGTTCCGGGAAATCGATGGAGAGAGCTTGCGGACCCATTTTCTAGTCCAGCTCAATGGGCATTTTGCCGGCGATGCGACGGCCGAAACTTTCAACTATGAAGGAAAGTCCGACATTCTGATCAAAGTCGATAGGAAAAATATCTTTATTGGCGAATGCAAATTCTGGACCGGCGAAAAGGGCTATCTGGAAACCCTTGATCAGGTGCTTTCTTATCTTAGCTGGCGAGATACAAAAGCAGCGGTCCTTATCTTTAATCGGAATAAGGATTTCAGCGCCGTCCTTGCGAAGATCGGAGAGGTTACTCCAGCGCACCCCAAATTCAAGAAGCTGGTCCAGAAACGTTCTGAGAGCAGTTGGACCTACTTGTTCGGGCACAAGGATGATGCCAACCGTGAGCTTACGATCACCGTGCAAGGGTATAATGTTCCGGAGCTGATAAAGCCACGCATTTTAATATTACCGGGTTGAAAATGACTGCGTGCCGGGATCAATGGAGGGCCGTCGATGTCTGAGGCGAAGAAAGAGCAACTACGGGCTCAAATCGCGTATTTTAACGGTGTAGCGATCTCGATCTTGGCAGTCGGTGGCTTCTCAACCTTTATTTCTCTGTCGATTGAAAGGGTTCAGCCCAATTGGATTCCCTACGCAATGGCCGTCAGCAGCCTAATAGTTTCCGTTTTAGTGCATAAAGTCGCGGCGCTATCGGCACGGCAGCTTGGCCACTTGATGGACGAAGAGAAGCGGCTTAGTGCTCCTCTTTTTGAAGCCAGCAGCTTGCCCAAAGTTGAGATCAGCGAGACTCGGCCAGTTCACTCTGACCGGTAGCAATCTTCTGGCGCGATCTACACTTAACCAGAATGCTGCCTGGTCGTCAGCGTTTCAATAAGCCTGCAGAAGAACGCAGCGCATCAGCGCGCGATCGCTACAACGCGTGGCTCGACAAAATCGATGGCGAAACATTAACCAAGGCGAAGAAGGAAATTTTGCGCGCTCGCGCCCGAATGACGAGAGCGATGTTCGACATCGAGCTCGCGGAAGCTTTTAGAGCCGAGAGCGGCATCCCAGCACACCATATCGACACCTTGTTGCATGAAGAATGCGGGCTCGACCACAAGCACATTTCGGTCGCTCAACCGGGCACCGTCTCTTTTGCAATAATCATTTTGGCTTTTCCGCACTAAACGAACTAAATGCATTTTCGAACATGATTAATCGGCAGACGAGCCTGGCCAGGCAGGTTTGGCAGTCTTCTTAAACGGGTCCAGGATTGTGACGCCCGCCCTTGAAAATCAGCGGTGTTTCGGGTGACGACGACAAGGTCATTTACCTGCGCCGTCGCGGCCAAACCGATAACGTCGGAATCTTGTCCGATTGTCCCGGCATTTGCCCCCACCGGCGGGCGACAGCCTCGTCGGTGTTCCGCTTTCTCTCGATGCTTTTCGGAACCTCTCGAACCGAGATCACGCTGATCGCGAGATCAGTATCGTCAACCGTATCGAGGCCGCCACATTTTCGTGCGGCTCGGGTCGACCGATTTCCTTTAAGACATTTGTATGGAGCAGATATTTCAAGCTCAGTCATCCAACGCGCTAAGATCGGCTGCGCGCATGGCGGCTTTTGCCGTTTGCTTCGGATACGGCCGCCCCGCCTTCGGATGCGCCTCCGCATAGACTCCCGCGGAAACGACCTGTTGCTCCTTCAAGGAGGGATAGTCGCGAAGGACATCTTTGACAGTCGCGCCGGCGTCGAGGAGAGCGGCAATCCGATGCGCCTCGATTTGCGTTCCCCGGATTAGCGGTTCCTTGCCGGATAGGTCGATTTGAGCAGTGAGCTTGTCGAGTTCCTTCAGCTTACGCTCGACGAAGACCAGGTGCTGACCAATGTCGTAGCGCTGTTTACCGAACACGACCTCTTTCGCGTGACCGCGTTTGAGAGAGCTTCGCAACGCCTCGTAGAATTCGGACTGGCTCTTGGGTGTCAGCGCCTGTTTGAGTTCGTCATAGGCATGGAGAAATACCAGCTCGGCTTGACCGAACTGCCTAATATTCCGACCGCCTCGCTTCACGAGTTGCGGCTTGATCGGCGCGCGCTCGACAACCTTTTTGAAAGTGTCTAGAGGCGCATCAACCACAAAAGCCGCTTGTGCCGTTGTCAGATGTTCCATCCTATTGCCCTTTCTAATCCACCCCCAAACATAGGGGTGAATTAGAGAGAGTGCAAGGCCCGGACCGACGTGAGCCAAAGACTACGATTGACGCCGCACTTCGTCCACCAGGCTCAGCGTGCCAAGGCGATCAAGAAGCTGCTTTGCTTTCTTTTCCCCCAGTAGTTTAGGCGCCGATGTCGGCCAATGCTCCAGCGCACGCCTGACTGTCGCAACGACCTCGCGTGTGATCAGCTTCGCGTCCAGGCGAAGAAAACTTGCGACCCTCTCAAAGCGATGCAGGTTCACGCTTTCGAAGCTGTGGGTTTTGACGAACCTCAGCGCCATAGTGTCGGACGGCATGTAAAGAACGGTCGGGACAATATCGTAGGCCGGCGACAGCCGGATTTCGCCAGGTGCCGGGAAACGGAAAGACCAGTTCTTGAGATGGTTGTCGCCATTGCCTAAAAGCACGTCTGCAACTACCCTGCGGATGGCTTCCAATATGTCATCGCGATGGTCGGTGCTGAAGCGGCGCACCATGTTGATGATGGTCTCGGTCGTCGCCATCGTATATTTTCGATCGCCGATCGCTCCTAGAATTTGGGCTGCGTCTTCGATGTGAATGCGACGATCATCGTCGGCACGGTCGAAGCGATCGACGACGAGAACGCGCTCACCATGAGCCAACAGTTCCGCAGGGATGCCGCTGATCGCGGTGCTGGAGACAAGCCGGCAGTTTGCTGTCCGCACGCCGATCGTCCTTGCCATCTGCATGGCCGCATGTTCAGCTTCCGGCAGCCCTGGGTATCGCTCGCTTGCCACCTTGATGATGCAGCGGCCGGTGTTACCGCGACCGGGAACCGTCAATCTGTCGCCCTCGACGTTGGCCGTGAACTTGAGCTGCACACCGGCGAGCGAGAATTTGACCGTGCCATCGGGCAGCGGGACATCCACACCATCTTTCTTTTCAATGGTGATCGGGCCGGCTGACGCTGGAACCGCTGTTTCGGGGACGACGAGGATTGCGCCGGGGAGATCGCCGCCGAGGCGGGTCAGGACGTCGAACTCATCGTGATCGCCCGGCCCCATCTCGTTCAACACGAGGTCCCTGAGGGCGCCCTCTGGAAGCAATCCTGAAAACCATGGTGGCAATGTGCCGTGAAGCCCAATTTTGTCCCCACGCCGCGCCAGACGATTGCGTGTGCCCTCGTCATCGTCAGGATCGAACCAGCCCAGGCTCAAAATTGGCCGCCTTGGATCCCGCAGGAACGTTTCCGCAACGACAAACGCGACCGCGCCGTCACTATCGCGCGTCAGGGTCCCTACCCTCACCTTCCCGATGTTCTGATCCAGAAGATGGACGCCAAGGATCGCCGAAGATTTCGCCATCACGGTTCCCCATTGTCGTCTTCATCGAGATCGACGAAAAGTTCCTCAAATGCGCTGGCCGCCGTACCTTTATTCTGGTGTTCTCTAGCATCGCCAATCAACTGCCTCACTTCCCCCATCCGGGACTTCGGCAGCAGGACCGGCACAAGGTCGAGGGCATCGCAGATTTCGGCAAACAGCGTCAGTCGATCCCTACCCCGTCGATCGGTTGCAAGGTCCCTTTCGAGTTCCGATATTCGTGCCCGGTCCCGGCCGAGCCTTGTCGCAAGTGCAGGCTGGCTGAGACCGCGTCGTTTGCGGGCGGCCAGCAGTTGCTCGCCAAGAGTATTGAAAATCGTAGTGCTCATGCGGAATATCGCTCGCCTGCTGGCCGGTGTCCGGAATTTCGTATGACTCTAAGATAAAGCAAAATGCGGAATTCCGCTAGAGGACGTCATAAGGAGCGAAATAGCGCACCAATATAACGATTGCCCAGCGGCGATTTCGATCTTGGCTCGTCCTCATCAACCCAATGCCTCAAGTCCAACCGGCGACCGCCGATCCGTCCCAGGCCTTGATATCGCCCCCAACAAGTTATATATTCCGACCCATCGGAAGAATTAATACCGATGGCTCAACCATGCCAGCAGTTGCCGAGATGCTGAAGGCGAGCGAGGCTGCCGTTGTCTCGCGCGTGAGCCTGCGCGACGTCAATCGCGTTATCGACGAGCACATCTTGCCGGAAGCGTTCATATCGCTCGACAACGGTCGTCATGTCCTCGCCGGAGCCTGCTCGCTTATCACGTTTTACTTCGAAAGCGCCCGCCGCCTTACCTCGGAAGAACGCCTGTCTACTATCCGGACGGCGGAGGCCCGGCTTGCGAGAGCCCGCACCCTCCCGTGGTCCGCCCTGTTGCTTGAAGATTGGACCGTGCACCACGAGTTTCTGACGATCGATCTCATGCCCTTTATGAGGGGCGCGAGCGAGCGGCTGGACGACCTTGCCGCAGCACGGGAGGTCGTCACATCGTCGGCCGACATCCTTGGTGGGACGCCTGTCATTCGAGGCACCCGCGTTCCTGTCCATGATGTTGCCGCGTCCGTATCCGCGGGCAATTCCACGGAGCGCATTCTCGAAACCTGGCCTGGCCTGGACAGAGAGAAGATCAGGCTCGCGACAATCTATGCGGAAGCTAATCCCTTGCGCGGGCGGCCCCGCGTGCTGGGCGAGCTTCCCGAAGGTTCGGTCATCCTCACAGATCGTCGCGTCCCCCGTCGCACGAAGGCGGGATGAAGTTTCTGATTGATGAGTGCCTCAGTCCTCAACTGGCTAAGATGGCGCTGGAAAAAGGTTATGGCGAAACGAGCCATGTCGTCTGGATGAAAACTGGGTGGCCTGAAAGACTGGGAGCTCACACCGATCATTCTTTAGGGCGACTGGACGTTCGTCACGAAGAACTCGGTCGACTTCCGCGGGCCGAAAGACAAGCCCGGGACGAAGGGGCAATATGCAGACGTTGCCATCCATGCCGGGCTGTCTACCTAAACCGCCCGCCCGGTATGGACCTCGATATGCAGATCGAGCTGTTCGAACAGGCTATGGCCGAACTCGACGACGATGACGATCTCGCCAATCGTGTGTTGGAAATTTCCCTCGGCGATGAGGACGAATTGCGCGTGCTCCGGTACGCACTTCCGAAGGGATAATCGTTCAGGAAGGAAAAACGGCATACAAGCTCAATAATAAGCCAGCAACGTGCTAGAACTGGTCGGACTGCCTGATACACTCCCGCTCAACGCAGGGTTCCTGCGCCAAGAACTCCAATAACGCCGAAATTCGTATCCGAGTTGCGGATAATCTGTGGCGTCACGGTGTCAATGCGAAGCTCAGAGCCATCAAGAATGCAGATCGAAGACGTCACCGCGCGCGGGCCAACCACCCTTGATCCGCTACGCAGTATAGCATTCCGTTCGATCTGGAGTTCCACGCAAGTCGCCAACCTGGGATGGCTGGTGCAAACCGTCACGATCAGTTGGCTCATGGCGACGATCTCCGCTTCGGATCTGATGGTCGCGCTTGTGCAGGCTTCAACGACGCTTCCGGCATTCATACTCTCCATTCCCGCCGGAGCAATCGCCGACACCTATAGCCGTCGATCGGTCATGATCACCGGGCTCTCATTGATTGCGCTCGCTTCCATCGTACTGGCGATTGCTGCCGCCTTCGGCTTCGTTAGTCCCTGGCTGATTCTAGGTCTGGGATTTGTCGCAGGCTGCGGCTTTGCGCTGAATGACCCCGCTTGGCATGCCTCGGTGGGCGATATCCTCGACAAGCGAGATATTCCGGCTGCGGTGACGCTTATGTCGGTCGGATACAACATGACGCGCAGCGTTGGACCGGCTTTGGGCGGAGCCATTCTCGCGTTCCTCGGTCCGTTGGCGGCCTTTCTCTTTGCCGCCTGCAGCAACTTAGCGCCTCTCGGCGCGGTGTTGCGCAACAAGTGGCACGTCCGCAAGTCTCCGCTGCCTGCAGAGCGAATTTCAACAGCAATCCATGACGGAATGCGGTTCACGGCGCTTTCTTCCGACATCCGGGCGGCGATCATACGTGCCACCCTTTTCGGCCTTGCCGCCATTGCCATACTTGCTCTTCTGCCGCTTGTCGCCCTCGATCGTTTGGCCGGCGGACCAATCATCTACGGCATACTGTTTGCCGGTTTCGGAACAGGCGCTTGCATCGCCGGACTGAACAACCGGCTCTTAAGGAGATTGATTCCTCAGGAATGGCTGATGGCGATCGCTTCCATCGCTTGCGCGTTTTGTTGCATCTCACTTGCCCTCACCTCCTCAGTACCTTTGGCGACACTTGCGCTTGTCATCGGAGGCGCCGGCTGGGTCATCACCTGGACCGGGTTCGACGTCTGGGTGCAATTGGCAAGTCCGCGCTGGGTCGTCGGCCGTACGCTCTCCATCTATTACGCATTCCTCTCCGGCGGCATGGCAGCCGGCAGTTGGATCTGGGGCACCGTCGCCCAGACCTATTCGCTTGCATCTTCTCTCGAACTTGCCGCAGCGGCCCTGTTACTCGTCGCCGCATCAGGGTTCGTCCTGCCGGTGCATCTGGCGGCCGAGGCAGACCAGCAGGGCTCGGTTTATCCGGCGCCAACGGTGGCGCTTGATCTGAAGCCCCGAAGCGGCCCGATTGCAGCGAGGACGGAATATGCCATAGACGACAGCGACCTGGACATCTTCCTCGATCACATGCGCACTCGAAGATACGCCCTGGCCCGGGCAGGCGCACGTGACTGGACGCTCCAGCGAAATCTTCGAAAGCCTTCCCGTTGGACAGAAACATTCCGCACGCCGACCTGGATGGATTTCCTGCGTTTGCATCATCGTCTCTCCCCGTGGGATCAGGAAGTCGTACAGCTTCTCGCCGCTTTGCATATGAGTGACAAGCCTCCGGAAACTGATCTTGTGATTGAGCGCACAACAGACACGCGACGGACCCGGAGCCAACCGGTCGCGCGCGTTTCGCGTCCATGAGGTGATCTTGCGATGAGGCCATTTATCGAGCAGCGGCAACGGTCCCATAATGGCGTCGGCCAGAAACAAAACCTCACGGTTCAGACTGTGGAGACTAGCCGCAAGCCGAACACAGCTCCTGGCCTGGGAGTGGCATCAACCCCTGCCATCCTGGTTCGCTCGGCTGTCGTCGATCCCTGCTCGACGACAGCCGCTTTTCCCTCGGTTTTCGATTCCGGCCTTGCCGCCACGCGCCGATGCCTGGCCCGCGAACTCTTGGACAAAGCGTCGACTGGGCAAGCGACAAATGATGGCAGACCGAAGTACGACTCCTTTCCCTCATCGCCGAATACGCCCGTCAAGCACGGCCGAAGTGACCCGCCCGAAAGAGACTGAATGACATGCCTTCAAAAGAAGAGACAGCATCCATAGGGCTATTGGCGCCACTGAAGAATTCGACGTTCCGTTCGATTTTCTTCGCGTCGCAGCTTTCCAGCCTGGGCTGGCTGATGCAGACGGTAGCGCTCAGCTGGCTCATGGCCACGGTTTCGACGTCCGATGTCATGGTTGCCCTCGTTCAGGCCTCATCCACGCTGCCAGCCTTTTTTCTTGCGATCTTCGTTGGCGCGATTGCCGACAACTACAGTCGGCGCATGGTCATGATCGTCGGTCGAAGCCTGATGATGGCGGCCTCGGCGATGCTGACGATCCTCATGGCCTTCGGCATCACCGATCCATGGATGATCCTGGCGTTCAGTTTCCTTGACGGCTGCGGTATCGCATTGAGCGATCCTGCTTGGCGCGCTTCGCTTGGCGATATGCTGGAGCGCCGCCATCTGCCGTCGGCCGTGACACTTCTTAATGTCGGCTTCAACACGGTCCGTAGCGTCGGTCCCGCCCTCGGCGGCATCATCGTTGCTGTATTCGGGCCGCTCGTCACATTCGCGCTCACCACCTTCGGCTTCGTCGCGCCCCTCACCGCCCTGTGGCGAAACAAGTGGACCGTGAAAGCGTCGCCCCTCCCCCGGGAAGCGCTCATGACGGCCATCTATGATGGCCTGCGCTTCACCGCGATATCCTCCGAAATCAAGGCGACCATTGTCCGCGGGACGCTCTTTGGGCTGACCGGAACCTCAATGCTGGCGCTCCTGCCGCTCGTCGCGAGAGACCTTTTGAAGGGCGGCCCGATCGACTACGGTATTCTCATGGGGGGCTTTGGCGCCGGCGCGCTGGTCGCGGGGCTCGTGAACCCGCCACTCAGGCGCGCGGTCACGCAGGAGCTGCTGATCGTTCTGGCATGCGTCGCGTGTGCGGCATGTGCCATCTCACTTGCTCTGACGTCCTCCCTTATCATCGCAACAGTCTGCCTTGCCTTCGGGGGCGCAGGCTGGGTGACGGGATGGTCGGGGTTCGGCGTCAATGTGCAGTTGGCAAGCCCACGTTGGGTCGTGGGTCGCACGATTTCCATCTACAGCGCCTTCACCTATGGGGGGATTGCCGGGGGCAGTTGGCTCTGGGGAATTATCGCGGAAAATCATTCCCTCTCCCTGTCCCTGGCATGTTCTGCTGCGTCCTCCTTGGTTGTTGCGGCACTTGGGGTCAAGCTCCCGATCAGCAACCGCCTAGAGTCGGAGCTCGAAGCCTCCGGCGCTTTCGATGCGCCTGTGCCGGCACTTGATCTGAAGCCGCGAAGTGGCCCGATCCTGGTCACGACAGAATACGCTGTGGCGGACGAGAATGCTGACCTTTTTCTTGAAATCATGCGCAGGCGTCGGCTGGTTCAAAGCCGCGTCGGTGCACGCCAGTGGACACTCACGCGCGACGTTCAGCAGCCTTCGCGATGGCTCGAGACCTTCCGGACGCCGACCTGGACGGATTACCATCGCCTTCATCACCGCCTCAACGAAGCGGACAAGCGCCTGGACGACGAGCTCAAGGCGTTGAGCGTGGCGTACGACCTCCCGCGAACAACCATTCTGGTGGAGCGCCCGACGGCTGCGCGCAAGTCCGCGCCCGTGCCATACGTTTCGCAGAAGTAGGGATGTCAGCAGACATCTTCCCAACGGGGTCTATATTGGTGGCTATTTTTCTTTGGAAAGCTTCGAGCGTCACCGGAAAACCGCTCTCCAGTTTCATATTCCTGATTACGCCACAGCTTGTCGTTATGCACTATTCGCAATTGACCCTCGCCGATCGGCGGCGCCTGCATCATTTAGTCGAGCGCAAGGTGCCGATCAACGAGATAGCACGTAAGCTCGGCCGTCACCGATCGACCATCAATCGTGAGATCAGGCGCAATACGCTCCATGACCGCAAACTTCCCGAATATAGTGGCTACGTCTCGACGGTTGCCGACGATATCGCCAAGAAACGCCGGCGACGCTTGAGAAAGCTGCGACGTCATCGGCGACCACAGGTCGGGTCGCTCTCATCTTTTCCCTCCCATGAGAACACCGCCCCCACCGCTGCAGTAGTCAGCTCGCAAAATCTGATTTGAGGAGCGATATGATGTCGACTTCGATTTTGACTGCTTTGACAGTGTGCGCGGGCCTAAGCACGTTGGTGCTGATGGTGGCGCAGCTTCTTCATTGACGCACGAAGCTTTCAGCGTCCGCTTGGTGACCAACCATTAGTCTGAACTTTACGGCGAGGCGGAATTCTGGCAAACTTCTGCCATCGTGGTCAGGACATGACGTCCTTTAGACCAAAGTTATCGGAGCTCCTTTCCATCCGATATCTCTCACTTCTCTGGCCCTGCGGATTCCCCCTCAGGGCTTTCCTTTGTGCTGAGCCGTGCCGGGTGCCGAAATGATGGACGAAACCAGAGAATACCTGATGGATCAGCGCAGCACGCTACTGTTCCAGATCGAGCGGGCGAAGCATCATCTTGCCGGCCTTGAGGCTGATGCGATCAAGATCATCAACAGCAAGGCCTCCCTGCCTGCTGCCGATATCGCCATCATTACCGAGGACTTGGCGGAGCACCTGAGAAGCGAGATCGAGGCGCTGTGCTGGGCGATCGACCATATTGACCACGAGCTGGAATATCTCGACGGCGATGATGAGTTTGAGCCGTTCACCGGGCGTGAAGCTCGTTCGCGCGGTACAATCGACAGACCTGGTAATGCGTTGTTTCTTCGGACTTCATGACAACGGTGTTTCGCACAGCAACGCCCAAGCGGGCACCCAAAAGCAAAAAGCCCCTATCCGATTAGGGATAGGGGCACAGTTTCCATGAAGTGCTCTGTTTCAATCGTCGGAGGCACACTTCCGACCGCTGAATTAGAACGTGATAATGGCGTGGATCATATACGCCCTTCGGCCTGCGGGCGCGGCCTGTTCGGGAATCAGCATTTTATGAGCGGCGTTGCTACTTGCAGCGCCGTTATTGTTTTGAAAGATGGTGGGACGGGTGCCGAGGCGGGCGCCCGGGCAAAACCTTTGAGTGTAGATTCCGATGATTTACCGGACGGCGTTCCGATCAAAAACCGGACACGATTCCGAGAATTAACCGGACGCGATTCCGATTTGATACCGGACGTTTTTCAACGTAAGCAGTGCCCCTGGGTCAGCAACCTTGGCATGCATTTCCTTTTGAACTTGAGGAGATGGCATGTCGAAGAGACGAAGGCTGACCATGAGACAACTACGACATTTACTTCGACTGCGATCAGATGGCGTGAGCGTTCGCGATATTGCCGATCTGCTCGGGATTGCCCGCAGCACGGTGCAGGACGGGATCGGGCGAGCTGCGACGGCAGGGCTATCCTGGCCTTTGCCTGCCGATCTGACGGACGACGTCCTGGAATGTAAACTTTTCGCCCGGCAAGGCACCAAACAAGGGGTACGGCGACTACCAGAGCCGGATTGGAGTGTCATTGCGGTCGAGCTGAAGAAGCCCGGCGTGACCCTGACGATCCTGTGGGAGGAATATCGAGCCGTCTATCCTGATGGCTACGGCTTCAGTCGGTTCTGCGACCTGTTCCGCGGCTTTGAGCGGCGTCTGACGCCAACGATGCGGCAGGTCCACATTGCTGGCGACAAGGTGTTCGTCGATTATTCCGGCAAGAAGCTGCCGATCGTCGATCGCAAGACCGGCGAGATCCGCGAGGCGGAGATCTTTGTCGGCGTGCTCGGTGCATCGAGTTATGCCTTTGCAGAAGCCACCTGGACTCAGACCCTGCCGGACTGGATCGGCTCGCACGTGCGCATGTTCGCCTATTTCGGCGGCGTGCCGCGCCTTATCGTCTACGATTACGTGCCCGGGCACGTAATCGGGGTTTTGTGTCCCGAACGGTTATGCGCCCCGGCGGGCGTAAGTTTCTGTGATCAAACGACCAGATTGTCTGTGGCGGCACATCTCTGGCGAACAACGAGCGCACCCTCCTATTCCCCTTAATTCAGAATGGAGGTTGTCATGTTGGAACACTTTTTCGTCAAACCACAAACTATCGATCGGATTATGGATTGCTGGCTAGGGCCGCAGATCGAGCAGTATGTGAAGGCTTTGTGCGAACGTGCCTATACGCCTCGAAGCATCTATCGCCGCGTTCCCGTGCTGGTGAAGTTTGCGGCATTCACTGCCGGCCAGAATGTCGAACGTATAGAACAAGCGGAAGGGCTCTTCGAGCCGTTCATCGCTGATTGGTTGTCAAATCGTCATTCCGGTCGATCGGCTGATGCACGTCGACGCGACCGCAACTTTGTCACTGGCATCATGCGGCATTTCTTCAGCCTGGTCGTATGGAAGGCAGGCGATGACCGCACCAGACCTTCGCTGCCCGATCCATTTGCAATCCAGATTCCAGGGTTCTTCGATTATCTCCGAGATGAGCGAGGGTTGCGGCAAAGCTCCATCGCGCATTACCGGCATTACCTTCGCGTCTTCGAGCGACATCTCGGCGATATAGGATGCGATCCGAAGTCGCTTACATTACCGGTGGTGACGACCTTCATCACGACACAGGCCTCGCATTTCGGCCGCACCGTGATGATCAGTCTTGCCAGCATCCTGCGGGTCTTCCTGCGATACCTGCATCGGGAACACGTCCTTCAGCGCGACATCAGCAAGCTGGTCGAGATACCTCAACGTTATCGGCTGGCCGATATCCCTCGATCGATTAGTTGGAGTTCGGTCCAGGATATGCTCGATCAGGTGGACCGGCGCACCGTGGTTGGCCGGCGCGACTACGCCATGCTGCTGCTGATGGCCGTTTATGGGCTGCGCTCCCGTGAAGTAGCGCTGCTGACGCTCGACGATGTCGACTGGAAGCGCGATCGGCTGCATGTGCACGGGCGCAAGGCCGAGCACAGCACCACCTATCCGCTGGCCCCCGTCGTTGGTGAGGCGATCGTGGATTACCTCAGGAACGGGCGGCCTGACGTTCAAAGCCGATTGCTTTTCTGGCGGCATTTGGCCCCACAATCGCCACTTACACACTCTGCGGTGTCGGCCACTGCCAGCAAGTATCTTCATCGCGCGGGGATTCCGGTTAGCCGTCCAGGATCACACACTCTCCGTCATGCCTGCGTCCAGCGCCTGGTAGACACGGGGTTTTCGCTCAAGACCATCGGCGATTATGTCGGGCATCGCGCTGCCTCCTCGACCATGATTTACGCGAAGGTCCAGGTCGATGGCTTGCGGGAAGTAGCTCTGGGTGATGGGGAGGATCTGCAATGAGCCCGCGTCTTCCCGAGCCTTCAAGCCCGATCGCACCCTACATCGTCGCTTTCCTTCGCCACAAGCGCGCGCTCAACCGGCGCTATGACGTCGAAGACAAGGTGCTGCGGATGTTCGACGGCTACCTCAACGCTCAAGCGGTGACGAACCTGACCGAGATCACCCCGGCGCTCCTCGATGCATTCTTCCTGAGCCGTCCGCGCTCGCGGCCTCGAAGCTTCAACCATCTGATCGGCGTCGTCGGCCGGCTGTTCGAGTGGATGGTCGAGCATGACTTTATTGATCGTTCTCCTGTCACGATGAAGCCGCGCCGCCGAGGTAATCCGAGACCGCCCTGCATCCTGGATCTGCGGACCGCTCAACAGCTCATCGATCGCGCCGCCGAGCTCCCGGATCAGAACAACGCCCCGCTTCGCGGGCCTGCCTATGCCATCATCTTCAGCCTGTTGTTCGGGCTTGGTCTGCGCGTCGGCGAGGTTGCGCGCCTGCGCTGGCGGGATGTCGATCGGGATCGTGACGTGCTCACCATTCGCGAGACGAAGTTTTCCAAGTCAAGGCTCATTCCCATGGGGCCGCAGCTGGCACAGCGCCTTTATGCGTTCATGACGCTGCGATCACAGCACGTAGTTTCGGTTACCCCCGACACGCCGCTGTTTTCTTTCCTGCGGGGTCGAGCGGTGAACCCCGGCACGATCAGTATCATTTTCCGTTCGCTGGCCGATCAATTGGACATACCAATCCCAGCGGGAGGAACGCCGGCTCACGTGCATGATCTGCGACACAGCTTTGCGGTCGGGCGACTTCTGCGGTGGTATCGCGACGGACATAATCCCACCGACAAGCTCGTTAAGCTGTCGACCTTCATGGGCCACGTGGACCCCGCTTCCACCGCCGTCTATCTCACCGTTACAGCCGATCTCCTTGAAGCCGCCGGCCAGCGCTTCGAACGCTTTGCAGCACCGCTTTCGTATGGAGGACGGCCATGAGAACCGTCGGCAGCCTCGTCTATCAGTTCTTCGAACACCATCTCAAAGCCGAGAAGGGTCTGGCGTCCACCTCGATCCGGAGCTACCGCGACGGGATCCGGTTGTTTCTCCTATTCTTGGCCCGGGAGAACCGAACCCCGATCAGCAAGCTCAGGCTGAGAACCTCAGCGCCGACAATGTGCGGGCATTTCTCGCCCATCTTGAATCCGAGCGCGGCAACGGCATCCGAGCACGGAACCACCGGCTAGCAATGCTGCACACCTTCTTCGCCAATGCCGGGGGCCAGGAACCTATAGTGCTGCCGGAGGCCGAACGCGTCGCCGCCATCCCAAGGAAGCGTGCGCAGCCAGCAGCCACCTATTATCTCGAGCGCGACGAGGTCGAACGGCTCTTCGACAAACTGCCGCGCAGCGGAAAGCTGGCCATCCGCGACAAGGCGCTGCTCATGTTCCTGTACAATACGGGCGCCCGCGCAACGGAAGTCACCGGACTGATCGTCGATCAGTTGGTTTTGACCTCCTCACCGCGGGTGAACCTGCACGGCAAGGGCGACAAGTGGCGGACCTGTCCACTATGGCCCGAGACTGCCCGCCTGCTTGGCGAGATGCTGCGTAACCGACGCCACCCAGCCGCTACAGAAAGTCCGGTATTCCTCAGCAACGTCGGGAAGCCGCTGACGCGGTTCGGCCTATATAAGCTTGTCCGGCGTCATGGTTCGAATATTCGCATTGGCAATGGACAGAGGTCCATATCTCCACATGTTTGGAGACACACGACGGCCGTTCATCTCCTCGAGTCCGGCGTCGACGTGAACGTCATAAGAGGCTGGCTTGGCCACGTCAGCCTCGATACAACCAACCGATATGCCGAGATTAGCATCAGGATGAAGCAGGAGGCGCTTGAGGCTTGCCAGGGACTTGCTAGTTCTTCGGTGGGACCTCCCCGAAAGCCAGTCTGGCAGAGCGAGCCAAAGCTTCTCGAATGGCTCGCCGACCTCTGATCGTTATGTGCCCCGTGTCGGCGAGAGCGCTTGGATCACCAGGCTGCGGGGCACATAACCGTTCGGGACACAAAATCCGGATAATTTGAAGTCCGGCGTCAACAAGGCGAGCTTCTACGATCCGGAGATCAACCACAGCTTCGGCAGGATGGCTGCCCATTACGGCGTCGGCGTGCTTCCGGCGCGACCGAAGCGGCCGAAAGACAAGCCAAAAGTCGAGGCCGGCGTACGTTTCGCCCAGAGCTGCATCCTCGGCCGGCTACGCAATCAGACCTTCTTTTCACTGGAGGAAGCTAACGCCGCCATCCGGGATGCCGTCGAGCGGATCAACACGCACGTCATGAAGCGGTTGGGCCAAACCCGCCAGGAGATGTTCAAGACCATGGAACGCCCGGCACTCGCGGCTCTTCCGGCAGAGGACTACGAATACGCCGAGTGGAAGCTGGCGCGGGTCTCGACCGACTACCATGTCGAGTTCGAGCACTATTTCTACTCCGTGCCCCATACCCTGATCCGACAGCAGGTGGATATCAGGGCCACGGGCCGCACGATCGAGGTCTTCTTCAAGGGCAAGAGGATCGCAGTCCACCAGCGTCGTTACGGCGGATCACGCTACGGAACCGATCCTGACCATATGCCCAGCTCGCACCGGCGCTATGCCGAATGGTCGCCTGCAAGGTTCCAGCGCTGGGGCGCTTCCATTGGGCCTCAGACCGAGGGGCTGATCATCGCTATCCTGGCCAGCCGTCCTCATCCGGAACAAGGCTTTCGAACCTGCCTCGGCGTGCTGAAGCTCTATCGGGCAATTCCTACGATGCAGGCCGAGGCGGTGTCCGCCCGTGCCGTCGAGATCGGCGGACTGACCTGCAAAAGCATCACCGCGCTCATCAGCACCTACAAGGCACCACGACATTCCGCCGAACCTGCCGCCGTCGGCGAGCATGCCAATCTTCGCGGCAAAGCCTACTTTCATTAACGAGACAATCAAGAATGCTGACCAATCCCACTGTAGATACGCTGCGCCAACTCGGCCTTTCCGGCATGGCTTCCGCCTTCCAGGAACTGGAAATGCAACCGGAAGCGAGAAGCCTCCAGCACGGCGAATGGCTCGCGATCCTGCTCGAACGGGAACAGACCTCGCGTCGCCAGAAGCGCTTCGAAGCCAGAGCCCGTGCCGCCAGGCTGCGCCATGACGCCCAAATCGAGAATACCGATTTCCGAGCAGCGCGTGGTCTCGATCGCAACCTCTTCCTCAAGCTTTCCACCTGCGACTGGATCAGACAGCGGCACTCCCTGCTATTGATCGGTCCTGCCGGCGTCGGCAAAAGTTGGCTGGCCTGCGCTCTCGGTCAAAAGGCGTGCCGGGAGGATCTTGCCGTCGCCTATCACCGCGTGCCACGGCTCTTTGCCGCGCTCGCCCTGGCACGAGGCGACGGTCGCTACGCAAAGATGCTCAAGAGCCTGGGCAAAGCCGATCTCCTCATCCTGGACGATTGGGGGCCGGAGAAGCTCACCGACGAGCAACGACGCGATCTCCTGGAGATTGTCGAGGATCGATACGAGAAGCGCTCGACCATTGTTACCAGCCAAATCCCCGTGGACCACTGGTACGATATGATTGGAAATCCCACGATCGCCGACGCCGTGCTGGATCGCCTTGTCCACAACGCCTACCGCATCGAACTTTCCGGTGAGAGCCTGCGCAAACATCGAAACCTGTCAGCCGAGAATGCAACTCAGGCTTGACCTGCCCGATATTCGCCGACAATGATCAACTCAGACCCAGAGACGCTGTACATCGTCCGGCTTCGCCTCGGAATCGCGTCCGGTAAAACGCTGGAATAAGCGTCCGGTTAAAGATCGGAATTCCTGTCCGGTTTCATTGGAATACACACCTTTGAGCGAATTGTCGGCATCGACATTCGCCTTTTTTTGATATCGTTGACAGCAACGGGTGGGATATCTATGGCCTTGATCAGCCACCTAAGGGCCAAATTCCAAATAACCGACGCTTAACATGAAGAAATTTACGAATCGGCTCTCTTGCTGTTGGAACAAGGCCGGGGTGGCAATGAAGAACCGCCAATTACCAAAAATTCATTCAATAGCCGATTGCTGATAGAGGTTTGTTGACTTATATGTCAATATTGGAGGAATTGCAAAACCACGTTTCAACAGGCCGACTGTCGTTCGTAAGACCGATGCTTCCTGGGCGTGGAGTGGAAAGAAACATTTTTGTATCAACGGAAGTCGGTGAGTTTCTAAATGGTGGAGCGTCTGTTCATGCTCGATTTGATAGAGTTGCGGGTGAAGCGAGAGCTCAAATAGATGCTTTCACCACCGGAAGGGCAATTCGATTTGCCATGGACCCGATGCGAAAAGACCCCGCAACTCTTGTGGCGAGAAATGCTCCTACAAGTAAGGGAATCGTGGATATGCGAATACGACAACCGCGCCCGCAAATCCGTATCTTCGGCGCATTCGCCCAAGTCGATAGTCTCATCCTGCTTACATGGGAAGCTAGGGACAATCTTCGTTTTGGCGCAGCAGTAAAACGATGCCGAGCCCAATGGGATCTCCTGTTTCCTCAAAATTCGCCTTTGATTGGGGCCACACATGCTGAATACATCTCACGAAACATCATTATTGGCTGAGCCATCTAGCGACGATCGTATCAGCGATCGCACACTTGGTTATGTCACTCAAACCGCGCGAGACGATGTTTTTGACATGGTTGCGAACGCTTGTGTCGAAGCCGGTATAACACGCGCAAACATTGCCCGCCGGCTCGGTAAAGATCCTGCTCAAGTATCTCGTCTTCTGAATACGCCCGGGAACTGGACGATAGACACGATAGCAGAACTACTTTTTGCTATCGATGGTAGCTTCCTGCGAGCTGAACGGCACTGGCCCCAGAGAGAAGCACTATCCAATCGGAGGCATTCCACATGCGTCACGGAAAGCTCCGGTTCATTTGGCAAAGCAGAATGGAATTCTAGGGCCCCAACCCAAAATGTCGCCAAGACGGCCGCTGGTCTAGGGGGCGTACATTGGCAGAAATAAGGGCTCGCGTCGTATTTTGCGACGACATACGTCAAGAGTTCAACGGCAAACTCATCCTGATTGGGGTCTATTCTGGCGAAATCAGGCTTCAAGCCCCTTTCATTCAACCCATGGCCACATGGATTCAAATTTTCGGTCTGCCTGCTGGCGATCATAAAACAAGCGTAACAGTCACCTATGAAGACGGCAAAAACTCTGTCATTTTGGGAAAGATAGATGTGCAGTTTCAGATTTCTGACGCAGCACTACCAGCCCACGCGTTTCCAACTGGTCTGCTGGTTAATTTTGATCGGCCAGGTGACATCGTTGTCAACATCTCTATCGACGATCAACCAACATTCATCGCCGATCGCTTAAGAGTATCGATTTCAGAGAATTCATGACTCCTCCCATATTTCCTACAACTCCCTTCGCGGAAGCGACCTCGACAATCCGAAGGCATCCAGAGACCCGCTCGGCGGATTTTTTTGCCTCCTCAGCGCTGATTGCCGCTCTGCCGATCCTGCCGCTGCAGAATCTCGCGAACGACCTTCACATCCCATTCAGCTCATTGACGGATGACGTCAGATCCTTGATCGAGGCGAGTACGGACCCGACCGATTGTTCGCTTGCTGACATCCGAAAGCCGAGCGTCTTGATATCGCCTTCGGCGGTCGACTGTCGCGTTTCGATCGCCTGCAGGCGCTGATCGACGCGGGCTGAATTCGCTTCGGTCTGAACGATAAAGTCCTTCCGCCAACCCTGCAGGTCCTCGATATCGCGGCTTTTGTTCGCCGTGACCCAGACACCCATGCCGACCGAAGAGGCGATCGAGAGAATTCCAACGAGGGTATTGATATTCGCCCCCATCCTCTTCGCGCGTTCCGGCATCTGCATCTCTTCATCTCCGGTTTCGTCAGCCACCATCTTTCACGTCTTTCAATGCGGTATGGAGAGGAGGCCGGCACCGATGGCGATTGCAAGGGTGCCGGCCGTGATGAAGAATAGCGGTAAGCGCTCATTTCGTTGCGCCTTTTCGCGTTGAATTCTCTGCCGCATGAAGTGTCCACTTAAAATAGGTGGACACCAAATATGAGTGACGAAG
>NZ_JACHBG010000032.1 GCF_014207095.1 Martinezella lusitana | reverse complement strand
GATTTGCGCTGGTGACGCGGGGTGGAGCAGCCCGGTAGCTCGTCAGGCTCATAACCTGAAGGCCGCAGGTTCAAATCCTGCCCCCGCAACCAAATTTTCCCAACGACAACGATGTATTGCCGCGGCTCAATCTGGAGGGTGGCATCGCGTATTCCTAACAATCGCCCCAGGTCCATATCACAAGAACCTTGACGAACCGCATTGGTTCACCAATAATTATAGTGAACCAAAGAAAGTTAGATGCCATGACCGCTGCATTTACCGTGCGGGTTTCGGATGAAACCGCAGACAAGCTTAATCAGATTGCGGAAAAGCTGGATCGCTCCCGCGCGTACATGGCCGCCGAGGCCATTGAGGCGTTCGTTGAGCAACAAGAGTGGCAGCTCGCCGAGATCGAGGCGGGGTTGGCCGAAGCCAATCGCGGTGAGTTTGCCAGCGATGATGATTTGGCGAAGGTTGTCGGCAAGTACGTCAAGTCTGCCCGTCAATCATGAGTCGGAAACGCATCCGCTGGACGCTGCGAGCGCTGCGGCGGCTTGATGAGATTGGTGAGTATATCCAGAAGGACAATCCCGACGCCGCTGCGCGCGTTGTCGCGCGGATTGTGTCGGCGGCGGATATGCTGGCGGATTTTCCGGCGACGGGACGTGCCGGCCGCATCAAGGGCACCCGTGAAGTGGTGCTGGGGGACATTCCCTATATCACTCCCTACCGCGTCGGGTCAGATATCGAGATTCTGACCGTTATGCATGCCCATCAACGGTGGCCTTCGGAGCTGTAATTTCGCTATGGATGCGGCAATCATCTGGACGGAAGATTGTCTGGCAGCTCATGGTTATCGTCGGCTCGGCGTGCCAGACCTTGTACGTGCCGTACCGTGGTCAAAGATCTATCGTTTCGCCACTGATCGCGGGTATGTCTACCTGAAATGGAGCGCGCCTGCTTATGCGCGCGAGGCGGCGTTAATGACTCGCCTGGCCGAGCGGTTTCCCGCCGTTATCCTCCCGGTTCTTGCCTGCAATCCGGCTCTTGGCGCGTTCCTTATGCCCGATGGTGGTGAACCTCTTCGTGGCAAGCTGAAGGAATCCTATGACCGGCAAACCGTTGAGACGCTGGTTGGCGAATATGCACGTATCCAGCGTGCCTTATCTCCCGACATAGACTCGCTGCTCTCGTCGGGCGTTGACGACTGGCGTATGGCTGTCTTCCCCGATCTTTACGATGACCTCGTTCATGACGAAGATTTGCTGGTGCGCGAAGGCCTGACGACGGCAGAGATTTCAGCGTTGCAGCGGAGCGGCGACGATGTTCGTGGCTTGTGCCGCGACTTGGCCGAGTCCAACATACCCGACACGCTTGAGCATTGCGATTTTCACGACAACAACGTCTTGGTGAACGCAGACAGCTTCCTGATCAACGATTGGGGGGATGCGGTCATCACCCATCCATTCTTCTCGTTGGCAGGCTTTCTGGACAGTGCCGTGCGCAATCACGGGCTGGATGCCGGTATTGGTTTTCACGCGGAACTGAGCCGGCTCAGTTCCGCGTGAAAACCAACAGCCCAACCCATGTCGGATGCATGGCCCATTCCAGGCGGCGCTTCGTCGACGCCCTCAAAACCAGAAAGAAAGGTGGCGGGCCGCCTGAGCAGGCCCTCAGGTTCTTTGAACAACTCTACCGGATCGAAAGGCAGGCGCGAGACAAGATGCCCGAGGCCAATGAAACGCAGGCCGACTGCATTCACTGCTTCCGCCAACAGCACAGCTTACCTGTGCTGAACGCCCTCAAGTCATGGCTCGACGATATCGCGCCAAAGGTCGCACCCGATACCAAGCTCGGCGACGCCGTGTCCTACACTCTGAACCAGTGGGATTATCTGACGCGCTACATCAGCGATGGCAGGATGCCCATCGATAACAACATTCTGGAACGTGACATCAGAGTTTTTGCGACCGGAAGAAAATCGTGGCTGTTCAGCGACACTGCTGACGGAGCCAAGGCCAGCGCCGTGATCTACAGTCTCATGCTGACATGCCGCGCCTGTGGCGTCGACCCGCTGATCTGGCTACGACGCGCGCTCACTGAGTTGCCGCAGCGCGACGACAACGCCGACATCGGCGACCTGCTACCGATCAACTTCTCGAAAACATCCCCCGCCTAACAGAGCCGGATCTCGCTATCGATGCGAGGCGCGCTCAGCGGTGCAGCAGCCGTTAATGCGCATCGAAAATCGCGCTTACGTACTTGTCAATAATAGAGTGGGCAAAAATACGCGCCGACGATCTTTCCGCCCACGATGGACCTGTTGTCGCCGGGGACGGATGGGGTGATCGAATGAGGCCGGGTCTCTTCCCGCAAGCTGATTTTTGTGATACGTATCCTCGGATGATAGGATTTATTCTCCGAGCTAACGTATCATGACGGAACCCGCGTCCCAACGCCAGATTGCCCGAACCGTGCTCAGGCTCCACGGCATTGCGCGCCTGACCGAGCTGCGCGCTGAGGGCGTGACTGCCGCTACCATGAGCCGTATGGAGCGCGATGGTGAGGTGCTTCGTCTTGCACGCGGTCTCTATCAGCTCCCTGACGCCCCGCTCGACGCACACCATAGCCTCGCGGAGGCCGCCAAGCGCGTGCCGAAGGGCGTTGTCTGCCTTGTCTCGGCGCTGGCGTTTCATGAACTTACCGATCAGATGCCAAGGCATGTGTGGATGGCCATCGGCCAAAAGGATTGGGCGCCCAAGATGGAGGGCGCGCCGGTACGACTGGTTCGCTTTATCGATCGACTGCTCACCGACAGCGTTGAGACCCACACCGTCGAGGGTGTGCCCGTGAAGGTGTTCAGCGTCGCCAAGACGATTGCAGACTGTTTCCGGTATCGCAACAAGATTGGCCTGTCCGTGGCGATCGAGGGGCTTCAGGAAGCGCTGCGCCAACGCAAGGCAACTCCGGACGAAATCGCCAAACATGCTGAGCGCGGTGCTGTCGGGACAGTGATCCGGCCCTATCTCGAGGCATTGATCGCCAATGGCTAAAGAACTGAAGAATGTCGGAGCCTCGGTGCGTGCGCGTCTGTTGCAATTCGCCAAGGCGAGCGGCCAGAGTTTCGATCTCGTCCTCACGCGCTTCGCCCTCGAACGGCTGCTCTACAGGCTCGGACAATCTCCGCATGCCGACCGCTTTGTTCTCAAAGGCGCCATGCTGATGATGAGCTGGTTTGATGACCCGCATCGCGGCACGCGCGATCTTGATCTGCTGGGCTTCGGCGAGTCTGAGGCCGAACCTATGCTGGCGACGTTCCGTGAAATCATGTCGCTGGAAGCTGCCGATGGCGTGGAGTTCGACATTGCGGCGCTGCGCATCGATCGCATCCGCGAGGAACTGGAATATGGAGGGTTGCGGCTCCGCACAACGGCCTCGATCAGCGGCGCCCGCATCGGTCTGACGATTGATATTGGCTTCGGCGATGCGACGGAGCCGGGTGCCGAAGTACTCGACTATCCCTCGATGCTGGAATTTCCCGCGCCGCGCCTTCGGGCCTATGCGCGTGAGACCGTTATCGCCGAGAAATTCCAGGCGATGGTGGCGCTGGGGCGCGCCAATAGCCGAATGAAGGATTTCTACGATATCTGGATTCTCAGCCGTTCATTTGCTTACAATGATGACAGGTTGGCGCGGGCGATCGCGGCGACCTTCGCGCGGCGTGGAACCGCAATTCCTGTGGAACTGCCCGATGGGTTGACGCCGGCGTTTGCTGAGGATGACCAGAAGCAACGGCAATGGAAGGCATTTGTCGAGGGCGTCTCCCATAATCCTGGAACGCTGACGGATGTCCTCGCAGACATTGCGCCATTCCTGATGTCTCACGCAAAATTGGCGATCGACATTGACGGCGGCGTCCGAAACGGCTGAGCCATCGGCCGTCTCACCTTTGCCTTACAGGCCTATCTTTCCGAAATCGTATGACGTCGGTGAATCGTCTACGCCGCTGTGCGAAATAGCCCGCTGCGGTCGCCAGCAAGAAGAATTTTTAGTAAGTCATTGAGCGGTTGCGTCGATCGCAAGTTAAGATGAAATCCTGCCCACGCACCAAATCAAATCTCTATCATACATATCGCACCCCGCAACACGGATGCTGCGAGCCAAATCCCAGCTCCCAAGGCCTCCTAACCTCACCCTGCGTGACGAACAAAAACAAACCTTACAAACAAAGCAAATCAAAGCGAACGCCCCTCCCGTGTCGTCACCGCCGCCGCGCCAAGTTCAACAGCCCTCATGGATGGCAGGGAAATCTGACAAAGGAGCGCGAGAACCGAGATCACGGCAATGCCGGCTCCGACAGACGCGAGCGACGCTAGGCCCCAAGCGTCGATAGCTGCGCCGCCGATCACCGAGCCGATAACGACGCCGGCGTTGAAGGCGGCGATGTTCATGCCGGAGGCCACGTCCATCGCCTGTGAGCGGTGGCGCTCGGCCAACATCAGGATACGAGATTGAAGTGGCGGGATGGCGCCGTAGGTGGTGAGCCCCACAAGAGCGACAAGTCCGACCATCGCTGCGGGTTGACGGAGGGCAAAGGCCGTTAGAGCGAGCGCTAGAACAATACCGGCCAGTAGGATCACGGATGCACGATCCATTCCCAAGCGGTCCGTCAGTCGACCACCCAGTACGTTGCCGACCGCGGCGCCGAGGCCGAAGGCGAACAGGGTTGCACTCGCGGCCCCGATGCTCAGATGCGTGACTTGCAGGAGGATCGGCGAGACGAAGGTGTAGAACGCGAAGGAGCCTGTGTAGGCGAGCATGGGAATGCTCGCGCCAGCAAGCAGCCTGCGATCGAACAGCACCGCGAGATCGCGCAAGCCCGCCCCCTTGGCTGTGCCGGCACCCGATCCGGCCGGCATCAGCGCCGCGATACCGAAACTGCCGATCAGTCCGAAAGCAGCGATAACGAGAAAGATGACCTGCCAGTGCAGGATGGTCCCGAGCCAGGTGCCTACTGGCACACCGAGCGACATCGCCACCGTTACCCCACCGAAGACCAAGGCCAGCGCCGAACCCGCGCGGTCGGACGCGACCAACCGCGTCGATACGCTGGAGGCGACGGCGAAGAAGACGCCATGTGCGAGACCTGACAACAGGCGGGCGAAGAGTAATGGCGTCAGACTGTATGACAGGCCAGCGATCACGTTGCCGGCGCTGAAGGTCAGCATAGCCGCGAGGATCAGTGACTTGCGTGACAGGCGGGCGGCCAGCGCGGTCAGGACCGGGGCACCGATCACGACGCCTGCCGCATAAATGGTGATGGTCAGCCCGACATGAGTGACATCGACATGAAGGTCATCGGCCATCGCGGAGACGAGGCCAATGGTGATGAATTCGGTAAAGCCGATAGCGAAGGCGCAGAGCGAGAATATGCAGATGATCGGAGGCATGGTGATCCTTTCGAAAGTGCCGCCTTCGCCTTTGCGAGGACGCGAAAGGCGGGCAGGCGCTATTGCTTGGACCGCATCATGGTCTTTGCCTCATTTGCCTGAAATGTGCATAATTGCAGAATACTTATGGTGTTTTGGCAGAAATGATTCGCAATCTCGACGATCTGGCGGTGTTTGTTCGTGTGGCCGAATGCGGCGGCTTTTCGGCCGCCGCCCGTGTATTGGATCTTGCTCCGACCACGGTCAGTAAGCAGATCGCCCGGTTGGAAAAGCAGCTGGGGGCGACCCTCTTCGAACGTAATACGCGGCGATTGAAAATCACCGATGAAGGACGCGCCGTGGCTGAGCGGGCACGGATAGCCTTGACGTTGCTCAATGAAGCTTCAGAGATTGCACGTGCTGGCTCGGTGGAGCTTTCGGGTACGATCCGCCTGACGGCGCCGGTGCCATTCGGTAGCCGCTATGTCGCGGCGGCTACAGCCGCTTTTCGTAAACAGCATCCGAAAGTCGGCTTTGAATTGCATCTGACCGACCGTATCGTCGATCTTTATTCCGGCGATGTCGATGTCGCTATCCGTGTGGCAAAGCTGTCGGATTCTCGGCTGATTGCTCGCAGGCTGGCCGACAACCGGCGCATAGTCGTGGCCGCGCCGGACTATCTCAACCGGTACGGAAGCCTCACACATCCGCGTGAGCTGACGAAACACACATGCCTGCTGTTCTCCTATCCGGGTCTGGGACGGAATAGATGGACGCTCCATAACGGCAAGGAGGTTGAAGAGGTTGCCGTGTCGAGCGACCTTGCCACCGATAGCGGCGACACGCTGCGGGCGTGGTGTGTTGCCGGGCTTGGAGTGTCGCTGCGCGAACTCTGGGATGTAGCTGATGATCTGCGCGCAGGCCGGCTTGTCCATGTGCTGCAAGGTTGGGAGGAAGAGATTGCGCCGATCAGCTTCGTGCGGCCGAAGCGCGAGCCCGTTCCAAAGCGCATCAGCGTCTTCGTCGATTTTCTCGCGGAGCTCTGGCGCGATCCTCCATGGGATACATGAGGCGACAGAAAATCGCCTGCTCGTTCGAACAACAGACGAGGAGCCGATGCCTAGTTCGGCCTACGGAACGCGATCTGCACTGCCCGGTTCAATGCGACCGGGAGGAGGGACATATGGTTTTCCCCGGCATATTCCTCGAATGCGATCGTCGACGAGGAAGAGGTGAGCTCGGTCAATCGGAGCGCCATGTCGTGGGCGAGCTCTATTGTGCGCGTTTCCTTCGCGTGCTCCTGCCGCTTCTGCTCTTCGGCAGTTCCCTTGTGAAAGGGTGCGAGGATCTCGCCCTCATATTGCCCCGCGGAAAGATGCAGCTCAGCATCGAAGGGCACACTATTCTTCTCTAGAAACTCCCGTTCCATCTCAAGAATCGCGGCGTCTTCCCAATAGATCGCCGGGCTCGCGGAAATCCAGCGATTGAAAGCGTCCGGTTTCTTGAACAGCGCATAAAGCGTGAATAGGCCCCCGAACGAATGACCGAAAAGCGACTGGCGCGACCGGTCGATCGGAGCTTGTCTCTCTATCCACGGCTTAAGCTCGTTCTCGATAAGCGCCAGGAAACGTTCAGCGCCGCCGGTTCTTACATCGGGTGTGTCAGGATAGAACGGCGGATAGACCCGCCCCGGCGGAGGGCTGAGATCCCAGGAGCGGCGAAGGGGATCATAAGGGTCTTCGGTTGGATAGCCGATGGCGACGATCACGCCTTCGGTGACGTTGGTGCCATTGGGGTAGCTTGCTTGCACCTTCAGCGCATCGACGGCGGTGGCAAAGCATGCGTTGCCATCGGTTAAGTAGAGGACCGGCCACCCCTCCGGTGGCGCCGGCTTATCGGGTCGAAAGAGAAAGATTCTGTGCGGCTGATCGGCATTGTCGAACTTCAGATCTGTGAATGTGCAGCCGGCAAGAATGACAGGTGCTGGCGTTGCGGCCGCATAATCTGATGAGGGGTGATTCATGGCCACTCCGGCAGACAAAGAATGTGAAGCACGCGAGCAACCGGTGCTGCAATTTATAATATGAATTTGTAACTCATATTATTTGAAACGGGATCTGACAAGCGGTTTGGACGCTTTGTTCAGGGGAATTTGCGTTGGGTTGCGGCCAAGCCATCTGCTCGGTGTGGCCGCCCGGCAATGTGAAAACAAAATCCAACAAAAATATGACTCTTTTACTCATCTATTATTGACGTCGGCTGCGCCATCGAACTAACTTGCGCCATCTATTTCAGAAACGAGCAGGCGAAAGAGCTGATGAAGCAAAAATCATATAACTATATCAATTGCTTGCCGCGTAAGCGGCTATATTTTGCAGGTGGCGCCACGGCACTTGCTACGGTGTTTGCCTTGAGCGGAACCTCCTTTGCGCAGGACGCGCCCGGCAAGGTCAACAACGCAAACGCTACCCAACTCGCACCGATCATCGTCGGTGGCCAGTCGGGTGATGCAAGTGACAATGCGACGGTGGCCGCAAAGAAGAGCGGCGGTGCCACCAAGATCAACACGCCGGTGATCGAAACGCCTCGCTCCGTATCCGTGGTTACCCGAAAAGAGCTGGAGGAGCGCGGTGTTCAGGATATCGTCGAGGCTGTGCGCTACTCCGCCGGTGTTCAGACCGGCTCCTACGGCTTTGATCCGCGTTTCGACCAGATCTATATTCGTGGCAACGACGTCACGACAGACGGGGACTATCGCGATGGGCTGCGGCAGCCCTATATGAACTATGCGATGTTCAGAACCGATCCCTATGCGCTCGATCGAGTCGAGATCATCAAGGGACCGGTATCCGTGCTCTACGGTGCTGGTTCTCCGGGCGGTATCGTCAATAAGGTATCGAAGCTGCCGACGGAGGAGACGATCAGAGAGGTCGGTATCCTCTACGGAACATCGGATCGCGCCCAGACGATGTTCGATTTTAGCGGACCGGTCAGCAAGGACGACGATAGCATGCTCTATCGCATCACCGGCCTCGCACGGAAGGGCAATACGAATTTCGACATAGCCGATGACCGCTATCTCATCCAACCGTCCTTCACCTGGAAGCCTGACGAGGCAACGAAGTTCACGATCTACGGCTCGGCGCAATCGACAACGGCGGATGCCAATGTCGGTGCAATGATCGGCCCCGATGGCAATGTTCTCAATTTTCGGGACAGCGATCCGGACTACGACTATCAAAAGACCAAGCAGCAGCAGATCGGCTATCAGTTCGAGCATGAGTTCGACGGTGGTTTCACCTTTCGTCAGAACCTTCGCTTCTCTCACCTCGATCTGAAGGCGCGGTACCTCAGTACACTCGGCTGGACAGGAAACGTTGCCAATCGCGGGGCTACGGCAATCGGCGACAGGATGAATGTCTTCCAGGTCGACAACCAGCTCGAGTCCAAATTCAACACCGGTCCGGCTGCGCATACGATGCTGTTCGGCCTGGATTATACCCGGATGAGCGATTCCTTCGCCTATGGCATGGATGCGACGTCCAGCCCGGCCTATGACTTCGATATCACCAACCCGACCTATGGGGTGTCCGGTCCGACACCGAGCTACAACTTCAGCCGGGTCAACGCGAGCCTCCAGCAGTTTGGCGCCTATGCGCTTGACCAGATCGAACTAGACAAGTGGCGCTTCACGCTTGGCGGGCGCCAGACCTGGGTCAAGCAGTCGACCGATACAACGGTTGTCTCGTCGAATACGACGACGGACAGCAGTCTCAACAAAAGCGCGTTTTCAATGCAGGCTGGTGCGCTTTATCTCTTCGACAATGGGATTGCGCCATTCGCCAGCTACTCGACCTCTTTCAATCCGGTCACGCAGCGATCCGCATCCGGTAGTGTGCTCAATCCCGCAAAGGGTGAACAGTATGAGCTTGGCGTGAAGTATCAGCCGCCAGGGACCGACATCCTCCTCTCGGCCGTCGCCTATCATCTCGTCGAGAAGAACAAGCCGGTGCTGGTCGACCCGCTGACGGGTATCTATGCCTCCCTTGGCGAAGTGACCAACAAGGGTATCGAACTGGAGGCAAGAGCCAATATCGCCGACGGTTGGGATGTGGTTGCCGCCTATGCCTATAACCATTCCGAAATCACGCGCGGCGACAATGCGGGCAATGCTCCGTCCGTGACGCCGCAGAACATTGCCAGCCTATGGTCGAACTATACTTTCCAGGAGGATTCGGCTGCCAAGGGTCTGACCGTCGGTGCCGGCATCCGCTACACGGGTGAGACCTATACCAGCACGGCAAACACAGCCAAGAATGATGCGAGCTTCTATCTCGATGCCGCTATGTCTTACGACTTCGGCGCGATCGATCGGAAGTACAAGGGGCTTACCGCATCCGTCGATGTCCGCAACATCGCCAACCGCCGCCTCACGGTCTGCAACGAAGGCTATTGCTATCTCGGGCAGGGCCGAAACGTCACGGCTTCCTTGAAGTATCGCTGGTAAGTTCCTGGCAGGCGCCGTCTCTGCACGGCGCCTGCGTCCCCTCATCGAGTACTTGCCAAGCGGCGAAGTTCGGCCTCGAAACCTCCCATCCAGCTTCTTTTCTAATTCGGCTCTATAGTCTCTTCCGTCAGGGCCTGCTTGGAAACCGGGCACGGGAGCACGCGACGTTCTGTCTAATGCCACGAGCCGTGGCCGGCCCGCCCCCCTCCGGCCGATGGCGAGCCTCCGTCATCTTCTCATCGATTACTGTAGTGCCTTTGGTGGTCGGGCCACGTTTGGCCGCACCAGGCCGTGAACCCATAAATCTGCCGGGCGGACTGCTTGCCAGAATCCGCTATGCACCGCGCAGCTGAATGACGCGAAGGGCCAGGAGCTGAAGTCGAGGCCTCACGTTTGGAATGCACGCGCGTCAGATTGCGAATATCTTTCCGACGGCCAAGGGCGCCACGGTGCTGTCACCATAGGCGTTCGCGAGAGCATTCACCGCCCGCCAGCCCGTGCAATGGCCCGGCGCGATCAAGGTAAGACCGAACGTTCCGATGTCGCGCACGGATTCGGCAATGATCTTCTCGTTGCCGCCGGCCAAGTGGAAGCCGCCAGCAACAGCATAGAGAGGGATCGCCGGGAAACTGGACTGCGCATGTTTGAGAACGTTGATGATACCTGCGTGCGAGCAGGCCGTGAGCACGACAATGCCTTTGCCGCCCACGTGAACGGCCAGAAAGCGCTCGTCCATGATGAGCGGATCATCTTCCCAAGATTGGCCGTCCTCGCTCCGCCGCTTGTGGCCGGGGAACCCCTTCTCGTAGCTCGTCATGCGGGGAATCTCGCCGCTGACTAGAAACATATCGTCGAGCAGGACTTGCGCCTCAGTCGTGACGACCGGAACGGCTCCCTTCGCAACGAGATCGTTCGGCGAGGGGATCTCGCGGATGGGAAGTAATCCGCCGCCCGTGAGCGGCAAGGCGCGCTGGCGGAACATGCCGGGGTGCAAATAGCAGGGAATCGGGCGGCCGCCATTTGCTTTGGTGATGAGGTCAAACGCAATCGGCAGCCCGCCGGCGTGGTCCCAGTGCCCGTGCGAGAGCACCACAGCATCGATGCTGGCGAAGTCGATGCCCAGCCGGGTCCCATTGTATTCGACTGCGAACTCCACCGGACCGGCATAGAACAGAACAACGCGGCTCGCCGCGCCGCGAAACGCTTTGACGACGACTGACAAGCCGTGATTCGCACAACATTGGCAGCGGCCGGACAATTGTCGCATGCCCGCCCGCATAAGTGCTGTCCACTCAAGCGTGACGTTCGGCGGGGCCGTGGACAAGCTATCGGTCAGGTTGTCGATCAGGATCTGAAATTCCAACCGATCCACGGGCTGCAAAGTGGGCATGGGCGGTTTCCCTCGTTCGACCGCACGAGACTCTCTTCCGAGCTATGCGTCCTCAGGCCGAGGATAAAGTCTACCACATTAGCGAGCGGAAGCGACGCTCACATGGGCTCAAGAATAAACAGCCAATGTCGGAGTCGGGTCGTTCGCGACCGGGTTGCGCCAGTAGCAAGTCCGGCCAAGTCCGCTATGTCGCCGAAAGCGGAAGTAAATTCAGAGCATTAGTGGCACAGCCGCAGGGCGCGGCCGGTTGATGGCGCGGCCCGAGACGTGATTCAAACTCTGAAACCGGAGTCACGAATCATGCGCTACGAACTCAGCGATCAAGAATGGACCGCCATCAAACCGATGCTGCCGAACAAGCCGTGCGGCGTTTGGCGCGTAAATGACTGTCGTGTGCTCGATGGCATCTTTTTTTGTACTGCGTTCTGGTGCGCCACGGCGCGACCTGCCGAAGAACTACGGTCCCCGCACCACTTGTTATGATCGCTTCGTTCGGTGGCGGCGGGCTGGCGTCTGGGACCGGATCATGGATGGACTGGCCCGCCGGTCGTGAAGCGGCGATGCAAATGATCGATACCTCGGTCGTCCGCGCGCACCAGCGCTGAGCTTGCATCGCCGACAACAGTCATCAAGATATGGGTCGCTCGCGAGGGGGCCCGACCACCAAGATTCACGCGGTGATGGACGCCAATGGCTTGTCGGTCCATCTCGCACTCACGCCCGGTGAGGCGTACGACAATCGGTTGTGTTCGGTTCTCCTGAGCGCTTTGCTTCCATAGACGATGTTACTCGCGGATCGCGGATACGACGCGGATTCGATCAGGGAGCTTGCCCGCCAGCAAGGAGCATGGGCGAACATTCCGCCAAAACGAAATCGCAAAGACCCAATCTGCTTCAGCGTGTATCTGTATCGCGCGCGCAACTTGATCAAACGGTTCTCCAACAAGATCAAGCAATGTCGGCGCGTTGCAGCCCGATATGACAAGCTCGCAGCCAACTATCTGGCGTTCGTCAAACTCGCATCAATCCGAATTTGGCTGCGTGCTAATGAGACCGCGCCCTAGGTTGCTTTGTGTCGCTTCATCAATAGGAGCAACAGCAACGGCGCACCGACGAGAGCGGACACCAGGCCTGCGGGCATCTGGTAAGGAAAGGCAATCGTCCTGCCGAACCAGTCAGCTAGCACCATCAGGCCGCCGCCGGCAATCGCTGAACCGGTAAGCTGCGGCGCGGCGCGGCGCAATCCGAGTTCCCGGGCAAGATGTGGACCCATGAGGCCGATAAAGCTCAGGGGGCCGACGACCAGGGTCGCGGCGGCTGTCATGGCTGCGGCAAGAGCAAAGAGGCTGGCGCGGGCCTGATTGACGCGGATGCCGATCGCCTGGGCAGCCTGTGGGCCGAGCGGCAGCAGGTCGAGCCAACGATGGGCCAGAAAGGCAAGCGCAAGGCCTATCGCCGCAGCAGTCGTTGCCGCAATTGCCTTGGGTGCGTCGACGAGATAGGTCGAGCCGCTCATCCATTGCATGACGATCATCGCGCGCGGATCGCCGCCCGCGGCAAGCACGCTGATGAAGGCATCCAGCATAGCGCCGAGCGCGATGCCCGTCAGAAGTACGCGCTCCGGCGCAAAACCGGATCGGATGCCGAATAGGAACATGGCGATGAGAACCGCAAATGCGCCAAGACCGCCGAAACCGAGCTGTGCGGCCATGCCAGGGGCGGGCAGGATGAATAGTGCGGCGGTGACGCCAAGGGTGGCGCCAGCCGAAATCCCCAGCACTTCGGGGCTTGCCATCTCGTTGCCGGAAAGGCGTTGCAGGACGGCGCCGACAACCCCGAGCATCGTACCGGCAGCGAAGGCACCGGCGATGCGCGGCAGGCGATAGGGCAGTACGTCGGGCCAGTGCCGAAGGCTCAGCAACGTCCATGCGCCCTCGGGTGCGCGGCCGAAGAAGACCGCACCGATCAGGAGAAGAACGAGCACGGCGATCGATGCAAGTAGCAGTGTCCTCGAAACGTGCACGGCGTTGGCCGCATTCTGCATCGAGTTCGGAGCGTTGCCTCGCATCGCTTTCAGACGCGGCAGCATCAATAAGAGCAGCGGGGCTCCGATCAGAGCGGTAATGGCTCCTGTCGGAAGGAATGTGGAAGACGCTCCGGAAAGGAGCAGGAGCGCCTCGTCCGTCAGCAGCAGGAGGCCTGCACCGATAAGCGGTGACCAGATGAGCTGGCTTTTCATGTGTCGGGCGCCGGCAAGCTGGGCGACACGCGGAGCGATCAAGCCAATAAAGCCGATGATGCCGACTGCGCTGGTGACGATTGCTGCAAGTGCAATCGCGATGCAGACGGCGGCGATACGGGTGCGCTTGACCGAAAGACCAAGTCCGCTCGCGCCGCTATCGCCAAGTTCCATGAGCGACAACGGCCGCGCCATCAGCAAGGCCGCGACCGCAAGAGTGGTGATTTTCGGCAGAAGAGAAAGGGGAATGGTCCAGCTTTGCTGAGCCAGCGATCCGGCGCCCCAGATGAACAGTCCGGACAGATAGCGTTCGTTCATGAGGACCAGAATGGCGACAAGTGCGCCGCACCAGACGCCGACAATCAACCCGGCAAGCACCAGCGCCAATGGTGAAAAACCGCGCCTCGCGCCGATGAGGAAAACGACGCTTGCCGCCGCCGCGCTGCCGAACAGGGCAACCACATCGCGGCTGAGCCCCTGAAGGGCGGGAAAGGCAAGCATGACGACAACCAGCGCCAAGTTGGCGCCGGCGGAAATGCCGAGCGTCGACGGCGAGGCCAGCGGATTGCGCAGCACTTGCTGCAACAGGCTTCCCGATAGCGAAAGGGCGGCACCGGCCAGCAACGCGGTGGCGATCCTCGGCAGGGTTGAATAAAGCAGCAGCAGGCGCTGCGGATCGTAACCGGCTTGCTGTTGAAGCAATCGTGACCAATCAGGGGCCAGCTGGTGCCACGCGAGCAGGCCGGCGAGCGCCAGCAACGTCAGCGCCACGACAGGAGCGCCGTAGCTCTTACTTGTTTCGACGCCGGTCATGCCAATTTTTCCAGGTGATCGAGCAGGATACGTGCGAAGCGCTCGGCTTCCTGCACCATGCCGAACATCAAGGTGCCCGGCAGCACGGAGACGCGTCCGGCCTGAACGAAGGGGAGGCTGGTCCAAAGAGGGCTGTCCTGCAGATTGTCGAGGACGTTGGGCGGCAGAAGCGGCTCGAAGGCAATCAACCGGAGGCTCTGGTCGAGCGTCGCCAATTGCTCGAGACCAATCGTTTCGAAACCCCAATAGTCGCCAGTGCCGGTCCAGGCATTTTCGAGGCCGATCCTGGTCATGACATTCTGGTAGAGGCCTGCCCCGCAATAAATGCGCGCGTGGCGTTGGTCGACGAAGTTGATCAACGCCAGCGGCGGTGGTTTAAGTTTCTTCACGCGCTCCGCACAATCATCGAAGAAGCGCTCGGACCGCGCCAGGAACGCATCGGCCTGCGACCTGCGGCCGATTGCGTCTCCGAGCAGCCGTGTCGCCTCGATGGAGCGCGGCAGCGCATTGCCGCCTTCGGCATAAACGGTCAGCTCCAAGACCGGTGAAATCGCTTCGAGCTGAGGCTTCATTGGAGCGAGATAGGGCGTGGTCAGGATCAATGCCGGCTTGATGCTCGCCAGCACCTCGAGATTGATTTCGCTGGTGGTACCGAGATCGACGACACCATGCGGCATTTTCGGCTCGACGACCCACAGGTCCCAATCGGCAAGCGAAGCGATGGCAGCGGGCGCAACACCAAGCGCAAGCAGTGTTGAAGCCAAGCCGTAATCGAGCGAGACGATGGGGCCGGATATGGGCTCGGCGGCCGTTCCGACACGAGGAACCGCAAAAAGCGCCGCAGCTGCCAGAAGCGTGCGGCGCGACAGCTTAAGATTGTCGAGGATGCGTTCAGATGACATAGGCAAGCGGCGTTCCATGCACGGGATGCGCGGTGACGCCCATATTGGCGCCGTAGATCATATGCAACGTCTCTTCCTTCATAAGGCTTTGCGAAGCTCCCTTGGCAATCAGATGCCCGTGCTTCAGCGCATGCAGATGGTCGCAGAAATGCGCTGCGATATTGATGTCGTGCAGGACGAGAATGACACTCAGGTCCTTCGTTCGGCAAAGCTCACGCACGAGCCCGAGGATTTCCATCTGGTGCGCAATATCGAGTGCCGATGTCGGTTCATCGAGGAGCAGGCAACGGCTGTCCTGGGCAACCAGCATGGCGATCCAGACCCTCTGACGCTCGCCGCCGGACAGCGTCTCCACCATCCGGCCCGCCAGGGTATCGACATGGGCGAGCTTCATTGCCGTCTCCACCTTTTCCCGATCGAGATCGGTGAAGCGGCCGAGCGCTCCGTGCCAGGGATAGCGCCCGCAGGCAACAAGCTCTTCGACCGTCATGCCGCCGGCCGATGACGTATCCTGCGGCAGGTAGGCCACGGCGCGGGCGAAAGCGCGCATGTCATAGGACCCGGCTGCAATGCCGTCGAACAGGATACGCCCGCCGGTCGGTTGAATTTGTCGGGCCAGCAACTTGATCAGCGTGGATTTACCTGAGCCGTTATGGCCGATCAGGCCGGAAATCTCGCCGGCATTGAAGCTGATATCGAGCGGGTGAAGAGTGGTCTTACCGTCCACCTCGAAGCGCACGGCTTCGGTCGTAAAAACCGCGGTTTGTTGCCGATCGTTCCCTGCGGGCATTTCGTCTTTCATTTTCGTTCCTGCTGCAGCGCTGTGGCTTTCTGACATGCTGGCTGTCGCCTGGGTGGCGGGATCCCTGGCACAGAGTGCCTTTTTCACGCCCGCATCTCCCGAACACGTGCTGGCCGGCTGCGCCTCTGCCCGCGAGCGCTGGCACAATCCTGACTCGCTTCGAGCGAGATGGCGGCAAGGCAGCGCGAATGGGCTTCCCGAAGAAGACCGCAAACGAGCGCGCAAGACACGCCGGCCTCCTTGGCGATGATGTTTTGAGGGATGTCGTCGAAATAATGCTCCTCGTAGAACTTCCGGGTTCTGGCGGGCATGGCTTCGACCGTGCAGCGGAAGGCCTTGTAGGCCTCCGCCTCGTGGAGATGTTCTTCAGGACTCCCATAGGCGGAGGCATTGCCGCCGACTTCCTCACCGACGAACAAACCGCGTTCATATTGAAGGCGCCGCATATGGTCGGTCGCAAGATTGCGCACCATGCGCATCACATAGGGCGTGGGTGCTTCTATGCCTTCCCGTAACGGCTTGGAGACCAGTTGGAGCAGAACCTCCTGCACGACATCCTCGGCCAAGGTCACGCAGCCGGTGACCCGGCGCGCGACGGAGAGAAGTTTCGGATAGGCATGGAGTGCCGCTTGAAGTTGCTCATTGGACGTCGACGGCGAATGGTTGGCAATCATGTTGGGCTCTCGCTGAAATCCAAAGTTGCATTCCGGTTTGCCCCTCTTTTTAGAAGGAGACCCTATAAAACATGATTAAATGAGTCAAGATAGCGAATTGGAAAAGTGTCACATCTTCTAATCCATAGCGTATCAATATGATTTCATTGCATATTATTAGAAGTCCTGCTAAATGAGTCTCAGGCCCCATGGTGGTGCCAAGTTGGTCGTGAGACTGGCTTCGATGTCATGATCGCCCATTCGAAAATACCGGATTCTGCGTCGCCGAACCGGCCGGAATGAATGAGTGTCGAAGCTTTCGACTCGCGATGTCCTATGCTGGAAGTTGCGCCGTCCGGCGTGATAGCCACGGCTTTCGGGTCGATGCGGAAGCCGAGACCAAGACATTTGAGCGCAGCCTCCTTGCGGACCCAGCAGGCCAGAACGACATCGCGGCGATATTGCGGCTCCGATTGACGAACTTGATTGAGCTCATCCTCGGAAAGGATCATCGGCATGATCTCAACCGTATCCTCTTCCGAAAACGCATCGAGCCGCTCGATATCGATGCCGATACCGCCGCCATGGTTGATTGCTAGCGCGACTCGATCCCTAGTATGAGAGATATTGAAGTCTATATCTGGATGGTCGGGCAGGTAGGGTCTGCCCGACGGCGTCATCGCAATCGACAAAGCCTGCGGGGCGCAACCGAGCCTGCTCCCGAGGATGTGACGGCACAGAAACCGCCCCGCCACAAAGAGCCGCCGCGCTTCGATCGAGCGAAACGCCGCTGCTCGATGCCGCTCCGGCTCGCTTAACAGCAGGTCAGGCACACGAAATCCGTTGCGCACACGCAGGCAATGAAGCTCGACCTGCGCCATCACATTTCTCGCTCGCAAAGCGCTCACTTTATTCCGCCGCCAGCCCCACGGACGAGGAATAATTCGAGGGTGAAGTTTGGGTCTCCCAGCGAATGATGGGATCGAGTTGACCGAGGTCGAAGTGCTCGTGACCGAGCAGCGAGTTGGCGATGACGGCGCTTCGCCAGGCAGTGAGGCTGAGCTGCGGTTCGGCAATGCCATGGCTGTGCCGGCCGGCATTCAGGACGAAGATGCGGTTCTCATCTGGGCCGTCCCATACCAGTGAGAAGTCGCTTCTCAGCGCCGGCTCGCCGACGGAATTTAGTTCGATGCGGTTTTCCAGCGAATGCAGGAAATCGGGAAGAACAAAACGATAGCCGGTAGCAAGAACGATCAAGTCGATGGTAAGCGTTTCCATGCTGTCGTCGAAACCGTTGCGCGTCGTCAGCGTGACCTCGGAACCGTCTTGAACGGCTGCGATGACGTTACGGAAGGGCCGGAGCGATATGCCCTGGTCCACCGCGCTCGGCGTTTCAAGCTTGCGCTCATAGAGACGACGGTAGAGCTTCTTCAAGGTCGAGGCGGAGACGCCGTCGCTGGCAAGGACCTGCCGACGGGTATGGGTAAGCCGCAACTCTTCGGGCAACCCGTGGAAGCGCTCCATGTAGCTCGGTGTGAAAAGTTCATTGGTAAAGGGCGTGGCATCAAGCGGCTCGAAATTCGGACGGCGGCTGATCCAATGGATGGTCGAGGTACTGTTCCGGTCCAGAAGTGCATCGACGATCTCCGCGCCGCTTTGCCCGCCACCGATGACGGCTATGCGCGGGGCTTTGACGTCTCCAAGCCGCTGCGCCGCCTCGCTGCTGTGGAAGGTCATCGATTTCGCGAGCTGTTCGCTCCATGCTGGGCGAGCCGGGACCTTTCCGATGCCGACGGAGAGATTACGGGCGCCGATCACGCCGTGATCGGTTGTCACGGAGAAAAAGCCGTCATTGGCATGGATCTCGCGTACCCGCGACCCGAAGCGAAGCGATGCCAGGCCGCTGGCAACCCAGCCAAGATAATCGGCGAACTCTTTGCGCGGCACTGCCTCGTATTCCGCATTAATGAATTGGTAAAAGCGTTTATGAGCAACGAGATAGGAGAGAAAGCTCCAGCGACTTGTCGGATTCGTCGCCGTCACCAGATCCTTGAGGATGGAGGTCTGCATCTCGGCGCCCGGCAGCATCATTCCAGGGTGCCAGGCGAAAGATGGGCGGCGTTCGAAGAAGCGGACGGAAAGCTGCGGTACGGAATCGAGCTGGGCGGCAAGGCTGAGGTTGAACGGACCGATTCCGGCCCCGGCGAGGTCGAGCACGTGCGATGTCATGATGCAGCTCCAGAATGATGTCGTAAGAGGGGGTTACTTGACGGTGCCCGCGGACAGTGAGTCCAGCGCAAATGCGTGATCGAGCCGCCGCGCAAAACGCTGATGGAAGGGCGTCTTGCCGATGATCGTCAGATGGTTGGTGCCGGTAACGATTTCCGATGCCGTGGCATTCGGCGAATATCGGCGCCAGTCGATGACGTTGAGCGAACGGGTCAGGGAATCCTCGGCCGCAAAGGAGTGGATGCGGAAATCGGATCTTTCCAGACGGTAGTTGCGGAAGATCATCCCATTGTCGATGAGGATCCAGAATGTGTGCTCTTCCGAGCCGATATCCGGACCGTCCGTCGGCAGTTTGACATTGTGTTTGACGATATGATGCAGGAATTGCTCGTAGACTTCCGCGTGCATGGCGGCGAGAAGCCGCTTCCAGTCCTCGCGCATTGGCGTGCGGGCGAGCCAGTTTTGGACGGCGGCATGGGTGCTGTCCCGGACGCCGTCGTCGAAGTGTGGTGTGACGCCGACCGTGAATTCCTCGTCCATATCGCAAACGTCGACCATGCCGATCATGCGCAAGTCGATGTCGTTGCCGATTTGCCGTGCGGCCTCATAGGCAAGCAATCCGCCCCAGGACCAGCCGAGGAAGGCGCAGGGTCGGCCCTTGGCTTGTCTGCGCACCGCCTCGGCATAGCGCGCGGTGATGTCCTCGACGCGGGTGCTGAGCGTCTTGGTTTCCGTTAGGGAATAGCAGATGAATCCCGTCGCCGGCTGCTCCGGCCCGAGATAATCGACGAGCCGCATATATTCGCGCGTGCTGACGAGGAGACCGGGGAAGCAATAGAGCACTGGCCGATCGCCGTTGCGGCGGAGATAGACGACGTCGACGCCGGCCTCGTCGCGATTGCCGTCGATGGCGAGCGCGAGATCCCGCACTGTGGGATGATTGAACATGTCGGCGATGGAGAGCGGCCATTCGGGATGACGCATCTTCAGGCGAGATACGATGCGCACCGCCGCCAACGACTGCCCGCCAATATCGAAAAAATTCTCGGTGACACCGATATCGCCGATATCGAGGATCTCTTTCCAGGTTTGGAGGATCGCTCTCTCCTTGTCATCAGCAGGAGGGGTCATCTCGCGCTCCATGCGCGGAGCCGGCAGCCCGGCGCGGTCAAGCTTGCTGTTCGGTCCCATCGGTAGCCTGTCGATCAGCATGATCGTCTGCGGCACCATGTAATCGGGCAGGGCGGTTATGGCGGCACGGCGCAACTCGGTGATACCAAGGCTTTCCCCCTCCTGCGGCACCACATAGGCGACCAGAGAGCTGCGACCACCTTCATTGCGCAGTAGGACAACCGCTTCGGCGACGCGCTGGTCCGATCGCAGCACGGCCTCGATCTCACCCGGCTCTATGCGGAAGCCGCGCAGCTTGATCTGATGATCGACGCGGCCGGCAAATTCGACGATGCCGTCATCCCTCCAGCGACCGAGGTCGCCGGACTTATACAGTCGGCCTCCCGGCGTGAAAGGATCCGGAATGAAGCGATCTGCCGTTAGCTCCGGCTGGCCAAGATAGCCCCGGGCGAGGCCGCTGCCGCCGATATGGATTTCGCCGATCACGCCCACCGGAACAGGCGCAAGGTCGGCGTCGAGGACATAGATGCGCCGGTCGCCCACGCCGCGGCCGATCGGTGCTACTGTCCCCTCAAAACGGGTTCCGGCCGGGATCTTCCAGATCATCGGCGTCATGATGGTCTCCGTCGGCCCGTAGCCGTTGATCAGCAGCTGCGCCTTCAGGTTTTCGGTGATCATGTCGAATACCGCCCGCGACAAGGCCTCGCCGCCGAAGGAATAGAGCCGCAGCCGCGGTATGTCGCCGTTCTCGCCCGCATATTCGGCGAGGCCGCGCACGTAGCTGGTGGGCAGGCTCGCATTGTTGACGCCATGGCGCTTCATCGTTGCGAAGGCGTCTTCGGGCGTTGCGAGCTTGTCCTGCGTCAGCACCACGCCGCCGCCGGCCATCAGCGGCACCATCCAGCGTTCATGGCCGCCATCTGAGGTGAATGGGAGAACGGGATATTCGCAGGACTGCTCGCTCATCTCATAGATGCGCAGCGTTGCCTTGCAATGATGGGCAAGCGGACCATGTTCGACCGCCACGCCCTTTGGAACGCCCGTCGAGCCAGAGGTATAGATCACATAGGCCAGCTGCTGCGAGGCGATGGCGATTGCGGGCGCTTGGCTGCTTTCCGTCGAAAGGTCGACCTTGTCGAGGTTGAGGAAGGGCGTTGCAATATCGCTCGGCAGGTTCGCGATGTGCTTTGTCTTGGAAATGACAAGCGAGAGATCGGGAGCCGTCAGGATATGGCGATTGCGCGCTTCCGGATGATCCGGCTCGACCGGGGTAAAGGCTCCGCCGGACTTCAGCACCGCCAGAATGGCAATGATCGCATCGATCGACTTTTCAAGCGCGATCGCGACGCGCTTTTCCGGGCCGATCCCAAGGGCGATCAGACGATGTGCGAGCTCATTGGCGGCGGCTTCCAGTTCGCCATGCGTGACCGATTTCTCGCCCTGCGCCACTGCAAAGGCGTTGGGCCGTCGTGTCGCCTGCGCGGAGATGACCTTGTGGATGGGCGTGCCGTCATCGGGCTCCGGCGCATCGGGATAAGGTGCGGAAAGCCTGTCGAGTTCCCCCGCCGAAACGAATGGAACATGTTTGATCTGCTCACTTGGATTGCTGCTGAGTCTTGCGAGCACGACAGCGAAATCATTGGCCAGGCGGCCAATCTGTCCAGGTTCATATTTTTGCGGGTCGAAGCCGAAGCTCAGACGAAGCTTGTCGCCGAACGCCGGGAAAACGGTAATGACCAGCTCGGCATCGCGGCGAGCCTGCGGCTCTATGGGGGTGTGGACGCCGTGTATGTTGGAGGCAGCTTCCAGAAGGCGCAGGGGCGGGCGTACATCGAGCAGCGTCTTGACGAGACCAGTCGTGTCGAAAGACTCGTCGCGTCGGAGAAGAGCATCGGCAAGTGCTTCGAAGCGCAGGGCATGTCGTCCGGCGACTTCGACTTCCTCAACGATGGCTTGCCGGACATCATCCAATGTCATGGCGCCGTCGAGCTCGGTCGTCAGGACCAACACATCCTCGCTGCGTGCTGCAATCGTTTGTGTCTCCGGTCGCGTCACCAACCCGATCCTCTGCGTGCCATGGCCCGAATGGCGGCGCAGGACGATCGCAAGAGCGGCGAGAAGGTCGCGTGAAACGTCCCGGGTCGATGACATGGAGATCAATCGATCAGGCATGAAAACTTCAAGTACATGCTCCTGCCAGCCTTCGTCGACAATGCTCCTACCCGTCGATGTCTGCGGCAGCAGGGATGCGATACTGTCCTGTGCGATCAGCCGATTGAACCAGAAGTCGACTAACTCGGGCGCCTCGCCCCGCGGTGCGCCGTTGCCGGCCATCCACACGGCGGCATCGGCCAGCGCTGTCTCGGTGGGGGTTGCTGGTCCGCCGTCATCGAGATTGCGGAGGAAGTCTGTTGCCAGCAGGTCGAGCGTTGCCGCGTCGGCAAGGATGGCATGCGCGGAAAATATCGCGCCGATCGCCTGTCTGCTCTGCGTGAACAGGGTGAAGCGGGCGGGATTGCCGTTCGTCAGATCGACCGCGCGAGCCCGTTCTGCGGCCGCGGCTGCGGCCAATGCATCATCAAGACTGTCGCTGGTTGCCAGCTCCGTCTCAATGATCTCGACCGCTGCATCGCTCTTCAGGATTTGTTGGACCGCACCGCCGGCTCGCGCCTCGAATTGCGATGTGATGAGCGGGTGTTGTCGTGAAAGGGCCGCAAGAGCCGCGCGCGCGACAGCGGTGGAGATCGAAGGAAAGGTAACGGCAAGTATTTGTCGCCCATAGACGATCTCATTGCCGGTCTCCGACAAGAGCCAGATTCGCGATTGGGTAGGCGATAGCGAGCATTTGCCGATGTAGTTGGAGTGATTTGCTGCCTTGGCGTTCCAATCATGAACAGTCATTGCTTTGCAAATCTCCCTATAATTCGTCAGGAAATCGCCAGTTGCTGTAAATACAATAATGTATACCTATCAATATCCGCTGGTGATATTGAGTTAAACTGGTCGAATATTTCCATTTTTAGCTATCGATCTATCCGTATTCATCGGATATTTTGTCGATTTGTTTGCATGACGAACGAAGATATCGGAAATTCAGCCGAAAATTGAAAAAGAATTCCCAGCAATATTTTGAATTTCGCAGGAGGCCATTCGTCACTGCGGAATTAGCGCCGAGTACGATCCTCTGGTCCCGATATGGCGCGACTTTCAAGATTGGGAGAAAAAGATGGATGTTTCCTTGGCGTTGAAGAGCGCGGCGATGGTGGCGGGATTGTCTGATCTGCGTTTGCCGGTCTCGGGCTTTGCGAGCCATGCTCTCGTCTTTGGGCGACCGCTTATCGTATCTTCAGGACAGGCAGCAGACAGCTTTCGTGTCTCCTATCACGGGGCTGAAGTAGCCTCAGGTTATTTCTCAGGATCAACCAATAAGCTGTTGGTTTTCGATGGTATATCGATTTCTGTCTCTCCAGCTTCGGACGAGGATATCGTCAACGCCGTGTCGGAAGCTGTTCTGGCATGCAATCCACAACTGGCCTCCTTCGAGGTCGAGCTTGCTGAAGACGATCTGGCAAGGCGCCTTTTGGAAGCAGGTGCCATCGAGCGGCGTGAAGACCGCCTGATCGTGCGCCCCGAGTCCCTTTTCCAGCAGTCGAAGCCCTGGCTTGGAAGCACGCGCCCCGCCTATCCCGAGGTGCCGGTCCTGACCAACGGCATCCATCATCCGCAGAGGCCGCCGAAACCCGTTGGCCGTGTTTATAGCCGCTTCATTCCCTGGCTGAATACGCAGCTCGGCTTCCATGTCGCCGATCTTGATTCCGATCTCGAGCACTTTCATCGCTGGATGAACGACCCGCATGTGGCGGCCATATGGGAGGATAGCGGCGATCTTTGCTATCACCGCGACTTCATTGCGAGTCGTCTGACCGACCCGCGTACACTCCCGCTGATCGGAACATTCGATGGTGTGCCCTTTGGCTATTTCGAGCTCTATTGGGCGAAGGAAGACCGGATCGGGCCGCATTACGAAGCCGATGGCTTCGATCGCGGCTGGCATGTGGCGATCGGCGAGGACGGTTTCCGCGGCAAGGCCTTTGTCAGCGCCTGGCTGCCGTCGTTGATGCATTACATGTTCCTGGCGGATGCGCGTACGCGCCGGATCGTCGGTGAGCCTATTCATCATCACGCCCAGCAGATCCGCAATCTCGACCGTTCCGGCTTTGCCAAGGTCAAGCATATCCAGTTTCCGCACAAGAAGGCGCTTCTGGTCATGCTGCTGCGCGAGCGCTTCTTCATGGACCGGCTGCTGTCGCCCGATCTGACGGGCCTTTCCGATGAAAATGACCAGCCTGTCCTCGGCTCGCTGCCGCGATCCGGCGCGTGACGAAAGCAGCCGTCGCTAGGAACGATCCGCGCATTGCAGACGGTTTTGTTGCCACCCTCGGCTGTTTCGCGGCGCGGCGAAACGGATCCGTTGATGCACCGTGCCAGCTCGCTCGCCAATCGACCATTCACCCCTGAACAATGAGGTATGCCATGAACGAGACACCGAGATTCGATGCCTACCGCGCTGCCATCCCCGATGCGCTAATGCCGCATCGTGATGACCCTTTCGATGCGGCAGTACCGCCTATCTATCAAACATCGCTATTTTTGTTCGATAGCTACAGGGAGCTGGAGGATGTTTTTGCCGGCCGATCGAAGAAGCCGATCTATTCGCGCGGCGACAATCCGACCGTTCGCATTCTGGAGCGCAAGATCGCCGAGATGGAAGGTGCAGAAGCGGCGCGCGCCTTTTCGAGCGGCATGGGTGCAATTGCGGCAGCTGTCCTGGCTTTCGTGGGACCGGGCGACCGCATCGTCACCGTCAGGCACGTCTATAGCGACGCCTTCCGTTTCTTCGAAAAAGTGCTGAAGCGTTTTGGCGTTGCCGTCGACTACGTGGACGGTACCAATACGGAGGCGATGATAGCGGCACTTCCCGGCGCCAAGCTCGCCTATCTCGAAAACCCCACCTCCATGGTGTTCGAGGTGCAAGATCTGAGCGTCATCGCGGACACTGCGCGCCGTCACGGCGTCGTGACGGTGGTCGACAATTCCTGGGCGACACCGCTCTTTCAGAGCCCGCTTGCCCTCGGCATCGATATCGTCATCCATGCCGCCTCGAAATATCTTGGTGGGCAGAGCGATACGGTGGCGGGTCTCGTCGCCGGTTCGAAGGTGCATATCGATCGCATCAATAGTGAAATCTATCCCTATACCGGTGCCAAGCTCGCGCCTTTCGAGGCATGGCTCGTCCTTCGCAATCTGGAGACCCTGCCGTTCCGCATGCGCCATCATCATGAGGCCGGTCTTGAGGTTGCCTCCTGGCTGCAGAGACATGAGGATGTGGGTGGCGTCATGCATCCCGCATTCGGCGATCATCCCGGAAAGCGCAGCTTCAGCGGCTTTGGCGGTCTGTTTTCCTTCGAGGTTTCCGATCGCATCGAGGTGGCCGGTTTTGTCGACGCGTTGCGCCTCATCCGCATCGGCGTCAGCTGGGGCGGCCCCGAAAGCCTCGTGGTCCCGGCGAAGGCAGCGCTCAGCATTTCACCGGAGACCAATGTCTTTGCGCGCTTCGGCGTCAGCGACCGTACGATCCGCCTGAATGTCGGTCTGCATGCGGCAAGTGACATCATTGCCGATCTGGAACAGGCGCTTACGGCGGCAAAACGCTAGGCGGATTTTGGCCGTTACAGCGCGTGGGCGGGACGGTGCTGCCGCTACGCCCATGTGATTATTCGTTATCGATTTGCGTCTGCCGAGGTTGATCAAAACAAGACGACCGTTCCTGTCGCTATGCGTTCCATCGCAGAGAGCCCAGGCTCAAATCCGACCGGAAGTCCTTTCTGCGGGTTTCCGCGCAAACCGCCTTCAGCAAAGAGAAAACCCCTCTGCCTGATTGCTAGCGAGGCGAGCGCCGGGCCGCACCATATTGCAATTGCTACAGGGGTAGTTTGGGAGCATGCTGATGAATGAGTCCGATAGACTCGCGCACATGGGGAGAGGGGAAATGACAATACAAAATCCATCGCCTTCATTGCACAATGAAGATCTAGCACCCGCGGAGGAGAGGAAGTGGGGCGCGTTCAGTATTTTCAATGTGTGGACATCCGACGTTCATAGCCTGTGGGGCTATTATCTCGCCGCCAGTCTGTTCCTGCTATGCGGCAGCTTCATCAACTTCGTGATCGCGATCGGTATCGGCTCGCTGGTCATATTCGTTCTCATGAGTTTGGTCGGCAATGCCGGCGTGAAAACGGGTGTGCCATTCCCCGTTCTTGCCCGCGCCTCGTTCGGCACCTTCGGCGCGAATGTTCCCGCGCTGGTACGCGCCGTCGTCGCCTGCTTCTGGTACGGCGCACAGACCGCGGCGGCTTCAGGCGCGATTGTCGCCTTGCTCATCCGCAATGAGAGCATTCTCGCCTTCCATCAGAACAGCCATATGCTCGGCCATTCGACGCTTGAGGTTATTTGCTACATCGTTGTCTGGGCGCTGCAGCTCCTGATCATCCAGCGCGGTATGGAGACGGTGCGCAAGTTTCAGGATCTGGCCGGTCCTGCCGTGTGGATCATGATGCTGGTGCTTGCCATCTATCTGGTGGTCAAGGCGGGCAGTTTCTCCTTCGGCAGCGAAATCCCGCGCGAAGTGCTGTTGGAAAAGACCAAGGATGCGGGTGTCCCCGGTGAGCCAGGAACCTTTCCGGCGCTCGCAGCCGTGGCTGCGACGTGGATTACATATTTCGCAGCGCTCTACCTGAATTTCTGCGATTTCTCGCGTTACGCCAAGGACACCAAGACCTTGCGAAAAGGCAATCTCTGGGGATTGCCGATCAACCTGCTGGCCTTCTGCCTCGTCGCGGGCGTGACGACAACGGCTGCCTTCACCGTCTATGGCGAGGTACTCCTGCATCCGGAGGCGATTTCGGCGAAATTCGACAGCTGGTTTCTGGCGCTTCTGGCTGCATTGACCTTCGCGGTCGCAACACTTGGTATCAACGTTGTCGCAAATTTCGTCTCGCCGGCATTCGATTTCTCGAATGTCTTTCCCCGGCAGATTAGCTTCAAGCGCGGTGGCTACATTGCGGCTCTGATTGCGCTGGTGCTCTACCCCTTTGCACCATGGGAGACGAGTGCTGCGCATTTCGTCAACTTCATCGGCTCGAGCATGGGGCCGATCTTCGGGATCATGATGGTCGATTACTATCTGATCCGGAAGGGCGAGCTGAATGTCGCGGTGCTCTACCAGGAAAATGGCGAGTTTCGGTTCCAGAACGGCTGGCATAGAAGTGCTTTCATCGCGCTCATCATCGGAGCGCTGTTTTCCTCGATCCTGCCGACATTCACCTCGATCCTGCCGAGTTGGTGGGCGACCTATGGCTGGTTCTTCGGCGTCGGCATCGGCGGGGCGGTTTACTATGTGCTCCGCGCCAGCGCTCGGGGCTCGGCCGTCGGCGCCGCGACATGAACGACGAGGCTTCCTGCCCCTGAAGTCTCAGTGACTTCAGGTGTGGAGCAATGTGTCGGGGAGACAGGCATCGCTCTTCTCCCCGATCTCCGGCATAGGCATTTTGCCTTCGAAAGCTAACACCATATCGGCGACGACGATGGTGATTGCAGGGCTTTTCATAGAGCGAGCCCTCCGACGCAATCCCGCGGGAAAGCAGAAGGCAGGGGCCTTGCCTGTTTCTGTCACTTCTGCCTTTCTTTGCGGGATGCCATCCGGAGAAAGACGATGAGTGAACCCGACCCCGACCTAGAGGAGAAGATCGACTCGACCTTCCGCAATGGCTCGTTGACGGCCGCCGGGATCATTCTCGGCTTCTCGCTAAACTTCATCGGCCGCTGGCTATCCAACCCAAACGATTGGAGCCGCATCGACATTATCCCGATGATATTGCTGACGGTCGGCATCTCCATTCAGGTCAAGGTGATGGCTGATCTGCTTGCGCGCGACTCGCTGATCGCAGCAAAATACGACCGTTCGCGGCGGCTGTTTCTGATCGGCCTGGTCTTTGTTGCCGTAGGGGTCGGAGTTGCTTTGCTGAACGATATTTTAGGCTTGGGCACGATGCAGATGTTGGGCTGATTTGCCGGGGTAAGCAGTTCGCTCGACTGGCAAGACCCGGCACTTGGCCAAAATCCCGCGCATGAAGCGATGCTTGCGAGGCACCCTGGCGAAGAGCCTGGGGCTAGGCGAGTTTTCGATGGAAAAGATACGGCCATAGCCGATTATCTCAGCTATGGCCGTGCCGTGCCGTCAAAATGCGATCAACGGAAAAAATGCAGATAAGGTGTTAGCGGCAGACGCGCTCCTTGCGGACGACCCAGTGGCCGTGAACCTTGTGCTTTACCGTCTTCACGACGCAGTTGTTGCGGTGATGGTGGTGGCGATGGAACGGAGACGCCTGAGACGGCGTGCTGACGGCGACGATCGAAGCCAGAGCGATGGCGGAAGCGAGAAACAGGTTTTTCATGTTGAGCCTCGTAAGCATTGGGGGTGACGCTGCGTGTTTGCGCATGACTTTGATGCCCGAATCCGGCTTAATCGAAAATGAATAGCACCCTAACAATTTTGTAATGTGGAGGCGCTTTGGGGCGTCGCTAGCCTCGGTCCTGATATATCCAGGGCCGTTTTGATGGAGAGCCGGGCATGCTCAGGTCGGTCATGGCTTTGGTGAGGTTTCGCGCTGCGTCCCATCTATCCGATCCATCGTTGCTACCCATCCAATGTGGTGATCCGAGACGCGTTTTCAGCCAAGAGATGGCAGGCGCTTCTGGCGCTTTGTTCTATTCGTGCGGATCAGGGCGGTCGTTCGTGGGGATGTCGTTTTCCATGCGTCTACTCATGACATCGAAGGCGATGATGCCGTGCTTGGTTACGTGGTAGAGTGTTCATCACGTTTATTGCCAGCCTTCGCGTCATGCCAGCACGTATGTAGATACCTAGCATATAGACGGAGCATTCGTTCGTTCGCCATCTGCCGTTCAGCAGATTGATTAGACAAGGCTAGTTCAGCGCCCGCATTCTTCGAGCAGCCACCGTCGAAAAGCGGCGAGCGGAGGATGGGTTTCGCGATCCTTCGGCCATGCGAGATAGTAGGATTCCGAGCTTTTCATGGGGAGGTCGATTGCGGCGACGAGGCGACCCGTGGCGAGTTCCTCTTCGATCAGGAATTCCGGCAGCAGGGCGACACCCAGGCCAACCATTGCGGCCTGTGTGGCCGTGGCAAACTGATCGAAGAGCATGCCGTGGACGGCATCGGAGGGAACACCGTTGAGTTCCATCCATCTTTCCCAGGCGTCGGGGCGGGTGGTGAGGTGGAGCAGGGGTGCCTTGCGGATATCGGCGGCTTCGCCGAAGCGATACTCGTCGCGCATCTGCGGACTGCAAGCCGGAATAACCGTCTCGTCTCGCAGCAGGGCCAATTCGCCGCCCGGCCAGTGGGCTGCTCCGAAGTGGATCGCTGCGTCGACCGGTTCCAGTCGGAAGTCGAATATGCTGAACCGGGTCACAAGATTGACGGTAATTCCCGGGTTGGTCGAAAGGAAACGCGGCAGCCGCGGCGCGAGCCAGCGTGTTCCGAAGGTCGGCAGAATGGCTAGCGTCAGCATTCCGCCATGCGGGTTTGCCCTCAGATTGAGCGATGCCGTGCTTATCTTGCGCAACGCATCGCGGATTTCGCGAACATAGGCGTCGCCGCCGACAGTGAGGCGGATGGTCTGGCGCTCCCGATGGAACAACTCGACGCCGAGTTGCTCCTCGAGAGCCTTGATCTGCCGGCTGACGGCGCTCTGCGTAAGATCCAGCTCCTTGGCCGCTGCGGTCACGCTTCCGGTCCTTGCTGCAGCCTCGAATGCCGCGAGGAGTGACAGCGAGGGAAGAAAGCGGCGCGGCACTTGCATGGGCTATGGCTCCTTCAAAAAGACGTTGCCGGACCGGCTCCGCCCTTGTCAGAACCGTTCCGTGGCAAGATGCGCAATCTGCGCCCCGGCTTCGTAGTAGGATTCCTGTAACACTCTGATGCGTGAGGTTTCCAGCGTCGACGACGGAAGCGGCATGTTCTCCAGGCCGATATCGCCGGAAACAAAAGCTGCCAGCGTCTTTCCAAAGGTTGTTCCCGGTGCGATGCCGCGACCGTTGAAGCCCGAGAAGCCAACGATGTTCTCGTCGAATTCGTGAAAGCGGGGCACTGCGTCCGAAGTCATGCCGATCTTGCCAAACCATGCTGCCTCGAACTCGATATTGGCAAGCTGCGGGAAAATGCGCGACATCGCGCGTTTGGCCCATGCGGTGTGGACGGCATGGCCGCCATTGCGCAGCGCGCCGACACTTCCGAAAACCAGCCGACCCTTTCGGTCCATGCGGAACGACGTCAGGATTTCCTTGGTATCCCAGCATCCTTCCAGACCCGGCAGGATCGATGCCCGAAGATTGGCAGGCAATGGCGGAGTTGCGAGGTTGAAATAGGGCAAGTGGACTTGCTCTCGCCGGACGGACGCCCATGGGCCGACCGAATAGGCGTCGGTTGCAACAATGACCCATTTTCCGCTCAAGGAGCCGCGTTTGGATGAGATCTTCCAGCTCGCGCCTCTCCGTTCGGTCCGAAGAGCGGGGCTGCTGGTGAAGATGCGCACGTGGTTTTGGATGGCAGCCTTTGCCAGGCCTCTCACATAGGCAAGTGGCTGGATGGTGCCTGCCCTTGGGTCGAACAATGAGGCTGCATAGGCCGGGGAGCCGACGCGCTGCTGCGTCTCCTTGACGTCGAGCAGCTCCAAAGGAGCACCGCGTGCCGTCCATTGGCGATGGCGTTCGCGAAGTTCGCTGACGCCTGCATCGCCGACCGCCAGATGAAGAGTCCCGTTCCTTTCCAGTTCACAGTCGATCTCATATTTGTCGACGACGTCCCGAACGAGGAGGGGCGCATCGCCGAGAAGCCGCAATGCGCGCTCTCCATGTTGCGCACCCAAGACCTTCGGAATGTCGTCAGGCATGACCCACATGCCGCCATTGACCAGACCGACATTTCGCCCTGCAGCTCCGAAGCCGACTTCGGTCGCCTCCATCACCGCCACATCGACGCCGCGCTCAGCAAGATGGAGTGCGGTGGACAGACCACAAAAGCCTGCGCCGACAACCACGACGTCGGCGGTCAAGTCGCCGGCAAGTTGACCTGTTTCGGGGGCGGCGGGCGCCGTAAGTTCCCAAAGGCCGTGGGAGCGCGGATCGTTCAACATTAGTTTCATTCCCCAATGACAATACCGCCGACGTTAGCGCCTGGATTTGTGCACCCATATCGATGGTTTCGTCAGACATCTTGACGTTTAGGAATGACCGGGGGCGATCCCCTTCTGGGTTCCATGCCGAAAATTCAAGCAGTGTTTCTAAGAAAACGCGAAAGGATCTTACCGATCTCGTGCGGGTGAGACTGGCAAATTCGACAGATCGAGCCAAGCGATCGTCGGCGCCGTTCCAACGCCAAACCCTTTCTTATACCTAAGATATATGGACATCTGCTTCTGCCGGGGACGTCCACGACATCAACGCCTCATTGGGGATGCAGAAGTAGGTGACATTTTGCGCGCCTGACCAGCGAGTAAGCGCCGCTGCCGTCTTGTCTCAGACCATGCCGGAATGAGTTTCCTAAATCGACTACTGCTTTACGCCCTACTTAACTCAGTCATTCCAGGACGACCGATTTCTCCTCGGGCTGGATATTGCCCTCGAGTCCTCGTGCCGTGCGCGTCAAGCGCACCTCCGCCGCAAACCGTTCGCCCGGCGCTGTCCCTCATCGACCGGGTCGAACGTCACAAACGAAGCATTTCGCCGTCATGCCCAATTTTCGTGATCATTGCTGGTGCAAGGAAGCGATCCATTTCTGCCTGTCTTCAGAGGAAATGTTCCCTCCACAGACGATCAGCCCAATGGTCGCGTCCGGTGGAAGCTGCGGCGCAATCTTCTGGGCAGCGGCGACAAGGGCGCCCGAAGCGAGCTCGACCCATTGCTTGCCATCCTCTCCAAATGAAACCATCCCTTCGACGGCGTCCCGATCGGAGACCACAACCATTTCTTCGACATAGGCTTGCGCGTGGCGAAGCATCAGCTCGCTCACCATCGGAACTCCGAGAGTAGAGATAATGGAACTGACTTCGATCTCCGCCGGCTTTCCAAGCCGCAGGGCTTGATCCATTGAATTCGCTCCGGCGGTCTCCACGCCCCAGATGCGAATATGCGGCCTTTGTTTTTTCAAAGCGGTAGCAACCCCTGCCAGCATCGCACCGCCACCGACGGCAACGAACACATCGGTCAGTTGCGGGCAGTCTTCGATAAATTCCAGCGCGAGGGTGCCGTGCCCTTCTGCGATCGTGGTGTCGGCGCAGTCGTCGAGCACGACATATCCCTGCCTTGCCAAGTCTTCCGCCTGTGCAAACGCTTCGTTCACATTGTTCGTCACGATGACCGAGACGCCTAGCGAGCGAATTTTCGCAATCGACGAGGCAGGCGCCGACTGGGGCATGACGATCGTAACATCGGCGCCGAGCTTGCTGGAGGCCTCTGCGACCGCGATCCCGAAATTACCGCCGCTGACCGCGACAAAGCGCTTCAAAGATAACTCTGCCTGGAGGCTTGCGAACTTGTTCAGGACTCCGCGCGCCTTGAATGAGCCGCCGATCTGGGTGTTCTCCAGTTTCAGATAGATCGGCCGCTGGATTTTGGCAGACAGGCCGGGGCTCAGAATGGTGGCGGTTCGAATGATCTCTCTGCCTAGCCGGGTTGCGGCGGCATGTATGGAAGTCAGTTCAATCAGATAATTCATTTCGACCAATGATCAGTGAAGGTGGAACGAGTGGAGTATCATAATCTTTTGACTTCACGCCGGCGTGTCGGCCGTCGAGAAGTCGGGTATCATTATCGGCAAGCGGCCGGCTGGTTTTAAGCATCGTAAGATGGTCGACGGGATCGGCGCGGAATACACAAGCGCGCATGCTCTCCAGGATTGTGCTGCGAAAATTAGGGTTCGTCTGAGTCCATAGCTTCGATGCGCTCGGACACATCGCGCATCAACTCCAGCGCGTCAAGCAGCCGCTCTCGTGAAAGGCCCTCGCTTGTCTCATCGGCCCATCGGTGCTGCCGAGGAGCGATGCGTGCGATTGCAGATTGTCCCCGTTCGGTGATCTCGATCAATTTCGCGCGTTTGTGAGCCGGATTGTCGCGGTACTCCAACGTGCCGTCGGCGACGAGAACATCGGCCAGTCGCTGCACGCTTTGACGGGCCAAGCCCATTTTCCGAGCAATGTCCGCGACCGTGCCTGGTCCCTCGATCACGGCGCCGATGACCTGCCATCGGGCCGCTGTCAGCCCCACCGGGACAGCGATACGTTCAGCCGCTTTCAGGAAATTTCCGTTAAGGCGGAAGACAGCCAGAACCAGTTCCGTAAGCGCGTCGCCTTCAGGTGTTCGCATTTCGTCCTCTCAAGCTTCCGACCGCTTCGCCAATTTCCTGAGGCTGTCGGCGACCAGCTCGGGTCGTTCGATCTGGAGCCAATGGCCCGTGCCGTGGGCTACCACATGGGGAATGCGAGGGCGGAGCGCATAGAGCGCGCTCGGACCATCGGTTGCATCGGCACCCACGATGAATAACGGCCCCCGATAGGCATCAAGTGCCTCTCCAGCATGCCATTCGGCCACCGCCTTGCCAACGCCCGCTCGCGATTCCGGCGTCGTTGCATCTGCATCAGCAAGAACTCGCACTCGAACTGCTTCGTCGGCACCGGTAATGGTTGAATAGTATTGTTTGAGGAACGCAAGGCTGTCCGGGCCGCTTAGGCCCGCGACTATTGCCGCCATTACCTCTTGAGGGACGCCACTTGGGTCCGTTACGGGATCGATGAGAAGTAGCCCTCGCACGCGCTCCGGATGAGAGCCGGCAAAAGCCAGTGCTGCCGCACCGCCGCCACTGTGCGCGACGATGAGGAAGCGATCCCATCCAAGCGTGTCGGCCACGGCAAGCGCATCCTCGGCGCGCGCCGGGAAACTATAATCCCGGTTTGCAGCCGCTGCCGAATGGCCATGCCCCCGAAAATCGAGTGCGCATGTTTCGAATTCAGGGGAAATCAGATCGATGACTTCGCGCCATTGATCGGAGCGGCCGCAATCCGCATGGAGAAAAAGGACGCGGGGGCCTGCGCCAGATCGGTAAACTGCAAGTTCTCCCTGCGGACCTGCGATCTTTTCTCTCGATATCAAAGCGTTAGCATGCATGGCGGCCTCCTTAAAAAGTGTGGCATCACAATGCTTAATTGACAGTATGCTGTCAATATCGAAAATGAAGCGTGAGTGTTTTGCATCCCTCGAAGTACATCACTCCCGTCGTGTCCTCATTTCGAGCGATGAAGGTGTCGCAAGGTAGGGGGCGACGTTGAAATGGTGTGGTGGAGGCCTTCCCGGGGGAGGCCTATCGGCTCTCTGTCCGAAATTTGCGGGGAAACACGATAATCGAGAGGACTGAGTGGTTGCGCCATCCAAAGGCGTGCGCAAATGCGCGTCTAGCGTTCTTTGGTTGACGGTCGCTGACTGGTCTTGCCGAAGCGCTTGGTGCCGTGGGTGATTGCGATGGGCACCTCGACCTCACGGCCAAGGACACCCGACAAGACCCTTTGCGCATTGGCGGCACAGTCGATGTCTCCCGGTTTCGCTTTGATATCGCCGATGAGCGCAACGAGCTGCGTCTTGGTTTGGGCGAGCTTCACTTCGAGCGCCTCGATATCAGTTATCTTACGCTGAAGCGCCTCCAGAAGAGCCTCGTGATTCCGCTGCTTGAGATCTGGTGGCAGAAGCAGCCGGATTTCATCAAGGCTGAAACCCGCCCTCTGCGCCGTCGTGATCAACTCAAGCATCAAGGCCGCTTCCGGCGGATAACTCCGGTAGCCATTCGGTCTGCGTTCGACAACCTTCAGCAGGCCGGCACTTTCGTAGAAGCGGATCCGCGACGCAGTAAGACCGGTACGTTTCGCCAGTTCTCCGATATTCATGCAAATCCTCGTGAAATTTGGCATTGACCTTAAAGTTAACTCAAAGGTTATGCTGTGCGCAAATGGTTTTAGGAGCACACTCATGTCCCTGTTTTCACCGTTGGCGCTGCCCAATGGCGCCATTGTCCCAAACCGTATCGCGAAGGCTGCCATGGAGGAGAACATGGCCGACAACGACCATGCGCCGTCCACAGAACTGCTGAGCCTTTATCGGGCATGGGCGAAAGGAGGCGCCGGATTGATCATTACCGGAAACGTTATGGTCGATGCTCGGGCGATGACCGGGCCTGGTGGTGTCGTGCTTGAAGACGATCGGTATCTCGAGCGCTTCAATGCCTGGGCCGCGGTAGGACGCTCCCATGGCGCGCAGATGTGGATGCAGATCAATCATCCGGGACGACAGATGCCGGCGGCGCTCGGACAGGAGACCTTGGCACCCTCGGCGATCTCCCTGGATATCGGCGCCCTGTCGAGGCAGTTTCCGATGCCGCGCGCCATGACGGTTGCCGATATAGCTGACGTGGAAGATCGTTTCGTCCGGACGGCTCTTTTGGCGGAGCGGGCCGGCTTTACCGGGGTCGAGATACATGCCGCGCATGGATATCTCGTCAGCCAATTTCTCTCGCCACTGTCCAATCGTCGCACGGATCGATGGGGCGGGAGCCTGGAGAACCGAGCGCGGTTGCTGCTCGATATTGTCAGCGCGGTGCGGGCCGCGGTTGCGCCGGGATTTGTCGTGGCGGTTAAGCTCAACTCCGCCGATTTCCAGCGCGGAGGCTTTTCGCCAGATGATGCACGGTCCGTTGTCGCGATGCTTGGCGCTCTTGGTGTCGACATGGTCGAGCTTTCCGGCGGCAGCTATGAAGCGCCGGCAATGATGGGGTCGGCACGAGACGAGCGGACGCTTGCCAGGGAGGCTTATTTCCTCGAATTTGCGCGCGATATCCTGAGCGTTGCCGCCATGCCGCTGATGGTGACAGGTGGCATAAGGCGACGTGAGGTGGCCGAGCATGTCGTTGACAGCGGCATTGCAATGGCGGGCATTGCTACGGGGCTTGCAATCGAGCCCGATCTGCCTCGCAATTGGCAGCGTGGCCTGCAAGGGGTTCCGCAACTCAGGCCGATCACCTGGAAGAACAAGCCTCTTGCCGCCTCGGCACATATGGCCGCCGTCAAATATCAACTCGTGCGTCTCAGCCGACAGCGCCGTACAGCCCCCGGCGTTTTCCCGGGTTGGGCGCTTGTTCTGTCGCAAGCGAAGGCGAAATGCCGCACAAGGCAGTACCGCCGATGGATGGATGCGCGGAGAGCTCTGTCTGGAGCGTAGAAGCAGACGGCCAGCGGCTATGGTCCCGTCAGATCCACTCTCTTATCGCGGCAGGATGCATTGCCTTGCGATACGGAGCAGGTCGTGGCTTGCGTCAAAGGCCGAGCGTGTTGAGCCAGCTGTCAAAGGTGGGCGTCTCCGTCATCGATCTTAGATGTTCCGTCTTGCACTCTCCTGAGTGTCTGCGGACCTCACTGGGGCTGTAACCGAATTCGTGGGTGAAAGCCCTGCTGAAATTGGCTGCTGATTCGAAACCGAGGTCTTTGGCGATATCCGCAATCTTGTGGCCGTTGCTCATGTCGGCAAGTGCGGCGCGCGCCGCCAGGAGCCGTCTCCTGCGTATATAGTTCAAGACGCCGCCCGATGCTTGGAACAGCTCGTAGAGCTTGGTTCTAGAGATTGCCAGTTCGCGGCTTACCGCCTCGGGAGTGAGGTCCGACGATCCAATGCTGCTCTGGATGAAGCGGCGAGCCTTGGCCATCAGGCCGATTTCGGAACTGCGATCGCCGTTCATGTGGCCATTCACCAGCGGCGCCACGCTATGGAAGATCATTTCTTCAAGCTGTTGGCGCACGCCATGCAAATCATCTTTCGTCAACCGGCTGAGATTGGCCTCAAGAAATGAAACGTAGTTGGAGACGAGCTTGACGCGCGCACCGCCGAGCACAATGTTGTTGCTGGTGCCGGGCAAGCCGCCATGGTCGGCAAAAAGATCGCAGGGCATTATGAGCGTGACCGATTTCGCGCCTAGGGTTCGACCATAGAAGGGGCAGCCAAGCGCGCGGATTTCCATCATGCCGGGTTCGTTTTCGACGACATACCCGTTGACGCTGGTCCACGTCTTGCCGGTACGCAGGAATGTGACTTGCCAATGATCTATGGCGCTGAAGCGCACTTTACCGGCTGAGCGTTCATAGCGGAAAGGAGCTGCTTCCTGCTGTATGAGCAGGACCCCCTCAAGATTCCAGATGGTTTGCTTTGCTGTAAAGCCATCACCGGACCGGGCCGTCTCGGGCAGACGCGCATCCACCAGCGGCGCTATATGCTCTCTCCAGGCCGAAAATTGATGAGCCGGCGCTGCATGGGAGGTGCAAAACGACAGTGAGGCCAGCTCCTCTCTGTCTGCGATCGTTTCATAGAATGGGGCTTGCACCGTTCTCGGCCATCGGCGTCTTTCGACAAAGTTTGATTGTTCGGAAGCAGACTCGATTTTAGTCCGCGTCATCGCGTTGGCCTTTCGACGGGGCATTCAGGGTCGATGGTTGGCGGGATGCTCGTGCGACGCAAATGCCGGACAAAATCTCTCCCGGTGCGGGTTCCCTCAGCTCCGGCAAAGAGGTTCGAAAGCCTACCTTGAACGGATAATGTCGGTCTCTAATATCGCGCATATACGCGAAAAGTCGCAAAACAGCCCGATTTTGCGTCCATCCGACCGCCCGGAGACTGGTGGATAGGCGTAAAGGAAGCCACTGTATCGTATCTTGAAAAGCGAATTGTTGTTTGAGGGGTGGGTTAGCGAATAGGCCAAAGAAGTCTGTGGATGCCTGGCCGAGGGCTCTAGGCAATTCTATAATATCGCGACAAACTAACTGCTCTGCAGACAACATTGTTGCAGATCCCCGCCAGTATTCTGGAGGGGAAATTATGCCGCTTTCGTTAATATTTTCAAGATATTTATAGAAGGCGCTTAAACATTTTCTTCCAGACTCCGCAACACAAAGTCATAAAGGAGACTAGTCTTATGGGTTTTACCCAAAAATCCCGGAAAATTTGCCTTAAAAATCACCGAATTGGATTTGTTGCATCTGCAATATTTGCAGTTGTGGCTTCAATATCTTCTCCCATGAGTGCAAATTCTGCTGAAGCCACTCATGCAAAGAACAAGACTGTTCAGCTGTATATGAAGAAGTATGAGAAGAACAATGTTGTCTTCTATAGTGGAAATTCGATTTCCAAGACGACTACGGTTTCTTCGGAGGATTACTTCAAGGGCTCTCCTTACATTTGCACGCCAAGCGGTTTCGGACAGACCTCGCATTGCCGCAACCGCAGCCTGTTCTGAGATGAGCAGGGTTATGTCGCGCATTATTCCTGAAAAAGAATAGGGGCATTGCATGGATGGCGGCTCGACTGAACAGGTGAGACGCAGGCCGCACCGCTATCGGATGCAATAGCCCCTATCAGACATTAGACTTCAATTGGGCAGATGTTTGCGGACATAATCGCCCAACCGCAGTTTCAGAACCTCGTCATCATGTTTTGTTGGGTTATGACGGAACACGTACCATTTCCCGCCTGATGCTCGTTTCTGATAGATGATCCCGGCTTTCTCGCGATGCAGGAAGCAGGAAACATTGGGTGCAGCGCTTGTCTTGCTATACCAGACAGCACTCATGCAGAGCCTTCCACGATCTGTCGCATACCAGGTACCTTTTGCGTAAGATCTTCGGGAGCCGGTGTGTGACCAAGCCGTAAAACGGCTATGGTGACGAGAGAAATAACCAGCACCTTCCTTCCATATCCAGGAGCGCCCCGAGTAGAGCTTTCTAAGCTCCGCGGCGCTCATCGGAGCGGCCTTAATAGCCGCTCGCGTCGTCATTCTGTCGACCTGTCGCTGCGTTGCGGCATCTGCGATGCCGGCGGAAACCAGCATCGACAGCAACACATTGATGATGGTGAAGCGGACTGAAGACATTTGCTTCTCCTCAACCTTTCATCGCAACGATCAGTTCAACAGCGGGCTGGCAACGCGCCAGTCCGGTCGGCCAAGGCCATAGGGCCAAGGATAGACTTCGCGGTCGTTGAAGTAGACGACAGCTTGCAGGTCAGGGAACTGGCTATGGGGTTTGTTCGCTTCTTCGGCCCAACCGCGCGTGTAGGCCTCATTCCCCTGATAGCCCAGTTCGGCGATGACGATGGGCTTCTTGAAACGCTTGACGCGATCGTATCCGGGTTTGGTTGCCTCAACGAAGGTCGAATCCCGGCCCAGCGTGCGCTGATCGAACGGCTGATAGCCGAAGACCGACAAGCCGACGACATCCACGAATGAATCGCCGGGATAATAGGCTTCGAGCCCTTCTTTACCCATCGGAGACCACATGTATTTCGCCGTCGGTAGGCTCTTGCGGCACACGGTTACAGCGTGTCTGTAAGCCTTTACATAGTCCTCCGCTTTCCAGTACGCCCAGGTGAATTGCCCATTCTTCTCGTCCATTTCGTGGGCCCAGCGAATGGTAACAGGCGTCTTGAGCTTGGCGGCCTCCGAGCAGATCGCCGTCATGTTGGCATCGTAGTGACCGGCCAGAATCCCATTGAGCAGATCGGTCGGTGTGACACGCCAATTGCGCGCCCAAGACCATGGCTCGATGGTGATCAGCAACGAACGGCCGCGTTGGTGCGCATAGTCATCCGCCGTCTTCAAGGTCGACAGATCGACATCTTCCCAAGGCAGAAAGAGATGCTCGATCTTCGGGTTCGGATCATTGGAGAAGTCGCCGTTCGGATCGTAGGCACCTCCCGGTAGCGATTGCGGTGTGAGAATCGGCCTCTTGTCGTTGAACAGCGGCCGGGTATCGGCTCTTGCCTCCAGACCTCCGCTGGCGGCGTATACCCCTCCGCAAAGGACGCCGGTCGCAAGCAAAGCAGTTGTCAGTTTCGATAGGGTTTTCATCGCATTGCCTCCTTCCCTCAGTCGGTTTTGTGAACGGTCAGGGCGGCCTTCATGGCTTCCAGTCGCTGTGAGACCAGATCATCGGCGATCAACTTTGTCGCCTCATCGGTTTGTTTGGTGACGGGATGGCGAAACACGAACCATGTCCCGCCAGTCTCTCTCTTTTGATAGATCGTTCCATCGAGTATGCGATGAACGAAGCAGGTCTTGGCGGGAAACTGGCCATTTGTGGCATGCCAGGTTGCGTCAAGACATAGGCGGCCGTTGTCCGTCACGGCCCATCGACCCTCGGCCCAGGATTGCCCTCCCGTTCCGTCGACCCAGGCGGAAAACCGCCTGTCGATGTTCTCCATTCGGCCCGCGCCGTCGGGCCAGCGCCAGCTCTTGTCGTGATAAAGCGTGTATAATTCGACTGCCGTCATCGGCCTTGCGCCGTCCGGCAATGTCATGGTTGCCGCGGCTTGAACAGTGCTGCTCTCCGCGGCGACCCCAAGAACGATCGCAAATGCGAGCGATGTCGCGGGGATGAGAGAGGCTATATTTTTCAATGGCTTCATATCATTTCTCCCATGGTCTGATTGGAATGCGGCTTTGTCGTTGCTGTCCGAGCGGCCGGCCGCCGATTTTGGAAGCCGGCAATCGTGTGCTCGGCAAAGCATCCGCCGCCGATCAAGCCTGCATGTCCGATACCATCGACAACCATTTTCATCTGGCCTCCCGCCGAGGGCGTCCTTCCCGTCTTGAACCTCAGTTACCCGCGTTGTTTACTTGCCAGTGCGGATTGAACACCAACCGGTGTAGTCCGCGTCCTCCGACCCCTGCGCCTGCCACGGAAGAGCGCTCTTCGAACAGCGTGTAGCCATCAGCGTTCCAGGCCAGCGATTGCACCCCATCGTGGCCGCGTTCAACGAGGCCGACGAGCGGTAGCGCAGTCAATGCAAGCAAGCCGCTGGCGAGTGCTGGGCGATAGAAGTGCCTGCGTTCCGTGCTGACGGAGTTTTCGCGGGCGTGCTGACGGACGATGACCACCAGCAGCAGCGTGTAGATGGCGGCATTCATGCTCGCAAAGATGTAGAAGCCGCCGGCTTCGCCTGCCGTGCCAACGAGCAGTACCGGCAGGACAGAGACCAGAGCCAGGATGCAATAAGGCGCAAGAATCCTGAAAGGTATCGGGTCTACCTCGGAGGTGCCTTTCGGCGTTACGCGGAAATCCACGAAAGATCCGGTCGCGCGATCACGGATGGCGGCGAGCGTTCCTGCCAGCGCCCAAGGCCAGCGGGCAAACAGGAACAGTGTCATCTCCCAACTCAATATCTTGGCGTCGATTGACCGGAACGTGCCGGTGCTGCGCCAGCGATAGGCAAACAGGATCAGCAGAAGTGATTGCGGTGCGAAATGCAGCAGGAAATCGGGGTAGGAGACCGCGACGAAGGTCTTCCCTCGAGCGAGCGCGATCACCGGCAAGACGAACATCAGCGCCATGAAGAGTGAGAACAGCGGATACCAGAGCTGCGAAAACAGAAACTGGATCTTGAGGCGCAGCGGCAGCCGCCCGAGCAAGCTTGGCGAATATTGCAGCAGGATCATCATCAGGCTGCGCGACCATTGAAACTCCTGGGTGATGAGATCGGCAAACGTCCGCGGCCCGTCGCCATGAGCGATGGCGTCGAGTGCATGGACGCCGCGCCAGCCATGCGCATTCATCATCAGCGTGGTGGAATGATCCTCGGCCAGTTCCGGCCCCAGCCCACCGATGCTGCGCAGGGCCTTGGTGCGAACGGCATAGTGCGAGCCGATGCAGAGCGGCGCAAGACCGCAATTGAATCCGGCCTGAAGTGACCCGTGCATGCTGGCTTCGGCGTAGAGGCGGCCACGGGCTGACCAGCTTTCCTGCGCATTCTGATCGCAGATACTTGGCGCAGACACATAACCGATCGCCGGATCCGCAAAGGGACGAAGCATCTGGAAGAGATAGCCTTGCTCCGGCACGTGATCGGCATCGAGCTGTGCCACGAAGTCATACCGCTCGTAGCCGTATTGATCATAGAAGAAGGCAAGATTGCCTTCCTTGCAGCGGGTGCGCCGCGGCCAGCTCTTGCGATGGTAGTCCTCGCGCCCTCTGCGAGTGGAAACCTGGACGTCGTGTTTGCGGCACCAGTCAAGCGTCGACGGCGATGGGTCCTCGTCGGCAAGCCAGGTATCGTGAGGGACGTCCTGCATCAGCATCGCGTTCAGCGTCCGTGCGACGACGGTAAACGGCTCGGAGGGCGCCTTGGTAACCACCATTGCGATGCGGCTCCCCGCAGGCAATTGCAATTGCCCCATAGGCTTCTTGGCGCGAAAGAAGACGGCTATGAAATAGGTCGGAATGATCGTCACCCAGGCTAGCACCAGTGTAAGCAGAACAGACCCTATCGCGTCGACATGGTGAGTCGGTATAAGCCACCAGCTCCAGAAATATCCGAGCGCGGCGAGCCACAGTGTGGCGCAAGCAATATACTCCAGGCGCTGAGGACCTTGCAGAATTCGGGTCATCAATCGCTGGTCTTGGGTGGCAAGAGCACGTGTCCGGATCGAGGTCATGCCCGCACCTCCAATCCGAAGAAAGGGGCTGCTGTGCGGATGATCGTTTCGATGTCCGAATGAAGCGCGCGGAAGCCGAGTTTTTCGGCAGCAAGATCCGAAGCTGCGTAAAGGGCAGGCGGATCGCCGGCACGGCGCATGCGCATGGCGACGGGAACCGGGCGGCCGCAGACGTGTTCGATCGCACGGATGATCTCCTTGATCGATGTGCCGCGTCCGGTTCCGAGATTGACGGCAAGGTTGTTTCCGCCAGACAGAAGATATTCCACCGCCAGGACATGCGCTCTGGCAAGGTCGGTTACATGGATGTAGTCGCGGACGCATGTGCCATCGGGCGTATCATAGTCGCTGCCAAAAACATCCAGTGTCTCAAGCGCCCCGCCTGTTGCCAGCAAGGCGCGGGGAATGAGATGCGTTTCCGGATTGTGCCACTCACCGAGTTCGCGCTCCGGATCGGCGCCTGAGGCGTTGAAGTAGCGCAGGGCCACATAGTTGAGCCCATAGGCAGACGAATAGTCGGCGAGCATATGTTCGGCGATCAGCTTCGTTCTGCCATAGGGATTGATGGGGCGCGGTGTCTCGGTTTCGCGGATCGGCAGGTGATCCGGAATTCCGTAGATTGCGCAGCTCGACGAAAAAATCAGCTTGTCCGCATTCGCACGGCGGCATGCCTCCAGCACTGACAGCGTGCCGTTCACATTGTTCGCATAGTACTTCGCGGGATTTTCTACGGATTCGCCGACATAGGCCGATGCGGCGAAATGGATGATCGCTGCGGGCTTGTACTGGAGGATCGTTTCCGCCAGCCGCCACATGTTGAGGATATCTCCCTCCACCAAAGGCCCCCAACGCACCGAGGAGGGGTGGCCGGTCGACAGATTGTCATAGACGACCGGCTGGAAGCCTTGGTTATGGAGGTGCTTGGCGGTATGGCTGCCGATGAAGCCGGCGCCACCCACGACGAGTATTGTTTGCCTGGACATCACGCAACCTCGAAAAGCTCGCTGTTGGGACGCACAAGCTGGCGCTCGAAGTAGGCAATGGTGGATTCCAGGCCATCTGCCAGAGCGACGGATGGTTCCCATCCAAGTTCGTGTTTGGCAACGGTAATATCGGGCCGCCGCTGGCGCGGGTCGTCGATCGGCAGAGGCTGGTAGACGACATGCGACGACGAGCCGGTCATGGTGATGACCTTTTCGGCGAGCTCGCGTACGGTAAATTCCGCCGGATTGCCGAGATTGACGGGCGTGTGAATGGTCGTTTCGTTGCCCATCAGGCGGATGAAGCCTTCGATCAGATCAGCAACGTAGCAGAAGGATCGCGTTTGGGATCCATCACCATAGACGGTGATATCCTGGCCTTTGAGGGCTTGCACAATAAAGTTGGAAACGACCCGGCCGTCATCGGGACGCATGCGTGGGCCATAGGTGTTGAATATTCGCGCAATCCTGATGTCGACGCCGTACTGGGCGTGAAAATCCCGGAAGAGCGTTTCGGCGGAGCGCTTGCCTTCATCATAGCAGGAGCGGGGACCGAAGGAGTTGACGTTGCCCCAGTAGTTCTCCGGTTGCGGATGTACCTGCGGGTCTCCATAGATTTCCGAGGTAGACGCCTGGAAGATACGTGCCTGGTGACGTGTGGCGAGCTCCAGAAGATTGAGCGAGCCGAAGACACATGTCTTCATCGTATGAATGGGGTCCGCCTGATAGTGGGGCGGCGATGCCGGACAGGCTAGATTGTAGATTTCATTGACGGGGATATCGAGCGATGCAATGACGTCGTGGCGGACGAAGCTGAATGTATCATAACGAAGCAGATGTCTGATGTTATCTATCCGCCCAGTTGAGAAATCATCCACGCAGATGACCTCATGACCACTCTGCAGAAGCCGGTCGCACAGATGTGAACCAAGAAATCCGGCGCCGCCGGCAACAAGAACTGTCCGCTTTTTCGTATTTGTTGGAGATATACTCGCAGATTTGAACGCTATGCCCATCAAACCCTCCCGGAAATTAGACACAAAGCCGAGTGTTCAAGGAAAACAGAATTTCTGTCCTTGTTAGATGCGATTACAATTAGAGGTCATTGCTGCAACTTGAGATTATAGTTTACTAATATTTAACTATGCTGTCGTTAGCAGAGAATGCGGAAACTTTGCATTCTGTCCATTTTTATATGTACTCAATGGACTGATATACTTGCAGTAAACTAACCTGAGTTGCAGATTTTTTCTTTGGTACTTGAAGTATTTTTGTGATTTTCTTTTCAATTTAAACTCGATTGATCTATTGTTTCCATTTCTTGGTTAGTATATGTCCGCTGTGGCGTAAAATCCGGGTGACGCTGAAAAATGAGCGCATGCTCAGTCCGGCAGACGCAGCTGCGGCTGCGCCACAAGGCTGTGATAAATGGCAAAGTCGTGCTGGGGGCGCCGGAAAACCTCGTCTGTGCCACATTTGGCGCTAGGCGATATAGCCCTTTTAGGTGCTTTCCGCTGCGTGAGACGCTTGGGTCTGAGAGACGACTTCTCGCTTGGCTTTCAAACGGTCGCCTCTAGGTCAAGCGCAGGTCCAGTCGTGGGTGAAGCTTCTTCAGGTTCGGCAGGGACTTCATTTGCCAAGGGATTTGCGACGATCCGCATACCGTAAGATGGATGTCGGCGTGCTTTCGGGCTTCGATCGTCAGCTTGGCAAGCAAGTTGATCCCGGACGAGTTCAGGAACTGCAAACCGGTCAAATCGAAGGTTGCCTTGCCGCCGTTCCCGTGAAGAACCTGTCTGGCCAGATCATAGACCGGCGCATAGGCGTCTGGACCGGCTAAACGCATGGTCCCGTCGAAATATAGGGTGCTACCTTCGGACCAGATGCGGAACGCTTCTTCTTTGATTTCCATAAACGGCCTCTCGCGGGTTCACGATGATGAAATTGCCATCGCGGCATAGGTTTGAAGTTTTGTCCGCTTGTGCGGACCGCCTTGGTCGAAGTGCCAGGCCAGTTGAACCTGGTAATCACTCATCAAAGTCAACAGTCCTAACCCGGACGCATTGTCGCCCGCAAGAACACTGGTCTCGATCTGTTCTATAAGGAGGTCGCCGGGATCGCCATTCGTCACCTTCTGCAACAATTCCTGGAAGCGGGCAGTTGCATCGTGGTCGATCAGGTTTGCGATGCGCATCCTGAAACTATGAGCGTCCGTCAGCGCTTCGATCATGATCTCGCCTGCAGCGCGAAACTTGATCGAGTTTTCGATGAGCTCGTTTGTCAGATAGCCGATGTCGTGCCGGATCGTCTTGTATTGCCGCTCTGAGGAGCGGAAGCCGAGCGACATGGTTTCGGCGATGAAGTCTGAAGTCATGGCGGAGTGGCGCCAGGCCAAATGCAGCGGCCCGTCAAACAGGCAGATTCGCAAGGCATTGGCCGTATTGAACGAAACCAGATGTTGTTGGCCGAAGGTTGCAGTTGTCATCTCTCACCTGTGTCGCATCACGACAAGAGTAATATCATCATGAATCTTCTGGGTTCCGATATAGGTCATGAGGTCGTCGAGTATGCCCTTGACCACTTCTTCGGCCGTGCCGCCATGCAGGCGGCGGGCATCTTCCAGAAGCCGCTCGAAGCCGAACAATTCGCCTTTTGAATTCTCCGCTTCGGTGACGCCATCCGTGTGGAGGACAACCATATCGCCCCTTTCGAAGGGGATCTCGCGTGTATCGATAAAGGGGGCTATATCGGGTTCGAGACCGACAGGAAGACCGAGATCCCCGGTCTCGATCCGTTCAACCTTGCCGTTCTGACGAACGATGATCATATCTTCGTGCTGGCCGGAGATCGTCAGCCGCTTGCCGTCATAGTCGAGGAACGACAAGGTCAGGTGCTTGTCCGTCTTGGTCCTCTCGATATTTTTGAAAATTGCGCGGTTGAGGTCGGTCAGGAATTTTGCCGGATCCATTTCACCGGCTTCCTGCAATGCGCGAGCGATCGATTGCACCATCAGCATGAGTACGCCGCTCTCAAGCCCGTGACCGGTGACGTCGCCGATGCCGATCTTCAGATTGTTTCCATTTTGCAGAACGTCGTAATAGTCGCCGCCGACTTCATCGGCCGGGCGCATGTAAGCCGCGATTTCCAGGTTCTTGTTGGCGGTGAGCTCCTTGGCGCGCGGCAGCACCATGAGCTGTATTTGTCGCGCAACATTGAGCTCTGCGCCCAGCCTCAGGTTTTCGCTTTTCAGCTGGCCGTTCAGGGTTGAAATCTCTTCCTTCGCCGCTTCGATTTCCTTGGTTCGATCGGATACGAGCTTCTCGAGATTTTCGGTATGGAAGCTGATATCCTCGGCCATGCGGTTGAAGGCGATACCGGCCTCCCCAACTTCGTCCTTGGTCGAGATGTCGACCCTGACAGAGTAATCCTTTGCCTGTATGCGCTTTGCGGCGCTCGCCAGCGCGCTGATCCCGCCGGTGACACGTTTCGAAGCGGCAAATACCGCTGCCGTGACAATCATCAGCGAGACCAGAACCGCCATGATCTGGTAGAGTAGGATGCGATTGGTGGCGCGCGATATCTCCTCTTTGGCTGCTATGAGCGAGGCGTAGATTTCGCGTTCGGGCACCACGATCCCAAGCGACATGATTTCACGCTGCACCGGCCCTTCCACCCAGAGATTGGTCGGATGCAGTTGCTTGACGACGACAAGATAGGGAACCTTCTCACCCTGTTCGTCGAGGGAAATATGCTGTATTGCGCCGTCTGCATCGAGCGGCAGTGTCGTGATCGCCTTTTGCACGCTGTTGCGCAATGATCGATCGAGGCCGGTCACACCCTTGGTGGCCGCATCGTTCGAGGCACGCAGGCCGATGATCTTTTCGCCGACCGGATTGATCGCGACGACGTTTCCGTTCGACATTGTCAGGAAGCCGAAGCCGCTTTGGGCCACTTTGACATTCTCGACGATCTCCGCCAGCTGGGTGAGAGTGATATCTGCCCCGGCAGCGCCGGCGATGCCATGCCGATCCGGCGTCCATAGCGGGTGAAAGAAGCTGACGATGAGCTTGCCTGTAATCGCGTCGGTGTAGGGCGCGGTTTGGGTAATATAGTCAGCAACTGGTCGCGATGATGGAGTTGCGGCCCATTGCTGCCAGGATTCATAAAGACCGGGAAAGAAGAAAGTCCAAAAGTCGGATGTGTTGTGGCCCGGGTAGAGCCGGTCGAAGGTCTGCGCCTGGGTCGTATAGGGAGCCGTTCGGAAGATCGGGCGCTCCCGCGGCCCGATGTAATACATTTGCAGCTTCGATGCGCCGTTGTGCAGCAGGGATGGCGCAACGAGATTGAGCACCGCACTCCATTCGATGTCGGCCTGGACCTGGGGCAGGGGGCGATGATCCTTGTCCAGCATGTAGCCCCATACGCTGACGACCGATGGTGTCCCGGGAGCATTTTGAGCCCACTGACCAGTCGGATCATAGGTGACCGTTACGGCGCCGGGAGAGGCCTTGTCCATGGCGGAGCCGATCGCTCCGCTCCTCGTGGGGTTGTCGATCTGGCCCTGCAATACCCCTGCGAGCGCCTTCACGTCGGAGTGGACCTGATCGACGAGGAGGCCGACCTGCGTGGCGGTGGAATCCGCATAGGAACGGATGTAATCTTGGCTTGCCTTCTCAAGGCCTTGGCCGACTTCGGTTGTCGCATTGCGCGATAGACGCTGAACGTTCCAGAGCGCCAGGCCGCCACTGACCATCAAGTCGAATAGAACGGCGCCGCCGACAACGATCAGAAACTTGGCGCGAAATGAGCGCAGTCCCAGCTTTCTCTTGGCCAAGGAAGTTTCCATCATAGTGGTTTCTGTCCCGATGTGGCCCAGATCGGCCAGCCCGCATAGCCTCGGGGGTGAAGAGCGGCGAAGATGTGGTCGGCAAAGCCCTGCTTGAACTTCTCTATGAATTCGGGTGCGTCGCCACGTCGAACCGCCATCTCGTCGGCGTAGACATTCTGCCATGCCGTAATGATGTCGGCGAAGTCCTGCGGATCGCCATCGAGATTAGTCACCATGAAGCTTTCCATCTTCACATCCGTAAAGCCCGCATCCAGCAGCATGCGGCGGCCTTTCGGGCCCATTTCGACATCCATATCGAAGTGCGCGAATAGCTTGGCCACTTCGGTGTAGGTCCATTGGATGCTCTCGGCTCTCGGCTCGCCGAGGCAGTGGGAGTTCTTCTCGTTGGTGATGTAGACCCGGCCGCCAGGCTTGCATATGCGATAAAGCTCCCGAAGCAGGACGTCGGGGCGATCGAAGATCTGCAGCGAATGCCTGCAAGTCACGAAATCGAACTGGTCGCTCTCGAACAGCATCTGTGAAGCGTCGCCATAGGTGTATTCGATATCCTGGACGTCGAAGTCCTCCGCCACCTTGCGGGCATAGTCCAGGCTGGGGATGGAGTGGTCGAGGGCGACGATCCGGGCCGGTTTGAAGTCCTTTCTCAACAACATCGCGAAATCACCGATGCCGCAACAGATATCGGCGATGTTCATGCCTTCGCGAAGGCCGTGGCGCGGCAGCATCTCGCGCTCGTGCCGCCACGTCATCTTCGTCTGTGTTCTGAGGATGGGTATGAAGCTCTGGTTTTCGACGAAAGTCTGGCCCGGATAGAAGGCGGAGTCGTAGATATCGACTGTGATATTCGGCGAGAGATCGCTCAAATGACGAAAGAGCCGAGACGCCCATGTCACGACGCTCGAGGCGACGACCGTCAGCTTGAGATCCGGCCTCGAGCGGGTTGCATCGAGCAGGACATGCGTCAGCGCGCGAAACGCCGTGTTGTTCATATGCGTAACGCGCTTCAGATTGATGTAGCAGATGCCGTTTACGGTCTCGACGCCGGTGCGCAGGAGAGCGAGATCATCGGCAAGTTCGGCGACCGAATGTGGCCTCAGCACTCCGGAAAGGGAGAACTCCTGATTGTTGGCGTCGAATTGTGCGGTGAAACGATTGGGAAAATGGTTGCTCAATTGAGGAGCCTTTCAAGCGCAAGGTCCACCACAAGGGTCAGCATGCCCCTATCCTGCTTCTGCAGTCTGACGCTGGCATCGTAGTTGACCAGCAAACCGAGAAGGATCGCATGCTCTGCGCGTGCGGCGTCATCGGTAATGACATCGAGATAATGTGCAAGTGCCTGGCCGACCCTGGCGCGTTCGATGATTGTCTCATAGGAGCCGCGTTGCTCGTCCGAGCAGGGAAATGTCAACTCGATCCGTTCGATCGAGCCATTCCTATAGAAACGGCAGGTCAGCGCGCCCCTGCACTCGCGCGTATGGAACGACATTTCGAAGAGTTCGTTCAACGCGGAAGAAAGCAAATTGGCATGGCGGGTGGGATCGTGGCGATCATGGCTGACCATGCGGGCTACATAGGCGGCGCATTGATCGCAGTGCCTCCAGTCCGCCGCAAAGGATGCCATGTCCATTTCGAGCTCGAGCAATGGCTGAGACGCGTTATCCGTTTGCATTTCCGTGGTGTCCACTTGAGAGGCTCCTGGATGGAAAGCGTTTCGAGGATTATGGCCTGATGTGAATCTCATCGAAGGTTGTCGCCGTCGATTGAGAACGTCCGCCTTGTCTTATGAATTCTTCGAGCCGTTCGGCCCGCATCGGTGGGCTGATGCAATAGCCCTGGAGGCGGTCGCAGCCTTCCTGCAACAGCCATCCAGCCTGTTGCGGCGTTTCAACGCCCTCTGCCGTGACCCGCATATCCAGGCCGTGCGCGAGGCTGATGACGGAACGTACGATCGTTTGGCTTTTCGTGTCCTGCATAAGGTCCTTGATGAAATAGCGATCGATCTTGATCGTATCGAAGGGGAAATTCTTCAGGTAGCTAAGAGAGGAATATTCGGTGCCGAAGTCGTCGAGCGAAATCTGTATGCCGAGCACGTTCAGTGTGTTCAGCGTGTCGAGGTTATTGATGGTTCGCTCCAGCAATACGCCCTCGGTGATCTCCAACTCCAGACGCTCGGCGGGAAAGCCGACGATGTCGAGCGTCTGCGATACGCGATCGGTAAGTCCAGGTGTCAAGAATTCAGCCGGCGAAAGGTTGACGGCAAGCGTGTAGTGCTCCGGCCATGAAAGCGCCTCGCGGCAGGCTTCTTCCAGCATCCACTGGCCGATCTCGCGCATAAGGCCATCGGCTTCCGCCATGGGAATGAATGCAGCCGGCGGGATGATGCCCAAGGTGGGATGCCGCCAGCGCAGCAGTGCCTCGAAACCTACGACGGTGGATGGCGGTTCGATCAGAGGCTGATACTCGATGAAGAACTCATCGCGCTGAAGTGCGACGCGAAGACTGCGCCGCAGCAACTCCCTTTGCTCGACGACGATCAGCATGGTCGGGTCGAAGGTTCGCGCCCGCCGGCGGCCCTCCTTCTTGGCGGCATAAAGGGCAACGTCGGCCGCCTTCATCAATTGCTCGTCTTCATTGCCGTCGCGCGGCGCGATCGCGACCCCGACGCTGACGCCGACGAACAGGGAGATGCCGTTGACGATGAACGGCTTCTTGAAGGCTGCGACCAGCGCGTCGGCCAACTGCTCGGCTTCGAAGGCTTGCTGCGGTCTGACCTGGATGATGGCGAACTCATCGCCGGCGAGGCGATATACCGTGCCGCCCTGGCCAAGCGTTTCCTTGATCCGTTCGGCCGCGAGCTTCAGGACGATATCGCCGGCGCCATGGCCGAGAGTGTCGTTGACCGGCTTGAAGTCGTCGAGATCGAGCTGCATGAGCGCAGGCCCGATCTTGCCGCTTGCCGGAAGCAATTGCGCGAGTTCCGCACTGAACTGACGACGGTTCGGCAAACCGGTCAGGACATCATGCGTTGCTTGATGGATGAGTTGCGCTTTCTCGTTGTCTTCTGACGGCGGACCGATACTTGCCGCCTTGGTTTCGATGACGAGGAGCCCCGTATGGATAAGGGAAACGAGGAGATTGCATTTTCCCTGTTTCGGCGTGTCGATCTGGATTGTGCGGGGTTCGCCGGTGTCGATCGCCTGCCTGATCAGGGCGGCAGGAACCGGCTTGGCAAGCGCGGGATAAGCTTCCCACAAGGTCAGGTCTTTTTTTGATGCGAGGGCAGTATGATCCTGAAACCCCTTGGAGGAGTCGAGCAGTCTGAGATCGAGATCCCAAAGTGAAACCGCCGCCTCGAAACGGTTGGCAGATTTGGGCTCGTGTGGAATTCGCTGCGACCGGTCCACTCGGTTTTCCGGCATATGGCCTTGCCCTCCCAAGCCGGCCCAGCAAAATGTGGCCGCTGTCCAGTTTGAACCGGCCCGCTCGCATCGGAGCTTGCGCGTCGACAACGCAACCTCATGTAGCGTACGGGCGCGGTCGCAAATTACCAGAACGTGGCAACCGCTCTAAATGAATATATTACGAGACGTTCATTTAGCAATGATTGTTGAAGTGTGAGTGATTTAAATGGATGGAAAATCTTACGATTTGTCCCATTTTCACACGCCAGGCGGGGTTTTTGCCGCTCGTGAATGGCGTGAAGGTTGTGTTTTTGCCTTCGCCGGACGGAGAGTGAAATCCCGTAGGCCCGAGGCTACCCCAAATTGCGGTTTTTGCATGCCAACTGAAACGCTGATGCCTGGTCTAACTGGTTAGCCGGCGGCAACGTTCGACGAGTGCGAGGATCTCCTCCTCGGTGTTGTAATAGTGGGGTGAAGCCCGGATCAACGTCGGCAGGGCGCGAGCCTTCGCATCCAACAGTGTGCTTGAAGCCTTTGATAGGCTGACATGAATTCCAGCCTCGGCAAGAATGTTTCTGACGGTTTCGGCCTCGTGGCCGTCTATGGAAAAAGATATGATCGCTGCGGGTGTTGGCCCGAGGTCATACACGTGAACCCCCGGCAATCGACTCAATTCTGCGCGCAAGAGCGTGCCGAGCGACTTGCAGCGCGCCTCTATATGTTCCAGCCCCAAGGAAAGCGCATAGTCGATTGCAACGCCGAGGCCCAGGCGCGCCGCATAGTTGTTCTCCCAGGTCTCGAAACGCCTTGCGTCGGCGCGTAGCTCGTACCGGTCGGGTTCGACCCAGGGCGCGGCAAAGTGGTCGATCACCGGCGGATGCAGATGTTCGAGCAATGATTGCCTTACATAAAGGAAGCCGGTGCCGCGCGGTCCGCGAAGAAATTTGCGGCCCGGAGCCGTCAGCATGTCACAGCCGAGTTGCTGGACATTAACCGGCATTTGCCCCACCGCCTGGCAGGCGTCGAGCAGATAGGGCACATCATGGCGGCGGGCGATGCGGCCGACTTCCGCCGCTGGATTGATCAGGCCGCCATTCGTCGGAACCCAGGTCATCGCGATCAGACGAACACGATCGTCGATCATGCTTTCCAACGCTTCGGGATCAAGAACGCCGTTATGGTCGTTTGGCACGACGTCGATCGTCACGCCGTGCGTTTTTGCAGCATGTAGGAAAGCCACATAGTTGGCCGCGTATTCCGCGCGCGCCGTGAGGATTCGATCTCCCGGCTTGAAGGTGAAGGAGTAGAAGGCCATTTGCCATGCCACCGTGGCATTTTCCGTCAGCGCGATCTCCTCCGCTCGGGCGCCGAGCAAATTCGCAACGCTGGCATAGACGCCATCCAGGGCCCGCTGCGCTTCGCCCGCAGCCTCGTATCCGCCGATTTCGGCTTCGCGTCGCAAATGGCCTGTCATGGCGTCCAGGACGGGCCGCGGCATCAGCGCGGCGCCCGCGTTGTTCAGGTGGATGCCATGTTCGACACCGGGCGTATCGGCCCGAACAGCAAAGAGATCGATCATCTGTTTGGCCTCTCCAGGAGCGCTTGTCGGCTTCAGCCGTTGCGCGGAGGTACTTCTATAACCTCGTCGGCGAAACGTATAGGGCGGCATTGCGTAAGCCATTGCCTATCTGGATATACGGCACTTTTGATAGCGGGCACGTCAAAAAGCGCGGTTGGGTTCCGCACGCTCGGATTTTGAAGCTCTGTCGAGCCGGGCAGCTGAGCGGGTCGTCCTCTTCGAGGGCCCCGGTGACAGCATTAAAGGCAAAGTTCCATAAACGGTGGATATCCCGGTCTCTCTTTCAACTTTTCGGCGAGGGTGCTTCCCAATCCGCATGGGGCACTTCACCATCTCGGGACGACAAACGGGGGGTGGAATGAAGAGACTTATGATCGCGGCGGCCATTGCAATGATGGCTCTTCCCTTGGCAGCAAAAGCTCAATCGGTCGTCGCCAACAAGAGCACATATGACTATGGCAGGAACAGTTTGAGCGACCCGGCGGCCCTCAACTGGAACATAGAAGAATGTAGTCACGGGGCTATCAAGCCGGATGTGCAGGAGAAGCTGGCGAAGCTTTTGCGCGTGCCGGAGGCGAGTGTGCGTCGCGAATTTTGCCGTCGAATGTTGACCGCCTATGCGCGAGGCGCCATTTCCTATGATGACTATACAAGGTTCATGAGCGGAGGCGGGTTGGCGCCGAGCATTGCGCGTGCGCTGCGAACTGCGGGTTCTAGCCCGGTGAGGCAACAAGGCGAGAAACGCGGTGACATCATTCTTCCAGCGAAAGCCAAAATGGATTCAGGCGAGATCTTCAAGGGCACGACCATCGCATCCGGCAGCGACGATCTGAGGGACCGGCGCCCAACGATTACTCTTCCGGTCAAATGTTCGGATGGCCGCATCGGGCGGATCGAGGTCACAAGGGCAGCAGATCTGATGTCTGCCTGGGGAACCGTAAAGCTCTCCGATGGCAGCGCCGGCCGGCTGACTGTGGGCAAAGTTCGCAAACAGTTGTGATGACGATGGAAGCGATCGCCGCGCAGAAATTGAGCGCGGATTGCTGCGGGAAAATCGGGACGCCTGCAGGATAGGAGCTGGCGTGAAGCCCGCCTTTGCAGGCGGGCTTCCTTGTGTGTTAGGTGCCAAGCCTGAAGGGAAGCCTGACAAACAAGCTTCCACGGATCGTCAGATCAGCCCCTCGGCTTTCAGGGCGGCCTGCACGGCCGGACGGCTTGCGACCGTTTCGATAAAGCGATTGATGTTCTTGTAGGCGGACAGGTCGACGCCAACGCGGCCGGACCAGCCCAGCACCGTCCACAAATAGGCGTCGGGGGCGGTGAAGTGATCGCCGAGCAAGTAGGGCTTTCCTTCGAGGCTGGCATCGACATAGCCGAGGCGCTTTGCGAGATGTGCGCGGTTTGTGTCCTTGGTCGCGTCGGGCGTATCGGGCCGGAAGAGTGGGCCGTATGTCTTGTGGAGTTCGCTCGAAATGAAAGCCAACCAGCGCTGCGCCCGGTAGCGGTCCATCTCACCGGCTTTCGGCATCAGGCCGCTCTCGGGTTTCAGGTCGGCCAGATACTGCACGAGTATCTGCGACTCCGTCAGCAACTCGCCTCCGTCCAGCACAAGAGCCGGCACGTAGCCGTTCGGGTTGGTGGCGAGATAGTCTTCGCCTTGCTCCGTCTTCTTGGTGGCGAGGTCGACCTGGATAACGTCAAGATCGATGGCAGCTTCCCGCGCGACGATATGCGGTGCGAGCGAGCAGGCGCCGGCTTTGTAGAACAGTTTCATAAAATGGATACTCCCGAAATTTGCCGCCGCTCACTGCCATGGAGACGCTTTGATACTCAAGACAAATTTGCTTGATCCGGAGGTCTTTTGCCGGCGGCTTGCTGATCCCTTGCATGATCATCCCGTCGCGCGACAATCCATTGCAGATGACTTTATGGTCGGCGCCACGCGACATGTGGCGACAGGTCCGATCCGGGCGCTTGAATTGTGATATTTTTCACTAATTGTGCGGTGCAATACATGCCGTTTTAGCTTCTATTCGTTCAAAACATAAATTCTCTGCAAATGATTGCCAGAATTTCTTGGGGACCAGAAGTTATGGTGAGGCGCACGGCTTGGGAGATATTTCGATACACGCATTTTTAATCAAGAACATCTAGCTTTCCCATGAGCGAGCGGTCCTGATTGTTGTCTGCCGCTTGCAGAATATTGTTACTTTCAAAGGCACGTGGGGGCGCGCCGAGTGATCGCAACGCCACCCGACAAGGTGGTGATATGATTTTGAAATCTGCAACTAGCCGCAATATTTTTTCAGTCGCCGCATGCGGCGTGGTCGCAACGGTGGCAGCTTCCGCGATCCTGATTGATTCCGCATATACCAATATTCGCCAATCCAGCCTCGGCGAAATGCAGCAGATCGCCAGCACGACCGCGGCGGGATCGGAAAAGACCCTCGGGGCGGCAATCGCCGTCGTCAATTCGCTTGAGACGGTGTTGTCCACCATGCGGATCGCCAATGATGCGAACCGGACGACCGCCGATGCAATCCTGAAGAACCTGCTTGACGGCAATGCCGGCGCTCTCGGTGTTTGGACAGGCTGGGAGCCGAATGCCTTCGATGGCAAGGACAAGGACTTCGCGGGCAAGGACGGCAATGATGCCACCGGCCGCTACATTCCTTATTGGGTCCGCAGCGGCAGCAAAGTCACCAACGTCCCGCTTGTCGACTACACCGTCGCGGGCGCCGGCGACTATTACCAGCTTCCGTTCAGTCAGCGGAAGACCGTAATCATCGAGCCATATTCCTATGCGATCGACGGTAAGCAAGTGCTGATGACCTCGATCGCCAAGCCGATCATGATCGATGGGAAGCCGGTGGGGGTCACAGGTCTGGATATGGCTCTAGACGATGCCCAGAAAGCCATTTCCGCCATTCGACCGATGGGAACGGGCTTCATGAGCCTTGTTACCGGCGCAGGCGGGATGATCAGCCACCCTGACGCGGCACTTATCGGAAAGAACATCAAGGATGGCGGTGCAGAGACCGCGGGTTGGGATCAGCTGATTGCCAATCCCGGCACTGAGCGCGAAATCACTGGCGCTGACGGCGGGACTTATTTCGCAATCGCCGAACCGGTAAAACTAACCGACACCACCTCGTGGTACGCGATCGTGGTCGTTCCGAAAGCCACGGTCTTCGCCCAGGTCAATAGCGTCGTGAGGAATGCGATTGCAGTCACCTCGATCGCGGCCATTCTCTTGGGACTTGCCGGCTGGCTGATCGCACGCAGGTTCGTTCGCAGGATAGAGAACGTCATCGGCGAAACAGATCGTATCGCCAATGGGGATCTCGACGTTGTACTCAAGGACCGTGAGAGGCGCGACGAAATCGGCGACTTGTCGCGCTCGCTGCACATCCTGCTGGAAAGCAACCGCGACAAGGTGCGCCTGGAGACCGAGGCGGAAGCTAGCCGTGCCGCGCAGGAAGCCGAGCGCGCCGAGCGTGCACGCATCAACAATGCTCAGGAAGCGGAAGTGAAGTTCGCCGTCAGCGAGCTTGCTGCAGGGCTGGTCCAGCTTTCAGATGGAAATATGACCGTGCGGCTCGACCAACCATTCACTTCGGCTCTCGACGAAATACGCGGCAATTTCAATACCTCCGTTGAAAAACTTCAAGCTGCCCTAGTCTCCTTCTCGGAGAATGCGTCCGTCATCCAATCCGGCTCGGAGGAAATCCGCACCGGCGCAGACGATCTTGCGAGACGTACGGAGCAGCAGGCCGCCTCTGTTGAGGAAACGGCGGCAGCACTTGAGCAGATCACCACCTCCATCAAGGATTCGACGACACGTGCAGAAGAGGCGGCTGCCTTGGTCAGCCGCACGAAAGGCAATGCCGAGCAGTCCGGCGTGATCGTTCACTGTGCCGTCGAAGCCATGAACGGCATCGAGCAGTCTTCTCAGTCGATTTCCAACATCATCGGTGTGATCGACGATATCGCGTTTCAGACGAACCTGCTCGCTCTCAATGCCGGTGTCGAGGCGGCCCGCGCGGGGGAGGCCGGCAAGGGTTTTGCCGTCGTCGCCCAGGAGGTCCGGGAGTTGGCGCAGCGCTCCGCAACGGCTGCCAAGGAAATCAAGGCTCTCATTCATTCGTCCGGAGATCAGGTCAAGAGAGGCGTCAGCCTGGTTGGCCAGACCGGAGAGGCGCTGCAGGCTATGGTTCAGGAGGTCCAACTGATCGATCGCAACGTTCAGGCGATCGTGCAATCGGCCCGGGAACAGTCGACGGGCCTTCAGGAGATCAATACGGCGGTCAACCAGATGGATCAGGCGACGCAGAAGAATGCTGCGATGGTCGAGGAATCCAATGCGGCAACGCATACGCTCGCCAGCGAGGTTTCCTCGCTTTCGGCAAGGCTTGGGCAATTCAAGCTGGACGCGGGAAGAGTGGTTTCAATCAGCGGTTCGCCACGCAGAACAGCCGACATGACCACCGGCACCGCTCGACCAGCCGCAATCCCGCAGGCAGGGCCAGAGCTTTCCGGCCAAAGGGCATTGGGCGAGAGACTTCGCTCTGCCTTCGGAAAAACCTCGGCAGCAGCAAGCCCGGCCTGGGAGGATTTTTGATAGCTGAAGTGCTTCTGACCAATGGAGCGCCGTTTCGCGAATGATGGCAAAGCGGCCGTCACTGACCAAATCGCCTGCGAATTGAACGGCTTCCACGACATCGAGTGCTAGGTTTATCTGGTGCTCGATGCAACATTGTCTGCGCACAGATCGTTCACGGATGCGGCCCTATCGGGCTCCAACCCAGCCGCGGGTTTACAATGCCTCGTCGCAAAGCGACCGCCTCCGATCTCCAGTCGACGTGTTCGGCGGTATTCCAAGCGCACGACTGGCCTTGAAGGCAGCCGTCTTGCAACTTCTACGAAGCCGGCATCGAGGAACATCGATAGCGTCCCCGGATAAAGTTCGCTTGATTTTGATGCAATGGACGGATCGACGGGATATGCCTCGAGACATTCGGCCCCCTGAGCCATTGCAAACTCGACGGCATGTTTCAGCAGCAGGCGCGAGAGCCCCTGCCGTCGGAATGATTTGCGGACGATGAAGCAATTGATCGACCACACCACTCTGTCATCGATGGGAGCAAAGGGCTTGGAACGCCGCAGGCGGTCGAATACTGCACGTGGCGCGACACCGCACCATCCAGCCGGTTCGCCCTTCTGATAGGCGAGAACACGCGGCGGGGGTGGTTAATGGATCAGATTTCGGAACCAGCGCGATTTCCCTCGCCCCATCCCGCCTTGTAGTCAGCGTTCGGAAGATACCAGTAGGCGCAGCGACAGTTTCTGCCGCCGGAGCAGTCGTCGAAGACCGCTTCTATATCGGACAAGCGATCAGCGGTCGCTGGGTGGAAGGAGAAGCGATTCTGCATGAGCCAAGGGTAGGGCGCAGTCAGATAATCGGCAAGGTAGCTATCCGTATGGCTTTGCTCCGCATGGTCGTGCAGGGTTCAGCAGCACTGTACAGCGCTGACCTTATCGCTTGCTGCCGCTAGGCTGCTCGCGGTAGCAGGGACTTGAGGTTTACGCCCCCAGCCAGTGCCTCGATAGGCAAAATCAGGTGCTTGGCAATCAGCATCTCGCTCAACTTGATATCCTTGGCGACCCTGTTGCCAGGCCCGACGCCGCTTGCTGCGACCAGCCGTTGCTCGCCGTCGAGATGAAACAGGATGAAGGCGCCCTCGCCAAGGTCTCTGCGAACAACGGAGCGGCCCTCATCGGCAAGACCGGCGATCTGGAGCGTATGATCGAACTGATCCGACCAGAAATAGGGGACGGCCTCGTGGCTGCGGTTGGCGCCTAAGAGATTGGCGGCGGCAAGAATGCCTTGATCCTGCGCGTTGCGCCACGCCTCCAGGCGCAGCCGACGGCCGCCATAAAGGGGATGTGGAAAGGAGCAGCAGTCGCCGGCGGCATAGATATCTGCAACCGATGTCTCCAGACGTTCGTTGACGGTAATGCCATTATCGACGGCAATCCCTGCCTGAGCGGCGAGCTCGATGCGGGGCTGCGCGCCGATCCCCACGACCAGTACGTCTGCCGTGATCATTTCTCTGTCGGACAGAGAAATGGCGACGCGCTGCTCGTCCGCTTCGATATCGAGGACGCTCACGCCGCATTGGATCGTGACGCCGTTGCGGCGATGCAGAGACGCCATTGTTTCGGCGATCGGCTCGGCTACACCGCGTTTGAGAATGCGCTCCTGCGCCTCGATGATCGTTGCCTTGGCACCGCGACTGCGCGCCGAAGCGGCGACCTCCAGCCCGATGAAGCCGCCGCCGAGCACGGCGACATGCATATCGGCGCGGATCCAGGGACGCAGCGCAAGCGCGTCGTCGATCGTTCGCAGGTAAACGATCCGGCTGCTGGTTGGAACGTTCGGCAATCGCCTTGGCGTTGCGCCCGTCGTCAGCAGCAATTTGCTGTAAGGCAATGCCCGGCCATCCGAAAGGATCAGTTTTTTTGCAGAGGTGTCGATAGCCGTCGCCGTTGTTCCGCCAATATGTCGGATATTCCGCTCCTGGAGCGCGAGCTCGTCGAGCACGGCTGGAGATTGAGGTTCTCCTTCATTAAGCAAGATCTTTTTGGAAAGTGGCGGTCGCTCATAGGGCAGATGAACCTCCTCGCCGATGATGGTGACGGGATGCAGGTAGCTTCCTTCGCGCAGGCTTAAAGCTGCGCGTGCGCCGCACTCGCCGGCGCCGACGATGATGATCCCGGGCTCGCTACTCATGCTCCGATTCCGATCATGACGCGATCGCCCTCCACCTTGACCGGATAGGTTTTCAGATTGATGCAGACCGGCGCCCCCCGCGCCTCACCCGTCTTGTAGCTGAAGCGACCATTGTGCTTTGGACATTCGATGGTGTCATCCATGACGAGCCCATCGGCCAAATGGATCTTTTCGTGGGTGCAAAGGCCATCGGTGGCGAAATACTCGTCGTCAGGGCTACGATAAATCGCAAAAGTTCGCCCGGCGTGATCGAAGCGAAGGACATCTTCCTGATCGATTTCATCGGCACCGCACGCGTCAACCCAGTTGGTCATTTCTTCCTCCCATTACATTCGGCCAAAGCCGTCAACGCCATTGTCAGATGTTGGGAAAATATGATGTTGCGCCTTGATCGCGCTTCGTTTTCTCTCCCCGACTGGTTTCAAGCATGCGCGAAATTGCCCTTCACATTCCACGCTGATTATGATCATTTTTCATCAAGGAGGAGCGGAATGAAGAAGGCACGTCTCGTGGACATTGCTGCGGCCGCAGGTGTCGGCCTTGCGACCGTGGAACGTGTTCTGAACGAACGCGGCAGCGTGAAGCCGCAGACGGCGGAGAAAGTGGTGCTGGCTGCCAAGCGGCTGGGCTACAAGGGGAACATTCCAAGCCTCTATCGCGGCACGATCCGCATCGAGGTCATCCTGGTCAGGCCGGAGTCGCCGTTCTTCAGCAGGCTCAATCGTGCCTTCGAGCGGATTGCCGCCTCGCTGGACAGCTCGATCACCGTCAACCGGACCTTCGTGGAAGAGAGCGATCCCGAGAAGTTTGCGGCGCATGTGGCTGACAGCAGCATTCGCCGGCATGGTCTGATTGTTGCCGCCGTCGATCACCCGGCAATTCGCGAGAGCTTGCGCAAGGTTCGGGCAGCCGGTGTCGAAGTGGTGCAGATCGTCTCCTACCTCACCGGCAGGGACGACGTGTTCGTCGGTATAGACAATTATGCCGCGGGCCGAACCGCCGGATTCTATATGTCGCGCATGCTCCAACACGTTACCGGTAGCATCATCGCCGTCTGCCACAGTTGGGCCTATCAGATCCACAGGGAGCGTATTCGCGGCTTTTCCGATTATCTCGGTGCCGAGGGCCGCTCAAAGTTGACGTTTTCAGAGGTGGTGTTCGGTCGTGATGATGACGTGCAATCCGCCGAGTTGCTGGCACAGGCGCTGCGACGTTGCCCCGATATTGTCGGCGTCTACAACGCCGGCGGCGCCAATCTCGGTGTCGGCTCGGTACTTCAGCGCTTTCAGGGGCAGAGAAGGAGTGAATGCGTGTGGATAGGGCACGAGCTCAATGATGAAACCCGCCGCTTCATATCGTCGGGGCTGATGACGCTCGTGCTCGATCAAGCGCCTGAGACACAGGCAAGGCGGGCGCTGGATACTATTCTATTGCGAATGGGGATCATCGATGTGCCCGTCAGTCAGGATCCGGTGCCGTTTCTGACGTATACGGCGGAGAATATAGGAGCCCCGATTGTCACTGCTCGGTGATAAAGCGGAAATGACAAGGCCGGAGCCTGCGAAGGAGGGCCGCAGGCTCCGGCATTTCCCGCCATCGACGGCCGGCAAGGCCGGTGGCGGGGGAGAGCCGAAATGGCGCATATGGAGCGCAATATGACTTCGGCAAGCGCGTGAGATCATTGTGCCGGCGGCGTGATCCGGCCGGCTCTGATTTTGCTCTGCTCTAGCCCGCTGTGCCGGAGCGGCGCGCTTGTTTCTCGGCATATTTCTTGGCGCGCTCCATGAAGCGCTTGTTCATCCGATCCTCCGCTTCTTTCGAACCATCGTGGAAGGTGCCGAACCATTGGTCGAGCGGAATGACACCGTCTGCATAGTTGCATTCGAAGAATTTGTGATGGAGATAGTGATCATAGGCATGGGTATCGATGCCCGTTTCCTCGCCGATGACGATCTTGTCGAAGCCGGCATGGCCCGGCGCCGGCGCCAGCGCGGCATGGGTCAGATGGAACAGCGCATGGACCGGACTGGACGGCACGATCCAATGAATGAGAACGCCTGAGAAATACAGGAGATGCTCGACCGGGTGCATGGCCAGACCTGACCACGGACCTGGATTGACGTTGTTATGATGCAGCTTGTGGACCGCATGATAGAGCGGCGGCCAGTGGATCAGGCGATGCACGAGGTAGAAGTGCAGATCGCGGAAGGCCGGGATCAACAGCATGATGATCGCGCAATAGATCGGGTGTTCGGCAAAATCCACATAGGGAATGATACCATTGGCAAAGGCCCAGAGGGTCAGCACCTCGAAGGCCGTCCAGAAAGGCACGGCGCTCGCAAAGGTCCAGATCACATTGTCGGTGGTCTGGTTGCCAAAGAGGAACGCCGAATTATCCTTCGATGGCCATTTGCTATTGTACTTGAAGCTCGTGCCTTGCTTCTTCTGCATGTAGAGACGCAGGTGGAAGGCGCCGAAAAACACGAAGACCAGAGCGGCATTGCGCACGAGTAGATAGGCGATCCAGCCCGGCGCCAGCGTCCTCATGGTTTCCATGGAGGGCGTCGCGTAAAGCCACAGCAGCGTTGCGACGACGGCATAGACGACATTCCAGGGCATCAGATACCCGGGGTATCCAAAGAACCATTTCAGGAATGCGATCGGTTTGGCCGGCCAGATGAAGACGGGCGGGTATTGCAAAAGCTTCTTTGGCTTCCAGTCGCCGCGCTTATCGCGCGTGCCGTAGAGCGTGTCGTCCATGATGTGCCTCCCGGTGAATGAAACGATGCAGTCAGTGTCAGCGGTGTCGACTGGAAACGACAGCATTGATTTGATGAAATTTGCTCACGGCGATGAGAAGTTCGTCGAGCCTCAATGAGGGATGGGAAGGGGAACGCCATGGCTCCTCCTTCCCCGGCGCCGGCAGCTGCGCTCCTCGTTGCTGATGCCCGTTTCGTCAGTTCAGGCTCTCGAACTGCACCATGTTTTCCTTTGTGACCAGTTTGAAGGGGATCCATACTTCCCGGTCGATCTGCTCGCCCTTGATGGCCTTGAGTGCGGTATCGACGGCGCCGCGGCCCTGTGCCTTCGCATCCTGGAATACCGTGACTTTGAGGTCGGCTGATTTCATTGCCTGCAGCGCGTCGGGCGTCGCGTCGATACCTGCAACGATGGTCTTGTCGGTCGAGCCCCCTGCATTCTTGATTGCGGAGATCGCGCCGAGCGCCATTTCATCATTGTTGGCAATAACCGCATCGAAGGTCAGCCCTGACGTCAGCCAGTTCGAGACCAGATCTGCGCCATCGACCCGGCTCCAATTGCCCACCTGCTCGCGCACGACTTTGATGCCGCTGCAGTCGCTCGATTTCAGGACGTCATGCACGTCCTGCGTCCGCTGGCGCGCCGCCTGGCTGCTGAGATCGCCGACCATGACGACGACGTCGCCCTTGCCACCGAGTATGCGACAGACTTCCTTCGTCTGCAGCGTGCCGGATTCGGTTTCATTCGATCCGACAAAGGCCTGCTTCTTTGCAAGCGTCGTCAGGTCCGTCGGTTGGATGTTGACGTAGATCAGCGGAATACCGGCATCCGCCGCAATCTTGCTCATCGCCAACGTTCCGTCAGAATCCACCGGGTCGACAATGATGGCCGACACACCGCCGGCCGCGAAATTGCGCACCTGATCGAGCTGCTTGTTGACGTCGTTGGCGGCGTCGACCACCTGCAGGTCGAGGCCCTTGGTCTTGCCGTAGTCCTGCATTCCATTGGCGATCAAGGTTCGGAAATTGGTTGTCAGGTAGCCCATCGAGACACCGATCCGATCGGCGGCATGGGCTTGCGATGACAGCACGAGCGCGAGCGCGCCGGCGCTTAAAAACTTCAACATGTTCTCCTCCCAGGAAACGACGGCCCAAGTGACCGCTAGGAAAGAGTTACCGATGGAGCTGGTTGGCGTCCGGGAGTATTTTGATGAAAAACCATCATGCCGGCGGCCCGTGTTCGGGCGAATACATCCGCTTTGCAATGAAACGCACCGATGATCAAAACCCATCATCGCATCGGCTGGCGAACACTTGGAATTCGTGATCTGAGCAACCTACTGCTACGGGAGGAACTATGCAGAATTTGCTCATATTCCAGTCGCTTTGGTCCATGGAGCGACGCAGCGCGCGTTATCCAGAGCTTTCTCTGGAGGAGAATATCGAAAAGATTGCGGCTGCCGGCTTCGATGGCATCAGCACCCATTGGTATGACCGCGATGTCGTTGCCCGTATTGCCGGCCTTCTGAAACAGCATGGTCTGCAGGCGGAGGGGCAATGTTTCCCCAAGACCGTCGACGATCTGAAGCCGGCGCTGGAAATCGCTGCTGAATTCAATGTCCATCACGTCTGCCTGCAGCCTGACGTGCGACTGCGTCGGCTGGAAGATTGCATCCCCTTGCTGGAAGGTTGGCAGCGGCTGGCGGAAGAGGCCGGCATCGATGTCTGGATCGAGACCCACCGCGACCGGATGACGACCGACCTGTTCTTCACGCTCGATCTGCTCGACCGGCTGCCGAACCTGCGGCTACTCGGCGATATCTCGCATTTCCTCGTCGGGCGAGAGTTTTCCTGGCCTGTATCGGAGGAGAACCATGCGCTTATTCATCGGATCCTGGATAGCTCCTGGGCCTTTCATGGCCGCGTTGCCTCACGCGAACAGGTTCAGATCGAAATCTCCTTCCCGCATCACAGACCCTGGGTCGATCTTTTCCTCGGCTGGTGGGACTATGGTTTCAAGAGCTGGCGCAACCGGGCCGATAAGGACGCAACGCTTGCCTTCACCTGTGAGCTGGGACCGAAGCCCTATGCCATCACCGGAAGGGACGGTGAAGACAGCACCGATCGTTGGGAGGAATCCCTGCTCATGAGGCAGGAAATACTGGATTTGTGGGCAAGAACTGCCAGCTGATAAATCAAACGAGATATCACGGATAGACTATTGATTTTGGAGGAATTTCGATGGACGTAAGAGCAGCAGTCGCGGTGCAGGCCGGTAAGCCGCTTGAGGTGATGACGGTTCAGCTTGAGGGACCTCGGGCCGGCGAAGTGCTGAT
>NZ_JACHBG010000031.1 GCF_014207095.1 Martinezella lusitana | reverse complement strand
GCCGAAGCGTGGATCATGATCGCCCACATTCGTCTCATCACCAGACGGCTAGCAAGGTATGGATATCGTTGAACGCTTTTCGAATCCGACTCTTATGAGTCACTTACGCCGTGACGTATGTATGAAAGGGCTCGAAGAAAGAAGAGAGCGACTCGCTGGTTGGCATACGCGCAATTTGGCGTCAGGAACCAAGCTTTGCATTTTGACAACAGGGAACGCATCTGGGGCCTCAAAGATTGCGTGCGCCGAAGGAACAGGGTTGCGGCCAGATTCTTCAGTTGCGGCACTCAAAATCTTGCTGCATGGATGTCGTTGTTCATCGTATTTCGCCGGGTTCGGCACACATGACATAGATTGGATGACCGTGAAAACCAAATGCTGCTTCAAAGAACTCCGGATCGTCATGCGAGCGACGTTTCCGCCTCCGCGCAATCCTCCGAACTAACGCCGCATCAAATTTATAAATGCCGACGAGGCTCAAATCTGCAGACGCACTTTTATAGCTGTCGGAGCCTTCGGGTACAATTGCTGTAAGGCGTTGCGCTTTGCCCGTCAGCACTCGTAGCGATCGTTTGCCGAGTGACTGGCTCACAACGACAATGTTGCGATATGATGACCGTACCAAGCGCTCCAGCACAGTTAAATTGATCACCATTTCCGCGGTAAATATCAAAACTACTCCATCGACATCAGCGACTTCCTCTGCCGCTGTCACATCAATAAGACGCCCGGGATATGGCGTGCGCTGTGGGCGTACGCGGAGCTCCATACCGTACAGCTCGTGACAGAAACGATGGTCGACCTCGCCCATGCCTCCTAGTCCAAGGATAATCGTCTTTTGCACGCCAACGCGTGCCAATTGAGATAATAGATGTTGCAGAACGGACGTGCCGCCGACCATAACTGCGCGCGCTGGGAAGCGCTCTTTGCCAGTTAACATAGTATGTCGGGGGCTTGCGATAACAATCGCACATGTCTCCATTAGCAGTGCCCTCGGATCGTGCACATAAGCTGAGACTAACCCCGAAACGTACTTGGTCCACTCCCTAATCAGATAGTTGACTAGCTGGTGGATCAGCGCCTCCTCCAGGCGCATGTCCAAACGCTGTTCGCAGCCATCGGCGACGGCGAAAGCATCAAGATCAGAGGGTCGAACAGATGGTCCGCGTCAAGAGTATGCGGTGTTCTTTCTGCCGCTGACAGATACATTTCTTCACGAACCGAAACGCGTGTTAATGCAAGGGCGCGCTGGCTACAGATCCGCTGAAGTATCTTTGCTTTAGTGGCAAAGCGCCCAAGTCCGAGTTTCAACATGTGCGCTCTAGATTAGAGGCATGGCACTGTTTCAAAACGATCTTTTCATTGGCACGATGTGTGCATGGTTATCCGCAAAATTGCCGACTGAGGAGTGAACTCCCTCCGGATCAAGCCCATTCGCCGAGGTGCCGCAATGGAAAGCTTCGGCGCGAGCCGCAGTTCAACAAACTGGGTTTTGGAGATAAGTGCAAAACTTTGTTGGCGAAAGAATTTGAAGGTCGGTCGAACTTTCATTGAAGGATGCACGCGATGGCGGAGAACGAGACTAATCGGGATTTCCACTCAGCGGCGGTGCTGATCACTGCACCAGAAGATTGCTCTGGTCAGTTCTTGGAATGCGCATGTAAGCACCTCAATACCAGCCATGGGAACGTCCTCGCCAAACACTTCCAAGAGGCGACGCCAGATGTGGTGTTTCTTAGGACGCATTTCCCTGACGTTGAGAAGCAGACGCTCTGTATTCGCCTGCGTCTTTCTCGCCGGGCGCGGTCAATGTCGATCATTGCGATTGCGGCGGTTGCTGATGAAGTAACTCAAGGAGACACGGTCACTTTCGATGACAATGAGCATGTTAGCCGATCGCGAGAGATAGCGCTGACGAGCATCGGCAGAATCTTGGACGGCTCGTGTCGGAGTTCCATTCCCAGGCATCACGAACTGCTTGCCTTTCAGGACATTGAATTGGATGTGGCCACGCATCGTGTGCGCCGAAACGGCCGGACGATTCATGTAGCTCCAACCCAGTTCCGCCTGCTGGAGCACTTTATGAGGAACCCATACCGGGCCTACTCGCGAGATGAACTAAAGAATGCAGCTTGGCCCCATGCCGTTCATATCGGGCCTCGCACCATCGATGTTCACATCGGCAACTTGCGCGCGGCACTAAATAGGGATAGCGACCGCGATCTGATACGGACTGTAAGAACTGTCGGCTACGCGCTTTCCGAAAAACCGGATTCGTAATTGCGGGATCGGCGTGAAGCTGGCCGTGTAAGCGGCGCCAATTTGGCGGCGTCTTAATCAGTCAAATTCAACAGCGCTTGATATTCAGCTTTTTCAGGCGGAGGATTTTTTAGTTGCCAGCGGTATTCCATTGTTGCTGATGTTAGCCCATCTTCATATTGCTGAGATTGGCAAGAAGGGCCGTCGCCCGCAGTACTATTGCTTATTGGCGCATCCGTGGAACCTTCAAAGTCCAGGGCATCTATGGAGGCTCTTCCTTTGGATCAGCCGTTGCGAAACGTGTCGCTGTAAGCATTGATTGCCGGCACGCCGCCGAGATGCGCGAATAGGAGCCTTGATCCTTTCGGAAAGAAGCCCTTGCTGATGAGATCTATCATCCCTTGCATCGATTTCCCCTCGTAGACGGGATCAGTGATTATGCCTTCCAGCCGCGCGCAAAGGCGAATGGCCTCGTTTGTTTCCTCGGAAGGAATGCCATAACGGGGGTGCGCATAGTCCGCGAGCAATACCACATCATCATTGGCGATTTCTCTTCCGAGTTCGACGAACTTCGCAGTTTGCCGGGCAATGTTAAGCACCTGCGACTGGGCTTGGAGAGGGGTTGCCGAAGCATCGATACCGATCACATTGCGCTGTCGTCCATCCTTGGCGAAACCAACGACCATGCCGGCTTGCGTCGAACCCGTCACAGTGCAAACCACGATATAGTCAAAGGCAAAACCAAGCTGTTTTTCCTGCGCGCGCACTTCCTCGGCAAAACTCACATAACCCAAGCCGCCATATTTATGGACAGACGCACCGGCTGGGATCGCGTAGGGTCTGCCGCCCATTTGCTTGACGTCGTCGAGCGCCCTTTCCCAACTGCTGCGGATGCCGATATTGAAGCCGTCATCAACCAGTCGCACCTCCGCTCCCATGATCCGGCTTAAGAGGATATTCCCAACCTGATCGTAAACAGCGTTCTCATATGGTACCCAATCCTCTTGCACCAGAAGGCATTTCATGCCGATCTTGGCGGCTACTGCGGCGACCATGCGTGTATGGTTGGACTGCACGCCACCAATGGAAACAAGCGTGTCGGCATTTGACGCGATCGCGTCCGGGATGATGTACTCGAGTTTGCGGAGCTTGTTGCCGCCGAACGCCAGCCCCGAGTTGCAGTCCTCGCGCTTGGCATAGATCTCCACCTTGCCCCCTAGATACTCGCTAAGTCGGTCAAGCTTTTCGATAGGCGTAGGGCCGAAGGTAAGGGGATATCGTTCGAAGTTTTGCAGCATGTTCTCTCCAGTGATTTGCGCCTGAAATAGACGTGTTCACGACGCGTGGGCGGGCAAGCCCGGCAACAATCCTCGGCGTTTGATTAGATCCCATTGCTTCATCGGCCTTCGTTCGTCGTCGAGGCGGCGCAACCCACAGGCCGGTCGCTGCGTTTGCCACAGCACCCTTCAATGGGAACCGAACAGCAATAAACTCCTTAGGTTGCTACACCGTGGAAGCCATTGCCGACGGACACGTCGTGTAGTTGTTCCAACAACGTTATGCTCGATGATCAATGTCTTCCAGGCAGCCCGAGGCTCGCAACTGATCTGTTCCCGGCCCTCAAGGGCAACAAACCCACCATCGAGCCGAGCTGGAAGACAACGGGGTAGTTCAGTCTTTCTTTTCGCAATGCTCTGGCCGGTAACGCATTTCCTCGAGATCATCGAAACGCAAGACCCGCTGGCTCCTCTTTAAAGCGCAACTGGCGCGCCAGATCAAAAAAAGCACGCTTGCGAAATAGGCCACCTGAAGAAGGAGCCAAATATCCACCGTCGTGACCATTGCTCTGCGGATTGAATGTGAAACGAAGTAAGCGCCTAGAAGGCTGAAGCACATGACTGGTTGCAGGAGGCGACAGAAAATTGCAAAAGGCACAGTCGTTCTCCCGCGTTTATACGCCAGCACATGAAGCGAGCTTGTCAGCCGGTATATGAATCTGACAGTTCTTCGGGCAGACGCGGGCGCAGGCGCCGCAGCCGATACATCGCCCTGCTTCGTCCACGACCATGATCATACGATTGAGTTCGCCATCGAAGTCGTCGTCTTCGTCATCGCAGATGCCGAGGATTTCACCCGCTTCACTTGCGCCGTAAAGGTGCATGACATCGCGCGAGCAGACCTTGAAGCAGCGGCCGCAGCCGATGCAAGTTTTGCCATCGATAGCGGTCAGATACTCCGGCAACCAGGTGGATCCATCACGGGTAACGAAGGTCCCCGTCATCGCGAATCCTCCAAGGCGGCAAGCTCGTTCTTTGCCGCATTCAACTCCGCGAATGCGTCGAACGTCTTTGCTGCGATCGTCTTGATCTTGGGCCAGTTGACCGGCAGGTCCTCGGCAAGATCGTGCAACTCCATTTTCGCGGTTGTCGCTCGTGACTGCAGTTTACGGACCTTTTGAAGCTGCTGCACAATGTCTGACATTTATCTCTTTCCTCAAAAACCCGAATTCACGGCGCCCGCGCCACATCGGGGTAGGCTTTTATGGCGATGACAGCATCATCGACCAATTTCGTGCCGGCCTCGGTGAGTTTGCGAAGCGTCTCAAAGCCGAACCGATGGACGTCTCTGAGCGTCTTCGACAAAACGACCAAACGCCCTGTCGTGAGAACCACTCGCCCGAAGCCCTCGGGATTCATCGTCACGATCGAGGAGGCGACGAGGCCTGAGTGCCCTTCGATTTCAAGCCCAACGCAGGTGTAAAAGATTTGAAGCCTCCAAATCACGTCCGGATCGGGGTCGCCGATGATCGGCATTTGCCGGCGCTGCTCCTTCGTCACAATGAAATCGGCAAGCAGGTCAGTGTCCGATTTTCCGTCCCACGACCCATGAGTATCCTGCGCCCTGACCAAGCGAACCAGGCGCTTCATGAACGGGGTTGCCATTGCGTCGCGATCATCATCTGCGAGTGTGTTCGCAAGGTTGCTGGGCGAAGTCATCGCCGACCTCCTTTAATCTTCGTCGTCGAAGAACGGCTTGGCGAGACCCATGCCGGCGTCTGCAAGCACCTTGCGCAGCCATGGCGGCGGGGCAGTTTTCAGCATGGTCTGGGTGCGCATCAGTACCTCTTCGATGGACGATGGCTCCGGCACCTTGATCGGATGGATTTTTGCCGAGACGACCTTCGCGGCGGAGGGCCCGCCGATCGCCAGGCAGAACAGCAGATGACATCCCTTCAACGCCTCGACCCTCATCGCGATGCGATCGGTGCCGCCGTCGTTCGTGTGCTTGCCGCTTTCGTCAGTTGCTTCACCAAAATCGACGGCTTCGACGATCTCCCAACCGGTTGGGGTGACGTCATAGACTGCAAAAAGCTTGGCAGACCCGAAATGTGCGTTCAGCCTCTTCAGGTCCTGTGTCGCGATGGCAACGCGCAGAACTCCCTTCGGGCACTCTGGCGCAGGGGCTGGCCCCTCCTCAGTGACGAGTGAAAGACGTCTGACGGCCGTCATTTTTTGCCTCCATGTCTTGCAAGGGATTGAGCGCTTCGGGGCTCGGCCGGCGGCAGTTCGACTGAAAAATGTTGGCGGCCTCGAACAGGAAGTTGCGCGCGCCCTCATAGAGAATGGTTTTCTTATGCTGGCTGCCGAGCCGATCAAAGATCGGAAAGCCGACCCTCATCAGCGGGACGCCAAGCCGCTCGGCGGCCTGGCGGCCGTGGGAATGGGTCACGATCAAATCACCGCCAGCGTGGCGCGCCATGGTTTCGAGATCAGAAAGGTCGCCGACCTGCACAGCGTCGGCCGGCACCTTCTGCAGAATGCAGCTTGTGCCGGTGGTCGAAACGGCGGCGACTATTTCAGCGCCCATACCCTTGAAGAACGTTGCAAGTTGAAAAAGATGATCTGGCTCTGCGGCAATCGCGATACGTTTGCCGCCGAAATAAAAATGGCCGTCGAGGAGTGCGTCCTGCAATTGTGCGCGGCGCCGCCGCACAGCGGGCGGCACCGGATTGCCGGCGATCATGGCCAGCATCGTCATGAAACGGTCGATTGCCTTTAACCCGACAAGCTGCTCGAAGAGGACGTAAGGCACGCCGGTCTTCGCCTGCAGGGCCGCGGCGGCCGTGCGCATATGCTCGCCAATCGCAACCGCCTGGAAGCAGGTGCCGAGTTCGCGGATTTCCTCGACCTTCGTGCCGCCATAGGTAGTCGGCACCCAACGGTCGTCAGGAACCGTGCCGTCGAGCGAGCCCGAGACGTCCGGCAGGATCACCGGCTTCAGACCAAAGCTTTCGACCGTTTCGCGCAGAAGCTCAATATCGGCGACCGTCAGGTGCCAACCGGGGAGGATCGCAATCTTCTTCAGATCGCGGGGCCGGCCGCCTGGGGTCGTAATGCCTTCGATCATGGAGGTGACTGCCTTTGCCCAACCCTCCTCGATCGCACCGTCGAAATCGGGTGTGCTCGCTAGCACGACCTCGGTACCTGCTAGCTCTTCGGCACGCTCCAGCTTGATATTGACAAGATCGCCCTCGAAATTCTCGCCGCGGGTTTCCACCAGCGCCGTCGTGCAGATCCCGATCAGCTTCGGTTTAGCGCGTGTTTTGATATTGAGGAGCGCCTCTTCCAAATTGCCGGCGCCGCCGAGGATCGTCGCCACTGCGTCCATCGCCGTTGTCTGCAGGGGGATGGCTTCCTTGAAATGGCGCACGAAGAGCACCAGCGCGAAGCTGGTGCAGCCTTGGCTGCCGTGGAACAGCGGTATCGCACCATCGACGCCAAGATAGGCTAGAGCGGCACCGAGGGGCTGCGACGATTTCAGCGGATTGACCGCCGCCGACTTGGTCTGCGGGAGAATGCAGGCCATCAGCTTTCCTCACCACCCGCGGAAGCCGCCGGCGGAGGCGCCGACGAGATCTGTGAGGCGGGGAACGTCTCGCTCTCGCTTTGCGTGCTTTGCAGTTCTTCCTTCATTGCGGGCTGGGCGTCCCATGGTGCCGGCTCCCGCACCTCGCTCCAGATCGGGTTGTGGATAGCAAGATCGATCTGGCGAACGAGCTCCACCATGCCCTCATAGCCGGCATAGGGATGATGGCGCTCCTGGTTGATATCAAGCCAGGGCGTTTTTGCCTTCAGCGCGACATATTGCGTACGCCCACCAGACAGCATGATGTCGGCTTTGTGTTCTGCGAGAATGTCGTACATCTCCCGCGATCCCATCGACTCGAACATGCGGTGATCCTCCTTCAGAATTTCCTTGATGCGCTCCTTGTCTTCGGCCGTCGATTTCTTGGTCGAGGTGCCCACGATTTCGACGCCGATCTCCATCAGCGCGTGGGCAATCGACCAGGCCTTCACACCGCCGGTATTAAGCAGCACACGCTTGCCTTGAAGCCGCGACCGGTATGCCGCGAGCTTTTTCCAGGCGATCGCCTCCTGCTCTGCGATCAGCGCCTCGGTGCGCTCAAGAATCTCCGGATCGGCGCCCTTCCTGACGAGCAGCTCAGCGATCTGCCGCAGCGATTGCGACGTGTCGGTAATGCCGTAGAAGGACCCTTCGAAGAACGGAATGTCCCAGAGTTCCTCCATTTTGCGGGCAAGATTTATGAGTGCGGTCGAGCACACCATCATCGCTGCCCGGGCACGATGCGCTGAGGCAATGTCACGATAACGCGCGTCACCGGGGATGCAGGCGCGCACGCGAATGCCAAGCCGATCAAGAAGCGGCTTTACCAGCCAGAACTCGCCGGAAAGATTGAATTCGCCGAGGATATTGATGTCGTAGGGGCCGGCATCATCGGGCTCCACCGTGCCGATGACATGATCGAGCAGCGCCTCGCCGGCGAGCTTGTTTCCAAGATTCTTGGAGCCGGAAAAGCCGGGCGCATTGATCGGCACCACCGGCAAGCCGAATTTTTCCGCAGCGCGCTTACAGACCGCTTCGATGTCGTCGCCGATTAGCGCCGTAACGCATGTCGAATAGACGAAGATCGCCGGTGGCGCGTAGGTTTCCTTGATCTCGCGGATCGCTTTGAAAAGCTTCCGCTCGGCGTGGCCCATCACCACGTCGAGTTCGGTAAGATCGGTGGTGAAGCTCGTGCGCCAGAGCATCGGGCCGGACGAAGCCGTACCACGGTTATCCCAGGAATTGCCTTCGCAGGCGAGCGGAGCATGGATCAGATGCGCGACGTCGGTGATCGGCTGCAGCACGATCTTTGCGCCGTCGAACGCGCAGCCACCGGCTGCCGCCCCGGGGGTGAGCGGCTTGGAACAACCCTTCTTGCGGACATTGGCATCTTTGCCGCGGTTCATCTCGCAAGCGGGTTCCTCGAAGACGTCCTGGATCCTGGCATCGAGCGACCGGCTTGCGCCGGCCTTAGATGTCGATTGCAAGACACTCGGCGGCGGAGCCGAGCGTTTGCCGTTAGCGTGTGAGGTCATAGGAATAGTCCGTGACACCTGTTTGGCTCGTCTCGCGGTCGAGTTTGTCGAATATCGTGTCGAGGATTGTCGTTAAGACACGCAGCCCGCCTTGGTAGCCCATCAGCGGGAAGCGATGATGATGGTGCCGGTCGAAAATCGGAAACGTCAGCCGGATCAGCGGCGTGCCGGTGTCGCGCTCCAGATATTTGCCATAGGAATTGCCGATCAACAGGTCCACCGGTTCGGTGAAAAGCAGTGATCGCAGTGCCCAGAGGTCCTTGCCCGCCCAGACCTTGGCATCCTTTCCGAACGGCGAGGATGCAAGCAATGCCTTCATTTCGCTTTCCCACGCAGATGTGCCGTTGGTCGCGAGGCAATGTGTGGGCTCGCCGCCGGTTTCCATCACGAACCGGGCCACCGCATAGACAAAATCTGGATCGCCGTAGATCGCGTATTTCTTTCCGTGCAGCCAGGCTTGGCTGTCCGCCATGGCGTCGACGAGGCGCCCACGCTCCAGTCCGATCGCGGAAGGGATTTCCTTGCCGGAAATCTCCGAGATTTTCACCAGCAATTCGTCGGTTGCTTTAACGCCAAGGGGATAATGGAAGGAAGCCGTCGGCTGTCCGAACTCCTTGCAATATTCCAGCGTCTTGCGGGTGTTGTAGTGCTGCAGCGATAGTGTCGCTTCGGCGCCAAGAGCTTCCTTGACGTCTCCGATCGTCGTGCCGCCATCATACATGCGATACATGCCATCCGAGGGAGTATCGAACTGGTCGGATGCGTCCTGGATGAGGGTATACGATACGCCCATGAGGTTCAGCAGGCGCTTGAGCTCGCGGTTGTTGCCGACGCAGAAGCCGTCGAACCCGGGTATGATGTTGATGGTGCCGTTCGGTTCCTTGCGCTCCCTGCCCTTCCAGAAGTGCTCCAGGATGCCCTTGACCATGCCGTCATAGCCATCGACATGGCTGCCGACGAAGGCGGGCGTGTGGGCGAAAGGAACATCGAAGTCTAAGGGGACCGAGCCTTCGCTCTTGGCGTTTTCGATAAAGCCGTGCAAATCGTCGCCGATAACCTCCGCCATGCAGGTGGTCGAGACGGCAATCATCGACGGGTCGTAGAGCGCATAGGTGTTGGCGAGCCCGTCGACCATGTTCTTCAGTCCGCCAAATACCGCCGCGTCCTCAGTCATCGAGGACGAAACCGCCGACGAAGGCTCCTTGAAGTGTCGCGAAAGGTGCGACCGGTAATAGGCAACGCAGCCCTGGCTGCCGTGGACGAAGGACATGGTCCGCTCGAAGCCCGCAGCCGCAAAGACGGCCCCGAGCGGCTGGCAGGCTTTGGCGGGATTTATTACGAGGGCTTCGCGGGCAAGATTTTTCTCCCTGTACTCCCAGGTCTTGGTGAACTCGCTTTGATCGGCAACGACCTGGTCCGGGTGCGGACATTCGAAATTCAGCTTCTTTTCGGCAAGCATTCGCCTGTATTCCGGCTCGCGGAACAGAGGCGCGTGGTCGAGAATTTTTTCCGCCGACTGCGGCATGGTAATCGCCTTTCGTTTCATCGTGCCGCACCAATGGCGGCAAAGGACGTCGAGATGTTCGAGGTGTCAGGATCAAATCCGCGGCGAGAGCCTAGCCTGCCCCTGCTCCAAGACAGGCCAGGCCCTCATTCGGCCGCAACCGCCTCAGCCGGCGCGACCTTTCTCTTCCAGGGGGCGTCGTAAAGATCCCAGACTGGATTGTTGATGGCGAGGTCCATGTCTTTGGCAAAGATGGCAAAGCCGTCGTAGCCATGATACGGGCCGGAGTAGTCCCACGAATGCATCTGGCGGAATGGAATGCCCATCTTCTGCACCGGGTACTTTTCCTTGATACCGGAGCCTACGAGATCGGGGCGGATCCCCTCGATGAATTTTTCCAGTTCATAACCGGTCGCGTCGTCGTAGATGAGCGTGCCTTTTTTCACGTAATGGCCGGTGCGCTGATAGTCGTCGTTGTGGGCGAACTCGTAGCCGGTGCCAACGATCTCCATGCCGAGATCCTCGTAGGCCGTGACCACGTGACGAGGGCGCAAACCGCCGACGTAGAGCATCACGGTCTTGCTTTGGAGGCGTGGTCGGTATTTGGCGATGATGGCGTCGACCAAAGGCCGGTACTTGGCAATGACTTTCTCGGTCTTTTCCTCAATTTCCGGCCCGAAATGCTTGGCAAGCTTGCGCAAAGAGGCTTCGATCTGCGACGGACCAAAGAAATTGTATTCCATCCATGGAATGCCGTACTTTTCCTCCATGTGCCGACAGATGTAGTTCATCGACCGGTAACAGTGGATGAGGTTGAGCTTGGCCTTCGGCGCCCGCTCCACTTCGGCAAGCGTGGCGTCTCCAGACCAGTTGCCGACCACGCGCAACCCCATCTCCTCCAGGAGGATGCGCGTGGCCCACGCATCGCCGCCGATATTGTAATCGCCGACGACGTTGATGTCGTAAGGACTCGCCTCGAACTCGACATCCGTTTTCTCGAAAACCCAGTCACGGATGGAATCGTTGGCGATATGGTGGCCAAGTGATTGCGATACGCCGCGGAAGCCCTCGCAGCGCACCGGCACGATCGTCTTGTCGTGTTCCTTCGCCTTCTTGCGCGACACAGCCTCGATGTCATCGCCAATCAGACCGATCGGGCATTCCGATTGGATGCTGACGCCTTTGTTCAGCGGGAATAATTCCTCGATCTCATCGATGATCTTGTCCAACCTCTTGTCGCCGCCGAAAACGATGTCTCTTTCCTGGAAGTCGGAGGTGAACTGCATCGTCACGAAGGTGTCGATCCCTGTCGTGCCGACATAATAATTGCGACGCTGCGACCAGGAATATTGGCCGCAACCAACCGGTCCATGGGAGATGTGGACCATATCCTTGATCGGCCCCCACACGACACCTTTGGAACCGGCATAGGCGCAGCCGCGGATGGTCATAACGCCCGGAATGGATTTGATATTCGATTTGACGCTGCATTCGGAAAGAACGTCGTCCTCCTTGTCGGTCGCGTCTTTGCCCGTTGCAACGCCGAGGTGCTTGTTGCGGCGCTTCGCCGCCTTGTCCGGATATTGCGACAGCACGTCCGCTATAAGCTTTTCATGCAAAGCGCCGTTTTTCTCGTAGTCGAGGCTCATAGGGCCTGCCCTCTTTTAAGGTTCGGATGTCGCCTCGCGCTGAGGCGCGTTCTCGGGAAGGACGCGCCGGGTCAAGGGCCGGCGCGTCCGTCGAAAGCGGCGGTTATTGGGCGGCCGCCACCTTCGATTCCTTGGCCTGAAGTTCCGCAAGCATCTGCTCGTCGGTCTTCATGATGCCGAAGTCGAGCAGCATGTCCTCGAGCTCTTCCATGGTGATCGGGGTCGGGACGGTCCCTTGACCCGAATTGGCATGAATTTTCTCAGCCAGGGTGCGATATTCTCCGGCCTGTTTGGAATCCGGCGCATACTGGATGACCGTCATCTTCCTGAGCTCGGCGTGCTGGACGATGTTGTCGCGCGGCACGAAATGGATGAGCTTGGAATTGAGCCTGGAGGCCAGGGCCTCGGCGAGGTCGATCTCGCGGTCCGTCTGGCGCTCGTTGCAGATCAGACCCCCGAGCCTCACGCCGCCTGCATGGGCATATTTCAGGATGCCCTTGGCGATGTTGTTTGCCGCGTAAAGCGCCATCATCTCGCCGGACATGACGATGTAGATTTCCTGGGCCTTGTTCTCGCGGATCGGCATTGCGAAGCCGCCGCACACGACGTCGCCGAGCACGTCATAGGAGACATAGTCGACATTGTCGTAGGCGCCGTTTTCCTCAAGGAAGTTGATGGAGGTGATGACGCCGCGGCCGGCGCAACCAACACCCGGCTCCGGGCCCCCGGACTCTACGCACTTGATGCCCTTATAGCCGATTTTGAGCACGTCCTCGAGTTCGAGGTCTTCCACCGAACCTTCCTGTGCCGCTAGATGCAGCACGGTGTCCTGCGCCTTCGAGTTCAAGATCAGGCGGGTGGAGTCGGCTTTGGGATCGCAGCCGACGATCAGGATCTTCTGCCCGAGATCGACAAGGGCTGCGAGCGTATTTTGTGAGGTGGTGGACTTGCCGATGCCCCCTTTGCCGTAGAATGCGATTTGACGCAAATCTGACATGTTGCCTTCCTTCTTTCGTTCCATCCGTCGCGGAGTACGGTCGGCAGCTCGCGCCGCCCGCCGAGAAGCGTTTCAAAACGCGTGCCAAGTTGGCAGTCGACTTGAAGGGAAACTCTCTTGATTGTTTTTCAGCTATTTAGCTGCGCCAGACATGCGCTCCAACTGGACAAGCCTTTGTCGCGGGCCCGACAAATCGGACGCAATGTGTCGCAGTAAACTGATAAAGCCTGGCGATCGGAGGGTGCCGCAGGTTGGCCAAGACCACAGCGGGACCAAAGAATTTTTAAAATTGGAGACAATCCCACATCAAATCGTGCCACTGGCGAAGCACCCGGGTTTGCCTCAAAACAATGCCAAACCAGTTGAGACCCCAACTGCTTGTTCGGCCGCATCATGCCCCAGGATCGAAAGCGGCATATCCATGCGGCGCGACCCACACGAAACGGATAGGACAGCCTTGGCAATTTATGCGTTTGGAATCAGCGGTAAGCGCAGGGATCCAGGTAAGCTGCGCAATATTCCTGGCGGCCGGTCGCGGACAAGCTCGCATGCCCAATGGCTTGAAAAGTTTGAATGCATCGCAGCCGCATCAAGCGAGCCGGCCGTTTATCCGGCGTAAACTTTCGGACGAGTGGGCTTCATTGTCGGAGCATCTTGACGTTCCGCAGCCGGCGGCGAAACCATCCGGGCAGCCTCCCGAATTAATGTCTCCCGCATCCAAAGGCTTGCCGCATCGCTATTGTGGAGCGCGGGCCATTGGACGGCCTCGGTCAATGTGGCGATCGGAAGCGGAAGCTCCATGATGCGCAGGGGCGTCGTTTTCGCACAGTGCTGCGCCAGCCGCAAAGGCATTGTCCCTATACGGTCGGTACCTGCTAGCATGGGCGGTATCATGCTAAAGGATTGCACCACGACCTCGATACGTCGCTTGAAACCCCGCTCGCGCAAATACCATTCGTCAATGGCAGGCCTAAGGCCACTTCCAAATCTGACCGCAACATGGCCCATCGACATGTATTGCTCGAACGTGAACGGCTCTGATAGCTGCTTGTTCGTACTACACCCTACGCACACGAATATATCGTCGAACAGTGCAGCATGAGGATGCTTCGACATGAACACTTTCGGCATAATGAGGAAGTCGACGTCGCCGCGCTGGAGGAGCTCATCGAAGTCGTCTGAAACAGGTAGAAACTCGAAGCTGATGGCAGGAGCTTCCTGCGCCATACGCTCGACGACCTTTTCAAGAAACACGAGTGTCACGTAGTCGGATAGGATGATCTTGAAGCAGCGATCCGAATGAGCCGGATCGAACGGTTCCCAGGCAATAACGGAGAGCTGGATATACAGCAAAGCCTCTCGGACGGCCACGGCGAGCCTTTCGGCACGTGGCGTTGGGACAAGTTCACGGCCAACCATCGTAAAGAGATCGTCGCGGAAATAGCTTCGCAGCCGCGCGACGGCCGCGCTCATCGCGGGCTGGCTCAGATTGATGCTTCGTGCCGCTGCTGTGAGGTTGCGCTCGGTCATGAGGGCGTCGAGCACGACAAGGAGATTTAGATCAAGACCTTTAAAGCGCATGTTTTCCTTCATCCACGGCGTGGAGGTGTGCCATACACGCCATCGATCATCGTGCCTATTGAAAGAATATAAGTTGACCGAAATCAAGTAAATCGAGTGCACAGTTGCATTGGCTCGCCCGAACGGTCGCATAAATCGGCCTTGGGGATGTTTGGGGTTTACTCTCGTTGCGCGTCTTGGCAACTCTCTTAACCGGGCAACCCCTTTGGGGGCGGTCGTGAGACGACAAGACGTGGAACCTTCCACGCATCGTTGCATGGTATCGGACAAAATTTCGGGCCGACCCAGGAGCTCGGCATAAAGGCCTCCACTCACGTCATCGCGGCAAGAGCAATCGCTTGGTTCGAATATCAGAGCGAACGTGGCAAGCACCCGCCGTTGCCGAACACGCCGCCGTACGGGATCCACGCGAAGGAGATCGGCTATCAGCGCGTTTAATATCCGCTCATCCCCATTCCTTAACGCCTTGGCGATCTGACATCCGGTGGGGAGTCTTCAACAGGAAACTGCCGTACGGAAATGCCGGTGTAGATCGGCATCATGAACGGGTCTCAGTCCCTGAAACTGCGGAGCTGTGTCTTGATTTATCCATATCGTAAATAAGCGTTATCTAAACAATAAATTTGCAAACGAAGTCAAGAATCGGTTCCTATGCCTCCACATTGATCGTTCGAAAACAAACTTTAGGGAAATTGATGTTCAGTCATGCAATCAAAGCCGGTGCTCCCGATTTCCGCTCATTGGGCTAGGTCCGACTGCGCCTAATGTCAAATCTGGTTTCAATAAGAGGAGCAACGAACACATTCCCTTGAACGAATCCTCCCCTGGACAAGGCCAGCAAAGGCGCGTGCGACAGCACACCGCCTTTGCACATTCCGTTGATCCGTTACTGGATTTCATAGCATCAACAGGAACACGTTTTGTCGAGACTATCCGTATCGAGTGCAGGTTCTTGCCCGCAGGAGGAACTTCCATCATCCATGAAAGGCGATCGAATGCTCAGCTCCGCAAACTCCAACCCGAAGGACCTCGAACAGATCGCGCGCAACGGCGGGGTATTTCGTCGGATGGTGTCTCGAATTCCAACCTATCTCACTGATATGCGGGAGAACCCGGCTTGGCTACCAATGTTCCTGCTGGCACGCACGATGCCGTTCCGCAAGGCACATTGGCTGACCGCAAGACAAGCGCCGCGGCAGGAAAGTCGCAAGCCCTCGATGTTTGGTGACCTCAAGGCAGAGACGATCGCAGCCGAATTGAGAAGTACGGGCCTTTTTGCCGGCTTGACGCTTCCCACCGCAATCTGCGAGGAAATTGCCCGTTTTGGACATGAGACGCCTTGCTTCGGCAATTTCGACCGAAGGTTCGACTTCTTGGCCAGCGACCATGTCGAAGCCGAGGGGTGGTTTGGCAGGACGATACTAAGTGGCCACCATTACGAACGGGCGTTACGATGTGATGCCGTCGTTGCCGTTCAGCAAGATCCGCTGCTTCTCGACGTGGCAAGGCATTATCTCGGCGGCAACGCGAGATTGATCACCACGCGGACGTGGTGGAGCTTTCCGACGAAAAACGCTTCGGATGCGGATCTGAGCCGCGCTTCCTTCAAGTTTCACTTCGATCTTGATGATTGGCGGATGCTGAAGTTTTTCTTTTACCTCTCCGACGTCGATGGCAATTCCGGTCCGCATGTCTACGTGCGCGGCAGCCACAACCGTCGGCGCTTGAGGCATCAATTGACTCTGCTCGTTGGCCATCCGGCGCACGAGGTGCTTGATTTCTATGGCGCAGAAAATGCCATCACTTTGACCGGCAAAGCGGGTTCAGGTTTCGTCGAGGATCCTTTCGGCTTTCATATGGGTACCTTGGCAAAGCAGAGGCCGCGACTGATGATGGAGGTCGGTTTTGGCGTCTCAAAACCATCAAAACGCCGTTTCCATGGAGAGCCGGTTCTTCGCTAGACGAGCAACCGTTCCGGCGCGGATCCAAGTTCTGACAGGCCGCTTTCGCCTGTTGGAATGCACTCCGACTGCCTTCCTGGCAGGCCCTCTTCTGCCATGCAGTTGCCGCGCGGCGACCTAAGGGTCGATGATACCGTTTATGATGGAGGGAGTGCCTCGCCGCTTCAAGTCGATCTGCTGCTTTCCTCAACCAGTCACAGACGTTCCGAAAAGCCGATCGCATCGCGAAGGAAACCGTAACCTAGGGCTAGGAACGCCGCCTGCTCGCGATCGTCCGCGCCGGCACCATGACCACCGACCTCAGCTTCGTAGAAGTAAGCGGGGCAGCCGAGTGCCTGCAGCTTTGCAGCCATCTTACGTGCGTGCCCCGGATGGACGCGGTCGTCCCCTCTTCGGGTCGCGAGCAGGATGGGCGGGTAGAATTGCCCGGCTTCGGCCGTGTGATAGGCAGACATTTGACTGAGAAAGGCCCAATCCTCCGGCTTGTCGGGATCACCCTTTTCGTCAATCCGGCTCGCGCCCGCGAGGAGCTTGGTGTAACGACGCAGATCGAGAACGGGTACTGTGCAAAAGAGTGCGCCGAAACGCTCCGGATATCGAGTTAGCATGTTGGCGATCAGGAGACCGCCATTTGAACCGCCCTCGGCAGCGATCCGTCCGGGACGCGTGACACCCCGGCGCACCAGGTCGGCGGCCACGGTGGCGAAATCGTCATGGGCAAGACGCCTTTTCGCCCTTTTTCCAGCCTCGCGCCAGCGCGTACCGAACTCGCTGCCGCCGCGGATGTTGGCCACCACGCTCGTGCCGCCGGGTTCGAGCCACAGCTTGCCTATCGCGGAGTTGTAATGGGGCAGAACCGATTTGCCGTAGTCGCCACAGGCGGTGAGGTGGACCGGCGCATTTCCGTTTCCGTTTTCCGGCCCGACCTGTGTATAGGGGATTATTTCACCATCCGTCGAACCCGCCTCGTGACGCGTGACCAGCAATCCTGATGCATCGAATTTGTCTGGATCGCGTTTCAGGACGACGGGGGCGCCGAGCCGCGGCGCCCCGTTAAGATTGAACAAGAGAAGCTGCGGCGGCGTCACTGGATCTTCAGCCGAGACGAGGACTTCCCCATTGCTCTCGTGAACTTCCGCATCTAAGGGCCAGGCTCGAACAGTCGTCGCAGCGGGCATGGTGTCCAACGTTCGGTGCGTCCAATCCTGTCGTCCAGGCGTGAACATATCGAAGCGAGGAACGAGATTGTCGAGGAGGGATACCACGAGCTTTCCATCGTTCCAGAAGAAGGACTGCAGGGCGCACCTTTCGTCCGGTTCAAACAGCGTAGCAAAGTTACGCGCGCCGGCGATGAACGAGGACAGGGAGATGCCGATCAGTGCGTCAGCTGAATGGGTCGTTCCTCCGACCGTCCATGCGTTACGCAACTTCACAGCCAGCCAATCACCGAAGACGTTCCAGCTAGCATCTCGAGGAAGATCGATCTTGGTCTTCGGACCGCTCCTGTCGCCGATCCAGCCGACCGTACTGAAAAAGCCCCGCTCGATGAACCAAACGCGTTCGCTTGCGGCGGTACGATCCAGAAAGCCGAACACGAGGATGGAATCGGGACCCGCCTCGAAGATAACCGGTGCGGCGAGCGGATCGGAGTCACGCGTCCATAACCGCACTGTGCGCGCATAGCCGGAGCGCGTCGCCATGCCATCGCCGAGAGCGATGGAAAGCAAAAGAGTGTCGTAATCGAGCCAGGCAACATTGCCTTTGGCCTCCGGGAGATTGAAGCCGTCGGTAACGAGGCTTCGCGTGGTTAGATCGTACTCGCGATGCACGACCGCATCGCTGCCACCCAGCGACAGGTGAAGGACGGCGCTTTCGCATCTGCCCGGTTCGATCGAGGCACTGTCCCATATCCAGTCCTTTCCCTCGGCCTTGGCAAGGGCATCCACGTCGAGAACGATCTCCCACTCCGGCTCCGCCGCCATGTAGGCGGCGAGTGTTGTTCTGCGCCACACGCCTCTCGGGTTTTCGGCATCGCGCCAGAAATTATAAAGGTATCGGTCCCGGCGCGTGATCCCCGCAATCTTGTCAGGGCAGTCGAAAATGCCCGCGAGCGTGTCGCGGTCTCCTTCGAACGGCGGCCCGCCAAAACGCGAAAGCGTTCGCGCCGATTGCTCAGTGACCCAAATCAAAGCTTTCTCGCCATCGATGTCTTCGAGCCAGAGATAAGGGTCGTCATCGGGGGCATTCAGTGTCGGCCGAGCATCGATAACACTCATGTGCGAAAAACTCCTAATCGGGAAGAACTCCGTTGTGCGGGGAGGTAAGTCTGTGATGGCGGACACGATGGCCGTACGATCTGTCCCGAGAACGGATGGTATTGTCCTTGCCTGGTTTTGTGTTGCCGAGCCTCCGAAGGTGAGAAACACGTGGCTGTTTTAGCCGACCAAATGGATTTAGCCCTGCCAGAAATCGTTACTGCTCCCGTGGCCGCTGGGCGATGATCTCCGCAAACGGAGCAATCGTCAGACGGTTCGGTCTAGGCTCGCGGAAAGCTCGCACAGAACTAGGGCTCCACTCACCTCCGCAGGAAAAATCGTAGCTGGCGCGGCAAAGAAAAGGCGGTCCTCAATTTGGCGCCAGAACGGCTGTTTCACCGCCGCACCTGCGCGACTCTAATCCGACGAATGCGAAAGTCGGGTAAGCACATGTTCATTGAAACCAGCGGGGTTCATTGGCGACTATTGGTCGAGCCGAGTAATTATGAGAACGCCGCCACTCCAGCAATCGAGCGTTCCGATGCCAGGCAGGTAACGGTCCTTTTGGACTTAATGCGGATCTGCGCCAGACTTGGCATGATGCCTTTCTCCTCCTTTCATCGGATCGATCTCGTCACAGGTCATCGTTTCTATCACCTCCTGGCAAAGGAACTTCAAAAGCCGTGCCAGCTGCGCAAAGAGCGTGAAATGACCGCTATCCCAACGGTTCAAGCATGGATGCGTCAGTTGGCGAACACGTCGGTGTCGCGGACGGAACAAATCCGACATCGTCCCCCGAAGCAAAAACATCGCGAAGATTTATTGAAGTTTCAGGCGAGCGCGTGCCGGTTCATCACAGACCCGGTAATCGCGCCAATCGGCCAGAAAGCGGCAATACCGTCGGGAAGCTGACACACGGTTGACAGTGGCCGAGGCGCTGTTTGGCAAGCTGTTTGCTTGCAGAGCTTGGGGCAGCAAAGTCGACAAAGCATGGTCGGCAGCCAGTGGCGACATTGGGTTCTACTAATCAGCCCACAGGAGGAGCGACGGCGGATGACATGCATTGTCGGTTTGATCAGCGACGGATCTGTTCACATCGGCGGCGATAGCGCTGGTGTGGCCGGCTATTCGCTTACCCTCCGAGCCGATCGCAAAGTTTTCCGCAACTAGGACTTTCTCTTCGGGTTTACCTCTTCGTTCAGAATGGGCCAGCTATTGGCACATTCGCTCAAGCCGCCCAAAAGAGATCCTGAAACGGATGTCTATGCCTTCATGGTGACGGATTTCGTCGACGCGCTTCGCCAGTGCCTGAAAGATGGCGGCTACGCACGGCGGCAGGACGAAGTCGAGCGCGGCGGCACCTTCCTCGTCGGCTATGCCGGAAGGCTTTTCAGAATTGACGATGATTACCAGGTTGTTGAGCCGGTCGATGGCTTTGACGCCTGTGGATGTGGTCAGCAAATAGCACTGGGCGCGCTCTATGCATCATCAAGCTCACCGCCTCGCGAAAGGTTAGAGATGGCTCTGAACGCCGCCGAGCGTTTTTCCGCCGGGGTACGCGGCCCATTTCACTTCGAGACACTCAGTCTCGCTGGGTGATGATGGTCACTACGGCAGTTTATTGTAGCGAGTTCGCCAAAGTCTAAGCTTGACTTTGTACAAAATCTCTTTGGAGTTTCGGGTTTGTAGCGGCGGCGCTGATCTTCCGCGTACTGGCAGCGTGGCGCGCGCGGCACTCTCATTTTGAGGCAATTTGAGCGGGGTGAATCAATTCGCCGCAGTCTCTCTGACTTGCCTGTTTCGCGTGACCGGATTCGAACCGGTGGATGACCGATCATAATGAGAACTGCGTCGGGTCGGGTGATCCTGTTCCGCAAATCCTTCGCCAGTGGCTGTCGTCGTTTCGTCCCTGGTTCACGGCACCCAGCTGGGAGCATCTCCTGGTCCTGGTGATGGGTGCGATCCTGTCTCCAGGCAAACGAACAGTGACGTCCTGTTTGCGGATCACCGGCCGCGCCGAGGCTGGCAATTTTTCCCTCTACCATCAGCTCCTCAATCGCGCGCGTTGGAACCCGCGTACGTTGGCTTCGCGGCTGTTATCGGTCGTTGTCGCCAGCCTCGTACCCGATGGTCCCATTGTGATCGGTATGGATGACACCATCGAACGCCGATGGGGACCAAAGATTGCCGCGCGTGGCATTTATCGCGATCCAGTGCGCTCCAGTCACGGTCACTTCGTCAAAGCCAGCGGCTTGCGCTGGTTGAGCTTCATGGTTCTTGCCCCGGTCCCATGGGCCAAATGCATCAAGGCCCTACCAGTCTTAACGCTTTTATGCCCCTCAGAGCGCTACGACAAAAAGAGGGGACGAAGGCACAAACTGCTGACGGATTGGGCAAGACAGGGCGTGATGCAGCTTTGCCGCTGGCTGCCTGGACGCGATCTCATCTTTGTTGGCGACAGCAGTTTTGCTGTCCACACATTGGCTGCAGCGCTACCAGGCAGAGCCACCCTCATCACACGCCTGCGTCTCGACGCCAGTCTGTTCACCCCGCCAGATCCGCGACACGAACATACGCTCGGGCGGCCCGCACAAAAAGGCATGCCCTTGCCCAAGCTCAAGGCGGTCCTCAACAATCCCAAGACCGTCTGGCAACGCGTCATCGCGTCAACCTGGTATGGCAGACAAACCGATAAACACCTTGATATCACGACAGGCACTGGCTTGTGGTATCGGCGGGGAACCCCACCAAGGCCAATTCGCTGGGTCCTGGTTCGAGACCCGACCGGCCGCCGCGAACCGCAGGCGTTTATGAGCACCAATACCGAGCTCGAGCCGACCCAGATCATCGCCTATTTCGTTCGGCGCTGGCAGATCGAAGTGACGTTCGCCGAAACACGCGCCCATCTCGGTGTGGAGACCCAGCGCCAGTGGAATGGCAACGCCATCATCCGCACAACACCTTCGCTCCTGGCCCTCTATAGTCTCGTGACGCTGTGGGCGGGAGATGTTCTCAGCCAAAGCACGCGCCCTTACGCCGCCGCATGGTACAGGAAAACCGATCTGACATTCACAGATGCGATTGGCGCTGTGCGTCTCGTTTTGTGGAGCGACGATCTTTATCGACACTCACCGTCAAACCTGGAAATGCATAAAATACCGCCAGGGCGACTTGTCCGTATGGCGCAGGCGCTTTGCTTCGCCGCATAATGCACAAAGTCGAGCTAAGAGGCTGACTCAAAAAGACCTCAGCAATATCTTTATCTTGCGAGCCGCCGTGTAAGGATGCGGATGTGGGCGATTGTGATCCATGCCTCGGCGGAGGCGATCGTTTTCTCCCAATCCTTGGCCAGTCTACGGCAACGACCGAGCCAGGCGAAGGTCCGTTCCACCACCCAGCGGCGCGGCAGGACAGTGAAGCCCTTGGCCTTGTCGGAACGCTTGACGATTTCAATTGTCCACTGGCCGAACTTCGCCAATCTCCCCTTCAGCTTGTCGCCCGCATAGCCGCCATCGGCGAAAACATGTCGGAGCCAGGGCCAGCGGTGGCGGATCGATTTCAGGAGACCGAATGCCCCATCACGGTCCTGAATGTCCGCGCCATGCACTATCAGGCCGACCATCAGCCCCAGCGTGTCGACAATGATGTGGCGCTTTCGCCCCTTGAGCTTCTTGCCGGCGTCATAGCCCGAAATCCCGCCGCTTTCTGTGGTTTTCACGCTCTGACTGTCGATCACGCCAGCGGACGGCGAGGCTTGCCGACCTTCCAGCTCGCGCGTCTCCATCACAAGACGATGGTTGATCCGGCCCCATAAACCCATTGCCCGCCATTCGTAGAAATAGGCTTGAACTGTCGTAAACGGTGGAAAGTCCTTTGGCAGCATTCGCCACTGACAACCCGTCGAAGCAATATAAAGCAGCGCATTCACGACCTCGCGAAGATCGGTTCTCCGTGGCCTGCCCAAACGCCTTGGCCCAGGTAGGCAAGGCGAGATCAACCCCCACTCCCGGTCCGTCAGATCACTTGCATAACGACTCGCGCGTCGGGCATATTGCCGACGGGTGAAATCAGTCCAACCCATTGTGGTCTCCGTTCGTCCTAAGCAAACAAACAGAATCACAAATGACTGATTTCACTCAACTCTTTTTCGGTCAGGCTCTAAATCGCCGTCTCTTCTGGCCAGAGATCCGGATCGTCAGCGAGGGCCGTTCGCCGTGAACCGAGACCGACTTCAGTGATATCCAGACGGTTCATCATCAAAAATTGCTCTGTGATCTCGGAAGGGGTTATCCGGTCATGGCTGCGCATGACCGAGCGACTTGTTGACAGCCGGGATGATCTTGTCTCCCCAGAGTTCGATTTGCCGCAGCATCGCCTGATGATCGAAATCGCCCAATTGGCAGTGAATTGCGATCTGGGACGGCTTCAGCACACTGATCTCTTCGAGCAGGCGATCGATCACCCGATTCACACTGCCGATTGGTAGATTGTCGCGCATCGTCTGAAACGACAGGTCCTGCTTGGTCGGGGTTTCCTGCAGAAGATAGCCGTCCTCGGTTTGTTGGCGGCGCTGATGAAGCGCTTCCGATAGCCGGCGCTGGAAACGGGCGTTGTCGAGATAGCTGTTGATCTCCGTTTCGTTATCGCTGGCATAACAACAACGCAACAGCGAAATCTTGGCATCCGCGGCATCCTTACCTTTTGCGAGTGCCGCGTTCTCGACGCTCTCGCGAAGCTTGCTTAAAGCGCCCAAGCCATCGTGGAATGCCGTGACGAAAAGATTGTGTCCTTCCCGATAGGCCCGGCCCATGTTGTATCCGGACGCCGTAGCGATCCAGATTGGGGGGGCCGGCTTCTGGATAGTCCGCACCGAAATCGCCGTCGGTGGTACCTTTAAATATTGGCCATTGTGCTCAAAAATCTTTTGCGTGAGGCCCTTGAGAAGGACGTCCAGATATTCCGAAAAGACAGCGGGCGCCTCATCGATATCGACACCAAAGCGGTCAAACTCAAACTGCTGATATCCAGAGCCGACGCCAAGCTCCAGGCGGCCGCTCGAAACGATATCGGCGAAACCTATCTCGGAAAGCAGGCGCTGCGGTTGATAAAGCGGCAATACGCAAACACCAGTGCCGAGGCGGATGGAGTTCGTCCGGCCGGCGCAATGGGCCACCATCATCAACGGCGATGGAACGAGGCTATAGTTGTTGAAGTGGTGTTCGGCAAACCATGCGGTGTTGAAGCCAGCTTGCTCCGAAAGGACTGCCTGTTCGATTGAGTTGCGGATGATTCTGTCGGCCGATTGATGATAGCCCCGCTGGGAGGCAAGGATGAAGGTCGCAAATTCCATAACGTTTCCTCATTCACGTTGGGTCCATTCGCGAATGGTCAGCGGGCATGTATCCGTGGCTACTGATCCAATCGGCTTTTTTGATATTCGGGGCTTTGAAACAAAATCGCTTGCCGTTCCCCGGCCGCAAGTGCTCCTTAAAACTGTCAAATTCGATGACGCTCCGGATGCCGTTTGGCACACAGTGTCGTTTTCGATTTCCCGTGAATGCTTCCGATCGTGGGTAGAATACAACATTGTCCGAAGTCAGCCGGCGCCGACGTAGAGGGTCGATCCGTTGATGTATGAAGCATCTGGCGAAGCTAGGAAGAACGCGGCGTTTGCCATGCCTTCGAACTGCCCCCCGCCAAGGGCTGGGTTGCGGCGGCTGATCGCGTTCTGTGCGCTATCAGGTGTGTGAATGAAGCCAAGAGCAATCGTCGCAGTCCGAATGCCAACCGGCCCGAGTTCGGCCGCCATGCAGCGGGTCAGCATTTCCAAGCCCGCCTTTGATGCGCCATATGCATGGCGCTGGGCAATCGTCAGGGAGCGGTTGATGGATCCGATATTCAGGATTACCCCGTCGGGCCGCATCATTTTGATAGCCTCACGCGCGCAGGTGAAGGCACCGGTGAGGTTGACATCAATGACGCGCGCGATCTCGGCAGGCGTTTGCTCAACTCCCGACTTGCAACTGTCGGGCCAAGCGGCACTGTTGACGAGGACATCAAGCCCCCCGAACCGCTCCCGCAAATCGTCGAACAGTGCTACCACCTGCATTTCGCTTGCAATGTCCACGGATTTTCCAATGTGCTCGCCGCCGAGGGATTTTGCGAACTTCGCCGCCGCGGCGCCGTTTATGTCGGCAAGTACGACGGTATCGCCATTTGCTGCAAAGCGGCGAGCAACGGCCGCGCCTATGCTGGTCGCGCCGCCCGTGACGAGGACAATCCGCTTATTGGTTGATTGTGGCGGACGGGAAAGTTCGGCTTGTGGTATTTCGCTTACTCGCGGGTGCGCGTCGCCAGGCTGGTTGAAGGACATCCACCCGCCATCAATTGTCAGCACCGTGCCGTTGATACAGTGCGCATCCGGGCTGGCGAGAAACCGCACGGCTCGTGCAATTTCGTCCGGACGCGCCATGCGCCCCATCGGCACACGGCTGCGCACCGCCTCTAAGTTCGTCTGGCCAGCGTGTTCCAATTGCGCGACCATCGGCGTTCGCACATAGCCCGGCGCCACTGCCATCACGCGGATGCCAAGTGAAGCCAACTCGCAGGCGAGCGACTTCGTAATCGAGATAAGGCCCGCTTTCGAAGCAGCGTAGGCGTTGCGTTTTGGATTGCCAATTATCCCGGCCATCGAGGCGACGTTGATAATCGCAGCACCTGGCTGCATCCGCCGTGCGGCTTCGCGAGCCATGAGGAAGGGCCCGATCAGATTTACCGCCAATACGCGTCGGAAGTCGTCGATGGGGGTCTGCGTGGTCGCGGCCATGCTGGGCCCCATCGCCGCGTTATTGACAAGAACGTCGATGTGGTCGAACTGCGCGTCGATCCGCTCATAAAGGACAAGGATGTCCTCTTCCCGTGAGACATCGAATTCAAGTCCGAGATCCGCAGCGCCGAAACCGCGAGCCAGTTCAAGCACACCGCTGTCCGGGAGGTCCGCGGCAACAACAATGTCCCCGACATTGAGATGAGCGTCGACGAGTGCGCGGCCGATCCCGCCTGCAGCGCCTGTAATGATGACGACGCGTTGCTTTCTCATGAGGAATTCTCCTGACCGTTTCCCGGACCTTTTTTCCGGACAACCATCCCGACATGGCGGTAGACAGAAAGGTCACGTTTCCATTTCGCCGCCGACGAAGATCTGAAACCGCTCATCACCGAGGCGTTTTCGCCATGTGGCCTTCACGTTTCTGAAGAAAACGACGGTTCAAGAGCGCATAGACCGGATCGATTGGATATGATGCCCCGATCGGCTGCCGGAGACCGAAACGCTCCGTCTCGGAGGTCACTGGCGCGGGCTGTTCCTCGAACCAATCGTAGACGACAGTCCGCTCGGCGATGCGCCACTCACCTTCCCTTTTCTGAAACAGATCGCAATAACGGCCGCACAAGAGAACCTGACGTAGTGTCCTTGCCCCGTCCGGTCCGCGTTGCAGCGCAGTGAAGTAACTCTCGACGGCAGCCTCCGCCGGGTCGATGAACTCGATCAGAATGTTCGTGATCTGATGGATGTTGCGCTGTTCGGTCTTGAAGACACCGCGCGCGAACTCTATGAACCCCTCTGCCGAGCCCGAATAAGCGCCGTGATTGTCATGCGCATCCGGCCAGTACGCACTGCGCAGCGCCGCCTCGTCTGCCCGATCTATCCCGCGACAGTATCGATAAAGACAATCACGGATCGCCTCCCGATCAAGTAATTCGGTAATTTGTTCGTGGCGCATCGCTTTGTCGCTAATTTCAAGATGGGAAGAGGCATTCGTACATTGAGCGACGCCGCAACGGCGCCAGGATATTCGGAGCCGGCGGATCATCGAGGAGATGCTACACTTTGCACCTGGCACGGGGCGGCCCGCCAATATGCTTCTCATCTGTCAAACCGTCGTTTGGTTCGACGTCCGTAAGTTCGCTCAGCCGCGGCTTAAAGTTGTCGGGAATATGGCACGTCAGACCGTTCGCTCTTTTGGCTTCCATTGTTCTCTTCTTTGACAAAATCCGATTGGACGATTTGATACGGTCCGCCTTTTCTCCTGCCGACCGGATCGAATAATCGTTTACAGGTCAGCATCGCCATTCCAGCACCCATCCCATTCAAATCTCACGCCAACGCGACCCGTGTCGCCGGACGGAATGGTTTCGTTCGTCAATTTCAAATGTTTAGCGTGGGACGGCGAGAAATTGACTTAACAAAACCCGTGTCGGTTATCTGACGAATTGGACAGTGTGTGCGTTTGAATCTTCACGACGCCGCCTCTGAGGTGTTCGCTATCTTCAGCCCTAAGTCGGTAGGAAACATTGAGAAAACTTTTCGCGGGCTCGCTCTGCAAAGTTGGCATGGTTTTTGAGGTTGTTGCGACGCAGTGAGAGCCGCCGAGACATATTTCTCTCGTTGGTCGCTGCGTGGAACACTGGATCATGTAGGCCTACAGCTAAATGAAAGGCCCGTCAGCTTGAGCATCCCGGACAAAGAGCCGTAGCACGTTCGAGACGTCTCCAACATCGTTCGGTGAAGAATTGCGGAGAAATGGAGGAAGAGCGACTTTTCAAACGCGACGAAACTTCTCGACATTAGGTTCAACGTAATCGAGCTTGCTCTCCCAAATGGCGTTGAACGGATGCAGTTGTACGCTGCGGCTTTTCAGAAGGTCTCAGTTCTCCATCTGACATCGAGAAGCCCGCAAAACCTACATGGCGCCTTCACAGTGGCAGGGCGAGGTTCAGGCATGTTCACCCAAAGTCTTCCCCCATGCGGCTTTTCAATAGTTGTCAAGTTCCACGGAAGCCTCATGCATGATCTGTCGGTTTTTAGGACGGCTGTCGCCGAACTCGAGCGCTTGGTCGAGCGTGGACATCGAATTTTGGTCGTTCCTGGCGGAGACTTAAACGACAAGGCGATTGAGCGTGTTGAAGACCTATATCCTCCCCCATCGGTGATGACCCATCACGCGTGCGCTCTTGTCCAAGATGAGACAGGATATTTGCTGGCGAATCGTGCCTTCTCTTCGAAACTTGTTCCGTCTGCAACGTTGAGCGAATGTCGGAGCCTGGCAAAGGTTGGCAAAATTCCGGTTCTGCTTGCCTCGCGCATGCTCTTCACAACGGATTCGGTCGAATGGAGTTTGGACATAACGTCTAACGCTGTGGCGGCGTGGATTGCGTGGGTAACCAATGCTCCGCTACTGGCAATTCTGACCGATGTAGACGGCGTCTATCGCAATGCGGCAACTCACGATCCGGGGGCGTTGATCGAGGAAATAGATGCCCACGATCTTGCCGAGCTTGGTCATGCGTCAGTCGATGCTTGTGCAGCTCATTTCATGTCATTGCGGGGTGCTGCGGGGGTCGTTATCAACGGCACCCATCCAAACCGGCTGCGTGATTGGACCGAGGGAAAGCATGTGAGAGCGACCTACATCACCACAAATGAAAGGGTCCCATCATGTTCTGCTTAGTTAACGATAATGCCGACTTCAAACGGACGATCGTGGTACCTTTCTGCGGCACGTTCTTTCAAAATCTCGTCACCGATCACAGTGACGGCGGCTCCGCATCCTCGATAGGCTCGATGATATCGGGGCGGTCATTCAAAGCCCACATCCTTGCCGATCGGCCACATTGTCATCAGCTCGGCGGGAAAGTGTCTCATTAAGTCGTCCGGATCGGGCTCCGCAGACACCGTACCGAGGCTGACCGCTTCAGCTTACAAATGCTAATCACGCGCGCAGAGAGATACCGATTTTCGCCGAAGACGGTTCACCATAACGCAGCGGGTCCGTCGTCGAGCTTCGCGACCTCCTGCCCAATCGGCCCGGCGCTTGCTTCGGCGATGATCCAGTTGTACGCGGCCCGCATACCTGCAATCGCTGCACGCATCGCATGGTTGACCCAGACGACATTCGAGATGCCAGCCTCATGATGCGCTGAAATGACTGTGCGATAGTAATTCGAAGGCGCAATCATGATAGGAAGCCGTTTCCATTGCTTCGCAAAGGTGAGAACCTCGTGCGTCTTCGCTTCCCCCGAGTGGATCAGGATTGCATCGGCGCCGGCGTTCGCGTAGGCGTCCGCGCGCAATAGTGCCGCCTTGAGACCGTAACCGGCGATCAAGGCTTCGGTGCGAGCGACAAGCACGAGGTCGTTTCCCGTGGCATCCTTAATCGCCTTTAGGCGGCCGGAAAACTTTTCGATATCGTCCAGCGGAGGACGATTGCCGACAGAGGAATTCATTTTCGGGAAGCTCTTATCATCGATGCACACACCAGAGGCACCATGCTGCAAGAGCCTTGCTGTCATTAACCGCGCGCCATTCATGTTCCCGAAGCCGGAATCACCGTCAGCGAGGATCGGCAGGCCGCTGGCGTCCGCCATTCGTTCCATCACCTCTATCAAATGTGTCCAGCTTGCCTCCTTGACGTCGCGATAGCCGAGGCTCTTCGAAATGCACGGGCCAGACGCCCAAATGGCCTTGAAGCCCGCCTGCATGGCGACCGCCGCGGAAAGCCCATCATGCGCTCCCATCAGGTGCGTCAGGTCTGGGGAGGAAATCAGATCGCGGAGCGATTTCGTCGGATCCTCAATCGCCCCGATGCTCTTTGGAACGAAAACCTTTTGATCCATGTCATGCTCCATCAAAAATCGGAAAGTTCCAAGCGCAGCGAACAATCAAAGACGCAAGTTGCATGCCGGATGAGCGCGGGCGGCCGCACTGCACGACTTGCCCCGGCCGGCGGCCAGGCCTTGTAATCCAATCGTCGGTCTCCCGACATTCTTGTCCCGTTTCGCACATCAAAAGGTTGGCGAATGACCCCGCGAGGGAGAACCTAATCATTCAATAGCGATGACACGGCACGAACTTTTAATCTCATTGCGACCGGACACGCGGGCGCCTTGCCGAAGAGCTGGAGGGTGGCGCACGTCCCGATCTGGATATGATCGAGAGCAACAACAGCGGCACATCAGTCGGTGCAATGAGAAGAGCTGTCTCGGCAAATCGCTATGCCTAAGAACGCGAGCACGGCGGCCACGTCAAAGCCTGCCGGCGGTGCTCGTTCAAGGATCTGACATGACTATCCGAAACGGTTCCGTCTTTTGCGAACATCGGACGCTTGCCGATAACAAGCGACCCAACCGATGTCACCGCGGCGGAGGTCATTCGAGGTGAGAAGGTTGGGTCAGCGCCCTTGTCGGAGGCGCTCCTACTCAAACCCAGGCTCCTTCCGGCAGTACAATGATTTTCTGCATTTAAGGCAAATGGCATGGCGCTTGCTTGATCAATATATATCGACCGAGATCGGATATGCAGCCGCAATCGCCAAACATCGCGTCAATTGTCGGTATGAGGAACAGTTAGATGAACATCAAAAAGAAGGTTCCCTTCGTCACATTCCGGACGCGTGTTCGCGATGAGGCCCTACCAGGGCCGAACCCTTATCGGTGGAAAGACAAGACATCCGACGACTATTTCCGCGGCAAGCGCGTCATCTTGTTTTCGCTGCCAGGCGCCTTCACCCCCACCTGCACCAACCAACAGCTACCGGATTTCGAAAGGCTTTATGGGGAGTTTCAAAAGAAGGGCATCGATGAGATTTACTGTCTCTCCGTAAACGATGCATTCGTCATGAACGCCTGGGGCAAGTCCGTAGGGCTTCTCAACGTCAAGCTCATCCCTGACGGGTCGGGAGAATTTACTCGCAAGATGGGCATGCTCGTTGCCAAGCACAATCTCGGTTTCGGAATGCGCTCCTGGCGCTACGCGGCGCTGGTCGATAACGGCGTGGTAGAGCAGTGGTTTGAGGAAGAAGGCTTCTCGGACAACTGTCAAACCGATCCCTACGGCATTTCATCGCCGCAAAACGTCCTGGAAACGCTGAAGGCCACGGCCGCAGCATAACCACCGGAGGACTGAAGCCTCATAAAATGAAAAATTCGCGCGACGAAGTACCAAGATCGATAGGGGTTTCTCTCTTAGGATGCAGTATTTAGCAAACCTTCTCCAGCGCCAAAAGCAATCGCTGGTTATTACGCCTCAGCTCATCCAATCTATTCGCTTGCTGCAACTGGCGCATGGCGAACTGCATCAGTTCATCGAGCAGGAATTGGAGAAGAACCCGTTTCTAGAACTGGCTTCAAGTGACGGCATCGCCTCTGACGATGTCGTCTCGACCTCGGAGAACAGGCCCGATAGTGCCACACACGATGGCAAGGTTGATGCGCCGACAAGGCTCGAGGCTCCCGAGCCACTTGGAGAATGGAAATCAATTCGAAGTTCCGCCAACGCGTCGTCAGAGCACCCGCCGGGCTTCGAGGAGTTTGCTGCTTCTACTGAAACATTGCACGACGATGTCGCCCGGCAGATCGCCCTCACAGCATTCAGCTCACGAGATCGGCTGATTGCCGGTGCGCTTGCCAATCATCTGGAAAGCACTGGATATCTTCAGGTGCACCTATCAGAGCTGGCGGCAAGGCTGGGTGTCCACGAGGCTGACGTCGAGCGAGTCCTCGCGACCTTGCAGGATTTCGATCCACCTGGAATCTTTGCACGAACTCTTAGGGAATGCCTCGAGATACAGTTACGGCAGCAAGATCGGTTCGACCCTGCTATGGAAGCGCTGGTCGCAAATCTTGAGTTGGTTGCACAACGTGACTTTCGCGCATTGAAGCGGCGCTGCGGTGTCGACGACGACGACCTTCTCGACATGTTGCATGAGATCCGGACACTCGATCCGAGGCCCGGAAACCGGTTCCAATCGGGACGGCCGGAGGCCATCATACCGGACGTTCGAGTTCTGCCCTCGACCGCAGGCGGGTGGCAGATCGAACTCAATCCCGAGATGTTGCCCAAGGTGCTCATCAACCAAACCTATTTTGCCGAAGTCTCTCGTCTGACCGCGCATGATACCGGTGATCAGGCATTCCTCAACGAATGCTTCCAGAACGCGAACTGGTTGGTTCGCAGCCTCGATCAGCGGGCCAAGACGATCCTTAAGGTAGCAACTGAAATCGTCCGCCAGCAGGATGTCTTTCTGGAACGCGGCACTGCCTATCTTCGGCCTCTCAATCTTAAGACTGTCGCCGACGCGATCGAGATGCATGAGTCGACGGTGAGCCGTGTGACTTCGAACAAATACATGCTCACCCCTCGCGGCGTGTTCGAACTGAAGTATTTTTTCACGGTCGCGATTGCATCCTCGGAAGGCGGCGAGGCACACTCGGCCGAAGCGATCCGCCATCGCATCAGGGCAATGATCGCCGCGGAAACGGAGGACAGTGTGCTCTCCGACGACAATATGGTCGCCCAACTTCGGGAAAGCGGGATCGATATTGCGCGCCGCACCGTCGCAAAATACCGGGAAGCAATGAATATCCCCTCTTCCGTTCAACGTCGTCGAGAGATCCGTGCGGGATTTGTATAGGCGCCGACCAAGCGCTGACGATCTTGCACTGCTCGCGAAAGCGACTTAACGACGGGCTTCATCCGTTTCGGGGCCGAAGCACGCGTTAAAATCACTGCATTCCTGACAGCTGGGAGCGGCGCAGAGCGAGAAACCTTCAGCCTCGCAGAGCTTGCGGTAAAGGTACTTCTTCCACCTCATATTGTTGGTATTGCCTGCCGCTAGCGTCGGAAAATGCATGGCAAACAACCGACCAAGCTCGGCTCGGTCAAATAGACCAAGGTCCTGCCATAGATGGTCGTCGCGCAGGGCACGGCGGGCAATGATTTTAGCAAACCGGGCGCTGAATGGATCGTTTGGACGGGCATGCGAAAGTAGCAAGTCACGCAGGAGCTCTTCCTCCGTGCCGAGCTCTGGATCGCTCGCCTCTTCCGGAAAAAAGGCGTCGATGAGCTTGGCATGAAAACTTCGTGTCAGGATGTCCCGCAGCTCGGCGCGAGAAAGCCCGGTCGCCTCGGTCGCCGACGCCTGGCCAGCTTCAATCTCCTGAAGCGCTCGCGAAAAGACACAGGTAAGTACATAGTCGTCAAAGTCTATCTCCAAGCCCATTCGCAGCCATAGCCTGGCATTGGATGACTGTGAATGTCGCCACCGATCAGACATTAGTATCCTGGGACTGATGCTCTTTCCCTTTAAGATCTGGAATTGATGCTGATCTGACACGGCGCTTTTGCTCCTTCGTTTCATTGATCAAGGTCGCCTGCAGCTATAGCGGCCATGACGAGAAAGCTTCAAAAATTATGCCAGCCTGGCGATAAACAGCGTCGGCACAACTCTCCGGGAGTTTCTCAACAACGTGATGAGCGTGCAAATACAGATTGGCCAACGCAAAATGTCGGCTAATCGACAAACCAGACAATCGTTGTTGGTACCCAGGGCCTTTCCCGGTGCGCCTGCTACAAACCTTTTCCCAGCTACGATGACGGCAACGGCGTGAAAATGGCGCAGTGATGTCTTTGGCGGGCGTCCCCAAATCACGGGTGACTGCTCCTTTTTGATGTTGGACGTTCAGTGATGTCGGGCATTGTCGGGCATGCGCATGCATATTGCCAGCGGAAGATCCGACGCCTGCTCAATGCTTTTCTCTTTGGCACGGCACATGCAAGGTCATTTGCAAATTTCCCGACGACCAATGAGAACCATATTTATGATCACGCTCACAGAGAACGCCGTTGCCGCCATGAAGATTGCGCTCAGCCGAGCGGACGAGCCGGCCGAAGGCCTGCGCATCGCGGTCGAGACCGGCGGCTGCGCCGGGCTCAAATACCTGATGGGACCGGAGAGCGGCCCACGCGAGGGCGATGCGATCATCGAAACAGGCGGGATTACACTGTTCGTGGACGTAGGCTCTCAACCACACGTCAACGGCATGACGGTGGACTTCGTTACACGGCTGGAGTCCTCAGGATTTGTCTTCGACAACCCCAACGCGGCAGAGATGTGCGCTTGTGGCAAGTCCTTTGCCTGACCATCCGGGGTTGGTGTGAAAAGTCATGCGGAAGTATCGCGGCAAGCTCAAGACATCATTTTGCGATCACAAGGGCGCCCGCATTCTGCAAACAGCCAAATCTGAAAACAAGGTCGCATCTGGGGATGCGGTTGAATTAATGATGGGATTCGATCGGCCGACGGAAGCGATCAGTGCCGCAACACTGCAGTCGCTCCGAACCCGTTTCGCGATCGCCTGCTCGTCCGAGTTCATCGAATTTATTGTGGGCAAGAGCGCCTATGAAGCCATTCGAAACATCAATTGCGACTTAACGTATGTTGTCGACCGGCCGCCATCCACCTCGCCGTCGCCGTTTGCCTCATGTGTGGCGCAAAGTCGCGCGATCCGGTCACATGCTTCACAGCTGTCGAAGAAGCGACTGTTACGGTCCCTGCGGCGCTGTTCATTGAAGGCCTCGTTAGGTCAGAGACGAGTTTGTCGGCAGGCACAAAGGAAGGCAGCGTACTCGAGGTCCAAGAAATATCTTTGTAACCGACGGGGTTTTTCGGCGGCATGTCGCCGCGGATCGAGGATGCTTGGAGCTCGCCTGAACAAAGTTCACCGGAGCCTGAAATTGCCAGATAACGTTCCTGCAGCCAATTCGACCAATCGAACGCTGCGGCGATTGTTCTTGCCCGAGCAGTGAACGACGGAGCCTACCCGAGGTCACTCCGCCAACTGAGGATCGCTTCCATGAGATCTGTCTATCTCGACAACAATGCAACGACGCGAGTTGATCCTGAAGTCGTACAAGCGATGTTGCCGTTCTTTACTGATCAATTTGCCAATCCTTCGTCCAGTCACAGTTTTGGTGCCTCGGCAAGTGCCGCGATAATGACCGCGCGCAAACGATTGCAAGCTTTGATCGGTGCAGAGTTCGAGCATGAGATCGTCTTTACCTCCGGCGGCACGGAAAGCGATAATGCAGCGATCCTGTCAGCGCTCGAAATCATGCCCGATCGCACACAGATCGTGACGTCCGCAGTCGAGCATCCGGCCGTGCTAACGCTCTGCGCGCACCTTGAGAGGACGCGTGGCATAAAGGTGCACAGGATTCCAGTCGATCGGCATGGTCGCCTCGACCTGCGCACATACCGGGCTGCCCTCACCCCACATGTTGCACTCGTCTCGATCATGTGGGCAAACAATGAAACGGGCGCGATTTTTCCTGTCGCTGACCTCGCTAAGTTGGCCAAGGAAGTTGGCGCTTTTTTCCATACAGACGCAGTGCAGGCGGTCGGCAAGCTGCCGATGGACCTGAAATCGAGTGCGATCGACATGTTGTCGCTCTCGGGCCACAAGCTGCACGGACCCAAAGGGATTGGTGCGCTTTGGGTAAAGCGCGGCGTGCGCTTCGATCCGATGATCAAGGGGGGACATCAGGAGCGCGACCGGCGCGCCGGCACGGAAAATACCGCTGGCATCGTCGGGCTCGGCAAGGCCGCTGAACTTGCGTCGAGCTTCATGAAGGAAGAGAACGGACGAGTAAGATCGCTGCGAGATCGCCTGGAAAGAGGGCTTCTGCAGCGCATCCCAGATGCGTTCGTCACCGGCGATAAGCAAAAGCGGTTGCCGAACACCTCCAACATCGCCTTCGACCAAGTCGACGGTGATGGCTTACTGCTTCTCCTCGACCGCTATGGCATCGCCTGTTCTTCCGGCTCGGCTTGCACTTCTCAGTCGCCGCAGCCGAGCCATGTCCTGACCGCGATGAACATTCCCGATATCTCGAGCCACGGGGTCATTCGCTTCTCCCTGTCGCGTGATAATTGCGAGGAGGATATAGATCGCGTGCTCGATGTCTTACCCGGAATCGTCGGCAGTTTACGAGATGGTTCTTCGTTTAAGCCGACGCCGGCAAAGCGGCGAAGACCTTTGGCTTTTATGAAGCCTACGGAGACGGACGGAAACACCTCATGAAGCGGTTCACTTTCTGAAGACTCGATCTGGCTTGACGGAACCAGGCGATGTTCGTCGCTGTTGCGAGGCAGAAGAGCTCGGACTGGCAAAGCCACTTGTAGCCGTAAGAGCGAGCACTTTTCCTGCGGGGCTTTCGCGACCGCGGGTCATCGCACCGGAGCACCACAGAGCATCGTTCCAAACGGGGAGAATGTTATGAACAGTTTTTGCAACGCCAGTCGAACCAGCGATACGGCCGAAATCCTCGCGCGGTTGAAAAATCTGTCTGCCGCGGAGGAGTTTTTCGCGCTGCTTGACGTCGCCTATGATCCGAAGGTGCTTGACGTCTCGCGGCTTCACATCATGAAGCGGATGGGACAATACCTCGCCGAAGAGGATTTCGCCGATCTCCCGGAACAGGTGATTGCTGCCAGAGCACGCGCCATGCTTGAACGCGCCTACGAAGATTTTGCGACGTCCTCGCCACTTGCGCACCGGGTCTTCAAGGTGCTCAACGATCACAATCCGGCCAAGCCTGCCCAACCGGGTCACACGTTCGTGCCATTCGATTCTATCTTGAAGCGTTTCGGCAGGGAGTGAATGCGACATGGTTCCGGCTTGAACGATGTCGCGAAGCCGACAATGGCGAGTCCAGTGTCGGCACCTCAGCATAAATCATTGAAATTTCAAAGGGATGCCACATTCAAAAACCTTGGCACAGATAGTGCTTTAGAGGACACGAAGCGCCAAACCCGCCATTTAACAGCAGCTAGGAGACCACATGCACGTCGTAGTCTGTATCAAGCAGGTGCCGGACTCCGCACAGATTCGCGTCCATCCTGTAACGAACACGATCATGCGCCAGGGTGTGCCGACCATCATAAATCCTTACGATCTATTCGCCCTTGAAGAAGCACTGCGGTTGCGTGACGTGCATGGCGGCGAGGTCACCGTGCTCACGATGGGGCCGCCCATGGCAGAGGATTCGTTGCGCAAGGCGCTCACTTACGGTGCGGATCGGGCGGTATTGTTGACCGACCGCTATTTTGCGGGATCCGATACCCTGGCGACTTCCTTTGCTTTGTCGCAGGCGATTGCAAAAATCGGCGAGACCTTCGGCGCCCCCGACATCGTTTTCACGGGCAAGCAGACCATCGACGGCGACACTGCCCAAGTCGGGCCGGGCATTGCTAAGCGCCTCGACCTCCTGCAACTCACTTACGTTTCGAAGATTTGCTCCCTCGATCTTGATGCACGCGAAATTAAGGTCGACCGCCGTTCGGAAGGCGGTACCCAGATGCTGCATGGCAGGCTTCCCTGCCTCATCACTATGCTGGAAGGCACCAACGAAATCCGCCGCGGCTCGCTTGATGACGCGCTACGTGCCGCACGCAGTCAGATCGTAAAATGGAGCGCGGGCGACGCCGGCATCGAGGACCTCAGCAAGTGTGGACTGCGTGGTTCGCCGACGGTCGTCAAACGCGTCTTTGCCCCGACAGTAAGGACGGAAAAGGCAGAGCAAATCACCACCACCGATAAGGCGCTCGGCGATCTTGCTGATGAGTTGATTGTCGAAATCTTCGCCCGTCAGCCGGCGCTCGAACACGAACTCGCCTTCGACGCCAGCGCATAACGGCAAGGAGCCATGACGTTGACCGCAAATCAAGAAATACCGCGCCCAGCCGTCGGCCGCGCGGGAATGAAGAAAGAACTGCCCGATCATTTCAAAGACTACCGCCATGTTTGGGTCTTCATCGAAGTGGAGCGCGGAAATGTCCATCCCGTCTCCTTCGAACTGCTGGGAGAAGGCCGCAAGCTGGCGGACAAGCTTGGCGTCAAACTCGCAGGTGTCGTGCTCGGACCTCCGGGGGACGCCACGCAGCTGGCCATCGCAGAGGCGTTTGCCTATGGCGCCGACGTTGCGTATCTGGTGGAGAACCCCCTGCTCGAAGACTATAGGAACGAGCCCTTCACCAAAGCTCTGACAAATCTCGTCGCCACTTACCAACCCGAGATCCTGCTTCTCGGTGCGACGACGCTTGGTCGCGACCTTGCCGGTTCCGTGGCGACGACCTTGTTGACGGGGCTCACCGCGGACTGCACCGAACTCGATGTGGATGCGGACGGTTCGCTTGCCGCAACGCGGCCGACTTTCGGCGGCTCTCTACTATGCACAATCTACACGCTCAACTGCAGACCGCAGATGGCGACAGTGCGGCCAAGGGTCATGGCGATGCCGCAGCGCACGAACAAGCCTATCGGCTGCGTCATTCAGCATGGGGTCCTGATGGTCGAGGAGGAGATCGTCACCAAAGTCCTCGGGTTCATTTCCGACGTGCAATCGACAAATTCCAATCTCGCCTATGCCGATGTGGTGGTGGGCGGCGGCCTCGGTCTTGGAACATCGGAGAACCTGAAGCTGGCGAAGAATCTCGCGCGGGTAATTGGAGCCGAATACGGCTGTTCACGGCCGCTGGTCCAGAAAGGCTGGATGCCGGCTGATCGGCAGATCGGGCAAACGGGTAAGACTATCCGGCCGAAGCTCTATATAGCGGCCGGGATTTCCGGCGCCATTCAGCACCGGGTTGGCGTCGAGGGCGCTGATCTCATTGTGGCGATCAACACCGATCCGAACGCGCCGATTTTCGACTTCGCCCACGTTGGCGTCGTGACGGATGCGATCCGCTTCTTGCCGGCCCTCACTGATGTTTTCACCCAACGGCTGTCGCCGCACAGTCGCGATAAGCTTGCGAATTAGGGGGCACGGGTTATGAGCGGGGAAAAGTTTGACGCCATCGTGATTGGCGCGGGCATGGCCGGGAATGCGGCTGCTTACACCATGGCGAGCCGTGGCTTGAAAGTCCTGCAATTGGAGCGTGGCGAGTATCCGGGCTCAAAGAACGTCCAGGGCGCAATCATGTACGCGAACATGCTGGAGAAAATCATCCCGAATTTTCGAGATGATGCGCCTCTTGAGCGGCATCTCGTCGAGCAGCGCTTCTGGATGATGGATGACACATCCCACGTTGGGATCCAATACCGATCGGATGATTTCAACGAGTCGACGCCAGAGCGCTATACAATCATTCGCGCTCAGTTCGACCGTTGGTTTTCGCGTAAGGTGCGTGAGGCGGGAGCGACAGTCCTTTGCGAGACGACGGCGACAGAACTTGCCCAGGAAGGGGGCAAGGTGATCGGCGTGCGCACTGACCGTACTGGCGATGTCATACTTGCGGACACGGTCGTTCTTGCGGAAGGCGCCAATGGGTTGCTCGGCGCCCGGGCCGGTTTGCGTCAGACGCCGACTTCGGAGAGCGTGGCTCTCGCTGTCAAGGAAATACATTTTCTGCCAGAAGACGTGATCGATCAGCGCTTCGGTCTTCATGGCAACGAGGGTTGTGTGATCGAGGCGGCCGGCACCATCTCCCGCGGCATGGCCGGGCTCGCCTTCCTTTATACCAATAAGGAGTCGATCTCTCTTGGCATCGGTTGCCTCGTCTCCGACTTCGCCGCAACGTGCGAAAGCCCTTACGAGTTGCTCGAAGCGTTCAAGAACCATCCGTCGATCAAACATCTGATCGCGGATTCGGAAGTCAAGGAATATGCAGCTCATCTCATTCCCGAAGGTGGGTACAAGGCAATTCCCGCGCTCTTCGGCGATGGCTGGGTCGTTGTCGGCGACGCAGCACAGCTCAACAATGCCGTTCACCGCGAAGGTTCCAATCTCGCCATGACGTCAGGTCGCATCGCCGGGGAGGCTATTTTCGAGGTCAAGAGCCGCGGAGGTCGAATGACCAAAAGAAACCTCGCACTATACAAGACGATGCTGGACGATTCCTTTGTCATTAAAGATCTTAGGAAATACAAAGACATGCCGGCCCTACTTCATACCAATTCCCGCAATTTCTTCATGACATACCCGAAGTTGATGTCTGAAGCTTCGAAAAATTTCATGCGTGTCGATGGTACGCCGAAGATCGAAAATGAAAGGGCGACAACGGCCGCTTTCATAAAGGCGCGTTCGCGCTGGGGGCTGGTCAGCGACGCGGTGCGTCTGGCATTGGCTTGGCGTTGAAGGAGAAATAGGATGACCGTTGCAGTGACGAAGTTGCGTGTTGAGGACAAGCTTTTCCAGAATCGCTATCTGGTTGATCAGGGACGCCCGCACATTAAGGTGCGGCCGCACGAGCATCCGAGTGCAAACCTTTTGGCGCTAACACGCATCTGCCCGGCAAAATGCTATGAACTGAATGACAAAGGCCAAGTGGAGATTGCCGCCGACGGCTGCATGGAGTGCGGCACATGCAGGGTGCTGTGTGAGGCAAGTGGGGACATCACGTGGAACTATCCACGAGGCGGCTTTGGTGTTCTCTTCAAGTTCGGGTGAACAATTTATTGTTAAACTTTTGAAAAACACATTATGTCGTCACAGCCAGGCGCTGCATCAATTTTGACAGGAACCAGCTTGCAATTTCAGAAACTACCATTAGAGTTTCCGCTTATACAAATAAGCACAAACAGTGGTTGGAATGGGGGCATTCTACACAGCTAGGGGTGTTGAAAATGACCCGCATTCTACGCGATTGCGTCGATGAAGTTGGACCTTTGCCCGGGGTATCCAGCAAAACGCCTGAAGTCGGAATCTCCTGCAGCGGGATCTACGAAATATCGAAGCTCCTAACGGCCGCTGCCCCGCTGGAGATCACGCTTGTCAAGGTCGCCAATATCCTCCCCACGTTTTTGCGAATGCGTCATGGGGCAATCGTTATATGGGCGAGCGAAGGGGAGCCGGAAATTACCGCGTCGGCCGGCGTCGCCGATTCTCGTCAATCCGGCGCACGCCACACCATCCCACCGGCTGCAATGGATCAGATCGTGACGACCGGACAGCCGCTGGTGATAAGGGAGACCAGTAAATCCGAACTTTTTCGGGCTGACCCTCAGCCGTCTTTGAGCAGCGACACGATCCCCATCACATTTATCGGGGTTCCTTTGAGGGCTGCGCACAAACTGGTCGGGACGTTATGGATCGACCGCTTCAGGGACAGCGCCACTGAACTGCGTCACAACGAGGATATTCGCTTCCTTACCATGGTCGCCGATCTTATCGGCCAGACGATCGCGTTCCACCGAGCCCTGAGCACGTCCGGTCCGCAAATCATCCAGCTGCACCGGAAATCCGCCGAAGGGGGACGGAATGATCCGAGCCAAAACTCAAGAGCCAAAGTCGACTGGATCGTCGGAGAAAGCCCTGCAGTCAGGCGGGTGTTGGAAATCGTCTCTGCGGTGGCTATGACGAATACCACAGTGCTTCTGCGGGGTGAAAGCGGCACTGGCAAGGAATTTTTCGCACAGGCCATTCATGAGCTTTCCCCTCGCCGCAAGAAGTCTTTTGTCAAATTGAACTGCGCCGCACTGCCTGAAGGTGTCCTGGAATCGGAACTCTTCGGACATGAAAAGGGCGCTTTCACCGGTGCTGTATCGCAGCGCGCGGGGCGTTTCGAATTGGCAAATGGCGGAACGCTGCTCCTTGATGAAATTGGCGAAATTTCGCCTGCCTTTCAAGCCAAGCTTTTGCGCGTGCTGCAGGAAGGCGAGCTGGAGCGGGTTGGCGGAACCAAGACCCTCAAAGTCGACATCAGACTCGTATGCGCAACCAACAAGGACCTCGAGGCGGCTGTTGCAAATGGCGAGTTCAGAGCCGACCTTTACTATCGCATCAATGTCGTGCCGATCGTCTTGCCACCACTCAGAGAGCGGCCCGGAGACATTTCGCGCCTTTCAAAAGTCTTTCTCGACCGTTTCAACCGGGAGAACAATCGCGAGCACGCCTTCACGGCGCAGGCGCTAGACCTGATTTCGCAATGCTATTTTCCTGGGAACGTCCGCGAGCTGGAAAATTGCGTGCGTAGGACGGCGACGTTGGCGCGCTCGAAGACGATCGTTCCCTCGGATTTTGCGTGCCAGAACAACCAATGTCTTTCGGCTCGTCTTTGGAAAGGCGACGGCGGCGGCCGCGAGGGTAAGCCTATCGATGAGCTCACTCGGGGTGGAACAACGCCGGCAGTATCGCCGCTCTCTACCCAACCAGGCAGCGTCTCGCATCCCGAGGTAGCGCCCTTCAAGGCCTGCGACCCCAATGGTCCGGCTTGCCCAGCCCTATCACCGCGCCTCACAGAGCGGGACCGGCTGATCGAGGCAATGGAGAAAGTCGGATGGGTTCAGGCCAAAGCGGCTCGTATGCTCGGCCTCACGCCCCGTCAGGTCGGCTATGCTCTGCGCCGGCACAATATCGAGATGAAAAAGTTCTAAGCCTATGTCGTTCGTCAGGTCGGAAATGCGCTCTCGGCACTCTACGTGACAGAGGCGCGTCGCATTCGCGACGAGATCCATGTGCCGATTGTCATGAACGAACGAAATCGTGCGGGAGCAAGTGTATGCAATCCAACGCGAAACACTAAAACGCCGGACATAAGACAATCCCGGGCCCTGGCATAGGTCTTGCAGTTTGAACTGCAATCTTCACCAGCAACGGAATTGCTAGATGACCGCATCGATGATTTCGCTTGATCGCTCGGCCAGCGCCAAAACGTCCGACAATAGGCTGACCAATGCGAAGTCCGACAGCTGCAAATCCTCATCCTGCGGCTCAACCGCAAAACCGGATGACATGGATCCAGCGACATGGGAGAAGATAAAGGATCATCCCTGCTACTCGGAAGAAGCACACCACTATTTCGCGCGCATGCACGTCGCCGTCGCACCGGCTTGCAATATCCAGTGCAACTACTGCAATCGGAAATATGACTGCGCAAACGAAAGCCGGCCCGGTGTCGTCTCGGAAAAGCTGACGCCAGAGCAGGCGCTGCGCAAAGTTATTTCGGTCGCCAACGAAGTGCCGCAGCTTTCGGTCGTCGGAATCGCCGGTCCGGGCGATGCCTGTTACGACTGGAGGAGAACCAAGGCGACCTTCGAAAAAGTTGCCGCGGAAATTCCCGACGTCAAGCTGTGTATCTCCACCAACGGGCTAGCATTGCCAGATCATGTCGATGAGCTTGCACGCATGAATGTCGATCACGTGACCATCACAATCAACATGGTCGACCCGCAAATCGGCGCAAAGATATATCCCTGGGTCTTTTACAATCACCGGCGCTACACCGGCATCGAAGCCGCCGAAATCCTGCACAAGCGACAGATGTTGGGTTTGGAAATGCTGGCGGCGCGGGGCATCCTCGTCAAGGTCAATTCGGTCATGATACCCGGGGTCAATGACGAGCACCTGATCGAGGTGAACAGATGGGTGAAAGAGCGCGGCGCGTTCTTGCATAATGTGATGCCCCTGATTTCGGACCCAGCGCACGGCACTTACTATGGCCTGACCGGACAGCGCGCTCCGCGGGCAATCGAATTGAAGGCGCTTCAAGGTCGTCTCGAAAAAGGCGCCAAGCTGATGCGTCATTGTCGGCAATGCCGGGCCGATGCCGTCGGTCTGCTCGGCGAGGATCGTGGCAAAGAATTCACGCTCGACCACATTCCCGATGCAGTCTCGTACGACGAGCGCAATCGCGAGGCATACCGGGAAGTAGTGGCGCGGGAGAGAGGCAATCACGCAGCAGCCAAGAGCGAGGCGATCGAAATGGTCAAAGCAGCCGGCCCCGACGGGTCGCTTCACGTCGCGGTGGCGACCAAGGGCGGCGGCCGCATAAACGAACATTTCGGCCATGCGAAAGAGTTCCAGATTTATGAAGCCTCTCCGAGAGGAATCGCCTTCGTGGGGCATCGCAAGGTCGAGCAATATTGCCGCGGCGGTTGGGGTGACGACGCTACACTCGACGGTGTGATAGTTGCGCTCGAGGGGATCGACATCGTGCTCTGCGCAAAGATCGGAGATTGCCCTAAAAAGCGGTTGGCGGACGCGGGCATTCGAGCAGTGGACTCTTATACCTATGAGTACATCGAAACCGCCATCAGCATGGTTTATGCCACCGAGTTTGGAGTCGACCTGCTGACAGGGACGGCGTGAATTTTTTTTAGTTTAACCTCCTCAGGAGTTGAAAATGGCCTTCAAGATCATCGCATCCCAATGCACCCAGTGCGGAGCCTGCGAGTTCGAATGTCCATCAGGTGCGATAGAACTGAAGGGCGAGAACTACGTGATCGATCCGAAGAAGTGCACAGAATGCGAGGGAGCTTTCGAGACGCAGCAATGCGCATCGGTATGTCCGGTACCGAAGACCTGCGTTCCAGCCTGATCGCCTGTTCGCTGGCCGCCGAAGGCAATATCTCGTCCAAAGGTTTGACCTCCGCGGTTAAGCCGAGCAGTCTCAAGAAAGTGAGGCACCACCGTGGGCATAGGACGCGAACAAGAAGTGGAAATCGGCTGTTCACCGCAATTTCTACCAGGCGAGCGGGTTCGTGCCACGCGCCACATAAAGAATGACGGCACCTATCCCGGCAAAGACGTTGGCGAAAACCTGGTGCGAAAGGGCGATGAGGGTTATGTGCGCGACATCGGCACCTTTCTCCAGCAGTTCTATATCTATGCGGTCGAATGGGTGGATCGCGGCACCATCGTCGGCATGCGCGCGCGTGAACTGACGAGCCTCGACAAAGCCGCAGCAAGCATTGCCGAAACGACTACCAGCGCCAGGGAAGGAATAGCCCCGTGAAAGTGATGATCCGCAGAACCGGAACCGGCTTATCGGCATATGTTTCCAAGAAGGATCTCGAAGAGCCGATCATTGCTATGGAAAATGAAAATCTATGGGGCGGCTGCGTGCTGCTTAGGAATGGATGGAGGCTAGCCCTGCCCGATCTGCCAAAGGACACGCGCCTGCCCATTACGGTCGAGGCAAAGAAGATATCTGAGGAGGACTAAACGCTGCTAACGAACGACAAAAAGCGACAGCGGCATGCCCGTGCTTCCTAAATCCGATCATCTTTTGGTCTGCCGGGGCGATTACGCCGAAAAGCAACTTTATTTGCTGAAGGAAGCGCTCGCCGCAGACGCAATAATCCCATATCTCGGTCCCGGGCTTCTCCGGCAAAGTTCGGCGGCACCGCCTGTACCTGATGGTCCAGAAGGCGTTGCAGCAGCTCTTAACACACGGGCGACAGCACCTTCCAAGATACGCAGCAACATGTGGTCGGTCGCACAGTTTATCGAGCAGCGCAGGCATCGTCGGACGCTTCAAGCCTGGATGGCGGAGATATTCGCCTCATCCGCGCCGCTGACCGGCCTCCATGCCTGGCTTGCAACGCTGCCACTCTCGCTCATCATCGACAGCTGGTACGACGGGACGATGCGCGCGGCTCTCGTGGCGAATGGCCGAACAGACGTGGTCGAGATACAAGGCGTTACGCGGGCAAATGAGAACCGCGATATATGGACGAGAACCTACGATTTGTCCGGAAAGGAACTCAGGCCCGGTCCGGCAGCAAAAACGGTGTTGTATACGCCTCATGGAAGCGTTCGGCCCGCTGCTAATTTTCTCGTGTCAGATGCGGACTATGTCGAAGTTCTGACAGAGATCGATATCCAGACGCCGATCCCCGAAGCCGTCAAAGCACGGCGCACCAACCGCGGCTTTTTCTTTCTGGGCTGCCGCTTCGACGATCAGATGTTGCGCATCTTTGCCCGCCAGATCATGAAGCGCTCCAACGGCCCACACTTCGCTGTGATTGATGCCAAAACCATGACCAAGAACGAACGCCGCTTCTGCACGGAATGCGGCATCACCCTGATTGACCTGCCGATTGGTGAAGTTGCGGCTGCTCTTGTCAATCCGGCATAGCCGCAAGCGTGAGCCAGGGAGCGCTTCGCAGCGGCACCGATCGCTTGCTCAAACTGAGAGCGAGTGACGAAGAGCGTGATTTATGGGCACGAGAGACTGCACCATCATTGTTGGGACGACGGCTAGAATCCCCAAAATCAACATCCCGACAACCGTCTTGGCCAGGCCCGAGCGTTAGGTCAGGCGGGGGCTTAATCGCTACACGAAGAACTTACAGCAAAGCGCAATGGCAAAAACCCCAAACGGCCATGCAATGACTAGCATGGCGCTGGCCCACTCCTGCTCGACGGGCGGCAGATTTTCTTTGTCGTTTGCCGCTGATTTCATGGTCCCCTCCACGATTAAGCTCAAATCCTATCAGGCATTTTAGCCTTGTCGCATCAAAGATGATGTCAGCGCGTCACACGGCCGGCATCTCCTAAATCACCTCCATCATTCCACCTTTCCGGGCCCGCCTTGCGTGGGCTTTTATGGGTGCGGCGACGATATCGTTAGCCGTCTGGAGGCCCGCGGTTTCGTCCCCAGAGATTGTATCGACAATATCGAATATTTTTGGATTACCGAACACGGTCTCGAAGCATATAAGGCTACAGCCACATCCCTCGGAGACGCCCAAATGATCGACGAGACGAGAGAATACCTACTGGATCACCGCGGCAAGCTGTTGTTCCAGATCGAGCGGGCGAAGCACCACCTTGCCGGTCTTGAAGCTGACGAGATCAAGATTATCAACAGCAGGGCGTCCCTGCCGGCGGCCGATATCGCCAGTATCACCGGGGACTTGGCCGAGCACCTGAGAAGCGAGATCGAGGCGCTCTGTTGGGCGATCGACCACATTGACCATGAGCTGGAATATCTGCACGGCGACGATGAATTTGAGCCGTTCACAGGGCGCCACGCTCGCACGCATAGTTGACTCGACTCTTAGATCATTCCCGATAATCATTGCGGTAATTGGGGGATTGCTATGCATCACGCCGTCGTCGTTGCCGCACTGTCGCTCATCATGGTCCCTTCTGCCTTTGCGGCCAGCGACAACGATCTGACGCTCGCGATAACCATGAGCAAAGGAAATCCACCGTCTTTTAACGGGATAACCAACCTGGTGGACGGCACATTGATCTCATTCACAGTCAGGGGTGATTTGCCAGGTTGCATCCAGCGATGTGGCTACGAGGGCGATGCCAGGACGGAAGGTGGCCGGTTCCATGTGGAGATCATCTCAGATCGATACCTTGAAGACGATAGCTATACCATTGATGTGGTCACAACTGATCAAAGCCGTCGCCTCAAGTTTCCGACGTTGGACCCGACCGACAACAACCACATGATTAGATGGACAGCTCGCCTCGAGGTCGACGCCGACGAGTCCAAGATTGTGCCCGGAACGGCTCGGCTTCTTCCATTCTTATACGATGCCAAATACTTGCGAGATGAATCCGATCACGGACATCAACCAACCCAATGAACTGCGCGCAATATTAGCGCAACTTCACCGCAACGCCTCGTGGTCAGGAACCTTTGCTGCAGCTAAAGGTTACGTCCCAGAGGAGTACTCAGATGAGCAACGACATCAACAAGCGTGCCCCAGATCTCAGAACGACACCGGTACGTCGCCAACCTTGGATGCCATGGGTTGTCATTCTCGGGATTATTGTAGTCGCAGCTCTCGCCTGGGCTTTCTGGCCCCACACCAGCACGACAAATCCCAACGCCCCAGCCCAGACGACAACGACACAGCCGACCACCACAACGCCGCCCGCGAAAACGCCCGCTCAGCAGTAAAGTGGCGGCGCCGAGAAGATGCTCAAAGAAATGATGCCTCAGGTTGCGAGAATGTTGCCTGGAGTGTAAACGTGCGTTGTATACTCATGCACGATCGGAGAGCAGCGGATGGTTTCGGATTCTCCCGAGATGGGGTCACCGGTATCCAGCCCGGCGGAGCGGCATGATGAGGATGGTTCGACGTTTTCCCAATATATTCGAAACCATGAGGCAATCTTTGGTCTGCGTGACCTAGAGATTTGTCAGCTTGCTTTCGAGCAGATTTTCTCAAGATTGAACCTAATGAAAGATGTAAATGAAGCCCAGCGACTGGCACCAATCGTTGTCACTCTTTATAAGCAAGGCATTCATGACGAACGCCACCTCGCCAGACTTGCTGGTGCATGGCCACTTTTAGCGAACCCCTTCTTGGTAAAATACTTTGCCATTGATCCGTAGTCGGACGATTGGGGCAAGAAGCCCTTGATTATGAAATTTCCAGATAGCGAAGCGATAGGAAGCATTGGCAGAATCTATCGTTCAGGGCTTGATTCCACTTCTGCATGCTTGAAAAAAAGCGGAGGCCTAACCCCAGCTTCCGCGCGCTCGCTTTGCCCAGCTTCGCGCGGCGGCCCCTCCAACTATTTGGCGAACAAAGATAGCCGATCTACATTACCGCTGCAGGGACAACCCTTACGATGAGAACATCATGGATGGGAATAGAGTTGAAGGAAATTGGAAGCAGATCAAGGGCAAGGTGAAAGAGCAGTGGGGACAGCTCACGGATGACGACCTTGGATCTAATCGACGGACGCCGAGATCAGCTCGAAGGCAAGATCCAAGAACAACGCTACGGCTTGGAAAAAGATCGGGCGCGGCGCGACATCGACGATTGGTACAATCGACAGACCTGGGAGTAACAGGCCGCGTTGTACCATCGGACTGCATGACAACGGTATTTCGTACAGCAATGCCCAAGCACACCCACAAAAAGCCCCTATCCGAATAGGGATAGGGGCAGAGTTTCCATCAAGTGCTCGTTTCAATTACGGTCGTGGGCACGGCCGACTGTTGAATTAGAACATGGTAATGTCATCAATGATATACGCCCTTTGAGGAGGCACTCCTCGACAAATTTCCTTGTATAATCGACCGTATTGTAGATCGGCGGTGACCTGCCACTCTGCGGTCTATGACAACAAACCTTAAAGACTTGTCGGTTTGCCTGCGTTGGGCGGCTTCATCCTCGCGGGTTCTGGCGCCACCGGTCTTGATGATGTCCTCGCGCCGACGGGCGAAGTTTTCCGCGGCGGAATGGAGGTATTGCGGCATGCTGCTTCCGAATGCCTTCGGCCCGACCCTTACGGGCTACGCGATATCCGTCTCCATCGCCTCGATCAGGCGCTCCAAAATCATCTCTCCCAGGAGTTACGCCATTCATTGCATCCGTTCACGACGTACATGGCGTCACGCCAGATCGTTGCCGGCTCGTCCTTCTTGAAATAATCGATGATCCATTGGGTAGCGTGCAGCATGCCGGTAAGCTCGATGACATTGTTCGCGGTCTCACCGAAGCCTGCGGACAATGCAGCGATTTCCCGGCCGTCCTTGTAGACGACGACCTAACCGCCGCTTCCAGGATTCGGTTCGCAGGCCCCATCACGCCGAATGGTATTCGAATGGGCTATTAAGTTCTGCCTGGCGACTCTAGCTAGTTTCCGTCCACGAACATCAAGTTATTGATATTATTAAGTGAATCTGAATTTTGCGCAAGCAAGGCCCGGCGGTTTCAGGTATACTTTGGGCTCATGCCACTGATTCCGAAGCACAATCTGCAACCGCCGGAGCCGACAATGCGCCAGGAACGCACCGTCCAAGCCAGTATATTCGATCTTTTCGCCACGCACGAGATCGGCCACGAACTGAAGTCGATGTCGCAGTGGCTGGACGAGCACCACGATCTGTTTGGCTTGGTGGGGCGGGATCTGGGTCGGCACGGCGTCAAGGCCACCGGACGGCAAGGGCTGCCGGCCGAGGCAGTGCTGCGTTGCGCATTGCTCAAGCAATACCGGCAGCTGAGCTACCAGGAACTGGCGTTCCATCTCGAGGACTCCGCGTCGTTTCGGGCCTTTGCGCGCCTGCCGTGGTCATGGAGCCCGCAAAAGTCAGTGCTGCAAAAGACGATCAGCGCGATCCGACCCGAGACCTGGGAAGTGATCAATCGGGCGCTGCTGTCGAGCGCTCGGCAGGCGAAGCTGGAAGACGGCACGGTCGTGCGGCTGGACAGTACAGTGACCTCGGCACTCATGCACGAACCGAGCGACAGCAGCCTGCTGTGGGATGCCGTGCGGGTCATGGTGCGCCTGCTGAAGAAGGCAGATACCTTGGTCGGCGCCGGCCTGGCATGGCGCGATCATTGCCGCGCGGCCAAGAAGCGTGCCCGCGAGATCCAGTTCACACGCGGTCAGCCCAATCGGGTCCGGCTCTACCGTGAGCTGATCGCGATCGCCTGCGCGACCTTGGCATACCTGAAGCAGGCAACCGAGCGACTGGCAGCGGCGAGCAATCCGCTCGTCCAACTCTGGCAGGCCCAGGTTTGCCGCTATCGACCGCTGATCGAACGCATCATCAAACAGAGCGAGCGGCGAGTACTGGCGGGCGAGAAGCTGCCGGCGGGCGAGAAGCTGGTAAGCCTGTTCGAACCCCATGCCGATATCATCGTCAAAGGTAGCCGCGAGACCGAATACGGCCACAAGCTCAACCTGACCACCGGCAGAAGCGGCATGATCCTCGATCTGGTGATCGAGGCAGGTAATCCGCCCGACAGCGAGCGGCTGCTGCCGATGCTGGAGCGCCACATCGCCGTCTATGGAAACGCGCCGCGGCAGGCGGCGGCCGACGGCGGCTTTGCCAGTCGCGGCAACCTGGCCACAGCCAAGACCTGGGGCGTTCGCGACATGGCATTCCACAAGAAAGCTGGCCTCAAGGTCGAGGACATGGTCAGAAGCAATTGGGTCTATCGCAAGTTGCGCAACTTCCGCGCCGGTATCGAAGCCGGAATATCATGCCTCAAGCGTGCCTACGGCCTGGCACGCTGCACCTGGCGGGGCCTTGACCACTTCAAGACCTACGTCTGGTCCTCCGTCGTGGCTTACAACCTCGTCCTCTTCATCCGCCTCAAACCGACCTGAACTCCGACCAGCTTTTAGAATTGCGCCGTCGCTACAATGCCGGCCTCGTGGCGTACGCCTCAGCGCCGCCAACTGTATACTGCCCAATCACAAGCGTTCATGATCCTGTCCGTCGCCCCAAAACCACTCTCACCGCAAAGGACAAACCCTTGTAAACGCGCTTAAATACGCCTGTTTGTGGACGGAAACTAGCTAGTTTCCGTCCACGAACATCAACTTATTGATATTATTAAGTGAATCTGAATTTTGCGCAAGCAAGGCCCGGCGGTTTCAGGTATACTTTGGGCTCATGCCACTGATTCCGAAGCACAATCTGCAACCGCCGGAGCCGACAATGCGCCAGGAACGCACCGTCCAAGCCAGTATATTCGATCTTTTCGCCACGCACGAGATCGGCCACGAACTGAAGTCGATGTCGCAGTGGCTGGACGAGCACCACGATCTGTTTGGCTTGGTGGGGCGGGATCTGGGTCGGCACGGCGTCAAGGCCACCGGACGGCAAGGGCTGCCGGCCGAGGCAGTGCTGCGTTGCGCATTGCTCAAGCAATACCGGCAGCTGAGCTACCAGGAACTGGCGTTCCATCTCGAGGACTCCGCGTCGTTTCGGGCCTTTGCGCGCCTGCCGTGGTCATGGAGCCCGCAAAAGTCAGTGCTGCAAAAGACGATCAGCGCGATCCGACCCGAGACCTGGGAAGTGATCAATCGGGCGCTGCTGTCGAGCGCTCGGCAGGCGAAGCTGGAAGACGGCACGGTCGTGCGGCTGGACAGTACAGTGACCTCGGCACTCATGCACGAACCGAGCGACAGCAGCCTGCTGTGGGATGCCGTGCGGGTCATGGTGCGCCTGCTGAAGAAGGCAGATACCTTGGTCGGCGCCGGCCTGGCATGGCGCGATCATTGCCGCGCGGCCAAGAAGCGTGCCCGCGAGATCCAGTTCACACGCGGTCAGCCCAATCGGGTCCGGCTCTACCGTGAGCTGATCGCGATCGCCTGCGCGACCTTGGCATACCTGAAGCAGGCAACCGAGCGACTGGCAGCGGCGAGCAATCCGCTCGTCCAACTCTGGCAGGCCCAGGTTTGCCGCTATCGACCGCTGATCGAACGCATCATCAAACAGAGCGAGCGGCGAGTACTGGCGGGCGAGAAGCTGCCGGCGGGCGAGAAGCTGGTAAGCCTGTTCGAACCCCATGCCGATATCATCGTCAAAGGTAGCCGCGAGACCGAATACGGCCACAAGCTCAACCTGACCACCGGCAGAAGCGGCATGATCCTCGATCTGGTGATCGAGGCAGGTAATCCGCCCGACAGCGAGCGGCTGCTGCCGATGCTGGAGCGCCACATCGCCGTCTATGGAAACGCGCCGCGGCAGGCGGCGGCCGACGGCGGCTTTGCCAGTCGCGGCAACCTGGCCACAGCCAAGACCTGGGGCGTTCGCGACATGGCATTCCACAAGAAAGCTGGCCTCAAGGTCGAGGACATGGTCAGAAGCAATTGGGTCTATCGCAAGTTGCGCAACTTCCGCGCCGGTATCGAAGCCGGAATATCATGCCTCAAGCGTGCCTACGGCCTGGCACGCTGCACCTGGCGGGGCCTTGACCACTTCAAGACCTACGTCTGGTCCTCCGTCGTGGCTTACAACCTCGTCCTCTTCATCCGCCTCAAACCGACCTGAACTCCGACCAGCTTTTAGAATTGCGCCGTCGCTACAATGCCGGCCTCGTGGCGTACGCCTCAGCGCCGCCAACTGTATACTGCCCAATCACAAGCGTTCATGATCCTGTCCGTCGCCCCAAAACCACTCTCACCGCAAAGGACAAACCCTTGTAAACGCGCTTAAATACGCCTGTTTGTGGACGGAAACTAGCTACGGGGAGCCCTGGGCGCTTTGCGGCGGACCGAGCATGGCGGGCGGATGATGAATTTCCGCGCTCGTCGTTCTTGCGGAACCGACTGCCGCCTTCTAGATCATGAACAATGTCGACGCCATGTCGGATCCCTGCGAACGGAACTTGACGCGGCTGCCAATCAACTGTTGCGCATGAAAGCCGCCTCTCGATCAGTCTTGAAAGCCTGACGTCGGCGCCAAGGCCTCGCAGATAGTCGCGTAGCGGACAAAAAGAGATTCTGGAAACACGTAGGCGATAAGCGAACCCTGCATGTGCGAGGGGTACCCGAATGCGAATACAGGATCTTTCGAAGATGAGCATCACGCCGCCCTCCTTGGAACCAAGCATCTGATCGCCAGTTTTGATTGCGGAGGAATAATGCCATGACCACACAATGGTGGGATAAAACTCTGATGCTGGAAACGAGACAGGCCGGCAGAGCGGTCGCGATCAACAGCGCCGAGCGCGCTGCCGATTTCCTGCTCAACGAATGGCCGGCAGAGAATACCGGCGAAGCCTATGAAGACGCCAAGAGAGCGGTTCTTGCAGCCCATGAGGGCAGAATAACTGCCGAAGAAGTGCGAGAGGCGATCATTAAGGCGGCCCGAGAGGATGGGGTCTTTGTGTACGGCCGGTGAGGTCATGCCTGCCTCCCGAATATATGTGGGAGGCAGCGATAGGTTTTTCTTCAGCGTCTTCGCGTCTTCCCCTCTGCGCGCGCTGCGAACTTATCAACGCGCCGATACATCTCCTTTTCGATAGTCTTGCCCGTATCGACTCGTATGGCGAAGAACCGATCGCGTAAGGCGAGCGCATCAGCTTCCGACTTGCAATCAGCGATGATGTGAGATCGGGGAAGCCTCTCCCCTTCCTCCACGTACCGGCAGGAGCCAAATGCAACGAAGGTTTTTGGCATAACCTTCTGGACCTGCAGGACGAAGAAGATTTCCTCGCTGCGATGAGTGTCCATCCAGTATTTGAAGGTGTATTCTCGGTAGGCTGCCGTCATATGGTCCGTAAAGCTGGTGAAACGCCAGCACCCGCTGGCCTGGCCGGCTACTCTTCTCAGCGAAGCAGCTGCAGGAGATTTTCGGCCCTCCCCTGTTGACAGGCTCTCAGTTGCTAAAATTCCTGTCTGCACTGGGCCAGTGAGCTATTTCTCCTCCATTCGGCTTCGAAGGAACTCTTCTATCTGAAGCGCTAACCTCGCTGGCTCCTGGCCCATGGTTTTGAGGTGAAGTTCCGGATTCTCCGGAGCCTCATAGGGAGACGAGACGCCGGTGAAATTGGCAATGTTTCCGGCAAAGGCCTTCTTATAAAGCCCTTTCGGATCTCGGCGCGCACATTCGTCTAAAGGCGTGTCAACAAAGATTTCGATGAACTCGCCTTCGCCCATGAGCTCGCGCGCCATACGCCGCTCGTCTCGGAAGGGCGAGATGAAGGAGCAAATTACGATCAGCCCTGCGTCCGCCATCAACTTGGCGACCTCAGCGACGCGGCGTATGTTCTCGACCCGATCAACTGCGGTAAAGCCAAGGTCACGATTAAGCCCGTGGCGTACGTTATCTCCGTCCAATAGATAGGTATGCTTGCCGCAAGTATGCAGAAGCGCTTCGAGTGCATTGGCGATCGTCGACTTGCCCGAACCGGACAGACCGGTGAGCCAAAGGACAGCAGGCTTTTGGTTCTTGAGAGCCGACCGCGCGGCCTTGTCGACGTCGAGCGCCTGCCAATGAACGTTGTCGGCACGACGAAGCGGGAAATCAATCATGCCGGCGCCGACGGTCGCGCTGCTTACCCTATCGACGATGATGAAATTGCCGGTTGACCTATTTTCCTTGTAGGCGTCAAAGACGATCGGTCGTTGCGTCATGATGTTGCAGACGCCCACCTCGTTCATCTGAAGCAGTTTGGCCGGTTCGCGAACGAAGCTGTCGACATTTAGTTGGTGCTTGAGCACAGTCACCGTGGCGCTGACACTGTCCGTCTCCGTCCGCAAGAGATAGCTTCGTCCGGGGAGCATCGGATTGGCATCGAACCAAATAAGATGCGCCTGAAATTGGTCCGAGACAAAAGGTCTTGAGGCGGGGTCAACCAGCATGTCGCCCCTCGAGACATCTACCTCGTCGGCAAGAACCAAGGTTACCGGTTCCCCTTCTGCGGCAGATATCTGGTTGCCATCAGGGGCAATGATCGCCCTGACCGACGATCGCAGACCTGATTTTGCAACGATCACCGGATCGCCGACCGCAATTTTTCCGGATGCGATCCGGCCCGCGTAGCTCGAAAATCCGCATTCGGCCGCATGACGAGCTGAACAGGAAAACGAAAGGGTTCTTGCCTGTCAGGTGCGTCGAGTTCCACCGTTTCCAGATATTCAAGAAGCGGGGAGCCTTGATACCAGGGTAATTTCCCCGATTTCGAAACAACATTGTCTCCGAAGCGGGCGGACATCGGAATGGCCATTACGCTGGCAAAACCCAGCTTCGCCGAGAAGCGCACGTATTCGGCCACAATGGCATCAAATATCGGCTCGCTGAAATCGATGAGATCGATCTTGTTCACAGCCAGGACGACATGGCGAATGCCGAGAAGCGAGGCGAGATAGGAATGCCTGCGTGTTTGCTGGAGTATGCCTTGGCGGCTGTCGACGAGGATGACGGCAAGGTCGGCAGTTGATGCGCCCGTCGCCATGTTGCGCGTATATTCGAAGTGGCCTGGCGTGTCGGCAACGATGAACTTGCGCTTCGACGTGGAGAAATAGCGATAGGCAACATCTATGGTGATGCCCTGTTCGCGCTCCGCCTCAAGGCCGTCGAGCACCAGAGAGAAATCGATTTCCTCGCCATTGCCGCCGCGGATGCCCCCGTGGCGAAGGTCTGCCAATTGGTCTTCGAAGACCAGTTGCGCATCGCAGAGCAGTCGCCCGATCAAGGTCGATTTGCCGTCATCGACCGAACCGCAGGTAATGAATCGAAGAACCGGTCCTTTGTCCTCTTGGACCAGATGCTCTTCCATGTCATGCGGCGATATCGAAAAAGGATATGGCATCAGAAGTACCCTTCCCGCTTCTTCTTCTCCATTGCGCCGGCCTCGTCGAAATCGATCAGCCGGCTCTGTCTTTCGGAGGTGCGTGCCTCCACGATCTCGCGCAGGATTTCCGGCACCGTCTCCGCACTGGATTCGATCGCGCCCGTCAAAGGGTAGCAGCCGAGCGTACGGAAACGGATCATGCGCTGCGTGACCGTTTCGTCGGGCTCAAGCGGCATGCGCTCGTCATCGACCATGATCATCCCCGCACCGCGCTGAACGACGGGCCGCGGCGCCGCGAAATAGAGTGGCACGACCGGGATGTTTTCCTTTTGGTTGTATTCCCAGACGTCGAGTTCCGTCCAGTTGGAAAGCGGAAAGACGCGCATCGTTTCGCCTGCGCTGACACGCGTATTGTAGGTTCTCCACATCTCCGGACGCTGGCGTTTCGGATCCCAAGCATGCTGTGCGTTGCGAATGGAAAAGATCCGCTCTTTGGCTCGCGATTTTTCCTCCTCGCGGCGTGCGCCTGCGAGCGCAGCATCGAAACTGAATTTGTCCAACGCCTGGCGCAGCGCCATGGTCTTCATCATGTGCGTGTGCACGTTGGAGCCGTCTCGAAACGGGCTGATACCCTGATCGATGCCATCCTGATTGACGTGGACAATCAATTTCAGGTCCATTTCCCGCATCATGCGGTCGCGGAAATCGATCATCTCCCGAAACTTCCACCGGGTGTCCACATGAAGAAAGGGAAAGGGCGGTTTTCCCGGGAAGAACGCCTTCATTGCGAGATGCAATAAAACGGAGGAGTCCTTTCCGATGGAATAGAGCACTACCGGATTGGAAAAGGTCGCAGCGACCTCCCGAATGATATGGATGGCTTCGGATTCGAGGTATCGCAGATTGTCGAAAGACATCTCATTTATCCTTGCGGAGCCGATGCGTCGTCAAGCTCGAAGAACTTCGCGTAGGGGCCGCCTGCAAAGTGCCGCCGTAGCTCTACAAAATTCCGCAGCGAGCGAGCGAGCGAGCGTGTTTCCTGCCGTTGAATGGTGGCGCGATTGGAAAACCGATGCGCGGGAGCTCCCAGGAAGGCCAAAACGGCTGCCAGGCATGCGCTCGGTTTAAGAAGAAGATCCTGGTATTCGATCATCAGCAGTTTGCTCGGATCAAACGCATCCTTGACCCGCGCATGGAAATCGTCGGCAGCTTTGAAATAGGCTTCGCATTCGTTCACTGACAGCGAGACACTTGGGGGCTCATTACGGTCCGGGCTGAATTTCAGCCACTGACCCGTTTGCCTTGCCTGCACCAGCGATCGTAGGGATTCCAATGTATTGCGAGTAAGCAAAATGACTTTGAGGCCTTGCCAGCGAGCCAATTCGTCGAAAAAGCCTGGACGCTCATAAAATTGAGGCTCGTTAATTTTACAGCCGACATGCGTCACCTTCTTCTTGGCTGGTGGATAGCGCATGTAGGCGAGCTCGAGAAGCTCGCGATCGCTGTGCCTCAGGCGATCCTTATCGGGCCAATTTTCATCATAGCTGTTGAGCAACTCACCGTTGCTCAAGATATTTGGATGATCGTTCAGCAACGCTTCGAGATAGTGCGTCCCAGTTCGCGGCATCGCAAGGATTACAAATGGCTCCGGCGACGGTAGGGAATGGATCATTGCGCATGTTTCCAACTGTTATTGATCACAAAGGTGGGGATGGCGCCCGCACAAGAACTTCGCCGTTGCGCCGACGAGCGTAAGGGCTCTCCGGCTGGTTCTTTACGCCAGGCTATTGAAAGACGTTCGTACTGCGGTCTGGCCAGTGCAGCTGAAACAGATCGGTATGATCCGTCTGCAGCCTTTGAAGGCTGGCATCGACTGCTTCGAAAAGGTTTGCGCGCGTGTAGCTGACGCGGCCGTCCAGGATATAGGGCAGGTTTGCTTTGGCTGGCCGGACGGGACCGACCGCTTTGGTCGAAAGCACCACATCCTGCCTGCGGCCGGTTTTGCGCAGCCAACTGTCGATATAGCGCGCCGAGAGACCGTCGTCCCGACGCGCGGTGGTACAGGATACATCTCCGCCGTGTCGACAAAGTTTACGCCTACATCGAGAGCCGCCCCGAGTTGCGCGCGTGCCTCGGCTTCCGTGTTCTGCTCTCCCCAGCCCATCGTACCCAAGCCGAACGCGCTTACTTTCAGGCCGCTGCGGCCGAGTCCGCGATACTGCATTTCATCACTCCGTTTCGTAAGCGGTCACGGCTTCAGGGCATCAGACGGCGCCGCAGAAGCGTTGCCGAAAGGAAGAACGGCAATGCCGCGTAAAGGCAGAGCGCACCGACATGCAGGCCGACGCTTTCCGCCGGCCGGCCGAGCATTGCTGGACGAATGAGGTCGATCGCATGTGCGAGCGGCAGCAACTGCGCCATTTCCTGAAATCCGCCCGGCAGTTGCGCGACCGGAAAGACCGCGCCGCAGAGGAACAACATCGGCGTGAGGACGAGCGTCTGGTAGAAAATGAAATAGTCGTAACTGGGTGCGAGTGCCACGACGACCATGGCCACGCTCGCGAATGCAAACCCTGTTAGCGCAATAACCGGCAGCACGCAGGGGATCGACGTCCACGCCGCATAGCCGAGCATAGTGGCGACGATCAAAATTCCCGTCCCGGCCAGAAACGCCTTGGTGGCCGCCCATGCCAATTCGCCGAGAATGACATCGCCGAGCGTCAGTTGTGTGTATAGGATTGCTTCCCAGCGGTGAGATTGCATGCGAGCGAAAGCCGCATAAATCGTTTCGAAGGTAGCAGATGTCATGGAACTTGCCGCAACCATGCCGCCCGTCAGAAACGCGATATATGGAGCCCCGTCCACGCGACCGACCATTATGCCGAGGCCGTAACCGAGACCGAACAGGTAGATCATGGGATCGGCGAGATTCCCGAGTATCGACGCAAGCGCAACCTTCTTCCATGCCAGATAGTTGCGGCGCCAAACCGCAATCCAGTTCCAAGCGTTAGCCGGCAGCGTTGTCGCATAACCTTCACCCATCATTCATTTCTCCATCTCGCGCCCGGTCAGCCGCAAAAAAACATCCTCCAGATTCGGTGGCCGCTGCAAAAGACGCAGGCCCGTTCGCCCGCGCAGTTGCGCCAAGACCGGCTCCGGATCGGACGCGTAACAAAAGAGCGTCTCGCCGCTCACCTCGAACCGTTGCGCATATGGCCGGATCGCTGAATGCAGTTCATGCGGATTGCCGCCGTATATTTCGATCACCTGGCAGCCGATCTGCTCGTCGACAAGCGCATGCGGGCGGCCCTCGGCGATGATGCGTCCCTTCTCGATGACGCACAGGCGATCGCACAAACGCTCAGCTTCTTCCATGAAGTGGGTGGTCAAGATAATTGTCTTGCCGCGCGCCAGAAGTGCCCGCAGGCGCTCCCAGATCAAGTGGCGCGCATGCGGATCAAGGCCCGTCGTCGGCTCATCCATGACAAGCAGCTGCGGGTCGTTGATCAGCGCACGCGCCAGTGTCAGGCGCCGCTTCATGCCGCCGGACAGCTCGGAAACGCGTGCATGCGCCTTGCTCTCAAGGCGCGCGAACTCGAGCAGTGACGGGATAACCTTTTCGACCTCGCGTGTGCTCATGCCGAAATAGCGTCCGAACACCACAAGATTTTCGCGCACAGTGAATTCGGCGTCGAGGTTGTCGAACTGAGGGACGACGCCGATGCGCCTGCGTGCCAAGCGGGCGCGCGCCGGCACGGGTACACCGAGCACGCTGATCTTGCCGGAATCAGGAAGAGTCATGCCGAGAACCATTCGCGCGATTGTGCTTTTTCCCGCGCCGTTCGGCCCGAGCAGGCCAAAGCATTCTCCCGCTCCAACGGAAAACGACAGCCCGTCGACGACGGTCCTTTCGCCGTAAGACTTCGTGACACCGGCAAGTTCGATTGCTACCGTGGACATGTGCTCATCTTCATGTTGTCTGCGACGCCAACTGGCGCCAATTCGGCGACCCGCTCCTTGGTGAAGAGCACGCCGTTGCACCATACATGGTCGATGCGTCCCCATTCGCAGGCTGCGGCAGCATCCGGGAAGAAGCCCCGTCCATGGAGGTTGGCACTCGTGTTGCAAAGCAGCGGAATGCCTGTGAGTTTTTCATACTCGATGAGGAGTTCGGTAACTGCGTGTTCAGAGCTCCTGGAAATGGTTTGCAAACGTGCAGATCCGTCGAGATGGACGACAGCGGGAATCTTGTCCTTCCACTCCGGGCGCGTCTGGTGGTCGAACAGCATGTAGGGATCGGGCGTTCCGGGACTGAATATATCCGGCGCGAGGTCCTCCAGGCATATTGGCGCCACCGGCCGGAAGTGTTCGCGAAATTTGACTTCGTTGAGATAGTCTTTCATTTGCGGCGACGTCGCGGCTGCGAGAATGCTTCTGCCTCCGAGCGCCCGGGGTCCGAGCTCGGCGCGCCCGGCAAGAAAGACAACGGGCTTATTGCTGGCGAGGATCGTGGCGAGTTCTAATATGCTGCACGGGGCAGCCTCCCATCCGGGCGGCGCATCGCCGTTTTTCAAAGCCGGGCCGCTGTAGACCGACCACTCCAGCGGCACAAAGCCTTCATGCGCCGCCATGGCGCTGCAGGCGGCACCGATTGCAGAACCACTGTCGTTCGGAAATGGCGGAACCCAGACGGCATCGAACAGGCCCGTCTCGCGCAGTGCACTGTTCCATTTGATGTTGAGACCACAGCCGCCGGCTATGCATAAATTACGCGGCCCTGGCAGTGAGTGGCGCTGCATGGCAAGCGCCATTTCACGGACTAAGAGAAGCTCCAGGAAAGAATGGAATGATGCAAGCACGTTTTCGGGCGCCTTATCCTCCAATCGGACCACGCTGGCATCGAAGAAGTCATGTACGGCTATAAGGGAAGATTCAGCGTCGTTGATGTTTGCGCGATAGCGACAGGCTCGCTCGGCATCGCCTGAAAAGTGCTCCTCGTAGAGCTCTTCGAACACCGCGACGATGTCTTCATCAATCGAGCTAAGCGCGATATAGGCCATCAGCTTGCCGGCGACACCGAGGTCCCAGCCCGCGCGGCTTGGCTGCTTATATGGCCCGAAGTAATGGCCCGCGGCAGCGTAAGCTTGCCCTATCATCGGGAATAAGGACTCAAGGAACCGCGCTCCGTGGCCATCGACGTGATAGAGGCGCGGGAAGATGCAGCCACCCCATACCAGGCAGAACGCGGCTTCACCAGCCTTGGCGAATGGACTGGTGCAGTATGCGGAGGCCACATGGCCGGTAACATGCGGATAGCTCTTATAAGAAAGAACCCGGTCGTCGAGAATAAGGCCGGAGCCGTCGAGCGAATCGAGAAGACCGTCGGGGTGGCGTTCAACGTAGGGCGCCCCCGTGAGAGTGACGGGAGCCGCGCCGCTGAGGACCTGGAAACGCGACTCGATCTCACCATCCCATCCGTCGATGACGAACTGATCGACGTCGCTTGGATTAAGACCGTGTTCCGCCAACGCGGTGACAATTGCGTCGAGATTGTCGATGGTTTGGTATCGGCGATTGTTGTCTTGCTTCTCCTGCTCAATGCAGAAGACTAGCCGTCCGTCCTCGATAAGGGCGATCGCCCCGTCATGGGTCAGCTTTATACCACAGATGCGCATAGTGTCTCCATGTCTAAGCTCGAAACTTCAATTGATTAGGAAGAGGAAACCGGATTGCGGAAACGGACGAGCAAGCAGTCTTCGTTGTCCGAGTCCCCCTGTAACTCAAGACGCTCTACCTCGACCAACATTTCGGTGAGAATGGCAATGACCGTCTCAGCGCCGGTAACATGACCCCAGCGCTGGCAGTTCGCATCGCGAGCCGAGCCGAAGACCAGATGCCCGCCCGGCGCAAGCATGCGAAGCAGGTTCCCAACTGCCATTCGCATCTCGGCAATGTCTCCGAGGTAATAAAGAACTTCTGCAACCACGATCAGATCGAAAAGCTCTTCAGAGGAAAACTGTTGTACGTCTGAGACAACCCAGCTGATATGTGCCGGCTTGTTCATGCGCCGGCGTGTTCGATCAATCGCTTCTGGCACGACATCGATAACGGTGAGGCGCTGGCAATGGGGCGCCAGTTTTTCCGTGAAGGCGCCGGCCGCACACCCGACTTCGAGTGCATTTGCGATGGGCCCCTGGGCAAGCGACAGCAGGAGCATTTGCGCGTGACGCTTGCGTTCGAACGGATTTCCGTCGAGGCGCCACGGATCATCTGCAGCCAGTTCGCGATTTAAAAGTTGATAATTGTCGTGCGTTTTCAAGCCGTCTACCTTGATAGAGCGATCATTACTGGTCGGTGCAAATGCCGTCATATGCCATCGATCTGGTAGCATCTCTCGCAAGATTGTGCCGGCGAAGCGGAGCTTCATTTTCTTGCGATTCTCTCGGGCTTGATGCAGCAACCGGGTCTTGGATGGCGTCCAGCTTTCCACCCTTGCCTGTTGCCTTGGCAGCAGAGCCGCGCGACAGCCAATCGCTATTGCTCAACGTACAGAGCGCGTAGGCCTTCAAGGGCAGCAGGAAAAAGATGTTGATGAAGGTATGCAGGGAGAAGCCGATAAATCGAAATTGGCGAGCACGAACCGCTGCGACGCTGCAGCGGATCATGGTCATCGATGCGATCATCAGGCATGTCCACCAGGGCACGGTCCCGGTGAGCGCGAACTGCGCTAGTCCGGTTAGCACCGATAGGGCGAGCAAGAGCGGTCCGAGGTTCTGACCAATGACGTCCAACGTGAGAAAACGGTCAAGACCAGGCAGAAGGTTCATTGCAAGCAACGTGTCACGGAAAGTGCTGCGTGCCCAGCGAAGTTGTTGACGCAGATAAGGGCGCAGCTTGTTTGGAACAACAGTTGCCGCGATGGCGGTTGGAACATATTCGGTTCGAAATCCGGCCTTCAACATGAGAATCGTAAGATGACGATCTTCGCCGAAATCGCTTCGCTTTCCCCGGAACATTTGCGTTTCGTACTGGTCGAGTAGCATGGTAAGCGCAGTCCGGCGGTACATGGCGCATGGGCCACAGCAGCACATGACAGCACCGAAACGAGCCTGTGCCGCGCGCTCCTCATTACAGGCCAGCCAGTATTCCATGTCGATCAAACGGGTCAACCAGGTCTCGTGGCGGTTGCTGGCGGCAAGCTGGCCCATAGCCGCGCCAATTGCCGGATCTTGCATCTTGAGTGCAAGTTTCACGACGACGTCTGGGGCGAGAATGGTGTCGGAGTCGACGTTGAGGACCAAATCCCCAGAGGAACGGCGTATCGCTGCTATCTGCGCCTTGCGCTTTCCAACATTCTCCCTGAGCAGAATGAATGTGAATCTTGGATCGCGTGCAAACGCCGTGTGGACGGGCGTGATGGCGTCGCGATTGCTGGAACCGTCATCAACCACATAGACATTCAAATCCCCAGCGTATTCTTGCTGCGCGATGGACTCCAGGCAGTCCCAGAGTGTGCCCGGATCCTCATTGAAGGAGGGTATGATGACATCGACGCTCGGCCATTGCGCCGAAGCAATGGGCTCTGCAGAGGTCGATGGCTCCTCGATTGGCCGAGCATAAACGACCTGCATGCTTTTATAAGCCGTCGAGAGCATCGCATAAAGCGAGATAGCGGCAGTGCTGGTTGCGTCGAGCAGATTCATGAATATCGCTTTCAGTGATGTTGAGGAAGCGAGCGGATTAAAAATCCGCGGTCGCGCACGACTGGGATGATGCGAGAGAGTGCCATGATGGTATGACGGCGCAGACTGCTATCTACGCTCGGCTTCGCCTCGCTTGGAGGGCATCCGTCGTGCAACAGAACGATTGCCCCGGGACGGATAGAGGCGAGCACTGCATCGACAATGGCATCGACGCCAGGACGAGACCAGTCTCGCGGGTCCACAGACCAATGGACGGCCGCCAGCCCTGCGCTCGCCGACACGGAAAGAACGTCTTGGGTCCAGCTCCCGTAGGGAGCGCGCATATATTGCACCGACGCCTGCGGGCATGCAGTCTTGATAGCCCTGCTCGCCTCAGATATCTCATGTTCTATTTCGCCGGGACCGCAATTGGACAGGTCCGGATGGGTCATCGTGTGATTGGCGACCTTGTGCCCTTCGGCGATCATTCGTTGGATGAGTTTCGGCCGCTCGGCTGCGTAAGTTCCGATAACGAAGAAGGTTGCGGGCGCCTGATGTTGCGCCAGCACGTCTAGAATCTCAGGCGTACAGAAGGGATGAGGTCCGTCGTCAAATGTCAGATAGATGCTCGGCCGGTCGGTGGCGTCATCGCACGCATTGGGCATTTCGTATAAGCAATCGAGTTGCGTCATAGCTCTGGCCCGTTCCGATCGATTACCGTGCCGGCAGGCCAATCGGAGATGGATCTTCCAATCGGCAGGACGATGACAAGCGCGTCGTCAATGCGTGTGGGCGGCTTGTCGAGGCGCGCCTCCGGTAGAGTGGACGACACACGAATCCCCGATAAGATCGTTACCGGACCGTAACGGCCGAACCTTTCGATATGCTTTTGCAATGCGGGCCGAACGGTGCCGAAAGCAAATGGAACGGCGAGTTCGCGCAATACAGGAAGCATGGCGTGAACTGAATGCCCGATCCCCAATCCCTCGAGATCCGGACGTACGCCATATAGTCCGAGCTCACCCACCAACTGATCAATTGCGCCAATTTTAATAAATCGGCGCAGCAAGCCCAGATGAGCCGCGACACCATTAGCATCATAGGCGATGAGACGAAGTTCGGGCCTTGCTCCCGCCCAGCTTCGACTGCCCTCGAATGGTTTTGCATTAAAGGGCCCGGTTGGCCCATAGGTCATCCGAAAGAAGTCGGCGAGCTCGATATGCTCGGCGAGTTCCAACTCGTTTTCCCAGCACAGTCTCCACCGCACCTTTGAGCGCATGCAAAGACCTCCTTTTTCCTGCTGTAGTTCTGAGGGAAACATCGTGTGATTGCAGCAACTGCTCGTCTACCCACGTCATACGCCCCAGGCGGTCGCAACGGCATACAATCGTTATAGTAGAACCTTTCTATTTCGCTCGCGTCTGAGATGATCAACTCTCTGAATACTTCCGACCGTCGTCGGTCGTTCGTAAGCTTACGCCGATGTACTCGTCTGCTAATCGACATACTTGTCAGGTTATCGACATTTTCCTCATGCACCATCATGCCGAATCGGTAAAATTGATTGTTTGGATGGCAACCATCCACATCTTGAATGAAGGAAAAGATGCGCTTCAAAGGACTGGACTTAAATCTTCTCGTCGCGCTCGACGCATTGATGACCGAGCGTAACCTGACGGCCGCGGCACGCAGCATCAATCTCAGCCAGCCTGCGATGAGCGCTGCTGTGGGCCGATTGCGTGTCTATTTCGAGGATGAACTGTTTACGATGAATGGTCGCGAACTTGTCCTGACGCCGCGTGCGAAGGGCCTTGTTTCGGCCGTACGTGAAGCCTTACTCCATATCCAGCTTTCGATCATTTCCTGGGAGCCGTTTGATCCCTTTCAGTCGGATCGCCGTTTCAGGATCATTCTTTCCGATTTCCTCACACTCGTGTTTATGGAAAAGGTCGTGAAGCGTGCTGCGCGGGAAGCCCCAGGCGTGAGCTTCGAATTCCTGCCCCTCGCCGATGATTACGACGAGCTTTTGCGCCGTGGCGAAGTCGATTTTATCATTCTCCCGGACGTGTTCATGCCAACTGGACATCCTCGAGCGAAACTGTTTGAGGAAAGGCTCGTATGCGTGGGCTGTGGCAGGAACCAAGAGCTATCACAGCCGCTTACATTCGACAGATACATGTCCATGGGGCACGTCGCGGCCAAATTCGGGAATTCACGAAGACCATCAATCGAAGAATGGTATTTGCTCGAACACGGTTTTAAGAGACGTATCGAGGTCGTCGTGCAGGGCTTCAGCATGATCCTGCCCGTTCTGTCCAATACCAATCGCATAGCGACCGTGCCGTTGCGACTGGCGCAACATTTCGCAGAAGTTTTGCCCCTTCGGATCATGGACCTTCCACTGCCGCTTCCCCCATTCACAGAGGCCGTTCAATGGCCTGCGCTTCAAAACAGTGATCCGGCGAGCCTATGGATGCGCGGGATTTTATTACAGGAAGCATCGCGCCTTGCCCTCCCGTCGGCAGAGCATTGAGTGGATGCCAGCAATGTTGCTGGAGCCCATCTCATGCGGATACTCGCAAGATCGGCTTAGAGTTTATAGGGAAGAGAGGCCATCGAAGCACCTGGCTTTCAACGGATCTGGCAAGTCGGCGAACGGTGCAAGGCAGATTGGCAGGAATGTCTTTGATGCCGTCGATAGAACGCCAGTTTAAAATAACAATGTGTGTGAACTTGTACCGCCAGCAGGTAAACATTCTGGCCAGCGGTAATGTGCTTGGTGGTGCAAAAGGGGTGGAATACACGCATATCGAAAAGTACCGGTACGGATCATGTCCCAGGACGTGGTGTAGCTTAGACGACCACGGCTCATCCCAGAGGGTCGGATGAGTATCAGCTTGCTGCTGGCAGGCTGATGAGCGG
>NZ_JACHBG010000030.1 GCF_014207095.1 Martinezella lusitana | reverse complement strand
GCCAGAAGAGTGCGCCAACTACTTCTCAAACGCAGGCTACGCTTCCGTCAAAACATGAAACGCTCTAGAGCAATTCCAGGAAAAGTGCGCAGCGGTTTTCCGTCCGGAATTGCGTAGCAACAAAGGGATAGAGCGTTTCCGCGTTTCGGAGAAAGGCAGAAACGCTCTAAGCGTAACTGACGGCAATCTCAGAGAAGAGAAAGCGGGCCATGAGCCCGCTTTCTTGCATTTAGATGCCGAACGTCACCAAGCCGTTTTCATCGATCGGCCAGAAGGGATTCCAGGCGATTTCCCAGGCGTGATCGTCCGGATCGGCCACATAGCCGCGGAAACCGCCATGCGGTGGTGCATCGGCCTTGCGAAGCATGCTCCCGCCTGCCAGCACCAGTTGATCCATGACGGCGTCGACATCCTCACGCCTCGCGACATTATGCGCCAGCGAAAAGGCGCCGGGCGATTTCAGGCCTGGTCGGCCCATATCCTGCTCCAGCGACGAGAGCTTGAAGGTGCCGAGAACGAAGCCGTTCATCTGGTAGAAGACAATCTCCTCATTCTCGAAGACGGGCGTCCAGCCGAACCCCTCTGCATAGAAGCGTTTGGATCGATCGAGATCGAGAACACCGATGGTGATAACGGAAATCTGCTGTTGCATAACCAAGCCCTTTCGTTCGCCTCGCGAGATTGCGAGCCGTTCAGGGTCTTGGGCCGCTACCGAAGTAGTGGAAGGACCCGCAGAACGCGGGGGTTGGGCCAACCGCACCGACCTAACCTGTTTCAGACGGCGCAAGCTTCTCAGATTTGGAAAGTGGAATCAAGATGTCCGCCATGACGTCGACTCATTGCGCATCGCCGTGGTGTGTCTCGAAGTTCCTATCGGATATTCGCCAGAGCTTTCTTGACGCGGACAAGATGCGCCTTGCGTCCGGCATCGGTGACGCGATCCATGTCGTGCAGCGCCAACATGCGGAAATTCAACCGCTTGGCACAGAAGGCGGCAATGCCGCGTTTCAGCAGACGCCGCACCGGATTGCCCATGTAGAGATGCACGATCCACCAGGGCGAGCCGGTGGTCGTCAACGCCCAGAAGAGGCGGATATTGGTGAGCCTGGGCACGATGCGACCGCCGGCCGGATCGTGGGTGAAGGCGACATCAGGTGCAAATGCGCGATCGAAGAAGCCCTTGAGAATGGCCGGAAAATTGAACCACCATTGCGGAAAAACCAGGATCAACCCTTCGGCAGCGCGTAACCGTGCGACGATATCGCCGACACCTGACGTATCATAGGGCTGATCGAAATAGCCGCCGCGCTCGGCCTGCGAAAGCCGCGGATCGAAACCCTCGCGATAGAGATCAAGCAGGTCAACCTCGTGGCCGCCGGCAACGAGTGTTTCCTGCGCGACCTTCGCTACGGCCGCGGCAAAGCTGTCCTCCAGAGGGTGAGCCAAAACGAGCAGAATGCGCATCAGAATAGGCTTCCCTGCTTCGGTGGGGCGATGGGCTCTGCCGGCTTGGCGGCGCGCTTCTTCGAAGGCGATGCGCCTGATGGCGGCATGGACGAAGACGGTGGGACGGCAGCGTCGCCCGTGACTGCACCGATGCGACCGTCGGCAAACTCGATCGATATGGCCGCACCCGTCGAAAGCGCCACTGCCAGCGAAACCGGGCGATCGTCTTCATCACGCACGACGGCATAGCCGCGCTTCAGGACGTTCTTGTAGGAAAGCGACTGCAGGATACGCTCCTGTGCCACCAGTTCACTGCGCGCGCGGGTCAGCTGGTGGCGGATGGCAGTATCGGCCTGACGGGCGAGATTGCCGAGACGATCGCGGGCGCGACCCGTTTGCGCTTCGAGGCGCGAGGGCAGCGTGGCGAAGACGGCATCGGCCCGTTCGATACGGGCACGCGAACGGTCGAGCATGCGCTCGATGGTGCGCTCCGCACGGGTCATCCGCTCATTGAGCTGCTGGCGGCGCTCGGCGATCCGGTTGGACAGGATATCCGGCCGCAACTGCGAGGCCGTGCGCTCGAAAGATCGGCGCTTGTTCAGCGTGTTCAGCTCCAAGCCGCGGCCGAGGCCGGCGGCTGCCTCATCGAAGCGGCGGCGCGGCAAAGCGAGGATCTGATCGAGCGACGGCAGGGCGCGCAGCAACGCACGCACAGCCTGCCGCCGTTGATCCATCTGCCTGCCCACTCCGCCCTGCAGCCGCGCGGCGAGGCTTGCAAGCTGCGCCTCAAGTTCCGCTTTGACGGGCACGGCCATTTCAGCGGCACCCGTCGGCGTCGGAGCTCGCACGTCGGCGGCGTAGTCGATCAGAGTCCAGTCCGTCTCGTGCCCCACGGCCGAGATCAGCGGAATTTCGCTTGCAGCAGCAGCACGAACGACAGCCTCGTCGTTGAAACTCCAGAGATCCTCGAGACTACCGCCACCACGCGCAACGATCAGCACGTCCGGACGCGGGATCCGGCCGCCAGGCTCAAACTCGTTAAAGCCGCGAATGGCGTTCGCCACCTCGTCGCCCGAGCCCTCCCCCTGCACCTTGACCGGCCAGACCAGCACATGCACGGGGAAGCGATCGGAGATGCGGTGCAGGATATCGCGGATGACGGCGCCGGTCGGCGAGGTCACGACACCGATCACCTTTGGCATGAAGGGCAGCCTGCGCTTGCGCTCGGCATCGAAAAGGCCTTCGGCGCCGAGCTTGCGCTTACGCTCCTCCAGCAGCGCCATCAGCGCGCCGGCGCCGGCCGGCTCCAGGCTTTCGATGACGATCTGATATTTCGACGAACCCGGGAAGGTCGTCACCTTGCCGGTCGCGATAACCTCCATCCCCTCTTCAGGGCGGAATTTCAGCTTGGAAAAGCTACCTTTCCAGATGACCGCGTCGATACGGGACCGGTCGTCCTTCAGCGAGAAATAAGCATGGCCCGAGGAATGCGGCCCACGATAGCCCGAGATTTCCCCGCGCACGCGCACCTGATCGAACGCATTTTCGACGGTGCGCTTGATCGATCCGGATAATTCCGAAACGGAATATTCCGTCAAGTTCGAGGGCGAATCATTCTCAAAAAAGCTGCTCATGGCTTCTTTCTAGCTCAAGTCGTGGAAAATGCGGAGCCCGGCACATCATCCCTTCCATCGGAATCGATCGAAGGAAGCACCGCATGTGGTTTCGAACCGCAGGTGACGGTTGCGTGCGCCATAAACGCGCGGAGTTTATTACTTCAGCAAGCGTTAACCCTACGGACAAAGGCTTTCTTAGCCATCCGCGCGTAAAGCTGTGCAAACTGGTTCTTGGTAAAGAGGATATGGAGCGATGATATTCGCGACCGCCACGATCATCGGAATTGCCGCCGGCCTGCAGCGCTCCACCATCGGCGCCTTGCTCGGCGTGGCTCTGATGAGCATCGCCTTCATGGCGGCCGTCGCGATGTCGGTCACTCCGCCGCCGCTAACCACTTTGTTCATGGCACTCGGCGGCTACAACCTCGGCTTCATCGGCTATCTCGTGACAGCCGACGTGATGGAACACCGCCGCCGCGCCTGACGCGGATCCGCGCTTTCGAAACTCTCCGGGCCGTTCCTCTGGAAAGCCGCTGAGTACTTTTCTGGGAATTGCCTCTGCTCAACCCTGCGGCTTGAAACGGAAAAACCGGACGTCCGACTTGGGCGAGGCTGGCATCGGCTCCAGATAGGCAGGCACATCGCCGGCACTCAGTCGACCATACAGCCCTTTGGGATTGCGCTCGGACAATAGCTGTACCTGCGGATCTCCCTTGCAGAAGGCCACCAGCGTCACATGCGCCTTGTGCAACAGCGCTTCCGCCTCAGGCGGTTGAGCAAGTCCGATATTGAGCTCGGCCAGCATCCCATCGGGATCGCGATGATAGGGGCCGGAGAGCGTGCGGTGCGGCGTGAAGCGCAGAAGCGGCGCTCCCATATTGGAGGAGGCTGCAATCACGCCAGGCTCAAGACCGGCGATGGGCGCCAGCGCCCCCTTCGACGCGCAATCCACCGTTTCCTCGGCCTTGGGCGCCACAAAGGCGTTAGCAACACCTTTGAACGCCAGCGTGCCGCCTACGGCCCATACTGCCGGTACCGAGACCAGTGCCGTAACCACATAGATCAGGGATGCCCGGATGTTCTTGGTGTCTGCCACCGAAATCCGGCGCAACTCCGCAAGCAAAAGCGCCAATGGCGGGATGGCCAGCAGATTGGCGAATTCCGCGCCGCGGACCTGCACGAGCGTGATGATCCAATTGATGGCGATCAGAGCGATCAGAACCGCGTGCAGGCGAGCCCGCTCGCCGCGCAGTATACGGACCGCGCAGACGATCATCGCGATCAAGCTTGTCGCATAAAATGCGCCCAGCGTCTCCGGCTGTCGACGGATGATGGAGACGATCGACTGCGCCTCCGTTACCCGGCTCAGCCAGAGGTCCACCAGCATGGGATCCAGATCGGCAAGCGGATTGCGCAGGCATTGCGGCGCGAGTGCAACCGTCGTCGCCAACACGAATACGCCATTGGCGGCAAGCACCGCCAGGCGCCAGGGCCGCGACAGGCGACTGGCGAAAACCGCCGACAACAGCAGCCCGACGCAGCCGGCGCTGATTATGCCGTAGAAGCCGAGCGAGAGATTGTCGCAGGTGACCATCGAGTAGAAGCGCGGCGGCACGAGCGAGAAAAAGGCGGCACTGACGGCAATCGTCAACGTCAACGCGAAAGCCTTTGCTGCCGGCGCGAACAGCTCGCCATCCCACGCCCAAAGGCAGGCGACAGCCACGCAGGCGAAGGCCACGAAAGGCGTCGTTTCCGCGCCGATGCCGAGCTGGATGGCAAGAGCAACGGCAGCGATGGCAAAATTGCGGGGCTTATAGCTTTCGTCGACCAGCATGGCGACGGCCAACGCGACAAGACCGAGCTGGACATTGTCGTGATCGATGGATCCCAGTACGAAGCGCGGCGAGAGCACGACGAAGAGCGCGGTCAGCAGCAGCGAGAAGTGCATGCCTTCGACCCCTGCAATCCGGCGGCCCGCAAGGCCCATGAAGGCCATCAGCGGCACGATCAGCATCAGCGGCCAGACGGTCAGTGCTGCCGCCTCGGCGCCTTCGGGCGAAAAGAACATCCGGAAGAAGAGAATGAGGCCTGCAATCGGCAGATCGATGAAGCGCGACCAATGCATCAGCGTTCCGCCATCGAGGCCAAGCCGATATTGCATCATGTCGAACCAGCCCTGACCCGCGAGGAAATCGCGCACCTCGACCAGGCGCATGGCATCGTCATTGTCGGGGCCGACATAGTCGGCAAGGTTGCGGTGAATGACGAGCTGGGCAACGATGAGCAGAATGCAGTAGATCAACGGCACGAGAACAGGATGCGACCAGCGCGTGGACACTTTCCTGCCTGGTGCAGGCGCTGCTTCGGGCGACATTGTCAGCGTCTGCGTCATATACGGATAAACCCCGGACTTGAAGAATGTTCGGGGGATCACAGTAACGGCCGCCCATCAAAAAAAAGTAAAGCTGGTATCGGCCGCAATCGTCATCACGATAATGTTTTTTCCGGCGCAATCTCCGCCCATTTTTCCTTCGCAACCATAGGGTCTTATTAACAGGCAGCGCGATAAGCTCTCGTCTGGATCGTCCATCGGGTTACAACTTGATATCACGCCTAGGAAGCGGCCAAGATCATGTGGAATGAGAAGCTGAACATCGCCGTCCTGCTGCCCTGCTATAACGAAGCAGCCACGATCGGAAATGTCGTGCGCGGTTTTCGCGAAACCATTCCGCAAGCCAGCATCTATGTCTATGACAATAATTCCACCGATGGCACGGCGCTTCAGGCCATGCTTGCGGGCGCGAACGTGGTGCGTGAACGCCGGCAGGGCAAGGGTCATGTGGTGCGCCGCATGTTCGCCGACATCGAAGCCGATATCTATCTGATGGCCGATGGCGACGGCACCTATGCCCCCGAGGATGCCGAGGAGCTGATCCGCACGCTTTTGACCGAGGGGTCGGATATGGTCGTCGGCACCCGGCGTAACGTTCATAACGACGCCGGCCGACAGGGGCATGCCTTCGGCAACCGAATTTTCAACTGGCTCTACCGTTCGATCTTCGGCGCCGACTTCACGGACATCTTCTCCGGCTATCGCGCCTTCTCGCGCCGTTTCGTCAAGAGCTTTCCCGCCGTGTCGGGCGGTTTCGAGATCGAGACGGAAATGTCGGTTCACGCCTCGCGGCTGAAACTGCCTGTCAGCGAACTGGAACTCGATTACGGTCGGCGGCCGGAAGGCTCGCACTCGAAGCTCTCCACCTTCCGGGACGGTGGCAAGATCCTCTGGATGTTCGCCATGTTGATGAAGGAAACGCGGCCTTTCGCCTTCTTCGGCCTTCTCTGCGTCATTTGCTTCGAAATGAGCATCGGCTTCTCGATTCCTGTCTTCATCGAATTTTTCGAAACTGGGATGGTGTCCCGTCTGCCGAGCTGGATCCTCGCCGTGGCACTGGCGATGATTGCCTGTATGCTGTTTACGGCCGGCCTCATCCTCGACTCGGTCGCACGGGCACGCGCCGAACAGCTGCGCATCCATTACATGAGCCTCGCCAAACCGTCGTCGCGTGAGGCTGGCGATGAACGGACGGTCTACATGGCGGAACTCGAAAAGCCGGCAAGCCGGAAGAAAAGGGCGAAAGCCGCATGAAGAAGCTCTTTCGCTTCCTAATCGCCGGCGGCGTCGGTTTCGTGGTCGATGCCGGCGTACTGCATCTCATGCTCTGGTTCACACCCTTCGGCCCCTTCGTCGGCCGGGCCATTTCCATCCCGAGTGCGCTGCTCGCCACCTGGGTGCTCAACCGCAACTTCACCTTCGGCCGCTCCAACCGGTCGCTGGCGGCGGAAGGTTTTCGATACGGTTCGGTCGGACTGACATCGGCTCTGCTGAATTATGGCCTGTTCAGCTCGCTGCTGATATCCGCGCCGTCGCTACGACCAATCATAGCCCTGACTTTTGCCTCGGCGGCGGCGACGGCGTTCAGCTTCTTCGGCTATTCACGCTTCGTCTTCCGCCACCGGCAAAATCCCTGAGACGCTGCCCTCTTATTTCGACGTATCCGGACGGAAAAGTGTCGGGCACTTTCCTTGAAGTGCTTCAGACCGGTTCCCAGCCGTCTTTTTCGCTGGCGCGGTAAATGGCATCGATGACCTTCTGGTTGAGCTTCGAGCTTTCCAGCGACACGATTTCCGCGCCCTGGCCCAATGCCGCCGAAGCAAACGCTTCCGCCTCGCGCCTGTACTGCCTGGTGTCGGGGAAGCGGAATATCTGCGATTCCAGATGATTGCGATTGGTCAGTTCCAGCTCTTCCGCGCCATACCTGTCGGCGTTGAAGGGCGACTTCACCTCGATGAAGCCTTCGGTGCCGTGGAAGACCATGGCCTGCCGGTTTGCCATCTGCGTCGAGACGTAGAAGCTGAGATCGAAGTCGCCGAAATCGGCCTTGACGCTGGAATAGATATCGGTGCCGAATTCCGGATCGCGCTCCGTCGTCGCCTGAACGCGTAAGGGTTCGCGGCCCGTGACGAAACGAGTGCCGATCGTCGGGTAGACGCCGATATCGGGCAGACCGCCGCCGCCAAGCGCCGGGATATTGCGCATGTTGCCGGCATCGCGGTTGAAATAGGTGAAGACGCCCTGGACATGGCGCAGGCGGCCGATGGCGCCGTCGGCAAGCAGCGAACGAACCTTCCGCCAAAGCGGCGTATAGGTGAGCATGTAGGCTTCCGTCACCACGACCTTGTTGCGGTCGCGAGCAGCGATCAGGCTGTCGATTTGCTCGGCCTTCAGCACGATGGGCTTTTCGCAGAGCACGTGCTTGCCGGCATCGGCCGCCTTGATGGTCCATTCGGCATGCTGCGAAGTCGGCAAGGGGATGTAGACGGCGTCGATCTTGTCGGAGGCGAGCATCTCCTCATAGGAGCCGAAGGCATGCGGCACGGAGAAACGGTCGGCCATCTGCCGCGCACGAGCAAGATCGCGGCTGGCGATTGCGGTGACGACGCAATTCTCCGCATCCTGAATGGCTGGCACCACCACGTCGCGGCCGATCTTCGCCGTCGATAGAATTCCGAAACGCAGCATGATGTCTCTCCTGAAGCATCACCCGAAGCGGAGGGTCGCATAGCGATATTCGCGATGCTGCCCATCCGGCGGGATCCATTTGTGAACACGGTGGGTAAAGCGAAACGAGGTCATTCCGCTTTGGACGAAACCGGCGACAACCTTATTCGGCCATAAGCCAAGGCGCAACGCCTTGCGCTGTGAGTGCAGGCAAACATGGCTGCGCGACGGTGAATGCGTTATGGCCGTATTTGTCCCCTTTCTGTCTGCCAGATGGCTTTCGAAGTTTTCAAGGCAAGCCTAGTTTCGGCTATCCTTCAAGCACAGGAGATACGAAAATGTCCCATACGGATACCGCGCTACTCGTCATCGATGTTCAGGAATCCTTTCGTCAGCGCCCCTACTGGCGAGCCGACGACCTGCCTGAATTCACCAACCGCCTGCAGGCGCTGATCGACGGAGCCAAGGCAAAGGGCATTCCCGTCGTCCAGATTTTCCACGTCGAGGATAGCGACGCGCATTTCAGCCTGAAGAGCGGCTATGTGCGCAAGCTCGACGAGATTTCGCTCGATGCCGATGCCGTGTTTCACAAGCGCCGTCATTCGGCCCTCGTCGGCTCCGGCCTCGATGTCTGGCTGGTGGCCAACGGCATCCGCAAGGTCATCGTCTCCGGCATTCGCACCGAGCAATGCTGCGAAACCACGACCCGGCACGCATCCGATCTCGGCTATGAGGTCGACTATGTCACCGAGGCGACGCTAACCTTCCCGATGACGCATGCCTCGGGCATCGTTTTCAGCGTCGACGACATCAAGAAGCGCAGCGAGCTGGTGCTATCAGGCCGTTTTGCCCGCATCGCAACGGTCGAGGAAGCTCTCGCCGGCGCACCGATCCGGAGTGCCGCATGACACAAAGCGACCGACGCCCCCATCGGCGGATCATTCCCGTCTACGTGCTTCTGCCGCCCTATACGCTGCTGATGGACGTGGCGGGGCCGGTGGAGGTGTTGCGCCGCGCCAATATCGAACAGGACGATGTCTTGTTCGATTATCGTTTCATCGCCGCTCAGCCGTCGCAGACCACCTCGGTGGGGCTGATGCTTGCCGATCTGAAGCCGCTTCCGGATCACATTCCCGATGGCGCCTATGTCATCCTGTCGGGCAATGTCACGCCGCCTGACGATGCCGAGGATATAGAGCCTGAGCTCGCCAGGCTTTCGACCTGGCTGAGAGGCGCGATCCGGCCGGGCATCACCCTCGTCACCATTTGTTCGGGAGCTGTGCTCGCCGCCCGTGCGGGCCTGATGGACGGCTATGCCTGCACCACGCATGCCGCCTGCCTCGACGAGGTCAGGGAACATGCGCCGACTGCCAGGGTTCTCGACAACCGGCTCTATGTCGAGGATCGCGATCGATATTCGAGTGCCGGCATCACCACAGGCACGGACCTGATGCTGCACCTTGCCTCCAAGCTGACGTCGCCGATGACGGCGCTGACCATTGCCCGCCACATGGTCGTCTATATGCGGCGGACGGGCGCTGAGCCGCAGCTTTCGCCCTGGCTCAGCGGCCGCAACCATGTGCACCCCGCCATCCATCGCGTTCAGGATGCGATCATGGCCGACCCGGCCCATGGCTGGTCGCTCTCTGAGCTTGCCGGCATCGGCACGATGAGCGCGCGACATATTTCACGACTGTTTCAAGAGCATGCCGGCCTGTCGGTGACGGCTTATGTCAATCTGATGCGCGTGACGCTGGCGCGGGACGTGCTTACCAATTCGCGGCTGGACATGGAGCGCGTGGCGGAGAAATCCGGCTTCGCATCGCCACGCCACATGCGGCGCGTCTGGTCGAAGTACAACACGCTGCCGCCCAGCCACTATCGGCGCTCGACGGCGGAATAAAGAAATCGTTAGTAGCCTTTGGCCGGAAAGGCCGGTACCCTGCCGTATCCCTCCCTGCTGGCGCCTCCGACGCCGGCTTTTTGCTCAAGTGACTTGGAGAAATATCATGGACATGCGCAAGCTTGGACGAACCGATCTGTTTGTCGCCCCTATCGTTTTCGGCGGCAACGTCTTCGGCTGGACGGCCGATGAGAAAACCTCCTACGCACTGCTCGACGCCTTCTTCGACGCCGGCTTCAACACGATCGACACGGCCGATGTCTATTCGCGCTGGGTTCCCGGCAACAAGGGCGGCGATTCCGAAGAGATCATCGGCAAGTGGCTGAAGCAGGGCCGCGTTTCTCGCGACAAGGCCATCATCATCACCAAGGTCGGATCGGAGATGGGGCCGGACAAGAAAGGCCTCAAGGCCGATTACATCATCGAGGCGGCGGAGGCTTCGCTGAAGCGGCTGCAGACCGATCATATCGATCTCTATCTCTCGCACTGGCCGGATCCCGAGACGCCGCATGAGGAATCGCTTGCCGCCTATGCCAAGCTGAAGGAACAGGGCAAGATCCGCCATGTCGGCTGCTCGAACCTCGATGCGACGCAGCTCCAGGCTTCGCTCGATGCCGCCGCCAAGGCCGGCCTGCCGCGCTACGACGTGTTGCAACCCGAATACAATCTCTATGCCCGCGACAGCTTCGAGGGGCCGCTGGCGGATCTCTGCGTCAGGCAAGAGATCGGTGTCATCACCTATTTCAGCCTCGCCGCCGGCTTCCTGACCGGCAAATACCGCAGCAAGGCGGACACCGAGGGACGGGCGCGCGAGAACCGGGTTGCCGCCTATCTCGACGACAAGGGTCTGCGGATCCTCGCAGCGCTCGACAAGGTCGCGGCCGAAACCAGCGTGAAGCCCGCTGAGATCGCGCTTGCCTGGCTGCTGCGCAAGCGCGGCGTCACCGCGCCGATCGCCAGCGCCACTAGCCTCAGCCAGCTCGACGCGCTAATCAATTCGGCGAAGCTTTCGCTTTCCGACGAAGCCATGCGCCTGCTCGACGCAGCCGGCGAATAAGAGAGACAACCCGATGACCGTGACGATCCGAGACGCCAGACCTGAAGACGAAGCCCGCTGGCGTGCTCTGTGGGAGGGCTACCTCGCCTTCTACCGCGTCACCATCGCGCCCGAGATCACCGATGCAACCTGGCGCCGGGTCTTCGATCCGGCGTCGGCCATCTTCATGCGGGTAGCAGAGGTCGACAGCGAGGTGAAGGGTTTCACGCTCTGCATCACGCATGAGGGCACATGGACGCTCGCCCCCGACTGCTATCTGGAAGATCTGTTCGTCGATGAAAGCGCCAGAGGCCACGGCGTCGGCCGGGCGCTGCTCGACGATCTCGTCGCGCTCTGCAAGAAAAGCGGCTGGGCACGGCTTTACTGGCATACGGAAGAGACCAACGCGACAGCCCGCAAGCTCTACGATACCTATGTCGAGACGGACGGGCATATCCGCTACCGCGTCAAAATCTGAGCTTGGGAAAGCCCTCGTAAAGAGCCGAATGATCGCCCTCCCAATTGACCATGCCCGGCTTGGTCAGCATGCCGCGCGGGCTGACATAGCTTTGGATGATTCGCATCGGCCGCTCGTGCCATTGGATGTTGAAGGCCCACAGCTTCGGGAAGAAGCAAAGCGACGCATAGGGCAGATGATCGTGAATCCACCAGGCCAGCTTCTGCCAGTCGCCTTCATGGCTGTGGTGATCGATCAGCCACGGCACGACGATGCAAACCGCCGCGCCCATGCAGCCGTCAAGATCGCGCATGTCCCAGATATGGTGTGCGGCGGTGTGGGGATTGGTCGAGCAGTTCAGCCCGTTCCTGTTGCCGAAGGCGTTGACCTCGGGCGAGCGATAGCCCGAACGGATATGTAGCCGGCCAAAGGTCGCCTCCAGCGGCTCCAGCAATTCCTCGCAAAGCCGGCGGCCCGTCTCGATCGCAAGATCGGGATCCTCCGGAATATTGGGGATGCGATAGAAATCAGCGATTTCCGAATGCAGGAAATCGCGAAAGAAGAAGTTCTTCGACAGTCGGACACGTCCGAGATCTTCGAGCCCCTTCATCGACCCCGGTTTTCTCATCGCTGCAATCTCCCTTCTGAAACCATCCGATCAGTCGAGACGAGTTATGGCATTATCGATGCGCGATTTCTGTCAGCAGTCGCTGGTCGCTTGCTTCAACGCAACTCCGAATGCCCTAAGGCCCTGTATATTTGAAGAAATCGATAAAGGCCCTGAGCGCCGGGCGCATCTGGCGGCGGCTCGGGTAATAGATGCAGAAACCAGGATAGGGCGGACACCAATCCTCCAGAACACGGATGAGCTTGCCCTCGGCCAGCTCCTGCTGCACACGAATATCGAAGAGATAGGCGAGGCCGGCGCCATTGAGGGCGGCCAGGACACCGAGCCGATCCTCGATGACGATCAGAGGTCCCTCGATGGCAACGACCAATTCCCGGCCATCCTTCTCGAACTCCCAGCGATAGATCGAGCCATCGGCAAATCGCCGCTTGATGCAGCGGTGGTTGACGAGGTCGCGCGGATGCAGCGGCTTCGGATGCTTCTCGAAATAGGCCGGGGAGCCAGCGATGACGGTGCGGATATCAGGTGAGACCTTCACCGCGATCATATCGCCTTCGATGCTCTCCGCTAGCCGGATGCCGGCATCGTAGCCTTCCTTGACGATATTGCTGAAACCATCCTCGTTGGCGATCTCCAGTGTGATGTCCGGATAGGTATTGAGAAAATCGCCAAGCCGCGGCGCCATGAGAAGATCGGAAGCGAAGCGCGGGGCGGTGATGCGCAGCGTCCCGGCCGGGCGGCCTCGGGTCGCGAGCGTATCCTCCAAGGCGATGTCGATTTCCTCCAGGGCCGGCGCCAGCCGTTGCAACAGTGCCTGCCCCTCCTCGGTCGGCAGCACGCTGCGCGTGGTGCGCGCGAGCAGCCGCACACCGAGGCTTTCCTCCAGGCTGGACACGGCATGACTGACCGCGGACGGCGCGATCGACAATTCCTTGCCAGCAGCGCGAAAGCTGCGATGGGCGGCGACAGCGGCAAAAACCGCAAGTTGGGACAGCTGTGTTCGGTTCATTGATCTAAATTATAGAACAGCTTGTAAGGATTTGCATGGATTTTCATTCATTATGCAGGCCCCTACGTTGAGCTCGTAGGCAGCGGACATAAGCCCCTGCCGCTCCCATAAGGCTCAAGAGGAATACAACATGAAAACCCGCAGGCTTGGTAAGGATCTCACCGTTTCCGCCGTTGGACTTGGCTGCATGGGCATGAGCTTTGCCTATGGCGCTACCGACGAGGCCGAATCCGTCAAAACGCTTCTTCGCGCCGTCGATCTCGGCGTTACCTTCTTCGACACAGCCGAAGTCTATGGCCCCTTCACCAACGAGGAGCTGCTCGGCCGCGCACTGAAGCCCGTTCGCGACCGTGTGGTCATCGCCACCAAATTCGGCTTCAAGCTCGATCATACGAAAAGCGGCCCGGCGGCGATGATCGGCGTCGACAGCCGCCCCGAACATGTCAGGGAAGTCGCTGAAGCCTCCCTGAAGCGGCTCGGCACCGATGTCATCGACCTGTTCTACCAGCACCGCGTCGATCCGAACGTGCCGATCGAAGATACGGTTGGCGCCATGGCAGAACTGGTGAAAGAAGGCAAAGTGCGCACACTCGGCCTTTCCGAAGCCGGCTCCGCCACCATCCGCCGCGCCCACGCGGTGCATCCGATTGCCGCCGTACAGAGCGAATATTCGCTGTGGAGCCGCGATCCGGAAGAGGACGTGCTTGCCACCTGCCGCGAACTCGGTATCGGCTTCGTGCCCTATAGCCCGCTCGGTCGCGGCTTCCTGACCGGCGCAATCCAAAAGACGGATGATCTCGCCGCCGACGACTTCCGCCGGTCGCTGCCGCGCTTCCAGGGCGAGAACTTCGATGCCAACGCGGCTCTGGTCGCCCGGTTGCAATCGCTCGCCGAGGAAAGGGGCGTCACGGCGGCACAACTGGCGCTCGCATGGGTGCTGCACCAGGGCGACGACATCGTCCCGATCCCCGGCGCCCGTAAGCTGCATCATCTCGAGCAAAATGCGGCGGCAGCCGACATCGAACTTTCGCCGCAGGAAGTGAAGGAACTCGGCAACATTATCGCGCCCGACAGCATCGCCGGAAAGCGGTACAGTGATACCGCCCTCGCCATGACAAATATATGACGATTGAGGCGCCGCAAACGCCCTCTCAAAGACACCGGCCGAAGGGGCCGGTGTCATTCCGGGACTGAAAAGAAAAGTGAAGTGCCATCAAGGCACAGCGGAATATGCAAACCGCCTGATTTTCAGTCTTTTTCAATCTTCTAGACAGATCGCCATAGGCGTAAAACGCGTTCGTCCCTCCACGCTCGGTTGACAAACCGGCCTGAAATTTGAAGATTGCCGCCATCAAAAATGGGGTAGCGTTGGGAGGACTTATGTCTAAGCGCGCGTTTATCGGCTTCTCTGCTTTTCTTCTTGCCACTTTTGCATCCTTGAGCCCTTCGGCGGCCGCTGACGTCAAGCGTCAGGTGGTCACCACCAAGGACGGCGACTATTTTGGCTTCGATCTGCGCACGGAGCAGAACGTAACGCTGGACCAGTGCTCCGCCTCGTGCATCGGCGACAAGTCCTGTAAGGCCTTCACCTACAATCCCAAGGTGAAGTGGTGCTTCATGAAGTCCGACTTCAATCAGCTGAACAGCTTCCCGGGCGCGATCGCCGGCAAGGTCGTCGAGACTGCCGCGACCAGCGAGCCGGACATCGGCGCCGCCCCCGCCCTTTCCTTCCTGACAGGTGATTTCATCAAGAGCGCCGGCGATGCGAAGAGCACGCTGACGCTCGGCGACGAACTCAAGGGACAAGGCGTCGAAAGCCTGATCGCGCTCGGCCGTATCGAGCTGACCTCGGGCAACGTCAATGATGCCCTGAACGCCTTCCAGGGCGCGCTTTCGCTCAACCCCGACGATGGCGACCTGTGGATCGAGATGGCGCGCGCCGCCAATACCGTTACGAACGACACGTCTCTCGCCACCAAGGCTGCCTACGCAGCGCTCAACGGCTATCAGCTGACCCGCACGACGACGAGCCGCGCCGATGCGCTCGCCGTTCTCGCCGAGGCGCTGAAGAACGCGCAGAACTACCGCCCCGCGCTGAATGCCTACAAGGCGAGCCTCAATCTCGTCAGCTCCGCCGCCGTGCAGGCGGCCTACAACGATCTGCTGGCACGCCAGGGCTTCCGCGTCTCCGGCAACACGCTCGACAACGATAATGCTTCGCCGCGGGCCTGCGTACAGTTCTCCGAAAAGCTGGTGAAGAGCGGCGTCGACTATACGCCTTTCGTCACTGTCAACGGCGCGGCACCGAAGGGCGTCGACGCCAAGGACAACCAGATTTGCGTCGAAGGCCTGGAGTTCGGCCAGCATTATCGCATCTCGCTGCGCGCCGGCCTGCCGTCCTCCGTTGGCGAAAACCTTGCCGCACAGGTCAATGTCGACGTCTACGTCAAGGACCGCAGGGCTTCGCTGCGCTTCACGGGCGACAATTTCGTGCTGCCCTCCACCGCGCGCCGCGGCATCCCGATCGTCTCCGTCAACGCCAACACGGCCAATCTCAAGCTCTACCGCATCGGTGACCGCAATATTGCGCAGACCCTCAACAACTCGCAATTCCTGACGCAGGTGGACAGCTACAACGCTCAGACCATTCAGGACACCAATGGCGAGCTAGTCTGGCAGGGTTCGATCGAGATCAAGCAGGAACTCAACAAGGAAGTCGCGACCAGCTTCCCGGTTGACGAAGCTCTGCCGAAGCGCAAGCCCGGCGTCTATGTGCTGACGGCCGTTGCGCCCAACAGCGGCGGCCAGGAATGGGATCCGCAAGCAACGCAATGGTTCGTGGTTTCCGATATCGGCGTCACCACCTATGCCGGCACCGATGGCCTCAACGTCTTTGCCCGCTCGCTCGGCAGTGCCAAGCCGCTTGCCGGCGTACAGCTGCAGCTGCTTGCCAAGAACAATGAGATCCTCGGCACCGCCAAGACCGACGACAAGGGCCGCGCCGTTTTCAGCGCCGGCCTGATACGCGGCACGGCGGGCATGACGCCGGCCGTCATCACGGCTCAAAACGGCGACCAGGACTACGTCTTCCTCGACATGACACGCGCCGGCTTCGATCTTTCCGACCGTGGTGTCGCCGGCCGAACCGCGCCCGGCGCGATCGACCTGCTGACATGGACCGAACGCGGCATCTACCGCGCCGGCGAAACGGTGCATGCGTCCGCTCTTGCCCGCGACGTCAGCTCGACAGCGGTTGAAAACCTGCCGTTCACCTTCGTCTTCCTGCGCCCGGATGGCGTCGAGGATCGCCGCATCGTCACCGATGGCGGCAAGCGCGGCGGCTACAACGTCGACCTGCCGCTGCAGCAAACTTCTATGCGCGGCACATGGACGATGAACATCTACACCGATCCGAAGGGCTCCTCCATCGGCTCGCAGACCTTCATCGTCGATGACTTCGTGCCGGATCGCATTGAATTCGACATGAAGAGCGACGCCAAGGAGATCGAAGTCGGCCAGCCGACACCGGTCAATGTCGATGGACGCTATCTCTATGGCGCTCCGGCAGCCGGTCTCAACCTCGAAGGCGAAGTGACGCTGAAGCCGACGCGCCAGAGCGACACCTACAAGGGCTATCTGTTCGGCCTCGCCGACGAAGGCGCCGGCAAGGCCAATAGCGACGACGACAATAGCGGCGGCGACAGCAAGGCCGAAAATACGCAGGTGCCGCTTGAGGACCTTCAGGCGCTGGACGAGAATGGCAAGACGACCTTCGATGTCACCATCAAGGACACGCCCTCGACCACGCAGCTGTTGAACGCCAACATTACCGTGCGCATGCAGGAGGCCGGCGGCCGTGCCGTCGAGCGCTCGCTGACGCTGCCGGTCAAGGCGGATGGTCCGCGCATCGGCATCAAGCCGCAATTCGACGGCAATCTCGGCGAAAATTCCGTCGGCAATTTCCATGTCATCGCCATCGACGAGAACGGTCAGAAGCAGGCGATGCAAGGCCTGACCTGGAAACTCCTCAGTGTCGAGCGCAATTATCAATGGTATCGCGACGGCAACAGCTGGAAGTTCGAGCCGATCATGTCCACCAAACAGGTGGCAGTCGGCACCGTGAACGCCACCACCGACGGTGCGGCGATTTCCATGCCCGTCACCTGGGGCCGCTACCGGCTGGAAGTGTCCACTGCGGACACGAACGGCCCGGAATCCAGCATTGAATTCAATGCCGGCTGGTATGTCGCCTCGAGTTCGACGGAGACGCCGGATGCGCTCGAAATTGCGCTCGACAAGCAGAGCTACCATGTCGGCGACACCGCCAAGCTGAAGGTAACCTCGCGCTATGCGGGCCAGCTGATGGTAACTGCCGGCTCCGAGACGCTGATCTCGGTCACCAATGCCGATATCGGCGCCACCGGCGGCGAAGTCGACGTTCCCGTGACCGCCGATTGGGGTGCCGGCACCTATCTGACCGCCACCCTCTTCCGTCCCGGCGACGCCCAGGAAAGCCGCATGCCGATGCGCGCCATCGGCATCAAGTGGGCGCCTGTCGATCCAGGCGAGCGCAAGCTGCAGATCAAGCTTGACGCGCCGCAGAAGACCCTGCCGCGTCAACCGCTGACCATCGGCCTTCAGGTCGCGGGCGCAGGTGCCAATGAGGATGCCTACGTCACCCTCGCCGCCGTCGATGTCGGCATCCTGAACCTGACGCGCTACCAGCCGCCGGCACCGGATGATTGGTATTACGGTCAGCGCCAGCTCGGCCTTGAAATCCGCGACATCTATGGTCGCCTTATCGATGGCTCGCTCGGCGCGACCGGCAAGCTGCGCACCGGCGGCGATGGCGGGCAGGTCGCCCTGCAGGCAAGCCCTCCGAAGGAAAAGCTGGTCGCCTTCTTCTCAGGCCCGATCAAGCTTGACGCCAGCGGCAAGGCGAGCGTCAGCTTCGATATCCCGCAGTTCAACGGTACCGCGCGCCTCATGGCCGTGGCTTGGTCGAAAGCCGGCGTTGGACATGCGACGCAGGATGTCATCATTCGCGATCCGGTCGTCGTTACCGCCAGCCTGCCGAAGTTCCTCGCACCGGGGGACAAGGCGAACCTGCGGCTAGATGTTGCCAATACCGATGCCCCCGCCGGCGAATACACGCTTGCGGTGACAGGAAATAGCGCCGTGACCGTGGATGAAAAAGCCACACAGCAGAAAATCAACCTGCAGGCCGGCGGCAAATACAACATCACTTTGCCGCTCATCGGCGGCCAACCGGGCGACGGCACGGTCTCGATCAAGCTGTCGAACGCTTCGGGCATGTCTCTGGACCAATCGGTCGATATCCCGGTTCGTCCGGCACAGCTGCCGCTCGCTGAACGGCGTGTGATCGCGCTCGCGCCCGGCAAGAGCCTGACCGTCAACTCAGACCTTCTCGCCGACAGCGTGCTGCCCGGCGCCTCGGTCAGCGTCAATGTCAGCCGCTCCAGCGCCTTCGACGTGCCGGCGCTGTTGATGAGCCTCAGCCGCTATCCCTATGGCTGCGCGGAACAGACCGCGAGCGGTGCCTTGCCGCTGCTCTACTTCAGCGACATGGCCGTCAAGAACGGCCTTGCCGATGACGCCGAGATCCGCAAACGCGTGCAGGACGCCATCTATCGCGAAATGTCCTACCAGTCTTCCACCGGCAGCTTCGGCCTCTGGGGCCCTGGGTCGGGCGATCTTTGGCTGGACGCCTACATTACCGACTTCCTGACCCGTGCCCGCGAACAGAAATATGCCGTGCCGGATCAGGCCATGGTGCAGGCGCTGGAAAACCTCCAGAACGCGCTGAGCGCCAATACCAACGTCAAGGACAACGGCAACGAGATCGCCTATGCGCTCTATGTGCTGGCACGCAACAAGAAGGCCTCGATCAGCGATCTGCGCTACTATGCCGATACGATGCTGAACGACTTCCCGACACCGCTGTCCAAGGCGCATCTGGCGTCCGCATTGGCGCTCTATGGAGATGCCCAGCGCTCGCGCAACATCTTCATCGATGCCCTGCAGATGTCGCAGAAGGCGGCGGTCACGAAGGTCAGCTTCGCCCGTTCGGACTACGGCTCGTCGCTACGTGACGGTGCTGCCGTGCTGGCGCTTGCCGCCGAAAGCCGCCCCGTACCGCCGATCATTCCCGATCTGGCAAGCGTCGTCGCCAAGGATTGGCAGAGTCGGAAATATACCAGCACGCAGGAACAGACCTGGATGCTGCTTGCCGCCCGCGCTCTGCAGAATGGCGATGACGGCCTGACGCTCGACGTCAACGGTGCTGCCCATACCGGCACCTACATGGCGCAAATGTCCGGCGATGCCTTGATGGGCCATCCGCTGACGGTCACCAACACGACGCGCCAGCCGCTGTCTGCTGCCGTGACCACCGTCGCAGCCCCGGCATCGCCACTGCCGGCCGGCGGCACCGGCTTCAAGATCGAGCGCAAGTACTACACGCTCGATGGCGAGGAGGCCAACGTCAGCCAGGCCCAGCAGAACGAGCGCTATGTCGTCGTGCTGCACGTGACGGGCGCCAATGACTGGCCGCAGCGCATCCTTGTGACCGATCTCTTGCCCGCCGGCTTCGAGATCGACAATCCGAGCATCGTCGGCAGCGCCCAGCTCTCGAACTTCGACTGGCTGAGCGATGTGCAGCCCGCCCATGTCGAATTCCGTAGCGATCGCTTCGTCGCCGCCTTCGACCAGACAGACGGCGCCAATCGCGACATGAGCTTCGCCTATGTCGTGCGCGCCGTGACCCCCGGCGTCTACGACCACCCGGCCGCGAGCGTCGAGGACATGTATCGTCCGCAGTTCTCGGCCCGCACCGCAATGGGCCGCATGGAGGTGCTGGCAGCCCAGCAGTAAGTGCAGCCATGAAAGCACGATGGAAGATTGCGATCGGTTTTGGAGCCACTGCCTTGACGGCGGTGGCTCTGGTCTTCGGCCTGGAGGCCGCGGACCGCGCCTATCCGCCGCCTCTGGACGCTGCCCGCGTTGTTTCAGCCGAGGTGCTCGACGCCAACGGCGATCTCCTGCGCGCCTTCGCCACGCCTGAGGGGCGCTGGCGGCTGAAGACCGGGGTTGCCGATGTCGATCCGCAATATCTGCGCATGCTGGTCGCCTATGAAGATCACCGCTTCTACGATCATCACGGTATCGACCCGATGGCGATCGGACGCGCCTTCGTGCAGCTCGTCACGCATGGTCGCATCGTCTCGGGCGGCTCGACGCTCTCCATGCAGGTGGCCCGACTGATCGAGCCTCGCGGTCAGCGCTCGATGACCGCCAAGCTTCTGCAAATCGTTCGTGCCATCCAGATCGAGCGGCGCCTGACAAAGGAGCAGATCCTCGATATCTATCTGACGCATGCGCCCTATGGCGGCAACCTGGAGGGCGTACGGGCGGCAAGCCTTGCCTATTTCGGCAAGGAGCCTCGCCATCTCAGCGTCGCGCAATCCGCGCTTCTCGTCGCCCTGCCGCAGCTGCCGGAAAAGCGCCGGCCGGACCGCAATCTCTCGGCGGCGCAGGCAGCCCGCCACCGCGTCCTCGAACGCGCAGCCGTCGCGACCATCATCGGCGAAGGGGAAGCCGAACGCGCCGCGTTGACACCTGTGCCGGCCGACAGGCGGCAGCTGCCGGCCTATGCGGCACATCTCGCCGAGCTCGCCCTGAAAAAGCAGCCCGATGTCATTCAGCGCCGAACAACCTTGCGGCGCGGTGTGCAACAGGGGCTGGAAGCCGTCGCCGATACGGCTGCGAAACGGCTTGGGCCGAAGGTGTCCGTGGCCATGGTCATGGCCGATGCCAAGACCGGCGAGATCATCGGCGAAGTCGGCTCGGCCAACTATTTCGATTCCGGCCGCGCGGGCTGGATCGACATGACCCGCATCTTGCGCTCTCCCGGCTCGACGCTGAAGCCCTTCATCTATGGGCTCGCCTTCGAACAGGGCTATGTGGCGCAGGAAACGATCATCGAGGACCGTCCCGCCGATTTCTACGGCTATCGGCCGCGCAATTTCGATATGAACTACCAGGGCGATGTCAGCGTGCGGCAGGCGCTGCAGCTGTCGCTCAACGTGCCGGCCGTGCGCCTGCTCGATGCCGTAGGTCCCACCCGGCTGCTGGTGCGCTTCCGCCGCGCCGAGGTGAACCTCAAGCTGCCGCCGAACGAAGCTCCCGGCCTTGCCATCGGCCTTGGCGGCGTCGGCGTGACCCTCAAGGATCTGGTGCAGCTCTATGCCGGGCTTGCCAATCGCGGCAAGGCGATGCGGATCGGCGACGGCGTTCAGGATCAGCCCGGACCGATCGACAGCGAGCCGTTGATGGAGCCGGTGGCCACCTGGAACATCACCGACATTCTCTCCGATATCATCGCGCCGCGCGGCAGCAAACAGCTTGGTATCGCTTACAAGACTGGCACTAGCTACGGCAATCGCGATGCATGGTCGATCGGCTATGACGGCGCGCATGTGCTCGGCGTCTGGGTAGGCCGGCCGGACAACGGCGCCGTGCCAGGGCTGGCGGGCTATGTCTCGGCCGCTCCCATCCTGTTCGAAGCCTTCGCGAAATCGGGCGTTGCCATTACCCCCTTCCCGCCGCCGCCTATGGGCGCCGTGCGCATCTCCGCAACCGAGCTGCCCATCAGCCAGCGCCGTTTTTCGGTCACCGCCGCAGGGCTGCTGGCCGCTTCAAGCCGCGAGCCGGCGCCGCAGATCGTCTATCCGCCCGAAGGCGCACGCGTCGACCTCGGGGCAGGCACCGGCGCCGATCGGATCGCGCCGCTGGCGCTGAAGCTGCAGGGCGGGCGGGCGCCATTTCGGTGGCTCGCCAACGGCAAGCCGCTGCCGGAACTTTCGCGCCGCCGCACCAACCAGTGGACGCCCGACGGCGCCGGCTATTCGACGCTGACCGTCATCGATGCGGCAGGCCGCGCCGCCAGCGTGCGGGTTTTCGTCGAGTAGTATCAGGCAAATCAGCGTGATCGCGCTGTCGTATTTTTGCCAGCCTGTATGGCCTATGCTATCTTGATAGATGTCTCAAACGAGGAATGGCGAGATGTCGGAAGAGCAGGCAATCCGCGCGGTTGTTCACCTCTATGTCGATGGCATGGCCTTCGCGAATGAGCCGGCGCTGCGCAAGGCACTCCACCCGCGCGCTGATATCATCGGCAATTATCAGGGCGCGGTCGAATGGATGACACGGGATGAGTTCATCTCGGCGATCGTCGAGGAAGGCAGCGCGCCACCCGGCACCATACCCCTCATGGAGATCGAGCTGATCGATATCGAAGGCGATGCCGCAAGCGTCAAGGTCGTCGACGAATTCGCCGGAATGCGGTTTTCGGACTATCTGTCACTGGTGAAGATCGACGGACGCTGGAGTATCGTCAACAAGGTCTATCATCTGCATCGGTAGAACCGATTGCTTTCGATATGCCGAGCCCCTGATACCCCCTCTGTCCCTTCGGGACATCTCCCCCACATGGGGGGAGATTGGTACCTCGTTGCACACGCCTGTCATAAAGTAACGTTGCGCCTGCTGAAATCGCAGTTTATTGTTATGAGGTCGACGAGCGACAAGCTCCCAACGATCTCCCCCCATGTGGGGGAGATGTCGCGACAGCGACAGAGGGGGGTGACGCACCCTCCGCAAATTCAGCAGCTGGCAGATTAACCGCGCAGCACCCCACCCGTCGACTTCGTGACGTTCGCCACGATCTTCTGAGTCAGTGCTTCGAAGTCCTCATCGGTGAGCGTCCGCTCGGCGGGCTGGATCTGTACCTCGATGGCGATGGACTTCTTGCCTTCGCCGAGCGATGCGCCTTCGAAGATATCGAAGACGTTGACGCCGGTGACCAGCTTGCGGTCGGCGCCGACGGCAGCGCGGACGATGGCGCAGGCTTCCACCGACTTGTCGACCACGAAGGCAAAGTCGCGCTTGACGGCCTGGAACGGAGAAAGCTCCAGTGCCGGCTTGGTGCGGGTCGCCTTCTTTTTCGGCTCGGGCATGGCGTCGACATAGACTTCGAAGCCGGCGAGAGCGCCCGACACATCGAGTGCTTCCAGCGTCTTCGGATGGAATTCGCCGAAATAGCCGAGCACGACCTTCGGACCCATCTTGATGGTGCCGGAACGGCCGGGATGATACCAGGCCGGGCCACCCTGCTCAATCTGGATATTGGTCATCGGCAGGCCGCAGGCTTCGATCACGGCGAGAGCATCGGCCTTAGCATCGAAGACGTCGACCGGCTTGCCGCCGCCCTTGGCGGTGTTCGACCACATGCGGCCGGCGCCGGAGAGCGTTGCCGTGCCGCGGCGGATGCCGCCGGCAACACGACGCTGGCCCTCGGGTGTGTCATTCTCATAGGTGCCGGAGACTTCGAAGATCGCGACGTCACCATAACCCTTGTCGGCATTGCGCTGCGCGGCAGACAGCAGACCCGGCAACAGCGACGGGCGCATGTCGGACATGTCAGCGGCGATCGGGTTCGCAAGCTTCAGCGCGTCGGAGCCGCCGCCGAAAAGCTTGGCCTGATCTTCGGAGATGAAGGACCAGGTGACGGCTTCGAGCATGCCGCGCGAGGCAAGCGCCCGCTTGGCGGTGCGCGTGCGGATCTGCAGCGTCGTCAGGATCTTGCCGTTGACGGCATTATGACTGCTAAGCGGCTGCGGCTTGATGTTGTCGACGCCGTGGATGCGCATGATTTCTTCGACGAGATCGGCCTTGCCGTCGACATCCGGGCGCCAGGAGGGAACGGCGACCGAAATGCGCTCGCCCGAACCGGAGACCGAGAAGCCGAGCTTCGTCAGGATGGACTTGCTTTCATCGGCCGAGACTTCAAGGCCGGTCAGGCGCTTGACCTCCGACAGCGGGAAGTCGACGACCTTGGCGTCATAGCCCTTATAGCCTTCGACGCGGGCCTTGGCGGCCGTGCCGCCGCAGCAGGCGAGCACCAGTTCCGTAGTGCGCTCAAGGCCCGGAACCATATATTCCGGATCGGCGCCACGCTCGAAACGGTAGCGCGCATCGGTGATGATGCCGAGGCTGCGGCCGCTCTTGGCGATGTTCATCGGATCCCAGAGTGCGGACTCGATCAGCACATCCGTGGTGTTCTCGTCGCACCCGGAATGTTCGCCGCCCATGATGCCGCCGATCGACTCGACGCCGTTATCATCGGAGATGACGACATTGCTCGGATTGAGCTTGTATTCGCGCTCGTCCAGCGCCAGCACAGTTTCACCATCCTTGGCGCGACGCACGACCAGATTGCCCTTGACCTTGGCGGCATCGAAGACGTGCATCGGCCGACCCTGATCGAAGGTCATATAGTTGGTGATGTCGACCAGCGCGCTGATCGGACGCAGGCCGATGGCAAGCAAACGCTGCTGCATCCACTTCGGGCTCGGGCCGTTCTTGACGCCGCGCACGAGGCGAAGCGCAAAGCCGGGGCAAAGGCGCGTATCATCCAGATCGATTTTGAGTTCAGTCGTCGTTTCGCCTTCAATGGCGAAAGATGGCGTGCGGCGCGACTTCAGCGTGCCGAGGCCGGATGCGGCGAGATCGCGGGCGATGCCGTAGACGCCGGTGCAATCCGGGCGGTTCGGCGTCAGGTTGATCTCGATCATCGGGTCGTCGAGGCCGGCATAGGCGGCGAAGCTCGTGCCGACGGGCGCATCTTCGGACAAGTCGATGATGCCGTCATGGCTATCGGAGATTTCGAGTTCCTTTTCCGAGCACATCATGCCGCGGCTTTCGACGCCGCGGATGTTGCCGATGGCAAGCGTCACGTCGATACCGGGAACATAGGTGCCGGGAGCGGCGAAGGCGCCGATAAGGCCGGCGCGTGCATTCGGTGCACCGCAAACGACCTGAACCGGGGAACCGCTGCCGGTATCGACCATCAGCACCTTCAGGCGGTCGGCCTGGGGATGCTTTTCGGCTGACAGCACCTTGGCGATGACGAAGGGCTTGAACGCCGCCTTGTCGTCGACCTCTTCCACTTCCAGCCCGATCATCGTCAGGCGGGCGCAGATCTCGTCGAGTGTGGCGTCGGTTTCCAGATGCTCTTTCAGCCAGGAGAGTGTGAATTTCATGTGCTTTATCCCTTCCTTACGCGCTCAGACCGCCGAACAGCGTCGGCATATCGAGCGGGCGGAAGCCATAGTGGTTCATCCAGCGGACATCGGCGTTGAAGAAGTCGCGCAGGTCAGGCATGCCGTATTTCAGCATGGCGATGCGGTCGAGGCCCATGCCCCAGGCAAAGCCCTGGTACTCATCGGGATCGAGGCCGCCGTGGCGCAGTACGTTCGGATGCACCATGCCGCAGCCGAGAATTTCCATCCAATCCGTGCCTTCGCCGAACTTGACGATCGGGCCGGAGCGGTCGCACTGGATATCGACCTCGAAGGACGGTTCCGTGAACGGGAAGAAGGACGGGCGGAACCGCATCGTCACATTGTCGACCTCGAAGAAGGTCTTGCAGAATTCTTCCAGCACCCAGCGGATATTGGCGACATTCGCCGTCTTGTCGATGACGAGGCCTTCGACCTGATGGAACATCGGCGAATGCGTGGCGTCGCTATCCTGGCGATAGGTCTTGCCGGGGATGATGATGCGGATCGGTGGCTTCTGCGCTTCCATGGTGCGCACCTGCACCGGCGAGGTGTGCGTGCGCAGAACCTTGCGCTCATCCTTTTCGTCCGGCTGGAAGAAGAAGGTGTCGTGCATTTCGCGGGCCGGATGACCTTCCGGGAAGTTCAGCGCCGTGAAGTTATAATAGTCGGTCTCGACGTCGGGACCTTCGGCGATCGAGAAGCCCATGTCGCCGAAGATCGCGGTGATTTCGTCGACGATCTGGCTGATCGGATGAATGCGGCCGCGCTCGGCAGGCGACGAGCGCACCGGCAGGCTGACATCGACGGTCTCCGCCTTCAGCTTCGCGTCGATCGCGGCATCGCGCAGCGCGCCCTTGCGTTCGTTGATCGCGTCGGTGACGGAGTTCTTGAGAGCATTGATCGCCGCGCCGCGTGTCTGCCGCTCTTCCGGCGACATCGCACCCAGCGTCTTCAGCAGTTCGGAAACCGAGCCCTTTTTGCCGAGTGCGGAGACCCTGACGGCTTCGATCGATTGCTCGTCGGTTGCCGCGGCCACCTCGGCCATGAGTTGGGTTTCGAGTGTTACGAGTTCCGTCATCTGATCCTGCCTTGCGGGCGGCGGGCATGGAACGCCGCTCATTCCGCGGAATAATGGATGAACGCCCACATCAGACAGCTTGTGGCAACGATGAGGCGCTGCAGATCACTATCCATGTGCAAGCGGCCAATCAACCGGGCAAATGACAAAAACACGCCGAGAATGCGGTCCCTGGCACTTGTCGCCCGATGCGCGACCCGTTTTTCGAGCTTCGCCCGACAAGACGGCCTGACACGATGGAAAAGCGTATGCTGCAAAAACACAAAACCCGCGCCGGTTTCGCCAGCGCGGGTTTCATAATGAATTTACGAAAGACGTGCGACGCAGCGTTAGTTAACGGCTGCTTCGAACTCGTTCTTCGTGCCAGCTTCCTTGAGGTACTCAAGAGCCTTCTTCGAAGCTGCAACGAGCGCGCCGAACGCTGCCGACTCATGGATTGCCATGTCGGAGAGAACCTTGCGGTCGACTTCGATGCCAGCCTTGTTCAGACCGTCGATAAAGCGGCCGTAGGTCAGGCCATGCTCGCGGACGGCAGCGTTGATGCGCTGGATCCAGAGAGCGCGGAAGTTGCGCTTGTTAACCTTGCGGTCGCGATAAGCATACTGCTTGGAGCGATCGACAGCGGCCTTGGCCGTGCGGATGGTGTTCTTGCGACGGCCGTAGAAGCCCTTGGCTGCCTTCAGAACCTTCTTGTGCTTGGCGTGGGCGGTAACGCCTCTTTTTACGCGTGCCATTTCATGATCTCCTTAGTCTATAGCGTTACGAATAGTCTTAGAGACCGTTCGGCAAGTAGTTCTTGACAACCTTACGGCCATCCGGTTCTGCGAGAACCATGGTGCCGCGGGCGTCGCGAATGAACTTGTTGGTACGCTTGATCATGCCGTGGCGCTTGCCAGCAGCGGCGGCCTTGACCTTGCCGGTCGCGGTGATCTTGAACCGCTTCTTGGCCGAGGACTTCGTCTTCATCTTGGGCATTTTGCTACTCCTTCGATGCTTCCTGGCGCGCTTTTCTAAGAAAGCCCTTCCCACAGGTCCGGACAAACCGGGCTGCAAAAGGTGCCGGAGCGTTTGTTGTTGAACGGCTGAAACGGTGACGAACCGCTCCGCCAGCATTCTGAACTGCCACGGCATGCCCTGCCGGTCAGTTCGGACGCGCGCTTATAACCGCAGTCGCTTAGAAGTGCAACTGGCCGGACGCGTGATTCTTTGCAGATCGATGACAGGACACGACGAGGTCGCCCAAAAGGAAAAAGCCGCCCAAAGGACGGCTCCGGCCTCTCTTACATCTGCCTGCGCCTCACTTCGGCGCAAGCACCATCATCATCTGGCGGCCTTCGAGCTTGGGCTCGGCTTCCACCTTGGCGATCTCGAGCGTGTCTTCCTTGACCTGCTGAAGAAGTTTCATGCCGAGTTCCTGGTGCGCCATTTCGCGGCCACGGAACTTCAAGGTCACCTTCACCTTGTCACCTTCTTCGAAGAAACGGCCGATAGCCTTCATCTTCACCTCATAGTCATGGGTGTCGATGTTCGGGCGCATCTTGATTTCTTTGACTTCGACGATCTTCTGCTTCTTGCGCGCCTCGGCGGCCTTCTTCTGGTTTGCGTATTTCAGCTTACCCAGGTCGAGGATCTTGCACACAGGCGGTTCAGCATTAGGGGAAATCTCTACCAGATCGAGACCGGCCTCCTCTGCCATTCTCAATGCCTGGTCGGTCGGGACGATGCCCATATTCGCACCGTCAGCAGCAATGAGCTGTACTTTGGGAATGCGAATTTCCCTGTTGGAACGTGGCCCATCCTTTACGGGCGCATCGGTTTTAAAGGGTCTGCGAATGGTCTTATTCTCCACGAATTGTTTCGGATAGCTGCAGCCTCTCGCTCCCCGTCGGCGCAACTGACGGAAATGTCGTAAAAGCTATGTTGAAGTCAATAGCATGACATCAGGAAAAAAGCACCTCCTGCGTGTCAATAGAATGTCACAGAGAATGAGATGCGCGAAGGACACAGTCCCGTCGCCAAATAACGCCCAGGCCTACGGCAAACAGCCGAGCATTTTTCGCGTCGCGTGCGGGCGAATCTGTTCTATAGAGCGAAAAACGGGAGTTTCTTGATGTCCGAAGCAGCTACAGCCACCCAACCGACCTTCATTTCCGTTGGCACGGGCGACAGCGAACGCCAGATCGCCATCCATGAGCGCGCCGCCGGCAAGGGTACGAAGAATGTCAGTTTCGTGTGGCTATCCGGCTATCGGTCCGATATGAGCGGCACCAAGGCGGTGGAACTGGACGCTCTGGCCGAACGGGCTGGCCTCGGCTGCATCCGCTTCGACTATTCCGGCCACGGCCAGTCCGGCGGCAAATTCACCAACGGCACGATCTCGCGCTGGCTGGAAGAGGCGATTGCCGTCATCGACCATACGAAGCCGAAGAAGATCGTCCTCGTCGGCTCCTCGATGGGTGGCTGGATTGCGCTCAGGGTCATTCAGGAGCTGCGCAAGCGCAAGAAAGCCCCGGCAATCGCCGGTCTCGTCCTGATCGCGCCCGCCCCCGATTTCACCGTCGACCTCATCGAGCCGAACCTTTCGGATGTCGAGCGCCGTTCGCTGGCCGAGCGCGGCTATTTCGAGGAACCGTCGGAGTATAGCCCCGAGCCGAACATCTTCACCCGTGCCCTGATCGATGACGGTCGCGCCAATCGCGTGCTGACTGGTATCATCGAGACCGGCTGCCCCGTGCATATCCTGCAGGGCATGGAAGACGCAGACGTGCCCTTCGCCCATTCGTTAAAGCTGGTCGAGCATCTGCCGGCCGACGATGTGGTGTTAACACTTGTGCGCGATGGCGATCATCGCCTGTCACGGCCGCAGGATATAGAGCGCATGCTCACCGTTGCCGAGACCCTGGTGCTTAACAATAGCCAGTAAAAACAATCCGATATACTTGAAACAACCCGCCGCGGAGCCTCTGCAGCGGGCGTCTTTTCCGCACGCCTTACGGATCCGGTGCGGTTTGGGATTATGGCAAAAGCCGCCTCAACTGTACCAAAATTAACCATACGCGCCGGTTCCGCCGTTAACACTTAAGTAACGATTGACTTGTCAGGCCCCGCTACATTAACAATTTGTTAACAAATGCAGGGACGATACAAGGAATAGTGGGCGTGCGTATTAAGGGCGTATTGGTTGCCTTCGCTGCTATAATTGCGATGTCATCAGCGGCGATGCCGGCCTCTCAGCAGAGCGCATCGATGACCGTCGGCAACGTCACTTCCCAGCCGATCGGGCACTATGACTTCTGCCAGAGGCATCCCGATGAATGTGGTCCGGTTCGCAATGCCGGCCCCGAGGACATGAACGCCGCCGCTTGGGTGCTGGTCAACCAGATCAACCTGCGCGTCAACAAGACCATCCGTCCGGCAACGGACATGGAGGTCTATGGCCAAGAAGAATACTGGGAATACCCGAAGACGGCCGGCGACTGCGAGGATTTTGCCCTGCTGAAGCGCCGGCTGCTGATACAGAGCGGCGTCTCTGCCTCCAACCTCCTGATGACCGTCGTTCGCAAGCCGGATGGTGAAGGTCATGCGGTTCTGACGCTGCGCACGAAGCAGGGCGATTATGTCCTCGACAATCTTGAGGACGAGATCAAGCTCTGGTCCAAAACCCCCTATTCCTACCTGAAGCGTCAAGCGAGCTTCAACACGGGGCGCTGGGTCACCATCGAAAACGGGAACGACGTTCTGGTCGGCTCCGTCAAGTAAGTGCAAACACTCCAAGACAGACAAAAGGCCGGCAAGAAGCCGGCCTTCCGTTTTTGGGGATTTAGTCAGAACAGTCCTCACTCGCTCGTGCGGACGGATTGGACCTTAGCGGTTACGTCATCTGTTCCTATGGCTCTGCTGACCCGCTTTGGCATGTTGCTCGTGTGAGCCATCGCGCGCATTGCCGGCTTGCTGGTCGTGTGAGCCGCCTGAAGAAGCGCTCCGGCTATTCTGATCCATGTTCTTATGGCTCTGCTGACCTGATTTGACGTGCTGTTCGTGGCTTCCAACTTGGTGTGCCATTAGACAATCTCCTTGGGTTTGCAGAATGAGGCCAAGAGCGGCCTCGTATTGCTAACCGATAGCTCCGATAGGCGTTCCGATTTTTAACATTTCGTGAACGGGAGACTGCTCAGTACAGGCTTCAGGCATTTCCGATCAGGATGCCGGCCGCCAGCACCAGAGAGCCGCCAACCACCACCTGGAATGCGGCACGAAGGAACGGCGTCTCCATATATTTGTTCTGGATGAAAGCGATGGCCCAGAGTTCGAAGAAGACGACGATGGCGGCCGTGATCGTTGCGGTCCAGAAATGCGGGATGAGGTAGGGCAGCGCGTGTCCGAGGCCGCCGATCGCCGTCATGATGCCGCAGGCAAGACCACGCTTGATCGGTGAGCCACGGCCGGAAATCTTGCCGTCGTCATGGGCCGCTTCGGTGAAACCCATCGAAATACCGGCGCCGACCGAGGCCGAGAGACCGACGAGAAAGGTCTGCCATGTCTGCTGCGTGGCAAAAGCGGCGGCGAAAATCGGCGCCAGGGTGGAGACGGAACCATCCATGAGGCCGGCAAGACCCGGCTGCACATAGGTCAGCACGAACTGGCGGCGCGCCTGGGCATCCTCTTCCTGTTTCACGGTTTCGGGCGTGTGCTTGTTGCCAAGCAGGCGGGCAACGTCCTCATGTCCCTGCTCGGCCAGCGCGAGGTCACCGAGAAGCTGCCTTGTCGATGCATCGGAAACCTGCTTGGCGGCCTGGATATAGAAGTTATAGGCTTGCTGCTCCATCGCCTCCGCTTCCTCGCGAATGGCATCCAGGGAGAGATTCTTGCGCAACCAGTCCGGCTTGCGCTCATAGAAGCCGCTGACGTGCTCGCGACGGATCAGCGGAATGCGCTCGCCGAAGCGCTGCCGGTGCATGTCGATCAGGGTCTTGCGATGGGTATCTTCGACTTCGGCCATGTCCTCGAAGACCTTGGCGGATTCGGGATAATGCTGGCGGAGTATGTCGGCGTAGGCGAGATAGATGCGCGAATCGTCCTCTTCGGCGGCGATGGCGATAGCCAGGATTTCCTGTTCCGAGAGGGAGGTGAAGGGACGTTTGGATGGGCGAAAAAGACCGAGCAGCATGGAAAGGTAACCTTATAACTTTAGAATTATTCTAATTCTAAAGTCGAGCAGCGCCCGGGTCAAGCGGCGAGACGCCATCTTGAGTGGAAATCGCGTCGGGGGGAAGTATGACGGATCACGCGGGGAGCGCATGAAGACGAAAGCAAATTTTGACAGTTTGCCGCAACATCCGCATGACGCCTTGGATATGCCCTGAAATTGCATAGATAAGCGGAGACGAAAGCTGACACGGCGATATTCTGCGCGTGACCGGCGGGAGCATCATATGGACAATGACTTACAGGGCCGTGCGGCTCATCTTGCCGGTATTCGCGAAAGGGCCGAGGCTGAGATGGCCGGCATGGGCATCGATGCCGCCTTCATCGACAGGCTGGTGGACACCTTTTATGGCCGCGTGCAGAAGCATCCGCGGCTTGGGCCGGTATTCGACGGGCGACTTGCCGGGCGTTGGCCTGACCATATGGAAAAGATGAAGCGCTTCTGGTCATCAGTCGCCTTCAAGAACGGAGCCTATGGCGGCAAGCCGGTGCAGGCGCACCTCGGCGTCGAAGGCATGGCGGCCGATCTCTTTCCGGAATGGCTGGCGCTTTTCTCGCAGACGCTCACCGATATCGCACCTTCCGAGCAGGCAAGAGACTGGTTCATGGCAACGGCCGAACGTATCGCCAAGAGCCTGACTTTGTCGCTCTTCTATAATCCTGCGCTGGATGATCCCGCGAAGAAGACCGTTTGAAGCGTATCGCGGAAAGTAACGAGTGCGGCGACGCAAGCCACCGGCCTCTCGCGGTCAGATCTGATTGTAGTGGCAACAATAGCCATCAAAGGCTGGGGCAGCCGGCAAACACGTAGTCTGCGGCGTCAGCTTCGTTTAATCTCGAAGTTGTATTCGAATCGGCTTGCTCGACCATCATAAAGAAAGGTTTGCTGCATATGACCGACGTAGCCGTCAAAAAGGCAGGCGGTGTTCCTTCAAACTACGCTATCATATTATTCGGTTTATTCTTTTTTCCTATTCAGATAGTCGCGATGCTCTTCGCGAAGAGAAGACTTACCGACGGCGGCGAATGGGAGAGATCCCATTATGAAATGCAATATCGCAGTGCAGCGGTCTATCTGGTGATACAAGCGGTTTTATTCGGCATCGGGGCCGCAGGGATGTTCCTGATGCATGGAAAAAGCAACGTGGAGGTCGCGGGTTTGCGAACTTGGGTGGCTGTCATCACCTATGCGAGCTACATGCTCATGGCCTGGCTCGCCATACGATGCGTGCGGGGTCTGTTTTTAGCAGGGGCAAAGACACCTTTGGCTAACCCGCGCTCCTACACCATTTGGCCTCATTGAGGGCCTCGAGGACAAACACACCGGAAGCGGTCAAAACGCGGCCGACCTTAGCGTTGACCGAACAGAGAACCGCAAGCGTGACCCTCGATCTGAAAGACTATGATATCCGGTGAATTCAGCCCTTCGTCGCGAAGATCGTGGCACCGATGCTGGCGGAAACGACGAGGGCGGTGCCGAACATCTGTGACGGCGTCATTGGTTGCGACAGGATAATAAAGCCCGCAACGGCGCCGATGGCGGGTTCGAGGCTCATGAGAATGCCGAAGGACGAAGTCGGCATGCGCCGCAGCGCCACCATTTCCAGCACATAGGGAAGCAGCGGAACAAGTAGCGCTAGGCCGGCGATCTCGAGCAGGCCATAACCTGTCAGATGCGGAACCGCGGACGCGAAGCCGAAGGGGGTCGAAACCACGGCTGCGACCAGCAACGACATCGAGAGTCCTTCGAGGCCCTGAAATGCGTTGCCAACCTTCTTTGTCAGCAGAATGTAGCTGGCCCAGCCCGCCCCTGCCCCGATGGCAAAGAGAATGCCGGGCAGATTGCCGACCCACGCCTCGCCATCATAGGCCAGCAGCAGCACGCCGATGGCCGCGAAAAGAGGCCAGAGAAGCTGGCGGCTGAGCCCGAAGCCCAGGGTCGCGACCAGCAGCGGCCCGAGAAACTCGATCGCGACGGCAAGGCCTAAGGGAATGCGCGCAATCGCCGAGAAGAAGAACGTCGTCATCAGCGCCGAAACGGTGCCGAGCGCCAGCACGCCGAGCCACTGCGAGCGGCTGTAGCTTAGAATTTTCGGACGGACGATGATCGCCAATGCTGCGGAGGCAAAGACGAGCCGAAGCCATGTCGCGCCCACCGGCCCATAGGCATTGATGATCGGAGCCGACAGGGCCGAGCCGAACTGGATGCAGGACATAGACATGACGCACATCAGTATCCCCGCGGCGATGCCGCCGGAGGAGGGCGCAACATTCGGATGCGGCATCAATACTGCGCCGCCATCCGTGCCACTTTCGATAAGCTTCTGATCCATGACCTCTCCCATCGGGCGAGGGTTTTAGAGGCATGGGCTTATGCTGGCAAATTCAAACTTTTCATGCTGGGATCAGGCGCTTTGATGCAAGAGCCGCTCAGGCTTCAAGGCCTTTCAGCACATTGGCGACGTTGAGACCGATTTCGGGCACGCCATAACCGCCTTCCATGCAGACGAGCACGGGCAATCCCGCCGCGGCGATGCGCTCGCCCATGCGGATGAAATCCTGCGACGTCAACGCGAAGAAAGAGATCGGATCGCGCTCGAAAGTATCGACGCCGAGCGAGAGGACGATTGCTTCGGCGCCGAAGGCCTTGATGCGGGCCAGCGCATCGTCGAGCGCCGATGACCATACCTCCCATGGCGTGCCCGGCTGCATCGGGTAATTGCGGTTGGCGCCGAGCCCGTTGCCCTCGCCCTTCTCGTCGGCATGACCAAGGAAATAGGGGAAGGCATGGAGGGGATCGCCATGCAGCGAAGCCGTGAAGACATCGCCCCGCCGGTAGAATATGTCCTGCGTGCCGTTGCCATGATGGAAATCGACATCGAGCACCGCAACCCTGGCCGCGCCATGGTCGCGCAGGCGCTGTGCGGCGACACCGGCATTGTTGATGAAGCAATAGCCACCGAAGAGATCGGAGCCGGCATGATGGCCGGGCGGACGGCAGAGCGCAAAGGCAAAGCGATTGCCAACGTGTAGCCAGTCGGCGCCGGTCAAGGCGCAGCGCATTGAGGCGAGCGCCGCCTCGTAGGATCCCTTGGTGATGGAGGTATCGGCCGCATTGGCATAATGGCCGATCATGCCGACGATATTTTCCGGCACGCGCTGACTGGTGCGCCTGACAGGGAAGGAATTGGAGATCGCCTCACCCGTAAACCCGGCCGCGACCCAGCGCTCCCACACCACGCGCAGAAATTCGAGATAGGCGGGATCATGCACCTTGCATGCCGTCTCGAGCCCGTAGACCTCAGGTGCGACGACATCGACGAAGCCTGCTTCCTTGACGGCGGCGAGGATCCATTCGGCGCGGAACGGCGCTTCGAAGGGGGTGACGAGCTTGCCATCATGCAGCTCGGTCTTGGCATCCCTGAGCTTGTGATCTTCCGAATAAATGACCCGCATATTCGCCTCCTCCATTATATCATTTGCCCTAAAGGCTACATGCATCGCGGCCAGGAAAAAAGAGCGATGCGCTCTTGAACGCTACCGCAAGTGACCGCATTTTCCGCCTGCATTTGACGAAGCGAGGATGGCCGCATGAAAATCCTGATGGTCGATGTCGACGGCGTCCTGGTTCACGGAAGGCCAAGCGACGGGCTGCCGCTTTTCACCTATCTGGAGCAGGACCTCGGCTTGCGGCTGAATGTGCTTCAGGAGGCATTCTTCAAACCCTATTGGCAAGATATCGTCACCGGCCGCGACGCGCTGGAGCCAAGGCTTTCAGAGGTCCTTGGCGAGATCGCGCCGCAACTCCCCGCGAAAACGCTGATCGACTATTGGTTCGAAAACGACTCCCGCCTCGATCACGGCCTGCTCGAAGATCTTGCCGCGCTGCGCGCCGACGGCACGAAGATGTTCCTTGCAACCAATCAGGAGCATATGCGCGCGGCCTATCTAATGGAGACGCTTCAGCTCTCCCAGCGTTTCGACGGCGTTTTCTATTCGGCCGCTCTCGGCCATCAGAAACCTACAGTCGAATTCTTTCTGCTGGCGACCGAACGCGTCGGTTTTGCCCCAAACGAGATCGGCTTCATCGACGATGTAGAAGCCAATATCGAGGCTGCACGGCAATTCGGCTGGAAGGCGATGCAATGGGCGCCGGGCTCGACATTGCGAGATGCCATGGCCGCCTTTTCAGCCTGAATCATCTTTTCACGCAGCGATGCGCTTGTAGAAGAGTGTCGTGTCGCAAAGGCCGCCTTCCGGCCACATGGCATAATCCGGCACCACGCCGACACGCTGCCAGCCGAGGCGTGGATAGATCGCTTCGGCATCGCTGCCGGTCGCCGTATCTAGCACGAGCAAGGTCTTGCCGATGCGGGCAGCTTCGCGTTCCGCGGCGTCCATCAGGAGACGGGCAAGGCCCTTGCCCCGCGCGGATCTGTGCACCAGCAGCTTCTTAAGATCGCCGCGATGCGGCTGGTTCGGCATCTGCGCCGCACCCACCTGCACCGTGCCGACGACCCGGCCCTCGATCACGGCGACGAAAAGCAGTGTCGCGCCGCGTTCGACGCTGTCGGCCACACCCTGCCAGTAGGGCAAGGCGTCGGCTACGCCATAAGGCTGCATGAAGCCGACGGAAGCGCCGCCATTGACGCAATCGGCAAGCACCTCGCAAAGATCGGATAGCCTGTCGCGAGCGTCGGCAGCGGAGAGAAGACGAATATCGGGCATGATAAAGATCCTTGAAGCTTATAAACGGCCGCGATCGAGGATGACGCTGTAGCGCGCCGGCACCTCGCCGGGATTGTGAAAGGCGTGGCCGTCGCCGACGCCCATGAAGAGGCAATCGCCGGGCATCAGGTGATGGGTCACATCACGATGCGTCACCTTCATCTCGCCCTCGAACAGCCAGACATGCTGGGTCATGTCGGCACTTGCCGTATTCGGTGGGAAGATGACGCGCGCGCCGGCGGGGAAGATGACCTCGACGACATCGACCTTCGAGCCCGTGCCCGGCGGCGAGACGGAGCGCCTGACATAGCCGGTTCCCGGATCACGCCAGATCGCCTGCTGCTCGCGGCGGGCAAGCGGCGACACCTCCATGTCCTCCTCGGCAAAGAAAGCCGAGAGCGAAAGGCCGAGCGCTGCACAGAGCCGCGATAGCAACGAGGCCGTCGGACTCGCCTCCGCCCGCTCGATGCGCGAGATCATCGCACGGCTGACGGCCGAAGCATTGGCAAGCTCATCCAGTGTCAGGCCGCGAGCGATGCGCAGCTCCTTGATGCGTGCACCGATCGCCAGATCCAGATCGTCATCCGCCATTGTCAATGTCTCACGCTTCGAAATTCTACTATAAGAGAAATACACGTTCTCATGATGGAATCAAGCGGGCTTCGAGATTCCCTGGCGGCGGGCCGGAAAAGGCTAACATAACGTGAAGATAGCCGCCAAAGCCCCGCTTTTCCGCTTTGCGGCGCGGGGCGGCGCTGCTATATGGCGCGCATGAGCACCAATTCGACCACTCCGCTTTCGCATATCCGCAACTTCTCGATCGTGGCCCATATCGACCACGGCAAATCGACGCTGGCCGATCGCCTGATCCAGACGACGGGCGGTCTCGCCGAACGCGAGATGTCGGAGCAGGTGTTGGACAATATGGAGATCGAGCGCGAACGCGGCATCACCATCAAGGCCCAGACGGTGCGCCTGCACTACAAGGCCAACAACGGCGAGACCTATATTCTCAACCTGATCGACACGCCCGGACACGTCGACTTCGCCTATGAAGTCTCGCGCTCGCTGTCGGCCTGCGAGGGTTCGCTGCTTGTCGTCGACGCCTCTCAGGGCGTGGAAGCGCAGACGCTCGCCAACGTCTATCAGGCGATCGACAACAATCACGAGCTCGTCACCGTCCTCAACAAGATCGACCTGCCGGCGGCCGAACCCGACCGCATCAAGGACCAGATCGAGGAAGTGATCGGCATTGATGCGTCCGACGCCGTGCTGATTTCGGCCAAGACGGGCCTCGGCATTCCGGATGTTCTCGAAGCCATCGTCAACAGGCTGCCGGCGCCGAAGAGCCCCGGTGGCGAGAAGGCACCGCTGAAGGCGCTGCTGGTCGACAGCTGGTACGACACCTATCTCGGCGTCATGGTTCTCGTGCGCATCATCGACGGCACACTGACCAAGGGCCAGACCATCCGCATGATGGGCACGGATGCGAAGTATCAGATCGAACGCGTCGGCGTTCTCACACCGAAGATGGTCGCCGTCGACAGCCTCGGCCCCGGCGAGATCGGCTTCATCACCGCTTCGATCAAGGAAGTGGCCGACACCCGCGTCGGCGATACCATCACCGAAGACAAGCGCCCGACCGCGGCAGCGCTGCCGGGCTTCAAGCCGGCGCAGCCTGTGGTGTTCTGCGGCCTCTTCCCGGTCGATGCCGCCGATTTCGAAGACCTACGCTCCGCGATGGGCAAGCTGCGCCTCAACGATGCCAGCTTCTCCTTCGAAATGGAATCGTCTGCCGCTCTCGGCTTCGGCTTCCGTTGCGGCTTCCTCGGCCTACTGCATCTGGAAATCATCCAGGAGCGCCTGGAGCGCGAATTCAACCTCGACCTGATCGCCACGGCTCCGTCCGTCGTTTATCAGCTCACCATGACCGACGGCACCGAGATCGAGCTGCACAACCCGGCCGATATGCCCGACGTCGTCAAGATTTCCGAATTCCGCGAACCGTGGATCAAGGCGACGATCCTGACGCCGGATGATTATCTCGGCTCGATCCTGAAGCTCTGCCAAGACCGCCGCGGCATCCAGACTGAGCTGACCTATGTCGGCAACCGCGCCATGATCACCTACGATCTGCCGCTCAACGAAGTCGTCTTCGACTTCTATGATCGCCTGAAGTCGATCTCCAAGGGCTATGCCTCCTTCGACTACAGCCTGACCGATTATCGCGAGAGCGATCTCGTCAAGATGTCGATCCTCGTCAATGCCGAGCCGGTGGATGCGCTGTCCATGCTCGTGCACCGCTCGGCGGCGGAAAAGCGCGGCCGTGTCATGTGCGAGAAGCTGAAGGACCTGATCCCGCAGCACATGTTCCAGATCCCGATCCAGGCCGCCATCGGCGGGCGCATCATCGCCCGCGAGACGGTGAAGGCGCTCCGTAAGGACGTGACCGCTAAATGCTACGGCGGCGACGCTACCCGCAAGCGCAAGCTGCTCGACAAGCAGAAGGAGGGCAAGAAGCGCATGCGGCAGTTCGGCAAGGTCGAAATCCCGCAGGAAGCCTTTATCGCCGCGCTGAAGATGGGGGACGAGTGAGGCTCTTATCAAAATCAAATTATGCGCATATAGTTTGCGTATAATCTGAGGAACGCCTCATGACTCGGACAGCGCGAAAAGCCGCGAATTTATCTCTCGACGAGCAGCTCGTTGCAGATGCACGCGAGTTGAAAATCAATATCTCACGCGCTGCCGAAGATGGCATAACCCGCGCCATCAAGGCTGAGCGCGAGCGACTGTGGCTTTTGGAAAATGCCGACGCAATCGAACAAGCCAATGCCTATGTTGAAAAACATGGTCTGCCATTTGGAAAATATCGGCAGTTCTGATGGCAAGGTTCCATGTCTATGCCTTAAAGCACGGTGGAACTCTCGCATTGGATATTCAGTCTGACTTGTTGGAAAGACTGAGTACACGAATGATGGTGCCTCTGCTTCCCCTGGAGGATGTATCAATGCCAATGGCAAGGCTCAATCCGCAGTTCACTATCGCTGACAAGCCCCGCATCATGGCAACGCAATTGATGGCAGCAATACCGTTCACCGAGATTGGAGAATTGATCACCGACTTGAGTTTGCACGGCGATCAGATTACCGCCGCGACCGACTTCCTTTTTCAGGGCTTTTGACTTCAGTTTCCTGCCATATACTCCCCGATCAAGCCTTCATATTCATCCATCGCCGGCAGCGCGGCATAGCTGTGCTTGGCCGGCGTGGTGACCCATGGCAGCTTTTCGCTCGTCCAGGTCTCCATGAAAGGCGTGAACCAGCCGACATCGTTGAGCATGGTGGCGCGGACATTGACGAACCAGTCGACGCCTTCCAGCTTCGTGAACAGCCAGCTCATGCAATGCGGGCAGAAATAGTGATGGATGGCATCGCCATGCAGGCCGCCGATGACGGGCTCGCCCTCCGTCACCTCGAAACCCTCGGAGGGGATCGCTGCACTCAGCGAATAGGGGCCGGCCGTCATGCGCTGGCAGCCGGTGCAGTGGCAGGCCATGGTCAGCAACGGTTTGGCGTCGATCTTCAACCGCACTTGCCCGCAACGGCAGCTGCCCTCGCATGGTAGTTCCAGCGTGCTCATGGTGTCGTCTCCTCTTATTTGCTGGCGTTCTCAGGCCTCTGCCGCTTCCGGAAGCTTTGCCTGCGTCCTGATGGTCTTCACCCAGGCCCTTGCGATGGCAAGACCGGCCGTGTCGGCCGCGACTGCGTGCTTGGAGACCAGCTCGGGATATTTCTCCAGCCAGCCCGGCTCCTTGCGCTCGATCGTTTCCTGGTGTTCGTCCCGCCAGCGCTCCACCACGGCGGCATTCGCCTCGAAGTGAAACTGCGTGCCATAGGTGGCACGGCCGATGCGGAAAGCCTGATTGCGCGTCACGCCGTTGGTCGCAAGACGGGTAGCGCCGGCGGGTAGCGCAAACGTGTCGGAATGCCACTGGAAAATGGTGAAGTTGTCGCCGACATCGGCCAGCAAGGGATCGACCTTGCCTTCGTCGGTCAGGCCGATCGACTTCCAGCCGAATTCGTGGGCGGCACCGAGCAGGTTTTCCGCCTCATAGGCGCGCGCCAGGATCTGGCTGCCGAGGCAGATGCCGAGCACGGCCTTGTCCTCACTCTCGAAGCGGCGCATGAGCCGCGCCAGCGCGGGCAGATACGGGTGGGTGTCATCGTCACGCGCGCTCTGCTCGCCGCCGAGCACGACCAGCGCGTCATGGGACTTCGTGTCCTCGGGCAGCGCCTCGCCACTCCAGGGGCGGAACCATTCGACCTGCGCCGCGGCCTCTTCCAGCGCGATGCCGAGTGCACCGAGCGGTGTGTTCTTCATATTTTCGATGACGGCGACGCGCATTCCGATAATCCCCAACTGACAGTCCAATCAGAGATGAGCATGCGGCCGGGCGACAGGCAAGGGGTCAGAGCCGCTCGTTTTGCGCAATTCCGGACGGAAAGTCGGTCGATACCTTTGCTGCGCTCGCTTCCGCTTGCAGGCGAATAATCTTGAGCATAAATGTCAGCAAACAACGAGGATAATGACGATGAGCGACAAGCCCCGGATCACCATTCTCTACTGCACCCAGTGCAACTGGCTCCTGCGCTCCGGCTGGATGGCGCAAGAACTACTGCAGACCTTTACCGACAGTCTCGGCGAAGTGGCGCTGATACCCGGCACCGGTGGCGTCTTCGAAATCCGCATCGGTGGCGAACTGCTGTGGGAGCGCAAGCGCGACGGCGGCTTCCCAGGGCCAAAGGAGCTGAAGCAGCGCGTGCGGGATGTCATCGACCCGCAACGCGATCTCGGCCATACCGACCGCGCCTCGCTGGAGAGTTGAGCCTACCCTCCCCGTACCGAACCGTCAGTCGAAGGGCGAACGGCACTCCTTGAAGCCATGATTGATGGTCGAATAGAGGTTAGTGCCGGGATTGTAGCTGCGATACTGTCTGGCGCACCACATCTGATGCTGCGAGCGCTGCTGGGCCGGCGAAGGGTAGACGACCTTTGGCGGCGTATAGGTTTCGCGCGGGGGCATTTGAATGCGCGTGCTGTCGTAGCGGTTCACCCCGCCGGTATAGGGCGGCGTGATCGGAAGCGGCTGGCCGGGGCGGGTGTAGAACTGCCGTTCCCCGAAACCGAAACAGCCTCTGGCATCGCAGAGGACGCGATTGCCGGGGCTGGGCGGCTGGATGCCCATTTTCGGAGGATCCGAGGCCGCAACGGCAAGCCCTGCTTGTGCCAGCAACGAAAGGCCGAAAGCGCAACCAAGCGCAACCCTATGAAAAGCAACCATGATGAACTCCCGTGCGGGTACCGCGAACCAAAACCGACGCGCGCCTCGCCTTGATCTTATCTGGGGCATTGGCAGGGATAAAACCAGTATCGCCGCAACTGGAAATCGCCGTTCCACGACGAGTTGATCGCCGCCGCCGCTTGCTCCATAACAGCGCGATCATTGCAAGGAGATTGCCCGTGAGCAGCTTGAAATTCGGCACCAGCGGCCTTCGCGGCCTATCCGTGGATCTTACCGGCCGGGCTTCCGCGCTCTATGCGACGGCATTCGCCAACCATCTGCTGAAGAGCGGCCATGCCAAGCCAGGCGATCTCATTCTTGTCGGCCGCGATTTCCGCGAATCGAGCCCGGCGATATCGGCGACCTGCATCGGTGCGCTGAAGCGTGCCGGCCTAACGCCGATCGACTGCGGCACCTTGCCGACGCCGGCGCTGGCTCTCTACGGGCTGAAGCACAAGGCGGCATCGCTGATGATCACCGGCTCGCATATCCCTGCCGATCGCAACGGCATCAAATTCTACAGGCCGGATGGCGAGATCGACAAGCGGGACGAAGTGGCGATCAGCGAGGAGGCCTTGGCGATCGGCGATTCCGTACTGGACGAGACGCCTGCCGAGGCGGAAAACCACACGGCAGAGACGGAGGCGCTGTTCCTAGAGCGCAACAAGGGGCTGCTGCCATCAGGCAGCCTCGCGAGCCTCACCATCGGCGTCTATCAGCACAGCACGGTGGCGCGCGACCTTTTCGGACAGGTGCTCGGCCATTACGGCGCGCGCGTCGTACCGCTCGCCCGCTCCGAGAGCTTCATTCCGGTCGATACCGAAGCCGTCTCTGCCGAGACCATCCGTCTCATGAAAGGCTGGGCGCCAGAGCACGGCCTGGACGCCATCGTTTCGGCCGACGGCGACGGCGACCGGCCGCTGGTCGCCGATGAAACCGGCGAGCCCCTGCGCGGCGATCTGCTCGGCCTTATCGCCGCAAACTTCCTCGGCGCAGAAGTGGTGGTGACGCCGGTCACATCCAATTCCGGCATCGAAGCGGCCGGCTCCTATGCCGTTACCCGCACCCGCGTCGGCTCGCCCTATGTGATCGCGGGCATGGATGAGGCGGTTGCCGCCGGCAAGACTGGCGTCATGGGCTTCGAAGCCAATGGCGGCACACTGACGGCCAGCCGCTTCACCGTCTCGGGCAAGCCCTTCGAGCCGCTGCCGACACGCGACAGCTTCCTGCCCGTCCTGGCGACGCTCTACGCGGCCGCAAAGGCCGGCCGGCCGCTTTCGGCGGTCGCCGGCAGCTATCACCTGCCCTTTGCCGCCGCCGACCGCCTTGAGAATTTCCCCGTGGAAACCAGTGCCGCGCTGATGGCGCACCTGCGCGCTTCGGACATCAATCTCGCTGAATTCCTCAAGCCCGTCGCAGCCGTCGCGTCGAAGAGCGACATCGACGGACTCAGGGTCACGCTTGTGGATAACCGAATCATCCATTTCCGCCCCTCTGGAAATGCACCGGAAATGCGTTGCTATGTGGAAGCGGCGAGTGAAAACGAGGCAAAGACCTTGCTGGAACAGGGACTTGGCCTGATCCGCACCTGGGCTGCGACCCGGGTCTGACCCGGGCCTCAACCGCTTTTTTCACAATCGACACGAAAACTTCAAAAACCCTGTTGACACCGGACGGCCACCCCCTTACATGCGTGTCCGTCGCCCAGATGGCGGAATTGGTAGACGCGCCAGCTTCAGGTGCTGGTACCCGAAAGGGTGTGGAGGTTCGAGTCCTCTTCTGGGCACCATTCCATTTTGAGAAACGTAGATTTCTCAATTATTTCAAGACTAACGAGTTCCTTTGGAACACACTCGGTTCACCGAATGTGTACGATGGGACTTGTCTTGAAATGGGCGAAGACGACAAAAATTTCCACTTAGCGATACCTTAAGCGGATACCCTGTGGCGGCCCGCGGAATCCTCCCCCGTGGCGGCCATTTCTCGGCGCCCGATGAGGCAGCGCGCCACCTCATGGAGGTCGTGGACTCCGCACACGCCACGGTGAGAACTCAGATTTTGGATCATCTTTAAATCGTTGACTGTGGAGAAAACCACGACCTAATAGGGGAAACCTTGAGGGATTTTCGATGCACCACAAGAGCGACTGGTATGATCTGATTGTTGGCGACGGCAACGTCAACCAGGGGCTGGCGAGGATGATGGGTTCCATCCTCGCGTTCATCGTGGTTTTCGGCGTGATTTTCTGGTTGATCTAACCGATCGCGTTGCCTCCCGCGGCCCAGGGCGTTCGTTCTGTCCCTGATGTAAGGCAGGTCTAGTGGATGCTCCCCGCATCCGGCTTGACGTAAAGCCCGGCCTCCCGCGCCGCTTCAAGAAAAGCCTCTCTCGACTCTTCGGCAGAGACTTTGCCGAGGACGGCATCCAGGCACACTAGGACGGCCTCGTCCGCCACCGGTCCACCTTCGGCGGGCCATTCCTCGCTCATGCAGTTTGCCGCATCGAGCGCGTTGGTAATGATCGCAAAACGGCCGATCCCACCAAGCTCGACTATGACGGGACTTCTCCAATCACCATTGTCCATGCTGAACCTCCCTCACCCATAGTGCGCCATCAGCGCTGCGATCAGAAATGAGCCGGTGCCGGAGCACGCGGCCATGGTCACATAATAGTCCATCGGGTTTCGTTCCTTGCCTTGGATGACGCCTCGATAACGTCGAGCAAGGTTGGATGTTCCTGGGTCGAAAATGTTTCGTCGGGATTTTACTGAGGCGTTCAAGGCAACTGAGCGGGCGATCGGTGTGATCAAGCCGACGGACGCGTGGCATGGCCTAACCGCTTTTCTGCCGTTCATCGCGGATAGGAAAAGGCCGCCGAGATTTCCCTCGGCGGCCTGCAGGCAATCCAGAATACGAGAGCTAGCCGCCTGTCAGCTGCACTGCTGTCGCGGGCCACGCAAATTCGGCCGAAGTTACAGCTTCGGGCTCAGCGGGACGATGGCGGCAAAGCGCAGCCAATCCTTCTGTGCCTTCGGCGTCCAGGCAGCCTCGGCAATGGCCGGCAGGCGCGGGAAGACCAGCCGGTTGAAATAATCGCGCGAGGTGTAGTTCTCCTGCCAGATGCACGCCTGCACGCCCTTCATCAGATGCCTCAGCTCTTCCGGGAAATCGCCCTCCGCCTCGTAGGCATAGGTATGGGCGGGCGGCACGGTGCCGGCCCAGCTCGCGCCCGGCTCCTGCCAGGCATCGGCCTGTACCATGTCGAGATAATAGGCCTGGCCGGGCGTCATGACGACCTCATAGCCCTCGCGTGCCAGCTCGATGCCCACCTCGGGCTTTTCCCAGGCCATTAGCAAGGTGCTTTCCGGATCGACGCCGCCGCCATGGGCGACTTCGTTCCAGCCGGCGAGCTTGCGGCCGCGCTTGCTGAGCATCGCCTTGATCCGCCTGAGGAAATAGGACTGCAGAGCGAAGGTGCCCGAAATGCCTTCCTTCTCCATGAGCTTGCGCGCCAACGGCGAAGCCAGCCACGAACCATTGGCGACCTCATCCCCGCCGATATGGAGATATTGCGAGGGGAAAAGTTCGACCATTTCGTCGAAGACCTTGGCCAGGAATTCGTAGGTCGACTCGATGGCCGGGTTAAGCGCGTTGTTAGGATAGCCCTGGACGGAATGATAGCTTTCCGGCGCTTCCTGCCCGTCCGCCAGATCAGGCAGAGCGACAAGGGTCGCGGTGCTATGGCCTGGGATATCGATCTCCGGCACGACCTCGATGCCGAGCGCGGACGCATGGGCGACGATCTCGCGGACATCATCCTGCGAATAGAAACCGCCGACAGGCTCGGCGCCGTTGCCAAGCTGCGGCAACAACGGCTCGTCCGGTCCGCGCAGGACACCCAAGGTCGTCAGCTGCGGATAGGCGCGGATTTCCAGGCGCCACGCCTCATCGTCCGTCAGGTGCCAATGGAAGATGTTGAGCTTCAGCCAGGCGAGAATATCGAGCAGGCGCAGCACATCGGCCTTCGGCACGAATTGCCTGGAGACATCAAGATGGCAGCCGCGCCAGCTGTAACGCGGCTGATCGGCGATGCTGCCCGAAGCCGGGAAACGGAACTTGCCGGGCTCACGCCGTGCGCCGTCCAGAAGCTGCGCCAGCGTCGTCAGGCCATAGAGACGGCCGGCATCATCAGAGAAAGCCAGCGTGATCTCATCCGCCCCGAAGGACAGCTCATAGGCCTCCGCAGCGAGTGCCGACCGCTCAACAAAGCGCAGCGCCTTGCCCTGTGGCACAGCGACAAGGCTGAAGGGAATGTGGCTGGTGGGAAACAGCCGGCGGAAGTGCGCCTGTGCGGTCGCAAGCGCCTTTACGCTCGCAGCATCGGTTCCTTTGGCCGGATAGAGCGCGACGGGGAAGCCTTCGCCCGGCTTGAGATCGATGGATGCCGGCCAAGGCTGAATGGCAAAGGGAAGCTCCAGCCTGCCTTCCGGCAACAGCACCGGTGGTGGCTCGCTGGCGCGACCGTCGAGCAGCAGATCCGACGTGAACACATTGATATGTCTCCCGTCTTCAAGCGTAATATAGGCGGACTTGGCTCCGTCCGTGCAATGCTTGGCAACGCGGTGCAGGCTGGACACCGTAAACGTCCAGCTCTCTCCGGGAGCCAGGGAAAGACCGGCCGGCGGCGCGAATTCATGAAAATTGGCGTTGCGGCGCACGAAGACCGCATTCTCGCAGACCTTCGGGTCGATGAAACGCGTCAAGGTCGTATAGGCGAGGCGAAAATTCGAAAGCGGCGCGCCTGAGAAATTGAAAAGCGTCAAGGTCAACCGACCATGCTTTCCGCCCTCGGGAGACCAGGTGTTTTCGAGATGATAGGCAGCGGACTGCATCAAGATTCCCCTTTGGCGGCGGGCATCAATAGTGATCAGACTGCGTGAAGGTGTGCGCAAGCTCAGCTTGCCCCGCCGTCAGGCCGCAATCGACCGGCAGACACACACCCGTAATGGCCGAAGCAAGCGGGCTTGCGAGAAAGGAAACGGCATTGGCGACATCGACGGGATCTACGACGCGGCGCAGCGCATACCAGCGCTTCGCTTCCTCGAAGACATTCGGATTGGCGGCCGCCCGCGCTTCCCAAGCCTGGGTCCGCACGGTGCCCGGTGCAACCGCATTCGAGCGGATGCCGAACTTGCCGTATTCCACGGCGACGAGCTTGGTGAAATGCAGGAGGCCGGCCTTGGCGGCGCTGTAAGCGGGATGACCGAAAACGGCCATGCCGTTGACGGAGGCGATATTGATCACCGAACCCTTCGACGCCTTCAACATATCCTCGACGGCGCGGAAGCAGAGAAATGCGGCCTCGAGATTGAGGGCGCTGTCGGCACGCCAGATCTCCGGCGTCGTATCATGCAGGCTAACCGCGCGGGCTGCACCCGCATTGTTAACCAGCGTTTTCACCGTGCCCAGGGCCGACGCCGCCTTCGCCATTGCGGCCGTGTCAATCTCGCTCGTGATATCCGCCTTGAAGACGACGAAACGTCCGGCCGGCCCCAGCGCCTGCGCCGCCTTCTGCGCGGCGGCTTCGTCGACATCAACGAGCAGGATGACATCATGGTCATCGGCCAGACGCTTCGCGATGGCGCGGCCGATATCGCCTGCGGCCCCGGTCACGATGGCAACGGATTTACTCATATGGCTTTCCTCTTATCAAGTTCCCGAGCGGCGGGCATCCGCCGCCGTCTCTCGTTGTTTTCGACGCACCTGCGGGCGGAAGCCGCGACGCAGTATTCCTGGTTCGCATTGAAGCGGTTCAGCTCCTCACGGACATCTGAACCGCTCCAACTTGTTGTTTCATGCAATTCCGCACGCAAAGACGCCGCGCACTTCGGTGGGAATTGCTCTAGTCCCCGAGAAGCTGACGGTCGTCGCCGTCGCGATGGGTGACGAGCTGCTGCTTGATACGGCGCAATGTCGCCGTCGCTTGCGGCCGGAGACGATAGGCGACGAGGCTGGCGAGAATATCCAGCACGGCAAGATAGGCGATGCGGGTCGATGTCGGCCTGTAGATATTGTCGCCTTCGGGCAGATCGATCGGCACGGTGACATCGGCGACATCGGCCACAGGGCTTCCACTCTGCGTGAGCGCGATGGTCGGCACCTTGGCCTCGCGCGCCAGCGTGAAGGCGCGCACCAGTTCGGTATTGCGGCCGGAGAAAGACGAACCGATCAACAGATCCGTCGGCTTGGCCGCCGCGGCCATCATCAGCTGCATGCTATGATCGGAGCTCGAGGTAATACGCAAGCCCAACCGGAACAGGCGGTTCTGCATCTCGCTGGCGATCATCGACGAGTTGCCGCCGGAGCCGAAGGCATAAATCATCTCCGCACCGGCAATCCGGTTTGCCGCCGCCTCGATCGCCACCACGTCAAGCCCGCGATGCAACAGAAAGAGCGCATTCTGCGCCTTGGTAATAATGTCCTGGGCGACATCGGCGGGCGCAATGCTCTTGGGCTCGGGCTTGAGATAACGCATGCCGACATAGGCTGTGCGGGCCAGCTGCACCTTGAAATCGGAGAAGCTTTCGCAGCCGAGGCGACGGCAGAAGCGCGTCACCGTCGGCGGCGAGACATCGGCTTTGCCGGCCAGCTCGATGATGGAAGCGTTAACGGCGAATTCGAAGTCGTTGAGGACAATGTCGGCGATGCGGATTTCCGATTGCGAAAGCCGACCCCTCTCGTCCTGCATGGTCGTGAAGATATCCATCAGCTTCCCCTTTATTCTGTCGCTGGGCTCTAAACGTCCGATACTTAATAAGCGATGCAAACCATCTCAATCTCGCAATTCGTCATCGATGCCGGTCTACGAGTGTGCGAGGGGGCGCGGCTTGCCGTTTACGCCCATCTGACGGGAGCCATATGCATGACGATCATCATATGATTCCTGCAAATTATTTTCTTGATACGTTGACAAATGACCATAGAAAGCAGAATTTGACTAGCGAAAATCGAAAATCATGAAAAGAATTTAAATGGCGGCGGATACAATGCGTGATCCTTTCAAGAATCCCTTCCCTGTCAGCGATGCTGCCAGGCATGCGATCTGGGAGATGCTCGTCCCGCGTGATATCGATGCCTTTTTGGCCGCCGACTGGTCGATGGTAGCGGGCGATTTCGTTGAAGAAGGCTTCATCGGCATCGACGGCAAGCGCGAAATCAGCCCCGACAAGTGGCGCCTCGCCTTCCCCACGCTCGTTGCTTATCGTGACGAATGGCTGCGGCAGGCACGCGACTTCGCGACGCAGTCCTTCGCTGAGGATACGCGCACGGCCATTTTCACCACCACGACGCTCGAAGACATCGAGATCGAAGGCGATATGGCCCTGGTTCGCAAGAAATTCGATGGCAGCCTGAAGAAGTCGGACGGCAGCATCGACATCATGAAATGGCAGACGCTCTATTATTGCCGCCTGCACCAGGGACAGTGGAAGATCAGCGGCTTCACCGGTTACCTGCCGAACCCCATGGAATAGAGGCGACAGCATTGCGCATTTTCACCGCGGCTCTAGCGACCGAAACGAACACCTTCTCCCCCATCTGCATCGACCGGCGCGCATTCGAGGCATCTCTCTATGCGCCGCCGGGCATGCACCCGGAAACGCCGACGCTGTGTTCCGCCCCGATCACTGTGGGCCGTCAGATCGCCGTGCAGAAGGGCTGGGAAGTGATCGAAGGCACCGCCACCTGGGCGGATCCGGCAGGTCTGGTAAACCGCCGGGCCTATGAAGAGCTGCGGGACGAAATCCTCGACCAGTTGCGGGCGGCGATGCCGGTCGATGCCGTCGTGCTCGGATTGCATGGCGCCATGGTCGCCGATGGCTACGAAGACACCGAGGGTGATTTCCTGTCGCACGTCCGCGAAATCGTCGGGCCGGACATTCTCGTCTGCGCCGAGCTTGATCCGCACAGTCACCTGACGGCAAAGCGCCTCGCCGCCGCGAACTTCTTCGTCTATTTCAAAGAATTCCCGCACACCGATTTCGTCGATCGCGCCGAAGATCTCTGGCGGCTCGCCATCGATACGCTCGAGGGCCGGATCAAGCCGGTCATGTCGGTCTTCGACTGCCGCATGATCGATGTCTTCCCGACTTCGCGCGAGCCGATGCGCTCCTTCGTCGACAAGATCATGGCGATGGAAAAGAGCGATGCCGACATTCTCTCCATCTCCGTCATTCACGGCTTCATGGCCGGCGATGTTCCCGAAATGGGCACCAAGCTGCTGGTCGTGACCGATAATAAGCCGGATAAGGGTTCAGCGATCGCGCGCGAGCTAGGGCTGGAACTGTTCTCCAAACGCGGCACCTTCATCATGCCGCAAATCGACGAGAAGCAGGCCGTCAGCCAAGCCATGGCGGCGAAGGCAGGCCCGGTCGTTATCGCCGATGTCTGGGACAATCCGGGCGGCGGCACGGCCGGCGACGCAACCGTCATCCTGAAGGAGTTGCTCGACCGCGGCGCTACCGACACGGCGATCGGCACGATCTGGGACCCTATGGCCGTGCAGATCTGCATGGCGGCTGGCGAAGGTGCGGAAATTCCGCTGCGCTTCGGAGCGAAATCGGCACCGGGCACGGGCAACCCCATCGACGGCCACGTCAGGATCGTGCGCCTCGTCAGCAATGCCGAGATGCGTTTCGGCGAGAGCTTTGCGCCATTCGGCGATGCTGCGCATATCCAGCTCGACGGCATCGACATCATCCTGAATTCGACGCGCGCACAGAGCTTCGACCCGAGCCTTTTCTCCGTCATGGGCATCGATCCGACGGCCAAGAAGATCTTGGTCATCAAATCGACCAACCACTTCTATGCATCTTTCTCGAAGATTGCTGCGGAAATCCTTTACTGCTCGGCCGGGACGCCCTATCCAAACAATCCAGCTCGTACCCCCTATCGCCGTGCGCGGAAAGACATCTGGCCCATGGTGGCCGATCCCCATGCGGCAGCACAGAAAGACGCCTGATATGGCACACGATATCGCCTCCGAAGTCAGCCCTAAGGCCGGCGACCGGATTGAAGAGCTTTCCACGCCACGCCCCATCATCGACGAAGATCGGCTGGCCGGGAATATCACCCGCGTCCAATCCTATATGGATCAGCATGGACTGAATTTCCGTCCGCATATCAAGACGCACAAGATCCCCGCGCTGGCGCGCGCCCAGGTCGCCGCCGGTGCCAAGGGTATCAATTGCCAGAAGGTCACAGAGGCGGAGGCCTTCGCCGATGCCGGTTTTGAAGACATCCTGATCACCTTCAATATTCTCGGTGCCGAGAAGCTCGTTCGCCTCGCGGCCTTGAACGACCGCATTTCCGGCCTGAAGGTCGTTGCAGACAGCACCGTCACTGTCGATGGGCTTTCCGCCTGGTTTGCCGAACGCAAGCCACTGACGGTACTGGTGGAATGTGATACCGGCGGTGCCCGCTGCGGCGTGCAGACGCCGGAACAGGCAGCCGGTCTCGGCAAGCATATCGCCGGCAAGCCAGGCCTCGTCTTTGGCGGCCTGATGAGTTATCCGAAACCGAGCAATGCCGCGGCAACACAGGCCTTCCTGGCCGAGTCCGTCGCGCTTCTGAAGAAGGAAGGTATCGACTGCCCGATCGTCAGCAACGGCGGCACGCCGAGCCTGTTTGAGGCGCATCTCGTGCCGGCTGCCACGGAACACCGTGCAGGCACCTATATCTATAACGACCGATCCATGGTTCGCGCCGGTCATTGCCGCGAGGAGGATTGCGCCATGCACATCCTCGCGACCGTCGTGTCGCGACCGACCGAAGACCGCGCCGTGATCGATGCCGGCTCGAAGGCGCTGACTTCGGACCTACTCGGTTTTGCCGATTACGGCCATGTGGTGGAATATCCGGAAGCCGTCATCAAGGGCCTTTCCGAAGAGCACGGCGTGATCGATCTGACGAACTGCAAGGGCGCCCGCCCTCAGATCGGCGACAAGATCCGCATCATTCCCAACCACACCTGCGTGGTTTCCAATCTGTTCGACCAGATGGTGTTCCACCGCGACGGCGTTGTGACGCGCGTCGAGGACGTGGCTGCACGCGGCCTCGTCTGGTAGGCAGAAATATCCTGCTTCAAAGAAAACGGCGGCCTCAGGCCGCCGTTTTCGTTTGTCTCATGGTCCCATCCTCCGCTTGGCCCTGAGCCAGCCAATAACAGGACCCGCTAGAGCAAGTCAGCACTTCCTGGAAGTGCTGACCTGGTGGCCGTCGGCTCGACGCAATTCGAACGGCTAAGACGCAGAGGAACTCAGAATATCCATGTCGATCTCGGTCAGTTCGACACGGCGCTCGAAAGCCTGGCCGCTTTCATCGAAGAGGTGGCAGTCGCCAATACGCATGCCGGTCCTCAGCGGCGCATCCAGGCGGATGGCGGCGCTGCCGGACAGCGTGGCGCAGAAGTTCTCGTCAATGCCCTCTGCGGACGCGTAGGCAACCGTCTGCGCACCGAGATGCTCGACCACTGTCGGCACGACGGTCAATGTCAGGTCGCCATCGCCGAGCAGGATATGCTCGGGACGAATGCCCAGCGTCAGCTGCTTGCCGACGGCTCCCTCGCGCGGCTTGACCGGCAGAACGGCCTTCTGCCCTTTATAGTCTATCTCGACACCCGCTTCGCTGACATTGGTGCAGGTCACGGACAGGAAATTCATCTTGGGATTGCCGATGAAGCGGGCGACAAACGTATTTGCCGGCTTGTGATAAAGCTCCAGCGGCGCACCGACCTGCGATATCTCGCCGGCATTGAGGACGACGATCCGGTCAGCCATGGTCATGGCTTCAACCTGATCGTGGGTTACGTAAATCATCGTCGCCTGCAGCTGGTGATGCAGCTTGGCCAGCTCGATGCGCATGTCGGCGCGCAAGGCGGCATCGAGGTTCGACAAGGGCTCGTCGAACAGGAAGATCTTGGGTTCGCGCACGATCGCGCGGCCGATGGCTACGCGCTGGCGCTGGCCGCCGGAAAGCTGGCCCGGCTTCTGATGCAGACGCTGATCGAGATGCAAGATGCGGGCGGCATGCTCGACCTTGGCCTTGAGCTTGTCTTCCGGCATCCTCTCGACCCGCAAGGGGAAGGCGATGTTCTCGAACACCGACATATGCGGATAGAGGGCATAGGACTGGAAGACCATGGCGATGCCGCGCTTGACGGGCGGCAGGTCGTTTACTCGGGCGCCATCGATCATGATGTCGCCGCTGGTCACCTCGTCGAGGCCGGCGATCATGCGCAGCAAGGTCGACTTGCCGCAGCCGGACGGACCGACGAAGACGATGAACTCACCGTCCGTTACGTCGAGCTCAACGCCCTTGATGACCTCGAAATGACCGTAGAATTTCTTGACCTGATGAAGGTGCAGCTTTCCCAAACTCTGTCTCCGCGCGGCGCCGCTACTAGGCGGGCAGGGCTCGAAAGGCCGCGCGCAATGCGCGCGGCCCGGTTACTTGCAGGCTTCTTACTTATACTGCTCGAGATCGGCAGTTGCCTTTTTCAGGGCATCCGCAGGCTGGGCCTTGCCGGTAACGACCGACTGGACCATCTCGATCATGACGTTCTGGAAGCCCTTGTAGTCCTTGAAGAGCGGCTCGGGACCACCGTAGGCGATGCCATCGATGAACGGCTTCCAGGAAGCGTCCTTCTTGACGAACTCGTCTACCTTCGCCGACGGACGCAGAGGCGTAAGGCCGGCGCCGCCCTGCAGTTCGTACTCGCCCTGCGGGCCGGGCGACGTGATGAACTTGGCAAACTCGGCTGCTTTGTCCTCGACGCCAGAACCCTTGAAGACAGCAAGACTGTCGGTGATGAGCAGCGTGCCCTGGCCCTTGGCGGAAGGGCCGAGCGGCAGCGGTGCCACACCCCAGTTGATCTTCGTTTCCTTCAAGCGAGCGGCAGCACCGGAGCCGGCCTGGATCATGCCGACCTTGCCATCGAGGAAGATGGCGCGCATTTCGTTCTGCTCGTAAGCCGTCGGACCTTCGACCGAGTAAGGTGTGATGTCCTTGTAGGCCTGGAGGGCTGCCAGCACTTCGGGGCTATTGAGGACGATCTTGTCGCCATCGATGACCTTGCCGTTGTTGGTGTAAACCCAATGCAGGAACTGGTGCATGGTGTTGTCGAAGGTCTTGGCCGACAGGCCGTAGCCCGGAATGCCGGTCTTTTCCTTGATCGCCTTGGCGTCGGCGATTTCCTCGGCCCAGGTTGTCGGCGCCTTCTCGGGGTCTAGACCGGCCTTCTTGAACAGATCCTTGTTCCAGTAGAGCGCCTTTGTCGAGAAGGCGATAGGCGTGCCCCACTGCTTTCCATCGAAGGTTACCGTACCGACGATGCCCGGATAATAAGCCTTCTTCTCGTCGTCCGTCATCGGGATCGGAACGATCAAATCGTTGTCAGCGAACTGCTTGAGCGTACGCGAGCCAACATAGGCCAGGCCGACCGGCGTGCCGGCAGCAGCCAGCGTCGTTGCCTTGTCCTGGCACTGTTCCCAGCCGACGACTTCAGGCTTGACGGCCCAGCCCGGATTCTTCTCTTCCCACTGCTTGATGTATTTCACATGGATCGGGTCGATGCTGTCGCCGCAATAGATCCAGCTGATCTCCTTGTCAGCCGCGTGGGCGGTCACAGCGCCAAGCGCCGTGGAGCCGAGCAAAGCAAGGGCGAGAAGCCCCGTTTTGAAATGGAATGTCACGTTTAAGCTCCCGTTCTCTGGTTTTAGATTGGTTTTATTGCTTCACCGCGCCAGCGGTCAGACCGCTGACGAGATACCGTTGCAGGAAGAAGATCACGACCAGTGCCGGCGCGATACCGACGAAGCTTGCGGCCATGAGTTCGTTCCAGACGACCTCCTGCCGGCCGAAATAGGCAAAGAGCCCAACCGGCAGCGGCATGTATTCCGTTTTCGAATTGAAGGTAAGCGCATAGATGAACTGCTGCGCATAAGAACCGATGAAAGTGGTAATGGCGACGACGGTGATGCCTGGCATCGCGATCGGCAGGATGACGCGTCGCAGCGTATAGAAATGGCTGGCGCCATCGACAAAGGCCGCTTCGTCAAGCTCCTTCGGAATTCGTATCATATAGGTGCGCAGCAACCAGATTCCCGAGGGAATGAGGAACGCGACACCCGGTACGATCATGGCGAAATAGGTGTTCAGCAGGCCGAAGGAGCGCATGAGCCGAAACAGCGGGATCAGCAGCACGGCGCCGGAGAACATGTTGACCGCCAGGAAGGCACCGAGCAGCAGGCCGGCACCTCTGAACTCGAAACGCGCGAAGGCATAGGCCGCCGGCACGACGAGGATCAGCACGATAATAGTGCTCACACCGGAAATCAGGAACGAGTTGAAGATATACCAGCCGAAGCCGGGCACGCTGGTCCACATGGTGCGATAGGCTGCAAACGAGCCGTTCTCGGGAATGAAGCGGTAAGGCGACGAGAAGAGCTGGCTGAGCGGCTTCAGCGAGACCAGAAACCCTTCGGCGAAGGGCGCCAGCACGAAAGTCAGGAACAGCAGGATCCCGGCATAAATGCCGATGAGCTCGTACCACTTGTAGCGATGGATCATCGAAGACTTGCTCATCGCTGTTTCGCTCCCGTTGAAAAGCGGCTGGTGAGGCGGAAATAGGCAAGGCAGAAGAGCGACAGGAAGATGCAGATCAGCACCGCACGCGCAGCACCCTCACCATATTTGTAGGATCCGATCGCGGTGCGATAGGTGTCGATGATCATCGTCGTCGTCTCGCCGTTCGGGCCGCCGCGGGTCAGGATCCAGATGATGTCGAAGGAGTTGAAGGTGGCGATCAGCGACAGCATCGACATGGTGACCAGAGACGGCACCAGCAGCGGCAGCGTGATGCGGCGGAAGCGATAGAAGCGACCGGCGCCATCCGTCCAGGCGGCCTCGTAGAGATCATTCGGGATCGCCTGCATGGCGGCCAGCATGTAAAGCGTGACCATCGGCACGCCGATCCAGACGTCGGTGACGATCGTCGCCCAGAAGGCGGTACTGCCATAGGCGAGGAACGCCACCGGACTATCAACGATGCCGAAACGCTGCAGCAGGCCGGAAATCATGCCGAACTGGCCGTTGTACATCCAGCCCCACATGAAGATGCCGATCGCCATGGGTACGACCCAGGGCGGCATGATCAGCACGCGGAAGAGCGACCTGCCGGGAACAGCGGAGTTCATCAGAGTCGCGCCCAGCGTGCCGATGATCATCTTGATCGACACGGAGAAGAACGTCCAGATGAACGTCCGGACGATCACCGAGGCGAAGGTCTCATTGAAGATCTTGGCGTAATTCTCGAAACCAACCCAGTTCGTCGCCTTCTTCAACGACGCGTCGGTGAAGGAAAGGATAATGGTGTCGACTAACGGATAGGCGACGATGACGGCGACATAGAGAAGAGCCGGAAAAAGAAGGAGCCAAGCGAAGATGACTGTGCTGCGTTGAACACCCATCTTACGCCCCTCCCTAGGCTACTTTTGCATAGAGCGCTTCGTCGAATTCGTCCCATATCGGCCGGAGATCGACAACAGTTTTCTTCATGCGTGCCTCGTCTATCGAGAGCGCCAGAATGCCCGCTTCAAGCGCATTCAAGGTGGAGACAGGCAGATGCTGGCCCAATTTAACATGCGAGACGATGTCGGCGGCCATCTGCTCATCGGCGCCGTAGTGCTGCGAAAGCGCGGTGGCCGCGTAGGTATTTCCGATCACCTTCTTGCCGGTGAGCACCTCGTGAACGTTGAAATAGCCGCGAATGAAGTCGCCCTCGGCCATGCCGCGCGAACCCATGATGGCAAAGCGGCGGAACTGGTCCGGCGCGTTCAGATTGGTGTGGAAGTTCATGCCGACGCCGTTGGCATATTCGATGATCGCGACCTGGTAGTCGATGATGTCGCCATCGCTATCGAAGACCTTGTCCGACCCCATCCAGCCACTCGGCTTGCGATGGAAAAGCTCAAGATCATTGATCCCTTCGCGTGCCGGATCGTTTTCCGGAATGAAGCTCTTGCGGCCGCCAAAGCTTGCGACGCGCTCGGGACGAGCACCGACGACGCCATTATATAGGTCGAGGTCGTGGCAGCATTTTTCCAGCAGGAAGCTGCCGGAATAGTGCTGGTAGCGGCGCCAATCCCGCATGAAGAAGGCGCCATGATAGGGCTCGATATGCTCCGCGGCCTCGATCGACACGACGTGACCGAGCTTCCCCTCAGCCTGAGCGACCAGCAGATCACGATACATGGGCGAGTAGCGCAGGACGAGACCGACCATCAGCCGTTCATGACCGTATTTCGCCATTAGACGAGCAAGCTCGATACTGTCCTTGATGGTTGAGACGATCGGCTTTTCGCAGAAAATCTTCAGACCGGCCTCGAGGCCGATGCGGATGTGATCGAGATGCATGTGGTTCGGCGAACCGATCATCAGCAAATCGAGCTTTTCGTTGGCGATCAGCTCTTGAGGAGTAGCATAGGCCTTTCCAGCCGATATCCCCTTCTCGATCAAACCAGGCAAGCCCGCCGGCTCCGGATCAACATATCCGGCAATCTCGAAGCTCTCATCGATCGCCTTGAACACATAGCCCAGATATCCTAGGCGGAACCCTAGCCCAATGATTCCAACTCGCATACTTTTGAGTTCCCATTACGTAATTTATTTTCGTAATCTTGGGGCAAATTTTCGCATTCGTCAACGACGTTCACGCATTTACACGAAAACATGAAATTTATTTTCAGATAGACGCCTAAAAAAGCGCAACTTTCAAATATGAAGCTGCGCTCATTTTGGATGCATTGCCGCTTATTTCAGCAGGCACGCCTGCAGCATCTCACCTGTCGAGGTCGTTGTACTGCCAAAATTGATTGTTCGGCTTCCTGGTGCTGCTGGAAATGACGCCATTCTGCTCGCACACATAGCCCACACGCGGCAATCCACGATAGTAGAAGCCTCCGTGGAACTCATCCGAATACAGGGTGGTCGTGCGGCATTGAAATTTTTCGTCGGCGGCCATCTTGGGCGCGGTCACACCCGGCAAGTTCTTGTAGGGATAGACCGGCGCGACATAGGGCTTGGGAAGAAGCGGGTTGTCAGCCAATGCCGCCACAGGCATCACGGCTGCAAGCAAAAGGGCTGCAACGGCGATTTTCGATTTATTCCACATGACTGCGACGCTCCTTCACCCATGTCTACGCAATGGATGCGCAACACAGCTGAAATATAGTAAGGCCCGTCCGGCACGCCAACTCCCGGGCCAATCGAGAGAAGGTGCCGTCTTACGGATCTATGGACATATTCACACTTCGTTACATCGAATAACGTGCTTTTATCTGCGAATGCAACATTGACGAGAAGTGGCGATTTGCGACAATTCATAGGCATGGTATATAGTAGAAATATCGCAATTTTAGTTGCCGTCGGCGCCAATTCTGTTTGTAGGAGTAACAAGTCATTCTCGAACAGATAGATCGCACCCCTCGCCCGATAGATTCTACGCTTGCTGACGACGATGTTCAGCCCTTGCGTATCTATGTCATCAACCTCGATCGCTCGCGCGATCGCTGGGAGCGCTTGTGCGGTCAGGCTGCGGAACATGATTTGGACATTACCCGAATTCCGGGCATCGATGGCAAAGCCGTCGCCGATCAGGATCGCGTCGATTTTCAGCAGAGGTCTTTCATCTATCATAATGGCCGCAAGCTTCTGCCTGGCGAATACGGCTGTTATCGCAGCCATCTGCTCGCTCTGGAGCAATTCGTTGCCACAGGCGACAGGATGGCCATCATCATGGAAGACGACATCGAACTGAACGAAAGGCTGATCCCGCGAGCGATCGCCGCAATGGATAGTATCGGCGGGACGGGTCTCGTCAAACTCGTCAACCACCGCCTGGTCGGCTTCAAGCAAGTGTGCGAGACGGCAGAGCACGATGTTATCGGCCGCTGCATGCATGGCCCACAGGGGTCGGCGGCCTGCTACATCGTCGACCGCAAGGCAGCCATGAAACTACTGGTGACACTGAAGCCGCTGCTGCTTCCCTACGATGTTGCTCTCGAACGCGGCTGGTCTACCGGCGTCGGAACATTTGCGACGCTGGAAAATCTCGCAGAGTTCAGCCCGTATCGATCCGATACGACGATCGGCAACCGCGCGCATTATCGAGCCGTGAAGCGGCATTTCCTGCTGCGGATGTCGACACACTGGTTCCGCACATGCGACCAGCTGCGCCGTTGGCGTTACGCCGTCGGCAGCCGCTGATAAACAGACATACCGGAAAGACGTCCAATAGACGGATACCGGATGGAAGCGCTTACCGGCTCCCTTCTATTGCTTCCGCTCAATGCGGGTGAAAAGCGCCAGCGATCGACCCGAACGACACTATAGCGGCTCGACGTTGTCGAGATCCGGCCTATCGATGGCAAGGTCCGTTTCGCGTTCGCGATAGACCAGATCCACCACCTCGCTGCTCGGTGCATAACCGGACACAAGCTTTTCCAGCAGGGTTCTCGCAAGAGGTATGTCGTTTTCGTTCAGCGCCGCTTCAAGCGCCGCAAGCCGCTTCGACAGCTCAGGCCACAGCAGGAAGTCCTCCTTGGCCTGCATGATGCGCGGATGGCTCGTCGGCTGCGGATTGTCGCCAATCAGCAATTCCTCGTAGAGCTTCTCGCCCGGCCGCAGCCCGGTGATTTCGAGCTCGATGTCGCCATCCGGCTCGCTCGCGTCCCGCACGGTCAGGCCGGACAATTCCACCATCCGGCGGGCAAGATCGGCAATGCGCACCGGCTCACCCATGTCGAGTAGGAAGACATCGCCGCCTCCGGACATGGCTCCTGCTTGGATGACGAGCTGCGACGCCTCGGGAATCGTCATGAAATAGCGGGTGATCTCGGGATGCGTCAGCGTAATCGGGCCGCCATCGCGGATCTGCTGGCGGAAGAGCGGCACCACGGAACCCGACGAACCAAGCACATTGCCGAAACGGACCATGGCGAAATTCGTGCTGGGCGCACCTGCCTTGCGATCGGCGTCCATGGCCTGCAGCACCATTTCCGCCAGCCGTTTGCTGGCACCCATGATATTGGTCGGTCGCACGGCCTTGTCGGTGCTGATCAAGACAAAATGCTCGACGCCGTGATCACGCGCGGCCTCGGCGGTGATCTGCGTTCCCAACACGTTGTTGCGGATGCCTTCGACCGGGTTGTATTCGACCAGCGGCACATGCTTATAGGCGGCGGCATGGTAGACCGTCTTCGGCCGCCATGCCTCCATGATCTGCCGGATACGTTGATCGTCACGAACGGAAGCGAGGAAGGGGATGATGCGAATATCGGCGTGACCGGCAGCGGCCACCGATTTTTCAAGCTCCCCGTGAATGGCATAGAGTGCGAATTCGCTCTGCTCGACCAGCAACAGCGACGAAGGGCCGTTTTTCAGGATCTGGCGACAAAGTTCGCTGCCGATCGATCCACCTGCGCCGGTCACCATGACCACCTTGCCGTGGATATTCTTCTCGATCAGCGCCCGATCGGGTGCGATAACGTTGCGGCCGAGCAGGTCTTCGATGTCGAGTTCGCGCAGGTCGGAGACGGCGACACGGCCTTGAGCCAGCGCCGTCAAATCCGGCATGGTGCGCACGGTGACGCGCGCCTTGCGCATGTCTTCGAGGATTTCATTGCGGCGTTGCCGCGTGGCGTTCGGCAAGGCTAGCAGCACGCCCTTGATCTCGCCGGACAGCGCGAGTGCCAAGAGGTCCGCCGGGTCGTAAATCGGCAGACCGCCCATGATGCTGCCATGCAGGTTTTGATCGTCGTCGAGATAGCCGACCACATTCAGCTCGGCACTGTTGGCCAGTGCGCCGGCAAGCTGACGACCGGAGGCGCCGGCGCCATAAATCAATACCTTGGCGAGCTGATTGCGGTTGAGAAGCCGCTGATAGGCATTGCCGAGCCAATAGCGCGTCCACATGCGCGACAGGCCGATGGCGATCAGCAGCAGCAAGGGCTGCAGGATGCCGACGGTACGCGGCACGCCCGGCACGCTGATCGCGGTGAAAATTGTCATGAACGCGAGCGCGTAGATTGCCACGGCCTTCACGACGGTCATGAAAGCCGACAAGCCCGCATATCGAAAGATGGCGCGGTAGAGACCCAGCACGATGAAGATGGGGATGGCGACGAGAAGCGAGACGATGGCCGGCAGCCATTCGATGCCTTCTAGAATGACCCAATCGTCAAGGCGCAGACAATAGGCGAACCAGACCGTCAGCACGCAAAGGCTGGCATCGACAAGCAAGGCAAGCGCACGCTTCGTGGAGCGCGGTAATGCCAGAAACGGCAGGACAAGCTTATCCGCGGGCACCATCGGTCAGTTCCCCTTGGCGCCGGTGATCAAAGCGTTACGCTGCATCTCTCGCATAAGTTGTCTCACAATACGCCGTATGACGCACAATGATCGCATCACACATTCATTAGCGGGTCTCAATTCAATCCAGCGCCGCTTTACATGTAGAACAGCCGGCGCACAATTGCATCCTCGTTGTTCAATAAGCCCATGGCGCAGAAAGATGAGAGAGGCTTACTTGCCGAGATAGCTGCGGACGACGGGATGCCTGAAGAGACCAAGGAGAATGGCGAAGGCCATGCCCATCCCTGCGCCGAAGATCGCGCCGGCAATCAGCCCGGCGATCATCATCACCTTTCGGCTTGGTCCATCCGTCGTCAGCGGTGGCTCGGCTTCCGAGATGACGCGGATATTGCTCCGTGACAGATCCTGCGCATCGCTCGTCTGGCCGGACCGCTTCAGGAGAGATTCGTAGAGATCGCGCGCGGCAGCGGCCTTACGTTGCAGTTCGTTGAGGCCGACGAGTTTGCCCGACGTATTGACCTGAGAGGCCTTCTGCACCGTCAGTTCCTTGGCAATGTCCTGCTCGGCCTTCTGCGCCTGCTCGTATTCGGCACGGGCAGAGGCCATCTGCCGCTGCAATTCGTTACGGATTTCCGCCCCCAGGCTTTCCAGCGAGGATTTGGCGGCAAGAAGGCGGGGATGACGGGCACCAAGCTGGCTTTGCAGGCTGCCGACATTGGCGGCAAGCGCCGCATATTGCTGACGCAGGCTGCTCAATGCCGTCGATCCGGCGCTAGCTGCCGGATTGTTGGAAACGACCTCCTCGAAGCTCAACTTGCCGGCGGCGTCGGCGCGTGCCTTAGCCTCGATCATCTTCTGCTGGGCTGTCACCAGCATGTCGTTCAGCGCGGTCAGGCGCTTGTCGGAAATCAGGTTGCCTTCGACGGCGACCATGTCATTGTCAGCGCGATAGGTTTCGACTGCCTTCTCAGCGGCAAGCACCTGCCGGCGCAAATCGTCAAGCCTGCTGTCCAGCGCAGTATTGCTGGTCTTGTAGCTGCTTGCCGCCGCCTTGCTCTCCTCCTCCATGAAGGACGAGACGAGCTGGTTGGCAATCGTCGCCGATTTCTGCGGATCGCGCGTCGTCACCTTCAAAGTCACGACATAGGTGCTCGCCTCGCGGGCGATCTGCGCGGCCTTAGCCAGAACCGCCGTTGCGATGGATTTGGCGGTATCGCCCGTTGCTCCACCGTTGAACTGCGGATCCTGATCCAGTTTCAGAACATCGACCACGTGACCGAGCACCCTGCCCGAGGACAGGATCTGCGTCTGGCTGTCGATCATCGTCAAGATCAGTTCGGGAGCCGTCGGCGCCTGCTGCCCGGAATCGGCGTTACCGGCAGGCCGAGGATCGAAATAAAGGCTGGTTGTGGCGGAAAATTTCTGCGGCACAAGCCGAACGGCACCTGCGCCGAGAACGGCGCCGACGACCGCCAGAGCGAGAACCAGCTTCTTCTTACCCCATATCGCGCGGACCGCACTGCGCAAATCCAGCAAAGGCCCGTCGATGGTCTCTGTCGGCTGAACTTCGGCCGGCGATGCGGGTAGGACAGGCACCTCCATGGCCGGAGCTGCCGTCGGCGCGACGATCGGCTTCGCCACCGGCGGCACGATCGCTTCAGCCTCGAATTCGCGTTTGGCTTGGAGCTTTTCCCGAACAACGGTGGTGCTTGTCGGCGACTCGGCCGGCTGAACATCGGCAACCGGCTCGGCTTCGGCGACGAAGTCTCGCGGACGCAGCACCGGGCTGCGCGGACGAAAGCCCTGACGCGACTCGTCATACGGCTCAATGCCACGCCAACCCGGAAGTTGGTCCGATCGTTTGCTTCGTTCCATTGAGCTCATGTCAGGCTTTCAACGCTCCGCGGGCAAGTTGCACCCGGCAGATGCCGCAAGTTTAGAAATGTTTGGCTAACGGACTGTTAAGGACACTCGCAGGAACTCATCATACGGGCGCGGCACGCGGCTCACATTCATCATTGTTCAAGAGGATGGTCCCTATGAACATGGCTCCTTCAAAGCGGGAGCGTACCATGGCCGGACCGAATTCGAGACTGCTGCGCCGCCTGCTCGCAGTGACGGTGACCGTTGCGTCCCTGCTGCCGGCCGGCAACGGTCTTGCCGCCTCTCAGCTCTGCTATCGCGGCATCAACCTCTCCGGCGCCGAATACGGCGATCGCGATGGCGTGCCCGGCGTCAACTTCACCTATCCTTCGGAAGCGACGGTGCGTTACTTTGCTGCCAGGGGCATGAATACGGTGCGCCTGCCCTTCCGTTGGGAGCGTCTGCAGCCGGTGCTCGGCCAGCCTTTCGACGGGGCGGAACTGCAGCGGCTGAAAGATACCGTCGATCTCATTCAGAAACACGGCATGACCGTCGTGCTGGATCCGCATAATTTCGGCTATTACGACAAGACGCAGCTGACGCAGGCACCGGCGACCGATCTCGCCTTCGGCGACTTCTGGGCACGGCTCGCCATCGAATTCGCCAATCGCAAGGGTATCCTGTTCGGCCTGATGAACGAGCCGCACGATATCAAGGCGCCAGATTGGCTGGAAGCCGCCAATACGGCCATTCGCAGCATCCGGACGGTGGGTGCGCGCAACCTCATCCTCGTCCCCGGCACGAACTGGTCGGGCGCGCATAGCTGGTCCACCGACGTGCTGGGCGGTGGAGCCAACGGCACAGTCATGCTAGGCGTCAAGGATCCCCTTGATTTCTACGCCTTCGAATTCCATCAGTATCTCGACGCGGATAGTTCAGGAACGCATCCGGTCTGCGACGGCAGCGCTTCCGCGCAGAAGGGATTGACCGACGTCACGAGCTGGCTGCGCCAGAACGGCAAGCGCGGCTTTCTTGGCGAATTCGGAGTGCCCGGAACCGAGTCTTGTCTTGATGGCCTGAAAACCGTTTTCGGCATCATGTCCGATAACAGCGACGTCTGGCTCGGCTGGAGCTATTGGGCGGCCGGTGAGTGGTGGCCGCCGCAGGAACCCTTGAACGTCCAACCGCGTGACGGCAAGGACCGGCCGCAGATGAAGGTAATCACCGCCGCGGCCGGCAGGAAGACAGCGCTTGCTCCGAGCTGCGCCGCCGTCAAGCCGGCCGGCTGATCAATCGCGTCTGTCGATGGAAAGCGGACGGATAGCGCTTTGTCGCGAATCATGTGGCTGATATCCTTGCGCCGGCATCGTTATGACGGTCTTGGAAGATCGCCGCAGCCCTGGACAGTAGATGAAGAGCCTCCCCGATAAACAACGCCTCGATTATCCGATCCTGGCAATCACGCTGTTTTCGGTGCTCTACAATTGCATTCTCGCCTACATCAACCACAACGTGATGCAGCTTTCGGTCACGCATGTCGTGCTCTGCGAGGGGCTTATGATGATCTCCAGCGTGGCCTTCATTTTCAAGAAGGGCATCTACGAGGAAGATCTGCCGCTCGTCCTGTTCCTCGTCTTTACGTTGATCGTGACGATCTACATTACCGTTTTCAACCGCCTGACCTTTATCGATCAGTTCCGCAACGTGCTCATCATTTTCGCCTTTGCCGGCATCGGCAGCTGGGCAAGCGAACGCACGGTCAAGCTCATCTTCCGCATCGCCTCCTTCATGGTGCTGCTGTTCCTCGTCTGCGAAGTCGTCAGCACGCCGTTTTACGTCACGCTCTTCCATCCCGCCGAATATTTCGAGAGTACGCGCGGCATCAAGCAGATGAGCTTCAACACGACCGGCCTCTTTGCCAATGCGCTGGGCTTTCAGGGGCGCTTCTCCTTCGGTCTCATCGACCATCGGTCCTCATCGATCTTCCTGGAGCAGGTGTCGCTCGCCAATTTCTGCGGCGTCTCGGTCATTTATCTGCTCTCCTTCTGGCCGAAGCTCGGCAAGATCGACAAGGCGCTGTGCATCTCGACAGTGCTGCTGATCCTGCTCACCAACGACACCCGTACCATGCTGATCTTTTCCTTTGTCAGCATCGCCGGCTATTTTCTGTTTCCCAAAATTCCGAAGGCGTTCAATCTCATCCTGATGCCGCTCATCATCCTCATCGGCTTCTTCGTGCATTTCATGAAGCCGGATGAGGTCGGCGACAATTTCACCGGGCGTATCGGCGTTACCGTCAAGAAGATGCTCGATCTCGACATCCAGTCCATGCTCGGCCTGTCGATCTCGCGCATCAGTGAATTCGCCGACAGCGGCTACGTCTACCTCATATACGGCTCAACGATCTTCGGTCTGATCGTTTTCTGGCTCTTCGTATGCCTCTATCCTGCCGGAACATCGCCGGCGCAGAGACGCTGCGCCCATTCACTCTCTCTTTTCATTTTTCTGAATATGATGATTGGCGGCACGGCGATCTTTTCCATCAAGATTGCCGGGTTGCTCTGGCTGCTCGTCGGTTACATGCGCGTTTCGGAAAATCCGCGCACCGTTCGCGTGCGGTCGGAAAATCTAAATGGAAGTCGAGTGCCGGGCTGAGCGTATTTGCGTCGGTCGCGGCCGCGTGAGGATCGGGATGCTTGTCCAGCTGCAGTATCTGCGCGCCATCGCTGCGCTGATGGTCGTCTATTTTCATTCGGTGCTGCAGGTGCCGAAGGTCGATCCCGGCTTCCAGACGGTCTTCCATCTCTTTGGCGAGACCGGCGTCGACATTTTCTTTGTGCTTAGCGGCTTCGTGATGTGGCTGACGACGGCAGGGCGCGAGATACGCCCGCTGGATTTCTACCGGCGCCGTATCCAGCGCATCGTGCCGCTCTACTGGCTGGCGACCCTATTTGCCGCCTTTGTCGCACTGGTAGCTCCGACGCTGCTGAAATCGACGGTGTTCGAGTTTCCGCATGTCATCGCCTCGCTGTTCTTCCTTCCATGGAAAAATCCGGCCGATCCGACGCTGACTGTGCCGGTGGTCGTGCCGGGCTGGACGCTGAATTACGAAATGTTCTTCTATTTCGTGTTCGGCCTGCTGCTGCTCGTGCGCGAAAAATGGCGCCTGGCCGCGCTCTTCGTCGCGATGACGGCCATCATCGTCTTCTGCCGGATACTGCCCGGCGATCTGACCGCCGCCAAATTCTATGGCGATCCGATCATCTATGAATTCCTGGCGGGCGTGCTGCTTGCCAAGCTCTATCTCGACAAGGTCCTGCTGCCGCAGACGGTCGCCTGGCCGGCGCTCGTCATGGGGTTCTCGTTCCTGCTGATCAACGAGACGCTGTGCGAAGCCAGCACGCGCTCCTACATGTGGGGCATTCCGGCCATCGTCATCGTCTATTCGGCCGTGTCGATAGACTTTTCAAAGCTGCCGGTGATCGGCTCGCTTAACTATCTCGGCGATGCCTCCTACAGCATCTACATCACGCATGCTTTCACGCTCGCCATACTGCGCGTCGTCTGCGTACACCTGAATATCGACATTCTGGCCAATGCCCCGATCTTCGTCAGCTGCTGCATCCTCTTCTCTGCGCTCGGCGGCGCCATCGTCCATGAGCTGACGACACCCAGCCGCTGGCGGAAGTGGAAACGGAAGCGCGCGGTCGCCGCGTGATCGTTTTACCGCCAAATTCAGCCCGTCTTCTCTCAAGACGACGGGGATACGCGGCTTAAGGGCGCAATGGGAACGGAATTTTCCACCGCCTGTCCTAAGCTTTGTCCCATGTTCGGATCGGGAGCTTTTCCCTGCCGGTTGATTGCGCTAAGCGAGCGGCAGCAATGAGCCGCTTAATGAGGTTAGAGATATGAAGAGCTTTGTACTGACAGTGGCGTGCAAGTCGACGCGCGGGATCGTGGCGGCGATATCGAACTATCTCGCCGAGCAGGGTTGCAACATCGTCGATTCCAGCCAGTTCGACGATCTCGATACCGGCATGTTCTTCATGCGCGTCTCCTTCATCTCAGAGGAGGGTGTCGGCGAGGCGGCGCTGGTCGAGGGCTTCAAGCCGATCTCGGACAAGTTCGCCATGGTCGCCGAATTCCATGACAGCAAGAAGCGCATGAAGGTGCTCTTGATGGTGTCGCGCTTCGGCCACTGCCTGAACGACCTGCTTTATCGCTGGAAGATCGGCGCCCTGCCGATCGACATCGTCGGCGTCGTCTCCAACCATTTCGATTACCAGAAGGTCGTGGTCAATCACGACATCCC
>NZ_JACHBG010000029.1 GCF_014207095.1 Martinezella lusitana | reverse complement strand
TCAACGAGAGCGATGTTCTGTCCGCGAGCCAGCGCGGCTATGTCGAGGCGCAGTTCAAGCTGTTCAACAGCTGGTATGGCCAATGGAGCAAGCTTTCCGGCGCCGTGCAGACCTACAAGGCCTGAGGCCCATGCGGGCTTCCCGCTTTCGACGCCCGCCGATGACATGATATCCAAACTCAAAGGCCCCCAACAAGGGGGCCTTTTGCGGTTCGTGCGGATCTTGTTTGGCGTGTTTGTGTCTCGCTCAGGCCACCGCGTCGAGACCATGCTCCAGCAGGTGATCCAGCTGGCGGATTTCGTCTGCGGTGAGCGGGATACCGTCTTTCTCCGCGCGAGCGCGGGCGGCGAAACGACGCTGGGAGGGCAGGCGGGCACCCTGGCCGGCAATCGCCTCGAACAGGGCTTCGGCGCGCACCAGCGGATTGCCGGGCCGGCCGGCGGAAAAGGCCTCCGGCGAGAATGCGACGATGAGCTCGCCGTGCCGCGGGGCAAAAGCGGTGGAGCCAAGATAGTCGAGCGCTTCGCGGCTGGTGAAGTCGCCGATCATCACGCCGGCCAAAAGCTCGATCATCGTGCCGATGGCCGAGCCCTTATGTCCGCCGAAAGGCAACATGGCGCCGGCGAGAGCTGCTTCCGGATCCGTCGTCGGCTGGCCGTTGGCGTCTACCGCCCAGCCTTCCGGCAAGGGTTTGCCGGCCCGGCGATGCAGCTCGATTTCGCCGCGTGCGGCAACCGAGGTCGCGAAATCGAAGACATATGGAGAGTTATCGATACGCGGCCAGCCGAAGGCAAAGGGGTTTGTGCCGAGAAGCGGCGCGGTGCCGCCGGCAGGCGCGACTGTCGAATAGCTCGGGCACATGGCGAAGGCGGCGAGGCCACGATCGGTCAGCGCCTCGACTTCCGGCCAGAGGGCGGCAAAATGCGTGCAGTCGTTGATGGCGAGCGCGGCAATGCCGAAACGGCGGGCACGCTCGGCGAGTACAGGCATGCCAAGCTCGAAGGCGGCATTGGAAAAGCCGCTCTTTGCATCCACTTTGACGATCGCCGAAGCATCGCTCTCTTCCAGCACCGGCACTGCATCCGGTCGCGCCTTGCCGGCCTTTACCGCGCGCAGAACGCCTTCGATGCGATAGATGCCATGCGATTTACAGGCGTCGCGTTCGCCGGCAACGATGACCCTTGCGATTGCCGCCGCCTGCAGCGAGTTGAGGCCAGCCTTCGTGAGGATCGCCAAGACGCGGCTATGCAGTACGTCTGTTGTCAGGGTGGTGACGTCGCTCATCTGATTCTCCTGTGTTCGATCGTCTTCACTATAGAGGTTGAAATTATAAATACATAAAGTATACAAAAAATCGACAGATAACAGCAAAAGCCGCACAGCGTTTTGACGCTTCTGCAAAGGAAAGGGAAGACCAATGGAATTCACCCCTCACGGAAAGCATCTCATCGCCGGCGAATGGCTTGAAGGAACGGGGCACTTTGCCTCCTCCCCGGCGCATGGGCCGGCGCATAATTTCTCCATCGGCACCGTTGAACTCGTCGCCCGCGCCTGCGAGGCAGCTGAAGACGCGTTCTGGAGCTATGGCTATTCCACACGCGGCACCCGCGCCGCGTTCCTGCGGGCGATCGCTGAAGAAATCGAGGCACGCGCAGCCGCGATCACCGAGATCGGCACCCAGGAAACCGGCTTGCCCGCCGCGCGGCTCGAAGGCGAGCGCGGTCGCACGGTCGGCCAACTTCGTCTGTTTGCCGACCATATCGAAAAGGGTGATTATCTCGATCGCCGCTTCGATGCGGCTCTGCCGGATCGCAAGCCGGCGCCGCGTCCGGAAATCCGCCTGCTCCAGCGCCCGATCGGTCCGGTGGCGGTCTTCGGCGCCTCCAATTTCCCGCTCGCCTTCTCGACGGCAGGCGGCGATACGGCAGCGGCACTCGCGGCCGGTTGCCCGGTCGTGGTTAAGGGGCATTCCGCCCATCCCGGCACCGGCGAGATTATTGCCGAAGCCATCGATGCCGCCATCCGCAAGACCGGCATGCATCCTGGCGTCTTCTCGCTGATCCAGGGCGGCAGTCGCGAAGTCGGATATGCGCTCGTCCGGCATCCAATGGTCAAAGCGGTTGGGTTTACCGGCTCGCTGGCCGGCGGCCGCGCGCTGTTCGACCTCTGCGCGGCACGTCCGGAACCCATCCCTTTCTTCGGCGAGCTCGGATCGGTGAACCCGATGTTCGTGCTTCCGCATGCCACGCAGGCCCGCGCCGAGGCCATGGGGCAGAGTTGGGCAGGTTCATTGACGATGGGTGCCGGTCAGTTCTGTACCAACCCCGGTATTGCGGTTGTGCTTGATGGCCCCGATGCCGACCGTTTCGTCGAGGCAGCGGTGGCGGCGCTTGGGAGCGTCTCGCCGCAAACTATGCTCACCGACGGTATCGCCAAAGCCTACCGCGACGGCCAGCAACGGTTCGTTTCCCGCGAGGGGGTCAAGTCTCTCCTGGTCACCGAACAATCCGGACGCGATGCCGCTCCCAATCTGTTCGAAACGACGGGAGCGGCTTTCCTTGCAGATCATCTGCTGGGTGAGGAAGTCTTCGGCCCGCTCGGGCTCGTCGTTCGTGTCGGTTCTCTTGACGAGATGGAAAATCTTGCGCGCCACTTTGCCGGTCAGCTGACCGTGACTTTGCATATGGACGGAGATGATACCGCCGCCGCCCGTCGCCTTCTGCCTGTGCTGGAACGCAAAGCCGGGCGCGTGCTGGTCAATGGCTTCCCAACCGGTGTCGAAGTGGTGGATTCGATGGTTCACGGCGGGCCGTATCCCGCGTCGACCAACTTCGGCGCGACCAGCGTCGGCACGCTGTCGATCCGACGGTTCCTGCGGCCGGTTTCCTATCAGAACATGCCGGCAGGTTTGCTCCCCGACGATCTGGCGGACTGAGCCTACTTCCCTACGATTTTCTAGCGTGCTCGAACGCCGCCGACCACAGGTTGGCGGCGTTTGCATATGCTGTCTTTCAGCGTGTGTTGAAAACCGCAAGTCGCCATAGATCATATGGTAGGATGAAATTCTTTTTGTATACTATTTGTATTTTCAATTTGCTTTACGTCTGCAAAAAGCGTTTATTGGCCGCGGCCGCAAATGGCCGACCAAACTGGGAGAACAGAATCTAATGAAAAAGACAGTCATCGCACTTGGCCTTCTGGCCACCGCCTTCGCCATCACGCCGGCCAAGGCCGATAAGCTTGATGATATCATCTCCTCCGGAACGCTCCGTTGCGCCGTCGTGCTCGATTTCCCGCCCATGGGCTCGCGTGACGCCAGCAACAATCCGATTGGCTTCGATGTCGACTACTGCAATGATCTGGCCAAGGCGCTCGGCGTCACCGCCGAGATCGTCGAAACGCCATTCCCCGAGCGTATTCCGGCTCTGATGTCCGGTCGTGTCGACATCGGCGTTGCCTCCACTTCAGACACGCTGGAGCGCGCCAAGACCGTCGGCATGACCCTTCCTTATTTCGCCTTCGAAATGGCTGTCACCTCCAACGACAAGTCGGGCATCAAGTCCTTCGAGGACATGAAGGGCAAGACCGTCGGCGCGACCGCCGGCACGTTTGAAGCGATCGCACTCGAAAAGCAGGTCAAGGCCTGGGGCGCCGGCGAATTCCGTCCATATCAGACGCAGGCTGACGTCTTCCTGGCACTGAGCCAGGGTCAGATCGACGCGACCGTTTCCACCTCGACCGTTGCCCAGGCAACCGTAAAGTCCGGCAAGTTCGCCGGTATCTCCGTGGTTGGCAAGGCACCGTTCCAGACGGACTACGTCTCCCTCTTCACCAACCGTGAAGAATACGGTCTCATCAATTACCTCAACCTGTTCATCAACCAGCAGGTTCGTACGGGCCGCTACGCCGAGCTTTACGAAAAGTGGGTCGGTGGCGCGCTGCCGTCCCTGACCGTGAACGGCGTCTATCGCTAATCGGATCGATTTCAACGACGGCGTGGCCATGATGGCCACGCCGTTTGACCTTCCGAAAGGTGGACGTTCATGTTCAGCTACACCTTCCACTGGAACCAGGCCTTCAAGGTATTGCCGCAGCTGCTCGATGGCGCGGTCGTCACCCTGCAGATCGCGATCCTGTCGATGGCAATCGGCCTCGTCTGCGCCATAGCGCTTACGCTCTTCAGGCTCACCGGCAGCCGGTTGCTGACGGGTATCGCTTCGACCTGGGTCGAGGTCGCGCGCAATACACCGGCACTCTTCCAGATCTACATGGCTCATTTCGGGCTCGGCAATTTCGGCATTCATCTCAACCCGTTTACGGCGCTGCTGGTCGGCATCGCCTTCAACAATGCCGGATATCTTGCCGAGAATTTCCGCGGCGCGCTGAAGGCAATTCCGGACACTCAGACCCGCGCCGGCCGTTCGCTCGGTATGACGTCGCTGCAGGCCTTTCGGCTGATCGTCATGCCGCAGATGCTTCGCATCGCCTTCCTGCCCGTCACCAACCAGATGGTCTGGGCGATCCTGATGACTTCGCTCGGTGTCACCGTCGGCATGAACACGGATCTTGCAGGTGTCACACAGGAGCTGAATGCGCGCTCGTTCCGTACCTTCGAATTCTTCGCGCTGGCCGCTGTGATCTACTATCTGATCGCCAAGCTCGTCACGCTCCTAGCCCGGCTCGCCGCCTGGCGCATGTTCCGCTACTGAGAGGGGTGAGAGATGTTCGATACTGCCCTCACCTGGAGTGACCTCCTGTTCCTGGCCAAAGGCGCCTGGATGACGCTCGTGGTTACTGGCGTGTCCGTAGCCGCAGGCACGATCCTCGGCATCGTCTTCGGGGTGATCCGTGTCCAGGCCGGTCCCATCCTGTCGGCGCCGCTGACCTTCGTGCTTGACGTGTTTCGCTCCGTACCGCTGCTCATCCAGCTAGTCCTCGGCAATGCATTGCAGGCGATCCTGAAGCTTGGCTGGGCGCCGTTCACCACCTCCTGTGTGGTGTTGTCGCTTTATACGGCGGCCTATTGCACCGAAATCGTGCGTGGCGGCATCGCCGCCGTCCCGCCCAACACCCGCCGCGCCGCCCGCTCGCTTGGCATGAGCTGGCGGCAGGATATGTGCTACATCGTGGCGCCGCTTGCCACGCGCGTCGCACTTCCTTCGTGGATCGGTCTTTCGCTTGGCGTCATGAAGGATTCCGCACTGGTCCTGTGGCTGGGGCTGATCGAGCTGCTGCGCGCCTCGCAGGTTCTCGTAACCCGCCTGCATGAGCCGCTGCTGATCCTGACGATCTGCGGCGTGATCTATTTCATCATCAGCTTCCCGATCGCCCGCCTTGGCGGTTATCTCGAAAAACGGTGGTCCCCCAATGATTGAGATCGAAAATGTCCGCAAGTCCTTCGGTCAGCTCGAAGTGCTGAAGGGGATCAACCTCACCGTCAACAAGGGCGAGGTGGTCACCATTATCGGCGGGTCCGGCTCTGGCAAGTCGACCCTCCTGACCTGCATCAATGGTCTGGAGCCCATCGATTCCGGCCGCATTCGCATCGACGGCACGGAAGTGCATGCGAAGACGACAGACCTTAACAAGCTGCGCCGCAAGGTTGGCATCGTCTTCCAGCAATGGAATGCGTTCCCGCATCTCACCGTGCTGGAAAACGTCATGTTGGCGCCGCGCAAGGTGCTCGGCATCAGCCGGCAGCAGGCGGAGGAGATGGCGGTCAAGCAGCTCACGCATGTCGGCCTTGCCGAAAAGCTCTCGGTCTATCCGACCCGCATGTCCGGCGGTCAGCAGCAGCGTATGGCGATTGCAAGAGCGCTTGCCATGTCGCCGGAATATATGCTGTTTGACGAAGTGACGTCCGCACTCGACCCCATGCTGGTCGGAGAGGTGCTGGATACGCTAAAGATGCTGGCGGAGGAAGGAATGACCATGATCTGCGTGACGCATGAAATGGCGTTCGCCCGTGATGTCTCGGATCGTGTCGCCTACTTCCATCAGGGCGTGATGGCCGAGATCGGGAAGCCGGAGCAGATCTTCGGCGCGCCGCAGCATCCCGAGACGCAGAAGTTTCTTGCGAGCGTGCGTTGATGGCGAGACCGGACGTTATCGTCATCGGGGCCGGCGTTGTCGGCCTCTCTGCCGCGATTGCGGCCCAGTCGCGCGGCTTGAATGTCCTGGTCGTCGACCGCGAGGGACCGGCCGCCGGTGCTTCAGCAGGCAATGCCGGAGCCTTCGCCTTCACGGATATCCTGCCGCTTGCATCTCCGGGCATCCTGAAGAAGGCGCCGAAATGGCTGCTTGACCCGCTCGGGCCGCTTTCCGTGCCGCCCGCCTATGCGCTTCGGATCGCGCCCTGGATGTTCCGCTTCTGGCGGGCCTGCCAGCCGTCGCGTGTTGCCCACTCCACGGCGGCGCAGACAAGCCTGATGGATCTTTCCAGGGCGGAGCTTGAGCCCTTCCTTGCCGCGACTGACACACTCTCCATGCTGCGCAAGGAGGGCAATCTCCAGGTCTATGAGAGCGAGGCGGAGTTCCGTGCGTCGCTGCCCGGCTGGGAGGTTCGCCGCAATCACGGGATCGAATTCCGGCATGTCAAGGCTGACGAGATGGCGACGATCCAGCCAGGGCTGGCATCGCGCTTCGTGCTCGGCACGTTCACGCCCGGCTGGTATTCCATCGCCGATCCCAAGCTTTACACGCTGGCGCTGGCCGAGCATTTCCGCAGCCGGGGCGGTGTCATCGAAAGGGCGGAGATTGCGACGCTTCGCGTGATCCCCAACGGGGTCGATGTGATCGCAGCGGATGGAAAGCTCCTTCAGGCCGGCAAGGTCGTTCTGGCCGCCGGCGCCTTCTCGCACCGAATCGCCAAATCGCTTGGTGAGCGCATACCGCTCGAAACCGAGCGCGGCTACAACACGACGCTTCCGTCCAATGCCTTCGATCTGCGTACGCAGATAACCTTCGGCGGCCACGGCTTCGTCGTCAGCAAACTCTCGACCGGCATTCGTGTCGGTGGAGCAGTAGAGCTGGGCGGACTGGCGCTGCCGCCGAACTTCAAACGCTCCGAAGCCATGCTGCAGAAGGCCCGCACCTTCCTGACCGGTCTCAATCCGGAGGGGGGAAAGCAATGGATGGGCTTCCGGCCGTCGCTGCCCGACAGCTTGCCTGCGATCGGCCGCGCGAGGGCGACACCTGATGTGATCTATGCCTTTGGTCACGGCCATCTCGGCTTGACCCAGTCTGCCGGCACGGCAGGCATCGTTGCCGACCTCCTGACGGAACGGGCGCCACCTATCGATCTCACGCCATTCTCGCCGCAACGCTTCTGACGGAAATCGCAAGGTCACGCTCGCCTTCTCTTTCATCGGCGAGCATGACCCTCTTGCACATGGACTAAATGACATGAACCACACGGCACCTGCTCGCAGCATCATGGGAGGCACGGCAGAGGGCCGTGTCGTCGCCACACAGGAGGCGCTCAGCTTCTGGGGCGGGGTCGATCCCGCCACCGGCAAGGTGATCGATATCCATCATCCCTTGCATGGCGAATGTCTGACCGGCGCAGTGTTGATGATGCCGTCGAGCCGGGGCTCGTGCACCGGATCCGGCGTGCTGCTCGATCTGGCACTGACGGGCCGCGCGCCGGCTGCTCTGATTTTTTGCGAGGCCGAGGATGTGCTGACGCTCGGCGCGCTTGTCGCTGCCGAAATGTTCGGTAAGCAGTTGCCGGTCGTGCGGCTTCAGCCTGAAGCCTTTGCGCGCCTGTCACAGGCAAAGGCCATCCGGATCGAAGCCGCCGCCGTCGTGGCGGATGGCGAAGCAATCCCCCTTCTGCCGCCTGCCACCTCGGCGCTGTCGTTGACGGACGCGGACCGGTCCATGCTGGAAGGCGGAGAGGGCGTAGCGATTGCTCAGGCCATGCGGATACTGACGGCCATGGCGGCACAGCAGGGTGCGGAATCGCTAGTCGATGTGACACAGGGCCATATTGACGGATGCATTTATGCAAGCCCGGCCAATCTGACCTTTGCGGAAAAAATGGCTGAGCTTGGTGGACGCGTGCGTGTGCCGACGACCATGAACGCGATTTCCGTCGATCGCGCCAATTGGCGCTCGCAGGGTGTGCCGGAGGATTTCGGCGATCCGGCCGCGCGGCTGGCGGACGCCTATGTGCGCATGGGCTGCCGCCCGACCTTTACCTGTTCGCCCTATCTGCTCGATAGCGCGCCGGGCGCCGGCGAGGCGATCGGTTGGGCCGAATCCAATGCGGTCATTTTCGCCAACAGTGTTCTTGGCGCACGCACGGCCAAGCATCCCGATTTCCTCGATCTTTGCATCGCCTTGACAGGCCGTGCTCCGCTTTCCGGCGTGTACCTGGACGAAAATCGCAAGGCGACCCGTATCCTCGAGGTCGAGCTGCCCGAAGGTCGTGACGATGCCTTCTGGCCGCTGATCGGATATCTCGCCGGCAAGGCTTCGCCGGATCGCATTCCGCTGCTGCGCGGTCTTACTGCGGGAGCCCCATCCCGCGATGATCTGAAGGCGCTTTGCGCCGCTTTCGGCACGACCTCGGCCGCTCCCATGCTCCATGTCGAGGGCGCAACGCCTGAGGCCGAAGGGGCTGAGCATCCGAATGCGGACCATCGCGCTATCACGCGCGCGGATATGGCCGCCGCTTGGAAGATGCTGAATGAAGGACCGGAAGAGGTCGAGCTCGTCGCCATCGGCAGTCCACACGCCTCGCTTGACGAATGTCGTGCACTTGCAGACGCATTTGCAGGCCGGTATCGCCTCCCCGGTGTCATGGTGATCGTTACAGCCGGACGCGACGTTATTGCCGCTGCCGAGACCGATGGCACGCTCGCAAGGTTGCGCGAAAGCGGCGTGCAGGTTCTGCCCGATCTCTGCTGGTGCTCGATCTCCGAGCCGGTCTTTCCGCCCGGAACACGTGCGGTCATGACTAATTCGGGCAAGTATGCTCATTACGGGCCGGGCCTCAGCGGACGCGTCGTCCGCTTCGGCAGCCTTGCCAATTGTGTGGAGGCAGCAGTGATCGGACGCGTTCCGGCCGGCTTGCCGAACTGGATCTGACAAGAAAAGCAGGTGAATCCGGTCCGACGCGGATGAACTCCGCGTTGGACGGCGATTGTGCGCTTCAACGCTCTGCGATCGGCCGCGTGTGCCAGAGCAGATAGGACCGCGTCTCTTCTTCGACCTTGTCCAAAAGCTCCGCGCGGACTTGCGCGTGGTAATCGTCAAGAAACGCGATTTCCGCCGCCGTCAGACTGTCGAGCTTGGCCATGCGGAGATCGATGGGTGCCAGCGTCAGACTGTCGAAGCGGCAGAAGCCCGGTCTGTCGGCGACGACCTCTACCTGGTTCTCTATTCGGATGCCGAAGACGTCCGCTTTGTAATAGCCAGGCTCGACGGTCATGATCGTGCCGGGTTCGAGATTGTGAAGATTGGGCTTCTTCGCAAAACGATGCGGATATTCATGGATCAGCAGGTTATGGCCGACGCCGTGTCCCGTTCCGTGGTCGTAGTCGAGCCCCATGTCCCATAGAGGACGGCGCGCCAGCGCATCGAGCTGATGCCCCTGGGTGCCAAGCGGGAAGCGCGCGGTCAGCAGCGAAATGAAACCCTTCAGGACCGCGGTGTATGTTTCCCGCATTTCATCGGTTGCCTTGCCGAACAGAACGGTGCGTGTCACGTCCGTCGTTCCATTGACATACTGGCCGCCGGAATCGATCAGGTAGAAGCTGTTCTCTTCAATGGCGGCATTCGTGTCGGGTTGGGCGTGATAATGGCACATGGCCGCATTGCCGCCGGTGGCCGAAATCGTGCGGAAGCTCGGTTCGAAATAGCCGGCATGTCTGGCGCGAAAAGCGATCAGCTGCTCCTCTGCGTCCAGTTCGGTCAAAGGCAGATCCGCGGCTTGCCGACGAGGCCATTCGCTGTCGAGCCAGGCCAGGAAATTGGTAAGTGCAATCCCGTCCTCTACATGGCAGGCGCGAAAGCCTTCCAGCTCCGTAGCATTCTTGGTGGCCTTGGCGCTTGCAAGAAGGCTCGTCTGCTCGACCGTCTGGCCGCCGGCCGTCTTGATACGGGCGCGGACCGCCTGCGGCGCAAAGTCGGGGTCGATCAGCGTCGTCTTACCGGCTGACGTCTTTCCGACAGCCCCGAGAAAAGCCTCCGGATCGGCGATCGTGACGTCGGACAATTCGAAGGCAGCGCGATCGTTGCCGAGCTTGCGATGATCCACGAACCATTGCGCTTGATTGTCGGCATCGAGCAACAGAAAGGAATGCGGCACCGGGTCCATGGCGACATCGGAGCCACGCACATTCAGGAGCCATGCGATGTTGTCCGGCGAGGTTTCTATGAGCTGGTCCGCACCCAGCGCCTTTAGCTTGCTTGCGATCCGGTCGCGCTTGCTGGCCGATGTTTCGCCGGAAACCGCAGGCGGCATCGCCCGGACGAGGCCGACCGGGCGAGGCGGCCGGTCAGTCCATATATCGTCGAAGGGATCGGCGTCGAGCGCGATCAGTTCGACGCCTGCCGCCTTGCATCCCGCCAGTAACCTTTCATAGAGGGCGCCGCTGATCAGCAGGGTGTGAATGCCGATCCGCCAGCCGGGCTTTCCATGGTGCTTCAGCCAGAGATCGAGCGGGTCTTCATAGAGATGGTGTACGGCAAAGGCGGATAGATCCACCTCATTGCGCACCTGCACCTGATAGCGTCCGTCGACAAAGATCAGCGCTCGCTCCGGCTGCACGAGCGCCAGACCGGCGGAGCCGGTAAAGCCGCTTATATACTCCAGGCAATTGTCATGCTCTGCCGTGACTTCGCTTTGGTGGGCGTCCGTTCGCGGGACAATCAGGCCGTCCAGCTTCGCCCGCGCAAGCCAGGTGCGTACATTTGCAAGCTTGCCGGCATTTTCAGTTTTGTTCATCGTCATCCCCACAATCATTCCGCCGCAAGCGGCCCGCCTTTTTCAGCAACAAGCGCCGCCAGCCGTTCAAACACCGATGCCGACTGACGAATGCCGTCATGCTCGAATTCATTGGTGATCCAGAAATCCAGATTGCCGACTGCACGTGCGGTTTGCAGCGAAAGGCCGGCGTCGACATACATGTCGTCATGATAGATCGCCGCAGCGATCGGGATCTCGTTGGCGGCGAGACGATCGCGATCATAAAGCACGCTGTGCTGCGGGCGCCGAGCCAGTGCCTCGGCGGCAGCTCTGAACGGCTTGAGGGAGGAAATTTCCTCGAACATCCACGGATAGATCATCTCGCCGGTAAACAGCAAAGGGCGAGCAGCCGGATCGAATTCGGGGAAGTTTGCCCGCAGCCGTTCGGCCGACCAGGCCGTCGCGCCGTCACCCTCGCCATAGATTGCCTCATGGATGGCTGCAAAGAGCGGACCGCTATGATAGGAGGTCAGGTTCATCACCGAGGCCAGGAAATGGTCTGAGAGCCTGTCTTGCTTCCTGTCTGCGAAGGCCTCGTCCACCAGCCAGTGAATATTCTCGAAGCCATGTGCCATGCCAAAATCGAGGCCGACGGTCTGAAGGCGGTGCACGCTCAGCCGATCGCCATCGGGCAGGCGGATGTCGTTGTCATCGATGAAATCGGCGATCTTGCCGACGAGCGCGACGTCGCCCGGATAGCGCTTGTAGTAGGCGGTATTTTTGGCCCGCACGCGAGGATAGGTGTGGCGATAGACCTCGTCGGCGTCCGGCTTAAGGCTGGGAATGCCGCCGGTAATATAGCAGGCGGCCAGGCCCTCGGGTGCCTGGCTGAGATAGGTGAGGGTAAGAAAGCCGCCATAGCTCTGGCCAAGCGTTTGCCAGCGGCGGCCCTCAAGCTCCGTTTTGCGGAAATGCTCCAGATCCCTGACGATGGAATCGGCGCGGAAGCAGGCAAGAAAGTTCGCGCCCGCTTCGCCATCGAGCTGGCCGATCGTTGCCGTGTCGACTGGAGTGGAACGCCCTGTGCCGCGCTGGTCCGGCAGGATGACACGATGCGTTTTCAGGGCCTCGGCCAGCCATGACGGCCCACCGCGCGTTGGGCGGGGCGACTTACCGCCTGGGCCGCCTTGCAGGAAGCAGAGAACCGGCAGCGTTTCGGTCTTGCGGACCGGATCGACCACCTCGCGCGCGAAAAACTCGATGGTCTTGCCCGATGGATCGGACCAGTCGAGCGGCACGGTGAGGACGTGATCGCGGATATGCATTCCGGGGATGGTGTATTCGGAAACGATCATGATGATGTTCTTTCAGCGGACGCGGGGGTCGAGCAACACATAGAAGAGGTCGACAATGATATTCGATATGACGATGAACACTCCGCCCAGCAATACGACACCGATGATAATCGGGCGGTCCTGATTGGCGACCGCCTGAACCGCAAGTGCTCCCACCCCCTGCAACCCATAGACCTGCTCGATGATGATCACGCCGCCGAGCAGCATGGCGATGTCGGCGCCGAGCTGGGTGACAAGCGGCGTCAGCACTGCACGCAGACCATGTTTCCAGACCACACGTCGTTCGCTGAGGCCCTTGGCCCGGGCGGTGCGGATATAGTCCTCACCCATCACATCCAGCATCTGGCCGCGCGTCAGTCGGGCATAGACGGCCGCCATGGTCAGGGCGAGCGTGGTCCATGGCAGGATGAGATGCCATGCCCAGAGCAACGGTTGTGTTGTCAGTGCCTTGTATCCTCCGGGAGGGAACAGCGTGAACCCTGCCTGCTTGGGGACGAAATAGAGGAGGTAAAGCGACATCATGCCAAGCACGAAGGTCGGAAAGCTCAAGCCCACGAGGATGAATGCCTGGCCGATACGGTCCCGCAGGCCGCCCGCGAAACGCGCCGACATGATGCCCATCGGAATGCCGATTGAGAGCCAGAGCAGCGCTCCTCCCAGAACCAGAGACAGAGTGATTGGAATGCGCCGGACGATGATAGGCGCGACAGCCTGCTGATTGCGGTAGGAAAAGCCGAGATCGCCGCTGATCGCCCGGGTGAGAAAGCTGCCATACTGAACCACGATGGGGCGGTCTACACCGAGATTCTTACGGATCTGCACCAGCTGTGCCTCGGTCGCCTTATCGCCTGCGATCATGCGGGCGGGATCGCCGGGCGCGACAAAGAACAGGAAGAACACGAAGGCGGAGAGCATCAGAAGGACGCCTGCGCCGAAGATCAGGCGCTGGGTAAGAAAGCGGATCATCGCTTGGACGCTCCTTTGGATTGCAGCCTGAAACGACGAACCGTGCGTGCGCTTTTCGGGTCGAGCGCGTCGCGCAGGCCGTCGCCGAGAATGTTGAAGGCGAGCGTCGTCAGCAGAAGCGCCGTACCGGGCACAAAGACTAGCCACCAGGCGACGAGGTAGAGGGAGTTTGACGACGCATCCGCCAGCATTCCGCCCCAGCTGGGCGTCGGCGGCACGATCCCCATGCCGAGGAACGACAGGGTCGCTTCGAAGACGATCGAGCTCGGGATCTGCATGGTAGTGTAGACGATGATGGGGGCTGCGAGATTGGGCAGGATGTCGACGATCATGATCGAAAGTGGGCCAGCGCCGAGCGAGCGGCTCGCTTGAACGAAATCCTGTTTGCGCAGTGAAAGCACCTGTCCGCGGATAACGCGCGCCATCGGAGCCCAGCTGAAGAAGACGATGACGCAGACGCTGAGCGTCAGGCTGGGACCGAAGGCCGATACGAGTGCAAGTGCGCAGAGCAGGAAGGGGACGCTCATGACGAGGTCCATCAGCCGGCTGAGCAGGATATCGGTCAAGCCGCCATGATAGCCGGCCGTCGTGCCGACGATCACGGCGATCGTCGAGGCCAGCACCGAGGCAAATACCCCCACCAACAAGGAAACGCGGGCGCCATAGGCGAGCCGCACCAGCACGTCGCGGCCCAACTGGTCCGTGCCGAGCCAGAATTGATCGCCTGGACCGACCGGAATGCCCGCCGGCGATAGGCCGATATCGCGGAACTGCTCGATCGGTGAGTGCCCGGTCAGCGTGGCGATCCACGGCGCGATGACCGCGAGCAGGACGACGGCCAGAATGACGCAAAGGGCGATCATGCTTGCCTTGTCGCGGCGCAGACGACGCAGCGTCAACTCAAGCGAACCGCGCTGTACCACGTCCGTCTGTGTCGAAGGATCTGATGTCGCGACGTCGCTCATGCTGTCACCTGTCTTGTCTCGATCAATGACCGCGCGACGCCATCATCGTCTGTGACGGAGAGCGTTTTCGATGCGGATAGCAAAGTGCGGGTGTAGGGGTGCTGCGGATTGGCGAAGATCTGTTCGGCTGCGGCCAGCTCGACAATCTTGCCGCCTTGCATGACGGCGATCCTGTCGCAGATGTGGCGCACGACGGACAGATCATGCGAGATGAACAGATAGGTCAGGCCCAGCTTCTGCTGCAGTTCCTTGAGCAGGTTGAGGACCTGCGCCTGGATCGATACGTCGAGCGCCGAGACGGGTTCGTCGCAGATGACGAGCGCGGGATTGAGGGCCAAGGCACGCGCGATGCCGATCCTCTGGCGCTGGCCGCCGGAGAATTCGGCCGGAAAGCGATTGTAGTGCTCGGGGTTAAGGCCGACCATCTCCATCAGATGCCGCACCTTTTCGCGGCGCTCCTCTCCTGCCGCGACACCGTGCAGGCGGAACGGATCGCCGATGATCGCGCCAACGCGGCGGCGCGGGTTGAGCGAGCCGAAGGGGTCTTGGAAAACGAGCTGGATCTGCTGGCGCATCTCTCGCCATTCACGGCCCTTGAGGTGGCTCATGTCGTGGCCGAGCACGTTGATCTTGCCCGAGGTCGCCGGCGTCAGCCCGGCGACGATGCGTGCCAGCGTGGATTTTCCGCAACCGCTTTCGCCGACGAGGCCGACCGTTTCTCCGCGTGTGATCGTGAGGTCGATGCCTTTGAGAACTTCGAGAGTGCGCTTTTGTCCGAAGAAGCTGCCGACATGATAGGTCAGGCGGACGTCTTCAATCCTGGCGATCTGTTCGGAGCGGGTTGTCTTGGCTTCGATCGTCTCGGCGGCCCCAGCTAGCGAAGGCGGTGCAGCCTTCGGCTCCAGCAGACATAGGGATTCGACACCATCACTGTAGACGCGCAAGGGTGGGCGCCGCTTCGTGCAATCGGCGAGCTGCTCACTGCAGCGTGGAGCGAAGATGCATCCGGTTGGTGTTGCGAGCAGGCTCGGCGGGCGTCCCTTGATTGGGACCAACTGCGCGCCAGGCGCGTAGCTTGCCGGCGTCGATCGCAGCAGCCCCGCCGTATAGGGATGGGCCGGCGAGCGGAACACATTGCGGGCTGGGCCGTATTCAAGCCGATTGCCGGCATACATGACCATGACGTCGTCAGCGACGCTGGACAGCAGGCCGAGGTCATGCGTGATGAGGATGATCGTCGTGCCGAAATCGCGCCGCATGGTGTCGAGCAGATCGATGATCTGGGCTTGAACGGTGACGTCAAGCGCGGTCGTCGGCTCGTCGGCAATGATGAGCGCAGGATTGAGGATAAGCGCCATGGCGATCATGACGCGCTGACGCATCCCGCCCGAAAACTCGTGCGGATAGCTGTCGAAACGCTCGGCGGGCGAGGGGATGCCGACCTTGCCGAGCATGTCGATCACGCGAGCCCGTGCGGCTTCGCGATCGATGGTCTCATGCGTATGCAGAACCTCGGCGATCTGCGAGCCGATCGTGTAGAAGGGATGCAGGCTCGACAACGGGTCCTGAAACACCATGCCGATGCGGCCGCCCCGCAGGCGACGCATCTCCGACTGCGGCAGGCTGAGAAGGTTGCGACCTTCGAACCAGACCTCGCCGCGGACGTCGGCGTTGGGCAGAAGCCCCATGACGGCCTGTGTCAGCACGCTCTTTCCAGAGCCGGATTCGCCTGCAATACCGAAAATCGAACCGGGCCTGATCGAAAAGGAGACGTTGCGTACCGCATGTACGACGCCATCCTCGGTCGGGATATCGACCGTCAGTCCCTTTGCCTCCAATATGGTCAAGGGTAAACTCGCACTTTAATTGGGTTGCGTTCGGGCGCCGCAGCCAGGCTGCGGCGCCATGCACGAAGATGCCGGATCAGCGTTCGATCCAGAGGTTCGTCCAATCGCCCTCCACGCCCAGGGCATAGGGCTGGAAGTTCTTCACCGCTTCGCTGCGATAGCGCGGGTTCTTGTTGGCGATCAGCGGCACCACCGGCGCGTCTGTCATGACCATCTCGTCGACCTCAGCCCACAATTTGCCGGTTTCCTCCGGCGTGGTCGCGTTGATCGCCTTTGCAGCGGTCTCGTTGGCCTTCGGGTTGTTGTAGTCGGTGTAGTTGTAGGTCTGGTGCGTCCCGTCGAAGGTGAACTGCGGCTGGAAGACGGAGCGCGCAGCGCCGCCAACCCAGTCCGGCGTCCAGCCCACGGGCGCGATGTCCCAGGTGCCGTTCTTTGTGTTCACGGGATTGGTCATGAATTTGGAGTAATAGTCGGCGGCGGTTACCGGCGCCAGTTCGAGCTTGATGCCTGCGCGCGCCATGCTGGCCTGAATGGTGGCGGCGGTCGCCACTTCCAGATCCTTGTTGCGGTAAGGCATCTTCAGCGTGATGCCGTTCGGGAAGCCAGCCTCCGCGAGCAGCGCCTTGGCTTTTTCCGGATCGCCCTTGGATTCAGGCGAGGGGTAGAGATCGAACTTGTGATGTCCAAGCACGCCAAGCCCGAAAATGCCCGTCGCAGGTTCCGCCACCTTCGGGCCGCCCCATTGCTGGACGATTGCGGCCTTGTCGATCGCATACGACAGCGCCTTGCGGACGCGGATGTCCTTGAGCGCACCCTTGTTGTTGTCCGAGACGGTGTTGATGAACAGGAAGTTCGTGTTGCCGGCCGAAAGCGCCGTCAGCTTTTCGTCGTTGTTGGCGGCAAGCGTCGCCAGGATGGCTGTAGGGACGTTAATGTCATAGGCAAGATCGGCGTCGCCCGACTGCAACTGCTGCATGATGGCATCGGCCTGCAGCCCCATGGTGATCTCGATATCATCGACATAGGCCTTGCGCAGCGGATCGCTTTCCGCCTTCCAGGCGGGATTGCGCACCAGCTTCAGGCTGGTGTCGGGCGTGTATTCGCCGATCGTATAGGGGCCGCTGCCGACGAAATGCGTGCGGTATTCCGGGCTGTCGGGAAGGTAGTCGAGCACCTCGATCGGCGCCGGAGCCGGCATGGGAAGCGAGAGCATGTAGATGAAGTCGCCCGCGCGTTCCTTGAGCTTGAAGATAACAGTCTGATCGTCGGGCGTCTCGATGCCCTTTACGTCATTTTCTTCCGCATATTTCTTCATGTCGGCGGCTGTCGGCGGAACCTTGGCGAAGCCATCGCAGAATTCGCTCAGGCCGGAGATGAGCGCTGTAAAATAGGTCAGCGTGGAAGCCTGCAGGTGCGGATTGCACAGCCGCTTGAAGCCGCGCTTTACGTCCGCCGAGGTAATCTGGCGGGCACCGGAAGACGCATTCCACATGGCGCCCTGGCGCAGCTTGAACGTGTAGGTCAGCCCGTTGTCCGTCGGCTGCGGCACCTCGGTCGCCAGATCGCCAACCGGTTTGATCGCGATGTTCGGATCCGTCGACGCTTGGTAGCTGACCAGCTGCCGCGATATGGCGCGCAGCAGATTGTTGGTGTTCACCATGCCTGCTAGCGCAGGGTCGATGTGATCAGGCTCGCCGGTGGCGAGAATCCGCAGGGTGCCGCCCTTGACGGGTTCGTCCGCCGCGGCAAGTCCCGGCACGGAAAGGGCAATAAGCAAAGATGCGACCGAGACGGTCGACTTCAATAAACTACGCATGTTCATCCTCCCAATTTACTTGCTGTAATTTCAATCGGACGGTGGGCACTCCTCCGAATGCCCGCCGCCGCGATGGGGTCGCATTTCCTTTAGAGGTCCATCGGCCAGGTGTCTGACAGCCGGTATCCGGCCGGGAATGGATCTGCGGGATCCACCATTAACTGGTGGGTGCCGACGATCCAGGCGCGCCCGGAAATGATCGGGCTGATGGCAGACTTGCCATTGAGATCGACTTCACTGTCGATGCTGCAATGGAATTCCGTGTCGATGAGCGATGTGCCGACGAACTTGTCTCCGACCTTCATCTGACCTTTCGCGTGCAGAACGGCCATGCGTGCAGAGCATCCGGTGCCGGTCGGCGAGCGGTCGATCTTGCCCGGGCGGATGGCAACGGCGTTCTTCCCCCAGAGGACACCATCCTTCATGCGAACCGGATCGGTGATCTGGCAGAAGGAAATATGGTTCCAGTCGTTGGCTGGATGGCTGAAGCCGAGCTGCTCGTTGGCGGCCTGGGTGATCTTGACGCCGAGGCGCGCGATGTCGCGAGCCTGATCCGGCTGCAGGCTAAGGCCGAGCGAAGCAGCGTCCACGAGCACGAAGCTGTCGCCGCCGTAGGCGGTATCCACCGTGATGGTGCCGATGCCTTCCACTTCGAGCTTGGCATCAAGCTTGTCGGCAAAAGACGGTACGTTGCGCACATGAATGCGCTCGGCCTTGCCATTGCTGCATTCGGCTTTGACTTCGATCAGGCCGCCTGGGGCTTCCAGTACCATGCGGGTGATCGGTTCCTGCATGGGAATGATGCCTGTGTCGAGCAGAACGGTCGACACGCAGATCGAGTTCGATCCGGACATGGGCGGCGTATCCGCCGGCTCCATGATGATCCAGGCCATCTGCGCCTTGGGATCTTTCGGAGGAACCAGCAGGTTCACATGGCGGAAGACGCCGCCGCGCGGCTCGTTGAGAACGAAATTCCGCAGGGTTTCGTCTTCAGCGATCCAGCGTGATTGTTCCCACACGGTAGCGCCTGGAGGTGGGGCAACCCCGCCGACGATCACGTCGCCGACTTCTCCCTCGGCGTGACAGCTGACGACATGGACGACTTTCGATGTACGCATTTCTGCTTCAGTCCCTTTCGAATACGGAGAGGGAGGCGCGAATGGCTACTGCCTGAAGAGCCGACAACTAATGTTCCTCCCTTGAACGTCAAGATCGTATACGTTATCTTGAAATTTCGGATAACGTATACGATTTGCGATGGGCGTCAAGCGCTATTGAGGGGGGGAAAATGCCAATAGTTCCGTTGGTTGCGCAGGCGGCATGTGCTCTTGCGTCACAGAACGAGATCACTGTATTTAGGGGGGATTACGATCTCCAATCCCCTGCCAATCCAACGTCTTATCCCGGGAACGACGACTGAATGCCGCTTAATATTGACCAGATCCCCAACCTGGGTAAGGCGCCGAGCACGTCCGATGTGATCCTGAAATTCATCCGAGATTCCATCGCGGACGGTTCCCTGGACGAAGGCGAGCCTATCCGTCAGGACGACGTTGCGCGCCTGTTCAATGTCAGCAAGATTCCGGTGCGCGAGGCGCTGAAGCGGCTTGAAGCTGAAGGTCTGGTCGAGTTCCATCGCAACAGGGGGGCGATCGTCACCACCGTTTCGGAACCGGAAATCGTGCAGATCTTCGAGGTGCGGGCCATTCTGGAGGCCAGCGCTCTGAAGCTCTCGATTCCTTTCATGACCGAAAAGACCTTTGAGAAGGCCCAGGCCTACTGCGACGCATTTGCGCAGGAGGCCGATGTGGCGCGCTGGTCGGAACTGAACTGGCAATTCCACAGCTGTCTTTATGAGGATGCGCAAAGGCCGTATCTCGTCAGCACCATCCGGTCCATCAACGATCGGCTTGAGCGCTACTTGCGAATTCAGCTCACCTTGTCGCGCGGTCTGGAAACGGCCGATCGCGAACATCGCCAGCTATTGGCGCTCTGCAAGGCTGGCGATGTCGAGAAGGCGGCCGATTTTCTGACCGCACATATGATGCGCGCCTGTCAGTCATTGCTGCATCATCTTCCCGGTAGACGGCTCTAAAAGTCCCAATCGAACGGCTCAGATGATGGTCGAGGCTGCGCGATCGGGCTTAGTTGCCGTCCGTGGGGGCATGCCGGACTGTCACTTCTCCGGCACGCCACGCTTGATCAGCGAAATTATACGCCCGCTATTCTTCTGAGATCATCGATCGCACCGGGCGCGGCAGCGAGCACGACCGATCCCTTGGTCAGGCGCTCGCCTTCGGTCGGGAAGGGATGGTACCAGCCGCCGGCTTCCTTGACGAGGCAATAGCCGGCAAGGCAATCCCAGGCATGCATATAGGGTTCGTAATAGCCGACGAGCCGGCCAGCGGCGACGTAGGCGAGCATCAAGGCGCCGGAGCCGTTGCGGACGAAGTTGCCCTCCGCCTCCAGGATCTGCTGGACCATATTGGCAACGAAGGCCGGCGAAACGTGATTGTTGGCCCCGATGCCGGTGAGGGCATTGCGGATGTTGCGCGTCGAATCCAGTTTCAGCGCCTTGCCGTTAAGCGTAGCACCCTTGCCGAGTGCTGCCACATAGAGTTCATCGTGGCAAGGTGCCGAGATGACGCCGATCACCGGAACGCCGTCATGCAGCACGGCAATGGAGACGCACCAGTTTGGCATGCCGTTGACGAAGGGGCTTGTGCCGTCGATGGGATCGACGACCCAAGTAAAGCCTGAGGTTCCTCCTTCCAGGCCGTATTCTTCTCCGAGGATGCTGTCGGCAGGGTGGGCCTGGTGAATGCGGCTGCGGATCAGGTTTTCGACTTCGCGGTCGGCGATCGAAACGACATCCTGGAGGTCGCGCTTGGTCTCGATGATGAGGGTTTCGCGGCGCTTGAAATAGTCGAGCGCGAGCTTTCCGGCTTCGCGACCCATGGCTTCTGCGAGCGCCAGGCGTGCGACGAGGTCGGCAAGAATGGGGGATGTCATGCAATGGTCCTTTGTGGTCGGATGGTTGACGGCGTTCAGCCGCCAATAACGGCGATGCCGCGATCCTTGAACGAGATCGTGACATCCGTATGAGGAGGGAGCGCGGTATCGACGGTTGCGTCGACGACGAAAAGCGAACCGGCCCCGGTTTGCACTTCATATTCGACATGATCGCCGAGATAGGCGGAATGCGTGATCCGGCCGTGGAAAGGGGCGTTCGCCGTCCTCGGAGTCAGCATGATCGCATTCGGCCGGACGGCAAGTTGTGCCGGGCCGGGCTTGGCCGACCGACCGGCAACCCGATGACGGAGGCCTTCGACTGCGATCATGGCGTTATCGCCATCAATGCCGATGACATCGCAGGGCATGACATTGGCTTCGCCCATGAAGTCGGCGATGAAGGCCGAGGCGGGGGTGTCATAGAGTTCGCGCGGCGCACCTTGCTGGGCAATGCCGCCGTCCTTCATGACGATGATACGGTCTGAAACGGCCAATGCCTCGTCCTGATCGTGGGTCACGTAAACGGCGGTAAAGCCGAGACGCTGTTGCAGTTCGCGGATCTCGGTCCTCACACGCCGGCGAAGGCGGGCGTCGAGGTTGGAAAGAGGCTCATCAAGCAGCAGAACCTGAGGCTCGACGACGAGGGCGCGGGCAACGGCGACACGTTGCTGCTGGCCGCCGGACAATTCCGCAGGAAGGCGAGAACCCATTCCCGCCAAGCCGACGAGCTTCAGTGCTTCCTCTGCCTTTTCACGCGCTTCCTTGCGCTTCATGCCGGAGGATTCAAGGCCGTAAGCGACGTTGTCGAGCGAGGTCATGTGCGGGAAAAGCGCGTAGCTCTGGAAAACCATCGAGACATCGCGCTCATTGGCAGGAAGCATCGTGACATCCTTGCCGCCGATGAGAATGCGCCCCGCCGAGGGATGTTCAAGCCCGGCGAGCATCCGAAGCGTCGTGGTCTTGCCGCAACCGGAAGGGCCGAGCAGAGTCACGAGCGTTCCAGGCTCGATGGTGAGCGACAGGTCCGGAATTGCGTTGAAAGCGCCAAAGGTCTTTCGGACATTCTCGAAGACGACGGAACCGGGAGCTTTCAGGTTCATGCGGTTTTCTCCTGAGCAAGGGATGCGGATGCTGGTGTAGAAGTCTGCGTTGCGACGCGGTTCACCCGCCGCAGCCGCCGCTCTCCGACCAGCAGCTGGAAGCCGGCAATGACGGCAATCATCACGACGATGAGGGCGGAGGAATAGGCAATCGCCACCCCATATTCGCCATTCTCGACGAGGCCGACGATATAGGCGGTGGACATGTTGTACTGAGCGCTGACGAGGAAGATGACGGCGCTGATCGAGGTGATGGCGCGCACGAAGGAATAGACCAGCGCGGCGTTGATGGCCGGCCGCAGTAGCGGCAATATCACCTTGCGGATCGTTCGCAGGCTGTCGGCACGCAGCGTCAGGGACGCCTCGTCGAGGCTCTTGTCGAGCTGGCTCATGGCGGCGACACCGCCGCGAACGCCGACCGGCATGTTGCGGAAGACGAAGCAGGCGACGAGGATCAGGGCAGTGCCCGTCATCTCGAGCGGCGGCAGGTTGAAGGCCATGATGTAGCTGATGCCGATGACTGTGCCGGGAATGGCGAAGCTCATCATCAGTGCGAATTCGAACAGGCCGCGACCGACGAATTTCTGCCGCACGATCAGATAGGCTGTCAGCAGGCCGATGGCGGCCGTCAGCGGCGCCGAGATCAGCGCGATTTCCATTGTCGTCCAGAAGGAATTCCAGGCAACACCGGTCCATGCGAGGCCGCCATCATCCCGCAGGCCGATCGAGAAGGCCTTGACGTAGTGTTCGATGGTCAGCGTGTTGTCGAGGCCCCAGGTGCGCACGAAACCGCCGAAGATGATCATAAGGTAGACGACGATGGTGAATATCATCCACGGAATGACGAGCGCATGAACTGCGATCGAAAGGCCACGTGGCAGCGCGATATGAGCTCCGGAATCGCCCTTGCCGGTAACGGTCGCGAAACTCTTGCCCTGCAGCCAGAGGCGCTGTGCGAGGAAGGCGCTCAAGGTGAAGACGAGGAGAACCATTGCGAGGACGGCGGCGCGAGATGGATCGTTCTGTGCGCCGACAACGCTGAAGAATATCTCGGTCGACAGCACGCCATGGCTGCCGCCCAGAACCATCGGATTGCCGAAATCGGCCATGCTCTCGATGAAGCCGATCAGGAATGCGTTTGCCAGGCCCGGCTTCATCAGCGGCAAGGACACGCGCCAGAAGGTGCGCCAGCGGTTGGCGCGTAGCGTCTGTGAAGCCTCCTCCATGGACGGGCTGACGCCTTCGACGACGCCGATCAGAACGAGGAAGGAAATTGGCGTGAAGGACAGCACCTGCGCGATCCAAATCCCCGTCAGCCCATAGAGCCAACGGCCAGGCTCTGTGCCGAAGAGAGAAGCGAAGGCTTCGGTGACGACACCTGCGCGGCCGAAGAGCAGAGTGAGCGCTAGCCCGACCACGAAGGGCGGCGTGATGATCGGCAGGATCGTCAGGAGGCGCAATCCCTTCTTGAAGGGGAATTGCGTGCGGGTCGCGATGAGTGCGAAACACAAGCCGAGCAGTGTCGAACCGCTGGCTGTCATGATGGCAAGCCAGAGCGTGCGCCAGGCAAGGCCGCAACGGTCGCCGCCCACCACGCAGCTGAGGCTCCAAAGCGAGGGATCCTGAATGTTTGCGATGAAGCCGTCCGGATTGAACGATCCGTCGAAGGACTGGAAGGCGCCGACGAACATGCTGCCAACGGGATAGAAGACGAAGATCGCGACGAGGACGATCAGCAGGGTAATGGCGCTGACCACGAAGGCATCGCCCTTCATGACTCCGCGTTCCGCAAGGCCGAAGGAAAAGAGCAGTACGAAGACGATACCGAGCGTGACGGCGCCGGCGCCCATTGCCTGCTGGCCATCCGCAAGTGCGCCGAAAAGCTTTTCGCCGATCGCCCAGGTCCAACCCGAAGAGGTGATTGCAAGCCCCTGCAGCGCGAGAAAGACAAAGCCCAACGCACCTGCCCATGCCATGAGCGCGCCGCGTCGCATAGGATTGTCGATGAAGCGCGCGACGCCGCCGAGCAGGAAAAGCCCGACGGCGATCGCGAGCCACCATCGGCCATAGCTGAATATTTCCAGGATTCCTGGCGCTGTGGAGGGGTCGCTAGGAAAGCTGCTCAACCAGCTAAAGCCGAAGAAGCCGCCTTCGATGCGATACCATGGGAGTAGTATCACGGCGGCTGTGCCGAAGATGAGCGCAAGATCCAGCCGGCGTTTGCTATGAGTCATGGTCGGACAAGCATCCTGTTCAGCAGAGTTCGTGCAAGGCGCGGACCGGGCTCAGTCGATCCCGATCCGCGGAGATGAAGACGGGCGATCAATTGGCCTTTGCGCCGATTTCCTTGTCCCAGCGGGCAAGCAGAGCCTTGCGGACGGTGGGGTCGCCGTATTTCTTGAAGTCGTAGTCGATCAGCTTGATGTCCTCGAACTTCGGCGCTTCCTTCGGGACGGCAGCCGATTTGTTGGAGGGCAGCTGGTAGGACTTGGCATCCTTCATGTGCGATTGCGCATCGGCGCTGAGTGCCCAATCATACCATTTCTTGGCATTCTCGAGGTTCCGTGCGCCCTTGATGATCGACATGGAGCCGATCTCGTAGCCGGTGCCCTCGCAAGGTGCGACCGCCTTGATGGGGAAGCCTTCGACGGTCTGCGCAACGGCGTCATGCATGAAGACGATGCCGATCGTCGATTCCCCGCGAGCAGCCGCCTTTACGGGAGCGGAGCCGGATTTAGTGTATTGCGACACGTTGGCATTCAGCTTGGAGAGATAGTCGAAGGCCTTGTCTTCGCCCATGATCTGCACGAGCGTCGCAAGGGTGTTGTAGGACGTTCCGGATGAATTCGGATTGGCGATCTGGATTTCACCCTTGTAGGACGTATCAAGCAGATCGGCCCAGCATTTGGGTTCCTTCAGTCCCTTCTTCTTCAGGATATCGGTGTTGTAGCCCCAGCCGAGTGCACCGGCATAAACGCCGACGGTGCGAAATTTGGCGCTTTCGGCCTGCTTCTTCGCCCAGTCCTGCAGCTGGTCGAAGAGCGGAGACTTGTATTCAAGGGTAAGGCCCTCGGTTGCCGCCTGCAGGTGGGGATCGCCGGTTCCTGCCCACCAGATGTCCGTCTTCGGATTGCGTGCTTCCGCACGGATCTTGGCATAGGTTTCGCCGGCAGAAAGCCGAACCATGTTGACCTTGATGTCGCTCTGCTTTTCGAAAAGACCTTTCATCAGGTCGCAGACCTCCGGGTCTGCCGAGCAGATTACGTTGAGATCGCCTGCCGCGTGTGCCGACCAGGCAATAGAAGATATCCCCGCGGCAAGGGCTGCCGCGGCCAAATTGACCAATCTCATGATGTCCTCCTGCTTTTGCGGCGCCTCCACGCCGAGCGCTTTTTGCAAGCGTGTGCAAATGCTGCATTGGTTATCCTGGCTTGTCAACCACGGCTGTCATAAAAGATTCACAAAAGTGATATGATAGGCGTATTGCACGCGCTTGCAAATCATGATGAACTCCGGTGCAACAGGGGGAGGAAACTGTGTCGCAGCGAGATTTTGTCAGCGCGGATGAGGTGGCGCGACGGGCAGGCGTTTCACGCTCGGCCGTGTCGCGGGCCTTTACGCCGGGCGCTAGCGTATCGGACACCACCCGGCAAAAAGTTCTGCAGGCGGCGGAAGAGCTTGGATATCAGGTCAATCATCTTGCGCGTGGATTGATGCGCAATGAGAGCGGCATCGTCTGTCTGATCGTCTCTGATGTTGCGACGCCGTATCGGTCGACCTTGTTGCGCGAATTGACCCTGCAGTTGCAGCTCGCGGGAAAAGTCGCGATGCTGATTAATACGGACCGCTCCGACGGCAGTGTCAACAGGGCGCTCGAACAGGCGATCCGATATCGGGCAGACGCGTCCGTGATCCTTTCAGGATTGCCCGACAAGTCGATCACGGAGCTGTGCCTGCGAAGCGGCCAGCGTCTCGTCCTCATCAATCGTGACGAGGATCAATCGGGCGCGTTCCACATCAACCTCGATGATCGTGAAGCTGCCGGGCGGGTCGTAACGGCATTCGTCCGGGCGGGCTGCTCGAGGCTGGCGTTTGCGAATTCCGAGGCCGGAACGCCGAGCCTCATGGCGCGCGAAGCGGGTTTCATCGCTGCGGCGAAGGAACAGGGGCTGGATGTGATCGTGGAGCGGCACGGCTCGACCGGATACGAGGCCGGCCGGGTGGTGGCGCAGCGTTTGCTGACCAGGAAGGAGCGGCCCGATGCCGTCTTCTGTGCCACCGATTTGCTGGCGTGCGGTCTGATGGATGCTGCCCGGCATCAATTTTCGCTCTCCATTCCGCAGCAGCTTTGCATTGTCGGCTTCGATGATATCGAGCAAGCATCCTGGTCGTCTTACCGGCTGACGACGTTTGCTCAGCCGATCGGCGCGATCGCGCGCGAGGCAGTGGCCTGGCTCTCGCAGGGCGGGGTCGCAGATGGGCGATCGTTGACGTTGCAGGCGGACCTGATTTGGCGTGATTCCGTCAGGGGCGGTTAGCGCTCCGCTCTTTATGACAAAGATATGGATCCGCTATCATGTTGCTATCAAAAGGAAATATCATTTTCAAAACGTTTATATGACAATGCCTCTTGCAAAGAGTATCAAGTGAGTAAAACATAGTCGGCTAACAAGTTTGGCGCATTCTGACTGGGTTGCCCGATCAAGATCGGGCAACGAGTGCTGAGGGAGGAGTACATGGCGGCTACCGGAGAACCCCTCATGGTGAGAGGTCATCATCCATCGCCCTTGCGAGACACGATTGGCTGCACAGGCAGCCACGATTGCAAATAGATGACGAAGAAGACTTATCTCAGACATCTGGCGAGTGAGGCAGACACGCTCTTCAATGGCCAGACAATCGAGCAATATGCCGCTATCTGCTATAGGCGGCAGTCCGACAGTCAGGATGTCGAAGTGCTGTTGATCACGTCGCGCGAAAGCGGCCGATGGGTCATTCCGAAGGGCTGGCCGATGGACAGGAAGCTGCCACACCAGGTTGCCGAACGCGAGGCATGGGAGGAGGCCGGAGTCAAAGGGAAGGCCAGCAAGAAGAGCTTCGGCTACTACACCTATCTGAAATCGCTCGATACCGGCACAACCGTGCCGTCCGTCGTGCAGGTTCACCTTTTGGAAGTTGGTTCCGTCAGCGCGCAGTTTCCGGAGAGCGGCCAAAGGCGGCTAAAATGGTTCGCTCCCAACGAGGCGGCCGCACAGGTGCGGGAGCCTGAATTGAAGGGACTTCTGCGCATGGTCGAGGGCGCGCTCGCGAGGAATACAAAGACAAAGGGAACTGCCACGAAATAAGAGGTCGCCAGACAGACAGGTGGCGACGGTCGCTACGGCCTACGTCGCCGCAATCGTCACCGTGCGCCCGTCATCGTCGAGCTGCGGAAAGATGCGCTCACCCCCTCCGAGCCAGCCGTGCCGCCAATGCGGACCTCACATCTTCCTCTGCCTGATCGAGCAAAATAATCAAGGCCTTGCTTGTAGAGTCCGGATCTCGCGCCGTAATGCTCTCCACCACATCGCGATGTAGCGGCAGGGAATGGTGCTGGCCCTGCGGATTGTCGTCGGTGAGACGGAAGCTGATAACCAGTGCCGTTTCGATCAAGGCGGCAAGAGAGCCGATGAGTTCGTTGCCGGACATGCGCAGGATGGCTTGATGGAAGGCGAGATCCGGTATGGCAAAACGTTCGCCGTCGTCACCGGCCTTTTCCATTTCAACGAGCAAAATCCTCAGTTCGGAAACCTGCTGTTCAGTCGCACGCTGCGCCGCCAAGGCGCCTGCGGTCGGTTCGATCGCGCGACGCAACTCGAACAGGGAGCGTGCCTCTTCGATCGTGGTTCTCGACCCATAACGCCACACCAGCACATCAGGATCGAGGAAGTTCCAATCCTTTCGAGGCCGTACGCGGGTTCCGGTTCTCGGCCGCGATTCTACCATGCCCTTGCCGGCGAGAACCTTGATCGCCTCACGAAGGACGGTGCGGCTGACGCCATAGGAGGCGCTCCAATCATCCGCGTTCGGTAATTGGTCGCCCGGTAGAAACTCGCCGCGCACGATGCTTTGACCAATCTCGTTGAGGACTCTCCCGTGGAGACTGATGCCCGCAGATCCTTCGGCGCGGGGAATGCCCATCAATGTTTTCAACAGCACATCCCCATTCTTCATACTATTCATATTATTGTCACTTCACTCTTCTATTTATCCTATTATTGAACATGCGTTTTACGAGCACGTCAATGCGCGAGAAACCTGTGCGTCAACTATATTTTCGTTGGGAATCCAGGATGAGCAATGTTTGAGAAATATTTATACATAGAACAAAGTAAATATGAGTGAATTTCAAAATAATAATTGCCGAATTTTGCGTATATAAAGGTTTTTATCTAAAGATATGGCAAATGGACAGCTAGATAGAACTTGCACCTATTAGCAGGGCAAGACAGAAAAATTCGCCATAGCGCGCCATCAACAGACGTTTTGAGGCGACTGGATTTCGCCTCCCGGCCCGACATTCGACGGGCCGTCTCTCACTATCGCTGTATGTCGTGCCGCCGATCGTTCCTGCATCGGAGGCATTCGTGCGGCTATTCAAAATTCATGAAAAGGAAGCCCAGAAATGCCTCTGAAGATCAAAGAATGCGTATGCAAGGCGAAGCGCCGGACGGCGCGCCCGCGGAAAGCCGTCGCCACGTCGCTCATTCTGTCGTCGAGCCTTGCGTGCTTGGTGTCAGCTCCGGCCCATGCTGCCGAGCCCTGGATCATGGTCGAAAGGCGAAGCTTTACCGACAATCCAATCCCTTATCGCGGCCAAGGGGTAACAACGGACGGGACGAATTGGTATTTTTCCGGCACGAACGCGCTCGATAAAACCAATGCAAATTTCGAGACCAGCCTGAAGACGTCTTCGGCCATTGCCGCAGTGCTGGCAAACCCGTCTGCCGTGGCTCCCAAGGGCCTCAACCATATCGGCGACATCGATTACGCCAATGGCCTGCTCTACATTTCCCTGGACTCCAGCCGACGCGATCCGGTCACAGGCGCCAAATATAACACGCCGGTCTTTGCGATCTACAATGCGAGCGACCTCAGCTTTACGGGGCAGGCCTTTGCGCTGAACCCGCCGCATGGCAAGCAGGATATTGCCAGCTGGGTGGCTGTCGACGCTAAAAACGGCGTCGGCTACGGCATGGCTTACGACAATGCCAAGGAGATTGCGGTCTACAATCTCTCAGACTGGACCTTCAAGAAATATATCCCTCTGTCGCAGACAATCGATCAGGCCCAGGGCGGGAAGATCCTCGATGGCTGGATGTATTTCTCCACCGACAACGACTCGAAGACCATCTATCGCGCCAATCTTGCTACCGGTCAGGTGGAAGTATTGGGGAACCTCAAGATCGAGGGCGAGCAGGAAGTCGAGGGTCTGTCGTTCGGCCAGAGCAAGGACGGATGGTCGCTCTACATCTTGAACAGAGAAGCAATCGGTACAACCGGTACCGACGGAATCGGTTTCTACCGTTACCTGCGCCCCTACGGAAACGCTCTGTCCGGCGAAATTCACGCCAGCGTCAAAGGCACGTTCATAACCGATAGCGCCTACCTGCGCGATGCCGTCAGCAACCGCATCCGCTCTGCTTTCGACAACGTCGGTGCCTCATCGTCTATGGTGACGACCTATGACGAAAAGGGCATGCATCAGGCCGCCGGCAGCACCGAAGGCATCGCCATCTGGAGTGAAGCCTTCGGCTCGAAAAGCAAGGCCGACGGCGAGGGATATGCCGCGGGCATAGATCATTCGACGGGAGGATTTCTCGTTGGCGCCGATGCCGCTGCCGGAACATGGCGGTTCGGCTTGGTCGGCGGATACAGCAACACCAGCTTCGACGTCGACGCCCGTTCCTCGTCCGGCTCCGGCGACAACTATCACTTCGGCCTCTATGGCGGATCGCAGTGGGATGCGATCGGTTTCAGAACCGGCGTTTTCTATTCGGCGCACAGCCTGAACACCAAGCGTCATGTCGTTTTCCCCGCGTTCAACGAGACGCTTTCCGCCGACTACGATGCCCGCACGACCCAAGCCTTTGCGGAACTCGGCTACAAGGTCAATCTCAGCGATGTTGCCTTCGAGCCTTTCGCCAACCTCGCTTATGTTCACCTGAAGAGCGACGGCTTTTCGGAAACGGGGGGGACGATTGCCGCACTGTCGAGCGACGGAAACGCGACCAATGCTACCTTCACGACGCTCGGCCTGCGCGCATCCACTGATATTCCCCTGGCTGACACCAAGGTGAAGGCGCGCGGAATGGTTGGTTGGAAGCATGCTTACGGCGACGTGACGCCAAACTCCGAATTTGCTTTCAAATCGGGTGCCAGCTTCGGCATTGACGGTGCGCCGATCGCCCGAGATTCATTGGCCCTGGAAGCGGGGCTCGATTTTGCTCTTTCGCAGAACGCGGCTATCAGCGCTTCCTATACCGGTCAGGTCGCGCGCAATAGCACCGACCATACCTTCAAGCTCAATGTCGGTATGAAGTTCTAAGCAGAGTGGCAGCCTTCGGCTGAGCTGCTTTCAGGAAGCTCACGGGGAGACGGTCGCTCGATGGCGGCCGTCTTTTTGCCGATGTCACTATCGCCCCCGCGCGAACGAACTCTTCATGCTCTCCCCGAGTGGTCTTGAGCGGGCGTCGGGAACCGGGCCATTGCAATCGATGGCGTTTTGCTCTGAAATGGCATTGGGAGGAGGGCCCAATGACCAGTATCCATCAGACGCTGTATCGCGAACGCCTGCGGTCCGCAAAGGAGGCCGTGGCTTTAATCCCGTCAGGCGCGAAGGTCGCAATGCCGATCGCCGCCGGACAGCCGCCGGCCATTCTCGCGGCACTGGCCGAACACGCGCGGGCGGGAGCCATAGACAAGGTGCGGCTGCATTACCTGCTATGCACCGGTGTTGCGGGTACAAGCGTATTCGATTTCGACCTGCGCGATACCATCATTCCCATAAGCTACTTCCACGGCGGGGTGGAGCGCGCGCTGGATAAGAGGCGACTGGCCGAGGCGCTGCCGGCCGTCGACCTGGTCCCCTGCCACTTCAGCCAGGTTCCGCGTTCGCTGGTCGAGCATGTCGGGGTCGACACCCTGATTGCAACCGTTTCGCCCATGGATACTGAAGGCAATTTCAGCCTCGGCGCCAGCACCGACTACGCGCTGACGGTGTCTCGGAAACCGGGAATCCGGATCATCCTCGAAGTCAATGCCAAGATGCCTTATGTGCGCGGCGACTGCATGATCCCGCTATCGAGCGTGACGGCGGTTGTGGAGAACGATGTCGGCCTGCCAATTCTGCCGGTGGCGCCGCGCAACGAAGTCGACGATGCCATCGGTGCGATCGTTGCTGGTCTCGTGGAGGATGGCGATTGCCTGCAGATGGGTATCGGCGCCTTGCCGGATGCGGTTTGCTCGCGGCTTTCGCACCATCGCCATGTCGGCATCCACACGGAAATGATGACCACCGGCCTTGCCAATCTGGTTAAGGCGGGCGTGGTCGACAACAGCCGCAAGCAGACCCATGTCGGACGTTCGATCTTCACGTTCGCACTGGGGGATCAGGCTCTCTATGATTTTCTGGATAATAATCCGGATATCGAAGCGCACCCCGTCGACTATGTGAACAATCCCTTCGTGATTTCTCGCAATGACCGGGCTGTGTCGGTCAACGCCACCATGCAGATAGACCTCAACGGCGCCTGCAACTCGGAATTCGTCAACGGAAGACAGTTCAGTGCATCCGGTGGCCAGGTGGATTTCGTGCGCGGCGCCTATGCCTCGCGTGGGGGGCGATCGATCATCGCCTGTCATTCGACGGCGGCGAAGGGGACATTGTCCCGCATCGTTCCGGTTCTGTCGGGACCAGTGACGACATCGCGCAACGACACGCACATCGTTGTCACCGAATATGGATGGGCCAATCTCAAAGGAAAGTCCGTGGCCGAGCGCGCAAAGGCGCTTATCTCGCTGGCACATCCGGATTTCCGGGAGGAGCTCGACCGGGCAGCCCATAGGGCGGGACTTTACGCCCCAAGCTGACGACTTGAATGAAGGTCCTGCCGGGCGCATTCGCCAGAGAGTGGAAAGCCCGGCAGATCTTGAAAGACCGCTCTCGCAACTGACAGGATATTGACGGATCATTCCGTTCCCGAGAGGGCGCCCTGTCCGCACGTTCAATTTAAGCGGGGCACGATTGCAGGGAAAATCATTTCTTTAATGCACTAATTTTATAGATAATATCAAAATAACAAATATGCAGTTGCGCTGGCCCTTCGCCTCAAATTGACGATGAGCAGGTGCCCTTGTCTGGAGCTTTTATGGACACTGTTCTCTATCTCGCCTCTCTTGCGACCCGACCTGCCGCGGCAACGGGCCGGCGCCTCTGGCCGACCGTTCAACATTTGCTGGCGGGCCTGATGGTGTTCGTCTCGTTCCTCCTGCTCGTGCATGCCATCTGTGGAGCTTGAGCTTATCGGAGCGTTGCTTTCGGACCGATCCGTTCGACAAGAGGAGAGTTGAATGACGAGAATATACAACAGCTTCTCGGAGCTCATTGGCAATACGCCGCTTCTGGAGCTGCATAACTACCGCAGGAAACGCCGCCTCGACGCTCGCATCCTTGCCAAGGTTGAATATTTCAATCCTGCAGGAAGCGTAAAGGACCGGATTGCCTGGGGAATCATCAAGGAAGCCGAGGACGCGGGCAAGATCCGTCCCGGCGATCTGCTTGTCGATGTCACGAGCGGCAATACGGGAATTGGATTGGCTGCCGTGGCCGCATCGCGCGGCTACCGGACGAAATTCTATCTGAGTGACAATATCAGCGAGGACAAAGTGAAGCTGCTCCGTCTGTTCGGCGCAGAGCTTGTCATCGTGAAGAATGAGTTCTTCCTGGATCCGGAGGCGCTGGACAAGATCACCGCTCGCGTGCGGGATGAGAATCCAACCGCATTCTTCACGGATCAGCTCGCCAATCCGGTCAATCCGCGCACCCATTTCGAGACGACCGGTCCCGAAATCTGGCGCGATACGGAAGGGACCGTGGACATATTTGTTGGTGGCGTCGGCACCGGCGGCACGATCTCTGGTGTCGGCAAGTTTCTGCGATCGAAGAAACCGGATATAAAAATCATTATCGCAGAACCTGCGCTGGAATCGTTGCCGACGGAGGAAAATCCATATCCGGATGAGATCGACGGCGTTCATAAAGTGAGCGAAGTACCGGCCGAACAGCTGCCACGCAATTTCGACACGACAATTGCCGATGAGGTCATCTCGCTCAATACCGCCGACGCGCGGGCAACGGCGCGGGCTCTTGCTGCGGAAGAAGGGATATTTGCCGGAACATCGTCGGGAGCGGTGCTCTGGGTTGCGACGCAGCTCGCCGCGAGACCGGAAAATGCCGGCAAGGTCATCGTTGCTGTCTTGCCCGATACCGGCGAGCGGTATCTGTCAACTGCGGCAACGGGAGAGATTTCGTGAGCGAGATAAACGATCGGCCGAACGCAAATGGCCCCAATACGCAGCTCGTCCGGGCGGGGTATGATCCTTTCGATTATCATGGCTTCATCAATCCGCCCACCGTACATGCTTCGACCGTTCTGTTTCCAGACGCGCAGACGATGGCTCGGCACGGGCAAAAATATACCTATGCGACGCGCGGAACGCCGACCACCGACGCACTCTGCAATGCTATCAACGAGTTGGAGGGAGCGGCTGGCACCATCCTCGTGCCCTCCGGACTTGCTGCGGTCACCATCGCGTTCCTCGCCTATCTCTCGCCGGGCGACCATGCACTCGTCGTCGATTCCGTTTACGGCAACGTCCGGCATTTCTGCGATACGATGCTTGCGCGGTTCGGAATTGAGGCCGAGTACTACGATCCGGCCATCGGCGCTGATATCGAGACTTTGTTCCGCGGCAACACCAGGCTCGTGCATACGGAAGCGCCTGGTTCGAACACGTTCGAGATACAGGATATTCCGGCGATTGCGGAAGTGGCTCACCGGCATGATGCAGTGGTGACAATGGACAATACCTGGGCGACGCCGCTCTATTTCAAGCCTCTGGATTTCGGCGTCGATGTCTCCATTCAGGCTTCGACGAAGTATCCGGCGGGTCATGCGGATGTGTTGATGGGGACCATATCCGCCAATGCCAAACATTGGCGGCAATTGAAGCACGCCAACGGAGCACTCGGCCTTTGCGGAACGCCTGATGATGCCTATCAGGTTCTTCGCGGCCTTCGTACGATGGGCATCCGGCTGGAGCGGCACCAGGCAAATGCATTGGCCGTGGCTAGATGGCTGGAACAACGATGCGATGTCGTACGGGTTCTCTTTCCGGCACTGGAGAGCTTTCCTGGCCATGAAATCTGGAAGCGCGATTTCAAGGGGGCCGGCGGGGTCCTCTCATTCGTGCTTGCCACGGACGGCCGGGAGGATTTCAGCCTGAGAGCGCAGAAGTTTCTCGACGGTCTCTCCCTTTTTGGTCTCGGCTACTCCTGGGGTGGATATCAGAGCCTCGCACTGGTGGTGGATCTTGGCGATCGTCGCGTTCTGCGACCTCCGCAGGAGGGGCCATTGGTGCGGCTGCAGATCGGGCTTGAAGATGTCGGCGATCTCATCGCCGATCTTGACCGCGCTTTTGCCGCAAGCGCGGCGGCTTGAGCGAAAGGCTCGACTGCACGGAGGCGGCTAATGCTGCCCCCCCGTGCCTGCCACCCGGCATCTCATCATGAGAGGGCGCACGTGATGGCCGTACCGCGTTCGGAGGCGGGAAATCACCCATATAAGTACCCGCGAAGCCATTGCCTTCGCTCCGGATTCTTCGATCTGGTCCGGGGAAAGTAAATCGGTTATCCTTTAGCTTGATCGCTGCAACGCGTGCTCAACCGGAACGGAGGCTTGCCGATGACGTTTGACTGCTCCGGTTTGCGCGAGAATGGTCGAGACGGACAGGGCCAGTTTCCTGCAGGCTGGATGATGGAAGATATCCAGCCGGACGAAGATCTTGCTCCGCAATGTCCTTCGTCGCCGCAGCACTTGTCCGCGCGACCCTACCGCTCTACATCGCCTTCGATAGAGACTATTCTCTCCATGCAGAAGACGATCTGTTGGCAGCAAGACATTCGCAGAGGCGTTTTCCCATGATGCGTCGGAGCTAGCGCTATCGAAGTTTCTGTCGATCCATCCCTGAAAAGTTGAGTCCGTCGTCATGATAAAACGCATGATCATCATGCTGATCATCATAGGCCTGATCCTTGGCGGGATCTTCGGCTTCCAGGCATTCAAGAACCGTATGATCGCGGCCTATCTGGCCAATCTCAAGTCGCCGCCCCAGACCATCTCGACAATTACCGCAGCGATGAGCCCATGGCAGACGACGTTGCAATCCATAGGCAGCTTCAATGCCGTCGAAGGCGCCAATCTTTCGGCACAGGTCCAGGGTATCGTCCAGAAGATCGGCTTCGAGGATGGTCAAGACGTCAAGAAGGGCGATCTCATCGTGCAGCTGCTCGCCGACCAGCAGATTGCGACGCTGGAGCAATACAAGGCGACGATGGCGAATACTCAGATTGCCTATGACCGCGATTCCAAGCTGATCAAGGCAAATACCATTGCGCAAAGCCAGGTCGATAGCGATCTGGCGAACTGGAAGGCGGCACAGGCGCAGGTCGCGTCGCAACAGGCATTGGTCGATCAGTATTCAATCCGCGCTCCCTTCGACGGCCACCTCGGCATCAGGCTGGTCAGCCTCGGCCAGTATCTGTCGGCTGGCACCGCCGTCGTGACCCTGCAGTCGCTCGATCCAATCCAGTTCGATTTCTCGATGCCGCAGCAGGCTCTGTCGCAACTGAAGGTCGACCAAGCGGTGACGGCAACGGTTGACGCCTATGGAAACCAGACGTTCGACGGCAAGGTCACGGCGATCAGCCCGCTGGTCGACACCCAGAGCCGCAACATCACCATCCGGGCGACTTTCCCCAATCCTGACCGCAAGTTGCTGCCCGGCATGTTCGGCAATGTTGTCGTGGTGGTCGGCGAGCCGAAGGATTATATTTCCCTTCCGCAGACAGCCGTCACCATCAATCCCTACGGTAACGTCGTGTATGTGGTGACCGACAAGGGCAGCGGGCCGGATGGAAAGCCGCAACTCGTCGCCAATCAGAAGTTCGTCAGCACCGGTCAGGCGAGGGGCGATCAGATCTCGGTGACCAAGGGGTTGAACGCGGGCGAGGTGGTGGTGACCTCCGGCCAGCTGAAACTCAACAATGGTTCGCCTGTCATCATCAACAATGCGGTGCAGCCGTCAAACGATCCCAACGCGGCGCCGGCAAACCCAAATTGAGGTGTGGAGATGAATATCACCGATATTTTCATCCGCCGCCCCGTTCTTGCCCTTGTGGTGAGCGCGCTGATTATCGTGATCGGCTATCAGTCGTTTCGCACGCTGACCGTGCGTCAATATCCGCAGACGCAGAATGCCGTTGTCACGGTGACGACGACTTATCCCGGCGCAGCGCCTGACGTCATCGCAGGCTTCATCACGACGCCGCTGGAAAATGCCATCGCGCAGGCCAACGGCATCGATTACATGACGTCGTCGAGCACCAGCGGTACGTCGATCATCACGGTCAACCTGCGGCTCAACTACAGCGCCGACGCGGCGATGACGGAAATCAACGCGAAGGTATCCTCGGTTCTCAATCAGCTGCCGACCGGCACGCAGCAGCCAATCATGTCGGTTTCGATCGGCCAGTCGATCGATGCCATGTATATCGGCTTCCGCAGCGACGTTCTGGCCAGCAACCAGATCACCGACTATCTGACGCGCGTCGTTCAGCCCAAATTGCAGGCGGTCAACGGGGTTCAGACGGCGGAAATCCTCGGGGCACGAACCTTCGCGCTGAGAGCGTGGTTGGAACCCAACAAGCTCGCCGCCTACGGCTTGACGGCTGGTAATGTTTCGACTGCGCTCGCAAGCAACAACTATATCTCCGGCATCGGCACCACGCGCAGCCAGATGACGCAAACCGTGCTGACGGCCCAGACCGACCTGCATTCGGCTGATGAGTTCAGGGATATGGTCGTCAAGCAGATCGGCAGCACGATCGTCCGCCTTAAGGATGTCGCGACCGTCGCGCTCGGCTCACAGAACCCCGACGTCCAGATCGGCTTCGATGGGCAGGACGGCGTGTTCATGGGTATCCAGATCGCGCCGACGGCCAATCTGCTCGACGTGATCGCGGGCGTACGTGCGGTATTTCCGGGCATTCAGGCACAGCTGCCGCAGGGGCTTGAGGGCTATATCGTCTATGACTCCAGCACCTTCGTAACGACGTCGATCGATGAAGTCGTGAAGAGCCTTGTCGAGGCGCTGGTCATCGTCATCTTCGTGGTGTTCGCCTTTCTCGGCTCGCCGAGGTCGGTTGCCATTCCCATCGTTGCCATTCCGCTCTCGCTGGTGGGCACCTTCGCGATGATGCTGCTCCTCGGCTTCTCGATCAATCTTCTGACATTGCTTGCCCTGGTGCTGGCGATCGGTCTTGTGGTCGACGACGCCATCATCGTGGTGGAGAATGTCAACCGGCATATAGAAGAGGGCTCTGCGCCGATGAGGGCGGCGCTGGATGCCGCACACGAACTGGTCGGGCCTATCCTGGCCATGACCGTCGTGCTGATCGCCGTCTACGTGCCGATAGGCTTCCAGGGTGGCCTGACCGGCGCGCTGTTTACGGAATTCGCCTTCACGCTGGTTGGTGCCGTGACCGTTTCCATGATTATCGCGTTGACGCTGACGCCGATGATGTGTTCGCGCATCCTCAAGCCGCATCTGACCGATCGCAGCGGTTGGGAGGAGCGTGTCTCGGACTTCATCGACCGTCGCTTCTCGGAGATCCATCGACCCTACGTGCGCATGCTGCACGGCAGCCTGAACACGGTGCCCGTGGCGTTGGTCTTTGCCGTTATCGTGCTCGGCAGCATCTATTTCCTCTATACCAGCGCCAAGAATGAGCTGGCGCCCAACGAGGACCAAGGCTTCCTGGCCGCGCAGGTGACGAATCCCCCCAATGCAACGCTTCAGCAAAAGCTCCTGAATTCCGATCAGGTCACAAAGATCTTTCACAGTTTCCCGGAAACGGACAAGACGCTGCAGGTCGAGGTGCCGGGGACCTCTTTCGAGGGCATGGTGCTGAAGCCGTGGGATCAACGTGCGAGAACGGCGGATCAGTTGCAGCCGCTCGTGCAGGCCGACCTGGCGAAGATTGCCGGCGGACAATCCGTGGTGTTCCAGATACCACCGCTGCCTGGCGCCAGCGGCTTGCCGGTGCAGTTCGCCATCGGTAGCACCGGCGGTTTCGATCAGCTGAACGAAGTTTCCAGTTCCTTCCTGCAGGAAGCACAGAAATCCGGCCAGTTTATCTTCCTGATGAAGGATCTCTACGTCGATAATCCGCAGTATTCGATCCAGATCGATCGCAGCAAGGCTTCCGCGCTGGGTCTGTCCATGAACAATGTCGGCTCGGCGCTCGCCTCCATGTTGGGCGGCGGCTATGTCAACTATTTCAGTATCGACAACCGTTCGTATCAGGTCATTCCGCAGGTGGAGCAACGCTCACGCCAGACCATTGACCAGATCCTGAATTATCCGATCGCCAATGTGAACGGCTCGAAAATCCCGCTTTCGGCGATCGCGACGGCGAAGCTCCAGGCAACCCCGCGCTCGGTCGCGCACTTTCAGCAATTGAACTCGGCTACGATCGCCGGCGTGCCGGCACCGGGCGTCGCCGTCGGCAATGCGCTGGAGACTCTCAAGTCGATCGCGGCACGCACCTTGCCGCAGGGGTACTCCGTCGACTATGGCGGTCAGTCGCGTCAGTACGTGCAGGAATCGAGTGGGATGGCGACCACGTTTGCGCTCGCGCTCATCATCGTGTTCCTTGCGCTGTCGGCGCAATTCAACAGCTTCCGCGATCCGCTGATCATCCTCGTATCCGTGCCGATGTCGATCGCGGGTGCGCTCGCCTTCATCAGTCTCGGCATCGGCGGCGCGACGATGAACATCTATACGCAGGTCGGCCTGGTAACGCTGATGGGGCTGATCAGCAAGCACGGCATTCTGATCGTCGAAGTGGCGAACACCTTACAGGCAGAGGGCAAAACCAAACGCGAGGCAATCGAAGGGGCCTGCGGCATCCGCTTGCGCCCGATCCTGATGACGACGGGTGCCATGGTTTTGGGCGTGGTGCCGCTGATCCTGGCAACCGGTGCCGGTGCCGCCGCCCGCTTCAATATGGGTCTGGTGATCGCCGCCGGCCTTGCCATCGGGACGCTGTTTACGCTCTTCGTGGTGCCTGCCGTCTACATGCTGCTGGCTGCAGATCACCACAAGCGGAAGGCGCTGGAAGCGGAACCGGCGCCGGCACGCTGACACGGAACCCGTTGAAACTTTCGCCTCTATGACAGAGAGATGTTGGAGAGACAGGCATGGACTCAACATGTGGGTCTTGTCGACGACTGTGGCCGTAGCTTATGTCCTCTCAAGAGGAACCAAGGGCGGATGCGCCGCGCTTATACTGCCGGCAGTGGGAGAAATGACTTCATGACACAGAACCATCTCGGTAAGTCGATCGCGCAGCTGTCGGTGCTGATCCAGTCCGGCAATCTCGACCCGGTAGAGCTGGTCGAAGAGAGCCTGGATGCGATCCGCGCGCACAGGGATCAGGCAATTTTCACGAGGCTGCTCGATGATCGCGCGAAAGACGAGGCTGCGGCTTCATCAAAAAGGTTGCGGGAGGGGCGTTCGCGAGGGCTGCTCGAAGGCATTCCCGTCGCCTGGAAAGACCTTTTCGACATCGCCGGCCTGCCAACGACGGCAGGATCGGTCGTGCTCGCCGACGCCACGCCCGCACAAGCGGATGCGGATGTCGTCAAGGCGCTGAAGGCCGCGGGCATGATTGCCATCGGTCGGGTCAATATGAGCGAGTTTGCCTTTTCCGGCCTCGGTCTCAACCCGCACTATGGCACGCCGCTCAATCCGAGAGCCTCGGATGAGCCCCGGATACCGGGAGGCTCTTCCTCCGGGTCTGCCGTCGCGGTCGCGTCCGGGCTGGTGCCGGTATCGATCGGCACCGACACTGGCGGTTCGGTGCGCATTCCGTCGGCCTTCAATGGACTCGTCGGCTACAAGGCAAGCCGTGGCCGCTACAGCATGGCCGGCGTCTTTCCCCTGGCGACCAGCCTCGATTCGCTTGGGCCTCTTACCCGCACCGTTCAGGATGCGATTTGGGTCGATGCGGCGATGCGCGGCGGTATAATGTCCGATGTCGCACGGGTCGCCGCCTCCGGGTTCTCACTTGTCGTGCCGACCACGATCGTCATGGATGATGCCGAGGAAGGGGTGATCCGGGCTTTCGAGGCGGCGCTTGCCCGATTGAGCGCTGCGGGCGTCAAGGTGCGGCGCGCAGCTTTTCCGGCTTTCGATGCCCTCTTCCAGGTGATGGCGGAGCATGGACCACTCGTGACGGCTGAGGCTTTTGCGTTGCATCATCGCCGGTTGGCCGGTCCTGAAGCACAAGCCATGGATCGACGGGTTGTCGCCCGCACGCGTCTCGGAGAGAAGATCACGCTGGTTGGCTACCTCGAAATCCTGAAGGTGCGCGAGCAACTGATCAAGGACGTTCAGACCACGCTCGGGCCAAACGAGCTCATCGCCTATCCCTCGGTAGCTCACGTTGCACCGACACTTGCGCCTTTGGAAGCGGATGATGATCTGTTCGTCAAGATCAATTTCAAGACATTGCGCAACACTTTGATCGGCAATTTCCTCGATTGGTGCGGTGTTTCCCTGCCCTGCGGCAACGGCGGCGCCGGCATGCCGGTCGGGTTCCTGCTGTCGGCTCCAAAGGGGCAGGATGAGCGGTTGTTGACGGCTGCGCTGGCTCTTGAGGAGATTGTCGCCGCGTAGCGGTCCGTCTCTCGGTGACTCCAATCGATGCGCGGTTCTGAATGGAACCAAATCCTGGCGCCATTGTTCAACTGCTTGGGGGGCTGTGTCATCGATTGGAGGAGGGTACCGTGCCCACACCGGCGATTGAACTCATGGTTTTGAACCTCAGCTGGCTGGACATCGTATTGCGCCTCCTGCTGGTAACCGCCGCCGGGGCACTGATCGGCATCAATCGGGAGAGAGGCGGTCATGCCGCGGGATTTCGTACCACCATTCTGGTTGGACTTGCCGCCTGTCTGATGATGATCCAGGCCAACTTGTTGCTTCCTACCTTGGGCAAGTCGTCCCAGTCCTTCGCCGTGATGGATACATTGCGTTTTCCGCTCGGTGTGTTGACCGGGGTTGGCTTTATCGGCGGCGGCGCCATTCTCCGGCGCGGCGATCTGGTCACCGGCGTCACCACGGCGGCGACCTTATGGATCATGACGGCGATTGGCCTGTGCATTGGCGGCGGCCAGCTTGTCGTCGGCTGCGCCGGTGCGATCATTACCTTTGTCGTGCTTTCACCCTTCAAAGGGTTCGACCGGCGTATAGCGCGCCGCTGCAAGGCACGCGTGGTCATCGAGGTTCCTCACGATTCCGGCATCGTCGCTCCTGCGATAGAGGTGCCGCGCGACTGGGTAGGTTGCTTTTTCGTATTTGTCGGAAAGGCGGCCGGATCGGCGCCAGCCGTCGACCACATCTCCTACGATGTGCGGTGGCGGCATGCGGGTCATGATAGCGGTGGGGCGCGGCTGCTCGCCTTTCTTCAAGAGCGATACACAGTCGTCTCCTTCGAGGTGGAGATGAACGGGGCCTGACAATGGGCCATTCTTGATCGGCAGAGGGCTGGCGAAAAACCGATCTATGCGATCCTATCATCGATGCGACGGATGATTCTTCCAGAGAACCGTAAGGAACCAGTATGGCCGACGTAGCCTGGCGTGCAGATCCGCTTACCTGGGGGCATGGTCCTCGCACTTTTGAAGTTTTCCTGGAGCCGACTTGCCCCTTCTCGGTCAGGGCGTTCAACAAGCTCGACGCTCTTCTCGATCGGGTTGGTGACGACAAGATTACCATTAAGATCCGGCTGCAGTCGCAGCCTTGGCACATGTATTCGGGCGTCTTGGTGCGATGCATTCTGGCCGCATCGACGCTCGCCGGTGGCAAGGAAACCGCGAAGATGCTGATGGCCGCCATCGCGGCACATCGCGAGGAGTTCGAGTTTACCCATCACGCCGGCGGTCCCAATATGGATGTAACGCCCAATCAATTGATCGAGCGTCTGGAACGCTACAGCGGCGTTGAACTCAAGGGTGCTTTTACGATTCCCGATCTCGATCGCGAGATCAAGTGGCACAGCAAATATGCGCGGCAGAACGGCATTCACGTTTCGCCGACTTTCATGCTCGACGGTCTGGTCCAGGCCGACATGAGCAGCGGCGACGAGGTCGAAGTATGGGCCAAGAAACTGGCCGCCGTCTGACACCACTGCTCGTTTCCGTCTATAAATATCCGCGCTGGTCCAAGTGGCTTTGCCGCTTGATGAGGCTCACTCGGCGGGCTGACGAAAATCCACCTGGCGGGCGGCCGACAGCAAGCGCCGTTGCGCACGGATTGCGCTCCATTGCTGGTCGATCAGCACGCCGATCAGGATGACGCCGCCCATGACGGCGAAGTTGAGCGAGGAGGGGATGCCGAGAAGGTTGACGAGGTTCTGCAGTTCCTGCAGCAGGATCGTGCCGAGTACGACGCCGATCAGAGACCCTTCGCCGCCACGCAGCGAAAAGCCGCCAAGCACGGCTGCGGCAATGGCGTAGAGTTCATAGAACTGCCCATGGCTCGCTGGCGAAATGGAGCGCGTGTACATCGCGAAATAGATCGCGGAAAGCGCGGTCAGTACGCCGCATATGACGTAGGAAATCATCATCATCTTCGAGGTGCGGATGCCGGAATACTTGGCGGCTTCCTCGTTCTTACCGATGGCATAGAGATACCGACCATAAACGGAGCGATGCAGGACGATCCACATGATGGCTGCGATGATCACAAGCGCTATGAATGTGTTCGGTACGCCGTAGAGGCGGCCTGCAGTCAGGAATTCCAGGGAAGGGAAGTTCTGACCGAAGGCAAAGCCTGCCGTGCCGTCCGCAGTATAGAACCGCGCCGCTCCGCGATAGATCAGCAAGCCGCAAAGGGTGACGACGAAGGGCTGAAGATTGAGCCGGGTGATCAGCCAGCCGTGGATTGCGCCAAAGGCGCCGCCGAGAACGAGGATCAGGGGCAAGGCGACAGCCCAAGGCATGTTCTGGACGGCGATGAAATCGATAAACAGCACGCCGAGCAAGGCGACCAGAGAGCCGACCGACAATTCGATGCCGCCGGTGATGATGACGAAGGCCTGCCCGATCGACAATATCCCGAAGAGGCCGATCAGATTGGATGTATTGGCCAGATTGATCGGCAGAAGGAAGCGTGGGTTGATGATCGTCACCACAATGCCGACGACGATGATCAGCAGAAGCAGGCCTAGGTCTTTCTTACTCATCGATTTCAATTCCTGTTGGCGGCAGCCGTTGGAGCAGTTCCGGGGAAAAGGACGCGGCGGCCTTCGGTTCGGAACTGGGTAGAAACAATAAGACAGAACGGTTCGGAACTTCCGTGAAAAAGCCGACCCGCACTAATGTAGCGCCTTGCCGACGGCCAGCAAAAGCACGTTTTCCTGACTGAACTGACCCTTATCGAGAATGCCGGCAATCTGCCCCTCATGCATGACCGCGATGCGGTCGGAAACGCCGATGACCTCTTCCATGTCGCTTGAGATCATCAGGATCGCGACGCCGGCATCGGCGAGTTTGCGCATCAGGCTGTAGATCTCGTTCTTCGCGCCGATGTCGATGCCTCGCGTCGGCTCATCAAAGATCAAAACCTTGGGGCGCATCGACAGCCATTTGGCGAGAACGACTTTCTGCTGGTTGCCGCCTGAAAGCGTACCGGTGCGGGTCGAGATGGAGGGTGCCTTGATGCTGAGCGCTCTCCGTTGGGCTTCGGCGGCGGCGTCTTCCAACTGAGAGGTTACCATGAACCGCCGCGCGTATGCTGGTAGATTGGGCAGGGATATGTTCTGCACGATCGGCATGTCGAGGAGAATGCCGTTGAGTTTGCGATCCTCGGGAATGAGAAAGATGCCATTGGCGACTGCTTCTCGGGCAGAGCTCAGTTTCAGGTCTCTCCCGTCAAGCGTCGTCGTGCCGTCGCCATAACTTTGGTCGATTCCGAAGAGGACGCGCGCAAGCTCTGTTCGACCGGATCCGACAAGGCCCGCAAGTCCGAGGATTTCGCCGTACTTGATGTCTAGATCGACCGGTCGGGTAGGATAGGCGGCAGTTCGGACAGCGGAGACTTTGAGCGCAACATTACCTGGGGGGCGTGCCGGTTCGATATCGCGTGCGCTCAAGGCGCGGCCGATCATCAACTTGACCATGCGGTCATGGTCGATCGAGTCCTTGGCCAATGTCCCGACGAGCGTGCCGTCACGAAGCACGATGACGCGATCGGCCACGCGCTCGACTTCGTGCAGGCGATGGGAAATGAAGATGACGCTGATACCTTCCGCCTTGAGCGATGATATGACGGTCAGGAGCTTCTCTGTTTCTGCAAGTGGCAGGCTGGATGTCGGCTCATCGAGAATGACGAGGCGCGCGTTGATGGAGAGCGCCTTGGCGATCTCGACCATCTGCTGCTGCGCGAGAGACAACGAGGCTACGGGCGTATCCGGTGAAAAATTGGCGCCGACCCGCTTGAGCAACGGGGCCACCATGTCGCGCAGGCGGTTTCGATCGACCAGCTTGAGAATGCCGCCGCGCAGCGGCTCGCGGCCAAGGAAGATATTGGCCGCTACATCGAGATTGTCGAACAGGTTGAGCTCTTGGTGGACGAAGGCGATGCCCGACGCGATGCTGCTCTCCACGGTAAAGCCGCCGTGCTCTGCTCCGTCGAGCCGAATGGATCCACGATCGGGCTTGACGACGCCGCCGAGGATTTTCATGAGCGTCGATTTGCCCGCGCCGTTCTCGCCGACAAGGCCGATGACCTCGCCAGGGTTTACATCCATCGAGAAATTGTCGAGCGCGACGACGCCCGGATAGGTCTTGCCAATCCCCGAGAGGCTTAGAAAAGGTAATGTGGCCTGCGTTGCTGCCAGTGTATCGGATCTTTGATTCATACGAAGATTGCGCCTGTACGATGTGACTTTGAAAGTCGCTGCGTCGTGTGCAATTGCATTCGAGCAGCGCCGGTCCCCGCCAACCGGCGCTGCTGCGGGCTGGCTTACTTGCCAGCCATAGCCTTCAGATTGGCGGCATAGGCGTCCACGTCATCCTTGCCGATGATCTTCGTCGGGATGATGATCAGCTTGTTGGTAGGAACGCCTGATTTGTCGCCCTTCAGATAGGACGCCATTAGCTTCATGCCCTGGTAAGCCCAGAGATAGGGCTGCTGCACGACCGTGGCAGCAATCGTTCCTTCCTTGACACCGCCAAGGGTGATCGGATCGTCATCGAAGCCGACGACGGTGATCTGGCCGAGCTTGCCCGCTTCGCGCAGCGCCTCATAGATGCGGGGCGTGTTGTAGGAATAGAAGCCCACCATGCATGTGACGTCGGGGCTCGCGACGAGCGCGTCTTCGACGTTCTTCTTGGCTCTGGTCTGGTCGATGTCGTCGCCGCGCACATCGGTCAGTACGATCTTCGTGCCCGCCAGGCCATCCTTCATGCCCTGGATGCGTTCTTTGGCATTGTCAGCGCCGAGCAGCCCCACGAAGCCAATGCATTTGCCCCCATTTGGCATGGCTTTCTTGGCGATTTCGGCGGCCTGCTTGCCGGCGTCGACGTTGGAGGAGCCGATATAGGCGACACGATTCGTATCCGGCGCATCGCTATCGGTGGTGAACAGCGCGGTTTCGGAGCCGATCTTGTTCAGGCCGTCGGTAGAGGTTTTGGGATCGACAGCGGAAACCATGATGCCTTTGACGCCCGCGGAGACCAGATCTTCCATCAGTCGCTGCTGAATTGCGACGGAGGACTGCTCGGGATACTTCAGTTCCATGTTGAAGTCCGGCAGCTCTGCCTGCGCCTTCTTCACGCCGGCTTCGGCAGCCTTCCAGAAGTCGGAAGCGCCGTTGACGACGAATGCCAGCGTCGGCTTGTCGGCGGCGTAGGCGGCTGTTGCAAAGCTAAGCATCAGCCCTGCCGTGAAGACGGCAGCGCCCCTTGTTAGGTGCTTCATGATAATCCTCCCATAGATCCGCTGTCGGGATCTGGTTGAAACTCGCGGCAGATCGTCCAGCACCCCCTCCTAGGGCCTCTCGTCAAGCGAGACGCGGCACGTTCAACCACGAAAGCGACGGTATATGACTAATTTCGATTAGTAAATAGAATTAGTAATACAATAAAGGGCGGTTCTGCGGTGGAAATGGCGGAATTGCGGGTATCTCCAACCTTTGCAGGAACTTGCCATTGACATGCTGTGGATGGAGATCGCGGCTATCTCGGAAACAGTTGTCGAGATCGCGCCGATGATGGTAATAAGTATTAGCGCGCGGTGACGGCAGTGGGGATTTGGCCGGCTCCGCATCAGGGAGATGAGACATCATTATGAAGAAAATACCGGCCGCAACCGGCAAGCTGACGGCCGCCGACAGCAAGGCATCGAAGCGGAACGGCCGGCGCCAAGGCAGCAGGGTGACGATGACCGATATTGCCAAGGCTGCCGGATGCTCGCAGACCGCGGTTTCGTTTGTCCTCAACAATACGCCGGGAATGCGCCTGTCGCCACAAACACGGGAGAGGGTGATCGAAGCGGCTCGCCAGCTCGGCTATGTTGCCCCCGTGCTATCCACGCCGCCTGCACTTTTGTCACCTGCAAAGCTGGACGGCATTATCGGTTTTGCCGTCGATCAGCTCGCGACCAGCCCGGAGGCCGTTGTCGCCATCGAAGGCGCACGGCAGGCATCGTGGAACGCAGGTAACGTTCTGCTGGTCGCGCAGACAATGAGCGATCCGATCATGGAGCCGCGAACGATCAAGGCGCTCAGCAGCAGCGGGATCTCAGCCCTCATCTATATGACCATATTCACCCGCGAGGTCGAAATCCCGGATTATCTCTATAATCTCAACATCCCGATCGTCCTGCTCAATTGCTACACTTCGGACTATGCATTTCCGGCTGTGGTGCCCAGCGAGATAGCCGGCGGTCAGACGGCCACCCGGCATCTCATTTCTCACGGACATCACCGGATCGCGACGATTACCGGCGAGCCCTGGATGCAGGCTGCCCAGGATCGATTGACCGGTTACCGTCGCGCCTTGGCCACGGCCGACATTCCCTTCGATCCGGAGTTGGTCATAGAAGGCGACTGGTCGGCGAGCGCCGGCTATTCCGCGACGATGAAGCTGCTTTCATTACCTGAACGTCCGACCGCGATCTTTTGCCAGAATGACCGCACCGCTATCGGCTGCTATGAGGCGCTAAAGGAAGCGGGACTTCACATTCCGGAGGACATGTCGGTCATGGGCTATGACGATGAGGACATCTGCCGCCATCTCGTGCCGCCTTTGACGACATCTGTTCTCCCGCACATGGCGATGGGCCAATGGGCGATCGAACATCTGGAAACGGCGGCTTTGCCACGAGAGCGCCGTTATCAAATTACCAAGCTCGAATGCTCGCTCGTCAAGCGAGCGTCCGTTGCCGCTCCTGCCGGAGCAAAGGTCGGGAGCCGAAGGGCTCACAAGGCTTAGCGCGATCTCGCAGGTTCGGTTTACTCAATGCTCGCTGTCAACTTTGAGGCGATCGAAGGCGGGCCTTGGCGACGAACCTCTCCAGCACCGAATTTCGATTGGCCGGCGGCCAGAAGAGGGCAAGCCGGTGGCTGCAAAGCGCAGGCTCGGTCTTTTTCAGCACGAGCTCGCTCAGGATGGGGTTTGCACCTTCCGACAGGAGGCATGCTCCGACGCCGGCAGCGGTCAACGCCATCTGCGACTGCGTCGTCGCCACATCGGCATGAACGATCCGCGGCACGATGCCGAGTGCGCACAGCGCTTCGAGCTGATGATCGTAATGTGCCCGATGATATTCGCGGGGGGCAAGGACGATGTCCAATTGCTCAAGGTCTTCGGGATGAAGCACCGGCTTGGCGGCGAAGGGATGGCGCTTCGGCAGGCAGATGAGGTAGGGAGCCTCCCATATCGGCAGGGATTGCATTTCATCCAGCAGGCGATCGGGCGTCGGGAGAGATAGGAAGCCGGCATCGATCTCGCCTTGATTGAGCTTGTCGCTCATCTGCTCCGCCGTCATCTCGATCAGGAAAAGCTGCACATCCTTGGCGGTCTCGCGAAACGATGCCAGTAGTTCGGTGACGGCCGGATAGGACATGTAGCTTGGTATGCCGATCCGGAGCTCCTTTCGTTCGTCCCGGCTGTCGAGAAGATCGATGGTTTCGTCCAGAAGCCCGAGGATCCGGCTTGCCCGGCCTGCAACCAGCTCTCCCTCCGCAGTCAGCCGAAGCAGCCGCGCGCCGCGTTCGACCAGTGTCACGCCAAGCGTCGCTTCGAGCTGTGCGATTTGATGGCTGAGCGTCGGCTGGCTGATGGCCAGGGCCTGAGCAGCGCGGCCAAAGCCACCGCAGCGCTTCAGCTCCACGAGGTAGATGAGTTGGCGCAGGCTGATCCGGCGCAAACGCTGCGTGGCCAGCGAGGAATTGGTAGGCTTGGCTATGGCTTTTCTCCTGATCGGACCCAGGAGCTCTCATAGATGGTTTCTATGAGAGCCGTGTGAAAACAATCGAACTGTCACGATACGGTTATCGTAGGTCCATAGAGGCCCCTTGCGTAATTGAGGATGCAAGTTTGGCTGTGGCAAGCGGATCGTTGACAGTGTTGGGTTCGTCGGGTGGATTCCCGATCTCCGGGTTTGCCTGTTCAGGCTATCTTGCCCGCATTGCCGGCCAGAGCTTGCTGCTGGATTGCGGCCCGGGCATTGCCGGCGCGCTCATCGGCGCCGACGCGAAGGCCGGCATCGATGGCGTTGTCATAAGTCATCTACACTCGGACCATGTGCTCGATCTCATTCCACTCGGCTACGCCTTGATGACGGAATGGTTGACGGACGGGCGCACCCAGCCGGTACCGCTCTATTTGCCGCCGGGTGGGTTGGAATTCCTGCAGAGCTTCTCGGATCTCTTCGGTCATCGCAATTGGCGTTTCACGGAAGAGGGGCGCAATGCTGGATACCAGGCGCTTGGCGCAGCGCTTGCTCGCGGCCGGGACTGGCTGCTGACGGTTTTTGATGCGCGCGAATACGAGCCGGGCGAGGATATTGCCTTTGGTACAACGACCATCGCGACTTTTCCGGTCGATCACCGTGTTCCGACGGCGGCGATGCGCCTCAGGCTCGGAGCAATGGATTTCGTCTATTCCGCCGATACGCGCTTTCTGCCGGCACTTGGCCATTTTGCTGCCGGCACTGACCTTTTCCTCGTCGACGCTCATTTTTCGGGCCCGAAGGCTCCAGGCGGCCTGCATATGACGCCGGCGGATGCCGGGCGGTTGGCGGCGATTGCCAAAGCAAAGAGGCTGGTCCTGTGCCATCTCGGCGCGCCGGAAGATGGTGCTTCGGCGCGGCAGACAGCGGCTGCTCATTTCGACGGCGAAATCCACGTGGCATTCGACACGCGGGAGTACCGGTTATGATGCAGTCAAACGCCCACCTACTGACGCCGATCGCAGCGCCGGCGCCCGGTATCGGCGAGCGCGCCGCCCCCTTTATGCTGGTAGGGCCGATGCTGGCGCTGCTTGTCATTTTCACCATTCTGCCCTGCCTGTTGACACTCATTCTGGCTTTCTTCGAAATGGACATTCTTGCCGGTACCATCAGGTTCGTCGGTTTTTCGAATTTCACCAAGGCCTTTGCGCGGGGCGATCTGGTCAACAGCATCGGCGTGACGCTGCTCTACATGGCATTGACCGTGCCCACCTCAATGATCTTCGGTCTGCTGGTCGCGCTCGGTATCAACAGCCTTGGCCATGGTCGAGTGTTCTGGCGTGCAGTCTACTTTCTGCCGGTTGCGGCAACCCTGGTCGCCATGTCCATCGTCTGGCGTTGGATGTTTGTCGGCCGCCGCGGCCTGATCGACCACATGCTCGGGCCCATGACCGGCATAACCGACTGGCTGAATTCGCCGGCGCTCGCACTGCCAGCTGTCGCTGTTGTCGGCAATTGGCAGCAGATCGGTTTCATCGCCATTCTCTATCTTGCCGCGCTGGCTGCGGTGCCGCGTCATCAGCTGGAGGCGGCGCGTGTCGATGGCGCCAATGGCTGGCATCGCTTCTGGCATGTCACTTGGCCAGCCATCGGACCGACCACCGTCTTTGCGGGCATCATCACATCGGTCAACGCCATGCGTGTCTTCGACAGCGTATCGACCATGACCGGTGGCGGCCCGTCGCGTCATTCCCAAGCGCTTGCCCATCTGATGTGGGAACGCGGCATATATTTCTTCGATATTGGCGGCGGTTCTGTCGTCACCCTGGTGCTGGTGGCGCTGGCGCTTATCGCCACCTTCCTCCAGCGCGTTTTGACGGCTCGGCTCGAAAAGGCAGGCTCCCGATGATCCTTACCTCCTCTCGCAGCCGCTATTTCGTGCAACAGGGCACCATTCATCTGGCCCTTGCCATCGGGGCGGTGTTCATGCTGCTGCCGTTCTGGCTGATGCTGCGCACATCCTTCACGCCGCCCGACGATATTTTCCGCGGCAACCTGCTCGCCCTGCCTGCATTTACGCTGGAAAATTATGTGCGCGTCTTCGAGGACGTGCCGATCCTGCGCTACTATTTCAACGGTGTCGTCGTGGTTGTCGCGATCTTCATCGGGCAGGTCGCCGTCTGCGTGCCCGCAGCCTATGCTTTGTCCCGGCTTCGGTTTGCGGGACAGGCTCTGAGCCTCTGGCTGGTGCTCGCAGCGATGATGGTGCCTTATCAGGTCACGGCAATTCCGGTCTATGTGCTGCTGTCGCAGTTTGGCCTCGTCAACAGCTACGGCGCGCTGATCCTGCCCTTCCTCAGTTCCGCGTTCAGCGTGTTCCTCTTGCGGCAGTTCTTCCTGTCGATCCCGCAATCGGTGTTCGAATCTGCTCGGCTCGACGGCGCGTCGCCTTTTCGCATCCTCTGGCACATCGTCTTTCCAATGGCGCGGCCGGCGATCACGACGTTCGGAATCTTCAGCTTCGTGTCGCATTGGAACGACTACTTCTGGCCGTCCTTCGTGCTGCGCAACGACACCGCGGCAACCGTACCCTTCGGCATCGTCCGCTTTCTCGATCAGGAGCTTGGATCGGAATACGGGCCGCAGATGGCCGCCGCGACGCTCACCGTTCTTCCATTGCTGCTCGGCTTCCTCTTGGCGCAGCGGCAATTCATTGCCGGAATGTCGATGACATCCGGCCAGGTCGACTGAAAATTCCCTTTTACTCTGGAGTGCTATCAATGATCCGCCTGATCTCGGCCACTGCCATCGCCACCATTTCACTCGCACTTCTTCCCGCATTCTCGGCTGCGGCCGGAGAGCTTCGCTTCGTCTCGGGTCAGGAGAAGCAGAACGGTGCGGTGTTGAAACAGATTTTCGAAGCCTACAACGGCACAAAGCCGTCCTCTCCGGTGAAGCTCGAACTCGACAACAAATCTGACCTCGACACGACGCAGAAGGTGCTTGCCGATATCGTTGCCGGCACGACGCCGGACGCCGTGCGTGTCACGGGAGCGGTGCTGCGTCCCTACGTCGATTCCGGCCGCGCACAGCCGCTCGACGATTGCCTGGCGTCAGCGCCGGATCTCGCCGCGCAGCTGGACAAGGGGTTGCTCGACGATTTCCGTGTCAACGGCAAGCTCTATGCCATGCCGTGGTATGTCACTCTGCCGGCATTGTTCATCAACACCGATGCTTTCAAGGTAGCCGGCCTCGATCCGGCAAAGCCCCCGAGAAACTGGACGGAGCTTGAGGCGGCTGCGGCCAAGCTCAGCGACAAGGCCAACAACAAGTTCGGTGTGCTGATGTACATGCCCAACACCTACATGTTTGAGGGCCAGCTCGCATCCGCCGGTGGCGCCATGATCGGTGTGGGCGGCAAGTCCGGTGTCGGTGGTGCGGCCGGCGTCGAGGTTATGGGCTATATGCGCGGGCTGGTCGAGAAAGGCTACATGCCGGCCGTTTCGCCCGGCACGTTCTGGGGTGAGGCGGGCCGCATGTTTCAGGCCGGCGAGGTGGCGATGCTGCTGAGCTCTTCCTCCGGCTATACCAGCCTGGTTTCCAAGGCTTCATTCAAGGTGGCGCTGGCGCCGATGCCGGCAAAGGATGGTGCAGCACCCGTGACCATGGCGTCGGGCAACGGCTTCGTCATGCTGGCGACCGACCCGGCTCGCAAGGAAGCGACCTGCAAGGCGCTGCTGTCGCTCGTAACACCTGAAAGCGTTGCGCTGACCGTCAAGGCAACTGCGTCTTCGCCGATCAACACGACGGCAGTGGCAAAACCGGAACTGCTTGGAGATTTCTATAAGCAGAACCCGGACCTGAAGGTCATCAATACGCAGGGGAGCCAGAATTGGTACACGTTGCCGGGCAAGGCCAACAACGAGTTCCAATCCAACTTCGGCGACATCCAATACGAAATCCTGACGGGTGCGACCTCTGCAAAGGACGGCATGAAGCGCCTCTCGGGCATCATGGACGACCTGACCGGCACGAAGTGAGGACAAGTTCATGACCATTGCCATGACAGCGAGGGCAACAACTGCCCTCGCACCACAGGCCGTTACCGTCCATGGCTTGACGAAACTCTGGGCGGGCGCCGAGCGCCCGGTCTTTGACCGGCTGGATGTCAATTGTCCGGCAGGCGGCGTTACCGTGATCGTTGGCCCCTCCGGATGCGGTAAGACCACGCTGCTGCGCTGCCTCTGCGGGCTCGAAACGGCGACCTCCGGCACCATTCGTTTCGGCAAGCGCGATGTTACCCATATCGATCCGCAGCACCGCGGGGTGGCGATGGTTTTTCAGAACTATGCGCTTTATCCTGCCAAGACGGTGTTCGAGAATATCGCCTTCCCGCTGCGAATGGCTGGCATTGCGAAGTCAGAAATCGAGAAACGTGTGCTCGCAGCCGCGCAGCTTGCCCGCATAGACGCGCTGTTGGAACGTCTTCCGGCGCAGCTTTCCGGCGGCCAGCGTCAACGCGTCGGCATCGCCCGCGCCATCGTGCGCGGACCAGGCGTGCTTCTGATGGATGAGCCACTGTCCAATCTCGACACAAAATTGCGGATCGAGATGCGCGCCGAGCTTTCAGCCCTGCAGCGGGAAATTGGCGCAACGACCATCTATGTCACACATGACCAGACAGAGGCGCTTGCGCTTGCCGACCATCTGGTGGTGATGCGAGATGGGCATATCGAGCAACAGGGCAGGCCGGAAGCCATCTTTTCGCAGCCAGCTAATAGCTTCGTCGCCGATTTCCTCGGCTCCATGAACCTGGCGCCGGTCGAGATCGAGGAAACCGGGGTGAAGATTGGCGGTGATCAAGCGATCCATCTGCCGAGATCCACGGATCTGCCAGGCAAGTTTATCCTCGGTTTTCGCGCCGAGGATGTCACGCTTGGCGTCCAGGGCGAGGGGCTGCACCTCACAGCTTTTGTTCGGCGCTCCGAACTGATGGGGGTCGAGCGGCTCATCCATCTGGACTGTGGCAGCTGGCGCTTTCGCGCGCGTCTTGCCGAGGCGCTGGAACCCGGCAGCACGGTGGAGCTATTCGTTGCCGCCGAGCGCCTTCACTATTTCGACACCGATGGCCGCCGCATGGAGATGGGACATTGATAGACAAGCACGTCATCTGGGACTGGAACGGCACCCTTCTCGACGACTTTACGATCACGGCGCGGATCACCATCGACGCGCTTGGCGATCTCGGTCGCCTGGGCGTGACGGAGGACGATATCCGCCATCACTATCAACGGCCACTCGCTAGATATTTCGATGCTCTCCTCGGTCGCACGGCCTTGTCTCACGAGTTGAAGCATCTCGGCGACAGCTATGTCACCCGTTACGACGCAGTGATGCGTGACCAGCCGTTGACCGTCGACGCCATTCGCGCGCTTGAGGACATCGCCCCTTTTGCCAGCCAGTCATTGCTGTCGATGGCGCCGCATCCGCAGATCGCGACGCTGATCGAACATCATCGTCTCGGCGAGCATTTCAGACTGATCCAGGGTTTTACAGGCTCCGGACATCCTTCGAAACGTGACAGCCTCGTCGCTCACTGCGAGGCGCTCGGCGTTGCGACCGACCGCTGCTGGATGATCGGTGACACTGTCGACGATTTCGACGCGGCAAGCCCGCTTGGTATTCGCACCGTTCTGGTGACCACGGGCATGCAGGCGCGCGCAGCACTGGTGGCGACCGGAGCACCCGTCGTCGACACATTGGCTGACGCTTCCCGATTGATCCTCGAAAACAGATAGAAGCAGATGGAAATGCAGCACAATGACTTGATCGCCCGGCTCGAAGCCGAATTCATGGCCCATGACGATGGAAGTGACGCAAGTCATGACATCAATCATGCCCGACGGGTGATGCGCGCCGCGCTGCAGATTGCGGCCACCGAGGGCGGCGGCGACGAAGGCGTCATCATCGCTGCAGCTTATCTGCACGATTGGGTGAACCTGCCGAAGAACGATCCCAATCGGTCACGCGCCTCGGAGTTCTCGGCCGAGGCCGCAAGGCCAATCCTGGCCTCGCTCGGCTTTGCGCCGGACCGCATCGAGGCCACCTGCCACGCCATTCTCACGCACAGCTTCTCGGCCAATATTCCGCCGCGGACGCTGGAGGCGCGGGCATTACAGGACGCAGACCGGCTGGAGGCCCTGGGGGCTATCGGCCTGGCACGGGTTTTCGCGATCGCCGGCCAGCTTGGCTCCTCCCTGTTTGACGGAGAGGATCCATTTGCCAAAAGCCGTCCGTTGGACGATCGCCGCTATGCGGTCGACCATTTTGAGGTGAAGCTCCTGCGTCTGCCCGAAACCATGCAGACGGCGACTGGCCGGAACATGGCGGAAGAGCGCGCGGAGGTGATGCGGCGCTTTCTGCGCAGCCTAGCCGAGGAGCTTGGCCACGCAATGCCCTGGTGATCGACCGTTGTCGACCACAGTCGTTGCGTCAATCGACGACGTCGGGAACGATCGGAGCTGCACCACGTAGCGGCCGACGGAAGATTTCGGCGCTGGCGACACCGATCAAGGCAAGCCCGCCGCCTATGATATGGTAGCTGTGCACGGGCTCACCGAGCATCGTTATGGCGGCGAGCGCCGTAAAGACCGGCAGAAGGTTGATGACGGCGGCGCAGCGGCTTGGCCCGAGGATCTGGACGCCTCGAATCCACAGAAACGGCAGGACGACTGATGCCATGCCGCCGGCATAGGCGATGAGCGGCAGTGTTTCGGCATTCAATGACCGCATCGGCGCAGGGGTCGCCAGGAATGCAGGGAACATCATCGTCAGGGCGCAGATCGCCTGCATATAGGTCGACTGCCAACCTGCGACAGGAAGATTCCAGCGTTTCAGCAAAACGCCGTACAGCGCATAGACCATTGCCGCTGTGAGCATAAGCGGATCGCCAAGATGAATACCGTTTTCCACGATGCTGGACGGGTTGCCGCCGCTGACCAGATAGATGAGCCCGACAAGCGAGAGGATGCCGCCGCCGACCATACCGACGGTCGGAGTATCCTTCAGCACAATGGCACTCAGCGCGACAGTCAGCAACGGCGCCAACGCCGTGAAGATCGCCATGTTGGTTGCCGTGGTGGTTTCGGCGGCCAGATAGGACAGGCTTTGGAACAGGCACATCGCCAGGAAACCGAGAATGGCGAATTTTCCGATGTGGGGCCAGATGATGGCGCGATTTCGCCACGCGGGAACGGCGACGAAGGTGCTCATCAGAAGAACGGCAAACAGCAGACGATAGAAAGTGATCGCCTCGGGTCCGATCGTGTGTGCGGACATTCTGGAAACGATCACATTTCCGGACCAGAGGATGATGGCGAAGAGAGGATAGAGAAATGCGAGTTTGTTTTTCATGATCGATAACCGTGAACTTTCATTGAGGCCCACGGTTACCGTTTCCAGTTTGGTCCGTATCGCTCTATACTGAACACAATTGTAGGGATTGGGACATGCAGGACGATCCGACCCGAAAGCATCTCGACTTTCACGATACGCATCGCGCAATGGCGGCGATGGATATCAATTATCCTGACGGGTCTTCGACGGGATGGCATTCGCATCCGCGCGGCCAGCTTCTCTATGCGATAGAGGGCGTGATGATCGTGCAGTCGGCGGAAGGGTCATGGGTTGTACCGCCGAGCCGGGCATTGTGGCTGGCCGCAGGCATAGAGCATGAGGTGAAGATGTGGGGCGAGGTCAAGATCCGCACCGTCTTCATCGATGCGACCGCGATCCGACATCTGCCTGAACGAAGCTGCGTCATCGAGGTTTCGTCGCTGCTGCGCGAGCTCGTTGTCGCTGCCGTTCACGTGCCGCGCGATTATGAGGAGGGCAGCCGGGACGATCGTCTTATGCGGCTGGTTGCCGATGAAGTGCGGGTTTCCGACATATTGCCCGTCCATCTTCCCATGCCGGCAGATGCCCGCATCAAACTGATTTGCGAGGCGGTCAACGAAGACCCTTCGGATAGCTCGACGGTCGAGCAGTGGGCCGAACGGCTCGGCGTGACCGCTAAAACCGTCCATCGGCTGTTCAGCAAGGAAACGGGTATGAGCTTCGGGAGATGGCGCGAGCAAGCGAGGCTGTTATTTGCCTTGCAGCGGCTCGCGAGCGGCAGGCGCGTGATCGATATAGCCTTCGATTGCGGTTATGCCAGCCAGAGCGCCTTTACGGCGATGTTTCGCCGGCACTTCGGAAAGCCGCCATCCGATTTCTATCGCCAGATCAAATGAACAGCACTGCTATCGCCGTGCATAGGGGTGGATACCGTTCAGTCCCTTTTGATCAACAGTCCATCGAGAAAAGTACGGAAAGCTGCGACTGCCCGTTTCGAGGTAGCCTCCGGATCGTCCGAGTTGGCGATCCACTGCGCTGCGCTGCTGCTTGCCGCATTGATGAGGCGAGCTCCGGCTTCCGGGTCGATATCGACGATAGTTCCTTCCTCGCGAAGGCTGCGAAGACTTTGGGTAATGGTGGTGATACAGCCGTTCGCGCTTGGCCATCCAGAGGGGTCGCCTAGCACCGCGGGCCCATCCCGAAACATGATGCGCTGGATCTCGGGCTCCAGTGCCATCTCTACGTAACCGACGTTCTCGTCCACAAAGCCTTGCCAGCGCGATGACGCTTGGGCTGAAATGCCGCAAAGCCTTCCTGCCATTTCGGCATCGATTTCGTTGATAACAGCCTGCAGCAATCCTTTCTTGTCGCCGAAGTGATGGTAGAGCGCGCCGCGCGTCAGTCCGGCGGCAGCCGTGAAATCGTCCATGGATGCTTCCGCGTAACCAACGCTTCCAAATGCCTCGCGGCCGGCGGCCAGCAATTTGGCCCGCGTCTCGGCAATCATCTCGCTGCGGGGCTTGCGCATCCTGTCTCCGTTCATGCTTCCCAATTAATTCGCATACGTGGCGTATGATAGTTGACATACGTGGCGTATGCAATTATCTCACTCTCATACGCCACGTATGTATTAGGCGCCTTCGTTCAGTCAAGGAGCATTACGATGTCCAATCCGTATAAAGAGATTTTCCAGGTTCCGGGCGCCAAGGGTTTTGCGGCCGCCGGCTTCTTCGCCCGCCTTCCATTTGCGATGGCTCCCATCGGCATCATCGCCATGCTTTCGCAGACGCGCGGGGAGTATTGGCTTGCCGGGGCCGTCTCGGCGACCTTTGCGCTCACCAATGCGCTCGTTTCACCGCAGATTTCCAGGCTTGTCGATCGGCTCGGCCAACGCGCCGTCGTTGCGCCCGCCACGCTCGTCTCCGTGATCGCCTTTGCCATTCTCATCATTGCTGCAAGGCAGGGCTGGCCGGCCTGGACACTATTCGTTGCGGCCTTCCTCTCGGCTGTCATGCCCAGCATGCCGGCGATGGTGCGCGCCCGCTGGACGGAGATCTTTCGCGGCCGGCCGGAGCTGAACACGGCCTTCGCTTTCGAATCCGCAGCCGATGAGCTTGTCTATATTGCAGGTGCGTCTCTTTCGGTCGGCCTTGCCGTTTCGCTGTTTCCGGAAGCAGGAATGGTCGTTAGTACCGCGTCCCTTGCGCTTGGGACGATCGCGTTTCTGCTGCAGCGGTCGACCGAGCCCAAGGTGCGTGTATCGGGCTCCGAAGGTCGCCAGCGTTCGGCAATCTGGCTTCGCCCGGTCCAGATCATCACGGCAGCCCTGATTTTCGTGGGTGCGACCTTCGCGACTGCGGAAGTCAGCGCTGTCGCCATAACCAAGGAACTGGGCCAGCCCGAAGCGGCGAGCATCGTGATCGGCGTCTACGCCATCGGCTCCTTCCTCGTCGGTCTGGCGATCGGCGCATTGAATCTCAGCATGCCGCTCCAGCGTCAGCTGTTGATCGCCGTCACTGTGCTTGCATTGACTGCCCTACCGCTTCTTGTCGCTGGTTCGTCGGTCGCTCTGCTTGCCTCTGCAGTTTTCCTGAGCGGCGTCGCGATCTCGCCGACCTTCATCACCGCCTTTGGCCTGATCGAGCGCCGTGTGCCGGAATCGATGCTCACCGAAGGCGTGACCTGGGTGATGACTGGCATCGGTATCGGCATGGCGCTTGGTGCTTTCGTCTCCGGTCTGGTGGTCGACAGTTTCGGTCCGACCAATGGTTTTTGGGTCTCGGTCGCAGCCAGCCTCATCACCGTTCTCATCGTGGCGCTTGGGCAAACTATCCTTGGGGGTGAGCGTTTGCCGTCCGATGAGGCACCCGTCACCCAAGCGGCGGAGTGAAGGCCTTCGCTTTGAAATCAGGCCTCGCCGATGAGCGGGGCCTTTCTCGAAGACCCAGCCGGTCAAGCTTTCGGCTGATGACGGTGGCTCTTGCGGGCCATGCTCGATATAGACTGAAATCGATATATCGTTCGGGAGGGCTGACGTGCCTGAGATCAGTGAAAAGGAGCATTGGATCGAAAGCCCGGGAGGGCGGCTTTTTGCCAAATCCTGGACGCCGCGCGAACCGGGTTCGCCGATGCCGCTGATCCTGTTTCACGACTCGCTCGGATGCGTCGCACTTTGGCGGCAGTTTCCGCGATTGCTGGCGAAGGCCCTCAATCGGCAAGTCATCGCCTACGATCGTTTGGGTTTCGGTCATTCGGATCGCCGCACCGACATACTGAGCAAGGATTTCGTTGCGGTGGAAGCGGAACAATATGTTCCGCTCGTTTGCGAGAGCCTGTCGATCAACGAGTTCATCGTCTGCGGACATAGTGTCGGCGGCGGCATGGCCGTTTGGGCTGGGGCAAGTTTGCCACGGCAATGCAAGGCCGTCATCACCATAGCTGCGCAAGCCTTCGTGGAAGACCGGACCTTGGCGGGGATCAAAGTTGCGGAGAAGGAATTCGAAACGCCCGAGAGCATGAGCCGATTGACCAGGTATCATGGCGACAAGGCCGAATGGGTTCTTCACGCCTGGATCGACACATGGCTGGCTCCTGCCTTTGCCGACTGGAGCCTCGATGCTGGACTTCTGGCGCTTCGTTGTCCGCAGCTGACGATCCATGGCGAGCATGACGAGTTCGGCTCCCTCGAGCATCCTCGTCGGATAGCGGGGACGCATGGAGAGTGCCGCGTTCTTCCCGGCATCGGGCACAATCCGCATAGAGAATGTCCGGAATTGTTGGTGGAGGTAATCGAGCGTTGGCTGTCTTCGCCAGGCTCGGCCTCGGCGTAGAAGGCGGGCGATCGCTGAGGTCCGGAAGACCCAGCGATCGATCTGTCAAAGCAATTCCGAGGGTGCCGTCGCCCCCCTCTTGCTGGAACTCCCTAGCAATCCGGAGCCTGCGGCAGCTGCACCGGTTCGGTAAATGTGCGCTGCAGCTTGCCCCAGCCGGGATCGTGCATGTGTGCGTGCAGGCCGGCGCGATCGGCAAGGGCAAGCGCTTCCCGCTGGCCGAAATCGAGCGCGGCATCCACGTCAGTGGTTAGCACTTTGCCGCCTTCCATCAGGATCTTGCCGTCAACGATCACCGTGTCGACGTCGCTGCCGAGCACCTGGTGGATCAGGCGATGAATCGGCATCCAGTTCGGCATCAGATGCGGCTTGCGCATGTCGATAATGGCGATGTCAGCCTTCTTGCCCACTTCCAATGAGCCGATCTCATGCTCCATGCCGAGTACCCTTGCGGCATCGATGGTAATCATCTCGAAGACCTTACCCGGCGGCAAGAGATACCGGTCGTGATTATGCAGGATATGCTGCGTGGATTGAAATAGCCGGGCGGTTTGCAGCATGTCGAAATGGCGGCTCGGAGAAACGCCGTCTGTCGTGATGGCCAGCGATATGCCTCTTGCCATCATTTCCAGCACCGGTGTCGATCGACCCGGCGGCGCGTGGGTAACATGCGTACCCGTCTCGGCCAGAATATCCATCTCCTCATGCGAGATACCCCAGCAATGCTGCAGATGGATATCCGGTCCGAGAAGCGCGTTCTCCTTGTCCTGAAACGCCATGCGGATCTGGCCGGCGAAGGCGTCGGAATGGATGCGCACGCCCCATTTGCGTGCCGTTTCGCGGACCCGGCGCGCCTGCATGCGGTCACCCCCGGTCAGGTTGACGGCCTGGTCCGGCGTCGATGCGTTGGATGGCTCCACGGACGGCACGATGGTAAAGGGCGTTAGGAAAACGCTGATACGTCCGTCGCCGCTGCCGTTCACTGCCTCGATCACCGCTTCCGAGCCCTCGATCATCTCTTCGAAGGTGATGTTTCGCCGTTCGGGCTTGCCGCTTTCCCAGCGAGTGACCGGATGCGGCCAGGGAAGGCCGGAGGGGCCGACGCAGATGATCTCCCTCAATCCAAGCTCGGTATAGGCGCGTGCATGGTTGATGGCGAAGATCGGGTCGTCGGCGCGGGGCATGGAGGTGATGATGCTCGCAGCCGTCGTCACGCCGGCGCGCAACCGTTCCAGACCTGAGACGAGGCCGTCTGCGTACCAGAAGTCGCGGGTGACGTAGTGATAATAGGTCGGCGTGACCACGCGCATCCACAGGGCGTTGGTATCGGCTGCGATGCTGCGGATCAATGTATGGCCTGCGTGACCGTGTGCGTCGATGAGGCCCGGGATGATCATCTTGCCACGGCAATCGATCACCTTCTTGTCGGCATGACGTGGCGCCAGTTCGGCAGCAGTGCCGATCTCGACGATCCGGCCTCCCGAAATTGCCAGCGCGCCATCCTCGATAATCCGGCGCTCCGTGTCGACCGTTACGATCGTTCCGTGCAGTAGAAGCAGATCTTCCATATTTTCCTCCCATGTTTCAGTCGCGCAGCTTGGCGCCGATCGAGCCGATTTTTGCGTACGATAATTGTCAACAATTTAATTGACAATAGTGGGGAGCGCATCAATACTCTCGGCCAATTGAGGCGAGCCTTCGGACTGGTCCGCCTGCAAATAACCGAGGGGAGAAACAATGCTTGGTTTGAAGAAGATCATCATCGCCGCATTGGCAACGGCCGCACTGGCCGCGCCGGTCGATGCCGCAACATTGCGCTGGGGTAGCCGGGCGGACATTTATTCGCTGGATCCGGATTCCGTTCCGTCCACGTCGAACCTTGCCTTCCTCAACCACATCTACGAGGGTCTGGTTCGCTATGACGCGAACTTCAAGATCGAGCCCGCGCTCGCCACAGAATGGAAACTTGTCGACAACAAGCATTGGCGCTTCAGCCTGCGCAAAGGCGTGAAATTCCATGATGGCGCCGATTTTACAGCCGACGATGTGGTCGCTTCGTTCAAGCGCGCCTCGGATCCGGCTTCGCCGCTGCGCGGCAACATTCCGCTCTATGCCGGCATCCAGAAGGTCGACGACTACACTGTCGATATCGAAGTTTCCGCACCTACCTCGTTGTTTCTCAACGACATCACCAATATTTTCATGTTCAACGCCAAGTGGCTGAAGGACAACAACAGCGAGAAGCCGACGGATTTCGCATCGAAGGTCGAAGGCTACACGACCATGCACACCAACGGCACCGGGCCGTTCAAGCTCGACAGCCGTGTGCCCGATGCTAAAACGGTGCTGGTCGCTAATACCGGCTGGTGGGATCATAAGAAACACAATCTCGATCGTATCGAGTTCGTGCCAATCGCGTCGGCCGCCACGCGCGTCGCGGCCCTTCTGTCGGGCGAGATCGACTTCATCGATTCCGCACCGATCCAGGATTTGCCGCGTCTTGAGTCCACACCCAATATCGCCGTGAAGAAGCGCACCGAACTGCGCACCGTCTTCGTTGCCTTCAATCGCAAGGAAAAGCTGGAAGACGGCCGCCCCAATCCATTCAACGATCTTCGCGTACGCCAGGCTTTCGAAGCCTCCATCGACCGCGATCTGATCAATAAGAAGGTAATGCGCGGCCTGGCTCGTCCATCGGGCTCGCTGATCGCCCCGGAAATCTCTGGCTACGTCAAGGATCTCGACACCTACAAGCCTGCCGATCCCAAGGCCGCGCAGAAGCTTCTGGAAGACGCCGGCCAGAAGAATCTCGCCTTCACCTACACCTGCATGAACGACGAAAGCATCAACGAGGAAGATGTCTGCTCGGGCATCGCCAATATGCTGAAGCGCAGCGGTTTCCAGCCGAGCATCGATATCGGCCCGCGCGCGGTGCAGACACCGAAGCGCAGCAACGGCAAGGCCGATATCTTCAATCTGAGCTGGGCCAATGAGCCCACGCTCGATGCCTACTCGCTGCTGTCGCAGGTTCTGTCCACGCGCAAGGGCGCCATGGGTGTATCCAACTACGGCGGCTGGTCGAATCCCGATCTCGACAAGCTGGTGCAACAGGCGGCTCAGGAACCGGACGCAGAAAAGCGGCTGGCCATCGAGGCCCAGGCACTGAAGATCGCCAAGGATCAGGTTATGCTCATCCCGCTCCATCAGCAGCCGATCGCCTGGGCGGTGCTGAACAAGGTCAAGAGCATCGACTTCCGTGCCGACAACAAGCCGCGCATGTGGCTGACGCAAATGGCTGACTAACGGTTGAGCCGCGTTAGTACCGCAACATGAGAGGGCGCCTTGCGGGATCGCAAGGCGCTCTTTCCATTTATGATCTTCTGTCCGACATTAATGTCCAATATTGTCTACAATCACGTTGACAACTTCGGATTATCTGCGTTAATGGCTGCCAAAGGGAGTGAAGGAGGAGGTTCGCAGCGAGCGATGCTCGTGCTGCGACGACCGTCGAGACCGACGGTTTGAGGCAATGTACGGCCAGGCATTCGAACCAGCCCATCACCGCCGATTTCCCCTCTGCTGCCAAGTTTGAATTTCGCCAGGCACTCAAGCAGGCCTGGCGGAGACCGAAGCGAAGCCTAGAGGTCCTCATGCTGGTTTTCATCATCAAGCGTCTCGGGAATGCGATCCTGGTTATGCTTGCAGTTGCCTTGCTGGCATTCCTGATCTTCCGGCTTGCGGGCGATCCTGTCGAACTCATGGTCGGCGAGCAGACATCTCAGGCGGATCGCGCCGCACTGCGCGAACGGTTGGGTCTCAATGACAGCCTGCCGACGCAGTATGTCCGGTTCGTCGTCAATGCGGCGGAGGGCGATTTCGGCGTCTCCTACCGCAATGGCCAGAAGGTGCTGCCGCTGATCGGCGAGCGTTTTCCTGCGACCCTGGAGCTCGTCTTCGTCGCGACGCTGATCTCGCTGGTGTTCGGCATTCCGCTCGGCGTGCTGACCGCGATCAAGCGCGGCAAATGGTATACGGAGGGGCTGCAGTTTCTCTCTATTGTCGGTGTCTCACTGCCGAGCTTCGTCGTCGGCATCCTGCTCATCCTCGGCTTTTCGGTCAGCTTGGGCTGGTTGCCGGCTTTCGGGCGCGGCGATGTGGTGCAGATCGGCTGGTGGTCGACCGGGTTCCTGACATCGTCCGGCCGCGCAGCGCTCATTCTGCCGTCGATTGCACTTTCACTCTATCAGATCACGCTGGTCATGCGTCTGGTACGCGCCGAAATGCTCGAGGTGCTGCGCTCCGACTATATCAAGTTTGCCCGCGCCCGCGGCATTCCGCGCTGGCGCATCTATTTCCGTCATGCGCTACGCAACTGTCTGATGCCAGTCGTCACCATGACGGCGATGAACGTCGGGGCACTGATCGCCTTCGCACTGATCACCGAGACGGTGTTCCAGTGGCCGGGCATGGGCATGCTGTTCATTCAGGCAGTCACTTTCCTCGATATTCCTGTCATGGCCGCCTATCTTTGCATCATCTCCTTCATCTTTGTCGTTCTCAACACGTTGGTGGACATCGCCTATGCGGTGATCGATCCCCGCCTGCGCACCGCACGCTGATCGAAACCAGGAGCCTGTTCGATGACCATGGAACTGTCCGAAACGTCGAAGCCGGAAAAGTCCGCGCGTCCCTCGCTGTTCAAGCGCCTTCGCAGCGGCGACCTCTGGTGGTCCTTCACCCATAGCAAGACGGCGATCTTTGGCGCGACAATTCTCGCCATATTGATCCTGACGGCGTTGCTGGCGCCGCTGATCGCGCCACAAAATCCCTATGACGGCGCGCAGCTGGATATGTGGAAGGCGGAACTGCCGCCGATCTGGCACGATGGCGGCGAGATGCCCTATCTCTTCGGCACCGATACGCAGGGGCGTGACATGCTGTCTGCCGTCCTTTACGGTACGCGCATTTCCATCGTCATCGGCGTCGCCTCTGTCGTGCTGTCGCTGCTGATCGGACTGATGGCCGGTCTGGTCGCCGGTTTCTTCGGCGGTTTCATCGACAATCTGCTGATGCGCATTGGCGACGTCATGCTGTCCATTCCCACCATCCTCGTTGCGATCCTGGTGTCCACGGTCGTGCGGCAGATGCTGCCGGAAAGCCTGCGGGAGATCGGCGCGTCTGCCGTGCTTGTCTTCGCCATCGCGCTGTCGAGCTGGGTGCAATATGCCCGCACGGTGCGTGCACAGGCGATCGTTGAGGCCGGCAAGGATTATGTACAGGCGGCAAGACTGATCGGTGTGCCCGCTCGACGCATCATGGCAAAGCACATTCTGCCGAATACGCTGACGCCGATCATGGTTGCGGCGACGCTCAATTTCGGCATGGCAATTCTCACCGAAGCCACGCTGTCCTTCCTTGGTATCGGCATGCCGCCGAGCCAGCCTTCGCTCGGCACGCTCATCCGCATCGGTAACCAGTTCCTGTTCGCCGGTTCCTGGTGGATCGTGCTCTTCCCCGTCATCCAGCTTTGCCTGCTTGTCGTGGCCGTCAATTTGCTCGGCGATTGGCTGCGCGATGCCCTTAATCCCAAACTGAGGTAAGTTCATGAACGATCTTCTGCTCCGTAATGTCAGGCCAATGGCTGGAGAGACCTGCGATATCCTCATCCGCGACGGAAAGATTGCAGGCTTTGGAAAGTTCGAAGCCGAGCCGGGCATGCCGGTCGAGGATGGCGGCAATGCGATCGCCGCACCCGGCTTGATCGATGCCCATACCCATCTCGACAAGACCACCTGGGGCATGCCGTGGCATGTCAACAACCGCGCGGCTATCCTGCGCGAGCGGATCGATTTCGAGCGCGAGCACCGTTTGGAAATCGGCATCGATCCGCATCGCCAGTCCATGCGCCATGCTATCGGTCTTGCGGCGCATGGCGGCACGCATATCCGCAGCCACGTCGACATCGATCCCACCCACGGCTTGCGCCTCGTCGAAGGCGTTTGGGAAACCCGCGAGAAGCTCAAGGGCATCATCGATATCGAAATCGTCGCCTTCCCGCAGTCAGGCGTGATGGTCATGCCCGGGACTGTCGAACTGCTCGAGGAGGCTCTGCGCCAGGGTTGCGAAGTCCTGGGCGGCATCGATCCTTGCGGCATCGACCGCGATCCCAAGGGCCAGCTCGACATCCTGTTTGACCTTGCCACCAAGCACGGCGTTCCGATCGACATCCACCTGCACGAAGCCGGCGAGCTCGGCGCCTTCACGATGGAGATGATGTTCGAGCGTATCCGCGCCAACGGCATGCAGGGCAAGGTGGCGATCAGCCATGCCTTCGCACTCGGCATGAACGACTATCTGCGCGTCGGCAAGCTGATCGAGGAAATCGCAAAGCTGGATATTGCAATCCTCACCACCGGCGCACCTTCGGCGGCCGTGCCGTCGATCATGCGCCTTAAGGAAGCCGGCGTGCGCGTCGGCGGCGGCTGTGACGGCATCCGCGACACCTGGGGGCCTTGGGGCCATCCGGACATGCTCGATCGTGCCCAGGTAATCGGCATGAAGAACGGACTGCGCTCTGACCGTGACCTGGAGCACGTCCTCTACGTCGTGTCGCAGGGTGGTGCTGACGTCATGCAGATCGAGAATTACGGTCTGAAGGTTGGCTGCGATGCCGATTTCACCTTGCTGGCCGGTGAAACGCTGGCTCATGCCGTCGTCGATATCGCGCCACGTCCGCTCGTGGTCAAGGGTGGCCGCGTGACCGCGCGTGGTGGTCAAGCATTGGTGGAGATGCCCTGATGGCACATGCAATGGAAAGTCTCTCGCTCGGTCAGCGCCCGGAAGGGCGCACGCTGATCACCGCCAGCTGGGTCGTCGGCCATAAGGAAGGCAGCCATACGCTGCTCCGTAACGGCCAGGTCGTGTTCGAAAACGGCGCCATTCTCTTCGTCGGCCACAACTTCCCGGGCGAAGTCGCGCGTCGCATCGATTTCGGCAATGCCGTGATCAGCCCCGGCTTGATCGACCTCGATGCCCTCTCCGATTTGGACACCACCATCCTTGGCATCGACTGCCATCCCGGCTGGGCCAAGGGACGCGTCTGGCCGCGCAGCTATGTGGAAGCCGGTCCCTACGAGATGTATTCTCAGGAAGAGCTGGCGTTCCAGAAGCGTTTTGCCTTCGGTCAGCTCCTGCTGAACGGCATCACCACTGCGGCTCCGATCGCCTCGCTGTTCTATCGTGAATGGGGCGAGACCGTTGCCGAGTTCGATGCTGCTGCCGATGCCGCCGGCGATCTTGGCCTGCGTGTCTATCTGAGCCCCGCCTATCGTTCGGGCGGCATGGTTCTGGAAGCGCCGGGCAAGATGGTTCCTGTCTTCGACGAAGAGCGCGGCTTTCAGGGCCTGAAGGACGCCGTCGCCTATATTGAGCGGCAGAATGGCCGCCACGGCGATCTCGTTCGTGGCCTCCTGGCACCGGATCGGGTGGAGACGTCTACGCTTGCCCTTCTGCAGCGCACAGATGCTGCCGCGCGCGATCTCGGCTGCAAGTTCCGCCTGCATATGGCGCAGGGTGCGATGGAAGTCGACACCGTGCGCATGCTGCACGGTTCGACCGCTCCTGTCTGGCTGGCCAAGCATAAGCTGCTGAGCGACCGGATGATTGCGCCGCATGCGACGAATGCCACGGAAGAAGATCTTGGGCTCTATGCCGAGAATGGCGTTTCCATCGTGCATTGTCCGTTGGTTTCGGCCCGCAGCGGCTCGATCCTCAATTCCTTCTCCAGCTGCCGCAAGCGCGGCATCAACATCGCCATGGGCACCGATACGACGCCGCCGGACATGCTGATGAACCTGCTTACAGGCCTCATCACCTGCCGTATCAGCGATCATGCGCCGGACCGGGTGCGCTCCGCTGATCTGTTCGACGCAGCAACGCTCGGCGGGGCCAAGGCACTGGGTCGCTCGGATCTCGGCCACCTGTCGGCCGGAGCCCGTGCGGACATCGCCGTTTTCAGCCTGGACGACGCGATCATGGCGCCATCGGTCGACCCGATCACGACACTGGTCGTTGGCGGTTCCGGCAAGGTGACGCGCGCTGTCTTCGTTGATGGTCGCGTCTCGATGCTGGATCGGCAATTGGCCGGCTTCGACATGGAAAAGGCGCGCGTCCAGGCGCAAGCGCAATATGACGGGCTGATCGCCAAATATCCCGAGCGCAGCTGGAACCATCCGCCTGTGTCGGAGATCTTCCCGCCAAGCTATCCGATCGAGGTGGAGAGCAATGGTTGAGGCGCAACAACCGGTCATCGACGTCCGTAATCTCAAGGTCGAGTTTCCGAACCGGCGGGGTACGGTCACGGCGCTGTCGGACATAAGCCTGTCCATCCGGGCCGGCGAAATCCTCGGCGTCGTTGGGGAGTCCGGCGCGGGCAAATCCATGACCGGGCTTGCCATTCAGGGGCTTCTCGAGCGCCCGGGGCGTATCGCCGGCGGCGAAATCTGGCTCGGCAAACAGCGGATCGACACGCTCGATGACCGGGCGATGGAGCGCGTGCGCGGCCGCGAAATCGGTGCGATCTTCCAGGATCCCCTGACATCGCTGAACCCGTTGTTCACCGTCGGTGCGCAGCTTTCGGAAACGATCCGGCAGCATCTGTCGCTCGGCAAAGCCGAGGCAAAGGCACGCGCCGTCCAGCTATTGCGGGATGTCGGCATTCCCTCGCCGGAAGAGCGGGTCAATCACTATCCGCACCAGTTCTCCGGCGGTATGCGCCAGCGTGTGGTGATTGCGCTTGCGCTTGCCGCCTCGCCGAAACTGATCATCGCCGACGAGCCGACGACGGCGCTCGACGTGTCGATCCAGGCGCAGATCATCTCGCTGCTTCGCCGGCTGTGCAAGGAGAAGCAGGCGGCCGTGATGCTGGTGACGCACGATATGGGCGTCATCGCCGAGGCGGCGGACCGTGTGGCGGTATTGTACGCCGGTCGGCTGATCGAGATTGGTCCGGTGGAACAGGTGCTTCACGCGCCGCGCCATCCCTACACGCAAGGCCTGATGGCCTCGATCCCATCGCTCGGCGCGCGCGTGGCAAAGCTTAATCAGATCGATGGCTCGATGCCCCGGCTGGATGCTCTTCCGCAAGGATGCGCCTTCAATCCACGCTGCAAATCCGCTGGTCCGCGCTGTCGGCGCGAGCGGCCAGAACTGATCCCCGCCGGCGATGGCGCAAACGCCTGCTGGCTCAACGCGGGAGGCACCGCATGACGACATCAGCTCAAAAGGTCGTGGCACTGACCGTCGATGGACTGGTCAAGACGTTCGATGTGTCTGCCCCCTGGCTCAACCGCGTCGTGGAACGCAAGCCGCGCCAGTTTCTTCAGGCGGTCAACGATATCAGCTTTACCGTGCCTGCCGGCGGTTGCCTCAGCATCGTTGGCGAAAGCGGTTGCGGCAAATCGACGGTGGCAAGGCTTGTGACCGGGCTTTACGCGCCGACGGGCGGCGAAATCCGCTTTGCGCCGGGGCGCAGCGGCGCGCCGCTGTCGGCCCAGATGATCTTTCAGGATCCTTATGCCTCGCTCAATCCACGCTGGCGGGTGAAGAACATCATCGCCGAACCGCTGCGCGAGCTGAAGCTGCGCAATACGGCGGCCGAGATTACCGAGCGGGTCGAGGAGTTGCTGCTGACCGTCGGTCTTTCCGTTTCGGACGGCGAGAAGTTCCCGCATGAGTTTTCCGGCGGGCAGCGCCAGCGCATTTCCATTGCGCGCGCGCTTGCCAGCGAGCCGGAGTTTCTGGTTTGCGACGAACCGACATCCGCGCTCGACGTCTCGGTGCAGGCGCAGGTCCTGAACCTCATGCGCCGGCTGCAGGATGAATTGGGCCTGACCTATCTCTTCATCAGCCATGATATGAGCGTCGTGCGGCACATGTCGGACCGTATCGCCGTCATGTATCTGGGACGGATCGTCGAAGAGGGGGATACGGAAGAACTCTTTGCTCACCCGCGCCACCCCTACACCCAGCTTCTGCTGCAAACCATCCCCAGCATCGACGCCCCCAAACGCGATCAGGAACTGGTGGGCGGCGAGGTACCTAGCCCCCTGAAGCCACCATCGGGCTGCACCTTCCATCCGAGGTGCCCGCTGGCCACCGTGAGGTGTTCGGCGGAGGTGCCTGAGATTCGCAGGCTCTCGAATGGAACGAGGGTGGCGTGCCATCTCGTGACAGACGCGTGATCGAGGCGGATGCCTCGGCCGCCTCAGGCCAGGGCGGCACGCAGGTCGTGGGAGAGGTCGCGGATTTCGGTCAGGTCGAGCTCCGATTCGACATGTTCGAGGTGATGGGCCATCAGATGGGTGGCCCTGTCCGCATCGTTGCCGACAATGGCCTCGACGATTTCGGCATGTTCGTCGGGACCGCAATTGAAACGGTTGGTATTGCGGTAGACGGCCGTGATCAGCGAGGAGCGGGCAATCAGGTCGCGCATGGTGGCAAACAGGAAATCCGAGCCGACCGTCTCCGCCAGCAACAGGTGAAAGCCACCGGAAAGCTTGATGATGTCGGTGGTGATGTCCTGGGTGTTGGCGATACGCTCCTTGGCGACATGGTCGCGCAGGCGCTTGATGTCGGCCTTGGAGACCCCTTTGCAAAGTCGCTCGACTACGCAGCGCTCGACGGTGCGACGAACGAAGAAGACGTCGCGGGCCTCCTCAACGGAAGGCTTGCACACGAAGGCGCCGCGATTGGGGATGATGGCGACGAGACCGTCGCGCTGCAGCAGCGCCAGGGCCTGGCGAATGCGCGCGCGGCTGACGTTGAAGATGGTGGCCATCTGCTCTTCCTTGAGCTGGACACCGGGTCTCAGCCGTCGCTCGGCGATCGACAGCCAGACTTTCTCGACAATCTGCTGAACAGAGACCCCTGTTTGGTCGCTCATGAATCTCACTCCTCGTTGCGGTTAGAGAAGCGTGAAGCGAAGGGAAAAGTCAATCACAACAATCGGTTTTTGATTGCAAAATTGTCGACAATATGGAATGACATTGTCAATCATAATGAACCCGCAGGATGGCGCAATGGAATTCGACTTTGCCGAGCTTGAGCCTCAGAGCCGTTATCGGCTTCTGACGAACTTCATCGGACCCCGTCCGATCGCGCTGGTCACGACGCGTTCTCCGGCCGGTCACAACAATGCGGCGCCGATGAGCTTCTTCAATGTGTTCTCGCATGATCCGCCGATCGTGGTGCTGGGCATACAGCCGCGCCTGAATGGCGAGGAGAAGGATACGCTTGCCAACATCAGGCGGACTCAGGAATTCGTGGTCAACATGGTCGACATGGGGATTTCGCAGCAGATGTTGGTCTGCGGCCTGGGTTTCGACAGCGAATTCGATGAGCTCGCCATGGCCGGCCTCACGCCGAATGCCTGCCGCAAGATCGATGCGTCCTTCGTCCAGGAAGCACCATGCGTCTTCGAATGCCGCGTCGAGCGCCTCATCGATTATCCGCGCCGTACGCTGGTGCTGGGCGAAGTCGTCCACATGCATGTGCGGCGCAACTGCCTCGATGCCGAGGGTCACTATGTGGACCCGGAACATTATCAGCCGATTGCCCGCCTGCATGCCGACAACTACATCGTTTCGGATCGCCAGTTCGTCCTTAAGGCTCCGCCAATCACCGATTTCATCAAGCCGTCGCGCGACTAAGGATGGATGAAAGGTCCTTCTCATGCATATTCGTCTCATCAATCCCAATTCCACGGCTTCCATGACGTCCCAGGCGCTGGACAGCGCCTTGCGGGTCAAGCAGCAGGACACCAAAGTATCGGCGGTGAACCCGCTCGACACGCCCGTCAGCATCGAGGGCGGCGCGGACGAGGCCGCTGCCGTGCCGGGAATGCTCGCGGAGATCCTCAAGGGCGAGATGCTCGGGGTCGATGCCTATGTCGTTGCCTGCTTCGACGATCCCGGCCTTCATGCCGCCCGTGAAGTGGCGCGCGGGCCCGTCATCGGCATCTGCCAGGCGGCGGTACAGGTGGCCATGACCATCAGCCGTCGCTTCTCGATCATCACCACGCTGCCGCGCTCCATCCCGATCATCGAGGATCTGGTGAGCGACTATGGCGCGGAACGCCACTGCCGCAATGTTCGCGCCATCGACCTGCCGGTTCTTGGTCTGGAGGAAGACCCGGTCGAAGCGGAGCGGCTGCTGGTCGCCGAGATCGAAAGAGCCAAGCGCGAAGATCGCGCCGAAGCCATCATTCTCGGCTGCGCCGGCATGTCATCCCTCTGCGATCGGCTGCAGGCCACTACTGGCGTGCCGGTCATCGACGGCGTGACAGCTGCCATCAAGCTTGCCGAAGCGCTCGTCGGCGCAGGCTATACGACGTCGAAGGTTAACGCCTATGATTATCCTCGCGTCAAGGAGATGCCACGTCGCAACTGCGCTTAGCCGATCGACAACGAGGAGTTTTCATTCCGAATGAACCGAGTCCGGGATATTCGTTTTGCACCGCCGTCGCTCTTTGCCAGTCTTGTGCCTGGCAGGCGGATGCAGCGGCACATGTCGATGGCTTTGATCGCGATATGGCTCCTCGTTGCGGGTCTCCACCTTCCTCTCCTTGCTAATGGTAATTCCATGGATACTCGATTGCACAATGCGGCTGCGGCGGACGATGTCGCAGCGATCCATCGGCTTCTCGCGAGCGGTGCTAGTATCGATACACGGGACGAAAGCGGCGCCACTGCCTTGCTCGTCGCCACGCATGGCGACAAGGTAAATGCTGCCCGCGCACTGATCGAGGCCGGCGCCGACGTCAATGCCAAGGACGATATTCAGGACAGCCCCTATCTCTATTCGGGCGCCAGGGGTCACCTGGAAATTCTCAAGCTGACGCTCGCCCATGGCGCCGATCTTAAAAGCGTAAACCGCTATGGCGGTACGGCGCTCATTCCTGCATCAGAGCGCGGCCATGTCGAGACGGTCGATACGCTGATCAAGGCCGGGGTCAATCTCGATCACGTCAATCGGCTGGGCTGGACGGCGCTGTTGGAGGCGATCATTCTCAGCGACGGCGGCCCGCGCCATGTGCGAATCGTTGAGTTGCTGATCAATGCCGGAGCAAATGTCAATATCGCTGATCATGAAGGTGTGACACCGTTGCAGCATGCTCGTGGCCGCAGTTACGACAAGATCGAGGCATTGTTGGAAAAAGCGGGAGCGAAGTGACGCGGTATTAAGGCTTTACGGCCATCCAATAGTGCGATGGAGGTAAATGCTGGCGCCTCCCGGGAAATACTGAGAACGAAGGGCGAGACGATGCAAAGAATCTATTATTCCTCTCTTGGTGGCCATCCGCCGCAAAGCGACCTGCTGACGGGACGAGCCGTTTTCACCGAGGCCTATGCGGTCATTCCCAAAGGTGTCATGCAGGATATCGTCACCAGCTTCCTGCCCTTCTGGAACGATACGCGCTGCTGGGTGATTGCCCGGCCGCTCTCCGGCTTTGCCGAGACCTTTTCCCAATATGTCATGGAAGTGGCGCCTGGCGGCGGCAGCGATCGGCCGGAGTTGGATCCGGAAGCCGAAGGCGTGCTCTTCGTCGTCGACGGCGAGGTCGAGTTGACGTTGCCGAGCGGCAAGCATGTGCTTCAGCCGGGCGGTTATGCCTTCCTGCCGCCGGGCCTGAAGTGGTCGCTCCACAACCGTTCGGGCGCGCATGCGCGGTTCCATTGGATCCGCAAGGCCTATGAAGCTGTCGAAGGATTGGCTCATCCGGAGCCGCTGATTCTCAACGAGAAGGACATTACCCCGTCGGTCATGCCTGACACGGAGGGACGTTGGGCTACGACGCGTTTCGTCGATCCGTCGGATCTGCGCCATGACATGCATGTAACCATCGTCACCCTTCAGCCCGGCGCCGTCATTCCCTTTGCCGAGACCCATGTGATGGAACATGGCCTCTACGTACTGCAGGGCAAGGCTGTCTATCGGCTGAACCAGGATTGGGTCGAGGTCGAAGCCGGCGACTTCATGTGGCTGCGCGCCTTCTGCCCGCAGGCGTGCTATGCCGGTGGCCCGGGACCGTTCCGTTACCTGCTCTACAAGGACGTCAATCGCCATATGACGCTCCGCCCCTTCGGCTCGCGCCGCTGAGCAGAGCAGGCTCAAACGGGATAGTTCCTCCAAGCTCGCGCCCTGCCGGCGCGGGCTTTTTTCATTCAGAAGCGAAAACCGCTGCAAACAGTCCCGGAAATGCTTGAGTTCAAGGCGCGCCGCGCTGCCCGTCCGATCAAAGCGCCGTGAGCCACGGATGGTTGGGGTGGGCGACATCGAGCCAGCGTCGAAGTGTGTCCCTCTCGGCGAAAGTAAGTTTGACCAGGGCGCGCTCGAAGTCCACCTCGTCTTTTTCCCGAAGGTGTCTGGCCTTGAACAGCAAAACAGCAGCCGGAGCCAAATAGGGTATTCCGGCATCGTTGGTCCGGATGATCTCTGAGCGCAGCACCTGAAGCGTCGGGTCGCGTTTGTAATGCCAGGTAGAAGGCGTTCCTTTTTCCAGCATCATGTCGACACGCCAGCAGGCGCTTCGGGCATCGAGGCCCCACAATTGCGACACATGCGTCGGCGGCGCTTCCGTCTGAGGGAGATGCTCGATTACGCCGGAATGAACAGTGAAGAAATCCAGGTCTTGCAATATCTTGCGAAACTCCTGGACGTTCTCGGGCAGGACCGCAAACTCCAAATCCTCGTGCTCGCGCGTCTGGCTGCCGTGCCAAAGGTCAAGCGCCCATCCGCCGACGACATACCAAACGCCGGACGCGTGCTTTAATCGGTCTGCGAGGTCGGAGGGTCGCCAAGGCAGCCAAGCATCTTCGGGGATCGGGTTCATTGGCGGTTCGCTTCGTGTCGCAGCATAGGGTGCCGTTCGCCGGGAATACTCCTGGGAGTTGCTATGGACAAGCAGATATCTCCGTTGCTTGACAGCCGAAAGCCGGCTGCTTTCTGATCTTCGCTTGTGCGCTGGCGTTCGTTGACACTTGCTCTCAGCTGAAAGATAGAGACATCATGATGGAAGCCGTATGCGACATGCACTTAAAGACGCTCAGGCCAAGCATCCGCGGCCACAGGGAGGCCGCCGGGTATTTCTGAGCCATGATCGATCTCGCAGCCTATTTCGGACTGTTCCTGGCGGCACTTGCGGCCGCAACGATCCTGCCAATGCAATCCGAAGCCGTGCTTGTCGGTATGCTGCTGACGGAGACCTATTCCACCTTCATGATCGTTGCCGTCGCGAGCTTCGGCAACGTGCTTGGTTCATTGATCAATTGGGCCCTGGGGCGATGGATTGAGCGCTTCCGCAATCGCTGCTGGTTTCCGGTCGGCGACAGTGCCATGGAGCGAGCGCAGGGCTGGTATCGCCGCTATGGGCGATGGTCGCTGCTGGCGAGCTGGCTTCCCATTGTTGGAGATCCGATCACGGTCGTCGCAGGCACTCTACGAGAACCACTGCCGACGTTTCTCTTGCTCGTCGCCATCGCCAAGATCAGTCGCTATGTCGTGCTGGCATTTGCGACCACGAGCCTGGTGTCCTGACGCACCGGTCGCTCGAGCGCCTGTAGCAATCTAAGGGGCATACGGGCCAATTTCACCAAACGAAAGGTGCTCCCCGATGTCGGTTGGTTGTCTAACGGTAGAAGTTCGATTCTTTATATATTCCTTGTCGACAAATTGAATACAAGGCTGTATTGGTATTGCTGAGAGGGTGACGAGGGGCCGAGATTGGGCCTGGCATCGTTGCCGATGCATTCCAAGCCCAAAAGGCCAAGCCCCAAGAGGACAGACAGAT
>NZ_JACHBG010000028.1 GCF_014207095.1 Martinezella lusitana | reverse complement strand
CTTTCGCGAGCACTTCATGGGCTACAATGCTGACCCTCTGCTTGACGAATTTTATTTTCAGACAGCCTGGAGCGATCTTAAGAATGCGATCGGGTTTGATTCATTCAACGAGCTTCGCGAGTTTGGAGGCATCTCCTACCTGAAATACACGCTGGCAGCGGCATTTGTGGCTTCGCTCTGCCTTAAGCACGAAGCGTTCTGCCGTGTCATGGTGAAGAAGCATCCGGAAATTCGGATTGAGGATATCCTGACGATATCCGCAGATAAGGCGGGATTTATAACGTCTATCCGCGAGGCTCTCAATTCTTTTGGTCCCAACTTCCGCCACTACACCACCACAACGGAAGACCAGGCAGAAAGGATCTATGAAATAATTGCAATCACCCCTCGTAACGCCAATCTTCTGAACAATTCGAGCCCGGCGCTGCCCTGTGTAATCGAATTTGCGAACGACGGAATCATCAAGTGTCTCTCCGGAAGACATCATCAGATGGAGTTTCTGCTTAACTCGCTGAAGCATACCTACCCCCGCGAGTACGATTCGTATCAGCAGCTTCGAGAGGGGTCATTCCAGACTGCAGTTGAAGGTTTGGTTAAGTCGTCGTTTCCTGAGCTCGACATCCGGAGAAACATCAAGCTTCGTAAGGACGGAAGGGAATTAACCGATGTCGATGTGGCTGTTATCGACAGGCGGCATGGTTACCTGCTGCTTGTGCAGTTGAAGTTTCAGGATAGCGCTGCCCGTGATTTCCGGGCGGACGCCTCGCGGATGGCGCGATTTCGAGAGGAATCCCTACGATGGCTCGATGTCGTGTCAGCCTGGCTTGAGGAAGCCGACGAACAGATGCTGCGGTCGGCATTTCGCATACCCCGTGGCACGCAGATCAGGCAAATCCGCAAGCTGGTACTCGGCAGACACCATGCCTGGTCGTTGCGATCCGTCAGTCTCGACAACGATACGTCCTTTGCTTCATGGAACCAGATGATCAATACCGTCATGCTCATGGAAAAGCAGCAAGGGGATTTCCGGACACTCGGCGGAGTTCATACACTGCTCCGCAAATATGTCGTAGATGCGCCCGACCGCCACCATCGCGACCAGGCTCCCGTCGAATATGTTCTTGATAAACTGAAATTTTCTGTCGTGCAGACCCGCAAGGACGAGCCGCCTGTTTCCGGCTCTGCAGAGACCAAAGCATCATGAACCGCGTCTGGTCTCTTCTTACAATCGACGGCGACCGTCAGTATGGCGGCAACACGGGTTATCGAGATGATCCGGGAGCTGTTTATCGATATGACAGTGACGTCGCCAATCATCTGCGCGTTCAGATTGGCGATATCATATTTGTCCGTTCTCGTTCCGAAGTGCTGGGCATCGCTGAAATCGAGAGCATTTCTGAAGGAGCAGGTCCGAAGGATCGGTTGCGTTGTCCGGAATGCAACGCGACAAACATCAAACGGCGCATAACCAGGATGCCGCCTTGGGCATGCAAAAACGGTCATTTTTTCAGCGAGCCGATCAACGACCCTGTCAGAGTGACCACTTACGAGGCACGGTACGCCAATTCATTCCGCCCCGTATCTCCCGAGCTGACGGTAAGCCGGCTGCATGAGGCGGTGCTGAGGCCCAGCGACCAGATGTCGATCAAGGAACTTGATCTTTCCCGTCTTGAGCCCTTTCTCGATAATACTGCATTCGCACTGTTAAGGCGTTACGTCCGTCGAATGCAGGTGCCTGAGGAAAACCGATCACGACTACAAGATGATTTCCCATCGATTGTGGCGAGGCGGCGCCGTGTTTTACGAGAAATCAGTCTCCGTCGGGGCCAGTCGCAGTTTCGTGAGAGACTTGTGCGGCGTTACGGAATGCGCTGCCAGATAAGCGGTTATGGTTTTGCCGCTGCCCTCGAGGCAGCCCATATCAGGCCCTATGCAATACATGAAGACAACGGCGCCGGGAATGGACTTTTGCTGCGCAGTGATCTTCACACGCTGTTCGATCTCGGTTTCATCGGTGTTGATCCCTGTACCCTGCGTGTTTCATTCAACCCGGCTTGTCTGTGCACGGAATACGCTGCCTACGACGGGATTGCCCTTTCCATCAATGGTTCCAGCGGGCCAGATCCCAAGGCTCTTGAGGAGCATTGGGAATTCTTCCAAAGTCGAGGGTCAGGAGACGAATAGCCGCAAGCCTGAATTTGCAGCATTCGGGCCCACGGTTCAGATCTCTTTCAACGCCTTGGCATCGAGTTCGCGGAATGCCGTGCGGGGAATTCTGACAACCATGCTCGTGCTTCCTCCCATGCTTTGCCCGCCACTGCGAGGAACCCAGGATGCATATTGAGCCAACTTGTCGAACTCGGTGAACAGCCAGCGTTTGAAAGTACGCGTTGCTGGGTCTTCGATTTCGCGCACAACAAATAGTGAATGCAGGTTTCCACGTCTTGCTGCGTAGTGGGCCAATTTGACAAACGGACCGGTATCCAGCCCGAACCACTCTCCTATATCGTTGTCACGAGCAGGAGCTTTCTCCTTGATTTCGATGGGGTATGTGTATCGCTCGCCCCAAACGATCCCGTCGATATCGGATGTCTCGCACATGAAGCGGTCTTCGATAAAGACCCTCAGGTTCTCATGAGAAAACTGCACGAGAACGTCGCCATCGGATAGCGATGATACATCGGTGCTATATCGCAGATAGTTGTATCTGCGCGAGCGACGAATAAACGCGGTAAAGGCCAAATCTGCATCTGCAAACTCGGTCTGCCATGGAACCCCAAGCTGAATGAGTTTCCAAACCACAACTTTTCCCGTACTTCCTCCGGAAATCACCGGATGTGCGTAGAAACTCCTTATGCCGATCTGATGCATCGTTGCGCAGATTGTGTGCAGGGTGAGTGGGATATCGGTGCGTGAAGGCTCCTTCGAGTAGTCTCGGTCAGCATCCAGACAATGTGGGAACACGGCGACGGTGCTGTTTCCGAAATCCTGTTCTCCCTTTTGCCGAAAAATCCAGCCGCCCGGTGAAACCCGTTGCGATGCGCCCAGACTCTGAACGTAAGATCGAAAGCTGGCTTCGGCTTTCATGCCGTGGAGTTTATTGGCATTGAGGCTGGAGGTCGACCGTTCAAGATAGGCCCTCATCTCCGGGATCGACATTTGCTGCATGGTTTCCAATCCGGAATGAGTAATTGCGGTTGTGATACGGCCTTATCGTGGAAGCTCCCGCATGTTCAAGAGACTTGTAGTCGAACGGATTTGAGGAGTTGATTTCCCAAAAGCTTGAGAACAATAAGAGAACACCAATTGCTATCTGGGAAGTTTTTTGTCAGTTTGGCAGAAAATGACCCAGAGAATGGCAGGTGATTCGTGCAGCAGACACATCGGGACGAAAACGAGTTCAACCAGTTGTGTCAGCGAGCTGGGCTCACTCCGGGTGAGGCCGGTACGGTACTTGCTGTTTCAGACCGCACAATTGCTAGGTATATAAACGGCAGCAGCACCGATCTGGCTATTCGCACGTTGAAGCAGGAAGCTGAAAAGAGGGGCGCTGGTACCGGCCCGATCTCATTCCGCTTCATTGATCTGTTTGCAGGCATCGGCGGGTTGCGTATTGGTTTCCAAGGCATTGGCGGACATTGTGTCTTCACCTCGGAGTGGGACGAGAATGCCCAAAAGACCTATGGTTTGAACTTCCGCGACAATCATCGCCTTGCGGGCGATGTTCGCGAATATGCCGAAAACCCTGATCTAATTCCCGAGCACGATATTCTGCTCGCCGGCTTCCCATGCCAGCCATTCTCGATCGCGGGCGTTTCTAAAAAGAATGCACTTGGTCGACCGCACGGTTTTCTGTGCGACACGCAAGGCACGCTCTTCTTTGATACCGCCCAGATCATTGCGCATCATCGACCTGCAGCTTTTGTGCTGGAAAACGTCAAGAACCTTGAAAGTCACGACAAGGGCCGGACGTTCGCCACGATTATCAATGTGCTCACGAACGAGCTTGGCTATCACGTTCAGACGCGGGTGATCAGCTCCGAGCATTGGGTACCGCAACGCCGCGAACGTATTTTCATTGTCGGCTTCCGTGAGCCGACCGACTTCGATCTGAAATCTCTCAAGCTTCCGGGAAATGGACCGAAACTCGGCAGCATTCTTGAGCCTCATGAAGAGGTCGACCCGAAATACACCCTGACCCCGCGCCTGTGGGAATACCTGCAGGCCTACAAGGAAAAGCACAATTCGAAAGGTAACGGCTTCGGCTACAGTCTCTTTGGCCCTGATGATGTGACGCGGACGCTGTCTGCCCGTTACTACAAGGATGGGTCGGAAATTCTCGTCGCGCAACCTGGCAAGCGACCACGTCGGCTGACGCCGTTGGAATGCGCCCGTCTGATGGGCTTTGACCGGGGCGATCGCCGCTGGAAAATACCGGTTTCAGATACCCAGGCCTACCGGCAATTTGGCAATGCCGTCGTCGTTCCGGTTGTAGAGTTCCTTGCGGACGCGATGAAGCCATTTATCGAGTCCGCGTTGCTGAGAGGCGCCGGCCGTTCATTGGCAGCGCCTGTAACTGTAACTCGCCCCGACCGGGAGCCGGTAATCGCGCATGGCTGACATCGTCACGGCTGAAGTTCGCAGCCGGATGATGTCAGGTATCCGTGGTACCAACACGAAGCCGGAACTTCTGCTGCGCAAAGGGCTCCATGCACTGGGGTTTCGATTCCGGCTGCATGACCGCTCGCTTCCCGGAAAGCCAGATATTGTTCTTCCGCGCTACAACGCGGTCATCTTCGCGCATGGCTGCTTCTGGCATGGCCACGATTGCCACCTGTTCAAATGGCCTACAACCCGCCCGGAGTTCTGGCAGGCAAAAATTGCGGGAAATCGTGCCGTCGATGAGCGAACACATGCAGCTCTGACAGAGGCCGGTTGGCGCCAGGCGGTCGTGTGGGAGTGTGCCCTGAAGGGCAAAACGCGACTGCCTCTCGAGGACGTCATTCAGTCATGTGCTGAGTGGCTGAGATCGGACCAGCCGCGACTGGAAATCAGGGGAGGGTAGAAATGCGCCGCGGGCTTTTGTCAGATCTCTTCACCGGAGTCGTCGCCAAGCGTTTGACGCTGGTGGAAACCATCACGCAAAAATCCAACCAGCACGAGTTTCAGGGCACGAGACCACTTCGCCGGCTTCTGGGTGACGATGATCGCAGAGGTATCACGACACGCTTCATCTGGATATCCGGCGAGCAGGAGGCGCTGGCGGAAGAAGGCTTTATGAGCTGGTCCAACGTGCGCAAAGGAAAGCCGCGCGCACCGGAGTATCACCTCTACTATTCCTCAAACGCCGTTACCGAGCTTATGCAGCCTGGCGACATGCTGTTTCTGGCCTTGCAGCAAGATGGCTCGATCCTCGTTGTTGTAACGCCCTCTTCTACAATCCAGAACCAGCTTCTCTGGTTGTTTGCGATGGAAGAGCAGCCGGAATTTGCTTTCACGTTCCGGGAAATCGATGACACACATAACGCCGAACTCGATTTTGCAGCGCGCTATATTCTTGATGAGCTGGGGATCGAGCCGGAGGAGCCCGAAGCTGATCGGCTTGATAGCCTGATCGAGCGGTTCGGTCTCGATTTCCCGAAAACACGGGTGTTCTCTGAGCTTGCGCGGACATCGATGCCCGAGGTTTCTGCCGCCGACGATCCAGACCTTGCGCTGATCTCATGGATGGATCGCGAGGAGCAGCTTTTCAAAAGGCTGGAACGCCGTATCGTCGCCGCACGTATTGGCAGCGGCTTTGGTGCGCTCGGCGACGCAGACGTTGAAGGATTTCTGGCGTTTTCGTTGAGCGTACAGAACCGACGAAAGGCGCGGGCGGGACAGGCTCTCGAAAATCATCTTGAGGCAGTTTTTGCCGCCCAGCAGATTCGATACGTTCGGGGCGCGGAGACAGAGAACCGGAACAAGCCCGATTTTCTGTTCCCGGGGCAGAATGAGTATCGTGATCCGCTGTATCCGGAAGCAAGGCTGACGATGCTCGGTGCCAAGTCGACGCTGAAAGATCGCTGGCGCCAGGTTCTGTCGGAGGCTCTCCGGATCCCGGAAAAACACCTTCTTACCCTTGAGCCCGGGATATCAGAAAACCAGACTGACGAGATGCAGGCCAAGAAGCTGCAGCTCGTCGTGCCGAAGCGGTTGCACAGTACCTACCGGCTGACACAGCAGGCGTGGCTGATGGATGTTGCCGACTTTATCTCTGTGGTGCGATCTCGTCAGGAGACCTGATCCACTCGCTTGGAAGTCAGCAAGTGCGTGCGGTCGCACACTCACACAGCCCGGCATACGGAACGTGCCATGCGGGGTCAGTCGGTCCCGCTTCTCTTCCGACCGCTATGCTGAAGCTCCTGCGGCTGACCCCTCTCCGCCTGTCCCGTGTCGAGAACTCCCGAAATCCCGCCTTCCGCGGCGCTATGCTGATTTCTCCGGTATTCTTCATTGTTCATCCGAGCGACCGCCTGCAGGCGGTCGAGGCAACTCGCCGTACTTCGATTGGTACCTGTCGCCAGGTGCCCTCCAGTTTTTGATGAACTCCAGAGGATCTATGCTACCCATCATGCGGCGAGCAAGCTTCACCCGCTCATTTAGAAGCTGCCTTTCCTCGTCAGTTGCCTCGGCCAGTCGATCCTCGACATCGGTGAAGAAGCGTTCAACGACCATTGCCTTGCCCCAGCTATCGATGATTTCTGAGAGTTGCTGCTGGCTCTCCTTGATCGCCTGGGCAATCTTGCGCTCATCTTCGCGACGTTCGTAACGCTCCCACTCCTCCTGTCGCTCCTTTTTCCGCTTCGCCTCGGCTTCGTCCTCAGCTGTCATCAGCGCTTGCAGTTTGTCCGTGGACGCCTGCAAGGTCCGGAGAATCTCCGGAATAACTCCGGTCAGCGGTTCAGATTCAGTATCCTGCCATGTCAGGGTCCAGTCGACGCCTCTCTTGGGAGAGTAGGCCACAATGCGGAAGCGCCCGGAGGGCATGTCCTGTTCGGTTGTCCATGAGTGGGTCAGTTGCCAGGATTTCATCGACCGGACGAGCTTGCTGTCTTCCCGGTGGTATTCGCCGTTCAGGTATCGCATCGTTACCCGTTCGGTCATTTCGGTGAGAGCGAGGCCAACCGGGACGGTGTCGATGTAGACAATCGTAGGCCGGTCAGGTCCCCAGATGCTACCTGTATGGTAACGGCCGTATTTGCGGTCCTTGCGCTCGATCTCCTGCTCCTTGATATGCATGCGGTGATGGTCTTCTCCAGCTGGTGCAATGTGCACGCGATAGCCGAGGCGGTCGAGCGCGAGGTAGAGGTGATTTGCAATCGATAGTGCGCGAGAAAGCGATGCTTCCGATGAAATTACGTCGGGCAGAATCCGCTTGTAGGGGCGGAGAAACTCCCCATCTTTTGCCGTGCGCGAATTCCTCAGATGCTCTTCTGCACCAACAAGCAACGGGTGATGTTCATGGCGGCGGGTCTTTGCAGCGGGCCTTGCCTTCAGGCGTGTATCCCTCTCCGTTGCACGCACCTCCTTTTCCCGGGGTTTCGGCGTGACCGGAGTAATTTCGATGATCGCATCGATACCGTCGGGCAGGGCGGGCAACTCGGCAGCAATTCCGAGTGATTTACGTGTCCAGTATCCTGATCCCGGGTAGGGTATCTCATGCTGTCTGCAAATCTCGGCCAAAGCTGTCCCCGTCAAGCCGAACTCCGGAGCAAGCCGGCTTAATGGTGCTTCACACACGCGGTTGTAAAGATCGCTGCGTTTCAACTGCATAGGCATGCTCCTGTTTCGCTAAGGCCGAATATCGCACCCTGCTAACAGAACGACGAAATATAACAGCCGGTGCATGGAAAGCGGCATCCTCGTTGGACACGGTGGGATCCGGGTCTCGGTTGGGGTTCTTTCCTGATTGCTCTGTGGGGGTAAGCATGCGTCGGACAGTGAGATGTCCGGACTACTCGACCCTGCCGCTGCTTGTGACGGCGCTCTACTTTGGTTGGTACTGTGCTCGACCCGAGCCGGTTCACGTCCTTCTGCTGGAAAGAAGACGAAGCGATCGTGATTTTCGCATATCATGGTCTTCATACTGACACGACCGCATAAAAGATCATCCGCGGTTTTCGGGGCGCTCTGGATGGTCCTCCCCCGCCAGAGTGTGTTGGCGATGAAACCGGTTCTCCCCGACACAGGCCTTCATGTCCTCGCGCCGGAACCAGATGGCGCGCGCGCATCGAAGGGGTGCATTGCCTGCGGTGAAGACGATCTGCTCGTCGGCTCGCATGCGCAGAACCTCATAGGGCAGGATCAGCGGCCGGCGGCTGAGCTGCTTCGATCGCGACCGCGACGAACCGCGCGACTGGCTGGTGCGACTGACCTGATCGACCTCGATCGTCGTCTCACCGCAACGCCGCGACAAGTATTCGGCCGTCTCTGGATCGTTGATCGCGGCAAAGGATATCCAGGATGCGGATTCGAACCATTTCGAGCTGGCGTCCCGGCCTCCATACGCTTCGCGCATCTGGCCGATCGACTGGAAGATCAGCGTCAGGCTGATTCCGTATTTGCGGCCGGCATCCCGCGCCGTTTCCAAGATGCGCAAAAATCCTAGCCGTGCCACCTCGTCGAGCAGGAACAGTGTCCGCCCGGCAGTCTTGCCATTGCGATTATAGAGCGCGTTCAGAAACGACCCGATGACGACACGGGGAAGACCGGGATGGGCTTCCAGCACCCAGAGGTCGAGCGCGATAAAGATGTCAGTCTCGCCTTCGGCAAGCTCTGCTGTCGAGAAACTGTTTCCCGATACGAGCGCCGCATAGTTCGGATAAGACAGCCAGTGCGTTTCCTTGACCGCATTGGCATAGACACCCGAAAACGTCTCCGGCGTCATGTTGACGAAGACCGCCACGTTCTCCTTGACGAAATCTGACTCGGAGCCCTCGTAAATGCGCGTTAGCCGTTCACGCAGTTTCGGCTCCGGCTCGGAAAGATTGGCCCGCACCTGCCGCAGTGTCTTGTCTTTCTCGTCGGTATTGCCGGACAGGCAAACGTCGGCGATCAGGGCTGTCAGAAGCTGCATGGCCGAGGCGCGGAAGAAATCGTCGCGTGCCGAGGCCGCGCGCGCATTGTCGGTCATGATCCAGGTGGCGACCGCGACGATGTCCTCCTCCTTCGTCGTGCCGAAGCGGCCGATCCAGTCGAGTGCGTTAAAGCCGATCGCCGGCGTCTCCGGATCGAGCACGATCACTTTACGCCCGGCCTTGCGGCGATGATCGACGACCATCGGCGCAACCTCGCTGGAAGGATCCAACACAACGAGATTGCCGCCCCATTTGAGCGCAGTCGGCACGGTGACCGATGTCGTCTTGAAACCGCCGGAGCCGGCAAAGACGATGCCATGCGACGAGCCGAACGAGCCGTCGAAGCAAAGCAACGGCGACTTGCCACCGGCGCCCCAGGTCTCGGCTGTGTCGGCCCGAAACGCCGTTTCCGACACGCTGTCGCGATCGACACGGTAGCGCTCGCCGATGACAATGCCACCCGCATCCGGAAACAGTTTTGCCGCCTCCGCCATGCTCATCCAGTCGGCATCGCCATGGACGGCACGTTTGCCCCGAGCCCGCCTCGGGTCGGGTCTGGCAAAGGCCGCGTTGCCATGCAGCGCAACCCGCATCGCAAAGATGCCGGACAGGATCGCGGCCGCAGCGCCAATGCCGGTCGAAGGATCGATATAGGCCAAGATAGATTTGCCGGCGGGGACCCTCCCCGCAAAGCCGGTCAGTCGTATCGCCTCACGCGCAACCGCCGTCAGAATGACGACCACACTTCCCGCAACGACACTCCATCCGGCCGTCTTGATATGCGCCGAACCGTTGGCCGCAAACAGCGCCATCACCCCAATCCCTGCGGCGATCGCATACGGAAGCGCCAGGCCGACGCGACCGAGGACGAGCTTTGACTGCGCTGTCTTTCCGAAACCGGCGAGCCAGTGCTCGATGCCAGGAATGGCTACGACTGCGGCAACCATGAACGCGGCCGGGATGATCGCCAGCGCTATCCTATTCACCGCCATCGCCGAACGCCCCCGCGCCGATAGCCAGCAGACGCTCGCGCTCCTTCTCGTCGCCGCGCATGCGCGCCGTCGCGTCGATCAGAAGTCCGAGCAGCAGCGCCTTTTTCTCGTAGCGCAGACCCGCCTTGACGATCAGGCCACCGAGCTCGATTTTTTCCCGCGCGTCTTTCTTCCGCGCCTCCTTCGTCATTGCTCTCGCCATCCGCTCAACCCTCGCCAGCGTTGCCCTGAGACGCGCCAGTCTCGACCGTCCCGGTCTGGCTGCCACCGGCGCTGCTTGCCACACCCCTTTCACCTGGCATCTCCTTCCCGATCGTTCCTCCCTTTCCGCCTCCGCGAAACCGTTTCGCCACATCCTCGAACGCCGCTTGCAGTTCGGTCTCGTCGATCTCGAATTCTCCGAGACCAGCTTTCAGCGCGATCCGGCCGATGCGCTCGGCATCCCGTGTTTCCGCCTGTTTCAGCTCTTCCTGCAAGCGTGCGAGCTTTTCGCGTATCTGCGATGTCGATTTTCTCATTCCGTTTGCCACTCCATTGGGTCTCTGGTGTTGCGTCAGCAGCACCAGACTCTCCCGAATGGGCCGTCAGGCCAATGTGCAGATCTGCATATCGGCAGAGCCGATGCCTTCGGGCATGATCCCGCCGCTCGGATAAGAGCGGATCCAAGGGCGCAATTATACGTCGCTGTCGCGACGTGTCGTTTGCCACGCTGTCGGGGCCGCTTTTCCGGGTGAACCGAGGTTCGAATGGAAAGGAATTCGTCGCCGTGGCCATCGCCCATTTCTCCGTCAGCATCGTCAGCCGCGGTGAAGGCCGCAGCGCCGTGCTGTCGGCGGCCTACAGGCACTGCGCGAAAATGGACTATGAGCGCGAGGCCCGCACCATCGATTACACGCGCAAACAGGGCTTGGCTCATGAGGAGTTTACGCTGCCGGCCGATGCCCCGGATTGGGCCAAAAGCCTGATCGCAGATCGTTCGATATCAGGTGCGTCAGAATCCTTCTGGAACACGGTCGAGGCCTTCGAGAAACGCAGCGATGCGCAGCTTGCCAAGGACTTGACGATCGCTCTGCCGGTGGAACTGACGACCGAACAGAACATCGCGCTGGTGCGGGATTTTGTCGATAAGCATGTGTTGGCCAAGGGCATGGTGGCCGACTGGGTCATCCACGACAATCCAGGCAATCCGCACATCCACCTAATGACGACCTTGCGTCCGTTGACCGAGGACGGTTTCGGGGCAAAGAAGATCGCGGTTCTGGGCGAAGACGGCCAGCCGCTCAAAACCAAAACAGGCAAACGGGTCTACGAGCTCTGGGCCGGCGGCACGCCCGAATTCAATGCCCTGCGCGACGGCTGGTTTGAACGCCAGAACCATCACTTGGCAATGAACGGCGTCTCGCTGCGCGTCGATGGCCGCTCCTACGAAAAGCAGGGTATTGCGCTCGAGCCGACCATTCACCTCGGCGTCGGCGCCAAAGCGATCGAGCGTAAGGCGTCGATGCAGGGTGCCACGCCGGAGCTCGAACGGCTTGAGCTCAACGGTCAGCGCCGCACGGAAAACACCCGCCGCATCCTGCGCAATCCGGGTCTGGTGCTCGACATGATCACGCGGGAAAAGAGCGTCTTCGATGTGCGCGATGTCGCCAAGGTTCTGCATCGCTATGTCGATGATCCCAGCATCTTCCAGCAGCTTATGGTGCGGATCCTGCAGCATGCCGACGTGATGCGCCTGCAGCGCGATACCATCGATTTTGCGACCGGCGAGCGGGTACCGGCACGCTACACGACGCGGGCGATGATCGCGCTCGAGGCAGAGATGGCCAATCGCGCCCTCTGGTTGGCGCGGCAGACGTCGCACAGCGTCAAGCAGGCCGTCCTGCAATCAACCTTCGCCCGCCATAAACGTCTGTCGGAGGAGCAGAAGGCTGCAATCGAACATGTCGCGGGACCGGCCCGGATCGCCGCGATCGTCGGCCGCGCTGGCGCCGGCAAGACGACGATGATGAAGGCGGCACGGGAAGTGTGGGAAGCTTCTGGTTACCGCGTCGTCGGTGCTGCTCTGGCCGGCAAGGCGGCGGAAGGCTTGGGGAAGGAAGGCGGCATCCAGAGCCGGACTTTATCGTCTTGGGAGCTGCGCTGGCAGCGCGGCCGGGATGGCATCGATGCGAAGACCGTTTTCGTCATCGACGAGGCCGGTATGGTCGCCTCGAAGCAGATGGCCGTCTTTGTCGAGGCTGCTGTCAGGGCGGGCGCCAAACTCGTCCTTGTCGGCGATCCGGACCAGTTGCAGCCGATCGAGGCGGGCGCATCCTTCGGGGCGATTGCTGACCGGATCGGTTATGCCGAACTGGAGACGATCTATCGCCAGCGGGAAGACTGGATGCGGGTTGCTTCGCTCGATCTGGCGCGCGGCAATATCGGTGCGGCTCTTACCGCCTATGGCGCTCAGGACCGGGTGCATGGTTCGACGCTGAAGGCGGACGCCGTCGAGCAACTGATCTCTGATTGGAACCGCGATTACGATCCGGCCCAGACGACGCTGATGCTTGCCCATCTCCGCCGTGATGTGCGCATGCTAAACGACATGGCGCGGGCGAAACTCGTCGAGCGCGGGCTCATTGGTGACGGTCATGCTTTCCGCACCGCCGACGGCGAGCGCCGTTTCGACGCCGGCGATCAGATCGTCTTCCTGAAAAACGATACCGCTCTTGGCGTCAAGAACGGCATGCTCGGAAAGGTCGTCGAGGCAGCACAGAACCGGGTCGTGATTTCAGTCGGTGAAGGCGAGCATTTGCGTCACGTGGCGGTGGAGAGCCGCAGCTACAACAATCTCGATCACGGCTATGCCACGACGATCCACAAGAGCCAGGGCGCCACCGTCGATCGGGTCAAGGTGCTGGCGTCGCTGTCGCTCGATCGGCATCTGACCTATGTCGCCATGACCCGACATCGCGAGGATCTGCAACTTTATTACGGCACTCGCTCCTTCGGCTTTAATGGCGGACTGGAAAAGGTGCTTTCTCGCCGCAATGCCAAGGAGACGACGCTCGATTACCGACATGGTGGGCTCTACCGACAGGCGCTGTCCTTTGCCGAAAACCGCGGACTGCATCTGGTCCAGGTCGCCCGCACGCTTGTGCGCGACCGGCTCGACTGGACGCTGCGGCAAAAGCAAAAGCTTGCCGATCTAAGCCATCAGCTACGCGCTGTCGGTGAACGTCTCGGCCTCGTCCAGTCCTCAATCCGGAAACAGAAGAAGGAGCTTGCGCCCATGGTCGCCGGCGTCAAACAGTTCGCAGTCTCGGTCAGCGACACGATCGATCAGAAGCTCGGGAACGATCCGGCCCTGAAACAACAATGGGACGAGGTCTCAACCCGCTTCCGCTATGTCTTTGCCGATCCCGAAACCGCTTTTCGGGCGATGAACTTCGATAGCATCCTGGCCGACCGGCAGATTGCCAGCCAGACCCTGCAAAAGCTGACCGACGATCCCGGCACGATCGGTGCGCTGAACGGCAAGACCGGACTGCTGGCTGGCAAGACGGAGAAGGAAGCGCGTCACGTCGCTGAGGTCAACGTTCCCGCCCTTAAGCGCGATATCGAGCATTATCTGGTGATGCGCGGCACAGCGCGGGCGAGGATCGAAGGTGAGGAGAAGACCTTGCGTCAGCGTGTGTCGATCGACATCCCGGCCCTGTCGCCGGAAGCGCGCACCGTGCTGGAGCGCGTTCGCGATGCCATTGACCGCAACGATCTGCCTGCAGCACTCGGCTTTGCCATCAGCAACCGTGAGGCCAAGCTCGAAATCGATGGCTTCAACAAGGCCGTGTCAGAACGGTTCGGTGAGCGGACCCTTCTGGCGAATGCCGCGCAGAAACCTGAGGGGCCGCTATTCGACAGGATGGCCTCCGGGCTGCAACCGGCGGAAATGGAAAGTCTGAAGGAAGCCTGGCCGGTGATGCGGACGGCGCAACAACTGGCAGCGCATGAGCGGACGACCGCGACACTGAAGCAGGTCGAGGATCTAAAACTGTCGCAGCGACAGACGCCGGGTCTGAAACAGTGACACCGCGAGGCCAAATGCGATGGCGCGTGCTCGCAATGCTGGCCGCATCGGTGTTCGCCGTTGGAGCACTTTCCGCGACGGCGATGCTCGGTGGCTACAGATTGAACCTGACACCAAGCGAACCGCTCGGCCTCTGGCGCATCGAGCAGACACACCGGGCCGCGACCGTCGGCGATCTCGTCTTTGTCTGCCCGCCGCAGACACCATTATTCGCTAAAGCCCGCCGTCGTCTCTATCTCGCCCGTGGCGTCTGCCCCGGCGGCGTTGCGCCGCTCATCAAGATGGTCGCGGCCCTGCCCGGCCAGCATGTCGCGATCGGCCAAAGCGTATCGATCGACGGTAGGCCACTTCCCTCGTCGACCATACGTCCAGTCGATGGGGCGGGGCGGCCGCTCGAACTTTATGCCGGCGGCGTGGTCGCGGCCGGCATGCTCTATCTCCATTCTCCTTTTGTGAGCTCCTATGACTCCCGATATTTTGGACCGATCCCCGCAATCGGCATTCTCGGGTTCGCCCGCCCGATCCTCACATATGAACCGTGATCGAATACGCCCGGCGGTTCTGATCGTACTTGCGATCGCCATCGGCGCAGTCGGCTGGAGCGGCACTGTGCAGGCCCTGCCCGTCGCCATGTTGTTTCCGGTGCTCTGGGGGATGGCGCCATCCCGCGGGGTCGCAGCGCTTGTTGCGCTCGGCTATTTCCTGGCCGCATCGCGCGGTCTGCCGCAGGGCGTCGCGAATTTTTATGCCGCCGATCTATGGCCCGGCCTGTTGCTGTGGCTTGTGGCATCCGCATCGTTTGTCATGGTGCATGCTGCACTCTGGACGCCGCGGCTTGGTTTGGCCCGGGCGGCGCAGTATCTTGCGGCAACCGTACTGATGGCTCTGCCGCCCTTCGGGATTATTGGCTGGGCGCAGCCGATCACGGCGGCCGGTGTATTGTTTCCGGGATGGGGATGGTGGGGGCTGGCCGCAATCGCCGCCGGCCTGGCAATGATGACATCGCGCTATTGGCCGGCAGCCGTCTTGGTCATGCTAAGCCTATGGCTCTGGTCCGCCGCAGTCTGGACAGAACCGAGACTACCCGAGGGATGGAGGGGCGTTGACCTTGAACTCGGTAAAACGCTCGGGCGCGATCAATCTTTGGAGCGCCAGAGAGTCCTGATTGCCACGGTCCTCGCCAGTGACGACGGCAAGCCGCGAAGTGTGGTTCTTCCGGAAAGCGCGCTCGGTTTCTGGACACCGACTGTGGAGCGCCTTTGGCGCAACGCGCTGCGTGATCGAGAGCTCACCGTCATCGCCGGTGCGGCGGTCCTCGCTGGCGACGGGTATGACAATGCGCTGGTAGCGATCTCGGCCCAGAATGCCGAAATCCTCTATCGGGAGCGGATGCCGGTTCCAGGATCAATGTGGCAGCCGTGGCGGATGCTGACCGGCGAGTCCGGCGGCGCTCGGGCGCATTTCTTTGGCAATCCTGCTGTTGAAATTGACGGAACAAGGATCGCGCCGCTGATCTGCTACGAGCAACTGATCGTTTGGCCGGTCCTGCAGTCGATGCTGCACTCTCCCGACATCATCGTCGCAGTCGGCAATGGCTGGTGGACGACTGGCACGTCGATAGTCGCGATCCAGCATTTGAGCACTGTCGCCTGGTCAAAAATGTTCGATGTTCCGCTCGTCGGTGCGGTGAACATCCAGGCAAAGGGAGAGTGACATGGTCGACGCTGCACTGATCAAGGAATGCGCCGATCCCGCTTTGAAGCTGGCGATCGTCGAAAAGTTCGTGGCAGCGGCCGGATCCGACGATCCGCTGGCGATCACGGTCCGCGCAGGCAACCGGATGGTTTTGGTGCCGAAGCCTGAAACGCCGGAGACAGCAATGAAGCTGATCCGGGACAATATCGGTCGAAATATCGTGCGCGTCGGGATCACCCAATATCCGGCCGGGCTCGGCGTGCTCGAGGCTGGCGCCCTGAAATCCGATCTTGTCGATGCCTGCGCCAATCTGCGCATGGGCACGGCTCTCTTCGCCAAAGTCTATCGCATCGTTCGCAAATGGTACGGCAATCCGACGGGCAAGCAGGCGGAGTCTCAGGTATTCGAGGATGCGATCCTTGCCTGGCAGTCGGGATATTTCGACGGGGAGGCTATGTTCCGGGCGCCGAGCCCGGAAGAGAAAAAGGCCGATACCGCCGCGGGTAACGCTCCGGAGGAGGTACTTGGAGAAACGACGGACAAGCCCGAGGCGGATGATCGAGGCGAACCCGCAACCAATAAGGAACCGGTCGATGACCCGAACAAGGCCGGAATCCGTGTCGATCTCTCCCCCATCGGCGCGGGGTGAAGCCTGACGACATGCAGATCTGCAGCGCTGCAAAGCCAATTATCCGCCTGTTTGCACTGGCGAAATTCGAGCCCGACCTTTATAAGGGCGGTTAGGGCAGTACGCGCTGCCTCGGGGTGTGCAAACCCTTCCTAGCGGTTGGTGTCGGCCGATACGACACCAGAATCCTCTGACCATGTGGCCGGGGGCCTGTGACGTATGTCCAGGCTTCGGCTAAAGGTCTCAGGACTGTCTAGGACGGTTTGCAACCCCCGGCTTGGGATCAGGGATTGACGTTTGCGGGGGCGAACCGCAGACAATCCCTACGTTGGAAACGTCATGGACCTGAAAGATACGGCACTGATGGAAAAGCTTGAACTTCGACCGGTGTTCGGGCTGACTCAAGGATTGTCCGCGGCCGACCTGGAGACGCTGACGGTCGACGCCATCCGCAAACATCGGAAGCTGGTCGAAAGCGCGGATGCGCTTTACCAAGCATTACCGGAAGACCACCAGAACGGCCGGGCATACGGCGGAGCAAAGCATCTCGAATTTATCGAGGCGAGCATCGAGATGCACGCCCAGATGAGCGCCCTAAACACCCTGCTTGCGATCCTCGGTTATATTCCGAATGTCAGCGTCAACTGATCGTCAGATCAATTTCTTTCGGATCGCCGTCGCTGTCAGATGTGCGATGGTATGTACGTTGAACTGCTTGCGAGCATGTTCGATTTTGACGCGGACGCTGTTGTATTTGACGCCTTCGAGATCCGCCACCTCCTCCATTGTTTTGCCGTCAGCGATCCAGCTTAGATAGGTTGCGCTTTTCGGATCGAGCCGCAGTCTCTCTTCAGCGGTCGGCGTGGAATTGACAAACTGGATGCGCGAGTGAAGCTGGGCAACCGCAACGGCAGCTGCCACCGGATCGATCTCGCGCTCAAGGCTGACTTTTGTTTTCGAGGATGCGAACGTGAAAAGTGCGAAAGCACCATGGGCAATTCTGATCGGGATCGAAATACCCGATCGGATCCCGAAATCTCCGGCCAGGGAGAAGAAGGAGCGCTCTTCCTGAGAGAGACGCGGCCCGTCCCACTCTGCGCTCCACGCAAACGCCTGCCTCAATGTCCGCGCGCGTTTGATTACGGGGTCGAGCTTGTTGAACCGGCGATCAAAGTATTCCGTCTGCCAATCCGGATGGTAGTTGGAGATTGCAGTTGTTTGGCTTGGCTGAACATTCAGATAGGCGTAGCCGTTGAAGCCGGTTTTCGCGATAACCGCCTCCAACCCTTGTTTCACGAGATGCTCATCGCCCGGGACGGCGGCAAGATCGGTGAGTTGGTCCAGCCAGTGCTGCATTTTCCCCTCTGCGTCAATGTGCCATGGCCCCCCGTTGAGTGCGAAGCGTTCATCAAACGATTGGAAAACACAGCGCTGTAATAATCTCCGTATGAGCCTGGCTATCCCAGGTTACAGATCGAAATGCCAGACCTTTGAGACGATTTGCCATTTGCCGTCGATTTGCACCAGCGTGAGATCGTCGACGAATTTCTTGGGCAAGTAGACATCCTTGACGCGAACGTGTGCGGTTGTTGGACTGCCAATTGACACCGATATGATTTCATCTTGGCGTATATCGCCCTTTTCTTGAGGGGAGGGGCGGTTAGCAACCAGATCGAGATATGCATCGAGTTTCAGATTGACGAGCTTCCCCTCCGTTGCCGAGTACAACTGAGCCTGAGGATGGAAAACTGCGCGAAATCCCTCGACATCGCCAAAGTAAAGCGCATCCAGATATGCTTGAACGGCCGCACGGACGTTCCCAGTCAGCGTGTTATCGGTCATATCCTGTCTCCCTCTCAAGCCGCACCGCGTTCAAACTCGGCGTCAGCAACTGACAGACCGTGATCAAGAGCGGCAAGCAGCGTGTCGAGTTCGCTGTCGGAAATGATAAATGACGGGGCGAGGAACAGCGACGTTTGCTCGCCGCTCGTACCGATGATCGCGCCTGCCTCGATTGCGCGTGACGCTACGCGCGAAGCAATTGGAGAAACCGCAGTGTCTGCATACCAGCTGCGCCAGTCGGGACCATGGAGTTCGACGGTCCAATGCAGACCGAAACCATCCACACGCGCCACGCTCGGATGCCGGCGAGCGATCTCGACGAGGCCCTGCTGCATCTTGCCTTCCAGCGTCTTGACGCGCCGGATAATCTCGCCGTCCTTCATCACTGAGAGATAAGCCCGGATAGCGGCGACAGCACTAGGATGCGCACGGAAAGTGCTATAGGTCTGCCAGCTCTTGTCCTTCATGCTTTCGACAATGTCCTTGGACATGACGACCGCGCCGGCGGGAGCCGAACCGCCAGCCAAGCACTTGCCCAGTGTGACGATATCAGGGCGAGTTTGGCCACCCTGGAAGGCGAACCAGCGGCCGCTGCGCCCGAGACCTGTTACAACTTCGTCCGCAATCCAGAGCGAACCCGCCTTGCGGGCTGCATTCGCGACGTAGTCCTGATATTCGGGATCGTAGTACGTTCCACCCTGAGAGTAGTCGATGATGGTCGCCGCTACAGCAGACAGCGCTCCCTCGGTCCCAGCCATGCGCTCTGCGAGAGCCCGGTTGTCACTAACAGCGCCGTACTTGGCATTAACCGGACCTGGGATGATGCGGACAGGAACCTGCGCCGGTACCGGTTTGCTTCCTCCGCTCTGAAGCGCAAGACCGCCATGCCAATGTGGCTGAACGGTCATCTGTCGGGACAGGCCTGTCATGCCATGATAGGCCCGTTCGCGGGTTGCAAGTTCTGTGCGACCGGTCAGGGCCTGGGAGAACGTCAGCGCAAGATCGTTTGCTTCGCTTCCCGAAATAAAGAAACGAACAGCGCCTACCCAGCTCTTTTCCTCCCCGAAAGCGATATCGATGAGATCCTCGGCGGCAGCTTCACGCTCGGCCCAGAACCACCCTTCATTAATGACTGGGTTCGAAGCAGACTTGATCATCGCTTCGACCATAACTGGGTGTTTATGGCCAAGCGGCCCACCGGTGTTGCTGCCGTCGATCAAGCGTCGGCCGTCCGCCAGAATGAAGTATACGCCTTCACCGTCGACAACTTTGATGATCGGGTCTTTCCCGGCATTGAGTCCGGTTTGCAGAAGTCTGCTCATACGAGCCTCCCTGTATTTTAGCGATTGATTGCGGTTTTCAGCTGTACTGGCGCGATGCGCTATCAGTGGCTGTGTTCGTACACTTGCCGCAGGAATTCCTTCGTGCGGGGATGCTTCGGCCTGGAAAAAAATGAGGCGGGAGCGTCTTCTTCCACGATCACGCCGCCATCCATAAAGATCACTCGATCGGCCACTGTCCTTGCAAATCCCATTTCGTGAGTAACGACGATCATCGTCATGCCTTCACGGGCCAGATCGATCATCACATCGAGGACTTCCTTGACCATCTCGGGGTCAAGGGCCGAAGTAGGCTCGTCGAACAGCATCACCTTGGGCTGCATGCAGAGCGCACGCGCAATCGCGACACGCTGCTGCTGTCCGCCCGACAACTGTCCCGGATATGCATTAGCCTTGTCGGCGATCTTGACGCGCTCCAGGAGTCGCATTGCCTGAGTTCTTACCACCTCGGCCGGGGTGCCTCGGACGATACGTGGTGCCAGCATCAGATTCTGCAGCACCGTCAGGTGGGGAAACAGATTGAATTGTTGGAAGACCATTCCGACCTCTCCGTTGAGGTCGGCGATGTTTTCACAATTGGGGTGCAACTCGTGGCCATTCACCAGAATTTGCCCGCTGGTCCGCGTTTCCAAACCGTTGATGCACCTGATCAAGGTACTTTTCCCCGATCCGGAGGGACCGCACAGGACCACCCGCTCGCCGGCACGAATGCCGAGGCTTACACCCTTAAGCACTTCCAGGGCTCCGTAGGACTTATGAATCTTATCAAGGCTGATCATTGTTGGGCCTGAGGTCATTTTGCACCTCGGCCAGATCGTTCTTGCTGCGCGCTCCGGGCAGAAATCGTCGGATGGTCGACGACGCCACGATTGGAAGGCGCGATGGTCCCATCCCTGGTAGATATCAGAAAGGGCCTGAATTTCCTTCTCGCCAATGGTAACGCGGTTGCAACTGCTGGCGCATCACCGAACGGCTCGGAGTTGATGTTGATGGCATTTTTGAACATTGCAATTCCCCCTCCGACACGACTGTGTGAGTGGGGACAGGCTAGCGATCGCGAGATGCCTTCGTCTATCCGATCTTTCTGGCTCTTACATCGAAAAAAGAGATATATCCTAGCAATGCCGAGGATGGAGATGGCTCACAGCTTAGTGCGAAATCCCAAGCCGACGAACCTATCAGCCGAGTCGCCAAACCGTCCTCGCCGCCCACATGGGAAATTCGTTTTTGATGCTCCGTCGCATCTCCTAGCGTCTTTTCTTCCTGATGACGCTTTCAAGGGGCTGTATAGACTGCGGATATTCCTTGGATTTCAGAATTTTTGCTTCGCGCACCCTATTTATGAAATTTCTGATAAGAAGATTTTCTTCTGCGTTGTTTTTATGGAGAAGATAAAAGGGAGAATAGTATTCCACGCTTTCCCTCGTTGTGACCCTCGTGAGTGACGGAATAGTTTCACCGTAGTGCACAGGCAGATAGCCGATGAAGCGACCCGATTGTATCAAGAGCGCCTGGGATTCGATTTCCTCCACGACTGCGCCGGAACTGACATGCCCAACGCGCTCAAGATCGTATCGGTGTAGATAGCGACGCGCGACAAATGCGTATCGTTTAAGCTCGGCGATCTCGACGGCTTCCCGGCCTGCTAAAACATGCTCGTTGGAACAAAAGAGCGCATGCTGCTCATTGAAGAGAGGGATATAGACAATGCCGGTAGTTTTGCGGGTAAAAGCACCGGCTATAGTAACGTCTCGTGCCCCTTCGATTACCAGCCGCTCCATATTGCCGGGTGAATCCGTATAAACTTCGATTACGGTCTTCTTGGCCCGGTCGTTGAACTCGCCGATAATTGCGGACAAGTCCCACGCACGATTTGTGATCATCGCGTCCACAATACCTAGCCGCAATACACCCCTGAGCTCACCCGAAATCGAGGCAGCGGTGTTCTGAAACCTGTCGGCTGCGGAGAACAGATCCTGACAGGCGTCATAGATCTGCTGCCCGGCCGTCGTGAGCGCAAACCCTGAGCGACCTCGGTAACAGACGCGAAACCCGAGTCTTTTCTCAAGATCGGCCAATTGTGTCGAAAGTGTCGATTGTGACACGTTTAAAGTGAGCTGAGCCCCTACTACGCCGCCCGCCTCAACGATCGCGCGGAACGTACGGAGCAACTTAAGATCAAAGTCGTGAACGCGCATTTCACCTCCCCGGTTATGGATCAAGGATGTTACATCGAGCAATCCGATGCAATATGTCCTAACCACTATTTTTCTGGAGCAATAAATTCCTCATACATCCTCTGTGGTGGGCGTTCGAGGTTTGAGAACTATCGGCTTGCCCACTGCGCGCATGCCGACTGAAACCAAGGATCTGGAGAAGCCTTATGACAACCTTCAACCAACCGCTCGGTGGTAATGAAATGCCCCGCTTCGCGGGTATTACAACGATGATGAGGTTACCTCACGTGCCGGACGCCAAGGGGCTGGACGCCTGCTTCGTCGGCGTGCCTATGGATATCGGCACGTCGAACCGAAGCGGGACACGCTTCGGTCCGCGTCAGGTTCGTGCTGAATCGGTAATGATCCGCCCTTACAATATGGGAACCGGGGCGGCGCCATTCGACAGTCTGCAAGTCGCCGATATTGGTGATGTTCCCACAAACCCGTACGATCTCAAAAAGTCGGTGCGCATCATCTCGGAGTTCTTCGACGGCATCTTGAAATACGACTGCAGGCCGCTTTCCATTGGCGGAGACCACACCCTCACCTATCCAATCCTGCAAGCAATGGCGCGCAAATATGGCCCGGTTGGGCTTATCCATATCGACGCACACGCCGACATCAACGAGCATCAGTTTGGCGAAGCCATTGCGCATGGAACACCGTTCCGGCGCGCTGTCGAAGAAGGTCTGCTCGATTGCAAGCGTGTAGTTCAGATAGGGCTGCGAGGGTCCGGCTATGCTGCTGAAGATTTCGACTGGCCGCGCGGGCAGGGCTTCCGCGTCGTTCCAGCCGAAGATTGCTGGCATAAGTCCCTTGTTTCTCTCATGAGCGAAGTCCGCCAACAGATGGGCGAAGGTCCTGTCTATGTGAGTTACGACATCGACAGTCTCGATCCTGGAATTGCCCCCGGTACGGGAACGCCGGAAATCGGTGGACTTACGACCATCCAGGCCCTCGAAATTATTCGGGGATGCCAAGGATTGAACATAGTCGGCGCCGATCTCGTTGAAGTGTCGCCCCCTTATGACACCGCGGGAACAACAGCGATTACCGCTGCCAACCTTTTGTTTGAACTGCTTTGTGTCCTGCCTGGCGTGGTCCGCCGATAGCGAGTGGAGCTGGCGCGCCTCCGGGCGCGCCAGCCAGGCCAGATACTGGGATAGGTGTACCGCTCTTATTGCGATCTGATTTCGACAGAGCGAGGTTGCTACAACTTGCTGGCCAAACAGAAAATGCCGATCAGGCGCGGCGGCTTAGGCCGCTCGCATCGAATTGGTGGCAGCTTACGCGCTGATGCCGCCGGTTTGGTAGCGTGCCAGTTCAGATTTTGCGCGACGGGGTTGTTCTATTCAACGATCGCGGTCCCGAGGGGCTCGGTCATAAGGATCCGGGCAAGTCTTCTCTCCTGAAAGACGAATAGCGGACGGCCTTGGCGCATGGACCCCGCCTCCAACGCGGTGTCCGCTCTCACCCCGTCGGTCACCTGTCCGCGTTTGCGCGCAGCCAGCTCTCAAATGTCCGTAGCCAAGGCCGCTCGGCGCGCATGACGTTCAGGTCGTAATGCCAGCCGTGCCTGCCCATCCAGCGGTAACTGGAATAAGGCTTGCGCGCTAGTAGATGAATGGCGATCGTGGGGAGGTACGCCACATTTGGTTGGCGCAATGTTACAAGCACAAAAGTCTCGATGATTTGCTTGTAGGTCAGTTCGTCGCCTGCCAGCTCAATGCCCCGCAGTCCCGACTTATCTGGGCGATCTTCAGTGAGAGCCTCTGCGGCGACGCGTCCGATATCGTCTACTGCGATCAATTGGACCGGTCTGCCACGCAAACCGTGGCGCAGCAACTCAAGAATATAGTGGGCGCGCGGCTCTGAGCTTTGCAGCACCGAATCCATAAACATCACCGGCCTGACAGCTGTCACGTCAAGGCCGATCGACTGCAGGTGCCGCTCGATGATCCCCTTGCTCTCGAAATGTTCAAGACCTGTCGAGACATCTCCGGCCGCTACGGAGGCCTGTACAAAACGCCGGACACCGGCAGCCTTGGCCAGATCGCCCAGCATTATGCCCTGGCGAACTTCTGCATCTACGCCATTAGCCCACGGGTCTTGTACGCCAAAGACGGCGCCGACTCCGCTGAGGGCATGCGATATCGATTCGTGATCGTCGAGGTCACCCTTGACGATCTCTACATGTTGGGCGGCGAGTGCCTTCGCTTTCGGATTCGAGGGATCGCGTATCAAGGCACGTACTCGGGCTCCTCGTTGGAGCAGATGCTTCAGTACGGCTCCGCCTTGTTTGCCGGTTGCGCCGACTACGAGAATAGTTTTGTGGGGAATCATGGTCTTCGGGTCCGGAGTTAGTGATATGGCTGGCGTTGCCGGGCCAAGTGTATGCTGGTGGCATGTGTGCCCTCGTCGCAGACCGGACAGGATTCGACCGGAGGACTTGGTCAGCTTTTTCCAGTGGAGTCAGGCCGCTACGAGCCTAGAAACCGATCGAGTACGTTCTTGGTGATCTGGATAACAATGTGGTCATCACGAACCAGCCCCATGATCCAGTCCGAGCTTCCGGCATGGAAGACCTCGCCCTTTCCGCGCAGAAAGTGGACGATCGCTCCGCATCCCCGTTTTGTCTTCTCGATGCTCGCCTGATCAGCAGACCCGGTCAGAACCGCAGCCACATACTCCGCGTCTTCCCGGCCTAAGAACGTGTGGCCCGGCTTGATCGATTCACCCTCCTCGATGGTTGATGAGAGACCCAGAGCCAGTATTTCCATACCGTCTGGTGCGCGCGCTCCCGGAGCAACGAAGGGTAAGCCGCCACGGATTTCATAGCCGATCCCGTCGACCTCATAGCCGAACACGCCGCTTTGGCTGCCGATGATGTCTCCGTAGTAAAGGCCAGTGCGCGCGAATGCCCAATGATCCGGACGATACAGCGGGAAGCCTTTGGCGCCCCGGGGTGAACAGCCGGACCAACTCGCATACATGCCTTGCGTTGCGTTCAGGCCAAACGTTGAAGCACCCGGTCGCCCTATCTCACCAGCCTCCCATGACTCCGTTACAAGATGCCTTGGCCCTGTGTTCATAAACGGGTCTCGCTCACGAGCTGTGTATTTGTAGCAAACCTGCGTATTTCCACCGTCCTCCAGTCGGATCTGCCACATGAAGTTTCCGGCGAACCTGGCAATGCGGCCGCCACATTCAACATAAGCATCGACCGCGTCGCGCATTTCCCAGGACCAGTACTCGTCATGGCCGACCGTTGCTACGCATCGGTAGCCAGACAGGATGGTTGGATCCTCATGCAGATCGGTTTGAGATATGACGTCGACCTGATAGCCCGCTTTTTCGGCCCAAATGACAAATTGGCGTTCGAAACTCGCCCATCCCGCGGAGACATATTTTTTGCTGTAGCCATTACGATAGGCCCACTCCATGTGCGGGTATTCCGGTTCTGCCAGAATGCCCGGCTGATCCAGCAGCACGGCGCGGGGAGCCTCGTCGGGAAGGCTGACGAAACCTCGCGCATAGGGTCGCTGAACGCTGAGACGCGGGGAGAATTCATTCCCATCAGGCCCGGAGAGGCCTTGGTAATGATTAGAGCCGCCCCAATCATTGTATGCGGTCCATGTGGCTGTTGCCGCTACGAGAAGCAGTCTGTCGTTGATCTCCGTCGTCCGCGTTTGATGACCCGGCCCGATGATGACGACATGCTCGCTTTCGGCGGTAACGCCACCATCATCAGATGGAACGAAGGCCCTTATAACGAACCCGCCGGAACGCCAGCTTTCTGTCTCGGATACGATTACTGAAACCGGCCAGTTGCAGCCCAGCTCTGAACAATTGATGTTTGTGTCAGACCAGGTGCCCGGGATTCCCTCACGGCGGAACATCGCCTGACGATGGGCGCCGTCGCGGTATACTTCGAGCGAATAGCGTTGTGCGTTCGTGTTAACCGAGATCCGGATAGGATCGCCCGGTCGATATGAAATCCGGTCTGCATACAACCAGATCCGGATCGGCCCCCCCGGATCGGAGGGGGGCCTTTCTGCGTAGTTTCCCTGCACGGCCTCGTGCCGCCAGTCGGCATCAGAGGGCATAGTTTGAGATGAACCGTTCATGGTGCGAGCACCCCGCTTACTTATCGTTTCCGATGGGGAACGGGAAGTATTTGGCCCAAATCGCGTCAAACTCACCATTTGACCACATCAGATCGACGGCCTTCTGCACCTCCGAATGCAAAGGCTCATTGCCTTTCTTGATGACTATCCCGGCGCCATCTCCAATGGATGGGTCCGAAATCTTGGCTTCCGAGATTTTGCAGCAATCCTTTCCTTCGCCTTGTACCCAAGTATAGAGAGTGAGGGTATCTCCCATTACAGCATCGATGCGACCGGCGCTGAGATCGGCGTAAGCTTCAATCTGGGAGGGATAGAATTTCAACGTCGAACCTGAAAAATTCTTCTCGAGATAGGAGGCAAAGACGGTTCCTGTCTGGCCCCCAAGTGATTTTCCTTTGAACGCGGCCGGTGTCAGCTCAGATCCGTCGCTATCCTTCGGCACCAAGAAGCTCGTGGTGTAGTTGTAGTACTTGATCATGTCCACGGCCTTCTTTCGTTCGGCCGTTATCGAGTGCGAGGCGAGAACCAGGTCGTAGCGCCCGTTCTGCACGGCGGGTATCAAGCCTTCAAAGTCTTGCGCCGTCCATTCGCACTTTGCGTCGAGCTTGGCGCAGATTGCGTTCCCGATTTCGATGTCGAGGCCGCTCACCTTGCCCGAGTTGTCGACGACACTGAAGGGCGGATAAAGGCCGTCGGTTCCAATCTTGAGCGTACGCTGCTCAGCCATTGCCGAAGCGACACTGAGCGATAGCAGTCCCGTTGCGAGCAGCACATTGTAACGATTTACCAGTTTCATTTTGGTTTCTCCCAGTTTGCCTACTTGCTTCTGATCCGGGCCGCGTCACGCCGCCCACTGATTGCTCGTCTATGTTGTTCACTCAGACCAGGTGCCGTTCCCATTGCCATCGGCCTCGGGTTCGCCGTCGAAGTGATCACCATCGAAAAAATGATTGCTCCAACAACCTGAAAGCGAACCTGACATTGCCTCCGAGGTAGCGGGTCGATCGCTCCCTTCACTGCAACTCCGGTGGGGCTACGCCCTCCCTGCGTCGCACCCCACAAGCGCATCACCACGACAACGCAAGCCTGGCAGTCTCGATGTCTCGAATACTTGGTATATCCAGCATAGCGAATTAGGCCCCTTCAAAAGGAGCGCCGCCCGAATTCGCCAAGCTGTGGGAAGTTGATAGACTTATCCAGAAGATAGGTGATACCGACGTAACACAGCTTTGTCACTATTCTTATGGGCGCTCCTGAAAGTACTCGCTATTGCTTGGCCTGAACTGCAGCAACCATGGCAATCACCATCAGGCGGCCTGCTGTGATGCTAGTAATCTGATTGGGGAGATCCACCCCAGGCGCGACTTCAACCACGTCCATTCCGACCAGCTGCGCCTTGGCCAACGCGCGTACTATCGGTAGAACCTGGTCGAAGCGAAGACCACCTGGCAAAGGGGTGATAACCGCAGGCATGACCGACGGGTCCAATCCGTCTGCGTCAACGGTAAGGTAGAATGGACCCTTACCGTCGAGATGCTGAAGAATGGGGGCCACCCCCCCTTCGTGAACTTCCCTGGCCGTAATGATTTTTGCACCATAATCCTGTGCGGCTTCGACCTCCATGGCGCCAATGGTTCCAGTTCCTCGAATACCAATTTGGGTAATTCCACTGATCCAGGGCAGTTCCGATGCTCGTCGCATCGGGCTGGAATATCCTCGACGCACGCCCCGGTTCTCGTCCCGCCAATCCATATGGGCGTCGATTTGAACGAGGTGCACAGGTTGCCCGATAGCTTCCAAGGCGTGAACCACCGGAACAGTAACGCCGTGATCTCCTCCCAAAATTCCGCTGAACTTTGATGACGCAAACTGTCGCTTCAGGATCTCTACTGCCGCAGAAAAGTATTCATCGAATGACTGCGTGGTCGGGTTGAGATTCCCGCAATCCCTTCCACCGTTGGGTAGAAACGATTCGAGCGGGCCACCAATGTCAAAGTCCCAGGTGTGAGGTCCGTCACAAATTTTCCCAGACTGACCACGGATCGCTTCAGGCGCCCAAGCCTGGTCGTTGGGCCGCGGTTCGCCTGAATAGTGCTCGCTATAGGGAATACCCAGCAACGACACGGCAACCTCCGTCCATCGCTCCCATTCGGTATTCACGGACCAGTCGAGAAATGGTCGTAGTGGCGCAGATAACTTCATTTTTTCCTCACAGTATTTTTCAATATGGGGGACACCCTCTGACTGCATTAGTGAGTGCAATTCTGCGAGAATGTTAAATCCGAAGTATCCTGTGCATACATCGTGAATGTAGATGTATCGATCCGTTCCAAAGGCCCCGCCTATTCAAGCGGGCATACCCATATGGCTCGGAGCCGACGGATATGAGAAGGTACGCGACCACCAAACGCCGGCGTCGCATCGACAACGGACCCGCACGCCGAATTTGACGAAGCCCCGCAGTGCCGATGGTACTGGCCTCGCTTTAGCAACAAATTTGAGACGGATTGAACGAAGCCGCTGACACAGCATTTGCCAGGACGGTTTGCGGAGGATGCTCCTCCAAAGGACTGAGGGTGTTGAAGCGCAATCGGAGATGAAATTTCTCGAATGAGCCGCTTCGCGGGCGCCTGCCGGCGAACTGACTATCCGCAATGTACTATCGGGCAAGCCTCCATCCCACGTGAGTGGACGCGCGGTCAGAGAAGAGCCACACTGCAGAGGAACCCTATCGTGTTACATCGACCAGTCCGATGCAATACTATAGGGTCGCTGTTATCTTGATCTCAGGAGTGACAAGGTCAGCCGAATTGGCGGGCTAAAGATATTCATTCCGGTTCTCCTTGCGGCATCGTTGTTAAGCGGCATGGCGGCGGCCAAGGAGCGAGTCCGCGATCTGGGCGTTGCAATGAAACCGCGTGCGTAGGGTCGCTGGGCGCTAAGACGCGGCGTGGAATCATTTCCATTGGGCCCGGAAAGGCCCTGATAATGATTGGAGCCGCCCCAAACATTATAGGCAGTCTATGTGGCTGTGGCCGTTACCAGAGCCCGTCATTATTCCCGGTCATCCGCGATTGCGAGTTGGCCCGATAATGACGACGTGCTCGCTCTCGGCGACAACGCCATCACTATCGGACGCAACGAAAGCCCTTATAACGAACCCGCCGGAACGCCAGCGTTCGGTATCGGATACGACTACCGAGACTGGCCAGTCGCAGCCCACCTCCGAACAATTCACGTTTGTGGCAGACCAAGTTCGTGGAAGACCGGTCCGGCGAAACTCCAGCTTACGATTTGCGCTGTCCCGGTATATTTCGAGCGAATAGCGTTGGGCGTTGGTGTTGACCGAGATCTGAATGGGGTCGCCTGGTCGGTATGAAATCCGGTCTGCGTACAACCAGATCCGGATCGGCCCCCCCCCCGGATCAAAGGTGGGCCTTTCTGCGTAGTTTCCCGGTACTGCCTCGCGCCGCGAGTCGGCATCAGGGGGCACCGTTTGAGATGAACCGTTCATGGCGCGAGCACCCCGCTTACTTATCGTTTCCGATGCGGAACGGGAAGTATTTGGCCCAAATCGCATCAAACTCACCATTTGACCACATCAGATCGACGGCCTTCTGAACGTCCGAACGCAACGGTTCATTGCCTTTCTTGATGACGATGCCGGCCCCATCTCCAACTGCCGGGTCCGTAATCTTGGTCTCTGATATCTTGCAGCAGTCCTTGCCCTCGCTTTGCACCCACGTATAGAGAGTCGGGGTGTCGCCCATCACGGCATCAATCCGACCCGAGCTGAGATCGGCGTAGGCTTCAATCTGGGAGGGATAGAATTTCAGCGTCGAACCTGAAAATTTTTGCTCGAGATACGAAGCATGGACGGTTCCTGTCTGGGCTCCCACCGATTTTCCTGTAAACGCTTCCGGTGACAGGTCAGATCCATCGCTGCTCTTCGGCACAAGGAAGCTGGCTGTATTGTTGTAGTACTTCACCATGTCCACGGCCTTCTTGCGCTCATCCGTGATCGAATGTGATGCAATAACCATGTCGTAACGGCCGTTCTGAATGGCCGGGATTAGCCCTTCGAAGTCTTGCGCCGTCCATTCGCACTTTGCGTCGAGCTTGGCGCAGATTGCGTTGCCGATTTCGATGTCGAGGCCGGTCACCTTGCCCGAGTTGTCGACGACACTGAAGGGCGGATAGAGACCGTCGGTTCCAATTCTGAGTAGACGCTCCTCAGCCATTGCAGAAGCTACACTGAGCGATAGCATTGTCGCTGCAAGCAGCACTTTATTGTGAATTACCCGTTTCATTTGGTCCTCCCATTTAACATTGCTTCACCTGCGGTCGCGTCATGCCGCCCGCTTATTGCTTCCCGATATTGCTCACTCAGGCCAAGTTTTGACATCATCGACTTAGGCTTCTGGATGAGATCGATCACCATCGAAAAAAGGATTGCTCTATTGCCCTGAAGGCGAGTCTGATGGCGGATACAATACAAATATATATAACCGCTGCCCAAATATAGATTCCGATGTCAAATGTTCGTGAGTATATAACTTTGACAACTCCTAGTAATTCATAGAGAGTTACAGCCATTGTAATGGAGCTTGCCTTGATCAAGAGAACGATCTCGTTTCCATATCCCGGCAGGGCTCGCCGAATGGCTTGCGGCATGATTACTTTTCGAAGCGTAGTGAACCAGCCAAGCCCAAGGGCGGTAGCGGCCTCCCATTGCCCCTCAGGCAGGCCGTCGATTGCTCCTTTCACCAATGCGGCTGTATAGGCTGCCGAATTAAGGGCAAAAGCGAGAACGCTGCAGAAGAAGGCGTCGCGGAAAAGCCACCAGACGCCGAGGTCTTCTAATAGGGGTCGAAATTGACCGCTCCCGTAGTAGAGCAGGAAAAGTTGAGCCAGGAGCGGAGAACCGCGAAAGAAGGTGAGATAGGTTTGGGAAACAGCCCGTGGCGCCCAAGCATTCGAACGCAATCCCAAAACCAACGGCACGGTTAAAATTGCGGCGCATATGGCCGACAACCCTACCAACGCAAGCGTTAGCTTGAACCCATCGTAGAGGCGAGCGGCGTTCTCGATAACAAGCGAAGTGTCCATTATACCGTCCTCACAAGGTGACGGCTCGTTCTGAGGCTCAATCGTTCGAGAGCAAACTCCGATATTTTTGTCAGGAGGATGTAACCGAGGCAGGCAAACAGATAGAGCACAAAGTATCTATGGGTTGCCGCAACCGCCAGGTTCACTTCTCTCATAAAATCGGAGACAGATATCAGCGAGACAAGCGCGGTATCTTTGAGGAGGATGATCCAGAGATTTCCGAGTCCAGGAAGAGCAAGACGAAATGCTTGGGGCAATATTACAATTCGCAGGGATGCGATGCCCGGAAGTCCAAGGGATATTGCCGCCTCGTACTGGCCACGCCCGATGCCCGCCAGAGCACCCAACCATATCTCGCTTGAATACGCAGCGAACACCAGACTGAGAGCAAAAGATCCGGCCGCAACGCCAGGAACTGTCCAGGACGTCTGAATATTGAGTTCCGACATCAGGAATTGAATCAGCTGCGAACAACCGTGGTATATCGCAAAGATAGTCAGCAATTCTGGTATCGCCTGGAATGCATTCGCATAGCCAACCGATGCGGCCCTGACGAGGCGCGATTTGCTCCGTCTACCCAATGCGATCATGAGACCGAAAAACAGACCCAGCGGTAAGGCGAGTATCGCCACTTCGACAGTGACGAGCAGTCCACTGAGGAACGACCAGCCCCAGCCACCTGCACCAAAACCTAATAACTCCATGCAGTATGCCTCCCATCACCAACCACATGGAGTTGATTAGTCCCTGCGCTTATAAAATGTTAAATCCGCAACGTGCTGCAGAAACATCGCAATTTTCGATGTATCCAATTCGTTCGGGGCGACCCACTTGGAGCGCGTAAAGTCAAAATAAACGCGCGCAGGTGATTTGGGTCCCTTTCACACGGTACTGGGCGAGCTACCGTCCCAGCCAACCGCTGCGTACCGTGTCGAACCCATGCGATGAGCGCCTCGCCAGAGAAAACCTACTTTCAGGGGACACCTGTCCCGTCACATCGATCAATCCGATGCGATGTCCAGCCTGTCGCTATTTGTCTCTCTTTCAGCAGCGATAAGTTGGCCGAACACACAGCTTTGGGAGGTTTGGCGTGCTTAAAATATTCACTACGGGCGTGCTTGCGGCGTCGCTGACGAGCGCCATGGCGTTGGCCAATGACCGTGCCCGCGACCTAGGCGTCGAATTCGAAGGGACACCGGGCAAATTCAACGCAATTACCGACGTGCCTGGCGTCGAGGTCGGCCACGTTACCTTGATCGAGGGGGACGGGCGGACTCAGGTGGGGCAAGGTCCGGTTCGGACGGGCGTGACGGCTGTGCTGCCAAGAGGGCATGCCAGCTCGAAACCGGTGAATGGTGGTTTCTTCAACCTGAATGGCTACGGTGAGATGACTGGCCAATCCTATCTCCAGGACCTCGGCCTTGTTTATGGCCCCGTAGGAATCTCGAACACCAATGCCATTGGACAGGTCTATGCCGGGATACAGCGCTGGACCGCGGAGAAATTCGGCGAGGCGTCGACGCCTGTTGTTGCCGAGACGTGGGATGGCGGCATCAATGACATTCAGGGCTTTCATGTCACGCCAGAGCACGCGATGGTGGCGATCGAACAGGCGAAGGGCGGTCCCGTCGCCGAAGGCAATGTGGGCGGGGGCACCGGCATGCGCTGCTTCGGCTTCAAGGGCGGTATCGGAACAGCGTCACGCACGATTTCTATCGGCAAGACGCCCTACGTTGTGGGGGTGTTAGTCCAATGCAACACGGGCGCGCGCGACGTCCTGCGCATTTCAGGGGTTCCGGTCGGCCATGAACTGAACGCAAAGTGGCTGCCCTGCTACGCGCCGGTCCAATCAGCCCAGAAAAAGGAGCCGGAATGCCAGGTCGATGGCACCGGCGGGAAGCCCGTTCCTGACGACGGGTCGATCATCGTCGTTGTGGCGACCGATGTGCCGTTGAGTTCGATGGTTTTGAATCGTGTCGCGCGACGCGCGTCGCTTGGTATCGGCCGCCTCGGGTCTTTTTCCGGCAATGGGTCCGGCGACCTGGTCGTATCCTTCTCCACGACCTCCGCCGCGAACGATGCGCCCGACGAGCAACTGAAGGAAGGCCCGATGGTTGCCACGGGACAACTCGATCCCGTCTTCCAGGCAACGGTGGAAGCTACGGAGGAAGCGATCGTCAACGCTCTGGTCGCCGCCCGCACGATGACGGGCGCGGACGGCTACACCTTGTTCGGCCTGCCGCACGATGAGCTGAAGACGCTTCTGGGACGGTACGGCAGGCAGCAGGCAAAGTGACGGTGTTTCGCTCATTGCCTCGGATCAGGCATGCAAGCCTACAGGACGACCCCGCGAATTTCAGAAGCCGGCATTGACCAGTGGCGTCCTCACCGATGCCGTTCGGTTCCGCGCCAGATCACAACCCCAGACAATTTGTTTTGCGGAAGCACTCGATATTTTTTTGAAGAAATGCTCCGCGAATATGCCAGAGAGGCTACTCTTCTATGACCATTTCCCAGACGCTGTTTGCCAAGCTGAAGGATCCGTCCCTCGTCATCGACAAGGCGCTCATCGCTGGTGAGTGGGTCGCCAGGAGCGATACCGGCCAGACCTTTGAGGTCGTCAACCCTTCCAATGGCGAGGTGATTGCCACGCTACCGGATATGAATCGTGCAGAGGCGTTTCGCGCCATCAATGCGGCCTACAGGGCCCAAAAGGACTGGGCCCGGAGGACAGGCAAGGAGCGGGCCGGTATACTTCGCAAGCTCTATGACCTGATTGTCGCAAATGCAGACGATCTCGCCGCGATCCTGACGATCGAAATGGGCAAGCCATTGGCTGAAGCGAAAGGCGAGGTGCTCTACGGAGCGTCTTATGTCGAGTGGTTCGGTGAGGAGGCCAAGAGGGTCTACGGCGACACTATTCCCGGTCATCTGCAGGATAAGCGCATTATTGTCATCAAGCAGCCAGTTGGGGTCGTGGCGGCAATAACGCCGTGGAATTTCCCAAATGCCATGCTGGCCCGTAAATTTGCACCGGCTGTGGCTGCGGGCTGCGCCATAGTCTCAAAACCGGCTGCCGAGACGCCTCTTTCGGCGCTGTCGTTCGCCCTTCTTGCCCAAAGGGCAGGCGTTCCGGACGGCATTTTCAGCGTCATCCTTTCGAACGATTCGCCGTCGGTCGGCAGGGAGTTCACCGAGAACGAGAAAGTCCGCAAGCTCACGTTCACAGGCTCGACCGGAGTCGGGAAGATCCTGATGCGCCAAGGCGCAGAGCAGATCATGAAGCTGGGTCTCGAGCTTGGTGGAAACGCGCCCTTCATTGTCTTCGAGGACGCCGATCTCGATGCGGCGGTTGAAGGCGCGATGATTTCGAAATATCGAAACAACGGTCAGACTTGTGTGTGCGCTAACCGCCTGTATGTCCAGTCTGGCGTCTATGACGCCTTTTCCGAAAAACTCGCCGCCAAAGTCGGTATAATGAAGATCGGCGATGGCTTCGAGCCTGGTGTAAGCGCGGGCCCGCTGATCACGGAGGCCGCCGTGGCGAAGGTCACTGAGCATATCGCTGACGCACTTGAAAAGGGCGCCAAGGTGGCTGTTGGCGGGAAGCCAGACGCAAGGGGCGGTCTGTTTTTCCAGCCGACTGTCCTGACCGGCGTCACGATGGAAATGAAGGTTGCGCGCGAGGAGACCTTCGGTCCGGTGGCGCCGCTCTTCAAGTTCGATACAGAAGAAGACGTAATCGAAATGGCCAACAACACCGAGTTCGGTCTGGCGTCCTACTTCTACTCAAAGGATATGGCAAAGATCTTCCGTGTAGCAGAAGCGTTGGAATACGGCATGGTCGGTATCAATACCGGGCTGATCTCCACTGAAGTCGCCCCGTTCGGCGGCATCAAGCAGTCCGGCCAGGGCCGCGAAGGTTCAAAATACGGCATCGAGGATTATGTCGAGGTAAAATATCTTTGCCTCAGCGTGTGACGCCTAACGAATGGCGCGGGAAGCCGTTCGGGCTATTAGTAAGGCTCATCCAGCAACCCGTGAACAGATATTCTCCGGAAAAGGCAAAACTTGATTATCAGTTTCACCCGCGATCTCGGTGCTACGCTGATCAGCGAGATGGGCGGACGTGACGAGGGGACGAACCCGACGACGGTCCGCGCTGCAGCGTACGGTATTGATACATTGAAGGGGCCAATCCGTATCTGCGGAAAGCATTCCAGCGCTCTCAACTGACCGACAGCTTGTTTTGATAAAGCCGCCGGTCGGGCCAAAGGGGACGATGGTTCGTTACAGCGGCCTGCGGATCGGATGGCCGGAAACGCTTCTCGAGCGGACAGTCGTCATCAGTTTTGATCGTTTCGATGCGGATCACTCAATAATCATCTGGCTCGCTCGGATTGTGCAGTTCGAAGTAGGGCGAGACTGATCTCGCCAGTGTCTCTAAGCTATAATGAAGGGAAAATTGCTGGACAGAGGCTTTTATTGATCAGGCTGATGCTTCGCCAATAGCGCTGAAGGGGTCAATTCCGGTAAGCTCGTGGAAACACAACATCCTGATCGACCAGTACATTGAACTTATAGCCCGGCCGAATCTCCAGCGTCGGTTGCACATTGAGGTTTCGGCTGATCGTTTGCTCGGTAACACGGCCGAAGCTTTCCGCGAAATTCCGCCGCGCCGCATCTGAAGCCGTCTCTCGCGTTGCAAGTGTCGCGCTCTCCGGGATTGCCGCATCGATCCCCGTCCCGATCAACGCGATCAGCGCCGCCGAGCCGAATGTCCGCCAGTAGTGATTGTTGATCTTGTCGTTGAACCCGCCATAGCCCTGCGTATCCGTGCCAACCATGCCGCCGATCTGCAGCGTGGATCCATCAGGGAAGATAAGGTCCGTCCAGACGACAAGAACGCGGCTCTGGCCGAAAGATACTTTGCTGTCATAGCGCCCGAACAGTTTTGCGCCCTGCGGGATCAGCAAGAGATGCCCGGTGGCGCTGTCATAGACGTTCTGGCTGACCTGCGCCGTGATCCGTCCGGGAAGATCGGAATTGATCCCGGTGATAAGGGTCGCCGGAATGACAGAGCCGCGCTTGAGCTCGAAGCGTGATTGCGGCGGTACGACCGGGTTTGGGAGATAGCCAAGCTCTTTCAAGTCGCTGTTGAAGAATTCCTCCTTCGAGGTTTGTCCGTTCTGATCGACATTTTGACCAAGCAGACCGTTCTTCAGGGCCGCGGCATAGAGGTCGGGCATGGATGATCGTGTCGACGACCCGGTGTCCGTGTTGGCCGAGCGCTGATCGTCGGTTTTCGCGGCCGCCTCCAGTTTGCTGCGATCGATGACCAGCGGCGCGTCATAGGCCGCGTCGCTGGCCTGCAGCCGCGCCATACGCTGGCGTTGCTGCTCGCGCAAATACTGCTCCTGGTTTTCACGATGAAGCCGTGCCCGCCAGACAGCCTCGGGTTCCAGCTCCGACTTTTGCTCTTCAATTGCCGTCCGATGTGTCGGAAACGGGTTTGTGACCCGCTCTTCCTTTTTCTCTACCGGCGTTGGCTGATAGGTCACCTGGCTTTCGGGATCGCCGATAATTCCATCGGTGACGCCACGCTTGATCTGATCGGCGAAGGTGGAAGCCGGGGTGCCCGTGTTGGTCTCCAGCCCCGCGTCTTTGCTGAAGAACATTCCGCGCGAGGTCAGGCCGTAAAAGATGACGCCGAGGAAGGCGACCAGCAGCACGATGACGATGATGATCGGCAGGCGGTTGATCCGGCGCATGCCGGACTGCGCCTCCTCGTTGGTAGCGCCACCGAGTTTCAGCGATTGTACCATGATCCCCTCCCCTCACCCGCGCTTCAGGAGCGATAAAGCGCTCGCTGGCGTCGCCCCGTTCGCCGTGACGGTGTAGGCGCGCCCGAGCTCGACGTTCGCGGTTGAGAGACGGGCAAGCACCTGGCCCTCGAACGGCATGATCACATAGGTAAGTGGAATGATCTTTTGATCAGCCTTCTGGTCGGTGACAACAGCATAGCCCCAGCCTTTGAGCGCCGCCTCGAGCGCTTGGCCGAAGGGAGACCCGTCTGGCTTCAGCGCTACGGTCGCCTTACCTTGTCCGATCTCTTCGGCGAGCCGGCTGACCATGTCACCGGCGATCGCACTCGCCGCCGGCCCGGATAGGTCAGGCGGGGCATCGCTGACCATGAGACCGTCACTTCCAACGCTCTGGCATCCGGACAGGAGTGTTGCGATGAGACCGGCGACGACAAACCGGCGAGACGTCAGCATCTGAGAAGATCGCATCACCGCCCTCCCCGCTTGATCGTCACCTTTTCCTGCTTCCAGCCGACACCAGAGACCAGGACGGCCTTTTCGACGTTATAGTCGACGATCATCATATCGTTCTTCATGCGATAATTGACGATCCGGTTCTGCCCGCCCGAGACGACGAACAGGACCGGGGCGTCCTGGGCGGAAATCCGCCGCGGGAACTGGATATAGGTCTTCTGCCCATCACTGTAGACGCGCGTCGGCCGCCAGCCGGCCCGACCGGAGACCGAATAGGAGAAGCTGAGCTGCTCCGCCGGAACATTGGCGCCGGGAACGGTGCTGGCCTCCAGTCGCGCATTGATATCGGCGAGCTTTGCCGACACGTCTTCCGGATATTCGAAACCGACACGCGCCATGTACTGGGTTGGATGCGATTTAAGCTGGATATGATAGGTGCGACGCGACGTGGTCACGACCATCGAGGTGACTAGGCCTGGTTCGGATGGCTTGACGATCAGATGGATTGCCTGGCCGCCCGCCGCCCCGGAGGTCGCAGGTTCCACCTTCCAACGAACGGTGTCACCGACCAGGACATCGCGCACGACCTCGCCCGGCTGCAATTCGATATCGCAGACCTGCAGCGGTGAGCAGACTACGGACGGCTGTACCTCGCCATAGAGGAAGATGATCTTTCCATCGTCACCCTTGGTGACCAGGCCACGCGTGCCCCGCCACTTTCCCGAGATGTCGATACCTTTTCTCTCGTTGGCGGAGACCTGCTGAGCCTTCGATGGAGTTACGAGCGTCGATCCAGCGATCACGCCAGTTGCCAGAGCCAAGGCAAATCGCCCACCCATGCGTGCGCGGCCAGTCCAAAAAATCTTGATCATGGGGAGGCCACGCCTTTCAAAGCTGTGCGGTCCAATCGAAGTCCTTGAGATAAAGGCCGATAGGGTTAAGCCGGATGACGCCCTCGTCTTGGGGCGGGGTCAAAGTGACGGTGGCGATGCCACGAAAACGGCGAAGGGCGGTTTCCTTGCCTTTGCGATCGCGCTCGAACTCGGTCCAGTCGATCTGGTATGACTGGTTGGATAGGGCCACGATGTTGTTAACCTCGATGGCGACCGTAGAATTCTTCGCCTTCTCGAAGGGCGAACTGGAGCGATACCAGGCATTGACCTTTTCGGTTGCCGGATCGGACGTTCTGAGCAGGGCATAGGTCCGGTCGATATACTGCTTCTGCACCACCGCGTCCGGTGTGACGGAGCGGAAGTTCGAGACGAAGCCACCAAGGGTGGCGCGCACAACGCGGGGATCGGCATACTCGATCTGTTGCGGGAAGCCGGCCGTCGCCGCAGTTCCGAGCTTATCGACTTCGACAATATAGGGAACGAGCTTGACCTGCGTCGACTGATAGAGTGCGTAGGAAAAGCCGACAACGGCCATCAGCATACCGGTGATGCCGACGATGCGCCAGGCAGATGCCGCCTTAACATAGGAGCCATAGCGTTCGCTCCATTCCTGACGGGCGGCGAGATAGGGGTTATCGGGTGCGCGATCGGCAGCCATTGTCCCGTCCTTCTTCAAGATTTGTCATTGCGTTCGGGAGGTGGAGTGCGCCGACTGGTGCCGCTGCGGTTGCCATCGAGCTTGGCGTTGGCAAGCCCAAGGAGCGAGCCGGCATAGGCGCCCGGCGAGCCGATCGCCTTTTCCTTGGCTGCCGATCCTGCCGCACTGCCGGCAGACCAGACCCCGGAGCCCATGCCGCGAAGGGCGGCACCCGCCATGGACGATCCCGCCGAGCGGGCCGCTTGCCCAGCCGCAAAGCCCGCGCCGGCCGCACCGGCGGCGAGCGCCACGCCGCCTGCTGCAAACGAGGCGGCCTGTCCACCGTGCCGGATTGCTTCCATGCCACCGGAGACGGACGCACCCTGCACCACGCCCTGGATGATCGGCGGCACATACATGGCGATGACGAAGACAACGACCGAGATACCGGCGATGGCAAGCGTATTGATGAACTGGTCCGAATTCGTCGACGGCGTCTCGGCCAGACCGAGCAGAATGTCGGATCCGACCTTCGAAATCATCACCAGCGCCATCAGCTTCATGCCAACGGAGAACGCGTAGACGAGATATCGAACGGCAAAGTCTTTCGTGTAGGACGAACCGCCAAGCCCGAGCATGATCATGCCGGCGAGAAGGCCGACATACATCTCGACCATGACCGCGACGAAGATCGCGGCGACCAGGCTGAATGAGACGACCACGACGACCATGGCGAAAACCGCGGCGATCGCGAGTGCATTATCCTCCCAAAGCCCGAACTTCGCCTGTTCCGACATTTTGGACGCGACCCGAATGCCAGCGTCGAAGATATTGGCGGGCGACGCCGACCCGCCGCCCGCACCGATCTGGTAAAGGCTATCGACGATCGCCTTGCCAAGTGCTGGACCGCGATCGAGGATAAAGGCGAAGAGGCCGATGAACATGATCCGGCGTACGAGTTCGGCGAACCAGGTATCGAGCGAGGCGGCATTGATGGCGAGCCACACCGCAGCAATGCCAACTTCTATCCCTGCCAGAATCCAGAACAGGGATCGGGCCGCTTCGATAATCCGTGATTCCCAGCCTTTGACCGCAGCGGCGACCGAGTTCTCGAGCGTCGTCAGAACCTGCCCCTGCTGGGCGAGCGCCGGCGCGCTCGCCAGAAGAACAATGCCGATCGCGATGAAGGCTAGCTCAAGCTTGCGGGACGGACGAGCGATTACCATCTCGGTTTCATCTCCTGTCCACTCCGAACGTCACGCTCTGAATCACCACTGAAGAATTTCTCGCGATGGACGCGCTGCGCCTCGTCGGACGACGGGGTCGTGACATTGCCGCTGGTCACCTGCGCTGAGGACGATTGCCACTTCATCCAGCTCGCGCCGGCGCCAAAGCCGATGAGCCCTGCAAGTGCAAGGGCCATGATCAGCCGCGCGCTCACCAGCGTGGCTCCATGGTCTGGCCACTGCGAATATCGTGCTCCGGCGCATTGAAGAACTTCTCCCGCCTTGCTTGCGCCAGATCCTTTTGCGCCTGCTCCGACTGATACCAGGTGCCCATCATCGTCATCTGCTGCGAGACGAGACCGCGCAGCTTCTGCATCTGCGCGACCTCCTGGGCTGCGATCTGATGACCGACCTGCAGTGCCTTCATCTGGCCATCGGCGCTTTCCGACATGCCCCAAAGCGACGACATCGTTGTCTCCTCACTGGAAAACTGGTCGGCCGTGAGGTTCGCCGCCTTCAGCGTCCCGGCGATCGTGTCTCGGTTGGTGTCCGACCAGGACTGGTAGGTGGTGGAGAAATTTGTCTGCGTCGGCAGGTTAGCCTGCATATCGGCATAGCTTTGAAACCTCTGCTTCAGCTGATCGTCGATATTTCCCATCGAAAAGGCGATGCCCTGTCCCTGTCCGACAATGCTCTGCAGCTTCTTGAGATCGTCCTCGACTTGGCCCCAGATGTGGTCCGGTAACTGTGCGGTGTTCTGCAGCATGTTGTCGTAGATCTTCAGCTGGTTCTGAATCTGCTCGGCCAGCTGGTTGATCTGGGTAATCTGGTTATTCACCTGCTCGGCCGACTTGCCGACTAACGAGATCAGCTCGGCATTGTTGGCAAGCTGCGTGAACTCGGTCGCTTCGCCGGTAACACCACCAGCCGATGCCAGTGAAGGCTGCGCCAACGTTATGATGATCGCAATCGCTGCGATCGCCGGGACGCGATCAGGGGTCTTGAAGATAGGTTTCTGCATGAGCAATCCCTCTCTGTTGCAGCCAGTGAAGCGGCCAGTGTTTGCCGTAATCTGAGACAAGTGTCCGGATGCGTTTTAGGTCGTCCTTGCCCGACGCGCCGACGAAGGAGAGCGCGACCGGACCGAGCGCCATGTCGAACAGGCGCCTTCCATCCGGGGACGCGACGTAATATTCGCGCTTCGGCAATGCGGTCGAGACGATCTCAATCTGCCGCTCGTTGAAGCCGATGCGCTCATAGAATTCGCGGGTGCCAGGTTCATGGGCCGCCCCGTTCGGCAGGCAAATCTTGGTCGGGCAGCTTTCTTTCAGCACGTCTATAATGCCGGAGCGCTCGGCGTCGGAGATCGACTGGGTGGCGAGCACCACGGCACAATTGGCCTTGCGCAGCACTTTCAGCCATTCGCGGATTTTGTCGCGAAACAGGGGATGGCCGAGCATCAGCCAGGCCTCATCGAGAATGATCAGGCTTGGCACACCGGTCAGCCGCTTTTCGACGCGACGAAACAAGTAGGTGAGGACCGGCACGAGATTGCGCTCGCCCATGTTCATCAGCTCTTCGACCTCGAAGCACTGGAAGGTGCCGAGTGTCAGCCCGTCCTCTTCGGAATCGAGGAGCTGTCCCATCGGTCCGTCAACAGTGTAATGGTGGAGCGCGTCCTTGATCTCGCGCATCTGCACGCCGCTGACGAAGTCCGACAGTGACCGGCCGCGCGACTGCGCCATCAATGAGATCTGCTTCGAGATCGCGTTGCGATGATCAGGGGTCACGGTCACGCCCTGTAATGCGACTAGCGTCTCCAGCCATTCGGATGCCCAGGCACGATCGCCGTCGGTTGAGAGTTCCGAGAGCGGGCAGAAGGCGAGCCGCGGCGAGCCCTCCTCCTCTCCCCCTCTTCCCTCTCCACCGATCTCGTAATGATCGCCGCCGGCAGCAAGCGTCAGCGGCAGCATCGAGCGTCCCTTGTCGAAGGCGAACAGCTGGGCGTTCTCGTAACGGCGGAACTGCGCGGCGATCAGCGCCAGCAGGGTCGACTTGCCGGAGCCAGTCGGACCGAAGATTAGCGTATGGCCAACATCGTCGACATGCAGGTTCAGCCGAAACGGCGTCGATCCGCTGGCGACCTGCATCAGCGGCGGCGAGCCGCCCGGGTAGAACGGGCACGGCGCCACAGGGCTTCCGGACCAGACCGAGTTCAGGGGCACGAGATCCGCAAGGTTGCGCGTATTGATCAGCGGCTCGCGAATATTCGCGTAGGAGACACCCGGCAGGCTACCGAGAAAGGCGTCCGTTGCATTGAGCGTCTCGATCCGCGCTCCGAACCCTTCGGCCTGGATCAGCCGGCGGATTGCCTCACACTTTTCCTGAAGACGCGACGGCTCGTCGTCAAAGAGCACGATGACCGGCGTGTAATAGCCATAGGAAACAAGCTGCGATGCGGCTTGCGCGATCGCATCCTCGGATTCCGCCACCATCAGCATCGCGTCTTGGTCGAGCGACCGGCTTTGCGTCTGAAACAACTGATCGAGGAATGGTCGCACCTTCTGTTGCCATTTCTTGCGTGTGCGCTCGAGCCGAACCCGGGCTTCCTGTTCATCAAGAAAGACGAAGCGGCTCGACCAGCGATAAGTCAGCGGCATGAGGTCGAGAGAGTTGAGTATGCCCGGCCAGCTTTCTGCCGGCAGGCCATCGATCGCCACGACACCAAGGAAGCGGTTCTCGACGGTGGGCGTCAGACCATGGTGCAGCTCGGCCGTCACAAGCCAGTCGAGATACATCGGAATTTCCGGCAGGCGCACCGGATGGTTCTCGCCGGTCACGCAGAAGCGGATGAACTGAAAGAGCTCGTCATACCGCGCAATTCGAAACCCGCCCCGCTCTTCGGTTTCCTCAGTCACCATGCGCCGGATCGTCACGACGTTTGCAAGATACTGTTCAACCTCGCGGATGGATGTCCGGAAACTGTCCAGCGCGCTCTCGGCATAGGTGGCTGACCGACTGCCCTCATCGGCATAGACATAGCGAGCGAGCCCAGAGCGCCGCGGTTCCGGCGGTCGCCAGGTCAGGATCAGCGCATGCCGGCTCTCGAAATGTCCTCGTTCCCGCTCGAAATGCGCCCGCCGCTCTGCGTCGATGGCGCGGGAAACGGCGTCTGGGAAGTGGCAACTCTCTTCAGCCGCATAGTCGGTTGTCGGCACGCGGGCCGCTTCGACCTGAATCATCCAGCCGGAGCCGAGGCGGGACAGGATCGCGTTGATCTGACCGCTGACCTCGTTGTGCTCGGCGTCAGTCGAGCTCTCGCTATCAGGGCCGGCATAATACCAGCCGGCCATCAGGCTTCCGTCTTTCAGGAGCATGATGCCGTTATCGACCAGACCGGCATAGGGGACCAGGTCGGCAAAGGAAGGGCCGGGTTGTCGGAAACGATTAAGGGCTACCATGGCATATCCCTCAGTAACGACGCCAGGGAGTGGAGGTCGCCCGGTACGACGATTTGTACGAGACGTGGCGAAGATAGACGCGCCGCATTAGCGGATCGGATTTCGCCATCATCCGAAGGGCGGCAATGGCGACGAGCCAGAGCGCCAAGCCGAAGATCGCCGCATACCAGGTGAGCACGACGAAGATCAGGATGATGGCCGCAAGGCCACTCAGGAGGACTAGTTCCCGATCGGCGCCCATCAGCAGGTTGGGCCGCGAGAGAGCTCGATGGATCCGCGAACGCGAAAGACTGGAGCCGGTGTCAGCCACGAGCCCCCTCCCCTGCCCGCGAAGTGAAGGCAGACTGTGCGATGGCGTGGACCTGAACCTTTGGCTCGATCCCGCCTATCGTGGCGCCGGTGGCGCCGAACAGGCCGACAATCTGGGTCGCGCCTAACAGGACGCCGCCGACTAAAGCGATATAGCAAAGCCGTCGCGCGAAATCGTTGAGCTCGCCGCCGAATATCAGCATGCCGCCGGCGATCGCCACGGCTGCCAACGCAATGAACCCGGCCACCGGTCCTGTGATCGATTGCTGGATCTGCTGCAACGGTGACTCCCACGGCAGTCCACCGCCGCCCGACGAGGCGATGGCCGGCGAGGCAACGATCACTCCAATCAAGGCGGCAGCGCGGACAAGTGTATGATGATGCTTAGGCTGCATGGCTATCCTCATCGATCTGGGCATAGTGTTCAGTCTGATAGGCTCCGCCTTTGAAGCCTTCGACGTTGATGACATCGCGCACACGCCGGCCGCGACCCGTTCGCTCGATCGACACGACGAGATCGACGGCTTCGCCGATTACCTCGTGCATCGGCTGCTGGCTTGCCTCCGACGTCAGTTGCTCGAGACGGCGCAAGGCGGACATGGCGGTGTTCGAATGCACTGTCGTCACACCGCCGGGATGGCCGGTATTCCAAGCTTTCAGTAAGGTTAGGGCCGCGCCATCGCGGACTTCGCCGACAATGATGCGGTCGGGCCGCAGGCGCATCGTGCTCTTGAGAAGCCTCGCCATGTCGACGCTATCGCTGGTGTGCAGCGCGACGGCATTTTCGGCGGCGCACTGGATCTCGGCCGTGTCCTCGAGGATCACCATGCGATCCTCTGGCGCTGTCGCGACGATCTCGGCGATGACGGCGTTGGCGAGCGTCGTCTTGCCCGACCCCGTGCCGCCGGAGATGACTATGTTCAGACGGTTGGCGATGGCGCTCCGGAGCACAGAGACCTGCGCTTCGGTCATCACCTTGGCCTTGACGTAGTCGTTGAGGGGGATGAGGCGCGAGGCGCGGCGACGAATGGTGAAGGTCGGTGCGGAGACAACCGGTGGAAGCAGGCCCTCGAAACGATGGCCGCCGATCGGCAGCTCGCCCGATATGATCGGCTGCTCGTGATCGGCTTCCGACTGCAAAGCATGGGCAACACTGCCGATGATGACTTCAGCCGCCGCCGAGGTCATCTCGCCGGCCGGTGCAACCCCGTGGCCTAGCCGCTCGATGAACAGGCGGCCATCCGGGTTCAACATGATTTCGACGACGCTGGCATCATCGAGCGCGACACACAGGCGGTCGCCGAGCGCATCCTGGAGTTTGCGCACGAGGCGGGAATGGGAGAGCAACTGGGTCACACCACTCTCCGCGTCGCGGCACTCTCTGTCGGAACGATGTCCGAGCGGTATCCGATGGGCCGCAGCCGGTCGAAGCTACCCTGATCCGCAGGCAAGCTTCCGGCCACCGCTTGCGTGTCGCCAAGGGGCGTAGGCTCACCCAAGCGGGTCATCGGCCAGCCGGCGCGCTTGAAGATGCGCTCGATGCGGAGATCGGTTCCCGTCACGATCTCGCGGTAGCCGTTTGCCATCGACCACTCGACGATGCCGGCAAACATGGTGAGCGTGGCAAGGTGGAGTTGGCCGCCTCCCCTCCTCGCGTCCAGCGCCGTGTCGACGCAGAACCGGGAGCTTTCGATCATCGCGGGATGTGCGGCGAGAGATCCGTTCGCGAGCAGGTGTGGAAACATGTCCGAGAGCATGGTCGGACCCATGGCAGGGAGAAGACGGGCGCAGCCTATAACCCGATGGTCGTCGTTAACGGCCAGGACGTAGGACGGCCCGAACGCATCGTAGCGATCGCGCTCCTCCCCGTTTTTGACGGAGACCTCCCAGCCCATGCGCAATCCGAAGACCTTGGCGCGAAGCCGATGCATTTGCGCCAGCAAGCCAAGATGCTGCCCATAGCGATCCGGCGAAACGACTGTGATGTGCATGCTTCCACTCCGAGAATCGAACCCGGGCACACAAAAATCATCACGAATCGTGTGTGGCTATATGCAGATCTGCACCTACGCGTCGGCATCGAATCGGGGTTTAGTGCCGGCCAATGAAATGATTGAAGTGTGGATCAACAACCTTGGCTGCGTTTTTGGGCTAGGCATCACGAGCCAAGTTAGTTCGCCTAAGTCATGGAACTGTATGCATGAATCGAAGTGACCGCAAAATTCGAAGAGAAGGCGTTAACTTCTTGTTAACCTTAAATGTCTTGCGACTCGCTGGGAATCGGGAGATAGTTTCGCAAATGATGGCGTTCTAGCCATTTTTTCGAAAGTGACGACGTCCGGGAAATACTTCGCGAAATGAGCAATATGTTGGCCAACAGATTTGATATCGAGATCGCCCATCAGGGGTCGAAGATCTCAAGTGCGTTGCACATGTTGCGCAGCCAGCAGTACCCGCCTGACGCCCGCAAGGGCCTGCGCAAATTCCAGCTTGCGGAGGTTGCTGACTTCATCGGCGTAACGCAGACTCATCTCAGGCAGCTTCACGCTGACGGAAAAGGTCCGGAGATCGAGTCGATTGGTGGACGCCGATACTACACGGCTGACCAGATGCTACAGCTTCGTGATTATCTTGAGGCCAACAAGAAATCCGACAAGAGATTTTATGTCCCCAAGCGCCGGGAGGGCGAGCCGATGCAGGTCGTGTCGGTCGTCAACTTCAAAGGTGGCAGCGGCAAGACCACAACGGCCGCACATCTGGCTCAATATCTCGCCCTCACCGGCCACCGCGTGCTCGCGGTGGACCTCGATCCCCAGGCATCACTCACTTCCCTCTTCGGGATCCAGCCTGAGCTTGATGATACGGCGTCTCTCTACGAGGCCCTCCGCTTTGATGACGAGCGCAAGTCAATCAGCGACGTCATCCAGCCGACCAACATTCCGGGGCTTGACGTCGTGCCGGCAAACCTGGTTCTCCAAGAATACGAATATGACGTGCCGCTCGCAATTTCTTCCAAGAAGGGTGAAGACGGCAGACTGTTCTACATGCGGATCGCCAGCGCTCTCAAGCAGGTTGAAGACAAGTATGATGTGGTCGTTATCGATTGCCCGCCTCAGCTTGGCTACCTAACGATCACAGCGCTGATGGCGTCGACCGGGATCCTCATCACCATCCATCCTCAGATGCTGGACATAATGTCGATGAGCCAGTTCCTTATGATGCTTGGCGGGATCATGGGGCCGGTCGCCGAGGCCGGCGCCGAGATGCGCGTTCAATGGTTCAGATATCTGATCACGCGATTTGAACCGACGGACATTCCGCAGGCTCAGATGGTCGGGTTTATGCAGTCAATGTTTGCCCAGCAGATGCTGAGAAACCACGTGCTGAAGTCGACCGCGATTTCCGATGCTTCGATCAAGAAGCAGACTTTGTACGAGGTCGAGCGGGGCGAATTCGTCCGCGCGACTTACGACAGGGCTATGGAGAGCCTGAATGCGGCCAATTCGGAGATCGTTGAGCTCATCCACGGTGTCTGGGGGCGAAAATGATGACCTTGTCAGCCGTTTTTTTCGACATTTTGCATAGTGCATTCAATAGTTTGTCGCCTTTGACAACACGATCGGGGGGCAGTCATGTCTCGTGAAAATCCGTTTGCGAAACTTGATCTTGCGGCGATTTCGGCAAACCAAACTCCGACCAAACCGGGCTACGGTATGACGGGAGCGGCCAAGACTGTTGTCCGCTCCATTGAGGACATGGCCGAGAACACCAAGAAGCTTATGGAAGGCGAGGTGATCGTTGATCTTGATCCGCGACTCATCGACGTATCCTTCGTTGCCGACCGCCTGTCTGACGATGGAGAGGAATTCGAGGAGTTGCTCCAGGCGATCAAGGAAGCAGGACAGACGACACCTATCCTTGTCCGGCCTAGCTCGACAGATGCCAAGCGATACATGGTCGTGTTCGGGCATCGTCGCCTGCGGGTCGCACTTGAGCTTGGAGTTCCAGTTAAAGCAATCGTCAAAAAGCTCGACGACGCGACTTCGGCGATTGTGCAGGGGCAGGAAAACGCGGCCCGTTCAAACCTGTCGTTCATAGAGCGCGCATACTTCGCTCAGAACCTGATTGCGTCTGGAATGACGAAGGACGTGGTCCGATCATCGCTCGCCGTAGATGAAGCGATGCTCTCCAAGATGCTGGCAGTCGTTGAAACCGTGCCGGCAGCAGTTATCACGGCGCTCGGCGCATCCAAGAAAATCGGGCGAGACCGGTGGCTGAGCCTTCGCCAGCTGGTGCTTGCCCCTGCCCTGTCAAAGGTGGCCCTGGAGTATTCGAAATCCGGCGAGCTCCAGAAGCTTTCTGAAAGCGAACGTTTCGATGCGCTCCACAACTACCTGAAGCGATACAAGTCGAAGTCAGCCGCGAAGAAGCCGAAGGCAGACGTCCCCGTCCGGGACTGGACGTCGGACGATCGTTCCCTGAACGTGGTGATGAATTCGAAGGCAAAGAAAGTTGCTATCGAGCTTACGAATGTTGAAGCGCGGCCCTTCAGTGAATGGCTGTCTTCGCACATGAGTCGTTTGTACGAAGAGTACAAAGGATCGAAAACCGAAACAGACGGAGACTGAACCGCAAAAGAAAAAGGCCCCCGAACGGCGAACCGTGGAAGCCTCTCTCGTCATCTCTAGCAGGATCGAGAATCGCATTTCCCGGAATCACAGTCAAGAGTCTTGGCGCCGATTTGGTGAGCGGATTTCCTTTGCCTGAAGCAAGGTGAAAGAAAAATGCAGACGGGACATGTGACGACGCCCTTTGGGCGGCGGCCGATGTCGCTCGCCCTGGTACGAGGACAGATGGCGATCGAGAATCCGCAGCCTGGCACGCGTATCGAAAAGTGGAAGGTGTTTCGTGACGTGTGTCAGGCACGGGAACGCCTGGGAATCCAGGACCGGGCACTTGCCGTCCTTGATGCCCTGCTGACCTTTCACCCTCATGCGGAGCTCGATCCTAGCCACGGGTTGGTAGTTTTCCCATCCAACGCCCAGCTATCCGTGCGGGCCCACGGGATCACCGAGACGACATTGCGCCGACAACTCGCGGCGCTTGTCGATGCAGGCCTTATTCTGCGGCGCGACAGCCCTAATGGCAAACGGTACGCGCATCGTAACCGCGATGGCGAGGTCGAGCAGGCCTACGGATTTGACCTGACACCGCTGCTGGCCCGAGCCATGGAACTCGCACTGATGGCCCAGGACGTCGCCGCCGAACGCGTTCGTTTCCGTCGAGCGAAGGAAGCCCTCACGATCTGCCGTCGTGATGTGCGCAAGCTGATCTCGGCTGCTGTGGAAGAGGGAGTTACAGGCAACTGGGAGCGGGTTGAAGCTGCGTATATCGGTATTCTTTCCCGCCTTCCACGCCATCCGGACCGGATGCAGGTCGAGATCACCCTTGATGAAATGGAACTCCTGCGGGAAGAGGTTCTCAACATCTTGGAACTGCAGCTAAAAACTGAAAATATGCATGGCAATGCCGGTCAGAATGCCTGCCACATACAGAATTCAAATACCGAATCCATTAATGAACTTGAACCTGGCTCTGAAAAAGAGCGGGCCGAGAGCGCAGTGGCAGATATTCGGCCGACAAGTATGTCGCCTAAAAGGGCGAAGGCGAAGCCTGAACCAATCAAAGCGTTTCCGCTCGGAATGGTTTTACGCGCCTGCCCGCAGATCGCGGACTACGGCCCTGGCGGCCGCATTGAGCACTGGCGAGAATTAATGAAAGCTGCCGTCGTTGTACGTTCGATGCTGGGTGTCAGCCCGTCAGCCTATGAAGAGGCTTGCAATGCGATGGGTCCGGAAAATGCCGCCGTTGCGATCGCCTGCATTCTGGAGAGGTCGAATTTCATAACATCTGCCGGTGGATATTTGCGTGATCTGACGAGGCGCTCGGAGCGCGGGGAGTTTTCGCTCGGGCCTATGCTGATGGCTCTCATGAAGGTGAGTGGCGACAGTAACCGAAAAACTGCCTGATGCCCATACGGCGCAATCGACAACCCGCGAGAATAACGCGGCTCGGATCGCGATGGTGGGTGGAGCTAACTTGTCAGCCGTTTTTTTCCGCGGTTTCACCTTGTTATTCAGAGATTTATCAGGTTTGAGCATAGATGTTTGGGCAGGAACGAAGGAGAATGGGCGAGGCAAATGTCGTTTGGCGGTTGACGCAGGGATGTGCTCGTTGCGGCAGGTTATTGCACCTAGGCTGAAATTATGAGCTCGCTTTTTCCTCGACCATTCTCGAGATAAGTCACCGCAATATTGAAATATTGGCCGCCTTCAGATGCCGAAAGGTCAACATGCTCTCGTCCGTTCACAGACTTAGCCCGGTCGAGACAGTCCGGTTCTAGTTTGCGACATCTCAGCTCGGACAGAGACTTCTACAGAATCTCTCCGATATTGAGGCATCAAAAGTTCCGCAAAGGGGTAAGTATGACGCAGTGGTCGACCCGAGATTTCGTTAAGGCGGTCCAAAACCGCAACAATGGGAGGGTCATGGCTGAGCTTGGGGCACTGGAACCGCATTATGCGGAAATCGACTTCGCGGATTTAGTTGCGACGTCGGAACGAATCGTCCTTCAAGGTTCCAATGCGAAGGCTCGCGCACGCCGAACCGAGACCGTTGATTTAGTCATCGAGACGCTTCGTGGAAAAATATCCGACGAACATGTTCAAATGCTGGAAGCGCTGCGTCGCACCATAGACATCTTTGAAGATGGTTACGATCGCGTCCTCTCGGCGCTGCAGAAGACTGAGTTCGGCAAGCTAACTCCGGAGCAGCAACTTTCGATATGTCTTTGCTTCGCGAGCTACCAGTTTGATCAAGTGCGCATCGCCATTGCCTCGCGGCTGAGCGAGGCCAACGGCGCGCTTCCCTATTCCATGTCTTTCAGGGATTGGAGAGATAGGCCAATTCCTCCGGGCGCTGTCGTAGACATGATTGTCGCTGCTGCGGGAGCTACGCTTAAGATGATTGCTGCCGCGCAAAAGTGGGACGGGGCCGGCCATATCGTATTGCCTACGTTTGAGATCTTAGACGAATCTGAATGTATGCTAGGCGGAATTAATCAAACTCTGGCCCATAGCTGGCGGACATGGAATCGGCTTGAGGAGTTGCATCGATTTTGTGGTGCGCCTGTAAGCGTGACGGCCTCGGAGGAGCTTCAGGGCGCCCCGCCCGAGCTCAAGCGGATCGTCCGGTTTGGGCATTCACGTTATGTTATCGATCAGGTGGCGGCCTCTTACAGGGCCGAAGACTTGATGCATCAGAATCAAATGGAGCAGGCAGTTGCACAGTCATGGAGAAGCAAGCTGGCTCCTCCGCACAGACCGGCCGCTCTGCCGCCGGACGAAATCGTCAGCGAAGCAGAATTTGTGGCTGTCTTGGGATTGAGCGAGGTTCTGTCGTTCGCAATTATTGATGACATGGAAGAACTGAATGGATTACGGATCGTAGAGTGGCTACGGGGCCTGGCGGTGTTGAGCAACATAGCAACGTTCTATGATGAAGAGCGATCTGATGCGGACCCACCAGTTCTTGTATTGTCCGATGAGGAGATTGTGGGGGCGCTTGAGAGGGGAGGTCTGTCGGCTAGCAAGTCGGCATATTTCATTGATGCGGTGACTTTCCATCAGAAGAGCATCGATCTCTTCGATGCCCCTTTAATCTCTGTTGCTGGAGGGAAGAAGCTGTTGTTTCTGCCAACACTAATCGGTCAGAACCACACAACCGTTTTGCTATCGCTGCTCTCTCGGCAAAAGGTCAAGTTCGAGAGTAAGGGCAAGGCATTCGAAAAGCGCGTCGTCGAGTTGTTCAACAACGCAGGCATTTACGCTCGATCATTTTCGTTCAAGGAGGAGGGTGAGGAGTATGAAATCGATGCGCTCGTCGACTGGGGTGGGCGCCTCTTCCTGTTCGAGTGCAAAAACAGGACGCTTCCGTCGGCCCGACCTGTTGCAATGAGAGACTTCGAACATGAGATGCGCGATGCTGCTAAACAGGTCTTGCGGCAGAAGAGCGGCCTAGAGAAATGGCCAGATGTTGTGCGAATAAAGTTTGGGAAATCGATTGATGGTCTCGAGATTGTCCCCTGTGTGCTGAATAATCTGCCTTATGCGCGAGCCGAAGCCGACGATGGCGTTTTCTTCTATGACTTTTCGTCGTTGAAGAGGTTCATGTCGTCGGGAAGCCTGAGGCAGCGTGTGGTAGCAACGTTTAGGGGAGGGGATCGCCGTGAACTGAGAATTCCCACGATAAGGATTTGGAATGGGGCGGAACCTAAAGCTGAAGATCTTCTCAAACAACTGAAGGAACCGGTCGCGTTGCGGATCTGCTTCGCCCACATGGGGAAAGATGTCAGGACGTTCAATCTCGATGAAGAGACGTTGGTCGTCAGCGATGAAATTCATCGAGAAGATATATCCGAAAAGGCGATGGCGGAATTAGCCGGTCGCAGCTGGAACGGCATGCGTAGGCAGCAGGCGCGCTTTGTGAAAAAGGCTAAAAAGAGCCGTCAGAAAGAAGAAAGGGAAAAACAGCGGTGAAGCTGACCCATCAACGAGTGAACCGCATTCCGCTTGAACCCGTCGGTTACCGCACATCGCTCTTAGTTTGCCTCTCGCTTTCTTCGTGCTCGCTGGACGAAATAGAGCCAGTTGAAGTCCCTTGCGAGATCGCTCTCCTCCTTGAGGTTCCACAGCTCACCCACGATTGAGATCGGATTCGGAAAACCGGCTGTTGGTATCTGGCCGAGCAATGCGATGAACGAGCTCACTCGCGGTCGAGGCTTTGCGCGCTGGCTGAACTGCTCGAGCTCTTCCATGTAAAGAGTTGAAAGGTTCATTTGCCGTTGACGCCACTCGTTACCGGTGGCGAAGAGGCTGCCCATCTTAATTCTGTACGCGGCAACGTTGGGATCACGTCGCAATTCGATGATCTCGTCCCATGAAAACGCGCCGAAGTCTGGGAAGACCGACTCGTTCTCGTCCTGCCCCAGGAGGACGGCAAGAGGCGTGTGTTCAAGTGGCGTAACCTGTGCCTCGGCTTCTTTGTCGAGAAGCACAGAGTGAGCCTCAGTGAAGACCCCCATTGCCGACGGAGCGTATCGCTTGAATTCGCGCAGGCACGCCGCATCTTGCGCGACGATCAATGGAATGTTCTCCCACGTATTGCCCGCCTTACCCGCTTGGACCTCCTCGATGGTGAGGCCGAACGTGCGCGCAACAATCTCATTCGCCATCTGCCTAGTAGAGAGGCCATATTTTTCATTTAGGCGGACTTCGTTCTGGAGGTTTCTAAATGGATTAAAGCGCTCGAATGTAGGCCAAATCTCACGAACGTCAGGGAAGATCGAGGAGAATCCTCGGTTTTGCGCGAGCTTTCCTTCATTCTCTCGGCCGACATTCGTCCACGAGGCGGCCATGCTCGCATTTGAATAGTCGAAACCAATCAGCTTGCCGTAGATCCCCTTGTGAAAGAAGATATTCTCGTGAAGGATCGCTGCGTTTTTGAGAAACGCATCGGTATCAAGGCCGCACTTCTGGGCAACGTCAATCCCGATGTTGGATAAAAGGCCGTTGATCACTGGAGCTATCCTTTCAGGCGAATCCGGCCTCAAAGCTAGGTCCGACAGGAACGCTTCGCAAGTTCCGCTGTCTAGGAACTAGACCAAAAACGGAGCGATGTTTGGCAATAGGAAAGCGCGGCTATAGACCAGCCGCGTTTGTCAGGTTGACACGGAACCTGTGACGTCGGCGCTTGTATCCGCGGGCATTTCGGCCGATGCGTGACACAGATGTTTCTGGACGTAGCGCTCATCAACCTCTGCGGATGATGCGAGACCCGCGCAACGAATGGCCGGAAAACTTGAAGGCGCGCTCGATCTCGCTGAGATCGTGCGAATGCCGGCGGCCCATCGCAGCGCATTTCACAAGTCGCGCCGCCTCCTTGTTGTTCAACCGCTCCGAGCGATGCGCAATAGAAACGGTTGTAACGATGATCGAAGATCAGGTATCAAAGTTCGATTTTTGAGTGCGACATGACGAATGAAGATGCTGAGACCCCTATGATAACTGAGAAATTTGACCAAACCTTTCGAAGATATCCCGTTACATTTAGGTCAGCAGTCGAGGTGCATGCCTTGGCCGGTCGTGAGAGCGCAATTGCTATCCGAAGAGATCCAACTTCGATCGCTGATCAGTACCGAAAATTCCTCAGCGAAATCGTGAAATTATCCGGGCGAGACGAGCTAGACTACTTGGTATTCGCCCTGAGCCTAGCTATGGCCAATTTTGCTGAGAGGCACTCGAAGGCGCCCACTCGCGAAGAGGTTTTGGTCGGTCTGTTCCGAGGGGCCATTTCCCAAGCAATAACGGATTTAAAACGTGGTCTTAAAAGGAGTGGCAAGGATCCGCTTCTGCTCGAAATATTCGCGGCAGACTTGAACATCAAAAGTAGGGAGAAAAAGACGGGCGGCGACATTGCACTGATCGTCGACGTCTGCAATCAAAAGACCGGCCGGACGATCATCCCAATATGCTTTCAGGCTAAACGCGCAGCACCCAGCGGCGGAGCCTCGGTGGACATCCGGCGGTTCAACAAGTCGGATCCTGTAAGAGGCGATCACCAGCTCAAATCCTTGAAAAGCTTTGCAGAGGAAGGAGCTAACTGCGCTTACTTGTTTTTCAATAACCACACGGACTTTCGGGTTGATACTCCCATACTTCCTCTCGTAAAAGCGGTCGATGACATCGTGGGCTCCGACCATCCTCTTGACGTCGATTTGGCGGTCGAGACAATCGATGTCGCCAGTTTCATTTTGCACTTGGTCAATAATAGGAAAAACGCTGCATCGAGTATAGGCGAACTGGAGCCTATGCTGGCGAAACTTGTTGAAGGCGACGTTTCCCATCTTGTCGTCCTATCGTCGGAAAGCCAAGCGTGGGAGAAATCTCTCGAAAAATTCGGTACGAAATACACCACAGTCTCCAGATCGACATCCAATGCCGGATTCGCCGAGCTTGAACTCGCGTTCGAAGCAGCCAACAGCTACGACCTGCGTCATGACGCGGAGGCCCCCGGCTACCATCACGCGCCCGGGTCGGGGAATGGCGGTTGATCTTGTTACGATATCGGTCGCATGGTCCGCGCGAGTTGAACGACGTGTAGGTTAAGGTGCCCTATTGGACCAGCCGCAAACGCACCAGTGCCCGCAATGGAAGCGAGGTCCATCTCGGTTCGAACCTAGGAATAATGGTTTCGAAAATGGTCGAATTCGCGAAAGCAGATATGCCGATCTCTACAACACGTGCAGCGAGTTGATAACCGGGACAGAAATGCTGTCCATAACCAAAGGCTAAACTTCGCGCGTTCTGGCGACCTAATCTGCACGTCTCTGGGCTATTAAATACGCCGGGGTCGCGCCCTGCGGCGGCGATAGGCAAGATTATTAAGTCGCCTCTCGCCACCGGTTGGTTGAGCAAGAGAGTATCCTCCTGCGCATAGCGTGAGATTCCTGGGTAGACCGGGCTGTCAAATCGAACTAGTTCGCGAACAATTTCCGACACGTCGCACTGCTCTTCTCGCAGCGCAGTGAGCAGGGTTGGTGTCTTGCTCAAATTGAAGATTGATGAGCTTAACAGGTTCGCGGCAGAGTCGTTCCCGGCAACTAACATCGAGATGGCGAACCCCGCCATGTCGTCGTCTGAAACCGACGGATCTTGGTTACGAAAGAAGGAAAGGATATCCAATTGACCATCTGACACTGTGGTGCTGAGCAGCGATTTAATATGTGCACGGAACCAGGCGATTGCTTCGTCGGCCGTGATGTCAATATCTCTATCTTCACGGAGGGGCGTGAGCACCCAAGAGTTTTTAAGAAACTCTGTCCTGTCTTTCTGGGGCGTTCCAAACACCTCACAAAAGGCAAAGGCGGTCAACGGCATGCAGTAGCCGCTGACAATATCGAAGCCAAAATCGGAGAGGTTCGCTATCAGTCTTGACGCATGGGCGATCAGACGTCGCTCGACTTGCGCAAGAAGTGACCTGCTCAGCCCCGCAACCACGAAATTGCGGACGGCAGATACGTCGAATGGGGCTTGAAAGTCCGGAGGGGTTCTACCGAACTGGGGATCGGTCAAGACCGAAACGATGTCCTGATAGCGTGTGACGAGCCATGCGTTTTCACCGAATGGCAGACGAGCGCGGACTACGGGGGCTTCAGCACGTAACTGCTCGAAAATCTCATATGGTTGGTCAGCATCCGACCCGCTGTGCGGTAGTCTATAAGGACATTTTGGCGACATCACGCGGTTTCTCTATTCGGGATTGGCTAAGTCCTGCGACCCACGTAGCCAAGTCTCGCAGGCAAGTGTTTTCCAGAGGGCGATTGGTGGAGTGGGTTGACCTACTCCCAAGCAGGCGTCTCGAAAGGGCTCTTTCTTCACCATGCCGATCTTAACAAGCACAAGGTTTTCAGCGATACTCACCAGTTCCTCTGCGTTCCGTCGCCTTCCCTTGAATACATCAATTCCGAAATTAGGCTTTGTCGATCGCTCGAGAAGAGCCCCGGGAACGACACCTTTCATCGCGGTTGAAAGCAAAGGCTTATAGCTTGTCGGAACGGTTTTCTCGTCGTGTCGTACCGACAGACAAGCTTCCATTACTTGGTCATCGAGAAACGGGGCGGCCATGCGAGATCCGGATTGACGCATTAGCTGAGATGTTAAACGTATGGAATGAGCCCCCGATCTGATTCCGGATAGGCATAGATGTTGGGCCGGAGATGAATGCAAGGGCTCGCCTCGCTCGATCTGTTGCCGGAGCAGTTCTCGGACAAGCTCGGCGGTATAATCTGTGGCCCACGGCGGAAGCCTTTGCTCCAATGCCCCCCATGACGTACTCGCACTGGGACGATCTGGGAACGGCAGCCGTATCCCTTTAGCAACTTGCTCAAGATAGGCTTGCTGGGTGGGAGCCTTGGCCCAAGCCGTCGCTACGTCGATCAACGTCCACCGTCTCTTAGAGCGGAATTGGTTCAAACGGCGCGCTGCAGCGAAAGGCCTCTCGCGTATCCATTCATAGAGGTAGGTTTCTGGAGAAAGGAGAACCTCATCACCCCCATGGCCGGTTATATGCACGTTTGACCCCGCCCGTTGAAGGACCTTGGCGGTAAAATCTATCCGGCGCCACATGGCCGTTCCAATGTACGGCTCATCAACGTTCACTGCCGCAAAGTCGCCGATTCCATCAAAAGGGCCCGGAAGTTCATCACCAGGGACGTGTAGGTGCCGTCCAGGCGGAAGGCTGAGCCTCGCAAGGTCAATCCAAGGTAGATCGTCGTCGGCGTTCTCTCGTCCCGATGAAGAGAATGTAAGAAAGGGATGGCTTTGTTGAGCGCCGATAAAGCATAGAGACGTTGAATCGAAGCCGCCCGAGAGATCTGCCGAAACTTGATTACCGCAAGCCATGGCTAAATCGACTGCGGCTGCTAGACGTTCTCTTAAGAGCGGTGCTCCTTCCGCAAGTGTAGCGACTGCGTCCGGGCACTTCCACCACGGATGGAGCGAGGTCTGGCCGCTCGCACCTAGCTTTATCCAGCTACCCGCAGGCACCGACGAAATACCTTTCCACGGCGATTGAGATTCAATCCCGGCCGGCGGTTGGGGAAACATAAGTCGGCCAGCCACGGAATGGTGGTGCACGGGACGTATTTTCAGGAAGTTTAGGATGTCCTGTCTACTTGCAACAACTGGCAGGGGAGCATAGTCGTCAAGGAATATTCGTCGAAGCCCGCTGGCCGTGCCTTGAACCCGGCACTCACCGCCGAGGGACGCAATGAAATGAAAGCTACCAGGCAACCTTTCCAATAAGCCATCCAATCCGGCGCAATCGGAAACTGTGCTCCAGCCATTTTGCTTAGACCACTCTCTGGCAGCATGGAACCCAACAAATGCGAAGGAACCCATGCCGCGATTGAATGCGAAAAACTCGTCGTCGACCCAGTTGCCTGCGATCCATGGACGCCCGCTTGGATGCACTACGTGCCGCGGTAGGCTAGGGATAAGTGGCGAAAATAATCGAGACGAGGCCTCGTTGTCTGGGAAGACGACAAACCAAGTGTCAGCGAGAAAGTGTGGGGGGATATCACGGTCCACTCACACTTTCCTTTCGGCTCAGGTATTCCGGTCGCTTAGGTGGAAATCGAACGCGAGCGGCCCTGCAGACCCTAGGGTTTTCTCGGAAAATGATCCTTGCTGACGCAGAGTAGGCCGCTCATATGGCTTTCTCGCAGCTTCGACTTTCGACCCAGTTTCTATCTGTTCTTTCATGGCAGTCCTCCTTAGTGCAGTTGTAACTTGAAACCATAAAGGGAGTATCATCGCAAATGCGAACTGTGCGCTGCCTCCGGCGAGACCTCCATCATTACTGTAAAATAGCCACTCTTGAAGTTTTCTCCAATAGGAACTCCATCAGCCTCGACCCACGCGTGAGCTTCAAATGGCTCCTGTCGAGCCCCAGCACGCCAAACAGGCCAGACACCGTGAATTCGGCAGAGCATTGCGGTCGCAATTGACCTCGGCAAGCACCCTTCGCCAGCGCATGTAGTGCTGACGTAAACAATCGCATTTCTTGCCGCAGCGACTTCTTCTGGCGTTGCGGCCCGGCAACCTACACGCAGAATCTCCAGCGCCTTGATCAGCCTGCGGGGGCGAAATCGCGCCAAGACAAACGAGCAAAGCACGCAAAGGTTCGCAGCGCAGATCGTCCGCCAATTTGGCTTCATTGACTTCTGCAATACGAACTCTCGCGTCATTCTACGAGTCGTTCCTGTCTGAGGTGCCGTTCAAGTTTTTGTAAATCGGAGCCGGCCTCTTCGGCGTGAACGTCATATTCTGAACATATCCTGCGGCATACTTTATCGGACGGCTCGCCGTCGAGTAAAAGAGAAAGCGATAGCGCGCCGCTCGGGTTTAACTCCCAGTATTTTCCGGACTTTCCGTCAAGCAATATCCCGCCCACATCAGTCAATCTAAACGTGATGTGTTTGGCGAGCTTCATCTTCAGTTCTTAGCCTTCAGTTCCCTCTGAAGCCGCTCAACTCTATCTTTGTTCTCAGGAACCTCGAGATCGAGCAATTTCTTGAAATTATCCGTTTGCTTAACAAAAGCATGGGGATCTTCGATGAATTGTTTGAGTTCATCGTCAGACAATTGTTGCAGACCCATTCACTCCTCCTCTAGCTGTAAAAGGAGGTTACCACCTCCTTACTCTTTGGCAACACCTTTATGAAGACTATTAAGGACGTTCCATTGCTTGAAAGAAGTTGACGCTGGAACTGATGAAATGGCTAGACGGGCACGGCATTCGCGGTAGAAAACTATCGCTCCGAAATGGGGGGTTACAACATCCGTGCCGCACGTCCGCTGCGGCGAGTAGCGGTGTTGTAGTAACTTGACGCTTGCTGAACCGACCGATGGAGCGACTGTTCCATCGCTTCTTGGATGGGGATCCCGCGGTGGGCTGCCTCGGTCAGATACCCAGATCGCAGCCCGTGCGCCGAAAACTCCCCAGCCTCCAGCCCGGCCATCTCCGCCCGCTGCTTTAAGATCGCATTGACTGACTGCGGATCAAGCCCCCGTTTTGAAACCGTGCCCCAGCGCCCGATCCCCCTGAAGACGCTGCCCCTGCCAATTTTTGCCGCCGCCAGCCAGGCATTGAGGGCCTCGACCGGCCGACCGGTGAGATAGACGACATTGTCTTCCTCACCACTCGTCGTTTTCGTGCGGCCGAGATGGATGGCAAGCGAGGGGAGGGGAGCACCGTCGGCCACCTCGATCGGCTGCTCCTCCGTCAGCTGTTCGACGCGCAACCCGGCGATCTCGCTGCGCCGGCGGCCACCGGAGGCAAAGGCGACCATCAGGATGGCGCGATCCCGGATGTCGCGTAGGTTTTCGGTCTCGCAGGAAGCCAAGAGCTTGGCCAGGATGTCTCCGGTCACGGCCTTGGCGCTTTTCCGCTTCCGGGTCCGCGGGACCGCGCGCACGGCGAGACGAATGGCTGATTTGAGGGCAGGGGAGGTGAAGGCGCCGTCGAGGCCGCGCCATTTCGTCAGTGTCGACCAGTTGGCCAGGCGGCGGCGCACGGTTGCCGGCGCATGCGGACCCACCGATTTCAGAAAGCCTTGGGCGCGTAGATTGTCGGCGACGTCGGCCGGCATGCCGTGGCCGGGATCGGTTGCGCGCTTTTCAGGATCCCACAAATGCTGCGCGACGAATTTCAGCAGCAGCGCCTCGGGCGCCGGCCAGGGCAAGGACCGGCCGGTGGCCGCGAGCCCCCAGGCTTCGAGATAGGCAAGGTCGGAGGTCAGTGCCCGCAGCGTGTTGTCCCCCATGCCCTGGTTGACCAAGTGCCGTAGGGTCTCGACATCCTGGTCCGTCAGCAACTCGGCGAGCTCGTCGCGGCGCTCGATCGGCAGCACGGACGCGATGGTATCCAGCTCTTCGGCGCGCCGCTCTACGGACGTCTGTGATGTCTTCGCTCTGGTCACGGAACGGTCAAAAATCGCGGGTTTCGACGGCCGCTGGGACCGTGATTTGCCTCGATCATTGCTGATTTGCGACTCCAGATCAACTACCATCGATAATTGGTAGTTATCGATGGTAGACGATCGAAGTGCAAAGCATACTCGGTAAGGAACTTTAACTTATATATAGAGTTCCTTTAGAAAATCATTTACCATGATTTCAATGTCTTACGATCTCGCGAATTTACCCATCCAGAGCCTGCTCAAGCCCATTTCCGAGGCCGGAACCGCGCTTGCCCGCCTCGACGAGCGTGTTTCGCGCTCCGAGGTGGGAAGCGGCTTCCTCGAACGCCAAAATTTCGCCGATGCCTGCGCCTCGCTGTGGATTGATGGCGAACTCGTCCATCTCGAGGACCTCGTCCTTCACGATGCCAACCACGACATCCGCACGCCGACACACGAGCTGACCATCGCCCGCGACGTCTTGCGCACCCGCCGGCGGATCGCCGCGCAGCCGCCCGGCTGGGCGCTCACCCCGGACGGTCTCGGCAGCCTGCGTCGCCGAAACGTCGTTGCCGGGCAGGCGTGGCCCGCAGCATCTCTGGGAAATGGCGCTGCTGAGAGTGAAAACAGTGCGGCTCACATCGATGCGCCCGGAGAAGGAAAGGGGGACGTTCGTGATGACGATGCGTTTCTGTTCGACGCCGAGCTGGCCGCCATCGATGTGGTGTTGGCGCGCTCGGAAGCCGTGTTGAAGAGTGCGGTCGCACCAACAAGTCGGGCGCGGGAGCGTGACCCGCTCGTCTACGACCTCGACTGGGACGAGGACGCGCGGCTGGAGGAATGGCGCACCGTGCTGCGCCAGGCGGATCATCTGCCGCCAGTGTTGCGAGCTGTTGTCGCCCTCGACGCCTGGAACACGCTCGACGTGCTGCAGCACGCGCCTTGGCTCGGCCGGCTCCTCGCGGCCTCAATCCTGCGCCAGGGTGGCATTGCCGGCGCTCACCTGGTGGCGATAAATCTCGGCCTGAAAACCATCCCCGTCGATCGGCGCCAGCATCGCAGTCGCGAAGTCCGGCTGCTGGCCATCGCCGACGGGCTGATCGCCGCCGCCGAGATTGGCTTGAAGGAACACGACCGGCTGGCGCTCGCGCGAAAAATGATGGAGCGGAAGTTGCAGAGCAGGCGGGTCTCGTCAAAGCTCCCGGAGCTTGTCGATCTCGTCATGGCGACGCCGCTCGTTCATGCCGGGACGATCACGAAATCCCTTGGGGTCACGCCGCAGGCGGCGCGGCGGATCGTGGCGGAGCTCGGCCTGCGCGAGATGACGGGGAGGGGGAGGTTTCGGGCGTGGGGTTTGGTTTAGGTGGATGCTCTGCAGTCAAACTCGAACTAAAGGCATGACTCAACTCGACAGATCATCGGGCAGACTGGCCAGGTAGACGCGATATGTCTCTGGAAGGCCGTGATGGGCAGCGCCGTTTCGCAAGTGGGTCAAATAGGCAAGACTCGGAAGATGTGAGCCTTCCTGCGGTGAAGCGATATAGGTCTCAGCATCCATCGCCACTCCATCCATGCTGATCGTCACGGTCACGCGGTTATAGGCGTTTGCCAAAGGCTCCCTGTCTTGACGATAGCCTTCATTCTTGTCGAGCAATGCCAAATCTCTATCGGTGAGCTCCCAAACCACGCCCCAGGTGTCGTGGTCATTTTGCGGCGCGAGCGACGAGACGCCGCAACCGCGTTTTTTCGATCGCCTGGGAAAACAAAGGACATGGTCAGCCAGATAACCCAAGCCGACGAACTTCGCATCGGCGCAACGTTCCATCATCTGAGCCGGATCCATGTTGGACCCGTATGCGAAGTAGAGCATGCAGTCTCCTTTTCGTGCTGACCATAGTCAATTTTGTCGTCCATAATATAGCCATTAGATTTCAACATGTTGTGGTTGATGTGGCAGAAATTTACCTTTCGTTATTGAAATTTCGTCCACTTTAAGGGAGACTTGAAACTGGCATACGAGGACCTCCACACATGACGACAGCAAAGGCGGATCTCGACTCCGACATTATCAGCCTTGCGCGCCTCGCGCTCGCAGGCCGGGCTCAGGATATCCAAATGCTGGTCCAGCGCATAGCTCGCAAGACGCGCGCGGATAAGCCGGAGCTTTCCAGTTCGCTGACTGCGCTCCTTCGCGAAGCGCCATCGAAAGAAACTCCTCTTCGTCGTATGGCAGAGGTGCCAATGCCGGTCGATTCCGATTCGCGCCTTCACCTCTTGAAGATTGAGGAGGTGATCGAGATCGACCACGCTCCGATCCTTGCCCCGGCGGTGTCGTCGGCGCTCGACCAGCTGATCACCGAGCGCGGTCGCCTTGAAGCGCTTGACGCGGCCGGGCTGGATCCGACAAGGACCGCCCTTTTTGTCGGCCCGCCCGGTGTCGGCAAGACGCTTGCCGCACGGTGGCTGGCCAAGCGGCTCGGCAAGCCCCTGATGATCCTTGACCTTGCCGCGGTCATGAGCAGCTATCTCGGCCGTACCGGCGCAAATCTTCGCCAGGTTCTCGACTATGCCAAGCAGGCGGATTGCGTGCTTTTGCTCGACGAGCTCGACGCAATCGCAAAACGTCGCGACGACCGCGACGAGGTCGGTGAGCTCAAGCGGCTCGTCACCGTGCTTTTGCAACAGATTGACGATTGGCCGGCCTCCGGTTTGTTGCTTGCCGCTACCAATCATCCAGATTTGCTCGATCCGGCCGTCTGGCGGCGTTTCGAAATGAAGGTCGAGTTTCCGATGCCTGAACCACAGGCCATTCATGAACTTGTCCATGACTTGCTCAAGCCCTACGAACAGAAGGCCGAACAATGGGCGAAGGTCCTTGCGGTTGCACTTCACGGACAATCGTTCAGCGACGTCAGGCAATCGGTGGAGCGCGCCCGCCGGGCAGCTGCGATCTCCGGCGATGCGCTCGATACCCATTTACAGTCCCTGATTTTACCCGATCAGCTTTCCAAGTCGGAGCGCATCAATCTTGCAACCATGTTGGTCGACGCAGGGCTTTCCCAGCGAGGCGTGCAGAAGTTGACCGGCGTCGCTCGAGACACGGTGCGCAGCCATTCGCAGCCTGAAGCGACCCCGCGTAAACGAAAGGGTACATGATGGCGAAACAGAATTTTCTCTTGGGAAAAGGCGAGCGCCTCGTCTCTTCGGTAACAGGCGTCAGGGGCGGGGCTCCCAAACAGCATCCCTATACGTTTTCGGAATCTCGGTCGCGTCTGGCGCCAATGCTCACCCGCGCTGTCTCCTTCGTTGACCGGTTGCCACAGGCAGCGTGCCCGGACGACAAGGCCGTCCTGTCGGTTGTTCTCAATCCGGAATATATCGCAAAGTCATTTTATCCGAAGGAACTCTTCCAACAGGTTGGCGTCGAGGCGGTCGGGAGCCGTACCCGGTCGATCACGCCGCAAAAGCGATCGCTAGGACGCCCGTCCGAACAGACCCTAACCACGGAAATCTTCGTGATGGGACCGCGAGCGTCGTTGCGAAACTGGAGCACGGCGCTTCCCCAATGGAACAATGTGTCCCCGGCGACAAACGGGATCATCGCGATCGAGGAAATCGGGGCTCCGGACGCAGACGACAAGCTGAAAGGGCATCTTCCAGAGTCCGGGAACGTTACCTTCGAAGCGGTGCTGCACACCGACGAGCTCTTAGGCGAGCAGAAAATAGTTCACGCGTTTCGGACATATCTTGCGGAGCTCGGTATCGCAGCCCCCATGGATCATCGATTTTATGCGGGCGGCCTTTGCTTTGTCGAGCTCACCGCGCCTGGAGAGCGCGCGGAGGAGATCGCGACCTTTACCGCGGTCCGCGCGCTGCGTCAGATGCCCACCCTCCGTGTGCTTCGGCCGACAATTCGAGCGGCCGCGACGCCTTCGCCTCAAATCCAATATCCTTCAGAGGTAGCAATGGATCCTGGTATCCGGGTTGCCATCTTTGACGGCGGCGTGCCGGACAACCATCCGATCACGGCCTGGACGACGCCAATTGATACTACCGGGGTCGGCAGCTCGCATGAGGATCTCCGCCGCCACGGCGTGCATGTCACATCCGCGTTCCTATTCGGGCATATTGATCCGACCAAACCAATATCGAGGCCATACGCGCCCGTTGAGCACTATCGTGTTCTCGACACTGACCCCAGCCAGGATCCGGAAGGGCTTTATGAGGTGCTGTACCGGATAGATCAGACGCTTCTCAATCGGCAGTTCGATCTGGTGAATATAAGCCTCGGACCCCATCTTCCAATCGAAGATGACGACGTCCATGCGTGGACGGCGGTGCTCGACGATCGCTTTGCACGAAACGACACCTTGGCGACCATCGCCGTCGGAAATGACGGCGAACGGGATGCGGCACTCGGGTTCAACAGGATCCAAGTACCTTCCGACTGCGTCAATGCGATGGCGGTTGGCGCTGCTGACAGCCCGGACGCCACTTGGGCACGCGCGCCTTATAGTTCTGTTGGCCCCGGTCGAAGCCCGGGCCTCATCAAGCCCGATCTCGTCGACTTCGGCGGATCGCTGCAGCGGCCGTTTCTGGTCGCAAGTCTGGATGGAAGGCCGCAGCTCGAAGTTACCGGTGGAACGTCTTTTGCGTCGCCTAACTTGTTGCGCGTAGCCGCCGGCGTTAAGGCGCACCTTGGCGCCAACATCGACATGCTCGCGGTAAGGGCCCTGCTCGTCCATACGGCAGAAGAGACATCCATCTCGGCCGAGGAAGTCGGCCGTGGCCGGGTCGCCAGGACGATGGATGATATCCTATTGTGCGACGACGACACCGTCAGGGTCATCTATCAGGGGACCATTTCTGCCCGCAGCTATGTGAGAGCTCCGATCCCCGTTCCAGCCGCGGAAATGGACGGCAAGGTCAAGATAACAGCGACGATCTGCTACAAGACGCTGACGGATCCCCATCATCCGGGCAACTATACGCGAGCCGGCCTGGAAATCGCATTCCGGCCAAAGGACACGAAGCGAAAAGAAGACAATAAGCTACATGCCGACACGCAGAGCTTCTTTGGCAAGGCTCAGAAGGGACTGACGGAAGGGGATCTTCGGCGTGACGCCTGGAAGTGGGAAAATACGTTGCACGGCTCTGTCGGATTTCTTGGTAAGAGCCTGCGCAATCCGGCCTTCGACATTCACTACAACGCCCGTCTCGAGAGCCGCGATTTCGAACCGGAAGACGAGTTGCGTTATGCCCTGGTGGTTAGCGTCAAGGCTAAGCGCGTTGCGGATCTCTACGATCAGATCGTTCGGCGATATCAGACGCAACTCGAGCCGCTGCGTCCGGTCGTTGAAATTCCGGTCCGTAGATAGCGTCTATCATTCACACCACCGTATTTTCCCGTTTCGAATAAAGAAATGGGAACGGCAACCGACCTGCCGCCAGACGGAAGGATGTAGCGTGCCCGTGCCGTCCTTCTCGATCTTCGCGCGCCAGACCGCCTTCTCGTCAGCGATGAGGTTCATTTCCAGGACGGCGCCGCAGCCGCAAGGGCATACCATCGACGCCTGCCATGGATCTCCATCCTCGTTTAAGATGTAAAGCGTCTTCGGGGCAATGAACCGTGGCATGCTCCCCTCTCGAACCACGCCGCGGTAGGGGCGGCGTAGCACGACGCGGTAAATCCCCGCCAGGTAGTGTCCAGCATCCGAAAGCCAGGTCATGCGCGCGGCTCCGAAAGTTCCGGCAAGCCGAGCAGCGGCGAGATCCTCCCATGGCCGAGCCAGGGTTTGAGGAGCGCGCAATCTTCCTGCTCTTCGTCGGCAGTCAGACGCAGCTGGCCCAAGCTGAACTCTATCGAGCCGACATCGCTGTTCGGCATCTGGCGGTAGGGATGGATTCTTGCGAGGAGGTCATTTACCGCCAAGGCTGCCGCAAACATGTTGATGCTGATCACGGCGGGCCGGCTGACACTCAAGCCACGGAAATACTTATCGCGAACCTGCTGTGCTTCCGCCTCCGGATCTGCGTCGGCAAGGCCTTCTTGCGCAACCGTGCGAAGCGAGATCACATCGCGGGACATCAGGCTCGACCGCCCCGGTACGATGTAGTGGATCGTGCCAAGGATGTCGCGAATTCGACCCGTCGCATCGCCGTCGCCAGCGGCATCGAGCATAACGCCGATGTCGAAGTACGGAATGATATGGTATGTCGAAACCAGGTTCATCGCAAAGCGCCCGGTATGCGTATCGACGCAACCGAAAATGACATCGCAGACCGAGAGAGCATGGATAGCCGCGGGTGACATCAACGTCGACGCAACCTTGATGATGCGCGTCGGAAGCTCCGTTACGATCGCAGCTGCTTCAGCCACATCGACCTTGAGCCGACCCGCGCGGGCATCGGCGACGCTGCTGTTCAAGATCCGGTTCAGATTGCGGTCCTCGACGGTGTCGGGGTCGATAATGACGATTTCGCCGAAGCCGAGGCGGATGAGCTGTTCAAGCAAGGGGCTGCCGGTTCCGGAAATACCGACAATGCCGGCGCGCAGCCTCGCGAGCGTTGCGGTCGTTCCATCCCCGAAGGCCTGATCCTGAGATCGGGCGAACGGATAATTGCGATTGTGAGCGCTTGCCGGGAAGAGCCGAATGTCTGGCCCTGCAACGCTGATCATGTCCATCGACCGCATCCCGTCGCCTTGCCAAAGATAGCGGCCAAAGAGCCGCCCGCATGGTTGCATGACGATGCTGCCGTGAGGGATGTCGGCGCCGACCCAGGAGCGGACCACCGGCAAGAGCTCGCGATCGCCGACATCGTCAACTTCCGAGAACTGCGGGAAGTTGCCGGGATGGCAATGAACCTTCACCACACTCAGCCCAAGCTCTTCGGCATGATCGAGATGTGGAATGATCAGGTCGGTCGGCCAGGAGACGCGGTCGTCGAGCCTTTTGCACTTGTCATGATCGAGCCGGATCACATCACGAACAGAAAGGCGGTAGCGACTCTCATGGCTGCTACCGCCGCAGAGCAGGAGGGCGGCGGCCTCAAGGCCGTCGCCGGGGAAGAGATGATGACGCAGCACTTCATGCTGGTCGACCGTCATGCTGAGGGTAACGTTCATCGCGAAGCCTCCTGCTCGAAAATTTCCTCAATGAGGAAGACGTGGGTTTCCAGGCAGTCGACGCCAGGCACCCACAGGTTCGCACCGGAACGATGACGCGACCAACGCTGGAAGATCTTGCCTTCGATCGGCTGTTCGACCTGCGTCTGCGGAATCTCGCGCCCGTCGGTGCGAGACAGTTTGGGATAGACGTAGAGCATGTCGAGCGGGGTCATGGGGTAACCCTGTTCGATGCGGATCGCGAGCGACACGCTCTTATGGTCGAAGCAGGAGGGTACCTGGAAGTCATGAAGGATGACCCACGTCGAGCCGTCCTTGACGATATCGAAGCGATGACCATAGACCTCCAGGAAGGCAATGTCGGCGTCCAGGAGCGGCGCATCGCGCCGCCCCTGAACTTCGCCGTCGGTCTGTTCCTTGCGAATAGCGCGGAACTTCTCTGTGCCTGGATGCCGGAGGTCCACCTTCTCGTCGAGCTCCACCTTCTGCGGCTTGTGGCCGGCGAGCTTGACGCGAAGCGTATAGTTCTCGGGCGAGGTCAGGCCGGCGAGAACGAGCACTTCGCGGCCCGTGATATACGGCTTGTCCCAGACGAACGACTTATCGTTGATCTTGAAGCGGTAGCCCTTTGCAAGGGGCGGGCGCTTGCCGTCCTTCGCGTAGGCTTCCAGTTCGATGATCTCATCAAGGATGTCTTCGAGAAGATCCTCGATGCGGGAAGCCGGGTTTTCATTTCCGATGATGTGCATTTTACCCTCGTGGGTTTGCGGTTTGGCTGACCATCCCACCGCGGTCGGTCAGTGAGTGCATCATCATTCAAGCGTGCTAAGTTTGTCAAGCATCAAAATAGCATGCTTGATAAAAATAGCATCTGAGACGCATGCTTGACTTATCAAGCATGGCGGGTAGAATGCTTTGCGCCGCGAAATCCACTGACAGTGCTGGCGCCCGAAGCGCTGTCATCGAAAGAGGAGAGTCGTGAAAGTCACCCTTGGAGAATATCTCGGGTCAATCCGCACCGATAGAAAGCTTACTCTTCGCGGAGTCGAAGAGGCGACCAACAAAGAAGTCTCAAACGCTTATCTAAGTCAGATTGAGAACGGAAAAATTCAGAAGCCGTCCCCAAACATCCTTTATGCCCTCGCGAACCTGTATGGCGTGGACTACGACAAACTGATGGAGTTAGCAGGTTACATTACAACGACGCGTACAGATGTTGAGCGCCATGGGAGGGCAGCGACATTTTCTGAATTGAACTTGACGCAGAACGAGGAGGCTGAGCTGCTGAAATACCTCGGGTATCTGCGTTCAAAGAAGGATTGACCAGTTGAAACCAGACGACAGTTCGCTCACCCCGGGCGAGTATGCAGCAATACATCGCGCGGCGACCGATCTGTTGAACAAGGCAAGCGCATGGGACCGGCTACCTACGCCGGTCCCTGACCTGCTTAGCGCAGCAAAGCTGCGCGTCGCGCCAATGAGTGCATTTGATCCGCGTTCGCTTCTGCGGCACGCCCGCGAATTTGGTGAGCGGGCGGCAAAGCTCGTGAAATCGGCAATCGACAAAGTCATGGGCATTTTCGATGTGCATGACGACCTCATTCACATCGATACTACGGTCAACGAATCGAAGCAGAATTTCCTGAAACTCCACGAGGCGGGCCACAAACATATCCCTCACCAGACTGGTCTGTTCCGATGGATCCAGGACTGCGACAAATCGCTGTCGCCGGAAGCTTCTGACCAGTTCGAGCGCGAGGCTAACATCTTCGCGACCGTCGTGTTGTTTCAAGATCGTCGCTTTGCGGAAATGGCCGCTGACAGCTCGTTCGGCATCAAAGTTCCCCTCGCCTTGAGCAAAAAATTCGGTGCGTCTGCCTATGCGTCGATGCGAGAATACGTCCGGCGAAGTGAACGCGCCTGTGCGGTGATCGTTCTCAATCCGGCAGATATATGCCCGGTATTGGGCATGCGCTCCGAGCTTCGTCGGGTCGAGCTGTCGCCACTCTTTCAAGGGCATTTCGGTGATCTGAAGCTGCCCGAATACATCGACCGGTTGAGTCCGCTTGCGCTGTTCATTCCGCTCGGGGGAAAGAGAATGTCCCGACCGGGCACTTTGCCTCTCGAGGACAAGAATGGGGACGTGGTGGAGTTTGTAGCGGAAGGTTTCGGCACGCCGTTCAATACTTTCATTCTCATTCATGCGAAGGCTGGCCTGAAAAGGTCCATTTTAATGCCGTCCTTCGTCAGCAAGCCTAGCCGTACGCAAGCGGCGCGGTTCGCAAAATAGATGTGGCGGTGGGACAATGAAGTCTATCAGTGAAGCGTTCGACAGTTTTGCGCACGCACTGCGGGTCAACACCGAGCACCTCATCCGCGCTCCTGAACTTCTGAAGGTTGATCCGCAGGAAGCAGCAGGCAATCTCGATCAGGGATTATCGTCCATTCTCAATAGCTTTCATAGCATTTACGACGCTGCGAACGATGACCCGCGAATTTCGTTTTCGTGGAACCGGGAGCCGGCTACCGCGACGCTCCTTGCAATACGCAACGCTCGCCACCACAATCACGCACATAGAATTCGAAGTTTGGAGGGGTACTTCACTAGAGCCGGTCGCGCGCATCTGTCTAAAGCGTACGACCTTGTAACCTATGGCGAGGGTGACAGTGAGCGGTCACTGTTTGTCCAGGCCCTCTCATGGTCGGACATCAGTGACCTTCTCGATATGCCATTTGACATAACGCGCTTGAGCGCTGCCAAGGTGGACGCGATGCGGGCCTATCTTGGCGCCGGTTCCATCGCTTCCCATATCGCTGCGCAGACTTCGACTGCTCCTGTTTTCTTTGATGTGCTGCCGCTTATCGTCAACGCAGCAAAAGCTGCGATTGCTGTCATAGAGCCCTACCTTGAAATTTACTCGCTGGAGGGCGAAGGGTTCAAGGAGCACTTCGAGGATGTCGGGGTTGTTGACACGAGCGTCCTCAACTTTCGAATCTGCATGTTCCGTCCCTGATGCGAAGATGTCTCTTGGCCGAAAGCCCTTCGATCGTACAGGTGGTGCGAAAACCATGACTTTAGCAGACCATTTCCCAACATCCGCCAACGCGTTTCCAGACCTCTTGCCCTGGCAATTGCCGTTCGACTGGATTGAAAAGGGAGCGGCTTTTGCTGACGCCGTCTTGAGCTTGCAGATCAAGCTTCAAGAGAATGACGACCAGCTGGATGCATTTTGTGTTGCTCTTCGAGCGGACATAGAGGTGCAGACGGCGCGTCAGACTGACCGATCGGTCGCCGCTATGGTTGACGGCTTTCGCTTTGTCACCTCTCAAGTGCAGATTTGTCGGACGATGACACTGGGGCGTATGCGGACATGTTACGACTGGCTGCTCTGGTCGATTTCTCGAGAGCACGTCTTCGGTCGGACTGAAAATTATGCGATGTACGCGCTTCCGCCCTATGAAGGTGCCACAGGAACGATGAACGAGCTCGCGCTCGAAGTGGCAGTTGATTGGGTCTGGGCGGCATACATTGTCGCGCACAAGTTTGGTGGTCTTGATGACCACTGCAGGATGTTCTTCGAGGCTGCGGTTGCGATCGGTCTACAAGCCGGTTTTGGCAAAGGAACGATGGCGCTGACGGCCGTCGCCACCTATTCGGCTGCGAGAAAGCTGGAGGCCACGCAGTTGCCGGTCAAAGTGTTGTTGCAGCTTCTAGAGGATCCGGACACACCCGCGCGGGATAGAGCTCAAATCCAGATCGCTATGTCGACCCACGCTGGTTTCTATACCGATACCCGCCCGCTCGATTGGGCACGCCGCACACTTTCAGATCTAAGATCAGAGTTGAAGGAGCACGAAGCGCTGCAGCTTCTTGGGGTCACCCTGATAGACCAGGAAGCGTGGCTTGCAGCGCGGGCAGAAATCTTGTCGGAGATTCAAGCTCTCTCAAAGCTCTACCGCTCCGGCGTTTCGCGGCAAGTTGCACGGGTCTCTCTAGATTCGCGTATCCTACTGCTGCATCCGATTATCTATGCCCTATGCAAGTTCGGTTCGACCGAAGACCTGATGTCGGTTCTGCATGCCTGGTACGCGGAGCCCGACTCACCCCCCGCTGATGCCGATGTCCTTTTCGTATGTCCCAACCATGGGGATGGGGTTGCTTATGTTTGGCCCGATGATCGTCATTTTGTTTCCAATAGCGCGGCCGAATCTCTTGAAAAGGCTCTCATCGCAAACTCAAATGCGCTCAATGAGTATTTCCGCGGACCGCAAGGGGACCGGCAAATTAGAGTTGACGAAAGGCTGAAGACTACCCCGGCCTTCGAATTCGGCGCTGAGATCTGGGCGGCGATGGGTGATCACTACAGGCTGTCGGAATTGGCCGATAGGCTGCCGCGTGGCTGGGTCCCGCGATCTGTCGTGGTAATGCCAGCCCACCGTGACCCGTTGCAAGCCATGATCCTGGACCGCCTTGGCTGGATCGCCCCCTTGGAAACCTCTCTAACCATATCCAACGACCATAGGCCTATCAGGGTACTTTCGATTTGGCCCGGGTCAACGCATACCACTGAGGCCGAGGTAGAAGTTCTGATGCACGTGGCCTCTACTGCTGGCTGGCGTGCGAAGGTGGCGTCAGGAGAGCTCGATCTGAGAGCGTTTCGTCAATTTTACGAGGATTCCGACGCCGACGTACTTTGGGTCATCGGGCATGGCGAACAAACATCGGACGACGCGAGCCAGACCGGTGTCGTGATGGAAGATGGCACTATGGCGTCGCTTGCCGATATTGCAGAATTTAACGTGCCTAGCACAGGGCGCCGGCTGCTCGTCTTGAACATTTGTTCGAGTGCGACGGCGCAGACGTTTAACGGGATGGCTCGGTCGGGCCTCGCTCAAGAACTCGTCTCTCCGTCGCAACAGGTTATCGGCCATCTGTGGCCGATCGACTATTATGCTGCCTTGGCCTTCGGTAGCAGTCTGGCCATGGCGCTGACCCGCCTGCCACCGGCTATTGCCTTGAAAGAAGCCTCGCTCATGATGCGCGATCAGGGTGAGTTGATGGATTTGTTACAGGGAATTTCACCGGAGCTTCAAGCTATTCAACGGCTTAGTGGGCGGCGGGCAGCCGAGGTGTTGGGAAATGTGCTGTCCTGGGGGTGCCCGGTTATCCTGACTTAACCGCATGGAATTTGATGATCGCAAGGCGGCCGCGGAACGGTCATTTGCCATCTCGATCATGTAATCCTTAGTCTCGACCAGCTCTACCGGCCTCCGGTGCTGCTCGCGAGGAGATGAGGCGTTCGGCGCTAATCGGTGAAAACGCATTCCTCTCTTTTGAAATATTTCCGCAATATTATTGACATATGCGTGCTGACAGCAAATATTTGCACAATAGGAATTTCTGGTGGTGTGCATGAGTAAGAAAAGAGAAAAGTTTGTGGAACTTGCCGAAGCGAGGGTCAACCGCGCGATAAAGGATCTTCAACTTATCGGAAATCTTTCAAACACATCCGCTTACGAATTCACCGAAGCTGACATCCGTAAAATGTTTTCCGCCATCCAGAAGGCGACGGAAGTCGCGAAAGCGCGGTTCGCGCGTGACGGTGATGCAGGGAGTGGAGAATTCAAACTTTAAATGCGGTAAGGCAGGGAGGCAGGGGATGGCGGGGATACGCTTTCTGACGAATGAGGCAAGTAAGGTTGAGGGTCTCGGATACCCCGGTGTTGAGACATTCAAGGGATCGCCGTATACCAGCTGTGCACGAGAGACCGGGCAGAACAGCCGAGACGCAATGCGAGGATCCGGTCCTGTCCGCGTCAGCTTCGACATGCTGCTGGTTAAGCGGCAAGATATCCCTTTTGCAGATGAGCTCCAGCATTCCATTCAATGCTGTCTCGAGGCGCCACAGAACGAAAAAACGAAAGCTCACCTTGAACGCGCGCTTACTGCCATATCGGCGCCGGTGGTCAAGATCCTGCGGATATCTGACATAAACACCACAGGCTTGACGGGACCTATCGATGACCCCGGTTCCGTATTCACGGCCCTTGTGAAAGGGGATGGCATCACCAACAAGCCCGATGAAACGTCCGCCGGTTCATTTGGTATCGGTAAAAATGCGGCTTTTGCCATATCCGAACTCCAGACGGTCATCTATTCGACCTGCTATGAAGATGCAGACAATGTTGTCCAGTTCGCCGCACAGGGAAGGCTACGTCTGATCTCTCACAATGACGGAGAGCGAAAATGCTCAGCCGAGGGTTACTGGGGGGATTCAGGTTTCAGGGCCATTGAAGATCCTGCCGCGGTACCGGAGTGGATGGCCAGAGAAGAAATCGGTACCTCGATTTATGCGATGGGCTTTGATGAGCGTGATCATTGGGCATCCCGAATGACGCTGTCACTTGTTGCCAATTTCTTCGTAGCAATTGACCGCGGCCAAATCGAGTTCGTCGTCGATGGCTCCGTGATCAATAGTACTTCACTGGATACCGTGCTGGAAAATGAAGGTTTGGAGGCGCTCGCGCGTGAACATGATCAGCTTGCCGAACTGGATCGTGCTCGCCGACTTCTGTTGTGCATAAGGTCAGAAGCTGCGACCCGGCATGGCATCACTATCTCGGGGCTCGGGAACTTTACGCTCCACCTGCTCGTCAGCGAACAGCTTCCCCGCGAAGTACACGTGTTACGCAACGGCATCTACATCACCGACAATTTCGCGAAGTTTTCGCAGCCGATGCGCCAATTTCCAGGCACGAGAGAATTTATTGCCGTACTTGAACCTGCTTTGACAGATGAAGGTCGTGCTCCGAGCGCATTGCTAAAGCAACTCGAGAATCCTGCTCACGATGCGTTTGAGCCGGACCGGATTATTCACGAGAAAGATCGAGCGCTCGCGCGTGAGCAGATCAAGAAGCTTATCAGCGAGGTACGCAAGATCATCCGCTCGGTAGCCAAGATCGATGAGGTGCAAAACAGCCGCCTCGATGAACTCTCGTCGATGTTTGCGGATACCGGTACGACGCGCGATGAGGGCCGCGAAGACGAAGAACGAGATCCGGACGCTTACATCTACCAAGAGCCGCGGCGGGGGACACGTCGACAGGCCACGGGAGCGACCGGGAAGGGAAAAGCCAAAAAGCGGGGCGGCACTGGCCGCAGCCAGGTCGGTTCTAGGACAGGAGAGAGCCGCAAAACTCAACGCAGGATGGGAACCGGCGCTGCGGTGCCTCTGGATGCCATACGTTCAACGGCGAGAGCCGGCGATCCAACAATCCGTAGCGTCTGGTTCACTCCGACCGCATCTGGCAACATCGAACTCGCACTCGAGGCTTCGGGCCTTACTGATGATGTCAGTCTCGACGTGCAGTCGAGTTCTCCTGGAACGGTCAGCAAAGGGCGGATGCAAATGAGTGTTCGAGCCGGCCAGCGCGTGCAGCTTGAGATCACGCTTACCGAGCCGTTTGCGGGTCCAGTTGAGCTCAGTGCGGTCAAATTCACCGCGGCTGAAGAAAAGGAGCCCGTGTAGGATGAAAATCTCGGAAACCGCAAGCTATCCGCATCCCGTGCTAGCGCCCTGGTCGGGTGATATTGTTGGAGCTTCATTTCATGCAGAGCTCACATTGCGTGAGGATGGGGCGGCGCAGCAGGTCGATATTCATTGCAAGGTAACGCTGGAACAACCTGACCTGGTAGCGCTGATTGAGCAGGGTGACGCTTCGTTTGGATGTTTCATCACCTGCGTTGCCACAGGCTTTCGCCGCCTTCAGCGCTTCGGATTTCCCTCTGGATCACACCAGTTTGCGCCGGGTGCTTTGCTGGGCCGGGTGCAGATCCGGCCTATGGTCTGGGCATTGCGTCCTATTGCAGCCTATGCTCCAAACGGTGGCCATCCCGAGTTCGGCGGCCCTATCGATGTTGAGGTCGGACAAATACTCGCCTTGGATGACGAGCTCCGGGTTGACGTGCTGCGTCCCGCCTTACCCTCGATTGAATCGATTTTCGAAATATTTGCTTCCAAGGAGGTCCCCGAAGGAGAGTTCGAAGTCGACCTCTCGGGAGACAGGATTCACATCATGATGGGGGAAACTTCGTTCTCTCTGGTTCAGGGGTTAAGACAGACGGACGAGGCAACGCGGGGAGTGGTGATGAATGCACTGTATGTGCCGGTCGTCATGGAGGTTCTCCAGCAAATAGCTGGAGGGCCCGACCAGCACTCACACTGCAGATGGTTTGAACCCTTCCGGAAGCGCAGTGAACTCCTTGATGTCGACCTGAAGTCACCGGATTTGCTTACAGACGCCCAGATACTGCTTGGCAAGCCCTTCGCTGGCCTGAACCGGTTGATCGAACAAGAGGATCTCGTGAATGACTGAGGCCGTCAAACTTGTGTCGCAGCCGGTTGTCGATCGGCTTGCAGAGACGATAACGCAAAACATCGATCGGTATCGCACTGGTGATTTTTCCGATCTTGCTCGAGAAAACGGCTGGGCGATCGAGTCGCGGATTGCGGACTGGGATCCCGGGATTGCTTCCAAGCTCGATCCTGCCGGAACGCCCGAAGCTGAAATCCAGAATTCACTCCTCGTCTGGAATGGGTTTTCCGGCATGACGCCCGCGCTCGCCCGGGAAGAGAGGCTCTGGACACGTTTATGTCACGTTGAGTGCCTTGATTTCGCGCGCGGTCGCTGGCTAAAGGGCAACGACAAGGACGCCAACATGGTCAGGATCCATTTTTTTGCCAACGGCATCACAGGTTGCCGCGACGACAATGCGATTGGCCGGCTCTGGTGGAACGGTCACGTTGCAGCCTTGGCTTCTCCGGGGAACGTTGAGCGTGGGTTGCGTCGGTTGCTGGCCCGGGCGAACTACCGGATGCAGATCATTGAGAGAGCCAATACGGGCTTCCGTGAGCCGCTCGTACGCGGGATCGTGCGTTTGCTGGACCAGGAGCCCTGGCTCAATATAGACGATGAAGCAATTGTTGATTTCATGGTCGAGGTCAACAAACGCAGCGGTAGCTTTGTGTTCGAAGCTCTGGATGATGCGGGCATTGATCTTCATCTGCAACACTGCGTCGCGTTCGCAAAAGCTCGCAAGCCACGGGCAGCATCGGTAGCCGCTTGAGCAAGTGGGAAAAGCAAAAGATCAGCGGCTCCTGAATGACACCTGACGAGCGGGACATTATCAGGGACTTCCTGAATCAGCTGGCGAGTGAGGAAGAGACTCTTCATCGCGACATCCGGCTGGATCGCGTCGGCCTCGCGTTTCGGACGGCCATCAATGAACTTGACTGGTACGTATGGAACTACCGGCAGCAGCAAGAACCGACCGAGGAACAGGAAGAACAGTATTACCTCATCTCGCTTGGTGTAGCGCGTCTGGTTTTGCTCTCAATGCAAATACACCGCGGCTATCCCGTTCCAGCTCTCACTTTCAGGCGGCAGCGCCGGCTGTATAGCGAGGTTCTGTCGCTGGTCAGTCATCTTGGTTTTATCCAGCATGGTCGTCGAGTTTCCGACTCGGCTTTCGCGGGCTTTTGTCAGGTCACCCGCGATCCTGAAGGGCGCTTTAATTTCATTCTGCCGGCGGGCATTATCGATCACGGTGCTGTAGAAGATGATGTCAGTCACCATTTCTCGCGGGAAATGGCGCGGGTCAGGCATGATTTCATGCGAACATCGGAGGGCCGTAATCTTCAAAACGTCATTGATGAGCTACACACTGACAATGTGTTTGTCTTTCGCGAGCACTTCATGGGCTACAATGCTGACCCTCTGCTTGACGAATTTTATTTTCAGACAGCCTGGAGCGATCTTAAGAATGCGATCGGGT
>NZ_JACHBG010000027.1 GCF_014207095.1 Martinezella lusitana | reverse complement strand
CGCCACACGCTACGACCAACTGGCAAACAGCTTCCTCGGCATGGTCCATCTGGCCACCGCCAGATACTGGCTCAAATTTGTCCACGCCGCCTAATGCGGGCTTCTCTGCGTCCAACGTCAAGGAGGCTAAAGGCGATCTAGGACCTGGTGTCTGGATTTTCCCATGTTCCGGTCGCCAGGCTGAATGGCGACCATTCCGTCAGGTCATAGCGGATCGGCAGGGCGTCGGGACGCCAGACCACGAGCCTAGGGCGGAAGCACCAATAGCGCTCGGCGCCCTTAAGCGAAAGGTCCGGCGCGGGATCAAGCAAAAGAGCGGCATCGCCGGTCATTTGCAGGAGTCCTCCCGAGGCAAAGTCTACGAATGTCACACCTGCCTTCCGGTTCAATGCGATGTTCCCGAGCGTATTGAAGAACCGGTTCCCAGCGAAATCCGGGATCGTCAACCAGCCGTCGTCACCGACACGGACGAAGCCCGCCTGTCCGCCGCGATGGGAGACATCGACGCGGCGCTTGCCCTTGCCCTCGAAATAGGATGCAACAAACAACGTGTCTGCTTGGCTGATGAGGGCGCGGGCGGTATCGTCGAGTGCCGAACTTACAATTGGGGGCATATCGGTTACGTCGGCCGGGTCGCGGATGAAGCTGACGCTTCTCGCCTGAATATATTTCGGACAGTTGCCAAAGCTCTCATCGACCGTGATGTCGAAACCCCGCGCATGGCGTTGCAGCGTGCCATTCAGGCGATTGCGGCGTCGCGTCGCAAGGTCGATGCCAAGAAGGGCGATTTCCCGGCCATCCTCCATTCCGGCATCCGCCGGGTCCGCACCCTCCCGGGCAAGCGTGACGCCAAGGTGATAGGGATCGGCTGCCTGGAGAAAGCCCGGCCTGCCGGCGCGCAGCGTTGCCCAGGCGTCGCCGTCGTCATCGACTGCGCCAAGGACGACCATGGGCAGAAGCGGATAGAACTCTCGGTGCTGGTCGATCAGATGATTGCGGATGACCTTGGGGCCGATTTCGCTCATGCGGCCTTCGACATCGGCCGATCGCTGCAGACTGACCTCGCCGTCGTGCCACGGCGATGGTCGTGGTAGGTCCGCACCTATCGCTATATCCGTCATGCCGCCAACCCGACGGGGGTCTTCTGGAATTCGACGAAGCCTGGCAGCGCCTCGACTTTCGTAAGCCAGCCAAGAATACGCGGATATGGCGCGAGATCGACATCGCCTTCTGGCGCGCGAGCCACATAGCTGTAGAGCGCGATGTCGGCGATCGTCGGCTTGTCCGTGGCGATCCATTCGCGACCGTCAAGTGCCGCTTCTATCAGCATCAGAATGGCATGTGCGCGAGGGATGATTTCCTCGGAACGAAATGGTGCATTGAAAACTGTGATCAGACGCGCCATTGCCGGGCCATAGGCGATCTGGCCGGCTGCGACGGATAGCCAACGCTGAACGGCAGCACCTCCAATCGGGTCTTCAGGCAACCAGTCCGTCCGCCCCAACTTCTTGGCGATGTACACGAGGATGGCGTTGGAATCCGAGACGATTGTCCCGTCATCGTCAAGAACGGGCAATTGTCCAAAGGGATTGAGGGCGAGAAACTCCGGCTGCTTATGCGCCTTGACCGAAAGATCGACGAACGCGAGCTCGTGCTTCACTCCGAGCAGCGACAGAAACAGTCGAGCGCGATGAGAATGACCGGAGAGGGGGTGATAGTAGAGTTTCATGGCTGCCTCCTGGGATCTGACGGCAGGAACTATGACTATTAATCGATATGTCGATAAGCATTGAAAGGTGCATCTAACCATTTCATAATCTGAAATAATTAGGAGGGATGCATGCATGGACCGGTTACAGGCAATGCGAATTTTCGCGCAGGTCGTGGAAAGCGGAGGCTTTGCGTCTGCCGCAAAGCGTCTGCACATGAGCGCGCCCTCGGTAACGCGTGCGATTGCTCAGCTAGAAGACAATATCGGAACGCGCCTTCTGGTGCGAACGACCCGCTCGATGAAGCTCACCTCGGCGGGCGAGGGCTACGCGGCAGACTGCCGTCGGATCCTTGCCGACATTAGCGAAGCCGAAGCCAATGCCGCCGGAAGCTACACGCAGCCGGCAGGCGTGCTGACGGTGACGGCTCCGGTGCTCTTTGGGCGAATTCATGTGCTTCCTGCCATTCTCGATTTCCTTCGCCTTTATCCGAACATGAAGGTCAAAACCGTCTTTGTCGATCGGGTGACCAATCTGGTCGAAGAGGGCTTGGACATTGCCGTGCGTATCGCGTCGCTGCCCGATTCCGGCCTGATCGCCCGACGTGTTGGCTCGATCAGGCAGGTTCTTTGCGGCTCTCCTGAGTATTTTGCCAGGTTTGGCGAGCCGCAAACTCCTGAAGATCTTCGCCATCACCAGGTCATCGGGCGCGACGGCTTGTTCGGGCAGTCAGAATGGCTGTTCGGCAAGGCCAGCAACATCCGTGTTCCGATCAAGTCGTCGCTGATCTGCAACACGAATGATACGGCGATTGCCGCAGCAATTGCAGGCGCCGGCTTGTCCCGGTTCCAATCCTATCAGGTGGCGCAGGACGTCAAGGCGGGCCGGTTGAAGATCATTCTTGCAGATTATGAGCGCGAGCCGGTTCCGATCCATCTCGTGCATGGCGAGGGGCATATGGTCTCTGCGCGGGTCAGGGCTTTCATGGATTTCACAGTCGATCATCTGCAACGACAGGCAAATACGAGTATTGCCCAAGAAGCGAGCTTCTGATCGGGAAAGCTTCCATCCGCTATTCGCCTGCAGTCCGGCGAATAGCGCGACAGCTGGCTGGACGCAGCCAAAGGCGACCTGGCTAGAGCGTTTGCCCGCGGCATAGAAGAATACGGAGGAGCAGCTTTTGATAAGACGAGCTGCAATGGGGCTTCGGTCGGTCACGCCTTCCGACGTTGGTCTGATGTTGTTTCGGCGAAAGGTCGCTTGTGCGATTGCTGAAGTCCGAACGGGGCCTTATCCATTTGATTAGACTTGACCGCTCGCAGCATAGAGACGATTTGATAGGGAATCAAAACTTTGCCAGTCGGTGGTCTGCGGTGGCGTTTTGCGCCGCATTGATCGCCGGATCCAACCGGAGCCTGAGGAGGCTGGGTGTGTTGTTGCGCCGTAAACTAGTTGCCGCCCTCCCGTGCCTGCTGTTGACCTTGGTCAACACGGTGCTTCCCTACACCATGAGCATTCACGGCACGTCCGCGACATTTGCGCAGCAAATGGCCGAAGCCAAGGGTGGAAACGGTAACGGTGGCGGCAATGGCAACGGTGGTGGAAACGGCGGCGGCAACGGTAACGGCGGTGGCAATAGCGGCAACGGCGGCGGCAATGGTAATGGTGGCGGGAACGGGAATGGCAACAGCGGCTCAAACGGCAAGGGGCACGACAATGGCCAGCAGTCGGGTACCAAGAGCGCGACGCAAAGTCAGACCTATTCCGATCAATCCGTGAACGAGGGCAATGGCTCGCTCACCGTTCGTCACAAGGACGGCATCAGCGAAAACATCCGGAGCGGGCGTTACGTTATGAGGGATTCAAAAGGACGAACAATCGTCAACCGCGACGCAACGGCCGCCGATGAAGAGCGGCTTAGATCCTTCCTTCATTGACGGCGCTTTTCAAGCTCGTCGCGAAACGCCATCGCAGCTTCCGTGCGGTTGGTGACGCCAAGCTTGGCGAAGATTTGGGTCATATGATGCTTGATGGTCTTTTCGTGCAGATCCAGTTTCAGGCCGATATGCTTATTGCTCAATCCGCCAGATGCCAGTTCCAGCACCTCTCGCTCCCGATCTGTGAGTGCGACGAAGGGATTGACCTCGGTGCTCGATCCGCCTTCCGAAATCAGACGTGCGGATAAAGTGGGGGCGACATAGCTGTTGCCGGCCGCAACGCTACGAATGATATCGGCGAGTGCGCGCGCGCCAACGCCTTTCAATACATAGCCCTTGGCGCCATACTTGAGCGCCGCCATGACGTCGTCGCTTGCCTCGGAAACCGTCAGCATCACGATCTTCTGGTCGGGTATTTGCTCGAGTATAAGGGAGATGGCTTCCAGCCCGCCTCCCGGCATGGAAATATCGAGCAGCAGGACATCGGGGCGATGGGTCGCTGCTATGCGCAGCGCGTCGTCCTTGCTGCTGCCTTCCCCGACGATGCTAAGCCCTTCCATTTCGGTCAGGCTTCGGATCACTCCCTCCCTGAAGAGGGGGTGATCGTCCACGACCGCCAAGCTGATTGCAGCTGTCATGCCTGCTCCATTTCCTCGATATTCAATGACATTCGCACGGTGGTTCCGCGATCGGATGATGAAAGCTGAAAGGTCCCTCCAAGGCTTTCGACACGATCTCTAAGGCCGGCAAGGCCAAGCTTTTGCGGCGCGACGCCGCTCGTATCGAAACCTTGCCCCTTGTCGACTACTTCTACAATGATCTGCCCGTCCTCCGACGATTGCGCAACCTTCTGTCCAATGCCCCCGGCATGGCGATAGCCATTGTTGAGTGCCTCCTGGACGAAACGATAGATGCATATCTTTGCCGACGTGGAAAGGTCGGCGGGTGTCTTGTCCAAGGAGAGCGCAACGGAAACGCCGGTGCGTTGCTCATGCGCGCGGATCGCGCGTTTCAGGAGGTCCGTCAGCGTATCCGTCTCGATGTGTGGCAGCATCAACCCGCTGCAAATGCCGCGGATTTCCGTCATGGCATCATCGAGACTGGACTTGATGGTTTTCAAGGATGCCTCACGCTCATCGGGTTGCGTGGTTGGCGCGATGAGGGTCTGGCTGTCGAGACGCAAGGAGGCATAGGCGATCAGCTGCGCCGGACCGTCGTGCAAGTCGGCACCGATGCGGCGCAGATAGCTCTCGTTAAGGGAGGCGGACCGTTGCGTTGCTCGTTGAACACGTGCACGCAAAGCCTCATTCTGCCGCAGGAGGGCCGATAGTTCGCCAATGCGGCCGTTGAGCGCCTCGCGCTGGCTGTCAATGGTGCGGCTGCCCCGTAGAACGATAATCGACAAAAGCGCGAAAAACGTCATCGTAAATGCGGCAACCACGAGCCAGCTCAGCAGACGGGCCTGATTGAGGCTCCCTTCGAAATCGTTGGCGACTTCGTAGAATTCGGAAACAGCGACGACCTTGCCAGACCAGGGTTGCAGAACCGGATTGTAGATTTCCAGGAGCGGCTTGCCGCTATTGCGTTCGGCCTCGCTTTCGACATCGTCGATCCGATTGAACTTCGCGACCATCTGGCCGGAAAAGGCCATTCTGAGGTCGTTTGAAAGTGGGAATTGCTTCCCGGAAAGGTTCTTGTCGTTGGAGTAGAGAACGGTTCCGTCGTTGCGCCAAAGCCTGAAGGAAAATAGCCGATTGCCGAGCGCACCCTGGCCGAGCGTCTCATCCAGTGCCTGTCTAACGGAGTCGTCGAGGATTTGGGTCGTTTGCATATCCGGCAGAAGTGGAGCGATGACGCTATCGACGTAAAGCGCAGTCGTTGCTGCGGAATTGCGCGTCACCGCGTTTTCGATCAGACTGGCGACGAAGGCCCCCACGACGACCATCGCACAGAGCGCGACCAAGCCACCCGCGAGCAGGAACTGCCGCGCCAAGGATTGAGAATTCCAGCGCGCGATCAAACCCACCAGAGATATCTTGTATTTTTGGTTTGTTCGCAGAACCGGCATTATCAGCACTGATCTCCCAACTCCTATAGCTATCCCGACAGACACGGGTGTCAACTGCCGCTCATCGGCATCATCAGCGCTTTCGCCCCAAAAGGGTCCTGCTATCCGCCTCAGCAATCTAAGCGACCATCGGGCGCGATCAATCAGACTATGGTCCAAATGCCCAAGGCATAGGTCCAAGCGGTGTAGAAACCTAGAATTTCGGCAATATTGTAGTGCGAGATGATTTGCTAGACACGGCCGCCGCTGAAGGCGGCGGCTTTTTCGTAAAGGAACTGCGCATGAAAATCCGTTCAATCGTCAGCACCGCAAGCCTCGGCCTCATCTTGGCAGTCGCCCCCGTGGGAGGAAGTGCCGTCGGCCTCATACAGACGGCTTTCGCCAAAGGCGGAGACGGCGGTCACGGCAACGGCGGAGGTCATGGTGAAGGAAAATCCGACCATGAAAAAGCTGGTGGTAACGACACGGACGGCACGTCTGCAAACGCATCCACGGGCCAGGGCTCTTCATCGTCGGAAAAATCACATCATTCGGACAAGCATTCCAAGACGCATGATGAGAAAACGGAAAAGCACAGCTCCAAGCTCGGCGCCGGCAGCCTTCATTCGCTGAACAGAAACTATCATGCCTATCTGAACTCCAAGGATCCCAAGATGGCGGCGCTCGCAGCCTATGTGAAGGCCTATGCCGAGTTCGAAATACAATATGGAACAACCGCCGTGCCGACGGATCCCGCGCTTAGCGACAACGCCCTGCGTTCGGCGTTGCAGCAGCTGTCGAACAAGCCGGTCACAAGCCAGGAGCTTGCCGAAGCAAAGAGCATTCTTGGCGCCGGAACAAATACGGGAAAGATCGCGGAAGTGCGTGAGGCTCTCGAAAAGAAATCCGAAACCGAGACGCCGATTGATGACGATGAAACAACTGTCAATTAAGGGCGCGGCGCTCGTGGCCTCTCGGAGCGGATGTTCCGATTGCTGAATATTTTGACGGCAGTTTTTCCGCCGCCGTCATTTGCAAGTTTGGCGCCGATGGGCGCCATCCCCCTGCCGGTGTAACAGCCGGCTCTATCGTCGGATCGAGTCTCCGCCCCCAACAGGACTCGATCCGGCGATAGGTCACCTCATAACCCGGTTGACGATAGGTGGCCCGCGGTACTTGCATGGTGGAAATATCAGGCGGATCTCGGCGATCCATTGCACCTGGTCGAGGAGTGGTGCCGCACCAGCTTGGGCGGCGAAATCGGTGGCCCCTCACGCTTGAAAACGGTTCGAAGCTAGCGCCGAAACTCGGTCTGACAGACGGCTTCTCCGGTCTCGACGGTACCGGTGCCGCAGCTCCGTCACGGCAGGTCTCTTGCTGCAGACGCCGGATCGGCGGGTCTCGATACCAATCTGCTGTTCCACCTCCAAGGCGAGCGCGAAAAGTCGATCGGCGCCGGGTTGGCGGCGAGCAAGGCGTTCTAAGCGCTGCCGTAAAGTCTCACAACGATAGAAGGGCCGCCAGCGGTATGGCGGCCCTTGTCGTTTCGACGGATGACAGCACTGTTCTGATATGTGGCGATAACAGGGTCTTGTCGGAGGTGGACTGACAAAACCTCGGGCCGCTTTGACGATGCCATAAGCGGACCGAGCAGGATGTCATTAGATGCCCGAACCTGTGCGGGAGTATTTGGATTCCAATCTCTCCCTGGAGGCAGTCGGCTTTCCCGTGCCTTAATCGCAGACGGTCCTGCGAATCACCACCCGATGGTGATGCCGGTACGCATACTGCCTCTCTGTCCAGCAGTGCCGATCATAGCGATATCTCGGGCCGTCGTAATAGTCATGATATGCGTAGGCTGGTGGGTAACGATAGTACCGCGGCGGTGGCCGATCATAGTCGTAACTGGGCCGAACCCCGTACTCAAAGTAAACCTGGGAGAATGCCGGTGACGCAGAGAAGGTCGCCGCGACTGCCAGTGCTAAGATCGCGATTTTTTTCATGTTTTCGTTCCATCCGATTTGGACACATTCATTGGCAAAGCCTCAACCTCGCCTCGGATGTTAATATGCCATATGAGCTGTTCATGAACATGGACCAAAGTCTCGATCAAATGCGGACTTTGGACTGAAAGGACCTAGATGCAGTTCTGCCGCTTAGGTCGCGTGCAGGCTATGGTCCCGCCTTTGCTCGAAGCTCCACGTGAGCGGAGTCTGGTCGAAATCGCGATCGGAATAAGCGAGAAACGACCATTCATGCTGTGTTCAGCCGCGTGGTCTCAGGATCATCACATTGACGGAGGTTCGCTATGAAAATCTTTAAATATCTGCTTGCGTCGCTTCTTGGTCTCGGCATGTTGATCGGTGCGGGTGCTGCGTCCGCGGCACCGATGACGAACATGACGAAGCCGGAGATCCAATCGTCCGTTCAGACGGTCCGTTATGATCATCGTCGCCATTGGCATGGTCCGCGACATCATCGTCCTCACCGCTGGCGGTCGCACCGCAGCTACCGCAGCCATTATTGGCGTGGCCATCATCGCGGTTGGTACAAGGCTCGTCACCACCACCACCGTTATCACCACCATCGCCGCTACTATCGCTACTGACCAGACCGGACGGTACGACAACATCTACACCTTCGGCGCGATCTGCCCAATGTCGCATTTCGCGCCGTGTGTCAGCCGAGCAGCGATGTAACCAGTTGATCAATGGCATTTCTGAGGCTGAACGGTTCGGCCCCGCCCTCTCGACTCTGGTGGATGCGAAAATCGCTCTCGCACCCAACTCTCGTTGAACAAAGCGCGGTTTCGGCAGGACGCCATGGGTAGCAACTGCGTTTGGGCGGAGGAGCCTGCTAGCCTCGCACCGCACTCCTGAACGCCGCCGCAAGAGCCGCAAGCGCGTCACTTGGCCGACCGGCCCTGATCCTTGTATGCAGGAGGATCGGCAAGCGTGGGAGATCGGGAAGACCGAGCCTGGCGCCGACATCGACTGCGCCAAACGGCAACATGCGCGGCGCCAATGCGGCAACACCAAGCCCTGCCATGACAGCCGCAACGACTGCTGGAACACCGCCCCCAACGAACACCTCTGTCCATGGCACACCGGCGGCATCGAGATGCTGTTCGGCCAAGGCACGCACGCCGCACGGCTCGGCCATCGTGGCAACCGGCAGAGGCTCGCCCGCGCGTCGTTGCCAATTTGGCGCGGCAAACCAGCCGAATTGTTCTTCCGCCAGAAGCTCTCCGTCGCTCCGGCCCAAATATTGGCGAACGATAACTGTGTCGAGCTCGCGTCGATCGAAGCTCTGTAGCAGGTCACCTGACGAACCTATCCGGATTTCGATCAGCAATTGCGGATCCTGTGCGTTCATACGCGCGATCAATGCCGGAAGCTCCGGGCCTGCGACGTGATCGCTGATGCCTATGGTGAGACGCTGCCGGGTCTGCGCAAATGTGGTGAGGGCGCGATCATGTGCCTCCAGCAGGTGGCGAGCCGATTCGAGGAATGCTGCACCATGTGCTGAAAGCTGAACATGGCGGGGCGTTCGCTCGACAAGCCGGTGGCCAAGCCTCTTTTCGAGGCGCTTCAGCTTCAGGCTGATCGCAGCTTGTGTCGTCTGCATGGCTTCGGCAGCACGTGTGAAGCTGTCAAGCTCTGCAATGTGGAGGAACGCCTGTACGGCGTCGAGATCGAGTGGAGCGCCCATCATTTCCAGTCGTTATTATTAAAATCACTATCCATAGCGTATGAAAATAATAGATCGGCGGCTAACCTGCAGTCCAGGACAAATTCGAAAGGATCTCTCGATGCCGCTCACTCACATCGCTCTGCGCGCAGGAAAACCCGAAGGCTATCGCCAGGCGATCTGCAACAGCTTCCACCGTGCGATGCACGAAACATTCAACGTGCCCGAAGACAACGACTTCGTAATCATCACGGAGCATGAGGCAGCGAACTTTCGCTACGACCCGGCCTATCTTGGCATGGTCCGCAGCGACGATCTCGTGTTTATCCAGATCACCGCAAACAACACCCGCACTGTCGAGCAGAAGAAAGTGCTGTTCCACCGTATCGCCGAATTGCTTGGCGAGGATCCGGGCCTTCGATCGGATGACGTGTTTGTGTCGCTTGTCGAGGTCGAGAAGGAGAACTGGTCGCTCGGTCGGGGCTTCGCGCAATACGCATGACACGATGATACCGTTCGGTAGGGGAGGCGGCGAAACCTGCAGCTTTGAACTGGCAGAGCGGGGAAGGGCAGGTTGTCATTTATCAAGCGCGCGCGGGTAGGATTTGCCGCAGGCCACTGATCCACCTCTCTATGTCATATGGAGTCTGGCGGCTCGATACGATTAAAATCGATTAGAGATCTCGATCGTCCGCAAAAAGCAGTCATGTTAGCGTCATTGTGCACTAGACAATCTCAATTTTCCTTGTTGTTGCTGCATCGGTTGGTGCTCGGCCGATGTGGAGCGGACGAGTGGAGAGAGGATTAAACATAAATGCAGAAGAGAGTTGGAGCTCCAAGGGAGCGGTCCACTGCCGAAGCGCGTGTCGCGATGACACCCGAAAGCGCGCTGAAATTGCAAAAGCTCGGCTACGAATGTCTTATCGAAAGCGGCGCCGGTAAGGCGGCAGGCTTTTCAGATAAGGCCTATCGTGAGGCAGGTGTTACGGTCGTCGAGAGCTGCGACGAGCTCTACGCATCCGCTGATGTGATCGCCAAGGTCCGTCCGCCGGAAGTGGCTGAAATCGAAAAGCTCGGACCGGGGAAGACGCTCATTTCCTTCTTCTATCCGGCGCAGAATGCGACATTGCTCGATCAAGCGAGAGCCACGGGCGCAAATATCATCGCGATGGATATGGTGCCACGCATTTCGCGCGCGCAAAAGATGGATGCCCTGTCGTCGATGGCCAATATTGCGGGCTATCGCGCGGTCATTGAGGCCGGCAGCAATTTCGGTCGCTTCTTCACCGGACAGGTGACGGCGGCAGGCAAGGTACCGCCCGCAAAAGTCCTTGTTATCGGTGCAGGTGTCGCCGGACTTGCCGCAATCGGTACCGCCACCTCGCTTGGTGCCATTACCTACGCCTTCGACGTGCGCCCCGAGGTTGCCGAGCAGATCGAGAGCATGGGAGCTGAGTTCGCCTATCTTGATTTTGCCGGTACACAGCAGGACGGTGCGGCAAGCGGCGGCTACGCGGCGCCATCATCGCCCGAGTTTCGCGAGAAGCAGCTCGCGAAGTTCCGGGAGCTTGCGCCGGACATGGATATCGTCATCACCACCGCGCTGATCCCGGGTCGTGATGCGCCCAAACTTTGGTTGGCGGACATGGTGGCCGCGATGAAGCCGGGCTCGGTGATCGTCGATCTTGCCGCCGAGCGCGGCGGGAATTGCGACCTTACGATCGCAGATCAACGTGTGGTGTCCGACAATGGCGTCGTCATCATCGGCTACACCGACTTTCCAAGTCGCATGGCGGCGCAGGCCTCGACACTCTATTCCACCAACATCCGGCACATGATGACGGATCTGACGCCCGGCAAGGATGGCAAACTCGTCCACAATATGGAGGACGACGTGATCCGCGGAGCGACCATTGCCTTCGAAGGCGCGATCACCTTCCCGCCACCACCGCCGAAAGTGCAGGCGATCGCGGCGCAAAAGCCAAAACCGAAAGCCGCGGAGCTGACGCCCGAGCAGAAGCGGGCACAGGAGACGGAGGCCTTCAAGGCGCAGACGAAGAGCCAGGGCATGCTGCTTGCCGGCGGAACTGCCTTGCTGCTTCTGGCAGGTGCATTCGCACCGCCGAGCTTCATGAACCACTTCGTCGTCTTCATGCTCGCCTGCTTCATCGGCTTCCAGGTGATCTGGAACGTCTCCCACTCGCTGCACACGCCGCTCATGGCGGTCACGAATGCCATTTCCGGCATCGTCATTCTCGGTGCGTTGCTGCAGATCGGTTCCGGCAATTGGCTGGTCGTCATTCTCGCCGCCCTGTCTGTCTTGGTCGCGACGATCAATATTGTCGGCGGTTTCCTCGTGACGCGGCGCATGCTCGCCATGTTCCAAAGGTCGTGATCAGCTAGGAGGTTATCAACATGACGATCGGTATCGTTTCGGCCGCCTACATCTCTGCGGCTGTTCTCTTCATCCTTTCACTTGGCGGCCTTTCCGGACAGGAAAGCGCAAAGCGTGCGGTCTGGTACGGCATTGTCGGCATGGCGCTCGCCGTCATCGCCACCGTCTTTGGGCCGGGCATCGGCAATTGGTTCATCATTGTCTTGATGATTGCCGGCGGCGCGGTGCTTGGACATTATGTGGCGAGCCGCGTGCAGATGACGGAAATGCCGCAGCTTGTTGCTGCCCTTCACTCCTTTGTCGGTCTCGCCGCGGTCTTCATCGGCTTCAACGCCCATATCGAGGCTTGGCGTGTTGCCGGCATGGATGAGACCATGCGAGCGGCGCTCGATGGCTTTGCCGGCATCCTCGCCCACAAGACATCGGTTGAACTTGCCATCATGAAGGTCGAAGTCTTCCTCGGCGTCTTCATCGGTGCGGTTACCTTCACCGGTTCGGTCGTCGCCTTTGGCAAGCTCGCCGGCAAGGTGGACGGCAAGGCCAAGAAGCTCCCCGGTGGGCATGCTCTCAACGCGGCCGCTGCGGTTCTCTCGCTCATCCTGCTCTGGATGTATGTCGGCGGCTCCGGTGCCTGGACGCTGATCCTGATGACCGCCGTGGCCTTTTTCATTGGCTATCACCTGATCATGGGCATCGGCGGCGCCGATATGCCGGTCGTTGTCTCGATGCTCAACAGCTATTCCGGCTGGGCAGCGGCGGCAATCGGCTTCACGCTCGGCAACGATCTCCTGATCGTGACGGGAGCGCTCGTCGGCTCGTCCGGCGCAATCCTTTCCTACATCATGTGCAAGGCGATGAACCGTTCCTTCATCTCGGTCATCCTTGGTGGTTTTGGCGCAACGACAGGGCCGACAATGACAATCGAGGGTGAGCAGATCGCCATCGATGCCGAAGGTGTTGCCGCGGCCCTTAATGATGCCGACAGCGTTGTCATCGTCCCCGGCTATGGCATGGCCGTCGCTCAGGCGCAGCAGGCCGTATCGGAACTCACCCGCAAGCTGCGCGCCGCCGGCAAATCCGTTCGATTTGCAATCCATCCGGTTGCCGGCCGCCTTCCAGGGCACATGAACGTTCTGCTGGCGGAGGCAAAGGTTCCCTATGACATCGTCCTGGAAATGGACGAGATCAATGAGGACTTCCACGAGACGGATGTGGTGATCGTCATCGGTTCGAATGACATCGTCAATCCGGCAGCCCAGGAAGATCCCAACTCCCCGATCGCCGGCATGCCCGTGCTTGAGGTTTGGAAGGCAAAACAGGTGTTCGTCTCCAAACGTGGTCAGGGTACGGGGTACTCCGGGATCGAGAATCCGCTGTTCTACAAACCGAATACGAGAATGTTCTATGGCGATGCCAAAGCATCCGTTGGCGATCTGATCCCCAAAATTGCGTAGGGGGCAGATTTTCTGAAAGCAGATCCGGCTCCGAAAGGAGCCGGATCCATTTTTCGCGAAACTGAGCGTTGCTTCTCGCCTGAGTGGACATCGAGGTCAGTTCTCGGGGAGGGTGTACTGAACTGTTGGGAAGCATTGTGCAGCGGTGACGGCCCCACATATGTGCTAATGTGGGCTGCGTAGCGCAGGGAGTACATTGGATGAGCCGATTGACAATCGACATGACGGACCAGCAACATCAAAGCCTCAAGGCGTTGGCTGCTCTGCAGGGCAAGACAATCAAGCAATACGCACTTGAGCGCTTATTTCCTGGCGACACGGATGGAGATCGAGCCTGGCAGGAGTTGAAGACGTTGATGGACACACGCATCAACAACGGGCTCGCCGGAAAACTATCGACCAAGACCGTAAGCGATATTCTCGATGAAGAGACTTCCGAGGGTCGTGCTTGCCGGCCTATATCCTTACGACAGAGGCAGAAGCCGATCTGCGCTCCGTAATCCGTTACACGCGTGCGCAATGGGGTACCCCTCAGGTGCGCCGCTACGTCCTGGTTTTGGAGCGCGGCATCACAAGCCTTGCGGAAGGCAGGGGCCGTTCAAGGATATGAGTGCGCTTTGCCCCGGGTTGAGAATGGCACGGTGCGAGCATCACTACGTCTTTTGTCTGTCACGCGAGAGCGCGCCGGCTCTGATTGTGGCCATTTTTCATGAGCGGATGGATCTCATAACGCGTTTGGCTGGTCGTCTGAGCCAATGATGCTTGGACGAAGGTAATTCAGCCGAATTGATCCTGCATCAGCGAGACTATGTGCTCGACAAACATAGCAGGGGCCTTGTTGCAGACGTTGACGGCGCCTGCTGATCAGCATGGGGGATAACCAACTGCAAAAGCTGGAGAATTCCCGTGGTGGCCAGAAGTCACTCTGGAGGAAAGGACCGGTGGGGCAAATATGAGCAGCCGTACGTAGTCGCTTTCTACGGAAAACGGCATCAAGTGCGGAAGCATGAGAGCATCGATCTCCCTCAGCTGGCCACGCCTCCGAGGCCTCCAATCCAGTTGCGGTGCGACCAGTATCGCTTCTTGGTCTCCAATGACCGATTGATCGACCTCCTGTTGGCTGACATAGTGCCGCCATCTATCCGTCCACGCCAAGCAAAGACCCATCGATGACCGAATCTGTCAGTAATTCCTTGCCCGCTTCCGCTCGTCCGCTCGCGAAAATCAGCCTGAAATGGGGCATGGTCGAGGAACCCGCACTTTCCATTCTGGAGAAGTTCCAGCTCCTGCGAGATCTCGGCTATGACGGCGTCGAGCTCGATTCACCCAATGATCTGCCGCTCGACGAGGTCTTGAGTGCCCGCGACAAGACCGGCCTTGCTATTCCCGGTCTCGTCAATGCCGTACACTGGAAGCGTCCGCTGACGGATCCCGATCCTTTGGCGCGCCAGGCCTGTGTCGATTCGATGGTCAGGGCTCTCCATGACGCAAAGCTTTATGGCGCAACGACCGTGTTGCTCGTCCCCGGTGTCGTCAATGCAGGCACCAGCTACAAGGCGGCTTACGCGCGAGCCGGCGAGGAAATCGCCAAGATCCTGCCCGCGGCCGAAGAAAGCGGCGTATCGATCGCGCTCGAAAATGTTTGGAATGACTTCCTGCTGAGCCCGCTTGAGGCCGCTGGCTTCATCGATCGCTTCAGCCATCCGCAGCTCGGCTGGTATTTCGATGTCGGCAATGTTCTGCGCTACGGTCGGCCGACAGATTGGATCGAAGCGCTCGGCAAGCGCATTCTGAAGATCGACATCAAGGAATACAGTCTTGGGAAGATGAACAGCGAAGGCCCGTGGAAGGGCTTCGATGTCGAGCTCGGCGACGGCGACTGCGATTGGGCTGCAGTCAACAAGGCCCTGGCAGATATCGGCTATTCCGGCTGGGCTTCGATCGAGGTGCCGGGAGGCGACCGCAAGCGCCTCGCCGATCTCAAGAAGCGCGTCGACCGGATCGCCGCGCTCTGATTTTCAGATTGCAAGAGCAATTCCAGGAAAAGTGCGTAGCGGTTTTCCGTCCGGAATTGCTTGAAACAAGGAGATAGAGCCTTTCCGCGTTTCGAAGAAATACGGAAAGGCTAAAGCGTAATGTTCAGCGGCCGGCCGTGGCCGCAAACATTGCCTTCGCATTCTTCAGCCCGATTTCGCAGCCGAATTGCGCCGGCTCGTTGCCTTCATATTCCAGCGAGACGAAGCCGTCATAACCTGAGGCGACGATGTCTTCGACGATCGACCTGACCGGCAGATCGCCATAGCCGAAGACCGCGCCACGGATCGCCTGGCCGCCGATAGTCTGCAGCCAGTCCGCGCCCGGAGCTGTCTGGCGCACGTAGAAATCCTTGATGTGGACGAAGCTTGCCTCAGAGAGGCAGGCCCGCGTGCCCGTCAGCGGATTCTCATCGACGCAGAGGAAATTGCCGATATCGACGGTCAGTTTGAAATTCGGCAGGTTGACGGCATGCTGCAGCCGCTTGATCCGTTCGCTCGAATTCATGAAGAAGCCGTGATCCTCGACGCTGGTGGTGACGCCATAGCGGCCCGCATGCGCGGCAAGCTCATGGGTGGCGTCGACGATTACTGGGAAGGCCGCTTCGAACTGACCTGGGTCGGTTGCACGCAACGACCATGGCACGACATCGTGGCGCAGGAAGCGGACGCCGAGCTTGTCGCAAAGCTCGACATAGTGCTTTAGGCGGCTGAGCTGGAATGCTCGCTCGCTGTCATCTATGAAATTTCCTGATGTGCAAATGCCGGAAATGGGTACGCCGCTTCTCTGAGATGCGTCGGTCAGCCGTTTCAGCATTTCCGCGTCATTGCCGAGTTCATACTGGACGTCTTGGCCTTCGGGCGCGACGGAATGCGTCGACAATTCGAGATGATCGCCGCCATGTTCGCCGACCCACTCAAAGATATCCTCGATCTGCATGGCGCCGCTTTGCATCAACGAACGGAAACTGTATGAACTCAAACCTATCTTCATCATGCCTCTCCTCGAGCGCTTTCACCAAAACTTTGTTCGACAACTTAACAATGCCTGTTGACTTCGGCTACGATACATCTTTGTTTAAAATCAAATTGATTTAACAATAGGGAATAGCAGGAATGTCTCGTCAGTCTGCCGACGTCGTCATCATCGGAAGTGGCCCGACCGGCTCGGCCTATGCGCGTGTTATCAGAAACAATTGGCCGGAAGCGCGTATCCTGATGGTGGAAGCCGGCCCGCAGATTCTGCCGCAAAAGGGCGCACATCTCGACAATATCGCCGATCTTGATGAGCGCGCGGCCTTCGAAGTGCAGGCCCAGGGCGGTGACCGCAGTCCGCGCATGCCGATCAACAAGGAAGAGTGGGAAGCCCGCCGTGCCGGCGGCTTCGATCACTCGTTGCTGCGACGCTCGGGCCTTTTCATTGCCAACGATGCCGATGAGCAGGACGAAAACCTCTTTGCCGGCTTCTCAGCAGCCAATGTCGGCGGCATGGGTACGAAATGGTCGACGGGCACGCCGGTGCCATCGGAGATCGAACTGGTGCCCTTCATCCCCTCCGATGAAATGCACAGGGCTCTCGCCGTATCGGCGCAGTTGCTCGGTACCAACAAGGATCCCCATGCCGGCGATGTTGCCGCCATCGCAATGCGCGAGCGCCTGGGCGAGGTCTTCAATCCCGGTCGCACGTCCGACCGCTTCGTTCAGCCGATGCCGCTTGCCGCAACGCCCGGTCCCGCTGGCCTGCGCTATCACGGCACCGACGTCGTGCTCGGCAACCTTGTCGACGAGCCGGCGGAACGCTTCCATATTCTCTGCGAAACCGCCTGCCGCCGCGTGATCCATGACCATGGCAAGGTCACGGGTGTAGAGCTTGCCCGCGCCGGCTCGCAAGAGACTTTCATCGTCGGCGCCGGCACGGTCGTCGTTGCCTGTGACTCGCTCCACACCCCGCAGCTGCTCTATGCCTCGGGCATCCGCCCCGAAGCGCTTGGCCGCTACATCAACGACCATTATATCGTCTCACAGATCACAGAGATGCAGACCGATGTGCCCATGAGCGCGATGAGCTGGGTTCCGGCCACAAGTGATCTTCCCTATTCGGTCACCATCGCCCCGGCCAGCCTGCGCTCGATGCCGCATACCAGTGAAATGAGTGGTCAGCCGGTTGGCATGGGCGTTTTTGTGCCCTCCGATATCAGCGCCGACAACCGCGTCACCTTCGACGACAATCGCCGTGACTGGCTTGGTCTGCCGGCCATCTCCATTCACTGGCGCCAATCCGACGGCGATAAGGCGCGTCTGGAGGACGCCAAGAGGCTCGCGCAGCGGATTTCTGCCATTATCGGTCGCCCTGCAGCCGGTTTTGCCACCTTCGTGCAGCCTGTCGGCTCGTCGCTGCATTATCAGGGCACGATCCGCATGGGCGAACACGACGATGGCACCAGCGTTTGCGACAGGAACTCCAAGGTCTGGGGCTTCGAGAACCTCTACGTTGCCGGCAATGGCGTCATTCCCACGATGACAGCCACCAACCCGACCCTGTTCAGCGTCGCTCTTGCCAGCATCGGCGCAAGCCAGATCGCTGCCGCCCGCAGGATCGCCTGATGTCATCCACGAGGCGATGCCGCGCCCGAGCAGCATCGCCTCGGCCAGTCACTAGCTTGGCGGAAACCCCGGACAGGCCAAACAGCCTATTTGAGGACATTAGGTCAAGAACAATGGCTTTCATCGTTGACGGTCTACGTGGTGATATCGGTCTTTGATCCTTTAGTCATCAAGCCTAAAACACACCGACATAACCGCCGTCGCGTTTCACCGAGGCACAAAAGGTTGCGTCTCCAGCCGGTACTGCCATTAGGTGAGGAGGTCGCGACTCGACGCCGGCATATTGCCAATGCGGGAATGAAAAACGAGTAGCCGCGATTGAGCGAAATCATTCTCTCCCAGCTTGAAATCTATACGTAAAATCAGTTGCATGAGCTATGGTTACGGCGGCAAGACGGAGGGATTCGCGGTCATGACACGTCGAAAGCGCTGGTCCGGCGAGGGTATCCTCGACGTGGCGGCAGAACTCCTGAAGCATGGAGACGCCGAAGCCTTCAGCGTGCGCCGCCTGGCAGCTTCCCTCGGCACCGACGCGTCCAGCCTCTATCGGCATTTTCGCAACAAGACGGAGCTTTTGCGTGCCGTTGGCGACCGTGTGCTTCTTTCGGCCATGGAGGACTACCGGTTCGAAGGTGACTGGAAGCAGCGTATCGCCGACATCGCGCATCGCCTTCGCGAGAAGTTCGCCCAGCAGCCGCAACTGGCCACGGTGTGGGCGCGCTACGCTTCAAGCGGCGCCGGTTCCCGTGCGGTTATGGAGGCGCTGCTGCAGGCATTGCAGGAAACCGGTCTGCCGGATGAGCGGATCTGCATTCATTATCATCGCACCGCGGTTCTGCTCTCGGCGCTGATCGCCGCAGACGGCGGGATTAGCACCCTAACGATAGAGGAGCGGCAGCAGGGCATGGAATTGTTCCGAGTTGCTGTTCTCGGGGCCGATCCCACTGAATATCCGGCATTGGCGCGCTTTGCCCGGGACTTACATCCGATCGAGATCGACCGTCAGGCCGCCTTTGCCGAGCTTCTTGCTGGGCATTTGAACCAGATCCAGCGCGAGGTGGACGCCCGGTGAAGGGCCGGTACCTTTGAAGACGAGCCGGTTGCGCAGTCATGGCAGTGACCAATCGTGTTGCAGTGCCCTCCCAACGAAGGTGGGGCCTGCTGAGCGACAGGTCGACGGCGGTATTCGGCCATCATTCCACCAACGCCCTCGTGAGGAAGTTCAGGATCTCTCCTTGAGCTGTCTTGGCCTGCAGCTCCACGCCCGGCAGGGTGAGGAATGCATGCTTGGCTCCCGGATACTCGGAGAGACGCACGGAGGTTTCGGCCTCGCGGAGCCGTTCCGCATAGCGGCGCCCGTGATCGGCGAGAGCATCCTGGGTTGGAACCACGACAAGCGCCGGAGGCAGATCGCTTAGGTCGCTAGCATAGAGTGGCGAGTAGGCACGGGCGTCGCTACCTGGCGGCACGGCGAGCCGCTGGAGGAACTTGAGCAGGGGGAGTGCGCATGTCGGATTGTATGCATACTCGGCAATTGAGGGATAGTCATACATCGTCTCAGTGACGTCCGTAACGGGATTGACAAGTACCTGCGCTTTGAGGGCGAGACCGGACTCCTTGGCGCGGATGGCACTCAGGGCGCTGAGCAGAGCGCCGAAGCTCTCGCCGAACAGCGCGATACGCGTCGGATCAACGCCCCATTGATCGGCGCGTTCGATCACATGGCACAGCACATCCCAGGCATCCGCGGCGGCGTTCGAAAGCGGGCTGTCCGGCGCGACAAGGCGGTGCTCCACCGAGACGACGACTGCAGGCAAACGCACGGCGAGGTGACTGTTCGTCCAGTCGCATTGCATTGCCGTGCCGACAAAGCCGCCTCCATGCACATGGATCACAAGCGGTAGGGCGTGCCTTAGGGCGAGTTTGCCGGTTATGGCAGGTCCTGGTCGATACACGCGAACGGGAAGATTTCGGCCTGGCAGAGCCATGTCCTGCCACTCAATCATGGCGTCCGGATCCGGCTCTCCGAGAAATTTCCGCGCCGCCGTGGAGGCGCGGAACCGGTTCTCGGCGTCTCGATAGGTGATCAGCTCCTCCGGCGTGATCGTCGTGAAGTCCGGCTCTTGCGGTCTTGCGGCGTCGGCACTCTCGCTCATCTCTTTCTCTCCTTCCCGGCAAATGCCTGATGATCATTACCGCCGAGATCGGCGTTGATCTTATTATGCACACACTGTGTGCAACGACAAGTGCTTTGCGTCGACCGTTCTGAGCGAAGGCTGCCGATTTGGTGCGCAGCTCCTGAGTGCGATGATGCGCTATCGAGCCTAGGGGTGGATGAGCCGAACTGTCAGGGGTGTCGCCTTCTCCGTCGCCCAGGCTGGCCAAATCGTCCGCGTTGATCGCGGCCTTGTGCCGCGGCTTTTGAGAGACGAGTAGGATCCTTGTGGACCTAATTGCATTGAATTTGGCTTTGAGCCTGAAGCGCCATTGTATTGCTGAAAGGTCCAGCCCCGATTGCTAGTCGCGAGGAGGCGATTGTTATCCGGTCATCTGGTCGAAGGCAGCGATAGCCGCCAGACATACAGTGATGCGGCGTGTCTCTGAAAGGACTGCACACGGAAATGGCGAAGATGCCAAGGTTGCGACGTTTGTGTCCGAGCTCCTCGATCACGGCATTTCCCTGCACGGATATCTCATAGGCGCAGGGGAAACCTCGCAAAGCCTGCAACCAACAATGATGGGCGGAGAGGCAGGCTTGCTGCCTCGCGCAACATCTACTCCGCCGGCGCATTCCCACAGGCTATTTGCAAAGCTTGTAGACGTAATCCGGCGACTTGGAAGGCACCAATCCGCGGTCACGGTAAATGACGGAAATCTTATTGCCGCGCGCTGAGCATGCGGCGTTGAAAATGCTGAGCGGATCAACCGGATTACCCTCGGAATCCTTGGTATTGTCATTATATTCGATCTCATAAACCAATCCGCCATAGGCGGCGGTGAACTTGTCGCATTCCTTCCAAATCTGGCATTCCTCGACGATTGCGAAATCGAAGCCGATTTTCGAGGACCCGGTCGGGGCGAGGTCGCTCGCATTCTTCTGCGCGATGGCAAGACCGGCGACGTGCGCGCGCTTCACCAGCAGCTTGGCGAATGCGACGTTGTCGGCCATCGCCAAAACGCCTTTGGACCTTGTCCAGGAATCGAGATTATCCGCATCGATACCCTTGAAACCATCCGTTGCACATCGATCGAACCAGGGCCCGATTATCTCCATGAGAGCGGCTCGTTTCGCGTCCGTCGACGTATCGAGCAGATATTCATTCCACTGCTTGTCGACCACGAATTTCCCATCTTGCCTGACCAGCAGGTCCGGGTGTTTCGATGCCCACCATTTTCCCTCATCCGGTTGGGTTTGGTAGGTATTCACGTAGCATATGTTGTATTTTCCTGTGGCCGGCGGCTTTAGCCGGTCGCGCACGACAATCTTGACGCTTGTTGCCGGATCATAAGCGCCGCCGAGTTGATAGTCGAACTGGCCCTTGACCGGCGGCAGAAGAACTGGCTCTGCGGCCGCCGGTGGCACGCCATATATTGTCATGACGATGACAGCTATCGCCATGCAGAGGCATTGAAGGTAGTTTTCAAAATGCCAAGATCTATCTGATCTGGATGTAAACGTCGAATGAAGTTCGACCAGCGCCTTAAATTCCAATAGCTTCATGTCATTCTCCAATGTACCTTACAGTGTCTATGCCATGCTCAATCGGACATAGATCGATATATGCTACAGGAGCCTCGTCAGTTGATATTGACATAAATATATATGCTTCGTGATATGACCGTAAATCAGGCGCCGGTCCATGTGGATGCGCTTTGCTGGTTCTATCTCAAACACGCCAAAGGAATATCATTTAACTGAATCAATCTTCAGGTCGGTGGATCAGCAATTGGCGGAATCATCTTCACATCTTTGAGCGTCCAGACGATCCTGAATCTCTGGATGAGAGTTGTCGTCTTGTTCTGAACCCCGCTCGGCCGGCGCAATATGTTCGCGGCTCTCCTCGTCATCATCGCGACTATCGCTGTCCTGCTTTGGAGCCTCCGTCTTCTCGATCGGATCATCGTCACGCTCCAGAGCGTCTGCTTTCTCGTCGGCAATGTTGCTGTCGCGTGCCTGTGCAGCTTCTGGTCGCTCTTCATCGTCAAATGGAACGGTAGCATTGGATTCTCTGGATTCTCTGGATTCTGGCTCGCGCGCTGCTTCAGCCGCGTCGAGCGAGACGTTCTCTTGCTCTATGTGGATCATTGTATTGGTGGTGAAGACAGTGTCTTGCGGTGCGGCCGGTATTTCCACCGCCGTTAGGTTTTCCTGAGGCAAGGCCTCGTATTCGACGCGAACCTCGTCGGCCGTGTGGTAAATAGTCTGATATGTAATCTGCGTGCTGTTGTCGACCTCTTGGATCACTATGACAGGATCGTTGATAACGACCGGTTCATCATACCACACAGAGTCGCGGCCATCGTAATAGCCATCATAATAGCCGTCCCAGTACGAGCGCCAGGCGTGGAAGTCGGGACCGACAGGCTCGAAATAGGTGTAGTAGGTCGGATAGTAGACCCGCGTCGTGTAGATAAGCGCCTCGAAGGAGCCGGATACTGTTGATAGCGTCAGCAACATGGCCTGATAGGTCAGGTAGTCATCGGGGCGACTGTCGTAATAGGCCAGATCTTGCCTCAATCGCGTCACCTGCCGTCGAAGGGCCGCATTGGTGGCAACCTGGTCTTCCAGCGCCCCGACGTGCTTTTCCAGAGTGTTTACCTTCCTGCGCAGCGCTCGGACCTGAGCCTGGTCCACCTTTCCGGCTTTGCCGCCAGATTTCCCAAGAACGTAACGCGAGGAATAGCTTCGCCACGCAGCGTTCAGATAGCGCATCCCCTTCTCGGCCTCGGCGTTCTGCGCCGGCGTTAGGGCGTATCGCGTTTGCAGGTCGCCAATGGCTCGTGACAGGTTGCCGGTGGCCTCGGCAATGGCTTTGCCGTTACGTCCAGAAAGCGCGATCTCCATCTGCTCGTTGGCGCGCGCGGCTCGCGTAACGCCCTCGATGACGCTGGTGGCGCTTCTGTGGCGAGCTCCGAATGCATCGCCTTTATAGCTGCGCGCGACCATGCCGAGCGAGATGCGCATGTCCGCAAGCAGCCCCTTGGCATTGCGCTTGGTTTCCGGCGCGGAGGCGGCTGCGGAGGAGGCGAACGCCACCTGCGCCGCGTAGATCGCGGCGGCAACCGGTATCGTGTTCACCGCATAGCTGGACATCGTCAGTATCAGGCCGCCTGACACGATCCTGTTCAACATCGATTTTGGAGGCATATGGAAACCCTTGGGTTTGTCTCTATGTTGGAGCGTTCGCGTCCCCGCATGCATCTTCAGTGAAGACGGGTGGGGTTACGCGTTGGACGAGCAGCCGCATCGTTCGATCAGCGCAGGAGCCTGCAATCGGAATATCGCGCGTTTTCGCAATGCAGGCTCAATGGCTTGCTCACCCGTGACGGCTGAACGATCAGCATCGACAGGACAACGAAAAGCAGCGCCGCGACATAGACGATGGCCGGTGCGACGGAAAAGAGCCTCAGCATGATGTCAGCCCTCAACGGCATTATCGAATGACTTTTAGGGGCGCCGGCGTGAGATGCGTGTCGCCATCGTTACCGAGATCGGCCATTTGCTTGCCTTGGCATGACATTGGCTGGCTGGTCCTGTGGTGCCTGAAGATATGAAACGGCCCGCAGGAATGGGGCGGCCGCATAAGCTGCATCGACAGGAAGAGGGTGGACAGCACGGTCACGTAGATGATCGCCGGCGCAAATCGAAACGGCATATGCATAAAACTATTCCTTCAGTTGCGGTCGAGCCGCGACGAACCCTTGTCCTTGGTCGTCTTGTTTTGTCTCGACGGTGACTGCTATACGTCAGGCTGGCTGAAAATCCCGTGAGGCGGCTGTCAGCGAATTGTCAGCTTTGCCCGTTTAAGCTTGTCGTCCGGCGGCTTCGATGACCCAAGGAGTGGTGTGTGCGTTTCCCGACCATGAGACTTTGCGCGCTTTTCGCAGCCATTGCCCTTGCGTCGCAGTTTTCGGCTGTGGCGAGCGCACAGGCAATGGAACGCGGCTTTCGCGTTATGCTGGTGGCCGACAGTGGCGATTCAGATGGGTCTTCGGGGCAGGATTCGGATTCGGGAGACACGGACAAGGGCTCGGCCGGCGACGATGCCGATACCGGCGGGTCTGACGACGACCAGTCCTACTCCTCCGAGGGACATGGCAATCCCGGGCTTGGCAACAGGTTTGATGGGCCGAACGGTGCGTTGGAGGCCGTTCAAAGCGATCGCGCGCTGCCGCTGGATGGTATTGTCGCCATCACCCGGCGGCTGACAGATGGGCAGATCATCGATACCCGTCTCCATACCGTCAAGGGCGTGTTGCGATATGAGCTAAAGGTGCTCGAAAACAATAACGAAGTTCGCAACTATTCTTTCAATGCCCGTACGGGAAAACTGGTGAAGGTGAGATAGAGATGCGGGTGCTCGTTGCCGAAGATGACCGTCGCATAGCCGCATCGCTCGGCATTGCGCTGTCGACGGCCGGCTTCGTTCCGGAATACGCCACGGACGGAGAGGATGCCTGGTTTCGTGGCGACACCGAACCATTCGACGTGGTGATCCTCGATCTCGGTCTTCCGACGCTGGATGGCTTGACGATCCTTAAGCGCTGGCGCCATGCCGGGCGAAAGACACCGGTCTTGATCCTCACCGCGCGCGGCCAATGGAACGAGCGGGTGGAGGGAATAGAAGCCGGCGCCGATGACTATGTGGTAAAGCCTTTTCGCATGGAGGAAGTCGTGGCGCGTATCCGGGCCATCGTGCGCCGGGCGAGCGGTTTTGCCTCGTCACAGATCGAAATCGGCGAGTTCATGCTCGACACGCGGATGCGGCAGGTGTCGCGGGCGGGCATTCCGGTCGCACTGACACCACAGGAATACAGGCTGCTGGCCTTCATGGCGCATCAGGGTGGTCGCGTCGTCTCGCAGCTCGAAATCGCCGAGCATCTTTATACGCAGGATTTCGAGGGCGGTTCGAACTCGGTCGAAGTCCTCATCGGCCGCCTTCGCAAGCGGCTGGGCGCTGACATCATCGCAACGCGCCGAGGCTTCGGTTATATCCTCGGCGGGAATGAGGCGTGAGGATCCAGTCCCTAAGGATTCGTCTGATACTGGGGGCCGGCGTTTGGATCGCCATTGCTTTGGTGTTGGCGGGGCTTGCCATCGGGTATCTCTTCACGAAGAGCGTCGAGAGCAGCGCCTCCGCGGATCTGTCGGCAACCACGTCCCGCCTTGTCGCACTCATCGATCCGAGCGCGCGCAGTCCCGCGCCGGTGCTCTCCGGTGCGTTGCCTGATCCGCGCTACGACACGCCGATCAGCGGTCTCTACTGGCAGATCACGGATTTGGGCACGCAGCAGACCATTCGCTCCCGTTCGCTTTGGGATCATGTTCTCAAGGCCAGCTCTCCCGTGGAAGGCGGGCAGCTGTCGACCATGCGGGGTCCGGTCGGCCAATGGTTGCTCGCCTTTTCCCTGACGGCCCGCTTTCCGAAAGCCAAGGGCGAGCGGCGGTATCAGATCGTGGTCGCGCAAGACCGGTCAATCCTCGACGAAGCGATCGCCCGCTTCGGGCAGGAATTGGCCGTGGCACTCGCAATCCTCGGTGTCGCCCTGGTCGTCGCCGCCATTTTGCAAGTGCAATTCGGCCTGTCGCCGTTTCGGACACTACGTCAGGACATCGAAAACATCCGCAAGGGCATTGCTCCGGCAATCGAGGCCACCTATCCGCGCGAGGTCGTTCCCGTCGTCAGCGAGGTCAACGCACTCTTGGCCCTGCAGCAGACTTCGATGGACTTTGCGCGATCAAGGGCGTCCGATCTCGCGCACGGGCTGAAGACGCCTCTTGCAGTGCTCGGCACGCTTGCCTACGAACTCGAACGGCGCGGTGATGCGCGCAGCGCAGCCTCGATCATTGGCCTCACGAATGAAATGCGAGACCGCATAGACTATCAGCTGCGTCTCGTCCGCCTGCGTCAACGTACGCGGATGCAAGCCCTTAGCGCATCGTTGAACAGCATCGTGTCCGGCGCGGTGGCGGTCTTGAAGAAGACGCTGACGGGCGAGCAGCTCGAGTGGGTGGTCGATATCGACGACGACCTGAACGTGGACATCGACCCGAACGATCTCATTGAGCTTGTGGGTGTCATCCTGGAGAATGCCGCCCAGTGGGCGAAAACGCAGGTCCACGTTCAAGCAAGAACGGGCGGGGCAATGGTCGAATTGCAGATTTCTGACGATGGTCCGGGCATTGCGCAGTCCGATCTCGATTCGATCGGCCGTCGTGGCAAGCGCGTCGACGAGGCAGGCACCGGTACCGGCCTCGGCTTGGCGATCGCCCGCGAAATCGTCGCCCTCAACAACGGAACGATTGCGTTTGAACGGTCCAGCATCTGCGGACTTGAGGTCGTCATCTGCTTGCCGGCCGCCTGAAAAAGGTTTGCTCTTACGAGTGGCAGGAATGACGGTGGTCGGATCGAATGCGCAGACTAGGCAGGATGCATGATCGTTCCCGGCAAGGCCAGTAAGAGCGCTCGGCGAAGCCTGAGCGCCCGTTTGCCAAGGTCAATCGGGAGCTGGATGTACAGACAAACTCTTTCCGCATCCAGCCCGCCGCCCGCCGGATCCTCAGACCTTCACTACGATCTTGCCAAATTGCTCGTTCGACTCAAGGAAGCGATGAGCGGCGACGATGTCATTGAAAGAAAAAGCCTTGGCGATGCGCGGCCAAAGCGAGCCGGCTCTCAAGCCCTCGAAAATGAACGCCTTGGCGGCCTCCAGCCGGGCAGGGTCGCGCACGATCTCGTGCATGAGATAGCCGCGCAAGGTCAGGCTCTTGCTCAGGACTGCGAACAGTGGAAATGGCGTCGCCTCGGGGCTTAGGCCGCCATATTCGATGAGGATACCACCCTGAGACATCGCGGCCGTAAGCGGCTCGAAAATCGGGCCGCCGATCGAATCGAGCACAACCCTCACCCCTTGCGAGCCGGTGATCTCCTTCAGGCGAGCCTCCAGATCCTCCTCCGCTGTCGCGACGACATGCGCGGCCCCGAAATCCAAAAGCGCCTGCTTCTTGCCGGAGGCGCGCGTTACGGCGATCGGTGTTGCGCCCACCATGTTGGCGATCTGGACCGCGGCAAGTCCGACGCTGCTTGATGCTGCGGTGATAACGACGAAGTCATCCTTGCGCAGCCCGGCGATGTCGATCAAGGCGCCATAGGCGGTGATATATTGCATCCATGCCGCTGCAGCCTCTTCGAAGCTCAAGGTCGAAGGGTGCTTTACCACGCGCTCCGCCGGCACATTGATGTACTCGGCATAGGTCGGCGACTTTGACTGCGAGATCGGCGGAATGATGCTGACGGCATCACCTGGCTTGAAATTGTCGACACCTTCTCCGACGCTCTCGACGATGCCTGCCGCCTCCAGGCCAAGCCCTGACGGCAGCGAGGGTGTCTCGATATAGGTGCCTGCCCGCATGAGCGCTTCGGCGCGGTTAAGGCCCAAGACCTTGACCCTGATCCCGACCTCTCCTGATGCTGGTCGCAGCGCTTCGATTTCGTTGAAGGTCAGGACTTCGGGGCCGCCACGCTTATAAAATCTGACTGCACGCATGTCTGTTTCTCCTAAACAATGGTTTATAATTGTGTTTATCGCGCTAAGGTTTGCCGTTAAATTGATCATGGAGATTGGCAGAATTAACTATTGGTTTTGAATATGGATCGTCTTACGAGCATGGCGGTATTTGTGAAAGCGATCGAACTTGGCTCGTTTGCGGCTGCCGCCGATGCATTGGGCTTGTCTGCTCCGATGGTCGGCAAGCATGTCCGCTTTCTGGAGGACCGCCTGGGCATCCGCCTCATCAACCGGACCACACGCCGCCAGAGCCTGACGGAGTTCGGCTGCGCATATTACGACCGCTGCCGGGTGGTCCTTGCCGAAGCCGAGGCGGCGGATGCTCTCGCCGCCGATCAGATCTCCGTGCCGCATGGCAAGCTGCGGGTGAGCATGCCCGTGCATCTCGGCCGGCGCTGCATTGTCCCGATCCTCATCAAACTTGCGCAGCAATATCCTTCACTGGAACTCGATCTGTCCCTTAGCGACCGGTTCGTTGATCTTGTCAGCGATGGCTACGATCTTGTTATCCGCACAGGCGCCTTGGAGAGCAGGGCCGGGGTGATTGCGCGTCGCGTGGCACGCCAGCGCATGGTCGTCTGCGGTGCGCCGGGTTATCTTGAGACTTATGGCTGGCCACAGCAGATCAAAGATCTCGACGCACACCATGCCGTCGTCTACAGCCGCCTCAACCGGGTCGCCCCATGGCTGTTTCCGCACCAGGACCAGCCGGCGACGGAGGTTGCGCCACGCAGCCGGCTCCGGCTCGACGACCTCGACGCCATCGCTGATGCCGCAAGTGCCGGCATGGGGCTGGCTTGGTTGCCACAATGGCTCGTTCGCGAACGGATCGAGGCAGGCACGCTTGCCCTTGTCCTGCCAGGTCAGCCCGACTTTCTCTATGACTGCAACTGCCTATGGCTGCAGACGCCGCATCTGCCGCAGAAGATTCGCCTTGCCGTCGATGCGCTCGCAACCACACTGCCCAAACTCATGGGCTGATACGACAGTTGTTGCCAGCGCGCGGCATGCTGATGTCGCCGCTTGAGCCCTCGGGCGGCGGCGATCCAGTCACGTGTCGAATTGAGCGCGTCAGGGTTGGTTCACGCGTCAGGACGAAGAGCTTACTCTGCAAAGTCCATGGCAAGCGTGATGTGCCTCCACGCCGCAATCTCTGCCTGCATCAAGGCGAGCTTTTCCTCCACCAGCCTGAGTGCGTCTGACCCGAGGAGCAGATGTGCAGGTGGATTTGCCGAGCCGGCCAATGTCACAACTGCCGCGCCAAGTTTGGCTGGGTCGCCGATCTGCCGACCGTCATAGGCCTTACGGCGCTCGCGAAGCGGGTTCATCAAAGCATCGTAGTCGGCGATGGATCGGGACGTACGGACCATCGAACTGCCTCCCCAATTGGTGCGGAATGACCCCGGCTCAACGGCTGTGACATGGATTCCGAAATCCTTGACTTCCTTGCCAAGCGTTTCAGTGAAGCCCTCCAGCGCGAACTTGCTGGCATGGTAAAAGCCCAAACCGGGCATTGTGATAAAGCCGCCCATCGAGGTGATATTGATGATCCGGCCAGCGCGCCGGATACGCATGCCGGGTAGCACCGCTTTTGTTACGGCGACAGCTCCAAATAGGTTCACGTCGAACTGGCGGCGCATCTCCTCGAGCGTGGATTCTTCAACAATGCCCTCGTGGCCGTAACCTGCATTATTCACCAGCACGTCGATCGGACCTATCTCGCGTTCAACGCGCTCGATTGTCGGTGCGATTGCCGCCTCATCGGCCACATCGAGAAGCACCCCATCGCAACGTCCAGGGGCAATGGCGGAGAAGTCCGCTCGATCCTTCTCAGAGCGAAGCGTGCCGACGACGTGGTCGCCGGCATTAAGCGCCGCTTGGGCGATCGCGCGGCCAAAGCCCGAACTCACGCCGGTGATAAACCAAGTGTTCATGGGATGTCTCCAATTGTGATGCCGGCCGATCCGGCCTCCCAAGGGAAATCTAATGGTTTCCTGCTCATGAAATAATCTGCTATGTTTTTGCTGAAGTAGTGAAGAAATTTCAGCAATGATTGGGATCGACCATAGCGATTTGGCCAGGTTTCTGGCGATTGCCCGGCATCGCAGCTTTCGCAAAGCGGCCGACGAAATCGGCTGCACGCCATCAGCGCTTAGTCACGCACTGCGAACGCTTGAAGAGCGGCTTGAGCTGCGCCTGTTGAACAGGACGACACGCAGCGTGGCGCTCACCGAGGCGGGCGAACAGCTGTTTGCCCGTGTAGCCCCAGCGTTTCTGGATATCGATGACGCAATCGAGGATCTCGGCAAATTCAGAGGAGCCCCGTCGGGCACGCTGCGCATCAATGCCGCCCGGGCATCGGCCGAGATGGTACTGCTGCCGCTCGTGACGCGATTTCTCGCTGCCTTTCCGGGGATCAGCGTGGAGATCACAATTGACTATGCGATGGTCGACATGGTCTCGGAAGGTTTTGACGCGGGCGTTCGATTTGGCGAAACTGTCGCTCAGGACATGATCGCCGTGCCGCTCGGCCCGAAACAGCGCTCAGCCTATGTTGCCTCTCCCGCCTTCTTTCGCCGCTATCCGAGGCCGAGGAGGCCAGAAGATCTTCGGGGACTACCATGCATTGGCTTTCGCTTTAGCAACGGGCGCAATTATGCCTGGGAATTCGAGCGCGACGGATCGGCCCTTACGGTCGAAGTGAATGGTGGGCTGACGCTCAGTGATCAGGATCTTGCCGTAAAGGCAGCACTTGATGGTGCCGGCATCGCTTTTGCCTTTGAAGGCCAGGTGGAGACCGAAATTGCCGAAGGGCGGTTGGAACGCATCCTCGAGGACTGGTGCCCCTATTATGCGGGATTCTATCTTTACTATCCAAGCCGAAGGCAGTTGCCGGGGGCGCTGAGGGCCTTCGTGGACTTCATCAAAAGTGCTGATGTCGCACGATAGGTTTGCGTTGGAGGTGCGCACCTCAATTGCTTAATGCGGGGTGATATTTAGCCGATCAGCAAAGGCTCAGTTGCGAATTTCGGTTTCGGCTCCAGTGACCTTTGGCTTGAAGGGCCGGGTTGCCCTTTCGACTTCGGCGTTTTCGAGACTAGAAGCACCAGGCGATGGACATCGTCAGCGCGCATTGGTCCGATGCCGAAGGTGCATTCTCCTCATCCCGCGCTTCGGCTCTTGACACGGCTCCTCTACGATCTATCATTCCACTATTAAATCTTCTATTCCATAATTGTATAATAAGGGGAGAAGGAATGAAACACCTGAAGCTTGCTATGCTCGTCTCCGCGGCGCTGATCGCGTGGCAGCCATTTGCCTTCGCGCAGCAAAAGGGGGGTGTGATTACGGTTGCCACAGTTGGCGAGCCACCGACGCTCGATCCAATGGTTTCGACGGCCGACCTCGTTGGCATCGTCAGTCAGCATATTTTCGAAACGCTCTATACTTTTGACGCGAACTGGAAACCGACGCCGCTTCTTGCATCGGCATTGCCGGAAATCAGCGGTGACGGAAAGACCTATGTGATCAAGCTCCGGCAGGGCGTGAAATTCCACGACGGCTCGGAAATGGAGGCGAAGGACGTGGTCGCGTCGCTTGAACGCTGGACGAAGCTGGCCTCGCGCGGCAAGCAGACCGCAACCATGATACAAAAGATCGAAGCGGTCGACCCGCTGGCCGTCAAGATCACGCTTTCTGCGCCCTACGCGCCACTGGTCTCGCTGCTCGCCTTCAACAATTCCGCCGCCATCATCCTGCCCGCCTCCAAGCAGGCGGAACCGTTGACCGAATTCATCGGCACAGGACCCTACAAGCTGAAGGAGCGCAAGCCGGATCAATATATCCAGCTGGAGCGTTTTGACGGCTATCAGTCTCCCTCGGGCGACAGCAACGGCTATGGCGGTGCGCGTCACCAGTATCTGGACGAGATCCGCTTCGTGCCGGTGCCTGACGCCAATACCCGTATCGAGGCGGCCATCTCCGGCCAATATGACTATGTGGATTCCCTTCCGGTCGAATCCTATGATCGCATCAAGGCATCGACTGCATCCGAACCCGTCATGCTGAAGCCGTTCGGAATGGCACTGTTTGTTCTCAATTCCGGCGAGGGCATCACCAAGAACAAGGCGCTTCGTCAGGCCGTGCAGGCAGCACTCGGCGACGAGGATATGATGACCGCGGCCTTCGGATCGAAGGATTTCTATTCGGCGGATGGTGCGCTCTATCCGAAGGGTTTTGCATGGAACACGCAAGATGGCGTCGAAGGACACTATAACGTCGGCGATCCTGCCAAAGCCGGCGAACTGCTGAAGCAGGCCGGCTACAAGGGCGAGCCGCTGCGCATCCTCACCAGCCGCCAATACGAGTTTCACTACAAGATGGCGCAGGTCGCCGCCGAATATCTGAAAGCTGCCGGCTTTACGGTCGATCTGCAGGTGGTGGATTGGGCCACGCTGACCCAGCGCCGCAGCGATCCCAAGCTTTGGGACATCTATATCACCCACTCGCCATTCCTGCCGGAGCCGTCGCTGATCGGCATGCTGTCGACCAGCGCGCCGGGTCATTGGGACACGCCGGATCGGGCAAAGGTGGTAAACCCCTTCAACGCGGAATCCGACCCGCAGAAGCGTGTCGCCCTCTGGGCTGACGTACAGAAGGTGATCATGGATGAAGTACCCTTCATCAAGGTCGGCGATTTCAACGCGGTCTCTGCCAAATCCAAGAAGCTGGACGGGGTAGCGCCGGCGCCGTGGCCCTATTTCTGGAATGCATCGGTAAAGAAATAGGACGCTCCATCCGGCTGGGTCAGCCCTGCCGGAATTCGCGTTCCCCTGTCGAGCCGCCGGGACTGTCGTGGGTCATGATACGCTACATAGTACAAAGATTGATTGGCATGATCGTCGTGATGTTTCTGGTCGTCACGATCGTTTTCATCATCGTTCGCGTCACTCCTGGCGATCCGGCCGCAGTCATGTTGGGGCCGGATGCCACGCCGGCCGACATTGCCGCTCTTCGGTCGCAACTGGGGCTCGATCAGCCGCTGATCCTGCAATATGTCTATTATATCGGCAATCTGCTGAAAGGTGACCTTGGTCGGTCGATTTTCCTCAACCAGCCGGTGCTGTCGGCACTCAGCGATCGGGCTGAACCAACTTTCTTCCTGACGCTGTTTTCGATCATCATCGCCTGTGTCGTCGCCTTGCCGGTCGGTATCTACGCTGCCTACAGGCGTGGTTCCCTCGTCGATCAGGTGGCGACAGCGCTTGCCATGTTTGCTGCGAGCATTCCGAGCTTCTGGCTCGGCCTGTTGCTGATCCAGTTTTTCGCGGTACGCCAGGGTTGGTTTCCCGTATCGGGTTACGGTGGACCGGATGCCGGTTTTCTCGACCGCATGTGGCATTTGTGCCTGCCGGCTATTGCCCTCGGCCTTGTATCCTCCGCGCTCATCTTGCGCTTTACTCGCGCATCGATGCTGGATGTTCTGGGCGATGACTACGTGCGCACGGCGCGTGCCAAGGGGCTCGATGAACGACGGGTCGTCCTCAGACATGCATTGAAGAACGCCTTGATCCCGATCATCACCGTCATCGGGCTTACCATGGCCGTGTTGATCTCGGGCGCGGTGGTCACGGAGACTGTGTTCGGCCTGCCTGGCGTCGGCAATCTGGTGGTCTCGGCGGTATTGCGGCGCGATTACCCTGTCATTCAAGGGGCGCTTCTCGTTATCGCCGCGCTCTATGTGTTGATCAATTTTGCCATCGACATGCTTTATTTGCTGGTCGATCCGAGGGTGCGCTACTGATGACCAATACCGCCATCGAATTCACCGGTCAGACCAGACCTCAGAGTGAGCGCATGAAGTTTCTGCGCCGGCTTCTGAAGCGCAAGACCGTTGCCATCGGTCTTGTGATCCTCGTAGTCTTTGTGCTGCTTGCCGTTCTGGCGCCCTGGATTGCGCCCTACAATCCCTACAAGCTCTCGATCGTCAATCGTCTCAAGCCGCCATCGGGCGTTTACTGGTTCGGCACGGACGAGTTCGGGCGCGATGTCTTTTCCCGAACCATCTATGCCGGGCGGCTGTCACTGCTTGTCGGCGCCGCCGTCGTTACGCTCACCTCTGTCATCGGCGTAACGATGGGCTTGCTTGCGGGCTTCTTTCCAAAGCTCGATGCACCCGTAGCTCGGCTGATCGATGCAATGATGGCCTTCCCGGACATTCTGCTGGCGATCGCCCTGGTCGCTGCACTCGGGCCGTCGCTGGCGACCGTGATCGTGGCTCTGTCCATCGTCTATGCGCCGCGCCTTGCCCGGGTGGTGCGTGCCTCGACGCTGGTGATCCGCGAATTGCCCTATGTCGAGGCCGCCGTGTCCATGGGTATTTCGACGCGGCATATTCTGACGCGTCATGTGCTGCGCAACCTGGTGTCGCCGATCATCGTGCAGGCAACCTTCCTGTTTGCGAGCGCGATGTTGGCGGAGGCGGGCCTGTCCTTCCTCGGCCTCGGCGTCAGCCCGGACATTCCGACCTGGGGCACGATGATCGCTGCCGGTCGGCAATATGTCGGACAGGCCGACTGGATGACGCTGTTTCCCGGTGCGGCCATCGTGCTCTCCGTTCTGTCACTGCAAATGGTGGGCGATGGTTTCCGCGACCTTCTCGATCCTCGCCTGAAAAAGGATATATGATCTCATGCCGGCGCATGCTTCTCCCAATGCTTCGCTGCTTATCGCCAATGTCAAACCCGTAGCCTTCGGTGCTGACGGCCATGTGGGACCAATCGACATTCTGGTCGGCCCGGACGGCACGATCGCGACCGTTGGCACGAACCTCTCACAAGAGGGGGTCGGACAGGTGATCGATGGCAAAGGCGCGTGGATTTCACCTGGCTGGGCCGACCTGCATGCCCATGTCTGGCATGGCGGCACGGATATTTCCGTGCGCCCCAATCTGTGCGGCGTGCAACGCGGTGTGACCACCATTGTCGATGCCGGTTCGGCGGGAGAGGCCAATTTTCACGGTTTCCGCGAATATATTATCGAGCAGTCGCGTGAGCGCATTAAGGCCTTCCTCAATCTCGGTTCCATCGGCCTCGTCGCCTGCAACCGCGTCAGCGAACTGAGCGACATCCGCTCCATCGATCTCGACCGTATCGTCGCCTGCTACGAAGCCAATCGCGAGCATATTGTCGGCATCAAGGTGCGGGCAAGCCATGTCATCACCGGCTCATGGGGCGTCACGCCGGTCAAGGTCGGTAAGAAGATCGCCAAAATCCTGAAGATCCCGATGATGGTGCATGTCGGCGAGCCGCCCGCGCTCTATGACGAAGTGCTGGAAATCCTCGGCCCCGGCGATATCGTGACCCATTGCTTCAACGGCAAGGTCGGCAGCAGCATCATCGAAGACGAGGATCTGTTTCAACTGGCCGAACGTTGCGCGAAAGACGGCATTCGCCTCGACATCGGCCATGGCGGGGCATCTTTCTCGTTCAAGGTTGCGGAAATCGCCATCGAGCGCGGCCTGCTACCATTCTCCATTTCGACCGATGTGCATCTGCGCAGCATGAACCAGTCGGTCTGGGATCTCGGCACGACCATGTCGAAGCTCCTGAGTGTCGGCATGCCGTTCGAAAAGGTTGTGGAAGCGGTCACGCATGCCCCGGCGGAGGTGATCCGTCTGCCCATGAACGATTTGTTGAAACCTGGGGCGCGTAGCGAGTTCACAATCTTCGACCTTGTCGATTCCGAACTGTCGGTGATGGATTCGCTCGGTCACAGGGCGACGCTCTCCCGGCTTTTCGAGCCGCGTTACGCCGTCATCGGCGGTGACGTCTTCCCGGCGAACCGTTACCAGCCTGATGCGGTCGGCTGCGGCGACCACAGCCATGGCCATGTTTGCCGCTGATCCTATTGAGAAAGATGGCGGCAGCCGATCCAGCGCCGCAGAATGACAGGAGTTCCCGTGTCGACCCGCATTGCAAATTCAACGACCGGTCGGGATATCGATCCTTACAAGCGTCTCGAAGCTCTCGGCATCCGTCTTCCCGACGCGCCGCCGCCGATCGCCAACTTCGTAACACATGTGCAAGAGGGCAATGTGCTCTATTTGTCTGGCCAGGGGCCGCTTGGAACCGACGGAACCCTGTGCAAGGGGAAGGTCGGGACCACCGTGTCGGTCGAAGAGGCTTACGGGCATGCGCGGTTGACGGGGATCAACCTTCTCGCCGTCATGCATCAGGCATTAGGCGACCTCAACCGGGTCAAACGCATCGTCAAGCTGCTGGGCATGGTCAATGCCGAGCCGGACTTTGGTGAACATCCCCGTGTCATCAACGGCTGCTCGGATCTTTTCATCGAAGTATTCGGTCAGACCGGCCACCATGCTCGCTCGGCGATCGGGGTGGGCTCGCTTCCCAACAATATTTCCGTCGAGATCGAAGCCATCGTCGCCCTGCATGAATAGGGCGGCTCCAGGAAACATGCCGACCGGTTTTCTACTCGCAAGACCGGCCCGGCAAAGAACCAGGATGGATCAATGATTGCGCCAGCCCATCGCCTTCTCGATCCGCTCAGCGGATTGCCGGACGCTTTCGGTGTAATGTGCCGGGTTTTCCGCGATCTTCTGTTCAGGCAGCACGATCGAAATGGTCGCGACGCAGACACCCTTTTCATTGCAGACCGGCGAGGCGATACAGGCGACCGCATAGTCGGACTCTCCAGCCTGGATGGAAAGCCGTTGAGCGAAGGCGCGCTTGGCTGCATCGGACAGGGTTTGCGGGTCGGTATCTGCACGACCGGTGGGCGAAGCTGTGGCGCAGCGTCTGAACAAGGCCAACCGTTCGTCGTCGGGCAGATGGCCAACCAACAGACGTCCCGATGCCGTCCAGTTGAGGGGAACGCGGGTTCCGACCCGCGAAGTGATCTGGAAATGGCCGGGGCCGTCGGCCATCGCGAGAACTTGCATGTGATCACCGTCCAGTCCGCAAAGCTGGATCGTTTCGCCGATATGGCGGCAAAGATCGTGCATTTCACCGTTGGCCACGCTCAGAAAATCCAGCGAGCGTGCATAGGCGAGGCCGTAACGGTAAAGCCGATCGCCCAGCCAGAGATTGCCGTCGGATCCGCGCGACAGCATGCCCTTCTCGACCATGTCCTCCACGATGACATAGACGGTGGAAAGCGGAGCGCCGATGGACTTGGCGATAGCGTAGGCGCCGCTTGGACGCCCGGTATCGTAGAGGAAATCGAGCACCTGCAATACCCGGTCGATGCCGCTGACACGCGAGCGGCGGGCGGCCTTTTCGGTAGCGGACGCAGGTTCGGTTTTAAGAGTGGGTTCAGGGGGCATGAAATGGCTCCGTCGAAGCTTTGGTTGCGACGCAGTATTCCCGCGGCGCGATTGCCGTTTGTTACATAAAACCGAAGTAGATACCAGATTTATGGAATAGTCCGCCACAAAGTGCGCGCCGAACCGTCGGCGCATCGGTCGGGAGATGAAGATGACCAATGTGAATATTCGCAACATGCTTGGACTGCGCGAAGTCGTCAACGTTTCGGGCACGATGACCGGGCTTGGCGCCTCCATCGCCGTGCCTGAAGTGGCGGAGGCGATGAGTGGTATCCTGCCGCAATTCGTGGAGATCAATGATCTTCAGCGCAAGGCGAGTGCAGTGATTGCCCGGCTGACGGGAGCAGAAGCCGGCTTCGTTACGGCCTCTTGCTCGGCGGGTATCACGCTTGCTGTTGCGGGCTGCATGACGCAGGACAATCTCGCTGCTATAGAGCGTCTGCCGGATACAACCGGGCTGAAGAACGAGATCATCGTGCAGATGGGCCATGTGGTGAGCTACGGCGCGCCGGTCGACCAGGCGATCCGCATCACCGGAGCCAAGCCGGTGCTGATCGGGCAGGCGACCAGCGCCTTTGAACATCATCTGGAGGGCGCGATCAACGAACGTACCGCAGCGGCCGTCTATGTCGTCTCGCATCATGTGGTCAATTACGGCCTTCTGGAACTGACCCGCTTCGCGGAAATCTGCCATGCGCGCAATGTTCCGGTGATCGTCGATGCCGCATCAGAATATGATCTGCGTGGTTTTCTCGAAGCCGGCGCCGACGTGGTGCTCTATTCAGGCCACAAATTCCTCGGCGGTCCGACCAGCGGCATTGTGGCCGGCCCGAAAGAAATGGTGCGCAATACCTTCCTTCAGAACGCTGGCATAGGGCGCGGCATGAAGGTCGGCAAGGAGAGCATCTACGGCGCCATGGCGGCGCTTGAGGCCTGGGAAAGGCGCGATCATGCCGCCATTCGCGCGCGCGAAAAATCCTATCTCGACCTCTGGCGCGAGGCGCTCGGCGCCTATGGCGGAGTAAGTGCGGTGATCGAGGCCGATCCCACCCACAATCCGCTTGATCGCCTGCGCGTGACCATCGACCCAACAGTCGCGCATATCACCGCCTGGGATCTGGTCGATGCCTTGGCGCGGGGCAATCCGCCGGTCATCGCGCGAGACCACGAGGTGGAGCATCATTACTTCTATCTCGACCCCTGCAATCTGCATCCAGGCCAGGAAGAGGTGGTCGCCAAACGCCTTGGCGAGGAACTCGACAAGGCACGCGCATCCAATGAGATCATCGCGACGTCGCTTAGCGACCGCAACCGGCGCCGTTTCGACACTCTTCGCCGCTGGCCCGATTGAGCTATGTCTTCCTCAAGATTGAACTGGCTCCGGGGCAAAGATCTGCCGAACAACGTGGAATAAGACAGGAATAGAGATCATGACCCGGAATGACGCTGTTAAGCCTGTGCTCTCAGTGGAGAACCTCACCACATCCTTTCTGGTGGAGGGCGGCTGGAAACCGGTGGTGCGTAACATCTCCTTCACCGTCGATCCGGGCGAGACCGTAGCGGTCGTGGGTGAATCCGGCTCGGGCAAGAGCGTAACCTCGCTTTCGATCATGCGGCTCCTGCAGAAGGACACCAGCCGCATCGAAGGTCGTATCATGCTCAACGGGCGCGATATACTAGCGCTCGACGAACCGATCATGCGGCAGGTGCGTGGCAGCGAAGTGTCGATGATCTTTCAGGAACCGATGACTTCGCTCAATCCGCTCTTCACTATTGGCGAACAGATTTCCGAGGCGCTGATCTGCCACAAGCCGATGAGCCGAGAGGAAGCACACGCCGAAACCATCCGCCTGCTTGAGCGCGTGCGCATCCCGTCTGCCTCTTCGCGTTTCGATGAATATCCGCATCGCTTTTCCGGCGGCATGCGCCAGCGGGTGATGATCGCGATGGCGCTTGCCGCGCGTCCCAAGCTCTTGATCGCCGACGAGCCGACGACCGCGCTCGACGTAACAATCCAAGGGCAGATCCTCGATCTCATCAAGACCTTACAGCAGGAAGAGGGCACCTCCGTCCTCTTCATCACCCATGATATGGGTGTGGTGGCCGAGATTGCCGATCGCACCGTGGTCATGTTCCGCGGTGATGCGGTGGAGAGTGGTCCAACCTCCGAAATATTCCACAATTCACGCCATCCCTATACGCGGGCGCTTTTGTCGGCAGTGCCCATGCTCGGCTCCATGAAGCCCTATTCGCGTCCACTACGCTTTCCCGATCTCGACCCCAAGACGGGTCTGCCCGAGGAGCCGATCGTGTCGCCGGATACGGTGGATCACACCGCGCCGCCGGTGCTTGAGGTGAAGAATCTGATCAAGCGCTTCGATATCCATGCCGGCCTGCTCGGCCGTCTGCAGGGGCGAGTGCACGCCATCGAGAATGTAAACCTCACTCTGCAACCGGGTGAAACCCTGTCGCTCGTTGGGGAATCCGGCTGCGGCAAATCCACGACTGCCCGTGCCATCATGCGCCTGATCGCACCACAGGGAGGATCGGTCAAAGTTGATGGCGAGGAGGTGCTGCGGCTCGACAGCAAGGCGCTGCGTCAAATGCGCCACAAGATGCAGATGATCTTTCAGGACCCCTTCGCCAGCCTCAATCCGCGTATTCGCGTGGGCGAGGCCATTGCCGAGCCCTATCTTGAGCACCGAATGGGCACAAAGGTTGAGGCCCGTGCAAAGGTGGCGGATCTCCTGCAGCGTGTCGGCTTGCAGCCCGATATGGCCGATCGCTTCCCGCACGAGTTTTCCGGCGGCCAGCGGCAGCGCGTCTGCATCGCCCGCGCATTGGCCATGGATCCGAAAATCATCGTCGCGGACGAATCCGTCTCAGCGCTCGACGTTTCGATCAAGGCTCAGGTCATCAACCTGATGCTCGAGCTACAGGCGAGCCTCAAGCTCGCCTATCTGTTTATCAGCCATGACATGGCCGTTGTGGAGCGCGTCAGCCATCGCGTGGCGGTGATGTATCTGGGCGAAATCGTCGAGATCGGCAAGCGGTCGGAAATCTTCGAGAACCCGCAGCATCCCTATACGAAAAAACTGCTGTCTGCGGTGCCTATCCCCGATCCGGAACGTCGACATCTGCGCCACATGATGGAGGTGGAAGAGTTGAAGAGCCCGATGCGGCCCGTCGACTATGTGCCGCCGCGGCGCGACTATCGCCAGCTTAGCGAACATCATTTCGTGCAGACGTGACAATGAGCCCGCCGGTGCCGGGGTTTCCTCAGCGCTGTCCTGTCCGATTTCAGCGGATGCAAGCCGTCGGTGGAATTGCTGCCGTCGTAGTAAGCCGTCGGATGTTGTTCCTTTTTGCTGCTGCTGCGCTCTTTTCATAGCCCCTTTTGGGAACTCCACTTCAGGTGCCTGTTTAAAGAGAACGGGTGCAACCCCAAACATCGCAAGCCGTCGAGACAAGCTGGCGAGCGCTTATCCGCGCGTCGGTTCGACACCGCCATCTTTCGTGGCAATGGCAGGCTTTTCCCTCCAAAGGCGGACGGAGAAAGCGAGGGCACGGGTCGCAATTTAAGGTGAATTCCCATCCTGCCCGTGGATAGACGAGGAAAATATTCAATACATGCTAGAAATCAAAAAGCGTAACTCAACCAAATATTGACTTGCCGAGGCCGTATTGTAATGTGCTTGGCAAAATTGGGGGCGTGGGGCATGGGCAGCATTGTGCATTCTTCGAAAGTCGTCAAAAACGTCGCGACGGCGGTCACGATTGGGATCGGGCTCGCGATCCCATTTAAGCCTTTCAGTGCATTGGCCCAGGTCGCATGCGGAGCGCCCGCCGGCGGGACCGCAACCGGCTCCGCAGCATTTGCCTGCGGTCCTGGCGCAACCGCAAGTGGCGTCGCGACAACCGCGCTCGGTGCAAATGCGATCGCCACGAATCCCAATATCTTCGGCAACAGCGGTAGTACAGCGGTTGGCTCGGGCGCCAATGCCAATGCCGAGGGCGCGACGGCTGTCGGCGCGGACTTAAATAGCGGAACGACTGCGGGAAACTATTCGACGGCTGTCGGAACGGGGGCATTCTCGACGGGTTCTCATTCGGTGTCGATCGGTGGAGCAGGCGTACTCGTTGATTCCACATCGGCCGCGGGTGACAATTCAACAGCCGTCGGCTCATCGGCCAAGGCTTTCGCGAACGGCGCGACTGCGGTCGGGGGAAACAATCTGCAGACCGGATTTAACTCGGCAGGCGCCTTTGCCAGCGGCATCAATTCGACGGCAGTCGGCTCCAATTCTGCTGCCGGGGGCGCGGCTGGTAATGGCTTTGCAAATGAAGGGACGACCGCGATCGGGTCTCAAGCGGCGGCCGGCACAACCGGAACAGGGCAAAGCTTTGCGACGGCGGTTGGTTATGGTGCAGAGGCAAGCGGATCTTCTGCCACGGCCTTAGGCGCGAATTCCCACGCTGGTAGTGATGCCGTCGCGATTGGTCTCTCGAGCGCGGCAACCGGCGGTGTGGCGGCAGGACTGTACTCGAACGCGGGCTATCTGTCGGCATCCATCGGCGCAGGTGCGGGGGCGTCAAACATCGCTTTTTTCGCACCTACTCCAGGCACGACCTCGGCGTTCAACACCTCAGTCGGGGTTGGAGCCGGAACGGTGATGTTCACGACATTTAACGGCGTCGCGGCCTCGACCACGTCGGCCTTCAACACGGCCTTGGGGGCCGGGGCCGGGAGCGGGGTCACTGGTTTTGACAACGTTGCGAGCGGGCTTAATGCCGGAAACAATGTCATAGGCAATGACAACATCGCATTCGGCACCAATGCTGGCAGTAATATCGGCACGTCGGCTGCACCAGTTAGCGATACGATCTCGATTGGCCGGGGAGCCACGGCTAGTCTGAGCGGCAATATAGCGATAGGCGCGGGCGCGGTGTCGTCCGCCGATCCGACCACGGCTGTCGGATTCATGTCGCAGGCGACAGGCAACAATGCCTCGGCATTCGGAGCAAATGCAATAGCTTCCGGCCTCAACTCAACGGCGATCGGCCAAGGTACAAAGGCTGCTTTTGCAAATTCCACCGCTTTGGGTCAGGGAGCTGCGGCAACTCGCGCCGACCAGGTCGCTCTTGGTACCAGCTCCAGTACCTATACGATGTCTGGCCTGACATCGGCTAAAAGCAGCGCTGCCCAGATTGGCGCGACAAATTATGTCACGACCGATCAGTTCGGTAATCTTGCAGCGTCCCCCTACGGCCCAGGTTCGATTGCTTCACTCGAGTCGGGTGTCAAGAATCTACAGGCCGGTATTGATCGGCTAGATAACCGCGTCGATAGGGCATTCGAAGGTGCAGCAATGGCGATGGCGATGGCAGCACCAGCAATGCCCGGCGACAAAAACTATGCCGTTTCCATCAACTGGGGTGATTTTCAGGGCGAGAATGCCTTCGCCAGCACTGCACAGGCGCGGTTGAGTGAAAACCTCATGATTCACGGCGGTATCGGCTATGGAGCGAGAACGCATAGCGTCGGTGGTCGCGTCGGACTGACTTTGGCCTGGTAGCTGCAGTCTGCCATTGAACATTTTCGCCGGCCGTATCGGCATGGCAGGTTATCAGGACCGGGCAAGGCGTTATTATGGGCTTGATTGCTTTCAACCGACTCTTTGTCGCTGCTTTTCTGTTCCTCGGCGCAGAGACCGCCCTTGCGCAACAGCAGGACGCGCAGCAAGGTCCCGTAAGCTCCCCGGAGCAAAAGGTTCCCCAGGAACATAAGAAGACGCGACCGATAAAGCCGCTGGCACAGGTTCGGTCAGCAGATATCGACAAGAATGGCGTGCTCATTCTGGTGAAGTCTGCGTTGATAGCGCTCGATCAGGCAAACAGAACCGGCAATTATACCGTGCTGCGCGATCTCGGTTCGCATAATTTCCAGGCCAACACCGCGGCAAGACTCGCGGAGATTTTCGCGCCGCAGCGGCAGCAGAAACTGGATCTTGCCGGGATCATTGTGCTTGAGCCTCAGCTTACTCTTCTACCACAAATCGAACCGAATGGCATGCTGCACCTGGCAGGATTTTTCCCCTCAACACCAGTACAGGTCAACTTCGAACTCCTCTACGAGCCCGTCAATCGCGAATGGAGGCTTTACGGCCTTTCCGTCAACCTCTCTTCCGGTGGCCCGAAAGCCCCGGAGACGGTTGCTGCAGACGAGCCAGAGGTTTCGCGTTTGCAACCCAAGCCACCCACAGTCGATATCCTTCCGTCGGACAAGAAAACAGGCAAGTGATGGCAGCCACGTGATCCGCTGTTGCTCCCAGAGCAAGTAGTGCGGCTGCGGCGCTATCGTCGCCGGGCCGCAGCACACGTCCTTGGAATTACGCGGATGCGATGCAGCGGAGCTCACATAAGGCCGCTCATCCCCATTTTACCTCACCCTTTACGACCTTGGCACCTAGTTCAAGGGAACCGACATCGGCGAGATTGGGATATCGCTTTGTCATCGCGGCGATCAAAGCTGCGCTGTCCTTGGCCTTCTGTTCTTCCTCATGGAAGGCGACAAGGTAGTCTCGCGTGAACTTGACGGCATCAAGCCCCTGCGGCGCGCCCTCCGTCTGATGGGCGGGGAGGACGATCTCCGGCTTGCGTGCCGCCAGTTCGTCAAGCGCCTTGATCCATGCCTGGCGCTTTTCAGGAGTGGCCTCGTCGGCGACCCAGACATGAATGCCTGAGGATACCAGCACGCCGCCGAAGACGGCCTTGAGGGAAGGAACCCACAAATAGCGGCGATCATGCATGTCGGGAATGTCGACGATCTCGATCTTTTCGCCGTCGAGCTCGAGTACCTTCAGATCCGACGCAGTCGGAATGACGACATCGGCCAATTTCTGCGGACCGTTTTCCTTCAGTTGTGGTCCCCAAGTGGCGAGCTTGCCTTCCACATTGGCATGGATGGCCGCAACCGTGGCAGGCTTGGCTATGACCTTCGCATCTGGAAAAGCGTCAACGATCGGCCGGAGGCTGAAGTAATAATCGGGATCATTGCAGCTCACATAGATGGTACTCAACTGCTTGCCCGCCGACTTGATGGCGTCTGCGACGGCGCGCCCATCGGAAAGGGTGAAGCCGCCGTCGAGGAGGATCGCCTCCTTCTTTCCGGTGAGCAACACGGGCGTGCGGCGAAAGCCTGTCTCGGGCGCCTGGAAATATTGCCAGTTGAGCTTTGCACCTGCGGCGCGGGAGGCAGCCATGGGGATAATCGAGATGGTGCTGGCGGCAAGCGAAAGTTTCAGTGTGTCACGTCTGGTAAACATGCTGGTTCCTTTATCGTTCGCGGGGGTTAAGCGGCTTTCAGATGTGCCACGAGGTTGTCATAGCTGCTGAACAGAGCACTGGCGTCGAGAAGGCGCTGTTGCCCGTTTCTTTCGATCGCAAGCGCCGGAACTCCGTTCGCGCCAAGCCGGCGAAACAGATCCTGACCCTGCGCGATCAGGTGCCGATTGCTGGCAAGGAGTTCGTCCGGCGCTTCTATCAGCAGGCTTGCTGCGTCTGCGAGACCTTCGGAGGCGAGCAGATCGGCGAGGACAGGCAGACTGGTGATGTCGAGCCCCGTCACATAGCGGGCATGCTGTATGACGCGCAGCGCATCGAAGCGCTTGCGATAGTCCACAATGCCGGTCGCTGTGATAGCAAGGGTGGCGGCGCCGGAATCGAACAGCGAGCCTGCCTTATTCAAGACCTTGGAGCGATAGTCCTCGGAAAACGGCTGGCCGCTCAGACGTTCGATGCGCTGATCGTTCGACCAGGCATAGGCTGCAAAGGTTGCATCCATCTCGCGGGCACCGGATCCGGAAAACAGGCCAGTCGGCAGAAGGTGGACGTCGATGCCCGCCGACAGCAGGCGCTCGATCATCGGGCTTGCGCCATAGCACCAGCCGCACAAGGGGTCGAAGAGATATGTGGCTGACAATTCCTGCATGGCTCGGGTCCTCTGTCTAAAGCAGGATGCCGAAAAGTGTATGCGATTTTCGCACGACATCATGCTCTCCTTCTTTGATTCTAGAGCCGGATCATCTCAGCTCTTGCCGTGTGGATAAATATCAGTCAATCGTACAGACCGTATGATCTGATCAGACAATGACATGAGCGAGCTCCTTAATCTCAACAGGCTGGTTTTCTTCACCTCCGTCGTGGAGACGGGGTCGTTCACGGCCGCAGGCGAGCGGCTTGGTGTCGCCAAGGCCGTGGTCAGCCATCAGGTGGCGCGCCTGGAGGAGGAACTTGGCGTCTCATTGCTGATGCGGACGACACGGCGGCTGCATGCGACAGAAGAAGGACGGGCGTTCTACGACCGCTGCGTGATCATCCTGCGGGAAGCGGAAGCCGCCTATGGAGAAATGTCCCTACATGCGAGCGAACCCGCCGGCACACTGACGCTGACCGCACCATTGGATTATGGCGCCGCAGTCGTTGCCTCGGTGGTTGCTGCCTATCGCGATCGCTTCCCGCAAATGCGCGTCGATCTCATATTCGACGACAGCGTGATTGACCTCGCCAATGGTCAGGTGGATCTGGCCATTAGGGTTGGGTGGCTCACCGATATGAGCAACAAGGCGCAGCGCCTTGGTACTTTCCAGCAATATCTGGTGGCAACGCCGGGGCTCGCGGCCCGCTTCCCCGAGACCATGGAGCCCGCCGATGTGTCGGCGCTACCCTGGATCGAGAACGCGGTTCTACGCCAGCCGCTGCGCTGGGTCTTTTCCAAAGAAGGGCGCCAATCGGAGATCGTCGAGATGCGCTCCGCGGTGCGCACGGACAAGACACCCTCTGCCTATGCCTGTGTGAAGGCCGGCATCGGTGTTTCGGTGTTCCCAGACTATATGGTCGTCGATGATATCGCAACCGGACGCTTAAAGCGACTGGTTCCGGAGTGGACGCTGCCTGCCGGCGGAATCCACGCTGTGCTGCCGATTGCCCGCTTTCGTCCCGCCAAGGTGAGACGATTCATCGAGATGCTGCAGGCCGCCGAGAGAGGCCGGCGCAGTCACGCCTGACACTGACGCGAGTTTTCGATCGGCCTTACAACATTCTTGCGAAAAATCAGTCTGTTGATCTAAACTAGCAGTTGGGAACGATCCGAAAGCACGACGGAGTCAGTGCCATGAACAGGGCCTTTTCTCGCAGGGATTTTCTGAAAGCAAGTGTGGCTGCAGGCGTTGCGATCAAGGTAACGTTTCTTGCGCCTGCGGCCGAGGCACGGCTGATCGAGACGCCGCCCCGACCCGGCCCCGACTGGCTGAACAACGCAGGCAAGCCGAAATACCGGCTTGATGCCATCGCCAAGGTCACCGGTGAAAAGACCTTCTCACGCGACTATCGTGCCCGCGACCTCGAAGGATGGCCAAAGGAACAGTCGCATGCCTTTCTGCTGCATGCGACGAGAACGGACCTCGCCTTTGCCGGCATAGACCTCAAGGTGCTCGGTGAGGATCTGAAGCCGGATCGCATGGTGCTGCACGAGGATCTGGCGGCCGACGGCGTCGAAATTCCGGTGCCGGGTTTTTATGGTGACGTCTTTCTGGTGCCGAAGGGGCAGACGGCGCGCCTGCTTGGCCAGCCCGTGGCTCTGCTCATCTATCACGACTTCGCCCGCTATGACGCAGCCAAGCGCTTGGTACGCTTTGACGACAGCGTCGTGCGCTATGGTGAAAAGGCGGCATCCACCACGCCCGGTCCTTACGCCTCTGCGCGCTATGTGCGTATCGACGGGGGCGATCCCGCTGCGGAGGACCGCTATTCATCCCTCAAGGACACGGTGATCCGAGCCGGCTTCAAGGGTGACGAGCCGCAATGGCCGGTCCCCGGTGACGGCGACGCCATGGCGCGGGGCATGGCGGCAGCTGCCGAAATTGAACGGGAAATCGCAACAGCTGGTGACGATGTCCTGGTCCTGAAACGTCACTTCTTTTCTCAGTCGACGGATGCCTCTGCGATGGAGGCCGACAACGGCAATGTCTGGTATGATCCGACAAGTGGAATTCTGCATGCGATGATCGCGACGCAGTCGCCTTATGAGGTCGCAGAGGTTGCAGCTCATATGGTCTCGAAGTCGAAATATCCTCTGAAGGAAGTGGATCTTCGCGTCGGCTATACTGTCGGTTACGGCACGAAGGATCACGCGATCTTCCCATTCTACTGTGTGCTAGCTGGGCTCTACGGCAACGGTCATCCGGTGCGCCTTGCCAATGATCGCTACGAGCAATTTCAGATGGGGCTGAAGCGCCATGCCTTCTGGATGGACAATGTTCTGGTCGTCGACCGCAAGACCGGGCAGTTCCGCGCCATGACCGGTGTCTATAAGAATGACGGCGGCGGCCGCGAGAATTTCTCTGCCTCTGTCGGTGCGGTCGGGGCGACCGCCGCACAAGGGATATACTACCTGCCGAAAAGCGATTTTTCGGCGGCGGCAGTCGCGTCTCGGGCAGTCGACGCCGGCTCGACCCGCGGCTACGGCACGCTCCAAACCATGTCGGCAACCGAGATGATGGTCGACGAGGTGGCCGAGCTGATCGGCATTGATGTCATGGACCTGCGGCTGAAAAACGTCCTGCGTTCGGGCATGAAGAACCAACAAGGTGCCGTTCCCGCCGGCGCCATGCGCCATGAAGAGATTATTCGCAGAGCGCGCGCGCATCCGCTATGGCGTGATCGGCAGAAGAAGAAAGAGGCTTTCGACGCGGCCAATCCAGGCAAGAAATATGGCGTCGGCTACGGACATGTCCACAAGGACTATGGGACCGGGGCAGAGGCTGCGCTCGCCACGATCGAGTTTGATGCCAAGGGGCGGCTGAAGCTCGTCCATGTCGCTCATGAAATCGGCACGGGTGCGACGACATCACAGGCCATCATGGTGGCCGATATTCTCGGCGTAGTGCCCGCTGATACCGAATATGGCAAGGTGCGTTGGCCGCAAATGCCGCTCGAAACCACCGATCAGCCCTACACTATGTCGCAGGACGAGGAAAACCAGCGGATGCGCAATCCACGCTGGACCCCTTCCTTCACGTCCCCAATGAGCGCTTCCAACAGCGTCTACTATCTCGGCCATGCTACGCGCGAGGCGGCTCAGGCCCTGATCGATCTTGCGATCTGGCCGGCGGCTCAGGCGCTCTGGTCTCGAGGCATCGGCGGCGGTCAGATCGCGCCCGAGGCGGTGCGGCGGCGCGACCTGCGGCTCGCGGGCGGAATGGTCAACGCCGCCGGCCTGCAACCGCTCACCTTTGCGGAGGTCGCGGCCGAAGCGCATCGACAGGGGCTGGTCACCGGCGTGACGGTCCATACCTTCAATCGCTGGCAATGGGCGGAAGCGGAGTTCGATCTCGGCACGCTCGGGCAGCATTGTTTCGCCATCGACGCCTTGTCCGTGCGCTATGGTGACGGCGCCCCGGCTGACCGCAAGGCGCTGATGACGCTGGATGGCTGGCAGTTCGTCGACCGCAAGAGCGTTGATTACCCGCAGGTCCAGCGCAACAATGCCGGCGTAACCTACTATACGCCCATGGCGACGCTTGCCGAGATTGTCGTCGATACCGCAACGGGTGACGTATCCCTGCTTTCGCATCACTCGATCATGGATTGCGGCCGGCAGATCGTGCCGGAACTTGTATCGGGACAGATCCAGGGCGGCCTTGCCATGGGTATCGGCCATGCCCTTAAGGAGTTTCTGCCGCTTTATGAGGATGGCCCGGGCGATGGCACCTGGAACTGGAACCGCTACGAGCTTCCGATGGCAAAAGATGTTGCCGTATGGTCGCAGACCTACGAGATTCTGCCGCCGCTCTCTGAAACCGACACGCCCAAGGGAATGGCCGAGGTTGTCATGATTGCCGTCGTCCCGGCGATCGCCAACGCCGTCGCGCATGCCATCGGCAAGCGGTTCTACAGCCTGCCGATCACCTCGGACAATATTCTGGAGGCGCTGTCATGACCCTTTCATCAAAGCAACTGTCGCTCACCATCAATGACAAAGCCGTCGGCCCGATCGACGTGCCCGAAGCAATGATGATGCAGGACTTCCTCTATGAATATCTCAATCTGACGGGCTCGCGCATGGGCTGCGGCCAGGGCATCTGTCATGCCTGTACCGTCATCGTCGAAAAGGATGATGGCGCGCTCGAAGAGATGCGCACCTGCATTGTTGGTGCTCACTGGTTTGCCGGCCGTAAGGTCAGAACCGTGGAGGGACACGCCAAGCGTGACGCCAATGGCGCGATCATGGAACTGTCGCCGGTGCAACAGGCCTTCATCGAGCATTTTTCCTTTCAGTGCGGCTATTGCACGCCCGGCTTCGTGACGGCTGCAAGCGTCCTCCTGGATAAGCTCAGGCGTGAGCCGGTCAGGCGCGCTGAACTCGAACAGGCGATCACGAATACGCTCGGCAGCCACATCTGTCGCTGTACCGGCTATGTTCGCTATTTCGAGGCAGTGCGCGATCTTGCCCTTCAGACCCCCGGTTTGGTGAAGGCGTAGTGCGATCATGATCAGAAAATTGTTTTGGACCATAGCCGGTGCGGTCGTCCTGGGCGCCGTTGTCGCAGGCGCTATTTTCCTGGGACTGTTTGAGAAGAGCGTGGTCGGAAAGGACGTCGACCAGGCTTTGACGGGCGATCAGATGAAGGATCTCGCCAAGCGCGGCGCCTATGTCGCGGTGGCCGCGGACTGTTATGCCTGCCACACCGCGAAGGGCGGGGCGCCATGGGCGGGCGGCCTGCCTTTCAAGACGCCGTTCGGCACGATCTATGCGACCAACATCTCGCCGGACAAGGATAACGGCATTGGCAACTGGACGCGCGCGGAGTTCCATCGGGCCGTGCGCGACGGTGTGGGAAAACACGGGCATTTATATCCGGCAATGCCCTACGCATCCTATCGCAAGATGACGGCGGAGGATGTCGATGCCGTCTACGCCTATTTGATGACGCGCGAGCCGATGAAGGTCGCCAACAAGCAGAATGAGTTGGGCTTTCCATTCGGCATCCGTCAAGGCCTGACCTTCTGGAACCTCTTCAACCTGCATTCGGATCTATCGACTGCGGATCAGGCGCGCTCGCCCGTTTGGAACCGCGGGCGGTATCTTGCGGATGCGCTTGCCCATTGCGGAGAATGCCATACGCCGCGCAATCTACTGCAAGGCATGCGGCAGGACGCCTATCTCCAGGGCTCGGTAATCGAGGGAGCCAATGCTCCCGATATCACCAAGGGCGGCTTGACGCAGATGGGCTTCACCCCACCGGTGCTGGCTGCGTTCATGAAATCCGGTCTGTCGGCTCAGGGCGCGATGACGGGACAAATGTTCGAGGTCGTGCATTTTTCGACGCAATATATGACACCAGACGACCTTAGCGCTTTGTCAGCCTACCTCTTCGACCTTGACGATCTTTCGAAGGGACAAGCGCCTGCGGCATCATCCCCCATCTCTGTTGCGCCCGAGCTCACGGCTTCGGCACGGCCGACCTATCTCGCGCTTTGCTCGGGCTGTCACGGCGTCGAAGGGCAGGGCATCCCGCATGTGGTGGTGCCGCTCGACACCAATGCCACTTTGCGGTTGACCAGCGCGCGTAATCTTGTGCGCTCCGTCGTGGAGGGTATTCCCGCCCAGCAGTTTCCGGGATTGGAGCGGATGCAGCCAATGCCGGGCTTCGGTCATCAGCTTGACGACCGTCAATTGGCTGATCTCGTGAATTGGCTGCGCGAAAGCTGGGGTAATCAGGAGTCCAGACTGACGCCGGATGAGGTGAAACAGCTGCGCGAGGGCAAATGAAGCCGGTAGACTGCCAGCGAAGGGCCTGCCGATTGCGGCAGGCTCAAGGACACGGACTGGGGGATCGACCATAGAGTGGCTCGGACGATCAAACGTCGCTTCGTTGTCCTTGAAATGCCCGGCCTAAGTCAGGTTCAACAGGGCGAGCCGGGGTCAAAACACCGATTGTATGGTGGCTCAACCCGAGACCTTGGTTTCGCTCAGCAGATCGGGTGCCTCTTTGGCCTGTCTGACGACGTGGATGGCCTCGCCGACGATCTCGCGTCGCCGTTGCCTTGCAACGATGATGGCATGCGCTCGCTCCGCCTGCGTTGCCGCAATGTTGGCAGGCGGTACGGAGACTTCATTCTCGATCATGTCAATCAAAAGGTTGCGCATAACGCCATTGTCTTCTTTCAGCCGCTCCAGCTCGCCAATCAGCGGGGACGCTCTCAATCTCTGGTCAATCACGCGATCAATCGCCTTTTCGGCGAGACGGGTCCGCACCGCAAAGAAACGTGCGATGACAAATGTGCAAACAACAGCGCATAGCGTGAGGGTAAAATACGGCATGGCAAGGCTCCTGTAATACAACAGAGATTGGGGCGAGGAGCCGAGGTTTCAATAGATGTAACCTGCTGACGGCATCAATACAGGCTGGGGCTTGCTTCCCACCGGCTCTCCTAGGGCGGAACCTGCGACGATATGCCTGCCACTGACGCCTTCCGATCACCTGAGTGTGGCAATTTAGGTCCTGATCTCCAACCCAAACGGCCTTCCCACCGAACGAAACGCGGGACGACAGCTGCAATTACCGGATGGCAGTTTTTCTGCCGTGACTGGCAGATTTAAAGCGCTTTCTTTCTCCTCGTGCAGCAGCTATCGCCTTTGCAGCACGGTGACGCTGGGGGAATGACATGTTGCGCTGGGGTTTCTTGGGGACGAGCTTCATTTCTCACACGATGGCGAAAGCGGTTGCGAGAAGCGCTGGCTCCAAGCTCGTGGCGGTTTCCGGACGCGACCCGGCGCGACTTGACGCCTTTGGCACACAATATGATGTGCCAAAACGATATGACACGTTGGAGGCTGTCGCAGAAGACGCAGATGTTGACGTGATCTATGTCGGTCTTCCGAACGATCTCCATGCCCGTGCCGTGCTGGCCGCGGCTGCGCAAGGGAAGGCAGTTCTCTGCGAAAAGTCGCTTGCGACCACTATGGACGATGCTCGTGCGATCTCAAAGGCTGTCAGGGATAGCGGCATATTCTTTGTCGAAGGGTTGATGTATCTCGGCCACCCGATCATTGCCGCCTTCGGGGATGTTATCGCGTCCGGTCGCTTGGGGCGCCTGCGCATGGTTTCGGCGACTTACGCGGCGGATATTTGGGATGTCGTCAACCCGAATGGCAATGGCACCGTCTTCAATCTCGGGTGCTATCCGGCTTCGCTGCTGCATTATGTCCTGAAAAGGGGCGGCGGTGACGCTGTATTTGAGCAGAGAAGGGTACAAGCTATCGGTAACCGCTCCCCAAAGGATGGTAATATTTGTGACGCAGCAGCGATCCTCAGGTTCGACAATGGGCTTATCGCGGGACTGACGAGTACCGATAGTTTTGGCATGTCCCATGAGTTCACCGTTCGAGGCGATCTGGGCTCGCTGCGCTTTCTCACCAATCCATGGCTGCCGGCGGCCGGAGACAATAGTTTCGAGATCGAAATTTATGGCCATCCGGTCGAAAGGATTACACACTCATCGGACCATGACGCTTTCGATTATCAGGTCCAGCTTGTGGAAGCGGCGATCGCAAATGGGCATCGCGAAGCCTCGTCGCCATCGCCAAGCCTTGCGGATTCGCTTGAGATCATGAGCCTTCTGACCGAGTGGCAGGACTTGACCGAAAGCGCGATCGCCGATTGATCCGGCCTGTTTGTGCTCCAGCCTGAGCTTGTAGGAGGCAAGTCGTCGCGCTTGGTCGGCTCTCGACCGGACGCAGCCTTTTCAGTTCGCTCTCGCATATGGTTGTCGCCTTCGATCTCCGCGCGGATTGAGTGACGTAGACGATAGCACTTGTCTCTTCGCGCAATGTTTGCCGCACGATCTGCGTTGTTTCGGCGCTCTCAATTCATCTTGGTTCAGCGACTGGCTTCGATTCTCGCTGTTTGAAGCAGAAGTCTTAGAGAAATTACATAGTGTAAAACTCATATATGAACTATTATATGTAAATGATAGTCTACCGGCGTCCCGCGATATTCTATCTCCCAAAGTATTGTCCGTGCGAATTCTCATCCTAAAGATTTCGTTAAGTATTATGGTTTATTAAAGTTGAACATTCTAATTTTGTAGATCCGAAGGAACTAATACCTTCGTCGACTAAATTTCGTGTTGAGAGAGCCGGAAGGGATATGACGACGATGTTTGGAATCCATAGTACTGCTGGAACGATGAAAACTGGTGCGTTGGATGCGATGAGCGCCAATATCATGATCGCCGACGCCAAGCTTAATATCGTCTACATCAATCCGGCGACCCGCGACTTGCTGCAGGAGGCGGAAGGAGACCTCAAGAAGGAATTGCCGCGGTTCAGCATGGCGACCCTGGTCGGGTCCAACATCGATATCTTTCACAAGAACCCCGCGCATCAACGCTCAATGCTGGCGGCTCTAAAGAAACAACACAGGGCAACGATATCCGTTGGCCATCGCATGTTCGACTTGATCGTCACGCCGCTTATGCGGGCGGAAAGGATCATGGGCTTCGTCGTTGAATGGGCCGATGCGAAAGCAAGACTCCAGAATACCGACTATCGCAACCAGCTGTTGGCGATCAATCGCGTGCAGGCGGTGATAGAGTTTACGCCGGATGGCGAGATCGTCAGCGCCAACGACAATTTCCTTGCGGCGGTGGGCTATACGATCGCCGAAATCAAAGGGCGGAATCACCGTATGTTTCTGGCGGAAGGGGAGGTCGGAGACCGTGAGTTTGAACAGCTCTGGACGGATCTGCGTGCCAATAAGCCTCACATCGGAGACATCATTCGCTACGGTAAGGGCGGGAAGGCTATCTATCTCAATGCCTCCTATAATCCGATCACGAACGATGCCGGCAAGGTCGTGAAAGTCGTCAAATTCGCGACGGATGTCAGTGAGCGCGTCTTTGCCGTACGCACGGTCGGCGATGCCTTGTCGAAACTTGCGCTCGGCGATTTGAGCTTCTCGCTGGACCGAGCCTTCGCAAAGGACTTCGAGGCTCTGCGCGAGAATATGAATTCGGCTCTGCAGCAACTTGGCGATACCCTCGCCTCGGTTTCCCGCTCGGCGGGCATGATCGACGATGGCGCACGCGAGATCAGTGACGGCGCCAACAATCTCTCGCGGCGCACCGAGCAACAGGCAGCGGCGCTCGAAGAAACTGCCGCCGCCCTCGATGAAATCACGGTCAATGTCGGTAATGCCGCAAAGCGGGCCAATGAGGCGCGGCAGGCTGCCGCTACGGCTAATGACAGCGCGCATCACTCCGGTCTGATCGTTGCGGATGCCGTCGGCGCAATGGCGCGCATCGAAGAATCGTCGAACAGCATCGGTAACATCATCGGCGTTATCGATGAGATCGCCTTCCAGACCAACCTCTTGGCGCTTAATGCGGGTGTCGAGGCTGCACGCGCCGGTGAAGCCGGCAAAGGATTTGCCGTCGTCGCTCAGGAAGTGCGTGAACTCGCCCAGCGTTCGGCCAAAGCCGCCAAGGAAATCAAGGAGCTGATCCGCAACTCCTCTGAGGAAGTTCGGCATGGCGTGCAACTGGTTCATCAGACGGGTGACGCGCTGAAGGTGATCAAGGATAATATCACCTCGGTCAATGAGCACATGCAGGCGATAGCAGTCTCTGCGAATGAACAGTCCACCGGCCTCACCGAGGTGAACTCCGCTGTCAATCAGATGGATCAGGTGACACAGCAGAACGCAGCAATGGTGGAGGAGGCAACGGCCTCGAGCGCGACCCTTTCCCAAGAGGCCGAAAGACTGCGGCAGATGATTACGCGCTTCAAGCTATCGGGCCTGTCAAGCTATGCCGGCGCAGCTCAACCGACGGCGATATCTGGCGATGAGGAAGCACTCGCTTCATTCGGTAATCCGAAGAAAGTCATACGTCTGTCCTCCAATTCCGCCGCGCGAGGTTGATGAGACAGGACAAAGGTCCTTGCGGATGGATAGATTTGATGCCGGCTCCGAAAATCGATCCGCCGGTCTGCCTCATGGACAATCCGGCGGGAGCCTGGTGTGCTGCTATTCCGCCGGCCATCGCGGTCAAAAGGCGAGGATCGGCCGAACGCCGATCCTCGTCCGGCCCAAACTGGAAACTACGTCGTCAGCAGCGGCTCGCCAGCCACGACATTGATCACGAAGTCCATAACGGCGCGTATCGGTCGCGATTGGCGCAGATCACGATGAACGGCAAGCCAGATGTCGCGCGTAAAAGATGGGAAGCCCTGATCGATGCGGACGAGATCGGGATCCGCTTCGCCGAGGAAACAGGGCAGGCCGGCGACCCCGACCCCGGCCCGCGCAGCAATCAGATGCTCGCTGATATAGTTCAATTCGCAAACGACTGGTCGTTCGCCTGCGATGCCGAGTAGCCACCGTTGCTGTGGCATGTCGGAAAATCCTTGATCATAGGCAATGAACTGCCACCGCTGAGGCGTTGCAAGATGGGCATAAGCGCGATGCGCATAAAGGCCGAACGGCATCGTGCCGATCTTGCGCGCTATGCTGCCCGTTTCATCGGGCCGCACCAGCCGAACGGCGACATCTGCCTCGCGGCGACTGAGTGATACTTGTTCGCCATTGGCCGAAAGTGACAGCCGAATGTCCGGATAGTCCTCATGGAAGCGAGCGAGGTGGCGGGCAAGGAGCGGCGCGACCAGCACGGGCGGTGCGCTAAGCGTGACGCGTCCCGCAAGAGGCTTGTGTGCGGCCTTCGTCAGCCTTGCGATGCCGTCCACGCTGGTCTCGATCGCTAGGGCATGCTCGCGCACGGCCTCGCCGATTGTCGTCAGTCGAGCAGAGCGCGGCAGCCGATCCACCAGACGCACGTCGAGTGCGGCCTCGAGGGAGGCCAGGCGGCGGCTGACCGTTGCATGATCGACCTTCAGCTTGCGCGCCGCCGCCGAAAGCGTCCCGCTCTCGGCAACGGCAAGGAAATGGCGGATATCTTCCCAATCGATCATCTGTGCAAATTCTCAAGGATCACTGGCAGATATACCGAATTTTCGCAGGCAGTGCAGGGATCTATTTTCGAGGAAATCACTTTCTCGGATTATCCCTATGTCACTCACCTCTCAATCGCGTTCGCGTCCGCTGCTGACACTCGTCGGCTCGGCCTTTGGGTTCATTCTCGTCCTTCTCGACGTCAGTGTCGTAAACGTTGCTCTTGATGCACTCGGCACCAGTTTCGAAACCGACATTGTCGGGTTGGAATGGGTCGTGAACGCCTATACCCTCGTCTTTGCCGCGCTATTGCTGACGGCCGGCGCGCTTGGCGACCGCTTCGGCGTGCGCACCATCTTTGTGCTGGGCTTCGTTTTGTTTACGGCGTCCTCCGTCGCTTGTGGGTGGGCGCCGACGCTCACGATGCTGATTGCGGGTCGGATCGCCCAGGGTGTCGGCGCCGCGTTGCTCGTGCCGAATTCGCTTGCTCTCATCCAGCAAGCCTTCCCAACGCCTGCGGCGCGAAGCCGGGCAATCGGCTGGTGGGGCGCAATCGCTGGATCATCGCTGGCGGCCGGGCCGGTGGTTGGCGGCCTGCTCGTTGCCCATCTCGGTTGGCGCAGCATCTTCCTCGTCAATCTGCCGGTTGGGATCGTCGGACTGGCGATCATCCTGTTCAGCGCGCACGAGAGCCCGAAGAAGCCCGGCCGCTCACTCGACTGGCCCGGTCAGATCGCGATTGTCGGAGCGCTTGGGGCTCTGGCAATGACGTTGGTCGAGGCCGGCGGCCTCGGCTGGTCGCATCCACGGATCATCCTTTCAGGCTTGCTTGCGTTGCTCGGGATTGCCGCGTTTCTTTGGATAGAGGTCAAAAGCAAGGAGCCCATGCTGCCATTGACGCTATTCGGCGCGCCGGCTTTCAGTATCGCCTCAATCAACGGCGTGCTGATCAATTTCGCCTACTACGGAATGATCTTCGTCTTCAGCCTGTTTTTTCAATGGGAAATGAAATTGTCGGCGAGCGAGACTGGCTTTGCGTTCTTGCCGATGACCATCATGATCCTGATCGTCAACCTGGTGATGAGCCGGGTGATGACGATGGCAAGCCCAAGGGTGCTGATGGTATTCGGGCAATGCCTTTCAGCGGCTGGCTACCTGCTGTTGATCCCGGCCTCCGCCACCGGTTCTTATGCGACGCTCGTCCTGCCGATGCTGATGGCGGCAACCGGCATGGCGGTTATGGTACCGACCGTAACCAATGTGACGCTCGCTTCCGCTGCAACCTCGCAAGGGGGGATCGCGTCTGGCGTCCTCAACACCGCACGACAGGTTGGCGGCATGTTGGGTGTGGCGATTTTCGGCTATCTGGTGCGCGATGCGGCACCATCGGCCTTCCTGTTCGGTATGCGAATGTCATTTGCCATTGCAGCGGGCCTGCTTCTGCTCGGCGGGCTCCTGTCATTCCTGGGACTGAGAGCAGAACGCAAGAACGTAACGGTATGATCGCAAGCCAGATTTGCCTGAGGCAGGCAATGGTGGGCGAGGATGGGAGTTACGGCTCAAGCCAGCAAGGCGTCCGTCTGGAGGCTCTCGGACAATTCTACTTCGTCAGCTCGTTGACGCGGTTGAGGGCACTGGACAGCGCCTTTAGCCAGTCCGTGAAGCTGAGTGGCTATGCCCGCGCTTGCGCCGACAGCAATGGGTGCCGTGTCGACTGCGAGGCGGATGAGGGGACGAGAAGTTGTCAGCATGAAAACCGTCCTTGAATGCGGCCAGCTTGCACGCCTGCGCACGGGCATATTCTTCGTAAATGTTGCGCGACATGCCGAAGGAGCGCGCCAGATGGGGTAGCGCATTCACATCCGTATCGTTCTGGCGTGCCGTTGTCGCGCCCGCCAGGATGCGATTGTGCCGACGAACAACATCAACGCTTGTAAAGATGTATCAAAATATCGCGTCACGCGAATAGGCGACATAATCATAGACCGTCAGTAACGTTGCATTACCTAGCGAGGAATCCTGGGCCGGCCATTCGGCGGGCGTTGGGGTGAAGCGAAAATGGGCTTCGCCGCATCTCCAACTGCAATTACATTAGTGGGGTGTGTGGTTGGCGTCAGACCTATCCTTTGGACAGTCGAACAAGCACCGCTGCAACTTGCCGATCAGGCGATAAAATGCGCGGATCGACACATACCCATGTGTTTTTAGGGGCGAGCATTAATTCTGTTTCAACAAAGCTCGGTTAACTGTTCTTCCGATTGGACGGGCCATGAGGCGCCTGTGTTCGGGCGTTGCCTCGATAGCTCACGGATTGCAATTTTAGAAACCACACCAAAAGAGCTCCAGAAATTCTGTTTTAGGCGAAGCGGGTTAGCGTCATTGCACCCGGAGCGTAGGTGGGTGATTATGATTTTTTCTCTTCGAAATATACTTGTCGGAATATTCCTTCTTCTCAGTGCCGCACTTTGCGTGTTGACGGGATCGTCCACGCTTGAGGCCTATCGAGGCGAAAGCACCTATTCTGACGTCTCGACGTTTACCGAATTCGACCGGGCGCTTTTCCAGACGCTTGCCAACTTCCGCAACGAGCGAGGCGATGGCTCGTCGCTGGCTAAGCTCGAGCTTGGCACGCAAGACGCAACGATTGCGATGCTGAAGGCGGACCGGGACATCGTCGATAAATATATGGCCGAGGCAAAATCCGTCTCAGCGAAAATTGACGATCAGTCGCTCAAAGCGCCGATCGCCGCCGTTATGAGCGCCTATGATCGCGTCGTCGCATTCCGTTCAAAGCTTGACGGTGAAGTCGCCAAGAAGCTTGCAGATCGCGATCCGACGCTGCAAGCTGCGACATTGGATATCGGCCAGCAATTCTTGACCGCGTTGGAAGCAGGCTCGACCGCAGTTGAGAGCCAGATCCGCGCGAGCGATCCCACAATGGCGGCATTAATCCAGATCCGCGGGCTGACATGGTACACCCGCGCGACCGCCGGCGCGGCAAATCTCCTGTTCGTCAATACGCTTGCCTCGGGCGAGGCGATGAAGCCTGAGGAACTCACCAAGATCCAGCAGTTCGACTATACCGCGAGCTTCACCTGGGGGCAGATCGGCACTCTGGTCAACCATCCGTCGACGCCGCAAGTCGTGAAGGACGCTTACAAGGTTGGCGACGCCACTTATTTCAATGGGGATTTTGCGGCAAAGCACAGTGCATTGGTTGCGAAGTTCGCAGCCGGCGAAAAGAAGCCTATGGCCCTCGACGACTGGCGTCCGCTTGGCAATGCTGCCCTTCTAACCATCACAAACACCGCGGCTGCGGCTGCAGATGGTATGGTGGCAAAGGCCTCCGCCAGCTACAATGACGCTCTCTTCAGCCTGATTGCCTACGGCGCCGCGTTCCTTGTGGCAGCGGCTCTCAGTCTCATCGGCATCAGCATTATCATTTTCCGCGTTACCAAACCCATCGCCGCGCTGACCCATTCGATGACAGCACTTGCCCAGGGCGACCTCTCGGTTGCGATTGGCGGCGTCGAACGGCGTGACGAGATCGGCGCAATGGCGCGTTCGGTGCAGGTGTTCCAACAGGCAGCCATTCGCAACAAGGCGCTCGAAGACGAAGCTGCCGACGCACGCCTGAGATCCGAGCACGAACGCATCGAGGTCCAGCGCCGTGCCGAAGCGGACGCCGAGCAGAGGCTCTTGCAGGCAACAAGCTCGCTCGCGACAGGTTTGCGTCACCTGGCCTCCGGCGACCTGCTTTGCGAGATCGAAGCACCTCTCGATGCACAGTTCGAAGCCTTGCGTCACGACTTCAATTCGTCGGTCGCCCAGCTTCGCGCCGCCATGTCTCAGGTCGGTCAGGCAGCATCGCTTGTAAACAGCGGCAGCTACGAGATTTCGCAGGCTTCCGATAACCTCTCGAAACGTACCGAGCAGCAGGCCGCGTCGCTTGAAGAAACGGCTGCCGCTCTGGAGCAGGTGACCGCCAACGTGCAGTCGACCTCCAAGCGAACAGGCGACGCGCGTGACCTCGTGCGTGGAGCCCGCTCGCGGGCGGAAAATTCGAGCCAGGTCGTAAATAACGCCGTCAATGCCATGGGCAGGATCGAGCATTCCTCCAGGCAGATCAGCCAGATCATCAGCGTGATCGACGAAATCGCCTTCCAGACCAACCTGCTGGCGCTCAACGCCGGCGTTGAAGCGGCGCGTGCGGGCGATGCCGGCAAGGGCTTTGCGGTGGTCGCTCAGGAAGTGCGCGAATTGGCGCAACGTTCGGCCAATGCCGCCAAGGAGATCAAGGCTTTGATCGGTAACTCCGAGGTTGCAGTCAACGAGGGTGTCAGGCTCGTCAATGACACCGGTGAAGGCCTTGCGGCGATCGCTGACCTTGTCCTGCAGATCAATCAGCACATGGACGCAATCGCAACGGCCGCTCAAGAACAGTCCATGGGCCTGTCGGAAATCAATAGCGCCGTCAATCACATGGACCAGGCGACCCAGCAGAACGCCGCAATGGTCGAAGAGATGAACGCGGCTGGCGCCGGCCTGGCCGAAGAAAGCAAGCGTCTCGGTGAGCTCCTGAGCGCATTCCGCACGGGCCAGGTCGAGCGCGCGACGCCGCAGGTGAAGTCCGCAACGCGCATCGCCTCTGCGCCGACAGCGGGTCGTTTCGCCGGACGCGCCGTTCCGGCCACGCAGGGCAATGCCGCGCTTAAACAGCTCCAGCAGGAGTGGTCGGAGTTCTGACCGGTCAGGCGCAGCAAAATCGCTGAAGCTTAACCGCAGTTCAATCCGCAAGACTGTGCCCCGGATCTCTGGTCCGGGGCATTTTTACTTCGTGATTTCAGCACCACCGGCGAGGATGCTATCCTGGCGTTCTTCAGGGCATGGTTCTGACCTCTCGCAGAGGGCTTCCCTGAATGCCGGCCGGGTGACTTCCAATGGTGCCGGCCAGGCATTTCCGTCCGAGTTGGGATTTGGCTTATATTTCTGCGGCTGGAGACCGTTGGCTCCTGAGGGAGGAATGAGCCGGATAACTTGCCGGCTACGCCGAAAAGGACATCGGCGCCGTTTGGAAAGACGTCATCTTCCCTGCTCGAACGTGCGAATCGAGAGGCAGATTGTCGGTCTCAGGCTCGTCAACGTCGGATATACGGACAAGAAAAGCGCAGCCACTGATATGTAGATCTCAAAAGTCTACTTAAGGTCGCATCTTTGAACGAATCGCGTCAACACGTTCTGAAGTAGTAATGAGTTCATTCTAATATTAGTAAAATTTCTCAATATTTTAATCGGATTCACGCAGAAATTCTCTTGTTAACATAGCGGGCTATGCTCAGCCGAATGGCCCAAAAGACTTGTTGCGGCCGCGCAACATCCCCGCTGAGGCTGTGAAAAGCCCAAAAATAGTCCATGGTTTGCCGGCCACTTGGCTTGCGCCCCTGGAAATTAACTGCTTCAGGAGATTAAATAGAAATCTATTTTGCAGAATATATCACTTCGTCTACGGTATGTAGGTGAGTAAGCTTTACAAAATGTTCATGCAAAGTATAGCTTGGGGGAAAGGGCGTAGTTTTGGCTACTAAGACGCGATTGATTGCGGCAGTCGGAATCTCGATGGCCATGAGTTCTTTGTCAATTGGTTCTGCCGGTGCGATGTCACTGCAGCAGGCGATTGAGAAGACAATGAAGACCAATCCCCAGATCATGCAGGCTGCGCAGAACCGGGAAGCAACCGAGTTTCAGCTGCGCCAGGCAAGGGGGCTCTACTTGCCCTCGGTTGATCTACAGTCTGGCTATGGCCGCCGTAGACTGTCGGATACGTCATCCGGCGCCCTGTCGCGCACGCATGATTACCTCAATCCGGCCGATGTAAGCTTGACGATTACGCAGACATTGTTTGATGGCGGCGACCGCAAGGCGCAAAAGGACAAGCAGGCAGCCCGCGTTGATAGCGCATCCTTCCGGGTGCAGCAGCGCTCGGAAGCTCTGGCGCTGGAAGTAACGCAGGACTATCTCGAATATACGCTGCAGACGGAAATCGTCGCTGCGGCGGAAAAGAACGTCGCCTTCCACAAGCAGATGGTCGGCAATATCGAGGACAGCATCAAGGGCGGAGCGCTCACCGATGCCGATCGCCTGCAGGGACGCGAGCGTCTGCAGGCCGCCAATGCACGCCTCCAGGAAGCGAAACGGGAACTGGATGCAACGAAGATTCGCTTCCTACAGGTTGTCGGCGAGCCGATCAGCAATGCGCGTCGTCCAGGCTCCGTCGCGCGCTACCTGCCGAAGACGCTGGATGATGCAGTTTTCATCGCACAGAAGAATAATCCGGAGATCTCCTCGGGCAAGGCTGACGTCAATGCCGCCGACGCTGATGTCCGCGGTTCCAAGTCTGCGTTCCTGCCGAAGCTCGACCTTGTCGGTAGTGCCCGTGTCGGCGACGATGTCGACGGCAATAAGGGCAATACCAACGATGTTCAGGTCGGTGTTGTCGCCAAATGGAACCTCTATCACGGCGGTATCGATACGGCACACCAACAGGAACTCGTCCGCCGCGCGGCGGAACAACGTTTTGCGCTGAGCCAGACCTACCGCGAAGTCGATCAAGCCGTTCGTTCCGCTTGGAGCGAGCGTACGAACCAGGCTCAGCTGGCGGGCATTCTGGGCAGCCAGGAAAAGACCAACGGTCAGTTGGTGACGTCTTATCGTGAGCAGTTCAAGGTCGGTCAACGCTCCCTGCTTGATCTCCTGGATGCTCAGAATACGCGCTTCAACACTGAGGTTCTGGCCAAGACCGCGGAAGTCGCGTCGCTTTTTGCCGAATACAAGATCCTTGCCGCATCCGGCAGCCTCTTGTCGACCATGAAGCTGAAGCCCGTCGATCAGGCAACACCCTACGCCCGTGATCAGTTCGCTGTGTCTTCGAATACGGCTGATCCCGGTTACACCAAATACGACTCGCATCAGAAGCCCGGCGTGCCGATGGATCTGCTCGAGCCGATTCGTTAATCGTTACGATCCGAATTGGATAGTACTGGATGTTGAACGTAGCACCTGACGTGTCTGCGAGCGTGTCGCTGCAGACATTCAAGTCGGCATTTAAATCGGTCGCTGCGTTCTACGGTCGCCCGAACTCGGATACTGTGCTGTTTTCTGGCGTACCGGACGAAGTCCTGGAGGCGATGGAGCAGGACGATGTCGAGCGTCTGTCGGAGCGCATCGGCCTGCAGGTGCTGAAGCACAAGGAGCGAGACTGTCGGCTGGGCAATTTCGACTGCCCCGCCATCGTCACCTTTGCCGATGGCGGCGTGCTGCCCTTGCTCGAAATGACCGAAAACGGCTCCTACGTTACCGAAGTCGCGCCGGTCCAGGGAATGTCGAGCCACCTGACGCGGGATGAGCTGATAGCGCTCAATCCGCAGGCCGCTTTTGCCTTCACGCTCTTCTATCAGAACGCCTCGGAAGAGGCGCTCGTCGGTCACGCTATGGAGATCGAGAAGCGTCACTGGCTGGCAACAGCGCTTGTGCCCTACTGGCGCACCTATGCCCGTGTCATGCTTGCGGCGCTGTTCATCAACATCATTGCGCTCGCCTCGCCGCTCTTTACCATGAACGTCTACGATCGGGTGCTGCCGAACAAGGCATTCCCGACGCTCTGGGTGCTGACCGCCGGCATTTCGCTCGCCTATCTCTTTGATTTTCTGCTGAAGACTGCCCGGGCGTCGCTGATTGACTATGCGGGCCGCAAGGCCGATCTACGTCTGTCGCAGGTGATCTTCGACAAGATCCTGAATTCGACGCTGGCATCTCGGCCGATGTCGACCGGTGAATATGCCAATCGTGTGACCCAATATGAGTTCGTCCGCGAATTCTTCACCTCGAACACGATTGGTGTGCTGATCGACAGCCTCTTTGTCGTCATCTTCCTCGTCGTTATCTATCTGATCGCCGGCTGGCTCGTGATCATCCCGTCGGTTGCCTTTGTCCTGTCCGTGACAATCGGCCTTGTGGCCCAGGCCCAGATCGGCAAGCGCATGGCAACGGCGACCAACGAAGCGTCGCGTCGCCAGTCGCTGCTTGTCGAGACCATTTCGACCATCGAGACGCTGAAGAGCCTGCGTGCCGAGGCAACCATGCTGCGCCGCTGGCAGGAACTGACGAAATATTCGAGCCGGACCAGCGAAGACATCAAGCATATCTCTTCGAATGCCGTCAATTTGACAATGTTCCTGCAGCAGATGGTCAGTGTCCTTATCGTCGTTGCCGGCACCTACGAATTCTCCGAAGGAAGGATCGCCATGGGCGCGATCGTTGCCACCGTCATGTTGGCGGGCCGCGCCGGGGCGCCCTTCGGGCAGATCGCCATGACACTGGCACGCTTTCGTCAGGCCACCATGTCGCTGCGCATCCTCGACAAGATCATGGAGCAGCCTGATGATCGCCCGTCGACCGTCGGCTTCGTCAACCGGCAGATCCGCAGCGGTGGGTTCAGCTTCCAGAACGTCTCTTTCCAGTATCCGGGGTCCGACCAGGCCGTAATCAATCAGCTCTCCTTTACGGTTGCGCCTGGCGAGAAGATCGGGATCATCGGCCGGATCGGGTCTGGCAAGACAACGCTTGGCCGTTTGCTCGACGGGCTTTTCCAGCCATCCAGCGGTCGCGTCCTGATCGACGGCGTCGATATTCGCCAATACCATATGGCAGAGGTGCGTGCTGCCGTGGCGGTCGCGGGCCAGTCGTCGGACCTGTTTTCCGGTACGGTCAAGGAAAATCTGCTGCTTGGTCGGGCCGATGCGACCGACGAGGAGCTGCTGGCGGTCTCGCGCATGACCGGTGTTGAGGAATTCGTTGCCATTCACCCGCGCGGCTTCGATATGCCGGTTGGCGAGCGTGGAGCGAACCTGTCGAACGGCCAGAAGCAGGCACTGACCATCGCGCGGCTCCTGCTGACACGGCCGAAGATCGTTTTCCTCGACGAGCCATCCGGGGCAATGGATCTGGCCAGCGAACGCCATCTGATCAGCAGGCTGACCAACGCATTCGGTTCGGACACGACGCTGCTGGTCGCCACCCATCGCCACAGCATGCTGGAACTGGTCGATCGTCTGATCGTCATCGACAAGGGCCGCATCATCGCCGACGGACCGAAGAACGCCGTGATCGAGGCGATGCAGCGCAAGGCGGTGCAATGATGCGCGCTTCCAGTCACAATATCCACGATAATCCTCCGCTTTTCGCCCGGTTGATCCTTGGTCTCTGTGCCCTGATGATTGTGGCATTTATTGCCTGGGCGGCCTTCGCCGACATCGACGAGATCGCACGCGGCGAGGGGAAGGTGATCCCGGTATCGAAGACGCAGATCGTGCAGTCTTCCGAGCCGGGAATCGTCCAGCAGATCAATGTCAATCTTGGTCAGGTCGTTCACAAGGGCGATCTTCTCGTCCAGCTGGACAACACCACGACTGCATCGACGCTCGGCGAATCTGTTGCAAAGGCTCGTGCGCTCGGTGCGAGGGTCGCGCGACTGGCCTTGGAGGAGGCAGGCGCCTACGACGCGCAATTTGTGTGTCCGGCCGATATCCTGGCTGCCGCGAAGAATGTTTGCGGTAACGAGGAAAAGCTCTTCGAGGCAGATCGCGCGGCCTACAACAATAAGCTCGACGTTCTCGACCAACGCCTGAAGCAACACGAAAACGAGCTTGAAGAGGCTCACGCCAATATCGATCGCCTGAAGCAGAATATTGCCGGCGTCCAGAAGCAGTACGACTTGCTGAAGCCGCTCGGCGACAAGAAGCTCGTCGCTGAAACGGAAGTGCTGAAAGTGCATCGAGACCTGGTCGACCAGCAGGGACAGCTTCGGGTCTATGTCGAAAGCCTGGACCGTCTGCAAGCCGCGGTCAAGGAGGCGACGCTGCAGGTCACCGACCTCGGATTGCAGCTGCGCCAACAGGCACTGACGGACAAGGGGCAGGCGTTGTCGGAACTCTCCGTCGTCGACGAGACGATCCGTGGCGCCTCCGATCGGGTCAAGCATACCGACATTCGCTCCCCTGTCGACGGCATCGTGAATACGCTTGAGGTCAATACGATCGGCGCCTATGTCGACGCCGGCAAGGTGATCGCCGGCGTCGTGCCAACCGCCGATACACTGCTGATCGAGGCGAAGATCTCGCCGCGCGACGTTGCGTTCGTGCGCCCGGATCAACCGGCCGTGATCAAGATCTCGGCCTATGATTTCTCGATCTTCGGTGCGCTGGACGGTAAGGTCGTAAACGTCTCTGCCGACAGCCTTGTCGAGAAGGACAAGAACGAGACCTACTATCTCGTGCGCATCAAGACCGACAAATCAGCGCTGGAGCGCGACGGCAAGCACTATCCGATCATCCCGGGCATGGTGGCGTCGGCGGAAATCATGACCGGCCGCAAGACGATTTTGACCTATCTGATGAAGCCGATTAACAAGGCGCGCTCAGAAGCGCTGACGGAGCGGTGAGGATGGTCATGCGCAAGGGAGCCGGAAAAGACGAAGCCGCGATGATCGCCCGCGAAGACGTCCTGCCGTCGGTCGACGGTGATGAGCTGGAGCCGCGCTTCCGCGCGGTGACGGGCGGCGGCGAGCGTCGCGGAATTCGCCTGGAGCGGATCTACTGGGATGGTCTGGGACGCATGTCTGAGGCCGGCGGCATCAGTATCGGTGACTTGGTGTATCACACGGCTGCGGAAATGCCGGAGACGGGCAACCTCGCCTCATTGCTGCGCGTACTGAGCTTCAAATGGGTTCTCAGCCGTCTCGATGCCGTGGAGGATGTCGCGTCGCTGACCAATCTCAACGCGGTGCTTCAGGCCTCGCCGACGCCGGCGGTGGTGCTGACCCAGGAACGTGGCATCAAGCTCTTTAACGATGCCTTTCTGAAGATGCTGCGCCATCGCTTGCCGATGATTGACGATGTTCAGCAGACGGCGCGCACGCTGCGCCTGTCGATCGACACACAGATCGAGGAAGTGCTGTCTGTCCTTTTAGCCAATCGCGGCAAGACGCTAAACACCGGCTTCAAGATCGGTCTCGGCTCACAATCGCTGACGGGCCACATCAATCTGGCCCTTGCGCCGACGCACGAGGCGCCGATGTTGATCGGTTACATTTCCGTCTAATGTGAATGTTGTCGCCGTCGTGGTGACGGGAGCTTGCCCGAGATTCAAAGGGGCGAGCTCCGTTAGTGGAGCTCGCCTTCGCCCGGAGCCACTTTTGTCAGCGGCATTGCGGCGGCCAGTGCTTGTGCATGAGGATCGCGAGAGCCATGCAGATATCCACGGCCGGCAACAATTGAATAGAGCGGCAGATATTCTGCGATGCGCTTGTCGGACAGAACCTCGTCTCGCATGTTGTCGAGGATCAGATTGTTGCCGTTGACGGAGACCGACAGGACGGCATGGTAGAAATGCCGCTTCTGGTCGAAGAGAACAACGAGAGCCATTTGGTCAAGGTCGACGCCTGCATTGTAGAGGGCTGCCATCTTCAAGATCGCATAATCCTCGCAATCACCTTGCTGGCGTGACAGAGCTTCGCTCGGCTTCGCCCAATGATCCGTCTCATGATAGGTTTCCATGTCGGTGGCGTAGCGGATGGCGTGGTTGACGGTGTAGTTGATCGTGTTGATCTTGTCGCGGATCGAGGCGCCGGCCACCTTCTTTTCGGCAGCTGCGACGGCGCTTTCGGCGGCATCACAGCCCTTTGCTCCGCAATCGAGCGATTTGCCTGAGCGGATTTCGGCGAGCGGGCCTGCCAATTTGTCGAGCGCGGCAAGATGTTTGAAGGGGATTGCGACCGTTCCGAACACCGAATCGCCCATCGGGGCATTGGTTGGCGGCGTAGGCCGTACCGGCTGGAACTTGGCTACATCACTGCGTGCAAGGCCGGCAGGCTCAACTGCCAGGTTTGGGGCCAATGAGGCGAGGTCAACGCTCCCGATTGTCTTGGCAACGCTTCCGATCGATGGCGCAAGGATGTCGATGGCCGTGCCGACAAACGGATTTGCAAGCAGATTGAAAACAGGGCGAACGGCATCGCCAGTTGCTGCTTGGCAAGTCATCGGCGAGGAAAGGCTGAAGGCGAAGGAAGCTGCAGCAAGAGCTGCAAGTATAAGTTTATTCTTCTTGCGTTCCATTGGCGCTTAATTCTCCCTGTTTGAGAGAATAATGCGCGAAACCTCTGAATATGACGTTCTGAAAGCTGGATAATCTAAGTATAAATTGGGCGCTCAAATAAGTATAAAATTTGATTGGGTTCGGTAGGAGATCATTAAGGAAGAGGCTGCCCCATCCGTCGGCGCGATCAAGCGCCGCCGCAGTAGCAGCGCGCGAGCACACCGGAGGCACTGAGCCTGGTCTGTCGCTCTAGCTCAAAACGATTGTGATGGCTGGGTGGTGACCTTCAGTTTGCCGCCGTCGATCTTGTTGATCACCATTTTACGTTCTACCACGCCAGCGGCGTTGAAGCGGAAAAGCCCAGTCGTGCCGCGGAAGCCAACCTTGTTCATCAGGTTCGCGGGCGTTATCGCTAGCGGGCCCTGGGAGCGAATGAGGCCGGAGGCGATCGCCATCGCATCATAGCTATAGGAGGCATAGATAGTCAGCGGATGGTTGAAGTGGCGCTGATAGCGCTCGGCAATAAGCCCGCTGCTTTGAGTATCGTCCGTTGCAACAAATGCACCCGTCACAGCGGGTGTCGAATAGGCTGATTGCGGCCACTTATTGGTGCCGACCATCGCCTGAGCGGGAATGGCTGCGCTGCGCACTGCGCTTGCCACCACGCCCACTTGCGCCGTGTCGCCGAGAATGACGATGATTTCCGCAGACTGAATGAGCGGCCGGTTCTTGGTGAGAATATCTGCGGCCTGATCGTTTGCGTTGTAGCGGCCAAGGCCCATGAAGGTGTTGCCGCTGTTCCAGAGGGCGTTGCTCAACCTCGTGCTGTCGGCTTGTGAGAAATCGGCGGGAACCAGTGCCGATACCTTCTTGTGCCCCCCTGGGCCAGCGGCTTTGGTGCCCTCCGTCGCGCTGTCGATTTCGTCGGAGGCAAGGTTGAAGACATCCGTGCCGGTTGCGGCCATGCTGCTCGCCAGATTCAGCAATGGCGGGCGCTGGGTGGCGGGAATGGCGGCAATAGCAGCGGTCTCCGCCGGCGGCAGATAGCTTACGATCAGTACAGCATTTCGGCCCTTGGCTGCCGCAACTTGCGCGGCCACTCCGGCAACACCTGGGCCGACGTTCTTCACGCGCAGTCGAATTTGATTGTTGCCGAGTTCACCGACGCCAAGTACGGCACCGTCACGAACATCACGGGCTGGACCTTCATAGAGGCCGGCGGTGCCTTTGCGCAGTAGCAACGTAATTTCGGTACCGCTGTCGTTGCCATAACTTTCGTCGATGGCGGTGGACGGCATTTTAATGTCGTCTTTCTTGCCGTTGTTCTCAAGCCCGACACCGTCCATCTGACAGCCGGCGAGGCCAGCACAGAGCATAAGCACCGCGCCGCGCGCTAGTTGCCAATTCCATCTGCGCGCCAGCCGTTCAGTCAAAGGGTTCAACGAAAGGCTGATCGCAAACGGCACAACTCACTCCCCAATTCTCTAGATCAGGCTGCGACAGCCTATTGGGCCGCATTTGCACACCGCGGCTGACGTAAAGTCAAGCGGTATACTTAATGAGTTGTTCTTCGGTTGAGTTAACCATCGGTAAAATAATTCTGCGATGTTGCATAACCGGCTATATCGGTGGGGTTAACGAAGTATTGCAATCAACCCGCTCCCGTAATTGATTGCGGCAAATTATGAGACACCGGGAGCCAGACCCATGGACGACTTGCGCATTTCGACCGTAGACCACGAAGCTGCTTCGCACGATTTTGCGTCGAGCGGCCGGGACGAGGCCAATGCCGTTGCAGACGAAATCAGCGCCCATCAACCGCTGCCACTGTCTGAGAACGCGGATGTTGCAGCTTTCCAGGTGGCGCAGGCAGCAGAACAGCAGGCAAACGGCAAGACCGACCGTCTTGCGGCAAACCAGCCGCAAAACGCAGCCCCGCAGGCGCCGATCCAGATCGTGCCGGATCAAGGCAACGTCGTACATCTGCCGCCGAATACCTCGATCGACGATATTCACGTCGAGGGCCGCAATCTCGTTCTGATTCAGGCCGACGGCACGCGCATTGTCATCGTCAATGGCGCGCTGCATGTCCCGACCTTCCTGATTGGCGAAGTCACGCTGCCGCAGCAGGCCGTTGTCGCCGCGCTCGAACAGCAGGGTATCAATGTTGCCGAAGGTCCCGACGGTTCGGTTCATGCCGGCAACAGTGTGACTTCGGGTCATCAATTCACAGACACCCAGGCGGCAGGCCCTCGCACGCCTCTCAACCTCATTGGTCTTCTCGGCCCCGGCGGCGCGTTCGGCAATGGTGGCGCTGGTGACTTGTCCGGCACACAGACCAGGGTTCCCTTCATCATTCCGCAGGCGACCGAAGCTGCCTCGCTGATCGAACGCGGAACCAGCACTGGTGACTTTCTAACCTCAATCAGCACCGGCCGCTTCGGCTTTGGCGGCAACAACGCTGCGATTACCACTGTCACGCTGGTTGGCGAGGCAGAATTCACCGGCAGCGGCACGCAACCGCTGTCAGGCCTGACCTCCAACGGTGTTTCCGTTGTTGTCACGCAGAGCGGCCAGACCGTCACCGGCGTCGCCAATGGCGTCACCGTCTTTACGCTGGTGTTCAACGCTGCGACCGGCGAATTCACCTTTACGCAGCTCGCTTCCCTCGACCATCCCCGCGGCGCCAATTCCTCGACCGATGTACTTCAACTTCAATTCCAGTACACGGTCTCCGACGCGAGCGGTCATACGGTTGCGTCTACCGCGAACGTCAACATTGCAGACAGTGTGCCGGTTGCGGCCGTCGGGACTGCTGGCTCGGTTACCGAAGGTGCTCTGACGGGCGGCAATGAGAACCCGCACGTCGCCACCGATGCGATTGCGACCGGTTCGCTGAACATCTTCTGGGGCGCCGATAGCGGCAACACCGACAAGGGTGGCCTTGGCGACCGTTCGGTTGCCTTCACCAACGCCAACGTCACAACGGAAGGCCAGGATGGCGCAACGCTGAGCTCTCATGGCCTTGCAGTTCATACAGTCCTGCTGGCCGATGGTACGCTGGTTGGCTACACCGGTGAGGCTGCTCCGACGACTGTCCTGGATGGCAAGGGTGCAGTCAACGCGAACGTCGTGTTCTACGCGACACTGTCGGACACCGACAACGGCCACTATAACTTCACGCTGGTGCAGTCGCTCGACGATGCCAAGGGTTCGGATGCCATCAAGCTGACCTTCGGCTACACGGCAACGGATTCGGATGGCGATAAATCCTCGAACAGCTTCTCGGTCACCGTCGCCGACGACAAGCCGGTTGCCGGCACCGGCGACGCCGGCTCGGTCACCGAAGGCGCACTGGCGGGCGGCAATGAGAACCCGCATGTCGCCACCGATGCGATTGCCACCGGTTCGCTGAACATCTCCTGGGGTGCCGACAATGGCAACACCAACCAGGGTGGCGCCGGCGACCGTTCGGTTGCCTTCACCAATGCCAACGTCACGGCTGAAGGTCAGGACGGCGAGGGCCTGAGCTCGCATGGTCAGGTCGTTCATACGGTCCTGCTGGCTGACGGTACGCTGGTCGGCTACACCGGTGAGGCTGCTCCGACGGCTGTCCTGGATGGCGAGGGCTCGGTCAAATCGAACGTCGTGTTCTACGCGACACTGTCGGATACCGATAAAGGCCACTATAACTTCACGCTGGTTCAGTCGCTCGACGATGCCAAGGGTTCGGATGCCATCAAGCTGACCTTCGGCTACACGGCAACGGATTCGGATGGCGATAAATCCTCGAACAGCTTCTCGGTCACCGTCGCCGACGACAAGCCGGTTGCCGGCACCGGCGATGCCGGCTCGGTCAACGAAGGCGCACTGCCGGGCGGCAATGAGAACCCGCATCTTGCCACCGATGCGATTGCGACCGGTTCGCTGAACATCTCCTGGGGTGCCGACAATGGCAACACCAACCAGGGTGGCGCCGGCGACCGTTCGGTTGCCTTCACCAACGCCAACGTCACGGCCGAAGGTCAGGACGGCGAGGGCCTGAGCTCGCATGGCCAGGTCGTTCATACGGTGCTGCTGGCTGACGGCACGCTGGTCGGTTACACCGGTGAAGTCGCTCCGACGACTGTCCTGGATGGTGAGGGCTCGGTCAAATCGAACGTCGTGTTCTATGCGACGCTGTCCGACACCGACAACGGCCACTATAACTTCACGTTGGTACAGTCTCTCGACGATGCTAAGGATTCCAATGCCATCAAGCTGACCTTCGGCTATACGGCGACGGATTCGGACGGCGATACGTCTTCGAACAGCTTCTCGGTCACCGTCTCCGACGACAAGCCCGTTGCCGGCACCGGCGATGCTGGCTCGGTCAACGAAGGCGCACTGCCGGGCGGCAATGAGAACCCGCTTCTTGCCACCGATGCGATTGCGACCGGTTCACTGAACATCTCCTGGGGTGCCGACAACGCCAACACCAACCAGGGTGGAGCAGGCGATCGTTCGGTTGCCTTCACCAATGCCAACGTCACGGCTGAAGGCCAGGATGGCACGCTGAGTTCGCATGGTCAGGTCGTTCATACGGTGCTGCTGGCCGATGGTACGTTGGTCGGCTACACCGGCGAGGCTGCTCCGACGACTGTCCTGGATGGTGAGGGCTCGGTCAAATCGAACGTCGTGTTCTACGCGACGCTGTCGGACACCGACAACGGCCACTATAACTTCACGCTGGTACAGTCTCTCGACGATGCTAAGGATTCCAATGCCATCAAGCTGACCTTCGGCTATACGGCGACGGATTCGGACGGCGATACGTCTTCGAACAGCTTCTCGGTCACCGTCTCCGACGACAAGCCGGTTGCCGGCACCGGCGATGCTGGCTCGGTCAACGAAGGCGCACTGCCGGGCGGCAATGAGAACCCGCATCTTGCCACCGATGCGATTGCGACCGGTTCACTGAACATCTCCTGGGGTGCCGACAACGCCAACACCAACCAGGGTGGAGCAGGCGATCGTTCGGTTGCCTTCACCAATGCCAACGTCACGGCTGAAGGCCAGGATGGCACGCTGAGTTCGCATGGTCAGGTCGTTCATACGGTGCTGCTGGCCGATGGTACGTTGGTCGGCTACACCGGCGAGGCTGCTCCGACGACTGTCCTGGATGGTGAGGGCTCGGTCAAATCGAACGTCGTGTTCTATGCGACGCTGTCCGACACCGACAACGGCCACTATAACTTCACGTTGGTACAGTCTCTCGACGATGCTAAGGATTCCAATGCCATCAAGCTGACCTTCGGCTATACGGCGACGGATTCGGACGGCGATACGTCTTCGAACAGCTTCTCGGTCACCGTCTCCGACGACAAGCCGGTTGCCGGCACCGGCGATGCTGGCTCGGTCAACGAAGGCGCACTGCCGGGCGGCAATGAGAACCCGCATCTTGCCACCGATGCGATTGCGACCGGTTCACTGAACATCTCCTGGGGTGCCGACAACGCCAATACCAATCAGGGCGGCGCCGGCGACCGTTCAGTTGCCTTCACCAACGCCAACGTCACGGCCGAAGGTCAGGACGGTACGCTGAGTTCTCATGGCCAGGCGGTTCATACGGTTCTGCTGGCCGATGGTACGCTGGTCGGCTACACCGGCGAGGCTGCTCCGACGACTGTCCTGGATGGTGAGGGCTCGGTCAAATCGAACGTCGTGTTCTACGCGACGCTGTCGGACACCGACAACGGCCACTATAACTTCACGCTGGTACAGTCTCTCGACGATGCTAAGGATTCCAATGCCATCAAGCTGACCTTCGGCTATACGGCGACGGATTCGGACGGCGATACGTCTTCGAACAGCTTCTCGGTCACCGTCTCCGACGACAAGCCCGTTGCCGGCACCGGCGATGCTGGCTCGGTCAACGAAGGCGCACTGCCGGGCGGCAATGAGAACCCGCATCTTGCCACCGATGCGATTGCGACCGGTTCACTGAACATCTCCTGGGGCGCCGACAACGCCAATACCAATCAGGGCGGCGCCGGCGACCGTTCAGTTGCCTTCACCAACGCCAACGTCACGGCCGAAGGTCAGGACGGTACGCTGAGTTCTCATGGCCAGGCGGTTCATACGGTTCTGCTGGCCGATGGTACGCTGGTCGGCTACACCGGTGAGGCTGCTCCGACGGCAACATCCGCCACCAACGTGGTCTTCTATGCGACGCTGTCCGACACCGATAAGGGTCACTATAACTTCACGCTGGTGCAGTCTCTCGACGACGCCAAGGCTTCTGATAGCATCAAGCTGACCTTCGGCTACACGGCGACGGATTCGGATGGCGATACGTCCTCGAACAGCTTCTCCGTCACCGTGGCTGACGACAAGCCTGTTGTCACTGGCGCCATCGCTGTCAGGGCCGACGAAGGCGACATTCACAATCTTCTCTCGCTCGGCAACAACCCGCCCGGTGGGACGCATGATGGCTCGTCCTCGCAGCTGGCACTACTCGGCCTCGGCTTTGCGGCGACGGTATCCGGCTCGGTTGCCTCCACCGTCTCGTTCGGTGCGGACGGCGCTGCAGTCGGCGGCGGCTTCAGCTTCACCACCAATGCTACGTCAACCTTGGCGAACCTGCATCTCACCTCGGGTGGCGAAGCGCTCTCCTATACCGTCGTCAACAATGTGATCATCGGCTATATCGATAACGACCACCATAATGGCTTCAATCCGCTTTTAGACCGTCCTGTCCTGTCACTGGCGCTGTCCGGTAATGGCAGCTTCACCTTCCAGCAATACGACCAGCTGGACAATGTCGCCGGTTCCGGCAACGACCTGCGCTCGGGCAATGGCTCGATCCCGGCCATCGACTTCGGCTCCGTCATTCAGGCGACTGACCGCGACGGTGATAGCGTTGTCCTGACGGGCGGCCTGAGCGTCACCATCGTCGATGACGTGCCGAAGGTCACGCTGGCCCTTACGGGATCGATCACGATCGATGAGAGCGGCAGAGGCGATGACGATGTCAGCGCCACTAAGGCGATCGCGAGCCTGTTTGCCGGCATCACCGGCGGCAACGATTCCCACATGTCGACTGTCTATGCACAGCATAACATCGTCTCTGGATGGGTCTCGATAGGCGCCGACGATGCACCGGGTGCGACGAGCAGCTTGACGCTCCATATCGACAATCCCGACTCCGGCTTGAAGACGACCGCAGGTCAGGCGATTACGCTCTCGCAGCTCGCCGACGGCACCGTAATCGGCAAGACCGCAGGTGGCGATATCGCCTTTGCGATCCGCCTCGATACCAGCGGTAAGGTCAGCATCGCCCAGTACATGTCGCTCTACAATCCTGACCCGTCGAAGTCGGATGGCGATTTGGTCAATCTCTCCGGCAAGCTTTCGGCGGTCCTGAGCGCGACCGATAGCGACGGCGACACCGTCAGCAAGTCCGTTTCCATCGGCGGCAGCATCCGCTTCGATGATGACGGCCCGTCGATCGGTAATGCTGTCTCGGCGCAGACACTTGTCGAGCATAATCTTCTGACCGGTTCGGGTGTGCTGTCACCTTCTGGCATCAGCACAGGCTCGGTAGCGCTCAATTTTGCCTTCGGTGCTGACGGCCCAGCTGCCCACGCCGTCACTTTCGTGGCGGGTTCGAACGGCAGCTATTTCGCCGCGAGCTATGCCAACAATCAGACGCTGGACGCGACCAAGCTCAGCTCAGGCGGCCACGCGCTGTCCTATTCGCTCAGCAGCGATGGCATGACGCTGATCGCCTATACCGGCAGCAATTCCGGCGACACGTCGAGCTGGGTCTTCAAAGTTGTGCTGTCCCAGGACGCCAGCCACGCCAGCGGCGCCTACAACTTCACGCTCTACAAGCCGCTCGACGACGTCAACGGTCAAGCCAATCTCTCGGATATCAGACTGACCTTCCAGGTCGCCGGTCACGATGGCGACGGCGATACCACCAAAGGCACGCAGAGCTTCGCGATCGACGTGATCGACGATGTGCCGACGCTGGTTGATCATGCCGCAGTTTCCGCAACTGTCTCGGAAACGGCAATCAATACCCCTGTGGTGACGACGGGATCTTATACGATCGATTTCAACACGGTGACGCCTGCGACTGCCGGGCTAAAAGTGACGGAAGGCACGGTCAGCGGCGACCATCTGGAGCAGTCGGACAAGAATGGTAACATTGCGCTTGCGTCTGCCAGCACAGGCACGACTTTTGTCCTTACGCAGATGGATATTAGTGAGTCCAGCCCAGGCAACTCGAAGGACAAGGCTGTCACCATCACGGGTATCGGGGCGGATGGCAAAACATACACAACGACGTTTACGCCATCCGACGACAATACGACATTTTCGGTTACGGTCGGGTCTCCGCTTTACAATGTACAGCTGACTTCGATCACAGTTTCTCCGCACGACGCGGCCCGGACGATCACGCTCGACAACATCCATGTCACCGACACGGTGACGACGATACCCACCAACGCCCCTGCAGAGACGACGTTGGATCTGAGCTCGCTGGTCCATGCCAGCGCCGACGGCCCAATGGCATGGACTGTGAACGCGATCACCGCCGGAACCTCTTCCGGTAACCTGACCGGCGGAACGGGACTGACCTACAACGGCGCGGCCATCACACTCGCCAGCACGGATGGGCACACGCTTATCGGCTCCGCCGGCGGCGTCACGGTCTTCACGTTGACGGTCGATCCGACCAGCGGTCATGCCACATTCGACCTGTATCATGCGATCGACGGCGGCAAGACGCTTCCGCTCGATTTCTCGAAATATCTGACGGCTACGGATTTCGACGGCGATCCGGTAACTCCGGTCAGCGGCTCCGTCACCGTCGTCGTTCAGTCTGCTACGGACAACCTACCGACGATTTCCTCTGTGGGCCTGGTGTCAAGCGTCAGTGAAAGCGGCTTGTCGGGGGGCACGGGTACGCCGGGCGTTTCCAACGTCCATTCGGGCAGTATTGCGATTACCGCAGGCGATGCACCTTCGACGGTGACAATCGGCGGCCATACGTTCAATGTAGGTGCTGCAATCGCTAGCGGTGATGCCAACGCCAACATTCAGGGTACCTACGGAACGCTACATATCGTCAGCGTCACCGCGACGGCCATCAATTACACCTATACGCTGACCGGCAAGACGATCGGCGCGGGTAATCATGATGACTTTTCTGTCAAGGTCAGCGATGCGCCGATTGATGGTGAAAGCCAGACTGCGACACTGACCTTCAACATCAGCGACGACAAGCCGATAGCAAGTACCGTTTCGCTCGGCTCTATGCTTGAGAACGACAACGCAACCTTTACTCTTGCTGCGGGCACCATTGCTTTCGGTGCCGACGGGGCGGCTGCGAGCGGTGCGATCCATATCGATAGTGTCAAGGCCACGGGCGATCTCGCCGGGTTGACATTGAACCCGTCGATGATCTCGATCGATGCGGGCCATGTGGTTATCACACCTGGAACTGCATTCGATGCCCTATCAGCTGGTCACACATCGATCCTGTCGATCGGATATACCTTGACCGACGGTGACGGCAGCAAGACCAGCGGTACGTTCAACGTTACGATCAACGGCACGAACGATGCTGCGGTGATCACGGGTGACGCATCTGGCAGCGTGACGGAGGCCGGTGGCGTCAACAACGGGACGTCCGGCGTGTCTACGGCGAGCGGCGTGCTTTCGGCGACGGATGTCGACAGCGATCATTCGTTTACGGTGCAAAACAGCGC
>NZ_JACHBG010000026.1 GCF_014207095.1 Martinezella lusitana | reverse complement strand
AGTCCCATCCGCAATCTCCCAGGTCATCAAAAACCCGGGGAGAGTGACATTCCAACTTTGCAAAAACAGGACACTTCAACTTTGCGGCTACAGCAAAACATCAGATAAGATAGATTATGGAACAAAAAAGGCCTTTGGCCAAACCAACCGACCAATCGCTTTTCCTTTTCATTCCAGATAGTTGGCGAGATTTTCCAAGGTCGACTTCAAGCCTTCGTCGTGATCTTTCTTGCTGATGCCGATTGGAACGTCTTCACAAACTATGGTGACGTTTGTGCCTGATAGAGTTTCGACCAACGACCAGGTTATGACCATCGTGCCGTTGAATGCCGTGTCGTCGGATTCGAAATTCACGGCCTGAACGATCCGCTCGTCAGGACTGATTTCCAGGAACCGACCTGATACGACGTCCATGTGCTCGGAAGACTTTCCGGGTGTCGAATGATCGGGAATGTCGTAGCGAAGTGCCAGCCGATAGCTGCCGCCTCGACGCGGTTCAAAGGTCATGATCTGACCGGTCATGCCTCTGGGCGGAAGCCAGGAGATCAATGCCTCCGGGTCGATGAACGCCTGAAAGATTGCCTGTGGCGTTGCACGGATCATTCTTGATGCAGCGTCGATTCTTTCCTCGCGTGAAGTTTGGCTCATCGCATCCTCCTTTGCCATGTTCCGCGGCAATCAGGAGAACACAGCGAGTGCGCTGCTAACTTCAGCTTGCCTTGATGCGGATGATTTTTGCCGCAATCTTTTCCGCCAGAAGCGTTGGATTGCATGCAAAAATGCTGTCCGGTCGTCCTGCAGCACACCAGACCTGATCGTAAGCCAAAAGACTTTCATCGATGAAGACGGGTAGCTCGACCAGATGGCCAATCGGGCCGACGCCGCCAATTGCAAAGCCGGTTTCATCGCGAACCCGGTCGATATCGGCGCGTTTCAGCCGAATTCCGTAACTTGCCGCAATATAGGCCGTATCGGCATTATGCGCACCGGAGACGAGAAGCAGCGTCAGTCCATGCGTGTCTGCATTGACGAAAACCAGCGATTTGACGATCTGGCCGACGGCACAGCCGACCGCTTTCGCAGCCTCCTCGGCCGTCCGCGTCGATTGCTCCATGCGCTTGATCGAGATTTCGAGACCCAGGTTCCGTGCCGCAAGTTCGACCCGTTCCAGGCTTGAAAGCTTCTTGCTGTCTTCGCTCATAGATCGTCATCCTCCACGTCGAGCTCGATCTGCATCTGATCGTAGGCTGGCTCGACATGGTCGGGCGTCTCCGCCAGCACGGTTTCATAATCGAGCGGCGTATGCATGTGGGTCAAGATGGCATGTTTTGGCTTCAGTCGCTCGATCCAGCCGAGCGATTGTTCCAGCGACAAATGGCTTGGATGTGGCCGATATTGCAAAGCATCGATGATGAGGACGTCTAGATTTTCAACTTTCTCTACCGATTCCGGCGGGAAGTCGCTGATATCGCTGCAATAAGCGAGCTTGCCAATGCGGAATCCCAGCGAGTGGATATCGCCATGCAATTGCTTGTGCGGCCAGAAGCGGATCGGCCCGCCTGCCCCATCAATGGTGAAACTTTTCTCAAGGTCTTCGATCAATACCGGCCGGACGATCGGCGGATAGCTGCTGCCGGGCGGCGTTTCCAGGCAGTAGCGGAAGCCTTCTCGAATGCGATCCATCGTCTGCGGGTCGGCATAGATCGGGATGCGCTCGTTCGAGATGTGGAAATAGCCGCGCAGATCGTCGATGCCGTGAATATGGTCGGCGTGCGCATGGGTATACAGCACCGCGTCGATGAAGCTGACGCCGGCATGGATCATCTGTTCGCGAAAATCCGGTCCTGTGTCGATGACGACGGTGGTGATGCCGCCATCCGGTGCGATTTGCTCAACGAGGAAAGCCGCGCGCGTGCGACGGTTCTTTGCATTTCTCGGATCGCAGGCACCCCAATCGCCGGTAATGCGCGGCACGCCCGGCGACGAGGAACAGCCCAAAATGGTGAAGCGTCGCCGGTAGGTCACGCCGTCAGACCCTTGTCATCTTGGAGAAGCAGCGAAAGGCGTTTTCCGTGGTGATGTCGGCGATCTCGTCCATGCTGACGCCGATCGTGTCGGCCAGCACCTCGGCTGTGTTGACGACATAGGATGGTTCGTTGCGTTTGCCGCGCCAGCGCTTCGGCGCCAGATACGGCGCGTCCGTCTCGACCAACAGCCGGTCGTGCGGGATCGTCTTGGCGATGTCGCGTAGCTCCTCCGACTTCGGGAAAGTCAGGATGCCGGAAAAGGAGATATAGCCGCCAAGTTCGACGCCAGTGCGGGCAAGGGCAGGGCCGGCGGAGAAGCAATGGAGGATAAAGGGGAAGGCCCCCTTCCCTGTTTCCTCTGTCAGGATCGCGGCCATGTCCTCGTCCGCGCTGCGGCTATGGATGACCAGCGGCAGCTGCGTTTCGCGGGCAGCCGCGATATGGCGCAGGAATCCTGTCTTCTGGTCTTCCGGCTTGACGGTATCGTAGAAGTAATCCAGTCCCGCCTCGCCGATCGCGACGATCTTCTTATGCTGGTTTGCCAACCGCACAAGATCCTCGGTCTGGATATCCAGTTCCTCATCGGCGCTGTTCGGATGCGTGCCCACGGAGCAGAAAACCGATGGGTAGCGCTCGGTCAGCTCCAGCAGGCCGTCAAGCTTGCGAACTCTGGTCGAGATCGTGACCATCCGCTTGACGCCGAACTCATGGGCGCGCGCGACGATCGCGTCGCGCTCCTCCGCGAAATCAGCAAAATCCAGATGGCAATGCGTATCGATCAGCATGGAACACCTTACTCGGCAGTCGGTGCGACGTAGCGCGGGAAGACCGGCTTCGGTGCTTCCAGTGGCGTCCCGGCAACGAGGCGACCCGCCTCCCCGAGCGCTGCGAAATCACGCTTGTCTGCGGGAATAGCAATGAGATCCAAGAGCTTGCCTGAAGATGCCGGCATGAACGGCTGCAGCAGAATGGCGATCTGGCGCACCACGTCGGCCGTGACATAGAGCACGGTCGCCATCCGGGCCGGGTCGGTCTTCTTCAGCGCCCAGGGCTCCTGCCCTGCGAAATAGCGGTCCGTTTCGGAAACCACTGATATGATGGAAGCGAGCGCACGATGGATAAGCTGCTTGCCCATGTCTTCGCGCGTCGAAGCCAGCAGCCCATCGGCCTGCGCCAGAAGCGCCTTGTCCTCGTCGGTCAAAGCACCGCACTCGGGAATCTGTCCCTCGCAGTTCTTCACGATCATCGACAGCGAACGGCTGGCGAGGTTGCCGATACCGTTTGCAAGATCGGAGTTGATGCGCGTGCCGATCGCCTCTTCGCTGTAGCTGCCGTCCTGGCCGAAGGAGACTTCGCGCAGGAAGAAATAGCGCACTTGGTCAAGACCGAAATGGTTCACGAGGTTGATCGGATCGACGACATTGCCGAGCGACTTCGACATCTTCTCGCCCTTGTTGAGCAGGAAGCCGTGGGCATAGACGCGCTTCGGCAGCGGCAGCTTCGCCGACATAAGGAAGGCCGGCCAGTAGACGGCGTGGAAGCGGATGATGTCCTTACCAATGATATGCAGATCGGCCGGCCAGTATTTCGCCCGAGGATTGTTTTTATCCTCGAGATAGCCGGTCGCCGTCAGGTAGTTGGTCAGCGCATCGACCCAGACATACATGACGTGAGCCGGGTCGTTCGGCACCTTGATGCCCCAGTCGAACGTAGTGCGCGAGACGGACAGATCCTTCAGGCCCGACTTTACGAAGGAGATGACTTCGTTGCGGCGCTCGGCAGGACCGATGAAGTCCGGATTTTCCTCATAATGCTTCAGCAGCTTGTCCTGGTATTCGGAGAGCTTGAAGAAATAGCTTTCCTCCTGAACCCATTCGACGGGCGTGCCCTGCGGTCCGTAGCGCACGCCATCGGCGCGCAGCTCGGTTTCGTTTTCCTGGTAATAGGCTTCGTCGCGCACAGAATACCAGCCGGCATAGGAATCCTTATAGATGTCTCCGGCATCGGCCATCAGGTTCCATATATTCTGCGAGGTCTGGTGGTGACGCGGTTGAGTCGTGCGGATGAAGTCGTCGTTAGACGCGTTCAGGAGCTTGCCCATCGCCTGGAATTCGTCCGAATTGCGGTTGGCGAGCTGCTGCGGTTCGATGCCTTCAGCGCGCGCCGTCTGCTGCATCTTCTGGCCGTGCTCATCGGTGCCTGTCAGGAAAAAGACGTCGCGCCCATCCAGACGCTGGAAGCGCGCCATGGCATCGGTGGCAATCAGCTCATAGGCATGGCCGATATGCGGCTTGCCATTGGGATAAGCGATCGCGGTGGTGATGTAGAACGGGGTCTTTTCGGTCATATCGGGCAAGGGTCCGTTTTTTACGGTTGCGTCTTTGTTATGCGTGCTCCGCTCGCTTTAGCGCATGTTTGCCGGGAGCGAAACACCAAGTTTCGCGGGTGCAGCAATAGGATGTCGACAAGCGGGCCTTGCTTGACTCACTCCCGCCTCGCCTTTACCCCTTCAAAGGATCGGAATGCAGGGCAGAGATGGTCGTGAATTTCAAAGAATTTTTAATAAGCCTGTCCGACGGCTTCAAGGGGCCGTTGCTTTGAGTTTTCTCAGTACCTATCAGCCGCTTTATTCATTTTCCGGCTTCTTCGTCGGCATGCTGGTCGGCATTACGGGTGTCGGCGGCGGGTCGCTGATGACGCCATTGCTGGTGCTGTTGTTCGGAGTGCATCCGGCAACCGCTGTTGGCACGGACCTGCTCTACGCGGCAATCACCAAGACAGCGGGAACGGCTGTCCACGGCATTCATGGGCGCGTCAACTGGAAGGTGGTTGCCCTGCTCGCTTCCGGTAGCGTGCCGGCAGCTTTGCTCATGCTGTGGATCATGGCCGGCGTCAATCGCGAAAGCCCTTCGGTTGCGCACGCCATCACGCTCTCGCTGGGCTGTCTTCTGCTCCTGACGTCGCTGATGCTGATCTTCCGCGGTCAGATTCTGGAAGCCATACGGAAATGGCGGGGCGAACGCGGCAAGCTGACGCCGCGCACCATTGCATTGGCGACCATCATTCTGGGTCTTATGCTCGGCACCCTCGTCACCATGACATCGGTTGGTGCCGGCGCGCTTGGCGTGACCGTGCTGCTCGTCCTCTATCCGCAGACCGATGTCCGCGAGATCGTCGGCTCCGATATCGTCCACGCCGTACCGCTGACCCTGATCGGCGGCATGGGCTACTGGTTCATCGGTGAGATCAACTGGTCGATGCTGTTTGCTCTGCTCGTGGGGTCGATTCCCGGCATTGTCGCCGGCAGCCTGCTCGCGCCGCGCCTGCATGAGCGGTCCGTCCGCATCATCCTTGCCGTGACGCTGGCGGTCGTCGCCTGGAAGCTGATCCTGCCCTGACGCAATTCTGCAAGTCTCGTCGCGGGTGCCGTCTCTGGCATCCGCGATCCATCTATTCGGAAAGTTGTTGCTTCAATTCGCTTAGAATGGTGATGAGCGTCTGCTTGCGATCGAGATTGTAGGCCTGCGATATATTCAGCCGCTCAGTTGTCTCCGAATGGAGACGCGCCAGTCTTTCGGCCGTTGCAAGAGAGCCGCCGAGAGCCGCGGCCCGCGCGCGTTCAACAATGTCGTCACCGATATGGGACAGGAAGAAGCCGAAGATCGTGTCGCTGTCCTTGCCAGAAAGCGCGTCGGCGAGGCGGTGCATGGCCTTACGCGCGGCAGGTCCGTCAGCCGAAAGCACCTGCCGGTAGGCGTCTATAATCTCCCCGCCGCCATAGTTCAGGAGCTTGAGCGCCTCACTGACGCTGCCCTTGGCTGCCGGAAGCAATTCGTTCCCCTGCCCCGGCGGCACGCCGAGATTTTCGAGCGCCCAGCGCAAGGGTTCGTTTTCGAGCGGCGCGAGCTTCAGCGGCAGGCAGCGCGAGCGGATCGTCGGCAAAAGCCGGCCCGGCGCATGCGACAGCACAAGGAATAAAGCGCGCTTAGGCGGCTCCTCAAGGATTTTCAGGATAGCGTTGGCGGCGTTGCGATTGAGATCATCGGCCGGGTCGATGATGACGATACGCCAATTACCCGTTCCCGAGGTCTGCGAGAAGAATTTTCCGGCACGGCGCACCTCGTCCACTGTGATCGCGGATTTGACCTTGCCAGTCTTGTCATCGACCGGGCGGCTCAGATGCAACAAATTGTGGGATGCGCCACCGGAGATCTGCCGGCTGATAGGAGACGCCGGATCGGGATCCGGGATGATCTCTGGCGCAGACGATGGATCAGGATGCGAAAGGACGTAGTTGGCGAAACGAAAGGCGAGCGTCGCCTTGCCGATCCCCTCAGGCCCTTCGATCAGGATAGCGTGATGGCCCTTGCCGGAACGATAGGATTGCGCGAGAAAAGCTTCCGCGTCCTCGTGGCCGAAGAGTCTGGGATTGTCCTGCGGCGCGATCGCGCCGTCCAGAACGCCGGGTCGTTCTTCGCTCATTGTGCCGCTTCCGATCCTTCGGCAACAATGTCCGCAGCGGGCCTGAGCCGTCGGTCGACGATCCCGGCGATTTCACCCGCAATCGCGTCCTCCGAACGCTGTGCGTTGATCACGTGGCAGCGTTCCGGTTCGCGTGCGGCGATATCGAGAAAAGCCTCGCGACGCTTCTCATGTGTCTGCATCTCTTCCTTTTCGAAGCGATCTGGAGCCGTGACGGCGGAGGCGCGTTTGCGCGCGCGCTCGAGCCCGACTTCGGCGGGAATGTCGAGGATCAGCGTGCAGTCCGGAACGACGCCGTTGACGGCAACTCTCTGCAGAGCCTCGATATAGTTGGGCTCGAGATTACCGGTAACGCCCTGATAGACGCGCGACGAATCCATGAAGCGATCGCAAAGGACGATGGTGCCGCGGGCGAGCGCCGGGCGAATGACCTCTTCGACGTGGTCGTTTCGTGCCGCTGCGAAAAGAATGGCCTCCATCCTCGTACCGAACGCCTCGGCAGAGCCGGAGAGCAGAACATGGCGTACGGCTTCCGCGCCCGGGGATCCGCCGGGTTCACGCGTGACGAGCACCTCGTGGCCCCGTTCCCGCAGGCGCTCGGCCAAACGGCGGATCTGGGTTGATTTTCCCGCCCCTTCCCCGCCTTCGAAGCTTACGAATAATCCGTTTGCATCAGCCAATGATCATGTCCTGCACTTGTCGCGCGCCTGCCGCTTGGCACTCGATATGTATCCTGTTTAACCCAAGACATTCTCGGGTGGAACCGTGCATATGTCGGCCTCTTGCATTCTATATGGGGTGTAAACAGGGATTTCGCGAGCAGCGGCGCGTCAGCTCGGCAAGGGTTTGTCCCACAGCCAGGAGAAGAGCAGGGATTCGGCCAATTCCATGAAGGCGTCGAAGGCGCGGCGGCTGAGTGTGCCCCGAGCGACTGATTCTTTTGTATAGAGCGGCAATTCGCGAACCAATCGAGCGCCGAGGAACACACGCAGCGTCCCGGCTTCATAACCCGTGACGACCGGAGCGCTGAGCGGCCAGCGGTAGACGATGCGAGCGGAGAGGCGGTCCGGCGTATCGATCGGAACATAGACGTCGACGGGGATCTTGGCCTCAAGGCTGACGGTTGATTGAGCGCCGCCGTAGACGCTGGCATCGCCAATCACCTCGCTTCCGCTAAACAGGCGCTGGCTCCTGAAGTTGCTGAGGCCCCATTCAAGCACACGGCGGGTTTCTTCCGTGCGTTCCTTGTCGCTCTTCAGGCCGCCGAGCGCCAGAAACAGCCGGCGTCCGTCGCGTTCCACCGAGGCGACGATGGAAAACCCCTCGCCCTCGGCAAAACCCAGTCCAAGGCCATCGACACCGATATTGAGCAGCAGCAATGGGTTCTTGTTGCGCTGATAAATCTTGTTCCAGGTGAAATCCGCCTGGCCGAAATACCTGTAGAGGTCAGTATGCTTCTGCTGCAGGTCCTGCGCCAGGGTCACCAGCTCGCGCATCGAGATTTTGCCGCCGCTGTTCGGGTCGTTTGCATCGGGCAGGCCGGTGGAATTCGTGAATGTCGCCCGCGGAATGCCGATCTCACGCGCGCGCGCCGTCATGCGTCGGGCAAATTCGCGTTCGCTGACAGAAAGGCCTTCGGCCAGCACGATACAGCTGTCATTCGCCTGCTGGACCGCTACGCCCTGGATGAGATCGCCAACCCTGATCCGCGACTTCAGTGCAGCGAACATCGTCGATGCACGCGATGGGGCTCCGCCCGTTCTCCAGGCATTTTCCGACACGGGATATTCGGTATCGAGCGAGATCTCCCCTCGCCCGACGGCATCGTAGATAACGTCCAGCGTCATGAGTTTAGCAAGCGAGGCAGGAGAGATCGGCTGATCCTCATTTTTGGCAAGGAGGATCGTGCCGGTGGAGCCCTCGATCATGAAAGCTTGCGCCGCTTTCGTATCGAAAGCGCCGGGAATGGCGGGCTGAGCCTCGGCAACTGCATGGCCGATGCCAAGGAAAAAAAGGAACAAAAGAATCAAGCGCTTTGGCATACCGTCCCCGCAATCCGATCACCGCACCATTATTTTAGTGACAGGTGAAGATTCAGGCAACGACGCTGATCAATCCGTCTGCGTCGTGCCGTGATGCTGGCGGCGATAAGCCGAGAGGATGGACTCCTGCGTAAGGCCATCGTTACGAACCATAACGGCATCGAAAGCCAGGTCGACATAGACTGTCTTGACCGGAGCATTCTGATAGGCGGCAACCGTAGAACCGAACGACTGATCGCCAAGGCTTGCCATGCGGTGCGAGGAACCCGGACGCTCATAGGGGATGGGTCCGATCTGCGGCAGAACGACCATGGTGGGCTCGGCCGCTTCTGTGGTCGGCATCGGGCCGCCATTCCAGGTCATCGGCGGCAAGTTATTGCGCTTGTCGTTGTTGGAGGCAGCCTTCGGAGTATCGGCGAAAGCCGTTGCCGAATAGGGCGATTGGCGCGGAATGGGAGCGATCGCCGGCGTCGACTCGAAACTACGCTGCTGACGCGTGGCGCGCATCGGCGTCGGCGTATACGAATCCGGCAGTTGATCGGCAGTCATCCGGCCCGCAGACGCGACCATCACGCCGCTCGCAATCTGGCCGCCGGGATTGATGCTCGGCAGGCGCGAACCCTTGGGGATGTAAGAGGCCATCAGATAGGGATCGTCGTGTCCATCCATACGAGCGCGGCCAACATACTGCACGCGCACATCACCCGTGCCGCTGTGCTGCAGATCGAGCATCTGCGCCGTCTTGTTGGAAAGGTCGATGATGCGGCCGGGATGATACGGGCCGCGATCGTTGACGCGTACGATGATGGAGGAGCCGGTTTCGACATTCGTGACGCGAGCATAGCTCGGGAGCGGGAAGGTCGGATGCGCGGCAGTCAGCGACTGCTGATCGTACACTTCGCCATTAGCCGTCAAACGGCCGTGAAAGGCGGAACCGTACCAGGAAGCAATACCGACCTTGCTATAGCCGAAATCTTCCTTGGGATAATACCACTTGCCCTTCACCTGGTAGGGATTGCCGACCATGAAACGGCCGCCGCCCTTCGGCACCGGGCCGTTGTTGACGACGCGAGGGCTGGCCTTGACGCCATATTCCTTCTCGGAGAAATATTCCTTGCCGTGCTGGCGCTTGGTCGCGACCTTCTGAGTTGTTCCGCAGGCCGTGATGGTTGCGCACATCAGTGAGAGAGCAAACCAACGCATACCCGTTGCGTATGTCATCGCACGATTTTCGAATTTCATCTGTCCCACGCCGCTACTCATTACTTTGACGGAGGTCTGCCGACCGGTACTTCCCTCGTTCCGGTATGCTGCTACGCCTCAATCACCTAACGGTACTTTAATCATGATTGTAGTTTGGCGATTTTGCGATGCAAATTAAGCGCACAGGAGAAATTCTGAAGATCGTGGTTAATCAATAGTAAAATACAGGCAATCATTGGAGATGCTTGCAATGGCCTATGCCGCAGCCCGACGATTGACACCGTCGGTCTCAGCTCGGAACAGATGAGAGCGAATTCTTGCTTCTGTTCGAAAGCGGATGGTCCGGAACCGGACAGCCGTTCAGCCTTCTGTATCGAGACGCATCAATATCTCGTCGTGGTAGACATCACCGACCTTCAGCGCTTCGCGTTCGGTTGCCCACGCCTTGAAGCCGAAGGTTTCGTAGAGGCGAATGGCCGCCTTGTTGGATGAAACGACGCAGAGCCTTATCGAACGGCATGTCGCTTTGGCTTCATCGACGGCAGCGCCCATCAGCTGGCGCGAAAGCCCCGTTCCTCGTGCCTGTGGCCGAACATATATTCCCCAGATAGACGCGATGTGCCGCAATTTCGCGGCTCCGGATCTACCCACGCCGATGACACCCAAGAGCGCGCCGTCATCGGCGAAGCCGCCAAAGATGATATTGTTTGCAATCCGGTCGGCGACCTGCGTCTCGGTGTACAGCATTTCGTCCTCATAGGAGGCGCCGAAAGCTTCGGGGTGGCGAGACAGGCCTTCGAGACGGATATCGCTAAACGCGAGTGCATCGCCGCGCTCCAGGCGACGTATGCTGAAGCGCTGCATTGCTATTCCTTTCAGGTGGATGCTTTTACGACGCCGGTGGAAATGCGATCTCGCATCCCGCCCCCGTCGCGTCAACAATCAATGCGCCGCTGTGCTTGCTATGTGGCGCAGCTTGTCGGGGTTGCGCGTGCAATAGATGGCAACGACCCTTTCCTCCTCGATATGCAGCGCCGTTGTCTGCACCACGTTGCCGCCTTCCATCGTAAGGAAACCCGGCAAGCCATCGATAAGGGCATAGCGGATCAGTTGCGAGGGTTGCACGAGGAAAAGTCGCGCCATCTGCTCGTGACGCAACATGACCGCCTCGATCCCGATAAGGGGTCGCCGTGACGCCGCCACTTTGCCGCCTCCGTCCGCATAGGCGACGACCTCCTCCGAGAGCATGGTGCGAAGTGCAGCCATATCGCCGGTTCTCGATGCGGTGAAGAAGGCGGCGGCGAACTTGAGCCCCTGCTCTCGCCCGATCGCAAAGCGAGGGCGGGCATCGACGATATGCGCCCTCGCCCGGCTCGCCAACTTGCGGCAGGCAGCGGCTTCACGATCGATTGCCAGTGCCACCTCCTCGAAATCCATGCCGAACACATCGTGGAGAAGGAAGGCGGCCCGCTCCAGCGGCGACAGGCGTTCCAGCGCCAACATCAGCGGCAGTGTCACATCATCGGTCGCGTCATCGTCCTGCGGATCGAAGATCGGCTCGGGCAGCCAAGGCCCCACATAGGCTTCGCGTCGGCGCCGTGCCGATTTCAGCTCATTCAGACAAAGCCTGGTGACAACGGTTCGCAGAAATGCGGCTGGTTCGCGAACCGACACATGATCGGTCGCGAGCCAGCGCAGCCAGGCTTCCTGCACAATGTCCTCGGCATCCGCCACCGATCCAAGCATCCGGTAGGCAAGCCGGATGAGACGCGGACGCAAATCTGAAAAGGTTGGGTCGGCGGATGTTTCGGTCATTGGGTCGCAAGAGCGTATTGAGATGGCGCTGCCATGATTTGGCGGCCTCGAACGAATTGTAGCGTTGTTAGTGCGACGCGTCGCCCCAGATAGCGTGCCGTCGCGAGATCGGCTTCGGGCGGCGCGGTGTCCGGACCTTCATCGACATTCGCCTGCGCGCCGGCTCCGAGCCAGAAGCCAAGCCTGTTCATATCCGCCTCGGAGCCTGTCGATGAACAGTTGGCCGGCGGCAGATCGAGACCGACCCAATGCATGCCATGCTGCGCGGCGAAAATGGCCAGCTGGATGAGTGTCGAAAGCTTGTCACCGGATCGTGACCCTGACGTGGTGAAGCCGGCTGCAATCTTGTCTTTCCAAAGAAAACCCTTGGATAGGACGGCGCTAGACGTCATTTCCTGGAATGCTTTGAAGGGTGCCGAGACCGCACCCATGTAGGTCGGCGAGCCGAAAATGATCGCTTCACAGGCATGAAGATCGTCCCAATGCCGTTCGACCTTATCGACGGATAAGAGCATCGCCTCGACGCCGTCGATTTGCTCGACCCCTGCCCCGACAGCTTCGGCTTGGCGACCGGTGTGTCCGTAGCCCGTGTGATAAACGATTGCGATACGCTGGCGGACCATTGTTGTCTCCTTCGAAAGATGGTGTTGCGAAGCTAGGACAAGGCAGAGGCATCGTCTGTGACATGCCCCGTCGCTTTTTCTTCTACCAAGGTCGGGACGCCAGCCGGACGTTCAGCTTGGAGGCTTGGGCGGTCGGCTGCGCTATTTCTACTTTTGCCGATAGAGGATCATGCCGGCATGGTGCAGCACGCCGTCAATGAATGTTCCGTCGGCGGTAAAGCCGGTGTCGTCCCAATAGTCGATATGATCGCCGCGAACGACATAGCGCCCCCGATAGGCGCTCTCCCGCGTGCCGCGCGCCTCGTCATAACGACCATTCGCAAGCAGGTTGTGGCGGATATAGCCATCGGCCGTAACCCACATCCCGACATAGGGGTGGTTCTCCGGCGCTTGCGTATCGGAATTTCGTTCGACATTCATCTTAGCGTGACCTTTCTGTATGGGTAGTCTGAGCGCTGTGCGGACAAGAGCCCCGGCACTGACAGCAAACCAAGCGACGGCTCGTAGCTGCCTCCGCCTCATCGGGTGCGTGTTGGCCGGATGACGATCTCGTTGACGTCGACATCGTCCGGCTGTTCGATCGCGTAGCGCACCGCTCGTCCGATCGCGTCGGGCTGGAGAGCAATGGAGCGATAGGTCTTCATCATCTCCGCAGCGACGGGATCGGTGATCGTGTCAGCAAGCTCACTTTCCACCACGCCGGGATGAATGCAGGTAACGCGAATATTTTCGTTCTCCTGCCGCAAGCCATCCGAGATGGCACGCACCGCATATTTGGTAGCGCAATAGACTGCGGCGGTGGGTGAAACAGACAGCGCGCCTATGGATGCGATGTTGATAATGTGGCCGGAGCCCCGGGCTGTCATTTCGGGCAATACAGCCGCGATGCCGTAGAGCACGCCCTTGATGTTGACGTCGATCATCCGGTCCCATTCGTCGACCTTCAACGACGCCATCAGCGACAGCGGCATGACGCCGGCATTGTTGACGATTACGTCGATGCGGCCGAAGTTTCTCCGCGCCGCCTCGACGAAGGCGGCCACATCCACGCGATCGGTCACATCGAGACGCCGCGTTGCCGCCTCTCCGCCGCTTTCGCGGATCTCGTTTGCCAGCGCTTCGATTCTATCCGTACGCCGGGCACCGAGCATGAGCTTGGCTCCGGCCATCCCGAGTTCTCGGGCAATTCCGGCGCCAATGCCGCTTGAGGCGCCGGTGATGAGGACGACTTTGTCGAGGGACATATTCATTTCCTTCCCGATTGCTGTTCGAATTGCCGCGGCAGTTGCCAGGAAGGTAGATCCGTTTCATTGTTGCGATAAGACGATCATTCATTACCTCAATGAAAAGCTGAACTAACCAATGGAAGCGGACCTCAATGCACTTGCTGTGTTTGCGCTCGTTGCCGAGGAGCGAAGTTTTCGTGCGGCGGCAGAGCGCGTGGGCGTTACAAGATCAGCGGTGAGCCAGACGATCAGGCGGCTGGAAGAGACGCTCGGCATCGCGCTGGTGCTGCGTACAACCCGCAGCGTCAGCCTTACCGAGGCCGGCGACAGACTTTTTGGCGATATAGCGCCTGCGATTGCGGAAATGCGCGCGGCAACTGAGGCTGCCGGAAACCTGCGCGGGCCACCACGGGGGCAGTTGCGCCTTGCTGTTTCATCCATTGCGGAGCGATTTTTGTCGGGGCCTTTCCTAACAGGCTTCGCTGAGGCCAATCCGGAGGTTCAGCTCGATATCACTGTCACGGATGAGGAGTTCGACATCGTTGCCGAGGGCTATGATGCGGGCGTTCGTCTTGGCGAGGTGATCGAGCAGGACATGATTGCGGTGCCTGTTGCCGGCGATGAGCGGCAACTGGCCGTTTGTTCGCCACGATACCTGCAACGCTTCGGCGCACCTGTTCATCCCGGCGAGCTTGTCACCCACCGGTGTATAGGCTGGCGCCCCGCACCCAGGGCAGCGCCATACCGTTGGGAATTCGCTGAGGATGGCAAGGAGTTCAGCGTCGCCGTCGCGCCGGAAATCACCACGAACGACATGGCATTGATGACCAAGCTTGCCGTAGCCGGCGCCGGAATTACCTTTGGCATGGAGGAGAGTTTTCGCCCCTGCATCGAACGGGGTGAGCTTGTCGCCGTTCTCGAAAGCTTCAGCCCACGTTTTTCCGGCTTTTACCTGTACTATCCGAGCCGGCGCCATATGGCGCCCAAGCTGCGTGCTCTAGTCAGCCATATGCAACATCGGAGGTAGTGTTTGGTAGTTCGGCGGGTTCGAAATGGGGAAATGGAGTGGCCCGATCGCTGGAGACGATCGGGCCACATTTGCCAGGTCAGGGGTCAAATCTGACTGAAGCCAGCTAACAATATGCGTAGCTTATCTTTTGTCAATAATACCACATGCCGAAAACACGCATTGCGCGTATTGAGCCATCAGGCGTAGGCCGTGCCGGACAGGGCGGCTTTCTGGCCCACCGCCCCTTTGTCGATGACGGCGAGAAATGCATCCGTCGCGCGATTGGTATCGCGCTTCTGGCGAAACGTCTGGTGCGCCTGGATGAAAGCCACGGTCCATGTTGCCAGAAGCAGGCTCGCGGCCAGTTTGGCATCGGGATCGTCGGGTTGTTGCCCTGCACTTTCCGCTAGCGCCGTCATCACGACATGAGCGATCTCGTCGCGGATCGCCCTTACCCGGGCCTTGAGGGTTTCGCTTCCCTCTATCGTCTCGATAAATCCTTGGCTGCGAGCGGAGAAATTGACGGCAGGATGCTGTTCCGCAACAAGCCGATGCGCGAGCAGACGGTATGCCTCGATGGGCGCGATGCTTTCGTCGCGTTGCTGCAAGACGTCACGCAGCATCTCCCTCGCCTCCTCGTCGCGGTCGAAGAACATGTCTTCCTTCCGGGGGAAGTGATTGAAGACCGTCATCCGCCCGACATCCGCGGCAGTAGCGATTTCATCCACCGTCACATGATCGAAGCCACGCTCGAGAAAGAGGCGGGTCGCGACATTGGAGATGTTTTGCCGTGTGGCAAGACGCTTACGGGTTCGTCGATCGGTTGTCGTTGTCATGCCGACGTCGATAGCAGATTTTTTGTACTGAGTACACATTCCATGTTGACGAACACTTTCTTCGGTCGTATCGAAATATGTACTCGATATATTTTTGTATTCGATACGAATTAATCCGCCCGACCTTGCGGGCGGCACGCCGAAAGGAGTGAAACATGAAAGCAGCGCAGTTCAACGAATATGGCGGCCTCGAAGTCGTTCGTGTGGTCGAGATTGATGAGCCGCATGTCGGCCCAGGCCAGGTGCGGATCCTTGTCCGCGCGGCCGGCGTCAATCCTTCCGACTGGAAACGCCGGGATGGGCGATATCGCGATTTCGAGGACGTGATCTTTCCCGCAGGCTTCGGCGTCGAAGCGTCCGGCATCGTCGATGAGATTGGCGAAGGCGTTTTGAACGTCTCGATCGGCGATGCCGTTTTTGGCTTTGGCGAGAATACGATGGCTCAGTATGCGCTTCTCACCCACTGGGCGCACAAGCCGGACGATATGTCGTTCGAGGTTGCGAGTGGGCTGCCTGTCGTCATCGACACGGCGACGCGTGCTCTTGACGAAGTCGATATCGAATCCGGCCAAACGCTACTGGTAAGCGGTGCTGCGGGCGGAATAGGCTCGGCCGTCGTTCAGCTGGCTCGCCTGCGCGGGATCATCGTCATCGGCACGGCAAGTACACCTAAACACGACTATCTGCGCGATCTCGGCGCTCTCCCGACGACATACGGACCGGGGCTCGCGGAACGCGTCAAGGAACTCGCGCCAAATGGCGTCGATGCTGCCCTCGATCTCGCGGGCTCCGGGGTGATCCCGGAACTGATCGCGATCGTCGGCAACGCCGCGCGGGTTCTCTCCGTTGCCGATTTCTCGGCGGAGGAATACGGCGCGAAGTTTTCCCATGGCCCTCCGAAGAATCCGGAGTTGATTTTTGCCGATGTGGCTCGGCTTTGCTCAGAGGGTCTTTTCCGTCTGCATGTCGAGCAGACCTTCCCGCTTGAACAGACGGCACTGGCACAGGATGTCAGTGCCAGAGGTCGCGTCATGGGCAAGCTCGTTATTTCCCTGGATTGAAGTTGACCATGAACAAGCCCCTTATCGTCATCTTTGCCGCCATCTGCCTCGATGCAATCGGCATAAGCCTCATCTTCCCAATTCTTCCGAGGCTTCTCGAGGAAGTGACCCGTAGCCAGAACATCGCGCCCTATATCGGCGTCATGACTGCGCTCTATGCCGCGATGCAGTTCGTCTTCGCGCCCGTGCTCGGTTCGCTCAGCGACAATCTCGGCCGCAGACCCGTACTGCTCGTTTCGCTGGCGGGCGCTGCCGTCAACTATGTCATCATGGCGTTCGCTCCGCAGCTTTGGATGCTGTTGCTCGGTCGAGCCATCGCCGGCCTGACGAGCGCGAATGTCTCTGTGGCGACGGCCTACATCACCGACATCTCGCCGGAAGACAAAAGGGCCCGCAGGTTCGGACTTCTCAGTGCAATGTTCGGTGTCGGGTTCATTGTCGGACCGGTTCTCGGCGGATTGCTTGGCGATTATTGGCTGAGGCTTCCCTTCATTGCCGCCGCAGTCCTGAACGGCTGCAATTTGCTCATAGCCCTGTTCGTCCTCCCCGAATCCCGCACACCGTCAGGTCGGAAGATCGATCTCGCCGCATTCAATCCGCTTCGGCCGCTGCGCTGGGTTTTCTCGATGAAAGGGCTGATGCCGATTGTCCTTGTCTATTTTATCCTGAGCGCGACGGGCGAAGCCTACGGCACGTGCTGGGCGCTGTGGGGCTTCGATACGTTCCGATGGAACGGTCTCTGGATCGGCCTCTCGCTTGGCGCATTCGGCGTCTGTCAAACGCTGGTGCAGATATTCCTGCCTGGCCCTGCGACGAAGCTGCTCGGCGAACGCTGGGCCGTCGTCGCAGGGATCACCTGCGCGTGTATTGCGCTCGTCGCCATGGCTTTCGCCAGTCAGGGCTGGGTGATCTTTGCCATCATGCCGATTTTCGCGCTTGCAGGGGTCGGTTCACCGGCATTCCAGGCTCTCGCGACACGGCAGGTCGATCAAACCCGCCAGGGTCAGCTGCAGGGCGTGCTGACCTCAGCCATCAGCCTTGCCACGATCATCAGCCCGCTGGCGTTCTCCACATTCTATTTCCTCGTCCAAAAGGATTGGCCAGGCGCCATCTGGCTCTCCGTCGTCGCCATTTATGCAGTTGCCATCCCACTGGTCCTGCTCGGCACGCGGGCTGCACAATCCGCGAAGCCGGTGAAGGCCTGACAGGCGCTTCAGCGGCTTTCGAGCCTCCCTTTTGGGCGACAATCGGGTGACCTGCTTCTTGCATAAGGGGACGAATTATCGGAAGCGGTCCATCTCCTTTGCATTTGGTTGCAGCATATGCGCTCCAGCCCGGTTGACGCTCCCGCCCGAATAGCGGTAAAGCGAGCCAACCACTTTCATAAAGCGCTGCGCCGCTATGACAGGAAGAGTGTCCGAGTGGTTTAAGGAACCGGTCTTGAAAACCGGCGTGCGGGAAACCGTACCGTGGGTTCGAATCCCACCTCTTCCGCCATGCGCCCTTACCAAACATGTCCATACATGCCCAAAGGGCCTTGATTTCCAACGTATTTTACGGCTCACTCTTACCCGGCCTTTCCACCCCTAACCACCCAAGCTCAGTGTTTTGGGGGTAGAGTTGGGGGTACAGGCCGAGAATTTTGGGGGTATGGGCGGGATGGGGTATGCTCACTGACACACAAATCAAGAAGGCCAAGGCGCAGGAGAAAGCATACAAGCTTTTCGACTCAGGTGGGCTATTTCTTTTCGTAAGCACTGCCGGCGGCAAAATGTGGCGGATGAAATACCGCTTCAGCGACAAAGAAAAGTTGCTCTCGATCGGCACCTATCCGGAAATGTCGTTGGTCGACGCGCGCGCCGCTCGGGATCAAGCCAAACAAGTGTTGAAGAGCGGTCGTGATCCGAACGCGCTCAAAAAGATCGAGAAGATTTCCGCGAAAGCCTCGCAAGCAGACACCTTCGAAGTCCTGGCGCGGGAGTGGCATGAACTGCAGAAACCGCAATGGGTGGAAATCCACGCCCAGGATGTTCTCGACAGTCTCGAGAAAGAGGTGTTTCCCTACCTCGGTTCATTGGCGATGAACGATATCACGCCGGCCAACGTGCTGGCCGTCATTCGCATAATGGAGAAGAGAGACGCGAAGGAGAAAGCCCGGCGTGTTCGCCAGCGAATATCGGCGGTCTTTGTCTACGCGATCAGCAGCGGGCGGGCAAACACTGACCCAGCGGCGATTGTCCAAGGGGCCATGGCGCCGCGGAAGAGAGGCAAGCAGCCGGCCGTCGTCGGTCTCGAAGAGGCGCGCCAAATGCTGAAGGCTGTCGAAGAGGAGCCAGCGCATCCCGTCACAAAACTGGCGCACCGGCTCCTGGCGATCACTGCGGCTCGACCTGGCACGCTGGCCACGACACCATGGCACGAGTTTAACGATCTCGGGCATAATCTCCCCATCTGGGAGATCCCTGCCGCACGGATGAAGCTGCGGAAGGAATACAAGGATGATCCGGACCGAGACCATCTCATTCCTCTGCCGTGGCAGGCGATCGAGATCATCGAGACAGTTCGGTCGATTACCGGCAAAGGACCGTTTGTATTCCCCAACGCCAGGCACGCGCACAAAGCGATGTCTCCCAATGCGATCGGCTACATGCTGAATCGGGCGGGATACCACCATCGGCACGTGCCGCATGGCTGGCGCTCGACATTCAGCACGGTCATGAACACGCTGTACCGTGACGATGAGGCTATCATCGAGCTGATGCTGGCCCACGTGCCGAAGAACAAGGTCAAGGCTGCCTACGATCGTGCGGAGCACATCGATCGGCGCGTCGAGCTTTCGCAGATCTGGGCCAATTTGATCCTGGAAGGGGCGCCCTCACCTAAAGAGCTGCTGGATCGGCCGCGGAAGATTTTGAAGAAAGCTGCGTAGCCAGCTATTCTTAACTTCGATGAATCGAAATAAAGAAGAGCTATTAGTTTCTTTCGGAGCTTTTTTTAACTGAGGTCTAAATGGTCAGGGATGTCTCACACGAAAATATTCGACATGAACTCGGGCTTATATCCATATCAGTAGACGATCTTATAAAAATACTTGAATCGAAGGGAATACAAAACGTAACCGCAAAGACTAGAAGTATAGAGTTCGAAAGCCTTGATGACATAAAGACACACAAGGCGCTTCTTGCAGGGCGTCCTACGATTTATCTGGACGAAGTGTGGATTTCATTTGAGAGCGGATGGTCTAGCGTTTCGCCTAGGCACAATGCACCAAACGGCGCCAGCTTGGCCAAATCCATTTATGAGGATTTGATCAACTATAAGTCTGCACTAGATAAGCTCGCCGGCCTGAAAATATTCAAATTCCCATATTTGTTAATATTCGTGACGTATGCATTTCTTGGGAAGTGGATAGAGGAATTAATAATTGTAAATCAACACGCTATTTATGCGATCAGAGCCATTTTTCTATTATATTTTTTGATGTTTTTATTAGGTAATATTTGGATGGCATATGCTGTTTTCTTTAGAAAAACTGTCTATCATAGGCCGGTAGAGGGTTTTTTCAGGAAAAATAACGATAAAATTGCGCTCGCCGTCATCACCGGTTTAATTTCCGGTATCATTGGCATCGTCATCGGAAAGTTCGGCGGTTCGGTAGTCGATAAAATCGTGAGCCTCTTTTAGGATTGGACTAACTTTGTCATCCACAGTGCCTCGCGTTCCAACTTGACGATGACCGGATCTGCGTCAAAGCTGATCCTGGCGCGCTGCAGTCTGTCTTCGAGAACCATGATGCGCTGGACAAGCATGCCCATCGCCATCTCAAAGGAACCACCCCTATTATGGGCGGCCTGCAAATAGTCGCGGATTATACGGTCATCACTGGTCACAGCCGCCCTCCACTTTTGCTGAGAGGGCGGCTCGCAGTTCGACGTTGGTTTGGCCGAGGTGAAGGTTCCAGAGCAATGCGATACGCTCGGCGGCTTCCGTTAGCTCGTCGTATCCCAACCCATATGAATATACCGTCGTAGAAAACCCAAGGTTTTCTACTGCAAGGCGCACAGATCTGTGGCCGTCCCAAGCCGCAGCCTGAGAATAAAGCGGGTTATTGTTGCCGTATCGTGGTAGTTCACGCGGATCGTCCATCACTTGCCGTCCCCATTCTCCCGAATGCGCCTAGCGATTTCGAGTTGAGCACTGGCCATGCCGTGGCTGATATCGTCACCATCCGCAAGAGCACGCTGGAAGTCGAAATCTCGCGCGTCACCCTCGGCGATCTTGGCACACCGCTCGCGCTCCGCGAGGCGCCCACGTTCTTCCGCCTTGGTGATCTCCTGCCGCATGCGCCTCATGCTGTAGCGCGGCCTGGTGACGGGATCGTCCCTTTCCTTCCACGTCTCCGCGTCTAACGGTAAAATGGCGGAGCGGATGCCCTGATGCGGGCAGCTCGACGCCGCAGTAAGCGCGTTGCGTATAGCTACCTCTCTCATGGCAGGGTCTTTGATCCGCGTTAAAACAGCAGCGCCAAGCGCGATTGCTGCGACGGTCTCTTCCGCCATCATCCATGCATATTCCATGATGCCGTCTCTTATGCGAAAGATACGGCATCGCTGCAGGGACGCCATTTCTGCCCATGACTTTTGACGATCAAACGCTCTCGCCGGAGTCGAAACCGCTGGTCGGCACCGCCCTTTCGGCTTTTTTCAACCGTGATGCCGTTATCGTTGCATCTGATTTGATCGGCGCGCGCTTTGCGGTCGAAGGCATCGGCGGCCGAATCGTCGAGACGGAAGCCTATCGACCTGACGATGAGGCGTCGCACGCCTTTCGCGGGCCTACTCCGCGCAATGCCGCCATGTTCGGGCCGCCGGGCCATGTCTATATCTACCGTTCCTACGGCATTCACTGGTGTCTGAACTTCGTCTGCCTTACTGGGAGCGCCGTGCTCATCCGGGCCCTGGAACCAGAGATCGGTATCGAGGAGATGGTGGGGCGTCGCGGCATGACCGATGTCATGTCTCTGTGCAACGGGCCGGGAAAGCTGTCGCAGGCACTGGCGATCGACATTAGCTTGAATGGCATATCGCTGGATCAGCCACCTTTCGCCTTCTCGCTCACCGAGCCGGTGGCGACTGTCGTCGACAAGCGCATCGGAATCACCAAGAACGTCGAACCTCTTTGGCGCTTCGGTGCTGCAGGTTCGCGTTTTGTCAGCCGCCGCTTTCGCTGACAGGGCATTTCGAGGAAATGCGTGCAGCGGTTTTCCGTCCGGAATGCGCGGAGACATCTGGATAGAGCATTTGCGATTCGGGGCGACTCGGAAGCGCTCTACGAAAGAGACCGCCGGGGTGGTGCCCGGCGGCCATTCAGCCACGCAGTGAAACTGGAAAGGCTGCGTGGCTATTCCATGGCGACGCTGTGGTCCACGGCCGGCGGCGCCGATGGTTTGCGCAGGAGCAAAAGCAGCGGTATGGCGCAGATGGACATCAACATCAGCAATTTGAAATCGTCGATATAGGCGATGATCGTCGCTTGCGTCGTGATCATGCCGTCGAGCGTGGCGCGGCCGACCGCCGTCAATGGACTAAGGCCGTGAGCGGCAGTCGCATCGAAATAGCGGTTGAAAGGCGTCACATAGGCGGCGATGTTGGCGTGGTTGACCTGCGTATTCTCCGTGATCAGCATCGAGACGACCGAAATGCCGACGCTCGAGCCGATGTTACGGGAGAGATTATAGAGGCCAGTGCCATCGCCGCGCATCTGGGCCGGCAGCGTCGCGAAGGCAATGGTCGTCAGCGGTACGAAGAGGAAGCCGAGGCCGGCGCCCTGGATGAAGCCGACGGAGATCAGCGTCCATTGCGAAACCTCAGGCGTCCAGCCTGTCATCTCGTACATGGCCCATGCCGTAAGCGCGAGGCCGAGGAACAGCAGGAGTCGCGTATCCACCTTGCCGATCAGCCGACCGACGAGGAACATGCAGAACATCGTGCCGAGACCGCGCGGTCCCATGACGATGCCGGCTGTGACGACGGGATACCCCATCAGCGTCTGCAAATACGGGGTCATCAGCGCAAGCGACGCCAGATAGGTCACGCCGACGATGAAGATGAAAAGCATACTGACGGCAAAGTTCTGGTCGAGAAAGAGCCTGGGATTGACGAAACTTCGCTCGGCAGTGAACGTGTGTACGATCAGCAGATAGAAAGCGCAGACGCAGACCAGAGCCTCCACGATGATCTCGCCTGAATAAAACCAGTCGAGCTGCTCGCCGCGGTCGAGGAATAGCTGCAGGGCGGCAATACCGATAGAGAGCATGCCGAAGCCGAACCAATCGAGCTTGGCAAGGGCGTCAAGCTTGGTTTCCGTCACATAGACGACGATGCCGAAGAAGGCGAGCGCGCCGATTGGCACGTTGATGTAAAACACCCACCGCCAGCTGATATTGTCGGTCAGCCAGCCGCCGATGACGGGGCCTAGAACAGGGCCGACCATGACCGAGACGCCGAACAGAGCCATGGCGCGGCCACGCTCCTCGACGTTGTAGATATCGAGCAGGATGCCCTGCGACAGCGGCACGAGCGAAGCGCCGAAGAGGCCCTGCAGCAGGCGGAAGCCGACGATCTGCACCAGCGATTCCGAAAGGCCGCAGAGAACCGAGGCAGCGACGAACCCGGCGATTGCCGTGAGCAGGACGCGCTTTCGGCCGAACTTGGCCGAAAGGAAGCCGGAAGGCGGCGTCATGATCGCCGCCGCCACGATATAGGATGTCAGGACCCAGTTGATCTGGTCCGCACTGGCGGAGACGTCGCCTTGAATATGAGGCAGGGCGACGTTGGCGATGGTCGTGTCCAGCGCCTGCATGATGACGGACAGGATGACGCAGGCGGTGATCGCGCCACGATGGGCGATCGGCGCCGATGGCGAAGTGGTGGTGGCGTTACTCATGGTCCTGACCGCGGGAATGGCCCAGCAGGTTGCTGACGAAGTCCGGCAGGCCGCGGGCATGGCCGGTGTCGACATCGGCGACGACGCTCATCCCGACACGCAGCGGCGGCTTGCCCTGCATGTCGTCGATGCTGATGATCATCGGTATACGCTGAACGACCTTGACCCAGTTGCCGGTGGTGTTCTGCGCCGGCAGCAGCGAGAAACTCGATCCCGAGGCTGGCGCTATGCTCGCCACAGTTCCCTTCCAGGTGACACCCGGATAGGCATCGACCGAGATCGTCACTTTCTGGCCGGTTCGCACATAGGTGAGTTCCGTTTCCTTCGGGCTGGCGTTGATCCACATATGCGTGGTCGATACCAGCGAGAAGCCCTGCTGGGCGGCCGTCAGATAGGCGCCGACCTGCAACGAGGGGACATTGGCGGTGACGCCGTCAAACGGAGCTCGCACCACCGTGTCGTCAAGCTCGCGCTGTGCATTATCGACGGCAGCCTTGGCCTGAAGATAGAGCGGGTTCTGCTCGACCGGAAGATTGGCCGCACCCTCGCCGCCCAACTGGGCCAGCGTAGTGGCAGCCTGCGCCTGAGCGACCGAGACCTTCTGCTGCGCAGCCTCGAGATTGTGCTTGGCCTGATCGAAGGCGGCCTTGGAGGCGACCGAGCTGTTGATCAGGTTCTGCTGGCGATCAAATTCCGTCTGGTAGTAGGGAATATCGGCCTGTGCCTGTGAAATCTCGGCCAACGATTGCTTGTAGCTCGCATGCAGATTCAAGATCTGGTTCCGGGCGTTGCCGAGCTGCGCCTGCGCGCCTTCCAACGTGATGCGGAAGGAGTCGGGCTTCAAGCGGAACAGCACCTGCCCTTTCTTCACGACTTCGTTTTCGCGCACATCGACCGAAATGACCGTGCCGGAAACATCGGTCGAAACGCCGACCATATCCGCCTGGATATAGGCGTTGTCGGTGGACATGATCTGCCCGCCGGTAACGTAGTAATAGCCGCCGATGACGAGGACCACCGGAAGCAGGGCAAAGAGGATGGGCCGCGTCAGCTTGCGGCGCTTGCGCGGCGCTTCTTTCGGCGTAAGCGGAGCTGCGGGGGCCGCTGTTGCGGGTTGCGCTGCCGGGTTTGAGGATGGCGCTTCGGCTACGGGAGCTTGGATTTGTTCCGCGGAGTTTGCGTTTGCGGGAACGCGCAGGGAGGAAGATGCATCAGCCATGTTGTATCTCTTTATCGACTGCCTTCGAGCGGCAGGCGTGAAGCAGGTTCGATTTCATGAGGATAAGCAATTCGTGGAGGCGCTCGCGATCCTCAGGGGGAACGCCCTCAAGCGCCTCCTTGCGGGTCTGTTCGCCAATGTTGCGCATGGCATCGATCAGAGGACGGGCCTCCTCCCGCATGTAGAGCAACCAGCTGCGGCGATCGTTCGGATGTTGTCGTCGCTCCACCAGTCCGCGTTCGCTGAGCTTGTCGAGAATGCGGACGAGCGTGATCGGTTCGATTTCCAGCATCTCGGCCAGTCCAGCCTGATGGATGCCTTCATTGTTGGCGAGATAGGCGAGCGTCTGCCACTGCGAACGCGTCAGCCCTAAATCCTTCGCGCGCTGCTCGAACCGCTTGCGAAGAAGTCGGGCAACGTCGTGGAGAACAAAGCCGAGAGTTGGTGTCGATTGCATGATGTGGAAAGCCTGCTATTCATAAGCAACCTTATAATTATGCCTACGTATAGTAAGCATCCGCCTGATACAAGAGGTTAGCGGATCAAGAATTCGCGATGGTCGAAGATGTCGCAGCGGTGTCGCAAAGATGTCGCAGTGCGATCCGCAGCCCTGGGCATAGAGCTGCATCAAGCGGTCGGCTTTAGGTGGCCGCCATTATCTCCAGAATTGAAAAGGCGCGAACGATCGAAGCGTCCGCGCCTTTTCGGCAATTCCACTGTCGAATGGACGTGTGGGGCTCATCCATCCTATCGAGAGTTTGGCGTGGAGTTAGCGCCGACTCAGCAAGCCGATGAGATAGCCAATGCCTGCCGCGGCAGCGACCATGAAAATCGGTTCCTGACGAACTCTCTCTCGGAACTGCTCAGTAATTTCCTCGGCTTCCTCGGCGACGACAGACTTCGCTCCCTGCCCCACGGCGGCCACGCTTTGTGACAGTTTCGACAGATCCTCGCGCAATGCCGCAACCTGAGCGGCCAGATCTTCCATCGCCGTCTCCGTTTGGGCTCGCGCCGAAGTGGATTGTGAGGAAGCTGATTTCGTCTCTGCCATCGTGTGCTCCTGTGTGTTCTTGCGGGGTAGAACGTCATTGCGCGTCAAAGGTTCCGGTTCGTCTACGCCTCGTGGGGTGATTTCCCCAGTGGCTCTTCAATTCCGGTTCGGATTGTTCTAAGGAACTCCGATTGTTTCGCTCGCAGGCGAAGACGTGTTGATGACGAGGTTTGCTTTCCGATGTTCGATGTGCTGAGAAAAATCGCCCAGACCTGGGTTGCAAAGGGTTTGTTGCTTCTTTTGGCGGCGGCTTTCGGCATATGGGGCGTCGAGCGTTCGCTCATCACGGGCGGCAACAGCAACACGGTGGTAACGGTCGGTGATCAGCAGATCGATACCAACGAGTTCCGCCTCGCCTATCGCCGCCAGATTCAGGCGATCAGCCAGCAGTTGCGCATGCAGATCACGCCGGACCAGGCGCGCGCCTTCGGCATAGGACAGCAGACCGTCGCGCAGCTCGTTGCAGGCGCCTCGCTCGACCAGCTTGCTGCCGACATGAATCTGGGGCTTTCCCAGGACCGTCTGGCCAAGCTCATCGGCGATGATCCGGCGTTCAAGGCACCGAACGGTGCTTTCGACCGGCAGAAGTTCGAGTTGCTTCTCCGTAACAGCAATATTTCGCCCGATGATTACATCAAGGAGCGCAGCAAGGTTGCAATCCGCAGCCAGATCGTTGAAGCCGTTTCGAACGGCTTCGTTGCGCCGAAGGTTCTGGTTGACGCCGTCAAGCAGTACCACGACGAGAGCCGCAGCATCGATTATCTGCTTCTCACCAACGCCAACATCGATCCGGTCAAGGCTCCGGCTGAAGACGTTCTGTCGAAGTGGTTCGAGGGGGTTAAATCCAAATATCGCGCTCCGGAATATCGGAAATTCGCCTACGTGAAGCTGCAGGCCGAGGATTTGGCCGATCCGGCGAGCGTGTCGGATGATGAGCTGCGCGCCCAGTATGACAAGCGCAAGGACAGTTTCAAGACGCCGGCCACGCGCACGATCGAACAGCTGACCTTCGCGAACAAGGATCTTGCCAATGCTGCCTCCGAAGCACTGAAGACCGGCACGACCTTCGACCAGCTTGTTACCGATCAAGGCAAAAAGCCCTCCGACGTACTGCTCGGTACCTTCAACAAGGACCAGATGCCTGACAAGACGATCGCCGACGCCGCCTTCGCTGTCACCAAGGATGGCGGCACTACTCCCGTGGTGGAAGGCTCCTTCGGCCCCGTCATTCTGCGCGTGACGAACGTCAAGGACGAAACGGCGAAGAATTTCGACGACGTCAAGGAAGACATCCGCAAGCAGATCGCGCTCGGCAATGCCGCCAATGAAATCACCAGCGTTCACGACAAGTTCGAGGATCTGCGCGGCTCCGGCGCCTCACTCCAGGAAGCGGCATCGCAGCTCAAGCTGAAGCTGGTCACGATTGACGCGATCGACGCAACGGGCCTGGATCAGAAGGGTAACGAGATCAAGGATCTGCCGGTTCGTCAGCAATTGCTTTCCGAGGCCTTCAAGGCCGAACAGGGCGGCAACCCCGCCCCGCTGACCGTCGGCAACAACGGCTATGTCTGGTATGATATACTGAACGTGACGCCGGATCACGATCGTACCCTCGCCGATGTCCGCGAAAAGGCCATCGCCGACTGGACTGCTGAGCAGCAGAAGATTGCCCTTGCCGCCAAGGCAACCGAGCTGAAGCAAGCAGCGCAGAAGGGCAAGTCGCTCGCCGATATCGCTGCCCCGCTTGGCATTGCCGTCGAAAACAAGACCGGCATCACACGCTCGACGGACGACCCGGTTCTCGGTCGTGGCGGCATTGCCGCAGCATTTTCAGGTCCTGTCGATACCGCTGCCAGCTCCGGCGGCGCCGACGATACCACGCAGATCCTGCTGAAGGTCACCGATGTCAACGACAACCCGACAACGGATGCCCTCAGCAACGACGATCAGCAGGTCGCCCAGATTGCCAATGCCGCCGGTGACGACATTCTCGACCAGATCGTTGCCCAGCTGCAATCCAGGTACACGGTTACCGTCAACCAGAGCCTCGCTGAACAGGCGATGTCCCGTTAAGCCCGATCGGGAGGATGGATAGTCAATGTCAGAGTTGAAACCTTTCCTCGCCAAGGTGGCCGGTCGCGAGGCCCTGACGCGGGATGAAGCCCGGCGCGCATTCGAAATCCTGATGTCGGGTGCAGCGACACCGTCGCAGATCGGTGCGTTCCTGATGGCACTGCGCGTGCGCGGCGAAACGGTCGACGAGATCGTCGGCGCCGTCACCACGATGCGCGCCAAGATGCTGCCGGTGGAAGCCCCGGCAGATGCAATCGACATCGTGGGAACCGGCGGCGATGGCGTCGGCACCTACAACATCTCGACGCTTGCAGCATTCATCGTCGCTGGCGCTGGTGTGCCGGTCGCAAAGCACGGCAATCGTGCCCAGAGCTCGAAGGCCGGCACGGCAGACACGCAATCGGTTCTTGGCATCAAGCTCGATATCGGGCCAGAGGTGATTTCCCGTTGCATTCGTGAAGCCGGCATTGGCTTCATGTTCGCGCAGCTGCACCATTCCTCGATGCGCCATGTCGGCCCGTCGCGGGTGGAGCTCGGTACGCGCACGATCTTCAATCTGCTCGGGCCGCTGTCGAACCCGGCCGGTGCACGTCGCCAGCTGCTGGGTGTATTTGCGCCGCAATGGGTCGTCCCGCTCGCGGAAGTGCTTCGAGACCTGAACGCCGAAAGCGTCTGGGTCGTGCATGGCGATGGCCTTGACGAGATCACCACGACCGGCACCACCTCCGTCGCCGCGCTTGAGAACGGCAAGATCCGCACCTTCGAGCTGACGCCGTCGGATTTTGGTCTGCCGCATGCAGATCTGGCCGACCTCAAGGGCGGCGATGGCGTAGCCAATGCGGCGGCACTTCGAGACGTGTTGAGCGGCGCGAAAAACGCCTATCGCGACATCGCCCTTGCCAATGCGGCGGCGTCGCTGGTCATTGCCGGGAAGGTGGAAACGCTCCATGATGGCATGAGGCTCGCGGCACAGTCGCTCGATAGCGGCGCAACTGCCGCAGCGCTGGAAAAGCTGGTCGCCGTCTCCAACGAAGAATAGGTTCAGGAGTCATGACCGATATCCTTCAAAAGATCGAAGCCTACAAGCGCGAGGAAATCGCTGCTGCCAAGGCCAGGGTTTCGCTTGCCGATCTCAAGGCTATGCAGACTGAGCAGTCTGCGCCACGCGGTTTCCACAAGGCGCTTCTTGCCAGGCAAAGCGCTGGTGTCTTCGGCCTGATTGCCGAGATCAAGAAGGCGAGCCCGTCCAAGGGGTTGATTCGCCCCGACTTCGACCCGCCTGCCCTCGCCAAGGCCTATGAGGCCGGCGGTGCGGCTTGCCTCTCCGTGCTGACGGACACGCCGAGCTTCCAGGGCGCACCCGAATTCCTCACGGAGGCCCGCGCAGCCTGCTCGCTGCCGGCGCTGCGTAAGGATTTCATGTTCGAGACCTATCAGGTGCAGGAAGCCCGCGCCTGGGGCGCCGACTGCATCCTGCTGATCATGGCGTCGCTTTCCGATGACGATGCGCAGCGGCTGCAGGACGAGGCCTTCGGCCTTGGCATGGACGTTCTGGTCGAGGTTCACGACGCCGAAGAGATGGAGCGTGCGCTTAAACTCTCCTCGCCTCTGATCGGTATCAACAACCGCAATCTCCGCACCTTCGAGGTTAGCCTCACGGTCAGCGAGACGCTGGCGGCCATGGTGCCGGCCGGCCGATTGCTGGTCGGCGAGAGCGGCGTCTTTACACACGCCGATTGCAAACGACTCGAGGCGGTCGGCATCACGACTTTCCTCGTCGGCGAAAGCCTGATGCGCAAGGATGATGTGACGGCGGCGACGAAGCTGTTGCTGAACGGCGAAACCGGCATTCTGGCGGCCGAATAAGATGACCACGCCCAAGGCCGGCCTCACGCATATCGACGCTGCCGGCGAAGCGCATATGGTCGACGTCGGTGACAAGGCCGAGACGGCGCGTAGCGCCACCGCCACCGGCCACGTGAAAATGAAGTCGGAGACATTGGCGCTGATCCGGGAGGGCAATGCCAAGAAGGGTGACGTTATCGGCACGGCGCGGCTTGCCGGCATCATGGCCGCCAAGCAAACGAGTAATCTCATTCCTCTATGCCATCCGCTGATGCTGACCAAGGTTGCCGTCGATATCGTCGAGGATGCTGCCCTGCCTGGTTTGCGCGTCACCGCAACGGCCAAGTTGACCGGCCGCACAGGCGTTGAAATGGAAGCGCTGACGGCGGTTTCCATCGCCTGCCTGACGATTTACGATATGGCGAAGGCCGCCGATCGCGGCATGGAAATCGGCGGCATCACTCTGTTGGAGAAATCCGGCGGAAAATCGGGAGATTTCCGCCATCCGGGAGCTTGACGCATGAGCCTGTTACCTGTCGCCGAAGCTCAAGCACGCCTTTTGGACAGCGCAACGCCGATCCATCGCGTCGAAAGCGTTCCGCTCGATGCTGCCGAGGGTCGCGTGCTGGCGAGAGATCTCGCTGCCCGCCTCACTCAACCTCCCTTCGATGCTTCAGCGATGGATGGCTATGCCCTGCGTTTCGAGGATGCCGCGCCCCCCGGTTCGGAGTTGCAGGTCATCGGCGCATCTGCTGCCGGTCATGCCTTCGACGGAGCTGTCGGCAAGGGTGAAGCCGTTCGCATTTTCACCGGCGCGCCAGTTCCGGCAGGCGCCGATTCAGTACTTCTGCAAGAAGATGCCGAACGTCTCGAAGGCGACCGTATTCGCACCACCTACCCGTTGCGTAAGGGACAGCACATACGCCCGCGCGGCCAGGATTTCCTTCTCGATGAAGTCGTGCTGCCTGCGGGTACGGTGATGGATTTCACGCGCCTCACGGTTGCCGCCGCCATGAACCATTCGGTGCTCGATGTCTATCGCCGGCCGCTGGTCGCCGTTCTAGCAACGGGTGACGAACTGGTCGCGCCGGGTAGCGCACCGGGTCCATCACAGATCGTCGCGTCCAATACGTTTGGCATCGCCGCCCTTGCACGCAATGCCGGCGCCCACGTGCTCGATCTTGGCATCGTTCCTGATGATAGCGATGAAATCACCGCTGCCATCGGCCGTGCACAGGCGGCAAAAGCCGATATCGTCGTTACGCTCGGCGGCGCTTCCGTCGGCGATCACGATCTCGTACAGGCAACGATGATATCAGCCGGCATGAAGCTGGATTTCTGGCGCATCGCCATGCGCCCGGGCAAGCCGCTGATGGTTGGCAGCCTCGGTGACATCCACGTTCTCGGCCTTCCCGGCAACCCGGTTTCCAGCCTCGTCTGCGGCCTGCTCTTCCTGGAGCCTTTGATCCGCAAGCTCGCATCCCTGCCGCCGGTCAAGCGCGAAGGTATCGCACGCGCAGCCATACCCTTTGCTGCGAACGATCAGCGTCAGGATTATGTGCGCGCGACCCTGACGAGAGCCGATGACGGTGGCTGGCTCGCAGAACCCTTCTCGAAGCAGGATTCGTCGATGATGAAGGTCTTTTCGCGTGCGGATTGCCTCATTGTTCGTCCGCCGCACGCCCCTGAACTCGAGGCCGGGGAGTCTTGCCCGATCATGCTCTTGAGGCCAGAGTAGCTGGGTTGAAGCCCTTCCGGAAGCACGCGCCGCAATTGTGAAGGACCCGTGGCGCGCTTTGGTCGGTGGATAGCGCGCAAGAAAAAGCCGGGAGGTTTGACCCACCCGGCTGACCGATTTTCAGATCGATAGGCGATTACTTCACGGGCTTCTCGTGATGGCCGCCGAAGCCGGCGCGCATCGCGGAGAGAACCTTGTTGGCGTAGTCGTCGTTGCCGCGCGAGGCGAAACGGCCATAAAGCGCAGCGCTCAGCACCGGCGTCGGAACGCCCTCGTCGATCGCAGCCGAAATCGTCCAGCGGCCTTCGCCCGAGTCGGAAACGCGGCCGGCATACTGCGAAAGGGCAGCATCACCGTGCAGGGCGTCGGCAGTAAGATCGAGCAGCCAGGAGGTGATCACGCTGCCGCGGCGCCAGACTTCGGAGATTTCGGCAATATCGAGATCATACTGATAGTACTGCGGGTGCGAGAGCGGAGCGGTCTCGGCATCCTTCTCTGCATCCTGCTTGCCGATATTGGCGTGGCGCAGAACGTTCAAGCCTTCGGCATAGGCTGCCATCAGGCCGTATTCGATACCGTTATGAACCATCTTCACGAAATGGCCGGCACCGGACGGGCCGCAATGCAGATAGCCCTGCTCTGCCGTGCTGTTCTTGGCGGCTTCTTCCGAGCGCATCGCCGACGGAGCGACGTCACCGACGCCAGGAGCAAGCGTTGCGAAGATCGGCGACAGATGCTGGACGGTTTCCGTCTCGCCGCCGATCATCAGGCAATAGCCGCGCTCGAGGCCGAAAACGCCGCCGCTGGTGCCGACGTCGACATAGTGAATGCCCTTCGGCTTCAGCTCTTCGGCACGGCGAATATCGTCATGGTAATAGGAGTTGCCGCCGTCGATGACGATGTCGCCTTCTTCGAGAAGCGGAACGATGGCTGCCAGTTCCTGATCGACGATTGCAGCCGGCAGCATCATCCAAACGACGCGCGGCTTGGCAAGTTTCGATACGAAATCCGCGAGAGACTTGCTGCCGGTGGCGCCGAGCTGTTCAAGCCCAGCAACGCTTTCCGGGCGCGCATCGAAAACAACCGCGCTATGACCGCCCCTCATCAGGCGCTGCACCATGTTGTTGCCCATACGGCCAAGGCCAATCATTCCGATTTGCATTTTCAGTCTCCTAGGACGGTTTCAATCGTTTGAATACTGCATAGAGATATTTCGCAATATTTTCCAATGAACAAATGACGGGCGAGCTATGCATGAGCGAGACAGCGCAGAAAAATTCGCGCGCTCACGCATCTGTGATATCGCCGGTCGAAACCACTCGCTTTTCGCCATGATCACGCTTTGCCCACTTTGAGGAAAGCTGTATTTTGCCGGTCTGTTTTCGTCGGTGAACTTAGCACCGTTCGCGGGCTCTTTACATTATTCTCTTTCGGGCGGCGCTCAGAGCAAGCGTCAAAGGGGGCATATGGCTGCGTCTCTGAAACTGCCGTTGGTTCCAGCTTCGTTCTTTGGCATGGTTCTGGGGCTTTCGGGCCTAGCCAATGCCTGGCGTGTCGGAACTCGCATCTGGCAATTGCCCGGGGTGGTCGGTGAAGTGCTGACCTTTGTCAGCCTTGCCGTTTGGCTGGTTCTGATCGTGCTTTACTTGCTGAAATGGGCAATGGCCCGCGAGGAAGCCCTCAAGGAGGTCGCGCATCCTGTCCTGTGTTGCTTCATCGGCCTGATCGGGGTGGCCACCATGCTGGTGGCCGGCGGGTTGCTACCCTATTCGCGGGTTGGTGCAGAAACGATATTCCTGGCCGGAGCAGTCTACACGCTCGCCTTCTCGGTGTGGCGCACAGGCGGTTTGTGGCAAGGCGGGCGCGACATTGCCGCCACCACGGCAGTCCTTTATCTGCCAAGTGTCGCAGGCAGCTTCGTTACCGCGATTGTGGCCACCGCACTCGGCTTTCCGCAATGGGCGCAGCTTTTCTTCGGCGCTGGGTTCTTCGCGTGGCTGGCGATCGAATCGGCTCTGCTTCATCGTCTTTTGACGGGACCGGCGCTTCCTCCAGCCTTGCGGCCCACACTTGGTATCCAGTTGGCGCCGCCCGTCGTCGGTGCGCTCGCCTATATCGGTGTCCTGCAAGGCCCCGCCGATATACTTGTGCATGCCATGATCGGCTACGGCGTGCTGCAGGCGCTCATCTTGATTCGCCTACTCCCCTGGATCACGGAAGAAGGGTTCAGCCCGGCCTATTGGGCATTTTCTTTCGGTGCGACGGCGCTTGCTGCAGCCCCAATGCGACTGATCGAGCGTGGTGAAAGCGGCCCCATCGCCCAACTTGCGCCTATACTTTTCGTGGCCGCCAATATCGTCGTGGGCCTGATCGCCCTCGCCACGATCTGGCTTATCGTCAACCGCAAACTGGTGATCGGCTGGGTCGAGCTCAAGGATCGCGATGCAGGCGCAATCGGCCGAGGTTAGGCGAAGCCAACTCGAATATAGGGGCATTCATGTTGGACCATGTGACGATCGGCGTACGCGACCTGAACCGTTCCCAGATGTTTTACGACGCGGCCCTAAAGCCGCTCGGCATCGAACGCCTCTATGCCGAGGGCGAAATTTTTGCCGGCTATGGCATTGGATCGAAAGCATTCTTCTGGATCGGACAGCGCGACGGGCAGCAGACCGGAACTCACGTCGCCTTTACCGCTCAGGGGCGAGATGTCGTTGATCAGTTTCATCGAGCCGCCCTTGCGGCCGGCGGCGTCGACAATGGCGCGCCCGGTCTGCGTCCGCACTATCACGCCAGCTACTACGGCGCCTTCATACTCGATCCGGATGGCCACAATATCGAGGTCGTATGTCACTTTCCGGTGGCTACGCCGTAGTTCGACCAGAAACTGGCGAATGTAGGATCACCGAGGTGGCGGCCCGACATAGCGGGCACGCGGCCGAATGAGGCGGCCACTCGTTGCCTGTTCCATGGCATGGGCCAGCCAGCCCACGGTGCGCGCCAGCGCGAAGATGATCAGGGGCGCATCTTCGGGAAGATGGTAGGCATGCGTCATCGCGGTCAGGGCAAAGTCAACATTGACGCGCTCGCCGACAAGCTGCTCGCCGATATCACGCACCTTGGCGAAAAGCGGCGGGAGCGTGAGGCACTGCAGCAATGTCTCACCGCGGATATCGACATCCGGATAAAGCTGGTGGCCGAAGGATGGCAATGGCCTACCTTCCGACAGATAGCTGCGCACGGCCTCTTCTGCGCCGATCGACGCTGCTCGCGCGATAAGCGAGCGCACGCTTTGCCAAGCGCCGCCGTGCAGCGGTCCGGTCAGCGTCGAAAGACCCGATAGCACTGCTGCCGACAAGGTCGCGCCAGCCGAGGCCGTGATGCGTGCCGTGAATGTCGAGGCGTTCAATTCATGGTCTGCGAGCAGCACGTAGCAGCGTCGTATCATGTCGCCTGCATCCGGGCGTCCCCAGGCGAGCGCGAGCCGTTGATGCAGCGGCATGCCGGCGGCGCCTGGCGCCAGAACATCTGCAACTGTCCCGAAGACGCTTTCCGCTTCGCTCTGCAATGCCGGAAGCGAGCGGCCGAGCGAGGGAAGATCGCTGGTCGTACGCGCGGCAAGTGCCAGAAAGGCTGCTTCCAAAGAGGGGATCTTGTGCCGGACTTCTCCCTCCTCCAGACGAAGCGGTCGCTTCATATCCCAAAGCAGGAGCGCGATATCTTCAAGGCCAGCATTTTCGGCAAGCGTCGCTGCGTCTTGGCCGCGATAGAAAAGCCTACCATCGAAAACGGTGGATAGAGCCGAAGGCAATACCGGATCGCCCCATTGGATGGCTTCGGCGGCAACCGTCTCCGTCTTGCGCCGCCCGGCATGGCGCGTCGCCAGCCTTTTCACATCGTCGGTGAAGTAAAGACTGCGCCGCGTATCGGCCGGATCCGGCTTCGCGCGAATGCGCCCGCGGCTGACATTGGCATAAAGCGTCTGCGATTTCGTTCCCAGCAGGTTCAGCGCCTGCTCCGCCGTCAGCCAGCTCATCGTTCCTCATATTGATCAATTGCATCAAGATTGACGTCAATAAGAATAGGTCCGATCTAATCCGATAGTCAAAGGAGAACCGTAATGAAAAGTGGTCTTGAAGATGTCGTCGCAGCGGAAACCAAGCTATCGGATGTCGATGGCGCGGCCGGTCGTCTGATCATCCGAGGTGTTTCGCTCGATGATCTGGTAGCAACCAGCCGCTACGAGGATGTTGCGGCGCTATTGCTCGATGGCCTGTTCGACGCGCATATCGATGCCGCCTCTATCCGCAGCCAGCTTGGCGCGGCCCGCGTCGCACTGTTCGCCCATGTCGAGGCGGCCGACCCAACCTTGCTCGCCCTGCCGCCGGTAGACGCCATGCGGGCTCTTCTCGCGCGTATCGAGGATGGCGACGATCTCGCCAGCGCCGTCAGACTGATGGCAGCACCTGCCGTCTTTCTGCCCGCCGTGCTGCGACTGCAGAATGGCGACACGCCGATAAAGCCGGATGCCTCTCTGTCCCAATCCGGTGACATTCTGCGCATGCTGAGCGGCCGTGTACCGACTACCGAACAGACGGCGGGATTGGATGCCTATCTGGTGACGATTTCCGATCATGGGCTCAACGCCTCCACCTTTGCATCACGCGTCATCGCCTCGACCCATGCCGGCCTGACATCCTCAGTGTTGGCGGCAATCAGCGCCCTCAAAGGCCCGCTGCATGGCGGCGCACCCGGTCCGGTCCTCGATATGCTCGATGGCGTGGGAAAGCCGGAAAACGCCCGTGCCTGGCTGTCGCATGCGCTCGATCATGGCGAACGGCTGATGGGCTTCGGCCACCGCATCTATCGTGTGCGTGATCCGCGTGCCGATGCATTGAAGACCGCGCTGAAGCCGATCTTCGCCAGCGGACAGGCGGATGCCGGACGGATCGCTCTGGCCGAGGCCATCGAGGCTGCTGCGCTCGCCCTGCTTAGGGAGCGCAAGCCGGATCGCCCGCTTGATGTCAATGTCGAGTACTACACCGCCCTGCTGCTCGATGCGCTCGGCTTTCCGCGCAACGCCTTCACCGGCGTCTTCGCGATCGGTCGCACGGTCGGCTGGATCGCCCATGCGCGCGAGCAGACGCTCGACGGCCGGCTGATCCGCCCGCAGTCGCGCTATGTCGGACCTCTGCCGAAGGCCGCGTAGGGCTTCGTCAACATTGATCCTGGATCAGGCGGCCGCGGATTGGCGCGGCCGCACTAAGCCATCGCGGACATAGCGGGCAAGTTCCGACGCTGCCGGCGTCGCCTCTCCCTTGGGCAGATGCAGGTTGATGGAAAAAATCGGCAATTCGGGCAAACCGTCCTCGACGGAGAGAATATCGAGATCGGCGGGAACTGTTGAGGCCAGCCACGCCGTAACCGCCAGGTCCGTGCGGACAGTCGCCGTGGTCGCCTCGATATTCCCGTTCTCGAACATCGTTCGCCAGCGTCGCCCACCATTGCTCAATGCGGCGAAGACGGACGGACGGAAGGCGCAGGTGTCGGCTACCATCGAAATCGGCAGCGGCTGCTTGCGGTAGGCATTGCCTCCCTTCGCCCCCACCCATACGAGTCGTTCGACGGCCAAACACTCGCCCCGCGATAAGCCAAACGGTTCTTCGACGACGCAGAGGTCGATGGCGCCTTTCTCAAGTTCTTCCAGCAACTCCGGCGACGAGGCGCAGACGAGAGAAATCTCCACCTGCGGATGGCGCAAAGTGTAGGACTTCAACACCGGTGCAAGCGTTGCACCGACAAGGTCATAGGGAACGCCGAGCCGAACGCTGCCCTGAACCGTCCGTTCCGTCATGTCGGCCCAGATGTCGTCATTCAGCATCAGCAGGCGGCGCCCGTTGCCGAGCAACCGTTCACCTGCTTCGGTCAGCTTCAGACCGCGCCTGTCCCTCTCGAAGAGCGTGCATCCCAGCATCTCTTCCAGCCGCTTGATTTGCTGGCTGACGGCTCCTTGCGTCATATGCAGAATGTTCGCCGCGATTGTCATGCTACCTTGGTCGGCAACAGCGGCGAAGGTTCGGATGAGAGCGATGTCGAAGTTTCGAGTCATCTCACTATTATAAATGCTAATGCATCTCGCCTTCAATATTCGATTTTCTGATGTCGAGATTCCGGCTAACCAATCTCCTGAATTGGAGAATGGCTGGAATGACTTTGGAATCGCTGCTGCCGCTGATCCTGTTTGCGCTCGTCTCGACGATTACGCCGGGCGGCGCGACAACGCTTGCCACCGCCTCCGGCGCACATTTCGGCTTTCGCCGTTCGATCCCTGTCATGGCGGGCTTTGCCCTAGGGCTCGGCTCCATGGCTGGAGCCGCCGCCGCTGGGCTCGGGAGCCTGTTGCTGGCCTTTCCTGCACTGCAGATTGCGATGAAGACGCTAGGCACGCTTTATCTGCTCTGGCTTGCGCTGAGGATCGGCAGAAGCGGCCAGCCGAATAGTGCCGGCGGAATGGCGAAGCCGACGAGCTTTGCGGCGGGGGTCTGGATGTTGTGGCACAATCCCAAGGGGTGGGCGGTGACTGTGGGCGCGGCCGCGTCTTTCGCCATGCTCGCAAGCGGCCCGCTTGCCCTGGCAATGCTGCTAGGCCTCACCTTCAGCCTGATGGCAGCGTTCTCCCTTTCGCTATGGTGCGCGCTCGGTCAGCTGCTTGCCCGCATGCTGCGTGCACAATGGCAATGGCGCGCCCTCAATTTGGTCCTTGCCTTGCTTCTGGTGGTATCCATCATCTCCCTGTGGAGCGACTGACGTCAGGAATGATTGATCTGCAGGCTGTCATAGCCACGCACCTTGTAAAGCACGGTCGAGATCAGCCAACTCAGCAGGAAGATGCCGACGACGGCAAAGCCGAAATTGGCAAGGTTGTCATTGAGTTCTCCGATGAAGCGCCAGAAGCCACCTTCGAGACCGAGCTTGTCTGAGATCAGCCCCAAAGCCTCGATACCGCCGATGAAAATGGCGACAACAACCGAAGCTGTGGTGATCGTCAGGTTGTACCAGAGCTTGCGCACCGGCTTGACGAAGGCCCAGCCGTAGGCGCCGGTCATCAGTGTGCTGTCGAGCGTGTCCATCAATGACATGCCGGCCGTGAAAAGCGCCGGGAAAACCAGAATGGTCCAGAAGGACATGCCCTGTGCGGCCTGAGCGGCGGAAATGCCAAGCAGGCCGATCTCCGTTGCAGTGTCGAAGCCGAGGCCGAAGAGGAAGCCGATCGGATACATGTGCCAGGAGCGGCTGACGACCTTGAACATGGGACGGAAGATACGCGCCAGAAAGCCGCCGCCGGCTAGCAGGGCATCCAGATCTTCTTCGGTGATCCTCTCTCCCCGCTGTGCTCGCTTGAAGGCTGACCAAACGCCCCTGAGAACAAAGAGATTGGCAATGCCGATCAACAGCAGGAAAGCCGCCGAAACCGTCGTTCCGATGACACCGCCGATATCGTGGAAAGAATCGAGCTGGTTCTGCATGGCGGCAGCCGTCGCCGCAATCAGGATCGAGGCAATCACGACAATCGAGGAGTGGCCGAGCGAGAAGAAGAGGCCGACGGCATAGGGTTGCTTCTTTTCCTGAATGAGCTTGCGCACGACATTGTCGATGGCGGCGATATGATCGACGTCAAATGCGTGGCGTAGGCCGAACATATAAGCAAGCAGTGCAACGCCGAGCAAAGATGGCCGGTCGGCGAAGGCAACCCATGCCCAGATCCCTGCGGTAATATTGAATGCGATCAGCAGCGTGAAGGTGATTGCGATCTTGGCCCTCGGCCTATCCGCGCCATCGTCAAACGGATTGAGGATCATACTTTTGTTCCCATTATGCTTACTCGCAGAGTGGCATGGAAACTGAAGCGGCGCGACAGTCAAATGACGTAGATGCGGAAGCACCGGCAGATCGCGCGAATGGCAAACCCGGTATGTGCCGGGTTTGCCACGTCGCCCTACTAGCCGACCTCGAAGGGATGCCCCTCATCGGCCCAGCCGGTCATGCCGCCGATCATCACCTTCACGCGCTTGCCGAGCGTGCCGAGACGCCAGGCAGCCTTGTCGGTGCCGTTGCAATGCGGTCCGGCGCAGTAAACGACGAACAGCGTATCTTCTGGCCATTCCGCCATCTTCCGGGCAGTCATCTTGCCATGCGGCAAATTGATCGCGCCTGGAACGTGCCGCTCCTGGAACATCGTCGGGCCGCGGACATCGAGCAGAACGAAATCCGCGTTGCCTGATGTCATGGCCTGGCGCACATCGGAACAATCGGTCTCGAAAGCGAGCCTCTGTGCATAGTGCTCGGCGACGAGATCTGGGGCTGCAGCGGGGATTTCACTGACTAGGGACATGGAACGCTCCTTCTTGGTTCGGTGCATTCATGCCTGAGCGATCCCGTGGTTGAAATTGGCCGAAATGCCATATAGCGTCGAAATCATGCCAAACTCAGAGAAACCCAATCTTCTCGGCCCACATGTCGTCACGCTAGTCTATGACGGGCTCTGCACCTTCGAATTCGGTGTCGCCTACGAGATCTTCGGCCTGCCACGCCCGGAAATGGGTGACGACTGGTATCGGTTTTCCTCCTGTGCGATCGAGGACGGTCCGTTGCGCGCCGCTGGCGGGTTGACGGTGCAGGTTGATAAAGGGCTGGACGTTCTGACCGATGCCGACCTGATCGTCGTGCCCGGTTGGCGCGGCATCGGAGCGCCCGTCCCTGCCCCGCTAATTGCCGAACTGCAAGCCGCCAACCGGCGCGGCGCTCGCATCATGTCACTTTGCTCGGGCGTCGCGGTTCTCGCCGCCTCGGGATTGCTGGCCGGTCGCAAGGCGACCACGCATTGGCGCTATGTCGATTCCATTGCTGCGCGCTATCCGAATATATCAGTCGATGCCGATGTTCTCTATGTCGATGAAGACCGTGTGCTGACTGCGGCGGGCAGCGCCGCCGCCATCGACCTCTGCCTTCATGTGGTGCGGCGGGATTTCGGGCCTGATATCGCCAACAGCGTCGCCCGCCGCCTCGTCGTGCCGCCGCATCGCGAAGGCGGCCAGGCGCAATATATCGAGACCCCGGTTCTCCGGCAGCGTGAGGGAGCCCGCCTGGGTCCGTTGCTCGAATGGATGCGCGAGCGTTTGCAGGAGGAGCAGCCGATTGCGACGCTTGCCGCACGGGCCGGTATGAGCGTGAGGACCTTCCAGCGCCGTTTCGAGGCGACCACCGGCATGGCGCCGGGCGAATGGTTGCTTGGCGAGCGACTACGACGCGCCCGCGACCTGCTTGAGAAGCAGACCGCCATTTCGCTGGACGATGTTGCCGTGGCGAGCGGATTCGGATCGCTCGCCACCATGCGTCATCATTTTCGGGAGAGGCTTGCGGTCAGCCCAAGCGACTACCGCAAGCGATTTGCCGTTCTTAAGGCGCGTCGCGATCGTTCAGATCCGCTTCCTGCGCCTTAAGCCCTTCAGTTGCGCACGTCATTATCGCAAAACCGTTGCGCATTTTTGCGCGACATGCACTAAACCAGCCGGCTCTGTTCCGTCGCAGCTTCGATGAAGCTGGAGAACAGCGGATGCGGCTCCAGAGGCCGGGATTTCAGTTCCGGATGGTACTGAACGCCGATGAACCATGGGTGATCCGCATATTCGATCGTCTCGGGCAGAACACCGTCCGGTGACATGCCGGAGAAGGTCAGGCCGCAATTTTCCAGCTTGTCCTTGTAATCGACATTGACCTCGTAGCGGTGACGATGGCGCTCGGAAATATCGGTCGAGCCGTAGATCTCCGAAATCTTCGTGCCCTTCTTCAGAGCCGCCTTGTAGGCGCCGAGACGCATCGTGCCGCCGAGATCGCCGGAAGAGGTACGCTTCTGCAGCTCGTTGCCCTTCAGCCATTCGGTCATCAGACCGACCACCGGCTCCTTCGTGGGGCCGAATTCGGTCGAAGAAGCATTCTCGACGCCGGCCAGATTGCGGGCCGCTTCGATGACGGCCATCTGCATGCCGAAGCAGATGCCGAAATACGGCACCTTGCGCTCGCGTGCAAAACGGGCCGCTAGGATCTTGCCCTCAGAACCGCGCTCGCCGAAGCCGCCGGGCACGAGAATGCCGTGCACTTTTTCGAGATAAGGCGCCGGATCTTCCTTTTCGAAGACCTCGGACTCGATCCACTCGAGATTGACCTTGACCCGGTTGGCAATGCCACCGTGATGCAGCGCTTCGATGAGCGACTTATAGGCATCCTTCAGGCCGGTATACTTGCCGACGATGGCAATGGTCACCTCGCCTTCCGGCGTGCGGATACGATTGCAGACTTCTTCCCACTGATCGAGGCGCGGCTTCGGAGCCGGCTCAATGCCGAAGGCAGCCAGCACTTCGTTGTCGAGGCCTTCCTTATGGTAGGCCATCGGCACATCGTAGATGTTGGCAACGTCGAGCGCCTGGATGACGGCGGATTCCCGCACGTTGCAGAACAGCGAGAGCTTGCGGCGCTCGGCTTCAGGGATCTCGCGATCCGCACGCACGAGCAGGATGTCCGGGTGAATGCCGAGAGCCTGCAGTTCCTTGACGGAATGCTGCGTCGGTTTGGTCTTCAGCTCGCCCGCAGCCGGAATGTACGGCATCAGCGTCAGGTGGACATAGATCGCGGTGCCGCGCGGCAGGTCGTTGCCGAGCTGGCGGATCGCTTCCATGAAGGGCATGGCTTCGATATCGCCGACGGTCCCGCCGATTTCGCAGATGACGAAATCATAGTCGTCATTGCCTTCGGTGACGAAATCCTTGATCTCGTTGGTAACATGCGGAATGACTTGGACGGTTGCGCCGAGATAATCGCCGCGGCGTTCCTTGTCGATGATGTTCTTGTAGATGCGACCGGTGGTGATGTTGTCGGTCTTGGTGGCCGAGCGACCGGTGAAGCGCTCATAGTGGCCTAGATCGAGGTCGGTTTCCGCACCGTCGTCGGTGACGAAGACCTCGCCATGCTGGGTCGGGCTCATAGTGCCCGGATCCACGTTCAGATAGGGGTCGAGTTTGCGCAGGCGGACTCGATAACCACGAGCCTGCAACAACGCTCCGAGAGCCGCGGCCGCAATTCCTTTTCCGAGGGAAGAAACCACGCCGCCTGTGATGAATACATATCGCGCCATGGGAGTCACCGGATACCTTTTCACAAATGATTCCGCTAGCCCTAAAATTCGTTTCCGGAACTTTGGACGCATTACGCGGAATATAGACAAAACAAAACCGGCAGATCCGAGGACCTGCCGGGGATGATCTTTACGACCAGGCTTACTTGCCGGTCGGAACGTCGCCGCCGCTTTGGGCGGGTGCGGGCGTCGTGGCTGCTGGCGCGGTCTGCTGACCGGTCGCGGCCGGAGCCTGCTGAGCAGGTGCCGTAGCGGCAGGCTGGGTTGCCGTTGCTGCGGGAGGCGTTGCCTGCGACTGCGGAGCGACGGCACCGCTGTTCGGAACGCCGCTGTTGTCGACGGGCTTGGCCGGGGTGGTTGCCGGAGCAGCGCCCTTCTGGCCACCCAGCGAATCAAGGATGCCGTTGCCCTGGCCGGCCGTACTCGGGATACGGTTGAGAATATCCGTCGGGCGAGCTTCGAAGCGCGACAGCACGTTCATGCCGAGCGCGAGAGCGAAAAACAATGCAGCCAGGATGGCCGTGGTGCGCGTCAGCGCATTGGCCGTACCGCGCGCAGACATGAAGCCCGAGCCGCCGCCGATGCCAAGACCGCCACCTTCGGAGCGCTGAATCAGCACAACACCGATAAGGGCGACGACAACCATGAGATAGATGACAAGCAGTACGGTTTGCATAGGTCCAGTCCTGCCCGCTGGCGGGCATCAAAAATAAAAGCTCGCGGCTCTTTACATGAGGCTCTCGCCTATTCCAAGCCCTTTTAGGGCTGGAACTCCGGGCAAGTTGTTGCTTCAGGCGAACTGCCGTTCGAATGCGGCATAAATGGCAAGGAAGTCGGTCGCTTTCAAGCTCTGTCCACCGACTAGCACACCGTTGACATGTGCAACGCCGAGAAGATCGCCGGCATTGCTGCCGCTGACCGACCCGCCATAGAGGATTCGCATATGCGCGCCTTCCTTGCCGAAGCGCTGAATCAACTCGGCGCGAATGAAGGCATGCGCCTCCTCGACGTCTTCCTGGGTCGGCACCACGCCGGTACCGATCGCCCATACGGGTTCGTAGGCAATCACGGTCGTCTGCGCTGTCGAGCCGTCGGGAATGGAGCCGACCAACTGCCGCTTCAGCACATCGAGCGTCTGGCCGCTGTTGCGTTCGTCGGCGGTTTCACCGATGCAGACGATGGCAACCAGCTCCGCATCATGCGCCGCCTGAGCCTTGGCGCGCACCAGCATATCGCTTTCCGCGTGGTTCCTGCGGCGTTCTGAGTGGCCGACGATGACATGGGTGCCGAAGCAGTCCGCAACCATTTCGGCCGAAATATCGCCGGTGTGAGCGCCGCTGACTTGTTGATGGCAATCCTGCGCGCCGATGGCGAGCGGGCTGTCGTCGCAAAGCGCCGTCGCGACATAGAGCAAGGTGGCCGGAGGGCACAGCAGCGTATCGATCTTCTCCGACAGCGGCGCCTTTACGCCATCCGCGATCGCCTTGATCTGGTCCAGGCTCGCTCGCGTGCCGTTCATCTTCCAGTTTCCGGCCAGAAGCGGCCGTATGGACTTGGTCATTCCGATGCTCTCCCCCTATTTCTTCCGTCGAACTAACAAAAAGGAGCAGGAAAGGAAAGTTGCGGCGAACGCCAGAAAGCGGTTCAAATCGTTTGAAAGATGCTTATCCGGAAAATAAATCCAGTCGCTTCAGACCTATTGCGATATCTGTGGATCGACGATCCAGTTGAGCACCTTGCGCCAATCGGTCATGCGCACCGGCGTTCCATGGTTTCCGGTTTCGAATAGCGTGAAACGCGTTGGATAATGCGCCTTGTAGAGCTTTTCGAACAAGGCCTGCTGGGCAGCCGCGGCATAGACGGGGTCCTTGCTGCCATGCGTAAACCAGAGCGGCAACTTGGCCTTATAGAAGGCGCTTTTGGTGAAATCGGGATCCGTGACGCCGCTGAGGATCACCATGCCCTTCAGCCGTTTGACGCTTTCCGCATCGCGAGTAATGCCCCAGCAGATGAAACTGCCCATGGAAGCGCAAGTCAGGATGACGGGCCTGCCGCCCGATTGCTCTTGGGAATAGCGGATCAACGCCGCGATGTCGGCAACGCCGTTGCTGTCGAAGCTTTTGACGCTCGGCGCATAATAAGTGCCGCCGTTGCGGTAGGCGAGGTTCTTCAGCCGGTTGAAATTGCCGCCGAATGTATAATCGTTCGAGCCGAGCCGACGGTCGCCACCGCGTCCATGGATGAAGATGACGGTGAAGGCCTGCTTCGACCCCGGCCCGATGCGCGTGACATCGACCTTGCGATCGGCAAGCTGCAGGGTTTCGTCCTCCTGCGCTTTCCAGCGCACGCCAGTGTCGACATAGGCAGGCTTGACGCGCTTTTCCGGAATCTGGTCTCGGTCGTTGATATCGCGCATCTCCTGATAGTCGATTGTCTGGAAAGCGCCGTTATCGTGATTTTCGATGACGGTCTGGTTGGAAAAGAGGTCGTCCTTGAAGGGTTTCAGCATCTCCGCCGCAGCGCCCGCCGTTGTCGCTAGGAACAGAACGCCCGAAATTGCGGCCAGAAAAGACAAATGAGCTGTGGACATTCGCATGCGGATACTTCCTCTGATCGGCTATCGGGCTTGCCATTGTTCACCCGACAACGCAAATCTCTTCATAAACCCGCCCCATCGTAGGGGCGCCATCGCGCTTGAGTGCCGTTTCTGGCAGAATCACGGTGATTCGCGAATACCGGCAGCAAATGCATGATAAAGGGGTCTGGCCCCACCAGAACAAATCTGAGCAGCTTGAAATTCTATGGACAACAGCAACGATCTCTTCTCCGGACTCCCCCGCTCCGCAAAGCCAGAGCCAGCGGAAAAGCCAGATGTGAAGGCTGAAAAGCCGGCACCGGCGCCGCGCGCTGCGCCCACCACGTCTTCAGCCGAAGAATATGGCGCAAGCTCGATTCGCGTTCTCGAGGGGCTCGAGCCGGTCCGCATGCGTCCCGGCATGTATATCGGCGGCACGGACGAGAAGGCGCTGCACCATCTTTTCGCCGAAGTCATCGACAACTCGATGGACGAGGCCGTGGCCGGCCACGCCAATTTCATCGAAGTCTATCTTGACCGTGAGGGATATCTCACCGTCACCGACAACGGTCGCGGTATCCCGGTGGAAAATCACCCGCAGGTGCCAGGTAAGTCGACCCTCGAAGTCATCATGACCAAGCTGCATGCCGGCGGCAAATTCGACGGCAAGGCCTACGAGACCTCAGGCGGCCTGCACGGCGTTGGCGTCTCTGTGGTCAATGCATTGTCGGACGATCTGGAAGTCGAGGTTGCCCGCAATCGCAAGCTTTATCGCCAGCGATTCTCGCGCGGCCTACCGGTCGGCGGCCTGGAAGAGCTTGGGGATGTCCACAATCGCCGCGGCACGCGTATTCGTTTCCATCCCGATCCGCAGATTTTCGGCGATCATGCCCGCTTCGATCCGGCCCGCGTTTTCCGCATGGCTCGCTCCAAGGCCTATCTGTTCGGCGGCGTCGAGATCCGCTGGAGCTGCGATCCGGAGCTTGCGCCGGAAGGTTCGGACGTTCCCGAAAAGGCTGTTTTCCATTTCCCCGGCGGCTTGAAGGATTATCTCAAGGCGACGATGGGCAACGAGTTCACCGTTACCCGCGAGATCTTTGCCGGCAAATCGGAAAAGGAAAGCGGCCACGGCTCGCTTGAATGGGCGATCACCTGGTATGGCGGCGATCCCCAGATCCACTCCTACTGCAATACCATCCCGACTCCCGAAGGCGGTACGCACGAAGCCGGTTTCCGCATAGCCCTCACGAAGGGCCTGAAGAACTACGCCGAGCTTACCCAGAACAAGCGCGCCGCCAACATCACGACTGATGACGTGATGATTTCCGGCGTCGGCATGTTGTCGATCTTCATTCGCGAACCGGAATTCGTCGGTCAGACGAAGGACAAGCTTGCGACCGTCGAGGCACAGCGCCTCGTCGAGAATACGTTGCGCGATCCCTTCGATCATTACCTCACTGACAATCCGGCCGAAGCCGAAAAGCTGCTGGAATGGGTAATCGAGCGCTCAGACGAGCGCATGCGTCGCCGCAAGGAAAAGGAAGTCAACCGCAAGACCGCCGTGCGCAAGCTGCGCTTGCCAGGCAAGCTGGCGGATTGCTCGCAGAATACGTCCGAAGGCGCGGAACTCTTCCTAGTCGAAGGTGATTCGGCAGGTGGCTCGGCCAAGCAGGCGCGAAACCGCACCAACCAGGCCATCCTGCCCTTGCGCGGCAAGATCCTCAACGTTGCGAGCGCTGGCCGGGAGAAGCTCTCTGCCAACCAGCAGATTACCGATCTGGTCCAGGCGCTCGGCTGCGGCACGCGTACGAAATACCGTGAGGAAGACCTTCGCTATCAGCGCATCGTCGTCATGACCGATGCCGACGTCGACGGTGCTCATATCGCCTCGCTGCTGATTACCTTCTTCTATCAGGAAATGCCGGAGCTCATTCGCGGCGGCCACCTCTTTTTGGCGGTGCCGCCGCTCTACAAGATCACACAGGGGTCGAAATCCATCTATGCCCGTGATGACGCCCACCGGCTGGAGCTGATGGAGACGGAATTCAAGGGCAAAGGCAAGGTCGAGATCAGCCGGTTCAAAGGTCTGGGTGAAATGCTTCCTGCCCAGCTCAAGGAAACGACGATGGATCCGTCCAAGCGCACGCTTCTGCGCGTCGAGATCGACGAGGTCGATTTCGAAGGCACGCGCGACGCCGTCGACAATCTGATGGGCACCAAGGCCGATGCTCGCTTTCGGTTCATCCAGGAACGGGCTGCCTTTGCCGCAGATCTGGATATCTGACGGCGAGGCAATCTCCGGTTGCCGGCCAGTAGAGAGCTTCGCGAAATTTTATCGGATTGTCCGATATCCGTTACAAAGACGTCATGGATGAATGTGTAGATGGCGGCATTGTTCTCAATGCCGCCATTTCACGATCTGGATTGATGATTTCGCCATGTTGAAGCCATTTCTGACGACTGCCGCTTTTCTTCTGTTTGGTCATGCCGCCTCCGCACTCGAGATCGGCACGCCGATCGACGTGCCCTGCCCGTTCGGCGATTGTGGCGCGGGCATCAGCCTCTCCTATCTCGGCAGCTACGATATTCCCACGGGTTTCAGCGAGAATGGCGTGGAGATGGGCGGACTTTCGGGGATCGAATTCGATCCATCCACCGGCCGCTATATCTCGATCAGTGATGATCGGTCTGAAAAGGCGCCGGCTCGCTTCTACAATCTCGATATCGATGTCAGCGCCAGCGGCTTGAAGGGTGTGGCGATTCTCGATCATGTCACGCTGAAAGACAAGGATGACCAGCCTTTCGGGACGAAAAAGGTCGATGCTGAATCCGTTCGTCTGGGCAGAGACGGGATCTATTGGACCAGCGAAGGCGACGGCAAGGCGTTGCTGCCGCCTTTCGTGCGGATCGCCAGCCGCGACGGCGGTTTCATGCGCGAATTCTCGCTTCCGGCCAATTTCGCCCCGACCGCAGACAAAAGCGTCGGCATTCGTGACAATCTCGCCTTCGAAGGCCTGGCCTTCTTGCCCGGCGGCGATCTGATCGTCGGCACCGAGTCGGCGCTCTATCAGGACGGACCGATCGCCACGCTAACCGGCGGCGCACTTGCTCGCCTCATCCGTTACGATGTAGCGACAGGAGAGCAGAAGGCGCAATACGCCTACCCGATCGCGCCCATCCCGCAGGCTCCGTCTACGGCGAAGGGCTGGAACGATTTCGGCTTGTCCGAGATCATGGCGCTTGACGATCGTCGCCTGCTTTCGATCGAACGTGGCTACGCGGAAGGCGTCGGTACTTCCGTGGTCATCAACATGTTCGACCTCGATGGCGCCACCGACATCTCGAACATCTCTTCCCTGGCAAAAACGGATCAGCGGATCGTACCTGTGCGCAAGACGCAGATCATGGATCTGCGGGCACTCGGCCTCGTTCCCGACAATATCGAAGGTATTACCTTCGGTAAGGCAAAGGATGGTACGGACGTGCTGATCCTCGTCTCCGACAATAACTTCAACCCAACACAAAAGACTCAGTTCTTTGCTTTCAAGGTAGTTCGCCGACCGGGTTGAGAACTTATATTTATCCGCAACGTAGTCGTGTTACTGTCACGGCGGCGGAATAAAGAGGCTTTCAGGGCGGTGCCCTTGAAAGAGCCTAGATCATACCCCATAACCGGGTAATCTAGTAATGTGGGGCGAAGTAGGTCTGGTGGGTGTCTTTGAACGTCAGAAGCTGAAAGAGCATCGTTGGCTCGGACCAAGCGCGCATGCGCGAATGCCTCTTATACCATCCATCTCTGCAGCCCGCTGGCTTCTTATCCTCATAGCAATTGCCGGCATCTACTTTTTCTACGGCTTCCTCGTTCCGGTTTTGGCGGCGGCTGTCATCGGCTTTGCCACCTGGCCGCTCTATAGCGATCTCGTGCGCCGCACAGGTGGAAACACCACACTTGCGGCCAGCATAGCCATAGCCTTCATCGTGACGTTCCTCGTCCTGCCAATCGTCCTCTCAGCGCTCTATATGGCCGGTGAAGTGCGCGACTGGTTCGGCTGGGCGGTGCACGTCAATCGCGATGGTGCTCCACCGCCGCAATGGATCCTGGCCCTGCCCGTCGTCGGCTCATGGCTTGGCGATCAATGGGTACAGTATGTAGGCAGCCCCGGCTCTCTCGGCGAATTGGCCCAGATCGTCAGCGGCGCGCACATCGGCAATATATACAGGGCCGTGCTTGCCGCCGGCGGCAATGCGTTTCACGTCGTCCTGACCCTGCTCTTCATGCTGATCGCCCTGTTCTTCATCTATCGCGACGGTTCGACCTTCGTCCGTCAGGTCGATTTACTTGGCGAACGCATTCTTCCGAACCGCTGGGAGCGCATTTCCCGCGTCGTGCCGGCGACAATCAGCTCCACCGTTATGGGCATGACGCTGATCGCCATCGGCGAAGGCATCGTTCTCGGCATCGCCTATTGGATCGCCGGCGCTCCGTCTGCCATTACGCTCGGCGTCCTGACCGGCGTCATGGCTCTGGTGCCGGGCGGCGCTCCGCTGTCGATGTCATTGGTCTCCATCTATCTCATCGCAAGCGGCTCGCTCTGGGCAGGTATAGCCCTCTTCCTCTGGGGCACGATCGAACTCTTCATCGTCGATAAGACGCTTCGTCCGAAGCTCGTGGGCGGGCCGATCAAGCTGCCGTTCCTGCCAACCTTCTTCGGCCTTGTCGGCGGCGTGAAAACCATGGGCTTCCTTGGCCTATTCATCGGCCCTGTGCTGATGGCCATCATCGTCGCAATCTGGCGCGAATGGATCCGCGAGGCCGAATTGACCGAGGAGCAGCATATGCAAGAGCCGGAGCTGCAACTGCAGCTACAGGACAGCGCTGAAAAATAGGCTTCGCCCAAGACACTCCGCGCGAATGCGCGCGTCGTCTATCTGATGATAGACGACTCTAAACCGCACACAGTAAAGCTAACAGATCGCGACCCGCCTCAAGCCTGATTGAGGCGCTTCTCCATGAACAGGCTGAGCGGGTCAGGCAAATAGCTGCCAAAGGCGGGGATTTCGGTATAGCCGAACTTCTTATAGAGGCCGATTGCTTCCGGTTGATAGATGCCGGTTTCCAGCCGGATGGCGTCGAACCGCTTTTCGATCGCTGTTGCTTCAACCGTCTCCATCAGCTTTCGAGCAACGCTCTGCCCTCTGGCGGCAGGGTCTACGAACATGCGCTTGATCTCGGCACTTCCATCGCCGGCCCCGACCAGTGCGCAGCAGCCGACGATATCACCCGCGATCCTGGCAACCCAGAAGGTTACCTCTGGTTTCTCTAGCGAAGAGAGATCGAGCATGTGGTTGCTCTCAGCCGGGTACAATGATTCCGCAAAGGCATCCGACATCTCCAGAAGACGGATGACGCCATCCTGGCGGGGCGATTCGATAGCGATCATCAGGGACAAAATATACCTCGCAAACAAGTCGCTTGCTGGATATCACGCGGCGGCAAGGGTCGCCAGTGCCGCGAAATTCCTCGCCGTTTGCCGCCGTTCCGTATTCGCAAGCTTCTCCACCATGTCCAGCAGCTGCGTCGCCGCGGTCGATTGCTCCGCGAGCCGGAACTTGCGAGCTAGGCGGGAAGAAACATTTTCCAGCATGGCCTCGCCGTTCTTGCGCGATGCCTCGCGCCAGATCAACGTTGCTTCTATGAACACGATGCTGATATCCCGCGAGAGGCCTGCGCTCTCGTAAAGCGCGCGGATCGCATAGACCCGCCCCCTTGAGATGATGGAGCGAACGCGCCGCTCATCACAGCCAGAAAGATTGGTTATCGCGCAGGTGAAGAAATCGACCTTGCCGGAACACAAGGCGTGCATCAGGAATGCCGGCGTCAACCAGCCGGATTGCCTCAGATGTTCGACCAGATCGGGCAATTGTTCGTGTTGTGTCGACCCGGCGATTGCGACTGCGGCGGAGTCGCTCGCCTCGCGCGCCACTTGCTGCAACCTGCCGGTGCCAATCACCGTCTGAATGAGGTTCGATTCCGACAGTGCCTCGCTGACCCGACGCATCAGCAAGTGCCTGACGTCGGAGGCGAGAACATCGCGGGAAAGAAGAAGGCCGCGTATGTCGGCACAGTCGCCGAGACGCTCGGCAATGCGCTTCAGCGAAGCCTGCGACAGCAGGGCGCCGTCATTTTCGAGAAGGCACAGGATTTCGGTCTCTTCGCCGATTTCTGCGAGCGCCGCACAAACGACGCGGGGTACTTGCCCGCGCGATGCAATCAGCACCCGCGTTACATCGCTGCCATGCAGTACGAGATCGACAAGGTCTCCATCGGTAAACACCGGCGAAAACAGAATGATCTGTCCTGCGATCTCTGGCTGGTCTTCTGCAAGCGTCAGAATCACGTTGCGAGGAGTTCTGGGGGAATACGCCACCGCTTCGGCGAGGGAAAGCCGCACGCGGGGTGACGGATCATCCAGCAGATAGGTCATCGCCATCTCGGCGGCGACGCGCTCTTCCTTCGGCATTTCCGACTGGAGATAGGCGCGGCCGAGCGCATTGGCGGCCCTTGCCCGGTTTTCTGCCTTTGCGGTCTCAGCCCAACGAAGGAATGCTTCTATGATCACGTAACGCCCCGATATCGGCGGGGCGATTCCGGCCCCGCAAACTCATGCTGCCAACGTTAGTGGGCAAAGGTTTACGGGTCGTTTACCGTGTTTGTTAACCCCTCAAAAACAAAGGCTGAAATCAGGGAGCCTTGGGGCGCATCATTTCGAAAACATCACTGCCTTCGACGTAGTCCATATAGCCCATGCGCGCGACCGGCCTTGCAAGCGCCATGTCGAGCCTGCCATCGCGGATGATCGCCTCATCGATATGGATGCCGACGACCTGGCCGATGACCATGAGATTCTCGGAGGGTTCACCGTCGAGGCCCTTCGGCCGGAGGATCTCCGTCACCCGGCACTCGAGCACGGCGAAGGCTTCGCCCACATAAGGCGCGTCGATCAATTTCGCGGGCGCAGCCGTCAACCCGGCCAGCTCGAACTCGCTGACACCATAAGGTGCCGCAATCGACGAGTGGTTCATCTTCTCCACGAGATTGCGGCTGACAAGGTTGGCGGTGAAGACACCCGTTTCCTCGACGTTGCGCGCGCTGTCCTTGCGGCCGGACGAGGAGAACATCACCAGCTTCGGCCGGTCGCTGACCGCATTGAAGAAGGAATAGGGGGACAGGTTCAGCGAACCGTCCCTGCCCTTGCTGCCGATCCAGCCGATCGGCCTCGGCGCGACGATCGCCTTGAACGGATCATGCGCCAGGCCATGACGATTGGTGTCCGTCGAATAGAACATCAGGCGTCGTCGCCTCCGACCCAGGTTACGGTTTCCGCCAACTCAGGGCGTGGACGCTCCACGGGCGGAAAGTCCGAAGAGCCGATATGGATGAAGCCGGCGACTTTTTCGCCACGAGCAACGCCGAGCAGCGGATAGGCGCGTTCGTCATAGGCAAACCATTCGGTCAACCAGTTCGATACCCAGCCGTGGGCATTGGCGGAAATCAGCAAATTGAGGCAAAGCGCCCCGGCCGACATCAATTGCTCCCACTCGGGGATCTTCACGTGCGGCGCTGCCTTGCTGACGACGGCGATCACGACCGGCGCGCGCGTGAAACGGGTACGCTCCACCTGAATCATCTCTTCCGACAAGTCGGGCTTGGCCTCCAAAGCGAGCTTCAGCAATTCCTCGCCGATCCGCGTACGTTCCTCACCGCGATAGACGATAAAACGCCAGGGCGCGAGCTTGCCGTGATCGGGAACACGCGAGGCCAGGCGGATAATCTCCTCGATCTCAGCCTTTTCCGGGCCTGGTTCAGCCATCTGAAAGGCAGGAATGGATCTGCGCACGGCAAGATAATCGATCAGCTTAATATCGGTTTTCATGGAGTGATTGCTTTCATTTAACGGATAAGAGGATGCAGGCCTTGAATTTGTCATGGCATTGGTTTTGAAGTGGCGTGTGTCTTATCGGAAGTCAATCGGTTCGGAACCCATGTCAGGCATTTCATCGGCTCGCCGATTGAGCGCGGCTCTCGCGGTTCTCGGCTGCCTCTGCACAAACGCCTCGGCGCAGGAAGCTTTCAAGGAGTTCAAGCAGCTTGACGGCAGCGTGAAGATGCCGAAGCTCAATGCGTTCGTTGCGCCTGATGGCGAGAATTCCGCCGCGCGCTCACTGAAGGACGTTTCGCTCGAAGCCAAAATGACGCCACAGAGCAGCCCGCAGCAGCAGGGCCTCTCCTGGTATGTCTTCAGCCCGATTGCAGGCGCTGACGGCAAACTGCCGCTGGTGGCTAGCTCGAAGGGCGGCTCGGCCTCATTCCACCTCATGCCCGGAGATTATTTCGTCAACGTCTCGTTCGGCCGCGCCGGTGTTACCAAGAAGCTCAGCGTATCTGAAACCGGCGAAACGCAGAAGCAGACCATGGTGCTCGATGCCGGCGGCATGGTGTTGAACGCCGTATCCGGATCCGATGTCCGCATCCCGCCGGATGAATTGAGCTTCTCGATCTATTCCAGCGAAGCCAAGGACGATGGCGAACGCGGCCTTGTCATGGATGATGTCAAGCCGAATACACTCGTCGGCCTAAGTGCCGGCACCTACCACATCGTTTCAGAATATGGCGAAGTTAACGCGGTCATCCGTGCCGATATCCAGGTCGAAGCTGGCAAGGTGACGGAGGCAACCATCCAGCACCGAGCGGCCAAGATCACCTTCAAGCTAGTGTCCGACGCCGGCAGCGAGGCGATCGCCGATACCGCCTGGTCGATACTGACGTCGGCCGGCGATATCGTCGGCGAAAGCGTCAGCGCCTTTCCGACCATGGTGCTTGCCGAGGGTCGCTATACTGCCGTTGCCCGCAACAAGGACAAGATCTATCAGCGCGATTTTACCGTGGCTGCGGGCATGAATACCGATGTTGAAGTGCTGATGAAGCAGCAGCAGCCGCAAGAGGTCGACGGACGGCAACCGGCCCAGCAGCTTCCGCTGCAAATGCCCCAGATGCGCCAGACGCAATCGCCGCAGAGCCAGCCGGCGACCTCGAACCAGCAGCCGCTTCCCACATACGAACAGCTGGCCCCCACCGCTGGCGATGAAGGCGACAGCATGGATTGACGGTGCCTGCGGCTTTTCAGGCACCCGCTTCCGTCTTGATAGACTTAGCCCGTCAAACCGCTTTTCGGCGCGACATTTTTCGCGGTGGCGCCATAGAGAATACGGCGGCGTAGAGCTTTGAGAGCAGATCCTTACGATCGCTTCCCTCACTGAGCGCTTCCCAGCTCATCAGCGCACCGATATGCGCCGTGATGGTGCTTCCGGAAAGGCGCCGAAATTCGCGGATCAGCAGCGATATGCGCAGCGTCATCGAGAGACGGCTTGCCAGATGGAAGAGCCGGCCATTCTGCCCTTCGAAGTAGATCGGAATAACGCTGGCGCGTGCCGCCTGGATGAGTTTGGCGGGAAATATCTTCCAGGGCAGGTCTTCGGCGCGGCCAAAGCCTTTTTTCGCGGTCGCAACGCCGCCGGCCGGGAAGACGATGATCGTGGTGCCTTCCTTGAGCAGGCGAACCGCCTCGTGGCGCGTCTTCATGTTGATCGCCATCGCCTCCTTGGTTTCCTCGAAGGAAACAGGAAGCGAATAATCGTACATCTCCGGCACCTTCAACAACTCGTTGTTGATCAGCACCTTGAACGGGCGACCGAGCTGTTCGGCAAGCGCCAGGACGGCGATCCCGTCGCCGATGCCGTAGGGATGATTGGCGACGATGACGATAGGCGCCTCGGGGATTTCCCGTGGCGGCCATTCCCCCTTGGCGAGTAGGCGAACATCGATAAGGTCGAGCATCTTGCCGAATACACGCTCGCTCTTGCCGATGATATCGGTGCGCCAGATATCGTAGAGCCGAGCATAGCGATCACGGCCGGACAGGCCTTCAATGGAGCGGATGAACCAGCGTTTTATGCGCGGATCCCGTTCATTGGCGTAGGATAATTCTTTGAAATCCAAATGCGCGACGGGCTGCCCCGCTCCTATCTTCCACTGCGGCGCACTCTGCGGCTGCAGCAACGCTTTGATTTTCTACTATATGAAAGCTTTATGTCAGTTGTCTGACGGCACCCTGAAGGTGCCGTCAGAGACGATTGGCGTCAAGCGGCCTTGACGCGCCGGGCTTCGCGCTTGCGCAGAACGTCCGGCGGCGTTGCTTCCAGGGTGAGCGACGCGATGGCTTCGTCGAGCGACATCGAGGTCTGCGACTGGCTGCCGAGGCGGCGGATATTGACCGAACGCTCTTCTGCTTCCTTCTTGCCGCAAACGATGATCACCGGAACCTTCGTCACCGAATGCTCGCGGATCTTGTAGTTGATCTTCTCGTTGCGGAAGTCGGTCTCGACATCGAGACCGGCATCGCGCAGCGCTTCAGCAACTTCTTCGCCATAGGCATCGGCTTCCGAGGTGATCGTTGCAACGACGACCTGCAGCGGCGAGACCCAGAGCGGCATATGGCCGGCAAAGTTCTCGATCAGGATGCCGAGGAAGCGCTCCATAGAGCCGCAGATGGCGCGGTGGATCATCACCGGCTGCGTCTTTTCCGAATGCTGGTCGATGTAGAAAGCACCGAAGCGCTCCGGCAGGTTGAAGTCGACCTGCGTCGTGCCGCACTGCCATTCACGACCGATGGCGTCCTTGAGCGTATATTCGAACTTCGGACCGTAGAACGCACCCTCGCCCGGCAGAATGCCGGTTTTAATACGTCCTTCGGACTGCGCTTCGATCGTCTTCAGCACGTCCATCATCACGCTTTCAGCGCGATCCCAGAGGTCATCTGAACCGACGCGCTTTTCCGGGCGGGTCGAGAGCTTGACGACGATCTCTTTGAAGCCGAAGTCTTCATAGACCGACAGGATGAGATCGTTGATCTTCAGGCATTCGGCGGCCATCTGCTCGTCGGTGCAGAAGATGTGGGCGTCGTCCTGCGTGAAACCGCGCACGCGCATCAGGCCGTGCAACGCGCCCGAGGGCTCGTAACGATGAACGGCACCGAATTCCGCAAGACGGATCGGCAGTTCGCGGTAAGATTTCAAGCCGTGCTTGAAGATCTGGATATGGCCTGGGCAGTTCATCGGCTTCAGCGCGAAGACACGATCGTCGTCGGTATCGTCGCCGGCAACGGTGACCTTGAACATGTTATCGCGGTACCAACCCCAGTGCCCCGAAGTCTCCCAAAGCGACTTGTCGAGCACCTGCGGCGCATTGACTTCCTGATAGTCGCCCTGCAGCCGCCGGCGCATGTAGGAGACCAGCGTCTGGAACATCCGCCAGCCCTTGCCGTGCCAGAAGACGACGCCAGGGCCTTCTTCCTGGAAATGGAACAGATCCATTTCGCGGCCGAGACGGCGATGGTCGCGCTTTTCGGCTTCGGCAAGAATGTGCAGATAGTTGTCCAGGTCCGCCTGCTCGGCGAATGCCGTGCCGTAGATGCGGGTCAGCATCGGGTTGTTGCTGTCGCCGCGCCAGTAGGCGCCGGCCACCTTCATCAGCTTGAAGGCATTACCGATCTGGCCCGTCGAGGCCATGTGCGGACCACGGCAGAGGTCGAACCAGTCACCCTGGTAATAGATCTTCAGATCCTGACCTTCAGGAATGGCATCGACCAGCTCCACCTTGTAGCGCTCACCCTTGGAGGCGAAGACCTCCTTCGCCTTCTCGCGCGACCAGATTTCCTTGGTGAACGGCTTGTTGCGCAGAATAATCTCGCGCATCCGCTTCTCGATGACTGGAAGGTCATCGGGCGTGAAGGGCTCGTTCTTGGCGAAGTCGTAATAGAATCCGTTTTCGATGACCGGGCCGATCGTCACCTGCGTTCCCGGCCAGAGTTCCTGTACGGCTTCGGCGAGAACGTGCGCGGTGTCGTGGCGGATCAGCTCGAGCGCACGGTCGTCACTGCGGGTGATGATCTCGATCTTGCCATCGACGATCGGATCGGAAAGGTCGCGCACCGTGCCGTCGAGCGCAATGGCGACAGCCTTCTTGGCAAGCGACTTGGAAATGGATTCGGCGACATCGCGACCGGTCGTGCCCGCAGCGAAGCTGCGCACGGAACCATCGGGAAATGTCAGGGAAACAGGTTGGGACATCGATATTCTCCTTGTCCAGTCCCGCCAACGAATGCGGGTGGTTTGGTGGAAATGATCATGTATCCGCGTCGTTGCGGACAATGACCGGGTGCCTGATAAAGGCTTTTCGCCGGTTAGTCAAAGGACAGCCGGTTTAAGAGCCCTGCAAATCGAGTGGCCCTTTATCCGCTGGATGAGGGGAAGTCGGAACAGGCTTCTGTAAAAAATAGATAATGAGGCTGAGAGCCCAAGAGAAAAGCAAAAAATAATAAAGATGTATTCTAAAGAGGCTTTTGATGATTGCGGCGCCGATGGAATCATTTGGGTGAAAACCAATCCAAGCGTATCGGCCGTTGTAACTGTCGAATTTGTCCAGCCACATCAAAAATATAGCAAAACCTATAAGCAAAACCGGAAGTGCTAGAGATGCTTTCTTGAGTCTGTAATTTCGCAAACCTTTGGCTGACCAAGCTAAAAGAGCAGCAAGACCTAAAAATAATGTCAGGCTCGCTATCGATCTCACTCCAAAGAAAACGCATTGATTCCGCTCGGTATAGGGTAAACTCGGCATTTGCGACAAAGCGGTAGCATTTGGCGGCCAAAGATCACGCAAGAATGGGTTGTCGCGGAAATAACACGCAGAGGATTGCAGCTGGTAGCGGAACAGCACCCAAGCCACGATCGTCACAAGAAGCGAGATACCCCACACAGACACAAGCATTTGGCCGCGCCTATTCGCAGCGGCAATTTTTGCCTGCAACTCCTGTTTGGGATCTTTTGAGATATCCTCACCCAAAGCGTTCCTACCCCATATCTGTCGCGTGGTTGTGTTTGAACACCAAACCACAGGATCGATATGATAGCAAAAGTATACCTCTAGGGCTTTTAAGTACTGGCTCTTTCGTCGCGCCCGACCATCTCAGCCAAACCGCGCACTGTGTTCCAGTTTCGCATCGTTCCGACGCCGAGCCTCTTTGTCGTCAGGGCCGGCAGCATTTTAGTCTCGCTGGCCTTGAGGCCGAAATCGATCCAGAGATCGCCGTCGACAACGGCCATGCGCTCATCGCGCCGATATCTGGCAAGCGTCTCAAGAACCTCGAGCTCGAGTGGCTGTCGCATCACCCGAACGATGACTTCGCTGCCGATTCCATCCAGGAAAGGATTGTTCTCGGCAAGCTTCAGCCATGTGTCGGCATCGCGCACGATGATATCGACATGCTTTCCGAAGGTGGCGGCAAAGCCTGCCTCGAGTTTCGCTTCAATAGAAGCGATCGGCTGCTTCTCACATTCGAAAAGGAGATTGCCGGTTGCTACCAGCGTTCTGGTGTTTTTGAAACCAAGCTCCTCCGCCATCGCCTTGAGGTCGGCCATCACAACCCTGCGACCGGCGCCGAGAACTATGCTGTGGAGCAGCGCGACATAGACCGCCATGCCGTCAGGCGGCCTTCTGCCCGAGGCGGAAATAGCGCCAGGGCGTCCACCAATGATAGCGACGCGAGAGTTCATCGGGCACTGGATCGAGCCCGCTCGTACCACCCGGTCCGCAGCGCCCTACCCGAAACAGCGTCATCCAGCCGCCGGCCCAAAGTCCGTGGCGTGCGACGGCCTCATAACCATATTCCGAGCAGGTCGGGATGTGGCGGCAGGAATTGCCGACGAAGCCGGAAAGCGTGAGCTGATACAATCGAATGAGGCCCATGCCGAAAAGCCGGTCCGGCGTCTTGCGGAATGGCCCGGAATAATTTCTCGACCTTGCCACTTTGTCACCAGATAGCGACGTCTTGCGTCGCGCCGGTTTTGAAGGAGCGGCGCCGCCCTCATCCTCGTCTTCCTGCATGAGACAGAACTGGCACATCGTCGCTATTCCGTTCAGACCGCCGCGGCGGCTTTGGCATTTTCGCCCTGGCGAGCCGCTTCGATCTGACCGATCGCATCGACAACGGCATCGAAGGTGAGCATCGTCGATGCATGGCGCGCCTTGTAATCCCTGACGGGCCGCAGATAGCGCATGTCTTCGAACCGACCGCTCGGCCCCTCGCCATCAGCCTTGAGCATGGCAAGCATGTCTTCGCGGGCCTTGCGCACTTCATCTGCCGAAGCGCCGACCACGTGAAGCGCCATGACCGACGACGACGCCTGGCCAAGCGCACACGCCTTGACGTCATGGGCAAAATCCGTCACCACATCGCCGTCCATTTTCAGCCAGATTTTTACGCGAGAACCGCACAGTCTGGAATGGGCCTGGGCACTGGCATCGGCGTCAGGAAGACTGCCGATACGGCCGATATTGCCGGCAAACTCCAGGATTTTGCTGTTGTAGATGTCGTCCATACCAGATTTTGCTCCGATGCACCCGTTAGTGTTTCGTAACAAAAAACACAGCGTGTCCGTTTAGGACACTTTCACAGGGACAATGCCATACTATATGTATGTCGTTCGAAGACCAACGAAATGCAATGGTCTTCTGTAAGTTTGATGGGAAACCGTGCAGGACGGCAGGCTTGTCCGCCAGCCAGAACGCCCCGGAGCCCGCCAAAGGTACACAATCTCCGTACCTCGGGGATGCCAGTGGCGAGTCCGACAAGATGATATCCGCGTAGCGGGTCAGGAGAACCACAGGTAATGGACGCCATTGTAAAGAACTTTCCGCAAGCCGTTGAATCCGACCGTCCGTCGCAGAAGGAAGCAGAAGATGCAGTTCGCGTTTTGCTTCGCTGGGCTGGTGACGATCCGCAGCGCGAAGGTCTGCTCGACACGCCCGCGCGCGTCGCCAAGGCCTATCGCGAGCTCTTCTCCGGTTATGACCTGAACCCCGAGGATGTGCTCGGCCGTACCTTTGAAGAGGTTGCCGGCTACGACGACATCGTCCTCGTGCGCGACATTCCCTTCTATTCGCATTGCGAACATCACATGGTCCCGATCATCGGCAAGGCCCATGTGGCCTACCTGCCGAACGGCCGTGTGCTCGGCCTTTCGAAGATCGCACGCGTCATCGAAATCTTCGGCCGTAGGCTGCAGACGCAGGAAGCCATGACTGCGCAGATCGCCAACGCCATCGACGATACGCTGCGTCCGCGCGGCGTTGCCGTGATGATCGATGCCGAGCATATGTGCATGGCGATGCGCGGTGTACAGAAACAGGGCTCAACGACGCTGACGACGACCTTTACCGGCGCCTTTAAGGCTGATCCAGCAGAACAGGTCCGTTTCATGTCGATGGTCCGCGGCCGCTAGAGCCGGATGATTTTAGGCCGAGTGGGCCTAAATTCCGAATCCGCCCTAGAATAAAAGAAGTAGAGCATGACGTCGGCCGAAAACCGCTCTCACTTTTCGGCATCATGCTCCAACCGGACTTCAGGGAAATAGCCGGAAATGAACATTATTTTCAATGCGCCTTCCGACGACAAATCCGAACTCGAAGATGCTGGCGATTTCACGCCTCGCTTCGACGATCGCGGCCTGATCACCGCGATCGTGACCGACGCGCATGACGGCGAGCTCCTCATGGTCGCTCACATGAACGCCGAGGCTTTGGCTCTGACTATCAAGACCGGCACCGCGCACTATTTCAGCCGCTCTCGCGGAAAACTCTGGAAGAAGGGCGAAACCTCCGGAAATCTGCAGACGGTGACGGAAATTCGTACGGACTGCGATCAGGATGCTATCTGGCTGAAAGTGCAGGTCGCCGGACACGACGCGACGTGTCATACTGGACGTCGCTCCTGCTTTTATCGCACCGTCGAGCTGGAAGACGGAAAGCCGGTGCTGAGCGTGGTCGACGATCACCTGCATTTCGATCCGGAAGACGTTTACAAGCACTAGACCTATCGGCGACGTGCTTGAACTGGTTGCAACCAGTATACGATTTCGAAACGAAAAAGGGACAGTATTTTAGCAAGAGGCGCGCGGGGCCTCGGAGGAGGCTTCAAATGCTGAATTGGGGTTTGAATCGTCACAATGGCGGACAGAACTCGACCGCTTTGAGCACCTCGCAAGATACCTCCCCACCTACTCTCGCTCCGGCTCCCCCCAAGAAAGTCAAGATCGCGCTGGCGCTCGGCGGCGGCGCAGCGCGCGGCTGGGCCCATATCGGCGTGTTGCGCGCCTTGGACGAAGCCGGCATAGCCGTCGGCATGATCGCCGGCACGTCGATCGGCGCGCTGGTCGGCGGTTGCTATCTGGCAGGCAAGCTTGATGAGCTCGAAGCTTTCGCCCGTTCGCTGACTATGCGCCGCATCGCAAGCCTTCTCGATCTGACCATAGGCGGTAGCGGCCTGTTCGGCGGCATGCGGCTGACCAAGCGCATGCAGGAACATCTGGAAGGCCTTGCGATCGAGGATCTGGATCGCCCGTTCGTTGCCGTCGCGTCGGAACTGAACACCGGTCACGAAGTCTGGATCGCCAACGGCTCCCTCATCACGGCCCTACGTGCCTCTTACGCCCTGCCCGGCATCTTCGAGCCCATTCGCTCCAATGGTCGAACCCTGGTCGATGGCGCGCTGGTCAACCCGGTTCCGGTCTCGGTATGCCGCAGCTATGAGCAGCCGCTGGTGATCGGCGTGAACCTGCACTACGACCTCTACGGCAGGTCTGCTGTGGTCAAACATAATGTCGGCCCGCCGAACGGCGATCAAGTCCGTCGCGACGATACTCCTGCAACGAAACTCGGCATGACCGGTGTCATGGTGCAGGCCTTCAACATCATACAGGATAGAATAGCGCGCGCTCGACTGGCCGGTGATCCGCCTGATCTGGCGCTGCATCCGCGCCTGAGCGACATCGGTCTTTCGGAATTTCATCGTGCCGGCGAAGCGATAGAACGCGGCTATGAGGAAGCGTCGGCAAGATTGACCGAAATCCGGCGTATGCAGGAAGCATACGCGCGCTAAGGCGCAAACCGAGACATCGGCAAATCGTACCGTTTCGCCTGCAGCGGACCAGATGCCAGCAAACGCTCGGCGAGCGGGATTTCACGGCAAACTGCAGTCGCTCAGCCTTGCAATCGACCCACTGGGTCGATTGCTCTGGTGACCCTAATCTGCTCGTCACCCGGCGATATAGGCCTTAATATGCTCCGCCTCGATCTCGATTTCGCGGATACGCCATTTGACGACGTCGCCGATCGAGATGATGCCGGTGAGCTTGCCCTTCTCTTCGACAGGCACGTGGCGGAAGCGACCCAAGGTCATCACCTCCATAAGCTCATCGGTCGTGGTATCCTCCTTGCAACGCTGTACCTTTGCCGTCATCAGCGATGCGATCGGCTTGTCGAGGCATTCAGCGCCATGCTTGGCAACGGCATTGACGATATCGCGCTCGGTAAACATGCCGGAAATCTTGCTGTTCATTCCGACGACGACGATGGCGCCTATGCGCTTTTCGTTGAGTAGTTTGGCAGCCTCGGCAACCGTCGTATTGCCTCCGGCAGTAACGACGTCGCGGCCTTTGGCATCCAGTATGGCCTTCACGGAAACTGACATTCGATCCTCCCATCTCGAAAGCATGGTGAACACTTGAAGCATCCGATATGTTCCGAAATTACCCCCGGAGCTCAAACCGGCGCTTTGTCCGTCGGTCGAGTCGATCTCCTTTATCCCGCGACCGACGGATAACAATGGTGCGCTTGCCGCAGCAAGAAAGCAACAGCTTCATTCGTCGAGCGGTATAGCTTCTTGCTCTTCCATCCGCGGCTGGCGGTCAAACAAGGCGAACAACAGAAACCCGAAAAGAAAGCCGCCGATATGGGCATCCCAGGCGACGGGCTGCGCGCTGTCGCCGACTAGTGTAATGCCGAAGGCGACGAGCGCGTTACCCGCAATCCACATGACGATATAGGCAACGACAGTCCGGCTGCGCAGCGAACCGAGAATGCTCAGCCGCGGATTGAGATGCGCCTGCCGCATCGAAACGCGGCGCCCGTCCATCGCGGGGAAGGCAAAGCGGCACGCAGCGCCCATCAGTGCCGAAACGACGCCGGACGCGCCGATCAGCAGGGTCTGATCGCCCCAATAAAGCGCGGCATGCATGAAGGCGGAGGCGGCGGATGAGAGAAACCAGAAAATCACATAGCGCGCGGTACCGATGCGCCGTGCGACCGGCGCCGCGAACACCATCAGCCAAAGGCTGTTGAAGACGATATGTTCGATGCCGCCATGCAGCAGAGAATAGGTAACGGGCGTCCAAAGCCATTCAAGGCCCTGCTGCGACAGCGGAAAGGCATAGCGGGCCGGGATGAAGCTGAAGGTGAAATAGATCCAGTTCAACGTCTGATCCGACCAGGACGGCAGGTTCATCAACGCGAAGACGGCAATCAGCAGTGCGAGGCTCGCCAGGATGACCGGCGGCAGATTGAAGGCCGGAACGCGCTGCGGCCGCGGATCTTCCGGCTCTTGGCGCGGCAGCTGTTCATCGTCCATGTCTTGCTCTGCTTTTCTTGAGATGTGATCGACACATAGCGCAGCAAAACTAAAAAAAAAAGCCGCCCGGATGCCGGGCGGCAAACGGGCGTCTTTCCGCTGGATTGGCCTGCAAAGCCGGCGCTGCGCCCTGAAAGTTCGTGCTGAAGGTCACTTGGTGAAGTGATGCCCTATTCCTCTCATCTGCCGTCGCGATTGGCAATTGAAACCAATAGTTAACCCTAACATCCCGGGTCTGGCATGAAACTGGCAAGGCTTGATGTGACGGCGAAAACCGCCCCCGAGTTTGAACTGAAATGGGACACCCACGCATCATGCGGCAGAAGACGAGCACAGAGATATTTACCTACTGGGAGCAGATCCGCGGCAACGCGGACGCGCCATTGCGCAGTTTGATACAACCTTCGGCAATCAGCCATATTCTCCCTGAGCTCTTCATTCTCGAGAATACGGCGGACGACAATCCGCGCTTCCGCCTGGCGGGTACGACGATCTGCAATCTGATGGGACGCGAAATTCGCGGCGAGGACTTTGCGGCCCTTTGGGCCGGCAGCCAGCAGGAGGATCCGGTGCGCATTGCGGCCGGCGTCATGGCGCATGTCGTTCCCGCCATGATCCATGCAACAGGCTACTGCGTCAGCGGCCGCAGCGCCGCATTTGAAATGATGCTGATGCCGCTGCGAAGCTCCAGCGATACTTGCGATAGATTGCTGGGCTGCCTGGCGCCTGCGACACCTGCCGCATGGCTGGGTAACGACTGCCTGGAGTTTCTGGCGCTCGATCGCACGCGCCTGCTGTATGAACGCCCTGCCCGCATCATCGATGCGCCGCCTCATCCCGATCCAACCGACATCCTGCCAACCCATGAAAACATGCGGCTGGGCGAGTGGATGCGCAGGAAACTCAATCTGGCAATGCGCGGCCGCGACGTCGAAGCTGAACCGTCACGGGACAAAATCGGCCGACGCCTTTAAGTAACGCCGCGAGAAAGACAACATTACCTTAAGAACTTTCGGCTAGTTATTGCATCGGACGTAATCGGTCAAAGAAGCTCATCCATGCATTCATTCCAGCCGGCCCAGGGCATGCGGTCAAATCAACTGGCAGGCAATGGCCCCCGCAACGATCAGCGGACTTTTCAGCGAGTCCCGATCAATATGCAGGGTCGACTGATGCTCGCCAATTATGAGGAATTCGAGTGCCTGGTAACCGAAATGTCCCCGGGAGACATGTATGTCACCTGCGTGGGACGTCCGCGGGCCGATGAGCGTGTCATTGCTTACATCGATCACCTTGGCCGCGTCGAAGGCCATGTCGTTGCCATCGATGGGCGCGGTTTCACCATGTCGATTAACGCGACCGAACGGAAGCGCGAAAAACTTGCCGCCCAGCTTACCTGGCTTGCCAACAAGCATGAACTCGGTCTGCCTGAAGATCGTCGCCACGATCGTCTGACGCCGCGCAACACCCGTTGCGACCTGACCATGGACGACGGTACGGCCTATACCTGTCGCATCATGGACCTTTCGCTTTCCGGCGCCGCCGTCGATGTCGAGGTGCGGCCGCCTCTCGGCACTCCGGTGCGGCTCGGCAATATGCGCGGCCGTGTCGTGCGTCACTTCATGGAAGGCGTGGCGATCGAGTTCCTTTCGCTGCAATCGCGCGAAACTTTGCGCGAATTTCTCTGATCCTGTTATCGTCCTGTCACGCAACGCGCCGAAATAGCGACGCTTGTCTGGTCTTCGATGCGTGGCGGCGAAATGCTCTATCCCGATATAACTCCTTTTGCGGAAGGCCTGCTTGAGGTCGGTGACGGCCACCGGATATTCTGGATGCAATCAGGCAATCCCGCGGGAGCACCCGTCCTTATCCTTCACGGTGGGCCGGGATCCGGAAGCTCCGCCGGCACGCGCCGATATTTCGATCCTCAGCATTACCGAATCGTCCAGTTCGACCAGCGCGGCTGCGGCAATAGCCTCCCGCACGCGTCGGAGCCGGATGTCGATCTATCGACGAACACGACCTGGCGCTCCATCGCCGATATTGAGCGGCTGAGAATTTCGCTCGGTATCGAGCGCTGGGCCGTTTTCGGCAATTCGTGGGGGTGCACGCTTGCCCTGATTTATGCCGAAACCCATCCGGATCGGGTGTCGTCCTTACTTCTCGTCGGCATTACCATGACGAGGCAGACGGAGATCGACTGGCTCTACCACGGCCTCAGGCGTTTCTTTCCCGAGGAGTGGGCGCGATTCCGCGCGGCTGTTCCGCCAGGGGATCGTGACGGTGATCTTGTCGGCGCCTATTACCGCCTTCTGTGCAATCCCGATCCGACCATTCACGTGAAGGCAGCTGTCGATTGGCATGAGTGGGAATCCGCCTCGATCCTGGTCGATCCTCGCGCCACCCTGTCGGCCCGCTGGTCCGATTCGCGATACGTGACAGCGCGCGCTCGCATCATCACGCATTACTTTCATCATCTGGCCTGGATTGAAGAAAGCCAGATCCTCCGTGACATCAATCGCATTGTCGGCATCCCCTGCACCATGGTTCAGGGGCGGCTCGATCTTGAGGGCCCACTCGTCACGGCGTGGGAATTGTCGCGGGCAATGCCGGAGGCTGAGCTAATCGTCGTTCCCAACGCAGCCCATTCTGCCGATCTGGCGGAAATGGCAGTGACGATCATCCGGGTGGCGGACGCGATGCGCGTGCGAATTTCAAAATAAAATCAAAAAATATTTTTTGCCGATTTTTCCCAAAGTGGCACAGCAGCGGGCATATCGGCCGGTTTGGGCCATCCATTTCCTGGCCGTGGCGGTCATGTTGTTTCATTATGGGACGATATTTAACCGTAAGAGCCATCTCGCCGTTAACAATTCCATTGGTGATAAACCATTTGAAAGCAGGGCTGAGACGGCCTTAGCCAATCCAGGGAACTATACCGGAAACATTCGAATTTTAATCGAATTCGCTGAAAAATTGATTCAAGTTTTCTGCGTGTTTTATGAAAGTTTGATGCGGATTTGATTCAACTAAGCCCTTAATTTGACTATGCAATTTTGCGCCAGATAAAAGCATGCGTGTCATTCTGATCCCAACAAAATAAGCAGGGACAGGGACATGAACTTTCACTTCGTACTTCGCGGTTGCGTCGCTTTAGCATTCGCCACTCTCGGCTTCTTCGGCCTTGCTCAGGCCGCACCGGCCAACATGACGATCACGGGCGACGCCGCTCCCCCGATCGGTCACTACGAGTTCTGCAAGGAGAACCCTCGCGAGTGCACTTTCGCCGGCGGCGATGCGGGTCCGATTATCCTCACCCAGGATAGCTGGAAGACGATCCTGCAGATCAATTACACGGTCAACACGACGATCAAGCCGATGACCGACATGGAGCTTTACGGCGTCGAGGAAAAGTGGGCGATCCCGACCACGGCCGGCGATTGCGAAGATTTCGCACTGCTGAAGCGTAAGGAACTGATCGACGCCGGCTTCTCTCCGTCCGATCTGCTCATGACCGTCGTGCTGCAGCCGAATGGCGATGGTCATGCTGTCCTGACGGTGCGTACCGATCGCGGCGACTTCGTTCTCGACAACATGCGCAACAAGGTGAAGCTGTGGTCTGAGACGGAATACACCTTCCTCAAGCGCCAGTCGGTCGACCACCCGGCCCGTTGGGTCAAGATCCAGGACGGCCGCGCCGTTGCCGTCGGCAGCCTGAAGTAGGAAGTGATACAAAGATCGTCGGTGGCCTAGCGCCGATGATCGAGAGCAGAGACCCGGTCTCGTCCCCTGATTTCTGTCCAGACCGGTGCCTCTGAGCCGTTCCCACTGTCCCGGGAACGGCTCTTTTTTGTTCGTCGGCTTAATTTCAATTCATGGCGGGATATGCGTGGGTCGTCGCCCAATAGCACGGTCGCCGACATAATTTTAAAGCTTCATTAACCATCGTGACGCCAATCATTTCCGAACAAGACTCATTGGAAGTCTGATCCTGCCGCGGAATTGCCATCGCTCGCATTGAAGCTGGCATCCGGGGTGGAATGAAATGAAGGCAAGGGCATGGTTTCTACTCCGTCATCAGCCTCGAGCATTGACGAAAGGCCGCTGATATCGAGCGGTCTCGTCTATCGGATCACCGCGGGCATTGCCGTTCTGGCAGCCCTCACCGTCGGCATTTCCGTTGGCGGTCATTGGCTTGGAGAGAGAATTTCCCTGGGTGGTCATACCACCGACACCAAGCCTGTCTCCGTGACGATTGGCGAGGATGCGCTGCGCCTGACGGCAAATACCATCCGCTTCCCGAGCGAGCGCATCGATGGGACGGCCGAACGCGTCGATCTCTACCTCACCTGGCCGCAGATGCAGGGATACAGCGAGGCCGATCGGCTTCGTTTTGACGATGTCTCTCAATCTTCGTCGCTGATCTTCTTGCAGCTCAGCCAAAGCACGATGTCACGTGATATGTCCGGCCGGTTGGAGCCCATCTATTCTCACATCATGGATGGAGTGCCGTATTCCGGTCCCCATGGTTTGACGGCGCATCGCCTGCGTGCCGATGCCGGCTACAACAACGAGATTCTTTTGACGGCGTCCCGTCCGGGACAGCCTGACTATGTCGTGCGCTGCCTCCTGCCCGCATCGCCAGCCCTGGCAACCAGCGGCGACTGCCAGAGGGATGTCAAGGTGGGTAAGGACTTGAGCGTCCTCTATCGCTTTTCCAGCAATCAGCTCGGGGATTGGCGCACCATGGATGCCACTGTCCAGAGCTTCGTTAAAGCGCGTCTCATGGATACCCAAGGCTCTTTGCCCGCGACTGGCGGCGGTCGCTAAAATGGCGCGAAAACCTGAAACCAACCGTTCATCATAAACCGATTAGTAACGCTAAGCCCTTACTCTCGAACGCAACGGGCGTTTGTGGAAGGCGGCGGCCGGATCATCGAGAATGTAAATGCAAGCAGAGAGTGATTTAGTGTCCAGATCAACCCTTCCCGTATCGTCGTCTCAATCCGGTAAGATTCTGGCGAGAATGTTCCTAGGCTTTTCGGTGGCAACGGCAACGATCACGGTAACCGCCGTGAGCGCCTATGCGGGCACGAAATATGCCGGCATCGTCGTCGATGCCAATACGGGCAACGTTCTCTACAGCGAAAACGCTGACACGCTTCACTACCCCGCCTCGCTGACCAAGATGATGACGGTCTATTTGACCTTCGAAGCACTTGAAGCAGGCCGCATTACTCTCGACACGCCAGTCGTCTTCTCCAAGAATGCCGCCATGCAGGCGCCGACGAAGCTCGGCATCGGCACTGGCCATTCGGTAACGGTACGCGAGGCCATCCTCGGTATTGTCACTAAATCGGCCAATGATGCCGCCATGGCGCTGGGTGAGATGCTCGGCGGCTCCGAGGAGGGCTTTGCGCGCATGATGAACGACAGGGCGCGCGCGCTCGGCATGACGCGCACGACCTACCGCAATCCAAACGGCCTGCCGAATACCGCGCAGATGACGACGGCCCGTGACCAGGCTCGCCTCGGCATCGCCCTTCGTGAGCATTTTCCGCAATATTACGGTTTCTTCTCCGAGACGAGCTTTCACCTCGGCAGCAGGGTCATTTTTGGTCATAACCGCCTGATCGGCTCCGTGCGCGGCGTCGACGGCATCAAGACCGGTTATACGCGCGCAGCCGGGTACAACCTCGCAACTTCGGTGAAGGTCGATGGCCGTTCGATCGTCGGCGTGGTGCTTGGCGGCGCGTCCACGCCCGCCCGCGACAATCAGATGCGCAAGTTGATCGCCGCATATCTGCCGCAGGCTTCGACACGCCATATCGCCTCCGAGGTCATTGCCCACACGCCTGCGGCCACACCCAATGTTCAGGTCGCCAGTGCCCGCTTTGGTGAGGTCAACCACGCAAAGATTCGCAACGATGAAGCCGCAGAGGCGGTCGAGCCCCAGCAGCCATCTAGCGCGGCGGCCTTTGCAGCGGTAACGCCGAAATCGGCCAATCCCCTGCTTGCAGCACAGCCTGTTCCGCAGCGCGCGGCTTCAGACGATGCGACTTCCGACGATGCCGATGAGGATGAAGTCGATACCGTCACCACCGCCTCGATCTCCAAAGCCGATACGAAGGTCGTGAAACTGCAGCGCGCTGAAAAGGCGGAGAAGACGGAAAAGGTTGCAAAGGCCGAAAAGGCCGAGCGAGACGCAACCGGTTGGGTCGTCCAGATCGGCGTTTCCTCCAGCAAGGATGGCGCCAGCGATCTTCTCGACACCGCCAAGAGCAAGGGCGGCAAGGCACTGCGCGCCGCAAAACCCTATACCGTTGCCTTTGACGGCGGCTATCGCGCTCGCTTTGGCGGCTTTGAGGATCAGAACTCGGCCCTCAGCGCCTGCAAAACTTTGAAGCGCGCCGGCGTTAAGTGCTGGGCGAGCATGGAATAGAACGGTGACCAATGTGTTTCGTGTCGCCTGAAGTATGTCCAGGAGTAATGCGCGGCGGTTTTCCGCTTATAGCGCGAACGAAACTACAAGATGCGGCATTTTCGCTATTCGAAGAGAAGCGGGGATGCATGAAGATCGGTCAGGCCTGTCGCATAGATGCCTGGCTTCCCGGTTCCGGATGTCCATCGGACCGGCCCTGAGTTTGTAACGTGTACGGGGACTTGAAATGGCAATGAACGAGAACTTTCCCGGTCTCTCGCTCGATGGCGGGGGAAAGACGAAACAGAAGAGCTTTGCTCTTCATCCGCTCCATGAGGCGGCGATGCGGCTGGCCGATCTGGGCCTCAGCCGTTCGCGCAACAAGACCAAGGACCTTATCGGCATCCTGCTTTGCCACGGTGCCCGCGCCTGGCGCTACTCCCAGCCGGACGCGCATATCCACCTGCACATCACCGCTCCGAGCGGCCGTGCACCGGTCATGATGCGGTTGCGCTAACGCCAACTGCACGAAATCAAGAACCTGAAGCGCGAGCGAATCTCAGAGATCGCGCTTTAGACCCTCGCCTTAAAGCAATCCAAGTTCGGAAAGTTCCCGCCGCAAATCGGCGGGCAGTTCGGCTGCCGCGCCGAGGCTATCAAGATCGCGCGGGACATCATCCTGCGGCAGATAGCGCCAACCCTGGAACGGCCGGCGAGGCTGACCTGTCGTTTCGACGACACTGGGATCGAGGATGAGCCGGCAACGTTGAATGCCTTCCGCATCTGTGAAGGTCTCGATATCGAGCAGCTTTTGCCGCGCCTGCACCTGCCCCTTGATCACCCAATAGAGCGAGCCGCCATCCAACAACTCTTCCATGCGCTTCGGCACCATACGGGTCGTATGGGTCGTACGCGGCTCCAGACCGGCGGCGATGGCATTCATCGCCCGCTCGGAAACCCATTCGCGCAGGTCATCGATCGAATCCGCGCCCACGCACAATTTGATGAGATGCAAAGCCATGGATGCCGTTGAAGTCCTTTTGGCTGAGGACGTCAAGCCTTTAGATCAGGCGTCCACACTCAGCACTCCACCACATTCACGGCGAGGCCGCCCGTGGAGGTTTCCTTGTATTTCTCGCTCATGTCGTGGCCGGTCTGGCGCATCGTTTCGATGCAGGCGTCGAGCGGCACGAAATGCTGGCCATCGCCCTTGAGTGCGAGCGAAGCGGCAGTAACCGCCTTGACGGCACCAAGTGCGTTTCGCTCGATGCAGGGCACCTGAACGAGCCCAGCGATAGGGTCGCAGGTCATGCCCAGATGGTGTTCCAGCGCGATTTCGGCGGCATTCTCTATCTGCTCCGGTGTTGCGCCCATGACGGCGGCGAGCCCCGCAGCCGCCATTGCCGCCGCCGAGCCCACCTCGCCCTGACAGCCGACTTCAGCGCCGGAAATGGAGGCGTTGTGCTTGATGATGCCGCCGACTGCGGCCGCAGTCAGCAGATAGTTGTGGATGCCTTCCTGATCCCAATCCTCGTGAAAATGCTGGTAGTAGCGGATCGTTGCTGGAATGACGCCGGCCGCGCCATTGGTCGGCGCCGTCACGACGCGGCCGCCCGCAGCATTTTCCTCGTTGACGGCCATGGCGTAGACGCTGAGCCAGTCGTTGGCGAGCACCGGATTGATGCGGTTGCTGCGCCACTCCTCCTGCAGCTTGTCATGGATGGCGCGCGCACGCCGGCGCACCTTCAGGCCGCCGGGCATGATGCCGTCGACCTTGAGCCCACGGTCGATACAGCTGCTCATGGCCGCCCAGATGCGGTCGAGACCAGCATCCAGCTCCTCGGGGCTCATGCGCGTCTCTTCGTTGGCGCGCTTCATCTGTGCGATCGAAAGGCCGGAGCGCTCGGACATGTCAAGCATCTGCTTGGCGCTGGCAAAGGGGAACGGAACACGCTCGCCGGCAGCCGCCGGCTTCTTCTTGTCCGCCCGCATCTGTTCGAGCTCGGTATCGGTGACGACGAAACCGCCACCAACGGAATAATAAATGCGCTTGACGAGCAGGCGCTCATCCTTGTCGAAGGCGGAAAAGCTCATGCCATTGGCATGCCCCGGCAAGGGCACCTTCTTGTCGAAGATGAGGTCCGTCTTGGGATGAAACTGATATCCGGGATGACCCGGCGGCGTGATACGCCCGCTATGCTCGACCTCGTCGATGATGGCATCCATCCGGTCCGGATCGACCGTATCCGGACGCTCGCCCATCAGGCCGAGAATGACTGCTCTGCCCGTGCCGTGACCGATGCCCGTATGGGCAAGCGAACCATGCAGACTGACCTTGATCGACGCGACCTGCACATTCGAAGACGGGCGCGGCCACTCATTCGACAGCACCAACTCCAGGAAGCGATTCGCGGCGGACATTGGCCCCATGGTGTGCGAGCTGGACGGTCCCACACCGATCTTGAAAACATCGAAAACTGAAAGAAACATGGACCTTTATTGCCTCCTCGGCAAATCGACTTTGAGCAAAGCTACGCTATCAGGGGAACCTTGCATGGCGATCGACCGACATCGGATTTCATGGCAGCGACATTACATGTAGGCATCGGGCGAGGCAAACAGAAGGGCATTGCACCCGGCCCGCGCTAAGTTACAGTCCACATCGGATTGATCCGGGAGAATCTGCCTTTATGACGACTGCCGACTATGTCGCCCTCGCCCTCTTTATCTTTCTCTGGGTTGCGCTGAACTGGATCGTCGGCAGCGCGCGTTTCTTCAATCGCACCAGCCTGACGCTCGCGATGAACGAACGCCGGCGTGAGTGGATCTACAATTCCCTGCGCCGCGACCTGAAGATGATCGATACGCAGATCCTGTCGGGATTGCAGAACGGCACCGGCTTCTTTGCTTCCACTTCGATCTTTGCCATCGGCAGCTGCTTCGCGCTGCTCGGCGCAACGGACAAGATCAATGCCTTCTTCTCCGACCTGCCCTTCATTTTCAATGGCGGCCGAGCTGCTTTCGAGATCAAGGTGGCCGGGCTGGCCTGCCTTTTCGGCTACGCCTTTTTCAAGTTCGGCTGGGCCTATCGCCTGTTCAACTATTGCACCATTCTTTTCGGCTCCCTGCCGATGCGGGAAGATGCCATTCTCGATCCGATTGGTGCCGAACGGGCAGCCGAACGCGTGGTGCGAATGAACATCATCGCCGCCCGCAATTTCAATGCCGGGCTGCGGGCGATTTTCCTATCGATCGGCTATCTCGGCTGGTTCGTGAGCCCATACGTGTTCATCGTCACGACGATGTTCATCATTACCGTGCTGATCCGACGCCAGTTTTTTTCCGACGCCCGTCTGGCCATCATGGACGGCGATGTGCCATGACAAGCCCGCGTCGCCGGAGGCGACATCAGTGATTTGAGTTCATGCCTGGAAGGACCCACCCCAATGGTCGCAATCGCCGAGATCGCTGATGCACCGCAAAAGACGCCGCGCATCGGCATTCTGGATACGGCGCGCGGCATCGCTCTTCTGGCGATGGCAAGCTACCACTGCACCTGGGATTTCGAATTTTTCGGCTATCTCGACGCCGGCACGGCGGAAACGGGCTGGCTGAAGGTTTATGCCCGCGCCATCGCCAGCACCTTCCTGTTTCTGGCTGGCTTCAGCCTGATCCTCGCCAACACGCCCGAGATTCGCTGGCGCTCCTATGGTCGCCGCTTGGGAATGATCGTCGCCGCGGCGCTGGCGATCTCCATCGTTACGAAACTGTTTATCGGCCCAGGTTGGATCTACTTCGGCATCCTTCACGCAATTGCCGCGGCCAGCCTTGTCGGGCTGCTATTCCTGCGTTTGCCGGCTTTTGCGACCCTGCTGATCGCGGCGCTGCTCGGAGCCGGCATTATCGTCGATAATGTCATCGCGCCCTTTTCACTGCATTCCGCCGCATTCGACACGCCGTGGCTCTGGTGGGTCGGCCTGTCGGAGACGCCCCAGCGGTCAAACGACTACGTGCCGCTCTTCCCCTGGCTAACGCCCTTTCTCTTCGGCCTCGGCATAGCGCAGCTGGCAATGTCCTTCGGTTGGCTTAAGCGGCTGGCAACATTCGGTCCGGGCCAAAATCTGATCGCCCGCGCCGGTCGTCACAGTCTTGCTTTCTACCTCGTTCATCAGCCGCTGCTGTTCGGCCTGGTCTATCTGCTGTCGCTGGTTGCCCCAGCTCCTCCGCAGGATCCGACAGTCGGTTATGTCAAGCAATGCGTGGCGTCTTGCACGCAATCAGGCGGCGAGAAAATGTGCCGCAGCTTCTGCGAGTGCACGCTCGATAAACTACAGGCGCAAAATCTCCTCAAACCCCTGGAATCCGGGGCAATCAAAGCAGATAGCGATGAACGCGTAAGCCGAATCGCGATACAATGCACGGATGAAGCGCAATGACAGGGTTATTCCATGAATGCCTATCGTTCGAAGTCGCTGAGTTTTCCGTGGCCGCCGCTCCTCTATAGCGTCGCCGTTATTATCGCGCTGTGGCTGCAGCGCTACTATCCGCTGTCCCTGCCTCTTTTTTGGTCGATCGTCGCATGGGTCATCGGCGCTACTCTCGTCACATTTGCGGTGACGCTGAATGTCTGGGCGGTCAAGACACTGGTGGAGAGCCGCACGACCGTCCTGACGCAACGTTGCAGCGCCTATCTTGTCACGACAGGCCCGTTTCGCTTCACGCGCAATCCGACCTATCTCGGTTACACTCTGCTGACGGCCGGCCTCGGCCTACTGATCGGCAATCTCTGGTTCGTGGCCATGGCAGCCGCGGCGGCCGCGCTCACCACGCTGCTCGTGATCCGCTGCGAAGAGATGCATCTCCTCTCCCGCTTCGGCTGCGAATTCGAATTTTACTGCAAGCGCACGCGCCGCTGGGTTTGAGAAGAACGGGCTGAGGGATTGCCTCAACGAGGCGTTCGAGCGCGGTCTACCGGTTTCCAAAGAGAAAGAAGATCCGACCGATACTCGGTCGCGTGCGATAGACCAGATCATTCGTCGTTGCGGCGCCACTGCCGGCGTAGAGCTCGAATTGACGAGAATTTTTCCCCTGAGCTGCTCCCTCCAGCCTGGTAGATGAATGCCCACTTAAGAACGAGCAATCGGGTTCGCCGCACTGAACACTGACTTCCCCCGATAGCCACTCCGTGGATTCGATCGTCACGCTCAGCTGAAGGTGAGCCTTCTGATTGTCGATAAGCTTACAACGTACATGAATGTGGCAAACGAACTCGCCATAGACCGCATCCTTGCCGTCGAGCAAAAGACCATAGGCAACCGGAATATCTGACCGTACGGCTTCCACAGCATGGCCCTGCCCCGAACTCGCGACAACAATGGCAACGAGCATGGCAAGAATAGACGAGATTTTCGAGACCACACCACCAACTCCCCAAGAACGCTAGGCTTTTTTAGAAAGCGTTCTCGCCGGAACTGTGGCAGCAAAATTGTCTGCTTAAACTATCACGTCCCAACGCCGATTTCGGCCAGACGGCCGAGGCAGGCTTCCTCGACATTGTCGAGTTCGCTCAGCGTATCCTCGATATCCTTGCGCTTCTGGCGCAACTCGTCGCGCTTCTCGTCCACGCGCTTCATCAGCAGCTTCAGCTGGCCGATCTCGCCCGGAGGTTCCTTGTAGACCTGAATGATCTCGCGAATTTCTGCGATAGTGAAGCCGATGCGGCGTCCGCGCAGGATCTCGGCGATGAGTCGCCTGTCGGCCGGCCGAAACAGGCGCGTGCGCCCTTTGCGCTCGGGTTGAATGAGGCCCTCGTCCTCGTAGAACCGCAATGTTCGGGTCGAAACACCGAATTCCCGCGTAAGCTCCGTTATGCTATAGTATCCGTCTACCAAGAATTCGCCCCTATCTGACGCAGACCATCATATTGACTTTTACGTAATAGTCAATTTTTACGCCTGATGTGACTTCTGCTGCGATCTGGCCCGATGACGAAGGCTTGCCGCAGCAGCCCTCCAAGGTGGGCAGATTCGCAAGAGATCAGTAGGCGAGCATCATGGCGACCCGGCGAAGCGGATCGAAACCCATCGCTTCCTCCGTGCGAAGAATCGCCTTCAAACGCTCTGGACAGGCCTCTCCCTCTACCACCTGAAACCCCAGCGAGGCGTAGAATGAAGCGTTGAAGGGTGCAAAGCGATCAGTCGTAAGCGTCGCCCCCGCGAGCTTTCGCTGTTGGCCGTCGGCAAGCAATGCCTGCATCAATCGCCTTCCAATCCCCTTGCGCTGCCAGTTCGGATGCACATCCGCCTCGCCGATATGCACCCAGCCATCGGCGACATATCCTCCGGCATAGCCAACCAGCCTGTCGCCTTCGTCGAATGCTGCATACAGAAACCCGGCATCGAGATACCGCTGCAGATCCTCTTCGCTGCTTGCCGTCGCGTCGCCTGTGACCGCGCCTGTCGCGCGCAATGTTTCAAACGACGCCAGTTCCACGGCCTGCAATGCCGAAAAATGCTCAGCGGCAGCTCGCTTGATGCGGATGTTCACATCGACCACGCCTGTTCGCCCTTTCTTATTTCTGCTGCCGCGACGATCATGGATCCCTGCAGCACGATTGCACCCAACATTATCCTGGCCTTCTACCCAAGAAGAAAAATCAACGTCAACAAGCAGATAGACGAAAGCGCTGCTATTTTGTATTTGCTCCCGAAGGCAATCACCTGCCGGCGCCTCGCTCCGGTCTTGTGCCATCAACATATGCCGTTCCAACAATGGAGAGCCAGATGCCGGTTCGCCCCATTATTCGCTTCCCCAGCCCGTTGCTGCAATCGGCCTGCGCGCCAGTTGGCGCCTTCGATGACGGGCTGAGCGGACTTGCTGAGGATTTGCTGGATACGATGCGCGCCGCACCGGGCGTCGGCATTACCGGCCCACATATCGGCATACTCAAGCGGATCGTGGTCATCGAGCTCAGCCGGCAGGACGGCGTGCGCACCTATATCAATCCGCAGCTTCTCTGGTCCTCGGAGGAAACCATGCGGCATATGGAAGGCAGCGTGTCCATGCCTGGGATCACGGAAGAGATCGTGAGACCGAAAGCCATCCGCTTTTCCTATCAGGATGTGAATGGCGCAATGCATGAAGAACAGGCTGAAGATTTCCTGGCGATCTGTATTCAGCACGAGATCGACCAGCTCGACGGCATCTTCTGGCTGCAGCGACTGTCGAAGCTCAAGCGCGATCGCCTGATCAAGAAGTGGGAGAAGCTCCGCCGCTGATCGCCCAAAACAAAACGGGCGCCACTAAGGCGCCCGCTGAATGTTCTGCCGATCCGGAAATCAGCCCTTCAGCTTGGAATTGCAGAGGCTGTAGTAGCCGCCGCCCTTCTGGATCCACTTCAGACCGCCGAGTGCGTTCTTGGCCTTGGCTGCATTGTATGCGTCGACGCAGGTGTGGAAACGGCCCTTGCCGGGCGTTTCTGTGGCATACTTGGCATCAACCTTGGCCGGGAAGGTCACGCCGGCCGGAGCGGTCGTCGTCGGCTTTGCCGGTTCGGCTGCCGGCGGCTTCGTCGCGTCAGGCTCGCTGGCGTCGACCTTGGCTGCTGCAGTTGTCTTCGCTGCCTTGGCAGCCGGAGCAGTCGTTGCCGGAGCAGTCGCGGCGGGGGCGGTTGCTGCGGGAGCGGCAGCTGCTGCACCTGCATCGGCGCTGCACTGCGTTGCGCGGAAGTCATTCCACTTCTGGCCGTTCAGAGTGCCAGCGGTTTTAGCTGCCTGATATTTGGCGCTGCACTCTTTCATGGTTAGCGCAGAAGCCGAAGAAGCGAGGCCCATCGAGCCTACAACTGTAAGAGACGCAAGGGACATCAACAGAATGGCACGACTAGTCATTGGCATTTCCTCCGCTCTATGACGAATGTCGAAACTATTAATCGTATCGTCCCTTTCGATTGTCAATCGACAGGCGATCTAGGGGCGACGGATGACACCATATGCGGACGAATATGAACGTAGACTGTACGAAAACAGCTATCGGAAAGAGCAGGTTGGCCTGGGCAGCAATCATCGATGGCACTTCGCATCCCTTTGGAATCAACCGGAAATCTAATGATTCTCAGTGCCTTTATGGCACAGAGGCCGCCTCATTTTCCCATCCCGCCTCCAGCTTAGCTATGTTCTCGAATAACAAAGTGACCACAACCGATCGCCGCTTCGCGAGCCGGGTGAACGATTTTTACGACATTGCAACCTATCGTAAGATGGAGGCCTTGAAGTGTGGAGGAACCGCCCTAATTTTTTTCTGGCAGTTCCCCTCTCTATGCCCTGGATGCTCTCCCTTCCGGGGCATTTTCTTGAGCAGCGAACCACATCACTATCGAATCAACTCGGTTGACGATCGAGAGCTGCGCAATTCTCTCAGAGCAAGCTATGAGGCGGTCGTTTTCGTGATTCGAAGGAAAGCGAAAATACCTCAGGCATCGTTGACCGTTTGACCGAACACCTGCTCGAACGCCTCGCGAAGACGGATATCCACATCCGGCATCATGACGGGAAGCCCGAGATCGACGAGGCTGGTGACGCCATAGGCCGAGATTCCACACGGAACGATCCCGGTAAAATGGCTGAGGTCGGGATCGACGTTCAGCGAAAGACCATGAAACGTCACCCATTTGCGCACGCGGATGCCAAGGGCGGCAACCTTGTCTTCGGCAACCGTGCCATCCGGCAGCACCGGCTTTTCCGGACGCCTGACCCACACGCCCACCCTGTCCTCGCGTCGCTCTCCGCGTACATTCATCGATTCGAGCGTGCGGATGATCACTTCCTCAAGGGCGCCGACAAAGGCGCGGATATCCTGCCGTCGACACTTCAGGTCCAGCATGACATAGGCCACGCGTTGCCCCGGCCCGTGATAGGTATATTCCCCCCCGCGCCCGCTCGCGAAGACAGGAAATCGATCCGGCTCGATAAGATCGGCGGCATTGGCGCTGGTGCCAGCGGTATAGAGTGGAGGATGTTCCACCAGCCAGACCAGCTCCGACGCCCGGCCCTCGGCGATATCAGCGACCTCGGCCTCCATCGTTGCGACGGCCTCGTCATAAGGAACAAGAGCATCGCTGATCCGCCAGCGAACGGGCGGCGTACCTTGAACGGGAAACATTTGGTGAGAAAGTTCTGTGCGAAGCATTTTTTTTGGCAGTCCTTTATCCGCCGCAGGCCGCCTTTGTGGAAATCCTGCGCGCCCGCGAGTTATCCACATATGGCGCTATTCCGGCGGAAATTCAAACATCTACGGCGTTTTCCCGGCATTCCCACGGATGCAATCGGAGGAGCTGTGAAGGAATTTAAAAAAACTGACATATCGCTCTTGTGCCCCCCGAATGCTTTTGCTACATGCAGCCCCGCCGGAGCAATTCGGCGCTACCACGATGCGGTCGTGGCGGAATTGGTAGACGCGCAGCGTTGAGGTCGCTGTGGGGCAACCCGTGGAAGTTCGAGTCTTCTCGACCGCACCAAAAACCCGGCTTAGGCCGGGTTTTTTGTTTTCTAGACAATGGCTTGCGCGAAGACGGCCCCCAAGCGCGGGGATCGCGGGACACAGCTCTAATGCGCAACATCCTTGCTGACATTGCGTAGCCGGATCTGGTGATCTAGCCGTTCGATCTGGCGAGTTGTCGCCTCGATCAACTTCCCGATTTCCTGATGGGCCGTTTGCAAGCGCGAGAGCTCGTTTCTGACGGCGTCGAGCGCCCGCTCATCGCTGTCATCGGCCGGGCCGTCGCCAGCACCGGTCATAAGCCATGCGGGGGATACGCCGAAAAGCGCCGACAGCGTTACCAGCGCGGAAGCCTGCGGTTCGGCGCGATCGGATTCCCAGGCGAGCATCGTCTCCTCGGTGACACCCAGTTCGATTGCCAGTTTCTCCAGGCTGATGCCAGCCGCGTCTCGAGCCATGGACAGCCGTCCGCCCAGGGTGTCGCCGCCCTCGTCCGAAAAAACGGTCGTCTCTTGTTCGGGCTTGAACATCGGTGCGATCCTTTTCTTGGCTGCGCCGGCGATCTGTGCGGCGCACTTATGTTTTAGCCTTTTCCGAAAGCACAGATAGGTCTACGGGCGTCATCCCGCCACCACGATCTGTCCCAAATGGAAAAGTGCGACATCTTGCGCACCCGGCCCCATGGTTTCGAAAGTCGTGCCCGATCGCTTCTTGATTGCAGGATGTTCCTGTGTTTGATGTTCCGTTATGTCCGTCTCCCCCACCGTTTCCACACAGCAGAATCCCCTTAGAGGCATGACGATTATGGCCAGCGCCATGATCCTGCTGCCGACGATGGACGCGATCGCCAAATACATGGCGAGTTTCGAAGGCATGTCGCCTGGCCAGGTGACCTTTTACCGCTTCTTCTTCCAATTCGTCTGCATGCTGCCGCTGCTGCTGACCGTGACTGGGCGATCCGCCTTTTCGGCAAAGCGCCCCTGGATGAACCTGTTGCGCGGCGCGTTGCACGGAGCCGCCAGCCTGCTTTTCTTCGCGGCGGTCAAATACATGCCGCTTGCCGATGTCTTCGCGATCTACTTCGTAGAGCCCTTCATACTGACGGCGCTTTCGGCGCTGTTTCTCGGTGACAAGGTCGGCTGGAGGCGGTGGCTGGCGATCGTCATCGGTTTTGGCGGCGCGATGATCGTCATCCAGCCGAGTTTCGCGATTTTCGGATTGAAGGCATTGCTGCCGGTCGCCTGCGCCTTTCTCTACGCACTCTATCTCTTCATGAACCGCGCCGTCGGTGAGGCCGATTCGCCTTTGACGATGCAGATCATGGCGGGTGCGGGCGGCACCGTGTTCATGGCATTCGCCCTCCTTGTCGGCTCATCTGTCGGCGTTGCAGACTTCGAGCCTTCCCTGCCCGGCTCCATGCTCGGCCTCGTGCTGTTGCTGATCCTGGGCTCGATTTCAGGCTACGCACATATGCTTGTCGTCCGAGCCTTCCGGCTGGCGCCATTGTCCCTGCTGGCTCCGTTCCAATATTTCGAGATCATTTCGGCCACGGTCCTCGGCTACGCGATCTTCGGCGACTTCCCCAACCTTTCCAAGTGGATCGGTATCGCCATCATCGTAGGCTCCGGCCTTTTCATCATCTGGCGCGAGCGTGTGCAGTCCAGATCGGTAAATTCCGCGCAAGGGTAGATCTTGCGCATGGACCGCCAAGGCAATTTGTGGCTAAAACACTGACACAGCAGAAGTATTGGGCGGAGATTGCATGTTCAAGAAAATCCTGATCGCCAATCGCGGCGAGATCGCCTGCCGCGTGATCAAGACTGCGCGCCGAATGGGCATTCTCACAGTCGCCGTCTATTCCGATGCAGATCGGGATGCCCTGCATGTCGAAATGGCTGATGAATCAGTCCATATCGGCCCTGCGCCCGCCGCTGAAAGCTATCTCATCGCCGACAAGATCATCGCCGCTTGCAAGCAGACCGGCGCCGAAGCCGTTCACCCCGGTTACGGCTTCCTTTCCGAGCGCGCCTCCTTCTGCGCGGCGCTGGAAAAGGAGGGCATTGTCTTCATCGGCCCGAAGCCCAAAGCGATCGAAGCCATGGGCGACAAGATCGAGTCGAAGAAATTCGCCAACGCCGCCAAGGTCTCTACCGTTCCGGGGCATCTCGGCATCATCGATGATGCTGATCATGCGGAAAAGATCGCGGCCGAAATCGGCTATCCCGTCATGATCAAGGCATCGGCAGGCGGCGGCGGCAAAGGCATGCGCATAGCCTGGAGCAAGGACGAGGTGCGCGACGGTTTCGATCGCGCCCGTTCCGAGGCGAAGAGCTCTTTCGGCGATGACCGCGTCTTCATCGAGAAATTTGTCGTAGACCCACGGCACATCGAGATCCAGGTGCTGGCCGATGCTCATGGCAATGTCGTCTATCTCGGCGAGCGCGAGTGCTCCATCCAGCGCCGTAACCAGAAGGTCGTGGAAGAGGCACCCTCGCCGTTCCTCGATGAAGCAACGCGCAAGGCCATGGGCGAGCAGTCGGTGGCACTGGCCAAGGCAGTCGACTATCAAAGCGCCGGCACGGTCGAATTCATCGTAGATCGCGACCGGAATTTCTATTTCCTCGAAATGAATACGCGCCTGCAGGTCGAGCATCCGGTGACGGAACTGGTGACCGGCATCGATCTCGTCGAGCAGATGATCCGCGTCGCCGCCGGTGAGACGTTGCCGTTCAAGCAGGCTGACATCAAGCTCAAAGGCTGGGCGATCGAAAGCCGTCTTTACGCGGAAGATCCCTATCGCAACTTCCTGCCTTCGATCGGCCGTCTGACGCGCTATCGTCCGCCGCGCGAAGGCAAGACGGAGAAGTCCATCGTCCGCAACGACACCGGCGTCTTCGAAGGCGCCGAAATCTCCATGTATTACGATCCGATGATCGCAAAGCTCTGCACATGGGCTTCGACGAGGCTTGAAGCAATCGAAGCGATGGGCGAAGCCCTTGATGGTTTCGTCGTCGATGGTATCGAGCACAATATGCCCTTCCTGTCAGCGCTGATGAAGCATCCGCGCTGGCGCGAGGGCCGTCTTTCCACCGGCTTCATTGCCGAGGAATATCCTCATGGCTTCGCGCCCGTAACGCCGGATGAGGATCAGACCGCTCTGCTTGCAGCCGTCGCCCTTTCCTGCAGCCTGATCGAAGCCAACCGCCGCGAGCGCTATGGCGACCGGTTGCGTTCCGCAGCCGGACCATTGCGGGAAAGCTGGATTGTCAGGCTCGGAGCCGATTACCTGCCTGTGGCATTGCTCGAAGGTGTTGTTACCATTCCTTTCGAGATGGACATGCAGATCGGCGGCCAGACCGTTACTGTCGCGACCGAATGGCGCCCCGGCGATGCCGTCTGGGTCGGCCACATCGGTGGCCGCAAGTTGACGGCTCAGATCCGCACGGTGCTGAACGGCCTGCGCATCGATTGGCAGGGTATTTCCGTCATGGCCAAGGTGTTCACACCGCGCCAGGCCGAGCTCGATCAACTCATGCCGGTCAAGCTGCCGCCGGATACGTCGAAGCTGTTGCTCTGCCCCATGCCCGGCCTCGTCGTGTCGATCGCCGTAACCGAGGGACAGGAGGTCAAGGCCGGCGAGACGCTAGCCATCGTCGAGGCGATGAAGATGGAGAATGTCCTGCGCGCCGAACGTGATCTTGTTATCGGCAAGATCAACGCCAAGCCGGGCGAAAGTCTTGCCGTTGACGCCGTGATCATGGAATTCGCCTGATCAAATCAAGGGATCTGAACAAATTCCGGAAAAGTGTCCGACGGTTGTTCGGCTAAAACTTCACAATTGCGACGCTAAGTGTCTGATTTTGGCTTGAGTCGCCCTGTGCGGCCATGGCAATGTCGCGCGGATCAAATCATAGCAGGAAGGGATGAAACCATGGACGTAAGAGCAGCAGTCGCGGTGCAGGCCGGTAAGCCGCTTGAGGTGATGACGGTTCAGCTTGAGGGACCTCGGGCCGGCGAAGTGCTGAT
>NZ_JACHBG010000025.1 GCF_014207095.1 Martinezella lusitana | reverse complement strand
GCGTTCCGATCTGATCCCAATCAACGGCCATACTTTGATCCCCAGCGCTTCACACCATGGTCGACGTTAAACGCAAATTTGTCCACGCCGCCTAGTGCAGGCGCAGTGGAAATGCGATGGCGTTTGGCCGTGTTGAGGCAAAGCTGAGCCGCACCGACAATAGGGGGATCACATCGGCCGGCACGACGAACTTTTCCTCGATGAGCGTGCCGGCTCCCTTGGCGGGAGGTTTGCGGGATGCCGCATCGCAGCCGTCGGCCGGCGTTGCCTGCGGATCGAGATCGCGGCTGATACTATCGGATAGAAGAAAGTTGAGCGGCAGCCATCGCCGCCCGCTCGGATCTGTGAGGGTCAGCTGGCACTCGCTCCAGGAACTGCCGATCTCTTCTTCGGCCTGTGCGGTCATCTGTAGGATCAAAAGCCGCATTTGCCCCGGGAAGGTGATTTTCGTGTTGCGACCGTCGCCGATCAATCTTGTCTGGCTGATGGACCACAGGGCTCCGGCATAAGCCTGTCCGCTGATGCTGCTGTGCACTTGCAACTCGTTTCGCCGAACATATTCCTTGGCATTGCGCCATGCATCAACGGCGAAATTGCCTGCCAGCAGCAAGGGCAGGCTCGCCATGGATACCAGCCAAAGCCGTCGTTCCCGCCTAGATGCCATTGTCGCCAATCTCCGCCCGATCGCGCGTTTCAACGGTGTGTTGATCCAGTTTTACGTGAATTTCGGAGGCCAGTTGCGGTGACGGCTGTTTGGAAACGATCAGCGTCATGTCATGCGCGTCTTCTTCGGGCAGCTCGAATATCATTATGCCGGCGCTCGACAGTCCCGGCTGAAGCATCTTGGTCGACGCGAGGCGAGGGGCACCATCCGCACGGTGGCTCTGTCGATAAAGACGCCCGGAAGCACCCTTGATCGCTGCAGCCTGGATCGTCATCGTTTCCCGTTTTGTCTGAAGCTCGACGCCGGCGATCACCCAGACGCCCTCGCTCTGTCGTTCAATCGGCTTTCCGTAGCGCGTGAACGCCAGTATTCTGGCGCGTATGATCTTGTCGACCTTGATGCTGAAGGTTCTGCTTGAAAGGGTATCCTTCTGCTGACCCACCGTCTTGATCGGGCCTGTCAGAAGAGCATAACTTGGCGTCGTCGATTGCAGGAACGCCAGCAGCAGCGCGCTGAGGCCGATCAGCAGCAGGGAAAGGAGCAGCCGCATCAAGGAGGCGCTCCTTCAGCGGCGACAGCAATCGGCAGATCGACACGCGCTTTGTTGGTGGGATTGAACCAACCGGGCGCGACATAGAGATTGTCCTTGGGCTTATATGTCGTGCCGACGACGGTGACTTTCAGGACCTTGGGCAGTGCCTGTGTTGCCGGCAGCTCCCAAACCGCCTGAACGGTTTCAGGCATCATCGGTTGAAGATCCCAAAGCAGCTCGCGATCCCGAACGAGATAGAATTGCGGCATGGGTGCGTTCGGAATGTTGTCGAGTTTGATTGCATCGCGATAAAGGTTCGAGCTCTCTGCGGTCAGGTTCTCGAGCGTAAGATCGACCGTCAGCGCTTCCTTGCCATCAGATACACGGAGCCCATCCATTGTCTTGGTGGCAAGGCTTGCGGAATTGAGCGTGACTTTCCACTGACCGCCATCGACGGCGGCGCCAACTGCTGCCTGCGGCACGTCTTCACCCGTGCGGGTCTCGTAGATCGATAATCCCATGGACAGCGCACCGGCCAGAAGGCCACCGATCCCGGCGGCAATGCGTGCATAAAGCGCCTTGTTGGTCTTCCTGATGATCGATTGTTTCATCGCTGCATTCAGTTGGAGCTTAAATTTGCCACCAGGAATCGAAGATTTACCAGGCAACAATCTCTATGTGGCACATGCGTGCGATACGGCAAGGGTCAAGTCTGCAATCCGGTCCAATTCAAGAAGCTGGCAATGCCTGCCGCAATTGCAGCGTTGCCTAATCCGTCGATAAAATCATGTTCGACCGCGCGTCTCTCAATTGCCTGACCACGCGGTCCGCCATCGCGGCGCATCGCGCTCCGTCGAACGGGAATAGCTGCGTGAACGCTCCCACCAACTGCTTTTCGATGGCGCCACGCATCATCTTGCGCGCCCGGTGTAGTCGGGTCTTGGCAGTCTCCGGCTTGATGCCGAGATACGACGCGGCTTCTTCGGTGCTCATGCCCTCGACGTCCCGCAATACGAAGATCGCGCGGAATTCGTCAGGAAGCCCATCGATCGCCCGCTCAAGCAGACGGCGTGTCTCGCTGCGGGAAAATTCAGCCTCGGGGTCAGCGACGAAAAGCGAGGTCGGAAATTGCAACAGCTCGCCTCGCCGAGGTTCCGCAGTCATGTCGATCTCCTCCAAACCGACGCTTGGCCGGCGGCGCCGGACACGCCCGAGCGCCTCGTTAAGTGCGATCCGGGTGAGCCAGGTCGTAAATTGTGCCTCATCGCGAAACGTATCGAGACGCGTAAAGGCATGGACATAGGTTGCCTGGACCACGTCCTCCGCTTCTGCATCATCGTGGACGATGGCGCGGGCTGTTCTAAACAGGCGACGATTGTGCCGTTGCACGAGGATGCGTATAGCCACCTCGTCACCTGTTCTGGCATGGGCGACGACATCGGCATTTGATAGAGCTGCCATGTCCGGTATGTGCTGCGCCGCGGCGGGAATACGAACCATGACCACTCCAACATAGTTCAGTGAATGCGAGACCAGCCTATGGCTGAACATCGAGCGTGCCCGTCATCATCGGATGAAAGCGGCAATAGAAATCCACTTTCCCTACCTGTTTGACCACCATGCTTTTTTGCGACTTCGGCGGCAGGTCGATATCGAAGCTCTTGTCACGCGCGGTTGCACTGTGGCGGAATATATCATCATTATGCCAGGTGATCACGTCGCCGACATGCAAAGGCCGCACCGTGCCGAATTGCATCTGGGCGATGATGATGTCGTGATTGGCGGCCACCGCATTTGCGGGGCCTCCAACCACGAACCCTGCAAATGCCAAAACGGCCAAGGCGCGAAGCGTTGCGGGCATGGCGGGCCTACTTGACCATCGCTGCAAGATGCTCGGCATGCGTCTGATGCTCCTTGAAGAGCTTCAGGCCTGTCTGCAACAACGCTTTCAACTCGCCATTCTGTGCTGATGGGATCAGCAGGGTCTCGAGCGCGCCATTGACCTGTTTGTGATAGGCAACTTCATTGTCGACATAGGCCTTGTCGAATGCGGCGCCATGAAGCTTGGAGAGCTTTGTCAGCTCAGCCTTGGCGTCAGACGATAGAGACTTGCTGGTATCGTTGTCTTCTGGCCTGACCTTCAATTTTTGCAGCAGGGCAAGCGCTTGTTTGTTCACGGCCGCATGGTCGCGCTCCATTGTCTCGGCGAACTGCCGAACCTCGGCGTTCTTGCTCATCATGAGCGCCTGTTTGGCAGCGGCGATATCGATCTCGCCGGCCGTATAGGCAATATGCGCGATCTGCGGATCCGTCGGCTTGTCAGCGGCGATTGCCGCGGTCGCGAGGGTTGCCGCCATCGCGGTTGCCGCTAGAAGTTTCGTGAACATGTTGGCCTCCTATCTTCCATGGAATACTCCAGACGTTCCGGCGCCTGAAACAGCCATTAGATGCCGTGGCCAGCAGAAGGTTCCCGAAAATCTCTGCTGATCGCCATCACAGCCGCCTCTCACTCATCAAATTCTGGCTATTTGTCTGGACCTATGGACCGAGACATTCTTCTGTTGAGCGGCGCTGACCATCAGGCGCTTGCGCGCTGACTTAGCCAGATGCTTCCGATGACGAGCCCGATGCCTGCAATTTGAGGTGCGGTTAGAGTTTGCCCGAGGAATGCCCATCCGAGCAGGACAGCGGTCAATGGGCTGAAGAACAGGAGAGAGGATGCGGCCGAAGGCGCTAGTCGTCCGAGCCCGCGGAACCACAAGACATAGGTCAATGCGGCCCCGATTAGCCCCAGCCAGACGAGCCCGAGCAAGTTGGCGACCGTCGGGATGGGAATGGTGTGATCGAAGACGATAACAGCGGGAAGCAACAAAAGGCCACCGGCCGTCAGTTGCCAGGACGTAAAGGTGAGCGGCGACACCGGCGGTTGCCATTTGCGCGCCAAAGTGCCTCCCAAAGCCATGGAGGTTGCGCCTGCCAAACCGGCAGCGATGCCAATCGGATCCAAAGCAGCGTTTGGGGTCAGCACAAGTAAGGCCACGCCACCCATGCCAATTATGGCGCCGGCAATTGCCAGAGGTCGCAGCGGGCTCGACAGGATAAATGACGCCAGGAAGACGACAATCAACGGCTGAGCCGCGAGAACCGTGCCGGCGACACCGCCTGGAAGTCTGTAGGCTGCGACGAACAGCATGCTCAGGAAGATCGCGATGTTCAAGGCGCCAAGGACAAGGGAGCGCCACCACCAGTCTCCCCTGGGGAGCTCGCGTACGATGGCAAGCAGGATAAGTCCGGCTGGCAACGCTCTCAGCATGGCGACCGATATCGGTGAAAAACCCTGCAGAAATTGGGTGGTCACGAGATAGGTGCTGCCCCAGACAACCGGTGCAAGGGCGGTTGATGCGAGATCTGAACTGTTGGTTTTCATGATAGCTGCAGAACCTCCGAGAGCGGACGGCGCGGCTTCTGGGGCCAGTTGCCGGAGGCCGCGCGCCCCACGGCAAGCAGCATCACCGGCGTCTCGCCAGGCGCCAGGCCAAATTCCCGGACGACGCCATCCGCATCAAAGCCGACCATCGGGCCTGTTGCGAGACCCAATGCTTCGGCAGCATAGATCAAGGTCGCTGCACCGAGCGTGGCAGATCGGATAGCTTCATCACGGGCCGCCTGCGGATCGGCATATTGCGCCCTTGTGGCGTCCTGCCATCTCAAAGCCATCGCCTCCGGCATGTGACCGGCTTCGACGAATGGCCGCAGCCTGCTGGGAAGCGTGGCGTCATCGGGGCGTTCTCCGCAGATGATGAAGGTGACGGCCGCATCCGAGACTTTTGCCTGGTCGAATGCCAATTTGCGAAGCCTGGCTTTCGCTCCGGGCTTTCGGACGGCGATAAAGCGCCAATTTTGAAGATTGTAAGCGGTTGGTGCGCGTGTCGCCAGGCGAACCAGCTCCTCGATTTCCGCGTTCGTCAATGTGTGATGCGGATCGAAACGATTGGCCGAGACACGACGCTCGATAAGACTGATGGTTGGGTTTGGCATTGCTTAGAACTCCGGGAAAAATTGCCTCCGCCTTTAGATATTGAGTTCGCTCTTGGATGATAATGCGGTAATTTTGAAAGAGATTATTTGCCAGAGGAAAAGAATAAATGGATCGCTTTACGGCTCTTCAGGTCTTCAAGATTGTGGCAGACCTCGGAAGCTTCGCCGGAGCTGGGCGCAAGCTTGGTCTGACGCCACCGGCCATAAGTAAGAATGTCGCAGAATTGGAGGCCCATTTAGGGGTGCGCCTGATTAATCGGACGACGCGCCGCATGGCACTGACCGAAGAGGGAAAGATCTACCTTGAATATGTCACCCGAGGGCTTGAATCCTTGGCGGAGGGTGAGGCCACGCTTTCATCGGTCAAGTCATCCCCGTCCGGAACGTTACGCGTCAGTGCGCCCATGACGGTGGCGCTTGTTCGCTTCTCCGAAGCCATTCCGGCCTTTCTCGCTCGTCATCCGCAATTGAAACTCGATCTTCATCTCGACGACCGCCGTGTCGACCTCGTCCGCGAGGGGTTCGACGTTGCAATCCGCGGCAGCAGTGCGCTTGATGATTCCAGCTTGATTGCCAGAAAGCTGGCAACGATGCCGCATGTCCTTTGCGCAGCGCCGGCCTATTTCGAGCGATACGGCAGGCCCAAGACGCCGTCAGACTTAAAAGCGCTGGATCAGATTCGCTTTCCATTCGGTGGGAATGCCGACGTATGGGAGTTCAGCAAGGATGGGCGGACCGAACGGATTGCCGTCGATGCGCGCTACTCCGTCACATCGAGCCTTGCCGTCCGCGACGCGCTACGCGGCGGTTTCGGGGTAAGCCTGATCCCGCTCCCATATGTCGTGAATGATTTGAAGGCCGGAAGACTGCAATCGGCTTTGGATGATTGGACCACAGCCGAGACGACGCATTATGCGGTCTATCCCTCTCGTCAGCATCTTGCTCCGAAGATCCGTGTTTTCCTTGAATTTCTGACCGAACAGTTTGGTCGCGATCCCCAATCGGATTTCGAAGCCAACTCGCTTATGGATATCGCCAATCTTTGACCGACCCTCCAAGCGATATCGGATGGAGCTTTAGTCCGAATTTTCGTGGGACCAACGCCCCAAGACATCCGACTGAAGCCCAAGCAAAGGAACAGATCGCGACGTAGTCCTGTTTCACTGACAGTTCCGTCGATGACGGACGAATAGAAGGTGAAAGGAAATTGTTATGAAAACGAAAGTACTTAGTATCGCTGCACTCTCGCTTGGCCTGGCCGCCGGCTGCGCCTTTGCCCAATCGTCGACCGTTACCGGCGCTGCTGGCGGCGCTGTCACCGGAGCCGTGGTTGGCGGACCTGTCGGAGCCGCTGTTGGCGGCGTAGCAGGGGCCATCGTCGGTACTGCCATCGATCCGCCGCCGCAGAAGGTCGTCACCTATGTCCGCGAGCAGCCGCTGCCTGAAGAAGGAACGGTTGTCCGCGAGCGGGTCGTTGTTGGCCAGCCTCTGCCGGGCGCGGTCATCGTGCGAACCGTTCCTGAGAATCCGCGATACGCCTATGCGGTTGTCAACCACCAGCGTGTGATCGTTGAGCCGTCATCGCGCAAGGTTATCCAGATTCTCAACTAACAGCCACTTTTGGAGAGCGGAAAACCGCTCTCCAACCCTTTTTGGGGGCTGAAACCGTCTCTCTCAAATATGTCTGGTAATGAGCCAAAGCGGGCAGTGCAGGAATGATCTGGACATGCCTTAGATTGCTGGAAAGCTGACGGTCTCCTTTTAGCGATTCGATCGCGTAATAAGCACAAGCCCGTTTCGCCTCGCATCAGTTGATGATTTCGCCTCGTTCGTCTGAGCGCAGTGCGCTCAGCCGTTCTCTCCATACCTGTAGTGCTTCAGGCGTCAATCTGGTCCAATACCTGATTTCGCCAATGACTTTGAGCGGTGCGCTGCTGCGATACGATCGAGTAGGGTTGCCGGGAAATTTCTTGTCGGTCACATTCGGGTCGTTCTCGAATGTCCCGGTCGGCTCTACGATGTAAACACGCGGGACCGTGCCGCCCTCGGTGAGTTCAGCAGCGATTTCAGCGGCAAGCCCGGCACCATTCACAACGCTAGTGAAGTAGATGTGGTTCATCACCACTTCAGGACGATAGTTCGACCGGTATCCTGCAGTGAGGAAATCACCCACGCGCAAATCCGCGATTGTGCCATGAAAGAAAGGTCCCTTGTCCAGCACTTCGGCCATCGTGATCGTCCTTCTCTTATGCGTCTGCTTCAAGTCAGAGAGCTAAGCGGTGCCGACGTCCCAGTTGGTGTCGAGAGCGGCTTTCCACAAACCAGACGAGGGATGTTCGTCTTCGGTGCACTCAGACCAAAGGCGCCTTGATGCCACGTCGAGTGTTCTCATAGAATTCACCGGAAATCGTGCATCTGGCTCAGTTTGAGGCGGCTCAGCGCTCGTTGGACAACGCGCTCTTAAGATCGGTTTCACCAAAATCATGACCCTTGAACAGGATCGGCATGTTGAGAGTATCGGCACAGGCATAAGACAAGCAATCGGCAAAATTAAGCTGAGCGGGATGGCCTTTTCCCTTGCCGTAGAGGGCGAAAGCTTCGACTGCGCGTCTGGCGACCGCATCGGTAATCGGAGCCACAGTAATTTTGGCTGCTTGCAGAAAGGAGTCGAACATCTCTTGGGCATCCAGGACCTCCAGGCCGAGAATGCGCGCTAGGTCGATGGTGGCTTCGAGCCGAACATGCGCGCCGGTTTGTCGGCGTGTGGCGCCATCGATTGCGGTAAGGTAACTGTCGGCCTCCGGCTCGTCGGCGAGGATGGCGACGAACGCTGAGGTTTCGATGAACATCATTGACCCCAAAGTGCGTCGCGTTCTTCTTTCGTCAAGGGCGGGGCGGGCGGAAGCTTCGCCTTCGTCAGCGCGCGGGCACGGATTTCTGCGACGTGCTGCTTCAAGGGGACAGCTTCGTCAGCCCGCTCAATTTCGTGCTGCAATGCAAGCTTGATAGCCGCAGTGAGGTTGAGAGCGCCGCGTTTGCGCATGACGGTCTCCGCTAGGGTGCGAACTTCCTGATCCCTGATACTGAGCATGCTGCCCTCACTGTCATGACATTCAGTGTATATACGCAGGTACACCATTTGTCCATACGCAGCGGGAGCCGGGCTCACGGTCGCTTCCCGCTGTCTGGTCCACTTGTGGGCTCCATCTTATCGTGCCATCAATCCACAGCGGTCTCCGGAGGTCTGCATTGCCGTTGGACGGGTGTGCCGACCCCTTCCATAAGCCTGTCTTGTCGAGGATAAGCAGCGTGTCGGATGACGCCGATCGACGCTCCGACCATGAAGAAGATGCGCATGACCGCGCGGGCCGACAATCACCTGCCGTGGCAGGCCGATCAGGTCCGCTCCGGTGAATTTGCCGCCGGCGCCGCCGTCCGTGTCGTCGCGGAGAACATCGCCACCGCTAGTCTGACGCTCGGTATGGATGCTGTTGCTGGCCCAGTTGCAGTCATCAGAGGCGCCCAGTTTCGTGTTGACGAACGGTGCGGTCGGCGCGGGCCAGATGATGCTGTTATCGTCGCGGCTCTTTCCGGATACCAAGGCATGGGCGGACAGGAGATTGCCAGAAGTCGCTGCTCCATACCGATCGACTATCTTCAAAGTAGGTTGCGCCTTCTTGTCACTCTGTCGTGCAACCATCCGCGGCATGGTCGATACCGACGTCAGTGGCAGCAATCCACGAGTGGAGATCGGCAAATGTACGCCAGCCCACGTTCCTGTGGTGTGCGAATTGCCCGTTGCTGCTTTGGAGCAGTGGCAGAATGGATTTTCACCGGAGGAGGCTCTCAAGGATCTATTGCGTGAACATTGCGGGGCTCGCGAGAGCCGTATGTGGACGTCGTTAATTTACCTATGGTTCGCTCTCAACCGATTACCGAGACGCAACGCAAGCGATATTCGACACAGGCCCGCATAGAAGCCATTCAGATGTGAAGCTACTGGGCACGATATCGGGCTGCAATTGCGCTCGAAGGACCGGAGACACCAGTTCGAATTTTCCCGACTTGGTTCCGCCGGTCTCAATGTCCCGCCGCAATGGTCTAAGTGTGACAGAACCGCACAGGACAGGCTCAAGCCTAAAAGATATATTGTAGGTATATGTTTATGGGCGTACATGGGTGCCGCCACCATAACATCACGGAGATCGGAAATGGCTAGAGAGCTGAGCGCGACAACCAAGGCAATCGTGAAGGCCACGGTGCCGGCGCTAGCGGCGCATGGCACGGACATCACCGCTGCAATGTACCTGCTGCTTTTCAAGAATGAGGAGGTTCGCAAGCTATTCAATCAGTCGAACCAAGGCGAGGGCGGCGGTCAGACGAAGGCGTTGGCGCAAGCGATCCTCGCCTACGCGCAGAATATCGATAACCTTGCCGTCCTCGGCCCCGCTGTCGAGCGGATCGCACAGAAGCATGTCGGCCTGCAGATTCAGCCGCACCATTATCCCTATGTTGCCAATGCGCTGCTTGCCGCCATCAAACAGGTCATGGGTGAGGCTGCGACCGACGAAGTACTCGCGGCCTGGGGCGAGGCCTACTGGTTTCTGGCGGATATTTTGATCGGCAGGGAAAAGCAGGTCTATGAGGAGCTGAGCTCTGCGGAGGGTGGATGGAATGGCTGGCGCCGCTTCCGCATCGTCGGCAAGCAACGCGAGAGCGATATCATCACCTCTTTCGTTCTGGAACCGGAAGACCATGAAGCGGTCGTCCGCCATCTCCCGGGCCAGTATTTGACCTTCCGGATCGCAGTGCCGGGAAAGGGAGAATATCGCCGCAATTACAGCATCTCTTCTGCACCAAATGGAAGGACCTACAGAATTTCCGTCAAACGCGAGCCGTCAGGGGTCATTTCGAACTATCTGCATGGCAGCGTGGTGGAGGGCGATGTGCTCGACGTTGCGCCGCCGGCCGGTGATTTCTTCCTCAAGGAGGATACAACGCGGCCGATCGTTCTGCTGAGCGGCGGCGTCGGCCTGACGCCGATGATCAGTATGCTGGAGGCCATGGCGGCAAAAGACGGAAATGCGAGCGTTTACTACGTTCACGGTGCTGAGGATGGCAGGGTCCATGCGATGGGCGAGCATGTGCGCAAGCTCATCCTCGGTCGCGAAGGAATGAGATCGGCAATCTTCTATCGGACACCGCATTCCGAAGACCGGAAGGGCGTTCATTACGATCAGGAGGGCTTTGTCACTCTTGAGTGGCTCGCCGAAAACACGCCGCTGAAGGAGGCCGACATCTATCTCTGTGGGCCGAAGCCGTTCCTTGCCGTTTTCGTCAACGGATTGGCAAAGGCTGGTATCCCCAACGACAGGATCCACTACGAATTCTTCGGTCCTGCCGACAATCTGGCAGCGTAAGGCGAACATCAGGCGGTTGGAACTCGCCCCGCCGCCTGGTTGCCACTATGCTGCAATGGAATCGGGAGAGAATCCATGCGGCTGACAGTTTATTCGGACTATGCGTTGCGGTTGATGATGTATCTCGGCCTGCGCAAGGGCGGAAGCCTGTCGACAATCGACGACGTGGCCGCAGCTTACCATATCTCGAGGGCCCATCTGATGAAGATCACCCATGAACTCGGCCAGAAGGGCTTGATCGAGACCATACGGGGACGCCAGGGAGGAATGCGTCTCGCCCGTGAGGCATCGGCGATCCGTGTCGGGGATATTGTCCGTGCTTGCGAGCCGGACTTCGCATTGGTTCCTTGCATGGAGCCTGACGGCGGCAAGGGCTGCGTTGTCCTGCCCGCCTGTGTTCTCAAGCGCGCGCTTGCAACGGCAGCCGCAGCCTTTCTCGAGGTCCTCGACGGCTACACGCTGGCAGACCTTGTCGGGCCTGCTATCGCGCTCCGGCAACTTCTGGGCATTGAGAATTCCGGCGCTCTGGAGAGTGCGATGAAACCCTGAACAGTCCCGCTTTGCAGTCCTGCCTCTATTGATCGGCAATTGTCATTGGTTCGGAGGCTGCTGCGACAGGCGCTCACCGCGGCCTTTGGTTCCTTGGCAAGAAGATGGCGGCGCTCAAGGCGTGAGCAACCGATCCGGTACTCAAACTCCTCCGAACTGTCTTGCGAGTAACTGCTGCGTTAGAGGCGAACGCACCTGCAAGGCCTGTGCTCGAGGGCTTGTGCCTGCGATGTCACAGCCTTTGCGGCCCTAATGACCAAATATGGCGCCGTCGTTGTTACAGCTTTCAGCGAGCGATTGACTTGCCAAACTCCGGCATCGACCGGCTATACCGTCTTGCCTGTCTTTTTTGTTTTCGGCGCTGGCGAAGTCGCTGCCTCTTGCGCCAACCGGAGCGCGCGAAGTCTGTCTGTCTTCTTTTGCCGAGCAGACGCTTCGCCGGCCAGGATATCCTTGGCAATCGACGTCGTCTGCTCGGACTTCGCCTGCGCTGACAGCTTTTCAGGCTTGAACAGATTGTCTTTCGTCTCTGTCATGTTTCCTCTTTATTAGCGGAAGCACTTGCAAGCGACGGCGGGCGTCCACGACCCAGCCCCATGACTTTTTTCTTAGGCGCGGGTAACAGGCCTTCGCGCTGAGCCTGCTTGCGGGCAAGCTTTCGGGCACGGCGGATTGCTTCGCTCTTTTCACGAGCGCGCTTTTCGGATGGCTTTTCATAGGCGCTGCGGGCCTTCATTTCCCGGAACACGCCTTCGCGTTGTAACTTCTTTTTCAGGACGCGGAGCGCCTGTTCAACGTTGTTGTCTCTGACCAGAACCTGCAAAGTTTCTCCTTACTCAGCTCGCGCTGCGCCAATTTCTTTGTACGGATTGAGCTTGTATTGATCCAGCTCGATTTCGACGTTCTCGGCAATTCGGGCTGCTGTGGCGACAGCGATGATGCCGCCGCCTCAACGTCGATCTCATCGTGTCGGATGCCCCGCTCGAAGGTCTCGTTTTGAAACCGGACCCTGTAGTGAACAACGCCCTGCGAGACCGGCAGGACAGACACGATTCTGCTGGTGCCGGAGGGTTGGGCGCTTCCAAGATTTCCAGGCTCCAGACAATGTTGTCGCCCGGCCGATAAAGACCATGCGCCATGTCGGTCTTCGTTCGAAATAAAAAACAAAAGGTCGGGACGTATCCCGACCTTCCTCGGTCATGATTTCAGCGCGTACGTATATCAACGGTTGCGCGAAGCCGTCAAAAACTTATACGGCCCGAAGATTGTCAGCCGAGCTCTTGCCAGATCTGCGATCCTGCACGATGTCGTAAGAGATCTTCTGGCCGTCGTTGAGCGAGCGCATGCCGGCACGCTCTACCGCGGAAATATGGACAAAAACGTCCGTGCTGCCATCATCAGGCTGAATGAAGCCGAAGCCTTTTGTGGAGTTAAACCACTTTACAGTACCAGTGTTCATAACGATTTCCTTTCGTAGTAACCGTTGTTGCTCCCGCGATACCTTGCGGGGATTGATCGATTATTTGAGAGGAATCCGTCGGGGGCGATAGAGCTCCTCGACGACGTCACAAGCAATGGTCGATGCCTCTGATATAGGTTTAATTTAAATTTTGGCAACAGCAATTTCACAGAAGGTTCTTGCCGGCGACAAGGTTTGTCGGACCGCAGCACGTCCGGCGGCTGATGCTAGGTTGGGTGGCGTGGCTATGGCTCTCTGTCGATCGACGTCCGACAGGCGACTACGTCTTCACCCTCGCTGACTTCGGCCGCCATGTGTTGAACGAAAGCGTGTCGCCGAGTTCGATGAAAAGAGCAGTCTCTCCACTGGAGCTCTTGCAGCGAAGAAGGGCAGGGGAAGCGGGTGAATTATCTGGCCAGCATCGCCTTGGTTGTCCGTCTTGCCAGTGGCCCGAACGCTCGCGACGGGACGACGCTGCGCCGACGCCGGGCCGCATGATTAACGCCAGAGGTAAAGCCCGATCCTTCTGGCGAGTGGCAGCTATCTGCCCGTTGCGACGCGATGTCTTCGTCCGTCCTTGCCGATTCCAATGGCACTCGCTTTTGCAACGGATTGCTGAAGAAATCCGGACAGTTTTTGCAGGCTTGACGCTACTACATAGTAACGCTATATACCGGTACTCAGTCTCGCTGAATAGTCATCTAAGGAGATGCCGTGAGCAAGCAAATGACGGAGATGCTCAAGGGTACGCTGGAGGGCATGGTGCTCGCCATTCTGTCTGGCCGTCAGGCGTACGGCTACGAGATTACGACATGGCTGCGGGAGCAAGGTTTCTCCGATATCGCCGAAGGAACCGTCTACGCGCTGCTTGTCAGGATAGAGCAGCGTGGTCTCGTCGAGGTGGAGAAGGTTCCATCCGAGAAGGGGCCGCCGCGCAAGGTGTACTCCCTCAATGTCGAGGGGCGGAAATATCTCGAAGAGTTCTGGAGGAACTGGCGGTTCCTCGCAGATCGACTGGAACAGCTCCATGAAGGAGGAAGATAGACATGGCTGCAGGATGGATAGAGCTCATCACCGGAACGCTCGAACAAAAGAAGCAATACCAGCAGTCCAAAGCGAGGATCAGCGCGCTACCCGCGAACTATCGGGCGGCCGCCGAGGCGCTGGAGCGGTATCTGATGTACGTTGGAGGGATCGCCAAAGGCGAGGTCGCGGCGCGGATGTATCACGATCTTGCCGACCTGTTCGAGCAGAGCGTAGCGAACGGCACGCCGGTCCGAGATATCGTTGGAGCAGACCCGGTTGAATTCGCGGAGACGTTCATCGCGAACTACTCGGATGGCCAATGGGTCAAGAAAGAGCGTGATCGGCTGACTATGGCTATCGATCATGCGGCCGCAGGAACGACGTTCCATACGGATGACGAATGATGATCCAACCATCCTTCGCTGAGGGCCGCACTTGGCGACCAAATGTGACAGCGGAATGGACAGGTTTGCTTCCAATTGAAGATACAGCCTTGGCCGTCACCGACCTCGGCGGCCATAGCGTAGCTGTAGTTTATCTCAATGGCTCATTTGCCGACCAGTCGCGATGGCGCAAGGTCGTGGCCGACCTCGGACCCAACTGGCGGCATATCCTGTATGATGAGCGCGCACGTGGCCGTTCCAAGCGTTCTGCAGATTATTCCTTCGAGGCGTGCATTCGCGACCTCGATGCCGTCCTGGGTGCCAGAGGTGTGAATCGCGCGCTGCTGGTGGGGTGGTCCTATGGGGCATATATCGGCGTGCAATGGGCAGCTCGGAACCCGGATCGCGCTTTGGGCGTCGTGGCAGTGGAGGGGGCGTTTCCTTGGGGCTGGATCGAGGCGGCCGGGCACGAGAGGATCCGCACTTTGTTTCGGTGGATGCGGTTAGTGTTGCCAATAGCCAGTCGACTGGGCGTTGCGGCGCACATGAGCGCCGAACAACATGCCGAGATCACCATTGAGAAGCATAAGGTTGCTGCCGCCTTCGATCCGGTGCTCGACGGTATAAGAGTGCCCGTCCGATACGTGCTTGCCACCGGTGCCAGTCTCTGCGGTTGTGAAGAGGAATTCAGGGCGATGCGCGAAAGCATCATCCCTGCGCTCGCCCGCAATCGGTACCTTGAGGTTAGTGCGAAGGTCGCCAGCAATCACCGGACGATCCTGCACAAGGACTTTCGCGCAATCGCCGAGGCGGTGCGTGAGATTGCCTCAATGCCACCCATTTGGGGCCTTTCGCGCCAGCCGCTAAACGGTTGACGATGAGATCGGATCCAGCATCTTGGGCCTTCATGGCAAACTTGATGCTGGAGGCGCTGACCATTGCGGAAGGAAGGCAAGCGATGCGCTGGTACTTCCAATCGGCGCGGTGCTTCCACGCGGCCAATCGAAACTTGCCGCCCTCTAAGGCCTTGATCACCATGCTCAGCATTTCATGGCGGGTTGCCCATCGGTGGGCAGAGCATGCTGTGCGAGCTGTTCCAGCAATAGGAATTGCTGATGGAGCGCGGCGATGGGTTCCGATTCAATTGGCGGGTCGCCACGACGCTTCTGACGGCGGAAAATAGCCAAATCCAACGGTGGCGCATCGACGAACTATCGTGGATACTTCAGCATCCCAACGTGACTTTCGTTTCGGATGGGGAGTTGTCTGTGGCCGCTACCGCGATGATCCGACGCCTGAACATCTCCGTCTATTAGTATCACCCCATTGTGGTGGCGCAGCCGTGATCGCCGAGATCAAATCACTCGCATGGACTTCAAGCGGAAATCACTGCTGCTTGCAGTAGCGACAGTAGAGCGGCGGAAGCGATATGGTGACGCCTCCTTCCGCCGCTCACACCACATATGCTGTGCCGATACCCGGTCTTACTTGTCCTTCAGCACGAGCGCGCTGGTCAAGTCGCCGAGCGGCTTTTGTTTATGGGCAGCGACGGAGGCGTCTCGAACGGTGATCCCGTGGAGGGTCGGCAACTCGTAGCGGCGTGTGATGAAGCGCAGGATGGAGGTCGTGTCCATCGGCGTGTGATCGACATAGCCGTGGCGTGCATAGGGCGAGACGATAATGGCCGGAATACGCGAACCGGGACCCCAACGGTCACCCTTGGGCGGCGCGACATGATCCCAGAGTCCACCATTCTCGTCATAGGTGACGACGACAAGCATATGCGGCCATTGCGGGCTCTTCTCAAGATGGCCGATCAAGTCGGCAATATGGGCGTCACCAGCATCGATATTGGTGTAGCCTGAGTGTTCGTTAAGATTGCCCTGAGGCTTGTAGAACGACACTTGCGGTAGCGTTCCGGCGTCGATTGCCTTGATGAACTCAGCCCCGGCGAGGCCGCCATCCCTCAGATGCTCGGCTCGGGCAGGCGTGCCGGGGGCGAAGTTGGCATAATAGTTGAATGGTTGATGGTGATATTGAAAGCTCGGTACCGGGTCCTTGTTGCCATGGTCAAGCACATCCTGCCAGGCACCTCCGTACCAGGCCCACGTCACATGCTTGAGACTAAGCATGTCGCCGATGGTGGGCTCGGTCTGCGCCGGTAAGGTCGTTGGCTTGCCCGGATCGGCAAGCGTCTTGTCTCCATCCGCAGCAGGACCATTGCCGCTAGGTTGATAAGGAGGCTGCATAGTGTTGACGGCATAGAAATCGGGTGTGAGATTGCCATCGCTGACAAACTTCGGGACGCCGTCGATTGCCGATTTCGGTGAGTTGGGGGCGGCCTTCAACGTTACCCCATCTGCCTCGACCGCCGCAATGGAAGGTTTGGCAGCACTTGTGTCGGCATTCGCGTAATATGGCGCGCAGGCGCAGATCAGCCATTGATGGTTGAAGAAGGAGCCGCCGAAAGCGCCCATGAAGAAGTTGTCGGCCAGTACGTATTTCTGCGCGACCTTCCACATAGGCATCTTCGAGCCATCCCAGAGGCTCATCGTCAATGCGCCTGAATCGGCATAGGCGACGAACTTGTCGTTTCGGCCGCCGTTGATCTGCATCTGGTTTTGGTAGTAGCGGTGCCATAGATCGCGCGTGATCGTATTCATGGCGATGTTAAAGCCCTTTGGATCATCCGCGCGGAATGGGCGATTGGGCAGGTGCTCGGTCGCAGCCTGTGTTATTGGTGGCGTCACGCCTTTGGCAGTGAGGCCCTCCCAGATCGGTGGTAGTTCCTTAAACGGCTTGCCGTCCCGGTCGCGCTGGATCCGTGCGCTTGCCGGCGCCTTCGAGACACCGTTAGCGCCTGGGAAGTTGCCATAGAGATTGTCGAAACTGCGGTTTTCCGCATAGATCACGACGACGGTGTCGATCAGCTTCAGGTCACTGGCGGCTTTCCCGTTTGGTCCGGTCTTTGTGTCAGAACTTCCGGCAAAAGCAGGGCCAAAAACGGCCACGGAAAGACCTAACGCACTGATGGCTGCAGCAGTGATCGACTTCATTTGGATTTTCCTCTCCAGGATTTCGGTGGATGCGCCTCCACCTCAATGAGGCAGCATATTCTGGCGGGTAGCCAAGGCAAGTGCTAATTGAAACAGGTCCAAAACCCGGCTAACGATGACGGCTGGATGATATGTGACATTGTGGTAAGGGATAGCGACCATAGCGATGCAATTGACGCCGCATAGAGGACAATGGCTCAGGATCGGCGGTGTCGCCGCAATGTTGCTGTTGACGACCTCGGTCCAATTGGGTCAGGCCCTGTCGCGCGACGAGGTGCGACGAAAGACATCGGCGCTGGCAGCACTCGGCAAGGCTCTCTTCTTCGATCCGTCGCTATCGGCATCAGGCAGAACAGCCTGTTCCTCCTGCCACGACCCTTCCCATGCATTCGGGCCGGCTAACGATCGCTCGGTTCAGCTCGGCGGCGGCGATCTGAACCAGGTGGGGTTGCGGGCGGCACCCTCGCTCAAATATCTGCAGGTCGTCCCGCCCTTTAGTGAGCACTTCTTCGAATCCGAGGATGAGGCGGACGAAAGCATCGACAACGGACCGACCGGCGGTCTGACCTGGGACGGTCGGGTCGATCGCGGCAGTGAGCAAGCCAAAATTCCACTGCTTTCCGATTTCGAGATGGGCAATAAAAGCGGAGTTGAGGTCGGTCGCCACGTGCTAAAGGCTGGCTACGGCAAGGCGATCGCTGATATCGCGGGGCCGAAGGCTGGCGGCGACCCGGCGATCGCGTTTCGCACCGCGCTCAAGGCGCTTGAGGTGTTTCAGCAAGATTATAAGACCTTCTATCCCTACTCGAGCAAATATGACGCAGTGTTGGCCGGCAAGGTCGCGCTCACCCCTCAGGAGGCAAGAGGGCTTGAATTGTTCAATGCCCCTGACAAGGGCAATTGCGCGTCCTGTCATGTCAGTCAGCGCGGACACGACGGCACGCCGCCACAGTTTACCGACTATGGGCTGATTGCCATCGGAGTGCCCCGTAACCGCGATATTCCTGCCAACAAGGATCCGGCATTCCGCGACCTTGGTTTGTGCGGACCTTTGCGCACTGACTTTATCGGACGTCAGGAATATTGCGGGCTGTTTCGTACGCCAACGCTGCGCAATGTCGCCCTGCGTAAGGTTTTCTTCCACAATGGCGGTGTTCATTCGTTGCAAGACGCAGTGCGCTTTTATGTCGAGCGGGAGACCCATCCGGAGCGTTGGTACCCACGAAAAGCCGATGGCAGCCTCGATAAATATGACGATCTGTCGGAGGAGGCGAAAGCCAACGTCAACATGGATCCCCCCTTTGATCGCAAAGCGGGCGAAGAGCCAGCGCTTTCTTCAACCGAGATTGATGATGTGGTTGCCTTTCTTGCCACGCTTAGCGATGGTTACGAGCCGCCAAAGTGAGACGGACGCCCCGTGCGTGGCCGCTGCGCCTTTGATTTCGTGGCGCCGCTTGACCTCAGGTCGAGAAGGCCAAGGACGGAATCGGCACCTTTGCCCGAAGCGTTGATCTTGCCGTCGTCACCGATCTGAAGCTCGGCGCCATTGGCGAAACTGAGAGACCAGCCATCATCTGAAATGGTTCGGCGCCTGTCCGTCAGCTCGATCCCCGCTGCCGAAACCACTGCAATCACTTTGTCAACGTTCATGCTCGTGCTCTCCCTGTTGCTCCACTTTATTCATCCGAAACCTGAGCTGGCTCACTTCATTCCCATCACCGACCCAAATAGCCTCTCGCGAGATCGTCCTGAGGGAACGCTGACGACCTTCAGACCTACCTTACCAAAACTAATTGAAATGAGCTCGACATCGTTACACACTTCGCTGGTCGGTAACGATGCATTTCCTTTCGCGCTTCGAGGGCGCCGTCCCAAATTTGCCCTGCCGTAAACTCGGCGGGGAGCTTGGGATTCCGACTTTTTGCCTGCGCCCTGTCGTCTCTAGCCTGATATCGGCGACCAATGCTGGGGTCTCAGCCCCAGCGCGTGGTCCACAATAGACGTGCGTCATGGAGTTCGGCTCACGAATCTCTGCGGACCTGGATCGCAAACCAACGGTGCGGTAGCGGATCTGGGTGCTTGCTTATCGTGCCTCTATGCGCATTGAGCTTAGCAGCGCATCGATCAAGCCCGGGAACCGCGCATTCAAGTCCTCGCGGCGGAGAGATAACAGAAGCTCTCGGCCCGAAGGTTTTTGCCAGACGACGCCACTTTCACGCAGCGCGCGCCAATGATGCGTCAATGTCGACTTCGAGACACCCTCAAGGATAGAGCCGCAAGGGTGCTCTCCCCCGTCGGCGAGCTTTTTCAGGACACGTAGACGCGTCGGATTGCCGAGCGCCGCCAGCACGTTGGCAAGCTGGATCTGGTCGCGAGATGGGTGAAAGGGCAACATGAGATATAATTGTCCAAATGTACGTGTATTGTCAAACTATTTTTTAATGGTACGTATATACGCGTACAATCGTACGCGCTGCTCTGAAGCCGGCGTGTTAAACCTGTCTGGGGATTTCAATGGATGCTTATAATCAAACGCGATCTCATCACGGTCAAACTGGCCTTGGCTGGAGCTTGGTGCTTCTTGCCTTCGCCCAGCTCATTACCTCTCTCGATTTCAATATCGTCTATGTTGCGCTGCCGGAGTTAGGTGCCAGGCTCGGATTCACCAATCAGTCCCTGCAATGGGTCGTCAGTGCTTACGCATTGACCTTTGGCGGTTTTCTGCTCCTGGGCGGTCGGGCAGCCGATCTTCTTGGTCGACGCACCATGTTCATCGGCGCATTGCTGATTTATGCCCTGTCGTCGCTGCTCGGCGGACTAGCAACAAACTCAACTCTCATTATCGCTGCTCGCGCGCTCCAGGGTATGGGCGGAGCGCTTCTATTTCCGGCCACGCTCTCTCTGATCAACACGATCTTCGAGGAGGGGACGGCGCGCAACAGAGCGCTTGCCGTGTGGGGTGGAGCCGGCGCCAGCGGGCTTACGCTCGGGTCGCTTCTCGGCGGTTTTCTCACTCAGTCGTTCGGCTGGTCCTCGGTATTTTTCGTCAATGTACCGCTGGCGCTGATCGTTGTCCTCGGTGCGATCGTCGCAATTCCAAAAGATGCTGCCGGAAGCCTAAGCGGGCGATTTGATATTGCCGGAGCCGTCACCGTGACAGGTGGTGTCACCCTTCTCGTTTTCTCCCTCATTCAGGGACCCTCATATGGTTGGAGCGCGCCTCTGGTTCTGGCCTCCGATGTTTGTGCTGCCCTCCTGCTTTTGGCGTTCATTGCCGTTGAGAGCCGTAGTCGAGAACCGCTCATGCCGCTTCGATTGTTCGCCAATCGCAGCCTCGTCACGGCCATGCTGATCACCTTCATCTTCATGGGCACTTTCAGCGCACTGCCTTATTTTCTGACTGTACTCTTTCAGAGGGTCATGGGTTACGACGCGCTTCAGACCGGGCTTGCCTTTCTCGTTCCGTCTTTGTCGATTGCACTTGGTACCCAGATCGGTGAGCGGTTGGCGACAAAACGCGGGACGCAATACACTCTCATGATCGGTCTCATCATCGGTGCTGCCGGTACCGCCATCCTTGGTCGTTGCATCTATCCGGGTGGCGGTTACCTTGTACTCGTCCCCGGGCTGATCGTTGCCGGTATAGGCCAGGGTATGACGTGGACGGGCATGTGGATTGCCGCCGCGGCCGGTGTCGACGCGAAGGAACAGGGTGTTGCATCCGGTATGGCATCGACCAGCCTTCAGGTTGGTGGCGCCGTCGGTCTGGCGGTGTTGGTTGCGATCGCGGGTTCTTCTTTTGATGCCTCCGCTGAGGGCATGTCACACCTTGGTATCGTTGAAGGAACGCGAAATGCCATCTATGGGGCAGCTATCGGCATATGCGTTGCGCTTGTCGTCGCGCTATCGGCTCGACGGTCCGCTGAGTAGCAAAAATCGTTGTCGACTTCCGGGTAGCAGGGCAACTGCTGCCCTCTCGAACTGAAAGCCCTGGTCGTACCCCCTTGTCCTCCGCTCCCCTGACAAGAGGGGGCCATCCGGATAGTCGTCTGCGCCAAGATCCAGGTCCTCAGCTCGCGCCAGCGGCGCGTTTCTCGCCGTCAGCACAATGACAGATGTCTCGCTGCTTGCGCGGTGCCGCTGATAGCCTGACAGCGAGCTCCGTCTCATCTTCGACCAGCGAGGGTCGTATCGCCCTATCACCTTCACCATCATTTTCTGGTCAGACATAAGTCTCGGCCATCGAATTCTCGACTGCTCGATAAACTCGCTTGATCGAGCCGCATTTCAAACATTTTCGGCGTTGCAAATTTGCAAAAATAAATTGCAAGAAAATTGAAATGTGCTATCGAATATCGTCAGCGCCGAACATTGCAACGGCGCTTGCGGTCGGGAGGAGGACCATGGCCATGAGTTTGCAGGGGAAAGTTACACGCCGAACCTTCGGCAAGGCAGCGATTGCACTGGCAGCGACAATGACCTGGACCAGCATTGGCTGGGCGCAAGATCTATCCGGGGAAATATCAGTCTGGACCTGGAAAACGCCGGGCGAGGGCCTCAAGGCCGCAGTGCCAGCGTTCAACAAGAAATATCCGAATGTGAAAGTCACCATCGAAGACGTCGGCAACCCGGCGATATGGGACAAAATCACAACCGGTATGGCGGCTGGCGGCATTGGTTTGCCCGATATCATGAACATTGGTATCGACTACATGGGAAACTATGTTGAGACGTTTCCCGATGGCCTTGTCGATTTAAATGCGCTCGGCGCCAAGGATCTGGCCGGCAAGTTTCCAACTGGCGTCTGGGCGAGCGGCTCCGGCGCGGATGGCAAAGTGTACGGCATTCCCTACGAAGCGAACACGGCTGGTTTTTTCTATCGAAAGGACCTGTTCGACAAGGCCGGCATCGACATTTCCAAGATCGAGACCTGGGATGACATGCTCAAGGCCGGCGTGACGCTCAAGCAGCAGACCGGCGTGCCGATGTTCGGCACGGACAAGGCGGCGACCAGGCAGGAGGCGTCGAATCTGTGGCAATTGCTGGCGGCCCAGCAGGGTAGCTTCTTCTTCGATGCCAAGGGCGATATCGCCATGAATGATGCTGCAGGTGTGCGTGCGTTGACGATCATGAAGCAGGCCAATGACGCCGGGATCATGGCCGACATCCCCGGTGGCTGGGATTCGACGATCAAGCAGGTAAAGGGTGAGATCGGGGTGGCGGTGTTGCCCGTCGCCTCATGGATGGCGGGCGTCATTCGAGCTCAGGCACCCGACATGAAGGGTAAGTGGGCCGTCCGCCGCCCGCCGGCGGTTGAGTCCGGTGGGTTGACCGCGGCCGTCACCGGCGCCACTTATCTTTCCATCAACGCACAGAGCGCCAACAAGGACGCTGCATGGGCCTTCATCAACTTCGCCCTCGGCACGCTTGAAGGTCAGAAGCTCGTCTACGGCGGTGGCGGTCTGTTCCCGGGTTATAAGCCGTTGATCGAAAGCGCCGATTTCGTCGCTCCCGATCCATATTACGATGGCGAGAAGGTCAACCAGCTGTTCGTGGACGAACTGGCGCAAAAGACGCCTGCCATCAATTTCACGGGAGATTATGCGCAGGCGCTGAAGGCCTACATGGATGCGCAGACCCAGGTATTGCTGAAGGGCGCCGATCCGAAACAGGCGCTCGATGCGGCAGCAACGCTAGTTGCCGGCCAGACTGGCCGTAAAATCAAGCAATAATGTCTTCCGGCGCCCGTACCCACCCGGCGGGCGCCCGTTCCACCGCACCTCTCAGGCACCGGTACCCTCGTCATGACCATCGACAGAACATTCGCAAGGGATAAGAGATTTGTGGTCAGCCGCGCGATGGTTAAACCAAAAGGTCAATTTTTCCGGCGATTGACCCCATATCTCTTTCTAAGTCCGGTCTTCATTCTCTTTATTGCGTTCAAACTCTACCCATACGGCTATGCATTCTGGCTGAGCTTCACGAGCAGACGTGGGGGAAAAGTCACTTTTGTAGGGGTAGACAATTATCTCCGGCTACTTGGCGATCCGCTGTTTCGCAAGGCCCTCTCCAATACCGCGACGATTCTTGCCATTCAGGTGCCGATCATGCTCGTGCTCGCCATTGCGCTGGCCGTTGCATTCAATTCTATCCTGCTGAAGCTTCGCAGCTTGTGGCGCATGACATATTTTGTGCCGATCGTCATGGGATTGGTTGCCTACGGTATCCTATTCTCGATGCTGCTGAACAATCAGTACGGCCTCGTAAACTATGCACTCAATGCCGCGGGATTGCCGCGTATTCCCTGGTTGGCGGATCCGTTCTGGGCGCAAATATCGATCATGCTGGCACTGACCTGGCATTATACCGGCCAGAACGCCATCATCTATCTCGCACAGCTGCAGACTATCCCGTCGGATCTCTACGAGGCTGCGGCAATTGATGGTGCCAGCGGCTTTCAGCAGTTCCGGCATGTAACCCTTCCGGGACTTAAGCCGGCCATCATCCTAACGACCGTGCTGTCCAGTATCGGTACCTTGCAGCTTTTTGACGAACCCTATGTCCTTACCAATGGCGGACCTGACAATGCGACACTTACCATCGGCATGTATCTCTATCTGAACGGGTTCAAGTATTTTGATTTTGGCTATGCATCCACGATCGGCTATGCGCTGACCATTATCATTGGTGTTGTCTCGTTCATCCAGTTTCGCTTGCTCGGAGATGCTCGCTCATGATGGTCGGTTCTCAATCCAACTTTGGCCCTACGCGCTCGATCGCCCTCAATTTGGTCATAGCATTGGGCGGTCTTTTTATGGTCGCGCCATTTTATTGGTTGCTGATCGCCAGTACCCAACCAGGCACGTCATTCTTCAGCGGTCGGCCCATATTGCTGCCCGGAACGAGCCTTTGGGCGAACTTGTCACGGCTCTTCAGCGAGACTGAATTTGCCATGGCGATTGTCAATTCAACGGTTGTCGCTGCGCTCTACACATTCTTCGGCATGATCGTCTGTTCCATGGCAGGCTACGCTTTCGCCAAATTTCGTTTCGTCGGACAGAGTTTTTTGTTTGGCGTCGTTCTCCTGGCATTGGCATTGCCGTCGCAGGTGACCCTCGTGCCGCTGTTTCAGATCATGGTAGCGCTCAAATGGCTGAACACCTATCAGGCCCTGATCCTGCCGAACCTGGCCCTGCCATTCGGAATTTTCCTCATGCGGCAGTCGATGACATCGATTCCGGACGAACTCATAGAGGCAGCTCGCATGGACGGTGCCGGTGAAGTTCGAATCTTTGCGCAGATCGTAATTCCTGTCGTGCGACCGGCACTGGCGGCGCTCGCGATCTTTCTGTTTCTGGCTCAGTGGAACGAGTTCGTCTACGCGCTGATCGTGTTGCGCGAAAAGCATGCGTATACGATTCCAGTCGCACTGGCATCCATGCTGGATTCCCGCGGAACCGATTACGGCGCGTTACTGACAGGAACCATGCTTTCGGTTCTCCCGGTCCTCGGGGTTTTCCTCCTTCTCCAAAGACATTTCGTGGCCGGCATGCTTGCCGGTGCCGTCAAACAGTAAAACTTAGGAGCTTGTCCTTGATACTCGAAGAATTCGCATCGGATTTGGTGCGCCTTAACGGAACCTGGGCCGGCGCATCGGTCGACATCTCCAAGGATGCGCACCTGGCCGAAGAAGGCAGGTCGAACGATCTCAACGTCTTGAAGATTATTCCCGGTGAAAGTGATGTGTTTCGTGTCGCCATCCGGATTCCCCTCGAATGTGCGGAAGGATACTGGTATCCGGCCGGGCTGCACGAGCGGCCGTTGATGCCGGACTGGAAGGGGACAGATACGATCGGCATCGTGTCATCCTCACCGCTCGGTTGTCTCTACGACGGCGACGGTCGAGCAATGCTTGGTTACGCGACAGATTGGCTGGTGAAGGACTGCCAGCTGCAGTTTGGCGTCTCGGAAGAGGAGATGGCCTTTGTCATCCTCATCCAGCGCAAGCGCGCAGTCGCTGGGGAGCCTCTACAACTCGCTTTGGCCGATCGAGGCGATACGCTTTCCAGGACCGTCGCCGGTTTGCGCCAATGGCAGACAAAGCGTGTTGGCAAAGTGGGTCGCAATCTGCCCGAAGCCGCCAAGGCACCGGTTTACTCCACCTGGTACGCCTATTCCCAGGCAATCGATGCAAGTCTTATCGAGGCTGACGCTCTGGTTGCGCGCGACATCGGATGTCGTGCCGTTTTCATCGATGACGGCTGGCAGAAGATGGCCAATGGTCGCTGGTATGCGGGATGCGGCGATTGGCTGCCCGATGTCGGCAAGTTTCCCGATTTCAGGGCGCATGTGGCTCGGCTGAAAGCTCTTGGCATGTCGGTCGTCGTCTGGGTAGCTCCGCTGTTGCTGGGCAATAAAAGCGATGCATTTTCTCATATGGCTGTCTATGCTCCGCATCACGCGCCTCGTCTGCGCGCAAACATACTCGATGTGCGTTTTCGCGAGGTGCGCGACTTCTTCGTGTCGAGCTGTCTGCGGGTGATCGAGGATTATGATCTCGACGGACTGAAAATAGACTTTCTGAATGATGCGACCGTCTACGTCGGCACTCCAGGTCGCGGCGACATCAATGACGTTGGCGAAGCGATGCAACAGACGCTCGAGCAGCTTCGCTGCTCGCTTGAAGAGCGAGGGCGCGCCGACGCGATCATTGAATTCCGTCAGCCCTATGTGAATACAGCTGTGGCGGCTTATGCGAATGTGGTTCGCGCTTTCGATTGCCCCACCGATGTGGTGGTGGGGCGTCGTGCGATTATCGATACGCGCATGACGTCCAGCGCCGTGGTTCATTCCGACCCGTTGGTCTGGGATCGTTCAGGAGGTGCCCAAGCAGCGGCACGCCAGATCCTGGCGGGATATTTTTCGGTGCCGCAAATATCCATGCGGCTGACCGAGCTTCCCTCGGACCAGCGCGCGGTGATCAATCATGTTCTTGCTCATTGGGAGCGAACACGGGATATCGTCATTCATGGGAAACTGGATGGCGGACTTCCTTCTGCTGGCTACCCCGTCGTCCAATGTGTCGACGGCGCGGGAAATGGCGTTATCGGTGTCTATAGCGACACAATCGTGGATCTGGATTGCTCGGTATTCAGGCAACTGACCTTGCTCAACGCGACCACCAAAAGCAAGCTTGTCCTCCGTTTGAGCGGAGCACCGGCGGAGGTGATCGTCGACGTGAGCGATATGGTCGGGGCTCGCGTTCGGATAGCGAGCCACCGGCTCGATCAGGGGTTCTGGCTCGTTGATGTTCCGCCTTGCGGGATTGCCGTGCTCGATATACGGAGGGTGGACGAATAGATGAGCTCAGAGGAAGTCTGACCGCTGGAATGAAGGAAAAGCCGACCCCAAAACCACGGAAAGGGCGCCCCAGCGCCAGCAATGTAGCATTGGCGACGGTTGCCGAAATGGCTGGCGTCAGCGAAGCAACCGTTAGTCGTGTGCTCAACAGGCGCTATGGGATAGCGAGTGCTACGCGGCAAGCAGTTGAGGACGCTTTGCGCAAGTCCGGCTACGAACGGAGCACGCGCGGCAACATTGTTCTCATCCTGGTGCCGGGCTTGGCGAGCTTCTTTTTTTCCGATTTGTGCGACGCGTTCGCCGTCGAGCTGGGTCGCGCCGGATTAAACACCATCGTCGGGCCGGTCTATCCCGGAACCGTTCAGGAGCGTGATTATGTCGAGTCCCTGGTTCACCGCGGCATCGCTGCGGTGGTGTTCCTTTCGGCAAGCAATACGCTCGTGAATTCCGATCCTGTCGCGCATCAGTTGCTGCACGAACGTGGTGTACCTTTCGTCACCTTCAATGGGGCGTTTGCCGGAGTTGAAGCGCCAGTCTTCTCTACAGACGACTGGCGTGCGGCGGAACTGGCAGTCGGACATCTCTATGATCTCGGCCACCGCAGAATCGGTATCTGCACCGGTCCCGAAGGCAATATGCCCGCCGACCGAAGGCTTGAGGGCTTCCTGACGGCAATGAGGCGCCGGAATATCGCCGGCGTCGAGAAGCTTTGGGTAAGGCAGCCCTACGGGACTGAAGGAGGTCGGCGCGGAGCGGAGATGCTGCTCGCCGAGGGTGTCACAGGGATCGTTGCGGCCAGTGACGAGATGGCACTTGGCGCCATCAGGCATATCACGCGGGAAGGCTTGCATGTCCCGAGCGATATTTCGGTGGTCGGCTACAACGATTCACGTTGGCTGGATTTTACGGATCCTCCGCTTACCAGTGTGCGGCAGCCGGTGGATGATATTGTTAGAAGCATCACGTCCACCCTAAATGACATCATCGCCAACAGATCCTATGGTGTTGGTGAAATTCTGCTTGAGCCGGAACTGCGGGTCCGTGGTTCTACTGCCCCGGTGCCACCGGATAGGTGAGTGTTGTCGCTGAAGTGATGACGTGGGAAATCCTCTTTCTCCCGCAGGCACAATAGGTTCTGACCGATCTCTACTTGCCGCAAATCCGGCATTAACTCGTTTGCGGAGATCATCAAAGGCCGAGAAGATTGCGTCCTTCTATCATGTCGAACACCGTGCGGGGCCAGTCTACCACGAAGTCCTTGACTGGCCGGAAAAGGGTGAGGCTCACGGCGGCGGGCCGCAACATCGGTGTGTAAGCTCGAACTTATATCGGCAAATCCACCCTATATGCCAAGGCGCTGCTGCCCATATGGCGGCTGTTGTGCTCGCAGATACTCCAGCATCCGCGCGATCCCCTCGTGCAGATGGACCAACGGCGCCAGCCCGTAGGAGCGTTGCAGGGCCGTATCACCGCAGCGGTAGAAGACACCTTCGGGATGGTTCGACCGACCCGTGACTGTCGGTTGCCAGCCGATCTGCTGACTGATGGCCTCGGCCAATTCGATGAAGGATATTGCAATTCCGGTCGACAGATTGAGGCTGGCACCGTCGGGAAGCAACTCCTTCGTTTGCCAGATGAATTCGATGCAGTCGGAAATATGGATGAAATCACGGCACTGACGGCCTGAACCCCAAACAAAGACTTCCGCCGCGCCTTGCTCTGCAAGCAGACGGCGACATATCGCCGGGAAAGGGTAAGCCAAATCCTGATCCTCGCCGTAGCCGCTGAACGGCCTGTAGGCGATGGCGCGCTGGCCATAGCGCTCGACATAGAGCTTCATCAGATATTCGCCGGTCAGTTTCGCCCAGCCGTAGCTGAGGTCCGGCATGCCGATGGCCGCGTCGAAATTGATCATCTCCTCCGACAGCAGCCGATGATTGTCGACGGTCTGCAGTGATACAGGATAGGCCGCACTAGAGCTGAAGAATATCACCGAACCCGGTTTGGCGCGTACGGCCCACTGCCATAGCTTCGCATCGACAGCCAGATCCTCGGCGACGTCGAGCGCCTGCGTCTCGAGCGTCACGCGACCGCCGACCAGCGCGGCCAGATGGAAGACATAGTCAAAATACTCCGGCGGGCGAGCGAAGAATGTGCGGCAGTCTTCCTGGAGAAAGACCAAGTGGGAACCCGCAAATGACCGCCACAGATCAGGATGAAGCGCGCCCGTCCCCATGACCAGGGGATCGACGCAGACGACATCCAGTCCTTCCGCGACAAGCCGTCGGATAAGATGTCGACCAACGAAGCCGCAACCGCCCGTCACCAAAGCACGTGCCATTGTCCATCCCCCAACTAATGCGCAAGAAAACCGCTGCGCCCCGTATAAATGTCTACCATTCGCCGCCCCCATTCCGCCCTGCTCGGCGCGATGCGTTGGCCAAGGGCAAACGCACCCTTGCTCAGTCTTCGCATCAGGTGGTCGTCATCCGTCGCTGCCAATTTCTCGGCCAGTGAATCCGCATCGCCGCTTTCGAAGACCAGACCGGCGCTGTTGTTTTCGACCTCCGCCGCAATCAGTGCATTGCTGCTGACAATCACCGGGATGCCGGACATCAGCGCCTCGGCTGCGACCAGACCGTAAGGCTCAGGCATACGCGACGGCATGACGAAGACGCGCGCTTCGCCAGCAAGCCTCGTTACCTCCTCATCACTTAGCCAGCCGGGCACGAAGCAATGCGGCAGAGCGCGCTGCATCTCCCCAAGCAACGGTCCGCGGCCGATGAGTGTCGCCGTCCTTCCGGTCTTGTTGAGCGCATCCGCCAGTGTCCGCACTCCTTTCTCCCAGCACATGCGGCCGAGAAAGATCGTGCGGTGGTTGCGCCATGCTTCTACCGGTCCTCGCGTCAACGGTTCAGTCGGTGTGCGCAGCGTCGTGAAATGCTGGAGAGGGCCGGAGCGCAAATGCGCCTCCATGTTTTCATGCGCCAGCACGATGCCGATGCGGCCCCAGAAATCCTCGCCGACATTCCGCTGCGTCAAAGTACGGCGGAAACGCCAGAGCTTGTGGAAGTAGTTGCGCTTGTCGCAATTGCTCGTGAGACATGCGGCGGACAGCGGCTTGACATGGCAGACATCACCGCTGCGAAAATCGATAAGTCCTCCGTTCGGACAATTCAGGAAGAAGTCATGCGCGGTGACAATGACCCTGGCCTCATGTTTGGCAAGCGCATAAAAGATCGATGGCGACAGGATCTGCGACCAGCCATGGACATGCACGACGGTCTCCTCCGCCGATTCCTGAAGCAATCCCTCCATCGCCTCGTAGGCGCGCCGGTTGTAGTTCTTTGTGAAAACATCGGTGAGGGTCGGGCCTTCCCGAAGAGGACGCTCGCCAAGCGCAACTGTCCGGATGCCGGAAAACCGCGGCTTGAGGCCTTCACCGTCATCGCCGACCAGCACGGCGCAAGTCAGACCAGCATCCCTGCTTGCCTCAAGACATTGCAACGCCACCTTGGTCGCACCACCGCGAACGGTTGAAACATCATTGACGAGTATGAGACGCATGAGATTCGAAACTTGCCCCCCTTATGTCTCTGGTCCGGCTGAAAGATATTGGTGTCTCCCATCACAGGCCCGACACATATAAAGCGACCTAACCCCGTGACATTTCAATTCATCCATTCGCAGGAGGGCATCCTGCTTTCAGGTTGAATCACGCCCTTGTCGGCGGTTCCTCGCTGACAGACCGCCGCGCCAGGTGGTACCTTGCGCGGCGGTGCCCGTACTCGCATCTACTGTGGCTGGAATGGCCGAATTCAATGAGCCACGATCAGCATCTGCAGACAGTGATGCGGCCATGAATACCTGCTGTCTCAACATGCTTCCCGCGAAAGGATGCCAATCTGCGATCATTCTGTATCATGTCGGAAGCAGTGAACCCGCACCGGGAGTTGAAATCCTTCCCAGAGCGGCCAAACGGTCAAGCAGCCTACTTCAAGTAGGATTCTGCGATGGCTCTGTAGATCGCAATAGCCTGATTGAATTTCTCGATCTCGACAAACTCGTCCGTCTGACCGCTCATGCCAAGCTCTCCCGGTCCGATGATCACAAATGGCGTTTCGAAGGCCGAGGTGTAGATCGTCGCATCGGAATAGTAGGCTACACCCGATATCCGAGGAGCCTGCGATCGGTTTGCGGCGCAGGCCTGCAGGCAGGTTTGCGTGAATGGATGATCGATGGCTGTCTCGACGGACGGCTTGAAGTCGAGGATCTCCAGATCCAGTCCTAACGGTTCCAGCAGATCGAGTATTTCCGAGGGAGCGGTTCCGGGGTGGATCCTGACGTCGATGTCGACGAAGCAGCGATCAGGCGTCACGTTCACCGCCGCGCCCCCATGGATCGTTCCGATCCGGATTGTCGGCTCCGGTAGAAGCGGATGATCCGTGCAAGGCAGTGGGACGGACTGAATCTGCGGAAGAATGGATACCATCTTCATGATCGCATTGTCGCCGCCATCACCCGAAACATGCCCGACACGGCCGAAAGCCGTTGCGCGTAACCACAGGACGCCCATTTCGGCAATGATGAGCTCAAGGGATGAGGGCTCGCTGACCAAAATGGCTCCCGCCTCGGCGAATGTCCGCCGCTCCACAAAGCGCTTCGCACCGAGACAGTTGGAACTCTCACCAGCGGAGAAAGCGAGCAGCAGGTCACCGGTCAGCGGCGTTCCCGTGGCCGCGATCTCAAGAAGCGCGGCCGTCATTGCGACAACGCCGCTTTTCATATCCGATGCGCCCCGACCATATAGACGGCCGTCCCTGATATGACCACCGAACGGCTCCTCGGTCCATCCGGTGGTTCCGACCGGGACCGTATCGAGATGAGCGGAGAAGACGAGCGGAGGCTTTGTGCCGGCGCCGGGCAGGCGCGCCAGGAGATTGGCCCGTCCCGGCGCAAACTCATCCAGTTCCACTTGGACTCCGGCGCGGATCAATTCCGCCTCGAGGCTGCGCGCCACCTCGATTTCCCGGCCTGGTGGATCGCAGCTTTCAATCCTCACAAGTTTGCACAGGAGATCGAGTGGCGTGTCGCATGTTCCGGAGGTTAGCTTGTCTTCGATATACATCGCAATTCACCTTTGAACTTGTTCGATCGATCTAAAAAACGGAGGTGGGCGACTTCACCGCTCCTGCGCGGTAAGTTGAAGAGACGGCCGGAGATATGCGGAACGGTCGCGCTCCTGCCGCCTCGCGGCGATCGCGATATAAGCAAAAACCGCGGTCATGATGATCACGCCGCTTACCATCGTTGTTGGCGTCGGCTGTTCGCCGAAAGCCAGCCACACCCACAAGGGAGAAAGCGGACCCTCCAGCGCATTGATCAATGCCGTTTCCTTTGCCGGCAGCATGCGGGCGCCGATGGTGAATAATGTGAAGCTCAAAGCGACCTGCAGGAAGGCGAATAGTGCGAGAAGCGCCGCATCGTGCCAGGAAATGGCCAGTGAAGGAGCCAATGGCAGCGCGATGGCCGCTACGAAGACGTTGGCCAGACAAACATAGGGGAGGAGCGAATATCCCGGCCGGGCTCGTATGGCCAGAGCCACAAAAACCAGTGCCGCCGTCGAGGCAAACGCGAGGAGATCTCCGCCAATTCCATGGCCTTGGCTTGAGGACGACAGCAAGAGAGCGGCTCCGAGAACGACTGCTAGCGCGCAAAGGACCGTGACGCTGTCGAGCCGCTCGCGGAGCCAGAAATAGGCGAGCAATGCGGTAAGAATGGGTGCAGTGGCGTAGATCAAGGCGACATTTGCAACTGATGTGAGCGCGAGGGCCGGCAGAAATGTCGCCATGCTGGCCGCAATGCCGAGCGATACAACGAGCCCGTGACGGACATCTCCTCGCGGCGCTGCAAATCCTTGGCGCTGATGCGCGATGAACGCATAACCTGCCAAGAACATTGCGGCAAAAATGCTTCGCCAGAACGAAGTCGTCCATGGATCGAGGGCGATCGCGCGGAAAAACAGACCGCCCAGACTCCATGCGACGGCTGCGGCGCCAACGAAAAGAACGCCTTTCAGATGGTTTGAGAGATGTGGAGGCATGATGACGCATTTCTCCTTTCGAGCCTTCCGGTCAGAAGGCCGATCGTGTGGAATGGTGGATGGATTTGCCGCGAGGGCTAAAGGCCGCCCGCAAGCATCATGCGACCTTTTCGATCACGGAGCCCGTGTCGCTGCCGCGGCGGCCGACCATGCTGGCGACAGCACCCCATTCGATGGCACGCTCGGGATAGTCGCGCGGGCAGGAGGCACCAAGCCGAATGGCAACTTCCTGGCTGTTCACGCCCGCCGCAGCCGCGAGTTCGTCAATCCCGAAATCATCATAGAGGAAATCAACTGCGCCACCGCGCTCGCGGGCGAATTCGGGCACATCCGTCAAGTCTACCGTGGTGTATTCCATCGAAATGCGACCGACGACAGGAGCGATGTATTGTCCGATCTTGACGTTGAGCTTGTTTGCGCAGGCCCACGGAAGTCCGTGCTTGTACCCGATGCCGACAATTCCCAGACATGTGTCCCGCCTGGTACGGAAGGTTGCTCCATATCCGACAGCCTGGCGGTGGGGCACGTTTCGGATGTCGACAAGAGGTGCCCGGAGCCGAGCAACCGATCGCAACGGGTTCGGATAGATGCGGGCATTGTTCAGGCCGTAGAGGGCCGATCCGATCCGCGCGATATCGAAATGATAGGCTCGGCCGAGCCATAAGCCCGCCGACGCGCTGAGGCTCCTGCTTGCTTCGGGAAACATCTTCGCCGCAGCGATGAAGCGATCCCGTTGCTGCTTGTTCGTGAGATCGTGGGCATTGTCGCTGCACGCGAGATGGCTGAAGATACAGGATGGTGGATTGTTCTGGAAAACCCCCGATGCCTTGAGATCCTGCAAACCATCAATGTTGAGGCCAAAGCGGGAAAAGCCCGTCTCGACATTGAGGAAATAGGGAGCCGGAGCGGTCGCGTCCGCGATCCCCACCAGATCTTCCCTGCTGTTGACGACGGCAACAAGATTTGCCTCACGGTAAACATCTCGAGACTTCACCACGTCGCCTGAGAAAACGACAATTCGGGCGTTCAGACCCGCTGATCTCAGCGATAGCGCTTCATCCAGATTGGCAACGAAAAACAGATTGCAGCCGGCATGGCTAAGTGCTTTGGCGACGCTGGTCAGACCGAGACCATATGCGTCGCTTTTCACGACGGCGGCAATCTCGGTGGCCTTGCCGGCTATGGTGTGCGCATGCCTGTAGTTGAATTCTACGGCGGCCAGATCGACTTGAAAGACTGCACTGGGGATGATCGACATGTTTTCCATCCTGTGAAATCGCAGCGGGTTTGGTTCGACCCTCCCAAGTCGTGGCCACGCCGGTGAACGACCGGCGCTGTTTCCAAGCGTTATAGTGCCCTTGAATCCCCTTTTGAGATTGTTTTTCAGGCGCTTTGCAAACCCCATGCTCGACAACGGAGCTAAGCATTTGCACGTAATTTATGCATCTCTACATTGAACGTTTTATGTCAGGCGCGCGGCGAAATTTTGAATATCAATGATTTACAAATTGATGAATTATAATATCAATATGTCGTTTATTCTACATTTTTCGATGATACTTCCTAAAGTTGCGTGAGTCATAGCAATATATACATTAATAATTCTATATATGTGCCTGATATTGTTTATTATATAATTTAATTGAGTCGTTTGTATCGGAAATATGACTATAGGCGCGTTTTTTGTTGCGGGATTTCGATGCGATCGCCTTTGATGGCCTCGGAATCTGACAAATCCTGGTTGTGTTTCCTACAAATAAGGGTCGAGGCAATTTCTTTAGTTGCCTATTGTTTGGTCACATACATTCGGAATGTAGAGACAAGACAGGGGCTTATAAACCTCGGTCGTTATGCCTTCGGCTATCGACAGGCTGTGGAAGATCTAACCCGATTAAACGAATTCGCGCATCAATCGATAATGAATTTTCGTTAAATATTTCCCGCCACTTGTGGTCCGATCAAAGGTGTATCCAGCGACATCCTGTCGGATCAGGCACGCCAGCAAGAATAAAGGGGATCAAAATATGCTGTCGAAAGTCATTACAAGTGCAATAATTGCGGCCTCATTCCTTGTGACAACCGCATCCGCTTCAGAAAACAAGCCGCTGACCGTCGGCATGACGACGTGGGTCGGCTACGGCCTCCTGCATCTTGCCGACCAGAAAGGCTTCTTCAAAAAGAATGATGTCGAGGTTTCGCTCGTGACGGTTCAGGATAAACCATCCACCTCCGCCGCGATCGCCACCGGTCGCCTCGACGGCTGGTCGACGACGGTCGACACCTTCATTTTCTATAATGCGCAGAAACTCGGCATCAAGCAGGTGCTGGCCGTCGACTTCTCCAAGGGTGGTGAAGGTATCGTTGCCACGAATGAGGTGAAGTCCGTTCAGGATCTCAAGGGAAAGACGCTTGGCGCCGAGGAAGGTTCGAGCACCTACTTCTTTCTCTTGAATCTGCTTGCCGACAACCAGATGACGACGAAGGACGTGAAACTGCAGTCGATGCGGGCCGGAGATGCGGGGGCGGCATTTGCGGCCGGTCGCCTGGATGCTGCGGCGACATGGGATCCCTGGCTCTCGAAAGCCAAGGAGCGTGGCGGGCATATCCTGGCAAGCTCCGCCGACAAACCGGGCCTGATCGTCGACACTGTCGCGTTTCGCACAGATGTGATCGAAAAACGCCCTGACGATATCAAGAATTTCATCAAGGCCTATTTCCAGGCTTATGACTACTGGAAGTCGTCGCCCGACGAAGCCAACGCCATCATGGCCAAGGCGCTGGGCGTCAAGGACGAGGAATTCAAATCGTCACTTGCCGGGCTCGAATTCGTCTCGCGGGAGGCGAACGAAAAGTATATCGGCTCCGGCACTTCTTTGGGCGAGATCAAGAATGTCACCCAGCGTGGTGTCGGCTTCTATACGAAGGCTGGGCTCCTGAAGGAAGCCCTCGATGCCGGCAAGGTCGTCGATGCCAAACCGCTGGCCGCAGCACTCGGAAAGTGAGGCGTCGAATGACCGTCGATTCAATAAAGGAACAGATTGGGGTCATGAGCGGCCCCCATGATGGCCGTTCGGTCAGGAATTCGAGGGCTCGTGGCCTGTTTGCAATCCGCAATCCGCTTTCCAGGCCCGTATCCCTGGCGCTTTCGGTCGCATTTTTCCTCGTCCTTCTGGCCGTGTGGGCATTCGTCTCGGCCACTGGCCTGGTCAGCGACTTTTTCCTTCCCGGCCCTGTCCAGGTTATAGGCGCGGCCTGGAGCCTCTATATCGACAAGGGCTTCCTTGGCGATATCGCTGTCAGCATATATCGCGTGCTCGTCGGCTTCGGCCTCGCCGCGATCGTCGCCGTACCTCTCGGCCTGATGATGGGATCGGTCCAGTTCTTCCGATCGCTTCTCGAACCCTGTCTTGCCTTTACGCGCTACATGCCCGCCACCGCTTTCATCCCATTGCTGGTGCTGTGGCTCGGGATCGACGACGGGCAGAAGTTCTCCGTCATCTTCGTCGGCACCTTCTTTACGTTGACGCTGATGGTGATGGTCAGCACGCTGGCGGTTTCCGTTGCGCTGATCGAGGCGGCGATCATGCTGGGGGCCACCCCCATGCAGATCATCTTCAAGGTGATCCTGCCGGCGGCGAAGCCGGCAATCTTCAACGATCTTCGGATCGTCCTCGGCTGGGCCTGGACTTACATCGTCATAGCCGAGATTGTCGCAGCGTCGAGTGGCGTCGGCTACATCATCCTGAGCGCCTCGCGTTTCATGGACACGGCTACGATCTTCGTCGGCATCATCTCGATCGGCCTCATCGGTCTCATCAGCGACATGATCTTCAATGTCGCGGGGCGTTATTTCTTTCCCTATCTCCAGCGCGGGCGGTCCTGAGGAAAAATCATGTCTGACATTATCGGAATCCATCGCGTCACCAAGACTTTCGGAGACGGTAAAAGCAGGGTCACGGCCCTCGAAGACGTGTCCCTGACTATCCGAGACGGCGAGTTCGTCGTCTTCCTCGGGCCTTCGGGCTGCGGAAAGTCCACGCTACTACGGATGATCGCTGGTTTGAGCACCCTGTCGGCCGGCAACATCTTCATTGATGGCCGGCCCGTCGACGGACGCGATCCGTCGGTCGGCATGGTCTTCCAATCCTATACCTCCTTTCCCTGGCTGACTGTCGAAGACAATATTGCTTTCGGCCTCAATCTCGCGCGAACGGACCGTCATACATGCCGTGAAAAGGTGAGCCGTATCCTTGAGCGGGTATCGCTGACGAAATTCGCCGCGTCCTACCCATCGCAATTGTCCGGCGGTATGCAGCAGCGTGTCGCCATTGCAAGAGCATTGGCGATGGAGCCTAAGATCCTGTTGATGGATGAGCCGTTTGGGGCGCTTGATGCGCTGACACGCGTCGAGATGCAGACCTTCCTGCTGGATCTCCGATCCCAGGATCGAAAGACGGTCGTATTCGTTACGCACGACATCGATGAAGCAATGCTCTTGGCCGACCGGATCGTGGTGTTCTCTCCGCATCCCGGTCGTGTCGCCGAGATCATTGAGGTGGATATTCCGCATCCACGCACCATTGAGCAAACCGAGCGTCCAGATTTCACGCAGCTGCGGCATAGGCTCAGGCACCTGCTGTTCTCCATGGCGAAAAGCGCGGCCTAAATCAGGGCGATTTGAACGCTATTCGACCTTCACCCTGAGCAGTGCCTATCCAAGAATTCAAAGCGGGATGGCGGAAGCTATGAGAGATTTCCGCCAACCCGCTTTGATCACACTACGCATTCATCAGCGCATCCGCCATGACACGCGCAAGAGCCTTGGCGGCAAGGCTTGGCTGCTTTCGGGAATATTTGATGCTGAGCGTGGTATGCGGCAGGAGCGGCAGCATCGCCGTGTCGTCCAGTATCCGTACACCGTTGGTCGCATCGCCCTCCGTCACGACCGAGATTGCAAGACCGGCTCGCACCACTGAGAGAACCCCTTCGAGGCTCGTGCAGGAAAACTTGCATTTCCACGGAATGTTCTGGGCATCCAGTACGGCAGTCGCGGTTCTGCGATAGGCGCAACCACCATTCACCGCGGCGAGCGACACCACCCCATCGACCGGCGGCGACCAGGTCGGCCCGGCAATCCAGACGATCCGCTCGGTCCTCAAGATCTCGCCTGTGCTGCCGCCGACTTCCCGCACCAGCGCGAGATCGAGATTGCGGTCTTGCAGGTCACGCAGATGGTTGGCGCCGAGGCCGGCGCGCATTTCCACCGCGACGCCGGGCTTGTCGGCCATAAAGCCGCCGAGGGCCTCGGTAATCAACCCGAAGAGATAATAGTCGTCCGGAACGCCGATAACGACGGTTCCGCTCAAGAGCTGCGGCTTGAAGCTCTGCTCCAACTCGTCGACGGACTGCAGTACCCGCGCGGCATGGGGAACAAGATCGCGGCCATCCGCGGTCAGCCGGCAATTACGCGTCGTTCGCTCGAAGAGCTGTTTTCCCAGATGTTCTTCGAGCCGCGCGATCTGATGGCTGACCGTGGATTGGGTGATGTTGAGCCGCGCGGCCGCCGCCGAGAAGCTCTTGGTGTCGGAAACGGTCAGGAAGCAACGAAGTAGGGATGTGTCCATGGCGCTCGACTGTATTTATTGCCGTTGTCGATTATTCCATGACAGATTATCGCTTCTTTGAATGAAACGGAACGGCCATTCTTCAATGATCACCAGAGGATGGCTCATGCACGCAACAAATTTACGACAGGACGCCGGCGCGGCCGGACAATTCGATCCGATTACATTTCTGCAGGCGATCGTCGCGATTGACAGCTGCGATCCGCCGGGAGGCGAGCTGGATGTCGCCAGAGAGGTTCACCAACAACTTCTGGCTCTGGGCATCGAATCGGAACTTGAGGAATTCTTGCCGGGTCGGGCGAACGTACTCGGAAGGGTCCGTGGATTGGGCGAGAAGCAAGGCCTCGTGCTGTCCGCCCATATGGATACCGTGCCGGCCGGCACCATGCCATGGCGGCACGATCCGTTCTCTGCCACGATTTCGAACGGACGTCTCTACGGTCGTGGCTCATCTGACATGAAGAGTGCTCTGGTCGCAATGATCTCCGCGGCGGCAAGTCTTGCAGCGCGCAAGAGCCTGCTGAAAGGCGACGTGATCCTGGCGTTCACGGCGGGGGAAAGCGCAAACCTTCTCGGCGCCCGACGCTTCATCGAGCGCGGACTGAAGAACGAGATAGGAGCCTTCCTGTGTGGCGAGCCAAGTGGTCTCGACATTGTTATCGTCGAAAAGGCAGCACTCTGGCTTCGGGCAACCGCCACGGGGCGTCTCGGCCATGTGTCCGGCGACGCGGGTATCAACGCCATCACCACCATTAATGGATTTTTGGCGCGCCTTGCTGAGCTTGAATTGAACTGCGTGGCTCACCCGCTTCTCGACGGACCGACCATTCGTGTCGGTCGCATCGAAGGGGGCTCGGCCGTTAACCTGACGCCTGATCGCTGCTTTGCGGATTTCGACATCCGACTGCCTCCGGGTGCCGATCATCTCGCGGTCATTCGACAAGTCGAAGAGATTGCGCCGGAGACGGTCTCAATCAGTGTTCTGGACTTCAAGCCGGCTGTGGAAAGCGGGTCCAACGAGCCATTCGTGCGACTCTGCAGTGAGGTCTGCACTCGGCACATCGGCCGCGAGCCAGCGCTCAAGGGCGTGTCCTACTACAGTGACGCGACCGTTCTTCTTGAGGGGCTCGATGTGCCCTTTGCGATTGTCGGGCCTGGGGATCTCGGTCTCAGCGGCCAGCCGGACGAGTCGGTATCCGTCGACAACGTGCTGAAGGCCGCGCAGATCTATGCTGATATCGCGGAGGTATGGCTCTCATGCTGATGAAGACGCCGTCACGCCCTAGGGTCGGCATCACGCCCGATCTCAACGATCTCGACGCGCCGGAGACCGAATATGTGGTTCGTCGCAATTACGCCGACGCCCTTTTGCGCCACGGCGGACTTCCTCTCATCCTGCCCTATGTGGATGACGTCACGCCCTATCTTGAGACAATCGATGGTCTTCTGGTCACGGGCGGAATGTTTGATATCGACCCCGCTCTCTACGGCCAGGGCGCCTCGCTAAGCTGTGTCATGAAGCCGCTCCGGACCGCTTTCGAAAAGGCGCTGATCGAAGGAGCACTCGGGTTGGGAATTCCTCTTCTTGGAATCTGCAATGGGATGCAGCTCTTGGCAGTGTGCCTCGGCGGCCAACTCGTCCAGGACATCCCGAGCCAGGTGCCAGGCGCGCTGGAACATAAGCCGGATCAGCCGGCATTTCGTGCGCAGCACGAAATCACAATTGCCTGCCAGCCCCGCTGCCTTCGGGCGGTTGCGCCGGGAAGATATTGGGTCAACAGTGTTCATCACCAGGCCGTTCAGCCCTCCACAGCATATCGGCCAATCGCCGTCGCGTGCGATGGTGTGATCGAAGCGATCGAGGCCGTCGACCATGGCTTTGCCGTTGGCGTCCAATGGCATCCCGAATATGCGGCAGGCGAAGCGGATGCACCGATCTGGCGGAGTTTCATCGACGCGGCGACGGAATTTTGTCTCACCCGATCGGCGGTGCTCCATGGTTGAGACACCGGAACATCGTCTGCAGGCCATGGGATTGCGACTTCCTTCGATCTTGAAGCCCGCCGGCAACCTGCCCGGCTTCAAGATCGACCAGGGTCTGATCTTCGTGTCCGGGCAACTGCCTCTCGAAGACGGCCAATCGCGCCATGTCGGGAAAGTGGGCGCATCAGTTGCCGCAGAGGAAGGTAACAAGGCGGCAGCGTTGGCGGCATTGAACGTCGTCGCTCAGCTTAAGCTGGCGACCGGCGGCCATTTGTCGAGAGTGCGCGAGATCGTCAAACTCTCGGGGTTCGTGAACTGCGCGCCGGATTTCGTCGACATTGGCGCCGTCGTTGACGGCGCATCCGACCTGCTTGTGTCAGTATTCGGCGAGCAAGGGCGGCATGCACGCTTCGCGATCGGGGTTCAGTCACTGCCGCGTGGGGTGCCGGTCGAAGTCGAGGTGATCGCCCGCCTCTCCAACGAGGAATAGCCTGATGTCCGAGATCGTCATATTGGGTGCCGGTGTCGTGGGCATGACATCGGCCTACGCGCTTGCACGGAAAGGGCACGCCGTCACGATCATCGACGCGGCCAACGCTCCGGCTGAAGCAGGAGCGAGCTTCGGGAACGGGGCGCAGCTCAGCTATTCCTACACGGATGCGCTCGCCTCACCATCTCTGGTCCGAAACCTGCCGAAATACATGCTCGGCCTCGATCCGGCATTCCAGTTCCGGCCGACGCTCTCGCCCGGTTTCTGGTCGTGGGCCGCCGCCTTTCTAGCAAATGCGACCAGGGCCAAATTCGAGGCCAACACGATCGAAGTGCTGAAACTGGCCATGGAGAGCCGGCGGGCCTTCGCCAAAATCCGTGATTTGCTAGACTTCGACCATCGTGCGACAGGCAAGCTCACGCTCTATTCCAGCCTGCAGGCCGTGCACAGTGCAGGGGCTCTCAGTCGGTTGAAGAACGCCCACGGAGCTGGACAGGTCATGCTGTCGCCGAAAGAGGCGCTCGAACGCGAACCTGCCCTTGCGCGTTACGGGCATTCCTTTGCCGGTGCTCTGTGGTCGCCATTTGACGAGTCGGGGGATTCGCAACGCTTCTGCCTCGGCCTGCGACATCTGCTCGAGAACCAATATGGCGTGACCTTCAGCTTCGGCACAAAGGTTCGGGCCTTGACGAAACGGGCAGGCAGGCTCGTCGCCATAAGAACCGAAAAGGGTGAGCGGGCCTGTGATCGGGCGGTCCTGTCACTCGGCGTTTGGAGCCGGGACGTCGCGGCAACGGCTGGCATCATGCTTCCGGTCTGGCCGATGCAGGGCTATTCGATGACGATCCCCGCGACGGCGCATGCGCCCATCGCCAGCATCACCGACAGTGCCCGCAAGATCGTCTTCTGCCGGGTTGGCGATCGGCTGCGCATCGCTGGCCTGGCCGACATCGGCCGCAGCAACGGACAATTTGATCCGTCCCGCTTCAATAGGTTGGTGGAGACGGCAAGAGAGATCTTTCCCGACGCCGGCGAGTATGCTGCGGACAAGACTGCCTGGACCGGCTTCCGACCAATGTCCCCCGATAGCCGGCCGATTGTCGGCCCGAGCAAGGTCAAGGGCCTGTTCCTGAACTGCGGCCACGGCTCGTTGGGATGGACGCTTTCGATGGGAACCGCGGCGCGCCTGGCTGAGCTTTTCGATTGACGGGCGAGGGCTGCTCATCTCTCATCGTCCGCCTTTCCAGGATAGGGGAGGGGCGTCGCGAATTTAACGGAATTTGCGCCAGGCTGCGGGATGAGGAACCCTGGCGGGCCGAGACCCGCGCAACCCCTGCTAAAGCCTTGGCTTCATCCTTTTGATGCCTTCGCCAGCATCTCGCTGAGTGTTGCCGCAGAGAGCATGGCCTCGGCCAAAAGCTTCTTGAGCTTCTGGTTCTCGTCCTCCAATGCTCTTACCCTCTTTGTATCGAGACCGGCATTTCCGAACTGCAGGGATTGCCACCGATAGAAGGTCGGCTCGCTGATGCCGTGCCTGTGGCAAACATCGGCAACCGTCACCCCGGCTTGGTGCTCTTTCAGAATGCCCGTAATCTGGTCGTTGTCGAATCTTCTCTTGCCCATCACCGCTTTAGTCCTCACGAAATGCTCTGTTGAAGCTGTCGAGGAGTGGCCTGACAGCATAGAATGCCACGCTGCTTTCGCCCGTTTCGATCATTGTCTGTGCAGGCATGCCTGCGACCAGTTCGACATCGCTCATTTTTGCCAACCGCTCGTCCGTTACCCGGACTGTTGCGGCAAAATAGGGCTGGCCGGTCTGTGCATCCGTGAGACGGTCTGCTGACACGTACTCGACACGACCTTTCAGGAGCGGAACGCGCCGCTGATTGTAGGGGAGGAGGTGGACCCGTGCCTCAAGCCCAGGGCGGACGAGATTGATGTCTTCGGGTCGGACGTGCACAGACACGATCAGGCGATCGGAGCTCGGCAGAAGATCGACGAGCGGTTCGCCCGCGCCGATCACCCCGCCGGCTGTGTGGATGTGCAGGTTCATGATCGTTCCGTCTTCGGGAGCGCGGATATCGGTCCTTGAAAGTTGGTCGTCGATTGCCCACAGGCGCTCGCGCAATTGCATGATCTGGCTTTCCGTGTCGCGCATGCCTTGCGCGACCTCGCTCAACCGGCTGCTCTCAAGCTTTGCAAGGTCGGCCTGCGATTCGCTGATCACCTGATAGGCGCGAGAGATCTGCGCTTCTACCTGTCCCTGCTGGCCGGCAAGGTCTGCCTTTTCCCGCTGCAGGTTGAGAACTGTGTTCTTTCTTTCCAATCCTTTGGCGTTAAGGGCCGTAACCTGATCCAGCTCTTGCTGCGAGATTGCGGCTCTTTCGGCGAGAGCTGTCTTCTGCGCGCCAAGTCCGACAATTTCCTGTTGCACCTGCGCGACTTTCTCATTGGTGATCCCAATTTCGGCTTGCATGACGCTGCGACGCGCTTCGAAGATCTTCCGTTGTCCCGCCAGAATCGCTCCGACAGATGGATCTCTGTCCATTGCTGCCCTGAGGTCCGGTGGATAGGCGACATGGTCGGAGCCCGTCTGCTCGGCAAGCATGCGGGCGCGGCTTCCTTCGGCGTCCCAAAGCTGCCCTTGAATACTGTCGCGCTCCGAGCGGGATTTTGTATCGTCGAGTTCTATTAGAACCTGTCCGGCCGTGACCGTGTCGCCGTTTTTGACGAGTATCCGTCGCACAATGCCGCCTTCCAGGTGCTGAATGGTCTTACGGCTGGACTCCGGCTCAATGACGCCGGGTGCAACGGCAGCGCTTTTCAGCGGTGCCAGAACAGACCAGGCTCCCAATCCGACTATGAAGACACCAACCAACAGGTTACCCGTCCAGATAACGCCTCTAAGTCCCGGCATGGGCGAAGGGGGGGCAGGGCCGCGCTGTTTGGATTCGATCACCGGCGCATAGGCGGCCTGCTGTCTCGCCGGCGCTGCCGATGGTTCAGCAAGCCGCTGGGCCGGCTTTGGTGTGTTCGGAAATCTCGTCGATGTCGCGTCCAGTCGAACAAGGGTCATGGCAGCATCCTTCCCTTATGTTCCTGTCCGCGATGGCGGTTGAAGATAGGTCTCATAAATCCGCTCGCTGTCGCCAAAGGCAGCCACGGTCCCGTTACGCATAATAGCAATCTTGTTGGTGACTGGCAGGATGCCCATACGGTGAGTGATGATGACGACGATCATTCCTCTGGATTTCATGCGCTCAATCGCTCTGTAGAGCATGCGTTCACCGTCATAATCCTGGCTCGAATTCGGGTCGTCGAGCACGATAAGAGACGGATTTCCGTAGGCCGCCCGTGCCAGCCCCAGCTGTTGGCGCTGAGCTCGAAGGAGTAGGTTTCCACCTTCGCCGATATCGGTCTCGTAGCCCCCTGGCAGCCGCATGATTGCTTCGTGCAATCCAACCAGTTTCGCGGCATCAATCGCCTTGCCGGGATCTCCTCCGTCCAGCCGACCTATCACATCCTTGATTGCGCCGCCGAAGAGCTCGATGTCCTGCGGCAGATAGCCGACGTGCCGACCGCCACCGCACAGGCGCAGAGCCGAGATATCCACGCCACCAAGAAGAGCGCATCCGCCCGTCGCTTGCACAACGCCTGCCATGATGCGACCGAGTGTCGATTTTCCCGATCCCGAGGGGCCGATAATCGCTATGCAATCGCCTGGCGCGAGGCGCAATGTGATGCCCGCCAATATCTGCCTGTTGGCAAATGGCTGAACATAGCTGACGTTTTCGAGAATGAGGCCATTGGGTTCCGGTTGTGGCACCGTTCGGGCATCGCGATCCGATGCAACGGCGATCAGCATCCTGTTCAGCCGATTGAAGGCGCTCCGCGCAAAGGTAAAGGAGCGCCATGCACCTATTGCGCCCTCGATCGGTGCGAGCCCGCGCCCTAGCAGTAAGCTGGCAACGAAGATGATACCGGGATTGCTGTTGCTTGCGAGTATCAGCCATGTCGCAGATCCCATCATCAAGATCTGCGCGAGCGTGCGGATCGATTTGGAGAACCCGAGAATGATCTCCGTACGATGCATCGCGACGTCCTGCGCCCTTCTTGCCATTTCCGCATCGCGATAGACGAGCAGTGCTGCACCATATTGCATGCCCATTGCTCGGATGACCTCAATGTTCTTGAGGGCGCTCGCAAATCGCAGATAGCTCCTCGAAAGGGCAATATTGGCCTGGGTAAGCGGCTCTTGTGTCGCCTGTTCCGTCAGGAACGCAAACAGAAGAAGTGCAACTGCACTCAAAAGCCCGATTGCCCCAAGCAGCGGATGAACGAGAAAGAGCAGAAGCAAGAAGACCGGTGCCCAGGGAACGTCGAAAAAAAGCGCGCTGGCCGGTGAATCGAGAAATTGGCGCAGAGTGGCCAGATCCCTGTAGCACTCCGTGGCGGTTCCAACATCGGCGCGGGCAGCATATTCGAACGATGCGGTCAGCACCATCGGCCGCAATCTGTGATCAAGCCAGCTGCCGATGCGGGAAAGAGCTGCCCTGCGAACGATATCCAACACGGAGCCAACCACCACGGCGATGGCGATGATTATTGTCAACATCAGGAGCGTGTCGGTGCTTCGGCTCGACAGGACCCTGTCGTAGATCTGCAGGAGATAGACCGAAGGCGCTAGAAGAAAGAGATTGTAGCCGCAGCTATAAAGGAAGACCAAACTGAAGGCTCCGGCACAAGCGCGGAGTGCAACAACGAGTTGTGTCTGCGGGGTCGATGGCTTTAAAGAAAGCGTTGTCATTACCAGATCTCGCTGCACTTGATACTGACAAGAAGGGGCAGCCGACCGGCTCCGCAGCCTATGAGGGCCGCCAGCTGACACCGGCGACCCTCAGGGCCTGATTTCATGAGCCAAGATGGCTAAGATCGATATGGCCGAAGTCGTTGGTGAAATGATCGAGAGCATTGTTCACCGTCGTCGTTGCGGGATCCGTGTGAACCAATGCCGACGAGATATCGCCGCCTCGAGCTATGTTGCCGTTACCACCGTTGCCGCCGACGCCGGCAAGTATGGTGGCATGCTGATCAGCCAAAAGCTGCGTATATTGTGTCGCCGTCGTATCCGCACCTACAGCAGCTGTATCGCCGCCGCTTGAGTTTCCCTGGCTGCCGTTGGAGTGAGCATCTCCTCCTGCACCGCCGGCCCCGCTGTTCGAGAGCGACGCAAGGAATCCGTTTTGGGCCTGAGTAAACCCACCGGCTCCGCCATCGGCGCTCCAGCCTGCCGTCAGCCCGACATGATCGCCGTTGTGTAGATCGGTAGATGCTCCTTCGACCGATTGCACATTCGCGACATAGGCAACCGGATTGTAGTCAATGTTCCCATTATTATACCCGCCAGCGCCATTGCCGGCGCTCGCGTCGCCTGCGTGTGGGTCGTTGAGTTGAATCGTGTCAGATAATTGTGGAATAGGCATCGATATCCCTCCTACTAACTCGTTTGGTACGTGTTCATTCTACCGCGTGGGTGTCCAGCATCTCACCGCCGTAAATACAACCGCAGGTAAATATTACCCGCGATTTAATCTGCGAGCTATCTAGATATTCGGCGACGTTCTTTCGGGCGTATGCTTGGAGGCAACAAAGCGTCATTTTGACGTGGTACCTGATGATTTGGCACAAGATGGCTTGGTGATGATCGTGTCCCCCTCTGTCCGAGGCGACGCGCTTTTCCGCGCGGCGATCGTCCGCGCCAACGGGCTAAATTGAGGGGTTCCGATCAGGCTTTGCTTGGCGAAGGAGATCTTCCTCTAGGCTGAAAAACGAGTATGTCCGATCATGCGAAAGAGGCTGCGCGCACCAGGAGTTCTAATTCTAGCGCCCTCAAACTCTTGCAGCAGGCCCCGCATCCATGACAGCCAAATGGTTAGAGTATTAGGCAAATGGATGTAGACGAATTGCAGGCTCTGCTTTTCCCACATTCAGATGCACAATGATGGGACAACTCACGCTGCATAAGCTGTACGCTCGGTGGGGCGCGCAGTTGACCGCGGAATGGAGACGGTGATGACGGAAATTCGTCCCTTATCGGAAGATTTGCCCAAAACTGGCACCGATCAGAACCTTACCTCCAGTTTGGCGGCGGGGCATCTAGCTCTGGTGCCAACTTGGCTTCCATTGGATGTTACTTCTGGTCCGAGCTACAATTCAGCCGGCAGCGGTGGCGACGGGATAAGCGACGGTGTCATCAACAGCAACGCATTGGCTGCCTTCGTGCCGTCGAATGCGGCCATTGCAGGCCCCCATTCGGGTGCTGACGCCTTCCAGGGCAATGACGCGCTCATCAATCAGCACCCCACCGAAATGGCCGGGATCGGTGGGAATGGTGGAAACGGCAATATCGCCATCGGCGACGGCGGTGAGGGCAATCATGCCGGCACCGGAGGCAATGGCATCTTCTACGGTGGCCTTGTAAGCTCCGACGTTGCGGTGTTTGCTCCCGTCAACGCTGCCGTGGCCGTCGGGCCTGGTTCGGTGGCTCACGCTGACCAATCGAACAACGCGGTGTTCCTGCAGGGAGCAACCCAGATTGGCGGTATTGGTGGCTCGGGCGGAGACCATAATATCGCGAGCCACGACTCGCCGTTAAGTCCCGGAACTTCCCTGACATTTACCGGAGATAATTATGCGGGCCACGGTGGCGATGGCTACTTCGTTGGCAGCATGGTCGACGTGAACATCGCAATCTTCTCACCGATCAACATCGCCGTGGGCGCTGCAGGCGGCTCGGCGGAGGCCCATCAGACCAACAATGCAATATTCGATCAGGGCGCAACGCAGATTGCAGGCATTGGCGGCAACGGCGGTGGCTTCAACCTATCGTCAGGGACGATTTTTACCGGCGGCCATGAGGGTGGGGGTGGCGGGGTTGGATCGTCAACCGGCAGCATGGTTGACGTCAATCTCGCCTATTTTCACCCCATCAACATCGCCGTCCCCGCCGGCGGGACGGCGGACGCTCAACAAATCGATCATGTTCTCTACGATCAGCATGCGCTTCAATTGGCTGGCATCGGTGGTCACGGGGGAGGCGGCAACCTTACGGATGCCCATTCTGCTCTCGTCGATGACATTCTGGGCCTAATTCATACTTAATTGATAGCGGCCACACTCGCGTTGCGCAGGAGAGCTGGCACGAATCCACTTTTCATGCAATTCTTCAACGCATATGCTACATCATTTTCTCTACCATGCCTTCGTCTTTTCGGCGGAACTCGTGCCGTAGGACAAATCCCCTGAGATACCGAAAATTCAACCCTTAGCCTATCGATATTGCCGAAGATCTCGACTTACGGAGGCCGTTATATCCTGTCGATATACAGCGTGCTCATTCGTCGATGTATCTGCTTTAAGTTGATATATACTATCAAAACAAGATAGATATGAAGATCGTTTAAGGTAAAGTTGATATAGTTCTCATGACTTTCAATGCGTTTCGGAGTGTTCCTGCTTCAATTGATAAACGTGAGTTATCCGAATAATTCGATCATATGTGGCAATTTACATATATAAATATACCCATGAATAATCTACCGCATTCAATATGCAGTCTTTGGTTGCATTTCTATCACATATTGTATGTTTTGATAATTATCGTGATAGATAAGACTATTGATATCGATAGTACCTCTTTTTTATGCCATGACATGAAACGATAACGGGAATAATGTGTCCTGCTGTTGGGCTGAGATAGCCCCCGGGGGAGCACACAGGTGTCCAACAGTGCCAAATCCAGGCGCCAAATGCGGCGCAATACACCGACGATTGTTGTTATTCAGCACTCCACACTGGCACGGACGACTGTGGTGAGGCTTCTTGAGCGTGAACTCACCGGTTGGAGCTTTATCGATATGATCTCGACTGAGAGTCTCGATAAAGCCCTGGGATGTGAGGTGCGTTTGATTGCACTCGATCTGGCCGGCAGAGGTGTTGAGAGCGCAAGTCTGCGCGATGATCTTGCAGCTATTGTTGCACATTTTCCCGAGGCTCCCATCACATTGCTCCTGGGCACGGATGATGCCGACATCGTCCGTCAGGCGCTCAAAATGGGTATTCGCGGCTTTTTCTCGACGTCGCTTCCGATTGACATTGCCCTTGCCGGCCTTCGTCTCGTTCTGGCGGGAGGAACATTCTGCCCTCAACTCTTGGGCGCTGTCACAAGCGATCACAGTCTGTCCAGAAATGAGGTTGAAAAAAGCCTGGACGTCAGGGCGCAGCATTTGGCGATTGCCGATTTCACTCCCCGAGAGGCGGATGTTCTCGCGGAGTTGCAATGCGGTTGCTCAAATAAGGTAATTGCAGGAAAACTCAATCTGTCTGGGCATACGGTGAAGATGCATTTGCAGCACATCATGCGCAAATTGCAGGCGCAAAACCGCACTGAGGTGGTTGCACGTCTGGTTCGCAGAGCTGCTGATGGGGAAGACGCGTCACCGAGCTAGATGGTGTCGCCGTGAGCGAGGCGATGCCGGTGGGATGGCGCGACGTCTCATAGTGAAAACAGCTCCAATGGATATTGACTGCTCGCGCTTCTGACGCTGGCCGTCAAGGGCATCTCCAAAAGTCTATTGCATTATATCTTACTAGTAAGATAAATGTAAGAATAATTGGATCCTGTTGCGGACGAAGAGCCTCATGCGCAGATCCGCCAGATGATAGTGCGATTGGAACGCTGGTGAGAGCTGAGATGAGCGAGATGACCCGACCGGAGATGGTGGCTGGAGCTTTCCAAGCCGCTTGGAACGCCCATGACATGACTGTGCTTGGAGGGCTGTTTCATGAGGATGCGACATTTGTAAATCGGTTCGGACACCTCGTTCGTGGGGCCGATGAAATTGTTGCTCTCCACGCTCCGATCCACCAAACGATTTACAGGGATTCCACACTCGAGAACGAAGTGATCGATGTGATTGCGGTTGGCAGTGACGCAGCCGTCGTTCATTTCTGGAGTAGGCTCACGATCGGCGCTGAGCATCCGGCGGGACCACATTTGGTGGATACTTTGATCCAGGCAGTGTTGACCTGCAACGAAGGCCTGTGGCTGATTAAGGCTCTCGAAAATGTCACGCTGACGGATCCTCGCACTGGCAAACTCGTCCTGCGAAAATAGCCGCGCTTGCAACGGCAGGATTGCGCCGCGAGGTGACGCCTTGAGCGTGACGCTAGATTCAAAGGCGCTGTGTGTCGCCAAGAGACTGCAGGAGTGTCCGCAGGAGATCGGCAAGTTGATCGAGCTTATCGCGATCGAGACCCTTTAGTAGTTGCACCTCATTCTCAATGTGTGGCGCGAAAAGCTGATCGACCATTGCAAGACCATGCTCGGTCAATTGGACCTGGACGATACGCCGGTCAAAACTGGCGGGGATTCGTTGGACAAGCCCTTTGGTTTCGAGACGGTTGATGCGTTTTGTAACGGCGCCAGAGGTAACCATCAACGATTTCACGAGCTGTGTCGGCGTCAATCCATATGGCGCACCGGATCGTCGCAACGTGAACAGCATATCCACCTCGCTCGTATCCAAACCGGACTGCCGGAAAAAAGTCTGAAGCTCATCTTCGAAAAGGCGGGCGAGGCGCTGGGTGCGCCCGATTACCCCGACCGGCCAATTGTCGACGTCGGGCCGCTCTCGGCTCCACGCTCGCTGCGCAACATCTATCGCGTCACTCACTTAAAACCTCACTCGAGCAATCGAGACACTCTTCATGCTATCTTGCCAGAAAGATACCAGAATATGAACTCCTGGTTTCAGGACTGCTTTCGTCCAGCCGTGCCGTCGTCAGGTGAAACGAAGGGCGAAGTCGAGGCGGAATTCAACAGGCCATGCTGTAGATCTCGCTCGGCGTCGCAGATTGGCTTCGGCCCACTCCTGTGCACCCGATGCGTGGCTTCTCTATGCCTCAGATGATAGGGAGCACGACATTGATCATTGTCGGTATTGCAACAATCGCCATGGCCACGAACAAAATCGTCATCTGGATCCGCGGCGATGCTTGCAGGCCTCTGCCGGGGATAAATGCACCACCATTTCGATCTTTTCCGGCGGCGCCACAAGCAGGAAAGGTGCCGACACATTGTGAATGGCCGTGAACCACAGACATTCACTCCAAGCGAGCGGGCAATGTCCGCCTGCGTCGTTGCGAATATTGCATTCGCACCGGCAATGGAACCTGTCACGATCCCGCCGACGGCTCCAACGAAAGGGGCAGCATCCAGATAGGCCATTCCTGCGCCAGCCAATGTCTTCGCCAGAAATGCGGCCATATCCGATGCAGCCATCATGTTACTAAGCACGACGAACAATCTCGTCACGGCAGCGACGCCCAGCCACGATACCCATGCCGCAACGGCTCCTTTGCCGAGTGCCCGGCGCAAACCAGAACGCCGCGGCGAACAGCCACAGAGCGGGCGTAGCAAGGTAACGCCAGTTCTCGGGAAGACCGGCGATCTGTATCGCCGAACCCGCGGCCAATACCTCGCCCAAAAGGATGCGCGCCCGCATTTTCCGCTGTGGCTTTGGTTCACCGGCGGCGCTATTCGGACAATTATGTCAGAGTTGATCTCGCACGCTATCTGGGTGAACTGTCCAACGAGCTTTTTCTGTCCATGGGTGCGAAATGGCGCAGTCGGCGAAATTTGGCCGCGGAGCGAGTTCGTAGACCGACACTCCACGAAAGCATGACGATGGACCAGGCTCACAGGACAAGGGGGCAGCAGCTCGCCTCACTGTCCATCGGATGGGAATCCGACTAGCCTTCGGTTTCCACTCGACGTAAGATCAAATAGCATCTCGCTTCATAGTAGATAGTCAAAGAGAGCATTGGGGATGTCTATGCCGCAGGTCCAATACAGTCTCACAAAGGCAATTGCCCTTGGCATTGTGATAGTTTTTCCCGCTCTTTTCGCTGCGTCTTGCTCGACAGGCGGCGGAACCGGTCGCCAAACTGCTACAGTAGCCGCCAGCAGATCGACGGATCCCGCTAATGCCAAAGACAAGGCAGCAAACCGTCGGCGGTGGGAAGAGAGAGTCCAACGAGATAATGACCTGGCTCCAAGCGGATCGACACCCGGCTATTATGGCTCTTTCGGTCCACGCATCAGTTTTTGAGCGGCAGGTTTGCAGGTTTCCTAATATCAGGCTTTACGGAACGGCCTCGGCATAAATTCCCGATCACCAGTTGATACCCTCAAGGCGAAGAACCTGGGCTTTCAATGAAGGCGGTTTCCATGTTTCGTACTGAACGTTCATCGTGTTCGCAATGTGCGGGCGAATAGGACGCAGGTGATATGAAACGGGATGGTGAGGTGCTGCGGCTTGGCGGCAGCCTCTTTCGGTGCAGACAGCGATCTGTCATCGCGCAAAGCGCAAGCGGAGCATTTTTGCCTAACAGCATCAGAGGTCGCTTCCATGTGCGATCTGCAAGCGATGGCAGACGCCCAAGGACTCCAAAAATAGAGTTGCATTTAAATAGGAGTCCTATATTAATGAAGGTATGGAACCATCGAAGAACCCACTCTCGCTTCATCTGCGCATCCGCGATGGCCTCTCCCGCATCGCCATGGTGATGCGGGTCGACGATTGGAATGCCGCCAAGACGACCGCCCTCAACCCGACTCAGTTTGCGATCCTCTCATTGCTTGCCGCGCGAGCGCGGACCGGCCTCGCCGTTAAAGAGATCGCCGCGCATCTCGGCGTCTCGCAGCCCACTGCAACGGACTCGATCAATGCCCTCGAGCGCAAAGGCTATCTGAGAAAGACGCCAGATCCGAGAGACGGGCGAGCGGTGAGTATTGGATTGACGCCAGAGGGGAGCGAAGCGCTCTTGGCAGGCAAAGCTGAGGACGGTCTTGCTGCGCAGGCAGTCGAGGCGCTTGATGGCGGTGAGCAGGAGGATTTGCTCCTTTGCCTGATCAAAATGATCCGACATCTGCAGGAGCGCGACGCCATTCCGGTCCAGCGCATGTGCGTGACCTGTCGATTTTTTTCACCATACGCACATTCTGATAGTGAGCGCCCGCATCACTGTCATTTCGTGGACGCGCCTTTCGGACAGTCAGAACTCCGTGTTGATTGTCAGGATCATCATGAAGCCGATCCTGCTGCCCGGGCTGCCGCCTGGACTGCCTTTAAAGCGGGATTAACCGACCCCCATTCCCAAAGCGGTAAGGAATAGTATCGTGCTCCGACTATCGCCGACCGATCTCTTTATCGCTCCCGGGCCAACTGTGGCCCGCTCATCTGCCATCAACCGATTTCAACCTCTTCAAGGTCGTTGCCATCAGGCTCAAACCCATAGGTAGGTCTGAGCCTTGCCATGCGATCCTTGTCGCGCCGGTCCGCCGACTGCAATCGACGAACCGGCTTATTCTCCCCTCCAGACCAATAGAGAGAAAGAACATGAGCAGAATTACTCTTATTGATCCCGCAAGCGCAACAGGTATGGTTGGCGATCAGCTCCAACAAATCAATGGCGCCTTTGGCGTCGTTCCCAACATGTTCAAGGCTGTCGCGAACTCGCCAGCGGCTCTTGCCAGCATGTGGGGCTCCTTCGGAGCGCTTGGCGGCGGCAAGATCAGCGCCAAGCTTGGCGAGCAGATCGCCGTTGCGATTGCCGACCGCAACAATTGTAACTATTGCCTCGCTGCTCACACGGCTTTGGGCCGCAAGGCAGGTGCGACCGCCGAGGATATGGCTGAGGCACAGGCGGGACGTTCGGGTGATCCCGGGACCGCCGCCGTGCTTCAGTTCGTTCTCAAAGTCGTCGAGGACCGCGCCGACCTCGCCACAACGGATGTCGACGCGCTGCGCAGTGCCGGTTTCAACGACGAGGAAATCGTCGAGATCATCGCCCACATCGCGCTCAATCTGTTCACCAACTACATCAACGTCGCACTCGATGTACCGGTCGATTTTCCGGGCGTGAAGCTGATGCGCGCTACGCGCTAAGCGTTCACCGCTGGGCGGGCCTCTTCTGGTCCGCCTGGCTTTCGGTAAAAGGATCAAAACAATGGCAACTGCTGCACATCGACTTGCGCCCGAACTCGCCATCAGCGAATGGTTCAACGTCTCAGAGCCACTCTCTCCTGCGAGGTTGCGCGGCCGACCGATCTTCTTACATACCTTCCAGCTTCTGTGTCCTGGCTGCGTGACCGAGGCGATCCCGCAGGTCAAACGCATCGAGCGCCTGTTCGGTCAAACCGACCTGGAGGTGATCGGCATCCATACCGTCTTCGAACATCATGCGGCCATGTCGCCGACGACCCTCAAAGCCTTCCTGCACGAGTATCGTTTGACGTCGCCGGTTGGTGTCGATCTTGCGGAGGAAGGCTCCGACATTCCGGTGACCATGCGTCGGTATGGGCTGCGCGGCACGCCGTCGTCTGTGTTGATCGGGAGAGACGGTGCAATCCTCCATCATGCTTTCGGCGTCGAGGATGATTTGGCGGTTGGCGCGCGGATCGCTTTGGCACTCGCAGCAGCGCCTCCTGAAGATCTCACGGTCGCGGAAGACCAGGACCAGCAGAACTGCAGCGGTGGCCGCTGCTCGGCGACAGCGCCGAGCTTCGAAGGTTCACGAGGTTAACATGCCCAATACCACCCTTGTTTTGCGCCATGTGTATTTTGAAGATCTTGGCTGTTTCGCCGATGTCCTGGAAAGAGCAGACTATACGGCACGCTACAGTGACGCCGGCGATCCCGATTTCGGGCGTGGCGACCCGCTTGAGCCCGATCTTCTTGTGGTTCTCGGAGGGCCGATCGGCGCCTATGAGGATCATCTCTATCCATTTCTGGCACAGGAGCGCGAATTCATTCGCGCTCGGCTGGCTGCGGACTTGCCGACGCTCGGCATATGCCTTGGCGCGCAGCTGATCGCGGCGGCCCTCGGCGAAAAGGTGTTCGCGATCGGTTTGAAAGAGATCGGGTTTTCAAGGCTTTCTTTGACCGATACGGGGACGGCGAGCCCGATCAGGCATCTAGCTGACACTCCCGTGCTGCACTGGCACGGCGATACCTATGGGCTGCCGATCGGGGCAGTGAACCTTGCATCATCGGCGCTGGTCGAGCAGCAGGCGTTTTCACTCGGCTCGAACGTACTTGGCTTGCAGTTCCACCCAGAGGCGTCACTCGATGAGAGATTTGAGCGCTGGCTTGTCGGACATGCAATTGAACTCACTGTGGCCGGAATAGATCTTTCTGCGTTGCGGCGCGAGGCTCAGGAATTCGGCCCACGCCTCCGCGTGGCGGCGATGCAGATGTTTGAAGACTGGTTGACGAATCTGGAGCCTCGCACATGAACGGGATCCCGATCCGAAGCCTTCGTGTCGGAGCGCTGGCGCCGCTTGGCCCGCACGAGGTGCCAAGCGGCATCGCCAAATCCGAGGTGACGTCGGCGCTCTCGCTGGCGGCGACAGGATTGAGCGGGGACCGGCAGGGTGATCGTGAAAAGCACGGTGGCCCGGAGAAGGCGGTCCATCACTATCCATTCGAGCACTATGCCGCATGGTCGAGCGATCTCGGCTCACATTGCCTCCTTGCGGAGCCGGGGGCCTTTGGTGAGAACATCTCAACACTCGGACCGACGGAGGAGAGTGTAGCGATCGGCGATGTCTTCGAGGTCGGAAGTGCCGTCGTCGAGGTCAGCCAGGGTAGGCAACCCTGCTGGCGCCTCAACGCGCGGTTCGGGCGCAAGACCATGGCGCGTGAGGTGCAAACGACCGGCCGTACCGGCTGGTATTATCGCATTCTAAAGCCCGGCATTGTCGCTCCCTCCGATCGCCTGATCCTTGTCGATCGCGCTTCGCCGGAATGGACGATCGGCCGGATTTGGCGGGCCTTTTACGTCGACACGCTCAATCGCGATGAACTCGCCGGCATTTCCGCTCTCAATCATCTCTCGGAGAGTTGGCGAGGTCTGGCGACGCGCCGGCTGGAGAACAATGCAATCGAAGATTGGAGCAGGAGATTGGGAGATCGCTAGTGACCTCCCGGCTGCCCGTGGTCCGGACAGGTGGTCGTATCTCAGAAGCTTGATCGTTGTTCATCTTGTTGGCATCCGCCAAGCTCGGCGACTTTGCAAATGGGGATTGAGGTAAAGCGAATAGGGTGTTCGACATGATCGCAGCTGGCAGTCGTTCCGCTGATTTGAGCAAAGAAGCCGGTTTGTCAGACTAAGGTCCCGTTCCGGACCAGACCTAGGTCCGAAGAGACAATCTTTGGTCCTAATGCCATGGATCGTCCCGACCTTTGCGCCAGTTGTTTCCGGCGATGGAAGCGGCGGGATATCCAGCTGCTCGTGCATGCGGAGAAGATCGATGACGATGAACGGCGTCCTTGAGAGCGGCATCCCGGCCATGGCACGTGCCAATGCTTCCGGCAGCAAGGGCATTATCGGGTTTGTTGGCTTGGCCGCCAACGGTGGCAATGATTGTGGACGATAAGCGAAGTACCACGGTTGCGGTCGTCGTGCCGATGTTCAACGCCGAACGAACGATTGGCGCGACCCTGGCCAGCATCAGCTGCCAGACGCATCAGGCTCTCGATATCATCGTTGTTGATGACGGTTCATCGGATCGATCCCCGTCAATCGTGGCCGAATATGCAAAACAGGATCCGCGAATCCGGATCCTGCAGCAGGCCAATAGCGGCGTGGCCGTAGCGCGGAACCATGGTGCTGCCGCAACCACCGCCGAGTTTCTCGCATTTATCGATGCCGACGATCTATGGGCTCCGTCAAAGATCGCCCTTCAATGGCGTGCTCTTGAAGAGGGCGGGCCATCGGTTGGCTTGGCCTATTGCTGGTATGCATTGATCGACGAACATAGCCGCGTATTTTCCCTGCATAACCGGCCGAGCCATGAAGGGTATGTGCTTCAGCGCATGTGCAGAAACAATTTTGTCGGCAATGGCAGCTCGATGCTTATGCGCCGTTCCGCATTCGAAGAAGCCGGGCAGTTCGACGCGTCCCTAAGGGCACGCAATGCCCAGGGCTGTGAGGATCTTCTGATCTGCCTCAGAATTGCGGAGAGCTACGAATTCCGCGTCATACAGCAGCACCTGATCGGCTATCGCATGACGAATACAAATATGTCGAGCGATGTGAAGCGGATGCTCGCTTCGTGCGAAATCGTCCTTGCCGAGTATCGTGGAAAATATCCGCAATATGGCAGCGACCTCGACGCGCATTTGGTCGACATGATCCACTGGCTGGTCGTTAGAGCTTTTGTCAGCGGGCGATTCTTCGACGGCTGTGATCTGTTGAGGCGATTTCTGGCATTGGAGCCACGCCTGGCGATTTCAAGCCTGCCGAATATGCTGGATGTCTATTGCCGCGCCCGGCTGGTTCCCGATTGGCTCAAGGCCCGCTTGAGGGGGCTGCAACGGAACGCCGAGTTGCGGCCTCTCTACTCGGAGACGATCCAGTGAGCTCGGGCAATTCCCTCCTCGCGCAGCTGCAACGGCTCTTCCGCCTGGCGGAGGCGCCCGCCTGGGCAGGGCTAACCATCGTCGGGCTCGGCCTTGCCGCTGCGGTCCTGGAGGGGGCGGGGCTTTTTCTCTTCATTCCCCTCATTCAAAGCCTCGGTGCTGCGGCGGCGCAAGGGGGAGCATGGCAGCGGATCTTCGACCGCCTTCTCGCACCTGTTCCGCAGAGCCATTTGACGGCATTCCTCGTGGGGGTTCTGTGCGCGAGCATCCTCCTCAAGAATGCCGTCCACCTCATCAATACCTGGGTGACACGGTATATCGATGGTCTCGTCGCACATCGGCTAAGAGCAAAGGTCTTCGACCAGACGATCAGCTCATGCATCGACTACCGGGTGGACAACAAGCGCTCCGATATCATCACGACGATCGCCAACAACACCTGGAAGGTCAGTCAGGCCCTAAGCCTAGCCTATCGTTTGATGATCTGCTTCTGCACCTTCGTCGTCTTCATGCTGCTGATGCTGCTGATTTCCGTCAGGCTGACGTTCTTCTCGATGACGTTCCTGTTCTTCGGGGCCATGGCCATTCGCCTGGCGACGCGTCGCGCAGACCAGACCGGCAAGGCTGTCGTCGAGGAAAACAAGCAGTTCGGTTTGAGAATGTGGGAGAGCATCAACGCGCTGCAATTGATCCGTGCCTTTGCCCAGGAAGACTATGAGCGCAACCGCTTCCGCAAGACCTCAGACAATGTACGCCGGCGCCTTCTAAAGCTCGACATGCTTTGGGCGACACCGGGGCCTGTCTCGGAAATTTCGATTACGATCCTGATCGGCGCGCTCGTTTTGGTCGCTCAATCGGTGGGCCTCGGCATCGCAGCGCTGGCAGCCTTTCTGTCGCTTCTATACCGTCTTCAGGGTCCGACCCGCGAACTTCTGCAATCGAAGATCGCACTCGACGGGCTCGCCGGCAGTATCGACGATGTCGATGATTTCCTTCGTGCAACGGAGAGGCCCTTTCTTTCGCAAGGGCATGTGCAGGCCCCAGCCTTCAGACAGACCGTCGAATTGCGCAATGTCTCCTTCCGCTATGCACCCGGCCAGCCGCTCGCACTGGAGGATGTCTCCTTCAGCATTCCCGCCGGCAAAACCACGGCGATCGTCGGCGAGTCGGGGGCCGGTAAATCCACACTGATGGCATTGCTCTTTCGCTTCTTGGATCCGACATCCGGGGAGGTCGTGGCAGACGGAATACCGCTTACCGAGTTCGATCTGGCTAGCTGGCGCAAGCGCCTGTCGCTGATGTCGCAGGAGGTTCATCTCTTCAATGACGCGATATCGGCCAACATCTCCTACGGCGATCTGGATGCCGGGCCGGCCGAAATCCGCAAGGCGGCCGAAATCGCTAAGGCTGACGATTTCATCCGGTTGCTTCCGGATGGCTACGAGACGCGGATCGGCGATCAGGGAATGCGCCTGTCGGGCGGACAAAGACAGCGCGTGGCGCTCGCCCGAACGATCCTTCGAAACCCCGATATTCTGCTCCTGGACGAGGCGACGAACGCGCTCGATGCCGAAACTGAACAGGCGTTTCAGCTGGCACTCGACGAGTATTCACATAACCGCACCGTCGTCGTGATTGCTCACCGACTATCGACCGTTCTGGCCGCCGATCAGATCATCGTGATGACGAAGGGGCGCGTGGTCGAGGCCGGTTCGCCGGACGAGCTCTTCAAACGGCAGGGACATTTTTCGAGGCTCCTCGAATTTCAGCACGGTCGTCGTGACGGCCGGGAGTTGGGTCATGAGTTACAAGCTAATTGATATCGAATTGTCGAAGCCTCTGGAGCCGATCGAACTTGCGGCCGGACAGACCGGTGTTGGTCTGATCGCGCGGTGGCAAGGCCGGTTGATCGCATTCGAAATGATCGAGCAGCCGGCCGGATCGACACTGACGGTCGAAAATTTGAGAGTTCTTGCCGATGAGCGCTTCGCCCAGCGCATCCTCGTTGCCAAGATGGAGGAGGAGCTGACGGCGCGGTCGCCAGTCAAGGACGCGCCGCTGCCAAGCCTCAGCATCGCCATCTGTACCAAGGATCGGGCACAGCGCCTTTCCCGACTGCTGCGCTCGCTCGACCGGGCAAGGACAGAAGCTGCCTTCCGGTTCGTCGAAATCATCGTGGTTGACAATGCCTCGGTGGATTCGACCACGCGCGAAGCCGTAGAGAGTTTTCAGGATATCCGCTACGTTTTCGAACCGAAGGCCGGGTTGGATTTTGCTCGCAACGCCGCCCTTCATGCGGCCTGGGGCGATATCATTGCTTATCTCGACGACGACGTCGTGGTCGACTGCAACTGGCTTGCCGGTCTTGCCAAGGCTTGCCGCGATAACCCCGGCGTTGGTGGTTTCACCGGCCTCGTGCTGCCGTTTCGTCTGGACACCGAGGCGCAGATCTTCTTCGAGAGGCGTGGAGGATTTGGCCGCGGTTTTGCACGCAGGGAGTTCCACAAGGCGCGCTTCGACAATCCGCTTCATCCCGTCGGTGCCGGCATTCTCGGCGCCGGCTGCAACATGGCCTTCGACCGGTCTTTGCTGCTGGAGCTCGGCGGTTTCGACGAGGCGCTCGATACGGGAGCGCCGCTGCCGGGAGGCGGCGATCTTGATATATTCTACCGTGTCCTGCGCTCCGGACGTCCGATGATCTATGAGCCGGAATATGCCGTTTATCACGAGCATCGCGAAACCATTCCGCAACTGAGGCGTCAATACTGGACTTGGGGCCTCGGCATGATGGCCTTTCTCGTGAAGAGCTATCGCACCGACGACGAGATGCGAGCCCGTCATCGCGCCATGGTCCGCTGGTGGTTCTTTGACCAGTTGAAGGCGCTCGCCCGTGCTGTGACGCGGCTGCGCGGTCACGAGCTGCGCTTCAGCATAGCGGAACTGTGGGGTGGGATCTATGGTCTTGCAGGCGAATATGACCGCTCGCGCGCCCGTATCAGGTCGATCCGGGAGCGCAATCCATGAGGAGAGAACGATTTGAAGTCCGACATATCGATCTGGCCGATGCCGACAACGACAGTGAGGCCGACCGCGGGCCCGCATTGACGATCTTCTGGTGGAGGGATCTGCCGCTCGGAGCACGGGCCTCGCTGGGGGACGAGCTACCCTACGGGACCTCGCAACTGCGTCAGCTCGCCGCCGAATATGCTGCTGCGCAACTGCAGGCGCGCAGCATCGGGCTCGGCGCACCGTTGCGCGCCACCTATGAAGGGCAGCCAAAGCCGGCGCTCTTGCTGGAGACGGCGCTCGAGGCGCAAAACCTGGTCGAAGTGCTCGACGCGATCGCGGCTCCATCCTCCACGTCGGCGCAGAACATTTCCGTCGTCGTCTGCACCCGCGATCGAGGTCCGGCTCTGAGCAAATGCCTGGGCAGCCTTGCGACACAGAGCTGCACTCCCGGTGAAGTCGTCGTCGTCGACAATTCTCCAGCGGGAAACGCCCGGGAAATCTGTCGGCAGTTCCCGGAATTTCGCTATGTCCACGAGCCGCATGCCGGTTTAAGTCGTGCACGAAACACCGGCGTTCAAACAAGCCGCTTTGATATTATCGCGTTCACCGATGACGATGTCGAAGCTCATCCGGGCTGGACCTCAGAAATCGCACGTGCCTTTGTCGAACGCGATGTCGAGGCCTTTACGGGTCTTGTGTTGCCGGCGCGCCTCGATACGGCGGCGCAATGCTCCTTTCAATTCACGATCGGCGGCTTCGGCTCGACCTTCGTGCCGCTCACCTTCGACGGGCGCTTCTTTGAGGAAACGCGGCCGAGCGGCGCGCATGTCTGGAAGATCGGCGCCGGTGCCAACATGGCTTTTCGCCGCTCGGTATTCGAGAGGATTGGCCTGTTCGATGAACGACTCGGCGCGGGAGCGGCCGGATGTTCGGAGGACTCGGAGCTTTGGTACCGATTGCTGGCGGTAGGCGGCGCATGCCTCTACGAGCCTCGAGCGGTTGTTTTTCATCACCATCGCCGCGACTGGTCCGGGCTTAGGCGACAGATCAAGGCCTATATGAAGGGCCACGTTGCAGCCCTTGTGACGCAATATGACAAATTCGGTGATCGCGGAAACATCGTGCGCATCGGAAAGCAGCTACCGGTCTATTTTGCGAAGGCCTTCGTCAAGGCGCTCTTCGAAGGGCCGCCGGGCCGCCTTGGAATTTTGGCAGCTGAAATACAGGGCTGGCTTGCCGGCCTGCAGTTTCTCTTGCGCTTCGGCTGGAGAAGGCGGCGACCCCCGATGGGGATTGCGGTAACCGCTGAGAAAGGAATAATGCGATGATTAGGAAAGCAGCGCTTGGCCAGTTTCTGTCCGGAAACCCCTATCCGAACGGCTTAACGGATGGTCTGTTCTATCGCGAAAAGATGCGCGCCATCCATCGGGTCGCTCCTCTCGAAACCGGGGGCACCGGTCGGGTGCTGGAAATCGGCGGCGGTCGCAGTGGCCTTGCCAGCATCCTTTATCCGCAGGCCGATATCGTCACGCTCGATATCGATCCCGAACTGGCCGACCGTCAGCCCTCCTGGGCCAAATCGACTTTCATCTGCGGTGATGCCTGCTCGCTGCCAATGGATGACGACAGTTTCGATATCGTCACCATGTTCGACGTTCTGGAGCACATTGAAGACGATCGCCGCGCTGCGCAGGAGGCGCTGCGGGTGGTTCGGCCGGGCGGATATGTCCTGATCTCCACCCCGGAGGTCAATTGGCATTACCCTTATTTCAGCGTCATGAAACGCCATTGCCCCCATGAAAGCGAACTGATGCGCGAATGGGGTCATGTCAGGCGGGGATACCGGGATCCGGAACTTGCGTCGTTGTTTGATAGGCGGCCGGAACGGCGCGCCACCTTCATCAACGCTGCCACGGCTTTCTTCCACGACGTCTCTTTTTCCCGCATCGGACGCCGTCGTCGCAAGCTACTTTATGCACTGGCGGCGCCCGTGACCATCCTTGGCTATTTGATGCATCGGCCCTCCACGCGCGGCACAGAGACAGCCTTTGCCTGGCGCAAATGACAGTTGACCAGACGTCCAAAGTGATCGCCCTATTTCCATGGGGCGATGTGATCGAGGAATTCCTCGAACCGATCGGGCTAGAATTTCAGGATTTCGTCGGGCGGATGACGGGAGGTTGGCTATTCGGCTATGCGGCGGCGCTGAGTTTCGCGGGTCACAAGCCGATCATCGTCTGTGCATCCGAGCGTGTGAACAAGATCGAATGCTATGAGCATTCTGGCACAGGCACGCCAATCTGGATCGCACCGGCAAGGCGGCCAAGGCAAGGTCATTCTCCTGCCGCCTATAGCCTCAGGCGCTGGTCTCAAACGCCGCTTTCCGCCTTCCGTGAGATCCTTTGCCGCTCCAGATGCGATCTGCTGCTTGCCCAGGAATATGAATATACGCGTTTCGATGCGCTGGCATGGCTGGCGCGGGGCTTGAAGCTCCCTCTCTATGCTACCTTTCAGGGAGGGGATCGTACCCTGTCCTGGATCGAGGCCGCCGCCAGACAGCTTTCGCTTCGCACATGCCGGGGTCTGATCGTCGCGTCCGCCGCTGAGCGCGAGCGGCTTGCCAAGGCCTATCCGCTCATTGCGTTAGATATTGCGAATATTCCTAATCCGCTGAATACGCGGGAATGGCAAGCGATAGATCGCGGCGAGGCGCGAGCAAATCTCGGTCTGCCGCAGGATTGCTTCATTGTCGTCAATCACGGGCGCATCGATATCCGCCGCAAGGGGCTCGACGTTCTTTTGGGAGCCTGGACGCGCTTCTCCGACGATCCCTCTACCCAGCTGGTGATCATTGGATCAGGCCAGGACAGCGCGACGTTCGCAGGGCTTCTTCGCGAAAGCGGCCTGTCGAATGTGCACTGGCTTTCCAGCTATACGACGGACCGGACTTTGATCCGGCGCTGGCTATCGGCGGCTGACGTCTATGTCACGGCTTCCCGTGTCGAGGGCATGCCGGTTGCGCCACTGGAAGCCATGGCCTGCGGCCTTCCGGTCATCGCTTCGGATGCACAGGGGTTGCCGGATATTTTTGCTGACGGAGAGGCCTCGGGCGGCCTGATGGTGAGGCAAGAACGACCGGAAGACATTGCGCAGGCCTTGGCGGAGTTGAGAGCCGATGAGCCCCTTCGAGCACAGATCGGTGCAGCTGCCCGAAGGCGGGTGACTGAAAAATTCTCGATTGAGGCGGTCGGCGCCGCTCTTCATGCATTTCTGAGAGTAACAGGCAGGTAAGGATCACATGCGGCTGCGATACCAAGCAAGCGCCGTCTCGATAATCCTGTCGATGCTGGAATGGCGGGGTACCCATCCAAGCTCTGCCTCAGCCTTGCCGGCTGCGGCGACGAGGGCCGGTGGATCGCCGGCCCTGCGGGAGCCATAGGCAACGGCAAGCTCTTGCCCGGAAATGCGGCCGACGGCATCAACCAATTCCTTGACGGTCGTCCCGTTGCCGGTCCCGAGATTGTAGACATGGACGCCCTCATCCCGCAGCAGCTTCTCCCCACCAAGGACATGAGCCTGCGCGAGATCGCTGACATGGATGTAGTCGCGCACGGCGGTGCCGTCGCGCGTGTCGAAGTCGGTGCCGTTGATGGTAAAGCTTCGTCCCGATCGGATCGCCGCTTCTATGGCGAGTGGAACGACATGGGTTTCGGGCTCGTGGCGCTCACCGATCTCGCCATCGGGGTCGCAGCCCGCCGCGTTGAAGTATCGAAGCATCACAGCGTTGAGGCCGCGGGCACGCGAGAAATCCTCCACCATCCGCTCGATCATGAACTTCGACCATCCATACGGATTGATCGGCCATTGTGGATGTGTCTCGTCGATCGGCGTATGGGAGGGAATGCCATAGGATGCGCAGGTGCTTGAAAAGATCAGCCGGTTCACACCTGCTTTCAGCATTTCCTCGATGAGAACCAGCGTCCCGAATGTGTTGTTGCGATAGTAGAGCTCGGGAAATTCGACGGATTCGCCGACATAGGCGTAGGCCGCAAAATGGGCGACCACATCCGGTTTGTATTGGCGAAGCGCAGCTGCGACCGCACGAGCGTCGGCAATGTCGCCTTCAACCAGCGGCCCCCATTTTACAGCGTCATGCCAGCCGCGTGACAGATTGTCGTAGGTCACGACCGACCATCCGGCCTTGGCAAACGCCTTGCAGCAATGGGAGCCGATATAGCCGGCGCCGCCTGTGACGAAAACGGTCTTCATTCGGCGGCGATCGCGAGCGAGCGGTCAGAGGACAGTAGATCCTCGAAATAGGCGATCGTTTTGCCAAGCCCGGCTCTTAGCTGAACCTTCGGCGTCCAGTCGAGCTCGCGTGCCGCAACAGCAATGTCCGGCTGGCGTTGTCGCGGATCATCGGCGGGCAGGGGCAGATATTTTGTCGCCGACCGGCTTCCTGTCAGCTCCACGACGAGATTGGCAAGCTCCAGCATGGTAAACTCCGCCGGATTGCCGAGGTTGATCGGGCCGGTGACTTCGTCTTGTGTCCCCATCAGCCGCATCAGTCCGTCAATGAGGTCATCGACATAGCAGAAGGAGCGGGTCTGCTGGCCGCTGCCATAAACTGTTATCGGCTTGTTCTGCAGCGCCTGCACGATGAAGTTGGAGATGACGCGGCCATCGTCTGGACGCATCCTTGGGCCATAGGTGTTGAAGATGCGCGCCACCTTGATCTGCAGTTTGTGTTGCCGCCAGTAATCGAAGAACAGGGTCTCGGCGCAGCGCTTGCCCTCGTCATAGCAGGAGCGCGGTCCTATAGGGTTGACCCTCCCCAAATAGCTCTCCTGCTGCGGGTGGATCTCTGGATCCCCATAGACCTCGGAGGTGGAGGCTTGCAGGATCTTGGCGCCAACCCGCTTGGCGAGCCCCAGCATGTTGATCGCACCGTGGACGCTGGTTTTAGTCGTCTGTACCGGGTCGAACTGGTAGTGAACAGGGCTTGCCGGACAAGCCAGATTGTAGATCTCATCGACCTCGACATAGAGGGGAAAGGTGATGTCGTGGCGAATAATTTCGAAGGACCTGTTGTCGAGCAGATGGGAAATGTTGCTCCTACGTCCTGTGAAGAAATTGTCGACACAGATAACCTCGTGTTTCTCCCGCAAAAGCCTTTCGCATAGGAAGGAACCGAGAAAACCAGCGCCACCGGTGACCAGAATTCGCTTTGTTTGCTGCATGCCGATTATCTCGCAGCCAAAGGCGTGATGTTACGGCCCCGGGTATCGGTACGTGCCAGGGCTTGGATGCCGCTTTCAAGGACGTCGTTCATGTTCATCGACCTTCTCCGCATGCATTAGCGGCCGGATATCCCGCCGCTTCCATCGCCGCAGACAACTGGCGCAAAGGTTGGGGCAATCCATGGCAATAGGACCAAAGATTATCTCTTAGGACCTAGGTCCTATCTGTGGCCGGACTTTAGTCTGATGAAGCCTGAACGCTTTCCAGATGGTACTATGGCGAGCTTGCAGCGGACACGAAATCGCCAGCGTCGACGATATTTCCTCCACGCAATTCGGCGCGATAACCGCTTGAGATCCGCATGTCGTCCTTTTGATCTTTAACGTCAGCATCCCGACGGAACTCGCCAAATGAGCGGCGGATCATGCTGGCAAAATGTGGGATCCGCCGAGTGGCATTCCGGGCAACGAGGGTTTGCTAATCACTTGGTCTATCGATGAATGATTGCGTCAAAATGGACCGGATCAGCGGCGGACTCCCATCAGGAGCAAAATCACTTTCTCGGAATCGGACCGCAGCCGGTAACTGCTAAGGACTTCGAGCTCGGAACATTCCTGCGTGCTCGAGGTTGTCCCCCATGAGACACAAATAGGCCGTCCAGATATGGGAGAAGGCGATGACTGAAATCAACGACAAGATGACGACGGAAAGTCCTCCAGGCACCAGCCCTACACGCACACAACAGGCACTCGACCAGGCAGCCGGCGGCTCCGGCGACATTGCGCTTGAACGGACAGAGCAGGATGATACCGCTGGTTTCCGACCGCAGCACGGAACTGACGATGCACGGTGTGAAGATTCCGGCGAATCCGACCGCCAACGCAAGCGTACCGCCGAGGACGTCATGAGCAAGATTGCTAATGCCGGGACAACGTCGAGCGCGGAAAAGGCGGGGGAGGACCCGCTCGACGATGGCGATACATCTGATCAGGAATAACGGACGCGGCAATTCGCGCGGAGATCGCACGGAGGTTGGAAGAGGACGATCTATTGGATGCAGCCAACATCTTCGCAATCGTGAGCCATGGGCGCGTCATCATCGAAGGGACCGTCGAAAATCATGAAGCAAAGCAACGGGCGGAGGCAATCTCCCGTCAGGCAAACGGCATCACCGCACATGACGCCAATCTTGCCGTCCGCAGGTCGCAATAGGTGAGAAGGTCAATATGCGCACGCTGCTGATCGTCATCCTCTGCCTGATGATCGGATCGGTTCTGGCCATTCTTGTCATAAAGCCGTTCACCGCTGGCGACAGCCGGGACTCGACGGTTACCAAAGGGCCGATCGAGCAGCCTGAACCGAAGCCGTGATGGCCTCTATTTGCTGGGCTGTTGGCTATACTTTGAACCATTTTTCCCATTTTGCCTATCGTCAGGCTTGATGATGAGTGTGTTGCCGACATCCGGCGCGGGCTTTTCCATTTGACTGTCACCAATGGCTGGTGGCTTAAGAACGCCATCACAGTCCGACAGCTTCTTGCTGGGATTGCTGTCCGGTGCGGGACTTGCCTGACCATTTCCTGTCTGCTTGCCTTCCGATTGCTGAGTCGTGTCGGTGGCCTTGCAGCGATCATTGTTTGGTGTCTGTTGAGCATTTGCGAGGCTCGATGTAATGGCTGCCGCAATTGCTGTTGCCAGCAGCATGCAACGACATCTGGGAAGGGTCCCGCTGGTCAGATGCCGCGGCCAGTCAAATCTGCGTCGAAATGATCGTGTCGACACTGATTGTACCATCGATAACGCCGCGTTGGTGATATTCCTTGCCATTGTTCACCTCGATAACGGTGTAGAGTTTCTCGTTGCGAAAGACGCTTGCCATCTTGGTTGTCTTGTCTTCAGCGGGAGCGGCGTCGATGTCCATGAAGTCCAGCTCCCTCTCGGTCGCCACGATGCGAGCATCGCCAGCAGTGCGAGCCGCAACGAGGACTTCTCCATGCGATTTGGCACCAAGCCAATTGGGATCGTCGTCAGCCGCGATCGGAACCAGACGGTAGAGCTTCAGGCGCTCGTCCATTTTACATCTCCTTGAATATTGAAAGGGCCACAGATCGGATGGATAGGAAGCTCGGCTGCCGTTTCGTTGGCTATGGAGAGAAAGCGGAAAAATCTCCATATTCTTCAGCACCATCATGTCCACTTGGCACGATCCGCGACCTCATAGGGCTAACGTCCGCCCGTCTGCATTGTTCCGATTGGTCGGAAGGCGAATGGAGATATGATCAGGAGCATAGGGCACTTGCTGCAGACCGCGGCGGATCAATCGCTTGCTTTTGCCACCGCGAACGCATCACTATTATGTTCTTGCTGACTATTCGCGCCGTTCGCCGTCCTCAAGTATGCGCGCAAGGGTATCGACGTGTGTCTCACGCCTGTCCGGTAATACAAGAGCTGGCCGTGCGGGCATTGGCCTCTAGCCCCATGTCCGAGCATTGCCCGCCGACACAGGGTAGTGGTCGTGAGATAGGAGACTCTCCGGCTAATCAGGATCGAGCAGGCCCTTATATTCCCGAACGGTGTCAACAAGGTGATCCACGACAAGGCGTATACGGGGTGATCGTTTCAGGTCGGGATGATAAGCCAGCCATAAATCCCGAGACGCGGCCGACCCATCGATTGGTAGCCGCTCCAAGGTGGGCTCGGAGTCGCCCATAAACCTCGGCAGGGCACTCAAACCCATACCTGCGATGGTCGCAGTGCGTAAACTTGCCAGATCATTGGTGCGGAACACCAAGGGACGTCCCTTGGCTATCGATAGTAACCAGCGCTGCTGCGGGGTGTGATCAAGCTTTTCGTCATAACCGATGAAGGTCCATAATTCCTCGGCGACGTGATCGAGATAGTTTCGAGCGCCGTAGAGGCCGTAGGCGATCTTGCCGATCTGACGGGCGATGATGGAAGCGGGTTCGGGACGGTTCATGCGGATAGCAATATCAGCCTCCCGGCGCGACAGACTGACAGCTCGATATTCACCGGCAAGCTCGAGAATAATACCCGGGTGCGACGTGCGCAGCGGGGCGAGGCGCGGGACCAAAAACGAGCTGGCAAAGACCGGAGGCGCGGAAATCCGGACTGTCCCAATCATACCCTTTGGGCCGGACGCCGATTGCCGTTGCAAGCCGAAAATTTCATCCTCGATGCTGTAAGCCGCTTCAACGATGCGCTCACCCTCGACGGTCAGGGAATAACCCTTTGCGTCTCTTTCAAACAGGCGCACGCCAAGGGAAGCCTCCAGCGCGGCAATGCGGCGCGCCACCGTCGTGTGTTCGGCGCCGACCAGGCGCGCTGCACCAGACAAGGTGCCACACCGAACAAGCGCGACGAAGTAGCGTAAATCATCCCAATCCATCTGAACTATTATACACAGTTGCTGCGCATATTCTCGCATTTTCTGACAATCAATGCACATTTATTGTCAAGACCTATCCATCAAGGAGGTCTCGGAAATGCCGGCAGCGGTTAGATTGTACTCTCACGGAGGCCCAGAAGCCCTCCGCTACGAAGAAGTTGAAGGTTTGGAGCCTGGCGCAGGCGAAGTGCGCATCCGCCAGAGCTGGGCTGGCATAAACTTTGTCGATATTTATCACCGCACCGGACTGTATCCCTTGCCGTCGCTTCCCGCCTGCCTTGGCGTAGAGGCGGCCGGCGTTATCGATGCAATCGGCGCGGGCGTAACAAATCTCGCCATTGGGCAAAGGGTGGCCTGGGCTGGCGTGCCGGCCGGCGGCTATGCAAAGGCTCGCGTCATCAACGCAGACCGGCTTATCGTCCTGCCCGACGATATAGAGGAGCAGGCTGCAGCCGCCGTCATGTTGCGGGGAATAACCGCACACATGCTCCTGCATCGGGTCTGGCCCGTCCGTCGCGGAGACACACTCCTGATCCATGCCGCCGCCGGAGGGCTTGGTCAAATTCTCACTCGCTGGGCCAAGCGTTTGGGCGCCGAGGTGATCGGTGTCGTAGGAGGCGAGCGCAAAGCCGAACTGGCGCGCGCAGCGGGTGCGGATGTGGTTATTGATCGGCATCGGGCGGATTTCGTCGCCGAGGTTGGCGAGCTTACCGGCGGGCGCGGGGTGAATATTGCCTATGACGGTGTCGGCGGCGAGACTCTTCTTCGCACTTTAGATTGCGTGCGGCCGTTTGGCCTGATCGCCAGCATCGGTCAGGCAAGCGGCACACTGCCCGACATCCCGCTTGCTGACATCGGGCCGCGCCGAAGCCTGATACTCGCCCGGCCAAGCGTATTCGCCTACATGGCAGATCGGGAAAGCTATCGTACTGCGGCGGCAGAGGTGTTTGATCTGTTGCGATCCGGTCTTTCGGTAGAGGTCGATCGGACGTTCCCGCTCGAAGCGGCAGCGGAAGGACATCGCGCATTGGAGAGCGGTGAGACCGTAGGCTCACTGCTTCTTGATCTGCGCTAGGTCGCACATCCGGTGAAGGCGGCCGAGCTTCGGTGAACGACCAGATCGACGTGGCTCTGCGCCTGTATCGCTCGGATAGCAGCTCAGACTGCATGAGTTCGGGGACGCCGCCGACGATGGTCGGCGGCGTCATATCTCATATCCATAGGCAAAGATCAGCCGCGAGGTTGCGCCAGCGACAAAGCGACGGTCGATGCAGCCAGGATGGCGGTAAGGGTCAAGGGTGCGACCGCGCCGTAGTGGTCGACGATGTAGCCACCGAAAACCGCGCCGATACTGATGGCAACTTGAAAGGAAACGACCATCAGGCTGCCGGCTGCCTCCAGAGCGTCCGGTGCCCCGCGGGAAAGATTGGTCGGCAGGACCACCGGCGCCATGCCGAAGGCGAAGCCCCAAAGCGTGACCAGGCCGAACGCGAGGCCGGTTTGAGCGCCCCAGAGTACCAAGGCAAGGGCAGCAAATGCCATCAGCGCAGCAGTGACAACGAGCGCCAGGCGGATACTGGCATCGGCCATTCGGCCGCCGGCGATATTGCCGACCACGGAGGCGACACCAAATCCAAGCAGCGCCAGGGCGATTGATCCGGTTTCCAGGAGCGTCACTTTTTCAAGGAAGGGGCGCACATAAACCGAGCCGGCAAAATGGCCCGTCATCAGCAAAAGGATAGCAAGCATCCCCAGCTGAATGGCACGCCGCCCCGTCAGCCGGAAAACATCGGCGAGACTGTTGCTCGTGCTCGCAGGCAGGGTTGGCAGGCTGAGTAGCTGCAGCAGCATGGCGAGCGTGGCAAGGCCGGCGGTCATCGCCATTGCGGTGCGCCATCCCAGCCAATCACTGATCAAGGCGCCGAGCGAAGGCGCCGCTATGGTGGCGAGCGAGACGCCGAGGGTGACGATCGCCATACCCCGGCCTGTTGCGTTGGCACCGACCAGCCTTGCCACGACGGCAACGGACAGTGCCCAGAAGCCGCTAATCGCGATACCCAGCCCGGCTCGGCCCAACAGCAGCAACCAGAAATCCGTCGCTAATGCTGCCAGAATATTGGAAGCGATCGCCAAGGCACTGAGGCCGACCAGCACCGTTTTACGGTTCAGCCTGCCGATTAGAACATTGCTCAATAGGGCAGTCACCGCGCCGACGGAAGCGGTCGCGGTGACGACCTGTCCGGCTGTTCCCTCGGTAATCCTGAGATCGTGCGCCAATGGCGTCAGCAGTCCTGCTGGCAGGAATTCCGCCGATACCAGAGCAAAACTGGTGGCCGCCATCGAAAGAACGGCGAACCAGGTCGTTGCATTCCACGTGGATAATTCCGGGGTATCCGGGTCAATGGCTACCCCGTCCAACTGCGATATTGTGTCCGTCATATGTATCTCCTTGCGTTGGGATACGTGATAGACGAACTATTTCGGACGGTATGTGTCTTAAAATCCGAAATCCATGTCTATTCGTCCGGAACTTGTGCGGCGCACAACGCCCGGCGAGACACTGGTGATGCGCTTAAAGGCGCGAGCAAAAGACGCCTCGGATTCGTAGCCCAGACGAGACGCGACTTCGGCAACGGACAGGCCGTTTTGCCCCAGCAGATCGCGCGCAAGCTGCATCCGCAAACGGGCTAGATAGTGGGCGGCGCCTTCTCCTAGAATGGCGTTGAAACGCTCGGCGAAGATCGAACGCGATTGGCCCGCCACGCCGGCGAGGCTTTCAAGGGTCCAGTTGTGGCCTGGGTCTCGGTGCATGGCCGCTAGTGCGCGACCGACGTGGGGATCACGGATGGCGGAGAGCCAGCCGGTGGTCGAGCCCCCGTTGCAATTGACCCAACAGCGGATGAGCCGCGCTGCAAGCAAATCCGCCATACGCGACAAGACGGTCGCGCTCCCCATTTGGGGCTGCGTCGCCTCCGCGGACATAGCCTCCAGCAAAGGGCCGACGATCGGATCATTGCCGGCCACATCGCAGCCCCTGATGATTGGCGGCATCAAGGCGATCAAGGGATTAAGCGCATGCGCGCCCAAAGCCATGGAGCCACAGAAGAGGGTACTGGTCGCTCCCGTTCCCTCCCGCACCACGTCGCAGACATTGCTTCCGAGCCTTGTGATATGGCAACTCTTGAGACAGTCGCCCTCAACATCCGGCGCGCTGGCCATCCGATGTGCGATGCCTTGCGGCAGCAGAACCAGATCGCCGTTGTGCAATTCCTGCCATCCCTGGGCTTCAGTATGAATCCAACACGGACCCTGGCTGACAAAATGAAAGCGAAGTAGCTGTTGCTGCGGAAAGGCGATGCTCCATGGATGCCTGAGTTCGCAGCGTCCATAGTTCACGCCACTCAAGCGAAAGTCTTGCAGGACTTCGCTTAAGGCGTCCATCGGGATATTCGGCGGCGACAGCGGTCGAGACGTTTGGTCAAGCATTTGGCAAATTTAGGTCTCAAGCGTCCAGGATTCAAGCGGACTTGCAAGGTGGCACAACTGGATTTTCGCCACTGCAATTTGCGTTCTGGCTTAAGGTCTGAAAGCTGGAACGCTAGTTTAATGCCAATCAAGAGCACAGCGATTGCGGCGTTCCCGAGAATACTGATCAGCTCAATGAGAGATGCCTCTAGGGGAGACAACGGGTCAAGATATCGAAATTGTTGTTGTAGCTTTCGATCCAGGCCCATTACGCATTCGCGCGGCGCAACTCGGTCGGCGACTGGCCGTAGAGCCTGCGGAAGAGCCGAGCAAAGTGGGAGGCGCTATCAAAGCCGACTTCCAGAGCGATTTCGATCAGCGGCGCCTTGGTCTGGAGGACCAGCTGTCTTGCGCGTTCCATGCGAATGCGTTTGTAGACAATTCCGGGAGATGTTTTCATCTCCTCCGTGAACAAACGTTCGAGCTGTCGCCGCGATAGCCCGACGGATGCGGCGAGATTCTCGGTCGACACGACATCCTCCGTATGCCTCTCCATCGCTATCAGAACGGCCTTGAGGCGCGGGTCCTGGCATTGGATGGCGAGCGGCTTGCGCGGCTGTATGTCCAGCCCGGATCGCGCCCGCTCGATCTGCAGCACTTCCAGAGCGTTGCGTTCCGCGTCCCTGCTGATGTGCCGCCGGACCAGAAAGGCGGCCATGTCGGCCGCAGTGCTTCCGCCGGCACACGAGCCGCGGTTCCGGTCAAGGTTGAACAATCGATCAGAACGAACCGGATGGCCCGGGAATTGTTCCCGATATGCCTGATAGTGCAGCCAGCTGACACAGGTCTGGTGCGACTTCATAAGACCCAACCGCGCCAGAATAAACGTGCCGGTGCAGACCCCGATCAGCGGGACCTTTTGAGCGGCAGCTTTCTTCAGATAGTCCGCGGTTTGGCTGTCGATGGTGACATCGGAGTTCAAAAGGCCGCCAACGACGACGATGTAGTGGAACTGGTGCGGATCGAGAAAATCCGAGGTCGGCGCGACCTGCACACCACAGCTCGATGTGATGAGGTGCCGGGTGCTGCCCACCACCTGCCAGTCGGCCAGAACCCGGCCGGACTTGTCAGCCTCGTCGCTTGCCAGTCTCAACGTATCGACGAACAGCGCGAAGGCCGAAAGAGTAAATGATCGCGCAAGGATGAACCCGACTTTCAAGGGACCGCGTCTTGCTTCATCTTTGGCGGATTTCATCAAAATGCCTCACCCGGTCAAGCTCTTCTGTTTTGTCTGGAACCATAAGCCAAGGGATCACGGGCGTCGATGACGATTGTGTTGTGGCCGATAATCCATGCCCAGTCCGAATATGGGTTTGAAGCGGACGCGCCTCCGTTCTTCATTCAGTGGCGATCAGGGGCCGAGAGATTTCAATCCGCGCTCAGTGACGCGGCGTAAGCAATGTGCGTTAGATCCGGCTTTCCATGGGTGCAAACGGCATGGTGTCCTGAGGCAACGAAAAATGCGCCGGGATCGGATCAAAAGTCCGGCGCATTCTTGTTCGCATTGACTGCAGCCCTTGCCATCAGGAGGCTCGATTTCCTGTCATTCGACGTCGCGTTCTCGCATCTCGGCGACGTCGATGCCGTGCGTGTCGAACCACCATTCCGGGCTCATATCCGGGTGTCTGTCGCGAAGACGGCGATACCTGGAACGCAGTCGCATCTGACGCTCGACCTCCTGCGCGAAATATGGATGGTCCAGCGTTCCGCCGATGACGTGGACTCGACGGAGAAGCTTTCGCAGCACATAGCCTTGCTCCTTGCTTCCCGGCCGATAGCCGCTCGCAACGATCCTTGAGACCGTATCGCGTAGCGTGGCCAGAGCATCGTCCGGCAGCGTCCCGTTCACGATCATATCAAGACGTTCGGCGCCGAAGCCGACATCAATGCAGGTTCCGAGCGGATTGACGATGTTTCCGATCTCGATGCCGTCCTTGTAGAACTCGGTGCAGTAGCCACTGACATTGCCGTCGCTCCATGTGCATTCCTCATCCGGAACGATGCGAATGCGGTCGCGATAAAGCGGCGTCCAGTCCTCCAGACGATCCGGATGGATCGTGACATGGTCAGGTACTAGGCCGAGTGTTTCGAGAAACTCGAGCCAGAAATCAATGGCGTCGCCGACAGCCATTTCTCGAAACGAGAAGAGCCCAAGCATTGTGAAGTGGAGGAAATGCGTCCCATCCCCGATTTCTTCAAGATCACCCATTCTCAGGCAGGCCTGAGAATTCGCAACGGTTCCAATGTAGGATGGATCGGAGAAGAAGGGCTTGTACCGCTGCATCCCGGCGCTGCAGAAGAGCGTGGTGTTATCGTGCGGCTGTACGGATTCAATGCGTGTGAAGTCGATGCCTTTGGAAAGGCAAAACTGTTGATATTGCTGGATCAGGCGTCCCGCGATGACATAGGCAACCTCCTTTGCTGTTCGTGTGCCTTCACAACATATAGTCTTGTCGGACGGGAACGGCAATCGCCGCCAAGTTCGACCTGAACACGCCTAAAGCCGTTTCTTCCTCAGTCTTGATGATTGATTTGGACAGTTTTGAAGGCGACATGATCATTGTGGTTGGTCAGCTATCGCCCATTCGTTGCAGCCAGGCACGCATCGTCATCACGACGCTTTCTTTCAATTCGCCGACCCAGCTTCGAACAATCTCAACGCGATCCATGATCCATCTAAGCCACGCATAGGTCAGCAGTTTCTCGCGGCCTGCGTGGAAGAGGCGCTCAACCAGGAGAAAGCTCATGAGGTATGCCAATGCGATTATGATAAGCCCGGAGATCACATGGCCTCTGGCAATGATGATCAATGCGTAAATCTTTAGCGGCTCGGCAATCGCGAGCGGCACGACGAAGAGAACGAGTATAATACCTCGCGGCAGCGAGCCGACAAACTCGCCGAAATGCTTGACGATAGAAAGCGAGGCGAACCAGTTCACCAGCGGCCGATAAACGGGTCGGGCGATCTCGCTGATGATAACAAGCACGGCGATGACGAGCCGCAGGGGCAGCAGGAGGAATTGCCAAAGGGACTGGCGTTGACGTTTGACGACCATCTCTGAAACCCTCAAATCACCGTTGGTTGGTTGGACGTTGCGGACTTCCACTTAAGGAAGAAGTATACGGCTTCTCACTTCACGCACTGAGACCTCTCGGCCCTCACTGTCTTCAAGGACCTTGCAAGCCCAAGCTAACGAAGTTGCAGTCAATGCGATATTTGTGACGTTATTCCGGTTTGTGGGCATCGAGAAGCGCGAGAATATCACCAAAAGCCGCCAACAAAGCCATGCATTTGGCCGCAACCACAAGATTCCACGCGCTGCCATCGATAATGTTTAGGGCGCTTGCGTTTCATCGGGACACTAGCGAGAAAATCGCTTGGCCGATCAAATGTCCTCTTGTGGTGTGGCAGGATAGGTTACGGTTCCATCAGGCTCCGCCACGGCGCCAGGCGTCATTCGGGCAGGCTCAATTCGGTCTGGACCTATGATGTGGAACACCGTCTCGCCGCGGGCGATGAGATAATCGGCTACGATACGCCGATGGCATCGCCACCAGACGGCCTCCGAACACATGATCGCTGACCGCTGCTTATGTCCCTCCTCAAGCAAATGCCGAAGGCCTTCCTGAAACGGAGCAGTCAGCGCATAATCGGCGTAGTTGTGGAAGCTTTCGTTCGTCCATAGACCGTTCATTGCCGTTGGGAATGTCTTGGCGCTGCCGCGAAGGCCGCCGAGAGCCGCGACGTGCTCGTAGGAACTCTGAACATCCGCCAGAGCAGTCGATAATGTGTCCTTGTTAAACTGCGGATTGGCCCGGGACATCGGGATTTTCCGGATATCGATGACGCGCTCCACTTCCGCCTCACGCAAAAGGCCAAGGAAAGCTGGGAGGCTCCGGTTGGAATGGCCGATGGTGAAAAATGGCAATGGCATCGGGTGCATCATGCATAGTCGAGGGCGCTGCCTTTGTGGGCGGCGATATGGTCGGTCTTGTCGCCCTTGATCTCATATTGCGGCTGATCATAGCTGGCGCGATGCCTATGGCCCTTATAGTCGAAGTCGCTGGTGTGGATGGCGATAATCGTCCCCGACACCCGGCCGGCTTCGGAATTCCAGCTGACATGATCGCCGATCGCAAATCGTCTCGTCATTTGCTTAGCCTCCGATTCCAACGGACACAAATCCATGATGCAATGTTCTAGCGGGTGCGAATGGGATACATCGTTGTTTTATACCACCAACGCGTGGGGCGTTTCCACCCAAGCAATTCGAGGCGTAACCCAATTGCGGCTCATGAACCGGCCGTATCCCGTCAACCGCTGAGAGGGTGGATAGGCTCCCCCGCCGGTATCGGCAAGGAATGAGTCGACAATCCATATTTGACTAATGCCCATTCGCCGCGGCTCCCGATGTTGCCACGGCACGGCAATTCTATAATAGCTTCGGGCTGATGGGAGCAGGAGGCGCCTCATCAACGCGAAACATCGCAATTCGTTTGATGATGAACACCAAGGGAAGAGACGAGTATAATGACGAGTTTTTTGGAAAAGTGGTCCGCGAGGAAGTCTGACAAGCCGAAGGCTGGTATGCGCAGTGCCGTTGACGCCTTCCGCGTCAGAGTGGCCGAGCAGAAGGCCTATCTGGCCGAGTTTGAGAGCGACGGCGCCGGCTTCAACAAATGGCGGTCAACCTGGTTTCAGCGCGCCCCCGGCGGCTTTGGCGTGACCATCGGCCGGGATTCGATCGATGCCGGGCAGGGACTAAGCTATGTCGTCGTCGAAACCACGGCACAAGTTGCAGAGTTCCTCGACGACCTTGCACAGCATGCCGACAACGATGTTTCGTTTCAGAAGGCGCTCGAGCAAAACCGTTTGCGCCGTGCCGCACTTCTGAATAGCGCCAAGGCAAAGGTGAAAGCGCCTGCGGCGAAGGCTGCAACGCGGAAACCGGCGACCGTCAAGGCGACGGAAACAAGCCAAGTGTCGGGCGAGGCGAGTGTCGAAAAGCCGAAGCGTGGGCGCAAGCCAAAGGCATAAAGCATCGGGCGCTGAGAGGCCCGCGGGTGCAGGCCTCTCTCCGAACGCTCTTTGAACTTCCCCGCCTGTGAAGGGATAGGCTGCGGACCTCAAAAGCCCGAATTGCCGCCATCGAAACTGCGCATGTCTGGCCGAATATGTCGTCAAGCCGATCTCGTTCACGTTCACCCGTAACGATATCCCGTCAGGATGCCTTCTCGTCCGCCGAGAGCATGTAGGCCACCAGCGCATTCGCGTGGCCGTGGCCCATGCCGTGCTCGCTCTTTAGCATATTGACCAGTTCCATATGCCTAGCTGGATAGTGTAGCCGTACCAGATCCTGCCATTCGGCGATTGGACGGCCGTATGTCTTCTCTATCGAAGGGAAATAGGAAGCAGGTCCTTTGATTTTCTCGTTTGCCATAGCGTCTTCTCTCCTTTGAAGCTGAAAAGGTCACAGCTGTCTTGTTTGCCCTTGATGACTTCTTGACGTGCAAGCGGCCATCGATCCTACACCGGTATCAAAAGAATGCCGTTCCCCTTAGCCTATCTGGTTGTGCTCTCCATCATCGCCAGAAGCTGGTTTCGATCTCCCGTAGTTTCACGGTCAGATCTTTGTGTCTCTGCATCAATGCAAACCACTTGCTCCAGAGTGCGAGAGCAGTATATGCCGGCCTGTCGCCTTCACCCTAGGTGTGAGAGGCTGCTATCCGACCGTTCGGATTGATCCCGGCGCCAATGACACCACGACATGGTTGCGCCCCTTGGCCTTTGCTCCGTAGAGCGCTTCGTCAGCCGCCTTAAGTGCTTCCTCGAAGGCTTCAATGGTCCGCACGGAAACCTCGGCTATTCCGAAAGATGAGCCGACGGCCACTTCTATCCCATCAATCGGATAGGGTTTTGCCAGCAGCGAGGCAAGCTGGCGGCAGCGCCATTCGGCGCCACCCGGCGCGATAGATGGCATCAGGACCGCGAATTCGTCGCCACCCAGCCGGAACACAACATCATCGTCCCGGCACCAAGTTCTGAGGCGCCCGGCGACCTGTTTGAGCAGCTCATCGCCAGCCGCGTGCCCGTACCTGTCGTTGACGCCCTTGAAACCGTCAAGGTCTAGGCAACCGACCGTTATGTTGCCGATTGCCGAAAGTCTGAGAAACTCGGGAGTGATCAACGATCGGTTTGGCAGCCCCGTTAAAAAGTCATGCGTGGCGGCATGACGCATCTTATTCTGTGATTCCACCAGTGACGTCATCGCCTGCCTCGACAGTCGTATCGCGAAAATGCTGCCGGCGATCAGGACGAAGGTTACCGTAGCCGCAAGCGGGATTGATTGATGGAGAAGGTCTCGGGCCGGCGTCGGTGGGAGCCAGGAGAGGACTTCCGACTGCCCGCCGGGCCCGCCGGCAATCTCTACCCAGGCGCGGCCGGGCTCAACTGAGGCGAGGGGTCCGACGGCTGCGCTGTCGAGAAGAAACCGGTCGCCCAGGAATTCCTGTAGGCTGCCGGCGATGGGTATTGCCGAGACAAGCACCGGAGCGTGGCTCCCCACGAGTGTTGCCGTCTTGAAGTCGGGCTGGAAAAGGCTTGCGGTCAGGAGCACTGCGTCACTGCCGATCACCTCGATCTTGCTGAAGGCAACGGGAGCCGGAATACCAGTTGGCTTTCGCGCGACCTCCCTTTTTCGGACGCGCTCGACCAGCGCACCTGCGTCGCTCAAGATTGCCTGTGGGTCACGTTTGAAGAAGGGGCGTTCGCGGACCCCATCTGCCGTCTTCGAGTAGATCAGGCGGTCGTCCCGATCGAGGATCGCGACGAAGCGGGTTCTCGACGTGCCGATGAGCGAGCTGCCAATATTCCGGTCGGTCCACTCCTGATCGAAAGCATTGTCGATCTTTGTGATGGACTCGTCCCAGATCGTCCAGGCGGTCAGTGCGAACTCGACGTCGGTAATCCAGATCGCAATGTTCCGCTCGACCAGGGCTTCCTGCCTTTCGCGGCTTTCTGCGTCCAGGCGGGCCATGCCGTAGTAAGGAATGGCAGCGAGCCCCACGATAAGGATCGCAATCAGGATCATAGCTGGTCCCAGCAGCTTGAACTGATTGATGTTCGTCGTCATGAGGGCGCCCCTGTCTCCTTTTTGGGCGAAGCGTAGAGAGGACCGATTTCGAGGTCGTTATCGCTGCGAAAATTTCGCCGGACGGAGTTAACGATTACCTGCTTGGCGTGCTGTGCTCACCACGCTGCTTCCGACATGAAACGCGCGTTCCTAATCCCGGCGATTGGCGCCGACCCTCGAAGGCAAAGATGCCCCACTGCCTTAACCTTAGTGGCTGCGGCCGGGGTAACTGGCACAAGCCGGTCGGCAGAGAGGCTTCATGAACGATCCGGAGGTGATTGGCTGGCGATAGAAGACGCTGGCGCGGATGGAGGCTGCGGAGTAGCATCCAACCATAGTTAGGTGGTCAGGAACGATGATGACCGAATTCAGCATCCGCTTTGCAGCTCATCTTCGTCCGACAGAGCTATCGAACCTAAAAGGCATCCTTCTTTCCAAAGGGGTCGACGGGAGCGAGACAGATGCCGCCTTCATCCTTGTCGTATCAAGATCTGGTCGTGTGTCCAGAGTAGCAATCACCCTCAACAGTTGGGTTGCCAGCGGCTGGATCGAAGAATGGACTTCCACGCCACCACTCGTTCAGACGGCATCTGCGATCTGAAACTGGTTACTCTGCCGCACGCGAGGAGCACGGCTGCCTAAGGAATATCTCCGCTGCATCTGAGGTGACGTGAGACTGATCAGCCGCTCCCGATGAACGAAGATGCGCCGTGCACGCGATCACGAACTGGCGCTCCTCGTGCCCCAGCCGCTCTTGCTCAGATCACGCCCTTGGTGAGCAGCGTCGCCAGGTAGAGAGACGCGTTATCCTGTTCGATAGCGCTGATTTGGTCGCGAGATCGGCTCGGTATCAATCTGCCGTCGGCAACGCTTAGCCTCCGATCAATCCTCGGGAGGGCATGGGACACGCGTGAGGATTTTTACATCATTCTTTGGGGTTTAATCTACGAGACGCCAATTATATTAGCAACTATATTAGTACTTTCATTACGCTCTTATGGTCCAATCGCCAATATGAGCGCGTCGGCTTTTGCAGGAGAGACGCGGGAAAGGGTCTGTGAGAGGGGCGGCCTTTGGACAGGACGACAGTAGTTGGAAACCGAGGTTGGGTGGTAGCCCGCCGTCCGCGAGCTCGGAGCGGGGCATGACCGGTGCTTCAAGGACGAGCTTGCGTCTAGTAACACTTGCATGGCCGTTCGTTCTCATCGTTATTCTGCAGACCGTGCTTGCCACCTTCAGCCTGCAGGTTACCTCCTCCTTGCGTGCCTTCGTGACAGGTGAGAGCCTGTGGTCGAAGGGGCAGCACGATGCGCTTTACTACCTCAGCCGCTATGTCGCATCCGGCGATCCCTCGTTCGTTGCGCGCTATCACGAGGCGATCGCTATTCCGATGGGCGACCGAGCAGCGCGTCGTGCGCTGGAGGCCCAGCCGCCCTCCGTCGATGCCGCCTTTAGAGGTTTCCTTGCCGGTGGAAACCACCCCGACGATATCCCGAGCCTCATCTGGCTGTTCCGCTATTTTCGTTGGCTCCCGATCATGGATGCCTGTATCCGCGACTGGCGCACGGCCGAGAATGTGCTGATGCAGTTGCAGCCGATCAGTGAGGCAATAGATACGTCCCGGCAAACGAGTGACGCGGAGCGGCGTGACCTTACGCGGCAGCTGGACGAGATCAACGCGCTCGTCACGCCGCTGACGAAGCAATTCTCCGACCGGTTGGGGGAGGGGACGCGTCAGGTGCAAACCGTACTCCTCATCGGTAATACGGCAATGGCGCTGCTATTCATTCTGCTGACCGTCTGGCGGCTGAACACATTCCTCGTGCATCGCCGCTATATTGAGGAGCAACTCTCCCACAACGCCAATCACGACGCTCTTACGGGACTGCCGAACCGCCGGCTCTTCGAGGAGCGGCTCGCAACCGCGCTCGCACAGCCTGATACCTGCCATGCGCTGATGTTCATCGATCTCGATCAGTTCAAAGCGGTGAACGACAATGGTGGCCATGCGGCGGGTGATGCGCTGCTGCGCCGCGTCTCGCAGGATCTTGGCAGGGCGATCCGTGGTACGGATCTGCTCGCCCGCCTTGGTGGCGATGAGTTCGGTATTGTGCTTCCGAACTGCGCTCTGGAGGACGCATTGCGCATCGGCATGCGGCTGCGCGAGACCACCGAAGCGATCGACTTCGTCTGGAATGGTCATCGCTATTCGATCAGCGCCAGCATCGGCGTGGTGCATCTTGCCGAGAGCAGCTTCACACTCCAGGAGGCACTGCGCGCGGCCGACATCGCTTGCTACATGGCAAAGGAAAAAGGTCGCAACCGCGTCCATATCTTCGAGACAACGGACGCGGCACAGACGCAGTTTACCGCCAATCTCAATTGGGTGCAGCGTCTCCACCGCGCGCTGGAGGAGGATAGTTTCCGATTGTTTTCCCAGGAGATCGCGCCGATAGACAGCAACGGAGCGGCGGTGGAACATTGCGAGATCCTGCTGCGCCTTGAGGAGAACGGCAAGATCCTTGCGCCGGCCTCCTTCATTGCCGCAGCTGAGCGTTTCGGTCTGATGCCTGCTCTCGATCGCTGGGTCGTGCGTCATGCGCTCGACATTATCGGCCGGCGCAAAGGCATGGCTTCGGGTACCTATTCGATAAATCTGAGCGGCCTGACCCTGAAGGACGATACGTTCTTGCCGTTTCTGCGTGATGTGTTGAGCCGCAGCCATGTACCAGGCAGTGCATTGTGTTTCGAGATCACCGAGACCAGCGCCATCGAAAACCTCGATGAAGCGATAGCCTTCATGAATGCAATGCGCGCCATGGGATGCCGTTTTGCGTTGGATGACTTCGGCGTCGGTATGTCGTCACTAACCTATCTGAAACGCCTGCCGGTGGACTACGTGAAGATTGACGGAAGCTTTGTCCGCGACATGCTGACTGACAGGGCAGATCGGATGACCGTCGAAATGATCAATCAGATCTCGCATCTCGCTGGTCGCCAAACGATTGCCGAATTTGTCGAGAACGCCGAAATTCTTGCGGCGCTACGCACGATCGGCGTAGATCATGCGCAGGGCTACTTCCTCGGTCGCCCGCAGCCCTTCCTTCCTGATGGGCTCGATACGATTCCACTCAGCCATGCGGACGTCGCCTGACTGGCATGGGCCTGCTACGTTCAGAGTGTGCGTCTTGGCAAGCCAACTGCCGTCGCTCGCAGCGATGAACTGCCTTAGGAGCACCGCGATGTCATCTCCTGACTGGGACAATGACGAACATCTCTTTGCCTCTCTCACTGGTGGACAAGCCGTTTTAGATTGGTTCGGCTTCTGTCCCCGATTCCATGATGCCGCCCTGGAGCGCCTGGAAATTGCAAATGGCAGTGTCCTCCTGGCCATTCGCGCATTCAGGATGGCCGACAAACTTGATCGGCAACGCCGCTTCATTTGCGACCGTCACGCCCGGGTCACGCTACTGATGAACGCAGTATCCGGCATAAAGCTGAATGGAAGCGCAGCCTCAATCATTTTTGATCTTAGAATCCGTCGTCTTGCCGCCGACGAGGCCGCATCAAATTGGGAGACCTGTGACGCGCCTGTCAAAGGCGATATCGTGGTTACATTTGACACGTCGGTTGGGCTTCATGGCTTGATATACACGAAGGATCTGGCGTTTGGGCTCCAGCCAATGCCCGTGTAGAATCGCACGGAGATAACCTGCGTCTTCTATTGCTCGAGACCATCTTTCCAACACCGTCTTCTTCGATCCCCAGGAACAAGGCAGTATCGTTTGCGGAAGGAGCCGACGACGCTCGGCATTTGATTTGGGCGCGACCGTCGAACTGCAAATGAGGCACAGCCGTTTCCACTTAAACTAGGCGGCGTGGACAAATTTGCGTTTAACGTCGACCATGGTGTGAGGCGCTGGGGATCAAAGTATGGCCGTTGATTGGGATCAGATCGGAACGCTGAGCAACACTGTCGGCGGCTACGACATTCGAACCGATCCGCTATGG
>NZ_JACHBG010000024.1 GCF_014207095.1 Martinezella lusitana | reverse complement strand
GTAGGCTACTGATGACGGAACATCAGGTTTGTCCCGGAATATAAATCCCGTACAAACAATTACTTAGGCGACTTTCACGTCGCACTCACCTTGAATTTCCCGAAGCCGGGAATGAACGTCTCGGCGCCGGAGGTGGCAGCGGCCGTGATCGCCGCAAATACAGCTTCGACGATCGCCTTTCCCTGCACCTTCGTCAGGCCGTGGTCTGACGCGATCTTGTCAGCGATTTCATTTGTCGTGGTCATCGATTTCTCCTCGTTTCAAGAAGGAAATCATTTCCACCGGAGCCGCAGCCTGTCACGCAAACACCTATCTGGAGGCCAGACAATCGACGGTTCTCCACAGAAAGTGCGGAATCACGACTCCTTATTCGGTTGCGATGGACCGAACCGCTTTGGCAACGACCTCCAGAGCGTGCACGTCGAGTTCAATGACCCCATCAGACTTCTCGCCGATCGTTTTCGGCTTTGCGCCGCTGTTGTCCCAGATCCAGGCCTTGTCGGCTTGTTCCAGAAACCAGGGAAATTGCTCAAGGGACCGTTGGTACCGCTGGCGGACTTTTTCGTCGGGTACCGGATGTCCGCCTTTGGCTACGCGCAACTTGATCCGCTCGATCGAGCGCTCGGGGCTATCGACGACGACATATAAGAACCAGACCGCGAATCCGAGCGCCTTCGCCGCTACCACGAGACGTCGATACTTCTCTGTCGACAGGACTGTTTCGACGCCGATTGTTTTGTGGACGTTGATCGACGCTTCAAGCCAAGACTCGATCCGTTGAACCGCGGTTAGGTTGGCTTCCAGCGGCGGTCTGGACTCGACTTTGCTGATTCTGGCAGCCAGTAGATCCGGATTTACGATCCAGACTGAGCGACCTTCCATTTCAAGGTCGGCATTCTCGTACACGCTGCTTTTCCCAGAGCCATTTGGCCCGGCGATGATCAGGAAGACTGGCTGCTCAATCTTCGATGGGAGCACGATCAAGGACGCCAGTTACAGCCTTGTTCTCGCGACGCGCCTTGGCGACATTCTTGCTGAACACGTAGCTCAGATCTTTTCCGAGCGTCTTGCTCTGCGCGTCGATCGTCCGAACAGTCAGAAACTGCCCGGTACCTGCGTCACGCACGCGTTTCTGCGTGACCGCGGTATCGCGTACGCCGACTTTGGCACTTCCAAATTTTTTGACGACGACTTTGGCCATGTCTGCTCCAACCTTTCCGCAAATATAGCAATCATTTTCCCACCCGAAAAGAGCCTGTTGGCTTTTGACTGGAGGGTGTGCGAGCCTTGCTATGAGAGCGAACGGCTTCACGTTGAAGGCGAAGCAGCCGAATCGCATTGCGAAATCTACCAGGCGTGGGCCGCCACTGTCATGTCCCTTTGTCTGGTTATTCGTGGCTCCAGGGGCGCCTCGATGGGGCACGTCTGACGCGGACCGGCTGCGCCTCGCTCGCTACCCGCAACGGCGCTTCGAAATTTTCATCACCAACCGGGACTGAGCCGGAAACGCCCCACCGTGAGGCGGGGCCGACTGGCCAGATAGGCAAGCCGACGACAGACATCGAGCCTGCCGCCGGCTTTTTCGGTGCGATACGGAACCGGAATATGTTCGGCGTCAAGATCCCGTTCTTCGTCGAGATCGAGATGTCCTTCGAGACCGACTGGAACAGGCGCCGATGAGGCCCGCTTCGGCGGGCCATTCTCATGTTGGCACGGAGGTGCGTGGACGATAGCCGCGCTTTCGTTTCTGCCGCAGCAGGTCGAGAAACAGTTCGACTGCTTCCTCTTCCCGCCCGAAATGGTGGACCATCATCTGACCCTTCGTGCCGATGCGGCCCCATTTCCGGAGCAGGCAGACATCCCCGAACAGGTTGGGCTCGATCGACATGGCGTAGTAGCGCGCCATGTTTCTGGCGGCGTCAGAGCGTTCGACATAAAGATGGTACGGTTGCGCGATCATGAGACAAGAATCGCCTATGCCGGGAATCGCGTCCAACGAGACTTATGAATCGGTCGGCAAGGATCGATTCATATCGCTGATGACCTGCGACCGGACACGATGGCCTTGCTCGAATTTGCCTGATGACGGTCCGTGCGGATGGCGACCATCGATAAGGAACTTAAACCAATTCCGCGGGATTTCCTTTCGAGGCTGGGCTTGGCACAATGAGCGTCTTCGACTGCCGCCGACATCAGATGATAGAGGTTTAATTTCAGGGAGCTTCGCTTTTTTTAGGCGTGCGCTGGCGCAGGTTTCTCACTTCGCCGGGATTTCACCTCCGAGAAGATCATAAATTTCGAAAATAGCATGAGGATGTCACATGAAAGGCTATCTTCCCTATGTCATCGGCGCATTGTTGGGCGCCATCGTCGCGGTCGCTGTGTCCATTCTCTTCGGCCTTGATGGGATGTTCCAGCTTGCGGTCTTGGCGCTGCTGCCGGTTCTGGGTGCTGCGCTGGTCGAGCGCTTTTACTATCGCGGGTCACGAGCGCGCTAACGTGACTATCAACAGATGGATATCGGGCCTCGGTCGTGCAAAGCCGACGGTTCTTGGGCGAGACGCCTGCGGCGCACGGCTCTATTCGCGATGCTCACGGTGCCCGAAAACGGTCTCCGCCCATCCAGGTGCGATCCTCTCGCAGCCCCTCACCCGCACCATCCATGTCTTGCGCCGTCCCAGCGCCGGGCAAGACCTTCATCGATGAGGCGGTCGCCGAGCGAGCGCCCTTCCCGTGTAACGGTCCGGAGTTTTCGGCCATACTTGTCCTCGTCCCGCAAGCCTACTGACAACGAGAACTTGCCGGCGTTCAGAAGCGCCAGCAGGCGCGCTTTCGCTGCCTCGCCCTTGATCCGTTCCGCCTCGCAGCGCGGTGGGCTGAGCTCCGGCGTGTCGATGTCAGCGATGCGGATTTTTTCTCCCCCAAACCAGAAAGTGTCGCCATCGACGACGCAGTTCATTCGCACGCTCTCGCCGCACAACGAAAACGTGGCCTGCGACGTATCCGTTGTCGGCGCCTTGGCCAAAGCTAAGATGCCAGAAAGATCGCCGGCGCCGGCAAACGCAAACCATCCGCCTGCTCCAATGATGATGGCTGAGATGACCGCCATCAGCGACTTGCGCGGGCCGTTCTGTCCAGTTCGGAATTTTCGCTGCGGCCGATATCGATCGCTCCCGCGGCCGGATTTGCGCCGCGGTCTCAACGGCACCACATTCGATTTCGCCACGTGCCTGTCCTCTGCTGTTCGCATCAATCTACGTCGAGCCCGGTTTCTTCTGTCTTTACGAACAAGCCGGCCTCAGATGGAGTTTAGGAGCGGGCGCAGTCGGTCCCGCCTCCCCGGTGTGGGCCACTATGTTGAGGCTCCTGCGGCTGCGCTTTTTCCCGCTCCTTGCACGACGAGAATTCCAGAAATCCCGCCCTTCGGCGGACGCCCACGCTGATTTCTCCGATACTCTTCATTGTTCTCGATCGGCCTTGCTCGCTGCGCTGCGCGCCGGCCGATCGGGCGAATTCTCTGCGGGGTTCGCTGCTTTCGAAAACGCTCTCGCGCCCACGCACCCCTTCATATCGTCACGCCGAAACCAGATCGCGCGTCCGCATCTGAGCGGCGCGTTTCCGGCGGTGAAGACGATCTGCTCGTCGGCCCGCATGCGCAGCACCTCGTGCGGCTGGATCAGCGGCCTGGCGGCGAGTTGCTTCGACCGCGTGCGCGACGATCCTTTCGATTGGACACTGCGGCTGACCTGATCGATCTCGACGGTCGTCATGCCGCAGCGGCGTGAGATGTAGTCGGCAGTCTCGGGATCGTTGATCGCGGCGAATGAAATCCAGCTTGCGCTCTCGAACCATTTGCTCGCCGCATCGCGGCCGCCATAGGTCTCGCGCATCTGGCCGATCGACTGGTAGATCATGGTCAGCGTGATTCCATACTTACGGCCGGCGTCGCGCGCGGTCTCCAGGATGCGCATGTAGCCGAGGCGCGCCACCTCATCGAGAAGGAACAGTGCCCTTCCCTGCATCTCTCCGTTGCGGTTGTAGATCGCGTTCAGAAACGCGCCGATGATGACGCGCGCCAGGCCCGCATGCGTCTCCAGCGTCTTGAGATCGATGTTGATGAAGACATCCGTCTTTCCGTCCGCCAGATCGCTCGTCGAAAAGGAAGTTCCCGAGACCAGCGCGGCGTAGTTCGGATAGGACAGCCAGTGCGTTTCCTTGACCGCGTTGGCATATACGCCCGAGAAGGTTTCCGGCGTCATGTTGACGAAGGCTGCGACATTCTCCTTGACGAAATCCGAATTCGAATCGTCGTAGATTTCATGCAGCCGCTGGCGCAGTTGGGGCTCTGGCTCGGACAGGTTCTTGCGTACTTGCCGGAGTGTCTGGTCGTTTTCCGTCGTGTGGCCTGAGAGGCAAACGTCGGCAATGAGAGCCGTCAGCAACTGCAAGGCCGAGGCGCGGAAGAAGTCGTCACGGACCCCACGCGCGCCACCGCTGTCGCTCATGATCCACGATGCGACGGAGGCGATATCCTCCTCTTTCGTTCCCCCGAACCGGCCGATCCAGTCGAGCGCGTTGAAGCCGATTTCCGAGTGTTTCGGATCGAGCACGAAGACGTCGCGGTTGGCGTCGCCACGGTGCTTCAACACCATTGGCGCAACCTCGTTCGAAGGATCGAGGACAACGAGCGCGCCACCCCACTTGAGCGCCGTCGGGATCGTGACCGATGTCGTCTTGAAGCCGCCGGATCCGGCGAACACGATGCCGTGCGACGAGCCGAACGAGCCGTCGAAGCAAAGCAGCGGCGACTTGCCGCCCGCTCCCCAGCTCGCGGCGCTGTCGGCGCGAAACGATGGTGCCGCGATGCTATCCCGGTCGACCCGGTAGCGCTCGCCGATGACGATGCCGCCGCTCTCGGCAAACAGCTTTTCGGCTTGCGATAGTTTCATCCAGTCGGCCTCGCCGTGCAGCGCCCGTTTCCCAACGATGCGCTTCGGTTCGGCCCTCGCGAATGTCGCGTTGCCGGCAATCGCCACACGCATGCCGAACAGCGCCGACATCAGCACGGCAGCAGCCCCGATCGCCGTCGCGGGATCGAGATAGTTGAAGACGGTTTTGCCGGCCGGGACTTGTTCGAGATACGCGGAGAGCCTCGATGCCTCGCGCAGGACCGCTAGGACGAGCGTCGCTGTCGCGCCCGTGACAACGCCCCATCCTGCCGTCCTGATCCGCGCGGAGCCTGCGCTCGCAAACAGAAAGATGATGCCGACGACGGACGCGGCGACATAGGGCAGAGCGATGCCGGCACGGCCGAGCATCTGCCGGGCGGCATCGCTCTTGCCGAAGTGGGATAGCCACAGTTCGGTCCCGGTCATGCCGATGGCCATCAGCATCATCAACGCGCATGGCGCTACGAACAGCAGGATCCTAGTCATCTCTCTCTCCGAACGCTTCAGCACCGAGTGCGGCGAGCCGTGAGCGCTCCTGTGCGTCTCCCTTCAGGCGCGCGGCGGCATCGATGAGGAGCCCGAGCAGCAGCGCGCGCTTCTCGTAGCGCAGCCCCGCCTTGATGATCAGGCCGCCGAGCTCGATCTTTTCGCGCGTGTCCTTCTTGCGGGCATCTGATGTCGTGGATCTTCGCATCCGCTCAAGCCTCGCCAGTCCTGCCCTCAGCCGTACCAGGCGGGTTCTGCGCGGCGGGCGCGCTGCCCTCGCCTGCGCCGCTTGCCCCCTTCCCTCCGGTCGAACGGACCTTGCCTCCGCGAAAGCGTTTCGCCAGATCCTCGAATGCTGCCTGCAGTTCACCCTCGTCGATCTCGATCTCACCGAGCCCGGCTTTAAGCGCGATCCGGCCGATGCGCTCGGCCTCCCGGGTCTCGGCGAGCTTCAATTGCTCCTGGAGCCTGGCGATTTCGTCGCGGATTTTCGAGGATGGTTTCTTCATGTCCGGATGTCTCCTTGGGTGCGAAAGCTTGTCTTTCGGACCCCATCTTCCGGATGTCGGTGCGGAACGCACTACTGTGAATCCTACAATCGCCAAGGGCGATGCTTTCGTGGATGATCCCGGCCGCTCGACAAGAGCGGCATCCGAAGGGCGCAATTATACGTCGCTGGCGCGACGTTCTTTTGAGAGCGCCTGGCGGAGCCGATCTCGCTGGCGAACATGTTGATTTTGCTCGGAATCGGGAGAGAATTCCGCCGTGGCCGTTCCTCATTTCTCCGTCAGCATCGTCGCCCGCGGCTCCGGCCGCAGCGCTGTGCTGTCGGCGGCCTATCGGCATTGCGCCAAGATGGAGTACGAGCGGGAGGCCCGCACGATCGACTACACCCGCAAGCAGGGCTTGCTGCACGAGGAGTTCGTCATCCCTGCCGATGCGCCGTCATGGCTGCGGACGATGATTGCCGACCGATCCGTCTCCGGCGCGTCGGAAGCGTTCTGGAACAGTGTCGAAATCTTCGAGAAACGCGTCGATGCCCAGCTTGCAAAGGATGTGACCGTTGCGCTGCCGATGGAGCTCTCAAGCGAGCAGAACATCGAACTGGTGCGGGATTTTATCGAGCGTCACATCACGTCGAAGGGCATGATCGCCGACTGGGTCTATCACGATGCACCCGGCAATCCGCATGTGCACCTGATGACGACGCTCCGGCCGCTGACCGAAGACGGGTTCGGCGCCAAGAAGGTTGCAGTGACCGGCCCTGGCGGCAAGCCAGTGCGCAACGATGCCGGCAAGATCGTCTACGAGCTCTGGGCCGGCAGCCTCGACGATTTCAATGCCTTTCGTGACGGCTGGTTCGCCTGTCAGAACCGGCACCTGGCGCGCGCCGGCCTCGATCTCCGCGTCGACGGCCATTCCTTCGAGAAGCAGGGGATCAATCTGACGCCAACCATCCACCTCGGTGTCGGCGCCAAGGCGATCGAGCGCAAGTCGGCGGAAGCCGAGCGGGCCCCTTCGCTGGAGCGGTTGGAGCTGCAGGAGGAGCGCCGGGCCGAAAACGCCCGCCGCATTCAGCGCCGTCCCGAGCTCGTGCTCGACCTGATCACGCGGGAGAAGAGCGTCTTCGACGAACGCGACGTTGCCAAGATCCTCCACCGCTACATAGACGACGCTGGCCTCTTCCAAAGTCTGATGGCAAGGATCCTGCAGAGCCCCGAAACGCTCCGGCTCGAACGCGAGCGGATCGAGTTTTCAGGCGGCCTACGCGTGCCGACGAAATACACGACGCGGGACCTCGTCCGGCTGGAAGCAGAGATGGCCAACCGGGCGATCTGGCTGGCTCAACGCTCTTCTCACGGCGTTGCGGACGCTGTGCGCGAAGCCACCTTCGCCCGCCACCTGCGCCTGGCGGACGAGCAGAAGACGGCGATCGCACATGTTACCGGCGGCGAGCGCATCGCTGCGGTGATCGGACGTGCAGGCGCCGGCAAGACGACGATGATGAAGGCGGCGCGCGAAGCCTGGGAAGCGGCCGGTTATCGCGTCGTCGGCGGGGCGCTTGCGGGCAAGGCCGCCGAGGGCCTGGAGAAGGAAGCCGGCATTCTCTCCCGCACGCTGTCATCATGGGAACTGCGCTGGAACCAAGGCCGCAATCAGCTGGACGACAAAACCGTATTCGTTCTCGACGAAGCGGGCATGGTGTCGTCGCGGCAGATGGCGCTGTTTGTCGAAGCGGCGACCAAGGCCGGCGCCAAACTCGTGCTTGTCGGAGATCCGGAACAGCTCCAGCCGATCGAAGCCGGCGCTGCCTTCCGCGCCATTGCCGACCGCATCGGCTATGGCGAACTCGAAAACATCTACCGCCAGCGTGAACAGTGGATGCGCGAGGCGTCGCTCGATCTGGCCCGCGGCAATATCGGCAGAGCCGTCGAAGCCTATCGCGCCCAGGGCCGCGTCAGCGGAGCCGATCTCAAGGCCGATGCCGTGCAGGCGCTGATTGCCGATTGGAACCGCGACTACGATCCGCAAAGGTCGAGCCTCATTCTTGCGCACTTGCGAAGAGACGTGCGCATGCTCAACGGCATGGCTCGCGCAAAGCTCGTCGAACGCGGTCTCGTCGCCGACGGTTTCGCCTTCCGGACCGAAGACGGGCACCGAAAATTCGCGGCCGGCGACCAGATCGTGTTCCTGAAGAACGAGGGCTCGCTCGGCGTCAAGAACGGTATGCTGGCGAAGGTCGTGGACGCGACGCCCGGGCGTATTGTCGCGGAAGTCGGAGACGGCGAACACCGCCGCCAGGTCACGGTCGAACAACGCTTCTACGCCAATCTCGATCACGGCTATGCCACCACGATCCATAAGAGCCAGGGTGCCACCGTCGATAGGGTGAAGGTGCTGGCTTCCCTCTCTCTCGACCGCCATCTCACTTACGTGGCCATGACCCGTCACCGAGAGGACTTCGGTCTCTACCACGGCCGCCGATCTTTCGCCAAGGCAGGCGGCCTGATCCCGATCCTGTCGCGCAGACAAGCCAAGGAAACGACGCTCGATTATGCGAGTGGCCGCTTCTACGCCCAAGCCCTTCGCTTCGCCGACGCCCGTGGCCTTCACCTCGTTAACGTCGCACGCACTGTCGTTCGCGACCGGATCGAATGGACCGTCCGGCAAAAGTCGAAGCTCGCCGCGCTTGGCGCTCGTCTGGCGGCAATCGCCCGCAGGCTTGGTCTGTCCGCCGGCGCGGCCAAGACCAGTCAATCGCACAGCATGCAGGAGGCAAAACCCATGGTATCGGGCATCACCACGTTCCCAAAATCGCTGGAACAGGTCGTCGAGGACCTGCTTGCAGCGGACGCCGGCTTGAAGAAGCAATGGGAGGAAGTCTCAGCGCGCTTCCATCTCGTCTACGCTCAGCCGGAAGACGCGTTCAAGGCTGTCAACGTCGATGCGATGCTGAGAAACGAAGCGGCGGCGAAATCGACGATCACCAAGATCGGTTCCGAGCCGGAGACCTTTGGTGCGCTGAAAGGCAAGACCGGGATCCTTGCCGGCCGCGCCGACAAGCAGGCCCATGAGAGGGCCGTCACCAATGCGCCGGCGCTTGCCCGAAACCTGGAACGCTATCTGCGGCAGCGCACGGAGGCGGAACACAAATATGACGCCGAGGAGCGCGCCGTCCGCATGAAGATCTCTCTCGACATCCCGGCGCTGTCGCCGGCGGCAAAGCAGACGCTCGAACGCGTCCGTGACGCCATCGATCGCAACGACCTTCCCGCAGGACTCGAAAACGCGCTCGCCGACAAAATGGTGAAAGCCGAACTCGAAGGTTTTGCGAGAGCCGTATCGGAACGTTTCGGGGAACGCACCTTCCTACCGCTCGCCGCCAAAGACATGACAGGTCAGACCTTCCAGTCGGTGACCTCGAGCATGTCTGCCGGGCAGAAGGCGGAAGTGCAATCGGCCTGGAGCACGATGCGAACGGTGCAGCAACTTTCCGCGCATGAGCGCACGACCGAGGCGTTGAAGCAGGCCGAGACGCTGCGGCAAACGAAGAGCCAGGGGCTCTCGCTCAAATGACGCGTCCGGGTCGAACACGCGAGCGAGCCATGGCGCAGCGAAAACAAGCTGCCGTCACTTCATCGGTTTCTGCTGCCGCCATCGCAGTGATCGGACTGGCCGGTCTATTAGGCAGCTATCGCATCAATCTTACGCCGAGCGAGCCACTTGGCCTCTGGCAGATTGTCCCGCTCGACCGTTCGCCTGGTGTGGACGACCTGGTGTTCATCTGCCCACCGGACACAGCCGCCATGCACGAAGCGAGGGCGCGCGGCTATCTCCGCTCCGGACTTTGCCCCGGTCATCTCGCGCCGCTCATCAAGTCGGTGGTCGCGGTCGCCGGCCAGCGCGTCGAGATCGCCAACGAGGTGACGGTCGATGGGCGCCTGGTTCGTGCTTCCACTGTCGCCGAAAAAGACGGAGAAGGTCGGCCGCTGACACGGTTTTCGGGCGGCGTGGTACCGGGCGGTGAGGTCTTCCTGCATTCGGCCTTCGCCGGCTCGTTCGACTCCCGTTATTTCGGGCCTGTGCCGACATCCGGCATTCTCGGTCTGGCGCGTGAGGTGCTGACCTATGCGCCATGACTGGGTTTGGCCAACGCTGCTTATCATCGCCTCGGTCGGCGTCGGATCGGTGGCATGGAGCGGCCACGTGCTGTTGTTGCCGGTGGCGCTCGGCTTTCCCGTCCTCTGGTCGCTGTCGAGAACGAAAAAGACGGCAACCTTGGTTTCCGCAGCATATTTCCTGTCGGCGTCGCGCGGCCTGCCGCAAGGCGTGGCCACCTTCTATGCTGCGGATATCTGGCCGGGCCTGCTGCTGTGGCTGGCTGCCTCGGCCAGCTTTGTCGCGGCGCATGCGCTCCTGTGGACGAAGGAGGTTGGCCTTCGTCCGGGCCGCTACGTCCTGGCGGCCGTACTGATGGTGGTTCCCCCTTTCGGCATTACCGGCTGGGCGCATCCCATCACGGCCGCAGGCGTGTTGTTTCCGGGATGGGGATGGTGGGGACTGGCCGTCACGACAGCCGGCTTGGCGGGCCTCGTTTCCCGCCTCTGCCCAACTGTCGCCATGGGCCTTATAGGCTTCTGGCTTTGGTCCGCCGCTTCGTGGACGGACCCGAAGCTACCGGAAGCCTGGCGGGGCGTCGATCTCGAATTGGGTGCGTCGGTCGGGCGGGACACCAGCATGGCCCGCCACCGTGATCTAATTGCAACGGTGCTTGAACGAGGGACCGACGGTGTTCGAACCGTCATCCTTCCTGAAAGTACGTTGGGCTTCTGGACGCCGACGGTCGAACGGCTTTGGATCCGCGCGCTATCAGGGCATGACACGACCGTTCTCGCGGGCGCGGCAGTCGTTAACGCGGCCGGATACGACAATGTGGTGGTTGCAATCTCCGCAGATAGCAGTCGGATCCTCTACCGGGAACGGATGCCGGTTCCGGGCTCGATGTGGCAGCCCTGGCAGCCGCTCTTCGGCGGCAACGCCGGAGCGCAAGCGCACATCTTTGCAAATCCTGTCGTCGCGCTCGGCTCCGGGCGGGTGGCGGTGCTGATCTGCTACGAGCAACTGCTCGTCTGGCCGGTCTTGCAATCGATGCTCGGCAGTCCGGACGTGATCGTTGCGGTCGGCAACGGCTGGTGGACCAAAGGCACGTCCATTGTCGCCATCCAGCGCGCCAGCACCGCCGCCTGGGCAAAGCTGTTTTCCAGGCCAGTCGTTTTTTCTTTCAACACCTGATGCCGAGGAGGTCCCATGCTCGACGCCGCCCTTATCAAAGACTGCGCCGACCCTTCACTGAAACCCGCGATCGTCGAGCAGTTCGTCGCGGCGGCGGGCTCTGCCGATCCCCTTGCGGTGACCGTGCGCTCGGGAGGGCGGTTGATCCTGGTGCCCAAGGCCAGATCACCCGACGAGGCGATGGACATCGTGCGCCAATATGCCGGCAACGCTGTCGTTCGTGTCGGTCTGACGCAGTTTCCAGCCGGTGTGGGCGTCAAGGACCTGGCCGATCTCAAAACGGATTTGGTCGATGCTTGCCAGAACCTGCGCAAGGGAACGGCGATGTTCGCCAAGGTCCTGCGCATTGTTGCCAAATGGTACGGCGATCCGAAGAGCGATGACGTCTTCCGCCAGATTTTCGAGGATGCGCTCTATGCGTGGAAAGCCGGCGAGTTCGAGGGCGTCGGTGTGTTTCAAGCGCAGGATCCAGGAGCCTCCATCGAATTGCCTCGGCAAAGCGAAGCGCGGTCCGTCGATGAACCGCCAGCCACCGCGACCACTCCCGAGATGCGGACGAAGGTGAATGAGGTTATTGGCCAAGCCGGAATTCGGATCGATCTTTCGAGGATCGGAGGCAAATAAGCACTCGAGTTTCTTACGTCGGAAACGGCGCGACGGATGGAACATCCCCGGCATGCATAATCATCCTCGTCGAAAAGTTGAAGGGCAATTCCAAAGTGCCAACGCCACAGGCGAAAAAGGGTACCGCGGAACGTTCGCCGGATGGCATGACCTTTTATGGCCGCATAGCAATTCCTCCAGAGCCTGTCGGACATTCGGGGTTGAGGACGCGCTGAGCATTGCGTCCTTGTTTGCCTTGTTTTCGGTTCCCAGCCCTGTACCCGTCATCTCAGTGGCTCAATTTTTGTCTCAGGCCGACGTTTCAGCAGTTCAGACGCCTCAACACCTAAGACCGTCGCCAGGCGATCGACAACGTCGATGCTTGCATTATAGACACTGCGCTCCAAAGAACTGATATAAGTTCGATCGATGCCTGCCTCAAACGCGAGCTCTTCTTGCGACAGGCCTTTGGCTTGACGCGCGGCTTTCAGATTCCGTGCAAACACCTCTCGAATCTCCATGCTGGAGAGAGCAGCGGCTTGCAGAGTATTTCTCCACGGAGTATTCTCTACAGCCGTATTCCGGATATGGAATGTTCATACGAATCAGGGTGATTAGGCGTTCACTGATGCCCTCTTCTTGCGAGCAATGAATTGTCGAGTTTGTAGCCACCCATCTTACTGAAGGATGGGATCTATTCTGCAAAGCGTATACGCTACCGGAAGGTCTCGATCCTTGCCGGGTCGCAAACGAGGTAAGAGGAGAAGCGGATGGACAACGAGGTCTCATTCGAGACAAGCGGCAAAAGAGAGTCTCGTTATAAAGCGATGCGAGAAGCCGATTTGAAAGCGTTAGCAATTTCTGCGATCCGCGAGCACCGCCGACTTCTAGCCGCGGATGAAGCTGTCTACGAAACGTGGACTCTTGCAACCGCCAACGCCTCGACTTCCAGGGACGTGCTCAAGAGCCTGCAAGATGAGTATCTCGATCGTCAAAAGAAGTCAGAAGCGCAGCAGGAAGAACTCTCGGAAATCGTCGATGCGCTTGGTTATGTTCCCGATGTGCCCTCCGAAAACAACGAATGATGGTTAAACCAAACCGCGGTCCTTCGCGATTGCCACGAGCTGAGGGATCGTCGCGGCATTCAGCTTTTTGCGTGCGCGATCGAAATGGTGTTGCACTGTTCGTTGGGTAATTCCCATTAAAATGGCAATCTCCCAAGCCTTTTTACCCTTTGCCGCCCACGTAAGACACATCGCTTCCTTTGGTGAAAGCAGCCGGCTGGGTGCGACGATCGTCGACGCAGCTATGATCTTCAGGCGATAGTGAATTGCCAACACCGCCTGAAGCGGGTTTAGTTGCTTTTGACATTTTGAAATATCAGCTTTATGCCCCGAGGACGCGAATGTCAGCATAATGATCGAGCCGAAACTGCCTTGAACGGGAACCGTCACCCCACTGCGAATGCCATGTTCTACCGCTTCATCCCGAAAACGATTGAACTCAGAGCTCCCACGAGACGGCCAGTCATCGATCGCCCAGGAAAACATCTCCATCCGGCGTTTGGCTTCCGTAACGACCGGATCCACCCGAGAATATTGGTTGCTTAGGTAAATTTTCTGCCATTTCTCGGGATAGGAACTGAGCGCGCGGGCGCTAAGGCCTTCCGTTTGCAGATATGCAAAGAATTGAAATCCGCACGAATGAACGAACCCTTTGAGCCCGCGTTTGATCATCCGTTCATCGTATGAGGCTTCAACCATGTCAATGAGAGCGCTTAAGGCTGGATCCACAGACCTGTCTCCTTTCTGTTGTACGTGAAGGCGCCCCCGCTCCTTCGGAAGTGATACAGATCTGCGCTCACCCGCGCAAACGTCTATTCACCTCTATTTCGCAATCAAACCTTCTGACCAAGAGATGAAGTTAAACAAAGATCTCTTCTGATGCTGTATCACTGACTGCTGTACGTAGAGGGGAAGACGATATCCTGATCGACCAAGACATTGAACTCGTATCCCGGCCGGATTTGGATTGTCGGCTGAACGTTCAAGTTTTTCGAGATCGTCTGCTCGGCAACGCGACCGAAGGTGTCCGCAAAATTCCGTCTGGCGGCATCGGAGGCCGTGTCCTGGGTGGCAAGCGTCGTGCTTTCGGGCATCGACATGTCGATGCCGGTTCCGAGTATCGCGACAAGTGCTGCCGAACTCCACGTGCGCCAGAGATGCCGATCGACCTTATCCTTGAACCCGCCATAACCTGCCCCATCGGTCCCAGCCATGCCGCCGATTTGCAGCGTCGAGCCATTCGGGAAGATCAGATCGGTCCAGACGACGAGCACGCGGTCCTGGCCAAAGGAAACCTTGGAATCGTAACGGCCGAACAACTTGGCTCCCTGCGGGATCAGGAGCCGGTAGCCGGTGGCGCTATCATAGACATTCTGGCTGATCTGCCCGATGATCCGGCCCGGAAGGTCTGAGTTGAGACCTGTGATCAACGTGGCTGGAATGACCGAGCCGCGCTTCAGCTCATACGGCGACATCTGCGGCACGACCTTATTCGGCAAATAGCCAAGATCCTTGATGTCCTGATTGAAGAAATCCTCCTTCGAACTTTGGGCATTCGGGTCGACGTTCTGGGCCGTCAGCCCGGATTTCGATGCGGCGGTGTAGAGATCAGAAGCATTGTTGGCTGTCGTCGTCGCAGTCTGACGACCGGCGTCTGTGGAACTTTTAGCGGCCTTCTCGACATCAGAAATATCCACCTTCAAAGGCGAGTCCAAAGCGGTTGCCCGCGCCTGCAGGTGAGCCATCCGCTGGCGCTGAGCTTCACGGATATATTGTTCATCCTGCTCCCGCTTTAGGCGGGCTCGCCATTCCTCCTCTGATTCGAGCTGCGGGCCTCTTTCTTGCCGTTCCGTAGGCCGGCGGTCTATAACAGGTGCTCCCTTCTCCACCTTCTGCTCGACGGTGGGTGTTGGCTGGAGCACTTCGCGCTCACCTGGCTCGCCGATGATGCCGTCACTGATGCCGCGCTTGAGCTGGTCACCGAAGTTCGTCGCCGGTGTATTCAAGTTGCTGTCGATATCGTAGCTCCAGTTGAAGGGAAGTCCTCGCCACGATAGGCCGATCACGACCACGCCGAAGAATAGCGCGATGAGGACGGTTGCGGTAATAATTGGCAGCCGATTGAGGCGGCGCATTCCTTTCGGATCGTCGGCTTGCTTTGAAGGGCCGAGCTGGAGCGATTGGATCATACCTTTCCCCTCAATTACGCTGCATGATGGAGAGCGGACTTGCCGGCGTCGCACCGGCGGCCGTTGCTTTGTATGCGCGGCCAAGGGTAATGGACGGTGTTGACAGCCGCGCGAGCACCTGATCTTGAGTGCCATCGATCGCGTAAGTGAGCTCGACCGGTTTCACGTCCTTTCCAACTTTGCCGTCGGTTAGAACGGTGTAGCCAGAGCCCTTGAGGGCCGCCTCGAGTGCCGCCGCAAACTCCGATGTGTCCCTTTCCATCTTGATTGTCGTCGACCTCACGGGACTGATCTGCTCGGCGAGCCGGCTTGCCATGTCGGCGGCGATGGCACTTGCGGCGGGCCCGGAGACCGGCGCGGCGTTTGACCTGGCGTCAGACCCATCCCCAGCAGTTTGGCATGCGGTGAGAAAGCCGCTGATGATGATGACGAGAAGCTTGTGCATAGCTTAGCCTCCTCGCCGAATGGTAATCTTCTGCTGGCGCCAGCCGACGCCGGAGACGAGGATCGCCTCGTCGACGGCATAATCGACGATCATCAAGTCGTTCTTCATTCGGTAATTGACGATGCGGCTCTGGCCGCCGTGGATCACGACCAGCACCGGTGCATCCTGACCTGAGATCGACTTCGAAAACTGGATGTAGGTTTTCACGCCATCCGAATAGACCCGCGTCGGCTTCCAAGGTGCCGAGCCACTCACGGAATATGAGAAGTTCAGTTTGTCGGGTGCCGCCCCGGGAATGCCGCCGGTCTCGAGCCGGGAATTGATGTCGGCGAGCTTGGTCGAGACGTCCTCCGGATATTCGAAGCCGACGCGTGCCATGTACTGGCTCGGATGTGACTTGAGCTGGATGTAATAGGTGCGTCGCGACGTCGTGACCACCATCGAGGTGACAAGACCTACTTCCGACGGCTTGACGATCAGATGGATCGCTTGGCCGCCGATTGCACCGGAGGTGGCAGGCTCCACCTTCCAGCGAACAGTATCTCCAACGAGAACATCGCGGACGATCTCGCCGCTCTGGAGTTCGATATCGCAGACCTGCAAGGGCGAGCAGACAACGGACGGCTGGGTTTCGCCGAAGAGAAAGGTGACCTTGCCATCGGAGCCTGCCGTCACCAGTCCGGGCGCGACGCGCCATTTCCTGGAAATGGTCGTGCCATTCACCTCATTTGCCGTCATGGTCTGCGCCTCAGCGCCGCCCACAAAGACGAGTCCCGCCAAGCAGCCGGTGGCTGCAATTAGTGCTGTTCTGTGCATGTCAAATCCCCTGCCCTCAAAGCTGTGCCGTCCAGTCAAAATCCCTAACGTAGAGGCCGATCGGATTGAGGCGGATGGTCGCCTCGTCCTGCGGCGCGGTAAGCGCAACCGTCGCGATTCCGCGGAACCGGCGCGTCCCGGTTTCCTTGCCCTTCCGGTCCCGTTCGTATTCGGTCCAGTCGATCTGATAAGTCTGATTGGAGAGCGCCACTATGTTGTTGACCTCGATGGCGATCGTCGACGACTTCGCCTTTTCGAACGGCGAATTGCTGCGGAACCAGTCATTGATCTTCTGGGTCGAGGGATCGGAAGCTCGCAGAAGCGCATAGGTTCGATCGATATATTGCTTTTGCACTACGGCATCCGGTGTGACGCTGCGGAAGCTCGTTACGAAGTTGCCAAGCGTGGCGCGCACCACCCGCACATCCGCGTATTCGATCTGCTCGGGGAACCCTGAGGTGACCGAGGTGCCGAGCTTGTCGACCTGGACGATATAAGGCACCAGCTTCACCTGCGTGCTTAGGTATATCGCGTACCCGAAGCCGATCACGGCCATGGTCAGACCCAGTATGCCGACGATGCGCCATGCGGCCGCGGCCTGCACATAGGAGCCGTATCGCTCATTCCATTCCTGGCGCGCGGCAAGATACGGGTTTTCGGGAGCGCGTTTCGCTGCCATCGATCGATCACTTTCTGATTGCTATTAGTCTTTAAGTTCGGGAAGTGGCTTTGGTCCGCTGTGCCCACTGCGCGCCTGATCCAGCTTGGCGTTAGCAAGGCCTAGGATAGACCCGGCGTAGGCACCGGGAGAGCCGATGGCCTTCTCCTTGGTAGCCGAGCCCGCCGCTTTTCCTGCCGAGCCGATCCCTGCGCCGAAACCCCGCAGCATTGCGCCTGCGACGGATGACCCCGCGGCGCGCGCGGTTTGAGCCGCCGCAAATCCCGCCCCGGCAGCGCCCGCCGCGAGGAACCCTGCTCCTGTCGCAAACGATGCGGCCTGACCACCGTGCCTTATTGCCTCCATTCCGCCCGAGACGGACGCGCCCTGAACAACACCCTGCATGATGTTCGGGACGTAGATGGCGATAATGAAGACCACGACAGCGATACCAGCGATCGCAAGCGCAGTCTGGAACTGGTCGCCAATGTCGGGCTGGTCTGCCAACCCGATCAGCACCTCTGATCCGATACGCGAGATCATGACGAGCGCCATGAGTTTCATTCCGACCGAGAAGGCGTAGACCAAATATCGGACCGCGAAATCCTTTGTATAGGACGAGCCGCCAAGCCCCAGCATGATCATACCGGCAAGAAGGCCGATATACATCTCAACCATGACCGACACGAAAATCGCGGCGACAAGCGAGAATGAGATGACGACGACGACCATTGCAAAAGCAGCCGAGATCGCCAACGCGTTGTCCTCAAAAAGACCGAACTGTATCTTTTCCGACATCTTCGTTGCGACGGCGAGTCCAGCATTGAAGACGTCTGCTGGGGAGGCCGTGCCGCCTCCAGCCCCAATCTCAAACAAACTATCCACCACTGCCTTCGCAAAGGCCGGCCCCTGTCCCAAAACGAAGGCAAAAAAGCCGACGAATATGATCCGCCGGACAAGCTCGGCAAACCAGCTGTCTAGCGAAGCTGCCTGCAATGCGAGCCAGACGGCGGCGATGCCAATCTCGATTGTCGCGAGGATCCAGAACAAGGATTTCGCCGCATCCATGACAGTAGTTTCCCACCCCTTTGCGGCCGTGGTGATCTGGCTCTGTAATGAGGTCAGCACTGAACCTTCTTGGGCGACTGCCGGCTGTGCTGCCAGCATGCAGAAGGTGGCAATCACCATCGCGGTGCGGAGCCGCCGAAGACATATTGTTGTCATGTGCTTACCACTCGACTTTCATCTTTTCGCCGCCGGAGGTGGAAGGGGCAGTCCCGCTGAAGAATTTCTCACGCCGCGCCTGCGCAAGGTCCTTGTCGGTCTGTTCGGTCTGGAGCCAGGTGCCCATCATCGTCATTTGCTGCGAGACGAGGCCGCGAAGCTTCTGAATCTGGGCGACCTGTTGCGCGGCGATCTCATGCCCGACCTGCAGGGCTTTCATCTGCCCGTCGGCGGTCTCGGACATGGACCGCAGCGAGGACATCGTGCCTTCCTCGCTATCGAATTGCTCGGCCGTCAGACTCGCCGCCTTCAGCGTGCTGGCGATCGTGTCCCGGTTCGTATCGGACCAGGACTGATAGGTGGTAGAAAACGACGAATTGTCTGGCAGGTTGGTTTTAAGGCTTGAGTAGCTCTGAAAACGTTGTTGCAACACATCATCCGCATTGCCCATGGAAAACGAGATGCTCTGGCCCTGGTCGACGATGCTGCGCAGCTGGTTGAGATCGCTTTCGACCTGCCCCCACATATGCGACGGAAGCGTCGCCGTGTTCTGGAGGAGGTTTTGGTAGATATTCAGCTGCGTTTCGATCTGTTGTGCGAGCTGGCTGATCTGGGTGAGCTGGTTCTGGATCTGCTCGCCGGACTTCCCGACCAAAGCGACCAGCTCGCCATTATTGAGGACCTGCGTCCACTCGGTGGCGGCACCCGTGGCAGTTCCAGCATTTGCGGGCACGACAGTGCCGGCCATCAATGCGACAGCCGCCAGGCCAGTGAGCAATTTATTCGAGGTTGAGCAGCGCTGCGGCATCCTGAACTCCTCTCGTTCGTAGCCAGTGGATCGGCCAGTCGCGGCCGTGTTTGGAACTGAGCGTGCGGATGCGCTTCAGGTCTTCCTTGCCGGATGCGCCAACGAAACTGAGCGCCACGGGGCCGAGCGACATGTCGAAGAGCCGCCTGCCTTCGGACGTTGCGACGTAATATTCTCGCTTAGGAATCGCATTCGAAACGATCTCGATCTGTCTCTCGTTGAAGCCAATCCGCTCATAGAACTCGCGGGTCCCAGGCTCACTTGCGGCGCCGTTCGGCAGGCAAATTTTCGTGGGGCAGGATTCCTTCAACACGTCGATGATGCCGGAACGCTCAGCATCGGAAATGGATTGCGTGGCCAATACCACCGCGCAGTTCGCCTTGCGCAGCACCTTCAGCCACTCTCGGATCTTGCTCCTGAAGACCGGATGGCCGAGCATCAGCCAGGCTTCGTCTAGGACGATGAGGCTCGGTGAGCCATCGAGGCGCTTTTCGATGCGGCGGAACAGATAGGTGAGAACAGGTACGAGGTTCCGCTCGCCCATGTTCATCAACTCTTCGATCTCAAAGGTCTGGAATGAGCCAAGCAACAGTCCGTCTTTCTCAGCATCGAGAAGCTGGCCCATGGGACCATCGACGGTGTAGTGATGGAGCGCGTCCTTGATCTCGCGCATCTGTACGCCGCTTACAAAGTCCGAGAGAGATCGGCCCGCTGCACTGGCCATCAAGCCAATCTGGCGAGAGACCGCATTGCGGTGGTCCGGGGTGATGGTCACGCCCTGCAGCGCGATCAACATCTCGATCCATTCCGCGGCCCATGCGCGATCACTGTCGCTGGAGAGGTCCGACAGCGGGCAGAAGGCCAGCGCCTTCGCCTCTTCTTGAGCGTCGCCACCGATCTCATAGTGATCACCTCCGGTGGCAAGGGTCAGCGGAAGGAGAGAGTTCCCCTTGTCAAAGGCGAAGATCTGGGCGCGTTCATAGCGCCGGAACTGCGCGGCGATTAGTGCAAGCAGCGTCGACTTGCCCGAACCGGTCGGCCCAAAAATGAGTGTGTGACCGACGTCGTCGACATGTAGGTTCAGCCGGAACGGCGTCGACCCGCTCGCCACCTGCATCAGTGGCGGTGAATTCGGCGGGTAGAACGGGCACGGCGCGACAGGGGAGCCCGACCAGACAGAGTTGAGCGGAATGAGATCGGCAAGGTTGCTGGTATTGATCAGCGGTTCGCGGATGTTGCAATACCAATTGCCCGGTAGGCTGCCGAGGTAGGCATCGGTGGCGTTGAGCGTTTCGATGCGCGCCCCGAAGCCCTCCGCCTGAATAAGTCTGCGGATGGACTCTGCCTTTTCCTGCAGTCCTTCACGATCGTGATCGAAGAGAACGATGACGGGCGTGTAATAGCCGTATGCGACCAACTGCGACGAAGCCTGGGCGATAGCCTCTTCTGTCTCGGCGACCATGTTCATGGCGTCCTGATCAAGCGAACGGCTCTGCGTCTGAAAAAGCTGGTCGAAGAATGGGCGCACCTTCTGCTGCCATTTCTTGCGGGTCCGCTCCAGTTTTTGTCTGGCCTCCTGCGCGTCGAGAAAAATGAAGCGCGACGACCAGCGGTAGGTTAGCGGCATGAGATCGAGGCTGTTGAGGATCCCCGGCCAGCTCTCGGCCGGCAGGCCGTCGATCGCGACGACACCGAGGAAGCGGCTTTCAACCTTTGAGGTCAGCCCATGTTCAAGCTCGGCGGTCGCGATCCAGTCGAGAAACATGGGCACATCCGGCAGCCGGATCGGATGGTTGTCACCAGTGATGCAGAAGCGAACGAATTGGAGCAGTTCGTCGTAGCGGGCAACCCGCGCCCCTCCCCTCTCGAGAGCCTCCCGCGTTTCCATGCGACGGATCGAAAGCGTATTGGCGAAATACTGCTCGATCTCGCGGACCGCGTTCTTGAAAATGAACAGCACCGTGTCGGCATAGGTCTTCTTGCGGCTCACCTCGTCCGAGTAGATGTATTTGCTGAGCGCCGTTTTTTTGGATTCGAGCGGCCGATAGGTCAGGATCAGCGCGTGTTTACTCTCGAAATGCCCCTGTTCGCGGGCGAAATGCGCCCGCCGCTCGGCGTCGATCGCGCGAGTTACAGGATCGGGAAAGTGACAACGATTATCCGACGGATAGTCGAATGTCGGGATGCGAACTGCCTCGACCTGGATCATCCAGCCGCTCCCGAGCCGCGAGAGGATTGTATTGATATGGCGCGACAGTTCGTTGCGATCGAGGGCCGTGGCGCTCTCTGAATCTGGTCCCGCAAAATACCAGGCGGCCATCAGGCTTCCGTCTTTCAACAGGAGAACACCATTGTCGACGAGGCCGGCATAGGGGACGAGATCAGCAAAGGATGGGTCGGGGGCCCGGAAGCGTTTGAGAGCGACCATGCGTTCCTCTCAATACCGGCGCCACGGCGAGGAGGTCGCCTTGTAGTAATGCTTGTACGAGATATGGCGGACATAGACCTGTCGCATGAGCGGATCGGCCTTTGCCATCATTCTCAAGAGCCCGACGATGACAATCCAGACGCCAACGCCGAAGAGCGCCGAATAGATCGTAAGAACGACGAAGATGAGGATGACTGCGGCCAAGCCGGTGATCAGCACCAGTTCCCGGTCCGCGCCCACCAGAAGGTTCGGGCGCGACAGCGCGCGGTGGATGCGGTTCCGCTGCAGACCGGACGCGGACTCAGCCATTTGTCACTCCTGCGCCTTGGAAGCCGTCCGAGGCGACCAGCTCCCTCGTCAGGCCAATTGAAGCTCCAGTCGCGCCGAACAGGCCCACAATGGTCGTGGCACCGAGCAGAATGCCGGCGACGAGAACCACGTATACAAGTCGCCGCGCGAAGTCGTTCAACTCCCCACCAAATATGAGCATGCCGCCGGCTATGGCGACAGCCGCAAGTGCGATGTATCCTGCGACAGGTCCGGTGATCGACTCTTGAATCTGCTGCAGTGGTCCTTCCCAGGGCAGTCCGCCACCGCCCGAACTGGCGAGTGCCGGATCAAGCGAAGCGAGAACTGTCGTTAGGACAGAGAATGTGACCTTGGCGAGCGAAGGCTTACGCGACATGACGGGCCTCCTCTTCCTCATCGAGTTGGTCTGAACCGATCTGGTATTGGCCCTCCGCGAACCGTTCGATGTGGATGACGTCTCGAACCCGTCGCCCGCGCGGTGTCCGTTCAATGGAGATGATGAGGTCGACTGCCTCACCGATAACCTCGTGCATCGGCTGCTGGCTTGCTTCTGCGGTCAATTGTTCAAAGCGGCGGAGGGCCGACATGGCGGTGTTCGAGTGAATTGTCGCAACGCCTCCGGGATGACCGGTGTTCCACGCCTTCAGCAGAGTCAACGCGGCACCGTCGCGGACTTCGCCGACGACAATCCTGTCGGGGCGCAGTCGCATCGTGCTCTTCAGCAATCGTGACATATCAACGGTATCGCTGGTATGCAGAAGAACGGCGTTCTCGGCCGAACAATGAATTTCGGCGGTATCTTCGAGGATCACCAAACGGTCTTCGGGGGCGAATTTGACGATCTCATCGATCAACGCGTTCGCAAGCGTCGTTTTGCCAGAACCGGCGCCCCCGGATACGATGATGTTTCGCCTTTTGGAAATCGCCTTTCGGATCATTAAGGCGTGGCATCCCGTCAGCGCGCCTGACCGCACATATTCTTCCAGCGGAATTAGGCGTGGGGCACGGCGGCGGATCGTAAAGGCTGGCTTGGCGACCGCTGGTGGTAAAAGGCCTTCGAAGCGGTGCCCACCTATCGGGAGCTCGCCGGAGATGATCGGTTGCTTCGTGTCTACCTGGGACTGAAGGAAATGCGCCACAATTCCGATCACCGTTTCCGCGGCGACGGGGGACATTTCGCCGGCCGCCGCAACGCCGTGAGCGAGGCGCTCAATAAAGAGCTTTCCGTCCGGATTGAGCATTATTTCGATCACATCCACGTCTTCCAATGCGGCGCACAGCTTATGGCCGAGCGCGTCTTGAAGTTTGCAGACAAGCCGGTGGTGAGAGCGGAGCTGGTTCATGGATTTCTCCTTTTCCGCTGCCCATCTGGGGAGATGAATTCAGAACGGTAACTGGATGGACGAAGCCTCAGGAATGTCTCGGCGTTCACCGGTAAGGTGCCCGCGACGGCAATTGTCTTGCCAATGTTCTTTGGTTCGCCCAATCGCGATAGGTGCCACCCAACGCGTGCAAGGATCCGCTCGAATCGAAGATCGGTCACCGTGACGAGCTCCGTGTACCCATTTGCGATGCACCATTCGATGATGCCTGCGAACATGGTCAAAGTGGCCTCGTGGACGAGGCCTCCTCCGCGAAGATCGACCAAGGTTGTGTCCACGCAAAAACGGGAGCTTTCGATCATACTTGGATGGGCGTTTAGGTGTCCATGCGTTAGCAGTGACGAAAAGACATGGGTCACCATCGTCGGACCCATGGCCGGCAGGAGTCTAGCGCATCCTGCCACACGAGCGCTGTCCGATACGGCGAGTATGTAAGTCGGCTGGAGAGCGTCGAAGACGTCCGCTTCCCGGCCGTCAAGAACACCGACCTCCCAACCCAACCGATTTGAAAACACTTGAGCTCGAAGTCGATGATGTGCTTCGAGAAGGTGCTGTGCAGGAAGCCCATGTCTGGTCGATATCGCAACAACCTTCATACTGATCTCCGTCGCTTAAATTTATCGACAAAGATCAGCACGGATTAGAATGGCTGGGCAGTTGTAGAATCCTACAAGGTATTTTGGTGAGTCGCGCGCGGTTTTGGGCGACAACGCGCTGATCTGATCTCGCGTGTTATTCCCTTAGTTGTAGGAATCACCAGTGAACAAATATGCAACGAACGTTGTGACTCGGAGCGGTAACAGATTGGATTTGCAAGGGAAATACAGATGGCGGCGTTAACCATAGGTCAAGGGGCGTCCCGGCTATTAACAGTTTATTAGCCGCATTTTCCTTGCCGGCCCGCGAGAATCGGACATAATAACGGTTCAGTGGCAATATCGGGCCGAAAACCGTTATCTGAAAGATTTCTGACAATGAACGCTAATTCGATGGCTTCGCTTAAGATGCCGATGCACTTTGAAGATCAAATCCTAGAACAGGGTGATTTGATCTCGAAAAAGCTGCACCTACTTAGCGTACAACGATTCCCGCCCAACGCGAAAAAGACATTGCGAAGCTTCTCGCTGGCGGAGGTCGCGACCTATGTCGGCGTATCGCAGAGCACATTGAAAAAGCTGCATCTGGACGGAAAGGGCCCCTCCCCTCAAACATCGTCCTCCGGTCGTCGCTCCTACACCGCCGAACAGATGTTGGAACTGCGTCAATATCTGGATACGCACGGTCGATCCGACAACCGCATGTATGTTCCCCACCGGCGCGGCGGTGAAAAGCTGCAGGTGCTTGCTGTAGTCAACTTCAAAGGGGGCTCGGGGAAAACCACGACCGCCGCGCATTTAGCGCAGTACCTGGCATTGACGGGGCATCGCGTCCTTGCCGTAGACCTCGACCCTCAAGCATCCCTTTCGTCTCTGCACGGCTTCCAACCGGAGCTCGATCAGATCGCGTCCATCTATGATGCCATTCGCTATGATGGTGCGAGAAAGCCGATCTCGGAGATCATCCAGACCACTAATTTTCCTGGATTGGACATTGTCCCTGCAAACCTCGATTTGCAGGAGTATGAATATGACACGCCGCTTGCGATGTCTGATAAGTCTTCTAATGAAGGCAAAACGTTTTTCACCCGCATATCGCGGGCTTTGGCTGAGGTCGACGATCGTTATGATGTCGTCGTCGTCGACTGTCCACCGCAGCTCGGATATTTGACGCTGACCGCACTGACCGCAGCTACAAGTGTTCTGATAACAATCCATCCGCAGATGCTCGACGTGATGTCGATGGGTCAGTTCCTTCTGATGCTTGGTGGAATCCTAAAGCCGATCCGTGCCGCTGGTGCGGAAGTGAACCTCTCCTGGTACAGATACTTGATTACGCGCTACGAGCCGACCGATGTTCCGCAAGCCCAGATGGTCGGCTTTATGTCCACGATGTTCAACGAGTTCATACTAAAGAACCAGATGGTGAAGTCGACGGCGGTTTCAGATGCCGGAATTACCAAGCAAACTCTGTACGAAGTCGATCGGGCATCCATGAATAGAGGCACGTATGACCGTGCGATGGAATCGTTGGATGCAGTGAATGCTGAAATTGCCGGCCTCGTTCACGAGTCATGGGGACGTCGATTTGTCAGCTGACAAAAACGAACGTTTTATGCGGAAAAACAAGCAGCTAACGGCTGCTCGGAGCAAATGAGATGGCACGGAAAAATCTGCTCGAGGGACTTGCTGACCTGCATGAAGATAGCGGCACGGCACCTGCATATCCAATGCGAGGCGCAGGCAAATCTCTCGTGCGTTCGCTGGACGAGCTGGCAAAGCAGGCTGACAAATATCTCGAAGGCGAGGCAATTATCGAACTTGATCCGGCACAAATTGAAGGCTCCTTCGTAAAGGATCGGATATCAGACGACGACGGCGAGTATCAAGATCTGCTAGAGGCAATTAGGGTACGTGGGCAGGATACGCCTATTCTCGTGCGGCCCCATACAAAGGTCGATGGTCTTTATCAGGTTGTCTTCGGCCACAGACGGGTAAGGGCAGCAAGGGACCTCGGCAGAAAAGTCCGGGCTATTGTCAAGGCAATCGACGACCGTTCCCATGTCATTGCTCAAGGGCAGGAAAATTCCGCGCGCGCGAATCTCTCTTTTATCGAAAGGGCGTTATTTGCCAAGCGCCTGGATGATCTTGGTTACGGCCGAGAGGTGATTTCCTTGGCATTGTCCGCGAATGCGGCTTCGGTCTCGAAGATGATGACGGTGGCAGAGCGCATCTCGGCTAACGTCATAGAAAAAATCGGGTCGGCTCCCGGTGTGGGCCGAGAGCGCTGGATAGAGCTTTCACTTCTAGTCGGAAAATTCGCCAATAGCGGCAAAGTGTCAGAAGTTTTGAGCACGGACGGCTTCGACGCATTGCCGTCCGATGAACGCTTTTCATCTCTGTACAAGGCGCTCAACAGAACAGCGCGGCCCGTGAGGAAGGCGGAGGTTTCGACTCAAAAGGCGAAGTGGCAGCCCCGGGACAAGGCAGTGCAGGCCGAAATCAAGAATACGGGCAAAGCTTTCTCGCTCTCGATGAAGGCGAAGAATGCTGGCCGTTTCGGAGAATATCTTTCCCGCAATTTGGATGCGCTCTACGAGCAATTCCTGAAGGAGGGAAGCAAAGGAGACTGAAGCCGCAAAAGAAAAAGGCCCCCAAACGACCAAGTCGTGGAAGCCCTTCTCGTATTCCCTAAGCAAGATTGAGAATCGCATTTCCACGAATCCCTGTCAAGAGTCGTAACCGTCGATTTGGCGGGCGGATCTCTTTTGCCTCAATTAAGGTGAGAGAAAAAATGCAGATTGGAAGTGTGACGACGCCCTTCGGGCGGCGGCCGATATCGCTTGCCCAGGTAAGAGGGCAAATGAAAACGGCTGAGATGCGGCCAGGTAAGACGGCCGACAAATGGAAGATCTTTCGCGATGCCTCGGAGGCGAGGGCAGTGCTCGGCATTCAGGACCGCGCCCTTGCCGTTCTTGATGCGCTCTTGACCTTCTATCCCGACAATGAGCTTTCGGAAGAGCGCGGCCTGGTGGTGTTCCCATCAAATGAACAGCTTTCCGTTCGAGCGCATGGTATTGCTGGCACGACATTGCGCCGCCACCTTGCTGCACTCGTCGATGCTGGACTGATCCAGCGCAAAGACAGTGCTAATGGCAAACGATACGCCCGAAAGGACAATGGCGGCCAGATCGAAGATGCGTTCGGCTTCAGCCTCGCGCCGCTGCTTGCTCGCGCCGAAGAGCTTGCGCAGCTCGCACAGCAGATAGCAGCCGAGCGCCGGCACTTCCGCAGCGCCAAGGAAGCACTGACGATCTGCCGTCGTGACGTTCGTAAGCTGCTGACGGCTGCGATAGAAGAGGGCGCTTCTGGCGATTGGGAAAAGCTGGAGGGCTACTACGTGCAGCTGCTCGCAGGCATCCCCCGCTCCCCAACCCTCAAAGATATTGAATCCGTCCTCGACGAAATGCGAATGTTGCGTGAAGAGATCATCAACCAACTGGAATTTCAGGAAGATTCTCAAAAAACAGATACCAATGATGTCCAAATTGGACGTCACATACAGAATTCAAAACCCGAATCCAGCAATGAATTTGAACCTCGCTCTGAAACAGAGCAGGGGGCGAAATCGAACCCAGACATTGGGCGAATGCGAGAGCCGATAAAGGCTTTTCCACTGGGAATGGTCTTGCAGGCCTGCCCTGAGATTTCGAATTACGGGCCGGGCGGGGCGGTCGGGAGTTGGCGCGATCTCATGTCAGCCGCGGTGGTCGTGCGATCGATGCTGGCCGTCAGTCCGAGTGCCTACCAGAATGCCTGTGAGGCACTCGGTGCCGAGAATGCTGCGGCCGTGATGGCCTGCATCCTCGAAAGGGCAGGGCACATCAACAATGCGGGCGGTTATTTGCGTGACCTCACCCGCAAGGCAGAACGCGGAGAGTTTTCACTTGGGCCGATGTTGATGGCGCTGATGCGAACGAATGGTTCGCCAGGCCGGAGAGCATCATGAGCTGCAAAAAGCTGATGCTGTTTGGAGACCGCAGCAAGGTGAGATCCTGGCTTGTGGTCTCCCGAGTATCGCCGATAAGCTATCAATCTAAAGTGGGGTCGCTGAAAACAGCATATTCGAAGGGCCGTAACCTCGGATGCAAAGAGCTGTGTAGCCTTCTGAACGAAATCATCCGGACATCCGCGCCGGCGGAACAACGGCGCTGGAGACGCTGCTTTCGGCCGCGGGGTTCGCGGAGTGGTTTATTGATCGCAAGTTACGATCGGCTGCTTGTCGGCTGTCAGTTGTTAAGCCTGTACGGCGATCCACCGTTTTGTCGACATCCCTACATTTGCACGCGCGAACCCAAAGATATCCAGCGTCGACAGCTCTTTTTACCGCAACTCGGACAACAGCCGAAGAACTCGTGTTCGAAATTCATCAATGCGACCGTACGTGCCGATAACATCATGAGTCTTGCTATTGCACCAAGATGGGGTTTGAGGGCTATGCTAGTCTCATAGACGTTCCGCTTCTGGATGTGACACCCTTCGACCGGGCCAAGAAGTTGGGCGCTGCGCCTTTGGCACAGGCCGAGATCTCGCAATTTAAGAGCAGGTGGCCCCGAGGCGCTTTTGAGCCCGTTGCCGCCGCTCCGGTCAATTGGCCTCAGAGCGGTCTGACGTTTTCCGCCTTTAACTTGCCGGTCTTCCGATCCTGACCGAGATCGTAGGAAACGGACTGTCCCTCTCTGAGATAATCGCCATATTGCAGGGCGGTGACATGCACGAAAACGTCGCCTCCTCCGCTTTCCGGCGTGATGAAACCAAAGCCTTTATCGGCGTTGAAGAACTTAACCTTGCCAGTTGGCATAACAATCCTCGTGTCTTCGCAGTTTAGGCAGCAAACTAACGACCAGCCACAGCAAGAATCAAGCCAGTCTGCTTCCGCCGAGTGATGTCGCGCTCTTTGGATAGAGTGGACGAAAGGCCGTGCCCCAGCCGTTGTTTCTATCACTCTGGCTCCGGCAGGTTTAAGGTGTAACGCGTATGTCGGCGTTCACCGCTGCGGTTCATTGCCCCCTTCTCCACCATATCATGAAGGTCTCGAGTCGCCGTTGCCCGGGAAGCCCCTGTGATCGAGATGTAATTTTCCGCGCTCAGGCCACCTTTGAAGCCTTCAATCCCTTCGCGGAACATGCGGGAGATCGCCTTGGCGATTGTTGAACTGGTCGCGGAACCGTTCATAGAACTTTGCCTTGCGGATATAAAACGCAACGCGCGTGAGAGTCGTCTGCTGCGCATCGAGAATGGTTTGCAAGAAGTAGAGTAGATGAGCCTTTCGATTATATCGAGCTTACGCTGATTTGTTTCGAGCTCTCCGTAATAAGCCTTGCGGCTCCTTTTGATCGTATATGCAAGCGAGATCAGGCTCGGTTGCCCGATGTTTTGCGCGAGCGACTTTTGAGGGCCGAACAAGCAGCCCAGCAGGTCGCCGCGCTGAAGAAAGATCGTGACGAGCCGGCATACCATCATGCGGGTTCGAGACGAGAAACCACCTCGGTCGTTGGCAGAAGGAACAATGATGACCGGCTACACCATTGAACCGGACGGGCGTCAGGTGGAGGAGGAAATCCACCTTGGCGGGGTTGGCCGAACAGGTCGTGGCAAGCACGGATTGGAAGGAGATCTCCGCCGGGAAAGGAAGCTCGCGGGGCAAAAAGCGCGGGCGCTCCCTTATGAATCAGCTAGTCAAGGACGAACTAACCCGAAGCGATGTGCCTCGTCCAACAGCGCCCTAACGGAAGAGGGCTGCCACCTCCTGCCACCACGCGCCGGCCGTTCCCCCATCTGATCCAGTTGCGCGGCAATGTCGCGCAGCGACAAACTGGGGTCGGCGATGGTGATCGCGGCGACCAACTTCATCAAATGATCTTCGGGCGCGCGGCGCGGTGAGCGGGCCAGCAGCTCTGGCTCTGCAAGCTTCTCACGAACCATCCGATGCACCGCGCGGCGTAATCGTTGGACCGTCCAGTGATGACCGCGACGGTTAAGGACGCGCACGACGTTGTCCCAACTATGCTGTGGCCTGAGCTGCCTCACGGTCGGCAGCCAGGTCTGTGCCGACGAAATCAGTTCGTCGAGATAAAGTTTCTCGCGTGCTTTCGACACCGCCTTGATCGCCTCCGGTCGGCGCTCGCGCAGACCGGGATTTCCGGGAAGCTTCCCTCTGGCTTTCGCAGCCTTGATGCCAGCTTTGGTTCGTTCGGCGATCAGGGCGCGCTCAAGCTGGGCGACGGCGCCGAGCACCTGCAAGGAAAACATTCCCTGCGGCGTGGACGTATCGATCGGATCGCGCAGCGAGCGGAAATGAACTCCGCGCTTTTCGAGGTCTTCAATCACGTGAAGCAGATGGCTGACTGATCGGGCCAAGCGATCGAGACGAACGACGACTAGCACGTCGCCAGAGGTGAGATCCTTCAGCACTTTGGTGAGCACCGGTCTTGTGCGGGATAACCCGGATCCGTGCTCCTGATGAATGCGATCGCAGCCGGCGGCGCGCAACTCATCGACCTGGGCATCGTTGAGCTGATCGTCAGTCGAAACCCGGGCGTATCCGATCAGCCGGGGCCGCGGAGAGGGGGAGCTGGCGATTGCAACCTGGGGCATTCGTTCTGGCTCTTTTTTGATGGCCTTTGTACAGATAATGAATGCATGAGAAAATGGGGATTTGCAAGCGTGTTTTATGACAAAAATGGGAGGCGATAGAGAGCGTTCTATGACGTGAGGCAGGCATCGACCCATCGCCGCCCGAGAACGCACGTCAGCGGGCATCTATGGCGAAAACGCAGGGAAATCGGCTATTTCGGAAGAGGTCGCTCCGGCTCCGGCTTTTTGATGAGGTTCTGACGCCGAGAGGCGGTCGGGGAGGGGAAGAGCTCGACCGGTTCAGCACGCGTTATTTCCGCTCAATCAGGCAGAATTTCCAGCGACCCAAAATGAAAAGCCCTCAAGGGGCCCGGATTTGCGGCTTTTCCGCCAATTCTCACGGACAAATACGCTATCTCTTGCCGCCAAAAACCATCACCTATCGATACGCAGTACTTATCGGAAGTGATTGCCCATCCACGGCGCCGTCCCGAGTGACGGAAGCAATGGCTTAAATAGCTTCTGTTCTGGAAAAGAACAACGTTAATTCATATGGGTAACGAGATGGAAACGGCCAACATTCCCGGATAAAAGGGGTACGTGGGTGTCGCTTTTAGCTAAGAATTTCATTGATATGCAGATGGTAGGGAGGGGAGGTTCCGGGCGTGGGGAGTTGTGTAGCCTCGATGGTTTCTGGAACGATCAGATTTTGTACCGCCTCTGACCAGATAAGTATTGCTCTATCGGGATCACAAGGCCTCCTAAGTGGCGCGGCAGGGCGTAACGAGGCGAGATAAGACGCCACGTTGCGCCCGTTTGCGCGCCAATTATACCAGTGATTTCGGCGCTTAAACGGCCGCATTTCGACGTTTTTGGCGCCCTCCCTCTGCATGTCGCGGGCTATGGCTTTGGCCACCTCGCGGTCGCTGAAAGTGAGGCCGATCGGCTTTCCGTTCTGATAAATTTCATGCATGTCAGGTCCTTTCTAAGGGCGGAATGCCCGACGCGTGGAAAATATAAGATGAGTTACATTTGTCGCCGTCCCTGATTCAGCGTCCGAACCTGCTCCTCAAGATGCTCGGTTGCCGTCGTCGCGGCTCATGCGGTCGCGTTGCAGACCGGCGGCCATCAACTCCCATGAGGACGGTGGCTTGGCGGCTCCGGCACTAGCTCGGTGATGAAAGAAAGATGCGCCGTTTCCATTGGCTGCGCCACCACTTAGCAATTCCGATTTTCATCCCAATCGGCGGTGGAACATGCACTTTTCATCGCCGCGCCCATCAAAGGACGGTACCGAAAGTTCTTTACCATTGAACTGCGTCAGCGCGAGCAGGGCGGTCTTGGCGTCAAGCTCGAGGTGCATCGGACAACTGCGCACGGCCACGGGTACGTGAAGAAAAACCAAGGGAAGCAAGCGAATTGACCCTGTTGCAGTTACCGGTTGCACTCGATAATCTGCCCCCAACTTGGGTTGGGGAAGATCATGAAACGGATGATACTGGCGGCTGCAGCCGCCCTTTTTGCGACCGGCGCCAATGCTATGATGGCCCAGGATTTGGCGCGCGACTGCAAGAGCAGCATCACACTTGCCGGAAATTACGTCATGGGCTTCATGGAGAAATGGCGCGAGGATGAGATTGTATTCGATAGCGTCGTTAAGATGGGCATGAAGGACGAGCAAATGCTCGGGATCGCTCGGGAGAGCATTCTCGGGAAATTCTGCATCCCGAAGGGCGCCAATGTCGCCCGCGCCATCGTGATTGGCTGCGACTGGGTGACGACGCATCCCGAGAAGGGAACCTGGCCGGCCGAGCGTTCGTTGATGGCTCCCTATAAAGCTGCATGGCCTTGCGACCAATGACCAAGACCGCGACTATCCAATCCCATGTGAGCGTAAATTCCGTGATCTGGATCACGTCCCTGCATGAGAGCGAGCACGGGGTGACCCTCCGCGTCCTCGAAGATTTGGAACCCTTGTTGCAGGCCAACCAGATCTTCTTCATGAAATTTGAGCCGAAGAGCGCCGCTGATCTTCTGGGATTCTTGGATTATGTGGCGAAGGTGGTTGAAGACGGCCTGCTGCCGATCATCCATTTCGATACCCATGGCGATGAGGACATGGGTATTCATATCGTCGCCTCGAACGAGGATTGCAGCTGGGCCGAGATCACAGAGAGACTGCGCGCGATCAACATAGCCACGGCCAATAACCTGTGCGTCATCTCGCTGGCCTGTTTCAGCTTTCATCTCGTGAAAGAAATTCATGTCACGACCCGCGCGCCATTCTACATATTGGCCGCGCCCCAAAACAAAGTTACGGCAGGCGATGCGGAGGATTCTGTGGTCCGGTTTTACCGGCACGTCTTCGAGAAGAGCGAGCTTATCGGTGCGTTCCGAGCAGTCCTGAAAGACAAGCTGCTCCTCATGCATAGCGAGGAGCTGCTGTTCACGTCGCTAGTGCGTTACGTCCGTGCATTTTGCATGGGCAAGGGCGTTCAGAAGAGGGTTGATGAGCACCTCACCGAGGCACGGAATCTGGGCTACCTGACCAATGGTTCGGATATCGCGTCCTTCCGCAAGGCGGTCAAAGCCAATCTTTTGGCAGACCAGTCGCTTGTTGACCGATTTGTGGAGATGTTCCTGCTTGGCCGTCCGGTCGGCTATGACATCGAGGCCGTGAAGAAGGCCGCACGGGCTCTGCCAGATCCCTACGCGGACGGGAAGCGGAAGCGGCCGACCGTGGCCGATAGCATTAAGGGCATGACGCTGCCGCCATTGAAGTGACGACGCGCCCGCTCGATTTATTCCGCGCCAGGGTTGTATAGGCACGATTCGTAAAGGTTGAGAGAGTACAGATGACTGTCGCGAATTTGTTCGGCGGGGGCTTCATGTATCAGCTTATTCTTACCGTCATCCTCGTAATCGTTGAAGTCCTTCGGTACTCGCCGAAGGTTCGCTGGGCGGTCGCAATCATTTCCATTTTGACCATTGCCGGAAGCTTCTATGTCGTCTTCTATTTGGCAACAAGCCACGTGTTCGTGCAAGGCTATGAATATAAGCCGCACGACCTTCAGCCGGGCATCACTATAGGGGTCGTCTTCGCCCTGTTCATGCTCGTGATGGTCGCTTTCAGCGTGATCGACCGTGATAAGCTCAAGGCAATCGTAGATCGTGACAGCGACGACCAGCTTCTCAGGGCGTGGGCATCCAGCTTCACTCCCTTGCTCGACGCGCAGTCTGGAGGCGCGGGCGGCGATGCCAAGATGGCGCCGCAAACCGAAAGCGCTGCCAAGTCCGACGACGACATTATTCAGGGCATCAAAGCGAACCTCCGTCAGCTGATCGAATACTACATCATGAACAAAAGTCAGGCGCGCAGGAGTTACACTGCCAGCCTGACCGCCATCGTTGCCGGTTTCGGGACGATCATTGGGGGTACGTGGTGGGCGTTCTCCTCGGGCCGAAGCGATGGGACGGCATATATCGTTCCCTTAGCGGGTGTACTGCTTCAATTCATCGGCGGAGGCTATTTCTATCTCTATAACCGAAGCCTGATTCAGCTTAATTTCTTCTTCTCCCGTCTGGCGCAAATGCAGGACACGCTTTTGGCAATCCATCTTGCCGAGTCCTTGCCAGAGGGAAAGGAAAGGGCGAAGGCCGTGGACAGGCTGATATTCATTGTAGCGGAACGCAGCACGACCGCGCCCGCTTACCTTCCGGACCCAGCGGCAAAGAAGCCAGCGGCAAGGCGCACCAGAACGCAACCCGAGCCAGCCGCCGAGTAGCGCGACCGACTACGCGTAATGCTTGCCAGCGTGATGAAGCTGCACGTCGCACCTTTGCATAAGCGCGGCACGCCTTTGACGACGCCGACCACTGCTCTCCCTCGATCGAGCGAGCCGACATTGATGTTCGATCTTGAAATCGTTTTGGCAAAGAGACGTTTCAGTGAAATCGTTAGCGGAAAATCGCCCTTCATTTATCGGCTAAACCTAACAGACATATGAAGTTTTCCCATTTGAAATAACAAAGTAGAAGCCACACTTTTCGAGCCGGCATTGAGTTGGCGCGTCTCGACGAGCGCATCGCCCGCTCCGCGGTCGGACAGGGGTGGATCGAACGGTCGCACTTTGCCGACGCCTGCGCCTCGCTGTGGATCGACGGCGAACTTGTTCACCTCGAAGACCTCGTCCTCCACGACGACACCCGCGATATTCGCACACCCACCCATGAACTGACAATCGCCCGCGACGCGTTGCGCACCCGGCGACGCATTGCCGCGCAACCACCGGTCTGGGCACTGTCGCCCGACGGCATTCGCACGCTCAGGCAAACCTCGGATGTGACATCGGTCAGGGCCGATGATGCTGAGTCGGGCGCCGCCGCCAAGCGGCCTGTCGCTGTCGAGCCGATAGGGGAGGGGGACGATGCTGACGACGCCAAAGATCTGCCTGGCGTCGATTATGCCGCCATTGATGCGCTGCTGGCCCGGTCCGAGGCGGCGATCGAGAACGCACGGTCCGGACGGGCCGGCGCGCAAGAAAAAGATCCCATGATCTACGATCTCGATTGGGACGAGGACGCGCGGCTGGGCGAGTGGCGCAACGTGTTGCGGCAGACCGATGATCTGCCGGCGGTGCTGCAGGCGATTGTCGCCCTCGATGCCTGGAACGAGATTGCGGTGCTGCAGCACGCGCCCTGGCTTGGACGACTGTTGGCCGCCTCGATCCTCCGCCAGGCCGGTGTCACCACGGCCGCACATCTCGCAGCCATCAATCTCGGACTAAAAACCATTCCCGTCGATCGGCGCCGACATCGCGATCGAGAAACCCGGCTGCTCGCCATCGCCCATGGACTGGTCGCGGCCGCCGAGATCGGGCTGAAAGAGCATGATCGGCTGACGCTGGTGAAAACGATGATGGACCGAAAACTGGACGGGCGCCGGACGTCGTCAAAACTGCCGGAGCTGGTCGAGCTGGTGATGGCGAAACCGCTGGTGTCGGCTAAGATGGTCGTAACGACGCTGGGCGTCACGCCGCAGGCGGCGCGGCGGATCGTTGGCGAGCTCGGATTGCGCGAGATGACGGGGCGGGGGAGGTTTCGCGCCTGGAGCGTCCTGTGAATTAGCCGAATACATTCTTCTAGCTTGACCATGTTAATTTTTTCCTCCACAAATGAGGTAGAGAACATTAACATGAGTAGGCGGCATGGAAAATATCAGCCCAAAGACAATCACTGATCCTGAGATTGGCGACCTTTACCTTGCTCGTCTGGAACTTGAGCGTGAGAAATTGATCGCGGCAGGTCATCACGCACTTGCTGCTGCTGCGACTGCCTCACCACTGCATCCCACCAATGCCGCCGGCATGTTCGCGTATATGGACGGAGTGAAGGGCCTTCGAGCCGAAAACCTCGGTGGAAATTGGGAGATCTTTAGCGAGGAAGGTGTGGAAGGCATCCGCAATGACGTCCTCAAGCTTCGAGTTCTCTTTGTAAATGTCAATCAAGCCTGCCGCAAAGCGGATCCTAGAGCGCGGTCTCGAAAAGGCGCTGGCTCCGAGCGCGTGGCTTGTGGCGATATGTTTGAAGCTGCCGGTATCGACCTCCCTATCAGCGTGGTCAAGTTTCATGGAGACCACAAAACATATTACCTGATGGTCGATCAGTTTGGCGCAATGGAACTCAGCTTACCTGTGGTGAAGAATGGCCAATTCCTTCGCTGTATCGATCGCGTATTTTTGATTGAGGGTGGCGATCTGGACGCGGTCGATTTTGGCATCAATGAACCGACCAACGATCCGGATCTGGATATCGTCGTCAGTCGAAAATAAAGCCGAACAATCATGTTCAATGGAAAGAGACTCAGCCTCGCCAGGAAAAGGCAGAAGCTGACAGCGAAGGAACTCGCAGAAAAGGCCGGCGTATCGCCGGTCACAATCACGCGGCTTGAAACCGGTCAGAACCAGGCGGATTCTGGAACACTTGAGAAGCTCGCAGAGGTTCTCGGTTATCCCGTGCAGTTTTTCTTCAAGGAGGACCCCGCACTCCTTTCAGCAGAAATCGTCAGCTTTCGCAGCCTGTCGAGCATGACCGCGAAAGAACGAAACGCTGCCCTTTCGGCCGGCGATAACGGGGTCGAAGTCTATGAGTGGCTTGAAAATCGATACAATCTACCGGCGTTGGATTTGCCGCATTTCGACCCGGAATTGACACCTGAAGCTGCCGCCGATGCTCTCCGCCAGCACTGGGGCCTCAGTTACCAACCCATCGCAAACATGATGAAACTGATGGAGGCCAAAGGCATCCGCGTCCTGGGGCTAGAAGAAACCACCGCAAATGTCGATGCATTCTCGTTCTGGCAAAATGACAAAGCGTATGTGTTTCTGAATTCGTTCAAATCGGCGGAGCGTAGTATTTTTGATGCGGCTCACGAACTGGGCCATTTGGTCCTGCACAGGCATGGCCAAACCTCAGGCGCGGACGAAGATACACGCACGGCCGAGGTGGAGGCAAACCGCTTCGCTTCCGCCTTTCTAATGCCGGAGGAAGACGTCAGGGTCAGAATGCCCCGTCTTATAACGGCTGATCTCATTTTACGGGCGAAGAAAAGGTGGCGCGTCTCGGCAATGGCGCTGGCATACCGACTGGCACATCTTACCAGACCCATGCTCTCCGAATGGCAATACCGTTCCATATGTATCGAGCTTGGGAAACGCGGTTATCGCACGAGCGAGCCTGATGGCATCCCCAGGGAAACGTCTGTGCTATGGGGGAAGGTTTTATCCCAGCTTTGGGCGGAGCGGAAAAGTCTCGTGGACGTTGCCGATGAGCTATCGCTTCCAATGACTGAGGTCGAACGACTTTTATTTTGTATTCTGCCCCAGCACGGTACCGACAATGAGGGTGGTGAAGTCCGACGCTCAAAGCTCAGTATCGTGAAATAGACGTCAAGATTGAGTGGACGCGATGACCAGGGATCACACGAGTCATGGCAAATGGTCCGAAGCTGGGGTGCCCAAAAAGGGATGGTCATGTGTCGGGATCGAGGATTTGGGTGAGCCTTCCCAGCTTTGCGAAATGTGCGAAAGCGTCACCATCCGCTACGTCCATTATATGGAGCACGGCCAGACCACGGAAGCATTGGCCGTTGACTGCGTCTGTGCCGAACATATGGAAGAGGACTATGTCCGTCCGAAAGAACGGGAGAGGGGATTAAGGAGCCTCGCCAAACGCCGTAGGACATGGGCCGAGCGCTCATGGAAACGTTCGGCCAAGGGCAATGATTACATCAACACCGAAGGGTATAATCTGACGGTATTCCCTAAAAATGCAGGCTTTGGCGTGGTGGTGACGAACCGCAAGAACGGTGCGACCCGCAGCGGCAACAAGGAATTCGCATCCGTGGAAGAGGCAAGGGCAGGGGCGTTGAGCGCGCTGGTCTGGGCCAAGACGCATTTGCAGTCAGAGTGAGGAAGCATGACGGAGACCACCGAGGAAGAGCGACCGATCACCGTGCCCAGCATTGGTATTTCAGTCCAAGGCATGGAAGAAAAAGCAGGCGAGAAGCTCGCCTATTGCGTCGGCGATTATGTGCGGGAGTTGAGCCGTTACATCAATCTCGAGCGGCTGGACGGCATCACCATCGCCGTCGATTACAAGGAAGCGCTTCTCGCACTCGATAGAGGATATGAGACGGACCACCGCCTAACGCCCAGCTCCGAGCTGGTCGAAGGCGTTGCGATGGCGCCGAGCGTCATCCGTGACGGTATTCTCAAATCGCATTTGGTACTGAACGCTGCCTATATCTATTCACTGCCGGACGAGAAAGATGAGCACTATGCCCATTCCCTGCATCTGCTCGCTCATGAATGCGCACATGTCGAACTCGCCATGACGACTGACAAGGCGTTCCCCGATACGCTGCTGAAAAAAATCTACGATGATGCCGCAGATGCCTGCGAAGGGCAGGCCGAAAACGCCTGCTGGGATGAGTATGCGGCTTGCCGCATCGCAGCCCCGTTCGGCCGAGATCCTCTGCAGGATTACACCAATGCATTCATCACCCATCTCGAGGAGACGATGAACCGGGCAAACGAATGTATCCGACGCTATCGCACCGATCACGACCATGACCGAATACTCTCCGAGGTCCTGCGGTATTACCAGAACCTGATGACGAGCGGCAGTTATCTGCTCGGCCATATGGACGGTCACGGCTTGACGATAGACGATGTGCCTGCGGTTCGCAGGGCGCTGGGAGGGCATTGGTTCGCGCCGTTTTTCGAAAGGCTGCGCACCGCGCTAAGAGAACTGTGGGCCAGGTACGGGCAATGGGAAGATCGAAGCGAATTCGCACCGATCGGCGAGATCATCATCGATGTGCTGGGCGAGGGTGGCTTCTTCTTCCAATGGGATGAGCACGGCAATTGCGGCTTCCGCATTCCGTTCACGTTCGCCACGATGTAGGAACGGCCATATAAAGACACGGGTGCTCTCCAGTACCAGGCTGACGGTACGGAAAAGGCTGCTGCGGTCCAGTTCGCCTCTCTCGACAAAGGTTTGGCGCTGACGGCTGCCGACTTCCTGATTATCGCATAGTCGCATCGCATTCCGCCGAACCATTTGGCGGTGGGATTATCCTCCGGATAGCTATTTGACTCCACATGTACCGGTGGCAACCAGGAAGAATCGCATGAATGATGATCAGCCCCAGATAAATGAAGCATGGCTGCAATGGATGAGGGATTTCCGCATGGCTCGGCGAAGCTCGCGGACGTGGACAGCTTCGATGCGCCGGAAGGCGAAGAGCCCGAACTGCTGTTCGTGAAATTCGCGCTGTTCGCCCGTGCCCTGACATTGTTCGACACGGCATTGTTGCTCGCTGAGCATGACAAGGTGCTCGATGTGCGCAGTACCTGCCGCAAGGTCGTCGAATGCGCGATCCATATGGATGCAGCGTGCCGCAAGCCTGACTATTTGCAGGCGCTCAAGGATGACGAAGCCACGAGTAAATGGTCGAGAGCCAAGGCGTTAAAGGACATGCAGACGGACCTTGATGCCGGCTCGCATAAGCTGCTGCAGGAATTCCTGAATGACAAGAAGGGCGCGCAGCTCAAGCCGAGTGACCTGAGCAAGGACAGCCAGTTCCCGCGCATGGCGCACATGTATCGTGAGATCTCGGCCGACACGGCACATGTCACCTACAGCTCGCTATTACGGCATCGTTCGTTCCTGCCGGACGGGACCGCATTGTTCAGCCTCGATCCTCTGCTGGAGGAAGACGAGCTGCAGGAGACGCTGAACATACTCGGCCTCTCCGTTTTGCTGTGCGTCTTCAGCCTTGTGCGCATGATACTCACCATGGTGGGCGACGAAGCATTCTATAACCTGCATGCCCGCTATAAGGTGCTTGCCGCCGGCGGGCAGGCGCAGCTGGGTGAAACCGCATGAGGTGAGGGGAGAGAGGGGCTAATATGGATACGAGCGACACGCCGCGACAAGAGGTGCCTGCCTCCACGCTTCCGCAGATTCAGGTGACGGTACAGGGCATCACCAACCAGTACGGCGCCGAATGCCTCGGGCAGCAGATGTTCCACATTCTGCGCGAGGTCGGGGAATATATCGATATCAGCGCGCTCGACGGTGTGACCGTAGCGGTCGATTACGACGAGGCGCTGCGCGACCTCGATCGGGGCGTCGAAGGGCTGGCGCCGTTGAGCCGCACCAATGACGAGGGCCTGGCCGGCGTCGGAAAGAGTGTCGTGGTCATGCGTGGCGACGCCGTGAAGACACATATCGTTTTGTCCGCGGGTCCGGTATGCCCGATTGTGCTCGAGGGGGCCGATCGCGATGAAGAGGATTTCCGCACGGCCATTGCCATCATCGCCCATGAATGCGCACATGTCGAAGAAATCGCCTTTCGCGAGGACCAATTCCCGGCATCCATTTTCGTCCGCCGACCGGGCATTTCATCAGCGATCACGAGCAGCACTTCGCCGAAGCCTGCCGGGGTGAATATGCGGTCTGCCGTTTGTCGGCGGGGTTCGCGGTCAACGAGGAAGCCCGTTTCCGCGACAATTTGGCCGTTCGGTTGAAGGATTGCCGCGGCAGGGCGCACGATGCCATCCGGTCCTATCGCCTGCATGGCAATGTGGTGCGGGTCTTTCAGGAAGTCGGTATTGTCATTCTTGAGCCCTTGCGGATCGCATCCTACCTGTTCGGCCATCTGGACGGGATGAACGAATCCGACAACCTCTGCGAGGTGGCGCCAGAATTGCCGACCGAGGATCAGGCTTTGGTCAGGGCGATCGGCCGGCTGGTGGAGCAGCTGCGCGGCCTATGGGATACGCGTGGTGAGTGGCCGAGCTATGATGCGCTGATCGATGTCGGGGCGGTCGGTTACCGGCTTTTTGAGGAATTCGGCGTGCATGCGCAGCCGCAACCTGACGGGCAGGCCTATATCAATGTCCCTTTCACAGTGGATACGATGCCGGCAGGGTCTGCACAGGCCGATATGTTGCGCGCCCTCATGGGCGGCTACAGAAGCTAGGCCGGTATGATGAGTCATCATGGCTGATTGACATATGATTATATATAAAATTGTTCAGTGATACAGATCTGTATATCAGAGTTGCGCTGCCTTACGGAATTGTCTATATATTATCCTGTATATCTCCCATCATGCGATACAGGATAATGATCGTGGCATATAAAACAGAGCATATAACACAGCAGTTACGCGCTGCCCGGGAAGGACAGAAAGTAAGCCAGCGTGAGCTGAGCGCTCGTTCGGGCCTGACGCAGAGCCATATTTCCCAGATCGAGCGGGGTACAATGGAGCCTGGGCTCGGCAGCTTGGTGGATGTGGCGCGCGCGCTCGACCTCGAGATCGTCCTTGCGCCGAAGAAGCTGATGCCGGCGATCCGCAACATCCTCGAAAGTAGTTCGGCGTCGAATGACGTCCTCACATCTGACCAACGCAAACTGGTCGCGCGTCTCGAGCGATCGTCTGCGCAGTACGGGTATGGGGTCGGGACGAGTGCCGACGCGGACGCGTTCAAGGATAGCCTGGGCCTCCTACGCCATCTGCCACTGACTCCCGACGAGCTGGACATCCTCAGGCGGGCAGCCAACCGCCTTGAAAATTCTCAGACCGACAAGATGTCACGTCAGGAAATGGGTGCGATCGTTCGCGAGATAAGGCAACTGCGCAACGCCGCGGTGCATCGCGACCGGGATGACGCAATCCCGCGCTCGGCCTACGCGCTGGATGAGGAGGACGATGATGCCTAAGGTCACGGTACTCGATGTCAGGCTAAACGGAGAACCGGTCGCGACCCTGACGAACCTGCAGGACGGGCGCACCATCTTCGCATTCAACGAGGACTATATCGAAAACGAAAAGCGGCCGACACTCAGCTTGTCCTTCAAGGACCCGTTCGGCGCCCTGATTACGAAGTTCCGCCCATATAACATGGTGGTCCCACCCTTCTTCTCGAACCTGTTGCCGGAAGGGCCGCTGCGAAAATACCTCGCCGAGCGTGCTGGCGTAAAACAGACGCGGGAATTCTTCCTGCTCTGGATGCTCGGTCGTGATCTGCCCGGTGCAGTGACGGTCCATCCCACCGTGGGTGATGACCTGCCGCCCGATGACGAGCAGGCTTCTGTCGAAGCGCGACCGAATGCATTGCGCTTTTCGTTGGCCGGTGTGCAGCTGAAATTCTCGGCCTTCAAGAACACCACGAAGGGAGGCGGCCTGACTATTCCGGCCGAGGGTACCGGTGGATCATGGATCGTGAAGCTGCCCTCCCAGCAGTATAGCGGCGTGCCGGAGAACGAATTCTCCATGATGACCATCGCCGCGATGATGGGCATGGACGTGCCGGAGATCCAGCTGGTCGAGCTGGATGCGGTGAGCGGCCTGCCACAGGGGGTAGGAGAACTGCACGGGCAGGCGCTCGCCATTAGGCGTTTCGACCGTACGCCGGAGGGTCCGGTGCATATCGAGGATTTTGCGCAGGTGTTTGGCGTGAAGCCGGATGACAAGTACAGCAAGGGCAATTACCGGATGATCGCCCGCGTCCTCGGCATCGAGACGAGCACGGCCGACGTGGCGGAGTTCATCCGCCGGTTGGTCTTCAGCACACTGATCGGCAATGGCGACATGCATCTGAAGAACTGGTCGCTGATCTACCCCGATCGCCGTACCCCTGCGCTCTCGCCGGCTTACGACCTGCTATCGACAATCCCCTATATCGAGGGAGAGGATACGGCCGCGCTTAACTTTTCACGCACGAAAAGAATGGCGGAGCTATCGAAGGACGAGCTTGCACATCTGGCCGCCAAGTCGGCGCTGTCCGAAAAGCTGGTCCTCGACACAGCACGCGAGACGGTCGGACGGTTTATGGATGTGTGGAAAAACGAGAAAAACAACCTGCCGATGGCCGCGAAGGTGCGCGAGACTATCGATGCACATCTGCCCACAATCGAGCTGTATCGGGAATTCAACGAAGCTACCTAGAAAAAGGTCATCATCGGAAGATGATGCCCCACCGCCAAGGATGAAATCATAGATCTATATAGGGTGCATTTTCCGGAGATTTTCGCTACTGGAACAATGTGAATCCTGGAACGACTTCACCATCGGCAAGGTCATGGACCACCGCTACCGTATGCCTTGCGCGGGTTAGGGCAACATAGAGTTTTGCACGGGTTTCGGCTTTCAACGCCGATTGGGCGCTCTTCAGCCAGTCCATCATTTCATTCGTCGGATAGATAATGACGCGGTCAAAACCGAGTCCCTTGGATCGTCCGAATGTAAGCGACGGCAGTTCTACAGATGCGACCTTAACGGCGGAACTCCATCGCAGCTGTACCGGTCGTCCGGTCTTGAGATAGCGTGGCAGATCGTTACGTCGGACGATGTGGAGACCCGCATCACCAGGGACCGGCTGCCTGCAGTCGACGCATTTACATGCAGTCGCAGCCGCCAACTTTGGATAGAGCTTCGACGATAGTTCACAGATAGCGGTGCTATTTCGGTGCGATGTCATGAGGCTGGTCACATCAATATCGCAGGTAACCTTTCGGGGAAGTTCCGCCCGAATGAAGTCGGCAATGCCGCCATCCCTGTACTTCTTAAGGCGAGCCTCCAGATGGGTCACATAGGTGACCTGACGGGGATCACCCACCATGACGACGTTGACGGGGCTTTGGAAGAGCGCCGCCAAAATGTCGAGGTCGTGGCCTGCCAGATCCTGCACCTCATCTACGAAAATAAAGTGATAGATACGGGAAAGCCGCTCGATGACAGCGCCGTCCGATGCCTCGTTGCACCGTATCATCAGCCTCGACAATTTGTCTGAATAGACGCGATTTCGACGGTCGAAGTAGCAGCGTCTGAAATCTTCCTCACCCCAATACATGGGACGGCCTTGCCGGTCGCGCCCGCGCAAACCGGATCTCTGCGAAACTAGAAGCATGCCAGCGACATCCCAATCGAACAGCTTGCCTTGAAAGGGCTTGATGCCGTGCTCGATCAGCAGACTGAACCAGGTCTGGATATGCACGTTGCCCGGAACCGAGCCATTGATTTCGAAAAATTTGCGCCGGATCTCTTTTTCGTTCGATTCCGTGTAGGTGGTGATGAGGACCCGTTTTTGTTCAACGGCAAGCGCCTGCCTGACGAGGTAGGTGGTCTTCCCCGAGCCTGCCGCAGCAATGACGAGCTTATTCGGCCCCATCATTTGGCGATCGCATCCAGAATATATTTCGGATAACTGATTTTCGTCTTCGCCGAGAAAATCGCCAGCGCGCATTCGGTCTTGTTGTTCTTCATATAACGATGAAGGTTATCGAGATCATGCTTGGTACCGAACAGCGTGTTGAAGGTCTCGACGCTATTGGATTTGACCAGTTTCGGCTCAAGGGTGTTATAGTTGAAAGGCTTGCCGCCGAGGACCAGGTCGCCCTTATCCACCACAGGATCATAGCAGATTGTGATATGATCGACGTCCTTGTATTTGGCGTACTTCTTTTCAAGCGCAGCAGTATCCCCGTCGTTGTCGGTTGCGACCACGACGGGGATTTTCAGCGCCGTCGCCAGTTCGAGAAAACGCAGGAACGAAAGCCCGACCGAGATGACATCGATCTCGTCGTCGATCGGCAATTTTCCCCCGTTGGTATCCATGTAGGCCCGTTGGACGACCAGCTCGTCCGCATCGCCCTCTACAAGGATCGACTTCTGCGACAACACGAGACGCAGCGTGTCATAGCCAGGCAGCTTATGGAAGAAGTCGCTCGCGTCCAGATCCTCGATCCGTGTGACCTTCGCTTCCCGTAACAGGATCAGGTGGTCCAGTCCTAGTTTGTTCGCGACGAAGCTGCTATGCGTGGTGATGATGACCTGCTTGCCGCTATTGTCGGTGCTGATATCGCTGATGAGCTGGTTGAGCTTCGAGTGCGAGAGGTGGTTTTCCGGTTCCTCGATCAGCAATACGGTCGCTTCGCTGTTCTTTTTGCTGCTCAGCGCGAGTCGCGTTTTGACGATGCACTGCTCGCCCTTGCCGATATAGTGGAAGGGCACATCCTCGATATAAGTCATGAGGCTGTTTTCCCAGGCATTATGAGACGACATATCGACCGAGATGCTGACCTTTTTTCGGCTGATCTTCGCCGCTTCCGCCAATCTTTCATTAATGGCGCCGACATTGCCGTCGGCCTTGAAGGCGTCTTTCAGCTTGCGGTGGGCTTGGGATATCGCAACACGTTCCTTGTCGTCCAAAAACTCTCTGACGATGCGGGAGATGTACATATCCGAACCGCTCTGCACACGCGTGCTTGTTGAATCGATGAGGGCCGATTTAATGGGAATGGTGCGAGGCATCGCCGGTTGGCGGGAGAATTCCGACCATTGCACCTGATAGAATTCCAAGGGTATCGAGTTGATCTCCCTGTTCTTCAGCAACTCGGTATAGGCACCGTCATATTTCTTGTCGAACTCGATCGAGAAGAGAAGGCCGCGAGCCTTGTCGTTTTTCTCGGAATTCCCGTTTCCGCGCAGGTCTTCCAACGCGTCGCTATCACCGCCGAAAAACAGCTCGATCTGGATCTCCGGCGGATCGAGAGGTTGTTTCGCGGCGATGCTGTCCAGATACGCCCGCTCGACCTTCCGGTTAAAAAGATAGGGAGATAATTCGTTGCGCAGGTATTTCCCGTTCAGCATACCCGTCAGGCATAGATGGATAGCTTCGAGCAGCGTGGATTTTCCGGCTTCGTTGTTGCCGACGATGATGTTGACGCCCCGATTGAAATCGGCTGCGAACCAGCCTTCGAAACACTTGAAGTTCTTTATCTTGACCTTCTCGATGTACATCGACTTCCCTATTTCCAGCGAGGCAAGAATTTCCAAATTGACACAGCTTCGGCGCGAACAATACGTTGCAAATGTAGGGTGACGCGAATCATCGGTGCGACGTCTCGGTGCGATGGTTTTACTATCGACAGGTGCGACGGGGGAGGCCTTGAATGTGGGCAGATAATGAGACTGAAAAAGACTTCCTTAATTTTTCGGGAGTGGCCGACACCGTAGCGGAAATCATCGTCCAGGCGCGGGGGCGCCCAATTTCAATCGGTGTCTCGGGATCATGGGGCATTGGAAAATCCTCCATGATAAAACTGACCCAAGCATCCCTCGCTAACCGAGAGAGGAAAGAAGGCGAGAAGGACTTCGTCTTCGTCGAATTCAATGCTTGGCTTTACCAAGGTTATGACGACGCTCGCGCCGCATTGATGGACGTCATCGCGACGAAGCTAGAGCAGGAAGCAAGAGCGCGCGAAAGAGGAGTAGACAAGGCCAAGGCGCTCATCAAGCGCGTGAACTGGCTGCGTGCAATGAAGCTCGCTGCCGGTTCGGCGATAGCGGTGTCGATGGGACTTCCTCCAACTGGGCTCATCGGCGAAGTGTGGGGGCTGGGGCAGCGGTTTCTAGGTGGTTCCGTCGACCAAAAACTAATCGAAGACGCCAAATCGAAAGCGGGTGAGGTGGCAAGTGCTGCCTCCGGGCTTCTCAATCCGGCAGAGGAAACCTCACCACCTAAGGAAATCCAAGCCCTCAGGGATAATTTCGAGGAGACCCTTGAGGAGCTTGGGGTAACTCTTGTCGTGTTGATCGACGACCTTGACCGTTGCCTCCCCGAGACGACGATCTCGACCCTTGAGGCCATACGGCTGTTCCTGTTTCTGAAAAATACGGCATTCGTCATCGCGGCCGACAACGACATGATCAAACACGCCGTCCGCAAGCATTTCGAAGGCGTTCCCGACGATCTACTTGTAACGAGCTACTTCGACAAATTGATCCAGGTGCCTATCCGCGTTCCTCCCTTGGGAACGCAGGAAGTCCGCGCGTACATGATGTTGCTCTACATCGAAAACAGCGACTTGAAGGACGACGTAAAGGAAAAACTGCGGGTTGGGATAATCGATCAGTTGCGAAAGACGTGGCAGGGCGCGCGCGTCGACAAGGCATATGTAACGGGACTGCACGAGAACATACCGGCAGATCTTATCGGACGTTTTGATACGGCTGAAAGGCTTGCGCCTATCATGACGACTGCCTCGGGCATCGTCGGTAATCCCCGACTGATCAAGCGTTTCCTGAATGCACTTTCTATCCGCATGGCGATCTCCAATGCTCAGGGCGTCGGCGTGGATGAGGCGGTCCTCGCCAAGCTTCTCCTGTTCGAACGTCTCGGTAGCCCGTTGGCTTACGCCGAACTATTGAAGGCCGTTAGCCAAGACGATGACGGCAAACCCAGATTCCTGAAGGATTGGGAAGAAGCGGCCACAGAGGGAAAAGACCTAAACCTTGCCGCGCCCTGGGATGCTCCTTTCTCGAGGGAATGGCTGGCTTTGCCTCCGCCGCTACACGATGCGAAGTTGTTGGGCGCTTTGTATGTGAGCCGCGAGCACGCGCCGCTCATAACGCCCGGTGACCGTTTAACGACCGAAGCGGCCGAAATATTGACCGCAATGCTCACCCACCCTGAAATGGCTGCGGCCCTGGTCGACAAATTGGCACGCGTGTCGCGCGTAGAAACCTCGATCATTATGGATCGTCTCCTGGACCGTGCTCATCAAGAACAAGAATGGGGAGTTCCAGCTATCCTGGAAGCCTGCCTCGCGGTTGCGAAAGCCGATCCTCAGCAAGGACTACGATTGGCGGCATTTCTGAACGATCGTCCACCGGCGCAGATTACTCCGGGGATCGTTCCGAAAATCGGAGACCAACCTTGGGCGGACGGCGTTTTCGAGAAATGGAAGCGCACGGGCGTGCCGCTGGTGGTCAAAAGAGCGATTGAGAAGGCCGAACAATAATGGGGACATCTCAATCAAGTAACGGACCCAAGGGAGGCGTCCACATGGTGCCCGCGTGGACCCCCGCGCCACCGGCGGAAGATCCGCCTTCCGGTGATCAACCACCGGACGCGCCGCCAGACCCCGCTCCAGATCTAAATCCGCCGGAGCAGGAGCCGGTAGATGCCGCTCCCAACAAACCCGTTGCGCCTAACGTGCCGCCACCAGCGGCCCCTCTCGCGCCCGGTCACCGGTTCGCTGGTACCCGCCGAAGCCTTGGCGAATTTGCGAAGGCCGGAAACTTAAGTGATATGCGCCGCAGCTTGGGAAACTACGTGCGTAACGGCTACGGCGGATCGAGGACGACCACCAGCAGATTTGGTGGGACCGCTTCCACAGCCAGTGCACTCGGCGGCATCCTCGAAACTATGGGGCAACAGCCCGCAGGCAGTGCACTGGATCCGGCGCTTCTTGCGGGCCGCACCGCGAACGAGGTGATGGATGCTGTCGTCGAAGCGGTTCGGCCGGTCGACGGCACTCAGGACGCCGAGGCTGAACGAACCGCCATCAAGGACTCGCTTTCGGATCTCTTGGTGAAGTACCCTGATGCCGATTTGGCTGCCCTGACACCGGAACAGCGTGAATTCGCCATCGAGCGTTTCACCGCAATGGATGTTGCTCGTCGGTTCGAACTCGATGTCGGAAAAACAATCATCGAGAAAGCGCCCACCGCCACAGTGGCTCTCAGTCGCCTGAAACAGGTGCGTGACTACATCAAGCAGACCGTAGCTGCTTCCTTTCGCAAACTCAGAGCGGCGGGCAAGAGCGTAAACTCGAACCGTATCGCCGCGGTGGTTAGAGATGCACTACGGGATACCTTTCAGGTTTTCGAGGGATACGCAGAATGAGGCTCGTTTGTGGACCTGGATCGTTCGAGCTTCCATTGGAAGAAGGCGATCTGCGTGTTGTCCTGTATGGTCAGCCACGCATCCCCTCGGAGGCAAGTGCGGGTGAAGCCGTCAAGGCAGAGCTTCGGCGAAAGGGGCTGAACCCCCATCGACGGGCATGGGATCTGCTTTCGATCGCACTTTCAATCATCACCGCCGACTTTTCGGTACTGCGGGATGACAGCGCCGATGGCTGGACTAGAGAGATTGAACTCGATGTCGCCGTTTCCGACCGAGCTTTCTGGAATACGATGGCCAACGAATTTCGGCAGGCGCTCGCGTTCCTGACAACGGACCGCTGGAAGCTTCGGTTTCATGACGGCGGCGTTTTACCCGCTCCGCCGAAGAAGATTTCGGTGCTGAAAGAAGACTGCGTCGTGTTGTTGTCCGGCGGATTGGACAGTCTCGTTGGCGCAATCGATCTGACTCGTGATGGATTGAAGCCGGTGGCAGTCAGCCAGAACGTTCGAGGGGACGGTCTGAAGCAACGGGATTTCGCACAGGAAATTGGTCTGACGAAGCACCTGCAGCTCAATCACGTTGCGACTTCCCCCACCGTGCAGGAAACGTCACAGCGAGCGCGCTCTCTGATCTTTTTGACCTTTGGCGTGGTCGTAGCTACATCGCTGGAGAAATACGCAAAAGGCAACACCGCCCCGCTCTACGTTTGCGAAAATGGGTTCATTGCGATCAATCCGCCGCTCACCGGTTCCCGGCTTGGAAGCCTGAGCACGCGCACGGCGCACCCTGTCTTCCTAACGCGATTCCAGAAGATCCTCGATGCCGCAAGCCTCAACGTGAAGATCGAAAATCCCTACGCCCAAAAAACGAAGGGCGAGATGCTTATCGAATGCAAGGACCAGATTTTCCTTCAGACCGAGGCCGCGCATTCGACCAGCTGTGGGCGCTTTCAGCGGTTCAATTACCGGCACTGCGGTCGCTGCGTTCCCTGTCAAGTGAGACGGGCAGCATTCGTCGCATGGGACGCGAAGCGCGATACGACGGATTACGTCTACGAGCCCTTGGGAAAGGATGATGAAGACCACGCGTCGTTCGATGATGTTCGTTCCGTTGCCATAGCGTTGGCTTCGGTGAAAGCTGACGGCCTCGATCGGTGGCTTGGCCACACCTTGTCGCCTCCGGATATTGGTGATCGTAACGGTGTCCGCGGCATGCTAGATCGAGGGTTAAACGAACTCGGTGAGCTGCATCGACTATATGGTGTTAAGTGATTGACTTCCATTGCCATCTTGATCTGTACCCGGATCCTGTTGCGGTCACGCAGTCCTGCGTGAGCCGGAATATCTATGTTCTCTCTGTCACTAACACGCCCTCGGCTTGGGAAGGTACGCTTGCTCTTTCACATAAGGCAAAGCGGATCAGAACGGCGCTCGGGCTGCACCCACAGATTGCACATGAACGCCATGGCGAACTTCCCTTATTTGAAAAACTCCTGCCATCAGCCACATACGTAGGGGAGATCGGGTTAGACGGCTCACCCGAGTTGCGACCCCACTGGGAAACCCAAAAGCGGGTGTTTCATCGCATTTTAGATCTATGCGACCAGGCGGGCGGTCGTGTAATGACTATTCATAGTCGGCGGGCGGCCACGCAAGTAATGGACGCACTCGAAGCGCACAAAGGCGCAGGAACACCAATCCTTCATTGGTTTTCGGGGACAAAGCGAGAGCTGGATCGCGCCGTCTCCATGGGCTGTTGGTTCAGCGTGGGACCAGGGATGATCCATGGTCAGAAGGGCCGGGATATCGTCAAAATGATCCCCCGTGATCGCCTGTTAACCGAATCTGACGGACCATTCACACAAATCGAGGGCAGGTCTGTTCTACCATGGGAGCTCGACCGCGTATTGAACGCGATCGCAGAACTGTGGTCGGAAGATGCGCTTTCGGTCGAAGGGCGGGTGGCGGAGAACTTACGACAATTGGGCTATGGTCGAGCCGAAAGCTAACCGCGCATAAGGGGCGCGATCGCTTGTCGAGAGCATCCTCCTAAAATATGCGTTGCGTCAAAACCATGGGCCATTCGATTTATCGCGAAATGAATGTGTTTTCAGTACCTTGCAAAATTTCGTTCCGGTCGGTAGTTCGAATTGGTTCAAGGCGTGCGAGGTTGGCGATATGGCGATCCTTGCGGCACCGTCGAGGACATCTCGAGATCTGTTGAGCGGACTGTCTTCGATCCTTCGCAAAGGCTGTTGAAAAGATCAGGTCTCGGCACGGTTAAGAGCGAGATGCGAAGGGTCAGGCAGGTGCGCCAGCCGGCTGATTGCGACGAACGCAAATACGGCAATCGCGCCGACAGTGGCGGCAACCGTTAGTGACCAGAACACCCCGACGTTCGTCATCAGGAATGCCAGGATAAAGGGCGCCGTCGACGAGACCACCAGACGGATGGCCAATACCTGTCCCTGTCGTTGGCCGTAACCCTCACTGCCGAAGAGCGCCAACGGCAAGGTTCCCTGCACGATGCTGCTCAAGCCCGAGCCGAGGCCAAAGACCACGGCGAACACCAGTGCGCCTGGCACGGAGGGGGCGGTGACAATCAGGATGACCAGCGCGGCCGGCAACAGCACGGCGGAGATCAGCGCCAGCACCAGCTGCGGTAGGCCGCCTCCGAAGACCATGTTGATGAACCGGCTCAGCACCTGCGACGGGCCGAACAGCGTGCCTACCATGAGCGCCATCGCTCCGAGCCCAAGTCCCGACAGAACCGGGACCATGTGGACGAGGAGCGCGGCATTGACAAAGCTCTCCAGCGCAAAGCCTGTTACCATTAGCATGAAGGCTGGCGAGCGGATCGACGGAGAGAGACTTGGCTCGACATGCTTTGCAGGCTCGGCCGATGCACGCTTGCGGCTTCTGGTGACGCTGGACGACAGCCACGCATGGATCGGCAGGCAGACAGCGACATTGAGCGCAGCGAAGACCAGATAGACATTCTGCCACGACATATGCGCGTTGAGCGCCGTCGTGATCGGCCAGAAGATCGTCGAGGCGAAGCCGGCGATCAGCGTCAGGTAGGTAATGCTGCGCTGGGCGACCTTTGGTCTGATCTGAACGAGAAGCGCGAAGGCCGCACCGTACTGCACGAGATTGGAAGCCGTCTCAAGCGCGATCAGGGCGGCGACGAAGGCAATCTTGCCAGAGGCAAACGCACAAGCCACAAGGGCGGCGGCGGCAATCGCCGAGCCGGCTGTCATGACGCGACCGGCACCAAAGCGGTCGATCCACTTGCCCATGGCTGGGGCCGCCAAGCCGCCGATCAGGAGACCGGCCGACAACGCGCCAAAAATCCATTTCGACGACCATTTCAGATCCCGCGCTATGCCCGGTGCGAGGATGCTGAAGCTGTAATAGAGCGATCCGTACCCGATGATCTGCGTGAGACCGAGGGCAAGGATAGCCGCGACGGGCGGTCGTTCGGTGCTGATCATCGTCATATGGATTTGAGGCTCACGCGCTGTTCGAGTTTTTCGGCCTCCTCTTTCCGCTCGCTGTAGCGGTCTGTCAGGTAGCCGGACGCATCACGCGTCAGCCAGGTGAACTTTGCCAGCTCCTCGCAGACATCGACGACACGGTCATAATAGGAGGATGGCTTCATCCGGCCCTTGGCATCGAATTCCTGGAAAGCCTTTCGAGTGCTGCGGCAACCTCCCGCTCGCCCCAACCGGCGTCGACCGCCTTGCTGACAAGGCGAAGGACAGATGCAGCGCGTACTGGCACCAAAGGTGCCGGTCCGGATCTGAACTCTCACAGCGAGGAGGTTGAATATAGTCATCTCTGAAATGTCGCGATTATCTTTCTCCGCGTCAAGTGATGGCCGCCTTGCCACCAAGGATATGCGCACAGTTGAACTTGGATATCCGCCACACCGGTAGTGCTTTCCTACAACCCCTGATCAACCTAATTATGCGCGATTTGCAAGTCATTTACCGTCGCTGCAAGACCATTGGTATGGATGGAGGGGGCTGCGTATGCCAGCCTCGGGCTCAGGTCTAAGTGATTTGCCAGCAGGTTCCTCTTTAACCGATTGGCTATCTTCCGAGACCTCATCGCGAGCAGGGGCCATGGCCCCACCCACGCCTCAGAGCATCTATTTCCGCAACAATGCTTGGTTGGCTTTGTCCAGGCAGACGGCGGCGAATGCCAACAGGATCGTGCAAATCGATGAATAGATGGTGCTACGGAACACGTCGGCCATGCCCACATCGATCCTCAGAAATTCAAGTGTGGCGCCGATCATAAAGAAGATTGCGCCAAGGCCGAGCACCAAGACTGCGGCATTCAAGGTCAGGCGTACCAGTCTCATCCGTTCATGTCCTCTCCCTTTAGGCGTCACGACACCGAAGTGGTGATTCTGTCCGGCTTTTGAGAACGAGTGAAGAACCGCTTTTCACTGGTTATGGATGTGGGAGCGGAAAGCAGTGCCGATCCGATAGCGCGGCAAGGATCTTGTCTTTCTCTGCGATGAAGATGCGCCCCTCATAAACCCCTGTTTGATGAGGCGAGCTGTCTCCCTCCGCTAGTACCAGCAAGGGCAAGGACTGGTTTTGCTCTCCAACAAGGGCGATGACGCTTTGTCTGGGTCTCGGCCATTCTATGCGCTCGACATTAAGCTTCATCGCCAAATCCGGGAACGAGGCCAGCACCCCCTCCAGAAGGGCGCAGTGCCAGCAATAAAACTGCTGACCTGGATAGGCAGAATCGTCAAAGCCCGGGCGCAGCAAGAACAGTCGGTCGCGGTTCGCCATTTCATTTCCTTTCCGATTTCAGTGCATTGTAGAGCGCGGGCTTGCCAATCTTCAAGTGCGCGGCAGCCTCTTGCACGGCCCGCAAAACGTCCGTTTGTCGGACAGGCTTTTTCCAGTTCGCCACACCTCCGCAACGAAATTGAAAGATTAGGCAAAGGTGCGGTATGGGTCAATTTAGGCCGAATAGGCTGTCCGAAATATCTCCTCTGTTCGAAAGCCTGCCAAGATAATTTATGACCAGGTCATTTTGCCCCGTACGGACAGTTATTGGACTGCGTGTCAGTTTCTGCAGTCGCTGCCAGTGATCAAGTCCCTGATCGGAAACATATCTTCGCCGTAGTGGTGAAGCCGGGTGTGATGCCGTCGGCATAACCACCGCACCCTTAAAGGCTCATCGTATTGATCATGATGGGCATCGACCGCTTCGATCCCGCAAACCTCGCATATTTGCTTTTCTAGCTCGCCTGCCTTCACCGCTCGCTGCACAGCAAGGTGAGCATCGTATTTGCCTGGATTGGCACGGCGCCAATTCGCTTGGCGGGTATCGGTTTTCAGCATCACAGCATCCTGCTTGTCTATCCCTGCATCACCTATGAAACGAGGTGCCGTGAATAGGCATAGCACGGCGTAAATCGTTCTTCATTTGTTTTCCCATCGGTGCCACGTGATTTCACAGGCACGTCCTTCGGACCAGGCTCTATTCCGCCGCAGCCTTGCTGCAGCTCCACGGAACCCCTGACGGGTTGGTGTTCCCACAGGTGGCGGTCCGTAATGTATTTAGGCGTGCTGGCTATGATGGACCGAGGTAGAAAGCGCGTGTTGTCGACTATGTAGCTGACGCTTCCGCTGACGCCCTCGAGTGCGGATGCTATGGCCCGATCGCACATCCTGTGAATAGTACTGCCCCATGCACCTGAAACCGCCTCCTGGGACCAGGCTTGCTCCAGCCCTTGCTTCAACACGATTGATCCGACGTCAAGGGAAGCGGTTTCGAGGCACGGCTCTGAACTCGGGTTAACGTTTCTTCCCTGAACGGTTTGGGTGTGATTCAAGAGTGTCGGTGATTTGGAGGCCGACATGTTTGAAGACGATCGCCCGCGGCTGCGGGTTTTGCTGGACCATTTTAGTCTCGTTGAGGATGAGCGGGAGCAATGGCGGGTCGCCCATCCGTTACCCGAGGTGCTTCTTCTGGTCGTTTGCGGGACGATCGGCGCATGCGACGATTTTGACGAGGTCGTCGAATGGGGAGAGGATAACCTGGCGTTTTTACGTCGGTTTCTTCCCTATCACCATGGCATACCGGGTTCGCGCTGGCTGCGCATTCTGCTCAACCGGATCGATCCGGACCTGTTTTCGAACTGCTTCATATCCTGGGCGGCGACGCTTCGACCCGATGCTCCGGCGCTGGTGGCGATTGACGGAAAGACCTCGCGCGGCAGTCATGACCGGGCCAACGGCCGGGCGGCGCTGCATCTCGTCTCGGCTTTCGCCACCCGTGAACGGCTGGTTCTTGGACAAGAGGCAGTGGCAACGACAAGCTGTGAGCAGGACACCATCCCCTTGCTGCTGGAACGGTTGGCCGAAAAGGATCGCCTGAAAGGCGCGCTCGTGACCATCGACGCCATTGCCTGCAATGCCAAAACCGCCCAGGCGGTGCTCGATGCAGGCGCTGATTACCTCCTGGCGGCCAAGGCCAATCAGCCCGGCCTGATGGGTGAGATCGAGCGCTTCTTTGCCGACGCTCCGGCAAACCTCACCTCAACCGTGACCGAAGTCGACAAGGGCCATGGCCGGGTCGAAGAGCGGCGGGTCACCGTCTCCACTCAAATCGACTGGCTCTCCGGCGACAGGCGCTTTCCCGGCGAATACCGCTTCCCGTCCATCGCCACCATCGTCAAGGTGCAAGCACAAGTCTATGAAAAGTCCAGGCAAAGCAGCCAGGTCCGCTTCTATATCTCCTCGCGGTCGATGACCGCGCTCCAGTTCGCCGAGGCCATACGTGGCCATTGGGCCATCGAGAACTCCCTCCATTGGGTACTCGACGTCACCTTCAACGAGGATGCCGCCCGATCTCGAACCGGGCATGGACCAGCCAACATGGCCGTCGTCCGACACTTCGCCATCAACATGGTTCGAAGCCATAACGACAAGCGCAGTATCAAACTCAGACGAAACAAAGCAGGCAGAAACCCACAATACATGGCCGAAATCATCCGAGCATGACTGTTAACCCGGATTCAGAGCCGTGGTTTCGAGGTGCCGCAGCGCGTCCATGATGATGGCCGCCGCGGGCGCCTCGCGGACCTCGAGAACCTTTTCACCGGTTGAAATGTGTTCGAGCCCGACAAAGCGGCCGTGTCCGAATTTACCAACTGTTTTATTTAGGAGCGGGATTGTGTCGATCAGTGCAACGTCATGGTCATCAATTGACACGAGATTTCCGTCGATAAACCCCAGTTTGATCTCTACCGGCTGCTGCGCGGCAATGTTACGGGTCCAATCAAACGCCTCTTCCGGGATAGAAAAGTTCTCGGGATCGTCCAAAGGTCCAGACTCAAATTCCCGGCACCAGAGGTTTTCGTCCCCGCTCCACGTGCGATCCGTCACAAAAGTCAGTCCGAACTTGGAGAGGGCGGCGGCCTTCTGCTGCCGGCAAATCACCGAGCATTCATACGGACTGCCGAAGTTATCGGAGTCCACGCGATAGATTTCCGACGCGGTGAGCGACACAGCACCGTAACCTTTGGTCCTGATGGTCTGGGGTGCCTGAACAACCGCAATTTGCTTAGCACCCGAGGAAAAGAACTGACCTATCTGGGATTGGGTCCAATATTGCGCTCCTTGCCCTTTTGATGCGCCGCGAACAAAAGCGAGAATCCCATCCTCGGTGGATACGAGATTCCACATGCGGCTCTACCAGCTCGCAGTCCACACCATCAACGGCGTCGTCATGGCAGGCGAGACGCTGATGCTCGTCGTACCGGAGGCAGATGATCTGACCGTCGAAGCCCGGGTGGCCACCCGTGACATCGACCAGATCCACGTCGGGCAGTTGGTCGAGATCCGCTTCAGCGCCTTTAACCAGCGCACCACGCCCGACGTCGAGGCGGAGGTCGTGACGGTCGCTCCCGACCTCGTAACCGATGAGCGCACCGGGGCCACCTATTATCCGCTGCGCATCCACCCCGATCCGGAAAGCCTCGCCAAGCTCAAGGGCCTTTCGCTCTACCCCGGCATGCCCGCCGAGGTCTTCATCAAGATCGCCGACCGTACCGTCATCTCCTACCTGACAAAGCCGCTCACCGACCAGATGCAGCATGCGTTTCGGGAGGATTGAGCAGCGCGTGGCTGGAGCGGCGAGTAGGTATCGGCGAATGAGGTGGGCGCCTCGGGCGGGGCAGCGGTTTTTAAGAACGATGCGTTCCGGGGGAATGCTTCGTCGGCGTATGGGGGTTCGCAGCGCCTCACGTGCAGGCTGTGGCTCATATGTAATTGGGGTTAGGACAGGAGCAGTTCAAAATCCTGCGCTAAGGACGAATGGATCATGAACATCGGTTATTGGCCTCTGAGTAGCAACGGTACAGAAAACCTAAGCGATCGGGCGGTTTATGGTGAGGTCAATCCTTCTCTACTGTGCGTCCTCCAAACTGGTACCGGAAGTCTTGACCCCTGCAGAACGGTACAGCCGTAACTGCGCACAATCGAAGAGAGAGGAATCCCAAGATGCCGCATCCAAGCCAGACCGGAAAACCAAGCCAGACGAGCGACGACTGGTGGATTAACGACCAGACGCCCGACAACCCATATGGCAAGAGCGAGGATTATGAGTCCTTTATCGACCATCTTGGGTCATTGCCCAGTTGGCTGACGCCCGAGATCGCTGCGGGAACGGTGAGGATCAATCTCTACGAACTCAACAACCACCCGGAATACAAGGCCGCCGCGATCGGCGCCTTAGAGATGTGGGCGTCTGTCACACCCCTGAAATTCGAAATCATCGACGACGCGCCGTTCGACGGCACCACGGACCAGATTGAGGTTGTCAGCCCCGAACTTGGCGAGGAGGACGATGGCATGGCCTATTCGAACGGTCACCATGTCAGCATCGGCCAGGGTTTCGACGACAAGGAAGCCCACAAGACCGATGTCGGCGGCTATGTCTTCCAAGCCTTCATGCATGAATTCGGCCATCAATTCGGTCTGAATCATCCTGGAGACTACAATTACAGCGGTCCCGACGGCGCGAGCCGATCACCTATCGGAACGATGCGACCTGGATATATGATCGGTGGCAATACAGCGTCATGTCCTATTTCGATAGCAACGCTGTCGGCGAAACCAGCCTCTGGTTTGCGTCGACGCCGCTTATGGCCGACATCGAGGCCTTCATTCGCCGCCTTTTTTCAACCGTTGACGCGAATGGAGTGCGCACCTACCAGCACATCGACCTCAACACAGAGAACAATATCTACGGCTTCGGGAGCCCACAGCGTAGCTACCAGCTGACCTCCTCTGGCAAGCAGCATGACATCGGCTTCGCGATCCATGATACCGGCGGGACCGACACGATCGATTTCTCCGGCTCGACGGCGGGTACGATCCTCGACTTGCGCGCCGGACATTTCTCCAGCGTCAACGGTTGCAGCAACAATGTTTCGATCTTCGCTGGACACAACGCGGATGCGACCGACTATTACGTCGAGAACGGCATCGGCAGCAGCCATGACGATGTCCTGATCGGCAACGACGGCGCCAACGTCCTCGACGGCCGCGGCGGCGCCGACCGCATGGCTGGCAACGGCGGCGACGATATCTATTTCGTCGATTCCCCGGACGACGTCATTCACGAGAAGGCCAACGGCGGGAACGACACCGTCATCCTCCTGTCCAAGAACCTGAAAATTCCGCAAATCGCCAACGTCGAACACATCATCTACGCCGACGAATTGCCTGGCAACGATGGCAACATCCTCTGTGGCGGAGCTGGCGAGGACACGCTGACCGGCGGCGAGGGTCAGGATACATTCCGCTTCTCGCCTGAGCTTGGGAACGGTAATGTCGAGCGGATCAAGGACTTCAGGGTGATCAACGACATGATCCTGCTGGACAGTCTCGTCTTTGAGAGCGGCGGTGGAGACGGCGCTCTCGCCTTGGGCGCGTTCCACGGGAGCGCGGAGGGCATCGCTCATAACGCAGGCGACCGCATCATCTACAACACCGATAGCGGCGCGTTGTCATATGACGTCGACGGAGGCGGAGAGCTTGCGGCCATTCAGGTTGCGCAGCTGACCCCAAATCTGAGGCTTTCGGCAGCCGACTTCATTGTCATCTAACTCGATACCAGGAGGGGCGCTTGCAGGCGCCCCTTCCGATACTACATTTGCAGTGGTTTATCTTTTCGAGCCCTTAGCTGAGCGGCAATCTCGCTACCGCAGGGCCTTGCGAGGCAATCATGGAGAGTGTGCGATGAAGCACCGGACCGACCGCCGCACAGTATTACAGGCCGTTGGGGCTGCGGCTGTTGCGGCGGTCGCCGGACCAGTCGCTGCTCAATCGTCGGATATTCGCGGCACGGTCACGTTCGAGGGCGGCGCGGTGATACCGAAGGGTCGTCTTGAGATTTATCTCGAGGACCGTGCCATTCAAAATAATGCGCGACGTCGCGCCACGGAAACGCGCATCAGAAGCGACGGCGGGTCAAAGGCGATAGCCTTTTCCTTGTCCCTGCCCGCAAGCTCGGCTGCTTCGAGAACGCTGCAGATCGTCGCGCGCTTGGAGCGTGCGGATGGCCTGCTGGTTGCGCGCGGGAGCACCCAGCTCAAGGCGGCTTCGCCTGTCGACGTCACACTCAACATCGTGATGTATTAAGGGGGCAAGACCAATGACTGACGACAGAACTCGTCTCGAAAATCGATGTCGACAGGTGACCGCCTGACTCGCGCGTAGACACTGGCTAATAGCGGCAGGCTTTGCTCCACCAAACTGGCGCACCATCAAATCCCAGGTTGAGAGATCGATCTGCGGGTGAGGGCACCCAAGGGCTAGGGACTTTGGTTGTTCGGCCGCCTTTCAGAAGGGGCGTGTGAGCTGCTCATAGGTCCGCCGGTACAAGGCGTCGCCAAACAGCCGCAGGACAGCGTTCCGGATCGCACTCGAACCCGGCCTAAGTTTATCGCAAGCGCGCGATTTCTCCTGTACCCAGCAGACGCGACCAAATTTCAAGGGCGGCTACCCGCTTTCCGACGTCACGCGCAGAGCGCCTGCCCCATCTGGCCGGACCGATGCGTCACTCATTCTCGTCAGGTTGCTTCGAGCACCATGTTGAGGGGCGTCTGGGCTGCACGCCGGATATGAGTGAAGCCGCCTGAGCGGATCACCTCGGCCAATCGCCGCTCTCCAGCTTGCGCACCGAGCGCGAGCCCTGTCTCCTGGGCAAGCGAGGTCGGAACGCAGATCATCGTCGAGGCTGAGTAGTAGAGCCGTCCAACCGGATTGATATTCTCCTCCAGGGTATCTCCGGCCGTTGGTTCGACCACCATCCAGACCCCGCCTTTTTTTAACGCCTTTCGGATATGAGCCGCAGCGGCTTTCGGGTCGCCCATGTCGTGCAAACAGTCGAAGCAGGTGATCAAATCGAAATCTCCGCCGTCGAAATCCTGCGCCCGGCCAACCTCGAAGTGCAGGTTCGTCAACCCGTGTGCCTGGGCGTGCGCGATCGCAGCGGCAATCGAGCCTGCATGGAAGTCGTAGCCCACAAAGCGGGAATTGGGAAACGCCTGCGCCAGAAGGATCGTGGATAGCCCGTGCCCACATCCGACGTCCGCCACCTTCGCGCCCGTTTCCAATCTATCGATTACACCGTGGAGTGCCGGCAGCCAGTCCTGCACAAGGGAATTAATATAACCTGGGCGGAATAGTCGCGCGACGGCGCAGAACATGCAGCCAGCCTGATCTCCCCAGGCAACGCCTCGGCCGGTTTTGAAGGCGGACTGCACCTTCGGCTGGTTTTCGACCATCGCAGCAGCGATATCGAACGCGCCAACGAGATTGACCGCGCTGTCCGGCTCGGCAAACACGAAGGCCTGCTCCGGCGTCAGCGAGAACAATCCTCGCTCATGATGCACATAACCTGAGGCTGCCTGTGCCGCCAGCCACTCCCGCACATAACGAGGTGCGCATCCCGAGGCATCGGCAAGTTCGTCGGCCTTCACCGGCCCGACTGCCTTCAGCGTCCTGTATAGCCCGAGAGCATCTCCAATCCGTACCAGCGGCACGCTGAGCGCTCCGCCAAGGTCGTCAAGGACGCGGCTCACGAGTTCATTGAGCGTTGTTTCGTTGATTTCTGTCATGTGAAATTCCTCGTGATTTGTGGCGGCCTCATGCGCCGCTTGTGGTTCAAGGGGTCGGAAACAGATGAACTCGATGCCCTCGATTTCGGATGTATGCACCGCCTACGCTTTGCGTAGACGCTCATCTAGAACCTGCGCATCCCTCTAACTGCATGGCCTTCTCGCACGACAGTAACGCGTAGACGCTTGCGGTGCGCAAACTGGGCGGTTTAATCGCCATCCGTTTTCAGCGAATAATGCCGCCGATGGTACCTCCGTCGCGCTCTTGGGTTTAGCCCCCCGGCTTCTTCTGAGCACTACTCGTGCCAATCAGGTCGCCCCCGCAACCGTCCGAGATTGCGGATGTTTCATCGGGGGGGTGTAGGGTTGCGGACATGTCGTGTCGCAATCCGCCCCCGATCAGTGCCACGATGAAGAGGAAGTTTTGGGAGGGGCGACAACAAATGGGCGAAGACGGTATTAACGAACGCCCGGATCTCGATGCAAGCTGCGGGTCTGAAAGCCGAGGAACTGAGAATGGCCAACACTGATCTAATTCCGGCATCACTGCTCGCACGCAAGGCTGTCGTATGTCTGCGGCAGTCACAACCAGAGGTCATGTCTAACTTAGAATCATAAGCGGCCGAAGAATTCGTTTTTCTTTCCCAACCTGATTTCGCGATTCAAAGGTGCAGACGGACAGGCTGGTTGCGATTTCGCTCACTGGGGCGACCAGCCATAATCCCCATCGGCCTCCCCAACGCGTGCACTGGGTTGGACGCCGGGCGATCAACGGCCAATATAAAGTTTGTAAGGCGCTTAAGAAAATGACTGCCCTCAGAGCTCGTATGTCGATCAGTCCCCGCACTTCGGCGTCAGTTCTTCAGCACCCATCGTGCCATGCACGACAGATTGCGTTTGAGAAAATTCTTCCGATAAGCCATCGCTCAAAACAGTAATTCAATCCATTTTGCTCGGAAGATTAGAACATCTTCGCCTTTCTAAAAGCTACTAAATATATAGGGTAAATTATCTAATCAATCGGGACTCGTGGTCATCATGAACATCCTCGCGCTGAGTGGCAATGTCAAAAGACCGTCCCGCACGGCGTCCTTGGTGAAGGTCGCCGCCGATCGCCTGCGGCAGCGCGTTGGTGGCCACGTGCAGTGCATCGAGCTTGTCGATGCAGCACCGGTGCTCTTTCGGGCGCTCAGAGCTGATCAGCTCGATACCGAGGGCAGGGCGGTCATTGCCGCGGTGGAAGGAGCCGATATCATCATCGCCGGATCACCCGTTTATCGGGCGTCCTACAGCGGCGCGCTGAAGCATCTGTTTGACCTTGTCGATCATCGAGCGCTGACGGGCAAGCGCGTCGTCCTCGCCGCAACCGGCGGCACGCCGTTGCATGGCCTGATGCTTGAGCACCAATTGCGGCCGCTCTTCGGCTTCTTCAATGCGCTGACCGTCCCGACCTCGATCTATGCGCTTGAGGCCGACTTTACCGATCACGAGCTCAGGAATCCTGCCGTCCTCGAGCGCGTGGATCGAGCCGTCGAAGAGGTTTCTGAAATCACGCCGGCGCTCGACATCGGAGCGATCGCGGCCTCGGCAAAACACAGCGGATTGGCAGCTTAGCCATAGAACGAAATTCCAGAGGGAGCCTTACATGACTTTTTCCAATGCCTCAAACGATCCGGTCAAATTTGCCTATTGGGTGCCGAATGTCTCGGGAGGACTGGTGATTTCGAATATCGAACAGCGCACAAGCTGGACGATCGAATACAACAGAAAGCTTGCGCAGATCGCCGAAGCGAGCGGTTTCGACTATGCCCTAAGCCAGATCCGTTTCACGGCAGGCTATGGAGCGGAATTTCAGCATGAGTCCGTTTCGTTCAGTCAGGCCCTTCTTGAATCGACGACGACATTGAAGGTGATCGCAGCGATCCTGCCTGGTCCTTGGAATCCGGCCGTTGCCGCCAAGCAGATTGCCACCATCAATCACCTGACCAACGGGCGCGTCGCAGTCAATATTGTCAGCGGCTGGTTCCGCGGTGAATTTGCCGCCATTGGCGAGCACTGGCTTGATCATGACGAGCGCTATCGCCGCTCGGAGGAGTTCATCCGTGCGCTTCGCGGTATCTGGACCGAGGATAATTTCACCTTCCGCGGCGATTTCTATCGCTTCAACAATTATTCGCTGAAGCCGAAGCCGATCGATCCGCAGCCGGAAATCTTCCAGGGCGGCTCCTCACGCGCAGCTCGCGACATGGCGGCGCGTGTGTCGGACTGGTACTTCACCAACGGCAATACGCCGGCCGAGATCCGCAAGCAGGTTGACGACATCCAATCGAAGGCCAAGGAGAATGGCCATTCAGTGCGGATCGGGGTGAACGCCTTCGCAATCGTGCGCGAAACCGAGGAAGAAGCCAAGGCAGTGCTTGCCGAGATCATCGAGAAGGCCAATCCCGAGGCGGTCAATGCTTTCGGGCATGAAGTTAAGAACGCCGGCAAGGCGTCGCCGGAAGGCGAAGGAAACTGGGCGAAATCTTCTTTCGAAGACCTCGTTCAATATAATGATGGCTTCCGCTCGAACCTCATCGGCACGCCACGGCAGGTTGCCGAGCGGGTTGTGGCGCTGAAGCAGGCGGGTGCGGATCTGATTCTGCTGGGCTTCCTGCATTTCCAGGAGGAGGTCGAGTATTTCGGCAAGCATGTGATTCCGCTGGTTCGTGAGCTCGAAGAGGCCGCCAGCACGCAGCCAGTGGCGGCCGAATAGGCCTCGCTGCAGCAAAATACCTCGTAAAGTGAAACATGATGGGTGCGTGGGCCGATTGGTCCACGCCGACGGGATTGGCGTGCCATGTTCAAGCCGCGCCCGAGCCGAATGGAGGACACTGAATGCCTGCCGCGACCTATTCCCTTGACGTGCTGGATCCCGGTACGCTGCGGGACTCCGGCGACCAGATTGCCCGCGCGTTGCCACCGGGCAAGACCGGCGGCATCCCGCAGCATGACGAAGAGACCCATGCTCTCTCTTTGCATGGCATCAGCCTGTCATTCGGTGGCGTCGCTGCCTTGGTCAATGTAGACCTTTCTGTTGAGCCGGGGGAGATCCGGGCGATTATCGGTCCAAATGGCGCAGGCAAGAGTTCGCTGATCAACGTCATCAGCGGTGTCTATCGCTCGAACCATGGCCATGTTCGTATCGGCTCCAACACCTATCGTCATGTGCCGACGGAGCGATTGGCATCGCTTGGCGTTGCGCGCACGTTCCAGAACCTCGCCTTGTTCAAGGGCTTGAGTGTCACTGATAACGTCATCGCCGGTCGAGCCTATACCGTGTGCTCGACCTTTGCCGAACAGATCCTCGGGCTTGGCCGCGCGCGCCGCGAAGAGGCGGATGCACGCGAGCGGGCGGCCCGTATTCTCGAGTTCCTGCATCTGGGCCAGGTCAGCCATCGTCTCGTAGGCACGCTGCCCTACGGACTGCAAAAACGCGTCGAGCTCGCCCGCGCCCTGGTGGCGGAACCGAAGATCCTGCTTCTAGACGAGCCTATGGCGGGGATGACGGCGAGCGAAAAGAACGACATGGCCGACGTCATCCGGTCTGCCCGAGATCTGTATGACACGACGGTGATCCTCATCGAACACGATATCGGCGTGGTCATGCAGCTTTCCGACCGGATCGCGGTCCTCGATTACGGCCGCAAGATCGCCGACGGCAGCCCGGACGAAATTCGTGCCGACGAGCGCGTCATCGACGCCTATCTCGGCGTCGTTGCGGAAAACGAGGATGGGGAGGGCATCTGATGGCAGATTTCGACTGGCCGTTTCTGATCGAAGTGCTGGTTGGCGGCCTGCTGTCGGGCGTTATGTATTCGCTCGTCGCAATCGGTTTCGTGCTGATCTACAAGACGTCGGGCGTGCTTAATTTCGCTCAAGGGGCAATGTTGCTGTTTGCCGCGCTGACCTTTGTCAGCCTTCTTGAGCGTGGCGTTCCCTTTGCCTTGGCGCTCGTCATTACATTCGCTGTCATGGTGCTGATCGGCATTGCCATCGAGCGTACCGTGCTGCGACCATTGACCAACAAGCCGCCGATTACGCTTTTCATGGCGACGCTCGGGCTCTCCTATATCATCGAGGGGGCGGCTCAACTCATCTGGGGCACGCAGGTCCACGGTCTGGAGCTCGGGATCGAGGATGTTCCATTCGACATTGGCGGCGTGTTCATCAGCCAGTTCGATCTTTTTGCGGCGGCAGTCGCTGCTGCGATGGTGGCGGCGCTGTCCGCCTTCTTCCGCTACACCCGAATTGGGCTGGCATGCCGGGCTGTAGCGGACGATCAGTTCGCTGCGCTTGCAGTCGGACTGAAACTGCCCTGGATTTGGGCAACGGTCTGGGCGGCTGCCGGTGTCGTGGCGCTGGTGGCTGGCCTGCTATGGGGCGCGCGGCTCGGCGTGCAGTTCTCCCTGTCGCTGGTGGTGCTGAAAGCGCTGCCCGTTCTCGTGCTTGGCGGCTTTGATTCCATTCTGGGTGCGATCGTCGGCGGCCTGCTAATCGGCGCGACAGAGAAGCTCGCGGAAGTCTATATCGGCGAATATTTCGGCGGCGGCATCGAAGGTTGGATTGCCTATGTCGCAGCACTCGCCTTCCTGCTCATCCGCCCCTCCGGCCTGTTTGGGCAAAAGCTCGTGGAAAGGGTCTGATATGGCCGTCGTTACCACCGATCATCATCCCACACGGCTTTTCAGCCGCTGGATGACGCCGATTGCCATCCTTGCCGGCGCCTATCTCGTGGTTCCCTTTGTCGGTTCGACCTATTTGTTCGAGGCGATCCTTTTGCCGTTCCTGGCGCTCAGCCTTGCCGGCGTCGGGCTGAATCTGCTTACCGGCTATGCAGGCCAGGTCTCGCTCGGAAGCGCCGCCTTCATGGCCGTCGGTGCCTTTGCTGCTTACAATTTCAATCTGCGCGTCGATGGCCTGCCGTTGATCGTCAGCATCCTGCTGGCCGGCCTTATGGCGGCGGTGATCGGCATCGTCTTCGGCCTGCCGAGCCTCAGATTGAAGGGCTTTTATCTTGCGGTGTCGACGCTCGCCGCGCAGTTCTTCGTGCAGTGGGCTCTCACCAAGTTTAGCTGGTTTTCAAACGACTCTGCCTCCGGGGTCATTGATGCGCCGCCTCTGACGCTTGCGGGCGTCGAGTTTACGGGCCCGGCAGGTCGCTATCTCTTTTCACTTACGATCGTGGTGGTGCTGACCTTCCTGGCGCATCGGCTGACGACCTCTCAAACCGGGCGCAACTTCATCGCCGTTCGGGACAATGAGATCGCGGCGCGCATCATCGGCGTGCCCGTACTGAGAACCAAGTTGCTGGCCTTTGCGATCTCCTCTTTCATCATCGCGGTTGCGGGAGCGCTTTGGGCCTTTGCTTACCTGAGGACCGTCGAGCCGGCCGGCTTCAATCTCGACCGATCGTTCCAAATCCTTTTCATCATCATCATCGGCGGGCTTGCCTCGACGCGGGGCGCCTTTCTCGGCGCCGCCCTGATCGTCGTCTTCCCGCTCGTGCTATCTCGATTGGGCTCGTTCCTGCTCGGTGATGTTTTCGATTCCGGCGTGCTCGACATGAGCCAGCGCATCGTGCTCGGCGCCTTGATCATTCTGTTTCTGATCCTGGAACCGGACGGGCTTTCCTCGCTTTGGGGCAAGATCCGAAGGCGGTTGGGCTCTGCCATCGACAGGCCGGCCTGACCAAGCCGGGGCACAAGCTCCGCAAACATCAAACCCATCGCTCATTCAACCCAGTTCCGGCCATCACACCGGACAATACCCGGAGTGTATCCAAACATGACCATGCTTGCGAAATTGAAGGCCGCTGTCATTGCGGCTGGACTAGCCGTCTCGGCCGCGATACCGGCCGCCCATGCCGATGAACAATATTTCCCGCTGCAGAGCTATCGCGTCGGGCCCTATGCGGCCGGCGGCACAGGTTTCTTCGGTGGTTTTATCGATTATCTGAACCTCATCAACACGCGGAATGGCGGCGTCAACGGCGTCAAGCTCACCTGGTCGGAAGCGGAAACGCAATACGAGGTTGAACGCGGCGTCGAGGCCTACGAGCGTCTCAAGAGCAATCCGAATATTGCCGCCTGGAACCCGCTTTCCGTCGGTATCGCCTATGCCATGATCGACCGCATCACGCAGGACAAGGTGCCGTTGATCACCATCAACCATGGTCGCACGGATTCCACTGATGGCCGCGTTTTCCCCTATGTCTTTCCGCTGCTGCTCAATCCCTATAGCGAGACCTCGGGCATCGTGAACTACATCGCCTCGAAGCTCGGCGGTCTCGACAAGCTGAAGGGCAAGAAGATCGTCGTGCTGTATCACGGCTCGCCCTACGGCAAGGAAACGATCCCGATCTATGAACTCTTGTCGCAGAAATATGGCTTCGAACTGCAGCAGATCGAGGTGCCGCATCCCGGCAATGAGCAACAGGCGCAATGGCTGACGATCCGCCGCGCCAAGCCGGATTACGTCGTCCTGCGCGGCTGGGGTGTCATGAACCCGGTCGCCCTGAAAACCGCGGCCAAGACCGGCTTTCCTGCCGACCATATCATCGGCAATGTCTGGTCGAACTCGGAAGAGGACGTGATCCCGGCCGGCGACGCCGCGAAGGGATATACCGCCATCACGACCCAAGCCTCCGGCACGGAATATCCGATCGTCCAGGAGATCGTGAAGACGCTCTATGACAACGGCAAGGGCAATCTGGAAGACAAGAAGCGCATCGGCTCCGTCTATCATAATCTCGGTATCGTCAACGGTATCCTGAACGTCGAGGCGATCCGTATTGCCCAGGAAAAGTTCGGACATCGGACTCTGACGGGCGACGAGGTCCGCTGGGGCTTCGAGCACCTGCAGCTTGATCCGGCTCGCGTCGAGGCGCTCGGCGCCAAGGGCCTGTTCCATTCCATAAACGTCACCTGGGACAATCACGAGGGCAACGGCTACGTGACCTTCCAGCAGTGGGACGGCAAGAAGTGGAACGTCGTCTCCGATTGGATTGCGCCGGACTGGGCACTGCTCCGGCCGATCATCGAGAAATCCTCGGAAGCCTACGCCAAGGAAAAGGGCATCAAGTTGCGCACGTCCGAAGACGCACAGGCCGTGACGAACTGAGCCCGGTGGCTGGGCATCGGCAGCGCGGTCCTGCTGCTGTCTGCCGGTGCCCGGCTCGCATACGAAACCACACTGAGATTGGGTGGACCATGGCTGGAAAAGACGTTCTGCTGAGCGTGGACGGGATCAAAGCGACCTACAATGGAGCAATCACGGCGCTTCACGGTGTCAGCTTCACACTGCGCCGCGGCGAGATTCTGGCGCTGCTGGGTGCCAATGGCGCCGGCAAGACGACGACGCTCAAGGCGATTTCGAACCTGCTTCCAGCCGAGCGCGGCGAGATTACCGCCGGCGGCGTCCTGTACGAGGGCCGCGACGTCACCACTGCAACGCCGGCCGAATTGGTGCGCGCCGGCCTCGTGCAGGTCCTTGAGGGCCGGCATTGCTTCCGCAATTTGACCATCGAGGAAAATCTCGTTTCCGGCGGCCTTGGACGGAGCGGCTCGCGCTCCGAGATCGCCGCCGATCTGGAGAGAATATACACGATTTTTCCCCGACTAAAGGAGAAGCGCCGCGCGCTGGCCGGTCTTACCTCGGGCGGTGAACAGCAAATGGCGGCGATCGGCCGTGCGCTGATGTCGCGTCCAAAGCTTTTGGTGCTCGACGAACCGTCCATGGGGCTGGCGCCGATCGTCGTGCAGGACATTTTCCGGACGTTGCGGCGGCTGAATGTTGAAGGCGGTCTTTCCATTCTCGTTGCCGAACAGAATTCGGCGATCGCCCTGCGTTATGCCGACCGCGCGACAGTCCTCGAAAACGGCGCTGCAGTGCTTTCGGGAGATGCGGCCGAGTTGCGCGGACGCGACGACGTCAAGGCATTTTATCTCGGTCAGAAATCCACACCGGCATCCATACCCGCCACAACAAGCCTCCCACAGGCCTGATCGGCCGCCATCGTCAACCAGGAGAATCCATCATGACGCTCTCACAGGTCAATACCGAAAATGCCGTCAAGGCTGTGCCGGCGGTTCCTCGTCCGGCTGAGCCCGCCCATGTCATCAAGGACGATGCCGAGGCAATCGCTGTTGCCCGCCGGCTTGCGGCCGAATTCGTGAAGGACTCCGCCAAGCGCGATCGCGAACGCATTTGGCCCGTCGCCGAGTTGGATGCCTTTTCGCAAAGCGGCCTATGGTCGATCAATGTGCCAAAGGCCTTCGGCGGCCCGGAGGTTTCGTACGCCACGCTTGCAAAGGTCATCGAAATCATATCGGCGGCGGATTCATCGATCGGTCAGATCGCCCAGAACCATCTGGGGGTCGTCGCTGCCATCCGGACTGTATCGGATGTCGCCCAGCAGAAACTCCTGTTTGCCGAGGTGCTGAAAGGCACCCGTTTCGGCAACGCTTTTTCGGAATTCGGTTCCAAACGGGCGGTCGATTTCGAAACGCGCTTCAGCGATGCCGGCGACCACGTTGTCGTCAACGGGCGCAAGTTCTATTCCTCCGGCGCTCTGCTCGCGCATCTTGTGCCGATCGTCGCGCTCGATGACGAAGGGCGGGCCTGGTATGCGATTGCCGAGCGGGATGCGCGGGGGCTCACCGTCATCGATGACTGGTCCTCGTTCGGGCAGCGCACGACGCTGTCCGGCACCGTGCTGCTCGACAACGTCAAGGTGCCGAAGACCCATCTCGTGCCTGGATACAAGGGCTATGAAGTGCCGAGCGCAGATGGTGCGATCTTCCAGATCATCCAGGTTGCCGTCGACACCGGTATCGCACAGGCCGCCATTGACGAGACGGTCGCCTTCGTGCGCACCAAGAGCCGGGCATGGGTGGATAGCGGCCAGGATCATGCCTGGGAGGATCCCTATACAATCCAGGCCGTCGGCGACCTGACGCTGCGCCTGCATGCCGCGCAAGCGCTTTTGGAAAAAGCCGGCTATGCAATCGACCGCGCCGTACTGAACCCCAATGCGGAGACGGTCGCCGAAGCGCAGATCGTCACGGCCGAGGCCAAGATCCTATCGACCGAAATCGCGATTGCTGCGACCAACAAGCTGTTCGAACTCGCAGGCACTCGCTCAACACTCGCCGAGCACAACCTCGATCGCCATTGGCGCAATGCGCGCACCCATACGCTCCATGACCCCGTGCGCTGGAAATACGCCATTCTTGGAAGATATTTCCTGAATGGCGAAAATCCCCCGCTGCATGCGTGGAGTTGACGATCCGCAAAAGTCTCTTGCGCCGTCACGGCGTGAGAGACCTCAAGGTTCGTGGCAAAGTGAACCAAATGCGGCCTCTGCCAAACATATGTCGGAGGCGTTGACGAATAAGCCAATATGATCTGCATTATCAAAAGCCGGAGCAGCCGATGGCGCGCATGGATTCGTCTTCGCGCCGCATTTACCTCCTGGCGGCTTTGACGAATTCGTCGGAAAGGTCGTGCCGCTTTTGCAGGAGCGGGGCGTGTATCCGCACCGAAGGCGGAGAAGAGACGCTCCATGCCAACCTCGGCTTGCCTAAACAGTTGCCGGCGGCTGCCCCGTCAGGCTTGGCGGCGGTGATATGAATGATGACGGCCGCCGGCTGTTGCGAGATCGCCAGCGCTTTCGCTGCGACATCCGGCCCTTCGACACGAAAGGCTCTCCTTTTTAAGGGGGTACTTTGGTCAGGCGGCCGGTTCAACCGACAGTCGCTGTCGTGAGTCGGTTCAGAGATTGCTCATCTCGCCATCGAAACCGATTTTTATTGACACTTACCGGCCCCGCCACTGAGGTTCTAGCGCATTTGGCGCCACAGTTGACGATTTGGCACGGTTCTTGAGTCTCGCTTTGGGATCGATCACGGTGACAAGCGCATTGTCCCTTCCGAACCTCTCGCCGGCTCAAGACTCCACCTAGGAACCGCACGATGCAAAACTCGGCCATGAACACGGAATATCCAGCCATCTCAAACCGCGAAAAAGCATGCCTCGCATGGACTGCGAAAGGTAAATCATCGTGGGCGATCGGGAAGACATTGAGCATATCGGAGCACACGGTAAATTTTCATCTTAGGAATGCCATGCGAAAGCTAAACTGCAGCAGCAGAATGGCTGCTGCATTGAAAGCTGTTGAGCTCGGAATCATTGGATGGCATTAGGAATCTGTAATTCGCATCGGGAAGTGCAGGACTAACCGGAATTCGAGTAGAGGGTCGATGAACGAGAAATATCTTCCCATCGCACCAGCAGGTCAGAAGCTCAGAACGCAGGCGGAGCTCGCCTTAAACCCCCTCCGGCGGGGGGCGGGTATATTAACTTCTGCCTTATCGAATCGAGAAATGGGCAGGTCTCCCCGACTTATGAAACTATCTTGCGGCTATCAAGTTGGGCTTGAGGTCAATATTGCTGAACTCGTTCGAAGCTAAATAAGAGATCTTGCGCGGGGGGCGGATCACTGTCACGGGAAGCGGTTTAGGTATGCGAAAAGAACACGCCGGTACGCATGCGAGATGCTCGCCTCGGATCTGGCGACGAAGCAGTTCACTCCCTTTGTCATAAGACTGAGGCGGGTATGGATGCGCCCGAGCTTCTCTAGCGAGGGTGACGGCTCGGAGGAACAATCCCGCCCACTCCTCGGAATTCTCGTGCTTGCACCGTGTCCAGTCGTCATTTGAGGCCGCCATGGGCAAGACCTGCAACGAGATAACGCTGCAGGAAGAGTGCCACCAGATAGACTGGTGCGATGCCCGCGAGAGAAGCAGCCGCCATCTGTCCGAAATTGACCAGCCGATCCCCCTGGAAGAGCGAGATGCCGACGGGAAGCGTGCGCGTCTCGTCGGAAAAGGTGAAGGCGGAGGCAAAGAGGAACTCGTTATAGGCGAGGACCGAGACAATGATCAGCGTCGCCACGATGCCTGGCACAATGATCGGCACGACGATATGGACAAGGATCCGGAAGGGGCCGGCTCCGTCGACTGCTGCCGCCTGTTCAATCTCCAGCGGCATGCGCCGGAGAAAAGGCGTGAGAAGCCAGAAGGCGACGGGAATATTGGCAAAGCCGTAGAGCATCACAAGTCCGGCATGCGTGTTGAGGAGCCCGGTTGCCTTGAGAAGATAGAACAGGGGAATCAGAGCCACGATCGGTGGCGCCATGTAGCTCGACAGAGTGAGATCACCGAGCCACTTGCCACCGATGCCGAGTCGCAGCACGGCGTAGGCGGCGGGGAGGGTGAGCAGCAACGTCAGGGCGCCGGCGAGCAGCGATACGGCAACGGAGTTGGCTATGAATCCTGAAAGACAGGCAGCCTCGAAGGCGGCCGGCCAATTGTCGAGCGTCGGGCTTGTCGGCAGGAAGTGCCCGCTCAGCACGTCGTCTTTGGTCTTGAAAGAAACCGAGATGAGATACGCGATCGGCAGAGTGAAGAAGATGAAGATCGGCGCGGTCGCGGCAACGAGCAGAATGTCGGAGCGGTTGATCTTCATGCGTCTTTCCTCTCGAGATGCTGGTGAATGCGGATGACGGGCCAGAGCACTGCGCCAATTACCAGACTATAGATCAGGGTCTCGGCGGCGGCGCGGGCGACATCGAACTGTTCCAATGCGCGGCGATAGATGGAGAAGCCGGTCGTCGTAGTGGCAAAGCCCGGACCGCCGAACGTCAGGACATAGACGAGGTCGAAGACCTTGAAGGAGAGAATGAGCTTCAGGAGATAGATTGAGGAGAGCGGCGCCGCCACGAGCGGAAGCGTGATGTGCCAGAAGCGTTGCAGAGGTGATGCTCCATCAATGATCGATGCCTCGTGGACGCCTTCGGGAATGGTCGAAAGGGCGGCGAAGCTAAGGATGACGACGAAGGGCGTCCATTGCCAGACATCGGCAACCGCGATCGCGAACCAGGCAAAGACAGGATCGCCCAGGAAGCTTACGGGCGCGTCGACAATGCCAAGGTTCAGGAGCACCCCGTTCAGGAGCCCTCCGGCCGGCGCGAGGATCAACTTCCATGCGACTCCCACCATCACCGGCGGCGTCATGAGCGGCAGCAGGATCAGGCTTACCAGGAACCGTCCGGCCTTCAGGAGCTGGCTGAAGAGCAAGGCGATCAAAAAGCCGATAGCCAGCTGGGTACTCGCCGTGATGAAAGCATAGGCGATGCTCTTGGTCAGAGAGGTCACAAACAGCGGATCCTGGAGGACGTCCCGCACATGTCGCAATCCGACAAAGCTGCGGAAGGGTTTCCCGAGCGTGCTTTTGCTGAGCGCAAGGGCCACCAGGAAGAGTGTGGGATAGACCAGGGTCGAGGCGAGCCCGAGCAAGATCGGAGAGATCCACAGCCAACCGATGACCCGGTGTGCCGAAATACCGTGATCTGCCGTCGTTGAGGCGGCGCGTCTTCGAGCGGGGGGGAAATCGATCGCAGTCATGTCATCGTGCCTGTGGTCTTCGTCGTTCTTCTCTGGAAAGGCGTGCCCCCTCGGCCGCGAGCCACGCCTTTGGGACTGGTGTACGACGTCCGCAGGTGGGCCGGGGCTCAATGATCAGCCATTGGCTTCGATGATGTTCGTCCAGGACTTATGGGCATCGGCGATCGCCTGTTCGGCACTTTTGGTCCCGGCAAGGGCGAGGGAGAGTTCATCGGTCAGCGCGTTTTCCAGCTTCGGGGCATAAACGGCCGTGGGCCAGGCGAGGCTGTTTTCAAGTGCACCGTCTGCCAGCAGCGGCTGGACGAGCGGCTGGAAGGCCTTGAACTTTTCGGAGTTAAGGCCGGAGTGACGGTCGGGATCGATACCGGAGCCGGTCAGCGTGAGCAGTTGTTCGTGGTAGCCCTTGCTGGTCGCGAGCTTGATCAGTTCCCAGGCGACGTCCTTGTTCTTCGACCCGCTGGTGATTGCGAAGCCGAAACCGGCGTTGAAGGCAAGACGCGGTGTCTTGTTGGCGCCACCGACTGGAATGCGGGTGACGCCCCACTTGTCGACGATCTTCGAGCCCTTGGGATCCTGGGCGTAGCCGCCGAGGTCAGTCCAAAAGTCGATCTGGGCGGCCTTACCGCTGAGGAAGGCGGGTAGACCTTCCTCGAAGCGCGTCTCGAGCGGCGTCGGCAATGCATGCGGTGCGGATGCGAGGAGCGACTTCAGCGCCTCCACGGCTTCGGCGCTGTCGAGGGCCGAGGTGCCGTCTGCTTTCAGGAAGTTGCCGCCAAAGCCGGTGAGGCGGTTGGCATAGGTCGACAGGATGATCACCGGGATCTTCGCGCCCAGGACTGCAGCACCGTAGATACCGTTCTTGGATTCCGCGTCGGTGATGATCTTGGCGTTTTCATTGTATTCGTCCCAGGTCGTTGCTGGCTTGAGGCCATAACGATCGAAGAGTTCCTTGTTGTAGAACAGAAGGTGGCTGTCGCCGTCATAAGGCAGGCCATAGCGACGGCCTTCATGCAGCGTGTACTGGTCATAGATCGTCTGGATGAAGTCGTCGGGTTGGATTTCCGCCTTGTCTTTCTCGATCAAGTCAGTGACGTCCTCGATCACGCCGTCCTCGGCCAACTGGCCCTTGTAGGTATAGAAATAGTCGATGACGTCGAATTCACCGGCTCCAGATTGAAAGTCGAGGGTCGCCTTGACGCTGACCTGGTCGTAGGGAACGGCGGTTACGTTGACCCTCGCACCCGTAAGCTTCTCGAAATCCTCGGAGATCTTCTTGCCTGTGACGACATGCGGCTGAATGATCAGGAGATTGAGGGTGTGTCCGGCGAACCGATTGCCTGCGGCCAGGGCGGAGGACAAGACGCCCGATGAGAGAAGAGGAAGCGCTCCTGATGCCAGCATGGTCTTCAAGACCGTGCGGCGGCGATATGCTTGGTCGATGATGGGGTCGGACATGAATTGATCCTCGGTTGCGATGGTGCGGGCCGCAGGAATGACCACGGAGCGGTATTCCGTGTGGCACCCGCGTCGGCCTTTGGGGGATCATTCGCCAGATAACTCCTGCCGTTAACCAACAGGAATTTAAAGTACACAAAAAACATAGAATTTCTTTTCGGCGCGACGCTTCGAGCGGCTAGAGCCGAAGTGGCGACGCACGAGCGGATGCTGTCAAATAAGGCCGATCAGCGCGATAACCGAGACGAGAGCCATTCACTGCCCATCAAACTCCGAGAAAAAAATTCCACGAAATAGTCTATAAAAAACATATAATAACTGTTAAATATGTGCAGTGTCTGGATGCTTCGGGGCCAAGCCTGAAATTCGGATGGGATCGAGGAATGACCAAGCAGATACATTTCAACGCCTTCGACATGAACTGCGTGGGTCACCAGTCGCCCGGGCTTTGGGCGCATCCCCGGGACAGATCCTGGAAATACAAGGATCTGGACTACTGGCAAGGTCTTGCGAGGACGCTCGAAAAGGGGGTCTTCGATGGCATCTTCATCGCTGACGTGATCGGCTACTACGACGTCTACAAGGGCAACAACTACCACGCCATCCAACAGGCGGCGCAGATTCCGGTTAATGATCCGATCCAACTCGCGGTCCCGATTGCGCTAGCCACCGAACATCTCGGCATCGGCATCACCGCCTCGATCTCGTTTGAGCACCCCTATCCCTTCGCACGGCGTCTGGCCACCGCCGACCACCTGACAAAGGGGCGCGTCGGCTGGAATATCGTGACCTCCTATCTGGAGAGCGGTGCCAAGAACATTGGACAAGGCGGATTGCGTGCGCATGATAACCGCTACGAAGTGGCGAGCGAATATCTCGAGGTCATCTACAAGCTCCTTGAGGGTTCCTGGGAAGAAGGTGCCGTACTGCGCGACCGCGAGAAACGCATCTTTACCGATCCGTCGAAGGTGCACGAGATCGGCCATAAGGGCCGCTTCTTCGAAGTGCCGGGCTACGCCCTGACCGAGCCGTCGCCGCAGCGTACCCCGGTGCTCTATCAGGCCGGTGCTTCCGGGCCGGGCAAGCAATTCGCGGCGGAGCATGCAGAATGCGTCTTCGTTGCGGCACAGACCAGGACCATTCTGAAGAACTATGTGCGTGATGTCCGGCTGCGGGCGGCGACCGTCGGGCGCGATGCGTCGAAGTTCCGCATCTACAATCTGATGACCGTCATCGTGGACGAAACCGACGAGAAGGCGCGCGCCAAATTCCGCGACTATCTCGATTACGTTTCCTATGATGGCTCGCTGGTTTTCATGTCCGGCTGGACAGGCGTCGACTTTTCGCGCTACGCACCGGACGACCTCGTGCGCAAGGTCGAGACCAACGCCATCCACTCGGCGATCGAGAGCCTTTCGGAAGGCGATCCGAATAAGCGCTGGACGATCAGGGAGCTCGCCGAATGGGGCGGTATCGGCGGTATGGGACCGGTGGTCGTGGGATCGCCCTCCACCATAGCCGACGAGCTGCAGGCCTGGGTTGAGGAGACCGACGTTGACGGCTTCAACCTCGCCTATGCCGTAACTCCCGAGACCTTTGAGGATATCGTCGGCTATCTGGTGCCGGAACTACAGAAGCGCGGGGTCTATCCGACCGGCTATCGCCCCGGAACGCTGCGGGAGAAGCTGTTCGGCGAGGGACCCCATTTGCCCAAGGCCCATCCGGCCGACCGTTACCGCGACATCGAATCCTTCAAACGCAACCAGGCAATTACGCTGGCCAATGCCAGCTGAGGTCCTTAACCGACGAGGTTTTTCCTTATGGGAAGCATCACCGAGACCAAGATTGATCACAGCGTCCATCCGCGCGTCAATTCAACAGACCCATTGTCGCCCCGTCCGCGCCCGGTCAAGCCGGCGCATGTGATCAGGAGCGAAGAGGAGGCTATCCAGATAGCCGAGAAGCTGGCCGCGAGCTTCAAGGTCGGGGCGGCGCTGCGTGACCGGGAGGGACTGCTTCCGATCGCCGAGCTCGACGCGTATTCGCAAAGCGGTCTCTGGAGCATCAACGTGCCGAAAGCTTATGGCGGTCCGGAAGTCTCCTATGCCACGCTCGCAAAGGTGATCGCCATCATCGCTGCGGCCGATCCGGCCATCGCGCAGATCACTCAGAACCATCTGGCGATCGTCGCGACCGTCGATCTCGACGGCACGGAAGGGCAGAAGAAACTGTTCTTCGGCTGGGCGCTCGAAGGGATCCGTTACGGCAACGCCTTCTCCGAACTGAAGAGCAAGACCGTCGCCGATTTCGAGACCAAGGTCGTTCATGATGGCGACGACGTGGTCGTCAACGGAGAGAAATTCTACACGACTGGCGCGCTCCTTGCCCATATCGTGCCGATCGTCGGCGTCGACGAGACTGGCCAGGGCTATCTCGTCTTTGCCGACCGCGACGCCCCCGGTCTCACCGTCACCAACAACTGGTCGAGCTTCGGTCAGCGCACCACCGCGTCGGGTTCGGTTAAGATCGAAAACGTGCGCGTGCCTAAGGCTCGGGCGCTGAAGGTCACCTCTTTCGACCATCCGACAGTCGGCGGCCCTGTCTCGCAGATCATCCAGTCGGCGATCGATGTCGGCATCGCCCGGGGCACGATCGACGATACGATCGAGTTCGTCAGCAAGTATAGCCGGCCTTGGATCGACAGCGGCAAGGCGACCGCCGGCGAAGACCTCTTCACCATTGCCCAGATCGGCGACCTGAAGATCAAGCTGCATGCGGCCGAAGCGCTGCTAGAGATCGCCGGGCACGCCATCGATGTGGCGCGCGCCAATCCGACGCTGGAGACGGTCTCGGAAGCAACGATCAAGACAGGCGAGTCCAAGGTTCTGACGACGGAGATTGCGATCCTGTCAACGAACAAGCTGTTCGAACTTGCAGGAACCCGCTCGACCCTCGCCGAGCACGGACTTGACCGCCACTGGCGCAATGCCCGCGTCCATACGCTGCATGATCCAGTGCGCTGGAAGTTCTACCATGTCGGCAATTATTATCTGAACCGCGTCCACCCGCCGCGCCACGCCTGGAACTGACCCCAAGATGAGCACAAATGATCGCAAGCTGCACCGGGATGCAGCGCTCACCGCCGGCCGTCCCGCGCCGCGCATAGCCGCGCGCGGGGGCCTGGCCCATGTCATCCGCGATGATGCGGAGGCCATCCAGATCGCGACGGACCTTGCGCTTGAATTCGCGGTCGGTGCCGCTCAGCGCGACCGCGAACGACGCCTTCCGCTTGCGGAGATCGACCGCTTCTCGCAAAGCGGTCTCTGGGCAATCACCATCCCGAAGGAATATGGCGGCGCCGGCGTCTCTGCGGTGACGCTGGCCGAGGTCACCGCCATCATCTCGGCTGCGGACTCTTCAATCGGGCAGATCCCGCAAAATCATTTCTACATGGTAGAGGCGCTGCGACTGACCGGCAGCGAGGAGCAGAAGCAGCACTATTTCCGGGGCGTGCTGCAGGGTGACCGTCTTGGCAACGCCTTCACAGAGATCGGCACGAAGACGCCGGTCGACTTTAAGACGCATTTCGCCGAGCGCGACGGAAAACTCTATCTGAACGGCCAGAAGTTTTACGCGACCGGCTCACTGTTCGCCCATATCGTCGTCGCTGTGGCGAAGGGACCGAATGGCCGCGTCCATTTGGTCTTCATGGACCGGGCTGCTCCGGGGCTCGGCTTCGTCGACGACTGGTCGTCCTTCGGGCAGCGTTCGACAGGGAGCGGGACCGTCACCTTCGACGACGTCGAGGTGGCGCCGTTTCAGATCGTTGACCATGATGGAAGCTTCGAACAGCCGACGCCGATGGGTCCTTTTGCGCAGATAATCCATGCTGCTGTGCAAGTCGGCATCGCGCGCGGGGCGCTCGCGGAGACGATTTCCTACGTTCGTGCCCATGCACGGCCATTTTTTGAACTGACGATCGAGCACGGTTATGAGGATCCGCACACCATACATGGCGTCGGCGACGTCGCGATCAGAGTGCATGCGGCCGACGCGCTGCTCAAAAGGGCGGGGCGGATCATCGACCGCGCCATCGCAGAACCGACGGCGGCGAGCGTAGCGCAGGCATCCGTTGCTGTCGCGGAGGTTAAGGCGCTCGGGACGGAAGTGGCACAGCTTGCCGCCACCAAGCTTATCGAGTTCGGTGGTGCGCGCTCGACGCTCGAAGGCTATGGGCTCGACCGCTTTTGGCGTAATGCCCGCACGCATTCCCTGCATGATCCGGTGCGCTGGAAATATCACCATATCGGAAACTTCTATCTGAATGGCATCCTGCCCCCGCGGCATGGCGCCCTCTGATTTTCAGATTACCTATCGAATTCTGTGGAGATCCGAATGAGATCGCCTTGGCGCTCTGATATCGGTGACGGGTCTGGCCTATGGTACAAACGACCCTGCGCACCGGATAAACGTCTCCGCAGGTAAGATGACACTCTTTCCGGAGCGACCCGACGATTTCCTGAACTGCTCGCAGAGTGTTCGACCGAGGTTGCCGACGAAAGACTGATCGGTCGAGATGGCCTGCCTTATCCCTGGCGTTCCGTTTTCGGTGACTATGTGGCTGCCCGACTGCGCCCCTTGATCGCAGAGGGTCGGATCGTGCACTGCCGAGCCACAATCCAGACAGTTGGCCGAGACGGTCAGGAATATCGCTTGCAGGCTGCCGACTGATCCGAGATTCGAGCCGATTTCCTGGTCCTTGCCGTCAGCCATCCGCCGCCGGCTTTGCCCACGTCCTCGTGCCGTTGCGCGGAGACGGCAAACTCGTCATGGATGTCACGGTCGCTGGTGCGCTGGCCCCATCGCGGCGACCGACCATGTGCTGATTATCGGGAACGGACGGACCGGGCAGACGTCGTGGCATCGCTGAAGCGTCGCGGACGTTATGGCCACATCATCCATCTCTCGGCGCGGTCTTCGTTCGCGCGGGCACAGCCGGCCGGACAGGAGGCGCTGGGCGATCTCGTGACGGAACCCGCAATGACGGCGAGCCGCCTCTTGCGGCACGTGCGCACAGCGGACAGGAAGGCTGAGGCCAAGGGACTGTCCTGGCACTGTGTGCTCGATGCTGTTCGCTTGCAGGGACAAGAAGTGTGGGCCGCTTTGCCGATGGCCGAACGCCGGCCGATCGCCCGCCATGTCAGGCCGTTCTGGGACGTCCACCGCTTCCGCATCCGCCGCAGGTGGAGGATGTCATCAATGATGAGCTCTCCAGCGGCAAACTTGAGATCCTCGCCGCTTCAGTAGCGGCGGTTGAGAGAACCGGCTCCAGCTTCAAGGTGAGCCTACGACAACGGCACAGGCGAGATAGTCGGGAAATCATGGTCGAGGCCATCGTCGTGACAACAGGGCCGGGGCATGGCGCTATTCTCGAGAGCCAGGACTTTTTACGCGACCTTAGCGTCGCCGGCCTCCTGCAGCCCTGCCCGACGTGGCTCGGTATCGCCTGCAATGGTAAAGCACATTCGATCTCTCGAGGGAGTGAAGCCGTGTCTAATGTGCTCATTGCCGGCCCCTTGGCCGAGGAACCTCTGGTGAACTGATGGGTCTGCCCCAGGTCACCGAACACGCCGTGTTCGGTGCGAACCGTATCAGACAGACACTTACTGATCACTTCGGTCACTAAGACCGCCGCAAGAGAACCGATCTTTTCGAAAGCCGCACGATAGTTGGAAGAAAATTGCTTATGAAAACTATAGAATTTAATAATATCGAGAAAATCTGTAACGGTTCTGCCGCTTTTGACAGGAATGGGAATGACGGTAATCGATAGGCCTCTCGACTTTCTTTGGTTCATCCCTTCGTCCGGTGACGGTGCGTATCTGGGGTCGGACGATCTCAGCCGCCCGGCGGATCCCGCCTATTTCCGCGAAATCGCGAAGGCTGCCGACCGGCTGGGATATTCCGGCGTGCTTATCCCAACGGGGGCGGCGTGCGAAGAATCCTTCATTCTGGCCGCCGATCTCGCCGCCCATACCGAGCGACTGAAATTTCTGGTGGCCATTCGGCCGGGTACGGCATCGCCGGCTTATTATGCGCGCCTTGCCGCGACGCTCGACCGCGTTTCCAATGGCCGCCTGCTGATTAACATCGTGGTCGGCGGCAGTGCCCAGGAGCTCGCCGGTGACGGCATTTTCCTGCCGCATGACGAACGCTACGATCATGCGGGCGAGTTCTTCCAGGTGTTCAACTCGCTGGTCGAGACCGGAAAGGCCAACCTCGACGGCAAGTATATCAAGGCCATCGATGCGAGACTTGGCCTGCCGCCTATACAGGAACCGCGCCCTCCGCTCTATTTCGGCGGATCGTCCGACGCTGCAATTGCGTTTTCCGGCGGTATCACCGACAAGTACCTGACCTGGGGCGAACCGCCGGCGCAAGTGGCAGAGAAGATTGCCAAGGTCCGCCAGGCCGCCGCGGCGAAGGGCAAGCACGTCAGCTTCGGCATCCGTCTTCACTTCATCGTTCGCGAGACCGATGAAGAGGCCTGGGCCGCGGCCGACCGGCTGATTTCCAAGCTTTCCGACGAAACGATTGCCGCAGCGCAGGAAGTGTTCGCGAAGAGCTCGGATTCGGTCGGCCAGGCGCGCATGGTCGCCCTGCATCAGGGACGCCGCGAAAAGCTCGAAGTCTCTCCCAATCTCTGGGCGGGGATTGGTCTCGTCCGCACGGGTGCGGGGACCGCACTGGTCGGATCTCCGAAGACCATCGCGGAACGTCTCCGGGAATATCAGGAGCTCGGGATCGATACCGTCATCGCCTCCGGCTATCCGCACCTGGAAGAAGCCTACCGGGTTTGCGAGTTGCTCTTCCCCGAAATAGGCCTGCCCGGCCCTCATGGGCAGATCCGCTCCGCATTCGGCGAACACCGGGTCTTTGGGGGAGGCGGACATGGCGGAAACGTGAAGATCGCATCCGCCTCCTGAAGAATTTACCGGCGAGCTCCTCCTGTCTGGAAGGAGCGCACAATGGCTGCCGCTGGGAGCCGAACCAGAAACCGACGCGGGCGGAGAAGTCGATCCACGGGCCCCGTTGGGATCTTTCATTAGACCTCGTTATTTAGGAGGAGACGGCCGTTTCAGAAGAGTGATTGACTCTAACGCCCCAAATCGCATGGGAAAGGTCGGCTTGCGCTAAATATTGCCTGCGGGCTACCCTCGACAACAGACTGTAGTCTCGTGTCCACCTCGCTCAAATGACCGACGTCTGAGCCGATCAATTCGAAGAGGTGATGGTTCAAGAAGCTGTAGAGATCAGCCGCTAGCCGGGCTGCCTCTTCTCCAAGGCAGGCCAGGTCGTAGATTCGATTGCCAGACCGGGCCTCGACCGTATGCCACAAAAGCGCCTTGCTGACGGAAATGGCGATAACATCCAGGCAAGGAAGACTGACGCCGTCGCTGACATCGAGCTGTACGGTCGCGGAAAACGATGAGTTAAAGCGGCACCTTCCATTTTCCCTATGGAAGGAGGGGTGCAAAGAAACCAGGCTGGTATGTTCGAACGCGCTCAAACATCAGAGCTCACGTGCTACCAGAAAATTCAATCCGGTAGCCACGCGCAATCAATCCAGTGCCGTTCATACCGTTTCGCGAATTCTGTCATCTCCCGGACATTCGCTTGAGGGGTTTGGCAGGCGCGGGCGCAGGTGGTGACCACATCCCGGTAAAAAGTAGGGGAGACCGGCCGAATGCCCTCGTAGTTCATGATCAGGTCGGGAAGGCGCTCCGCGATTGCCTCGCCACGGCGCGCCATGACAACGGTCGGCGGCGTTCCATATGCATTGATCAAGACGTATCGCCAGCTCGGATCTGCCTCTCCCTGCGCGGGAACGAGTTCACAAGGACAAGCATCACCAGCGCCGGAAATCTCCTGATAGATCGCGTCGAGCGCCTGTGCTTTTCTGGCGATCAGGACGTAAGGTCCCGAAGGAGTGTAGCCGCCCATCCGCTCGTCATACGCGACGCCCAACAGGCGTGAAAGGTCGTAGCGGGCCGTTCTGTCCAGGGAGGAGCGTTCCGAGAGAAACCATTGGAGTTGTCGCAGGGTAACGCCGACCGTAGCCGCAATCTCTTTCGGCGGATTGGGCCAGCAGGCGACCAGATTTTTGGCGATTTCCGCCGTATTGTCGTGCTCTTCATAAGCTGGAAACTCGTCATCATCGTCCATGTCGCCTAATGGCTCCTCTCCCGAAAGCAGCCAGGTTCTGCCGCATAAGTTGTCATGGTGAAAATAACGCGGCCGATCGGGCGGCAGCGAGATCTCCCAGGATGACAGCCATGGACCGACTTCCCAATCGACGTCTTCGAGGGGAATGGATGGCGGGGTGCGCATTGGCAACTCCAGCCACCGCTCGATGTTCTCGAGTTTTCGGTTGCTGAGCCTGCGAGGACCCCGGCCGGCCCTCCAGTCGTGATCCTTATGTGCATCGCGGCAAAGGGCCTCGACGGACGCGGCCAGAGACGGATCAACCGGGTCGTGCTTCTTCAAGTACCCCTCCGCAGAGATTATGACTCTTTGACTGGATAGGCCTTGTGGAGTTTTTCACGGGCTTTTTCGGTGGTGAACATCCATTGGATTTGTGCCCTTTGCGCGTTTCTCTGCTGCTGCCAAGCATTGATCTCTGCAATCATCCTGTGTTTGTCGTCGATCCTGCGGTCGAGGCATTGGCTTTTCAAAACGCCAATCTCGATCTCGACCATATTCAGCCAACTTGCGTGTTTCGGCGTGTGGTGGAATTCAAGCCGCTTGAGCACACGACGGGCTTCGGCGGCAGGAAACGCGTCGTATAGCGCGCCGGGTGAATGGGTAGAGAGATTGTCCATAACAACACGAATGGTCTTTGCGTCAGCATAGTCAATGTCGACCAGTTCGCGCATGCACTCGGCGAAGTCCTTGTTGGTGCGCCGATCGGTGACCTTCACCCGCCGCCATGGCTGATGCGCGTCCAAGAAAACGAAAAGATTGACGGTGCCATTGCGGCGATATTCACAATCGTAGCGCAAGGGCTGCATCGGCTTTGCAGAAATGGGGTCCCGCACCTCGCCAATCAGTTGGACCGGGCTTTCGTCAAAGCAGACAACCGGCCTTTGCGGGTCTGGGGCTTCGGCATACAGGTCCAGGACGTCTTCCATTCGGGCGACATATTCCCCGTCGACCTTGGGAATGCACCACATGTCTTTTCGCCATGGCTTGAGATGATTTTCACCAAGCCTTCGGCGCACGGTCTCGCAGGAGATCTGCGCGTGATCGGTCAGCTTGATCATCTCGTCAGCCAGAAGCTCAAGCGTCCAACGTGCCCGGCCGGGCGGCGGAGTTGAGCAAGCCGTCGCCACCAGCAGTGCTTCCTCCTTGGCTGATAGTTTGCGGGCAACGCCGGGCCGTGGCTCCTCACTCAACGCGCCTTCGAGATTGGCCTCTACCAGGCGGCGCTTGGTGCGATAGATGGTCGATCCGCTGACATTCAAAGTCGCAGCGATGACCTCGTCGCTCACACCCTCATTCGCCGCCAACAGGATTTGTGCACGCTTGAGCCTGCGCGCCGAGTGACGGCCACCGCTCAAAAGAGCGTTCAGTTGCTCACGTTCAAGCTGGTTGAGTTCCACATGATATCTTATATTCATTTGAGCCTCCTGATGCGATGAAACACAGGTTAAACTCAAATGAATCAAACGTTTGGCAAAGAGCCTCCTGCCGGAGCGCCACAGTTCACGCAGCTGCAGGGCCAATACCTGGCCTTCATTTATGCCTATACCAGGATCTTCAAACGCTCCCCGGCAGAAGCGGACATGCGTCGCCACTTTGAGGTGACCGCACCGTCTGTACACCAGA
>NZ_JACHBG010000023.1 GCF_014207095.1 Martinezella lusitana | reverse complement strand
AAGTGAAAAAGATGCCGCGATACAACGCTTGCAACACAGCAACGAAGTACGTCGTTTGAAATCCGCTTGACTCGATGCAGGCGATTAGACAACCAATTCGAACCGACGACGCTATCGTTACAAACATCTATCTGTTCGAAATTCCTCAGTAGCAACCACTGGCTTTGCCTGCTTGGATTGACCGGTTTGGGGCCGGTTGCAGACTGGCAGCTTCGCAATGTTGGAACAGCAAAACGGAGGTTCAGACCAAGGGCACAACAACAACCCGCTCTAACAGCGACATACCGTCGACCGGCAGAGCGAGCTTTGCTGATCAGAACTTTACACTGAAGTCGGCCTTGAAGCCGTTCTGCATCGCGCCACCGCCGAATTGGCCCTGATAGGCGACACCCAACGTGGCAGCCTTGGTCAGGTTGACGTCCAGACCCGCTTCGATGAGGGCGGCATCCTGTGCGATCGGCGCGCCGGCGACCGTGAAAGTGTCAGAACCGGCAAAGGCCTGGCGGGAGATCGGGGTGGTGTCGCCGAAGGCATGACGCCAGCCCAGCGTGCCATGCGCATTAGTCTTCGTACCACCAAGGTCGAAGACAGAGGAGAGATGCAGGCCCAGTGTAGTGAAGGTGGTGTCGGTGGTGCCGCCGTTCCCGCGGAGCGCCGCATTGCCGCCGTCTTCGCTAAAGCCGTTCGTATGCAGGCTGACATAGGCGAGGTTGGCAAAGGGCTCGAAGGCGAAGCCGCCGGCCGTATCGATGCGGTAGCCAGCCTCGCCAAAGGCCTGAACCGTGCCGGCATGGTAGTCGCTGCTCAGGCTGTCGGTGACGCCCGGAAAGGCAACCGAACGGCTGGTGGCGATATCGTGCCAAGTATAGGCCAGACCGCCCGACAGGCGCAGCGCATTCCACTTGCCGCCGCCATAAAGACCCAGATGCCAGTTGTCGCTGCTGCCGGAAGAAGCGCGGTCGCTGACATCGAAGCTGGTACGGCTGTAGCCGGCCAGCAGGCCCAGCCGCACATTCTCCGCGACCTCCCCGTCGAGACCGGCCAGGAAACCGCCGATGGAGGTATCCATGCCGGCGGCATTGCCATCGCCGTCATAGGAGCCCCATGTGCCAAAAGCCTGACCCCATGCGACCGCGCCGATGCTGTCGGCGGTGACCGGCTTTACTCCATCCGGCCCATAACCCAGCAACGGCATGTCCGCGCCCGTCGCATCGCCGAAGGCGGACCGAATGCGGTTGTTGGCCGCATCGCGGACAAAATAGCTGTCATCGATCAGCGCCGACCGAGCCGAAGCGTGGATTTCGCCCGACAGTGCGTCGAAGTCCGCACGCGCCGTGCCTGCGTCCGGCGCGCCTGCGATGACCGTGTAGAGGGTGCTGCCGCTGCCGAGGCTTTCCAGCGCGCCGGCCGTTGCTTTCTGATTGCGGGTGATCCCGACTGCCGGAAATGCGACATTGTTGCGTGCCACGTCGAGGAAGACGTCATTGGCGTCATAGTTCAGGGCAAGATCGACAAAGGGCATGTTCTGGCCGAGCGTACCATACGTACCGGTCACGCCGCCGGCTGCTGTCAGGAGGGTGTAATGCGTGCCCGGTGCATAGCTGCCCGGAGCCTTGAGCACAGAAACCGTCCCGCCATTAATGGTAGCAGTACCCGTCACCTTGATCAGGTCGGATGCGCCGCTCGGGTCGATCTCGGCCACGTAGGTCGAACCGGCCGCCTGCACATAGTTGCCATTGACGGTGAGCGTGCCGATGGAATTGCCCGGCGCAACCGTGCCGCCGGAGCCGATCGTGACCACGGAGCCGCTACCCGACCCCACCGTGCCATGGCCGCCGAGAGTTGCGCCATTGTTCGCCGTCACCGAACCGCCCAGCGTGGCGTTGGCATGGCTTGCATCCGAACCGACGATCAGCGAGCCGGCGGCAACCTCTGTCATGCCGGTAAAGCCGGAACCGTTACCATCATAATCGAAAATGCCCGATCCGGCCTTGGTGAAGCTGCCGGCGCCCGATAGTGTCCCCGTCAGGCCAAGCGTATCACCAGCCGCAACATCAAACGCGCCGGTGCCGTTCAGCGTAACGGAGCGTCCACTGATAAAACTGCCCGTTGTCGCAAGAACGCCGCCTGTGAAGGTCAAGGCACCCGACGCCGCGCCGAGATTGGCATCCGACGACACGGACAGCGTGCCTGCATTAATCGTGGTGCCGCCCGCGTAGGTGCTTGCGCCGGTAAGTGTCTGTGTGCCGCTGCCGGCCATCGTCAGGCTGCCTACGCCGCCGATCGCGCCGCTGTACGTCGTGTTGCCGCTGCCGGCCAACGTCAGCGCGTTGCCGCCCAGATTGACGTTCGTCCCCACGACGCCCGACAGCGCGCCGATCGTCTGCGCGCCCGATGCGCCGCTCAGGTCAAACGTCGCGCCCGCACTGGCGAGGCTCACTGCGCCCATCGACGCGAGGCTGCCGCCAGCGCCTAGTGCGAGTGTGCCGGCATTGATCGTCGTGCCGCCCGTGTAGGTGTTCGCGCCGTTCAGCGTCGTGGTCGCCGCGCCGTTCTTCACGAGCGCAGCCGCGCCGGCGATTCCGCCGCTCAGCGTGAGCGCGTTGCTGCCGCCCAGCGTCAGCGTCGAGCCGGCAGCGAGATTGACCGTGTTGCTGAGCGTCACGTTCGCGCTCGTATCGAGCAACGCCGACACATTGACGTTCAGTGCGCCGGTGCCAAGCGCCGCACTGTTGCCGAGCACGAGGCTGCCGCTGTTCAGGTGCGTGCCGCCCGTGTAGGTGCTCGCGCCGGCAAGTGTCTGTGCGCCGCTGCCGGCCAGCGTCAGGCTGCCTGCGCCGCCGATCGCGCCGCTGAACGTGCCGCCGGCCGTCCCGCCCAGCGTCAGCGCGTTGGCGCCGAGGTTCACGTTCGTGCCAGCCACGCCGTTCAGCGCGCCGATCGACTGCGCGCCCGTGGCACTGCTCAGGTCAAACGTCGCGCCTGAACTGGCGAGGTTCACTGCGCCCATCGATGCGAGGCTGCCGCCAGCGCCTAGTGCGAGTGTGCCGGCATTGATCGTCGTGCCGCCCGTGTAGGTGTTCGCGCCGTTCAGCGTCGTGGTCGCCGCGCCGTTCTTGATCAGCCCGCCGCCGCCGGAGATCGTGCCGCTGAGCCCGAGCGCGGTACTGCCGCCCAGCGTCAGCGTCGTGCCGGTGGCGACGTTGATGCCGTTTGCGAGCGACACGTTGGTGGTCGCATCGAGCGTCGACGAGCCGTTGACGTTCACCGCACCGGAACCCAGCGCCGTGTTGCTGCCGACGACGAGGTTGCCGCCGTTCAGGTTCGTGCCGCCGGTGTAGACGTTCGTGCCGGTCAGCGATTGCGTGCCGGCGCCGGACACTGTTACGCTGCCCGCGCCGCCGATCGTGCCTGCGTAGGTCGCATTGATGGTGCCGTCGATCGTCAGCGAATTGCTGCCGAGGTCCACGTTCGTCCCGGCCGCCCCCGCCAGCGAGCCGATGGTCTGCGCACCCGACGCGCCGCTCAGGTCGAACGTCGCGCCCGCGCCGGTCAGGTTCAGCGTACCGGTCGCCGCGATGCTCCCGCCCGCACCGAGCGCGAGCGTGCCGGCATTGATCGTCGTCTCGCCCGTATACGTGTTCGCGCCGGTCAGCATCGTCGTCGCCGCGCCGTTCTTCACGAGGCCGCCGGCGCCCGCGATCGTGCCGGACAGCCCGAGGTTGTTGCTGCCGCCGATCGTGAGCGTGGTGCCGGTGGCGAGATTGATCCCGTTGCCCAGCGTCACGTTCGTGCTCGCGTCGAGCGACGCTGCCGCGTTGACGTTCAACGCGCCGGTGCCGAGTGCCGCGCTGTTGCTGACTATCAGTCCACCGCCGTTCAGGTTGGTGCCGCCCGTGTACGTGCTCGCACCCGACAACGTCAGCGTGCCGCCATCGTTCTTCGTCAGAGCGCCGCCACCCGACACCGTGCCCGATAGCGTGAGCCCCGTCGCGCCCTGCACCGTCAACCCGCCCGCGCCGAGCGCCACATTGTTGGAAACGTCGAGCCCGGCCGTGCCCGCCTGCAACGCGCCGCCGGTGGCCGTGATGGTGCCGGTGCCGAGCGATGCGTTGTCGTTGATGATCGCGACGCCGCCCGACAGCGTCGCGTCCTGCGCGGTCGACGCGCCGTTGATCGTCCAGTTGCCGGCCTGGACGTTCAGATGATTGAAGTTGATGTAGTTGTTGACCGCGATCGTGCCGTTCGCGGACACGCCCTGCTGCAGCTTGAGCATGTTGTTGCCGCCCGCGCCACCGTCAACGATGCCCGTCGCCGCTACGTTGAGCGTGTTCGGGCCGACCGTGATGTTGAACGCGCCACCGGTGCCGCCCGCCGTGTTGACCGATGAGCCCGTCACGGCAGTGAACGTGTTGTTGCCATTCGCGCCCATCGACACGCCGCCGTTGATCGTGCCTGAATTGGTGAACGTATTGCCCTGCCCCGGCGTGCCGTTCGAACCAAACGAGACGCGGCCGTAGATCGTGCCGCTATTCGTCATGTTGACCGTGCCGCCGCCGTATGCGGCGACCACCGGCGCATCCGCGCCGCTCAGCGTCGCGCCGACCAGCGGGTTCGAGCCGATCGTGCCGGTGTTCCTGATGTTCGACGTCCCGCCCGTGCCGTTCTGGACCGACAGCGCCATGCCTGTCACGCCGCTGACCGCCACCCCGGTCGAGCCGTACATCGTACCGTTGTTGATGACCGTGGTATTCGGGCTCGCCGATGCGTTGCCGACCACGGCGCCGCTCGACAGCACGCCGAGCCCGGAGCCGAGCGCCGACGGGTCGATCGTGCCGTTGTTGGTCAGCGTGTTGTTATTGCCCGTCAGTGACATCGCGGTGCCGCCGACGCCGAGCAGCACTCCAACGCTCGCACCGGGGTTGACGGTCGCATTGATGTTGTTCGCGCTGTTCGCGTAGCTCGGCGCGAGTGGGTTGGCGACACCCGAGCAGGTCACGGTGAGGCCTGCCGTGCTGCAGGTCGCATGCGCGGGAATAATGCCCGCGCCGGTGAGCGCAACACACACGCCCGTCGGCAAAAGGAATCGCGGGAAGGGCTCTCTGGTCTTTTTCGAACACATGCTGCTTATGCTCTTTCTCTTGGTTGTCGGCAACAGACGGCAAGGCACGGAACGGCAACTATGGCGGGCATAAAACGTGGAACAAATGTTCCCCTTCGACGAATCCGGCGATGGAGTCGGCATTATTCAAAGTCTGGCGAATACCGCTGGCGACACTTCGCCACATAGGCTAAGGAACCATCCACGCTGAACTCGCCAAACTGGAACGAGGCTAAGCATTTGCTTTTCGTACCAATTTTTGCGAGCACTTAATCGAGGAAATGACGGCGCCCCTCGCGACGACGTTTCGGTTGCGTTTATGGCCACCGTGCGAACTTTCTATACCTAAAGTAGCACTATTTGCAAATGGTATCACTTTAGAAAATGAAAAAATAAAGTTCGCCAAGCCTGGCAACCGAAGAGGTTAGGTACCCAGTTATTCTGCAGCGAACGCCTCATCCATCTGCCGGGAGCGTTTGACCTCGTTATTCTGAAGGCAGACCGAGATTGTGGCGATCGAGGAGTGGCGGAGATTGTCACGCACCGTCGTCAGTTCCGCGCCGCGGGTGACCGATTAGTCTTCCACGAATGCGTGCCGCATCGAATCCAGGAGCGGTCGCATCAGGTAACTAAAGAAGGTCCTGTCCTCCGTGCTGATGAACGTCTCCACCGGCATGCCCGGATGCAGTTGCTCCTCGGGGATCGATGCTGGCAGATCAGCTGTAATTGTGAGTAGCGCGCGATAATATGGTTGCTGCGTCGCCTGGTCGATAAGGCGGTCGGCCGAGACCTGCTGGACGACCGCCTCGATCTCAGGCGTGTAGCGAGCGTTGAGAGCAGAGAAGCGCAGCCGTGCAGGCTGTCCCACACGCACAACGTCGATGTCGGTCGGCTTCAGGCGCGCCTCGACCAGAGGACGTTTGGAGGTCGGCAGGATCTCCATGACCTTCTCGCCGGGCGCAATTACGTTGCCGACGGTATTGTAGAGCGAAGTGACGACGATCCCGTCTGTCGGTGCATGGACAACGGTGCGATCTAGCACACCGATAGCGGCCGCGATCTGTTCCTCGACGTCACGCAGTGTGTTCCTCGCCTCGTTCAGCTTGGTCACAGCCTCCTCGACGCGCTGAGAGCGTAACCTTTCGATCTGCTCACGTGCCTCGGCGATTTGAGAGCCGGTGGCCGCTTGCTGGGAAGTAATGGCGGCCGCCTGCCCCAGAAGGTCGGCGTCTATACGCAGCAGCTCAGTGTAGTCAGAACGGTTGATCAATCCGCGTTCGAGAAGCCCTTGCTTACGCGCAAGCTCGTCTTTCACGACCTGCGACTGCTTGTCGATCGCGATCTTCTGCTCGACCAAGCCTGCCTTGGTTTCTCCAAGTTGGGTCAATCTCTGCGCGAGGATCAGCTGTTCGGAACGGAAGCGCGCGAGCCTGGCGGTGAACATCTTTCTTTCTTCCCGAATGATCTCGCTCGCATTGAAATCCAATGGACCGAGACGGCGAAGAATCGTCGCAACAAAGGCACCCCGGCCGTCACGCTCCGCTTCGAGCCGCCGCGCCTGCATCGTCAGGGTCAGCCATTGCTTGATCAATCGGTTCAGCTGCGTCTTCGCCGCGGTATCATTCAAAGTGACCAGAATATCACCCTTGTGAACGATATCCCCATCGCGGACACGGATATCCCTGATCATTCCGCCTTCCAGGTGCTGCATTTGAATATTGCGGCCGGCGGCTGCGATCGTGCCACTTGCAACGGCTGCTCCGGAGATCGGCGCAAATGCGGCCCAGGTTCCAAACGTCAGGCCAAATCCAAGGATGGCGACGTAGCCGGCCCAGGCAGGCGCTCGCGTGGAAAGGGACAGTTGTTCTCGCCATGAACCCGTTGTACTCGGCATCATGCATCCTCCGAAACACCAAGCGCACCTGGTGTTGCATCGTGTGCAGCACCGCCAATTTGTGAAGGTAACACCGGTCGGTCGACAGCATCGCCGACAGGTGCCTGGCGAATGCGCCTGGGCGAGAGTGACTTGAGGATGTCGGCAGCCGCGCCGATCGTCTCGATTGCACCATCCTTCACAATCATGGCCCGGTCGCACTTAAGAACGATGGAGGGCCTATGCGTCACGATCACGACCGTCGTTCCCGATGATTTGGCATGTAGGAGGGCTTTCTCGAGTGCGGCTTCACCTTCAGCGTCCAGATTGGCGTTGGGCTCGTCGAGAATGAGAACGCGGGGCTTGCGAAAGAACGCGCGGGCAAGACCAATCCGTTGCTTTGTCCCACCTGACAATGATGAGCCCGAGGAGGAGATGACGGTCTGGTATCCCTGTCTTTGTCCAAGGATCAGGGTATGGGCCTCAGCGTTGCCGGCTGCCGTGGTGACTTCATCATCGCTGGCCGACGGATCGAAGCGCGCAATGTTCTGGGCAATCGAGCCGGGGAGCAGCTGAACATCCTGCGCCAGATATCCGACATTGCGGCCGAACTGTCGGGTATTCCAGGTTCTATAATCGGCTCCGTCCAAGCTGAGTGATCCTCCGGTGGGCGTGCCAATACCGGCAAGGAGCCTGGCCAAAGTAGACTTGCCGGCTCCGCTCGGTCCGAGGATCGCGATGGCCTCGCCGGCTGCAATGTCAAAATTCAAGCGTTTGAGAACGGGTGCGGCACCTTGCGTCTGGGCTGGCGCCCAGACGAGGTCACGAACTGAGATCTGTCCGGAAGGCTCCGGAAGCTCGATCCGTCGTTGTTGCCCCATCTGATCGGACGACAGCGTCTCCTTCAGGCGTTGCCATGCCTTGCGGGCATCGAAAACCTGCCTCCAGCCGGCGACCAGTTGATCGATCGGCTGCAACGCCCGGCCGGAAATCATCGAGGAGGCGAAGATCATTCCACCGGTCATCTCGCCCCTCATGACAAGGACCGCCCCAGTGCCAAGAATTGCCATTTGCAGTGCCATGCGAATGACTTTGGAGATACCGGCAAATGTCGATGCAGAGCCAGCCGCGCTGTCCTGGGAACGGGCAGCCTGGGCGAAGTGGTTCCCCCAGACGTGCAGGATGTTGTCGGTCATGCCCATGCCGCGGACGGTGTCTGCGTTTCTGACGAATGACTGCGCCAGCAGATTGGCGGTTACGGACGCTTCCTGTGCCCGCAAACCTGCCTTGTGAGCAACGGCTTGGTTGATGATGACAAGGATGATCAATCCGATCGCGCCAGCCAATGTCACGAGGCTGAGGATCGGATGGATGAACAGAAGCAACACCAGGAAGAACGGTACGAACGGCAAGTCCACCAGATTTGCCAGCCCCTTTGACGCGACAAAGGTTCTGACCGTCGAAAGATCGCGCAATGGCTGGGTATCGCCACTCTCGGCCCTTGGAGAATTCATCGACGCGACGAAAGCCGCTTCGCCAAGCTCGCGATCGAGGGAGACGGCGACGCGCTGACAATAGAAGGAGCGGACGATATCGAGCACCGCAAGAAGTGCCAGGGCAGCAGTCGCGATCAACGACAGATAGATGAGTGTTGTGATGCTGGCAGCGGGCAGAATGCGGTCGTAGACCTGCATCATGTAAAGAGAGGGAACGAGGAGCAGAGCATTCACGACAATCGTGAAGATCGCGATCTCTATCCACGCCCGGCGCAAGCCGAGGCGATCCCGAAGTTGGCCCTGAAATGTTGGCATGTTCGCCTTGCGCACTGAAATGGGAGCATGTCTGACGCGCGCTTGGCGCGCGCGTCAGATAGTTGAGCGCCTACTGGCTCAGATGACGCTACCGATCGGCTCCGGCTCGAACCAGAGATCGGTCGCATGGTCGTCATTCTGCATGCCGTGCAGGAAATCCTGCAGTGAGATGATGTTGTCGGCGCTCTGGCCAGCATTGCCGTCGGCGGCGGCATGGTGCAGAACCGCGGGATCGACCGCCTGTACGGCATTCGCGTGGCTGTTGGACGCTGTCGTCGGGAACCGGATGATGTCAGCGGAGTAGTCGTCCCCATTTGATACTGGCGAAGGAGCCGGATGATGCGTGGAAGCGCTCATCTGCGCAATCCGCTGGGCTGACGGGGCCGGCACATTCTGCCAGATATCCTGCAGATCCCAGGAGGAGCCATCGGCAAACTCGATCTTCTCGACGCCGTAGTTCTCATCCGGCCGATAGAACTGATCGTCGACGGTGATCGTCTCACCGGTCTGGTTCACCGTGATCTTAAGATTGGTGCCATCGCGGGCAAAGGAAAGATCGGCCTGGTTGAGATCCGTCAGCTTCAGGACGTCCACATTGACCTCGTCGGTGAAACCGACGCCGTCGTGGATGATGTCCGAGCCGTCGCCCTTCGAGTAGATGTAGATGTCGCTGCCGCCCTCCCCGCTCAGGAAGTCGTTACCCTTGCCACCCTCGAAAATGTCCTGCTTGCCCCAGATGGCGCCGACAATATGGTCGTTGCCCTTCGAGCCCTTGTAGCTCCAGACCTCGTCCGAATGCTGCAGACCGACCGAGATGCCGTCGGCAAAGTCGATCCTCTCAAGACCCCAGCCTTCGGATGCCGCATAGTATTGCTCGTCGAGCGTGATGACGTGGTTGGTCGAGTTGACCGTCAACACCAGGTTCGAGGACCAGCTATCGTGGGTGAACGTGACGTCGGCATAGTTGAGATCCTTCATCTTCAGGACGTCGACGTCGATCACCGAGCCGGCTTCGTCATCGATATACTCATCGCCATCGTTGACGGAATAAAGATAGGTATCGCTACCCTCACCGCCATTCACATTGTCATTGCCACCAAGGCTGTCGAACACATCATTGCCATCCGTGCCGGTCAAGTGGTCGTCACCGGATGTGCCAACAACAGTGGGAGTGGGAATGGACGGAGCGAGCAAATCGGAAAGTTGATAGACCGTATTATCTCCCGAGAACTTTACGACCTCGATACCAATGAGCTTATCGGACCCCGAACTTGCTCCGACGACCGTAGCCGAGCCGTCCGCATTGAGAGTAAAGATATAGTCCGATAGGACACCATCAAAGACGACCTGGTCCACCCAACCATTCCCATCCTGAGTCAGGGAAACAAAGTTTCTGTTTCCTTGGGGAGGCCCGGCATGATCGCCATCGTAGATGTCATCGCCAGCACTATCGTGGAATGTATCACTCCCATCACCGCCGTATATGTGGTCATTGCCACTGCTGCCATAGAAGGTGTCGTTTCCAGGTGTCCCGATAACGGGACCCTGCGGGTACTTTGGCCAGTTGTAAAATCCACCCAGAACGGCGGCGACCTGATAGCCTATTGTAACAAAGACAACCAGCTTGTCGCCAATCTCCTGCCCCATGATGTGCCCGGTATAACCATCAAGGGCTTTAGTGCCGAATTTATAAACCGGCAAACCATCGTTCGAATCCACACCAGCGCGAACCATCGCCGGCGTCAAATCGAGAGATTGAACTCTTCCGTCAGAATCATGAAACTGGAAGTGAATTTTGAAATCTTGGTCAGTTGCATCAACGAAATCGATCTGGTTGTTGATAAGATCGGCTACCGACGGATCGGTGAGTGGCGTTTCCACAACAACATGGTTGCTATAGATGTAGTACTCATCACGCCCAGCTCCACCAGACAACTGGTCAGTCTCACCATCATCCCATTCTGGATGAGCGGTATCAAGCGACAGGTCATTAAAGTCCGCCTTGCCGCCAACAAGGATATCGTCCCCAGCTCCGCCGTAAACGTAGTCTCTGCCGCCACCTGCGGCGATTTTCTCGTTTCCATCGCCCCCGATGATAAGAGCAATTTCGGGTTTGCCAGCGTGGATCGACGTGCCTCTGTCTATCGTAAGATCACGAGCACCATGAAGCCCACCGAAAATCACAGCATCGACCGATTGACCGTTGGTAGTAACCCCTGCTTTGGCCAAGGCATCAACATCCGTACCGGTGTTAAGATAATGTCCTCGTGCCTCAGGCCCCGAAATCTCCGTCATGATCGCGTTGGTCATGCGAACCGTTTCACCCATGAAATCCGCAGTTGGATCCGCGAGCATGGCGGCAATTCTATCTCCTGCAGAGATGTCCCTTAAGAATATCGGATTTCCGGCCAAATCAATCAGGTCGAATTTGCCTACCAACGCATGCGTCAGCTCGTGAACGAAAATACTCTGCAGACTTTCAACATGGGCTCTACCATCGAGCAAGCTGAAATAACTATGAGAGTTACCATCTGGCGACTGAGATATTGTTGAAAAATGTAAAACTTGGGCAGTGTGATCCCAATATGATTCGTTGGGATCATTGACCACAGAGATAACGCTGCTCTTACCGAAGAAATTGCCCGCGAATGAACTGCGCTCCAACAAGCCAAGAGTCATTATCATCATGTTGTACGTGGGCACAGGCATATTGTCATTGAAGTTCACGGTGACCAAGCCGTTAGAACTTACAAACGGGATGTGGACCATTGAAAACTCTCCCCTACTTAAGCGAGTAACCTCTCCCTTCATTAAACCAGCTTGCTGATGTTTGCAATTTACGCGGATATAAATTATTTAGACACGTATAGCACGCAGCGGAGCGCAAAACCTGAATGTGGCGGAGAGAAACGTGAAAAAAATCATAGTCTTCGGTCTCTTTTGCTTCTTACCGCCGCTTCACGGCTTCGCATGCACCACAGCTCGTGGGGTGAACTACGCCGCGATAAATGCCGGTCAGGTCCTCATTGAAGGTGTGGTTCAGTCCGTTCACATTGATCAGGATAAAGGGGACTATGTGTTTGATGTCGCGGTTCGAACGACCTTGAAGGGGGCGGAACGCCCTTCATGGACAATCCGGACAAGATATATGGAATTAGGTGAGATCAGTCTAGACGCGTGGGCCGCAGTGGGAACCGTTTACATCGGCTTCGATGTGATTGACGATACTCTTAGCGTCGGCCGATTTCAAAACCTCGGGTGCAGACCATACGGAATAGTACGTGCGACCCCGAGCAACTTGGACAAGATAAAGAGAAATGTTCAAGAACCCTCCATATGGTGACTCACTCTCTGGATGGACGGCATCCTAGAGATGCTGGAAGGGCGGCAGGACTTCGCCATGATAACCTCCTCAGCCAACGGATAGCTGGGTGGACGTCACCGAGAGTCTACAGAGACTCAGCGGGACATGCAGAACACCAATTCACGAATGAATAACTGCAACGCGGCTGTTGGTATTGCTGTCTGCGCGATGCCACATTGCAAATAGGTTTGCTCTTGATGTTGGAGTGGACGGCCCCTGAACGGCATCGAAATGTGCCAGAATGAGCTGTTAAGATCTCAATCGAAGGGGCCGCCCATGGACAAGATTATTCGCATCGGCATGGATACGTCAAAGCATGTTTTTCAGTTGCATGGCGTGAATGCCGGGGAGAAGCCGGTCTTGCGTAAGAAAATGCGACGTAAGGAGATGATCGACTTCTTCACCACCTGCCCGCCAACTTTGGTCGCGATCGAGGCCTGTGGTGGTTCGCATCATTGGGCACGGCTGCTCGCCTCATTCTGGCATGAGGTAAAAATGATCGCGCCACAACTTGCCAAGCCCTACGTCAAACGGAACAAGAACGACGCGGCCGATGCTCAAGGGCTCTGCGAGGCAATGAGCCGCCCAACGATGCGGTTTGTTCCGGTTAAGACAGTTGATGAACAAGCGGCACTCATGCTGATCAGCGTCCGTACTCGCCTCATAGCCAACCGCACCCAACTCGCCAACGCTATCCGGGGCTACGCTAATGAGTTCGGTGTCTCCCCAGCCAAGGGGCTGGCACATATCCCTCTGCTGCTTGAAAGGATACAAGCCGATGGAACTGTGCCGGAGCTTGCACAGGAACTGTTCATGAGCCAGGCCGAGGAATACGCTGAACTGGAAAGGAAGATTGCAGACGTTGAGACCAAGGTAAAGGCATGGCAACGTAACAACGAACGCAGCATGCGTCTCAGCACCATTCCCGGCATTGGCCCAATCGGCTCGGCTCTTCTGATCATGAAGACACCGGCGCCGGAGCTGTTCCAATCTGGCCGCCAGTTCGCAGCCTGGATCGGGTTGACGCCAAAAGATCACTCGACCGGCGGCAAGCTGCGGCTCGGTGGTATCACGCGGGCCGGCGATGAAGCTCTGCGGGCCGTCTTGGTGGCTGGAGCAACGGCTGTCATTCATTACGCGCGGCGATCTGGTAAGGCTTCTCGGTGGTTAGCGGAACTTCTCCAGCGCAAGCCGCCTAAACTGGCAGCTGTCGCACTCGCTAACAAGATGGCGCGCATAGCCTGGAAGCTCATGATCTCGGGAGAGACATACAGCGCACAATCAGGACCGGCCTTGACGGGACGCGCCGCATGAAGATGGGGAAGCAAGCATCCGAGACGTCATGATCTTCACCACGCGTTGGTGATACTACAACTTGCAAGATAATAGCAGGTGGTGTGATCGATCGATCCGGGACAAAGGATACACCGGGAATCCCATTGGCCCTTCAAGGCCGCCTTGATGTTTGGGACCTGTGTTGCGGAAACCATCTTGGCCAGCGTTCATCTGCGAACGCAACAACAGGCCGGACATATGGATGCAAGCGATCAGATCAAATTATCTCAAATATCTTGCGAGTCGGGGGCCGTCCACATATGGGATTAGAACTGCGCTCCGCGCAATTAAATCCATAAGATACGCCTATTTAGACAACGTCAGTAGAAGCCACGCTTTAATGCCTCTGACACGACGATGCTTATTCGTCCGTTTAGCGAGGCTTAAGCGGAATCGCCGACCCAGTCTTCATGTCCATGGCGTATTCGGATCACGAAAATTGCTCCGCCCTCCTCAATCCGATAGACAATGAGATGGGCTTTGAAAGGATGAATTCTAACCGGCGGCGAAATCTCTTCTCGCTCACGAGCCATTCGCGGGTTAGCAGCGATCAGATCAAGCATAGCGAACAAGTCATCATGGTAACGCCTAGCCTGGGCGGTTCCGAACATGCGTACACCTTGTCCGGCGATCGCAATGATGTCCTCTTCCGCTTCAACTGAAAGGCTAAAACGCATTACCTGTTGCCGTGCATTGTTTCTCCGCGCGCGACGGCCACAGCAAAGAGTTCATTCTTCGACCGACTACCAACGCCGCTTTTGAGACCGTCATCAACAAAACGCTGCATGGCGGCAATCTTATCGTTGCGAGCTTGGTCCCTGCGAATCAAGTCGCGGACATAATCACTAGCATTCGAATATCGCCCAGTCTTCGCTTGCGCCTCGACCCAATCTTTCATCGGGTCGGGAAGAGATACATTCATCGTCGCCATTCGAGCCTCCTAGTGCGAGTAGGTTACACAATGTTGGCAAAGTTTGTCAAATCAATCATTGCAAAACGTGCACGCGATTCGACCAGGCGCGATCTTTATATACTCCCCGTCACGGCAACAATGCGCCCTCGACAGAGTAGGACGCCACCTTTCAAATAACCCCTGCTCTTGAAAGGATCTGAACCTGCGCCGCCCACTCGGGTACGGGAGATGGCTGTTACATGAGGCGCCGGGCACAAGACGGTACCTGCTGCTGTTGTGTGGATCGCAACCGGCTCTTTTACAGCGGCTCCCGCATCGGTATGACAGTGGCGTCACGAACCAAGAGAAAAATCTGAATGTCCCATGACTTTCTCGTTACCGGCCCTGAAGACGCCAAGATCACGATCGTCCTTGCCCATGGAGCCGGCGGTGCAATGGATACGACATGGATGGAAAACATGTCTTCCGCACTTGCCGATAAGGGCCTGCGGGTCGTCCGGTTCGAGTTCGATTACATGGCAGCACGACGTTCCACCGGAAAACGGTCGCCGCCCCCACGCGCCGAACTTCTGAAGCAGGAATATAAAGCGGTGATCGATGAACTCGGTGCGCCAGGAACCCTTGTCATCGCGGGAAAATCCATGGGCGGACGCGTGGCAAGCATGGTCGCGGATGAGCTTCGCGATACGGGCAAGATTTCCGGACTGCTGTGCTTCGGCTATCCGTTCCACCCGATCGGAAAGCCGCAGAGCTTGCGGACCGCTCATCTTGAGGAAATGAAGACGCCTACCCTCATCTGCCAGGGAACGCGCGACCTGTTCGGATCGCGAGAGGAGGTCTCTGGTTTCAAGCTCTCCAGCATGATCGAAATTCTATGGGTCGAAGATGGAGATCACGACTTCCAGCCGAGAAAAGCCATCTCCGGTTTCACGGTCGCCGAAGATGTCAACACCGTCATCAATCACGTCAGCACATGGACAGCAGCGCTGCCTAAGGCGCCGCCACCATGAAGAGGGCACGGTTAATCCCGCAGACCGGCGGGCTCGAAATCATTCCGTTAAGCTGTGGGCGCAGCCAAAAATGGTAATGATGTGAACGGATTCGGACCGCCGACCCTGTTGTTCAAGGAGCATATATTCATGCTGATTTTTATCAGCGAGACAATCACTTGCGCTCCAGGAGCGCCGATCTGGAGCCAAGAACGGACTGATAGGTTTGCTTGTTCAAGACTGATTACAGCAGTCATTATCTGACCTGGCGGCTGATAGCGGTACCGACAGCGTCAACGAGTCATATCGAATTTTCCGCAATAATGGCGGATTTTCGAGAATGATTCGATAATGGCATCATATTGATTTTTCCGCGTTAAGAGCGGATAAGGAGATATGATGCAAATCGGACGATCAACACTATCTTCGTATGCTTTTGGTCTACTTGCGATCGGCCGGGGAGTTTTCTCTGCAGATGAAGCCCAGCAGGAGATCGGCATCAGCCGGGGAGCATTTCTTGACGCCGCCGAGCGTTTGCAGCGACGCGGCCATCTTATCCGGCCCCGTCGCGGTTTCTATGTGGTTGTGCCGCCTCAGCACGCCGTCATGGGAGCGCCGCCTCCGGAGTGGTATATCGACGCCCTGATGCGCCACGAAAAACGACCCTACTATGTGGGATTGCTGACGGCCGCGGCCGCCCATGGCGCCTCCCACCAAGCGACCATGGAATTTCAGGTCGTCACGAACAAACTCCTGCCCGATATTGAGGCTGGGCGAACGCGGATCGTGTTTTCATACCGCAAGGATATGGGAGCGGTATCGGCAGGAATCGAAGACCGCAAGACACCTTCGGGATATATGAAGCTATCCTCGCCGGAACTAACAGCGCTCGACCTGGTTCGCTATCCGCATTCTGGGGCTGGTCTGGACAATATAGCTACGGTGCTTTCCGAACTTGCCGAGCGGTTGCAACCCCAAAAGCTTGCCTCCTCGTCCCGTGCTTTCGAGAAAGCGGTCGCACAACGCCTCGGGCATCTGCTCGGGAGGCTGGGGCACTCGCAGACAGCGGAAGCGATGTTTGAAGCGCTATCTCCACGCGGACAGTTGCCATGGATCGAACTCGATCGCAAGCAGGCCGGAGATCCAGATTTGTCGCCGCCGCCATCCGAACGCGATGAACACTGGCGTGTGATCGTTCGCCGGCCGCCGGAGATCGACGAATGATACCGCAGGACTACATCACCGCCTGGAATGGTGTGGTGCCATGGGCAAGTCAATGGCAAGTTGAGCAGGATCTCATCATCAGCCGCGCGATTGTCGCCATCTTCTCCGATCCGTTCCTGCGGGACGAACTGCGCTTCCGCGGCGGCACTGCGCTCAACAAGCTGCACTTTCCCAAGCCGCTGCGCTATTCGGAAGACATCGACCTTGTGAGGACGACTGCCGGTCCTATCCGCCCGTTACTTGAACATCTGCAGGACGTTCTCGATCCGTGGCTGGGCAAGCCGCGTTTCGACCAAGCCCGGTTGCGCCCAAACTTAAATACGCTGTCGAAGCCGAAGACAAAGTTTCTCCGGGTCCGATAAAACTCAAGATCGAAATCAACACGCGCGAGGGTGAAGCTTACGATCCACCCATCGAGATTCCGTTTGGCGTCGAAAATCCGTGGTTCACCGGAACGGCTGCAATCCCGACCTTCTCTCGGGAAGAAATGCTGGCGACCAAGCTGCGTGCCTTGCTTCAACGCAACAAGGGCCGCGATTTGTTCGACCTTGACTACGCGCTCAGAGTGTTCGAGGGGCTGAACTCGGCCAGGACCGTCGAGTGTTTTCTGCTCTACCTTGGAAAAGGAGAGGTAGCGATTTCCAGAGCAGAAGCGCAGCAGCGCATGTTCCAGAAGCTCGTCAATCCGGGCTTCTTCACTGACATGAGCCCGCTGCTTCCGACAGATCTCGCCAAGGCTCTGACCGAAGAAACCCTTAAGGCCGCCTTTGCAAAGGTGATGAAAGAACTCATCGACCGGATGCCCGGCGAAGAATGGGCGAAGGTCGGGAAATGCGGAAACGGTTTGGGTTGTGAAACAGCCATTTGGCCGAGTTTGTTTCAGATGTTAAGCTCCTGAAGGGGATTGAACCGACGACCCGGTGTTTCAAACGCCCATGAACCTACTAAGCCATCGAGAATATTACGTTTTAGACTAGGCTGACCTATGAAACTCGTCTTTCGGTGTTTTGGAGAGAAGCGCGGCCGACCCTCCGATTGCCACCGTTAGTGAAATCCTCAAATCTGAGACCGAAGCGAGCGAGATACTTCGCCAGACGATCTGCATCATTGCTGCTCTTTTTCTCCAATCGCGAGACTGCAAACAAGGCTCTGCCAGCAGAGCTCGCCGTCGCATGCTCGCGGCAGGTATGGAGAACAGTCGCAAGCTGCACCGCGTCAAAGCGATCGAGACGAGCCGCAGCTTCTGCGCCTAACACTTCCTCGATGATCAAATCCGCTCCACCGTGGTCACTCGAACTGCGCCAAAACGCGTTCAGCCGTCGGACTTCATCGTCAACAACGTCAGTCGTGATGCGCCCATGCGGGGCGAGTGTCGCCATACGCGTCACCGAGGCAGATAGGTCGCGAAAGTTGGCGCTCCAGACGGCTTGTGGACCGGTCGCGAACGCAAGATAGCGTTCGCGCGCTTCCTTGTTGAAGGTGATGTTTTCACCTTCACGTTCCAGATAGCGCCTGAGCTCGAAGTCGAGATTGGGTTCTATGTCCTCCTTGCGCTCGCGCAGGGCTGGCAGTTGGAAAGTCCAGAGATTGAGCCGGGCATAGAGATCCTCGCGGAATCTTCCCTTGCGGACATCCTCGCCGAGGTCGCGATTGGTGCCGGCAAGCAGTTGAAAGTCCGCAGACACCTCGCGGTCAGCGCCCACGGGCAGGAACCTCTTTTCCTCAATCGCACGCAGGCACATGGCCTGTTCGTCAAGGCCGAGTTCGCCAATTTCGTCAAGGAACAGCACGCCCTTGTCCGCGGATCTGAGCAAGCCAGCACGCTCGCCTGCAGCACCGGTAAACGCGCCCTTTACATGACCAAACAGGGTAGACATCGCTTGGTCGCCGCGCAGGGTCGCGCAGTTGACCTCGATGAACGGGCCACTGATCTTGCGCTGGCTCTTCTTCAGCTCATAGATCCTGCGGGCGAGCTGCGATTTGCCCGCCCCGGTCGACCCCGTCAAGAGGACGGGAGCTGTCGAGCGGATCACCACCCTCTCGATCTCGTCGATCATCCTGTTGAAGGCGGCGTTGCGGGTCGATATTCCCGACTTTAGGAAGGAGGCGGCGTCTTCGCGCTCGGAGGCGAAGCGCTTGGCGATCTCGTCATAGCGCGAGAGGTCGAGGTCGATGATCCTATGTGTGCCAGCGAAGTCCTGTTCTGGCTCCCGGTCGCGAGGCGGCGAAAGTTGCAGCAGCTGACCAGGAATGATGCGGGCTTCGGTCAACAAGAACCAGCAGATCTGCGCCACATGGGTGCCGGTCGTGATGTTGACTAGATAGTCTTCCGTTTCCGGGTCGAAGCTGTAGCCGCGAGCAAAGTCCCTGAGGGTTGTATAGACCTCCGAAAAATCCCAGGGGTCGCGAAAGTTGATGACGTTGCTCCGCACTTCCGTCGCTGGCGCCACCGTTCCGATATCGCCGACGATCCGCTGACAAAGTGCTTGCGAGCGATTGTCGTGGATCAGCTCCAACCGGTCGATAAACAGGCCAGGCTGCTGGCAGAGCGCGACATTGGGCCGCCAGCGGCTCCAGCGGTTTTCCCATTTCCCTGCATCCAGGGTGGTTCCCAATATGCTGATGGCGACGCGACGCTTCATGACTTATCCAAAATAATAAAACTCTATAAGATTCGATAATATCATCGGGATAGGAATTTTGGCAAACCATGATCGCCTCCGATAAAGTAGAAAAGTTTCTCCTTTAAAAAACAGATAGATGACCAAAAACTCTCGCACATCTCCCGGCTTTTTGCTCAAACTGGCACGCGTCTTGAAAAGTATCTGGCACGAACCAAACAAGAGGTGCTGTCATGGTCAACAAGGCAATCTTCAAAACCTACCTCGGAAAACTGCTTCCGGGAACGGACACAAAAAATCATGAAGCTGCGCCGGCCTATCGGCTGACGCCGCACGAAGCGCTGGCTCAGTATGCTGTGACCGGCACGTTCAACGGCACCTTCTATGCGGATGGAGCCGAGCAACTCGACGCGGTAAAGACGCTCGCCCTTCAGGTCGAGCCGGAATTCCTCGCCAAGGTCGCTATCTATGCCGCTGAAAAGGGTCATATGAAGGACATGCCTGTGACGCTGCTCGCCATGCTTTCCAGCCTTCAGAGCGATGCCTTCGCCCGTGCATTTCCTCGGGTGGTGAAGAGCGGCAAGATGCTGCGCGGCTTCGTGCAGGTCATGCGCTCTGGCGCTACCGGTCGGAAGTCACTCGGCACGCGCCCAAAGAAGGTGGTGCAGGCGTGGCTCGAACGGGCGAACACCGAGCAGATCCTGCGTGCGATGGTCGGAAACGACCCTTCGCTTGCTGACGTCATCCGCATGGTGCATCCGAAGCCGGCAACGGAGGAGCGCAAGGCGCTCTATGCCTGGGCGATCGGCAAACCGCACGACTACGCGGCGCTGCCGGAACTCGTCAAGGCACTAGAAGCGTTTCGGCGCGACCAGACCGGCCCGGTGCCGGACGTGCCGTTCCAGATGCTGACCTCGCTGCCGCTGACGCGGGAGCATTGGGTCGAGATTGCCCGCAAGGGCAGCTGGCACATGGTGCGACAGAACCTCAATACCTTCGCACGCAACGGCGTGTTCGAGGTCGAGGGGTTTGCCGGGGCACTGGCGGCGCGGCTTGCTGATCCCGAGGAAATCCGCAAGGCGAAGGTCTTCCCCTATCAGCTGATGATGGCGTGGAAGATGGTCGATGGTCTGGTTCCGGATGTCGTGCAGGATGCGCTTCAGGATGCGATGGATATCGCCATTGCCAACGTGCCGTCGCTGACGGGCAATGTGGTGCTATGCCCCGACGTATCCGGCTCGATGGGCTCGCCCGTAACCGGTCACCGGAAGGGCGCGACGTCTTCGGTCCGTTGCATCGATGTCGCCGGTCTAATGACTGCGGCCTTCCTGCAGCGCAACCCGAAGGCGCGGGTCCTGCCGTTCGAGAATGACGTCGTGCACGTCAGCCTCAATAAGCGGGATTCGGTGATGACCAATGCCGACAAGCTGGCGAAAATCGGCGGCGGCGGAACCAACTGCTCCGCGCCGCTGAAGAGGCTCGCAAACGATAAGGCTAAGGTTGATCTCCTAGTGTTCATCTCGGACAACGAGTCCTGGGTGGATGCACGCAAGAGTGGCCAGCCGACGGCTGTGCTGACGGAATGGGCAAGGATCAAGAGGCACAACCCGGCTGCAAAGCTGGTTTGCCTCGATATCCAGCCCCACGCCACGACACAGGCGTCGACACGAGAGGACGTGCTCAACATCGGCGGGTTCTCGGATGCCGTCTATGGGGTGATCGCGGCCTTTGCCGCCGACAGCAACGGATCGGATGGCTGGGTGAAAGCCATCGAGGCGATCGAGCTCTGACGGGCTCATAGAAAGCAATACCCCCGCGCCGCCGTGAACGGCGCGGGGAGCCGTGACGAATGCCGGATGAAACTACAGGCTATTACCCTCCAGGTCGCGGGTTCGAATCCCGTCGAGTCCTCCAGTTCATGGACCCGTAGCTCAGCGGACAGAGCGGGACGTTTCACCACACCTCGTCGTCACGGACGAATGGAATGACATGGCGAATGCATGGGGAACTACATCTGTGTCGCGAGTTCGAGTCTCGCCAGGGCCTGGTCCTGTAGCTCAGTTGGTAGAGCAAGCTGTTTCCCGGACAATTGTCGCCATGGCTGAAATGAATGGCGAATGCAAAAGGAACTACATGGCCGCGGTAGGTTCGAACCCTGCAAGGGATTGAATGTCCCCTTGGTAGCGGGAAGTTTCTTTGGTCACTTGTCGCCATGGCTGAAAAAAAGCGGCGAATGCCGAAGGAAACTATGTTGGTGCTTCGCGAATGGAGTTGCGGGTTCGAAGCCCGCTCTGTCGTCATCTCCCACCGTGGAGGAACGACAGGACGTTTCTTGAACGTCTGTCGCCATGATGGGAATTGCAGCGGCGAATGCCGGACGGAACTACAGCCACCAAAGTTGGATGGTCTGGCAGGTTCGACTCCTCCTGGGCATACGCTCTCTGGCACGAGCGGGGCCATCCGGTTTCGTCCATCCTCGTCGCCGCTGCAAGTTCCTACCAAGTGGGAACGAACTGTCCCGGCAAATGCCGGCAGGACTACAGGTAGAGCGGCTTGCTGGATTTTTCGGCAGGCAGGTCGGATGTTCAATTCATCCCGTGTTCCGAAAGGAGCCCGTAGCTCAGTAAATTGTCCTGCCACATCTCGTCGCCGGGATGATGAAGACGAGCCTGGGCGAACGCCGCCGGTGACTACAGGGGCCGCATAGCGCCATGACCATGGAATGCGTGCGGTGAGATAGATCTCCGGCAACGCTTGTCGCCCAGGCGGTGTGAAGAAAAGCAACAGAACAAGAAGGACTGCAGACGCAGAAAAGACAATGACAACGGTAATGAGCGGACAGGACTTGATCGATGCCGGCATGAGCCAGGGGAAGTGGTTCCGCCCGGCTCTCGATGCGGCCAATGCGGTTTTGAGCAAGGGGGGTTCGGTGACGGATGCCCTGGAAGCGGCAAAGGCATTTGCGCCAGGGCCAACGCTTGCCTTGAAGGCCGATAACGACATCGAGATCTATTCTAACATCCGTGCCGAGAACGCCTTTGAGCAGGACAATCTGGAAAAGGTCAATGCGACGATGCGCGCGCTGGTGCGCACGCCCGTCGTTCGGGCGGCGGCGATCATGCCCGACGCATGCCCGGCCGGCCCGGTCGGGACGATCCCGGTCGGCGGCGTGGTCGCATCCGAAGCAATCCATCCCGGCATGCATTCGGCCGATATCTGCTGCTCGATGGCGATCTCGATCTTTCCGGGTGTGGATCCGAAGTCGCTGCTGGATGCCGTGCATGCCGTGACGCATTTCGGTCCCGGCGGTCGTCCGCCTGGCGCGCAGATCAAGCCTTCCGAGGCGACGCTTTTGGCTTTCGAGCAGAACCCATATCTGCGCGACGGCGCACTGAGCGTTGGTATCGAGCATTTCGCGACCCAGGGCGACGGCAATCATTTCGCCTATGTCGGAACGATGAGGTCGACCGGTGAAACCGCGCTTGTGACCCACCATGGATCGCGAGCACCGGGTGCCCGCCTCTACGACAAGGGCATGAAGGTCGCCAACCGGTTTCGTGAGCAGATCTCGCCCGAGACGCATAGGGAAAATGCCTGGATTCCAGCGGATACCGAGGAAGGGGACGCCTATTGGTCAGCGTTGCAGACGATCCGCCAGTGGACGAAGGAGAACCACTATGTCCTTCACGACATGGCTGCGGAAAAGCTCTCGGCCAAGGTCGCCGATCGCTTCTGGAACGAACACAACTTCGTCTTCCGGAAGTCGGACGGGCTGTTCTATCACGGAAAGGGTGCGACGCCTGCCTTCGACAACTGGGCTGACGATGCGACCGATCTGACCATCATTCCGCTCAACATGGCGGAGCCGATCCTGATCGTTCGCGGGGCAAACGCTGCCCATGGTCTCGGCTTCTCGCCGCACGGCGCCGGTCGTAACTTCTCGCGCAGCGCGCATATGAGGCAGTTGTCTGCGGAATATGGCGCGGATTCGCGAGGTCTCAGCCCGAACAACATCGCGGCTATTCTGGAGAAGGAAACAAGCGGTCTCGACGCGCGGTTCTTCTCCGGTTTCGCGGATGTGTCGGAACTGCCAAGTGCCTACAAGAACGCTGCGAACGTGCGGGCGCAGATCGACCACTACGGTCTTGCCGAAGTGGTCGATGAGGTGATCCCGTTCGGGAGCATCATGGCCGGTGACTGGCAGAAGAATGCGCCTTGGCGCAAAAAGCGCCAGTAAACGTCGGTGAAGGCGGCGAGTCCGCCTTCACCATTATCAGCACGATTACAATAGCGAGGCGGGTTTAATGTTCAGGGCCTTTAACGCAGCTGCGGCAACCTTGGGTTCTCCATTTTGGGCAGACGAACCGAATCGTAAAGCAATCGAATGAACCAGATAGACAAACTGCCATCTGCCTTTGAGCGTTTTCGGAAGATGCTTGGTGTGCTCGACTTCGTTGTCTTCGAGGAGGCGGATGGTACGGATGAGGAAATCCTTTCAGCTATCTCGCAGGCGTTGCAGCCGTCATCTACGATCGACATTGAGAAACTGCGCCTACTCGGGAGCAGATGCATCTCCGACAAAGAATTCTTCGGCGACTGGTACGACCTGAATGGCGGACAGCTCCTGAAGTTAGGCCGCTATAGAACCTCGGACGGATTAGAACTATGCAATCCAACTCTGAACACTCTCGACGACGTAAATCTTACATCGGGAGGTGGCGGGTTGCCCGAAGTTGGCGCAGGGGGGCAGTTCGCCTACGCATTCTCATGGACTCCCTACTCTCTCCGGGCCAGACCGGGTGAGATACAGGCGGCGTTCGAAGAGATTAGAGACTTTATCCTACCACCGTTCCAGACGAGTGAGATCCTCGACTGGTCGAACGTGCGCCTTCCCGAGGTTTCAGACTATTTTGACGCCGGCTCCGATTGGTGGGGTGTCTTCTTGTTTAGCGTATACATACCATCGCTGCGGCGGCTGACAATTATCGCAGGCTCAACAACAGACTGACTCCCTGCGTCGTTTTGGGGCCGGAACAAGAGCCGTCCGCAGTCATAGCGGAGGCATCACCATCAAATCCGCTGTGGCTGTCTTTGGTTGATAAAGGCCGCGTACGATTACGGACGGCTCTTGTTCCGGCCCCTATTTTTGCTCTTGATAGGATTCGGACCTGCAACCATCGAATTATGTCAGGCTGCAACTTCCATCGCGGCCGAGCGCCGCCAGGCTTGTTGTCTTTCTCACGCTGACAGCCATCCCCGCGGACGCATCTCCACTGCCGCAGTGCACTTACGGCGTGGCTTGCATGACACAGCCTGCGCCGTCTCCCAGGCAGACGACCGTGCCAGCGAAGCGCGGATCCGTGAGGAACACACGGCGTCCTTCATCGGTGTAGGAGAAGGTGCCGTGATCCTCGGCCGGAACCGGCGGCAATGGCGGCGGCGTGTCGGGCGCATAGGATCGCGGCACGATGGCGCTTGCCAGATCGGCGGTCGGGCTTGAAGGGGCGGCCGTGACCGTCAGCACGCCCCTGACGAAGCTCAGATCGTAATTGGCCGAGGCTGCGAGACTTCCCTGGTCGATGGCATAGCTGCCGGGAATGGAGAAGCGATCGGCGGCGCTGGCCAGTTGCCCGAAGAGCCGGTCGCCATTGACGAGACCGCCGCCACCGATCGTGTAGGTGAAGAACGGATTGGCGGCACCTGCGGCACGGCTGGCATTGTTGGCAATGGCGCTGATCAACCGCGGCGTGATCGTCAGGTCGGCGCCGGTGTAGCCGATTGCATAGTTGGCGTTGCCAAGCGTACCGAGTCCGATGGCATAGGCGCCAACATTGGAGAACGGATTGGCGGTGGTTGCAAGATTGCCCGTCAGCGTGTCGGCATTGATAAGCCCCGTGGCGACATAGCTGAACAGCGGGTTCTGATCGCCATAGGTGCGGCTTGCACCATTGGCCGCAACCGTGATCGTCCGCGGAGTGACGGCGAGATTGCCGCCGACAAAGGACAGGTCGTAGTTGCCGGAGGCGGCCAGCGATCCCTGGCGAATGCCGTAGGCTCCGACATTGGAAGTACCATTTGCTAATGTGGTGAGGCCACCGGAGAGGCTGTCATTGTTGACGAGACCAACGCCACCGATCGTGTAGGAGAGTGCCGGATTGGCGTCGCCATAGACGCGGCTTTGATTGTTGGCCGCAACCGTGATCGCCCGCCTGGTAACCGTCAGATGCGCACCGCTAAAGGTGAGGTCATAATTGCCGGATGCTGCAAGCGAACCCTGGCCGATGCCATAGATCCCCACGCTCGACGTCAAGTTGGCCGATGTCGCCAGACCGCCGGAGAGGCTGTCATTGTTGACAAGCCCTGCTCCACCAACGGTGTAGGAGAGCAGCGGGTTGGCATCGCCATAGGCGCGGCTTTGATTGTTGGCCGCAACCGTGATGGCGCGCGGCGTGATCGCCAGATTGGCACCGGTATAGCTGATATCGTAATTGGCGTTTCCAAGCGTGCCCTGCGTGATGCCGTAGCTTCCGGCATTCGAGGTGCCGTCGGCGGAGGTCGAAAGCGCCCCAGACAGGCTGTCGCCATTGACAAGGCCGCTTCCACCGACGGTGTAGGTGAGGGCCGGGTTGGCATCACCATAGACACGGTTGGCATTGTTGGCCGCAACCGTGATAGCGCGTGGTGTGATCACCAGATTGGTACCGGTATAGCTGATATCGTAGTTGGCATTTCCAAGTGTGCCTTGCGTGATGCCGTAACTTCCGACGCCCGACTGCGCTGTCGCCAGGGTGGCAAGCGCGCCAGATAGAGTGTCACCATTGACCAGGCCACTTCCACCAACGCTATAGGACAGCGCCGGGTTGGCGTCGCCATAGGTCCGGGTTGCGCCATTGGCAGCAACGGTAATGGCGCGTCTGGCGATATCGGCAAGTGTCGTCGCGGTGTTGGAGGCGAGCGTATAATTGCCGGCGTCTGCACCGGAAAGACCAAGACCGGAGATCGTCACGGTCTTGCCGATACCGGCACTGGCGTCGGAGAACAGGCCGGAATAGCCATTGCCCAGGCTCAAGCTATCGCCCGCCGCCATGCCATAGAAGACCACACCCGAGGTGTTGAGCGTCGCGGTCGCATTGCCGTCATAGGTCCTGTTGCCGGCCGTGATGCCTGCGATCGACGAGATCGCCGCCTTGGCGATGTCGACGGTGTCGGTGCCGCCGACCAGCGTATAGTTCGAGGCAAGGCCGCCATCGCCATTGATGCTGTTGCCCAGAGCCAGCGATGCGAGCATCACGGCCTTGCCCGTGCCGGCATTCTTGTCGAGCATGGCGCCGGCGCCCGACAGCGTCAGCGTCTCGCCCCCCACCAGGTTCGATAGCGTGAAGATCGAGGCATCGAGATTGATCGAGCCGTTATAGGTCCGGCTGCCCGAGAGGTTGATCACCCGTCGGCTGATATCGGCCGTGGTCGTCGCCGTCGTATCGGCTAGCTCATAATTGCCCGCATCCGCGCCGCCAAGCGTCAGGCCGGAAATATTGACCAGTTTGCCGGTACCGGCATTCCTGTCGGAGAAGGCGCCGGTTGAGGTCGCAACCGTCAGCGCGTCTCCACCGACCATGCCGGAGAAGCCCGCACCCGAGGTGTTCAGGACGACACTCGTGGTACCGTCATAGGTCTTGCTGCCGGCCGTAATGCCCGAGATCGACGAGATCGTTGCCCTGGCGATATCGACGGTATCTGCGCCGCCGATCAGCGTGTAGTTCGAGGCAAGGCCGCCGTCGCCTTGGATGCTGTCGCCCAGCATCAATGAGGCGAGCGTCACCGCCTTGCCCGAGCTGGCATTCTTGTCGGCCATGGTGCCGGTGCCCAACAGCGCCAGCGTCTCGCCCCCCACCAGGTTCGACAGTGCGAAGATCGAGGCATCGAGATTGACCGAGCCGTTATAGGTGCGGCTGCCCGAAAGGCTGATCACGCGCTGGCCGATATTAGCAATGGCTGAGGCCGTGTTTATGTTGAGCCTGTAGTTATACGCGTCAGCACCACCCAAGGTCAGGCCGGAGATGTCGACCGTCTTCCCGGCGCCGGCATTCTTATCGGAGAAGGCGCCGAGCGCGGTGGCGACCGTCAGATTGTCACCCTGGATCATGCCGTTGAAGACGGCGCCAGACGTATCGAGCGGCGCATCGGTGGTGCCGTCATAGGCCTTGTTGCCGGCGGTGATGCCGCCGATCGAAGTGATGATCGCAGGCGTTATGGTGCCGTAGCTGGTCGTGCTGGTGATGCCAAGCTGGTAATTGCCGGCATCCGCGCCGGTTATGTAAAGTCCATCGACGGCGACCGTCTTGGACGTGCCGGCATTCTTGTCGGAGAAGTTGGCGCTGGTGTAGCCAACATGCATGTCATCGCCGCTGATCGGTATCGTGTAAATATTGACGCTGGCCGCGGTCGTCCCGTCATAGGTCTTGGTGTTGACGCTGGTGCCGCCGAAAGCCACATAGGCCTTGGCGATATCCGCCGTCGTCGCTGCGATGTGGGAGACGAGTGTGTAGTTGCCCGCATCCGTGCCGCCGAGCGTCAACCCGGTGATGCCAACGGTCTTTCCGGCGCCGGCATTCTTGTCGGAGAAGGTGCCGCTCGAGGTCGCAACCGTCAGAACGTCGCCACCGAGCATGCCGGTAAAGCCCGCACCCGATGTGTTCAGCGTTGCCGTCGTGTTGCCGTCATAGGTCTTGTTGTTGGCGGTGATGCCGGTGATCGAGGAGATCGTCGCCCTGGCGATGTCTGCCGTCGTCGTCGCTGTATCCAAAGCGAGCGTATAGTTGCCTGCGTCGGCGCCGCCAAGCGTCATGCCGGAGATGTTGACCACCTTGCCGATGCCGGCGTTCTTGTCGGCGAAGGCGCCGGTTGAGGTCGCGACTGTCAATGCGTCGCCACCGACCATGCCGGAGAAGCCTGCACCAGAGGTGTTCAGGACGACACTCGTGGTACCGTCATAGGTCTTGCCCGAAGCCGTGATGCCAGTGATCGAAGAGATCGTCGCCTTGGTGATATCGGCCGTCGTCGTCGCCGTATCCAGGGCAAGCGTATAGTTGCCGGCATCCGTACCGTTGAGCATGAGGCCCGAGATCGTCACAGTCTTGCCGGCGCCGACATTCCTGTCGGAGAAGGCGCCGGTGACGCCAGTGCCGAGCGTCAGGCTGTCGCCGACGAGCATGCCATTGAAGACGGCGCTACCCGTGTTCAGCGTCGCAGTCGTGTTGCCGTCATAGGTCTTGCCCAAGGCCGTAATGCCTGAGATCGACGAGATCGTCGCCTTGCTGATATCGACCGTGTCGGTGCCGCCGATCAGCGTATAGTTCGAGGCAAGGCCCGAGCCATCGTCGAGCGAGAGCGAACCGAGCGAAACCGCCTTGCCCGAGCCTGCATTCTTATCGGCCATCGAACCTATGCCCGAGAGCGTCAGAGTCTCGCCGTTGGCAAGGTTGGAAAGTGTCAGATTGCCAGCGGAGACACTGGTCGTACCGTCATAGGTGCGGCTGCCGGAGAGCGAGATCACCCGCTTGTTGATGGTCAGACTGCCCGAGCCGTAATCGATATAATAGTCGCTGGCTACTCCGGTGGAATAGCTAAGCGCCAGTACATTGGCGTCGCCATAGGCGTAGGTGCCGACGTTGGCGGCGCTACCCCAGCCGATGCTGACATTGCCGGTTCCATAACCATCAAGCGCGATGCCGGAGACCGAGGCCACATCACCGTAGATCGATGAGGTGTTACCGCTCAGACGGACGTAGTAATTTAATATCGGGTCGGAGGTCAGGCCGCGCAGCACCGGCGCGCCGCCAGTCTTCGACATCGCCCAGATCAAACCGAAATCCCAGCCGGCGTCGATGAAGAGGAACGGATTAGCCATTTGATCCGTCGTCAGGCCGGTCGTGCCGGTGATCGTGCCGCTGCCCCCGCCGGAGGCCGCAGGTCGGCCCGAAACGGTCAGGTTCCAGAACGAATTGGTGATTGTGCCGTCGTTGAACGCGGCAAGACCGCCGCGACTGGCCGACACGGCCGCATAGGAGTGGCTGATCTGGCCGGTGGAGGTGTTATATCCGACCAGCCCGCCTGCTTTGCTGCCACTCACGGAACCCAGAGCATAAGACTGCGAGATAATCCCTGTGTTATACCCCGCGAGGCCGCCGGTAAATTCGTTTGCATACCCGCCAATGCCGCCCGTGGCAAAGGATTGTGTGATGCTGCCATTGTTCAGCCCAACGAGACCGCCGCTGTAAAGGGCGTAGGCAATATTCGCGGAACCAGACGCGTAGGACTGGTTGATAATACCCGTTGCGGTATTGATACCCACAAGACCGCCCCACGAAATAGCACTGAGGTCGCTTAGGATGCCTGTGGCGAAGGAATTGGAGATGGTGCCACTGTTGCGGCCGATCAGTCCGCCGCGTCCCTCGGATCCACCATAGGTCTCGCCGGTAACGGAAGCAGACGTGCTGGAGCCCGAAATGGAGCCGCTGTTGTTGGCGACAAGGCCGCCGAGATCTCCGCTGCCTGTCACCGATCCGCTCGCGGAGGATGAGATGATCGTGCCGCTGTTGCTGCCCACGAGGCCACCGGCATCCAAGCCGCCCAACACGGTTCCGCTCACCGATACGGACGTAATGGAGCCCGCGTTGGCGCTCGCAAGCATCGCCGCCAACGGAGTATAGGCTTTGATGTCGGCGGCTTTAAGCGAGAGATTGCTGACGCTAGCGCCACCGCCGATGGTTCCGAACAGGCCGCCCGAAGAGGAGGTCAACCCGCTGATCGTGTGAGCCGCGCCGTCCAGGCTGCCAGTGAAGGTGACAATCGGCTGCCAGCCGCCATCTATATCGTTCACTGAATCCCAGACGCCGGAGGCATTGGTGCCTGCGGTGGCCGAGGCATCGATGTCGGCGCTGAGCACATAGTTGCCCGACGGATTGACGCTGATCAGTGCGAGTTGATGCAGATTGTTGATCGTGGCTATGCCGTTCGCGTTGGCGGTTGCAGCCTCCGAGCGCAGGATCGGGCGCATATTGCCGGACTGATACCAAGTGTTGGCGAAATCCCAGCCCGCGTAGTTCGTGGCGTTGTTGGCCGAATCGCGCATCTGTTCGGTCGTGAGGCCGATCGCCCGGAACATGCCGAAAAAGGATTGGCCGGAGCCATTGAATAGCCCGGTCGTGAAGACATCCCAGAAGCTGTTGGTGATGGTGCTATAGAAGTTTCGGCCCACCAGGCCGCCGACGGCGACGCTCCCGCTAACTGCGCCCGTGGCATAGGCATTATCTATGGAGCTTCCGGAATCATTATACCCCACTAGGCCGCCAACATATGTATTGCCGCTTACGGAGCCAGTGGCATAGGCAAATTTGATTGTGCCATCATCGAAGCCGGCCAGACCACCGGCATAGGTATTCGAGCCGTAAGTTGCGCCGGCGGCGTAACTATTGCTGATCGATCCATGATTGTGACCGACCAATCCGCCGACATCATAGCTGCCTGAGACCGCAGTGGTGGCGGAGCTGTTGTTAATCGAACCGGAATTCCATCCAGTCAGCCCTCCGACATATTGTATGCTGTTGACGGTGCCGGTCGTGAAAGCGTTATTGATCGTGCCGGTATTGTTACCGACCAATCCTCCCGTATAGGAGTAGCCATTGATAAACTCGCTGGTCAGCCCGATGTTTTGGATGGTTCCCGCCGAGTTACCGAATAGCCCGAGAAAACTAGCCGCTCGATTGACCGTCAGGCCGGTAATAATGTGGCTCGCACCATCGAAGACGCCCGAAAAGGTCACGGAATAGGTTCCGATGGGATTGAGCCCTGCGCCTGCATTCCAGTTGGCGGTACCGGAGGCATCGATATTGTTGGCGAGCGTCCACTTGGCGGCCAGTGATGCGCCGGACGACCCGATGCCCTGCAGGCCGTAGACATCGGCGAGCGTATAGGGTGTGGCGCTTGAGCCGTCGCCGCCGGTGACGCGCAGGAAGGATCCGCCGGTGAGCTGGAAGTCCTTGGCTGAGTAGGTGGGCAGTGCGGCCGTGTTCTGCACCCAGTTGCCCGAGGTGAGGTTGAAGGTGCCGCCGATGCTGACGGCAGCCGGTGCGGAGATCGTGCCGCCCGAGGCGAGCGTCAGTCCGCCGGTCGTGGCGGTGATCGCCGCGTTGATGTTGATGTCCGAGGCGGCATTCAGCGTCAGCGTCGAGCCGGAGGTCCAGGCGATCGGCGCCGCGACGGTGATGGTGCCGGCCTGCGGATTGGTGGCATCCGACGACGAGCCCGTCGTCACCGTAACATTGGCAGTTGCGAGCGCATTGGTCAGCGTGTTGACATTGATGATGCTGTCATTGCCTGTCGCCGTGAAGCCGGAGGAATTGCTGTCCGTCGCCGTCGAGATCGTCACATTATAGGGATCGAGCAGCAGATTGCCGAACGAACCGTGAGTGGCGGTCAGATCGGTCAGGCCGGTGTAGGAGAGTTTCGCCTTGCCGGAGACCTCCACCTCGCCGCCATTGCCGGAGATCGAACCGCCCTTCGCCGTGATCGTGCCGGCAAAGCGGGTCAGATCATCCGACCACAGAACGACATTGCCGCCATGGCCTGTCGTGACCGCATCGGCATTGATGACGGTGTTGGCATCAACCGTCAGCGTCTCGGCATGCTGCAGCGTCCCCTTGCCCTGGCGGTTGCCGCCGATATTGACCGTGCCGCCACCGGTCTTGCCAGAGGCATTGATCTTCGCATTGGCAAGCGTGATCTTGCGGCCGGTCACCTGCACCTTGCCGCCGGTGCCATGCTTGCTGCTGGCATCGATCTTGCCTGAGATCGCCATCTCGCCATCGCCACCCGACAGCACGATATCGCCGCTTCTGCCCGAGACACCCCTCGCCTCGATCGTGCCCGACATGTTGACCGCCTGGCGCGCCATGTCTCTCGCCGCTGCTGCGGTGAGCTGTACCGTCCCGCCTCTGGCAGAAATCTTGCCGCTATTGTCGACCAGTGCCCCACTACCTTTAGCCTTGGTCGGCACTGCCACCTGCAGAAAGCCGTCGCCGGACAGATCAAGCGTTGCCTGCTCGCCCGACCCGAGTGCTGCCTTGCCCATCGGCACGGTGATGACACCGGAATTGGCGACCGTGCCGCCGATCAGCGCCATATAGCCGCCGCGGTTAATCGTGATCGCACCGGCATTCGTCACCGGCGCCGAGGCGCCATTGCCGGTAAACGTCCGCTTGCCACCCATGAAATCGTCATCGGAGATGCCGAGCGTCGAGGCGACGAAGGCGCCGGCCTTGACCGTGCCTGAATTGGAAATGGCAATGCCGTTCGGATTGATCAGATAGACCTGGCCATTAGCATTGATCTGACCTGATATGGTCGAACTCGTCTGACCGGTGACGCGATTGAGGATGGCTGAATTGGCATCCGGCTGGACGAAGGTGACGCGGTTGCCCTTGCCGACGTCAAAGCTCTGCCAGTTGACGACGGCGCTGCCGCTCGTCTGGTTGATCGTCAGAGCCCCTGCCGATGGCGACCCGATCGTCGCACTGCCGGCTGCCACCTGACCGCCTGAAGGCAGCGACTGCGCCAGCACCGCCGTCGAATGCACCAGTGCCGTCGAGGCAAGCAGCGCAACGAGACGGGTCTTATGGGACAGCGTCATGCGGGTCGTCTGTCTGGTCATTGCCATCACCTTCAGCAGGAGGCCGGCAACCAAAGCCGCACGCCACTCCCTTTCATCGTCCATTCGTTCGGCACACCAAGAGCGAGCGCCGGCGCATCACGCTAAACCAGTCGCCCTCACATCGCCGTTTCCGGTGACGTTAGGAATATTCTGCCAAAGGGCCACATCCATTTTTGACATGCGATCGAAAATTGATGTTCGAGACGCTGGCGAGGGCCTGCAATCCTCGGGCTGGCTGGGACGATTCGCTTGGCCGATGACGAAGGCCTATCCCCTCGAAAGAGCTCATTCCGCGATTAGCGCGGAGGCGCCAAGTTCGCTGGCATCTTTTCTGCTCTCGAAGTGGAATAGAACCGTTGCCCGCTATCTCAGCTCCGAATACCTCGTTTATTCAGATATATCGCGTTGATGAAGATGGCATCCACAATTGTCGGTGAGGAGGACACTGCTATCAAAACCGACGGCTTCCGCGAATCGAGCGTGTGCTGTCGTTCGATATAAACAAGGCATGACAGGGCTAGCGATGGATCACGAACAACAACCGGTGCCCGAGTCACCTCCTCGTCTGTCGGCTCAAGGAGGGGCGAAAATCTCTCATTTCGCCGAAAGTAACGCTACGCCGAAGCCTCGGTTCGATCTTTGTCAAAGCCGTCCGGACCCGCGTTGCAGGTGTGCCCGAGCCAGTCGGAAAAGGCGCGCACTTTCTGGCGCGCTTCGGCGCGAGCCGGCCAGAGTGCGTAGTAGCCGTAACCGCTCTCGATGATCCGCTCGAATGGAGCAACCAGCTCACCGCTTTCCAGATCCTGCCGCGAAAAGGCGAGATCGCCCATTGTCACGCCATAGCCGCTCGCGGCAGCGGTCATCGCGAAATCCTGGGTGTCGAAGACCTGATGACGGGCGGCCTGGAACGAATAGGCGCCGTCGGCCTGCAGCCAAAGGGTCCAGTCGCTATGACGCGGATTGGAATGCAGCAGAACGCAATTCTGCAGGTTTTTGACCTCAGGCGGATCGCCGAGTTTCGATAGAAACTGCGGCGAGCACATCGGGGTCAGCTGCTCCCGCAGTAGCGGCAGCACATCCATACCGGGCCAGCGGCCATTGCCGTAGGTGATCAGCATGTCGATATCGCCGACCGAAAAAGTTGGCCTCAGGAACCAGGCGGTATCGATATTGATATTCAGGTCTTCATGATGGCTGTGAAGATCCGGCAGGCGCGGCAGGAACCATTTGCGCGCAAAGGTCGGTGGCATGCGGATGGTCAGCGACCGCACGGTTGTTCGCGTCGCCTCGAATGAGGTCTTCAGCGAGGCGAGCAGACCATCGACGATCGGGATCAGCGCCATGCCGCGTTCCGTCAGCGCCACCTTGCGCGTATGACGCTCGAACAGGCTGCAGCCAAAATAGTGCTCGAGCTGCTGCACCTGACGGCTGATCGCGCTTTGGCTCAGATTGAGTTCTGCCGCCGCCGCCGTGAAGCTGCCCGTTTCCGCGACAACGGAAAATGTCTGCAGCGTCTGCAGCGGCGGTAACCTGTTGTGATCGAACCTCGGCTCCATTCCCTACCCGGCTTATTTGCTGTCTCGAACGGCAAGCATTAAAGCATGTGGGTGGAATGGCAACCGATGCGCTCAGGCGATCGACCGACGAACTGTCTCGATGGCTTGCCGGACCCTTCGCGGCGCCGTGCCGCCCTTATGATCGCGGCTGGCGACAGAACCTTCCACGGTCAGCACTTCGAAGACATCCTCGCGAACACCAGGCGCGAAGGCCTGCATCTCGGCAAGGGAAAGCTCCGAGAGCGTCGGAAGGGCCTTGTCGCGAGCCGCACCGACGATCGCGGCGACGGCGTGATGCGCATCGCGGAACGGCAGGCCAGCGCGGACGAGATAATCGGCAAGATCGGTTGCGGTCGAATAGCCCTGATTGGCAGCCACGAGCATCTTTGCGTGCTTGACGGTAATGGTCGGGATCATCTGCGCCGTGACGCTGACGGCGGCGCGCACGGTCTCAAGTGTATCGGTCAGCGGCGGCTTCGATTCCTGCTGGTCCTTGTTGAAGGCAAGCGGCTGGCTTTTCATCAAGGCTGCGGAGAAGGCGAGATTGCCCATGACACGGGCGGCCTTACCACGCACCAGCTCGGCCAGATCCGGATTGCGCTTCTGCGGCATGATCGAGGAACCGGTGCAGAATTGATCGCCGACCTCGATGAAATCGAACATCGGCGTGCACCAGAGGATGACTTCCTCGCTGAAGCGCGACAGGTGTCCCATGATGATAGAGCCGGCACTGCAGACATCGACGACATAATCTCGATCGGATACGGCGTCGAGCGAGTTGGCAAAGGACGTAGAGAAGCCAAGCTTGGAGGCACTGTATTCGGGATCGATCGGATAGCCCGTACCCGCAAGCGCCGCAGCGCCAAGCGGCGAGATGTTGAGCCGTTCGCGCGCCGCGCCGACTCGATCGAGATCGCGCAGGAACATTTCGACATAGGCCATGAGATGATGGCCGAAAGTGACAGGCTGCGCCACCTGCAAATGCGTGAAGCCGGGCATGATCGCATCGGCGTGTTTTTCAGCCAGATCCACAAAGGCGCCGATCAGAGTCTTCAGATCGTCGGCGAGAAGATCCAGTTGCTCGCGGGCATAGAGACGAATGTCCGTCGCCACCTGATCGTTGCGCGATCTTGCGGTATGCAGCTTCTTGCCGGCATCGCCGATCAGTGCGATCAAGCGATCTTCGACATTGGTATGGACGTCTTCGAGTTCGGTCTTCCATTCGAAGGCACCCGAACGCATCTCTTCGGCCACCTGGTCGAGACCGGTCTGGATTTTGCCGTTTTCGTCAGCGGTCAGAATGCCGGCGCGGGCAAGCATCTCGGCGTGGACCTTCGATCCGGCAACATCGTGCAGCGCGATGCGCTTGTCCTGGTCAAGGCACTCGTGAAAGCTCTCGAAATCCCTGGAGACCGCCTCCTTGAATAGCGGCGACCAAGTGGCTTCTTTCTGATTTCTCATCGCGGTCTTCCCTTTTGAACGAATGCCGCCCTCCTCGGGGCGCATCCTTTATTGAAGCAGCGCAAGCAGGCTGCGGGCGTCGGTCTGATTTTCGAGATCGAGTACGTAGTCGCTGAGAGCGTCGACCCTTGATCCCGGCAGCACCAGGCCGGCGAGCGCGGCATATTTGCCGATCAATCGCTCATCGCTCAGCAGGTTCTGCGGTCCTCCAAGGGGGAATTCGACGACGAGCCGATGTCGCCCGCCCGCGGCAGTCACGATGGTGATCGCCGGTTCATCCTCGTCCTTCATGGCGGGATCGATACGCACCGTGATGCGCTCCATCAACGGGCCAATCTCGGCAGCCGACCACGCGGACTCCTCAAGTTCGGCCAGAAACACCTTACCGTAACGCAGCCGAGCCGCCAGGGCGTAGGGCAGGCTCATCTGGGCCTGTGCGCGCGACTCGATGACTTTGCCACTGCACATGCCGTACTGGAAGCCGCTTATATCCACCTCGATGCCTGCGATATCGGCGGGCTCGAGACCATGTTGCTGCAGCATGAGATCAAGCGCATCGATGCCGGCATGCGTGCCACGGCAAGTGGCGTGCGGCTTGATCGAGCATCGATTCAGGCGCCAGTAATCTCCGAAATCGCGCAAAAGCGCCTGCGGATCGCCCTTGCCCGCGCCGAAGGTCGCAAAAAAGCTGCCCCAGCGCTCCGCCTCGAAGACGCTGTCGGGGCCTTCGAACCCATGTCGTGCGAGATAGGCAGCCATCAGGCCGCCTTCGGCGGCGCGGCCGGCATGGAGCTTCTTGGTCGAGCTGCCATTGTGGATGAACGCCCAGGTGCCGGCGGCAAAGGAGCATGCCGAGCCGAGAGCGGAGGCCATGGCATTCACGTCGAGCTTCACCATGCTGCCGACGGCGGCGGCGGCGCCGAATGCGCCGCACGTCCCCGTCGAATGCCAGCCAAGACCATTGTGCTCTTCATATCCGCCAACCGCTTCCAGCACGCGCCGGCCGATTTCATAGCCAAGCAGGACGCTGCGCAACAGGTCACGGCCGCCGACCGGTCCTTTGTGATCGCCAAGCGCGGCGAGCACGGCTGGAAGGACGACTGCACCGGAATGATCGCAGCCGCCGCTGTCATCGAGCTCGTAGGCATGGGCAGAAACACCGTTGACGAAAGCCGACGTTCTCGCGTCCGACGCAATCGATCGGCCCCAGATCAGGGAAGATCCAGTTCCGGCCTGGATACCGAGAATCGCGACGACGGCGTCCGTTTCGCGGGAAGCCGAACCGGCGATCGCAGCACCCAGCGTATCGAGAATATGAAGCTTCGCCTTGTGGATGGTCTCGGGCGGAAAGGCTTCATAGTTGGTCGAGCAGACAAGCTCCGCCAGCGCCCGGGTCAGATTATCGCTCACGGGACCGTTCCTCATCGACATAGTCTTCATAGACATTGATCGGGTGGTCGCCCGATGCAGCAAGGCCCTTGTCGGCGTGCCAGCGGGCGACGTCCGCAGCCGTTGCCAGCCACACGTCGTCGAAGCTCGTGATATGGGCAAGCAGGGCTTCAACAAGTGCGATCCGTCCCGGCGTGCCGGTCCATTCCGGGCGAAGCTGGATGACGTAACAGAGGCCGTATTTGCGGTAGGCATCGAACTCGGCGATCCAGTTGCCGAGAACCGCCTCATAGGACGGAATGCGACTTTGCCCCTTCGGGAAGGCCGGGGTGAAATTGAACTGGAAATAGGGCCGATCTTCCAGCTCGATGTGGACCGGGACCTCCACCAGCGAGGAGGAATGGCTGTAGGGTACATCGTCGCCGTTCAACGATGCCGACCAAGAATAGCCGGCCTCGACGAGCAGGCGATCGAAGTGACGTGGCCAGTTGCCGGCCGGCAACCGGAAGCCGGAAACCTCGTTCGATGCGATCGCGCTCAGTCTTTCGCGACTGCGCTTCAAGAGATCGACGGCTTCGGGCGCGGAGATAGCGTCATAACGCTCAAAATCCCAACCATGGCTCTCGATTTCATGGTGTGGCGACACCACAGCGCGCAGCAACTGTTCATGCTTCTCCGCGACGATGCCCGGCACGAACCAGCTCGTGGATATGCCGGCATGGGCAAAGGCGTTGCAAAGGCGCTCGATGCCGCGCGTGACGCCGTATTGCCAGACCGAAAAGCTCTTGCTGCGTCCCTTCAGATCCGGCGCCTGCGCGACTGCATCAAGCCCGTCGTCGAAGATCACCGAGACGATTGCCGCGCATGTCTTGCCCTGCGGCCAGAAGCCTTCAAAAGCCGTGCTGGTCATGCGGCATTCTCCGGATGTTGCGCGATCCACCACTTTGCGATTTCGGCGCAGTGCGTCGTCCAGACGCTGTCGCCATGGGCGGTGATTGCCTTGAAAAGACCTTCGAGAATCGCAAGCCGACCGGGCTTGGCGCAGACTTTCGGATGTAGGATCGTCGTCCAGCAGAGCCCTTCGCGGTGATAGCCTTCGAATTCGGCGCACCAGTTCCTTTGAACATCAGAGTAGCCGGAGATACGGTCGAGGCCGATGGGAAAATCGGGTTCCTCGCTATAGGCGAGCGCGGTATAATCATCGATATCCCAGCGCCCTGGAATCTCGACGAGGCCACGACCGCGTGATGTCGCATGAAAGTAAGGTCGGTCGTCGCCGCGCATCGAGCTTGAATAGATGACGCCGAACTCGTGCAGCAATTGCGCGGTCTCGTCACTCCAGTCGCCGGAGGGCGTCCGGAAGCCGACCGGTGTCACGCCCATGCGGCTTTGAAAGATATCGCGGGAGCGCCCCATAATATCGAGCTGCTGCTGGCGGCTGCAGTCGATGAAAACCTCGTGATAGTGGCCGTGATAGGCGATCTCATGGGCATCGCGAAGGATGCGTTCGCATTGCGACGGCCAATGTTCGACCACCCAGGTCGGCACGAAGAAGGTCGCCTTGAGGCCGTAGGCAGCCAGAAGATCGAGAAGCCGCGGCAGCGCTCGCCACGGGCCATAGGCGCCCTGCGTGAAATAGCGGGGATTGGAGAGCAGCGAGCCGTCGAGCATTGCATCGCCCGTCGGACCATCGACATCGAAGGCGAGCGCCACAGCCGATTGCCGGCCTGCCGGCCACAGGCTTGGTCTTGCCGATTTGATTGCACTCTTCGCAGTCATGGGACTCTGCATGCGTTTCAAGGTGTTTTAGGACGCAACCCCCCATCCGCGGGCGCTGAGACGCCCCGGCCGATGGCTGCTTGCGATGGGAAAGAGAAGCGCCGCTGTTATCGCGGCGCTTCCTCAGGCGTTACTTGACGCCGTTGATCACCGCCTTCGGAACGGCATTGTGGACGAGGCCCCACTTCTTGAGGATCTCATCATAGGTGCCGTCCTTGATCAGCGCGTCGAGAGCGCCGGCTACCGCATCGCGAAGCGCGGTGTGGTCCTTCTTGAAGCCGATGCCGAACGTGTCGTTGCTGAGCAGCGGCTCGCCGACGAGCGTGTAGGTGTTGGGCTCGATGCGCATCTGGTAGGCGATCGTTTCAATGCCCTGCACGACCGCGTCATAGCGGCCCTGCTTCATGCCGAGACGGGCGGCATTCGAATCCGCCGTCCCTTCAAACTTGATGGCGGGCTTGCCCTTGCCTTCGCAATTTTCGGCACTCCACGCCTTGACGTTGTCACCGAAGGAAGTGCTACGGCTCCCGGCAACCGTCTTGCCGCAAAGGTCGGTCGCCTGCTTGTAGGTCCCGGCATTGGCGTTGACGGTAAAGAGAATTGGACCGCTGGTGATATAGTCGACAAAGTCCATGCTGGCCTGGCGCTTCACGTTGTCGCTCATGCCGGAAATGATCATGTCGGCGCGGCCGGTCTGAAGGCCACTCTGCAGCTCCTGGAAGGCCGAGGTGACAAAGACGGTCGTGAGATTGAGCTTCTTGGCGATCGCATTTGCCAGGTCGACGTCGAAACCATCGATCGTACCGGTGTCCGGATTGACGAACTCCATCGGCGGATAGATCGGGTTGGTCATGATGCGGAGTTCGCCATCCTTGATCAGATTCAGGCTCGAATCCGCGGAAGCAGCGGTGGCCGCGAGCGAAAGAAGGGCCGCCGAAACAGCAAGACGAATGAGTTTCATGAAATTCTCCTCTGATGGTCTTTCTTCAGGTTCTTTTGTTGCTAAAGCACCGCAGAGATGAAGTTCTTCACTCTGGGATTCCTGGGGTTTTCCAATATGTCGTTGGGCGTACCGGTCTCGACGATCATGCCGGCGTCCATGAAGACGACACGGTCGGCCACCTCGCGGCAAAAGCCGATCTCGTGGGTGACGACGATCATGGTCGTTCCGGAGGCGGCGAGTTCTTTCATGACGCCAAGGACTTCACCGACAAGCTCTGGATCGAGCGCCGAGGTCGGTTCGTCGAAGAGCATGGCCTTGGGCTTCATGGCGAGCGCGCGGGCAATCGCGATGCGCTGCTGCTGGCCGCCGGAAAGTTCGCCCGGATAGGCGCCTGCCTTGTCGGCAAGACCGACGCGCTGCAGAAGAACGCGCGCTTCGGCGACGCACTCCTGCTTCGGCCGCTTCTGCACCCCGACCGGGCCTTCGATGATGTTCTGCAGGACCGTGCGATGCGGGAAGAGATGGAACTTTTGGAAGACCATGCCGACGGACTGACGCTGACGGGCGATCTCACGATCCGGCAGCGGAAACAGCCGATTGCCCTCGCGGCGATAGCCGGCGATCTCATCTTCGACCGTGACATAACCCGCATCGATTTGCTCAAGCTGGTTGATGCAGCGCAGGAAAGTGCTTTTGCCCGAACCGGAAGGCCCGATAATGCAAACGACTTCGCCCTTCCTGATCTCGAAATCGATATCCCTGAGGACATGAAAGGTGCCGAAGTATTTCTGCAAGCCGTGTGCCTTGATGATCGTATCCATCAGGAAGCCTCCCCGACCAGAGCCTGACTGGCGGCCCGCTGAGCGCCCGCATCGCGCCGGCCCCAGCCCTTGGAGAAGTGCCGCTCGATATAGACTTGCGCAATGCTGAGAATGGTGACGACGACCATGTACCAGATGGCGGCCACGATCAGCAGTTCGATGACGCGCGAATTGACGTAATAGATATCCTCGACGTTTTTCAGAACTTCCGAATACTGGATGACGCTCGCGAGCGAGGTGAGCTTGACCATACCGATGGTTTCATTGCCGATCGGCGGGACGATGACGCGCATGGCCTGCGGCAGCACGATCTTCAGCGTTGCCCGCAGCTTCGTCATGCCGATCGACTGTGCTGCTTCCATCTGCCCCTTGTCGATCGACAGAAGGCCGGCACGCACAACTTCGGCAGTATAGGCTCCCTGCTGGATACCAAGGCCAAGGAGGGCCGCAACGAACGGCGTCATGACATCGACGGTGCGGAGCGACCACAGTCCCGGAATACCGATCGTCGGGAAAATCAGGGCAAGATTGAACCACAGAAGGAGCTGGAGCAGCGCCGGCGTACCGCGAAAGAGCCAGACATAGCCGACCGAGATGCTGCGCAGAACCGGATTAACCGACATACGCATGATCGCGGCAATGACACCCAGAACGATACCGACGATCATGGCGCAGAACGTCATGATGATCGTGTTGCCCACACCCGTCATGACGGCCCTGGTAAACAGGTTCTGTGCGACATATTCCCAGGCAATGTCGCCCTTCCAGAAGGCTCTCGCCAGAAGAAGAAGAAGGATTATGCAGACTGCCGCCATGATCTTCGTGCCGATTTTTCGCTGCGGCACGATCACAAGCGCATGCACGTCCAGTGGCGCTGAGTTCGTCAAATTTGATCCCCTGAGCTCGTTGGTGAGCTTCCGTTTTCTAGTGGGGCAAACTTACGTTGATTTTGAATTCGGCGACAAACGAGATTTGGACATGTAATTTATGCACTTTTCACATAAATCATGGGCATTCATGACGACTTTGCGCCATCTTCGCTGTCATCGCCTCGAAGTGGGATAGCATGCGCTTCGCGATGATCGTTGGCGATGCGATGTTTTTGGTGAAGATGGAAGAGGCTGACGATCTGACCATAGACTCGGCGGGCCAGCAGCGACGTTTGCGGTTGCGCGCTATCGTGTCGGTGGGAGGCTTTGTCATGCTCGCCGAATACGATGCCGATTGGCATCAGTCGCCGAAGGCGACACCAACAGCCTGAAAGATATGCTTTCCATTGGATCGATAAATTCGAGCGCCAAATTGCCCACGTGATGACACGAAATGCAATCTTTTTGGCACCAGCAGACCAATTCTTTGCAGCGGCAAACATTCGCATGGAACGACGATATTCGGTGAGATAGGCAACCAAAAGAATTGTGGTTAGGGTAGTATCCAAGCGTTGTCGCCTGAGACAGACAATCCTATCCACGAGGACTTGCTCCGGTTGCCTTCGCGTGGAGATATCGCATGAATTTCGTCCCAACCCCGATGCTCGCCGTTAGCAATGCGCATCATCCCCTGACGATCGACGCGATCACGGAGAATCCGCTCTTTGCTGTCGCGCTCAGAAACGCCGCGTTGAAGCTAATTGCTATGCACGATGCTGCTCCGCGGATCGTGCGCTATACGGCGGACATGAAAAGGTGGCTGCTGACCCAAGCAATTCTAGCTTTTCATTTTGAGACGGTCACCGACCCGACAAAGCCCAGCCTATCAGCCGCGAATCTGATCACATTTATCGCCGACAGCAAGGTTGCAAGCAGGAACACGGCAACCGCGCATCTGGCCGAGATGCGCAATTACCGGCTTCTCGTAGACGCCACGCCAGAAGGCGACAAGCGCGTTCGTCCGCTGAGGATTGTCGATACTGCAGAAGGATTGATCCGCGAATGGTTCGACGAGCATTTGAAATCACTCGACACGCTCGACCAAGGGACACGCTATCTGCAATCTGCGGCGGATCACCGGCTACTTTGGTACGCACAACCGAGAATGTCCAGGTCGCTGTTTGGCGACCCGAACTGGTGTGAACCACCCGAAGCGGTGGACGCATTTGTTCGGACAGCGTCGGGTAGCAATATCCTGCACGACGTGATGTCGAGACTGTCGCCAGAGCGGCTACTGGAGCCAAAGATGTCGATCGGACCTTTGCGCATCGGGGAGCTCGCCAAGCGCTACATCATCTCTCGCAGTCATGCCCAACGCGTCTTCGTGCGCGCACGCAATCTCGGTGTCATCGGATGGGAGCTTCCCGGCAATGGTGGCAATTTCTGGATTTCCGAAATGCTGATCGGGGATCATCGACGTTGGCAGGCATCCAAATTCGCTGCGATCGATGCGTCTTTTCACTGGGCGCTTCAGCATCTGCGTGGCGGAAACTGAGTAAGCCGTGCGACGGCGCATTTCGATCGCCACACATTCTTCCTCCCCCATGATATCGATTGGACTCTCGAGCCTTCGCGATCGCGAGCCGTGTGATATCTCAGACTGTCGATCGGTGATCCAGGTCGCCCCAACCAGCCACCACCCTTGATCTGCAATCGCGCGGATGTAAAGCTCCTGCGATAGTGTTGATGCTCACATTTCAGATCGTGCTGAATTAGCGCGACCTCGATGGGTGATGAAATGCCGCTCTGCCTCGCGCCTAACTCGATATACCCAAATATGAGACACCGAGGTAGGACTTTAAGGGAGCGATTCCTCTTTCAAATCTGCAGGCATTTTCTATAACGCTATTGCGCAGCAGCGGAGCACCAATCGCGAGGTATCACCCGATACGATAATGCTTCATGTTCGCGTTCGTATATCTTCGTAATACAAACCTACCAAATACAAGAGTGAATTGCTGTAATGATTGCCACATCAGCGCTTCTATTCAAGGCGCGGCTGTGCACTCACATCTATTGGCGTCACCGAAAGACTTACAATGCCTGCTGCAGCTTTCTTTGATCTTGATAAGACTCTTTGGGATTGCGTCGGAGAGAAGGTTTTTGCGTATCATCAGCTCGCGCGTGGTGGTATCAGCTTCAAGAATTTCGTCAAGATCATCAGCCTGCAGCTGAGGTATGATCTGCATTTGATTAACGGTACCGGGAATTTAAAGCGAAAGATACTTCGGGAATTGTTCTCAGGAGAGAGTATCAGACCTTGCGTTGATATCTATGAGAAACTGTTCGAGGCAAAGCTCAGCAAAGCTTTCTATCCAGGGATGCTTGCTCAGATCGAGAAGCATAGGCAGGCTGGAGATAAGATAGTCATCGTATCTGCAACGATCGATTTCATCGCATTGAAAGCGGGAGACTATCTCAAAGTCGACGAATGCCATGCAACGTTTCTTGAAACCCACGGTGATCAGTTTTCAGGTGAAGTGCGAGGGCCAATTCCGTTCGGCAAGGCGAAAGCCAAGATTGTGCAAGACTACGCTCAGCGCAACGGTATCGCACTTGATCAATGCCATGCATATGGCGATCACTGGCAGGACCGACATATGCTTGAAATCGTTGGCTATCCGGTAGCGATCAATCCGGACGCCAAACTCAAGCGCCACGCGAAGTCGCGCAACTGGGAAACGAGGGTTTTCACCTCGCCTAAATATCACGGCCTCCGTCACGCTAAGACATCTGTACAGCAAATAATTGGAAAAAATACATGATCCGACAGGAGCCATCTGTTGCAAAACCGTCCGCTACCAACCACGATATAACGGATCGACTGATCTATCCTCTATTGTCGAAATTTGTCGCACATATTCCACGATCTGTTCATCCGAACATCCTAACGCTTGCGGCAATCTGTATCGGCTTTGCTGCAGCAGCAACTCTTGCGCTGTCGACACAACCTTACTCGCTTCTTATATGCGCCGCCTTACTGGTGCTATGGATCCTACTGGACTCCTGCGATGGCATTCATGCCAGGAATACGGGGCAATCTAGCGAATTCGGGGGATTTCTCGACCACTTCGGGGATGCTCTTGGCTTCTTCGTCCTCCAGGCCGCCATCATCTACAGGTTCGATCTCCATGAAGCTCTGGTCTTCGGTGCCATGTTGCTGCGGCAAGCCCTCGCATGCTGGACATACGTCATTCGCATATATGCAGGCCAACTGTTCATAACTCGGCTGGGTTGGAGCTTCGAGATTTATGCATACGCGGCTCTCATGGTTGCAATATTTTGCTTTCCGGGCTTCAGTCTCCAGATCGGTTTTCTTCCCAGGCTCGATCTCCTAGGAACCGTTCTACTGGCCTACTACATCGCGGTTCCTTTCACGCTTCTGGAGATCGGCCTGATGGTTCTCGCCTCGAAGAAGAGCTTCACCCGAACAGGAAAGCACTCTTAACGCCGGACCTTCTGCCAGGCGGCGCGTTCAATGACGCCGTCGTAACGCCAGCCAAACGCAATTTTCGCTGTCGCGACGCCGTTCTCTGGCAGAACAGGTCATTCGTGAGCAGCAGACGCGGCTTTCCGGAGCGGGTGACGTCGTCCTCAAAAGGCACAGAGCCCATATGGCGAAACATCCTCGTGCCAAGACCATGAGATTTGAAGGAATTAGACTGTGAAGAAGACAACGCAACTCAAAAAGATGCTTCGCAGGGAGGAGCTGGATTTCCTATGCGAGGCTCACAATGGCTTGAGCGCCCGCATCGTCGAAGAAGCAGGGTTCAAGGGGATATGGGCGAGTGGCTTGACCCTCTCAGGCTCGATGGGGGTTCGCGACAACAATGAAGCCAGTTGGACCCAAGTCCTCGAGTTTGTGGAATTCATGAGCGATGCCACGCGCGTTCCTATCCTTCTTGACGGTGATACCGGCTACGGCAATTTCAACAACTTGCGCCGGCTGGTCTCGAAGCTCGAGTCCCGCCAGGTGGCCGGTGTGTGCATCGAAGACAAGCTGTTCCCGAAAACCAATTCCTTTATCGACGGCGAAAAACAGGGACTGGCCGAGGTCGACGAATTCTGCGGGAAGATCAAAGCCGGAAAAGATACGCAACGGGACGATGATTTCGTGATTGTTGCGAGAACAGAAGCCATGATTGTAGGGGCGGGCTTGAAAGAAGCGCTTAACCGCGCCGAAGCCTACCGTTTGGCGGGCGCCGACGCCATTCTGGTGCATAGCAAGAAGCGTGGGCCTGAGGAGATCGAAGCCTTCATGAGGGAATGGGGCAATCGGCATCCCGTCGTCATCGTTCCGACGACCTATCATTCCACGCCGACGCCTCACTTCGAAAAACTCGGCGTCTCCACGATTATCTGGGCAAACCACATTCTTCGATCCGCCATATCCGTGATGCGCAAGACCGCCGAAGACATCTTCAAGATGCAGTCGATCACGCATCAAGAGGACAAGATCGCTCCGGTGTCGGAAATATTCCGACTCCAAGGTGCTGATGAACTACAGCGGGCCGAGGAAAAATACCTCCCCGGCGAGCTAAATGACACCAGGAATTATGTTGCTGTGGGCCAGCGGCCATGATCGATACGAGCGAATTCGGGGCCCTGCTGCAGTCATACCGCTACGAATTGTTTTCGGGAGTCCCGTGTTCCCTTCTGCAGCCTCTGATCAATCTCGCCAACAATTCACTCGATTATGTCGCTGCGACGAACGAGGGCGAAGCTGTTGCCATCGCAACCGGCGCTCAGCTTGGCGGCAAGAAATCGGCAGTTCTCCTCCAGAATTCCGGACTTACAAATGCGCTCGCTCCACTGACGTCGCTGACCAACATCTGTGAGCTTCCGGTTACTGGCTTCGTTGGCTTTCGCGGCGAAGACGGTGTTCCAGACGAGGTCCAACATGAGTTTATGGGACAGATTACACGACCGCTGCTGGAGACGAGCGGTGTGCATGTTATTCATCTGAAGACCGATCTATCCTCTGCCGCAAGGCAGCTGGAAGAGGCCCAGAACTTCCTGCGAAGAGGCAAGTCTGTCTTCTTTCTTGTATCGAAGAACACCTTCTCTTCGCTGGATCTACGTTCCTCACCGCTCCAGGCATATCAAGGTGGAACCTTGACGATCCCAATCGCCGGAAGTGACCTCCAGCGACCCCGCCGTTATGACGTGCTGAAGGTGTTCTCCAATTGCAAGCGTGATGACACGGTACTGCTTGCAACAACGGGAATGTGCGGACGAGAGCTCTTCACACTCGAGGATGCGCCGAACAATTTTTACATGGTCGGCTCCATGGGCTGCATCTCCTCAATCGGACTTGGACTGTCCATCGCAAGACCCGAACGAAAGATCATCGCGCTCGATGGAGACGGCGCCCTGCTTATGCGCATGGGAAATCTGGCGACTAACGCCTGCTATCGACCCGACAACCTTCTTCACGTTCTGCTTGACAACGAAACGCATGATTCGACTGGTGGGCAAGCTACAGCATCGCGTGGGATGAACTGGCCCATGATCGCGCACGGTGCCGGATATTCGCATGTGGCGAGCGCTTCAAACCTGGGTGAGGTCGAGCAGGCTCTGGACGACTGGCTGGCACAATCGCGGCTAACCTTTCTGCATGTCTCGATAGCGCCAGGCTCGATTTCACCACTGGGACGCCCCACCATTTCGCCCGCCGATGCGGTGCGCCGGCTGCAGGAGTTCATGAAATGAGCATCGATACAGCGGTCATCATGGCCGCGGGGCTTGGCAGCAGAATATCGGAATATTCCCACAACGCCCCCAAGGGTTTTATACCCGTCGCCGGACAGCCGATCGTCGAACGATCGATCGAAATTCTGGCGGATCGTGGTATCCGCCGCATCGTTATCGGAACGGGATACATGGCATCGGAGTACGAGGCGCTATCCTCGCGCATCAGGCACGTGCAAATCGATTGCATTGCTAACAGTGATTTTGCCAATTCGGGCAGCCTCGAAACGCTTCTGCTTTGTACGCGAGACCTGGGTTGCGACTTTCTCTCGCTCGAGTCCGATCTGCTTTATGATGCGGCGATGATCGATCGAGTGCTGGGGTGCCCGTTTCCCAATGTCGTGCTTGCCTCCGGGCATACCGGATCGGGAGATGAGGTCTACATTCAGACGGACGATCGTTCGCATCTCGTGAACCTGTCAAAAGACCGCGGCTCGTTGGCGCGTATCGATGCGGAGCTTGTCGGGATCTGCAAGCTCGAGCGCAGCGTTCCGCTTGCCCTCGATGCGTGGCTGTCGCGTAATGGGCACAAGCGTCCCGTCGGCTTCCATTACGAGGAAGGTCTGGTTGGGATTGCCCGCTCGCTCCCGCTGCACGTTGAAAAGACGGAACTGACCTGGACAGAAATCGACACGCTCGATCATCTTGCACGCGCAAATGCGGTGATCTGGCCGCGTATCGTGTCGGCTTCGGGAGAGCCAGCATGATCCCGATGCGGAACATTCTCTTGACTCCAGGACCGGCGACAACCAGCCAGCGGGTGAAACAGGCTCAGATCGTCTCCGACATTTGTCCGCGTGAGATCGAGTTCGGCAGGCTACAGGAAAAGATCGCGCGACGGTTGGTGGAGGTAGTCCACGGCGAAAACACACATAGTGCCGTCATTTTCGCCGGTTCCGGAACATGCGCGGTAGAGGCTTGCATCAGTTCTCTGGTTCCCGCGGACGGCAAGATCCTGGTGTCGATCAATGGCGCCTATGGTCTTCGCATCTTGGAGATGTGCCATATCCATCTTGGTCCGGAGCAGGTGGCAATCCACGAGACTGGCTACGATCGACTGCCCGATCTGGAAGCCATAGCCGCGCTTCTCGGAAAGGACAAGGCGATAACCCACGTGGTAGCCGTGCACCATGAAACTACCACCGGTGTTCTTAACCCGATAGAACAGTTAAGCGAGCTGACGCGCCGGTTTGGAGTGACGCTCATCGTGGATGCAATGTCCTCTTATGCAGGCATCCCTATCGACTTGAGAAGAACGCCTATCGACGTCCTCATTTCGTCGTCGAACAAGTGCATTCAGGGCATGGCTGGTATCTCCTTTGCAATTTGCCGTAGCAAGCTGCTCAACCCGCCTCCGGACTATCGCCCGAGAAGCTTGTATATGGATCTATATAAGCAATATAGCAGCTTTCACGGCAGCCTGCAGATGCGCTTCACGCCACCAGTTCAGGTTTTATATGCACTAGATGCCGCTCTTGACGAGTTCTTTGAAGAATCTCAGATCAAGCGCTACATGCGCTACTGCAGTTGTTGGGAAGCCCTCGTCAAGGGCATGGATGAACTGGGCTTCGGAATGGCTGTTCCGGATCTACCACAATCGAAGCTTTTGACAACCTTTCTGATGCCCCCAGCTCTCAACTTCAGCTTCGATGCCATGCACGATGCGCTTCTTAGCGGGGGTTTTACCATCTATCCCGGAAAAGTCGGGCAGATCGACTGTTTCCGACTGGCCAACATTGGTCAGATCGAACCGAAGGATATCGAGGCATTCCTGCACATGCTCCGCGAATATTTGGCCGAAAGCGGGATCGATCTACGACAAGACATGCTCGACCAAAACAGCAAAAGCGCGCAGACCGCGCAACATATCAGCTGAACCGATAAAGATCATAGGGAATACGCTCACATGAACATTGGCAGACTATACGATCAGCGCATAGCTGAGACATATGATGATGATGAACGCGGCCTGCTTGCTGGCGCCAGAGCTCTTGCTTTGGAGCAGATCAGCAAGCATGTCACTGCCGATCAGACCCAAAACGTATTGGATCTCGCCGTCGGAACCGGTGAATCGCTGATTGCGATCGAGAAGAACTACCCCAACGCCGCCTTGCACGGAATCGACCTTTCTGGGGAGATGTTGCGTATCGCCAAGGCCAAGTTGGGCTTTCATGCGGTTCACGACGATGTGGCTAATACGCTGCAGCATTTCTCCCTTGAGAGCATGAACCTAATCTTGATGCACTTCCTGACGACCTTTATCGATGGCGAAGACATAGTTGCGCGCACCGCAAAGCTCTTGCAGGCAAAGGGATACTACTCGATCGTCAGCAGCACGTTTCAGGCATTTCCACGCGTCTACTCGTTGGCGCGCACGGTCCTTCCGGATCAATTCATCCGCGATAAAAACAGGGCTCCAGAGGACGCCGACACGATCGTCTCTTTCTGCGCGAAGGCCGGCCTTGATGTAGTTGCCGTCGAACATTTCACGAAGGAGGTGCGCTTCGCCAACTTCGATGACTTCTACAGCTTCGGCCTGAATTCGGGTTTCTTCGCCCATGTTCTTTGCCACCTTGACGTTTCTCAGCTTGCAACGTTCTCCCGCATGGAAGGTGTGTTCCCGTTGACAGATCATTATCGCGCCTGTGCCGTCCTCGCCCGTCTCCCAGAGTGAAACCGGACCGCGCATATTCATGTGTGATCGCGACCCCTCTGAACTGCGATAGACCGACGACCGAAGCGATGAAACATCCGGTTAATTGGCCATTTGCGATGCATTGCGTTATCGGCGCCTCGAACGCGGCTTTCGACGTGCTGCTCAAGAATTCAGTGATCGTGTCCCTGGCATTCCGCAGCGATATAGATGCGGAGCGCCTCAGTTGGCTGGCATCCCTGGCTTGGATTCTGTTCATGGCGCCATTTTTCATCTTTTCGGCACATGGCGGCTATCTCGGCGACTATTTCAACAAAAGGAGTCTTGCACTTGGGCTCCGATATGCAGACCTGATAATTGCGGCATGTACCGCCTTTGGCTTCTACATCGGCAGTGTCCCGCTTCTGCTGACGCTGGTATTTGCAAAGGGGGTCACTTCCACTTTGTATAGCCCGATCAAATATTCGTTGGTCTCGGATCTCCTTCCTCGTTCGGTGCACGGGATAGGCTATGCCGCCGTCGAAGCGGCCTCCATGGCCGCAATTTTATGTGCGACTTACCTGGGCGCCATCCTCGGAGCTCAGCCGGATCGCGGAATAATTGGCCTTGTCGCACTGCTAATGGTCGGCGTGTCGTTTTTTTTGACGATCGCCAGTCCCGGCATTGCAAATGCGGGCGCCTCGCGCAGCAGACTTGATATCAATCCAATCCCGCCGACACTGCGGATTCTTCGTCTCGCCATACAGGACCGCCGCGTGTTGGCTTCCATCCTTGCGCTTTCCTGGTACTGGGCATTGGGTGCAGTATATCTCTCGAACGTCGCAGTGCTGGTTCGCTATACTTTGCTCGGATCCGAGGCGCAGATCGCATCGATCCTGCTGACTTTCACATTGGGCGCCGGCCTCGGGCTAGGAGGCGGCCCTTGGCTCAATCGGGGCCGGATAGCCGAGTACCTGCCCGGCGCAATGGCCGTTCTGATCGCGAGCACAGGTGTCGATTTGCAATTCTCGATCCCTTCCGCGCTCAATCGGACGCTACTTGACTTCTTTGTCATCGCGGTGGCTTCGGGAATATACGCTTCTCACTTTTCGTCGTCGCTCTATCAATGCATCAATGAAAGCGAGAAGTCCCGTATCTTTGCTGCGAACAACATCTCGAGCTCCCTTTTTATCGTTTTAGCGCTAGCGTTGAGCACCTTTCTTCTTCGGTTGGAAGTTCCTATCGCAGCTTGCCTTGGCTTGTTTGCGGCGACAACTTTGCCAATAACATCGCTCGTTTATGCCATCCGCAAGAAGTAGCCGTCTGTCATATCATGAATGCTGCATAGGAAATGACCGCCGCGCGAGAGCGATGTAGGTAGCCGAAGCCAGAAGCGGTTGTGTGTCTTCCACTTTAAATAGCAACGCTGGACAGACCTGGTGGCTCCGCACTGGCGTACTTCGGGACAGCTATGATGTTCATTTGTTTCGAGATTTCACTCGACTTTACGTTTCATCGAAACCCGATCTGGATGCCGATATCGCAAATTCATCAACGATATCTTCGCGACAGAATGGATCAGCCTCAAATGCAAATCTTGGTCAAGGCGTCGTGAAACTGGAGAGCCTAACATCTTCTCAAGCGGATAAAGAATGCAAGGAGATCGCTATCGTTGACCTGCGACTACCTACGGAAACTGCAATCGATGATCTTGAGGAGAATCGAACCCTAGCTCCCCGCTAACGTAGGGTGCGTTAGCCTTGGTCCACTTATCGGATCCTGACATCCGTGAGTAGAACGCTCATGCGCCTGTTTGAATATTTTCGATATCCACTCGGTTATTTTTCTCAAGGAAGGCGAGAATCAGCTCAATCACAGAGTCATCAACCCGCTCGAGTAGTCGATCATCTCGTTCCGTGTGCAGGAGGCCCTTCTCACTATACGGCTGGTCGGAAACAAAAAGCATTGAGCCTTTTCGCATATTGAAACACTCAGCGACTGAGAATACGGCAGCACTTTCCATATCGACGGCGTCGAAACCGTCCTTTCGCCAATCTTCAACTTCCTTACGTCCCTCTGCCATGAGAGCCGCAGTCGTGAACAAGCGCAGACGCTTAAAGTCCGCGTCGGTGCGTAAACGACCCAGTATGTTGAATTGCAGCATGATTTAACCCACTTTTTCGTTTCGCGTTGATCCACAGTATCCGCGCTATCAAATTATCGGCAAACACCATTTAAAGGCCTGATTGGATGATCGCGAAATGAAAAAGTGGGGCAGATTCTCGCGATAATCAGCAGCCAATTCAATCAGAGTCAGCCTTCGAGGCATCCGAAACTAGTCGGAGTAGTTGGCTAATCCCGTCGCGGAATCAAGCGGAATCGGTGGCTCTATCCGACGGTACTCGCGTAAGCGATAGCCGCATCCTGCTCGGGCGTACCGCCCGATACTCCAAGCGCACCGATCAATGCCCCGTCGACGCTAAACAGTGGCACGCCGCCGCCCACCAGAAGGAGGCCGCCATGGTGGATATGATCGAAATGCAGGAGTGGCTCGCCAAGCTCTAACGGTGCGTTCAGTGCATCGGTGGGTGCCTGAAACATTACGGACGTGCGCGCTTTGGCAATTGCGAGTTCGTTTGATGCCAGCCAGGCCCCATCCATGCGGGAGAACGCCACTAGATTCGCGCCTTTGTCCATGACCGCAAACACCACCTTCATGTCAGAGTCCTCGGCGGCCGCGCGGCCCTTTGCGACAAGACCTTGCGCATATTCGAGCGTCATATCAGGCATTTTGGACCCACTCCGTTTCCTGCCATTGCTTTGCGGCTTCGATCGTTCCGAACGGACGCATCGTGCGATAAAGATGATCGTCTGCCGGGATGATCTCGACCATTGCATCGATCATCTCCTTTGGGTCGGCTTGATCCGCCAGCGAATTTCCGAAGTCCGGCATCGGGACGACAGCGGTTTTTTTATCGTACCATTGCGCGTGGCTCTCCGCGCCGGTATCGTTGAAGCCGGTGCCGAAGACGCCAGGGTTTACGGTAGCAACCTTGACACCATGTGGCGCTAGTTCAGCCCTCATGGAGCCGGCTATGCCCTCGATGGCATGCTTCGTGGCGCAGTATATCCCCACGAAAGGAACAACGAGGATGCCGCCCATTGATGAGGTCCACACCACCTTGCCGGACTTGCGCGCCACCATCTTGGGAACGATGCCCTGCACCAGTTTCAGATGACCGAAAACATTGATCTCGAACGACTCGCGTACCTGCTTCATCGGAATGTCGATGACGGAGCCACTTTCCATGACGCCGGCATTGAGCACGAGCACGTCGGGATCATAGGTCGCTGCATGGGCTATATCGATCTCGTCCAGTAGATTGAGCTTGATGACTTCAAGCTTGACGCCCGCGTCCGCTGCATCGGACCGCAAGCTCCGCACGAGAGGCCAGCTTTCAGCGGTCGCTATGACCTGATGTCCGCGGCGGGCAAGTTCGATTGCCGCGCCACGGCCGAAACCGGAACTGGCACCAGTAATCAAGATCTTCTTTGTCATGACGTTTCTTCTTCACTCTGTCATTGATGTCGTTTCGACCTTTTCGGCGGAGGTGGGATCCGATGCATAAATTAGCTTTCGCAATCTCTCCTCAGCCGAGTTTCAAAGCTATGCAATCGCAATTGACACAACAATGTCAGCAATGCTTGATAGTGCGATGAAAGATCTTCACCAATCGGGAAGCGGCGATCTGTTCGCCTTGAATGTATTCCTGGCAGTCGCCAATCACCGGAGTTTTCGGGCGGCGGCACCTGAATTCGAGGTAACACCCTCCGCGATCAGCTACTCCATCAGAGGTCTTGAGGAACGCCTTGGCGTCCGCCTGTTCAATCGAACGACGCGTAGCGTTTCCCTGACGGAGGCCGGCGAACGACTCGCCGCGAAGCTGCGACCAGCCATGTCGTCGGTCACCGAAGCATTGCGGGAGGTTAACGACTTTCGCGGCGTTCCAACCGGTACGGTGCGGATCAACGCCAGCGACGCGGCTATCCGTATGGTCCTGCGGCCGATATTGACTCGTTTCAGGCGCGATTATCCCCAAGTCCATCTCGATATCGTCACGGATGGCAGACTTGGTGATATCGTCGGCGAGGGCTTTGATGCGGGCATTCGCCTGGAGGAAGCGGTGCCGCAGAACATGATCGCGGTTCGCCTCACCGAGACCGCTCGGTTTGCTGCTGTCGCATCACCAGAGTATATCGCCGTTCGCGGCCGGCCGGTAGCACCGCAGGACCTCTATCAGCACGATTGCATCCGTTTTCGGTTCGAAAGTGGAGCGATTTACCGCTGGGAATTCGAACGTCATGGCATTGTCGAAACCATCAATGTCAATGGGCCATTGACCCTGACGGATCAGACGCTGATGGTGGAGGCGGCGATCGATGGCATCGGGATTGCTTTTGTGCCCGACTTCCTTGTCGTTGATGCACTTCGCTCAGGGGCACTCGAACAATTGCTCGACAGCTGGTGTCCGCCTTTCCCCGGCGTGTGCCTATACTATCCGGGCCATCGACATGTTTCGTCAGCCTTGCGAGCGTTAATTGATACTGTAAAAAAAGGACGGCGGGCGCAGCATCTTAATCCATAACAGATTGCGATTTCATGCTGGCTGATCCCAACTCAAGTGGAACCCTGGCGGCGCAGTCCCGGCAACCTCATTTGATCATGGCGTTGAAGCTGTGGCCAAACTAAGGAGCAAGGTCGCGCGTATCCAAGCTCTTGACCAGTTCGAACAGTAGAGCCCCGCTTCCGTGGACTGAAGACAATGCCCTGCGCATGGGAACAGAAAAGAGGCGTGGAATTCATCACCAATTGGTGCTATTTTACATGCTTCAACAAAGGGATTCGGCTCATGCGATCGACTATCAATCTCGACGATGCACTCATGGATAGGGCGAAGTCATTGACCGGGACCAAGGAAACCGCGGCGCTCGTTCGCCAGGCATTGGAGACACTTGTCCGTATAGAGTCCGGGAAACGCCTCATCGCGCTTGGCGGAACCATGCCGGACGCCGAAGCACCGCCGCGCCGCCGCAGCGAGCGAGGCAATTGAGTGATATTGGCAGACACCTCGATCTGGATTGATCATTTCCGATCTGCCGACGCGGAACTGCGCAGGATTATCGAAGATGATCGACTACTTTGCCATCCAAGCGTGATCGGCGAGTTGGCTCTTGGCAGCCTTCGGGATCGCGGTAACGTGATAGCTCTCCTGGCGGCTCAGCGCGCGGCTGTCGTCGCGACACATGACGAAGTCATGATAATGATCGATCGACATGGTATTTTCAGCATGGGCATTGGCTACACGGATGCTCACTTGCTGGCGTCCGTTCTTCTTGACCAAAGAGCCTCCTTGTGGACCAGGGACAAGCGCCTGCAGGCAGCTGCGGAAAAGGCACAAGCCTCGCTGCATATACCAGTCAGTGCCCCTCACTAACGCTGACGCTATAGGCCTGATGCTTCAGGCAGGATTGCGATCCCCTCGCTCTTGAGAGGATAGGAACCGCTGACCTGTCGCTTTTAGAACGTCAAGCTATGGATTTTTATTGACGACTCATGAGGCTATCTGCCCGACGCCCGTTCTCCGCCATCCTCTTGATATTCTCACACACCGCGTCGAAACGCCGCTTTCATGCGGTTGCCGGACCCTAAATGAGCACGGCCTATGCAAAGTCGCTCTGGATCAAACCAGGTATGCGCAAATGAATCATAACCCAGCACTGGAAAAAGCACGTAGTGGAAAGTCTCTCCTTTAAGCCTCAGCTATTATTGCAGAATCAGCAACGCATTCGACAATATTGTTGCAATTGCTAGCGGCCGTACTTCTGGGTCATTGTTGTTTCGCAAACACCAACTGCGACGAACTAAGCCACCCCTTACAAATTGCCGGGATATACCGATGACCTCTCCCTCATTTAGATCGAAATTCTTTTTTACTGCGGCTGCTGCAACGCTTCTGGCCGCCTCTATAACACAACTCCATGCGGCCGAGCGGGGCGTCGCGGTTGGAGCGCAGTACGACACCACTCACGTCTATGTCCCCGTGGTTGATGTCGATGCCTTTGCGAATAGTCTCGTCGCCACCTTCGGCGGCGCCTCGACCAAACAGATCGTCACCACGGTGACGCCGACACAGAGCAGGACGACCTCACAACTGATCCAGACTCCCGTTGGACCTGTATCGCTGTTCGGGTTCAAAACGCCGATCCCCTACCCCTTCGGTCTTGAGCGCACCGGCTATCTCGTGACGGATATGGACGAGGCGATCCGACAGGCAAAGAATGCCGGAGCTTCGGTCATTGTTGACACCTTCCCCGATCCGATCGGCCGCGATGCCGTCATTCAATGGCCAGGCGGCATCAACATGCAGCTCTATTGGCACACCGATGCTCCACACTATGCGGGCCTCGAAACAGTTCCCGAAAACAGGGTTTACATCTCAAAGGACTCTGTCGACGCCTTCATTCACGGCTTTCTCAAGTTTTCACACGGAGAGATTGTCTTGGACAATAGGCAAGCCCCTGGCGTAGAGATCGGCCGCCCAAATGATACTTACCGCCGCATCCGCATCACATCGGACTTCGGCAACATGTCGGTGCTCGTGACCGACGGCCATCTTCCCTACCCTTACGGCTATGAGGCAACCGGTTACGAGGTGAAGGATCTGAGCGCGACCATCGCAAAGGCAACCGCTTCTGGCGCGGCGGTGCTGGTCCAGCCTTATCAGTCGGACAAGCGGCAGGTTGCGATCCTCCGGTTTCCGGGCGGATACATTGCCGAAGTCCACACACCATTCGCCTCGCAGTGACTGACTGTCCTAAATCCGGCCGCGACGACACAGAAGGATACGATTGGCCTTGCTGGTAAGGTCTTCCTTACTGCAATGGCCTTTTTCGGGGTCATCTGCGTCGGTCGCGTAGCCGGCATCTATAAGGTTAGCGGCACTTAGTGGCCCTCCGTCACCGCCAACCGCCCGCAAAAGCCAGCCTAGCAGATCGTGCCAAGCAGGAATGATCCATTTGCCGCATGCGTTCCGCTTAACACTGAGGATCCGCAAAAATTACGCACGCCTGGCGGTGACAGCTCCTCAGCTTATGCCTTGGTAATGTCCGCTCTTCAGGTTTGCATCTTAGGATGCAGACGGTTAGCAGCGTTAGAGCGCAACAGAAGCGGCCCGAGCGGCATCCCCGCTGCAGGGATACAAGCTGGACAGATTTAATAGCCGGCGCCGCCCTTTGGATCAGCACATTTCCGATATGCCGTTGATTGCGGATGTGGTTTGCAATACTCGATGTCAATGAATTGCAATTCGTGAAATAATGAGATGAACGATTATAAGGCCCTGAAGACGTTTCTGCTGGCTGCCGAAAAGCGCAACTTTGCGCAGGTTGCCCGCGAACTTGATCTTACTCCCGCTGCTGTCACAAGAGCAATTGCAGCACTTGAAGACGATCTTGGTGTGCAGCTATTCGTACGCACGACCCGTCAGGTATCGCTGACAACTGATGGAGCGGTGTTTGCCGCGCAGATCAAGCCGGCCGTCGACACGCTCGAAAACGCCCGCAAGGACGTTCGCGATGCTCACAAAGCCGACCAGGGGCGCTTACGGATCAGTGCGCCGACATGGTTCGGCAAGGCGGTACTGCCGCAAATCCTTTCCGGTTTTCGGCGACTTAACCCGAAAATCAGCTTTGAGATTTCCTTGTCTGATGGGCTCGTGAACATTGTGGACGACGATTACGACCTGGCAATTCGCATCTCGTCGCAACCCTCCGACAAGTTCACGATCTGGCGCAAGATCCGCATTGTTCCACGCATTCTCGTCGCTGCACCGGCAAGCCGGTATGCCGGAATGCAGCACCCGAGCGAGCTAACGCCCGATGATTGCCTTGCCTACAGCGATGAAAGCCGCGGCGAGAACTGGGTGCTGTCGGATGGCGTGTCGAGTATGACAATTTCCGCAGGCCGGGCGTTCAGTGCCAATAATGGCGAAGTTCTTGCTGATATGGCAGCCGATGGAGCGGGCGTGGCGATGCTGCCGGGCTTCAATGTTTCAGAGCACTTGAGAATCGGTCGTCTGGTTCACGTGCTGCGCGGATGGGCACCGGCCGATTTGTGGCTGACGCTTTATTATCCACCCTATCAGGCTTTGCCACCCCGCATCGCCTCGTTTTCTAAATTCTTCGAGGAGCAGGTCGCTGCTCATATGGTGCCGTTGAGCTAGAGTGACACTTCTCTTCTGCGCACGACACGAAGCGCGCGCGCTTACCTCCTATGAAGGCCGACTATTTCTTCCGCGACCAAAGCCTGCATGCGCCATAGATTGCGGTCATGAATGCCTTCAGCGCGAAGGTCGACGATCGTGTTGTGAAGATACTCGGCACAGGAGCCGCCTTGCCCACAGGCTCTCGCGATGAGCAAAGATGCCTGCTCTGATGGGAGCGGCCTTGTCAGACCAGCACGCTTCGTGCTCGCCCAAAATGTCAGCGCTTTGCGAACGCCTGCCTTGGTTCGCACCGGGACCCATCGCACCATGTCTATGACTTCGCGATACTTGATCTCGCGAGCTACGAGCATGCGCAGATCTTCTTGCAGCCGCTCGGATGACAACTCAAGGACGATGCCATTACATTGGCCACCTCGCTCGAGGACCATCATCAGTCCGGGTTGGTCACTGGTTGCTCGCCAGCGCTCGATCTTCAGAGAGAACGACCTATGCCATCCATGTATGGTGGCACGCTCTCGGCTCGCCGGTTCGAATTCAGGGTTCCAGATCAGCGATCCATAGGCAAATACAAAAAGAGGATCATCGCCCGCCTCGCTTTCTATCCGCCGGACCAGTTTGTCGAGTTCTGCCCGGGAGAGTGGCGTCCACCCCGGTTCCGGGCCGTCATCGCGGACGTCTCTTTTCGTCAGGGCAACAAGTTCGCGTGTCAGCATCATCATCGCATGTTCGCTTCTCAATAAGGCTCATGTGCAGGTAGCCGCGGCAGGTCTCCACCGCAGCCACCTATTTTAGGTCAGGACTGAACGAACGCCAGCATGTCCGCGTTGAGCAGATCGGCATTGACAGTCAACATGCCATGCGAGAGGCCGGGATAGGTCTTAAGCGTCCCGTTTCTCAGAAGCTTGATCGCCTTATGGGCAGAGTCTGCAATCGGCACGATCTGGTCGTCTTCGCCGTGCAGAACCAGCGTTGGAACGCTGATCCCCTTTAGATCTTCGGTTTGATCCGTTTCTGAAAACGCCTTGATGCCGTCGTAATGGGCTTTGGCACCACCCATCATGCCTTGACGCCACCAGTTCTGAATCACACCTTCCTGAACCTCGGCGCCAGCGCGGTTGAAGCCGTAGAACGGACCGGCGGGGACATCGCGGAAAAACTGGGCGCGGTTTGCGGCAAGCGCCGAGCGAAATCCGTCGAAGACTTCCATTGGCAGACCTTCCGGGTTATCGACAGTCCGCAGCATCAGCGGCGGAACGGCGGAAACGAGAACCGCCTTGGCGACACGACCAGCCTTTTGGCCGAACTTGGCGACATAGCGTGCAACCTCACCACCGCCCGTCGAATGGCCGATGTGAACCGCGTTTTTCAGGTCAAGGTGCTCCATGACGGCGAAAACATCGGCCGCATAGTGGTCCATGTCATGGCCGTCGGCTACTTGCGACGAACGCCCATGGCCACGGCGGTCATGAGCAACAACGCGATAGCCCTTGGAGAGGAAGAAGAGCATCTGCGCGTCCCAATCGTCGGAGGACAACGGCCAGCCATGGTGGAAGACAATGGGCTGCGCATCCTTGGAGCCCCAGTCCTTGTAGAAGATTTTCGTGCCATCTTCGGTAGTAATGGTAGTCATTTCGGTCGTTCCTTTAATCGGTTGAATGGAAGCAGCATTTGCTATCAACATGGCAGCTCAGGCGATGCTCTGTTCGTCTGATGTCTCAATATTGCCGCCGCTCATTGACGATGACAATTGCAGTAATTTTCTCTATATTATTGCCTATATCGCAATTATCGAGATCCGATCTTGGAGGGCTTATTGCCTGCCTCGCTTAGATTATCTACTGATATTGCGGAGGATCTCGAACAGAAACCACACGCTGCGCTCATCCGTGACAATTGGAAGCCAAGCTACCTGGCCAACGCGGCGCCCTCGGAAAATGAGCCCTGAGACCTTTGCTCTGCGGGGGCGAGAAGGATTAAACCCCGACGCTGACGAGGCTGCGAGCAGGGGATGGCAGCTTCCAGGCGGTCCCGTGAATCGCTCGCTGTCCGAAATGGAGGCGCAAAGTAGTCGTCCCGCAGTTGGCTGCAACCCCATTTTTAAAGATCACGACCCCGATCAAAAAAATCGGATCCATTGATGTGAAGGGAAACGAACCGGAATCTGCCTCTTTACGGAAACTGTTATGTTTCTAGGAATTTATAAACCGCTCGGCCTCGGCTGAAATGAAATGAAGCTTTTTAGGGCCACAGCTGGTAAAGACTCACGACATGACGACCCCTATCCCTGCACCAGACGTTAGTTACGTATCCCTACTCGCAGAGCTCAAGGAAAGAATCCGAGCGGCTCGGCTCAGGGCGGCCATTGCTGTCAACCAAGAACTGATCATGCTCTACTGGAGCATTGGCCGTGACATCCTCGCCCGCCAGACAGTGGAAGGTTGGGGAGCCCGCGTGATTGATCGCCTGGCAGCGGACCTCAGGCGTGATTTTCCGGAAATGACTGGCCTTTCGCCTCGAAACCTCAAATATATGCGTGCCTTTGCTGAGGCATTCCCAAACGAGGAAATCGTGCAACAGCTTGTTGCACATTTGCCCTGGGGCCATAACGTCAAGCGGCGACGTCACGTTGTTTCACGCGCACGCGGACAAGGCGGTTGTCAGTGAAATCAGGCTGTTGCGCCGGTCACGGTTTTCCAGTGCGCCATGGCGCGAATGCGATGGATGTGGATGGCGAGGGCGGAGCGTTTCGGGTGCGGCGGGACGAAGAGGTTTCGAAGTGCTGAGAAGACTGAAATGAAGCGTTGCAATCCGCCAGGAGATCGAAATCCCTGCATCATCCGTTCTCGTTTTCGAAGTGGCCCGTGAGAATTCTCTGCGCGATTGTTCAGGCCCTTGTGCGTGCGATGTTCGACGGCAGACATCACGTCCCGTCTTGCCGCTCCATATGAACGTAGCTTGTCAGTGACGATCCGCCTCGGCGCGAGGCCTTGCTTCTTCAGCAGCCTGATCAGCAATCGCCTGGCAGCGTTGGTATCCCGGCGGGCCTGGACGATCTCGTCGAGAACGTAACCGTCCTGGTCGACGGCACGCCAAAGCCAATGTTTTCGGCCGCCGATAGAAATCACGACCTCGTCCAAATGCCAGGTATCGTTTCGCGATGGCTTCTTTCTGCGCAACCGACTGGCGTAAGCCGCTCCGAATTTTCGACCCCATCGACGGATCGTTTCGTAAGAAACGACAATGCCGCGCTCCAACAGCATTTCCTCGACCATCCGCAGACTCAAAGGGAACCGGAAATACAGCCATACCGCATGGGCGATGATCTGTTGCGGGAAACGGTGACCTTTGTAGCTGATGGCAGCACTCTTCATCCCACCGTCTCTATGCACAATTCACTGACGGCTCGTTTATGTGACAACGCCCTTTAAGCGCACGTGAAGCTCTTGAACGCAATCGAACTTGCGGCCACCATCTCTCAGATGGTCAGCTGGCTGAATCCACGACAATTGCTTGGAGATCCGACAATTACCGCGAATGGCCGAATATCTCCTCTTATTTGCGATCAGAGCTGCGAGCGCCAGCCGGTCCTGAAATTCAAATCCGTCAGCATTTGGAAGCTGTTGCACCAGCGCACTTCGAGATCGTTGCAGACATCCGGTATCCTGCGATTTGCCCGTTTGGTACTTGGCTTGGACGCCTCGACCGTCACGACGATCCGGTCGGCGCGATGTACCAAGGCATAGGCAATCAAGAATGGATCGCGGCCGACTTCGATAATCTCGGCGTCGTTGAGGTCGGGCGCATATTTTTCGATGACGGTCTGAACGAGAGCCGGATCGACATCCTGATTTAGCTTGAGGGCGTCATAATTGTCCCCCTCATTCAACCATTGCGCCAGTTCCGAACCTTCGGTGATCTCCTCGAGGATTTCGACCGGGATTTTCAGCGCGCCTGTCTCGCCCATATGGACGAGCCAGTCCCAGAATTCGGGCACCCGCTGAATCGGGTAGTAAAGATTATGCGCCGTAATGAGGACATTCGCGTCGAGAAGATGCACGCCGCCCCCTTAAGCCACGCCGTCGGTCAGCGAGAAGACGTTGTTCGGCTTCACGCCGAGGATCGCCGCCGCCTTGGAAGGAGACAGGGCTCCGTCTGCAAGCATCCGTTTCGAAAGTCTCAGAAGGCGATTGCCAAGCCTGTGGCGACGAACGAGATAGTAGCTCGGCCCACCTTCGTTTTCACGCGCGCGTGCTCTTTGAGCTGCCTTATTGTTCAGCCACTGCTGCCGGAAGACAGCCGTCACTGACGACCATATGGCCTGGTCGATGATCCCTTCGCGGTAGAGCTTGTAGGCGACCATCGAATGGCTGATCTGTCGTAGCTCCGCGATTTCGCCGATACGCGCAATCACGACGTCCTGGCGCGCTCCGCGCAACGCGACCTCGCCGGCGATCTCGGCCGAAGGCAGCAGAATACGCCCCGCCACATCGTTGCAGAAGGTTTCGATATCCGATGTCGGCCGGCCGCCGCTCACACCTGTCTGGCCGAGCCAGATATGGGCAAGTTCGTGCAGCAAAGTGAACGACCAAGCCTGCTCGCTGTCCTGGTCGTTGATCACAACGAAGGGCGCGACCTTGTCGGAAAGGGCGAACCCCCTGAACAGCTCGACATTGAGAGCGCTGTGGTGACTTCCCAGATTGCCGATCAACAGCACGAAAATCCCTGCAGCCTCTGCGCGTTCGCGCAGATAGGCAAACCCTTTGGGCGTGCCTCGACCATTGCTGGATCGGAAAGACTGGAGGCTGAAACCCAGACGCTCGCTGATCACCGTGGCCAGACCTTCCGCTCCACGGCGAATGTCATAAGATGCCACGAAATCGAGTGGTTCGGCCTCTTCCTCGCTCTCAAGCAATGAACGCACCATTTCCTGACGAGCGCGAACTTCGCGCAACAGCGTATCTACAAGCGCTGCATCGCGCCGCGCATATTCGTCGGGAAGGGTCCGGAAATCCTCGCCGCGCGCCGCGGTTACCGGCGGCTCGGCAAGATAGAAGGTGAGCAGCGGGCGCCGGTATTGTGTGGACATCTTGATCAACTGTGGACGGGTCGGCTCAACCTGGCCGTCTTCAAGCATGGCAAGGCGATCGATGCCCGCAACACCGCGTGCATCGCCGATACCGAGCTTGTCTGCAGCATCTTCTACGCTGAGCCCCGCGGTCTCGCGCGCCCAACGCAGGATCAATGGATTGACCTTTGGCACCTTTCACCTCTGTTCGGACAGGCCGATACGTCGTTTGATTTGATCATGCAATCGTTACGAAAGATATAGTCATGGAGTGGGGCACATCTATAAAATACACCGCCGAACAGCAATCTCGCGCATTCCGCTCATGCCACGGCTGGCCTCTAGCGGCTCGATTGCTCTTGAAGAGATTCGAACTTGCGACCCCGCGATTTAGTCACGTGGTAGGCAGAGGGTCAGTGCCTTCGCTTAGGATCGCGGGTTATCTACGGTAGCTGAAAACACGGCCACGCTTGCGACCTGTGACTTCGTCGACCATCCCCAAACGTTCCAAGTCAGCGAGTACTGCATTGACAGTCGGCGCAGAAAGGCCTGCTGTTTGAACGGTCTGATTTGCCGTATGAAAGGGGTTTTGCTGAAAGAGGTCGTGAATGCGAAGGGCTGATCCGGCTCTATCGCTCTCGGTTGTGATTTTCTCCCTGTCTTCCTTGAAAAGGCCGACAATCCGAGTGACAGCTTCAAAAGCTTGGTTCGCGGTGTCGGCTGCACCTGTTAGCATTACAGTTGTATATTTATCTGTAATCTGAATCTATAGGTCTCCATGATTCGGAGGTCATGGATGTCGGGTGCATCAATCGAGACGACGCTTGAGCTTTGGGCAACATCATTGCGCGACGTGAAAGCCCGCATGCGCGGACTTTTTACGCAGGAGCGAGTTGCAGCGTCTGCGAACCTTTTCCTGGACGGCTTGCTGAGTGACGAGCGGCGTAAGACAGGTTGGATGCGCGCTGAAGCGGCCGGTGATCCCGGCCCGTGGCGGCAACAAGCCATTCTGGGGCGCGGGCGCTGGGACGCGGACGCACTTCGCGACATCGTGCGACAGTATGTCGTAGAAAACCTCGCCACCGATAATGCGGTCCTGGTCATCGACGAGACAGGCTTCCTCAAGCAGGGCAAGACATCGTGCGGTGTTGCACGTCAATATACAGGTTCGGCTGGCAAGATAACGAACTGCCAGATCGGTGTGTTCGCCGCCTATGTGTCCGTTCGCGGTCATGCCTTTATCGATCGAGCCCTGTACTTGCCCAAGAGCTGGACTGGCGATCCGGCAAGGCTTGCAGCAGCTCACGTTCCTCAGGCTACAGCCTTCGCTACCAAGCCAGGCCTGGCTGTCGATATGATACGGCGGGCGCTGGCAGCCGATGTGCCGTTTTCATGGGTGGCCGCAGATGCGGTCTATGGCGTCGGGGACGTCGAAGGAACCCTGCGCCGAGCCTGCAAAGGCTACGTTCTCGGGGTTAAGTCGGACCACCATTTCGGTTCCTGGTCGGGCAAGCCTCCGGTCGCCGGCACAGCGCAGGAGATCGCTCGTGATCTCGATCCAACTGCATGGCAGCGCCTTTCCGCCGGTGAGGGCACCAAAGGCGCGCGGCTTCATGACTGGGCCTACTGCGAACTCGCCGATCTCGATGCCGACGAATATAACGAGACGAAATCGGGGCTTTGGACCCGTGGGCTCCTGATCCGGCGCACTATCAGCGACGGTGATCTCGCATTCTTCACCACATGGTGCCCGGCCGGGACGGACATCCAAACGCTCGTTTCCGTTGAAGGCCATCGCTGGGCGATCGAAGACAGCTTCGAGACCGCCAAGAATGAGCTCGGGCTCGATCACAACGAAACCCGGTCGTGGCATGGCTGGCATCGCCACGTCTCCCTCGTCATGCTCGCCTTCGCTATGATGGCGGTGATCCGGTATCGCGCCAATGACGTAACGCCCCAAAAAAGACTGCGGATGCCGACCATCAGGATTTGATCCGCTGGTCTATCCAGGAAGTCCGGCGCATCGCCATCAGACTCGCCCAGCGGCGCATAACTCCCGCCTACGTCATCGCATGGTCAAGTTGGAGACGCGCCCATCAGGCTGCCGCGCGACGAGCTCATCGGAAAAACTAAAATGTTCGCGGTAGGGACGCCTGTTGCCAGGCGCCACCCGCACAGATCCGAGCGAGCGGAATTCCCGCACTCGGCTCCTACCTCGGGTGTGTGACGGCGAAGCGCAACTGTGGCCAGGGATGAAGGATCCGGGGTCTGGGAAGCCAGTGATCGGTGAGCCTTGTTACGCGTTCCCAGGTCAAACCGCTCCGTTGGCTGCGCCGCCGAAGGGTTCGTCTCCAGAGATCGGTTATGTAGAACCGAAACGCGTTCAGGGCTCGGCCGTTCGTGGGGACCGCGAAGTACGCAAAATGCCCAGTTGCGACCTGCTTCAGCCATCTCCCTTGTTCAGGGATCGGCCTGTGCATTCGACGCCGCAGCTCCGCCTTGATCTCGCGAAGCTTGGTCCGCATGCGATCACGTCGCGTCTTCCGTTGAAGCAGGAAGTTCCCACGGCGCGATTTTCCACATATGAACGTAAACCCCAGGAAATCGAAGGTCTCCGGTTTGCCAACTCCACGCTTCTTGCGGTTGACCGCCGCACGGCGACCAAACTCAATCAGGCGGGTCTTGTCCGGATGGAGCGACAGCATGAACTCCTCAAGCCTCGCACGCATCGCATCGCGGAAACGACGAGCGTCGTCCTCACGCTCGAAACCAACGACCAGATCATCGGCATAGCGCACGATGATCATGTCACCGGTGGCCTCACGCTGTCGCCAGCGCTTGGCCCAGAGGTCGAGAACGTAATGCAGGTAGATGTTGCCGAGGAACGGTGAGATTACCGAGCCCTGACCAGTGCCCCTGTCATCGACGATCACGACTCCATCTTCGAGGATGCCCGCCTTCAGCCATTTCTGGATCAGACGGATGATGCGCTTGTCGCCGATCCGATGCTTCAGGAAGCGGACCAGCCATTCCTGGCTGACCGCCCCAAAGAAGTTTTGGATATCGGCATCCATAATCCAGTTCACCCTCCGCTCGCTGATCGCGACGGACAAGGCATCCAACGCATCGTGCGGGCCTCGTCCGGGTCGGAACCCGTATGAGAAACCGCAGAAGTCGCCTTCATAGATCGCGTTGAGCACCAAGACCGTTGCGCCCTGGACGATTTTATCTTCTAGGGCTGCGATCGCCAGCGGCCGCTGCTTTCCATCCGCCTTCGGTATGTACGTCCGGCGAGATGGTTGCGGTTGGTACACTCCCCCGTGAACTCGTGCTTGCAGGCCCCTGAGCCGAGGCTCAAGCTCTGCCTCATAGTCCTGCCATGTTATGCCATCCACGCCAGCGGCAGCTTTGCGCCTGAGCGCGTAGAATGCCGTTCGAAGTGCATCGACATTGATGTGGTGGAGAAGTGCGGTGAACCGTTCCTTTTTCTTTAGCCTTGCGACTTTCCGTACGCGATCCAGCGACTGGGACATGCGCGCCCGGCTCTGTGTCCGGTGCATGCGTTGCTGTTCCGCGTTCCCCTTGGTCCCCGGCCTTGGCTCCACCAACTCCGCTACCGGCAACCCGGTTTTGTTCGTCGGCTTCATAGCTACTATGCCGAAGTCAGACTTCTCCGTGTCGTGCATCAGCGGCGACGGCTCCTCGCCTTCCCGCTGCGGACCAGGTACCCAAAATGGGTCATGGCCGACCCGGAGATCTCCCGGTTCCCGTACAAGGAGCTTCCATACATGCCAGGGTCTGCGACCACGCCGGGCCAGACGGATGCTCGCGATTGCGCACCCGCCCGTGTCGCCTTCCGCACAGTTGACGGCGTCGGCACCCGGGATAACATTCTTACGCGGCTCAATGGCTGGCCTGTATGCTCCCCTACCGACGCTTCGCACACACCCTCGCGGATGCCTGCGCACGGCTCGGGGCCGATGTGGCTCGCTACGCCTTCATCGCAATGGACTTGCACCATCTACTCCTTGCCGGTCTCCCGGCGCACCAACTGTAATGCTAACCCACCGACATTTGCCGCTCCCTCGTAGGCCGACAAACAGGCGAGTACATCGTACCCCTGCACCGTTGAGAGATAGTTGTGCAGCGTGGCGCTTACGACATCGCTATTATTTGTTTTGATCGCCGCCTGAAGCGCGTTCCAGTCCTTTTGCACGTCGCCGAAGGGATAAGCCGGTTCAGTGGTTTGCCAGCCAATATGTCGAGGGCGCGCTGCGCGTAACTCAGATCGAAGTTGGACAAGCCTCCATCGGATCGAGGGCCAAAAACGAAGCCCCGAGCAGTCAGCCCGCCAATTGAATTATCTGCGAGCAATCCAGCATATTCCTCGCTTCCCTTCAGCAGATCCATGTCCTGGCGCATTTCCTGCAGCGCAGCCTCAAAGCAGGCCGCGCTGCCACACTGCTGCATTTGTGCGGTGTTGAACTGAGACTGTTGTTGCGCAGTCTCCATGGCTGCTTGCTTGCACGCGTCGTCGGCGCAGTCTTTCAGCTTCTGTAGAAGCAGGGCCAATTGATCGTGCTTGAGATAGTTGTTGTTGAAACTATCGAGGCTTGCGGCAGCCCCCACAAGAGCGGCAGCCCATTCACCAACGGCGGCTCGTTGCGTATAGGTGAGATTTGGATTGGCATCCAATGCGTTCTGGAGAATGCCGTTGGCAAGCTTTTCCGCGGCCGCGCTTGTTGCCGGCGCGCTCGTTCGGAGCGCAGCAGACGGAAGTCGCCATGGGGGGTGCCGTCCTCAATCGAATGCTGGCATGCGCACGCCCGAAATCTTTCCACTGCAAAACCGTCACCGCGTAGCCAGAGCAGCAAAGACAGAAATCCGTTCTTTCAGCGACCGATGCACCAACGCTGATGGCCTACTCTTCCTCGTCCCAGAAAGAGCCAATCGGCCCGTATTCTCCGTCGACTACGACCGGGCACCAACCAAAATCCTCATAGAAGAAAATTAAATCGACAATCGCATATTTGCGGCCTTCAATCGGCATGAGACTTAATTTTCCGAAGCAATAATGCGTATACCTGCCCCCTGCTCCAGCAGGCGCTCGCTCTTCTATTTTCTTTCGATCCCAATTGCTAACAATGCCATGTGCTTCCGGCAAAGGGGGAATGAAATCAATTTCGAAGTCGTGGCCAAGTCCGACGCGGCACACACACGGGATGCCCTTTTGCTCCAAAAGTGCGCGGGTAACGAGATTTTTGGCAATTGTCAGTTCGATTTCCATCATGGGCTCCTAGGTACCACGACCTCTCCGGTAAAAGCTTCTTTAAACGTTGCTCTGGGACTAAAATACTGCATGCCGTTGGGGTCCCTAATCGCGACAGGCTCTGTTGCAAAAAATCCGCTCGTGCGGGAAAGAGCGCTGGTGATATTCAGCGAGATTTTTGATGGGCGATTTCAAGTGGCGGCATTTCCAGGGCGAAGTGATCTTGTGGGCAGTTCGCTGGTATTGCCGCTACGGGGTGAGTTATCGGGATCTCGAACAGATGATGGGCGAACGGAGCGTGGCCGTGGATCATTCCACAATCTACCGCTGGGTCCAGAAATATGCGCCTGAGATTGAAAAACGGCTCCGTTGGCATTGGCGCCGACCGCAATCGACGAGCTGGCGCGTCGATGAAACCTATGTGAAGGTCCGTGGCAAATGGACATATCTGTACCGGGCTGTCGACAAGTTCGGCAACACGATCGATTTCTATCTGTCGCCGACACGCAATGCCAAAGCGGCGAAGCGATTTCTCGGCAAAGCCCTGAATGGCCTGAAGGATTGGGAAAAGCCAACCGTCATCAACACCGACAAGGCGCCAACCTATGGCATCGCGATCTCGGAACTGAAGGCCGAAGGCAAATGCCCAAAAGAGCTCGTGCACCGGCAGGTCAAGTATCTGAACAATGTGGTCGAGGCGGATCACGGCAAGCTCAAACAGCTGATCAAGCCAGTTCGAGGGTTCAAGACCTTGAAAACCGCCTATGCGACGATCAAGGGATTTGAGGTCATGCGTGCTCTACGCAAGGGCCAGGCCGCGATCTTCAACTTGACCGGCGACATTCGCGGAGAGGCCCGCATCGTGGAACGCGCTTTCGCTATTGGGCCAAGCGCGCTCACCGAGGTGGTGGCAATGCTCCAGCAGAATCTCGACGCCAGACCCGCGTGACTGAAGCGCAGAAAAGCCTCTTCACAGACATCCGGAATATTTGCAACAGAGCCATCGAAGCCGCCGATGGTGGCGAGATGAACCTCGCACTCCTGCTGCACTTGGAGAAGGGTCAGGATTTCCTTCATCAGTGCGCGACCGGCTGATTTGCGCTCGGAATGCTCCTCGCCGAGCACGGTCATCCTGAACAGATCGCCGCCGGTCGGCACCAGCCGCGCGATGTCCCGTCCTATCTCGCCAATGCGCCGGGTCGAGACCTCGATCTCGCGTTCGGCATCGCGCATCTGCCGGCGGACGGCATACTGGTCGTCTTCATGGGCCGCGCGCAGCCGCTCGAGACGGGCGATATCGGCCTCAAGTCCCGCCTTCTGCATCAGCCGTTCGTCGCCGGATGCAATTGCCTTGGCCATGGCAAACTGGTTGGCCGCCCCTTCGCCAATATCCTCCAGTCGCCGGATCGAGGTGTCACCCGATAGCGCCGCGGCGATGAACCGCGCCTTGCGCTCGTTGTTCTGCCACATGGACGCGTCGAGCGAGCCTTCGGTCGCGTAGGCGAAGATATCGACCTCGTCATGCTGGTTGCCCTGGCGGACGATGCGGCCCTCGCGCTGCTCGATCTGCGATGGTAGCCATGGCACATCGAGATGGTGGAGCGCCTTGAGGCGGAGCTGGGCATTGACCCCGGTCCCCATTGTCTCGGATGATCCGATCAGGAAACGGACCTTGCCGGCCCGGACCTCTCCGAACAGCCGTTGTTTTGCTTCGGTCTTCTTGTAATCCTGCATGAACGCGATTTGCGATGCCGGCACGCCGAGCCTGATCAGTTCGTCACGGATGAAGCAATAGGCGGAGAAGCCACGGGTTTTCTCGACGTTCAGCGTGCCGAGATCGGAAAAAATCATCTGGGCGGCGCCTGGTAGGTCGAAGTCTTTCCCATCCGGGCGCTGGTAGATCGTCTCTCCGGTTTCCTTCCAGATGCGATAGGCATTGCGGACCAGAAGATTGAGCTTGTTCTCTGGCTCATTTTCCGCCGCCGGCAGGACCAAGCGCAGATCGATCGCCGCATGGCGGCCATCAGTGATGACGGACAACAGAATGTCGTCACCGGATTTGGCCGGTCCCTCTCGCTTCTCGATCGCCTTGATGCGTGTATCGAGCGTCTGCTGGTAGGACTTGAACAGCGCCGTCGGCTTGGCGGTCAGGATCTGCCGCCGGCCGGTCGAGATGTTGGGAACCTTCACATATTGCCTGAGATCCTCCGGCATGACGACATCGGCGAAGGAGCGGAACATGGCGATCAGCTCAGGCACGTTGACGAAGGAGGCGAAACGGCTGACCGGCTTGTATTTGCCGGACGGCTGGATCTCGAGCTCGGTCGTGGTGTCGCCGAAGCACGACGCCCAGGCGTCGAACTCATGCAGCCCGCGTTCGCAGAGCGCTGCATGACCCAGAAGCCGCTGAATCGAGAACATTTCGCCGAGCGTATTGGTGATCGGCGTGCCGGAGGCGAGCACCAGCGCGCGGCCCGGGTTCTTCGTTTCGATGAAGCGGGATTTCACATATAGGTCCCAGGCGCGCTGCGAGCCATTCGGGTCGATGCCCTTCAGCGTCGACATATTGGTGGCGAAAGACAGCTTGCGGAATTCCTGCGCCTCATCGACAACGATCTGGTCGACACCGATTTCCGAGATGGTCAGCAGGTCATCCTTGCGGGTCGCAAGCCCCTCCAGCCGCTCCTGCAGACCTTCCTTCAGGCGCTCGAGGCGCTTGCGGGACACGCGATCCTCGCTGTCGACCTTCACCAGCAGATCCTCGTAAAGCTGAAGCTCGTCCTGGATCATCTGGCTCTCGAAGGCCGATGGGACGGCGATGAAACGAAACGCTGAATGGGTGATGATGATTGCATCCCAGGTGGCGGTCGCGGCGCGCGACAGGAAGCGGGCGCGCTTGTCCTTGGTGAAATTCGTCTCGTCTGCGACGAGAATGCGGGCATTGGGATAGAGCGCCAGGAATTCGCGCGCCGCCTGCGCCAGGCAATGGCCGGGAACGACCAGCATGGCCTTGGCGATCAGGCCAAGCCGGCGCTGTTCCATAATGGCGGCCGCCATGGTCATCGTCTTGCCGGCGCCGACGGCATGGGCAAGGTAGGTCGATCCATCGGCGATGATCCGCCAGATGCCGCGTTTCTGGTGCCCATAAAGAGTAAAGGCGCCAGAGGCGCCGGGAAGCTTCAGATGGGAGCCGTCAAATTTGCGCGGTGCGATATTGTTGAAGCGATCATTGTAATCGCGGGCCAGACGATCGGTGCGATCCGGATCTGTCCAGACCCAGTCCTGAAACGACTGCTTGATCTTCTGCAGCTTGTCGCGTGCGGCTTCGGTATCGACGACATTCAGCACGCGGCGCTCGCCGTCGCTATCCTTGAAGACGTCGAAGATCTGCGGCACACGGCTGTTCAGGGCATCGGAAAGCAGCTCACCGGCATGCCGGCGGCTGGTTCCCCATTCGGAGGTACCAGCTGCGCTATAGGCGAGCTGACGGGCCTCGACGGTCCAGGATCCGAGCTCCGGCATGTGGTGGATGCGGATATCCGCCTCCATCCGTTCTTTCACGAAAGCGACGACATCGGCGGCGGAAATCCACGGCGCGCCGAGGCGGGCGGTGATATCGGAAGGCCGCAGATCCGCCGGCTGTACCGCATGCAATGCGCGGACATTGCGCTCAAAAGCCGGATCAAGCTCGGCCGCTGCCTGCGCAGTGGCGAGCTTTGTACGAACCGAACCGGAGAGGTAGGCATCGGCCGTCTGCCATGAGCCATTGGTCGGGTCGAGAAAGACTTCATCGCCGAGATCATCGATAACGTTGGAAACATTGAGATGCAGCAATTCGGCGATATGATCGATATCGACATGGCCGCGCTCATTGAGTACGACCGCCAGCGCATCAGCCGCACTGGTGATGACAGGCGACATCGGCGGAGCGATCACACGGGTTGCGAAGATCGGACCCGGCTTCGCCGTGTCGGTCTCCAGATCGTAGTCCTCGATCGAGGCGACCAGCCAGCAATCGGGATCGTCACGAAACGGCGCAAGGTTCGGCTGGCGATGGATCTCCCTGACTTCGCCGGTTTCGGCATCCTCCTGGATCGAAACGATCGTATGGTTGATCGGCCCGAAATCGCGCACGAAGCTCGACCAGGCGATGCGCAGCCGGACCTGAAGGTCCCGCCAGGGCCGGTCGGCCTCCTGCGCCTTCAGCACCTCGCGGACGGCATCGCGGATCGGAATGAGCTTGGTGACGATCCGGACGCGCTTTTCCGTGATCCCGTCGCCCGAGCGGCCCTTGCGGACGGCGATCGGCACGGCCGATCCGTCCAGTATCTGCATCAGGCCCTTTGACCGGTCGAGGAAAAAGCTGCCCTCGCGGACAGAACCCTCCTTCGGCTTGATATCGGCGATGTCGCCAAGTTCGTCCTCCAGATCGATATCGACGGGCGTCGGCTCGCCGTCATAGAGATCGGCAGGCAGGAGGTCGATGGCTGCCGTGAGCGTGGTTTCGAGATCCTCGCCGTCGCGCCGCCGGCAGGTATAGGTTTCGCCGAACGGCCCTGACGTCAACGCGTGCGTCCCGAGCACGAAATCGGGGTGACGAGCGAACCAGCGATTGACGCGGATCGCGCCTTCATCGTCGTTGGCCGGCTGAACCTCATCGAGATCGAGCCAGGACTGATCGCCAGCCGTTTCGCCGACCTTGCGCTTCCGGAAGAAGAGTATGTCGACGACGACATCCGTACCTGCATCGCGGCGAAAGCTGCCTTCGGGCAGGCGGATAGCCGCGATCAGATCGGCGGATTTGGCGATATGCTCGCGCGCCGTGGTATCGGCCTTGTCCATCGTGCCATGCGATGTGACGAAGGCGGCGAGTGCCCCGGGCTTCAGGAGGTCGATCGACCGGGCAATGAAATAGTCGTGCAGGGGCAGCCCAAGCGATCGGTAGGCACGGTCGGAGCGGACGGGGCGATCGGAAAAGGGCGGATTGCCGATGGCGAGATCGTAGATCGGCGCCAGATCGGTGCGGACAAAATCGCCTCTTATGATCCGCGCGCCCGGTTGGAGCAGGCGGACGATCCTCGTTGTGACCGGGTCGAGCTCGACGCCCGTAACATGGGCAGAGTCGCGATAGACCTTGGGCATCAACGCCGGAAAGAGGCCCGTGCCGATGCCCGGTTCCAACACCCGCCCGCCGCGCCAGCCGAGTTTTAAGATCGCGGCCCAGATCGCCCGGATGATGAACTCGGGCGTGAAATGCGCATATTGGGTACAGCGGGCGAGCGACGCATACTCCGCTTCGGAGACGGCTGTTTCGAGCGAGGAACCGAGATCTTCCCAGCCTTGCCGGAAATCGACCTCGCCTGGCCGGCGAAACATGCCGTTGGCCACCTCGCCAGCGCCAAACCCGGTGAAGCGGATCAGCTGCGCCTGCTCGTTGGGTGTCGCCGGCCGGTCCTGCTTGGCAATCGCATCGGCGACGAGGATGGCGGCGACACTCACGCGGGCTCGGTCCTTCCAGGACGAAGCCAGTCCGCGGTCACCATCGAGATAGAAGTTCGTCCGAAGCCTCGCGCGCCGGGTTGGCGTTGTAACGACGGACTTCGCTGGTGCTGGCGCCGGCGGGGTCGGATCGTCATCATTGGCGGCGATCAACGAGAAGTCGCCGAAAGCTGTCACACCAAGCCCAAGGCCGGTGGAAAGGGCGATCAAGCCGAACATGTCTAGTGTAAATGGGTCATTGCTCATGGGAAAGCTCCTTGGAATGAGGGCATGCGCCATCGTTCGGCCGAAGGGCCGTTCATCTCTGGCGCGGAAACTGCGTGGGTTGATCCGGCTCAGGCAGCCAGGGAGAAGGAGAGGTGACGCAAGTGGAAAGGCAGCTTGGCTGCGATCTCGTCGTCGGTCAGCTTCAGGGAGGTGCCTTCTCTGCCGCCGTAGATCATGACGGTGCGATATCCCTGGACCGTCTCTGGCCAGGCTTCGCCGGCATAGCCTCGATAGTCGTCCGCGGTCGTGCTCCAGATATGCTCGAGCCGTTCTTCACGGCTCATTGCCCGGACCGGCCGGCTCTGGCGCTCAATGATCGCAGCGCGCATTGCCTCCACCGAACTCGAGTCGCAAAGGTCGCAATAGGTGTGGAAGTAGCGCACCGCTTCGTCGATCCGGATTGCATAGAAGACCGACGTCACCGATCCGATCATGAACTCGCGCATCGCAAAGACCGCCCCGCGCATCCATAGCGGCGGCAGGATGTCGAGCATGTAACTATAGGCGACCTCATCGATCTCGAACCACTCGCCGGCGTAGATTGCCGGCTGGTCGCTATCGAAACGGTTGGGGCGTTTGGCGTGCCGGTCGAACAGGCGGAACATGTCCGAGCGTTTCGCCACGCCCTGGAAGATTTTGCGGGGGAGGATTGTTAAGGTCATCAACTTGGTCCTTTCGGTTTTTTTTGGACCGAAGGCGGTGACGCGGTTACGACCTCACCATTCTCTTCAGTCCTTCGTGACCATTCCCGCCAAGCCGTCTTCGTGTCCGGCCGGGTCAAGGGCCGGCGCATGCCGGGCGAAGCCTCCCTTGACGCGACCGACGCGCACGCGGCACGCCTTGCTTTTCTGTTCCATCTCCCTTTCCCGATGTTCCTTTGCTCTATTTTGCAGAACAGCATTCCAATCGTCCGCCGGTGGCCGGAGGCGCTGCCAGTCGCAGTCGGCCTGTTCAGCAACGACACGCAGCCGGTCCGCGTAGGCGTCCCCTTGAGAATTGCCATCGGTGGCGGCAACCAGGGTGAGCCCTGGCCGTGCGGCCAACTCGACAAGAGCCGCATCTGTCGCCGGCGACCAACCGCCGCCCGTGCTGAGATAGAGGGTTTGTTCCCGCGGACCTTCGAGGGCTGCAAGGCTCATCGCATCAATCGCCGCTTCCGTGACGCAAAGACGGCAGGCATCGGCCGGACCTAGCCGAAATAGCAGTTTTGATCCTCCAGAGGAGAAACCTCGCCAGTCGGGACCGCGCTCCTCCCAGCCAATGACGCGGTCGTTGCTATCGACATGGGCCGCCCACATGCTGCCGAGCGGTCCCTCCTTCAGGACACCTTCGCGAATTGCCTGTCGGACGATGGCGGTCGGAATCGACCGCGCGTGGCAGAGATAGCGCCAGGCGCTGGACCTGGGCGACGGCGAGTGACGGGATTGCCAGCGTTCGGCGATGCCCTCGATCGGCGCGGAATATCGTGGCGATGTCCACTCCGACCGCGATAGCTGAAACCCGATAAGCGACGCGACCGCTTCCACCGCAGACGGGAAATGAATGCGATCGAGGAACATGGCAAGGCCGAAGACATCGCCCTTCTCGTCGCTGAGCGGATCGAACCATCCGCGTCCAGCATGCGTGACAATAATGATGTGACTGCCTCGCCGGTATTTGACAGCGCGACGCGTGCTTTCCTTCAGGTCGATTTGGTAGCCAGCTCGCTCTAGCACTGCTTCGCAACTGACCTTGGCGCGCAGCGCCTCTAACTCTTCTCTCTTCATTTTTCTTCGATCGCTAGTCGATCGCCCTTCTTTTCCGTCCGCACACCTGCGGCTATCGTCTTTCAGGCCGCGAAGAGTGGAGGGGGCAAGGCCGCGGCAATCAAGGTGCAGATTTGCACCGGCCGCGGCGCAGCTTCCCTTGCGGCCGACGGCTCGCGAGCGGCGGGGACAAGCGGGTCTCAATGAGACCCGCGCGGGAAATATTCGTGCACGATCTCAAGATCGTCTTCGTCATCGAGTTCGTCGGACGGAAGGACGCCGAATTCGTCGCCGGATTTGAACAGGGTGATCGGGACCATCAAGTCGCGGCAAAGCTGGAAGGCGTGGGACTGAGCGAGGGAAAGATCGTGCGCCATGTTCGAGTGCTCCATCGGAAGCGGGCCAATTCCCGCTGATGGCTCCTCAAGGGAACAGGGACGGTCGCGATCACCGCGAAGGCGAAGACGCAGCGGCGGCAGCTGGCTAGCCGACCCCTTGAGGGTTGATCGACGGAGATCCGGACCTGGTCCAGGACGCCATCACCAGAAGCGGGATTGGATTGCTTTCGTTGCTGCAAAGGCTTGACGCATGGTCTTCAATGCCCAGTCTGACTCGACCGGCTCACCGATCATTGCCACATCGTTGAAACCGGAAACGACAGCTTCCGCTTCAAAAACGGTACGGCCGGGCAAGCTGCCCAGGACGTGCTCGCTGCGCGAAAAGCTCAGATGGATCGGCAAGCTGCGGTCAATCGAGCACTGCGCCTTGGCCGCGTACCGCTCCTTACGGCTCGAATTATCCGCGCACTCGACAATCCTGGTTTGCTTGGCACGCGCATTCGTGTTGCCGGCACCAACGCCATCTCCGCTTATGAGGCGGCCGCCGGCGTTTTCGTGGACCCCGACTCACGACCACCGGCGATATCGACTTGCTCATGGATGCCCGACGCTCATTGAAAATCCTGGCAGATGGCGAGTTGAAGGAGGGCACCCTTATCGACCTCCTGAGGAAGGTTGATAAGTCGTTTGAGCGAATACGCTCCACCTTCCGAGCGATCAACCGTGATGGCTATCTGGTCGATCTCATCAAGCCGCTCCCCAAACCCGTTTGGAAGGAGAGCCGTGAAACGCATCGGAGAAAATGAGGGCGAGTTCGTCGCTGCCGCGATCGTTGGTCTTGAATGGCTCGAAAACGCGCGTCAGTTCGAGGCTATCGCGATAGATGAAAAAGGCGAGCCTTTGCGTATCGTCTCTCCTGATCCACGCGTTTTTGCCGCGCATAAACTTTGGGTGTCTCAACGTGAAGATCGCGAGCCACTCAAACGTCAGCGCGACAGGGCACAGGCCGAAGCCGTCGCTGAACTTACGATCATGCATTTCCCACATCTGCCATACGCGGCGGCCGAGCTTAGCATTTTACCAAAAGCAGTGTTCGACGCCGCAATGCCGCTTTTCAAGCCGGCCTGACGTGATCACTGTATTTCAAAGGCTAGGTGCGAACCTAGCCACGCGAATGAGGCGTAGAACCTCCGATAGCATGCGTCAGACAATCTGTTCTGGTGAGAGACCGGATTGGGATCGTACAATGCAGTCCGCGATCTGCTGCATGGGTTGGACCCGCATGGCAAATGTGGAACCAGTCGATAATGTGGGCTGTCGGTTTCGGCATGGCGCGTGGCAGGCGCTTGAGGATTTCAGCGCCATCGGAGAGCACAGTAACGTCGCCATAACCGCGATATCCCTCCCGTCGGTCTCCCTAAGACCTGCTGCTCCACACTCTGTCGTATATGATCATGCCGACCAGCATTGCGATGACGAACAGCGCTGTCTGTGGCACGCCAACGGCGAGGGACGCAATCGCAGGCCCCGGACAGAAGCCGCCGAGACCCCAGCCCAGGCCGAACAACGCCGAGCCAATTACAAGCGACGCGTCGATCCGCCGGTTCGTCGGCACATGAAAGCTCTCGTCGAATGCCGGATGCCGCATCCGCTTCATGACCTGCACGCCGATGAAGGCAATGACGACGGCGCCGCCGAGAACGAAGGCAAGACTCGGATCCCAGGCACCAAAAATGTCAAGAAAGCCTTGAACGCGATGGGGATTTAACATGCCGGACAGGGACAGGCCGAAACCGAATACGATGCCCGAAGCGAGGGCGGCCCCGAATTGGAATAGGCTACGGTTCACAATCCGAAACCTCGTAAGGCTGCGACCGCAACCACTCCGGTCGTCAGGAAGGTGGCAACGGCCACCATGGAACGAGGCGACATGCGCGCAAGCCCGAGCACACCATGGCCGCTGGTGCAGCCCGATCCCATGCGCGACCCGAAGCCGACGAGCAGCCCGGCGACAATGATTAGCGGCCACTCTACGGTAACCTGTACAACAGGCCAGGTGCCCAAAGAAAGCAGGTAGACGACCGGCCCGAGCAGCAGGCCGAGGACAAAGGCGAGGTTGGTGGTCAGACCGACACCTTGGACAAGACGCCCGACGATCCCGCTGATGCCGGCGATACGGCCGTTAAGGAGCAGCAGCAGCACGGCCGATGCGCCGATCAGTAAACCGCCCAATAAAGATAGAAGATAGGTATTCATTTTTCTTCCTTAACGCAGAAGATGTCGTAGAGAGCGCCAATCAGTCGGGCGGCGTTCTTCTCCGTCAGGCGGTAAAAAATCTGTTTTCCCTCCCGCCGCGTCTCGACGATTCCTGAGTGTCGTAGCACCGTCAAATGCTGCGACAGGTGCGGTTGGTGTACGTCGACCTTTTCTTCAAGGTCGCTGACGGCGTACTCGGCCTCCACGAGAGTGCAGACAATCATCAGGCGCGCTGGATGCGAAAGCGTCTTCAGGAGGTCTGCCACGTCTCCGGCCCTCTCGGCCATTTCGACTGACGAGAGCTTTGCCTTTCTCGTTTCTTTCAGGTTGATACTCATTCCCATGCCGCCCCCTGCAAGGCATCGAGCGGAAGCTTGAGGTAGCGCTTACCGTTAGCCTCCGGCTCCGGTAGACGGCCGCCGCGAACATTGACCTGCAGGGCATGCAGGATGAGTTTCGGCATGGGTAGCGTCTTGTCTCGCGCCGTTCTAAGCGCCACGAATTCTGCTTCCGTGACGCCAGCAATATGCGGATTAGACTTCTTCTGTTCGGCCACGGTGCTTTCCCATCGCGGCATGCGCCCCTGCGGCTGATAGTCGTGTCCCGTAAACACCCGCGCCTCGTCTGGTAGTGCCAGGATCTCCTGGATCGACCTCCACAGGGCGTGTGCATCGCCACCGGGGAAGTCGGCGCGTGCCGTACCGCTGTCGGGCATGAAGAGCGTGTCATGCACGAAGGCGGCGTCACCGATCACGTAGCTAATGGAAGCGAGTGTATGTCCGGGCGAGAACAGCACTTTTGCGTCGATCGAGCCGACCTTGAAGGTCTCGCCATGGGCAAATAACCGGTCCCACTGGGAGCCATCGGGTCTCAGCTCGGGCCAGTTGTAGATGTCCTTCCAGAGGCGCTGAACATGAACGACGTGCTCGCCAATTGCGGTGCGAGCACCGGTTTTCTCTTTTAGGTAGTGGGCGGCGGAGAAGTGGTCGGCATGTGGATGAGTATCGAGAATCCACTCGACCGTCAGTCCGTTATCGCTGATGTAGCCGAGGATTGCATCCGCATTGATCGTCGCGGTCGCCCCGGCCTTCTCGTCAAAGTCGAGGACGGGATCGATAATGGCGCACTTTCGGCTCGTTGGATCGGACACCACGTACTGAACACTCGAGGTGCGCTTGTCGAAGAAGCCTTTCACTTGCGGCCGGCGGCTGGTGTGTTTTTCAAGCCAGCGTTTAACGCCGCTGGTGTCGGCTCCACGGCTGCGCCCGAATTCAACAGCCTCGTCGGCAGACATGCGGCCGTCAAGCACCTCGCCGATCAGGTAGAGGCTCAACGAACGTGTGCCGGTTTTGCAGTGGGCAAAAACGGGACCTTTCGAGTCCAATACTACCTTCTGAAAGGCCCTTACGTCGGCTTCGGTGATCGTATCGGGGGTTACGGGAATGAAGACATAGGACAGGCCGAGGCGGTTGGCTTCCTTGCTTTCGACTTGAGTCCCGGATTGGGTGTTTTCTTCCCTATCTGGTCGATTATTGATCAGTGTCTTGAACCCTTCCCCGGCTAACACCTGGATGTCTTCGACACTTGGCTGATGCGAAACAGACAGTTTCTCCGAAATTTTGATTGCAGACATAGCGAGCTCCATAGCGCCAATCAATATACATTATAACATATTATATATTGATAAACTTTCAAGATGAAAATCGCATTCTCATTGTTCGGAAAGCTCATGCCTCTGTGCCAGCAAAGATATCAATGGATGCCCGCCAGACGCGGAAAGGGCTTGGAGCAACTGACAGGAGGTCAAATTCCCGTCGCCTTGCGTAGGAAACGGCGTATGAGCGTGGCAATTGCGGCCTGCGATCTTCAGCAACTGGCTCAGGAAGATCGCGCGCTAGGAAACGTCTCGTTCCGCGGAATCAGTGAGACGAACGCGCCCGAACAGGACAATTCGATGGCCATCCTTACGCTTCCTGCCCTACTTCCCGCAGCGTGCGCCGCATCCATTGATGGCCTTCATCGGCCTCGTGCCGTGCATGCCAGGTTTGAACCACCTTGAACGGAGGAATGTCGAAAGGCGGCGGAAAGAGCCTGATCGAGAGACGCCCGGCAAGCGGCACGAACAGACGACGGGGTTCGGTCGCCACCAGATCAGACGCATCGGCCAGCATCGGCGCCATAAGAAAGTGACCAACCGTCACCGTGACGTTGCGTTTGAACCCCTTCTTCGCAAGCGCCTCATCGACATGGCCTCTCGGATTACCTCTCGTCGATACTTGAAGATGTCTCAGCGAAAGATAGCGGTCGAGGTCGATCGCTCCGTCGAAGCCGGGATGATCACTACGGCACGCACAAACGAAGTCTTCTTCGTAAAGCAGCTCTTCCCGCATATGTGTTGGCGGCTCAGGAAAGTTGCCTGCGATCAGCTCTACCGAGCCGTCCTCCAGCATCGCCAGGCCATGACTATGGCCGGTGTTCCTGACAATCAGAGAGACGCCTGGCGCTTCACGGTCAAGCCGTGCGGTGAGGCGTGGAAGCAGCACCAAGGCAGCATAGTCGGACAGGCCGAGCGTAAACTGACGCCTGCTCAAAGCGGGATCGAACCCGCGACCGCCGAGCAAAAGACCCTCCACCTGCTCAAGGATTGACTTTACGCCTGGAGCGATCTCCTGCGCCAGCGGCGTCGGCACCATGCCACGTGGCGAACGGACAAAGAGCGGATCGCCAAACAGAGCCCTCAGACGGTTGAGCGCATGACTGACCGCCGGCTGGGTCAACCCGATCCGCTCGGAGGCGCGTGTGGCATGGCCTTCCGAGACAAGCGCGTCGAAGACGACGAGGAGGTTCAGATCAACGCCAGAGAGATGCACCTTGTTCATGGTGACTATGCTAATAATGAATTGGATTGATGACAAGCACTGTGGGAGATGCAGTCAAGGAATTCCAGAAACGGCCATGCCACAGGAACGCGATCCTGCACACCTGGAGAGCAACAATCGATGGTGGATCGGCAGCGCCCCGGCGATGGCTTCCTGTCATGGCCGCATTACTCGCCATCGGCAATCGTGAGGTCCATGCCCAAATGCACACATCCAGCACGGAACGGTTCGAACGCGGTCTCGCCATTCTTCGGAAAATCGGCGGAGAGAATTTCGACGCCCCAATCAACAGCCTTGCCGAAACATCGCCCGATCTTTCGCGCTTCACTGTCGAATATCCCTATGGGGATGTACTCTCGCGTCCCGGCCTCGATCTGACCTTACGACAGCTCTGCACGGTCTCCATGCTGCTGGCTGACGGCAATGCGCAGCCGCAGTTGAAATTTCACATGGCGGGTTATCTCAATGCCGGCGGCAAGCCCGAGACGCTATTGGAACTCCTCTTCATTTCGGTCGCAATCCTCGGCTTCCCGTCAACGGTCAACGCAGTCGGATTGGTTCGGGCCGTATTTTCCGAGCGCGGCATGGAACTAGAGCCTCTAGCGCCTGCAACCGACGACGGCACCATGCGCAGCCAGACAGGGTCAGCCACCCTTCGTGCACTCGCGGCCGGCGATGTCACTGCCTACTTTAATGCCTTCGAAACAGCCTCCCCCGATCTCGCCCGACTCTCGGTCGAGTTTGCTTTCGGTGAGGCGCTGGCGCGCGACGGGCTCGATCGGAGAGCCAAACTGCTCGCGATCATTTCAATGCTGGCGGCAAACGGCAATCGCGCCGCTGCGCTTCGTCTTCATCTTGGCGGCGCGCTTGCGGCCGGCGTCACGCCTGAAGAGATCATTGAAGTGCTGATACAGCTTAGCGTCTATTGCGGCTTTCCCGCAGCGCTGAACGCCTTTTCCGTCGCGAAGGAAGCTTTATCCGCGCAAACGAACTTGCCCCGCGCCGAGACCCTCCCGTTTACCAGATCTGAAGGTCGCATGGAGCGCCGCGAGCGTGGCCGTGCCACACTTGCGCAGACATCGGGGGCATCGGGGAATGCGGTGATCAACAGCTTCAACGACGTTGCGCCGGACCTTGGACGAATGATCGTCGAACATTCGTATGGTGAGATCTTTTGCCGTGATGGCATCGATCTGAAGACGAGGGAGCTGACGGCCTGCGCCGCCCTGGCTGCGCTCGGCACGAATGCCGCCGAGACGCCGCTTCGCGTGCATATCACCGCTGCCCTTAATGTCGGTGCAACCCGTGATGAGATAATCGAAACCTTCGTAAACCTGGCTCCCTATTGTGGTTATCCCGCCGTTCAGCATGCTACACGCATCGCCGCGGAGGAATTCGCCAAATATGGGTGAGCTCGTCTTCGGCAACCGCCCGGCCGACCGGTCTCGATTGAGCCGGATTCGGGGCATAGGGAACTGTCCCGTGAAAGGATTCTCGGCTGGTCGGATGAGCGTCTGAGCGAGCCTTGGCGCTGTGTCGCGGCGACATCATTGCACGGTCAATGCCCCCGGTAGCGAGATCCTTCGAAATCGCTTTTCCGATATCGCGCAAACCTAGGCTGTCTCGTCAGCTGGCACCGCCGCACCGGTTCTCTTGTATTTTCGCCCGTCAACACCCTCCGAAGCAGAGCTTCCTTGATAGGCTACAATCCTTCAATGAAACGCATGTCCTAGTATTGCAGCGGCAAACGCCGGAATTGCGTCATTGGGTTTGGTGCTGGCGGGATGCATCGAAAGAACGACTTGTGGACAGTTGTTCGATGATTTCCCTCTCATTCGAACTGCAAGCAACCCTTACTAATTGTTACTAAAAACACACACACGCTATGATCTAAATATACAAGCGAAACTAAAGTTCCCAACGCAGATTCACATCTATAGGGTGCTCAACGGGTAGGGGAAGGCGCTGTGTGTGGCCACCGTAGAATGTCCTGCCAATATTTTCTTTATTCTTGACGCTTGCAGGATCCCACATGAACAATCGCTCTTGCCTTCAGACAATTCGCGCTTCCGTTTGGAAGGACGACGGCAAGACAAACCGCCTTTCGAAGCTTAAGCCGGGATTTGTTCTCGCACTTATTTTGTTCGTGCTGCAGGTCGCTTTTGCACCGAGTTCGTTTGCCTCCTCAGGCTGTAAGGCGATCAATGCCTCTTGGGGTGGCGGGAGGACATTCTCCAACGGAGGATCGCTGTGGCAACCAGGCCTCTCTCTGAATGCAGGTGACAAGATCACTTATAGTGTTATGACCACTGGAAGTACCAACACGGATATGAATCCAAGCGGTGGATCAGGACTTGCATTATATACCAAACACGATGCAAGCGGACCGGGGCCGGAGGTCATTCTTGAAGATTATTCGACCGCTAGCCACGAACTTAATCTGAACGGCACCTACACGGCTGACCAGGCATATCCCGACTTTACGGTCTATGCATGGTCGCTAGGAGTGACCGGCGCGGTTCATGCGACAGTCACCTGCCAAGGTATTCCGACACCGATCACCATGCCGACCTTTCCTGTGGTGCAGGCGGGCAGCACGACAGGCGCCTTGACTATGACTTTGTCGGAGGCGCCGGGTTCCGGCCTCACTGTGACCCCGACGGCAACGGGACTAACATTTACCCCACCTACGATCGCCTTTGGAGCGGGTAGTTCCAGCCAGACGTTCACAGTGACGGCAAACAACGGCGCAACGCCCGGGGCAGCAACGATCAGCTACGCGCTGGGTGGCGCCGACGCTGCGCAATATGTAACGCCGGCGAACTCGTCGCTGACCGTTCTTGGCACTATTAGCCCACCGGCATACCCGGCCTTGATCCAGGGCAGCACTTCCGCCACCCTGACAATGATCGCCTCTGCGCCCGGTAACGTATCGGTGACCCCGTCGGCGACTGGATTGACGTTTGCACCTTCCACTTTGAATTTTTCGAGCGGAGCAACCCAAAGCTTCACGGTGACGGCCGCATCCAATGCCGGACCGGGGGCAATCGCGGTGAGTTATGCACTTTCCGGAACAAGCGCCGCAGTCTATGTCGCTCCGTCGCCTGGTTCGATTACCGTCAATAGGCCCGTTCCAACGGTGACGTCGATCTCTCCGACGTCGGGTCCAGCCGCGGGCGGGACGAGTGTGACGATTACCGGCACGGACCTGACGGGCGCGACGGCTGTCACCTTCGGCGCGACGGCAGCAGCCAGTTACACAGTCAATTCGGCAACGCAGATCACGGCCGTGTCTCCGGCCAATGCGGCTGGAACATACGATATGACGGTGACGACCGCGGGTGGGACGAGTACGACGTCTGCGGCGGATCAGTTCACCTACATTGCTGCTCCGACGGTGACGGCGATTTCGCCGGCTGCGGGTGTCGAGGCGGGCGGGACGAGCGTTACACTGACCGGAACCGGCTTCAGCAATGCCACGGCCGTGACCTTCGGCGCGACGGCTGCGGCCGGTTTCACGGTCAACTCGGCAACGCAGATCACGGCGACGACACCGGCGGGCGCGGGGAGGGTCGATGTTCGCGTGACCACCGGTGGCGGCACG
>NZ_JACHBG010000022.1 GCF_014207095.1 Martinezella lusitana | reverse complement strand
TCTGGGCATACTCGCCAACACCATCAAGCCAGAAGAGTGCGCCAACTACTTCTCAAACGCAGGCTACGCTTCCGTCAAAACATGAAACGCTCTAGTTTGTGAAGCGCTAGCAAATTCGGGTGAATTATCGCGGATGAAATTGTATTCTCAGGCGGTAGTGAATTTAAAATAATGGTGATCTCGACGCGATTCGAACGCGTGACCCCCAGATTAGGAATCTGGTGCTCTATCCTGCTGAGCTACGAGACCACTCGGGATGATCCATACAAAAGCAAAGGCCCGAAGCCAAGCCCTTTTACGTCCTCGGGACAATTCGCTTTTGCGGTGCCGTGCGCCCTTATGTGGCGCACGGGTATGGGTGGCGAAGCCTCAGGCGTTGAGGCGCTGTTCGGCAAGCCGCACCCAGTAGGAAATGCCGTGGGCGATGGCTTCGTCGTTGAAGTCGTAAGCCGGGTTGTGCAGGCCTGCCGTGTCGCCGTTGCCGACGAAGATGAAGGCGCCGGGGCGGGCGAGCAGCATGTAGGAAAAATCCTCGCCGCCCATCATCGGGTCGATATCGGCGATGACATTCCCGGTGCCGGCGATTTCCTCGGCGACGGCGATCGCATGATCGGTCTCGTCGGTATGGTTGAAGGTGACCGGGTAGTTGCGCTGGAACTCGATCTCGACTTCGGCATCATGGCTTGCCGCGATGCCGGAAACAATCTGCTTGAAGCGCTGTTCGGCGAGATCGCGCATTTCCGGATCGAGCGTGCGAACGGTCCCGGCAAAGCTCGCCTCGCTCGGAATGACGTTCTGCGCGTGGCCGGCGTTGAACATCGTCACGGAGACGACGACCGATTTCAGCGGATTGGCGCTGCGTGAGGCGATGAGCTGCAGGTTGGAGATGATCTGCGTGCCGATGGCGATCGGATCGATCGTCCGGTGCGGCATGGCTGCGTGACCGCCCACGCCCTTGATGGAAACGGTGAATTCGTCCGTCGCCGCCATGATCGCGCCCTTGCGGATGGCGAAATGGCCGACCGGCAGGCCCGGCATGTTGTGCATGCCGTAGACTTCGGCGATTGCGAAGCGCTCCATCATGCCGTCCTTGACCATGGCGTCGCCGCCGGCGCCGCCTTCTTCGGCAGGCTGGAAGATGACGGCGATATTGCCGTTGAAGTTGCGGTTCTCGGCGAGATATTTCGCAGCGCCCAGCAGCATGGCGGTATGGCCGTCATGGCCGCAGGCATGCATCTTGCCCGGTGTTTCGGAGGCCCAAGGCTTGCCTGATATCTCGGTGAGCGGGAGAGCATCCATATCGGCGCGCAGGCCGACCGTACGCCCTTCGCCCTTGCCGCGGATCAGGCCGACGACGCCGGTGCGGCCAATGCCGGTCACCACCTCGTCGACCCCGAAGGAGCGGAGCTTTTCAGCGACGAAGGCGGCGGTGTTTTCAACCGCGTAAAGAAGCTCCGGCCGCGTGTGGATGTAGCGGCGCCACTCGGTTACTTCGCCCTGGAGTTCTGCGGCTCTGTTCAAGATCGGCATGCTGATTTTCCTGCTGCTCAATATCGATTCTGGTTCAACTTGCAGGCCCGTCGGACAGCCTCTGCCAGTTTGTCGCGGCCTGTGCCGCATGCCACCGGCAAATAAGTCGTCAATCGCCTTTGCCTTCTCCTAGCCATATAGGTTAAATAGACGAAGCTTTCGAGAAAATTCCGGACTTCTGAAGGATAGATCGTGCCGACGAAGCAGAATCGTTTGTATGCCGCCCTGCGGCTTGTCCCTGTGGCCGCAGCAGCATCCATGCTTTTCGTGTCGACCGCACAGACGGCCGGAGCCAATCCGCATATTCTCGTTGATGTCAGCACTGGCCGCGTTCTCGATCAGCAGGAGGCGTTTCGCCGCTGGTATCCTGCTTCGCTTACGAAATTGATGACGAGCTACGTCACTTTCCGGGCCCTCCAGTCTGGCCAGATCAAGCTCGACACGCCAGTCGTCATGTCGAAGCTTTCGGCCTCGCAGCCGCCGGCCAAGATGTACTTCAAGCCGGGCCAGAAGATGACGCTCGACAATGCCTTGAAGATGATGCTGGTCAAATCGGCAAACGACCTTGCGGTGGCCGTTGCCGAGACCGTTGGCGGCTCGCAGCCGAACTTCGTGGCGCGGATGAATGCGGAGGCTGTGCGCCTCGGCATGCGCGACTCGCATTTCATCAACCCGAACGGCCTGCCCGGCAAGGGCCAGTATACGACGGCGCGTGACCTTGCCATTCTGAGCGTGGCGCTGCGCCGCGAGTTCCCGCAATATGCCGGCTATTTCTCGCTGGAAGGCTTCACCAACGGCGTCAAGCAGGTGCCGAATATCAACATGCTCATCGGCCGCTTCAATGGCGCCGACGGCATGAAGACCGGCTTCATCTGCGCGTCCGGCTTCAATCAGATCGCGTCCGCGACACGCAACGGCCGCACGCTGATCTCCGTCGTTCTCGGCACAGACAGCCTGGCGGCGCGCGCCGACGATTCGGCCAATTTCCTGGAAAAGGGCTTCCAGAATCAGCTTAACGGCAGCGACACGCTGGCGACCCTGCGGCCGACTGCGCCATTGTCGAATGAGGTCGCCGATGTCACCGCCGACATCTGCAGCGCCAAGGGCGCGCATGCCCGCAGCGAAACCAAGGATCCGTTCGGCCGCACCAAGGTCCAGTCGCCCTATATCCATGAAATGGATCATGAGCCCAATTTCATCTATGCCGGCCTGATCGGTGGGCAGGACGTCGCGACCGCCGTCAAGGGCGACACGGACGACGCCACCGCCAAAGGCGACAAGGCAACCAAGGACAACAAGATCGCCATCTCCGGACGGGCGGCCAATGTGCCGATCCCCGTGCCGCGCCCCACTTTCTAGAGCATTTCCGCTTCAAGCGGAGCAGCGGAAATGCCCTATCTCTTTGTCTTGCGCAATTCCAGACGCAAAACCGCTGCGCACTTTTGCTGGAATTGCTTTAATATCGGATAGTCATCATGAGCGTTTCGCAGCAAAGAGTGCCGGTTGCCATCCTGACGGGTTTCCTCGGTGCGGGCAAATCGACGCTGCTCAATCGCATCCTCAAGGATGAGGATATGCGCGACGCGGCCGTCATCATCAACGAGTTCGGCGATGTCGGCATCGACCATCTGCTGGTGGAAAGCTCCGGCGATTCCATCATCGAACTGTCCGATGGCTGCCTGTGCTGCACCGTGCGCGGCGAGCTGGTGGATACGCTGGCGAATCTCATGGATGCCATGCAGACCGGCCGCATCCGTCCGCTGAAGCGCGTCGTCATCGAAACGACCGGCCTTGCCGATCCGGCGCCCGTCATGCAGTCGATCATGGGCAACCCGATCATCGCCACCAATTTCGATCTGGACGGCGTCATCACCATTGTCGATGCGGTTAACGGGCTGCAGACGCTCGACAATCATGAAGAGGCGCGCAAGCAGGTTGCGGTTGCCGATCGCCTGATCGTCTCCAAGACTGCGATTGCAGGTGCCGTGCCGGAGGCCCAGCTCGAAAGCCGGCTGCGGGCGCTCAATCCGCGGGCGCAGATCATGAATGCCGACAGCGATGAAGCCGGCCGCGCCGCCATTCTCGTCAACGGCCTTTACGATCCTGCCTCGAAGATCGCCGATGTCGGCCGTTGGCTGCAGGACGAGCTGGAGGCGGACGAGCATCACCACCATGATGATGACCACGATCATCATCACGACCATCATCATGATGACCATAGTCATCATCACCGCCACCATGGACACCACCACGGTCATCGGCACCAGCATGGCCATGACGTTACGCGCCATGACGGATCGATCCGGTCGTTCTCGATCGTCGAGACGCAGCCCATCGATCCCATGGCGCTGGAGATGTTCATCGATCTGCTGCGGTCGGCGCATGGCGAAAAGCTGCTGCGCATGAAGGCGATCGTTGCCGTCTCGGACCGGCCGGAAAAGCCCGTCGTGCTGCATGGCGTGCAGAATATCTTCCATCCGCCGGTACGGCTGCCGGCATGGCCTGATCCGGAAGACCGGCGCACGCGTATGGTTGTTATCACCAAGGACCTGCCCGAAGACTTCGTGAAAGGCCTGTTCGACGCCTTCCTCAGTAAGCCGCGCGTCGATACGCCGGATAGGGCAGCGCTGCAGGACAATCCGCTCGCTGTTCCGGGGATGCGCTTCTAAAGCATGTCGCGCCAAGTGTGCCGCGGTTTTGCGGCCACGACGCGCTTTAGCCGCTCTGATCAACCCTTGCGGATGGTGAAGCGGTGGCCGCTTTCGGTCTTCTCGCTGGCGAGAAGCGTATGGCCTTTTTCATTGCAGAGATGCGGAATGTCGATGACGGCAAGAGGATCGGTCGTTTCCACGGCCAACGTCGCGCCGCTCGGCATGCCGCGCAGGCGCTTTTCCGTCTTGATTGCCGGATAGGGGCACTTCAGTCCGCGCAGATCGTAGATCTCGGCGTCGTGATTACTCACTCTTGGCCCAGAATTTCCAGAATGGCGGCTTTTTCGGCGGCTCGGTCTGTGCCGTTTCGACGGCTGGATTCTGCGCATAGGCGAGCGCGCTGACGGCGGGACCGGAGTTCATCGGGTTCGCCATCGGGATCGGGACATTCGCCGGAACGTTGGATGCGAGCAGCGGGCCGCCAGCTTGCGGTGCAGCAGTACCCGGAGCCGCCGTCGCGAGGCGGATGCTTGCCGTCGTCGTCGGGCTTGCGACGGTGCCGCCGCGCGCGACCTGCTGCGCCGACTGATTGGACATCGCCGACTCGAGGTCCGCGACCTTCATCATCTTGCCGGCGGCAAGTGCGGTGCCTGTGGGAGCATAGGCGATATCGTGGCCCTTACGCTGCTTGGCGACGACAGCCTTACGCTCGGCCTCGCTTGGGTCGTACCAGGCCAAGCCGTCAAACTTCTTCGTGGCCATCGCATAGTCTGCCTGATACTGCTTGTCGTAAGTCGCAAGCGCCACCTGCAGGGCAGGCGGGGTCGTCATGACCGGGCATTTGCCGCCGGCATTGAACGGGCCGCTGGCCTGCTGGTTGAAGACGTATTTCTTCTCGCACACCTCGACCTCGGGCGGCCGTTTGGTCACTTCGAAATTGTCGTAGCCGACCTTCAGCATTTTCCAGAATTCGATATTCGGGCTCAGGCGGTGCTTCCACATGTTTTCCGCCGTCATGCGGAAGGGAAATGCCTCTAGCTGTACTGCTTTCTGGCCGCCCTTGAAGGCGTCGCGCGCGAAAGCATAGATTTCCAGCACCTGCTGGTCGGTCATCGAATAGCAGCCCGACGACGAGCAGGCGCCGTGGATCATCAGATTGTTGCCGCTGCGGCCGTTGGCGGCGTCATACCGGTTCGGAAAGCCGGTGTTGATGGCAAGATAGTACTTCGAATTCGGGTTCAGGTTGGCCGGCGTCAGCATGTAGAAGCCTTCCGGCGCTTGCCGGTCGCCTTCCTTGACCTTGGGGCCGAGGCGGCCAGACCAGGCGCAGATGCTGTAGCTCGCAATGACTTCGAAACGGTTGCTCTGGTTCGCCTTCAGGATCTCCATCGTACCTTCTTCCTTGAAGATACGGATCATGATCGGCGAATTGCGATCCATGCCCTTCTTTGCCATATCGGCAATGATGTGGCTCGGCAGCGGCTGTTCGACCTTGTTCTTTACCTTCGACAGGTCGATCGACGCTGTATCGAGTGCGTCGTTACAGCCAGCGAGAGCCAGCGTCATCATGGAAACATAAGCAAGGTGACGGATGCGCATTCTGACTTGGCCCATAAATGCGAAGAGCGACAGCTCGATCTGTTTCGCCGCTCCCCTCGAAGCATGAAACGGAATCATAAAAGGCTTATACTTGAGAAATCCTTACCAGCCTATGACGTGGCTGAGCCTCGCTGGCAAGTTTTTCTTTGCCATAACGCTTCGATAACAGGAATGTGGCCAAGATTTGGCCCCATTCCCCTTTTGCGATCAAATTCTCAGGCTGCAGCCTACAACATCGGCCCGAAAATCGGGATCGATTTTCGGAAAGCCTGATGCGTAGAGTAAAAGAGATAGAGTGCCGTGCTTCCGAAGGAAGCACGGCACTCTAGAGATTGCGGCCAATATTTAGGAACTTCTGGCGGCGGTCGTTGCGCAGTTGCTCGCCCGAACGGCTGGAAAGTTCGCTCAATGCATTGGCGATGATGTCGCCGGTTGCGGCGATCACGCTCTGCGGATCGCGATGCGCGCCGCCAAGCGGTTCCGGAATGATGCCATCGATCACGCCGAGGCCCTTCAGGTCGTCGGCGGTGATTTTCATGGCGGTCGCAGCTTCCTTGGCGCGAGTGGAATCGCGCCACAGGATGGACGCTGCGCCTTCGGGCGAAATCACGCTGTAGATCGAGTGCTCGAGCATATAGACGCGGTTGCCGACGGCGATGGCGATGGCACCGCCGGAGCCGCCTTCGCCGATGACGATCGAGACGATCGGCACCTTGAGGGCAAGGCTGATCTCGGTCGAGCGGGCGATCGCTTCCGCCTGGCCGCGTTCTTCCGCGCCGACGCCCGGATAGGCGCCTGCGGTATCGACGAGCGTAATCACCGGAATCTGGAAACGGTCGGCCATTTCCATGATGCGGATCGCCTTGCGATAGCCTTCGGGGCGGGCGCTGCCGAAATTATGCTTCAGGCGGCTCTTGGTATCGTGACCCTTTTCCTGGCCGATGATCGCGACAGGCTGGCCGCGAAAACGAGCAAAGCCCGCCTGGATGGCTGCGTCCTCGGAGAACTTGCGGTCGCCGGCGAGCGGCGTGTATTCCGTCAGCAGCGCATTGGCGTAATCGACGAAATGCGGCCGCTGCGGATGGCGGGCGACCTGTGTCTTCTGCCAGGCGTTGAGCTTGGAATAAATGTCGGCGGTCGCCTCGCGAACGCGGATTTCGAGCCGCGTCACTTCGTCGGAAGTGTCGATGCTTTCGTCTTCGCTCGCCAGTTTCTTGAGCTCGTGAATCTTGCCTTCGAGATCCGAGATGGGTTTTTCGAAGTCGAGATAATTGTGCATGAGGTGCGTTTCCGATCCTTTTGCGCGGGACGAGAGAAGGCGGCTTTAGCCAGTATGCCGGTCCTAATCCAGTTTTTTTGCCTGTTTGGCAAGGGGGTGATGCGTTTGCACGAGCTGATGTAGGCGTTCTTCCAGCACATGTGTATAAATTTGCGTGGTCGAAATGTCCGAATGGCCAAGCAATTCCTGCACCACGCGCAGATCTGCGCCGTTCGCCAGAAGATGGCTGGCAAAGGCATGGCGCATGACGTGCGGCGAGATCATGGAGGGCGTCAGCCCGGCGCGGATGGCGAGATCCTTCAGGTCGCGGGCGAAGACCTGGCGCGGCAGATGGCCTTCCCGTGAGGCGGCGGGAAAGAGCCAGGGGCTTTCCGGTGCCGGCTGTTTCGCATTTGCCGCAAGCTCCGCTTGCAGCTGTCCGTAGACCTTCAGCGCGGCAATCGCCGATTGCGACAGCGGTACCAGCCTTTCCTTGTTTCCCTTGCCGCGGATGATCAGGAAGCGCCCTTCATGATCGAGCACCTTGGCCGGCAGGGTAACGAGTTCGCTGACGCGCATGCCGGTCGCATAGAGCAATTCTAACAGCACCAGCATCCTTTGGCGCTGCAGCTGATCAGGTCCTGCGGTCGCCGCCTCGGTTTCGGCCCGGGTCAGGAGGCGAGTGACTTCCTCAACACCCATGGTTTTCGGGAGGGGGCGCCCCTTCTTCGGCGCATCGAGGATTCCCGTAGGGTCGTCCGTGCGCAAGCCTTCCGCATAGAGGAACTTGTAGAACTGGCGCATGGCCGAGAGCCGTCGCGCCTGGGAGGAGGGCTTGAAGCCCTGCGCCGAGAGCGAGGAGAGATAAGCACCGAGTTCGCCCGAGCCCGCATCGGTCAGGCGGACGCTGCGCTCGGACAGGAAGGAGTGGAGATCGTCGAGATCGCGCTCGTAGGATTGCAGAGTGTTGACCGCAGCCCCGCGCTCGGCGCTCATCATTTCCAGAAAGGCTTCCAGATGTGCCCGGCCAAGATCTCTCACGCCAACCCTCTCATTCATTGCTTCAACGAGCCGGTGACGGGTGGATTGCCAGTGGCTGGATTGCCGGTGACTGGATTGCCGGTGACGGGCGGATTGATGCGCTCCGACGGAATGCGAATGGTGATCTCGCGCGGCTGCGGACTGACGAAGAGAGCGAGCGCCCACATTGCCCCATATATCGATCCGCCGATCACCGCGCAGATGACAAGGAAGCGAAACAGGGTCGGCATTCGTACACACTCCTCGTCCCAGTCGAAGGTCTGGCGACGCAAAAATCATATCCATCAAGCGTTAGCGAAAGGATATTGCAGACATGTTTACGCGGCGGCGTCTTGACGCTACCGGCGCATTTGACGATACCGTTTCCAAAGAAATAGTGAATGGGCCAATGAGTGAACAAGTCCTGACCCTTGCAGAAAGCCTCAGAGACAAGGCGCGCGCAGCGCTCGGCCGGCGTAATCTTGTTCTCGTGGGATTGATGGGGGCGGGTAAGTCCTCGGTCGGCCGGCTGGTTGCGCAGCAGCTTGGCATTCCCTTCGTTGATACGGATGCGGAGATCGAGCGCGTATCGCGCATGACGATTACCGAGCTTTTCGCCACTTATGGCGAGCAGGAGTTCCGCGCGCTGGAGACGCGCGTCATCAAGCGGCTGTTGCGGGGTGGTCCGCGCGTGGTTTCGACCGGCGGCGGCGCTTTCATCAACGACAACACGCGGCAGCACATCAAGCGCGGCGGCCTTTCCGTCTGGCTCAACGCCGATCTCGACGTGCTCTGGGAGCGGGTCAACAAGCGTGATACGCGCCCGCTGCTGAAGACCGAAAATCCGAAACAGACCCTCGAGAACCTGATGAATGCGCGCTATCCGATCTATGCGGAAGCCGATCTTACGGTTCTGTCCCGCGATGTGAGCAAGGAAGTCATGGCCAAGGAAGTCCTTGCCGCCATCGTCGAGGGTAAGCAAGCAGAAAGCCAAATGCCATGAATGCGATTAGCCCGGCCCCCGCGGAGCGCCTCGTGCGCGTGCCTCTCGGCGAGCGCGCCTATGATATCCTGATCGGCCCGGGCCTGATCGCCAGAGCCGGTCGCGAAATAGCTGCACGGCTGAAAGGTCGCAGGGCAGCCGTCATTACCGACGAAAACGTTGCGCCATATTATCTGAATGCACTGCTTGCCAGCCTTGAGGCCGAGGGCATCCAGGCATCCAGCCTGGTGCTGCCGGCGGGCGAGAAGACCAAGAGCTTCGAACATCTGATTACCGTCTGCAACGCCGTGCTGACCGCGCGGGTTGAGCGCAACGACGCCGTGATCGCGCTCGGCGGCGGCGTCATCGGCGATCTCTCGGGCTTTGCCGCAGGCATCGTGCGCCGCGGCGTTCGCTTCGTGCAGATCCCGACCTCGCTCCTGTCGCAGGTGGATTCCTCCGTGGGCGGCAAGACCGGCATCAATACCCATCACGGCAAGAACCTTGTCGGCGTCTTCCACCAGCCCGATCTGGTGCTGGCGGATATTGATGTGCTGAATACGCTGAGCGAACGCGAATTTCGCGCTGGCTATGCGGAAGTCGCCAAATACGGCCTGATCGACAAGCCGGATTTCTTCGCCTGGCTTGAGACGAACTGGAAGCAGGTCTTTGCCGGCGGTGCCGCCCGCATCGAGGCGATCGCCGCGAGCTGCCAGGCGAAATCCGATGTCGTCGTTGCCGACGAGCGGGAAAATGGCCCGCGCGCCCTGCTCAATCTCGGCCATACTTTCGGCCACGCGCTGGAGGCCGCGACCGCCTATGACAGCAGCCGGCTGGTGCACGGCGAAGGTGTCTCCATCGGCATGGTGCTGGCGCATGAGTTTTCTGCCCGCCTCAATCTGGCAAGCCCCGATGACGCCAAGCGCGTCGAGGCGCATCTGAAGGCCGTCGGTCTGCCGACCCGGATGAGCGATATCCCAGGCGAGCTGCCGTCCGCGGAAGTGTTGATGGACGCGATTGCGCAGGACAAAAAGGTCAAGGGCGGCAAGCTTACCTTCATCCTTACTCATGGCATCGGTCAGTCCTTCATTGCCGATAATGTACCGTCGTCCGAAGTCCTGAGCTTCCTTAAGGAAAAGCATCCCTGATGACGATAGAGGGCACGCTGGCTGTCTTGTTGGAATACTGGCCCGAGATACTTTCGATCGTCGCGCTCGTGCTGCTATCGGCCTTCTTTTCCGGTTCGGAGACGGCGCTGACAGCCGTTTCGCGCAGCCGCATTTATACGCTGGAAGCCAATGGTGATGCGCAGGCGGGTATCGTACGGCGCCTGATCGAGCGCCGCGACCGTCTTATCGGCGCGCTGCTGATCGGCAACAATCTCGCCAACATCCTCTCGTCTTCGCTTGCGACCAGTGTGTTTCTCGGTCTCTTCGGCGCTTCGGGTGTCGCCCTTGCGACCATCGCCATGACCGTCATCCTCGTCATCTTCGCCGAAGTGCTGCCGAAGAGCTGGGCAATTTCCACACCCGATCGCTTTGCCTTGAACGTGGCCGGTACGGTACGGCTCTTCGTTGCCGTCGTCGGCCCGGTGTCGAGCTTCGTCAACGCCATCGTCCGCTGGATTCTCGGCATTTTCGGTATCAACCTCTCGAGGGAGGTGTCGATGCTGTCGGCGCATGAGGAACTGCGCGGCGCGGTCGATCTGCTGCACCGCGAGGGCTCGGTGGTCAAGGCGGACCGCGACCGTCTGGGCGGTGTGCTCGACCTCGGCGAGCTGGAACTTTCCGACATCATGGTGCATCGCACGGCGATGCGCGCCATCAATGCCGACGATCAGCCGGAATTGGTCGTGCGCGCCATCCTCGATAGCCCCTACACACGCATGCCGCTCTGGCGCGGCACGATCGACAACATCATCGGCGTCGTGCACGCCAAGGATCTGCTGCGGGCGCTGGCGGAGCCGAATGTCGAGCCGGAAAACCTCGATATCGTCAAGATTGCACAAAAGCCGTGGTTCGTGCCCGACAGCACCAATCTCGAAGACCAGCTCAACGCCTTCCTGCGTCGCAAGCAGCATTTCGCCGTCGTCGTCGACGAATATGGCGAGGTGCAGGGCATCGTGACGTTGGAGGATATTCTCGAGGAAATCGTCGGCGACATCGCCGACGAGCACGATCTCGACATTCAGGGTGTTCGGCAGGAGGCCGACGGTTCGATCGTCGTCGATGGTGTCGTGCCGATTCGCGACCTCAACCGTGCGCTCGACTGGAACCTGCCCGACGAGGAGGCAACGACGATTGCCGGTCTCGTCATCCACGAATCGATGACCATTCCCGAGGAGCGGCAGGCCTTCACCTTCTACGGCAAACGCTTCATCGTCATGAAACGCGAAAAGAACCGCATCACCAAGCTGCGCATCCGTCCCGCCGAGACGGAAGAGGTGAAGCCGCAGTAGGAATATTGTCTGCTGCTACCAGCGAACGGCTTCTCCGGGTGCTGCCGGCTCCACGGCTAGCGCGTGCAGCCCGGCATCCAGCTCGGGCTTCAGCAAGTCATTGATCGCCCTGTGACGGGCAAGCCGCGGCATGCCGGCGAACTTGGCAGAAACGATGCGAACTCTTATATGGGTCTCGCCGGTTCCGGTCATGTCCGGCTGATGGCCGGCATGCAGGTGGCTCTCATTGATGACGGCAAGGCGCTCTGGCGCGAACGCATCCTTGAGCTTCGCCTCAATGCGGGATTGTAGTGTCGTTTCCATATTCCCGCGTCGACCTCGCTCACGAAAAAGGCTCCCACAAAGCCTATAACATTCCTGTTTGTCAATTCTTGTTGTGGGGTATCCAAGGCCTCATAATTAGGACGCCATGAGACTTGATTCAAAATATTTCGATCGTATCCGCACCCGCCGTAAACGCGCGCAGGAGCCTGAGCAAGGCCCGCCGACGTGCCAGTGGGACGGTTGCGACAAGCACGGTACGCATCGCGCCCCTGTCGGGCGCAATGCGGAAGGGCAGTTCTTTTTGTTCTGCTTCGAGCACGTCAAAGAATATAACAAGGGGTATAATTATTTCTCCGGCCTCTCCGATGGGGAGATTGCGCGCTACCAGAAGGAAGCGATTACCGGACATCGTCCGACCTGGACTGTCGGCGTCAACAAGGCCGCCAAGAACAGCCCGCTGCAGTCGGATATTCGCTCCGGCTCCTATTCCCGCGTGCGGGATCCTTTCGGCTTCGTCAAGGAAGGAGAAGGGCAGGGGCGCGGCCCGCGTTTCCCGGAGCAGCGCAAGCTGAAATCGCTCGAGGCGAAGGCATTCGACACGATGGGCCTCGGCGCCACCGCCACCGCGCCCGAAATCAAGCGCCGCTACAAGGAATTGGTGAAAATGCACCATCCGGATGCCAATGGCGGCGACCGCGGCTCGGAGGAGCGCTTCCGCGCGGTCATACAGGCCTATCAATTATTGAAACAGAACGGTTTTTGTTAATTCCTGTCCTTGCTCTCCGCCTTCAATCAGGTATGGTCCAAATCGGCTGAAGCCGCGGGCGACCGCGGCAGGGTGTGCTTTTGGCTGGCGTCACCTCGGCCGACTTTCCGGACGCGGCGTTTCTTGTCCGGGACTCTGTTCAAGGATGCTCGCAAGCGATCATTTCATCGCGCCGAGATTTTGCTTTAGTCCCGGAGAAGTATCGCCGCTGTTCCGACCGAACGGATGCGGGCAACAAGCTGCGGCGTTTCGGAAAAATGGCTGAGATTGATATGGCAGGGTGAACGCCACCCGCCCTGGAGACATGATGAGCAAGATTGACCTTGATATTTCCGAGATTCCCGACACCACCGTTTCGGTCCGTGAAGTCTTCGGCATTGATTCCGACATTCGCGTTCCCGCCTATAGCAAGGGCGGCGCCTACGTACCCGATCTCGACGCGGACTATCTCTTCGACCGCGAGACCACGCTCGCCATCCTCGCGGGCTTCGCCCACAATCGCCGCGTGATGATCTCCGGCTATCACGGCACCGGCAAATCCTCCCACATCGAGCAGGTTGCCGCGCGCCTCAACTGGCCGTGCGTGCGTATCAACCTCGATAGCCATGTCAGCCGTATCGATCTCGTCGGCAAGGATGCGATCGTCGTCAAGGACGGGCTGCAGGTCACTGAATTCAAGGACGGTATTCTGCCCTGGGCCTACCAGCACAATGTCGCACTCGTCTTCGACGAATACGATGCCGGCCGTCCGGACGTGATGTTCGTCATCCAGCGCGTTCTGGAATCCTCAGGCCGCCTGACCCTGCTCGACCAGAGCCGCGTCATTCGTCCTCACCCGGCCTTCCGCCTGTTTGCGACCGCCAACACGATCGGCCTCGGTGACACCACCGGCCTCTATCACGGCACGCAGCAGATCAACCAGGCGCAGATGGACCGCTGGTCTATCGTGACGACGCTGAACTATCTGCCGCACAACAACGAAGTCGATATCGTGCTGGCGAAGGTGAAGTCCTTCCGCACCGAGAAGGGCCGCGACACCGTTTCCAAGATGGTGCGCGTTGCCGACCTGACGCGTGCGGCCTTCATGAACGGCGACCTCTCGACCGTCATGAGCCCGCGCACCGTCATTACCTGGGCTGAGAATGCAGAGATCTTCGGCGACGTCGCCTTTGCCTTCCGCGTGACCTTCCTCAACAAGTGCGATGAGCTGGAGCGGCCGCTGGTCGCCGAGCACTATCAGCGCGCCTTCGGCGTCGAGCTGAAGGAAAGTGCTGCCAACATCGTGCTCGAAGCCTAAGGAAAAGCCGACACATCATGTCAGGTCGCGGAGATAATTCCAAAGCGAAGCCGGGTGCCCCGGTGGACATGGAGCCGTTGCGCCGGGCGATCACAGGCTGCGTGCGCTCGATCGCCGGCGATGCCGAGGTCGAAGTTGCATTCGCCAATGAACGTCCGGGGATGACCGGTGAGCGTATCCGCTTGCCGGAACTTTCGAAGCGGCCGACAACACATGAGCTCGCGGTAACCCGCGGGCTTGGCGATTCGATGGCGCTGCGTCTAGCCTGTCATGACGCCCGCGTCCATGCCGTCATGGCGCCGCAGGGGTCCGATGCCCGCAGCATCTTCGATGCCGTCGAGCAGGCCCGTGTGGAATCGATCGGCTCGCTGCGGATGAGCGGCGTTGCCGCGAACATCAGTTCGATGAATGCGGAAAAATACGCCAAGGCGAATTTCTCCGGTATCGAGCGGCAGGAAGATGCGCCGATCGGCGAAGCCATGGCGATGATCGTGCGCGAGAAGCTGACCGGTCAGAAGCCACCGGAAAGCGCCGGCAAGGTTCTCGACCTCTGGCGCCCCTTCATCGAGGAAAAGACCGGCGGCGAACTCGACAATCTGCTGTCTGCCATCAACGACCAGCAGAGCTTTGCCCGCGTCATCCGCAACATGCTGTCGGCCATGGAAATGGCTGAGGAATATGGCGACGAGCAGTCCGAGCCTGACAGCGAAGACCAGCAGAGCGAAGAAGACAAGCCGAACGGCGAAGATCAGGATAACGACGACGTCAAGGAAGACGAAGGCTCCGATGCCGCGCCGGCCGAAGACAGCGAAGCCTCCGACGAGCAGATGGAGGATGGCGCGACCGAAGACGGCGGCGAGATCTCCGACGACGACATGAGCGAAGAGGGCGAGGAGGATTCGGAAACGCCGGGCGAGACCCGCCGTCCGAACACGCCTTTCGCCGACTTCAACGAAAAGGTCGACTATCACGTCTACACCGAGGAGTTCGACGAGACCACGACCGCACAGGAACTATGCGACGTGGCCGAGCTCGAGCGCTTGCGCGCCTTCCTCGACAAGCAGCTTGCGCATCTGCAGGGTGCCGTGGGCCGGCTTGCCAACCGGTTGCAGCGCCGCCTCATGGCGCAGCAGAACCGCTCGTGGGATTTCGATCTGGAAGAGGGTTATCTCGATCCGGCGCGCCTGACGCGCTTGATCATCGACCCGATGCAGGCGCTGTCCTTCAAGATGGAGCGCGATACGCAGTTCCGCGATACGGTCGTGACGCTGCTGATCGACAATTCCGGCTCGATGCGTGGGCGGCCGATCACCGTTGCGGCCTCCTGTGCGGACATTCTTGCCCGGACGCTCGAGCGCTGCGGCGTGAAGGTCGAGATTCTCGGCTTCACCACCAAGGCCTGGAAGGGCGGACAGGCGCGCGAGAAGTGGCTTGCCAGCGGTAAGCCGCAGACACCGGGTCGTCTGAACGATCTGCGTCACATCATCTACAAGTCTGCGGACGAGCCTTATCGCCGGTCACGCAGCAATCTTGGCCTGATGATGCGCGAGGGCCTGCTCAAAGAGAATATCGACGGCGAAGCACTGATCTGGGCGCATAACCGCCTGCTCGGTCGCCGCGAACAGCGTCGTATCCTGATGATGATTTCGGACGGCGCGCCGGTCGATGATTCGACGCTGTCGGTCAATCCGGGCAATTATCTGGAACGGCATCTGCGCGCTGTCATCTACCAGATCGAGACGCGTTCCCCTGTCGAACTGCTGGCGATCGGCATCGGTCACGACGTGACGCGCTACTATCGCCGCGCCGTCACGATCGTCGACGCCGACGAGCTTGCCGGCGCCATGACCGAGCAACTTGCCTCGCTGTTCGAGGACCAGGCAAGCATGCCGCGTTCGCGCATGCGCCGCGCAAGCTGAGCCCGCTCCGGCTTCCTTTCGCATCGGCCTGCGGGCCGATGCCATTCTTTGCCGATACCTGCCGCAAGGGCTGGCGTGCCACGGTGTCCTACATCATTCTGACAGCGATGCTGGCATTGCCGCTTGCTGGATGCGATGCCGCAGACAAGGCCGACGATGGCGGTCCGGCCAATATCCGTGCGAACGTCATCTCAACCTTCAGGCCTGGTTCGCAGCAAACGCAGTTCGGAGCTCTGGAGTTTATCGGCGGTCTTGAGCTTAGCTCGGACAATGCGCTTTTAGGTGCCATCTCAGCTATCCGCCTTCGTCCCGATCAGCGGCATTTCGTTTCGGTGCTGGATACCGGGCACTGGCTGACGGGTGCCATAGAGCGCGATGAGAAGGGGCGGCTGAAAGGCATTGCCGAGGCACGCATCATGCCGATGATGGATCGCCGCGGCAGCATCGATGCGGGAACAGGTGCGATGGACGCCGAGGGCCTGGCGTTGCGTGACGATCATGTCCTCGTGAGTTATGAGCAATATCATCGCGTCGATATCTATCCCGATCCGGGTTTCGAGATTTCACCGCCGGACAATAGCTTGCCGATCCCCATTCCGAGGCTGCAGCTGCGTTCCAACCGCAGCCTCGAAGCGCTGATGATCGCGCCGCAATCGAGCCCGCTTGCCGGAGCGGCCGTCATCATCACGGAAGATAGCCTCGATGAGCAGGGCAACATGGTGGCCGCCGTTCTCGACGGCCCGCTGCACGGTCGCTTCGCAGTCCGCCATTATGATGGTTTCGACGTCAGCGACGGCGTCTTCCTGCCTGATGGCGACCTCTTGTTGCTGGAGCGGCGCTTCGGGCTGGCACATGGTCTTGGCGTGCGCATCCGCCGCATTGCCGGCGCGGATATCAAGCCGGACGCCGTGGTGGACGGCAAGGTGATCTTCGAGGCCAACGCCCGGGACCAGATCGATAATATGGAAGGCATAGACGTTTTTCGCGCCGCCGATGGCTCCCTTCACCTCATTCTGATCTCGGACGATAACCATTCGATCCTGCAGCGCAGTCTGATGCTGGAATTTCGCTTACGTGACGAAGATCTCGTCAGTCAAAACTAGAGCCGACGCAGACCGATTTTATTCTCAGCACCGAACTGCCGCATTGAGGAAATTTTTGTGACGAGCTAAGCGACGCTTTGCTCCAACAATGGGATTCTCCGACATGTCTATTCCCAACAAACCTATCGTCCTGGTGCATGGGCTTTTTGGCAGCCTGAATGATCCCAAGATCTTGGCTGCTTTCGGCAATGCCGAGATTCATGCTCCGGATCTTATTGGCTATGGCCGCAACCGTAGGGCAAATACCGGTAGCCTGACCCTTCTCGATCAAGCGCGCCACATCGCAGATTTCATATCCGGTATTGGTGCGGGCAAGGTGCATCTGGTTGGACATTCGGTCGGTGGTGCGGTTTCGGTGCTCGTCGCCCGGCATTTTCCCGAGCTCGTCGAATCGCTGACGAGTGTTGAAGGCAATTTGACCTTGAAGGATGCGTTCTGGTCGGGGCAGATTGCCGTGAAGCCGGACGAGGAAGTGGCTCGCATCGTCTCCGGCTATCAGGCCGATCCGGACGCGTGGATTGCCGGTGCCGGCGTGCAGATCAACGAATGGACGTCGTCACTTGCGAGAGCTTGGCTTGCGAATCAGCCGGCGTCGACCATCAAAGCACAGGCCAAGGCGGTTGTGGCGGCGACGGGAGAAGCCGTTTATCTCGATGCTATCCGCAGTGTCCTGCAGTCCGACATTCCCGTCTATCTCATCGCCGGGCGTCGTTCCGCGGAAGGTTGGGATGTTCCCGATTGGGCGAATGATCTCTGCACGGCGCGGCTCAATATCGCCGACACCGGCCATTTGATGATGGCGGAAGATCCGGCCGCATTCGCGGCCGCCGTTCTGACCTGCCTATCTTATCGCTAGAGCAACGCCAGGAAAAGCGCCCAGCGGTTTTCCGTCCGGAATGCGCAAATGCTCTTAGAGAGTGTTTCGGCGCGTACCGAGAGCGATCCGCGCCGAACAATTAACCGCTCAGGCGGTAGGCGCCTGCGATATCGGCTTCAGGGTGTTCATCAGTGCGCCATAGGGCAGCAGCATGACAAGGCCGACGGTCACCTTCACCGAGAAATCGCCGATCGCCCAGGAAATCCAACGCGGTGCCGAGGTGGCGAAGGTGCCAAGGATCGGCGCCCAATCGATCGCGAAAGGATCGTTCGGCCCGAAGAAGACGAAGAAGGGCGCAAAAGCAAATGAGAAGAAGATCATCGTATCCAGCGTCGAGCCGATCAGCGAGCCGAACAGGGGGGCGCGCCACCAGGCCATGCGGCGCAGGCGGTTGAAGACCGAGATATCGAGCAGCTGGCCGGCGAGATAGGCCGAGCCGGAGGCAATCGCGATGCGAGGCTGTGCCGTATAGAACGACAGGGCGACGCCGACGACGAAGCCGGTAAACACCACCTTGCGCGCAGCCTTCGGGCCGAACTGGCGATTGGTCAAATCAGTGATGAGGAAGGCGACAGGATAGGTGAAAGCGCCCCAGGTCAGGATATCCGCAAGATTGATGCCGGCTAGCGTGGCCTGCAGCGGATACTGCACGAGGATATTGGAGGCGACGACGACCAGCGTCATCAGCATAACGTAGACAAGGGTATGACGTGCTGTCAGCATTTTTTTATCCTGGGAGATGCCACCAGTTGAAATAAACCGGACATGGAAAAAGGCCTGAGCGGATCCTATCCGTACAAGCCTCTTAGCCGGTATGATGTCGCGAAACGCTAGTGCTTAGGCAGCAACAGCAGCTTCAGCAGACTTCTTGACGATCTGACGACGCAGCAGGCGAGCGCGCATACTGAGTTCGTTTTCGCTTGCCTTGATGAGGAAAGAGTCGAGACCGCCGCGATGTTCGACCGAGCGAAGCGCTGCAGCGGAAACGCGCAGGCGATAGCGCTGGCCGAGAACGTCGGAGATCAGCGTGACCTGGCAGAGGTTCGGCAGGAACCGACGCTTGGTCTTGTTGTTGGCGTGGCTAACGTTGTTGCCCACGAGGACGGCCTTGCCGGTCAATTCACACATGCGGGACATGGTACACCTACTTTTGTTTTTCTCGGCCATCGGATAAACATCCCGGGCAACACCCGGCACGCAATCCAACGGGCCATAATTGGAAAGTTGCGGTTCTATAGTCAGAGAGGCCGGCCGCGTCAAGCCAAACCTTGTGTTTTCCCGCAATTCCGTCAAAAAGCTGCTGTTGTCTGGCGCTCGCAGCGGGCGGACATCGTATCTATATATCCTGCCTGATCCTCGTTGAAGGCCCTGATCATGGTTCAAATTCGGAAGTGGCTTCTTATTTCAGCAATCGTTGCGTCGATGCCGTCGGTGGCATTGGCCGACGTGCTGCGGCATGAAACGCGCTATCGCGTTTCACTGGCCGGCCTGCCGATCGCCAGGGCGGATTTCAAGACCGAGGTCACCGGAAAGCAATTCACCATCCGCGGCAATATCACCTCCGCGGGGCTTGCAGATCTCGTGACATCGATCGATGCCAGGACCGATGTGACCGGGGTCGTCGACGACAACAAGCTGCAGGCTTCGCACTACACGCTCTTCTACAAGAGTGGGAAGAAGGAACGCACCTATGACGTTGCCTATACCAATGGCAGCGTAACCTCGAACACGATTACGCCGGAGCCGAAGCGGCCGGACAACTGGGTGCCCATCACCGACGCGGACTTGAAATCCGTGCTTGATCCGATTTCCGGAATGATCTTTCCGATCACGCCAAGCCTCAATCTCTGCAACCAGACGCTGGCTGTTTTCGACGGCGAGATGCGGATGGATCTGAAACTGTCGCCGAAGGGCTCGCATCCTTTTTCGACCGATGGTTTCAAGGGCAAGACGGTTGCCTGCGGCGTGCGATTCACGCCGAAGAGCGGCTACAAGAGCACACGTAAGGATTATCTCTATCTCGCCAAGAGCGACAATATGGAGATCTGGTTTGCCAAGGCGGATGCCATGAATGTATATGCTCCAGTCTACGTCCGCATACCGACGCAATACGGGACGGTGACGATTACGGCCGTGAAATACGGCAGCTAGCGGGCCGGAGGATGTCCGCGGTAACGAGCTGGGGGCAGGGGTGAAGTTTCGCGCGACATTGACGGGTTTTTCGGCCATCCTGATGTGGTCGTTCCTGGCGCTTTTGACGGTGGCGTCCGGCAAGATGCAGCCATTTCAGCTGCTCGCCATCTGCTTTGCCATCGGCAGCATTCCAGGCATCGTCGTCCTGCTGCTGAAACCGGAGCGTTTGCAATTGCTTCGGCAGCCGGCAAAGGTCTGGATCACGGGCATCGTCGGCCTGTTCGGCTATCATTTCCTGTATTTTACCGCGCTGCGCCATGCGCCGGCGGTGGAAGCAGGGCTCATCGCCTATCTCTGGCCGCTGTTGATCGTCGTCGGCTCTGCATTGCTCCCCGGCGAGCGGCTGCGCTGGTATCATATCGTCGGCGCGCTCATGGGATTGGCGGGCACGGTCCTCATAGTCGGGCGCAACGGCTTTCATTTCGAAGGTGCCTATGCGGTCGGCTACGGGGCGGCGTTCCTGTGTGCCTTCACCTGGTCCGGCTATTCGCTGATCACGCGTCGCTTCGAGGCGGTTTCAACCGATGTCGTCACCATCTTCTGCCTCGTCACGGCAATCCTTTCCTTCTTCTGCCATCTCGGCCTTGAGGAGACGATCTGGCCGGAGAGCGCAGGGCAATGGGTGGCCGTGCTCGGGCTTGGCCTTTTTCCCGTTGGAGCGGCCTTCTATGCCTGGGACTATGGCGTCAAGAACGGCGACATCCAGATTCTCGGAGCGGCGAGCTATGCCGCACCGCTGCTGTCGACGCTGATCCTGACACTGTTTGGTTTCGCGGAGCCGAGCTGGGGCATTGCGCTTGCCTGCCTGCTCGTGACCGGCGGCGCCGTGCTCGCCGCTCACCGCATGATACTGCGCCGGGAGAGCGCACAATCGGCACAGGCGGAAGCGGCGGAATAGTTCCGCCGCCATCGTTTCCCGCTATTTCTTGAAGACCTTCTCCAGGAAGGCCACGAGCGACGGCCGCCAGACAGCCATCTCATGCTGGAGCTCTGGATATTCGTGATATTCGTGCTTGATCTTCTTCTCTTCGAGCGTCGCCTTCAGGCCGGTCACGTCCTTGCCGACGACGTCGTCCCTGCTACCGACCGTCACTGTGAAATTGCGTAGCGCCTTGTTGATCTTCTCCGGCTCGTTCAGCGCCGCATCGACAGCCTTGTTCGGTGAGCTCACGGTGCTAACGCCGCTGAAGGTCGCGACCCAGGCGAAGGTGCCGAGATGCGAGAGGCCGGAGACAAGGGCCTGGTAGCCGCCCTGCGAAAGACCGGCGACGGCGCGGCCGTCCGCATCGTTCCGCACCCGATAGTGTTGCTTCATATAGGGAATCAGGTCTTCGACAAGCTCGCGATCGGCGGCTTCGGCATTGGCAGGAAAGAACACCTTGCGGATGTCCGAAGCGGGCATGTTCTCGGCGATCGCATCCGGCACGTCGGTTTCCGTGTCGGGGATCACGACAATCATCGGTTCGATCTTTTTCTCGGCGAGGAGATTATCGAGGATCTGCGGCGCGCGCCCTTGCGCAACCCATGAGCCGACCGTGTCGCCGAAGCCGTGATAGAGATAGAGTACAGGCAGCGGCTTGGAGGCGGCGTTATAGCCGGGCGGCGTGTACACATACATCTGCCGTTCCGAGTTCAGCGCCTTGGAATGCAGGGTCACCAGCCGCAGGTCGCCATGCGGCACCTTCCGGATGTCGAGAATGCTGCCGGGTACGAGGATGAGGCTGGTATTGACGTGCCGCTGCGGCTTCGGCGCGTTGGTGCCGGTGTCGATGCTGCGGAAGCCGTCGATGTTGAAGTAATACTCGTAGAGATCGGGCTTCAGGACCTCGGTCTTCGCGCTCCAGGTGCCGTCGTCGCTTTTTTGCATGGCGATGGGATCGCGCGCGCCGAGGCCGACGGAGACGGCCTTCGCTGAAGGGGCGAAAAGGCGGAACGTGATCGAGCCGTCCGTCTCAACCGAGGTCACGAAGTTCTTCAGAGGCTTTTCGCCCGGCGGCGACGCCGGCGCATCAAGGGCAAATGCAGGCGCGCTCATGACGCAGCCTGCAGCGACGAGCAAGGATAACAACAACCGCACGAAAAAACCTCCTCCGGATGAACCACTCTTCTCTCTCCCCGTGTAAAACTGAGACAGCGCCGCGCTTTTTCAAGGCTGTCGCTCCGCGCCGTCCTGTCGCGTGATATCAACGAAAGGTAAGGGGTTCAGCTTGAGGCTGGTTTCCAGTCCGGCGGTGCCATCTCGAAGCTCGAGAATTCGAAACCGGGCGCGACGGTGCAGCCGACAAGCGTGAATTCGCCGAGGCTTTCTGCCGATTGCCACCAGTTGGTCGGAATGATGGCCTGCGGCCGTTCGCCCTTTGCGAGATCGAGGCCGAGCACCAGCGTCTCGCTGGCTTTGCCGTCGGCGGAACGATGCAGTGCAAGCGGTGCACCGGCATAGTAATGCCAGATCTCGGCTGCATCGCGCACCCGGTGCCAATGCGAGCGCTCGCCGGCTTCGAGCAGATAGTAGATCGCGGTGGAATGGCCGCGTGCGCCGCCATTTTCGTCGCGAAACGTTTCCACGTACCAGCCGCCTTCCGGATGCCGCTGCATCGAAAGCGTTTCGATGATCTCTTTCACCTGCATCAGAAATTGTCCTTGCGCTTACGGATCTCGGCGAAGACTTCGTCGTTGCCGCGAGTTTCCATCAGCAGGTTGCGACGGATCGAGGGATCGGCGGCGCGCAGGAACGGGTTGGTTTCCTTCTCCAGCGCCAGCGTTGTCGGGATGGTGAACTTGCCGGCGGCCCTCAGCGCCTCGATATCGGCCGCGCGCGCCCGCAGCCGTTCGTTGTCGGGGTCGATGCTCAGTGCGAAGCGAGCATTGGAGAGCGTGTATTCATGGCCGAAATAGACGGCCGTCTCATCGGGCAGCATGGCCAGCTTTTGCAGCGAAGCCCACATGTCGGCTGGCGTGCGCTCGAACAGGCGGCCGCAGCCGAGCGCAAACAGCGTGTCGGCGGCAAAGAGCAGCTTGTCGTCGGCGAAGTGATAGCAGATATGACCGGCGGTATGGCCGGGCGTTTCTATGACATTGACCGTATGACCGGCGAACTCGAAGGTGTCGCCGTCACCGACGGCGCGATCGAGGCCCGGAATAGCGACGGCTTCATTGATCGGGCCGATGATCTCGCAGCCGAACTGCTCCTTCAATGCCAGATTGCCTTCGACGTGGTCGGTGTGATGATGGGTCGTCAGGATGTGGCTAAGCGTCCAGCCGCGACGCTCGGCCGCCTTCAGGATCGCATTTGCGTCCGGAGCGTCGATCGATGCCGTCTGCCCGGTTTCCGGATCATGGACCAAGACGCCGTAATTGTCGGAACGGCAGATAAATATCTCTAATTCCAATGGTTTCATGATTGAAATCGTCCTCGTCTTTTACGTTGGTAGAGAATGTAAGTCGTTCGGCCTTGAAGTCCAACGCTCGGCTGATAACATTTGTTCGATGCACGCCGATATTGTCGATCTCCGCCAGTTTTATCATTCCGAGCTCGGCCGTTTGGCGGAGCAGTCGATTGCCATGGCGCTTTCCTCCATCTGGGCGCGCATGCCGGAAGAGCGGCTTGTCGGCCTCGGCTACGCCGTTCCCTATCTCGACCGCTTCCGCGCCGATACCGAGCGCACCTTTGCCTTCATGCCGGCAGGGCAGGGCGCGGTGAACTGGCCGCTGGGCTCCGCATCGTCCACGGCGCTGATATTCGACGAAGAGCTGCCGCTGCCCGACAGCTCGATCGACCGGGTGCTGATGGTGCATTCGCTCGAATTCGCCGAGAGCCCGCGGGAGACGCTGAAAGAGCTTTGGCGTGTGCTGGCGCCGGGCGGCCGTCTTGTCATCGCGGTGCCGAACCGCCGAGGCGTCTGGGCGCGCATGGAGCACACGCCCTTCGGCTCCGGCCGGCCCTATTCGCGCGGCCAGCTGACCTCGCTGCTCAGGGAAACCAATTTCACGCCCGGTGCGACAGCGGAAGCGCTGTTCTTCCCGCCTTCCAAACTGCGCACCATTCTGAGCCTACGCCGCGCCTTCGAAAGGGTCGGCCGTACGCTCTGGCCGGCTTTTTCCGGGGTCATCATCGTCGAGGCGCAGAAGCGGCTCTATCAGGGCCTGCCTGTCGCCGTGCGCGCATCGCGCCGCGTCTTCGTGCCTGTCCTTGCACCGCGCGGTATTCCGACGACGCGCGACGGCGCCTGATACGATCGATGCGGCGCTGACCCTCGACAAAACCGCGTTTCCGCTTTAATGCGACGGGGTGTTTCAAGACGGAATTTTCCGCCCCTTTACAAGGTCGATCCCATGAGCATGGAAATGAGCAAGCCCGTCCCGCGTTCCGGTATTCTCGATATCGCTGCCTATGTGCCGGGCAAGGAGCATGCGCCGGGCGTCGAGCGCGTCTTCAAGCTCTCTTCCAACGAGACGCCGCTTGGCGCCAGCCCCAAGGCCATCGAAGCCTTCCGTGCGGCTGCCGGCCAGCTGGAGCGTTATCCTGACGGTCAGGCCAAGGAGCTGCGTCAGGCGATCGCCGACGTACACGGGCTGAACATCGCCAATATCATCTGCGGCAATGGTTCCGACGAGCTGCTGGGCCTGCTTTGCCACACCTACCTCGGCACGGGCGATGAAGGCATCATCACCGAGCATGGATTCCTGGTCTACAAGATCCAGATCATGGCCGCCGGCGCGACGCCCGTCACCGTCAAGGAGAAGGATTGCACCGTCGACGTCGATGCGATCCTTGCTGCCGTTACCAAAAAGACCAAGATGGTCTTCATCGCCAATCCCGGCAACCCGACCGGCACCTATGTCCCGGTTAGCGAAATTCGCCGGTTGCAGGCAGGCCTGCCGAAGTATGTCATCCTCGTGCTCGACGCCGCCTATGCCGAATATGTCCGCCGCAACGATTACGAAGCCGGCCTCGAGCTCGTTTCGGCCAACCAGAACGTCGTGATGACCCGTACCTTCTCGAAGGTCTATGGGCTTGCGGCATTGCGCGTCGGCTGGATGTACGCGCCGGTCGATATCATCGACGCCGTCAACCGTGTGCGCGGTCCGTTCAACATGAACAGCGCCGCGATTGCCGCCGGAGCTGCTGCCGTTCGCGACCAGGCCTTCACGGCTGACACAGTCGCATTCAATTTGCAGTGGCTCGAGAAGGTCACGGCTGCGCTTGAAGCCATTGGTCTCAAGGTCACGCCGTCGGTTACCAACTTCGTTCTCATCCATTTCCCCGATGTCGATGGCAAGCGCGCCGTCGAGGCTGACGATTTTCTCACCAGCCGCGGCTACATCGTGCGCGCTGTGCGCGCCTATGGCTTCCCGAATTCGCTGCGTATGAGCATCGGCACCGAAGAAGCCAATCTCGGCTTCATCGATGCGCTAACGGAGTTTATGGGACGCAAGGCATGAGCAGCATCAAGTTCGATCGCATCACGCTGATCGGCATCGGCCTGATCGGCTCCTCCATCGCTCATGACCTCAAGCGGCTTGGCCTTGCCAAGGAAGTGGTGATCTCGACGCGCAGCACCGAAACGCTGAAGCGCGCCGAGGAGCTGAAACTGGGCGACCGTTATACGCCGTCCTCGGCCGAAGCGGTCAAGGGTGCCGACCTCGTCATCGTCTCGGTGCCTGTGGGAGCCTCGGAGAGCGTCGCTAGGGAAATTGCTGCTCATCTGAAGCCGGGCGCCATCGTGACCGACGTCGGTTCGACCAAGGCGTCGGTCATTGCGCAGATACAGCCGCATATGCCATCCAACGTGCACTTCATTCCAGGCCACCCGTTGGCCGGCACGGAGAAATCAGGGCCTGATGCCGGCTTTCCCGGATTGTTCAAGGGGCGCTGGTGCATCTTCACGCCAGTTCCGGGCACCGACGAAGCCGCGATCAAGACGCTGCGCGATTTCTGGGAAACCTTGGGTTCCCGTGTCGACGAGATGGACCCGGAACACCATGACAAGGTGCTGGCGATCGTCTCGCATCTGCCGCATCTCATCGCCTACAATATCGTCGGCACCGCCGATGATCTGGAGACGGTGACCGAGTCGGAAGTCATCAAATATTCGGCCTCCGGCTTCCGCGATTTTACCCGCCTTGCCGCATCCGATCCGACCATGTGGCGTGACGTCTGCCTGCACAATCGCGATGCGATCCTCGAAATGCTGTCGCGCTTTTCGGAAGATCTCGCATCGCTGCAGCGGGCGATCCGCTGGGGTGAGGGCGACAAGATTTTCGAACTCTTCACCCGTACCCGCGCCATCCGCCGTTCGATCGTCGAGGCCGGTCAGGACGTCGACGCGCCGGATTTCGGCCGTCATGCCCTGGATACGAAGGAATAGGCAGCCTTACGCGACGGAGGGGCGCTCATGATCGTCAGACGCGGGCGCTCCGAAGATTTGCCTTGGCTCATCGAGCACGATGATGCGAGCGATGATTGGATCAAGCGCTGCATCCAGTTCGAAGAATATTTCGTTGTCGAGCTTGATGGTGAACTCGCCGGCTTCCTGCGATTCAGCCGCTTCTGGGGCAAGATACCCTATATGGACATGATCCGCGTACTGCCTTCGCTACAGCGTTCCGGCGCGGGTACGGCTCTCTTTCGGGCCTGGGAAAGGGCCATGGTGGGAGAAGGCGCGCAGCACCTGATGACCTCAAGCGAATGGGCGGAAGCCGAGCCTCAGGCTTGGCATCGCCGCAATGGGTTCAAGGCCGCAGGGAGCATCGATCTTCGTATTTTCCAGTCGAGCCCGGAGATATTCTTCCTGAAGGACATCTCGGGCACGCCTGAGGCATAAGGTGTTTGCGCTTTTCCCTAGAATCGCAGAAACGCTCCATCCTCTTACTTCCTAGGCACTCCGGACGGAGAACCGGCCTGTACGTTTCCCAAGTGTGCTTCTGAGTTCAGATCGGCGGAATTTTGCCGAGCGGAATGAAGCCGCTGAGCGAGAGGCGACCGCGATCAGCCGTCAGATCGACGGAGACCTTGTCGGCGCCGCTGGCCAGAGCCCTCAGCATCTTCGTTGCCGTCTTGATGATGTTCTTCGCGGCGGGAAGCGTTGTGCTCAGACTATCGCCCCAAGGACCGATTTGATTGATCTCAAGCTTGAACTGGCCGGACAACAAGCCGTCCTCGTCGAAATTGAAGGGGCCGGAGAGCGTCATGACGCGGCCGTCGCCGATGTCGATGACGGCTTGGTGCAGGACACCCGCGGCGCCGTGAAGGCCTTCGCGATCGCTGCCGTCGAGCAATCCCGCCTTGCCCGATAGCGTCAGGTTGGCGCTGGTCGAAGCGGTGGGCAGCGTCTGCGGGAAGTCCTTTATCACCGCGTTGGCGTTTTCGATGCCGATCGCGAAATCCAGATCGTCGCCGTTCTGGCTCGCGTGCATTTCAGTGCGGGCGGCGGTCAGGTTGGCGCTCTGGCCTGTGAAGGACGAGACGATGGCTGCCTTCAGCCCGTTTATGACGGCCTGGCTCTGCGCGACGCCGCGACCTTTGGCAACAAGGCTTGATTGTAGATCCGTCCATTCCGCCGATACCGTCAGGCCCTCGGTCGTGCGCAATTCTGCCGGCGACTTGAGGCTCCAGTTGACGTGGTTGGGCTGGAACACCGGTGCCGATGCGCTCAGCATGTCGAAGTTGGCCGAGACGCCTCTGGTCTGGTTGTCTACCGTCACCGTGTCGCAGGTCAGCCCGATGGAGAAGGGGAAGCCGTTGAAAGCCATGTTCTCGCATTTGCCTGCAATGCCGGCGCTGTTCTGCTGGCCGAGCGCCTTCAGAACGTTGGATCTTACGAAGCCGGTCGCGTAATACCATCCCCCGGTATAGAGCGCGGCGAGGACGACCAACAGACCGAGCAGAACGAGCCAAAGACGTTTGCCTCGGCCGGTTGCTACGCTCTGGCTTGACGCTGCCATGTTGTTCTCCAATGGTTGTACTGAAGCTTCATAGTGATTTGGCGTTGGATATGGACGAATTTTGGGTATTTGGCTACGGATCCCTCATGTGGAATCCGGGCTTTGATTATGACGAGCGGGCCGAGGCCCTGATTTTCGGTTATCGTCGTTCGCTCTGCGTCCGTTCCTGGGTCCATCGCGGCAGCGAAGAGAGCCCCGGCCTGGTGCTTGGGCTCGATCGCGGCGGGTCCTGCCGTGGCATGGCTTTTCGCATTCTAGCCTCCGCTTGGGACGAGGTGATCGCGTATCTGCGAGAGCGCGAACTCGTCACCAATGTCTATCTGGAAAAGACGCTGCCGATCAGGCTTGCCGACGGGCGGCGGGTGACCGCTGTCGCCTATGTCGTCGACCGCAACCACAGGCAATATGCCGGTGCGCTCGATGCTATCGAGGCCGCGCATATCGTCGAATCAGCCAGCGGCCAATCCGGTCCGAACGATGCCTACGTCTTCAATACGCTGGCGCATCTGCGCCAGATGGGCATTCGCGATCAATGGCTTGAGCATGTTGTCGATGAAGTGGAGCGGATGCGGGAAGCATCGTGATTGACGCCTATCCGGCGCAATGCCGCTGCTCCCTTCTGCACGGCGGGTGTTAAACAGCCGCCGCCGCTACCTTTGCCTTGCCGATTTCCGCCAGACGTCGGGCGGCTGTCGGCGGGATGGGAAGATGCGGGTTATCGGCGATGGTTTCGACCAGCAATTCGTCGCTTGCCCTTTCCGTCTCCTCGATCAGCCGCGCGAAGAAGACATCCGGGTCCAGCCCCGGCTCGATCGGCGGCAGGATGCGCACCTTGAGGTGGCCGGGATATTTGCGGAAGGTGCGGCGAGGCCAGAACAGGCCGGGGTGCATGGCAACCATGACGACGGGAATTCCGAGGTCGCGATACATGCGGGCGATGCCATATTTGTAGACAGGCTCGGCGCCCGGCGGGCGGCGCGTGCCTTCCGGATAGATGATCAGCTGGCGGCCGGTAGCGAGTTCTTCGCGCGTGCGCTTCAGTACGTCGAACATCACCTTGCCGCGCGCGCTGCGATCCACCGGGATCATTCGCTGCTTGCCGGCATACCAGCCGAACAGCGGGATCCACATCAGCTCGCGCTTGAGGATATAGACGGGGTCGTCGAGATAGGGGAGCAGCGCGAAGGTATCCCAGAAGGACTGGTGCTTCGGCGCAAAGATATAGCTGCCTTTCGGGATGTTCTCGAGGCCCTCGATCTCGAAAGTCGTGCCGACGATCTTTTCCATCAGCCAGGTGCTGGACTTCGCCCATGCCTTGGGGATTGCGTAGGCCGCCTTGCGCGGCATCAGGAAATAGATGGGCGTCAAAACGATCATGCGAATGATCAGATTGGCATAGAAGGCTACGTTGAACAGAATCGAACGCAATGTAATCATCGAGGCTTTCCCAATGCACCGGCCTGCGCCGGTATCCGAAGGTTTGCCTACACGATTACGTCGTCAATAAAAAGTCGGCGCATGCTCGCTTTCGCGGCTCCAAGCTCTAATCGTCGTCGTCGAGCGGCTGGCGTGATCGCAAGCCGGTAGGACGTCCAAGGCCCGTCAGGTTGCGAGCGCCGGCGAGAAGGACCTTGGCATATTCCGAGATCATGGTGCGCAGCGCGTTCGGATCCGTAAACCAGTTCTTGGCTTTCAAGTCGGAGTTGACGACAGGGTAGGGAATGAAATCGGTCGACGGGTCGACATATTTCAGTTCCGCCAGGCTTCGGGGCATGTGGTAGTTGTTTGTGACTACGAGGACGCTCTTGTAGCCCTTGGCGTGGATCCACTTTGCCGCTTCGCGGGCATTGCCGATGGTGTCGAGCGCGTCGTAGCCGATGTCGACGCAGCAGCTGAATAGATCGACCGAGCTTTGCGTCAGCTTGCGGATCTGGGACGGCGTCGTGGTCGGATGTGCGCCTGAGATCAGCAAACGATTGCCGGCGCCGGAGCGCAGCAGTTCCACAGCCTGATCGATGCGCTGGTAACCGCCCGTCAACACGACGATGCCATCCGCCTTCGGATCGAGCGGCGGCTTCATCGTGGTGATCGAATCGACAAAATGCAGGAAGCCGCCGAAAACAATGGCGACGAAGAAAATGAAGGCGAAGCCTCCCCAGCGCAAAAGACGGCGGATCAGACTACGCCGCACGGGCCTGTCGCTGCGGGAACGCTCCCGCAACGGCTGCGAACTCACGGTCTTGCGAGTCGTCAGATCCATGCTCATGATTCGTCATTATACGACAATTGCGGCAAGGAACGGGCTGCCGATCGGCAAAAAATCATCACTGCGTTATCAATTCTGCACACTGTCCGATCTGCCGGGGTCGGAACGGATCAGATCGATCTCGTAAATCGTGCGCATCACGGTGAAACGCGCCGTCAGTGTCGTGAGCAGCGCAATGACGATCATCGTCGCGAGAATGCCGAGATAGCCGAGCGCACCGACCGAAAACGTGCCGAAAAGGGCAGTTGCCTGGTCGGTTTGCGGTGTGGCGATCGTGCGGCTCTGCAGGAAGCCGGCGCTGGCGAAGAAGAAGGCTGCGAGCGCGCTGCCCGCCGCCGATCCCTTGAGGCTGATTTTCAGGAAATGCTTCTGGAATTCCGTGGCGACGAAGGTGCTTTCGGCGCCGACGAAGTGCAGTACTTCGACGATATGCCTGTTGCCCGACAGTGCTCCGCGTGTTGCGAAAACCACGGTCAGCACCATGGCCGTGAAGACCAGCAGCAGAACGCCGGTGCCGATGAGAACCGTCGTATGAGCCATCGAGACGAGCCGGTCGACCCAGGTGCGATGGTCATCCAGCGTCGCCTGCGGGATCTGGGCCTTCAGCAGGCTGCGCATGGCTTCGAAATCCGGCGGATGCGTCTCGTCGATGGTGACGATGACGAGGCGTGGAACCGGCAGTTCCTTTATGTCGAGGCCGGCGCCGAGCCAAGGCTCGAGAAGGCGGGCGGTGGCCGCCTCATCGACGATCTGGCCCGACTTCGTGCCGACGAAGCTGAGCGCGATATCGCGGGCGCTCGCCAGCGCCTTGTCCATATCGAGATTGTCGTCCGGCTTGATCTGGATCGTGATCTCGCGGGAAATCTGGCTTTCCCAGCTGGCGGCCGTTGCCCGCACCATGCTGACCGCGCCGAGCGTCAGGCAGGCGAGAAAGGCCATGATGGCGATGACGACGATCAGCGCGTTGCCCTGGATATTCGAGGAGGGCACGATCGGTCCAGTCGGGCGCACGCGCATCTCCGGGCGCTTGCGCTCCGGCTGCTGGCCGGTCGACGCCTGCTGCGGCTGCGGAGCTTTTGCGTTCGGGCTGTTCCTGCGGGGAGCTTGCTCAGTCATAGATATCGAGATGCCCTCCCGACAAGATCATGCGCCTGGCTTCGATCTGGTCCATCAACGCGAGGTCGTGCGTCGCGATGACGACAGCGGTGCCGAGACGATTGAGCTCCAGAAACAGATTGAGCAGCCGGCGTGCCATCGGCGGATCGACGTTGCCCGTGGGCTCGTCGGCGAGCAGGATTTCAGGACGGTCTATGAGGGCACGGGCAATCGCGGCGCGCTGCTTCTCGCCGCCTGACAGCACCGGCGGCAGCACATTGATGCGCTCGCCAAGGCCGACCCATTTGAGCAGCTCCAGCACGTCGGTGCGATAGGAGCTTTCGTCCTTGCCGCGTACGCGCAGGGGCAGGGCGACGTTTTCGTAGGTGGTCAGATGCTCGAGCAGCCGGAAATCCTGAAAGACAATGCCGACGCGGCGGCGCAGCAGCGGCAGTTCGTTGCGGGGGATCGACGAAATCTCGCGATCGAACATGCGGATCAGCCCACGGGTCGGCTGCAGCGACATGAACAGCAGTCGCAACAGCGTGGTCTTGCCGGCGCCTGAGGGGCCGGTCAGGAACTGGAACGATTTTCTCGGAATGTCGAAGCTCAGGTCGCGGAGGATTTCCGGACCCATGCCGTAGCGCAAACCGACGTTCTCAAAGTGAATCAACGGGCAGTCCAGTCTTCCGCAGTGTTCAATCAGGCGACTTGTTAACCACTGGCGTTAACAGCCGGTAAATTTTTCTGGAAAGGCGCCCGATTCATGGCGATCTTTGCGAAACATTAACCAATAAAATTTACGACTGGGCGGGATTCGTTTCAATGCCCAGACTAGGAATGGGCGTCGAAACCATGTGGATCACCGAAACGGGAGGTCATCATGGGCGCTTTTCGCCACCGTCAGCAGCGGGCGGAGCTGGTTTATGACCTTATCCCGCCAGAACGCGGACAAGGGGCCGGCCAGGTACATCGCTTTGCGCCGAAACCGGACATCGTCGATGCCGAGTTCGTCACGGTATCCGGTGGCCGTAACCGAGGCACCTCTGGCGTCAACATGCGCTATGAGCGGCCGGCCGAAACAAGGCAGCGGCTGCGACCGACACGTTCGAACTGGCTTTCACGCATCCTGGCTGCATTCCGATCTATCGAGAATATTCTGCAGCAGGCTTCGCGCCGGAGTTTCGTCGCGCTCATCGTCTCGCTCGCCGTGCTGATCTTCGGTCTCTCCGGTGGATTTTCCGGTCTCTCCAGCGCCCCGATCGACCCGAACGGGGAGCCGCTGCAATTTTCGCATGTGACGCTGACGCCGCGTGATGAAAACGGCCTGCGGGTGCTGACATTGAACGGCATTGTCGAGAATGCCAGCGGCGCGACGCTTTCCGTTCCGCAGGTCCGCGCCAATCTTTTTGCCGGTGATCATCTGGTCAGAAGCGTTGTCGTGAATGTTTCGATCGACCGGCTCGGGCCACACGAAAGTCGTGGATTCTCGACGCGATTGCAGCATCCCGGCGGAAAAACGCCGGATGTTCGGCTCTCGTTCATGCCTTAAGGCATGATGCCGAAAAGTGTCGCCAGTTTTCGGGCGATACTGCGAGGTAGCCATTCGAATCCCGGGTGGAATCGGATTTTAGGTCGAATCGGCCTAGAATCATCCGACTCTGGGGGTGTGTCGGGCTTGCTGATTGTGCTACGGGCTAGAGCTTGATCGGCGGCCAAGGGCCGCAAAGCCATGGAGCATGCCAATCAATGCCTGTCGTACGCGGGAAAAATATCGAGCCGCTTTTCACTGCCGAGCAGATTGCTGAGCGCAATCAAACCATGGCGAAGCAAATCGCCAGCGGGCCGACGAAGGATCTCCTCGTCATCGCAGTCCTCAAGGGCTCCTTCATTTTCGCAGCCGATCTGTTGCGTGCGCTGCACGAGACGGGCCTTGCTCCGGAGGTCGAATTCATCACTCTTTCCAGCTATGGCGCCGGCACGACCTCGCAGGGCGTGCGCATCGTCAAGGACATCGACAGCGACGTTAAGGATCGCGACGTTCTGCTGATCGACGATATTCTGGAATCGGGCCGCACGCTGCGTTTCGCCAAGGAACTGCTCTATGAGCGCGGTGCTCGCCACGTCAGCCTGGCCGTGCTGCTCGACAAGAGCGTGAAGCGCCAAGAGGAATTGGAAGCGGACTATGTCGGCTTCGAATGCCCGGATTATTTCGTTGTCGGATATGGCATGGACGTGGCTTATGCCTTCCGCGAACTGCCCTTCGTCGGCGTCGTCACCGGCGACGCTACCTCCTGAATCGACGTTAACGGAGACAGCTGTCACGGCTGTCCCATTCTGCTCCAGTGATGACGACTCATTAACCACGGAGCCCAATCGCCCCCTGTCGTTTACCTATCGCAAACGGAATTCTGGTGATTTCGGTCGCGGAACATGACGGACCAGGAGCATTGGGCCATGGCAAAAATTCTGATCACGGAAGACGAAGATTCGCTTCGCACCTTCGTCGCACGCGCGCTGCGCCTGGACGGCCACGAGACCGAAGAGGCCGCCGATGGCGCCGAAGGTTTGGAAAAGCTGCGGGAGGGCGGTTACGACCTGCTTCTTTCGGATATCCGCATGCCGGTCATGGACGGCATCGAGCTTGCGCACCAGGCGCATTCGACATGCCCAGGGATGAAGATCCTGCTGATGACCGGCTATGCTGAGCAGCGCGAGCGTGCCGACGACCTGATGGAAAAAATCGTCGATGTCGTCGCCAAGCCATTTGCACTGCCAGATATCCGTAAGGCCGTTGCACGCGCATTGGCTGCCTAAGGCTTTTCGACGTTTCCTCGAATCGCGACAACGTCCTAGCTATTATTTCTGCGCATGCCGGACGAAACACGGCGGCGCGCTTTTCCTGCAAATATTCTCGATGACAAGCTTCGAAGCGCTGATCCGTTCCAGCGCTTCGCGTTGACGCATGTCCGGACGGATGGCTCCGGGCGTCTCTCTTGAGATTGATCCAAGCCGTTCCCGCTTGTCCTACTGACCCAGATTCAGCAGTCGTTCGAGATAGCGCCGTTCGTCGCTCAAGGTAGGATTGTCGCTTAACCGTTCGCGTATTGCGTCGAGGATTTGGCGGGCGCGTTGGGCATCGATGACATTCGGGACCATCTCTCTGTCAGGATGATCTATGGGACCATCCAGCGGTCGGCCCAGCGGATCACGGTCGTTCTGACCCTTTGGACCCGTTGAGCCTGGCATTTGGCCCTGACCTTGGCCCTGTTGCTGCATCTGCGCCATCAACTGGTTCATCATGTCGCGGGTGCCCTTGCGCAAAGCGTCAAGTGCACGCCCCTGGCCCTGCACGGCGCCTTCGCCGTTGCCTTCAGTCAGCTGGCCTGATGCGCCCTTCATTTCCTGCTGAGCCTTGCCGTAATTCTGGTTCGGCTTCATACCCAGCGAGCCGAGGTTTTTCTGGAGTTCGCCGAGCTGCTTTGCGAGATCGTCCTGCTGCTGGCGCAATTGTTTCAGTGCGTCGCGCAGCTGATCGGCTGTCATACCATCGGTCGGGTCGTTGCCCTTCTGACCTTTCTGATTCTGGTCTTGCTGGGGATCCTGCTGAGCCTGGTTGCGTTGCCCCATGTCCGGCCGCGCCTGGTCACCGAGGTTGGGTAGCGGCTGGTCCATCAAGCCGTCGCCGTCCTCGTTGGAATCGCCGCGCTGCATGCGGTCGCGCATGGCCTGATCGAGCTTGAAAGTCTGGTCCATCAGCTTCTGCTGGTCGCGCATGATGCGGCCGAGCTTGTCCATCTGCTCGCGCATCTTGTCATTCGCCTGGCCCTGCTGCTGCTGTCCGGGTTGCGGCTTGCCGGCCTGCAGGCTGTTCATCAATTGCTGCAGCTCGGAGAGCATTTGTTGCGCCGCTTGGCGATTCCCGGAGCGGGCAAGGTTTTCGATCTGGTCCATCATGCGCTGCAGGTCCTGCTGGCGCAGGATGTTGGCGGAGCGCTGGTTAGGTTGAGCCGGCATGTTGCGCATGCGCTCGGCCAGTTCTTTCATATAGGCGTTCATCGCCTTGCGGAGTTCGTCGGTGAGCTTCTTGATTTCCGCATCGGAGGCATTGCGCTGCAGGGCGTCGGAGAGCTTCTGCTGTGCGTCGCGCAGCGCCTTTTCCGCATCGGTCAGCTGTGCGTCTTCCATGCCGAGTGCGATCTGCCAGAGATAATCGGCCGCATCCTTCAGCGAAGCGTCACCACTTGCGAGCTTCATGCGCGTCAGCGCGGATTTGATCGCCAGGAAATTGCCGAGGCCGGGAATGGCTTCTTCCGGGCGAATGGTCAGCGACTTGTTGAGCTCGATCGCCTCCGGCATCTTGCGGGTATCGAGGGCGAAGACCTGGCGCTCTTCGGCAACGGCAGCCGCCAGTGGCTGGCTGAAATTGCGTGAGGGAAGTACCATTTCATAGGGAGCGCTGCGGCCGGTCTGTCCTGCGCCGTCCTTGGCGACAAGCGTGAGGCGAACGCGCTTGCCGGCAAGCGGATCCTGCGTCAGGTCGTGGCTTGCCAGGCCCTTGCCGTTGCGGCGGTCGCGACGGGGAACGTCAAGCTTGTATTCGGGAAGGCCGTAGAGCGGGGTGGCTGCCGCATCGGACTCCACCGGCACGATCTCGGCATGGGCTTCTTCGACGCCGTAATCGTCCTTGACCCGGAAGCCGAGTTCCAGGGCGCCGCTGGCAGACGCATGCGGAATGCCGTCAAAGGCGATCTCGGGCGGCTTGTCGACGACCACATTGAAGGTCCATGACCGGCCGTTGACGGTCAGGGAGCCGGCTTTTTCCAGTTTCAGGACATGGGTACGGGAAATCATCCCGTCAGCGGCAGGGGAAACGACATTGCCAGGAGCTGCGAGTTGCGCGGCGGCGGGACTGCTGCCGGTCGTCGACGCCTGCTTTTCGGCGTTGGTCGTCTGTTCCGGAACTTCGATTCCCTTGTCGGTGCCTGCCGTCTGGAACAGGACTTTTTCATCTGCGGAGGTGCCGGTTACACGCACCGTCAGCTCGGAGAATTGTGGCACGTTGAGGTTATCGCTGGCATTGGCGACATTGCCGGTGAGATAGACCGGCGCCTCGCCCGTATAGTAGGGCGGCGTGACCCAGGCATCGACACGGACATCCGGATTGCTCGACATGGAAGCCGGCGGTGTGAAGACGTCGCTCAGCGAGCCGCCGCTGTTGGACATCGAAAAGCTGAAGGCCGTCACCAGCAGCAAAGCCGGAATGGCGCGCAGGGCGAAACGGTCGTAGCGCGCAATATCCGGTCGGGGCAGGCCGGCATCCAGTGCGGCAATGCGCTCCGCCATGCGGGTCTGGTGTTCGCGCCAAAGTGCTCGGGCGAAGGGGGTGTCGAGCGCCGGCTCGTCCTCCTGCACGGTGACGGGCTGATGCGCAAGGCCGTTGCGTTCCTCCAGAAGCCGGTCGGCTTCGGCGATCGTCGGCCGACGCAGGCCGCGCAGCGGGTTGAGGGAGAAAACGAAACCGACAACGAAGACGGCGAGCAGCGAGAAACGCAGAACATCCGGCGCGATGCGGAAAATGCCGAACCATGCGGCAGAGAGGAACAGCGCAAGAATGGATGCCGGCAACAATAGCCGCGGCAGAAGCTGCTCCGAGACCAGCACGATCTGAGCAAACAGACGCTTGACCGCAACCATGCGCGCCAGCGCCGGACGGGTAGCGAAAGCACCCTTCTTAGGGTTGCTAGGGCTGGTCATCGGTCCGGTCTACTCCCGATCTGACGTTGATGGCCAATATATTTTCACAATTCCTCGAAATGCGAAGATATATTGGCGTCCTGCTTGTTTATGCATTCCGGACGGAAAACCGCTACGCACTTTTCCTCGAAATGCTCAAATTGCCTGTTGACTATGGCCGGGCGTCCCACACGTCCATGCTCGCGGCGCCCGGCTAGAGACCAATTGAACAAAGATAACATTCTTTGTGGCGAAGACGAGGGCAAGCGCCATGAAAGGCTGTTTTTTCATCGCACTTCGCCGAAACGTGATCGTTTCGGCAGGGTCGGACGGGATAGTTTGTTCCCGCCCGAATCCGTGGAACAAGCCGACTATCCCTCGAGCCAGGCGGGAATGGAATCCAGCGCGATCAACTCCTCGTAGGTGCCGCGCGGGCGGATAACGTGGAATTCACTGCCCTTCACCAGCACTTCCGGAACGAGAAGCCGGCTGTTGTAGGTGCCGGCCTGTACGGCCCCGTAAGCGCCGCCCGAGCTGACGGCGAGGAGATCGCCGGGCTTCGGCGCGGCCATGTCACGGTCAAGCGCCAGATAGTCGCCGGTTTCGCACACGGGGCCAACGACGTCTGCCTTGATGCGTGGGGCATTGGCATCGTCGAGCGCAACCGGGCGGATCTCGTGATAGGCCTCGTAGAGTGTTGGGCGGATCAGGTCGTTCATCGCGCCGTCGACGATGACGAAGCTCTTGTCGCCTGCATCCTTCACATAGATGACCTCGGTGACGAGAATGCCGGCATTGCCGACGATCAGGCGACCGGGCTCTGTGACGATCCGGCAGTTGAGGCCGCGCAGCTGGTTCTTGACGATATGCGCATAGGCTTCCGGCAGGGGCGGCGGATTGTTGTCGTCGCGATAGGGAATGCCGAGGCCGCCGCCGATATCGACGTGATGAATGTCATGGCCATCGCCGCGCAGCGTTTCCACGAGATCGCGCAGCAGCTTGAAGGCGTCGTCGAAAGGCTGAAGTTCGGTAATCTGGCTGCCGATATGCATATCGATACCGGTAACCTTGATCCCCGGCAGGCTAGCGGCGCGGTTGTACACGTCACGCGCCCGCTCCCAGGAAATGCCGAACTTGTTTTCCTTCTTGCCGGTCGAAATCTTCGCATGGGTGCGGGCATCGACATCGGGGTTGATGCGGAAGGAAACGGGGGCGATCTTGCCGGCGCGGACGGCGCGCTGGTTCAGTACTTCCAGCTCGGGCTCGGATTCGACGTTGAAGCAGTAGATGCCGGCTTCGAGCGCGACGTCCATTTCCTGTGCGGTCTTGCCGACGCCGGAAAACATGATGCGGCCTGCCGGGATTCCGGCGGCCAATGCACGGCGCAGCTCACCCACGGAAACCACGTCGACGCCAGCGCCGAGGCGGCCGAGCGTCTTCAGCACTGCCTGGTTGGAATTGGCCTTCATGGCGTAGCACACCATGGCGTCGACATCGTCGAACGCTTCGGAGAAGACCCGGTAATGCCGCTCCAGCGTCGCGGTGGAGTAGACATAGAACGGGGTGCCGACCGCCTTGGCGATCTCTGGAACCGGGACATCCTCAGCGTAGAGGATGCCATCGCGATACTGAAAATGGTTCACGGCCGATGCCTAATTAGAGAAGCGGATCGAGGAAAAACTTCTTGTCTTCGGTGCCTGGCTGTTTGGTCGCCTTGCTGCTATCGCCGCCCTTCGTCGCATGAACACTCGGCGGGTCGAGATCGCCTTTGCGGCCACATCCGACGACGGCAAGGCCGATGACCGAAAGCACCACGGTCATGCGGATGATATGCGGCATGTTGATCTGCATCGAAATCCTCTTGGGCGACAGAACGCGAAAGTCACCCTTCTTAGCGAAGTTTCCGCGTCTTGTGCACCCTGATTGTTGGAGTGCGGTTTCGGTACAGCATCGGCCCGAAAATCGGCATCGATTCTCGGAAAGCCTGATGCGTAGATTCAAATAGATAGAGCGTCCTTTGCGCTTCCGAAAGGAAGCGCGGCGCTCTAGTCTTTTCAGTTGCGAGCTCGCCAGAACGCGATCTGCTTGCGCACTTCGGAAGGTGCCGTGCCGCCGAAGCTCTTGCGGCTGGCGACCGACGCCTCGACCGTCAGGACGTCGAAGATCTTGTCGGTGATATCGGGATGGATCGCCTGCAGGTCCGCAAGCGAAAGCTCCGCCAGCTCGCAGGATTTGCTTTCTGCGAGTGCTACGGCGCGTCCCGTGACATGGTGAGCATCGCGGAAGGGCAGGCCCGCTTCGCGCACCAGCCAATCGGCAAGGTCCGTCGCGGTCGAATAGCCGGAGCCGGCAGCAGCCTTCATGCGGGCGGTATTGATCGTCAGGTCGCGTACCATGCCGGTCATGGCGGCAATCGCCAGTTCGAGGCTTTCTGCGGCGTCGAAGACCTGTTCCTTGTCTTCCTGCATGTCCTTGGAATAGGCGAGCGGCAGGCCTTTCATGATCGTCAGCAGGGCGATCAGCGAGCCGTTGATGCGGCCGGTCTTGGCGCGAACGAGCTCGGCTGCGTCCGGGTTCTTCTTCTGTGGCATGATGGAGGAGCCAGTGGAGAAGGCGTCCGACAGGCGCACGAAGCCGAATTGCGGCGTCGACCAGATGACGATCTCTTCGGCGAGGCGCGACAGATGCATGCCGGCAATCGCCGCTATCGACAGGAACTCGATGGCGAAATCGCGGTCGGAGACGGTGTCGATCGAGTTGCGGGTCGGTTCGCGGAAGCCGAGAGCCTTGGCCGTCATATGACGGTCGATCGGGAAGCCGGTGCCGGCAAGGGCGGCAGCGCCGATTGGGGATTCATCCATGTGCTCGATGGCGTGGCGCACGCGCGAACGGTCGCGGCCGAACATTTCGACATAGGCCATGCAATGATGGCCGAAGGTGACGGGTTGTGCCGTCTGCAGATGGGTGAAACCCGGCATGACGGTTTCGGCATGTTCTTCAGCGCGGTCGAGGAAAGCTGCGATCAGCTCGGTTAATGCCTGCTCGCACTTCTGCAGCTCTTCCTTCACCCAGAGGCGGAAATCGAGCGCCACCTGGTCGTTGCGCGAGCGGGCGGTGTGCAGGCGTCCGGCGGCGGGGCCGATCAGGGTCGCAAGCCGTGCCTCGATGTTCATGTGGATGTCTTCGAGGCGGCGCGAGAACTCGAAATTGCCGCTTTCGATCTCTGACAGGATCGTGTTCAGGCCGTGAACGATCTTGTCTTTATCCTCGGTCGAAATGATGCCTTGATGGGCGAGCATGCCTGCATGCGCGATTGAGCCGCGGATATCCTGTGCAAACAGCTTCTTGTCGAAACCGATCGAGGCATTTATCTCCTCCATGATCGCCGCGGGGCCGGAAGCGAAACGCCCGCCCCACATCTGGTTGGAGGATTTGGTGTCCGTGCCGTCAGTCATGAGATGCCCACCTGGAGAATGTAATGACAGCAAAGAAGCCGTTCGGTCTGCCGTCCATGAAACTCGTTCTGTTTGCCGCCGTCGCTGGGGTCATTGCCGGTGCGGCAGCGGTATACGTGAAGGAGGCGGGGTATGGCAATGGCATTGGTGAAACGGCCTCCGCCGATCAATGCGCGGCGGCCAAGGATCGCGGCGCGGCGCTGACGCCTTTCACCAAGGGGCAAGTCGCCGCGATGAGCGCCCCGCCCGCGCCGGTCTCGCTCCGCGACATCGCCTTCAAGGGGCCGGAGGGGCAGCCGCTGACGGTCGCGAGCTTTGCCGGCAAGACGCTACTCTTGAATGTCTGGGCGACATGGTGCGTGCCATGCCGCGAGGAAATGCCGGCATTGAACGCGCTGGAGAAGAGCGTCGGAGGCGACAAGTTCGAAGTGGTCGCCGTCAATATCGATACCGGCGACGAGGAAAAAACCAAGGCGTTCCGCACGGAATATGCCATCGACAAGCTCGGCCATTACCGTGACAACACCATGGGCGTGTTCAACGTGCTGAAGAAGCAGGGGCTGGCTTTCGGTCTTCCGGTGACGCTACTCGTCGACGACAAGGGCTGCCTGATTTCGGCAATGAACAGCCCAGCCGCTTGGGATAGCGACGACGCCAAGAAGCTGGTGAAGGCGGCTGCGGGGATCTGACGCCTTCCGTTCGTCGTCTTGGCGGGTGAAGCTCCGATGTCGGTTCATCTCGCTCCTCGAAAAGCTATGAGCGCTGTTCAAGGGGCTGTTGGCGACTGGTGGCGACTACTGATTGCCGTGCAGGTAGTCGCTTCCATAGTCGCTGAACTGACTGTTTATTTCGCGGCGACCCCATATGAGATAGCCGGGAACCTGGCGCGTGTGCTTGTGCTGCAAACTGGCCACGGCCGAGATCTCCGCGGCAAATTGCGCTCGCGTCAGTCCCGGGCCTTCACCTTTGTCAAAGCCCTTGGTTTGCGCCGATATCGCAAACCAAACGGGGCGCTCATAATGGTGTGCTTGAAGAGCCGACCAGATGTCGCTTACCGAACCGGCGCGATACGCCTGAGGCGAAATCCAATCGCTGCCTTTCAACAATGCGCCGTGGCTATTGAGATAAGTCTCTGCAACGCTTAATCCGAGCTGGCTGCGAGGAGATATCTCCCTTGTCATCGCAACGAGCTTTGCTTCCGCCTGCTGCGAATTGATCAGCGATTTACAGGATTTGCCAAGCGCTTTCTGAAAGCCATCGGTCCAGTTCGCCTCCATATCATATTCGATATCGACGGGCTTCTTTGCGTCTCGGGCTATCAGAAGCGGGCCATGGGCAAGGGAATCAAGATAGGTTTGCGTCGTCACCCAAGGGCTGATCGTCAATGCGACATGAAACCCGGCGGATTGCAGCGCCGCCACGAACTTGCCCGCTCTTTCCCGATTCCAGTCGCTGCTGTAAGCGAATGTCTGGTCGCATCGGATATCCCGTTGCGTCCGGGGCTGGTCATTCAACCAGATGTGAACCCGTTTGACGCCCATGGCTTTCAAGTCGGCGAGGGCCGCGTCGGGATTGTCGAGAGAAGCGCCGTCTAGGCCGTAGTTCCAACTATAATCCCAATAAATCCCTCGGTCTGGGGGTAGGGTTCCGGCGTATGAGCTGCTTGTGAGAAGTACACAGGTAAGAAGGAAATAAAATATACCGCGCATGCCGAGCCTCCGACATTCTTCTGGCGCCATATATATTCTCAGCTTGAAGCAAAAAGCCATACTCTCTGTGAAAGGCTTAAGTCTTTCACAGAGAGTATGGCTTTTCTATCACGTCACCCTCAGCGCGTCGGAACCGGCACTTCGCCGCGATAGTCGTAGAAGCCGCGGCCGGATTTGCGGCCGAGCCAGCCGGCTTCGACATACTTCACCAGGAGCGGGCAGGGGCGATACTTCGAATCGGCCAGGCCGTCGTGCAGCACCTGCATGATCGACAGGCAGGTATCGAGGCCAATGAAGTCTGCGAGCTGCAGCGGTCCCATCGGATGGTTGGCGCCGAGTCGCATGGCGGTATCGATGGCGTCGACCGTGCCGACACCTTCATAAAGCGTGTAGATCGCTTCGTTGATCATAGGCAGCAGGATGCGGTTGACGATGAAGGCGGGGAAGTCTTCCGCGACGGTGATCGTCTTTTCCAGCGAGCTGACATATTCCTTGGCAGCCGAGAAGGTGGTTTCATCGGTTGCGATACCGCGCACCAGTTCCACCAGTTTCATGACCGGGACCGGGTTCATGAAGTGGATGCCCATGAAGCGCTCCGGCCGATCCGTGGCGGAGGCCAGACGGGTGATCGACAGCGACGACGTGTTGGTGGCGAGAAGTGCTTCGGGCTTCAGCACAGGGCAGACCTGCGAGTAGATCTTGCGCTTGACGCTTTCGTCTTCGGTTGCGGCCTCGATGGCGAGGTCGACCTGGGCGAGATCGTTGAGATCGTTCGAGCCGGTAATGCGGGCGAGCGCTGCCTTGCGGTCCTCGTCGCTGGTCTTGCCTGACGTAACCTGCCGCGCAAGATTGCCGTTGATGGTGGCAAGCCCGCTTTCGATGCGATCCTGCGACAGATCGTAGATGTGAACCTTGTAGCCGGCCATGGCGGATACGTGGGCGATGCCACAGCCCATCTGGCCCGCGCCAATAATACCGATCGTCTTCAGCGAACTCATTGCCAACTCCCCGGCGCGCTCCTGGCCTTGCGCTATGCTCTTAACCTAAATTTGCCGGGCCATTTCTAGCCCGGCAAAGATTGATAGACCTATAAGAGACGATTTTCCAGTCTCTCGCAACTGCGAGAAAAATAATCGGCGCGATCAAAGCGCCTTTTGCAATTCCGGCAGCGCTTCGAAGAGGTCGGCGACGAGACCATAGTCGGCGATCTGGAAGATCGGCGCTTCCTCGTCCTTGTTGATGGCGACGATGACCTTCGAGTCCTTCATGCCGGCCAGATGTTGGATAGCACCGGAGATGCCGCAAGCGATATAGAGCTGCGGTGCAACCACCTTGCCGGTCTGGCCGACCTGCCAATCGTTCGGGGCGTAGCCGGCATCGACGGCTGCGCGCGAGGCGCCGACCGCGGCACCGAGCTTGTCGGCGACGGGCAGGATGACTTCCTTGAACTTCTCCGCAGAGCCGAGCGCACGGCCGCCCGAGATGATGATCTTGGCGGAGGTCAGTTCCGGACGATCCGATGTCGACAGTGCATCGCCGACGAAGGAGGAAAGAGCCGGGTCGGCAGCGGCCGATACGCTCTCGATCGCCGCATTGCCGCTTGCATCTGCCGCCGCGAAGGAGGCTGTACGCACGGTGATGACTTTCTTCGCGTCGGTCGACTGTACGGTCTGGATGGCGTTGCCGGCATAGATCGGCCGCTTGAAGGTGTCGGCCGAGATCACCTCGATGATTTCCGAGACCTGGGCGACGTCGAGCAGGGCGGCAACGCGCGGCAGCACGTTCTTGCCGACCGAAGTCGCTGCACCGATGATGGTGTCATAGGCGCCGGCAAGCGAAACGATCAGCGCTGCCAAAGGCTCGGCGAGATTGTTGGCAAGGCTTGCATCCTCGGCAACCAGCACCTTGGAAACGCCCGACAACTTTGCCGCCTGTTCAGCTGCAGCCTTAGCGCCTGCGCCTGCGACGAGCACATGTACGTCGCCGCCGATCTTGGCAGCAGCCGTCAGCGCCTTGGCGGTCTGGTCGGAGAGGTGGGCATTGTCGTGATCAGCCAGAAGAAGAATGGCCATGATGTCTAACTCCTCGTTCGGACTGGGTTACAGGACGCCGGCTTCGGTCTTGAGCTTTTCGACGAGCTCTGCAACCGACTTGACCTTGACGCCAGCCTTGCGGCCGCCCGGCTCTTCGGTCTTCAAAACCTTCAGACGCGGCTCGGTGGAGACGCCGAAATCGGCCGGCGACTTCTTGTCGAGCGGCTTCTTCTTGGCCTTCATGATGTTCGGCAGCGAGGCGTAGCGCGGCTCGTTCAAGCGCAGGTCCGTGGTGACAACGGCCGGCAGCTTGACTTCGATGGTCTGCAGACCGCCGTCGACTTCGCGGGTCACCTTTGCCTTGCCGTCACCGATCTCGATCTTGGAGGCGAAGGTTGCCTGCGCTGCGCCGAGCAGCGCCGCCAGCATCTGGCCGGTCTGGTTCGAGTCGTCGTCGATCGCCTGCTTGCCAACAATGATGAGGCCTGGCTGTTCGGCTTCGGTGACACCCTTGAGGATCTTGGCAACGGCCAGCGGCTCAACGGCATCGTCGGTTTCCACGAGAATGGCGCGGTCGGCGCCCATGGCGAGTGCCGTGCGCAGCGTCTCTTCGGCCTTGGCAGGTCCGATCGATACGACCACCACTTCTTCGGCCTTGCCGGCTTCCTTCAGACGCAGCGCCTCTTCGACCGAGATCTCGTCGAACGGATTCATCGACATCTTCACGTTCGACAGCTCAACGCCAGATCCATCCGGCTTCACGCGGATCTTAACGTTGTAGTCAACAACCCGCTTAACTGGCACCAGTATCTTCATGGAATCCTTCCTTCAACATGACCGCCCGAGAGCATGCGCTGTTTAGCGCCACTCCATTTGTCGAATGGCGACATGGATACGCGTTTTTTTCCCAATTACAACGCTTCCAGGCCGCAGAGAGACGAATTGCCCCAAAGGCATAAATAACGTTTACGTCAACGTCAATATGGCGATGGTAAGTAAACCAGGCCGGCCGTTAGCGATTCTGGCCGGGAACCCAGAGCACATCGTCGCGCCCGCAATCATTGGCATGGCGCGCCGCGACAAACAGGAAATCGGACAGCCGATTGACGTATTTCAGTGCCGCCGGGCTGACCCTCTCGCCTTCGCTGCGCGAAAGCGCCACCATCAGGCGCTCGCCACGACGCGCAATCGTGCGAGCAAGGTGCAAATGGGCCGATGCCGCGCTCCCGGCGGGTAGAACGAAAGACCTCAGAGGCTCAAGATCTGCATTCAGCAGATCGATGTCGCGCTCGATGCGCTCGACCTGATGATCGACGATACGCAACGGTTCATAGGCTGGCGGTTCGTCCGTTTCAGGTGTCGACAGATCGGCGCCGAGATCGAAGAGATCGTTCTGGATGCGTATCAGCATGGCGTCGAGATCGGGCATATCGGTGGTGTGCAGCCGCGCGACGCCGATGGCGGAATTGGTTTCGTCGATGGTGCCGTAGCTTTCGACGCGCAGATCGTGTTTCAGCCGTCTCGGGCCGGAGACGAGGCCCGTGGTGCCGTCATCGCCGGTCTTGGTATAGATCTTGTTGAGCTTGACCATCGTCTTCCTGCGGATAGAGCCTTTTCGCTTTACCTTCGGATTGCGAAACGCTCTATCCCTTTGTTTTCGCACAATTCCGGACGGAAAACTGCTCCGCACTTTTCCTGGAATTGCTCTAGGCCGGGCGGCCGCCGCCTGTCAGCCACAGCGTCAGCATGATCAGGATGACCGCGACTGCCTGCAGCAGAACGCGCAGCTGCATCAGCCGGTTCGAGAGATTGGGATTATCGCCTTTCATCATGTTCAGCAGGCCGCGAATGAGAACAATCGCGACGAGGCCCATGACAATGATGGCGGCAACATAAGTAACGGTCGACATGGCTCCTCCACCCTTGTCTGCGCGGCAACCCGGCTTTTCATGGAAGCTCGGAGTTGCGCTATATCATCGTTTCCGAGCAATCACGGAGGAAAACGCTCTGCAATTTTCCCTGGATTGCTCTAGTCCAGCCGGCGCATCAGACGATAGAAAAGATTAGCCGGCAATAGCCTTTTCAAGAGAACACCCTGCTTGGCGGGTGTCGTTACCAGATAATGTGGGCGTGGATTGCTCACATTCAAAGCTGATTTTAGCACATCATAGACCGCTTCGGGGCCCAATTTATGTTTGTTGATCGGCCCGGAACCATCCAGGCGCCGCAACTGCCGCCGATATTCGGCGGCATGGACAGAGCCTTCGAGGTCGATATGCTCGTGAACCTTGGCGAGTGCATTGGCGGTGAAGCGTGTCGCAATCGGACCGGGCTCGATCAGGCTCACATGGATGCCGCTATCCTGCAGCTCCATCCGGAGTGTGATCGTCAGTCCCTCCAGGGCGAATTTCGAGGCGGTATAGGCACCGCGGAAGCGATAGGGGATCAGGCCGAGAATGGACGAGCAATTGACGATACGGCCGTGACCCTGCTTGCGCATCAGCGGAATGATCTGGCGCGTCAACTCGTGCCAGCCGAAGAAGTTCGTTTCGAACTGCGCCCGCAGCACATCGGTCGAAAGGTCTTCGACGGCGCCGGTCTGGCCGTAGGCGCCATTGTTGAAAAGGGCGTCGATACGGTCGCCCGTGCGCTCGCGCACCGTTGCAACGGTTGCGGAAATCGTCTCCGGCCTGGTGTAGTCGAGGAGAAGCGCTTCGATGCCGTCGGCCTCCAGCGATGCCAGGTCCTCTTCCTTGCGCACCGTTGCAAAGACACGCCATCCATCTGCCTTCAGCGCCCGCGCGCAATAGGCGCCGATTCCAGACGAGCAACCAGTCAGCAGGATAATGCGTTGTTCCGTCATGGGATGATTCCTGTACAAAGCACGTCTCGTTTCCCATATTCAGGGACCTGATACAATCGACAACCGGCGGATGAATGCCGATGTCAGCGGAGATGGAATGCCGACAGCCCTGCGGACGATTTACAAGGTGATCTACGACGCGGTGTTCCACTTCGTCGAGGATGACGGGTTCGCCATGGCAAGCCATGTAGCGCTTTCGACGCTGCTGGCGGTTTTCCCCTTCCTTATCTTCGGCACGGCGCTGGCAAGCTTTCTCGGCGCCAGCCAATTTTCGTCGACGGCAGTGCATCTGATCTTCGATACCTGGCCGGAGGCGATCGCCAAGCCTTTGGCGGATCAGGTCGTGCAGGTCCTGACGATTCCGCGCGGCGGCCTTTTGACGGTCTCCGTGCTCGCGGCAGCCTACTTCGCCTCGAACGGCGTCGAGGCACTGCGCATATCCCTCAATCGTGCCTATCGCGTGCCGGAAACCAGACCGTGGTATTTCAACCGCCTCGCCAGTCTCGGCTATGTGCTGATCGCGGTGTTGATCTTTGCCATCCTCAGCATCCTGCTCGTCGCGGTGCCGCTTGCGCTCAACTACACCCGGCAATGGCTGCCGAAACTTGCCGATATCCTCGACATCGTCTTCAGCTGGCGGATTTACGGTACGATCTTCCTGCTTCTGGCAGGGTTGATGATCCTTCATCTTTGGCTTGCAGCCGGGCGAAGGCGATTGCTCGACGTCATCCCCGGCGTCTTGCTGACCTTGGTCTTCTGGTCGGTCGGGGCGCTGCTCTTTGCCTATTATCTCTCGACCTTTGCCAACTACACCGCCACCTATGCCGGCCTGGCGTCGGTGATGATCGTGCTGATCTTTCTTTATATGCTGGCGGTGATCTTCATCATGGGGGCGGAAATCAATGCGGCCCTGATGAAGTTCCGCGTGCGGCGGCTGCTCTTCGGTAAGGTGGCGAGTCGTGCGGTAGAAGGCCCACCGGAAAAGCCGGCGTCAGAGGCCGATGCGGCGGCGAAGCTCCGCCGGTGACCAGCCCTGCCGGCGCCATTCGGCAATGCCGGTATCGCCCATGCTCTTGGAGAGCTTCTTGCCGTCGCTGCCGAGGAGGAGGCGATGGTGGTGATAGAGTGGCTCGGGCAGGCCAAGCAATGTTTGCAGCAGGCGATGGATCGATGTGGCGTGGAAAAGGTCGAGCCCGCGCACGACATGGGTAATGCCCTGCGCCGCATCGTCGACGACGACTGAGAGATGATAGCTTGAGGGCGCATCGGAGCGCGACAGCACGACATCGCCCCAGGTCGCCGGGTCGGCAGAGATAGCGCCCCTCTCGCCATCGCCGCTCTCTTGCCAATGAAGCGGTTCGACTATTGCTGCCAGCGCCTTTTCCATGTCGAGACGCCAAGCATGTTTCACGCCTGACGCCAGCAAGCGCCGCCGTTCATCATCGCTGCGCTCGCGATCGTCGGGGGGATAGAGCGGTGTACCATCGGGGTCGAGCGGCCATGGCGCGCCATTCGCTTCAAGGGCGGCAACGCGTGCCTTGACCTCGCCGCGCGTGAGGAAGGCGGGGTAGACGAGGCCGCGCTCGATAAGGATCTGTAGCGCTTCCTGATAGGCAGGGAAATGTTCGGACTGGCGACGCACCGGCTCCTGCCAGCGAAGCCCGAGCCAGGAAAGATCAGTATAGATGTCCTTTTCGAAATCGGGTGTGCAGCGCGTCTGATCTATGTCTTCGATGCGCAGCAGGAAATCGCCGCCCGCCTTTTCCGCCATCTCGCAATTAAGGATGGCCGACAGGGCGTGGCCAAGGTGCAATGGGCCGTTGGGGCTTGGAGCAAAACGGAATTTCGGTTTTTGACGGGGAATCTCGATCATGCTTTCTTCTGCCACGAAATCGAGTCGGGGACTACGAGACACCATGCAGATCATACGCGACGACTGCGACATCGAACGGGGGCTGGCCGCACTCTTGGAGCTTGATCCGCGCCTGCGGCAGGTTGCCGCAGAGGCCGGCGCCTTGCCGCTGCGGCTGCGGCAACCGGGCTTCGAAGGGCTTGCCCATATCATCGTTTCGCAGGTCGTTTCGCGCGCCAGCGCCGATGCGATCTGGGGCAAGATGATTGCCGGGATGGGGCAGGTGACTGCCGAAGACTATGTCGGCCTCGAGCCGGAAGCCTGGCGAAGCTTCGGCCTGTCGCGAATCAAGCATGATACGCTGGCGCGCGTCGCCGATGCCGTTGCCGACGGCAGCCTCGATCTGCATGCGCTCAGCGCCGAAACGCCGGAAAAGGCGCTTGCCGAGCTGACGTCGATCAAGGGAATCGGCCCCTGGACGGCTGAGGTTTACCTGATGTTCTGCGGCGGTCACGCAGATGTGTTTCCGGCCGGCGATGTGGCGCTGCAGGCGGCCGTCGGCATGGCCTTCGGCCACCAGGTCCGGCCGGTTGCCAAGGCAGTTGCCCGGGAAGCCTTGATTTGGGCGCCTTGGCGCTCGGTCGCGGCCCGTCTTTTCTGGGCCTATTACGCCGTGAAAACGCGGCGGGATGCGCTGCCCATAGTCTAATCGACCGCCCTTGCGGATCGGCCTGTACGCACTGAATTTATTGGACTTCACAATCCTGTAACAACCGGCCTAATATACAGGTGTAGATGCCGAATCGATCAGGAGGGTTCCTTGACGATTGCAGTCTCCCCGCAGTCCCTGCCGGCGCTCGTGCTGAACGCTGACTACAGACCGCTGAGTTATTATCCCTTGTCGCTGTGGTCCTGGCAGGACGCGATCAAGGCGGTTTTCCTTGACCGTGTGAACATCATTGCAGAATACGATCACAGCGTTTCGTCACCGAGCTTCTCGATGCGGCTGCCGAGCGTCGTCTGCCTGAAAACATACGTGCAGCCGTCCCGCAATCCAGCCTTCACCCGGTTCAACGTCTTCCTGCGCGACCGGTTCGAATGCCAGTATTGCGGCACCCATGACGACCTGACTTTCGACCACGTCATTCCGCGCGCCCATGGCGGCGAGACGACCTGGGAGAACGTGGTGGCCGCCTGCTCGCCATGCAATCTGCGCAAGGGCAGCAAGCTACCGAAGCAGGCCGGTATGTTCCCGGCGCAGAAGCCATATCAGCCGACCGTGCAGGACCTGCACAACAACGGTCGTCTGTTCCCACCGAACTATCTCCACGACAGCTGGCTCGACTATCTCTATTGGGATTCGGAACTGCAGCCGTAAGGGCTTTTCTGTTGGTGCGAGTATCGTCTCGGCGGCTTTACGCAAGGAGAGTGTGGCGCGCCCCTTTGTCGCTGTCGCGACATCTCCCCCACAAGTGGGGAGGTCGGTAACTCGCGGTACCTTCCCGACCTAAATCGACATCGTATCTGCTGTTGTTGAGCTTATTTCGTTTTGTAGCGAGGTGCAGCTCATTCCCACCAATCTTCCCCTTGTGGGGGAGATGTCACGAAGTGACAGAGGAGGGTATCAGAGCTACCTCATACGAGAGGACCGTCGCTCGCCCAAAGATTCAAGCAGCCTTCTTTGCCCCAACAAAAGCAATGGCAGCCAGAATCACGCTTGCGATGACATTCCAGCCTGCCATGGACAGGCCGAGAACGCGCAGTGCCGCTTCCGTGCAGGACGGACCCTTGATGGTGCTGAGCTCGCTCAGGAGGTTGCCGGCGTTCTGCGTCATGCTGCTGGCTGTCGTCGAGCAGGTGGTAGGGCCTTCCCAGAAATGCCATTCGACGCCGGCGTGATAGACGCCGATGCCGCCGCCGACCACCATCATCAGACCGGCGATGATCAAAAGGCCGCGGGTGATCCAGGAGGGCAGGCCGGCGATTGCGCTCAGCGCGGCGACGATCGCGACCGGGATGCCGTAGTAATAGGGCTGACGCTGCTCCAGGCAGAGGGCGCAGGGGATATAGCCGCCCTTGTATTGGAACGCGAGCGCGGAACCGATGACGACGATCATGCCGATCGTCAACAGCGTGCTATAGCCGAGGCCGGCGCGGGAGGAGGTCGAGGTCGTGGACATGTGTGGGGCTCCTTGGTCAGCTTGCCAGGGCAAAATGGAAGACTGCGTAGAGGGCGATGAGAATGGCGGCGGCTGCCATGGCAATCTGGCCCAGGCGCTTCTCGATGAAATGGCGGATGGATTCGCCGTAGCGACGCAGCAGGAAGGCCAGCAGGAAAAACCGCGCGCCGCGAGCGACGATGGCCGAGATGATGAACAGGCCGAGATCAATATGGGCGACGCCGGACAGGATCGTCACCACTTTGATCGGCGGCAGATGCGCCAGGCCTGAAGTGACCAGCAGCAGCAGGACCCATTCATAGGTGACGCCGGCGCTCATCTGGTTGAAGGCGTCGAGCTTGCCGTAGAATTCGAGAATCGGCTTGGCAATGGTCTCGAAAGCGTAATAGCCAAGCGCCCAGCCGGCAATGCCGCCGAGCACGGAAGCGACCGTCGCCGTCAGCGCATAGCGCCAGGCGCGCTCAGGCTTGGCCAGCGACATCGGCAGGAAAAGCACGTCGGCCGGAACGAGAAAGATCGAGCTTTCGACGAAGGCGATAACAGCCAACCAGATTTCTGCCGATTTGCGGCCGGCAAGCGACATGGTCCAGTCGTAAAGTCTACGAAGCATGAAGGCCCCTTTTTGCTGCGTTGCAAACCTTTAGGGGGCAGGATTATGGCTGTAAATGGTCGGGGGCTGACGGAAGCCGCACAAAATCAAAATTTTTCGTGATGGAGGACCGCAGGCTCCGGAGTTTACCGAAGGTCCGGGCATGATCGATGGAAGCTATCGACCACCTGAAATGAACATGCTTGGTCACCGCATTCGCGTTTCGATCGTTCGACAACCGCAAGCCAATTCCTTGGCCATGCGGAATGGTCGATATGGAACCTAAACTGATAAAGGGGTTCGCGTGATCGCAGGCAGAGGTTGTTTTGCAGGTATCGGACTTCAACAAATCATGTTTGAAGTGGTGCCCCATGCCGGAGTCGAACCAGCACTTCTTTCGAAACTCGATTTTGAGTCGAGCGCGTCTACCAATTCCGCCAATGGGGCAACGGATCATGACGAGGCGGCTGTCTAGCATGTGATCGGCTCGGCGCGCAAGCCGGGTGCGGCAGATATTGCGAGTGTTTCCGCAGGGTTGCGGTTTGGCCCATGGCGCAGGTGGGCGCCATGGGTTTTTTGCCGCGTGAAGCTCAGTGAGCCATAGCCGGGCCTTTGCTGGTGGAGCCGGACTTTTGCAGCGTGATCGCGAGGATCGCGGCGAGCAGGCAGAAGGCGCCGGCGACGAAGAAGGCGGGCAGGTAGGTGTTCAGCTCCGTGCGGGTGAGGCCGGCGCCATAGGCGGCGGTGGCCGCACCCAGCTGATGGCCGGCAAAGACCCAGCCGAAGACGAGGCCGGCCTTTTCGCGGCCAAAACGGTCGGCGGCGATCTTGACGGTCGGCGGTACGGTGGCGATCCAGTCGAGGCCATAGAAGACGGCGAAGATCGACAGGCCGTAGAAGGTGAAGTTGCTGAAGGGCAGGTAGACTAGCGACAGGCCACGCAGGCCATAGTACCAGAAGAGCAGCCAGCGATTGTCGAAGCGGTCGGAAAGCCAGCCGGAGCCGATTGTGCCGAAGAAATCGAAGATGCCCATGACGGCGAGAACGCTGGCGGCCGCCACCGGCACGATGCCGAAATCGCCGCAGAGGGTGACGAAATGCGTCTGGATGAGGCCGTTGGTCGACAGACCGCAGATGAAGAAGGTGGCAAACAGGATCCAGAAGGTCGAGGTCGTGGAAACTTCCCGCAGAATGGCGAGCGGTGAGGCGAGCGCAGCCCCCAGGTTCCTTGTGGCCGCCGGTGGGGGGGTGATGTGGACCTCGCCGACCAGCGGCAGATTGACGTCCGAGGGGCGGTCGCGCATCAAAAGCAGCACGATCAAGGCGGCGACGACGATCATGCCGCAGACGAAAAGCACCGTGGTGCGCCAGCCGTAGCGTGTCGTCAGTTCCGCCATCAGCGGCAGGAAGACGAGCTGTCCGGTGGCAGAGCTTGCCGAAAGCATGCCGATGACGAGGCCGCGATGCTTGGTGAACCAGCGCGTCGACACGGTTGCCGCCAGCACCATGGCGGTGAGGCCGGTGCCGAAGCCGATGATGATGCCCCAGCACAAAAGCAGCTGCCAGACCTGCGTCATATAGAGCGAGCCGATGAAGCCGACGCAGATGGTCGCCAGCGCAAAGACGATGACCTTGCGTATGCCGAAATGGTTCATGAAGGCGGCGGCGAAAGGCCCCATCAGGCCGAACAGAACGAGGCGGACGGCGAGGGCCGACGAAATGGAGGATGTGCTCCAGCCGAACTCGTCTTCCAGCGGCTTGATGAGCACGCCAGGTGCGCCCATGGCGCCGGCCGTGACGAGCATGGTGAGGAAAGTGGCGGCGACGACGACCCATCCATAGTGGATGTTGCGCCGGGCGAGCGTCGAAGCAAGGGCAGTGGAAACCATGAGCTGCGTTCCGATAGGTTGTGTGGCTTGACGTCTGGTACGGGGTCGCTGCGAGAGCGCGAGATCACGGACGGCCAGGGGGTACCGTATCCGCTTCTAGCGTCTTGCCGTTCTCCCGGCTTGAACGTTTGTGCAAAGGCATTTACATGATTGCTATCATATTTGTTTTGTATTGATGATGGTCATCATGTAAATTGTCAATACAGATTTATTGATGCCCTGATGGAGTTTTTTGATGAGAGTGAGCCGGGAAAAATTCGCTGAGAATCGCGAAAAGATCCTTGCCGTGGCAGGTGAGCTTTTCCGCGAGAAGGGTTTTGACGGCATTGGCGTCGCCGAAATCATGAAGGCGGCGGGGCTGACGCATGGCGGCTTCTATGGCCATTTCGATTCGAAGGACGAGCTTGCCTGCGAGGCGAGCAAGGCGCTGGTGGCACGCTCGCTGGAGCGCTGGAAGCAGGTGGCGGCGAGCTCACCCGAGCAGCCGCTGGAAGCGCTGCTGGCCCATTATCTCTCTCACCGCAATGTCGTCGAACACGCAACGGGCTGCGTCTTTGCGGCGCTGACGCAAGAGGTCAGCCGCCACGGCCCGGAAATGCAATCCACCTTCACCGGCGGCCTCATCGGATTGGTAGAGGTGCTGGAGGATATCGTGCCGGGCGAAACCCCCGAGGATCGACGGCGCAAGGCGTTCGCCAGCCTCTCGGCCATGGTCGGTGCCGTCATTCTGGCGCGGGCGATGGATAGTCCGGAGCTGTCGCAAGAGTTTCTGGCGGCAACCCGGCAGGAGTTGACGCCGCAGCCGGGTACGAACGAGTCGGACAAGAGCGAGGCTTAGGCTGGCGACGAGCGGAGCAGCGAGAGGTTTCGCCCCACCGCTCCGCACCCACAAGTTCAATCGCGGAACGCGAGCAGCCCGTTCGCCTCGACGATCTCCGTGAATTTGCCATCGGGAGCGGCTGCAAGCAGCTTTTCACGAAGCGCCGCCTCGAAATCGACTGCCTTGTCGCCGAGCGCCTGTGGCGAGGTTGACGACATCGAAAAGACGCGGCCGACGATGTCCTCGATATCCCTTGTATATTCCGAGACGATGCCGATGCGCTCGAGATTGCGGAAGGGGGAGGCCAGCAGCATGGCCTCATGAGGTGCCCATGCCTTGCTCTTGCGCAGCAGCCGGTCGGCATTGCGTTCGGGCGAGTAGGTTTCCGCCAGCAGCTCGACGATCCCGCGCCAATCCGGCTCCGCCAGAACACTTTTGTCATGGAACAACACGACGGCGCCGCCGGGCTCGATTAGCCTGTCGAGCGCCTCAAGCGTTGCCGGCCTGTCCATCCAGTGAAAGGAGCGGCCCATGACGCAGAGGTGCAGTTCGCCGATATCAGGCCCGAGATCGTAGGAGGAACCTTGGCGAATGGTGACATCGACGCCGGCCTTCTTCGCGCCGGCCTCGACTTCGGCGAGCATTTCCGGTTCCGGATCCATGGCCGTAACGGCTGCCCCCCGCAGCCGGGCAAAGGCGATCCCGAGCTGGCCGGGGCCGCAGCCGAGATCCAGCACACGATCGCCGGCTTTCAGGCCGCTGCGCTCGGCAACACGGGCAATCAGCCTGTCCGGATAAGGGATGCGATAGCGCAGGTAATAGGCCGCGGTCGATTGAAAGCGCCGCGCTTCGAAGGGAACTGTGATCATAGGATATCATCCTCGGGGGGAAGGAATCTCGATCCAGTTAAGCCCCAACTATGACCTGCTCGTGAAGTCACTTTTGCGCGATTTGCCGCGGGCTCAATCGACTTCGGAGGGCTGGGCTGAGGGCCCCTGCGCGGCGATGCGTCATCATTGCCCTTGCTTGGCCGCCCTCGAAGCCCTCACTTGAACCCGGCGACCCCATGTGGAACGTAGGGGCTCTCCAGCGCCTCGATTTCCTCCGGCGTGAGTTTGACCTCCAGCGACGCCACGGCATCCGTGATGTGGCCGGGCTTGGAGGCGCCGACGATCGGTGCGGTGACGGCGCTCTTTTGCAGAACCCAGGCGGTTGCGACCCGGGCGCGCGGAATGCCGCGTGCCTTTGCGACAGCGCCGACGGCATCGACGACCCTGCGGTCGGCTTCCAGCGCCTGGGTGTAGAGCGTCTTGCCGAACTCGTCGGATTGGGTGCGGGCCGTCGCCTCATCCCAGTCGCGGGTCAGGCGGCCGCGGGCGAGCGGGCTCCAGGGGATGACGGCGATTTTCTGATCCTCGCAGAAGGGCAGCATTTCCCGCTCCTCTTCGCGGTAGAGCAGGTTCAGGTGGTCCTGCATGCTGACGAACTCCGTCCAGCCGTTGAGGCGGGAGGTGTAAATCGCCTTGGCGAATTGCCAGGCGTACATGGAGGAAGCACCGATGTAGCGGGCCTTGCCGGCCTTGACGACATCATGCAGTGCTTCGAGCGTTTCGTCGATCGGCGTCGTATAGTCCCAGCGATGGATCTGGTAGAGGTCGACATAGTCGGTGCCGAGGCGGCGCAGGCTGTTGTCGATCTCGTCGAAGATCGCCTTGCGCGACAGGCCGGCGCCGTTCGGGCCGGGTCGCATGCGGTTGAAGACCTTGGTCGCGAGCACGATATCCTCACGCCGTGCGAAATCCTTGATGGCGCGACCGACAATCTCCTCCGATGAGCCGTCGGAATAGGTGTTGGCCGTGTCGAGGAAGTTGATGCCGGCTTCGATCGCCTGGCGCAGCAGCGGACGGCTGTCCTCCTCCTTCAGCGACCAGGCATGCGTGCCCTTGTTCGGATCGCCATAGGTCATGCAACCCAGGCAGATGCGCGAGACTTCAAGGCCGGTCCTGCCAAACTTTACGTATTCCATCGATATTCTCCGTCCATTCGATCATTTGATGCAAGGAGACCCATCGTCGGAAGGGCGATGGGAATGGTGCGCCGCGAAAGGCAAATTGGCGGGTAACGCCGCCAGCGGACGCATCGGTTCGTGAAGAGCTTCGAAGTATTCTTCAATAAATAAGGCGATTCGCGCACGTGGGAAGACGGCAATTTCAAATGTTTCCTTGAACCCTGGAGGCGACAGGTGTTAGCTGCGCTGCACCATTTTTGGAATTCCGCATGAAATTGCCCCCGCGAGATACTTATGAAGCCCTCTATCGTGACTTTCGTTGGGAGATTCCGGCGAAATTCAACATAGGACATGCTGTTTGCGATGCCTGGGCGGAACGTGAACCCGATCGGGTCTGCCTCCAACATTTCAATCCGGACGGCAATCACTTTTCCATGACCTATGGGGAGTTGCGGGACCGTTCCGCGTCTTTCGCCAACGCACTCTTGGCGCTTGGTGTGCGGCGCGGGGACCGCGTGGCGCTGCTGCTGCCGCAAAGCTTCGAGACCGTCGTTGCACATGTGGCGATCTACAAGATGGGGGCGATCGCACTGCCGCTGGCCTTGCTGTTCGGTGCGGAGGCGCTGGAATACCGGCTCCAGGCGTCGGGGGCATCAGCTATCGTCACCAACCGCTTCGGTCTCGATCGGCTGCGCCCGATCAGGGACCGGCTGCCCGGGTTGACGCAGATCATCAGTATCGACGGTGCGGAAGATGGCATCTGCGGCTTTGCCGATCTGGTAGCGGCATGCCCGCCTCTTTTCGAGGTGGCGGATACAGCCCCTGACGATCCGGCGTTGATGATTTTCACTTCCGGCACGACTGGGCCACCCAAAGGCGCACTGCACGGCCATCGTGTGCTGCCGGGGCATATTCCGGGCATGCAGTTTGCCCATGAAGGCCTTCCCAAGGCCGGTGACCGGCTCTGGACGCCATCGGACTGGGCCTGGGCTGGCGGCCTTCTGAATGCGCTTCTGCCGAGCCTTATGCTTGGCGTTCCCGTCGTTTCCTCACCGGCGCAGAAGTTCGATCCGCATATGGCCTTCCGCATCATGGCCGAAATGGAGGTGCGCAATGCCTTTATCCCGCCAACGGCGCTGCGACTGCTAAAGGCTGTCGACAACCCGCGAGCCCGCTACGACCTCAAGCTTCGCACCATCGGCTCGGCAGGCGAGGCGCTAGGCCGCGAAACCTTCGAATGGGCGCGCTCGGTGCTCGGTGTCAGCGTCAACGAGTTTTTCGGCCAGACGGAGTGCAATTTCGTGCTCGCCTCCAGCGAAGTCTTCGGCGTCAGCCGCGCCGGAGCGACGGGGAAAGCCGCGCCCGGCCACCGTGTGGCGATCGTCGATGCCGATGGCGTCGAGGTTCCCATTGGGGAGAGCGGGCAAATCGCCATCAAGCGGCCCGATCCAGTGATGTTCCTGGGCTATTGGCAGAACGAGGCGGCGACGGAGGCGAAATTCGCCAATGATTGGCTGCTGACCGGCGATATCGGCCGGCAGGATGCGGATGGCTATATTTCCTTCGTCGGCCGCGATGACGATGTCATCACCTCGTCCGGCTATCGTATCGGGCCTAGCGAGATTGAAGATTGCCTTGGCGGCCATCCGGCCGTGCAGCTTGCCGCGGCGGTGGGCAAGCCGGATGCGGTGCGAACCGAAATCGTCAAGGCCTATGTCGTTCTCGTGCCTGGCCGCGAGCCGAGCGAGGTATTGGCCGCCGAAATCCGCGACTGGGTGAAAACGCGGCTCTCGATGCATGAGTATCCGCGCGAAATCGAATTCGTCGATGCATTGCCGCTGACCACCTCAGGCAAGGTCATCCGCCGCCTGCTGCGCGAGCGGGCGACCGAAGAAGTCCTACACGCCGAAAGTTAGCGCGACCCTCGTAGGTTCCGATGAGCGTGCAAGGACGTTCTATCCCGTCGTTTTCCTGCGTATTTCGCGCTGGGAAACGCTGGGTGCTTTTCCTGGAAACACTCTAGCGCTTCGTCAGCGACAGGATCTTTTCGCGCAGCAGTTTCGCCATGTTGCGGGTGCTGCGGTACATGTGCAGCTGTGTGGTGATCTGTCTGATATCGCGGTCGCCGTTCGGCGTCAGGCCGATGATCAGGGTGCCCATGTCCTCACGCTCATGCCAGAAGCGGCTCATGATCGGATGATCCGCGATGGCGCAGGAATCGGACCGGACGACGTTGGCGTCGTCGAGGTGCCATTCCGTCAATTCTCCCATCAGAAGCTTGCCCGGCGAATAGCGGGCATAGGCCTCGTCATAGGCCGTCTTCCAGGTATAGGCCTCGCCGCCCATGATCAGCACGATCATCGAGGCGATGGCCTTGCCGTTCAGATCGATCGTGTGAATACGAACGGCGTCGATCGCCGCGAGATTGGAGATGGCTTCGCGGGCGAATGCGGCGTGGTGGCGATCCGTGACCAGAGCCGTGCGTTTCTTGCCTTTCCAGCCGCTTGCCTCCAGCGCCAGGAATTCCTCCATACGCAGGTGAATGTCACGGGCTTGGCGCGCGACATTGTAGGAGACGTCGCCCTGGTTTTCCAGCAGCCGCCATTGCCGGCGCATTTCGCGCAGGTGCGCATTGGAAATGGTCCGCTTCAGGTATGCGATAGCATCCTCGTTACTGTCGAGCATGGGACGCTGGAAGGGGTTTGCAACGGCGAAGGGCAGGTTGCGGCCGATGGCCACGACCTTGGCCATCTGCGCAAAGCGGCCGTTCAAGCGCAGGTCGGGCAATACGAGCGCCGTCGGCAGGCGCAACTCAGGCCGTGCGAGCCCTTCGAAGAGATTGTCGAGCGTTTCCCCTGCATCCTCGGCATCGACAAGCGGCGTGCCCAGAGGGCCGAAGGAGTTGGACCAGATGCGAATGATCGAGGGGCCGATCGCAAAGCCCGGCTTGTCGACCGTAAACGGCATCAGCAGGCGGATACGGCTGCGGGTGCTGCTATTGTCGCGCATCAGGGCCAGACGGACGTGGCGGTCCTCCAGACGGGGCATGGCGGGCGCCAGAAAACGACCGGAGAAGAAGACGTTCGGCTCCATGGCGCGATTGGATAGAAAGTCCAGTTCGTCCTGCAATTCATAACCGAGCTTGCCGGGGTAGAGGCAAAGCTCACGGCCGGACCGGCCAACCTCGACCCTCGCTTCGGCCTTCGGCGTTTCGAAGTGCAGCGCTGCGAGTGTGTGCGTCAGAGCATTGACCTGGCTGTCGGTCGTTTGGGTATAAGGAGGGCGCGTCATGATTTAGGGGGCCCCGTGTGTTGTCGATGGCACCGCTGGGCGGCGAATGAGGGCGAAAAGTGTAATGCCGAGCGTTTTGCGCACGGCAATGTGCAGGAGCAAGGCTTCGAGCGCCATGGCAGCGGCTCCAGCCATGGCGGCGCCTTCGATGCCGAAACGAGGGATCAGGATGACGTTCAGGCCGATATTGGCGCCGAGCGCAGCGGCATAGAGATAGACGCAGATCATCTGCTTGTCTGCCATGGTCAACAATACCTCGGCTGGACCGACCAGCGCTTTCGCAAGAATGCCGGCGAGAAGGATAGCCATGACGATCTGCCCTTCCGTGAAGGCAGAGCCGAAGAGCGACAGCAGCAGCTGGCCTGCGGCCAAGACCGTGAGGCCGATGGCGAGGGCCGGAAAGAAGGTCCAGCGGGTTGCCTCGGTGGCGAAGGCGGCCAGTTTTGTCTGGTCCTTCTCGGCCATGATGGCCGCAAAGCGCGGGCCGATGGCGGCCTTGACGGCGAAATAGATGAAATGCACCAGAGCCATGGTCTTGGCCGCGGCGAAGTAGACGGCGACCTCGTCCGGATCGAGAAAGATCCCGACGACGATGACATCGGAATTGGTGAAGAGATAGCCGACGCCTTCAACCAGAAATATCGGGAAGGCGACGGACAGCCAGGCCTTGAACTCGATGGTCCGCGCGCCGTTCGGATAGTGGCGGCGCAGACGGAAGGTAACGGCGAGGTACTGAAGCAGGACGCTGGTAAAGGCACCGGCCACTGCAGCCATCATGGCCGTGATGGCGTCCCGCGGCGCACCGGCCAGAACGGCGATGACCATGAACAGCAGGATCAGCGACGGGCGGATGAGGAAGGTCGGGCTCAGTGCCATGATCGGCCAATGCTTGGCGCGGGCGGTGCCGTCGAGAACGTCCCCGAGCGCGATCATAGGCACGGCGATAAGGCCAAGCAGGATCGGCGTGAGATAATAGTGCTCGATCGTGCCGCGCAGGGCATAGGCCAGAGCGGCTCCGAGCAGTGCCAGCGCGCCCGAAAGCCCGACGACGAACAGGCGCGCCGTCGTGTTCAGCCCGCGAAGGGCGGCATGGTCGCCTCTTGCATCATATTGCGGCAGGAAGCGGATGATCGCGGTCGGAAAGCCGAGACAGGCAAGGTTGCCGAACAGGATCATCAGCACCCAGACGAAGACGAAGACGCCATAGTCGAAGCGGCCCATCAGGCGGGCGAGAATGATCTGCGACAAGAAGGCGAGGGCGGCGCCGACGATGCGGATGGTGAAGGCGATCAGCGCCATGCGCTGCGAAACGGCTTTTTCATCGTTGCTGGTAAGGATGTTGGCAAGTTTGCGCAGATATGGCGTCGCTACAGCCCGCAATGCGGACGGCAGCATTCTCTCCGCTGTTTGAAAGACCGCCATGATCAACACGCAATACTTTAAATATGATCCGAACCTCACGATAGTCTTGGCAGAGGAGGGTTAAGAATAGGTTCTTTCAATCCTTCGAAAGCAACGGGGCGAAGGGTCGTTCCAAAAACGAAAAATGCCGCCCTGAGGGCGGCATCCAATTGATTCTCCAAAAGGAACGAAGTCTCACACGACTTCGGTGCTTTCGAAGGCGCCGTGGCAATGCTTGTATTTCTTGCCGGAGCCGCAAGGGCAGGCTTCGTTGCGGCCGACGCGACCCCAGGTTGCCGGGTTGCGGGGATCGCGATTTTCCGGCGGCACGAAGTTTTCGCTTACCAGGCTGAGCGGAGAGAATTCGTCTTCGCCTGTCGTGGCGTCAATATGACGGCCCTGCATCGGCGGGGTTTCCGGTTCAGACGGCTGGTGGACGAGTTCGACGCGCGAAAGCTGGGCGGTGACTGCCTGGCGCAGGTTGTTCAGCAGGGACTGGAACAGCTCGAAAGCCTCGGCCTTGTATTCCTGTAGCGGGTCGCGCTGGGCATAGCCGCGGAAGCCGATGACCGAACGAAGATGGTCGAGGTTGACGATGTGCTCGCGCCAGAGATTATCAAGCGTTTGCAGGACGATGGAGCGCTCGACATAGGTCATGATCTCGGGGCCGAAGCGCTCTGCCTTTTCGGTCGCGGCCTTTTCGGCAGCTTCGGTCAGGCGGGCGCGGATGTCGTCCTCGGCGATGCCCTCTTCCTTGACCCAGTCATGCACGGGCATGTCGAGGTCGAAGAAGTTGGCGACGCCTGCCTTCAGGCCGTCGGCATCCCACTGTTCGGCATAGGCACGCTCAGGGATATGTCTCGTGACGAGATCCTCGATCACCTCATGGCGCATGTCGCCAACGGTTTCGGAAAGGTCGGTCGCATCCATCAGCTCGACGCGCTGCTCGAAGATAACTTTGCGCTGGTCGTTCAGCACGTCGTCATACTTCAGCACGTTCTTGCGGATATCGAAGTTGCGGGCTTCGACCTTCTTCTGGGCGCGCTCCAGGGCCTTGTTGATCCAGGGATGGACGATGGCTTCGCCTTCCTTGAGACCGAGCTTCTGCAGCATGCCGTCCATGCGGTCTGAGCCGAAGATGCGCATCAGGTCGTCCTGAAGCGACAGGTAGAATTTCGAGCGGCCAGGGTCGCCCTGACGGCCGGAACGGCCACGGAGCTGGTTGTCGATACGACGGCTTTCATGGCGCTCGCTGGCGATGACGTAGAGACCGCCGGCGGCAAGAGACTTCTGTTTCAGTTCCTTGATTTCTTCGGCGATTCTGGCGATTGCGGCGTCGCGCTCCGGACCGGGCTCGACGTCATGCAGATCGCGCTCGACACGCATTTCAAGGTTGCCGCCGAGCTGGATGTCGGTACCGCGTCCGGCCATGTTGGTCGCGATCGTGACAGTACCGGGAACGCCGGCCTGGGCGACGATATAGGCTTCCTGTTCGTGGTAGCGGGCGTTCAGAACCTGGAAATCGTTGAAGCCCTGCTTGCGCATGAGCTCGGCAAGAAGTTCCGATTTTTCGATTGACGTTGTACCGACGAGTACCGGCTGGCCGCGCTTATGCGCATCCAGGATCTCGGCGATGATCGCCTTGTATTTCTCTTCATGCGTACGATAGACCTCGTCGTCCTCGTCGATACGCTTGATCGGCAGGTTGGTCGGCACTTCGACCACGTCAAGACCGTAGATGTTGCCGAACTCTTCCGCTTCCGTCGATGCCGTACCGGTCATGCCGGCGAGCTTGTCGTACATGCGGAAGTAGTTCTGGAAGGTGATCTGCGCCAGCGTCTGGTTTTCCGGCTGGATCTGTACCCGTTCCTTGGCTTCGAGCGCCTGGTGCTGGCCGTCCGAATAACGGCGGCCCGGCATCATGCGGCCGGTGAATTCGTCGATGATGACGACTTCGCCGTTGCGGACGATGTAGTCCTTGTCGCGCTGGAAGAGCTTGTGGGCCTTAAGGGCATTGTTGATGTGGTGAACGATTGCGACGTTCTCGACGTCGTAAAGCGATTCACCCTTCAGCAGGCCGGCTTCGTTCAGCATGTTTTCCAGCTTCTCGGTGCCTTCTTCGGAGAAGTTGGCCGAGCGCTGCTTTTCGTCGATTTCGTAGTCTTCCTTCGCAAGGCGCGGGATGAAGGCGTCGATCGTGGTGTAGAGGTCGGAGCGGTCGTCGAGCGGACCTGAAATGATCAGCGGCGTACGCGCTTCGTCGATGAGGATCGAGTCCACTTCGTCGACGATGGCGAAGCTGTGGCCGCGCTGAACCATCTGTCCGCGATCATACTTCATATTGTCGCGCAGATAGTCGAAGCCGAGCTCGTTGTTGGTGCCGTAGGTGATGTCACAGGCATAGGCGTCGCGGCGCTCTTCGTCGGACAGACCATGGATGATGACGCCGGTAGTCAGCCCGAGGAAGCTGTAGAGGCGACCCATGGTGGCGCTGTCGCGCTGTGCCAGGTAATCGTTGACGGTGACGACGTGCACGCCCTTGCCGGCCAGCGCGTTCAGATAGACCGGCAGCGTGCCGACGAGCGTCTTGCCTTCGCCGGTCTTCATTTCTGCGATCGCATTGGAATGAAGGATCATGCCGCCGATGAGCTGTACGTCAAAAGGTCGCATGCCGAGAACGCGGCGCGATGCCTCGCGTGCCACCGCAAAGGCGGGAACGAGGAGGTCGTCGAGCGTCTTGCCGTCGGCGAGCTGCTTGCGGAACTCAACCGTCTTGGCGGCCAAAGCCTCATCGGACAGCGCACGCATCTGCTGCTCGAGTGCGTTGATGGCAACGACATTCGGCTGGAACGACTTGACGCGACGGTCGTTGGACGAGCCGAACAACTTGCGGGCAATTCCACCTAGGCTGACCATGTGACTGGTCCTTTCTGAGATTTCATCCGGCCGTTCCCTGCTTTATCCATTCCCAAAAAAACGGGACTATAGCACAAAACGGCCGGAAACTGTTCTGGACGCGAGGTTGCGTGACAGATAAGAGGGGGGTCGATTGATGTCAACGGGAATTGGCCGATACACAAAGGCCACATTCTCCTGCTGAAGGCTTTTTCACGCCGGATTCCCATCTGTCGAGCCGGTCGAGATCACCGAAGGGTTATTTTATGTTGAAGTACAACAAACTTGCTGCGGTTGCTTTCGCAACAGTCATTACCTTCCAGGCGCCGGCCTTTGCTGCTGACGCCAAGGATGCCGTCGTTGCCAAGGTTGGCAATGTCGAAATCCATCAATCCGAACTTGACCTGGCGATTGCCAACCTCGATCCGCAACTCGGCCAGCTCCCGGACGACCAGAAGAAGGTTGCTGCCCTTTCCGCTTCGATCGACGTGAAACTGCTGTCGCAGAAGGCTGCTGCCGAGAAGCTCGACCAGACTCCGGATTTCCAGGCGCACATGGCCTATCTGCGTGACCGCGAGCTGCACAATGCCTACTTCAAGGCACATGTCGCGGACGCCATCAAGGACGACGAAGTCAAGGCTCGCTACGACAAGGAAGTCGCAGCCCTGCCGAAGCAGGAAGAAGTTCACGCCCGCCACATCCTGGTGAAGACCGAGGACGAAGCCAAGGCGATCATCAAGGAACTCGACGGCGGCAAGGATTTTGCTGCACTCGCCAAGGAAAAGTCCACCGATCCGAACAAGGCTGACGGCGGCGATCTCGGCTATTTCGGCCATGGCCGCATGGTCAAGGAATTCGAAGAGGCGGCTTTTGCCCTTCCCGTTGGAACCTACACCAAGACCCCGGTCAAGACCGATTTCGGCTGGCATGTCATCAAGGTCGAGGACAAGCGCAACGCTCCTCCTCCGGCTTTCGATCAGGTCAAGGAACAGGTTCGTCAGCTCGTCATGCGCGACAAGTATCTTGAGCTGCTGAACAAGGCCAAGCAGGATGCCAAGGTTTCCATCAGCGACCCGGCGCTCAGCAAGGCCTACGAAGATGCGCAGAAGCAGCAGGATGCGGCCCCGGCAGATGATGCCGTCGCGCCTGACGCTCAGCCGCAGCAGTAAGCAATTGTAAGCAGGATCATCAGGGCCTGGGTTTCCAGGCCCTTCACTGGAGCCGGATGATTTTAGGTCGCATCGACCTAAAATTTGAATCCGCTCCAGAATTAAAGAAGCAGAGCATGATGCCGAAAACCGCATACGCTTTTCGGCATCATGCTCTTTTCAGGTGGCTCTCATGTCCGGTTCCGTTTCTCCGCTCGCTCCCAAAACCTTTGCCTCCATGCCCGCTCTTCGCGGCGTGCGCATGACCACGGCATCCGCCGGTATCAAGTACAAGAACCGGACCGACGTCTTGCTGATGGTTTTCGATAAGCCCGCAGCTGTTGCCGGCGTCTTCACGCGCTCGAAGTGCCCTTCGGCTCCCGTCGATTTCTGCCGGAAGAACCTGGCCCACGGCAGTGCCCGCGCCGTCGTCGTCAATTCCGGCAATGCCAACGCCTTTACCGGCCTGAAGGGCCGCCAGGCGACCGAGCTGACCGCCAAGTCTGCGGCTGCTGCCGTCGGCTGCGGTGAAAACGAAGTCTATCTCGCCTCCACCGGCGTCATCGGCGAGCCACTTGATGCCACCAAATTTGCCGGCGTGCTCGACGCCATGGCCAAGGGTGCCGTCAACGATTTCTGGTTCGAGGCCGCCAAGGCCATCATGACCACGGATACCTATCCGAAGGTCGCGACGCGCAGTGCCGACATCGGCGGCGTCAAGGTCACCATCAACGGCATTGCCAAGGGCGCTGGCATGATCGCGCCCGACATGGCGACGATGCTCTCCTTCGTCGTCACGGATGCCGATATTTCCTCTGCCGCTCTTCAGTCGCTGCTGTCCGACGGCGTCGGGCCGAGCTTCAACTCCATGACCGTTGATAGCGATACCTCGACCTCCGACACGCTGATGTTGTTCGCCACCGGTGCTGCCGCAGCCGACGGTCAGGCGCATATCGATCGCTCCGACGATCCGAAGCTTGCCGGCTTCCGCGCAGCGCTCAACGAGCTGCTTAAGGATCTCGCCATTCAGGTCGTTCGCGACGGCGAAGGCGCCACCAAGATGCTCGAAATCACCGTGACGGGCGCCGAGAGCGATGCCGCTGCCAAGCGCATCGCGCTGTCGGTCGCCAATTCGCCGCTGGTCAAGACCGCGGCTGCCGGCGAAGACGCCAATTGGGGCCGCGTCGTCATGGCTGTCGGCAAGGCCGGCGAGATGGCGGATCGCGACAAGCTCGCCATCTGGTTCGGTGACGTTCGCGTTGCTGTCAACGGCGAGCGTGACGCTTCTTACTCCGAGGAGGCTGCCTCCAACGTCATGAAACAGCAGGATATTCCGGTGAAGGTCGATCTCGGCCTCGGCAATGGTCGCGCAACGGTCTGGACCTGCGACCTGACGAAGGAATATGTTGCCATCAATGGCGACTACCGGAGCTGATATCTAGCAGATGCATGCGCAGTCCACGATAAACAAGCTGCCGCTGGTGCGCAGGCTCGAAGCCGTCGGATTTCGGGCCTGGCCGGCGTCGTCCGTGCAGTATGACGGCAGCTGGCAGGTGCGGCTGACGGCGGGTCATCCATCGAAGCGGCTCAACTCCGTTGTGCCGCTCGATCCGTCCGATCACCGCGATCTCGAAATCCGGCTAAGCAAGGCGCAGCGCAAGTTCGAAGCCTATGGCAGGCCGATGGTGGTGCGTCAAACGCCGCTCGCTTCGTCGCAGCTGATCGATCTCCTTCGGGAGCGCGGCTGGACGTGCTTCGACGAGACGATCGTCATGACAGCCGATCTGGTCAATCTTGAATTGCCCGATATGCTGGACCATCTGCCGAGCCACGATGTGGGTCGCTTCGTGGATGCCAGCCTCATCGTCGACGAGGCCGATCCCGCCTTGAAGCCGGCACTGGCCGAGGTGGTGAGCAGCATCAAGCCGCCGTCGGGGCTTTTCGTTATCGAGGATGCGGAAGCCGGCCCCTTGGCAACGACGCTTTGCGTTCAGGATAACGACCTTGCCGGCGTGATGTCGGTGGCGGTTTCAGTGCAGCATCGCCGTAGGGGGCTGGGTGCCGAAATCCTGACCTCGGCACTTCGCTGGGCGCGGATGCGTAGCGCCAAGACGGCCTGGCTCCAGGTCAGCGCCGACAACGCGCCCGCGATCGCGCTCTATGCCCGGTTCGGGTTCCGCGAGGCTTATCGTTACCGCTATTGGCGGTTGCCGGAGGAAGCATGAGCGAGACTGGCCGCAAGATCGTCCTCGTTGCCGCTTGTGCGCTCATCGATACGGATGGTCGTATTCTTCTGGCGCAGCGCCCCGAGGGCAAGTCGCTTGCCGGCCTCTGGGAGTTTCCCGGCGGCAAGGTCGAAGCCGGAGAAACTCCGGAAGAGACGCTGGTGCGTGAACTTGAGGAAGAGATTGGCGTGCAGACGAAGATCGCATGTCTCGCGCCGCTGACCTTTGCAAGCCATACCTATGAAACCTTCCATCTGCTGATGCCGCTGTACATCTGCCGGCGATACGAAGGAATTCCGCATGGTCGGGAAGGGCAGGCGCTCAAGTGGGTTCGGCCGCTGGCCCTGCGCGACTATCCGATGCCACCGGCCGACGAGCCGCTGATCCCGTTCCTGCAGGATCTGCTCTAAAGCCTTTCAGCTTTTCTACGAAACGCGAAAATGCTTTCTCTTTTTGTCATTACGCAATTCCGAACGCAAAACAGCGTCGCACTTTTCCTGGCATTGCTCTAAGGTCAGATATCCCTAAAACGGAATTTTGATTTCTCAAGCTGATCGAGGCTGTCGGCTGCTGGATCTCTGCCTGATGGATCTGCCTTTGGCGCTCTCCGCAGCAGCTCTGTCAACATTTCCGACTGCCTGACAGAATTATGGCGAATTGCCTCCAGATGCTCGAGCATGAGTCCAAAGGCAAAAATCGCGGCGCCCCAAAAAGCGTATACAAGGGCGGCGACCACCCCGGCAGTAAAACCTTGGATGCCCCCGATGAAGAGCATCAAAATTGCGACCAGGATCGCGAGAGCTATGACAAGGCCGCCGACAGCTTTAAACAGTCCTACCATACATTAGCCCTTGCGCAACTTAAGGTGATAAAATTTCCTCATAGGTTGCATCAAGGCGAGCAGACGTCAATCTCAATTTATTGGTGTTTGATGCGCCCGCCTGTTCTATTGCGTGTTGCTGTAGAAGAGATTTGGCGTTCGCTGATGCGCTGCATCTTTCTTGAACCCGCCGCGCCAACGTTTCGCGTGCCCAACGGCAACACACAGTAAGTATGGTTAACGAAAATTAGCCATTTGAAATCAGCTGCATAAGCCGAATCAGGCGGTGTCCCGGAATTTTACGTCTCATTAATTTGCATGTGGATATTAAGGGATCATTTATGACCTTCTGGCATTCAATGCTCTCAATCAAGCGGGTTGTTGGGTGCGTTAAAGAAGGCTTGACATAATGGACGACGATTTCTGGAAAGCTGTTCAAGAAAAAGAGCAGTCCTATTCCACGTCGCGCAGGACGGGCGCGTTGAATATCGCTTTGCTGTTTGGTACGGCGGCGGTCGCGCTTTCGCTCATTCTCACGCCGATGCTCTCCGACAAATCCAAGTCTCGCGTGCTTGCAAGCGCGCCGGATCTCGACAATATTACGACGGGTTCAATTCCTCAGACTGAAAACGGCAAGCGTTATACGATCCGCCGCAGCGTGCTGCAGCATGAGCCGGGTTCGGTCTGCATCGTTCAGGGATACGGGGCAGACAGCAGCTGCCAATAGCATGTGCATAGCCTGCCAGATGCCATGACAGCATCGGATTCACGAGGATGTTGATGTCCAATGCTGAGGCTGGGGAGCTTTGAGCGTATGCGTGTCGTACGACGTTTTTTCAGTGACAAGACCGGTGCCACGGTCATCGAGTATGGGCTGATTGCCGCACTGATGTCGGCTGCGATCATCAGTGGCGTCGGCGCGTTTGGCGGCAGCTTGGCGAACACGTTCAACCTGCTATCTAACACGGTTCAAAACTCGTCGCCCAACCAGAACTGAGATCATATTAGCCGGAGCCGATCGCCCAACGTGCTTGCCGGAGGTTTCGTGCGCGTCGATTCCCACGACTTCGCACGGCTGCGAAACAGTTGCCGACTTTCGCGCCGTATTTTCTATTGCTTCAGCTTGTGCTCTTCCACCTTGAGCGCATCGGCAAGCCGAGCCTTTGCCGAGCCCGGCTGAAGCGGCTTCTGCTGGCTTTCGTGCGGCGTCCATCCTGATACGTAGATGATCGAAAACGTCGCCCTGATCCTGCCGTCCGGGTCTGAATAGCGTTCGGCATAGAGTTCAGCCGCCCGCAGGAAGAAGGCGCGTGTCAGCGGTGCGCGGCTACGCTCGGCGAGCGGGTTGGTCATCCCCATGGCGCGAAGATCGCGCATCAAGGCGAATAGATTGTCGTAGCGCACCGTATAGGTCTCGGCGTCGATGACGGGCAGGGTAAAGCCGGCTCGCTGCAGCAGCCCGCCGACATCGCGGACATCGGCAAAGGGGATTACGCGGGGGCTGGCGCCGCCAGTCAGCTCGATCTCGGCGGCAAGCAGAACCTCGCGCAGTTCCTGCAGGGTCCCGAGGCCCGGGATCGCCGCCAGGAAGAGGCCGTCGGCCTTTAGCGCCCGGCGAATCTGAATGAAGACGCCCGGTGTGTCGTTGGTGACATGCAGGTTGAGGGGCGAGAGAACGAGGTTGACCGACTCCGCCTCCAGCGGCAACTCCTCGATAGGCGCTTCGATGACGGTTTCGCCAGGTGCGGCAAAGCCCGGCTCATTCTCGATCCTGCTGAGATGGCCGATCTTGCCGGTTGAAAGCGCCAGACGCGCCGCAACGCCGGTCGCGCCGTGAAGTTCGACCGCTTCGTCGAAATGACGTTCGGTTACGGCCAACCGCTCCGCCAGTTCGCCAGCGGCGATATCAAGCAGAAATGCGGCCTTTGGATCGCCCTGTCTCAGTGCCCGGCGCTTACGGGCGGCGAGCAGCGTTTGGTCGAAGACGATTTCCATGGCGTTTTCCTGCAATAAGTTCACTTCGGCGGGGCATGGCGGGCACGCGCGTTTTCCTTCGCAAAGCCTGCGGGAAAAAGCTAGTGTCAATCATATGGGGATGATGGGGCGCGAAATCACGTTATCTATGCTGACGGCTGGGCTGAAAAGGCCATGGGTCGCGCTCGCCGATCTGGTCTATCCGCCTGCCTGTCCCGGCTGCGGCGTTTCCGTTGGTGCGCATCGTGGCCTCTGCCCCGCCTGTTGGTCAAAGATCCGCTTCATCGAGCGGCCCTATTGCGAGATTCTCGGCAGTCCTTTTTCCCATGATCTCGGCGTCGGCATTCTCAGCGCCGAAGCGATCGCCGATCCACCCGTCTTCGATCGGCTGCGCTCTGCCGCGGTTCACGACGGCATCGTGCGCGACTTGGTGCTCAGCCTGAAATATCGCGACCGCACCGATCTGGCGCCGATGATGGCCGGGTGGATGCTGCGCGCCAGCGACGGCACGGTCGCCGCGTGCGACGCGATCATTCCCGTGCCCTTGCATCGGGCGCGGCTGTTTTCGCGCAAGTACAATCAGGCGGCCGAACTGGCGCGTCATGTCGCCCATCTTTCGGGAAAGCCGCTTCTTGCCGCGACGCTGTTGCGCATCAAGCGCACGAGCCGACAGGTCGGTCTCGGCGCCAAGGCACGGCAGGACAATGTGCGCGGGGCATTTGCCGTCTCGGAACATCGGGCGGCCGATATTTTCGGCCGGCGCATCGTGCTGGTAGATGACGTCTATACCACGGGTGCGACCGTGGCTGCGGCGACGCGCGCATTGAAGAAAGCTGGCGCGGCGGATGTCACCGTTTTGACCTTTGCAAGGGTCGTCGGCCATCTTATATGACACCAAAGCTAGGTTATTCCGGAGTGGATCATGGCATCCGTCGTTATTTATACGCGTGAGTTTTGCGGCTACTGCGCTCGTGCGAAATCGCTGCTCGAAGCCAAGGGCGTCGATTATGTCGAGCATAATGCGACCTATTCGCCTGAAGCGCGGCAGGAGATGATTGCGAAGGCGAACGGTCGTTCGACCTTTCCGCAGATCTTCATCAATGACGAGCATGTCGGCGGCTGTGACGATATCCACGCGCTGGATCGGGCCGGCAAGCTCGATCCGATGCTGGCCGCCTGAGCCGCTTAAGCGAGGGAGATGACGATGAGTTTCAAAGCCGCCGCCATTCAGATGTGTTCGGGTGTTGATCCGCTGAAGAACGCCGCCGACATGGCGCGTCTCGTGCGTGACGCCGCTTCGCAGGGTGCCGTCTATGTGCAGACCCCGGAGATGACCGGTGCGGTGCAGAAGGATCGGCCAGGCCTGCGCGCCGTCTTGCGCGATGAGGCCGGCGACATCATCGTCAAGACGGCGTCCGAGCTGGCAAAGGAACTCGGCATATATCTGCATGTCGGCTCTACGGCCATTGCGCTCGATGACGGCAAGATCGCCAATCGCGGCTTTCTTTTCGGTCCCGACGGCAAGCTCATCAACCGTTACGACAAGATCCATATGTTCGATGTCGATCTCGACAATGGAGAGAGCTGGCGCGAAAGCGCCGTCTATCGGCCGGGCTCAGAGGCGCGCATCACGTCGCTGCCCTTTGCTCAGCTCGGCTTTTCCATCTGCTACGATGTGCGCTTTCCGCAGCTCTTCCGCGCCCAGGCTGTTGCCGGCGCCGAGGTGATGACGGTGCCTGCCGCCTTTACCAGGCAGACGGGCGAGGCACATTGGGAAATCCTGCTGCGCGCCCGCGCCATCGAAAACGGCATGTTCGTCATTGCTGCTGCGCAGGCCGGCAAGCATGACGACGGCCGCGAAACCTTCGGCCACTCCATGATCATCGATCCCTGGGGCAAGGTGCTGGCGTCTGCCGGCGGCACGGGTGAGGCTGTCGTCATTGCCGAGATCGATGTGGCTGCGGTGAAAGCAGCCCATGACAAAATTCCCAACTTGAAGAATGCGCGCGAATTTTCGCTGGAGAAGATCGCGACGCCGGCGGCTGGAGGCGTCGCTGCTTGATCCGTTACTCGCTTAGTTGTGACAACGCCCATGAGTTCGAAGGCTGGTTTTCCGAAAGTGCCGATTTCGATCGCCAGGTTGCCAGCGGCTTCCTGACGTGCCCAGTTTGCAATTCCTCTGCAATTTCCAAGCTCCTGATGGCGCCTTCTGTCTCTACCGCGCGCAAGAAGGATGAGATGCAGACGCTTGCCATGGACGCAGCTCGCAAGGAAGCCATGACCAAGCTCAAGGAAGCCGTCGAGGCGATCAAGGCCAATTCCGAGGATGTAGGAGCAAAGTTCCCGGAAGAAGCACGTAAGATCCATTATGGCGAGGCGGATGCCCGCGGGATCATCGGTAAGGCAACGCCGGACGAGGCGCAAGCCCTCGTTGAAGAGGGTATAGAGATCGCCGCCCTTCCGGTGCTGCCTGACGATATCAACTGATGTCGGCTCAAGCTGGCAAACACCTCGCCATGTATAATTTCGGGCTGCATGTCGCAGCCTATGAAAGCCCTGCCGTCGAAGGATTTCGCCTGCGCGAGGCGGCGAATTTCGAGGCGGCGGCCCGTGCACACGGCTTCATCGGCCGTTCCGGATATGCCGGCGAGCAGGGCTCTGTCTGCTGGGGCGAGCAGGTCTTCCCGCGTTTCATCCAAGGCAGCGGCTTTGCCAGCGCGCCATCGTCGCTATCGCTTTGGGCCGATATCGAGGCGCTGATGGCATTTTCCTATAGCGGCGTGCATGCCGATGCGCTCAAACACGCGCGGCATTGGAACGTCAGGCAAAGCTGGCCGCCGCTGGTGCTCTGGTGGGTGGATGCAGGCGCCGTTCCGCAATGGAGGGACGGTGCGGAGCGGCTCGAATATCTTCACGATCACGGGGCCGGCGCCGCGGCGTTCACGTTCAAGCAGCCCTTTGGGCCTGATGGCAATTCCGTCGAAGTCGACCGAGGCCGGGTCAAGGATATCGCAGCGCTCAATGCGCAAGGCCAGGGCGATTTGCTGGCGCATGTACTGGCCTTGAAGGTCTAGGGATACGTCTCGCTCGACTGCGCGCCTTCAGCTGAATTTTGCCCGCTTCGCCAGCATCATGTAGTTGACGTCCATGTCTTTCGACAGGTTCCATCGATCCTGCAGCGGCGAATAGAACACGCCGGTGCGGGCGACGATCTCAAGCCCATCGGCGGTAAGCGGCTTTTCGATCTCTTCCGGGCGAACGAGCTTTTCGTACTGGTGCGTGCCGCGCGGCAGCCAGCGAAGCACGTTTTCGGCGGCGAAGATGGCAAGAGCCGCTGCCTTCATCGTGCGGTTGATGGTCGCGACGAACATCAGCCCGCCGGGGCGCACCATCTTGGCGCAGGTGGTGAGGAAAAACTCCACGTCGGCGACGTGCTCGACCACTTCCATATTCAGCACGATATCGAAGGTCTCGCCCGCTTCCGCCAATTGTTCGGCCGTCACGGCGCGATAGTCGACCGGAACGCCGGAAGCTTTCGCATGTGTTGAGGCAATGCCGATATTCTTCTCAGAGGGATCGGCGCCGATAACCTCGGCGCCCATGCGCGCCATCGGTTCGGAAAGCAATCCGCCGCCGCAGCCGATATCGAGCACGCGCAGACCCTCGAGTGGCCGGCTGCTCTTCGGGTCGCGGTCGAAATTCTCGCAGGCGCGGTCGCGGATATAGGCCAGGCGAACCGGATTGAACTTGTGCAGCGGTTTGAACTTGCCTGTCGGGCTCCACCATTCGGCGGCCATGGCGGAGAAACGGTCCACTTCGCTCTGGTCGATCGTGCTTTTCGCCGTTTCGCTCATGGCTCGCTCCTTGGTCGGCATCATACAATCCGCTCGCATGATTGCGAGGCATAGTTTCTGTCATCCGTGAAGTCGGACGATCGGAGGCCGATGTCAAGGGTGCAAGCTCTGCGGAGGTGTCGCGCAGTCATCTTCCATGTCTGCGCATGGCCGGCCAAGGTTGACAAGCAAGCGTGGCATGGCCGATCAATCGCCCGGGCTGTCAACTGGGCCTTCAGAATCGGGGAGCGACCGATTCTCCGGCCAATGGAGGAATTCCTCATGAAATCATTCCGTGTCGCGACCGCGATGGCCATAGCTTGTCTCGCGGTCGGTCATGCAAGTGCGGGGGACGGCAAAGGCTTTCGTCTGACGATCGATGGTGTCGAAGTGGGGATCAATCCCGGCGACACGCTGGATGTTACCACGAAGGACGGTCGCAAGCTCTCGGTGGAGCTGCAGCGCAGCGAAACCGTGACCTTTTCCGGTGGCAAATTCTCCTTCGATCACGACGGCAAGTTTTCTGTGGCCAGGACCGATCTTGGCAGCGGCGTGCAGCAATATGCGCTGATGACGCCGATCGGCACCGGCATCATCGTGCAGGAATATAAGGGGCTCAATCCCTCCGGCCTTACGGATTTCGTGCTGCAGCAGATGGTGCAGGAAAGCGTCAGCGCGGGTGCCAAGATCAAAAAGGAAGCCACCCAACGCAATCTTGCCGACAGCCGCGCGCTGAAAGGGGTCAAGGCCGAAACCACCACGGAAAGCGATGTCATGGATTATGAAGTGGTCGCGATGGGCAAACCCAGCGGCGGCGTATTGGTCGCCACCATCGTCAACAAGGAAAATATCCCCAAGGAAGGCGGCATTTTCGATAAGTTCTGGTCGAGCTTAAAAGTTGACTTTTAAATGAAGCTTTATTGGCGCCTACTGCGCCAAGCTATTGCGCCCGCCTGCCAAACTCGTTAAGAGACGGCCCCATTGAGATCAAGCTTTTCCGGCTATCGAACCAGGAAAGCGATTTTGCATGCCGGGCTTATCGCATTTCGGCCGCCCGGCGCTGGGTACTGGTAGAGGCACATGGCACGCATCGTGATGAAATTCGGCGGAACCTCCGTCGCGGATCTGGACCGTATCAAGAACGTCGCACGCCATGTGAAACGTGAAGTCGACGCCGGCCACGAGGTTGCCGTTGTCGTTTCCGCCATGTCCGGCAAGACCAACGAGCTGGTCGGCTGGGTTCAGAACATTCCGAAGGTCTCAGGCGCCAATCATTCGATCTACGATGCGCGCGAATATGACGCCGTCGTTGCGTCGGGCGAGCAGGTGACGTCTGGTCTTCTGGCGATCGCGCTGCAGGCCATGGGCGTCAATGCCCGTTCCTGGCAGGGCTGGCAGATTCCGATCCACACGGATAATGCTCACGGCGCGGCCCGCATTCTCGAAATCGACGGCACGGAGATGGTCCGTCGCATGGGAGAAGGCCAAGTGGCTGTCGTCGCCGGCTTCCAGGGACTTGGTCCGGACAACCGTATTTCGACGCTTGGCCGCGGCGGCTCCGATACATCGGCAGTTGCGATCGCGGCTGCCGTCAAGGCAGACCGCTGCGACATCTACACCGATGTCGACGGTGTCTACACGACCGATCCGCGCATCGAGCCGAAGGCTCGCCGCCTGAAGAAGATCGCCTTCGAGGAAATGCTCGAAATGGCGTCTCTCGGCGCCAAGGTGCTGCAGGTGCGTTCGGTCGAGCTGGCCATGGTCTTTAAGGTTCGCACCTTCGTGCGCTCTTCTTTCGAGGATCCCGATGCTCCGGGCATGGGCGATCTGCTTAACCCGCCCGGAACGCTGATTTGTGACGAGGATGAAATCGTGGAACAGGAAGTAGTCACCGGCATTGCCTATGCCAAGGATGAGGCCCAGATCTCGTTGCGCCGTCTTGCCGACCGGCCGGGCGTTTCCGCCGCCATCTTCGGACCGCTGGCCGAGAGCCACATCAATGTCGACATGATCGTCCAGAACATTTCCGAGGACGGCTCCAAGACCGACATGACCTTCACGGTTCCTTCCGGCGATGCCGAAAAGGCGCTGCGCGTTCTCGGCGAGAACAAGGAAAAGATCGGCTACGATGTCGTCCAGAGCGAATCAGGTCTGGTGAAAGTTTCGGTCATCGGCGTGGGCATGCGCTCGCATGCAGGCGTGGCCGCGACCGCTTTCCGGGCACTTGCCGAAAAAGGCATCAACATCAAGGCTATTACGACGTCAGAAATCAAGATTTCCATCCTGATTGACGGTCCTTATGCAGAACTCGCAGTCAGGACTTTGCATTCCTGCTACGGTCTGGATAAGAGTTGAGTCAGGACTGCTGACAACGGACCGTGACGGAGGCGAGTTTCGGCCGGCCCTGACGTGGGCAAGAGTGGCATGATATCTTGATTCGGGAGCTAGAGACGCAATGAGAGACCTATCCGGCGGTCCACGCGTTCTGCTCAAGCGGCTGCGCGAACTTATGGCGGAGCCGCTGGAGCCGCAGGAGCGCCTTGACCGGATCGTTCGACAGATTGCCGGCAACATGGTCGCCGAAGTGTGCTCGGTCTACGTGCTGCGCTCCGACGGTGTGCTCGAGCTCTATGCGACCGAGGGCCTGAACAAGGAAGCCGTCCACCTCTCGCAATTGAAGATGGGTCAGGGTCTCGTCGGTACGATTGCCGCGTCCGCCCAACCGCTTAACCTGTCCGACGCGCAATCGCATCCCGCCTTCCGCTACCTGCCGGAAACCGGCGAAGAAATTTATCACTCCTTCCTCGGCGTGCCGATTCTGCGCACCGGCCGGTCGCTCGGCGTTCTCGTCGTGCAGAACAAGGCGAGCCGGAATTATCGCGAGGAAGAGCTGGAGGCGCTTGAGACGACGGCCATGGTGCTGGCCGAAATGATCGCCACTGGCGAGCTGAAGAAGATCACCAAGCCAGGCCTCGAGCTCGATCTGACGCGTTCCGTCACCATCGACGGCGACAGTTACAATGAAGGCATCGGCCTCGGCTATGTCGTGCTGCATGAGCCGCGCATCGTCGTCACCAACCTGCTGAATGAGGATGCGGACAAGGAAATCGGCCGTCTGGCGGAAGCCCTCGGCTCGCTGCGCATCTCGATCGACGACATGCTCTCGCGTCGCGACGTGTCCATGGAAGGCGAACATCGCGAGGTGCTTGAGACCTATCGCATGTTCGCGCATGACCAGGGCTGGGTGCGTAAGCTGGAAGAAGCCGTTCGCAACGGCCTGACGGCGGAAGCAGCCGTCGAAAAGGTGCAGAGCGATACCAAGGCGCGCATGATGCGCCTGACCGATCCCTATCTTCGCGAGCGCATGCACGATTTCGAGGATCTGGCGAACCGTTTGCTGAGGCAGCTCATCGGTTATTCCGGCCGCACGAGTGCCGAAGGCTTCCCGAACGACGCGATCATTTTCGCGCGTGCCATGGGTGCGGCCGAACTGCTCGACTATCCCAGAGCCAATATTCGCGGTCTGGTGCTCGAAGAAGGCGCGGTTACGAGCCATGTCGTCATCGTTGCGCGCGCCATGGGCATTCCGGTCATCGGTCAGGCGACCGGGATTGTCGCGCTGGCCGAAAACGGCGATTCGGTCATCATCGATGGCGATGGCGGCCATGTGCATCTTCGGCCGATGGCCGATCATCAGCGTTCCTACGAGGAAAAGGTGCGTTTCCGCGCCCGCCGGCAGGAGCAATTCCGTGCCCTGCGATCGGTCGAGCCTGTCACCAAGGATGGGCAGCGCATTTCGCTGCTGATGAATGCCGGCCTGCTGGTCGATCTGCCGCAGCTTGCCGAATCCGGCGCAGAAGGGATCGGCCTGTTTCGCACCGAGCTACAGTTCATGATCGCCTCGACCATGCCGAAGGCGGAAGAACAGGAAATCTTCTATCGTAACGTGATGAAGCAGGCGGGTGGGCGTGTCGTCACCTTCCGGACGCTCGATATTGGCGGCGATAAGGTCGTTCCCTATTTTCGCGCACACGAGGAAGAAAACCCGGCGCTCGGCTGGCGTGCCATCCGTCTCTCACTCGATCGCCCTGGCCTGCTGCGCACGCAGCTGCGCGCCATGCTGAAGGCCTCGGCCGACAACGAGTTGAAGATGATGGTGCCGATGGTCACCGAGGTCTCCGAGATCAGGGCCGTGCGCGAGCTGTTGCAGAAGGAGGTGCAGCATCTCTCGCGCTTCGGGCATAGCCTGCCGCGCAAGCTGCAGTTCGGTGCGATGCTGGAAGTCCCGGCGCTGTTGTGGCAGCTGGACGAGCTGATGGCCGAGGTCGATTTCGTCTCGGTCGGCTCCAACGATCTATTCCAATTCTCGATGGCGGTGGATCGCGGCAATGCCCGCGTCTCGGATCGCTTCGACCCGCTAGAGCGGCCGTTCCTGCGCATTCTCCGCGATATCGTGCGGGCCGGCGAGCGCAACAAGACGCCGGTGACGCTTTGCGGTGAACTTGCCGGCAAGACGATTTCCGCCATGGCGCTGCTTGGCATCGGCTTCCGTTCGGTTTCGATGTCGCCGGCCTCTATCGGTCCGGTGAAGGCGATGCTTATGGGGCTCGATCTCAAAGCTTTGTCCGAGGTCATGGAAGAAGCGCTGAACGACAAGCGTCCGACGACCTCGATGCGCGATATTCTTGCCCGCTTTGCCGAGAGCCACAATATTCCGCTTTAGCGTGGGATCCCGTAAGGCACACAGCGGTTTGCGGACGAGATCATGCGCGGAACATCACAACAGACATAATAAGAAGAATTGGAGTAGAGGGTGGCGAAGCTCCCCGTTGAAAAAATGCGTGAACTCGAGCGTCGATTCGGCGAAATCGAAGCGCGCATGTCTGCCGGCCCTGCCGCGGACGTCTATGTGAAGCTTGCTTCCGAATATTCCGAACTGCAGCCGGTCGTTACCAAGATCCGTGACTACGAACGCGCCCTTGCCGAAGCTGCCGATCTTGACGTCATGCTCGCCGACAAATCGGTGGACCGCGAAATGCGCGATCTCGCCGAGATGGAGCTGCCTGAGGTGAAAGAGCGTATCGCGTCGCTCGAACAGGAAATGCAGATCTTGCTGCTGCCGAAGGACGCGGCCGACGAAAAAAGCGCCATTCTGGAAATTCGCGCCGGTACGGGCGGTTCCGAGGCCGCCCTCTTCGCCGGCGATCTCTTTCGCATGTATGAGCGCTTTGCCGGCAGCAACGGCTGGAAGGTGGAAGTTCTTTCCTCCAGCGAGGGCGAAGCGGGCGGGTACAAGGAAATCATCGCGACGATCAGCGGCAAGGGCGTGTTCTCCCGGCTGAAATTCGAGTCCGGCGTTCATCGCGTTCAGCGCGTACCGGAAACCGAAGCTGGCGGCCGCATTCATACTTCAGCGGCAACCGTCGCCGTGCTGCCCGAGGCCGAAGAAATCGATATCGATATCCGGCCCGAGGATATCCGTATCGACACGATGCGCTCCTCCGGCGCCGGCGGTCAGCACGTCAACACCACCGACTCGGCGGTGCGCATCACCCACATTCCGTCGGGGATCGTGGTGACGAGTTCGGAAAAGTCGCAGCACCAGAACCGCGCTAAGGCAATGCAGGTCTTGCGCTCGCGCCTGTTCGACATGGAGCGTCAGCGCGCCGACAGCGAACGTTCCGCCGACCGCAAGAGCCAGGTCGGCTCGGGCGACCGCTCCGAGCGCATCCGCACCTATAACTTTCCGCAGGGCCGCGTTACCGACCACCGCATCAACCTGACGCTCTATAAGCTCGACCGGATGATGGAAGGCGAAATCGACGAAGTGGTCGATGCGCTTCTGGCGGATTTCCAGGCGAGCCAGCTCGCTCAGCTCGGTGAACAGGCATGAGCCGCGGGCAGGGGTCGACCGTCGCGGGGCTCCTGCAGGAGGTGCGGGCCCGCTTTGCCGAGGCCGATCTCGACGATCCCGCCACCGAAGCCCGCATCCTTGTCGGCGGTCTTCTGCATCTCTCGTCCACCGAGCTTGTGACGTGCAGTTCCGATGCGGTGCAGCCCGCTGTTGTCGAGCAGGCTCGGACGGCAATCGGCCGCCGGCTCAATCACGAGCCGGTCCATCGGATCCTCGGTGAGCGTGAATTCTACGGGTTGCCTTTGCGGCTGTCCCCGGCAACGCTTGAACCCCGGCCCGATACGGAAATTCTCGTCGATACGATACTTCCGCATGTCAGGCGGCTTGAATCTGAAGTCGGCAATGTCCACATATTGGATATCGGAACGGGAACGGGAGCCATCTGTTTGGCTCTTCTTCATGAATGCCCGCAAGCGACGGGTGTCGGTTCCGATATTTCCAGCGAAGCGCTGGAGACTGCTCGCGGGAACGCAGAGCGAAATGGACTGGCGGCGCGGTTTACGACTGTGCATGGAAGCTGGTTTGAAGCCATCCACGAACGATTTCATGTGATTGTCTCAAATCCGCCCTATATTGCGTCCAGTGTCATTTCCACTCTCGCTCCAGAAGTAAAGGATTTCGATCCTCCCGCGGCCCTTGACGGGGGCCTTGATGGGCTGGATGCATATCGGGCGATCGCAAAAGATGCGGCGCGGTTTCTGCACCCCAATGGAATGTTAGGAGTAGAGATCGGCTACGATCAGCGTGAAACGGTGACTTCGGTTTTTGAAGGAGCAGGATTTCTCCTTCTCGAAGCAGTTCGTGACTACGGCCAGAACGACCGGGTGCTTGTGTTTGAGTTTCGTCACTAGAGCCGGATGATTTTAGATCTGTTCGACCTAAAATCTGAATCCGTTCTAGAAACAAAGAAGCAGAGCATAATGTCGTTCGAAAACCGCTAACGCTTTTCGGCATCATGTTCTAACGCGACATTTTGCTGCAGATTTGTGAGATCCTTATTGTTATCGCGAAGAAAAAGCTTGGATTTCCTGAGGAAGCGATATAGGTTGCGCTCACGTGTTGGGCGGCTGGGAATAGGCGAGACGATTCGCCTATCTTGGACAGCCTCGGGGATCCGCTCTTTGGTAAGAGTGTCAAAGGTTGAAGATAACCCAATGCGTGATCAGTTAATCTGACGTAGTCGAGCGGCAGACCGGCGCTTAAAGCGCAGTTTGCTTGCGGCACGCAGGCCCTGGTTTCGGGAAAGTCCGAACCGCGGCGGCAGGTGTCGTGTATGAATTTTATCCCAACGAAGAGAATTCAGGTGAAGGATCTATGAGGCCAGGACAGCAGAATAAGCGCGGTCGGGGGCGTGGTAACAACAACGGCGGCGGTGGCGGCGGAAATAACAACAATAATTTCAACCGCAAGGGCTCCAACCCGCTGACCAGAACCTACGACAGCTCCGGTCCCGATGTGAAGATCCGCGGAACCGCTCAGCATATCGCCGAGAAGTATGCGGCTTTGGCCCGCGATGCTCAAAGCTCCGGCGACCGCGTCATGGCTGAAAACTACCTTCAGCATGCCGAGCACTATAACCGCATCATTGCCAGCGCCCAGGCGCAGATGCAGGAGCGCTATCAGCGCGACGAACACCACAATTACAATGAGCGTGACGCAGCCGACCGCGACATCGATGATATCGATGGTGGCGAGGTCGACGACCAGCCGCAGATGGCACCGCGTCCGCCGCGTCATCAGCCCGCTCCGGCTGCAGCAGCACCGGTACCGGCTCCCGAGCCTGATGTCATCGATGGCACCGGCCCGCAGCCGGTGATAGAAGGCATCCCTGCCGAAGTCGCGATCGAAGAAGAGACGCCTGCCGCAGCGACCGAGCGTCAGCCGCGCCGCCGCAATGCCGGCAGCCGTCCGCGCCGCCAGCCGCGTCGCACGGCCGGTGATGCGGAAGGCCAGGGTGAGGGCGCCTCGGACGAAGCCCCAGCTTTGGCAGACGCCACCTCGGAATAATCCTCTCTCCATTCCTGAGAGACGATTGGATACCCAAACGGGACCGGCAGCGCCGAATGCTGCCGGTCTCGTTTTTTGTTCCCGCGCTTGTTGTCGACTGCTGATCCCGCTGACGCGGGTTGTTTCCAACCTCTTGTCGCTGCTGCGTTGTTCGTAAAATTGCTGTCTTTTTTCGCTTTTCTCACCCTTTAAACTTTCAAGCGACCCTCCCATATTCTGCTCAGCTGCCTTGCCGCAAATCCCAATGGCGACAAGGCCGGGCCTGCCTCTTGAGGGGGCTCTATCTCAATCATCGATCTGCGCCGTTCCGGGCAGGACGATCCATGGAGGTCTAATATGAATATTGAAAAATACTCCGAGCGGGTACGCGGTTTTCTGCAATCCGCCCAAACTAATGCGCTTGCGCAGGGTAATCAGCAATTCACGCCCGAACATGTTTTGAAAGTGCTCCTTGACGACGATCAGGGCATGGCGTCTTCGCTGATCGAACGTGCCGGTGGCGATGCCAAGGCCGCTCGCATCGCCAATGATGCAGCGCTTGCTAAACTGCCAAAGGTTTCCGGCGGCGATGGCCAGGTCTATCTGGCACAGCCGCTTGCCAAGGTTTTTACCGCGGCTGAAGATGCCGCAAAGAAGGCCGGTGACAGTTTCGTCACCGTCGAACGCCTGTTGCAGGCATTGGCGATCGAGCCGACTGCCTCGACTTCGGCTACGCTGAAGAAGGCCGGTGTCACGCCCATTGCCCTTAATCAGGTCATCAACGAGATCCGCAAGGGTCGCACTGCCGACTCCGCCAATGCGGAGCAGGGCTTCGATTCCCTGAAGAAATATGCCCGCGACCTCACAGCCGAGGCCCGCGAAGGCAAGCTCGACCCGGTGATCGGCCGCGACGATGAAATCCGCCGCACCATTCAGGTCCTGTCTCGCCGCACCAAGAACAATCCGGTGCTCATCGGCGAGCCCGGCGTCGGCAAGACGGCGATCGTCGAAGGCCTGGCACTGCGCATCGTCAACGGTGACGTTCCGGAATCGCTGAAGGACAAGAAGCTGATGGCGCTCGACATGGGTGCCTTGATTGCTGGTGCAAAGTTCCGCGGCGAGTTCGAAGAGCGGTTGAAGGCTGTCCTCAACGAGGTCCAGTCGGAAAACGGCGAGATCATTCTGTTCATCGACGAGATGCACACGCTGGTCGGTGCCGGTAAGGCCGATGGCGCCATGGATGCGTCCAACCTCCTGAAGCCTGCCCTTGCCCGCGGCGAGTTGCACTGCGTCGGGGCGACCACGCTCGATGAATATCGCAAGCATGTGGAGAAGGATCCAGCCCTTGCCCGCCGCTTCCAGCCCGTCATGGTTGAAGAGCCGACGGTTGAAGACACGATCTCGATCCTGCGCGGCCTGAAGGAGAAATACGAGCAGCATCACAAGGTGCGCATCGCCGATGCCGCGCTGGTGGCGGCTGCAACCCTGTCGAACCGCTACATCACCGACCGTTTCCTGCCGGATAAGGCCATCGACCTGATGGACGAAGCCGCAGCGCGCCTGCGCATGCAGGTGGATTCCAAGCCGGAGGAGCTCGACGAACTCGATCGTCGCATCATCCAGCTGAAGATCGAACGCGAGGCATTGAAGAAGGAAACCGATCAGGCTTCGGCTGACCGGCTGAAGCGGCTGGAAACGGATCTTGCCTCTCTGGAAGAGGAAGCCGATGCGTTGACAGCGCGCTGGCAGGCCGAAAAGCAGAAGCTCGGTCTTGCCGCCGATCTGAAGAAGCAGCTTGACGATGCCCGCAACGAACTCGCCATTGCCCAGCGCAAGGGTGAGTTCCAGCGTGCCGGTGAGCTCGCTTATGGCGTCATCCCGAATCTGGAGAAGGAGCTTCACGCCGCGGAAGAGCAGGATAGTGCCCGCGATTCCATGGTGCAGGAGGTCGTTACCGCAGACAACATCGCCCAGGTCGTTTCCCGCTGGACCGGGATTCCAGTGGACAAGATGCTGGAAGGCGAGCGCGACAAGCTGCTCAGGATGGAAGACGAACTGGCAAAGTGGGTCGTCGGCCAGGGCGACGCCGTTCAGGCGGTTTCCCGAGCCGTTCGCCGTTCGCGAGCCGGCCTGCAGGATCCGAACCGGCCGATCGGCTCGTTCATCTTCCTCGGCCCGACCGGTGTCGGCAAGACCGAGCTGACCAAGGCGCTCGCCCGCTTCCTCTTCGACGACGACACCGCGATGGTGCGTATCGACATGTCGGAATACATGGAGAAGCACTCCGTGGCCCGGCTGATCGGTGCCCCTCCCGGCTATGTCGGCTATGAAGAGGGCGGCGCGCTGACCGAAGCCGTTCGCCGCCGGCCCTATCAGGTCGTTCTGTTCGACGAGATCGAAAAGGCGCATCCCGATGTCTTCAACATTCTGCTCCAGGTTCTGGATGACGGACGGTTGACGGACGGGCAGGGCCGCACGGTCGACTTCCGCAACACGATGATCATCATGACCTCCAATCTGGGTGCTGAATATCTGACCCAGCTGAAGGACGGCGATGATAGCGATCAGGTGCGCGAGCAGGTGATGGATGTGGTCCGGTCGCATTTCCGGCCGGAATTCCTGAACCGTGTCGATGAGATCATTCTGTTCCATCGCCTGAAGCGCGATGAAATGGGTGCGATCGTCGACATCCAGCTGGAACGGTTGCTGAAGTTGCTGTCGGAACGCAAGATTACGCTCGACCTCGACGAGGACGCCCGCAACTGGCTCGCCAACAAGGGTTACGATCCCGTTTACGGCGCAAGACCGCTGAAGCGGGTGATCCAGAAATATGTCCAGGATCCGCTCGCTGAGCAGATCCTTTCCGGGCAGATTCCGGATGGATCTCTGGTCAAGGTCACGAGCGGTTCGGATCGCTTGCTGTTCCGCCCGCGTCAGGCTGCGAACGAAGCGGCATAATGCTGGCGATGTCCTGATGAACACAAATGGCGGCCCTTGGGTCGCCATTCTTTTCCGGGTCTGTTTCGAAATCACCGTATCAGAGCCGGTCGGCGCCAAAACGAACGGCGCGACTACTTGCTGGCAACCTGTTTCGTCTTGTCGTCGCTGAGCAGCGTGTCGATGCGCTTGCGCTCTTCCTGGAACTTGGCGAGAGCTTCGCCGTCGAGCGACTTGCCGCCGGGAAGGCGAATGCGCAAGGGGTCGACCTTGGTGCCGTTGACGATCAGCTCATAGTGCAGGTGAGGGCCGGTCGCGAGACCCGTCGAACCGATGAAGCCGATCACCTGGCCCTGCACTACCTTCGCGCCGGGTGTGACGCCTTTGGCGATGGCGCTCTGGTGATTGTAGGAGGAGACGTAACCATTCGCGTGGCGGATCAGCGTCTGGTTGCCGAAGCCACCGGAATCCCAGCCGGCCTTTTCGACGATACCGTTGCCGGCGGCGATGATCGGCGTTCCGCGCGGTGCGGACCAATCGACGCCGGTATGCATGCGGGCAAAGCCGAGAATGGGGTGGCGCCGCATGCCGAATCCGGATTTGAAGATGCCCGTCGGAACCGGGTTGCGCAGCAGGAACTGCCTGATGCTCTTGCCGGCCTCGTCGAAATAGTCGATCGAATGATCTGTCGGATCCTCGAAGCGATAGAAGCGCGTCACGGTATCGCCGAACTTGGCGTTGACGTAGAGCAGCTCGGAATCAGCCGTCGCCTGTCCCTTGCTATCCGCGACCGAGAAGAAGGCTTCAAGCGAATCCGTTGGTTTAAGCTGGGCCTGGAAGTCGACATTGCTCGCGAGCAACTTGACGACCTGCGCTATCATTTCCTTGCTCATGCCGTAGGAAAGTGCAGCGCGATAGATGCCGTCATAGACGCTCGGCAGATCTCGTCCGGCCGTCAGAACCGGCGCGTCGTTATCGAAAGCGGTGGCTATGGCGTCAAGCATGGGCGGCGCGCTGCCGGCGATGAAGTCGCCGCGGTCGTTCTGCGCAATGGTCAGCAGATGCTTGGTGCCACGATAGATACTGGCGCGAATGATCTTGGCCTGCTCGCCCTTCTGCAGGATGCCGATACGAAGCACATCGCCTGAAGATACGTCGGACGAGCCGAAGACCGGCAGGATTTTGGCGCTGATGCTGTCGGCGTCGGCCTTCGGGTAGCCGGAATTAGTCAGCGCCGTGGCGATCGGCATGTTCTGCCTGACAGGGATGATGTCGTCGGCGAATTCTTCGGTCTGCGCGGTCACCGCCTGCGACGCGGAGACGGACATGTTTTCCTCGACGATGCGGGCCGCCAGCCCGGCCGTCAGATCGACGTCGTCGTCATCATTGGCAAAGCGGCGTGGATCCACATAATACAGTGCCGAGACCTGGGTGTTGCTGTCGGCAAGGACCGAGCCGTTGGAACGCACGTTTTCCTCGACCTCCTCGCGCGACATGGAGCCGGCGAGCTGGAAGGGAATGTCTTTGGTCGGAAAGCTTATGGTTTTCAGGCTGACCTCGGATTCCACATCCGATCCATAGATCGCCCCGGTGCGATTGGCGGGCGGGGGTATGTTCTCGTCGGCGGAAAAGATCGCCAGGGGATCGAAGGGCGGATAGCTTTCACTGGCGACGCGATTGGTCGCGAGTGCGATCTTCACATGTGCGAAGGGCTGGCGGCGCACCACTTCCTTGTCGCCGTCGCGCACCACGGTCGATACCTCGAGGATGTTACGGTCGGAAGGCTTCGAGGCGATCGTTCTCGAGATCAGGCGACCGCCGCGCGTAACCTGATTATCCGTGGCATTATGATTGTCCGTTGTCGCATAGGCCTCGGCCGGGATGGCCAATTGCTGGCGTCCGTCGAGCGCTGCGAACAAGGCGACACCCATGAGTATGCTCGAGGTGACACCCGTGAGGAAGGTGCCGGAAAGCCATCGCAAGGAAACCTCGCGCCGGTCCGGAGCTCGCCTGCCATCGGCCAGGATCGGCGGCTCGTTGCCGAGCGATCGGAGCATCATCTTGTCCGTTATCATGCCGATCGAGATCCGCTTCCTTCTATATGCGAGCCGCAGGCTGGGGGCGAAGATGTGCATATTTATGACAGGGGAGTCAAATCTGGCCACCGTATTTTGCGCTTGCAAAGTGCCGTTTGCATGAAATGCATACGGGCGGAATGCATGATCCGGGGAGGTGCAATCCTCGTCATTGTCAGGTCTTTCCGCGCGCTGCGGGGGCTTTCAAGGGCTTCGACCAGCAAAAAAAGGGGGATATCCGGGTGTTCCAGCCAGCCATCTCGGCCAATTCGAAGGAGCGTCATAATTGTTTCATAAAAATCAATCGCTTATCTCTTTTTCGAGATTTTTCAAAATCGGGCTGTTGACTAGTTCGATGGGTAGGGTCTATAAGCCCGATCACTGACGAGGGCGGCGGCGCTGCTGGCGACGAAGACCTTCGCTCTAGTGTTTCCTT
>NZ_JACHBG010000021.1 GCF_014207095.1 Martinezella lusitana | reverse complement strand
TTGATGCTGGCCTCCATTCCAGCATCAATGATCAATCACAAATCTGCTGATTTGGGAATCCCGCAACGATTCCGATAAGAAATGATCCGCTCTAGCGGGTGTTCGATGGTATATAGTAATTTCGTTGCAGCTTAATATTGAGGCAGACGCTTTCGTTTTTTAATCTGAGTACCGAGGTTGCAAAGGTATCGATGCCCGATTGAGATAATGGGTACGCACCCACGATTGAATACCTGCCGTCATTCTGACTTTACAGTTAGCACAAGCTTAAGCCCAGAGCCATTTACCACGTCAAAAGGAACGCCGGCCGCTTCCAGTGCGGCCTTAACCACCGTTTCGGTTGGACTAAGGGCGCTAGAATCATTAACTACCAGAGAGACACCGGATGGCGGAAAGTCCCTAAGACCCATTAATTCACTTTGAGAGGTGGTCCAGCCTGCATTGTTCGCCGCCACGGAGAAATCAGCTACCAGCCCGCGAAGCTGCGGAGAGCCCATGTCCTGAGCAATATCCAGATTTCCTTTTTGGTTCTTCAATTTATTTGTAATCGCTGATATTTGCGCTGGACTTAACCTGCGGACGTCGAGCAGTTTCAGTTTTGTCTCCAAAGCATCGATGCGCTTTTTTGCCTCGATCGGAGTTGCTCCGCTCAATTTATCTTTGTAATCCGCGATCATTGCATCTTTCAGTTCAACTAGCGCTTTAGCCGAACTAAGCTCCACGGAATCAAGATAGCGAGTAACGGCAAAAGCCAATGCTGACGCGGCACAAACCAACATAATGACAGAGCGTGGCGCCCTTTTCACTATTGGCCACTCTTTGCTAAAGGTGGAAATAAATTCTTCAATCGACATATTATCGCCTGCTATTAACGATCTCTTTTTGAGCTATATTTGATTCTATCCTTCAAGTCGGTCCAAAAAAACAGATATGCTACATAAGTATCGCAGGTTTGCTCTGAGCCGAGAGTAACGCAGGCGTATGCTCAACCGCATCGGCACGGACCCGTAGGCTTCACCGAGCACGATGAAATTATTCTTCTTCGTTCTGCCAACTAATTATAATCAAAAGCCTCCGGATGGTTCTCCAAGCTGGTCGTCAATGCCGCGTAGAGAATGGTCCTGCCATCGATCGATTCGTTGCCAGCGCCGAGGTTCATCCATGTCAGCCTTTCCGATCTGGTCTCGGGATCGGCAAGCAGCAGTACGCCATACACGATCTTCTTGCCGGGATCGTACATGACGGCGATCTGCTCGGCGCCGCAATCATGCTGCTTGCAGGCGTTCATCACGTAGATTTTCTCTCCTCCGAACACAATCTCATGACCGAGAGATTCCATCGTCTCTCCGTGAATCCAGTCCGGCAGTCGATGCCCCTTCGTCATTGCCTTGAAGGCTGCGGCGGCAGCGGGATCGGCTGAGATTTCGCGGAATGTGGTAGGATGACCCTGGGTGAATGCACCCGCTGCGGCGGAAAAAATGCCCGCCAGAACGACGATCATCATCATCCTTCTCGTGCGCTTAACTCAAGATGCTGTGCACCGAGAAATCGTATCGGCCGCAGGATGAACATGGGCTAAAAGCCGAATGGTCACCCGACCGCAATCCTGTTCCTCACCAGCCTGACGCCTGGGATCGACTCGGCCACCGCGGTTGCCCGCTTCACCTCCTGCGGGGTGGCGACCATGCCGTCGAGGCGGATCTCCTGGCCTGCGGCCGTCACCCTGACATCGGAGGCATCGATACCGCCGGCGACCGCCAGCGCGTTGGCAACCGTTGATTCCAGTTCCGAACGCCTCGAATGCTCGCTTTCCAGATAAAGCTCCACGCCATGGAATGTCGCCGCCTTGAAAACCATACGTTACCCTCCGCAGACAAGTGGACGGGAAACGCGACACCGGGCATTTGGTTCGGCAATTGGCGAAAAATATCATCAAATCAGTAGTTTCGCCTTAAACGGGCATTGCCGGCGGCGCGAAGTTGCATTGCGGCATACTTGCCGCTACCCGCGTTCCCCTGTAGAGCCTTGGAAGATGACAGCAACACGCGGATACCCGAATGACCACCGATAGTAAGTCGAAGCGTCGCCTGACGATATTGGGTTCGACCGGCTCCATCGGCCAGAATACGCTTGATGTCGTTGCCCAACTGGGCGGCCGCGATGCCTTCGACATCGCCGCGATCACCGGGCATGACAATATCGACCTGCTGGCGCAGCAGGCAAAGGACTGCGGCGCAGCCTTCGCCGTTACCGCAAACGAAGATCGCTATCAGCAGCTGAAGGATGCCCTTGCCGGCAGCGGCATCGCCGTCGGCGCCGGCAAGAATGCCCTGATCGAAGCGGCGTCCATGCAGTCGGACTGGGTGATGGCAGCCATCATCGGCACAGCCGGCCTGGCACCGACACTGGCGGCCGCCCGCCGCGGCGCCGATATCGCCCTTGCCAACAAGGAATGCCTCGTCTCCGCCGGTGATCTCTTCGTCCGTGCCGTTTCGGAAGGTGGCGGACGGCTTATCCCGGTCGACAGCGAACACAGCGCCATCTTCCAGGCACTGGAAGACGATCAGCAGCACGCGGTCGAGCGTATCATCATTACGGCGTCGGGCGGTCCCTTCCGTACCTGGACGCGCGAGCAGATGGCCAATGTCACGCCAGCGGTCGCCCGCGCCCATCCCAATTGGTCGATGGGCTTCAAGATCTCCATCGGCAGCGCCTCGATGTTCAACAAGGCGCTGGAAATGATCGAAGCCAAGCATCTGTTCAATGTGCGCCCCGACCAGATCGAAGTCGTGGTGCATCCGCAATCGGTCATCCATTCCATGGTCGGCTATACGGATGGCTCGGTGCTGGCGCAGCTCGGCTGTCCCGACATGCGCACGGCCATCGGCTATGCGCTGACCTACCCCGCACGCACAAAGCTCAGCGTCGAGCGGCTGGATTTTGCGAAACTCGCGCGGCTGGATTTCGAAGCACCGGACGAAGTTCGCTTCCCCGCACTGCGCCTCGCCCGCACCGCGCTGGAGCGCGGCGGCTTGCAGGGCGCGATCATGAACGCGGCCGAGGAAATCGCCTTCCACGCCTTCGTCGACGGTCGCATCGGTTTCCTTGAGATGGCTGACATCGCCGAGGCCGTCATGGACGAGATGATCGCTACGGGCGGCGCCGAAACCATGGATGCGGTCTTTGCCGCGGACGAGGAAGCGCGCGGCCGCGCGGCCGCACTTGTCGCCCAGAGAGAAAAGGTGGCCTGAAACACACCGCGATCTTTCCGGTCGCTCTGTGTGCTTCGGACCCTTGAGGTTATGCATCTCGCTATCGCCAACAGCGCCCACGGGGGCAGATCATTCCATGGCACTTCACCTCGAAACTCCGCTCATCGAATCCCGCCCGCTCAGCCAGGCATCGGGCCGCTCCGTCTGGTTGAAGATGGACGCGCTCCAACCGCCCGGCTCCTTCAAGATCCGCGGCATAGGTGCCGCCTGCGAGCATCATGCCAGAAACGGCAAGCGACGCTTCGTCTCCTCTTCCGGCGGCAATGCCGGCATCGCCGTCGCCTATGCCGGTCGCCGCCTTTCGATCCCGGTCTCGGTTTTCGTTCCGGAAACTACGTCGGATCGAGCAAAATCGCTGATCCGCCAGGAAGGTGCCGAGGTCTTTGTGCACGGCGCATCCTGGCAGGAAGCAAATGAGCGCGCTTTACAGGCGCTCGATGGCGAAACGGCCTTCATCCATCCCTTCGATGACCCGCTCCTCTGGACGGGCCACGCAACGATGATCGACGAGGTCGTCCGCGCCGGGGCGCAGTTCGACGCGGTCATTCTCTCGGTCGGCGGCGGCGGGCTGTTGGCCGGCGTTTCGGAAGGGCTTGATCGCAACGGCCTTCAGCATGTTTCGATCATCGCCGCAGAAACGGCGGGCGCCGCCTCGCTCGCGGCCGCAGTAAAGGCCGGCAAGCCGGTGGAACTGCCTGCCATTACCAGCATCGCCACGTCGCTGGGTGCTCGAAAGGTCGCCGAACGCGCGTTTGAGATTACGCAAAGCAGATCGGTCGATTGCGTTGTCGTCGATGACCGCGCAGCCGTCGACGCCTGCATGCGCTTCCTCGACGACCATCGCGTTCTGGTGGAGCCGGCTTGCGGCGCTGCATTGGCCGTCGCCTATGCCCATGCAGATCGGCTGGCCCGCTTCGAGCGCGTGCTGATGATCGCCTGCGGCGGTGCGACCGCCACCCTCGCGCAGTTGCAGGCCTGGCAAGCATCCTGATCATTATTGCGTCTTGGACAATGGTGCCGTTTAGCGCGGTCGCCGTCGCCCTTGGCGCGGATCGATAAGTAAGCGAAAACTTACTTATCGGCTCTAATGTTGCCAATCCCGAGGATCATGCTAGAGAGGAATTCCGGCCTCACTTTCAAGGGAATCAAGATGCCGGACTTCTCCACACTCGTTCTTTTCGCCGCCGCCGCGCTGGTGCTGACAGCCACGCCCGGTCCTGACATGCTCCTCATCGCCTCGCGCAGCGTCAGCCAGGGCCGCTCCGCCGGTTTCCTCACCTATGCCGGCATTGCGCTCGGCACCTATTGCCACGCCATGGCCGCAGCGCTCGGCCTGTCTCGGCTGTTCCTCACCGTGCCCATTGCCTACGAAATCGTCCGTTGGGCCGGCTGCGCCTATCTGCTTTATCTCGCGGTCAAGACACTGCGCTCGCAGGGCTCAGCCTTCGCACCCTCGGCCGAGCTGAAACGGCTTTCGGGCAGACGCATCTTCATCGAGGGCCTTGCGACCAATATTCTCAACCCGAAGATGGCCTTGTTCGTGCTCGCGCTGTTTCCGCAATTCGTCGATCCGAACGGCGGGTCGATGATTGTCCAGATGGCGCTGCTCGCCACCATCCTGAACGGGATCGGTTTTCTGGTGAATGGTTCCGTCATCATGCTCGGCAGCCACATTCGAGACCGGCTCTCGGCGATCAAACGCGCTCCGAAGCTGCCGCAATATCTGCTGGCGACGGTCTTTGCCGGTCTTGCCTGCCGCCTGGCCGTGGGAAGCCGCGGCTGATCCCAATAGCCTGAAAAGTCATTGCGGAAATGGGCGCCAGCCGACATTTCCGCAATGAGATCATCTCATTTTGTCAGAAGCTGCAACTGGCGATCCAGTCACAGCGCTGGGAAAGCCGTCGCTTACGCGACCGCCCTTGCCAGCGCACAGCGCGACCAGAGCGCATGCAGCGCGCCGACCAACTGCTCGATATCGCCATCCGAATGCAGCGGCGTCGGCGTGATACGCAGACGTTCAGTCTTCTTCGGCACTGTGGGATAGTTGATCGGCTGGACATAGACGCCGGCGTCGAGCAGCAGATCCGAAATCCACTTGCACTTGGCCGCATCGCCAACCATCACGGGCACCACATGGCTCGGGTTGGGCATATGCGGAATGCCGGCAGCATCGAGCTGGGCGCGCAGCTTGCGCACACGATCCTGATGCCGCAGGCGTTCGAACTGGCTGACCTTCAGGTGCTGGATCGAGGCAACGGCGCCCGCGGCAAGCGCCGGCGGCAGCGATGTCGTGAAGATGAAGCCCGAGGCGAACGAGCGGACGAAATCGCAAAGCGCAGCCGAAGCGGCGATATAGCCGCCCATGACGCCGAACGCCTTGCCAAGCGTGCCTTCGATGACGGTCAGGCGATCCATCAAGCCTTCGCGCTCGGCAATGCCGCCGCCGCGCGGGCCGTACATGCCGACGGCATGCACTTCGTCGAGATAGGTCATCGCGCCATACTTGTCGGCGAGATCGCAGATTTCCTTGATGGGCGCGATATCGCCATCCATGGAATAGACGGATTCAAAAGCGATCAGCTTCGGCGCCTTCGGGTCGGCAGCCTTCAGCTTGGCTTCTAGATCGTGCAGGTCGTTGTGCTTCCAGATGACCTTGTCGCACTTCGCATAGCGAATGCCTTCGATCATCGATGCGTGGTTCAGCGCATCCGAGAAGATGATCAAGCCGGGAATGCGCGAGCCAAGCGTGCCGAGCGTCGCCCAGTTGGAGATGTAGCCCGAGGTGAAGATCAGCGCGGATTCCTTGCCGTGGAGATCGGCGAGTTCCTGTTCGAGCAGAACATGGTAGTGGTTGGTGCCAGAAATATTCCGGGTGCCTCCCGCACCCGCGCCACAGTGATCGATCGCCTGCTTCATCGCCTCGATCACTTTTGGATGCTGGCCCATGCCAAGATAGTCGTTGGAGCACCAGACGGTCACTTCCTGCGGGCCATTTGGAGTATGCCTGATAGCACGAGGAAAATTGCCACTGCGACGTTCGAGATCCGCGAAGATCCGGTAGCGGCCCTCATTGTGAAGACCTTCCAGCTCGCCCTTAAAAAATGCTTCGAAATCCATCATCTGCTCCAGTACCGTGCGACCGTTTTCGATAATGCCGGTTCGCCCGTCAACCCCTCCGCATTGCTTTCGCGCCCGCTGCGGCAAATGGCCCCTGATTTTGAACAATTCCAGACAAGAATAGTGATTCACGTCAATTTGACAATCGAAACCATGCTGGAAACACTCTCTCCGGAGCGGAGGGTAAACCCACCGCTCCGGGTTTGTTCGTGGCGAATCTATGCCGCGGCCAGAGCGCGCTTCGCCATGACCTTGATCAAATTGGCGCGATACTCCGCCGTTGCATGCAAATCGGACAGCAACGTCGATGCATCCACCTTTATAGCGGCAACGGCATTCGGCGACCAATTGACCGCAAGCGCCTGCTCCATATCACCCTGGCGGAACACGCCGTCGGCGCCCGCGCCGGTCACGGCGACGCGCACGCCGCCAGCCCCCTTGGCGACGAAGACCCCCGTCATCGCATAGCGCGATGCCGGGTTGGGAAACTTGGCATAGCCCGCTTTCTCCGGTGCATCGAAAGCGATGGAGGTGATGAGTTCGGCTCCCTCCAGTGCCGTTTCGAACAGGCCCCGGAAAAAGTCATCGGCCGCGATCTGGCGCCGGTCGGTGATGATGGTGGCGTTGAGCGCCAGCATCGCCGACGGATAATCCGCGGCCGGATCGTTGTTGGCGACGGAGCCGCCGATGGTGCCCATATGCCGGACGTGCGGATCGCCGATCATGCCTGCAAGGTCGCACAGCGCCGGGCAGACCGCACGGATTGCCGCCGAGGAGGCGACTTCCGCATGGGTCGTCGCAGCCCCGATGGTGACCCTGCGCCCGTCGACGCGAATCCCCTTAAGCGAGGGAATGTGCCTGAGATCGACGAGATCGCCCGGCGAGGCCAGACGCTGCTTCATGGTGGCAATCAGCGTCATACCACCAGAGACATATTTGCCCTCGTCTGCGTTCGAAAGAAGCTTCACGGCTTCGTCGACCGAGGAGGCGCGATGGTAGTTGGTTGCGTACATTGTCTTCTCCTCCTCTCTTTTCAGGCCGTAGCCTGCGCTGCTTCCCACACCTTGAGCGGCGTGGCAGGCATCGTCAGTGCATTGTTGCCGATGGCGTCGGTGATGGCGTTCATCAGCGCCGGCGGCGAGCCGATGGCACCCGCCTCGCCGCATCCCTTGATCCCGAGCGGATTGCTCGGGCAAGGCGTGTTCTGATGCGAGAGCTTGAAGGACGGCAGGTCGTCGGCGCGCGGCATGGTATAATCCATGAAGCTCGCGGTCAGAAGTTGGCCGCTCTCGTCGTAATGCACGCCTTCCAGGAGTGCCTGGCCGACGCCCTGCGCGATGCCGCCATGCACCTGCCCTTCGACAATCATCGGGTTGATGATGTTGCCGAAGTCATCGGCTGCGACGAACTGGACGATCTCGGTCTTGCCCGTCTCCGGATCCACCTCGACCTCGCAGATATAGCAGCCAGCCGGGAAGGTGAAGTTCGCCGGATCGTAGAAGGCGGTTTCCTTCAGGCCCGGCTCCATGCCGGCGGGCAGGTTGTGCGCGGTGTAGGAGGCGAGCGCCACCTGGAACCATGGCAGCGCCTTGTCGGTGCCAGCCACCTTCACCTCGCCGTTCTCGATGACGATATCGCTTTCGTCGGCTTCCATCAGATGCGCCGCGATCTTCTTTGCCTTCGCCTCCACCTTGTCGAGCGCCTTGACCACGGCGGACATGCCGACAGCACCCGAACGGGAGCCATAGGTGCCCATGCCCATCTGCACCTTGTCGGTATCGCCGTGGACGATCGAAATGCTGTCGATCGGCACGCCGAGCCGGTCTGCGACCAGCTGCGCAAAGGTGGTTTCATGCCCCTGGCCATGGCTGTGCGAACCGGTGAGCACCTCCACCGTTCCGACGGCATTCACCCGCACCTCGGCCGATTCCCACAGGCCGACGCCGGCACCGAGCGAACCCACCGCCTGCGACGGCGCGATGCCGCATGCCTCGATATAGCAGCTCATGCCGATGCCGCGTTTCATACCGCGGGCAGCGGCCTCGGCTTTACGCGCGGGGAAGCCGTTCCAATCCGCCTGTTGCATGGCGGCGTTAAGCGAAGCTTCATAGTCACCCGCGTCGTAGTTCATGATCACGGGCGTCTGGTATGGGAAGGACCGAATGAAGTTGATCCGTCTCAACTCCGCCGGCGATACGCCGAGCTCGCGCGCCGCCGTTTCCACCGTACGCTCGAGGAGATAGGTCGCCTCCGGACGCCCTGCCCCGCGATAGGCATCGACCGGCACGGTATTGGTATAGACCGTTCGGACATTGGCGTGGATCGCCGGAATGGCGTACTGGCCCGACAGCAGCGTCGCATAAAGATAGGTCGGCACCGCCGAGGAAAAGAGCGACATATAGGCGCCGAGATTGGCGATCGTGTCGACCTTCAGCGCGGTCATGCGGTTTTGCACATCGAACGCCATCTTGACCTTGGAGACATGGTCGCGGCCATGCGCATCAGTCAGGAAAGCTTCCGTGCGGTCGGCCGTCCATTTGACCGGCACGCCGGTCTTCTTCGATGCCCAAAGGCAGACGATTTCTTCCGGGTAAATGTAGATCTTCGAACCGAAGCCGCCGCCGACATCCGGTGCGATGACGCGCAGCTTGTTTTCCGGCGCGACATTGTAGAACGCGCTCATGACGAGCCGGGCCACATGCGGGTTCTGGCTCGTCGTGTAGCAGGTATAATGGTCTTCGGCCGCATCATAGATGCCGAGCGTGGCGCGCGGCTCCATGGCATTCGGCGAGAGACGGTTGTTGTGGATCTCGATCTCGGTGACGTGTGCGGCCTCGGCGATCGCCTTGTCGGTCGCCGCCGCATCGCCAAGCTCCCAGTCGAAGATCAAATTGTCCGACGACTCCGGATGGATCTGCGGCGCACCGGCTTTCAGCGCATCCACCGCCTCGACGACGGCCGGCAGTTCCTCATAATCGACCGCCACGGCCTCGGCCGCATCACGCGCCTCGCCGAGACTATCAGCTACAACAATGGCGACGGCATCGCCGACATAGCGGACTGTGTCGACCGCCAGGGGGCGCCAAGCGCCCATCTTCATCGGCGAGCCGTCCCTGGAATGGATCATCCAGCCGCAGATCAGGTTGCCGATGCCGTCGGCGAGCAGCTGCTTGCCTTCAAGCACACCGATCACGCCTGGCATCGCCATAGCTGCAGAAATATCGATACCCTTTATCTTCGCATGCGCATGCGGGCTGCGGACGAAATAGGCATATTTCATGCCCGGCGTTACCATGTCGTCGGTATAGCGCCCCTTGCCCGTCAGAAATCGCTTGTCTTCCTTGCGCGCCACGCGCGCGCCAATGCCTTCAACGCCCATCACATCCTCCATTGGGGTTCCGGGCCCGGCAATTCGCCAAGATCACGGTCCAGGCGCTTCGCCAGACGGTCTCGGTGAAACTTTATTCCGCCGCTTGATTGGCGGCGTGCATTTCAGCATTGGCGGACAGGACCGCCTGGACGATATTGTGATAGCCGGTGCATCGACAGATATTGCCTTCCAGCTCGCTGCGCACGATCTTTTCGTCCAGCTTGCCGCTATGACGATTGATCATGTCGACCGCTGTCATCACCATGCCCGGTGTACAGAAGCCGCATTGCAGGCCATGATGCTCCTTGAAGGCAGCCTGAACCGGATGCAGCTCGCCATTGGCGGCCAGACCCTCGATGGTTGTGATCTTGGAGCCGGAAGCCTGTACGGCCAGGATGGAACAGCTCTTTACCGACTTGCCATCCATGTGAATGACGCAGGCGCCGCACTGGCTCGTGTCGCAGCCGACATGCGTTCCGGTCAGGCCAAGCTTTTCCCTGATGAAATGGACAAGCAGCGTGCGATCTTCGCACTCACCGCTGACCGCACGGCCGTTCACCGTCAAAGTCACTTTTGCCATATTTTCCTCCTCGCCTCTCCTCCAGAGGCAGAAGGCATCATTTGACTTTTTTGTAGTCCAATCAACCTCTACTTTAGCGCAGCGGCCGATTTTCTATGCCGCATCGATTGTTTTATTGTTCGAATACGAGGCCAACTTTAACCAGAAGCAAAAAAACTATTCAGTCCCAATGGACAATCATATTTTGCACGATATTTTTTCGTAGTTGCAGGACTGAAAAGACAGCCCATCGTGGTGGAGCTGAAGAATGGGGACGACGTTGCCGGGTTCGGCGTAACTAACGTTGGAGAGAATAAATGAAGAAGATTCTAATGCTCGCATTGGTCGGCTTGTCTATCGCAAGCTGCACGCCGACCGAACAGGGCGCAGGTATCGGTGCGGCATCCGGTGCGATCATCGGCGGCGCAGTCACCGGCAACGTACGCGGCGCAGCGGTTGGCGCAGCGATCGGTGGCGTCTCCGGCGCCCTCATCGGCAGCGTGCAGGAACAGCCTGGCCAGTGCTACTACCGTGACCGCTATGGCCGTCGCTACATCGACGATTGCCCGCGTGGCGGCTATCGCGGCGGGTATGGTGGTGGCTACGGCGGCTACTGATCGATCCCCGATCCAGCAGGTATCGACGTCCCGGACCGCAAGTCCGGGACTTTTTATTTCTGCCGAGACACCGGGCCGTGACACGCCCTGCATGCAGCCTTTCCGGCGCTCCTAATAAGCGCAAACTGCATCGGGTACCGTGTGTTCCTGCCCTTTGAGGTCATCTTTTCGAGGTTTTTGACTCCAAAACGGTACACCTGAGGGACTTTTGCCTCTATGGTGGCCGCGCGTTAACCTGGGGGAAACGTCGAGCTGAGTAAGTTCTCATGTAACCGTAAAGCGGCGTATGCATAAAAGAACTGAACCGAAGAAGAGTATTGCGTATCGGCAGGCAGGAACCGTTGTGGCGGTTGCGGCAGCGCTTGCGCTCGGCCCGGTTTGGGCCGGCAATGCCTTCGCTTTCAAGCTCTTCGGCATCAAGCTCTGGGGTGAGGACGACAACACTGCAGATCAGGTGTCCGATCCCGTCCACTACACGGTCGATTTCAAGTCGGACAACCTCGACAAGGACCTGAAGAGCGCGCTCAGCGACACGTCGATGCTGATCGCGAACAAGGACAAAGCCGTATCCGGCGACCTCGGCGTCGTCGTGAAGGCACGCGACGATCGCGACCGGCTCATTGCCGCTCTCTATGAAAAAGCGCGCTATGGCGCGGTCGTGACGATCACCATCAACGGCACGCCGCTTGATGCATTGCCGCCGACGCCCACCTTCGGCCGGTCCAAACCTGTCGCCGTTGCCATAAGTGTCGATCCCGGCCCGCTGTTCAAGCTCGGCAATATCCATCTGCTGGGTGATGCCGCCAGACTGGATCCGGCAAATTATGGCCTCCTGCGCGGCGGCGACGCGGGCTCCCTGACTATTCTGAAGGCCGGCGACAAGATGGTTGCCGACTTCAAGAAGGAAGGGCATCCGCTCGCCAGGCTCGACAAGCGCGATGTCATCGCCGACCACGCCAGCAACACCGTCGACGTCTCGCTGAAGGTGGAGAGCGGCCCTGTGGCTCCATTCGGCAATGTCGGCGTAACCGGCCAGAAATCGGTCGATCCGGATTTCATCAAGCGCTATGCCCGCATCAACGAGGGCAAGCCCTACTCGCCGGATGAATTGAAGAAGGCTTCGGATCGCCTCCGCAAGCTCGGCGTCTTTTCCAGCGTCACCATCCGCGAAGCCGACAAGCTGGCGCCGGATGGCAGCATCCCAACGACCATCGAGGTATCCGAAGGCAAGCAGCGCTTCTTCGGCGTCGGAGCACAATATTCCACCATCGATGGCTTCGGTCTGCAGGGCTACTGGGGACATCGCAACCTGACCGGCCGCGCAGATTCCCTGCGCATCGAAGGGGCCGTTTCCCGCATCGGCGAGACCACGGACTTCGGCCAGCTCGATTACTCGGCCGGCCTTACCTATGTCCGACCGGCAACCTTCTATCCCTCGGCGACCTTTACTGCATCGCTTAAGATGCAGACGCTGCATCCGGACGCCTACGACGCCAATCTCGTGACCGGGAGCGGCAGTCTTGCCTACGATATCAACGATCAGGATACCGTCTCCGCCGGCGGCGAGGTCAGCTACGAAGCGGATACGACCAACGCCTTCGGCAAGCACAAGTATCTGACGGTCGCGATCCCGCTCGAATATGTCAGAGACACGCGCGACAACAAGCTGGACCCGACGGAGGGCTATCGCGCTTCGATCAGCGCCAAGCCGAGCTATGAAGCGATGGGCGGCTCGGTATTCAGCTCCTTCGAAGGCTCGATCACCGGCTACAAGGGCATCGGCGCCAACAACAACGTCGTCTTCGCCGGCAAGCTCGCCGCCGGCTCGCTGCTCGGCGCAAACGGCATCGAGGATATCCCCGCAACGCGGCGCTTCTATGCGGGCGGAGGCGGCTCGGTGCGCGGCTACGGCTATCAGGAGATCACGCCCTACAACTCCAATGGCGATGCGCTCGGCGGCCGCTCCTATGTGACGGCATCCTTCGAAGCCCGCGTAAAGATCACCGATTCGATCGGCGTCGTGCCTTTCGTCGACGCGGGCAGCGTCACCGATACCGCATTTCCGGACTTTTCCGATCTGCGCATTGGCGCGGGCGTCGGCCTGCGCTACGCTACGCCATTCGGTCCGATCAGGCTTGATGTCGCCGTTCCGCTGAACAAGTACAACAACGGCACCGCCTATGGTATCTACGCCGGCATCGGCCAGGCCTTCTGACGAAACGCATAGTTGTCGCAGACGTTTCAGCACGCGGTTACAAAATTGGGACTATTGTTGCCTTCATGAGCATATTGATTCGAATCCTCGGGAGATTGGTACGCTGGATCGCCTATGCGGTCGTGGCGATCCTTTTGCTCGTGATCGCAGCGGTGCTCGTCGTCGGCATGGTACCTTCGGCTACGAATTATGCCGTCGACCAGGTGGCCAAGCTCGCCTCGACGCCGGACCACACCATCACCATTGCGGCCCCATCAGGCCTGCTCAGCGGTAACCTGAAGGTCGGTTCAATCACGGTCGCCGACACGAAGGGCGTTTTTGCCAAAGTGCAGAATCTCGCGATCGACTGGTCGCCGCTATCGCTGTTGACCGGCACATTCCATGCCGATCGCGTCGCCGCCGATGTGATCGATTTCCAGCGCTTGCCAGTCGCGACGGTCGCTCCGGCACAGCAAACGCAGACGGCAAGCAGCGGCGGTTTCTCCCTGCCCATCGCCATCGATATCGGCAGGATCGCCCTACCCGATCTTCGCATCGGGCAGGCCGTTGCCGGACAGGACTTCATTCTGGCCGCCGACGGCAGCGTGAAGGCAAACAGCGGCAGCATGGGTCTGACGCTCAATGCCTCCAGGCAGGACGTGCCCAATGCCAAGCTGAGCGCCGACATTGCATTTGCCCCAGCCGAAAACCAGCTGAAGCTGAAGACACAGATTTCCGAACCGCGGGACGGCATGCTGGCGAACCTCCTGCATCTACCGGGTGGCCCCGCCGTCAGCATCGACGTCTCGGGCGAAGGCCCGCTGTCCAATTGGGCCGGCAAGCTGCAGGCAGCCCTCGACGGCAAGCCGACGGTCGCCATCAACGGCCACCACAGCCTTTCCGCCGATGGTCTTCATCACATCGACGTCAAGGGCGGCGGCAATGTCGACACGCTTTTGCCTCCGACCATGCGCCCGCTTTTTGCCGGCCAGACGAATATCGATCTTTCAGCGACCTTCGACGGCAAGGGCAAGATCGACATCCAGACAGGCAACCTTGCGACTGGCAGCGTCGTTGTCGCCGCATCGGGTACGCTCGATCCCGCCGGCAACAACAGCCTCAACGCCAACCTCATCGGCACCTCCGGCCCCGTCGATTTTCGCTGGCCGATGGACGACGGCGAGGTTCGCGCCCTGATTTCGCGCGTCGACGTCGCACTGACGGGCGCGGCGCAATCGGTGAAAATCGAGGCCAAGGCAGCTATCGAGAGCGCCAGCACGCCACAGGGCCAGGTCGGCCAGGTAAATCTGAGCGCCAGGAGCGACGCCTTCAATCTCACAACCATGTCGGGTCCGTTGCAGCTGAAACTCGTCGTCGGACAGACGGCCTTCGTCGGCGCCGATCTCAACCGGCTGATCCGCGCGCCGATCGCCCTGACCGCGCCTCTGCAGCTCTCGCCGGACACGATCGGCTTCAACAACACGACGCTGGAAAGCGCCAGCATCGGCGGTACGCTCAACGGCAAGTACACGCTGTCATCGAAGGCGCTGACGGGCAATTTTAAGCTGTTCGCCCTGCCCGGCGTGCTGCCGGATGGCGTATCGAACAAGTTCGAGGGAACGATTGCTCTGGAGGGCCAAGTCGGCGGCACCGTGCCGACCAAGCTCAGCATCTCCAATCTGGCGATAAAATCCAATGTTGCCGAGATTCGCGGCAATGTCTCGCTCAACGACCAGTCGCTGACATCGGATCTATCGGGCAAGCTGCTCGATCTTTCCAAGCTCGTTCCGAATGCGCAGGGGCAAGCCGACATCGCCCTCAAGGCCAAGGGGCCGCTGAGCGCACTCGGCATCGACGCCAAGCTCAAGGCCGTCAACGTAAAACTGGCGGGACGGCTGCTGGACACGCTCGACCTCGGCGTGACGGGAACGGCGGATCCCAAGGCTCCGCAGGCCAATATTCAGGCAAGCGGCGCAATCGACGGCAAGCCGATCCGTATCACGGCAGACGCCATCTCCAAGGACGGCCGCACGAGCATACCGTCCCTGGCAGCCGAAATCGGTACGAACAAGCTGCAGGGCAAGCTGGACCTTTCGTCGAGCTTCGAACCATCGGGGACCATGACGTTCAACCTTCCCGATCTCAGCCTCCTCGCCGCCCTTGCCGGGCAAAAGGCTGAGGGCGACCTCAAGGGCTCGCTCGATATTTCGAGCGCGAATGGCAAGATTGGACTGAAGATCGATGCCAGCGGCAGCGGCATCCGTCGCGACGATCTGGTCATCAATAAGCCGGCAGTGGCGCTCACAGTCGATGATCTCAAGGCATTTTCGGCCAATGGCAGCATCCGCGCCGATGCTATCGCTTCCGGCGCCAACCGCATCGCAGACCTGGGATTGACCTTCACCCAGCAGGGCAGCCGCACCAACTTCGATCTGAAGTCGAACTATGACAATGCACCGCTGACGACGCGCGGCAGCGTCGAGACGGCTGGCGGCCAGACGACCGTCAACCTCGACGCCTTCGCCGGCGCGCCGCGCACGATCCCGGTCAAGCTCGCAGCCCCCACTAAGATCATCATCAAGGATGGTATCGTCTCGCTGAACGGACTGACGCTTCAGGCCGGCGGCGGCTCCGTCACTGTCGACGGCACGGCCGGACAGACGCTGAACATCGACGCCAAGATCGTCAATCTCCCGGCAAGCCTTGCCAATGCCTTTGCGCCGACGCTTGCCGCCGAAGGCGTCATTTCGGGCACCGCATCGGTCACCGGCAAGGCGACGTCACCCATCGTAACGTTCCAGACCAACTGGTCCGGAGCGGCCACCAGCCAGACGAAATCGGCGGGCCTCGCGCCGCTGGGCATCAAGGCGGATGGCAAGTTCGCCGACAATGTCGTCACCATCAATACCAACCTCACCGGACAAAGCGGACTGGCGCTTAACGGCGGCGGCACGGTCGCCATCGCCGGCAGCAAAGCCATAGCGCTGAAGTTTTCCGGCAATCTGCCGTTCGATGCGCTTGCCGGCCAGCTTGCCGCGCAGGGCCTGGTCATGACGGGTGCCGCAAGGATCGACATGCAGGTCGGCGGCACAACCGCATCGCCTGCCATCACCGGCTCTATTTCCACCGACGGCGCCAAGCTCGTCGACGTTCGCCGCAACCTCACCTTGAGCGGTCTCGCCATAGCCGTGACGCTGGATGGAAAACAGGCCGTCATCTCCCGCTTGAGCGGCAACCTGGCCAGCGGCGGCAGCATTTCAGGCAGCGGCACGGTCGGCATTGCCCCGGACAGCGGCTTCCCGGCAGACATCCAGGTGAAGTTCAACGATGCCACTTATGTCGACGGGACGCTGGTCGCGGCAACCGTCAACGGCACGCTCGCCGTCAAGGGTCCGCTCATGACCGCGCCGGTACTGACGGGTAATCTGCGTATCAACAAGGCGTCGATCACCGTGCCCGAGAAGCTCCCGGCATCGCTCTCCGAGATCAATATCAAGCACAAGAACGCCTCGGCCGCCGTCAAAGCCCAGTTCAAGGACCAGCAGCCGGAAGGGCCAAGAAGCAAGTCGACGACGCTCGGCATCGACCTGCAGCTCGATGCTCCCTCGCAGATTTTCGTGCGCGGCCGCGGCATCGACGCCGAACTCGGCGGCAGCCTCACGGTCCGCGGCACAGCGGCGGAACCAGTCGTATCCGGCGGCTTCACCATGCGGCGCGGCCGCTTGAGTATCCTGAGCCGCCGGCTGAATTTCACCGATAGCAGCAAGATCACGTTCGGCGGCGACCTGACCCCCGCGCTCAATATGGAAGCGACGTCAACGGCTGGTTCCACGACCATCACGGTCAACGTAAGTGGCCTCGCTACCGATCCGCAGATCAGCTTTTCCTCCTCTCCGACCTTACCGCAGGACGAGGTTCTCGCACAGCTGATCTTCGGTCAGTCCATGTCTAAACTCTCAGCCATGCAGATTGCACAGCTGGCCGATGCCGCAAGCCAGCTCGCAGGCGGGCGCTCCACCTCGCTGTTCGAAGGACTTCGCAGCCATCTGGGTGTCGACGATCTGGATATTTCGACCGATGCGAACGGTCAGGCACAGGTCGGCGCCGGCAAATACATCAACAAGCGTACCTATATCGAGATCCAGCAGGGCGCCTCCAACAACACCAAGGCGATCATCAATCTGGATGTCGGGCGCGGCGTAAAACTGCGCGGTGCGGCGGGATCGGACGGCGCGGGCGAAGCCGGTGTCGTCTACGAACGCGAATATTGAGTTCGGAACCCTTGTTGCCTGACGTACTACAGCAAGAGGTCAGATTCGAACTTTGTGAAGCGATTGATCGGCGCTGGCTTTGGCAGCCTGGGTTCACTACGGCCTGAAAGGATTGCAGGGCGGCGGCCGTTGCCATAGTTGCGAAGCGCACTGGGCAAATTGCACTCACCTTGACCTCTGCGCCTGCCATTCTGGCAAATGGCACTGAACAATCTGTCGAAAGCTCAGCAATTTTCGACAATTTTCCATCTTTTTGCTGTCATGCAGAAAATCGATAATGGCCGGACAGATAGCATCTAACCCTCGGAGCAATGCCGATGAATACGCAATCCACCACCATCACATTGATCGGCGTTCCCCTTGAAGAAGGCTCGGGTCGCCGCGGCGCCGGCATGGGACCGACGGCGCTGCGCATCGCCGGCATCGAGAGCACGCTGACCGAGCTTGGCCATCGCGTTACCGACAGCGGTGACCTGCGCCCCGTGCCCGCGGCAGACCTGCCCGAGGATCCGAAGGCGCACAATCTGAAAATCGTTGGCGCCTTCACCCGCTCGCTCGAGGAGAAGGTCTATGATGTCGCGTCATCCGGCAGCTTTCCGCTGATCCTTGGGGGTGACCACAGCCTATCCATGGGCAGCGTTTCCGGCATGGCGCGTCACGCAGCGGAAGTCGGCCGTCCGCTTTTTGTCCTTTGGCTGGATGCACATTCCGATTTCAATTCGCCGGCCACATCACCGTCCGGTAATATTCACGGCATGCCTGTTGCCTTCTTCTGCGGCGAGGCCGAGATCGCCAATGTGCTGCCGGCTGGCCGGCCCTTGGTCGATCCGACCAAGGTCTTCCAGGTCGGCATCCGCTCCGTCGATCCACGCGAGCGCGAGGAAATCCGCGAGCACGGCGTCAATGTCTTCGACATGCGTTCGCTTGACGAACAAGGCGTGGCCGCGATCATGCGCAAGGTGCTCGATACCGTCAGTGCCGCAAACGGCCTGCTGCATGTCAGCTTCGATGTCGATTTTCTCGATCCGGACATCGCGCCGGGCGTCGGAACGACTGTGCCGGGCGGCGCGACCTATCGCGAGGCCCATCTCATCATGGAGATGCTCTCCGACAGTAACCTCGTGTCGTCGCTGGATCTCGTCGAACTCAATCCTTTCCTCGATGATCGCGGCAAGAGCGCCCGCGTCCTCGTGGAGATGGCAGCAAGCCTCTTCGGCCGCCGCATCTTCGACCGGCCGACAAGAGCCGCCTGACACCAACGGCTTCGTGATCCCGACCTGCGGCTCGGGATCACGTTTTTCTCGTGCTCGAAAACCCCGGAAAGCGGATTTAGGTTTGAGCAACGTTCTTGTTCTATCGTGGCCTTAACGCGCCGGATTCGGCGTTACGGTTCAACGGGAAGAACGTTCATGGCCACGATCAATTCCACCAACTTCAACGGCGATACTCTGGAGATCATTGCTTTCCGGCTTCATGAGCAGGAATTCTGCGTCAAGACCACCACGATCCGCGAAATCCGCGGCTGGGCACCGTCCACGCCGATCCCGCATGCCCCTGCCGATGTCATCGGCGTCATGAACCTGCGCGGCTCGGTCATCCCGATCATCGACCTCGCCTACAAGCTCGGCATGCAGAGCACGGTCGCCAACGAACGCAGCGCCATCGTCGTTGCTGAAGTCCACAACATGGTCATCGGCATGCTGGTCGACCGCGTTTCCGATATCCTGACGATCGCTTCCGATCAGGTTCAGCCGGTTCCGGAAGTAACGGCCTCCTTCGATCGCGCCTATTGCGAAGGTATCATCGCCACCGAAAACGGCATGATCTGCTTCCTGAACCTCGCCAAGATGTTCAAGGAAAACGAAGCAGAAGAACTGGCCGCCTAAACTCTTATAATGTTGTTTGAAAAAGCCGCTACCTTTTGGGTGGCGGCTTTTTTTATCACCTAAGTTTAGTCAATCTTATTTTATTTAGTTTATAACTTATAATATTCTAAAATATAATCGAAATAATGGAGCTCTCGCATCATTAACGTGTGAAGCGAGGAACGAGATACACCCTCAACATTCCGGCCATTCCCATTCCCGTGCGGAGCGCCGAGCTTTTGGTGTGCCGACGAGCACAGCCGGCCGCTTCGATGCCTGTCCGAGGGGGACCTGACGAAGACACTCGACCACGCTTTCGTGCCCTCAGTGGAACAGCTTCGCCACGACTTCAACGCAACCGTCGAAAGGCTCTCGGAGACGCTGACCACGGTTGGCGAGAATGCCGGCGCCGTTGCCGCCGGCTCGCGCGAACTCTGCGGAGTCCTTCTCAAGACGCACCGAGCAACAAGCGGTCTCCGTGGAAGAAGCGGCAGCCGCGCTGGAAGAGATCGTCACCCAGGTCGGCGCGACATCAACTCCAACGTCGCGGCCATCGTGGAAGCCTTGAAGGAACAGACGACCGCCTCAGGAAATCAACGCGGCGATCAATTCGCTCGATCAGACGACGCAACAAAACACCGCCGCAAGCCTCCGGTTGGCAAACGAGGCCGGTGTGCTTGACACGCTGCTCGCACAGTTCCGCCTGGCGGATGTGATCGTCAGGGAGATGATCATGCGCCACGCAGCATGATTGCTGCTGCATGGACTTCAGTGTGCGAAGCCGCCTCGTCAGCCGGGGCGGCTTTCTCGTTTCATGAAGATCTTTCAGCCGGACCGGTTGGGATTTCGATCATCATTCAGCAGTTTCATCGGAGGCGGGGCGAACTCCCGCGCCACTCTCCAAATACTAAGCCGGCTTAACTTCCCCCGCCGGCGCCGGCTTGTGGATCAGCGCGGCGGCCTCAAGCACCAGAGGGTTGAGCCCGCTATCGCCATTGTCGATGATGGCAAAGAGCTGGCGCCGCATACGCGGCTCCCAGAATTTGTTGATATGGGTGGCGACGCCTTCTACCGCCTCATCCGCTGGCTGGGTCTTGAAGAAGGTGGCGATCTGGTTCGCCATGTAGATGAGCTTGGTTTCGGTCTTGCCGTGCGGCGTTTCGTCAGGCGACATCGGCGATGCTCCCCGTGATGATGCGATGCGGATGGGTGAAAATCTCGAAATCGTCGCCGCGCACCAGCGCCACCAGCGTCATGCCGGCCTCTTCGGCGGTGCGGATGGCAAGCGCCGTCGGCGCGGAAATGGCGACCAGCACCGAACTGCCCAGGATCGCCGCCTTCTGCACCATTTCGACCGATAGTCGGCTGGTCACAGCCACGACGCCATCGGCGCCCTTGCGACCGGAACGAATGACCGCACCGCAGAGCTTGTCGAGCGCATTGTGCCGGCCGACATCCTCGCGTACGGCAAGCAATCCTTCCGACGGTATATAGAAGCCTGCGCCATGCACTGCGCGGGTCTCGCGATGCAGCGGCTGGGCGTCGTTGAGCAGCGCAATCGCCCTGACGATATCTTTCTGCGTGAGCTTCAAGACGACCTTCGAAACGTCAGGCACCTTCCGCACCGCCTGTTCGATCGATTCGATGCCGCAGAGGCCGCAGCCGACGGGACCTGCCATATGCCGGCGGCGCAGCCGCAGCGCATCGGCCGCATCGTCGACCAAGGCAATCTGCACATCGATCCCCTGCTCGTCCTCGACCGGCTCGATCACCGCAATCTGATTGATATCCGTGATGATACCTTCGGTCAGGCTGAAGCCGACAGCAAAATCTTCGATGTCGGCCGGCGTTCCCATCATGACCGCATGCGACGTCCCGCCATAGGAAAAGGCGATCGGCACTTCCTCGGGGACGATGCGGGAGCCCGAGCGGACCAGGCCGTTGCGACGGGCGGTCTCGGGAACGGTTATAGTGGGGGTGAATTTGGTCATTGGATGATGGGGTATGAAATACCCCCCTCTGTCGCTATCGCGACATCTCCCCCACAAGGGGGGAGATCGTTTGGAGTGTGCCGCTTCGTACCTGCAAAACAATAGGCTGCTGATGCTGCGGCTTTGCTATCCATTTCAGTCGAGAGCGTCCCACGAGTCGTTGATCTCCCCCCTTGTGGGGGAGATGTCACGAAGGTCCGAAGGACGAGGGGGGTATTCCTCCGCATCCTCGAATTCACTCCGCCGCCGCCATCTTCCCGACGATACGGCGCGACTGCTTGGCCTGCTCGTCATAGTCGACCTGCCACTGCGAGGGACCATTCGATGGCGAGACCTGTACCGCCGTCACCTTGTATTCCGGGCAGTTCGTTGCCCAGTCGGAATAGTCAGTCGTGATCACATTCGCCTGCGTATCGGGGTGATGGAAGGTCGTGTAGACGACGCCTGGGGCAACGCGGTCGGTGATAAGTGCCCTCAGCGTCGTGTCGCCGGAGCGGCTTGTCAGCTTGACCCAGTCGCCATCGCGGATGCCGCGCTGCTCCGCATCGTGCGGATGGATCTCCAACCGATCCTCCGCGTGCCAGACGACATTGTCCGTACGGCGCGTCTGAGCGCCGACATTGTACTGGCTGAGAATGCGCCCAGTCGTCAGCAACAGCGGGAAGCGCGGACCGGTGCGTTCGTCGGTCGGGACATACTCCGTTCGGATGAATTTGCCCTTGCCGCGCACAAAGCCGTCGATATGCATGATCGGCGAGCCAAGCGGCGTCTTCTCGTTGCAGGGCCACTGCACCGAGCCCATCTTTTCCAGATAGTCGTAGGAGACCAAAGCGAAGCTCGGCGTCGTTGCGGCGATTTCGTCCATGATTTCGGACGGATGCGTGTAGTTCCAGCCGAGACCCATGGCCTGCGCCATCTTCTGCGTCACTTCCCAGTCTGCATAGCCGTTGCGCGGGGTCATGACCTTGCGCACGCGATTGATGCGGCGCTCGGCATTGGTGAAGGTGCCGTCCTTTTCCAGGAAGGTCGAGCCGGGCAGGAAGACATGCGCGTAGTTGGCCGTCTCGTTGAGGAAGAGATCGTGGACGACGACGCATTCCATCGCGGCAAGGCCGGCTGCGACATGCTTGGTATCCGGATCGGACTGGAGGATGTCTTCACCCTGGATGTAGAGGCCCTTGAACGTGCCGTCGACGGCGGCATCGAGCATGTTCGGGATGCGCAGGCCCGGCTCGTTGGCGAGCTTCACGCCCCAGAGCTTTTCGAAGATATCGCGGGTCGCATCGTCGGAGATGTGGCGATAGCCCGGCAGCTCGTGCGGGAAGGAGCCCATGTCGCATGAGCCCTGCACGTTGTTCTGGCCGCGCAGCGGGTTAACGCCCACGCCCGGACGGCCGATATTGCCCGTCACCATCGCGAGATTGGCGATCGCCATGACGGTGGTCGAGCCCTGGCTGTGTTCGGTGACGCCGAGGCCGTAATAGATTGCGCCATTGCCGCCCTTGGCATAGAGGCGAGCCGCGCCGCGCACGAGATCGGCCGGAACGCCGGTGTATTTTTCCGTTTCTTCCGGGCTGTGCTGCGGCTCGGAAACGAAGGCTGCCCAATCTTCGAACTCTGACCAGTCGCAGCGTTCTCGGATGAATTTCTCGTCGAACAGGCCCTCGGTGACGATCACATGAGCCAGCGCCGTCATCATGGCGACATTGGTGCCCGGCTTCAGCGGCAGATGATAGCTGGCCTCGACATGCGGCGTGCGCACCAGATCGATGCGGCGCGGATCGATGACGATGAGTTTGGCGCCCAGACGGAGCCGCTTCTTCAGGCGCGAGCCGAAGACCGGGTGGCCGTCCGTCGGGTTGGCGCCGATGACGATGACGACATCGGAATGCTCGACGCTGTCGAAATTCTGCGTGCCGGCTGAGGTGCCGAAGGCCTGGCCGAGACCATAACCGGTGGGCGAATGGCAGACGCGGGCGCAGGTATCGACATTGTTGTTGCCGAAGCCCGCACGCACCAGCTTCTGCACCAGATAGGTCTCTTCATTGGTGCAGCGCGACGAGGTAATGCCGCCGATCGAATCGCGGCCGTACTGGTATTGCAGCCGCTTGAACTCGGTGGCGATATGGGCAAAGGCCTCATCCCAGGTCACTTCGCGCCAGGGATCGGTCACCTTCTCGCGGACCATCGGGTTGAGGATGCGGTCCTTGTGGGTCGAATAGCCATAGGCGAAACGACCCTTGACGCAGGAATGGCCGCGATTGGCCTGGCCGTCCTTCCAGGGCACCATGCGCACCACTTCCTCGCCGCGCATCTCCGCCTTGAAGGAGCAGCCGACGCCGCAGTAGGCACAGGTGGTGACAACAGAATGTTCCGGCTGGCCGATCGAGATCACGGATTTTTCGATCAGCGTCGCGGTCGGGCAGGCCTGCACGCAGGCGCCACAGGAAACGCATTCGCTGTCGATGAAACTCTCGTGCATGCCGGGCGAGACGCGCGAGCCGAAGCCACGGCCCTCAATGGTCAGCGCAAAGGTGCCCTGCACGTCCTCGCAGGCGCGCACACAGCGCGAGCAGACGATGCACTTCGAGGGATCAAACGTAAAATAAGGATTCGACTCGTCTTTCGGCGTCCATTTCAGATTAATGTCGCCATTGTTGCGCGCCTTGACGTGATTGTCGCCATCATAGCCATAGCGCACGTCACGCAGGCCAACCGCGCCGGCCATATCCTGCAATTCGCAATCACCGTTGGCGGCACAGGTCAGACAGTCGAGCGGATGGTCGGAGATATAGAGCTCCATCACACCGCGGCGGATGTCCTTCAGCCGGCCCGTCTGCGTGTGGACGACGAGACCGGGAGCGACGGGCGTCGTGCACGAGGCCGGCGTGCCGTTGCGGCCTTCGATCTCGACGAGACAGAGCCGGCAGGAGCCGAAGGCATCGATCATGTCGGTGGCGCAGAGCTTCGGCACCTCGATACCGGCCTCCATCGAGGCGCGCATGATCGACGTGCCTTCAGGCACGGTGATCTGGCGCCCGTCGATGGTCAGCGTCACCATGGTTTCGGAGGTGGAGGCCGGCGTGCCGTAATCGATTTCTGGAACGAGGGACATGGCTCTTACTCCGCCGCTTCAATCAAGGGAGCCGGAGAAAAATCCTCCGGAAAATGGGTCATCGCGCTCATGACAGGATAGGGCGTGAAACCGCCGAGTGCGCAGAGCGAGCCGAACTTCATCGTATTGCAGAGATCGGCGAGCAGCTCCTTGTTCTTCTCCGGTTCGATGCCGCGCGCGATCTTGTCGGCCGTCTCGACGCCGCGGGTGGAGCCGATGCGGCAGGGCGTGCACTTGCCGCAGCTTTCGACCGCACAGAATTCCATCGCGAAACGCGCCTGTTTCAGCATGTCGGCGGTATCGTCGAAGACGACGAGACCGGCATGGCCGATCAGTCCGTCCTTGGCCGCAAAGGCCTCATAGTCGAACGGCGTGTCGAACAAGGTGCGCGGGAAATAGGCGCCAAGCGGCCCGCCCACCTGCACCGCCTTGGCCGGCCGCCCGCTGGCCGTGCCGCCGCCGATCCGGTCGACGATATCGCCAAGCGACAGGCCGAAGGCCGTCTCGTAAAGGCCACCATACTTAACGTTGCCGGCGATCTGCAGCGGGATCGTGCCGCGCGAGCGGCCCATGCCGAAATCGCGGTAGAAGGCGGCGCCCTTGTCCATGATGACGGGCACGGAGGCGAGCGAAATCACGTTGTTGATGACGGTCGGACAGTCGAACAGACCCTTGTGCGCCGGCAGCGGCGGCTTGGCGCGCACGACCCCGCGCTTGCCTTCCAGACTGTTCAGCAGTGCCGTTTCCTCGCCGCAGACATAAGCGCCGGCGCCGGTCCGGATCTCCATATCGAAAGCCTTGCCGGAACCAAGCACCGAAGCGCCGAGAACACCGGCCTTGCGCGCGATTTCGACCGCTTCGGTCATCGCAGCAATCGCATGCGGATATTCCGAACGCGTGTAGACGAAACCCTTCGTCGCCCCGGTCGCCAGGCCGGCTATCACCATGCCCTCGATCAGCACGAAAGGATCGCCTTCCATGATCATCCGGTCGGCAAAAGTGCCGCTATCGCCCTCATCGGCATTGCAGACGATGTATTTGCGGTCGCCTGCCGCATCGAGCACTGTCTTCCACTTGATGCCGGTCGGAAAGCCCGCGCCACCGCGACCGCGAAGGCCGGAATCGGTGACTTCCTTGACGATATCGCCAGCCGCCATGCCGATGGCACGACGCAGCCCCTTGAGGCCACCATGCGCCTCATAATCCTGCAGCGAAAGCGGATCGGTGATGCCGCAGCGGGCGAAGGTCAGGCGGGTCTGCTCTTTCAGGAACGGGAGATTTTCGACCTCCCCAAGACAGAGCGGATGCTCGCCGCCTTCAGCGAGCCCGGCATCGAACAGACCGGAGACGTCCTTTGCCTTCATAGGCCCGTAGCCGATGCGTTTGCCGCCGATCTCGACCTCGACCAAAGGCTCAAGCCAGAACATGCCGCGCGAGCCGTTGCGCACGATGCGCGCGTCGAGGCCGCGTTTGGCGATTTCCTGCGCGACCGATTTCGCCACCTTCTCAGCCCCCAGCGAAAGGGCGGCGGCATCGCGGGGGATATAGATGGTCAGGGTCATTGGCGCGCCTCCTTCACGAGGTCTTCTATGCTCTCGGCGTCGAGCCGGCCATGAAGCTCTCCATCCAGCATCGCAGTCGGCGAGCACGCGCAGAGGCCAAGACAGTAGACCGGCTCCAACGTAACGCTGCCATCGAGTGTCGTCTGATGGAAATCGATGCCTAGCAACTGCTTGACACGCTCTGCCAACGCATCGCCGCCCATCGACTGACAGGCCTCGGCACGACAGAGCTTAAGGACATGGCGGCCGGCTGGATGGTCGCGATAGTCATGATAAAAGGTCATGACCCCATGCACTTCAGCGCGGGAGAGGTTCAGCGCCTTGGCAATCAACGGCAGTGCATCCTGCGGCACATAGCCAAACTCTTCCTGAATCCCATGCAGGATGGGTAGAAGCGGCCCCTCCATCGATTTCATGCTATCGATGATGGTTCCGGCGCGGGTTGCTACATCGCCCGCAGCCTGATTCAAACTCATTAACAGCCTCCCGCGCACAGGTTTCGAAAATCGAAGGCGAATTTTCGTAAAACGCTTATGCGGCATTTCCTCCGTGGCGCGCGATCGACACGCCCATCAGTAAGGTCGCAGGGAGAGGCCTGCGGATCAATAAGGCAGTCCCGTCAGTTGATAGAAAATTTCTATCAAGCCTTGCTGCTCTCCGCCAGCAATCTTGCCTCATGCAGCAGAGCGGAGACGAGTGGCGTGAATGGCTCGCGATGCGTGGCGACCAGCCCGACCAGATGCTCGGCATCCGGTTCGGTTATCGGGATCTTGCGAATATCGACGGGAAAACCGAAGGAATCGGCGATATTCTTCGGCATGATGCTCGCCCAGCGCCCAGTCTGGACATGGGAAAACAGCACGATCATCGAATTGGATTCGAGTGTCGGCGTTGCTTCGATGCCGGCTTCGGCGAGATGCCGGTTGATAATTCGGCGATTCTGCATGTCGGCAGTCAATAGACAAAGCCGAAGATTGCCAACCTCCTTCCAGGTGACGCTCTCCCGGTCAGAAAACGGGCTACCGGCTGCGGTAATCAAATGATAGCGCTCGGCATAAAGGGGTACGCTGGTGACACGGCCGAGCGGCTCATTTTCCAGATAGGTGATGCCGGCATCGATCTCGAGATTTTCGAGCAGGCCCAGAACCTGCAGCGAATTGCGTGAGATGATGGAGAAGGTGACGTCCGGGTGCCTTTCCTGGAAAGGCGTGGTGATGCGCGACACCATCGCGAGAGCCGTCGGAATGGCCGCAATCCGGATATGGCCGGCGAGGCCCTTGCGCGCCGCTCGCATCTCCTCGCGCATCGTGCGGCTGTCGCCGACAATGCGTCGCGCCCATTCGAGTACGCGCTGCCCTTCCGGCGTCAGCCCCTGAAAGCGCGAACCGCGGCTGACGAGCATGACGCCCAGCTGATCTTCCAATTGCCGGATCGCCGCAGACAAAGTCGGCTGCGTCACGCCGCATTCTTCGGCAGCGCGACCAAAGTGCTTCTGATTCGCAAGCGCGATGAAGAATTCCAGCTTGTCGATCATCCCACTCTCCCGAAACGAAAGAGTTAGACCCGCAGGTCGGCAAGCGCAACATGCAGGGTCGCTTTAGATCTCGACAATCGAGCGGTTTGCGGCAGGGGCATGCGCGCGCTTCAGCAGAACGCCTCATGCAACGAATCGATCACGGCACAGATTTCCGAGCGCGACACGGCATAATGGATGAGCCGCCCCTCGCGGCGCGTATCGACCAGCTTGTCGAGTCGCAGGCGCGCCAAATGCTGCGAAACCACGGCCTGAGGCAGATCGAGGAGTGCTTCCAGTTCCATCACGGTCTTTTCCCGCTTGGCCAACATGAAAAGAATGGCCAGCCGGGTTTCATGCGAAAGAGCTTTGAGCAAGGCGCTGGCCTTGCGCGCCTTCTCTGTCATTTCCTCGACACTGTGCTCTGCGGCACTGCCCTGCAGTGGAGACGACGACATTTCACTGCCTCTAGTGAGAATTCACATAAAGGCATGCTTATAATATCATCAAACCGCAAGTTGATTTAAAAATGACACGAAAACCAAAAAAGGTCCGACTTTTCAGCAGATAAGCTGACCGCCATTGATCTCGAGCACCTGCCCGGTGATATAGCCGGAAAGCGTCGACGCGGCGAGAAAGAGATAGGCAGGAGCGCAATCGCCCGGCGTTCCAAGTCGCTGAAGCGGAGTGGATTTGCGCGTCTGTTCCAGCTTCTCCCGGGAAGAATAGCGCTCGTGAAAGTCCGTCTCGATCGTGCCGGGCGAGACGCAATTCACCCGAATGCCATCCGGCGCCAGCTCCCGCGCCAGGGCTTTCGAATAGGTGGCGACAAAGGCTTTCGACGCCGAATAGATGGCGGAGCCCGGGCTGCCGCCGGTCAGCGCGGATATCGACACGGTGTTGACGATCGCCGCGTCTCCCGATGCCCGCAGCAGCGGCAACACGCCCCGGGTGACCTCCATGACGGAAGTCTGGTTGAGATGAACGATCTTTTCATATTGCTCGTCCGTCAGCTCGCCCGCCGGAAATCGGCCAACCATGGTGCCGGCATTGTTGACGAGCACATCGACACGATCAAAGCGCTCGCCGGCAGCAGCGATGAAATCCCGCGCGCCGTGGCCTGTGGCGAAATCGCCGGCAATAAGGAAAGCACGACGGTCGGCTTCGGCCTCCATCAGAAAATCCGGCAGCTCGCGATCGGCGTCGCGGCCGATATGCACGAGAACATGGGCGCCACAATCGAGAAACTGCCGTGCCACCTCCAGCCCTATGCCGCGACCGGCGCCGGTGATGACGACATTGCGATTTTCGAAAAGCTTCGGATGAAACACGACGACCTCCCCAAACGCGCAATTCGCGTCTCGGTAATTGCGGAATTTTCACTTTACCATATGATGGCGAAAAAACGAAAGAAAGGGAGCAAGCCCCATGTTCCTGTCCGGGCGCCAGACTGAGATTCTCGAGATCGCCAAGGCCGAAGGGCGCGTACTGGTTGAAGAACTGGCTTCGCGCTTCTCCGTGACGCCGCAGACCATCCGCAAGGATCTGAACGACCTCTGCGACGGCCGCGTGCTGTCGCGCGTGCATGGCGGCGCAATTTTCCCCGGCGGCACGGAGAATGTGAAATACGAGGCGCGCCGCTCGATCGCCGCCTCCGAAAAGCAAGCAATCGGCCGCGCGGCCGCCGGCCTGATCCCCAATAACAGTTCGCTCTTCATCAATATCGGCACGACGACCGAGGCCGTCGGCGAGGCGCTGCTCGGGCATCACGAATTAATGGTGATTACCAATAACATCAACGTTGCCAATAAGTTGCGCATATTTCCATCGATCGAGGTCGTCATTGCCGGTGGTGTCGTGCGCGGCTCGGATGGCGGCATCGTCGGCGAAGCGGCCGTCGATTTCATCCGCCAGTTCAAGGTCGACTATGCGGTGATCGGCGCTTCGGCGATCGATACCGACGGCGCCCTTCTCGATTTCGATTTTCGCGAAGTGAAAGTGGCTCAAGCCATCATCGCCAATGCCCGGCATGTCATCCTCGTGGCCGACAGCACCAAGTTCGAACGCACTGCCCCGGTGCGAATCGGGCATCTGTCGCAGGTTCACACCTTTGTCACAGACGAATGCAGTATTGAATCCGTGCGCACCATCGCGGCCGAGCATAGCGTGCGCCTGGTGGAGACTGCCAAACGACCGGACTGATCGGCGCGCTTTCAGTCAACAAACCTTCGTTTGACATTCGTATCTATTTCATTTTAGATGGATTATCTTTCGGATTTTCATCTTCATGAGATTGCGTGCCTTTGCGGAGTGGCGGGTGAGCGAACAGGTCTACGATATTTTCGTTATCGGCGGCGGCATCAACGGATGCGGCATTGCCCGTGACGCCATGGGGCGCGGCTACAAGGTCGCCCTCGCCGAAATGAACGATTTCGCCTCCGGCACATCGTCCGGCGCCACCAAGCTCATTCACGGCGGCCTGCGCTATCTCGAACATTATGAATTCCGGCTCGTGCGCGAATCCCTGATGGAACGCGAAGTGCTGTGGGCGATGGCGCCGCACATCATCTGGCCGATGCGTTTCGTGCTGCCCTACCATAAGGGCGGCATTCGGCCGGCCTGGCTTATCCGCCTCGGCCTCTTCCTCTACGATCACCTCGGCGGGCGGAAACTGCTGCCACCGACAGCGACGCTCGACATGAAGACCGATCCTGCCGGCAAGCCGCTGAAGGAGCTCTTCACCAAAGCCTTCGAATATTCCGACGGCTGGGTCGACGACGCCCGCATGGTGGTGCTGAACGCCCGCGATGCCGCCGATCGCGGCGCGACGATCCTGCCGCGAACGAAGGTAATTTCCGCGCGACGCGAGGGCGCCGTCTGGGCGATCGAAACGGAAAACACGATCACCGGCGAAAAGCGCCTGTTTCGCTCCCGCATGCTGGTCAATGCCGCAGGTCCGTGGGTCGATCACGTTTTGTCCGACACCTTCGGCAAGAACCAGGTACACAATGTCCGCCTCGTTCAGGGCAGCCACATCATCGTACGCAAGAAGTTCGACGGTCCCCGCGCCTACTTCTTCCAGAACCCGGACAACCGCATCATCTTCGCCATTCCCTATGAAAATGACTTCACGCTGATCGGCACCACGGATCGCGACTTCAAGGACGATCCGAAGGATGTGAAGATCAGCGAGGAGGAAACCGCCTATCTGTGCAACGCCGCCAGCGAATATTTCAAGGAGCCCGTACGGCCCGAGGATATCGTCTGGACCTATTCTGCCGTACGCCCGCTTTATGACGACGGCGCGTCGAAGGCGCAGGAAGCGACACGCGATTATGTCTTGAAGGTCGAGGGCGAGGAAGGCCAGGCGCCGCTTCTCAATGTCTTCGGCGGCAAGCTCACGACTTATCGCCGCCTGAGCGAACATGCGCTGGAGAAGATCGGTGAAGCCATCGGCCTGAAGGGCACGCCATGGACGGCGAAAAGCTCGCTGCCGGGCGGTGACTTTCCGGTTCGCGGCTACGACGGCGAAGTCTCAAAGCTGAAGTCGCGCTATCCCTTCCTGGCCGATCCGCATGCCCGCCGTCTGGTCCGCCGCTATGGAACGCGAGCCACGATGATCCTCGGCGACGCCAAGACGATCGCCGATCTCGGTCGCTGTTTCGGAAGCGATCTCTACGAGGCCGAAGTGCGCTATCTGACGGAACACGAATGGGCCTATAACGCTGCCGACATTCTCTGGCGCCGCTCCAAGAAAGGCCTTTATCTTTCGAAAGAGGAAGCTGCCGCGCTCGAAGACTATATGGCGGACAACCGCGTCCACGCATAGCGCCTCCACTTCAATCGTCAGGATCGAGCAGGCGCGGGCCTGCGCCTTCACTGGAAAGACGATCCCACGGATTTCTGAGCGGACAGCTATCCATCGAGAGACAACCGCAGCCAATGCAGCCGTTGAACTGATCGCGCAACCCCTGCAGACGCCTGATGCGGGTATCGAGATCGTCCTTCCAGCGCGCGGAAAGCATCTTCCAGTCCGCCGCCGTTAGCGGGCGCCCCTGCGGCAGCGATTGCAGCGCCTCCTGAACCTCGGCAAGCGGAATGCCGACCCGCTGCGCCACCTTGATGATCGCCACCCGGCGCAGCACTTCGCGGGCATAGCGCCGCTGATTCCCGCGGCTGCGCTGACTTTCGATCAGTCCTCTCGCCTCGTAAAAATGCAGCGCCGAAACCGCTACGCCGCTCCGCGCCGCCACCTCGCCGACCGTCAGCAGCCTGGAAAATTGACCAGGTTCGATTTTTCCCATTTGCACTATTGACCTCAACTTTACTTGAGGTTTTATAAGCTAAGCTCCAGAGCGCGTAAAGCAGGAGCAAGACATGACGGAACCAACCCGGCTGGCTATCGTTTACGGCAGCACCCGTCCGGGCCGCTTATGTGACCGGGTGGTCAATTGGGTCGCTCGGGAATTGGTGCACTATCCCCTTCTCGAAATCGATGTGATCGATCCTCTCGAATTCGATTTGCCGTTCCAGCATGACCGCACGCACGACGGCGTCGCCGCCCTTTCCGCGCGGCTCGCCGCAGCGGACGCCTTCATCATCATCACACCGGAATATAATCATAGCTTTACGGCCTCGCTGAAGTTCGTGCTCGATCTCGTCTACGAACCCTGGCACGGCAAGCCCGTCGCCTTCGTTTGCTATGGCGGCATTTCCGGCGGCCTGCGCGCCGTGGAGCAATTGCGGCTGGTCTTCGCCGAGCTGCATACCGTGACCGTGCGCGATACCGTCAGCTTTGCCAATCCGTGGGGCCGGTTTGCCGAGGACGGCACGCTGGAAAATCCGCTCGAAGCCAGAAAATCCCTCGTTCTCATGATCGCGCGGCTGACCTGGTGGAGCAATGCCCTGAAGCCGGCTCGCGGAACGCGTCCCTACCGCTCCATCGCCGCTTGATCGGTCCCGGCAACATGTGAATCCGGCCTCTCGTTTCTGGCAGGTGCGAGAGATCGGTTCGACGCCCGGGCCTTGCATTAAAGGCTCGGGCGTCATGCTTTCAAGGATCCATCTTGCCGAAATCGCCGTGATGACCTAACCCAATGCAGAGGAGTTTCGGCGGACACGGAAATGGAGCATGACAGGCGTCTGGGAGGAGCGGATTTCATGCGCGCCGTCGCATGTCTGATGGTGCTTGTGCACCATCTCGTGCTCCGCATGAATTTCTACAAAATCCCCCCAGATTTGGACGTGACCTTCTTGATCGGACGTTTCGGCAATCACGGCGTTTCGGCCTTCTTCGTTCTGAGCGGCTTCCTCCTCGCCCGCCCCTTCTGGTTGGCACTCGACGGTGGTCACCCCCTGCCGTCACTGAGAATCTACGCCATGCGCCGCGCAGCACGCGTCCTGCCGGGCTTCTGGTTCGCTCTAACCGTCGGCTTTGTGATTAGCTTCACAGTCTATGGCTTTCCGTTCGATATGGAGCTTGTGGGCCGATACATCGCCGGCTTCTTCCTGATGAGCCAGTGGCATTGGCGCACCTTTTTCCCGGTGCAGGGAGACGGCCCTCTATGGTCGATCCCCTTCGAGACGACCTGCTATGTCCTGATGCCAATCGGCTTCCTGCTGCTGTTCCATCCGAAGCTGAGATCACGCTCCCCACTCGTCAGCCGCCTCCTTTGGATCGGGATCATCGCGGTATCGCTGATCGGCCATTCGCTGGTCGTTACCTATTTCCCGACGGATAGCGTCGGGCGGGGATGGCAATACGGCTTCCAGGGCGGCGCCAAGGAATGGATGCCGCGCTACAACCCTATCGGCTTCTTCGCAATATTTGCGATCGGCGCGCTGGCCGCCGGAATCCAGACCATCCTCTCGGCTCGCCGCTCGGTGATCTACGATATCATCGGAGCGCTCGCGATCGCCATGGGTGCATGGCAATTGCCGCAGTCCATTGGCGGTGCGGCGGAAGGCTACGCTTGGCTCGGCGTTCCCTATCAATTCCCAGCGCTTCCCCTGGCGGTCGCCATTGCGCTTGCTGCGCTCCCGCAATCACGGTTTCTGGCAAAATTGCTCGACAACCGCCTGAGCCGCTACATCGCCACAGTCTCTTTCGGCGTCTATATCTGGCAGGATATTGTGCTTACCTTGATGCCTCAGCTCTTCCCGTCTTCCTTCGGCACCGGCTCGGATGACGTACTTGGCGGCTGGATCACATCAAGCCTCGTCGCAACCGCAATCATCTTCGCCATCGGCACGCTGAGCTATGTGCTGCTCGAGCGCCCCGTCATGCGTTGGACGCGCACCCGAGAAACGACAATGATGCGGCCCGCCACCGCGTGACGGGCCGGCACGCGAAACTGTCGTAAGGACGGCTCGGCCTAGATGCGCGTCGCCTTCAGGCGCTCCTCGTCGAGAACGATGCCGAGACCGGGCGCAACGCCCAGATCCAGCCAGCCGGCATGATGCTTGAGCGGCGACGCCATCGGATAATCACGGCGGGCCTCGCTCCACTCCGGATTGTCATAGGGATATTCGAGCCAGGCGGCATCGGCAACACCGGCAGTCAGATGCGCATTGGCGAGCACGCCTATGCCGTTCGTCCAGGAATGCGGCGTAAATTGCACGCCCGCCTCGCGCGCCTGATAGGCGAGGCGCCGGCAACCGGTGATACCGCCGACGAGCGCGACATCGGGCTGGATGACGTCAAAGGCGCGCTCCTCGATGATATCGCGGAATTCATAGAGTTCGCGCGTCATCTCGCCGCCGACGATGCGCACCGAAGTCGCCTGTTTCAACTCCTTCATGCCCTTGCGGTCCGAGCGGTAAAGCGGCTCCTCCATCCAGTAGACGCCGAGCCGCTCCAATTCCCTCGCGACAGCAAGCGCATCCTTGAAGGTCCACGGCAATGTCGTATCCCATGGCATGCGCCAGCCCTGATTGCAGTCGACCATCAGCTCCAGACGGTCGCCGACGCGGGCGCGGATCGCTTCGAGCGCCTTGACGTCCTCACGCCAGCCGCCACGCCCGCCCGAGGACGAGGAGAAGCGCACCTTCATGGCCGGAAAGCCCTCATCGATATAGCGCTCGGCTTGATCGGCCATAGCGGAGGGTTCGCGCAGCACGCCAGAGGATGCATAGAGCCGAACGCGGCTGGCGCGACCGCCGAGCATCCGCCAGACCGGCTCGCCGGTGATCTTACCGGAAAGGTCCCACAGCGCCAGATCCATCGGCCAGCAGCGGCCGTAATGGAAGTTGATATGCGAGAGGACTTCATAATGCCGTTCGACATGCCGCGGGTCCTGCCCAATGAACAGATCCTCGTGGCCTTCGAAACCCTTCATAAGGTCGCCGGAGCCGATGCCTTCCCGGCCCTCATCATCCCTGACGCGGACAATGGTCGCATCGAAATGCTTGCGCGGGCGCCCATCCCAGCTCGCCTTGAACGCCGGATCGAGCGGCAGGCAATGATGGGTGATTTCGATGGAAACAATCTTGCTCATTATGGCTCCCCTTTATCCTCCGGGCATGATCCCCAAAGCGTTACCGCCTTGAAGGGGATCATCCCGATATCAATCTCTCAGCCGAACTGCTGCCAGATCGTCTTGTAATCGCAGTACTTGTCGATCGCATGCACCGAACGGTCACGACCGAAGCCGGACTGCTTGAAACCGCCGAACGGCGTGGCGAAGTTCGACATGTCATAGGTGTTGATCCACACCGTACCCGCATGGATCTCTTCGGAAAAGCGGTGAGCGCGATCCATGTCCTTGGTAAAGACCCCACCGGCCAGCCCATAGATCGTGTCGTTGGCGATCTTCAGCGCTTCCTCTTCGGTATCGAAGGGGATGGCTGCGAGAACCGGGCCGAAGATCTCCTGACGCGCCAGGCTCATATCGTTGGTCATGTCGACGAAGACACCCGGCGAAACATAATAGCCGCCGCTCTCGCTCAGGACGCGCTCGGCGCCGAAGACACGGCGTGCGCCTTCCTTCTCACCGGCTGCGATCATCGCCAGCACCTTGTTCATATGCTCTTCCTCGATCAAGGCACCGATCTGCGCCGAGGGATCGAGGGGATGCTTGAGCGCTATGTCGGAGCGAGTCACTGCCTCGATCTTCTCGATCAGTCTGTCCTGCACCGAACGCTGCACGATGAGGCGGGTCGAAGCATGGCAGGTCTCGCCGGAATTATAGAAGCAACCCCAGGCAGCCGCGACGGCGGCGGCATCGAGATCGGCGTCTTCGAAGACGACCAGCGGCGACTTGCCGCCGAGCTCCAGCGCCACGCGCTTGACGTTCGATTGTGCCGCATAACCCATGATCAGCTTGCCGACTTCGGTCGAGCCGGTAAAGGCGATCATGTCGACATCCATATGCAGCGCCAGCGGCTTGCCAGTCTCCTCGCCGTAGCCCGTGACGACGTTGAAGACACCGGCGGGAATACCGGCTTCGATCGCGAGTTCGGCAAGACGAATGGCGGAAAGCGAGGACTGTTCGGCCGGCTTCAGCACGACGGAATTGCCGGCAGCGATTGCTGGCCCCAGCTTCCAGGCATCGATGATCATCGGATAGTTCCAGGGCGTGATCGCTCCGATGACACCGAGAGGCACCTTGCGCACCAGTGCCCGGGCGTTCGGGCCGGTCGGCGCAATCTCGTCATACATCTTGTCGATCATTTCGCCGTAGAACTGGATGCCGTCGGCGCAGAGGCGCACATCGACACCAAGCGACGCCATGACCGGCTTGCCGACATCGATCGTCTCCAGCATGGCCAGCTCATCACCATTGGCACGAATGAGATCGGCCCATTTCAGCATGATCTTCTTCTTTTCCAACGGCTCCTTCTTGCGCCAGGTGCCGCTTTCGAAGGCAGCGCGGGCGGAGGCGACCGCAGCATCGATATCGGCGGCATCGCCGCGCGCAAGCTCAGCACCGGGTTTGCCATCCATCGGCCGGATGCGGGTGAAGGTCTCGCCCGAGGCGGCGGCGCGATGAACGCCGTTTATGAAGTGACGCCCTTCCGGCTTAAGGCCGGAGAGAACGCTTTCCCAATAGTCGCGCGTATAATTCTTGGTCATTTCAGATTCCTTTCGGCAGCGCCATGATGCTGGCGGCAAAGCGGTCGATATCGGCATCCGTCACGTCGCGGATCGTCGAGCGCCTCATGGGCTGGTTTTCGGGTGCGCGCATTTCGCGGGCAAGGTCGGTGTCATTGAAGGGTTTGAAGGCAACCGGAAGCGAGCGCGTGATCCCGCAGCGATCCATCCAGCCGGAGACGAACGCAGGAAGTTCAGCGGCACTCCTGACACCACATGCCTTCGCGGCAGCATTGAGTTCCGGCGTATCGGCTTCGACCAGCCAGCCAAGCGTCGCTTCGAAACCGAGCGCGGTCGCGAGACCATGATGAACGGGGCCAAGGCCCGCCAGGGCATGGCTGATATTATGCGCGATCGCCGTGCCGCAATTGTCGATAGCAATGCCGGCAAAGCAGGAGCCGAGCAGCACATCGCCGCGCGCCGCAATATCATCAGGGTGCTTTACAGCCGTCTCAAGAGCACTGGTGATCAAACGCAGCGCCTGATGCGCATAGAATTGCGCACCGCGATGCGTGTTGCGGTTCGTCGCCGCCTCGAAGGCATGGATAAAGGCATCGAGGCCGCACCATGCCGTCAGGTTGGCGGGCAAGGTCTTCGTCAGCGCCGGATCGAGAATGACGAGATCGGCCTTTGTTTCCGGTCCCCAGATCCAGAGCTTCTTGCCCTCGGGACCGGCGAAGATATTCGTGGCCGAGGTCTCCGAACCGGTGCCGGCGGTCGTCGGGATCATGATCTTCTTCAGTGGGTTTTTCGGCAGCGGGTTGGCCGCCAGCGCATAATGCATCGGATCCTCGCCCGACGCGATGCAGCAGGCGACAATCTTGCCAATGTCGAGCGCCGAGCCGCCTCCGATGCCGATCACCATATCGGCGCCCTGCCCCGCGGCGATCGCAGCATGCAGATGCGCAAGTTTCGGCTCGCCGGCAAAGTCGGAAAAGACCTGCGTCTTTACGCCCACTTCGGCAAGCTCGGCGCTGATCTTCGCGGCAAGGCCGGACTGCGCCAGGAAGGCGTCGATGACAAGCAGAACGGCACCGACGCCATCGAAGGATTTGACCGCAGCGGGAAGGCCGGAGAGCGCATCCTCACCGAAGCGTATGTCAGGAATGGCGGAAATGGAAAAGGACACGCGGGATCACCTTAGAAAAGCACCTGAAAATGATGTCACAATCCTGCATCACAATTTCAGATCTTCAAATCCAGGCAATTATCGGGAATATTGATGATCTGAAGTTATGGAGGGCCGATGCTAGAAAAAATACCGCTGGAGGCCTTCCGCGTGTTCGATGCGGCTGCGCGGGCCATGAACTTTTCACGCGCCGGTCGCGAGCTGAACATCACCCAGGCCGCCGTCAGCCGCCGCATCAAGGGGCTTGAAGATCATCTCGGCGCGACACTCTTTACCCGGCGCGGCCGAAACCTGACGCTGACGCCGGATGGTGAGCGGCTGTTTCAGCGCGTACGGGCTACGCTGGAATATCTGGAGGAAAGCCTTGAGCCTTTTCGCACCGGGACGGGCGAGATCATTTCCATTGCGGCAAGCGGCTCCATCTCGCATCTCTGGCTCGGGCAGCGGCTGAGGGATTTCGGCAAGGAGAGCCCGGGTATCTCGGTGCGCCTGCTGACGACGGACGTGCATTCCGAACTCGCCTCAGAGAACAACGACCTCATCATCATCTATTCCACGGGCGAGCACCCGCGCTGGAGCCTGACGCCGCTGCTGAAGGAGGTGTTGGTGCCGATCGCATCGCCCGACTATCTGGCGGTTCGCGGCCTCGACCCGCAGGCGCTGACACCGGTCGACATCGCCGGGCTTGATCTCATCGACTATGAGCGCGCCAACGCCCACTGGATCAGTTTCCGCCAATGGTTCGGCCGCATCGGCGATCCGCTGAAGGGCAAGCTGCCGCGACCGCGGCTTTCCTTCTCGACCTACATCATGGCGGTGGAAGCAGCCCTCAGGGGTGAAGGCATAGCGCTCGGCAGTCTCGGCCTCATCGAGGAATATCTGCAATCCGGCGCGCTCGTCACCATCGGCAAAGACCGCGTGGAGAGCGGCTTCGGATACTATCTCGGCGCCCCGCGCTTTCGCTCGCTCTCCCCTGAGGCAGTGCAATTGCATCGGTTCCTGCTTGAAGGGCAACAAGCCTGATACGATTTCGCGACGGCTATTCTCGCCGTCCGGGCGCAGGAACCCGCTCGCTTGCAGCAGTTACGGTCTCTCCCCACCCGCCCTCGTGGTTCGAGGGCGCTTACGCGCCGCCTCACCATGAGGCTGATCTTCCCACGCTGCTGCCAAACTACCGCGAAGCATCAAAGCGTATCGATGACCGGGCCAGCCAACTCCATCCTCGCCCTGAGGTGCGACGCCTCCTCGGCTTGTCGAAGGGGCGTAGCCTCGAAGGGCCAGGATGGCCCGCCCCGGGCCTTCCAACAAAAAAGCGGCCCATAGGGACCGCTTTCATCTCACTCATCATCGCCAGGCCGCATCAATCCTGCGGGATCGAGCCGCGCAGATGCGTAAGTTCCATGATGAAATGTTCCAGGCGCGACTTGTGCTCGTGATGCTCGGCATCCTCAAGCTCAGCCTTGGCCGCATTGATGCGGCGATCCAGCTCATCGCGGCTCATATCTTCCACCGGAACGGCAGATTCGGCGAGCAGCGTGCAACCGGTCGGCAGGATATCGGCAAAACCGCCGAATACGACGTAGTCCTGCTTCTTGCCCGAAGCCGAATGCACCTTGACGACGCCCGGCTTGATCGTGGTCATGGTCGGCGCATGGTTCGCCATGACCGTCATCTCGCCTTCGCTGGCGGGGATGACGACATCGATAACCTGTTCCGACAGCAGCAGGCGCTCCGGAGAAACCAGTTCGAAATTGAAATTGTCAGCCATGGCCCGTCACTTTTCGATTGTCTTATTCGCAAGGCAAAGGCGCGCAGGCAATGCCGCGCGCCGATGGATTGGCCTGATTAGGCAGCCAGCTTCTTGGCCTTTTCGATCGCTTCGTCGATCGAGCCAACCATGTAGAAGGCAGCTTCCGGCAGGTGGTCGTATTCGCCGTTGACGAGGCCCTTGAAGCCCTTGATCGTGTCTTCGAGAGCGACGAGCTTGCCCGGCGAGCCGGTGAAGACTTCGGCGACGAAGAACGGCTGCGACAGGAAGCGCTCGATCTTGCGGGCGCGGGCAACGGCCAGCTTGTCGTCTTCGGAAAGTTCGTCCATGCCGAGGATGGCGATGATATCCTGCAGGGCCTTGTAGCGCTGGAGCGTCGACTGAACCTTACGAGCAATTTCGTAGTGCTCTTCGCCGACGACCAGCGGGTCGAGCATGCGCGAGGTGGAGTCGAGCGGGTCGACGGCCGGGTAGATACCCTTTTCAGCGATCGAGCGCGACAGAACCGTCGTTGCGTCCAAGTGGGCGAACGAGGTTGCCGGAGCCGGGTCGGTCAAATCGTCGGCGGGAACGTAAATAGCCTGAACAGAGGTAATCGAGCCCGTCGTCGTGGTGGTGATGCGTTCCTGCATCTGACCCATGTCGGTAGCGAGCGTCGGCTGATAACCAACGGCCGAAGGAATACGGCCGAGCAGAGCCGACACTTCCGAACCAGCCTGCGTGAAGCGGAAGATGTTGTCGACGAAGAACAGAACGTCCTGGCCTTCATCGCGGAAGTTTTCAGCAACCGTCAGACCGGTCAGAGCGACGCGTGCGCGTGCGCCCGGCGGCTCATTCATCTGGCCGTAAACCAGCGCAGCCTTGGAGCCTTCGCCGCCGCCATGCTTGTTGACGCCCGATTCGATCATTTCGTGGTAGAGGTCGTTGCCTTCGCGGGTACGTTCACCCACGCCTGCGAAGACCGAGTAACCACCGTGCGCCTTGGCGACGTTGTTGATCAGTTCCATGATGAGAACGGTCTTGCCAACGCCGGCGCCGCCGAACAGGCCGATCTTGCCGCCCTTTGCATAAGGAGCGAGCAGGTCGACGACCTTGATGCCGGTGACGAGGATCTGTGCTTCCGTGGACTGCTCGACGTAGGACGGAGCATCCTGGTGGATGGCGCGCTTCTTGGCAGTGTTCAGCGGACCGGCTTCGTCGACCGGCTCACCGATGACGTTCATGATACGGCCGAGCGTCTCATGTCCGACCGGAACGGAGATCGGTGCGCCCGTGTCCTTGACCGGCTGGCCGCGAACCAGACCTTCGGTGGAGTCCATGGCGATCGTACGAACGGAGTTTTCGCCGAGGTGCTGTGCGACTTCGAGAACCAGACGATTGCCGTTGTTGTCGGTTTCAAGCGCATTCAGGATTGCCGGGAGTTCGCCGTCGAAAGCAACGTCCACAACGGCGCCGATAACCTGCGTAACCTTACCGACAGAACCTGCGGGGGTAGCTGCGTCAGCCATATTCTTACCCTCTTTTCCTAACCTCAGAGCGCTTCCGCGCCCGAAATGATTTCAATCAATTCCTTGGTGATCTGAGCCTGGCGCTGACGGTTGTAGCTCAACGTCAGCTTATTGATCATCTCACCAGCGTTGCGCGTCGCATTATCCATCGCGCTCATCTTGGCGCCCATCTCGCCGGCGACGTTTTCGAGCAACGCGCGGAAGATCTGGACGGAGATGTTGCGCGGGATAAGGTCCGCGAGGATCGAAGCCGCATCCGGCTCGTATTCGTAGACGGCGCCCTTGTGGGCTGCATCTTCTTCGACGACGGCAGGAGCCGAAGCCGGGATGAGCTGCTGTGCCGTCGGCACCTGGCTGATCACCGACTTGAATTCGGAGTAGAACAGCGTGCAAACGTCGAATTCGCCAGCTTCGAACATTTCGATAACGCGCTTGCCGATGACATCGGCATTGTCGAAACCGATACGCTTGACGTCGCGCAGTTCCTTGCGCTCGACGATCAGCGATGCATATTCGCGGCGAAGAACGTCATAGCCCTTCTTGCCGACGGTGAAGATCTTCACCGTCTTGCCTTCGGCCAGAAGCTTGCGGGCATGATCACGGGCGAAGCGCGAGATCTGCGAGTTGAAGCCGCCACAAAGGCCGCGTTCGGCCGTGCAGACGACGAGCAGATGCACATCGCTCTTGCCGTTTCCGGTCATCAGCAGCGGCGCACCGTCAGCATCGCTGACGGCAGCCGAGATGTTAGCCAGAACAGCAGCCATGCGCTGCGAGTAAGGCCGGGCGGCCTCGGCCGCCTCCTGCGCACGCCGAAGCTTCGCCGCCGCGACCATTTTCATCGCCTTGGTGATCTTCTGCGTCGCCTTGACGGAGGCGATCCGGTTTTTCAGATCCTTGAGTGAAGGCATCCTTGGTCCGTCCTAGAGCTTGGGCCCGATTACGTGAAAGACTTTACGAAGCTGTCGAGAGCAGCGGTGAGCTTGCCCTTCGTCGCATCGCTGATGGCCTTTTCGGTGCGGATGGTGTCGAGGATGTCCTTGCCTTCCGAGCGGAGGTACGACAGCAGACCCTGCTCGAACTTGCCGACCTGGTTGACAGGTAGCTTGTCGAGGTAGCCGTTGACGCCGGCGAATATCACCGCAACCTGCTCTTCCGTCTTCAGCGGCGAGAACTGCGGCTGCTTCAGGAGTTCCGTCAGACGCGAACCACGGTTCAGCAGGCGCTGCGTTGCGGCATCGAGGTCGGAACCGAACTGGGCGAAGGCGGCCATTTCGCGATACTGGGCGAGTTCGCCCTTGATCGAGCCGGCAACCTGCTTCATCGCCTTGATCTGAGCGGACGAACCAACGCGCGAAACCGAGAGACCGACGTTAACAGCCGGGCGGATGCCCTGATAGAACAGGTCGGTTTCGAGGAAGATCTGGCCGTCGGTGATCGAGATCACGTTGGTCGGAATGAAGGCCGAAACGTCGTTACCCTGCGTTTCGATGACCGGGAGAGCGGTGAGCGAACCAGCGCCCTTCTCGTCGTTCATCTTTGCAGCGCGCTCGAGGAGACGCGAGTGCAGGTAGAAAACGTCGCCCGGATAAGCTTCGCGGCCCGGCGGGCGGCGCAGCAGCAGCGACATCTGACGGTAGGCAACGGCCTGCTTGGAAAGGTCGTCGTAGCCGATCAGCGCGTGCTGGGCGTTGTCACGGAAGTATTCGCCCATGGCGCAACCGGCGAACGGAGCCAGGAACTGCATCGGAGCCGGATCGGAAGCGGTCGCAGCGACAATGATCGAGTACTTCAATGCGCCGCGCTCTTCGAGCACCTTGACGAACTGGGCAACGGTCGAACGCTTCTGGCCGACGGCGACGTAGACGCAGTACAGCTTTTCGCTGTCCGGACCGGCATCGTGGATGGCCTTCTGGTTCAGGATCGTGTCGAGAATGATGGCGGTCTTGCCGGTCTGGCGGTCGCCGATGACGAGCTCGCGCTGGCCGCGGCCAACCGGGATCAGAGCGTCGATGGCCTTGAGGCCGGTCGACATCGGCTCATGAACCGACTTGCGCGGAATGATGCCGGGAGCCTTGACGTCGACGCGCGAACGGCGGGTCGCGTTGATCGGGCCTTTGCCGTCGATCGGGTTACCGAGAGCGTCGACGACGCGGCCGAGCAGTTCCGGACCAACCGGAACGTCGACGATGGCGCCGGTACGCTTGACGGTGTCGCCTTCCTTGATGTCGCGGTCGGAGCCGAAAATAACCACACCGACGTTGTCGGCTTCCAGGTTCAGCGCCATACCGCGGATGCCGCCGGGGAACTCGACCATTTCACCGGCCTGGACATTGTCCAGACCGTAGACGCGGGCGATACCGTCACCGACGGAGAGAACCTGGCCGACTTCGGAGACTTCAGCTTCCTTGCCGAAGTTTTTGATCTGATCTTTCAGAATTGCGGAAATTTCCGCGGCGCGGATATCCATCAGCCGACCTCTTTCAATGCAAGCTTAAGGGTGGAGAGTTTGGTGCGAAGGGACGTATCGATCTGGCGGGAACCGACCTTGACGATCAGACCACCGAGGATCGAAGGATCGACCGTGACGGCTATTGCCACGTCCTTGCCGGTGACGCCCTTCAGCGCCGCCTTCAATTCATCTTCCTGCGCCTGAGTGAGCGCATGAGCCGAGGTAACCTCGGCGGAAATCTCGCCGCGATGCTGTGCGGCGATGATGCGGAAAGCCTTGACCATGCCCGGCAGCGCAAAAAGGCGCCGATTGCTGGCCACAAGCTTCAAGAAATTGGTGACGTAAGCGCCGAAGCCGACCTTCGTTGCCAGTGCCTGGATCGCACCGACCTGCTCGTCGGCCGAGAAGACCGGGCTGAGGACGAAACGCTTCAGATCGTCGCTCTCGTCGAGCATGGCTTGGAACCGATCGAGATCGGCAGTCACTGCCGGCACTGCACCCTCTTCAAGGGCCAAATCGAACAGCGACGAGGCATATCGTTCTGCAACGCCAGAAACATGCTGGGATGTGTCTGCCACGGGCACAAAATTCCCTGATTTCAACCCAAGAACCCGACTCCCGGAAAACGGAAGCCATATGCCCTTGAATTCGTTTTGATTTCCCCCAGAAATCAGCAGGAATACGCTCCTGCCTCATCCGAAATTCGGGGTTCGTCTAACATAGGATATTGAGACTCGCAACACGCGTATTCGCCGAATACGCCATTCGGGCGAATTTATGATGGCAAAAATTCAAAAGCATGGGGATAGCGCGTGCAAATACGGCCGCGCAGAAGCCCTTTTCGGCTCAAATATAGCCCAGCCCGTACAGGAAAGGTAGCGCGGCAAGAATCGCCTGCACAACCAGAAGGAGAAGACTGACGATTACACTGCCGCGGTCGGACATTATCGCGAGAATGCGGCCGAACGCCGCGACGCCGAAGGACGCGCCAAGCGCAAGATAAATCATCGGCTGCGCAAGCAGGATCGCCACAAGCCCGAAGCCGAGCATGAAACCGCCGGCCGAGCGCGCCTCACCGTAGGCTTCCGTTCGTCCTTCGCGCACCTGAAGCTTGAGAATACGATAGGTGTAACCCGGCGCAAACATCATGAAGAAGCCGATCAGCGCCGTTGCTGCGGCCGAACAATAGGCGAGCCGCTCGCCGAATTCGGTCGGAAAATAAAGCTCCATCGGTCACCCTCAAAAATCAGCCGCGCGCAAATCACGTAAGTGAGACGGCGACTTATGGCATGATCCGGTCAGACAGGGAAAGGCGCAGTCAATATATCTGCCGCGCCAATCACAGAAAGCTTTGCGGATCGATGTCGAGTTGCACCTGTATGGAGCCGCGCTCCTTCGGTGATTGAGCCAGCATCGCTCGAAGGAAGGCCTGCATATCGGAATTGCGCCGGCCATGCACCAGCAGGCGGAAACGGTGGCGGCCACGCACGAGCGCGATCGGCGCCTCGGCCGGGCCAAGCACCGCAATGCCGGAAACCTGCGGTGCGGCGTTGCGCATGCCGCGGGCATGGGCCTCCGCATCCTGCCTGCTATCGGCTGAGACGATGATCGAGGCCAGCCGGCCGAAGGGCGGCAAGATGGCCCTTTCGCGCTCCAAAATCTCGCGCTCGTAGAAGGCACCGGCATCGCCAGAAACGATTGCCTGCATGACCGGATGCTGCGGCTGATAGGTCTGCAGCAATCCGTGGCTCTTCAAGCCCGTTCGCCCCGCTCGACCCGTGACCTGCGACAGGAGCTGGAATGTCCGTTCGGCCGCGCGCGGATCGCCATTGGCAAGGCCGAGATCCGCATCGACGATGCCGACCAGCGTCATCAGCGGAAAATTATGACCCTTGGCGACGAGCTGCGTGCCGATGACGATATCGGCCTCGCCCTTGGCGATCGCATCGAGCTCCAGTCTCAGCCGCTTGACGCCACCCGCAATGTCTGAGGAGAGCATGATCGTCCGCGCGTCGGGGAAGTGGCGCTCCACCTCCTCCGCAATACGCTCGACGCCCGGCCCGCAGGCGACGAGATGATCGAGCGTGCCGCATTCCGGGCAGGCTTCCGGCGTGCGCTCGGCATAGCCGCATTGGTGGCACTGAATCTGGTTGCGGAACCGGTGCTCCACCAGCCAGCTCGAACATTGCGGGCACTGGAAACGATGGCCGCAGACACGGCAGAGCGTCAGCGGCGCATAGCCGCGCCTGTTGAGGAACAACAGCGCCTGCTCGCCCTTGGCGACCGTCTTGCCAATCGCGCGCAACAGCACCGGCGAAAGGAAGCCGCCGCGCTCCGGCGCGTGCCGGCGCATGTCGATCAGATGCAGGTCGGGAAGTGCCGCATCGCCATAGCGCGTCGGCAAATGGATTGTCGTGTAGCGCCCGCTCTGGCCGTTGACCTGGCTTTCGACCGAGGGCGTTGCCGACACCAGCACGACCGGGAAATCGCCGATGCGGCCGCGCACCACGGCCATGTCCCGCGCATTATAATAGACGCGATCCTCCTGCTTGTAGGCAGGATCATGTTCTTCGTCGACGATGATGAGGCCGAGATCCTCGAATGGCAGGAACAGCGCCGAGCGAGCGCCGGCCACGACCCTGACTTCGCCCGTGACGGCCTGACGCCAGACCTTCTCGCGCATTTTCGGCGCAAGATCGGAATGCCATTCGGCCGGCTTGGCGCCGAAGCGATCCTGAAAGCGCTCGAGAAAGCTTGCCGTCAGCGCGATCTCCGGCAACAGGATCAGCACCTGCTTGCCGCGCCTCAGTGTTTCGGCAATGGCCTCGAAATAGACCTCGGTCTTGCCGGACCCGGTGACGCCGTCGATCAGCGAAACTGCGAACTCACCCTTGCGCACATCGGCCAGGATCTCGTCGGCCGCATCCTTCTGCGGCCCCTGCAGCCGCGAGGCGGTAAATTCCGGATCGGGCTTGGCGACCACCGGCGGTGGCGGCAGGAAGATGGTCTCGAAAATGCCTTGCGAGATCAACCCGTCGACGACGCTGGTGGAAACACCGGCCGCGTGTGCGAGGCCAAGCCGCGTCCAGGACAACCCATCGGCGGCAATCTCCATTACCTTGGCGCGGGCCGGCGTCAGCCTCTCCGGCTGACCTCCGATGAAATGTAGGCCCTCGATCATCGGCTCAGGATCGAAGGCGGCGGGCGCGCGGAGTGCCATGCGCGCCACAAGCCCCGGCGGCGACAGCGTGTAAGTGGCAACCCAATCGATGAAATCGCGCATTTGCTTGCCGAGCGGCGGACAATCGAACACATGGCTGATCGGCCGCAGCTTCTTCGGATCGACGCCACCATCATCATCGCCATCCCAGACGACGCCGATGACCTGCCGCGGCCCGAGCGGCACCTGCACGACGGAGCCCGGCTCCACCGCCATGCCCTCCGGCACGGCATAGGAATAGGCCCTCGGCGCCGGCATCGGCACGAGAACGGGAACCGTACGGCTCATCACAGATTTCGCGGGCGCCGCCTCGAAAAGCGCACCGAACAGATCGGAAGAATCTTTGCTCATTGCGCCAGACCATGCCCCGGACGGATGCAAAAGAAAACCCGGGAGTGTTATACGATCACCCGCAAAATGCGAATGGTCTGCAGCTGTGGAGAGTATTCCGCGTTAGGCAATGATGCCGACAAGGACCATTTTCCGCACGAGGCAGATATTAATTTTAGAAGTCCACATATTTCATCATATCGGGAAATCGGCGAAGTAGATCATCACAATCTTCGCTCTTGAAGCTTTCAGTCAACCTATGAAGGATTTCAAGTTTATCCGGGTCTTGACTGTCTCTAAATCGCATTCCCAGTCGGTCGCTCTTCTCGGTCTCTTCGAAATAGATGTTGCAATAATCCCTCATCGCGGCCACGGCGGCAAGCCGATGCACCTCATATGCCGAGAGAGGCAAGGAAGGCCCGGACGGTGTCGGTGCCCAAGTGCTATGCATCAGCCCCCAAACATGTTCGACAGATTCAACCACGGTAGGCCCCATAGTCACCACCATGGTGAGCAATGCTCCGGTTGCCATCCCATAGACGAAGTTTCGCATTGGTATCCGTGGTGCTGAATATGAGGGCTGGCTACTCGAACAGGAACGGCAATTATGAACTGCCTAAGCGATTTTGTGATTTGAAAATCTCTCGCTCACCAAGTGAAACGGCGACCGAAGGAGCCATAGGAGCCCGGCGCCGATCCGCTTGGATCTAGCTGATTATCCCGTTGGACTCTGTCCTCCCATCGCCGGCGTTCGGCCGCTTTGTCTTTAGCGGGACCTGTCAATTTGCTCGCCGCTACGGGATGAGATTGACCGCCAGCTCCGCCGACCGTCGAGCAGGAAACAAAGAAAAATGCGGGAAAAATACTCAGAATGCCTAGGGCAACTGCCCTCGTGAGCCCACAGTAGACCGCATGCATAGACATCCCCAATGCTCTCGTTGGCCATCTCCAGTAAAAAGGAGGTTATTCGATTTCGCATCGAGTGGAAACCGGAGGCTATTCGGATTTCCCTGTGATGGACAGGAACCGATGCTCCGGGCTCACATTGCTCTCGGTGCCGGCAGAGACAGGAGAACCGTACGGCTCATCACAGGCTTTGCGGGTGCCGCCTCGAAAAGCGCACTGAACAGATCGGAAGAATCTTTGCTCATTGCGCCAAACCATGCCCCGGACGGACGCAAAAGGAAACCCGGGAGTGGTGGACGACTAAAGGCAAAATGGGGATGGCATCCAAATGCGGTGAATATCAGGGCCTGTACATCAATACCTTCAATAGTCGGTGTTGGCCGCAGCGGAGCAGCGGGTAGCATATCCATTGTCAATCTCAGTCAAGGCAGTAGCTGCTGGATGGCACGAGAAACAGTAACCCTCACCAGCCGCGTGACAGCCTTTACTACCTCTAGTATTTCATGATCAACGGCCACCCTGGGAGAGGCTTCCATGAAAAAATCCATCATAGCCCTGACGGCGGCACTTGCGACGTGCACCCACATCGCCAGAACGACACCCGCTTTTGCGACAGATGATGCATGCGCGCCTGTCAGGGCGATGTCGGAAAAACTCAATGCCACGTCACGGGCTCGACTGGACGGCACCAGTCGTCTCATGGCAATCAGTTTCACCAGCCTATTTGTTGATGCCAAACAGTGGTGGCGTGAAGGTTCAGAGCCGTGGCACGTAGAACCGCGCCAATATTCAAAAACCAGTGATCTCGAGAATTGCCAACATGTTGGCAGCGAAACGATAGATGGCGTTCGAACCGAGATTTGGTCCTACGACCACCTGTCTCCCGAACAGGTTGACTCCATTAAGATTTGGATATCCGTTGAGACAGGACTTCCATTAAAATCCCATTTTAAGCGGGTTGAACAAAAAAACGGAGTCGAATGGGACGGTATTTATACTTACAGCCCTGATATCAAAGATCCCGCCTGAACTCGGCACGTCATCCTCGACAGTGATGCCTTGTTAGCATCCTATAAATGCTGTCGGAAATGAGCCGACGTGAGTACCTCCCCTGACCAACGCATCTGCTAAACACATCCACCAACATTAGAGATTGTTTTACACAGCAGACAGCCTGCCGCCCTCACGAATCCGAAGGGTCGGCCGATCAAAATCGTCATTGTTAATTATCGCATCGGCGGAAAAAGCAGGCGCAGCCAGGCTTTCATAGAGAGCAAAGGCGGGCCGGTATCGATCGGCGTAGAGCTGGCGGGTCGTCTCCGCTCCGCCCAGAAGTGCCGTGTCACGTGCAATGCCGCGCTGCTCGGAGACATGTTCGGAGGTTTCGACAAAGATGGCGAGGTCCCAGCCTTGCCGCAGCTCCGGCCGCTGCAGAAAGGTGCCGTCGACGATGAGGATCGCGTCATTTGGCGCGAATTGCGGATCCTGTTCGATCGGCACGTCCTTGTGCAGATCGAACGAGGCCGTGCGATACCACCTGTCGCCGCCAGGCCCCAGGGGTTTCAAAAGCAGCGCATGGATGGCGGGAAAATCACGCGCATCGTAATAGTAACCTTCGGCGGAATGCCGACCGCGCGCATAACGCTCCACCTTCGGCCGATGGAAGCCATCGATCGAGGTGCGGATGATTTGTCGCCCGCGGCCTCTGAGGCACTCGGCCAATTCGTTCGCCAGCGTGGTCTTGCCCGAAGCCGTCCTGCCGTCGATCGCGACGCGAAGCGGCCGCGCCATTTCCCGGCTCGCAATCATGGCTGCCAAGTCGTTCAAGAGAGCAGCTCTATCCGCTGAGGTCATGTCGGCAATCCCATTTCAATAAATCTAAGTGCTAAAAATCCCGGCCGAAATTTGCCCTTGCCGATTTCCCCGGGACATTGAGCAGGTACGGTAAAAGCTCCAACATCTATTATTCATCGCCCTCATCGATCATGCCGGTCAGCCGCATGCCGTCGATCCAGGTGGAGCCGTCCTCGCGGACTACGCGGCGCGGCTTTGCGCCGCAGCGCTCACGCACGGCCTGCGCCAAAACCTCGGAATGGGTAACGATCCAGATCTGGCTGGTCTTGGCCGCCTGCGCGATCATATCGGCAAGCGGCGGCAGCATGTCTGGATGCAAGCTCGCCTCCGGCTCGTTGAGCGCGATCAGCGGAGGCAGGCGATAGGACATCAAGGCGGCAGCAAGGCCGAGAAAACGAATCTGGCCGTCGGAAAGCTCGCGCGGCTGGAAGACGCGGTTGGGAAACTCGGGCAGCATCAACCCGAAATCCGCCGTTTCCTGCGGCTCGGGTACGACAAGCCGCGCGCCACCGAGCGCCGCGGCAAGAACCCGATCCAGTTCGACCGTATCTCCTCGTATATGCGCGAGCGTCGCGAATACAGCGGCAATATTGGCTCCGTCCTCATCCAGCATTGGCGACGTGACCGCGAGACAAGGCCCGCGCAGCGGCGAAGCGCGATCAGTGCGGAAGCCATGAAAGAAGCGCCAGGCGTCAACAGCTCGCCGGAAGGTGCCAATCTCCGGATAATGTCCGGCATCGCCAAGCAGCGCGATTGCAGTTTCCGACGGTAAAGCCTGCTCACGATAGGCTTCCATACGTCCAGTTTCGCCGCGCACCGAAATACCGGCCCCTTCGCGCTTCATCATCGTCACCGGCCTGCGCCCGGCTTCGAACGAAAGTACCTCGGCCTTGATTTGCGGCTCGAGAGAAAACCCCGCGGCAGTCGGCGGCTTCATGCCGGCCTCGATCCAGTAGCGGAAGGTCGCGGCGCGCTCCATGTCGAGCAACTCGACATCGAAGCGGATGCGCGCAGACTCATGCGAACGACGCTTGCCCGACCACATGGTCGAGAACATGCCACCTTCGCCGGAGATTTCATGCGCCAGCCGGCCGCGAACCGCCGCCTGCACCAGCTGCAGCGAGCGATAGAGGTTGGATTTGCCGACACCATTCTCGCCGATGAACAGGTTGACATCGGAGAGATCCATTCGGATCGAGCGCAAGGAGCGATAGTTCCGGGCAGACATGGAGCGTAGCAGCATGCCCTGCGGTCTAGCCGATTCCCGTGTCAAAGAGAATGCGATACCAGGGCTTCATCCCGCCTGGGTAGCACAACCGGAGAGAAAGTTGCATTGCCATCGGCCGCAAGGTCGAAGACCGTATGCCTCTCCAGCGCCTTCGTTACCTCGTTGACGTCACCGTCCAGATGCTCGACCGGGATGAGGTTGCCCACGAGAAAATCGAACCGGTCCCCGCGCTTGTTGAGCAGCTCGTGGAAAACCGTCATGTCGCGCAGCTCGGTCGACCATTTGGCGAACCAGTAGAACAGGCCGGAATTGCGCGCCGTCAGGTGCACGGGCAGGATCGGCAGATTGTACTTGCGCGCCAGCCCTACGGCTGACGTCTTCCAGGGCCGCTCGTTCAGCTTGCCGTTCGCCCAATAGGCGATGCGACCGGAGGGAAACAGCACCGTCACCTTGCCGTCGGCAACCGCCCGGTTCGTCAGCTGCAGCGTCTCGCGCGTCTTCGGCTTGCTCTTGTGTTCCTCGCGCCATTCGACCGGGATGATCATCTCTGCAAAGCGCGGATTGACGCGTACCGCATCTCGATTGGCAAACACCATCATATCGGGCCGGCGCGATTTCAGGAGATCGAAGACGGCGACGCCATCGGCGATGCCTGTCGGATGATTGCTCACGAGAATGAAACCGCCGGATGCGGGAATGCGATCGGCATGGCTCACGCCGATGTCGAGCCGCAGCAGATCGCTCATATATTCAAAGCACTGGAAGCCGGAAAGCTTGGCGACGTCATCGGCGAATTCGATCGCCTTGTTGTAGCGCAGCAGCGTGTAGAGAAACGGGCGCATGAGCGGCCAGAGCGGATTGCGCACGATCTTCTGGCCGCGCTCGGCAATCAAAGTATCGACGATATGTCCGGGCTGGCCCTGGGACACCAAAGCAATCGTTTCTGCGAGCTGTCCCAATGCAGTTATCGAGCCGCGACGCGCCATGAAGTGTCCTGAATGGTTGGGATATATTCTATCGCAATCGAATATGATCGAAGCATGACAAGCGCCTCGCACATAGCCGCTGAACCGTCGGGGGCTTGGGGGCGGATACATGCCGTCATTTTAAAGTGCCGTTGCTCCCGCAGCGCATGAAAAATGCAAGCGGTTCAGCGGGAAAGTTAGTGATTCCATAACCTTCCCTCTTTCAAAGTGGCAGAAGGAATCCGAATTTCAAGGGGTTTTCCACTGAACGAATTATTGATCATCGCCGACTCAGGGTTGATGGCCGAACGCAGCCGCTGGCTCGACGCGCTAGGTCAGGAACGCAGGCTCGCAGCGCACACGCTGAACGCCTATGAGCGCGACACGCGGCAGTTCCTGACGTTCCTCACCGGCCACCTCGGCGGCCCGGCAACGATCGCGGATATTCACGCATTGCGCCCTGCCGACTTTCGTGCCTTTCTCGCCGCCCGCCGCAAGGATGGCGCCGGCGCCCGTTCGCTCGGCCGCAATCTTGCCGGCCTTCGTTCACTGTTGCGTTACCTCGAGAAGAAGGGCCTGGTGAATGCCGCCGGTGCCGCCGCCGTGCGCTCGCCGAAACAGCCGAAGTCGCTTCCCAAGCCTCTCTCCGATACCCAGGCGATCACCGTCGTCAGCGACGAAGCGCAGTTGCACGAGGAGCCGTGGATCGCCGCACGCGACGCCGCGGTCCTAACCCTGCTCTACGGCTGCGGCCTGCGCATTTCCGAGGCGCTTGACCTGAAGCCGCAGGATTTTTCACCGGGTGCCACCTCTTTGCGCATCACCGGCAAGGGCAACAAGACGCGGCTGGTGCCGCTGCTTCCCGTCGTTATCGAAGCGGTCGAGCACTATCGCAAGATCTGTCCTTACCATCTCGATGCCGATGGACCGCTTTTCCGCGGCGCGCGCGGCGGCAAGCTGCAGCCGGGCATCATCCAGCACGGAATGCAGAAGCTGCGCGGCGCCTTCGGCCTGCCGGACACCGCCACGCCGCATGCGCTTCGCCATTCCTTCGCCACCCATCTGCTGGCCGGCGGTGGCGATCTTCGCACTATCCAGGAACTGCTCGGCCATGCCAGCCTTTCGACAACGCAGGTCTATACCGGGATCGATTCCTCACGATTGCTCGAGGTCTATGATCGAGCCCACCCGCGGGCATAAGAAAGCATTAACCCCCTGCGTTAAGGAAAAATGCGTTTACAAAGGGTAGAGCAGAGGCTTGTTCTGCACGTCTCTCGAAAGCCATTTTCGCGCTCTAGAAGCCGTCGCCTTTGCCAGCGGAAGGTTTAGATGATTTCTGCCCTCGGATCCAAGATGACGCGGCCTGCGAAACCGGCGCCTGCCGATATCCTGCTTTGGCTTGCAACGGCCTTTCCGCTGATGCTGGCCGTTATCTTGATCGCGACCCTGCTGACGCTGCAGCCTGTTCATGCCGACCAGGCTGTCTCGGACAAGTGCGGCGGCAAGGATCTGATGGCTGAGCTGCAGAAGACCGATCCGGCGAAGTATGCCTCCATCATCGCAGCCGGCGACAAGGTGGAAAACGGCAAGGGCATTTTCTGGAAGATCGAGAAGCCAGGCCTGAAGCCGTCCTGGATGCTCGGCACGATGCATGTCTCCGATACGCGCGTGCTCGCCATGCCGAAGGGAGCGGCCGAAGCCGTGGCTTCGGCCGACACGATCGTTGTCGAATCCGACGAGATTCTCGATGACAAGAAGGCGGCCGCCGCCCTCTTCGCCAATCCGTCGCTGACGATGATCACCGATGGATCGACCATCAGCGAGCATCTTTCCACCGAAGACAATGCGCGCCTTGAGGCGGGATTGAAGGAACGCGGCATCGTTCTTGCCGCCGTCTCCCGCATGCAGCCGTGGCTGATCGCAAGCTCCTTCGAAATGACGGGCTGCGAGGTTCGCCGCAAGACCGCCGGCGCCAAATTCCTCGATCAGAAGCTGGCGAGCGATGCCGCTGCCGAAGGCAAGCAGGTGAAGGGGCTCGAGACCCTGGCCGAACAGGCTAAGGCAATGAGCGATCTGCCGATCGCGCTGCATCTGAAATCGCTGATCCAGACGCTCGAGCTCGGCGACAAGATCAACGACGTCAACGAAACGATGACCGATCTCTATCTCGCCGGTAATATCGGCGCGATGGTGCCGATGCTGAAGATCATCGAGCCCAGCCAGAAGATCACTGACGAAGATACCGCCGCCTTCGAGCAGCGCATCATCCTCGACCGCAACAAGGTTATGGCCGAACGATCTGCGCCGATCCTCGACAAGGGCAACGCCTTCATCGCCATCGGTGCACTGCATCTCGTTGGCGACAAGGGCCTCGTCGCGCTGCTGCGCAAGCAGGGCTTCACGGTGACGCAGGCAAACTAGCGGAATTCATGCGCCTGCCGAAATCGGCCAGCATCCTCGCGACGATCAGCCGATGAAACGGCGTGATCAGGGCAATATAGATTCGTCCAAGCAATATCTTTCGCTTCACCAGCGTCGTCGTGTCGACCAGCCGGCGCCCCCGACCATCGTCCCGCACGTCGATGACGACGCGAAAATCGAGATGGCGATCGTCAAAGCCCAGAACGACCTGATCGTCCGACTGGCTGACGATCGGAAAGAAGCCGATCGTTTCCTTGTTGCCCGCCAGATCACTGCCGGTGGATTTCAATCCGAATATGCTCGTCACCGAATTGCGCAGCGACATCAGCAGCCGCACCCAGGGCGGAAAACGACCAAGCATCGCACGCGCCGCAGCTATTGCCGTAAGATCCGATTTCGGCACCTGCAGCTCGAAACAATCCGCCCAATCCGCCCCGGGCAAAGCGGGATGCGGCATATGCGGTTTCACCATCAAGGGTTTTGCAGACATCATTTCACCTGTCATTTCGATGTCTGCAGACTATCATATCGGGCAAAACAACCGCAGCGATAAAGCCGGCTGCGGCAATTTACCCGAGGTAGGATCGGCGCTGGAACATCTCCAGGAAAAGTGCGCGGCGCATTACGCTCTAGCGAACAGCCGATCCATCGGCCGGTAAAATCTTCAGGCGCCAGGCCGTCTCGGGCTTCAGATATCGCGTGGCGATCGTGCGGATGTCCGGCGCCGTCAGCGACTGATAGTTGTCTATGCCGCGGCGGATACGATCCAGGCGGCGCGGATCCGTTTGCGCATCGTGAAGGCTCTCCAGCCAATAATTGTTGGTCTGCAGGGACCGCTTGATCTCCTCGACGATCGGCGATCTTGCTCGCGTCAACTCATCGGATGAGACCTCCTTGTCGCGCAAGTCGGCGGCGATCTTGCTTACGAGATCGAAAAAGTGGTCCACCTTCGCCGGCGTCGTCTCCACATAGACATAACCGAAACCATAGCCGGGCACCGACTTGGATAGATCGACACTGCCCTGTGGGCTGTAGGTCGCGCCCTCAGCGACACGGAATTGATCGATCAGCCGATTGCGGAAGATCGCGCCCGTGACATTGGCGGCCGCGGCGCGCGGCAAGTCGGAAAGAAAATCGCCGATCGGCATGGCGACGAGCGCACCGGCATTGTCGCTTCGCCCATTCTGAAGCCGCACGACCGGTTCCGCCGTCGGAGCCGGAAAACGCGCATCGTTGTCGGCAGCCTGCTCTCGCGCATCCGGCCGGGCAGGTAGCGCGCCTAAAGTCTCGGCCGTCAGGCGAATGGCGTCATCCACGGCGACATCGCCTGCGATGATGACCTCGATCTGCCCCTTGGCAAGATAGGGCCGCAGGAATGCTTCGAATTCTTCCGGCTTGGTGTCGAGCAATTGCGCACGGTCCGGAAAAGCCCAGCGTGGATCGCCGGAATGCAGAAGGCCGGGAAGATCGCGGCCGACCACGCTGCCAGGCGTCGCCTGAAGTTGAGCAAGGCTATTCAGATAAGCCTGCTGCACCCGCTTGAAGGTATCCGGCCGATAGACCGGATCGGAAATATAGGCTGTTATGAGCTGCAGCTGGGTTACAAGATCGCTCGGCCGCGTGGCGCCTTCGAACCTGAAAGCGCCGTCCCGGATGGAAAAGTCGCTGGCGGCCACCTTGCTGACCAGCGCCTTCTGCATGTCCTCGTAGCCGATCGCCTTGAGACCGGAGAGCGAAACTGCAGGCGCCGCCCAGATCGGCAGCGGGCGGTCATGCGGCAGATCAAGCAGGCCGCGGCCGATATTGGCGCGAACCAGTATCTCGTCTGCGCGAAGCTTGGTCGGCTTGACGGTCAAGCGGACGCCATTGGCAAACCGCACCATGGTAACGCCGAGATCGTCGACCACTCGCCGCTCGACGACGGCGCCAGCAGGTCCGAAATCGGTATATGGCCACGCGACCGCCTCCGCATGCGACGGTGCGCTGACGGCAACCGCACGCGAAGCGGCATAGGCTTTTTCGACGGCCGCCTCGCCGCCTTCGGGCATTTGCGGACTCTGCAGCACCAGCTGCGGGCCGTTGCCGGCAAAGGCAAGCTTGAGACTTTCGTTGACCTCGGCCGCCGTCAGTCCCTTCATCGCGGCATCGAACAACGAGAGGTCGTCCGCAGGCGAGGTAAAGACGACATCGGCACCGACGCTCCAGGCCAGAGCGCCGGCAATATCGGGGCTTGTGCGCGTCGTGGCACCACCGGCAGCCGCCTGCAGCATCGAACGATACTCGGCAAGCTCTCGGTCGATTTCGCTTTGCGCGACGCCGAACTGGGCAATCCGGCGCTGCTCCTGATCGATGGCGGCAAGTGCCGCCTGCCATCTGTCCGGATTGGTATCGGCGGCGATAAGCGTAGCACGAGCGGATTTCAACAGATTCTGAGAGCCTGCCTGCGCGCTGACGAATGGCGCGTCGGGCTGCTGCGCCAAAACCGATATTCGCCTGTTGAGAACGGCAAGGCCGATACCCTCGATCAACTGCTGGCGGCGCTTGGCGACCGTATCCTGCGCGCTGTCATATGGTCGTGTCCAGGCAATCTGCACGCGGGTGGCTCCGCCAGGCACGACGACGGTCGCGACGCGTTCTCCGTGCTTCTCAAGCGTGCCCAGATCGATGGCAGCCGGTGCGGGCGTGTGGGAAGTCCAGTTACCGAAACGGTCGCGGATATCGGCTTCGATAGCGGCAGCATCGACATCGCCGACCACGATCAGCGTCGCGCGCTCCGGCCGGTAGTTGGCGCGATAGTAATCGCGAACCAGATCGACGGGCGCGTTGCTGATGATATCGGTCTTCCCGATAGGCGGCCGCTGCGTCACCCGCTGGCCGGACAGCACCTGATTGAGGAAGCCCATGCTGCCTCGATATTGCGGCGTGTCGCGCAACTTTTCTTCAGAAAGGATGACCCCGCGCTCGCGGTCGAACGCACCAGCATCGAGCGTCAGCTCGCTTGCCGTCTCGCGCATCAGCATCAGGCCGGTAGAAACACGCTCGGCATCGGCCTCGGGCAGATCGAGCGAATAAGTGGTCTCACCGTAGCTCGTGGAGGCGTTGGTATCGGCACCGAAAGCCAGGCCGAGGCGCTGGAGGGTGCGGATCATCTCGCCTTCAGGAACATGGGTCGACCCCTTGAAGGCCATATGTTCGAGGAAATGCGCCAATCCCTGCTGATTGTCGTTTTCCTGCAGCGAGCCGCTACCGATGCGGAAGCGGATCGCCACCTGCCCTGCCGGCGTCGCATTGTGCATGATGGCATAGCGCATGCCGTTGGGCAGCGTGCCGAAGCGAATGCCTTGCTCCACCGGAAGATCGCTGGCGGCCTGCGGCCAGCCAGTAGCAGGGGCTTCGGCGCGCGCCGGCGCCACACCAACCACAAGGCCCGTGAATACGACGGCAATGGAGAGTTGCAGAGATACGAAAAGTGCTGGGATTTGACGTGACATGCCGACTTCGATGAATGGGAGAGCTTCGATGATGCGATGCACAAAGGTCGTACATCGCATCATCGGGCTTTCATTGCAACCCAGCACCCGGCTCGGCTGGGATGCCCGTTCTTACATGTGTATCGGCTTGAAGAAGGTCGCGAGCGCTGCTTCCTTCACGGCTTCCGACATTGTGGGATGCGCATGGCAGGTACGGCCGAGATCTTCCGAGGAGCCGCCGAATTCCATCAGCACGGCAATCTCGTGGATCATTTCGCCGGCGCCGAAGCCGACGATATGGCCGCCGAGGACGCGATCGGTTTCCTTGTCGGCAAGGATCTTGACGAAACCATCGGTCGCCAGCATGGCGCGGGCGCGGCCATTGGCCGAGAACGGGAACTTGCCGACCTTGTAGGCGATGCCTGCAGCTTTCAGCTCTTCCTCGGTCTTGCCGACGGAAGCGACTTCCGGCTGTGTGTAGACCACGCTCGGAATGACTTCGTAGTTCACGTGACCGGCCTGGCCTGCAAGGATTTCGGCAAGGGCGACGCCCTCGTCCTCCGCCTTGTGCGCCAGCATCGGTCCCTTCACCACGTCGCCGATGGCATAGATGCCGGCGACATTGGTCTTGAAGTGGCCGTCGATCTCGACGCGGCCGCGATTGTCGAGTGCGACACCGGCTTCTTCGAGGCCGAGGCCTGCCGTGTACGGCTTGCGGCCGGTGGCAACGAGAACGACGTCGGCATCGAGCACGACCTTGTCGCCGCCCTTGACCGGCTCGAAGGTGACCTTTGCGCCGCTGCCGGACTTTTCGACGCCGACAACCTTGGCTCCGAGATGGAATTCGATGCCCTGCTTGGCCAGCATGCGTTGGAACTGCTTGGAGACTTCGCCGTCCATGCCGCCGAGGATGTTGTCGAGATATTCGACGACGGTGACCTTCGCGCCGAGACGCGACCAGACCGAGCCGAGCTCGAGGCCGATGACGCCGCCGCCGACCACGATCATCTTGCCCGGCACCTTGTCGAGCGCGATGCCGCCGGTCGAAGAGATGATGATCTTCTCGTCGATCTCGAGCGGAACGCCCGGAATGCCGGCAACGTCGGAGCCGGTGGCGATGACGATGTTCTTGCCTTCGATCTCGGTCACCTTGCCGTCTTCAGCCGTGACGGAAACCTTGCCAGCGGCAACGATCTTGCCGGTGCCCTGGAACGCATCGATCTTGTTCTTCTTGAACAGGAAGGCGACGCCGTCGACATTCGACTTCACGGTCGCGTCCTTGTGGGCCAGCATCTTGCCGAGGTTCAACTTCGGTGCGGCCACTTCGACGCCCAACGCATCCATGCCATGGCCGGCATGATGGAACACTTCGGAAGCATGCAGCAGCGCCTTGGACGGAATGCAGCCGACGTTGAGGCAGGTGCCGCCATAGGTCGCGCGCTTTTCGACGACCGCGACCTTCAGGCCGAGCTGCGCTGCCTTGACTGCGCAAACGTAGCCGCCGGGGCCGGTTCCGATAATGATCACATCGTAGGACATGTTTTAATTTCCTTATTTGGTATCTTTTGTTAGTCGGTCGCCCGTGCCAAGGCGAGGCGGATGCCGAAGCCGACGAGCGCCGCTCCGGTGATGCGGTTAAACCATTTGCCTGACGCGATGAAACGATCGCGAACCGGCTTGACGGTGAAGAAGGTGGAAACGCCGGCAAACCAGGCGACGAGTGCCGCAGCCATGCCGATGCCGTAGCTGAACTGGATGAGCGCCGGCGTGTCGTGATGGACGAGCGTCGAAAACAGCGACAGGAAGAACAGCACCGGCTTCGGGTTCAGCGCGTTGGTAATGAAACCCGTCGCCAGGCAGCGCCAGACGGAAACCGGCTTGCGGTCTTCCTCGGTAATCTCGACATCCTTCACCTTGAAGCCCTGCTCACGGAAAGATTTGATGCCGAGATAGACGAGATAGAGAACACCGGCCCACTTCACCACGCTGAACAGCATGAGGGATTGCGACACGATCAGACCGAGGCCGAGAATGGTGTAGCTGATGTGAAAGAGCAGCGAGAAGCCCATGCCGAGCCCGGTCATCATAGCGGCGCGGCGGCCATGTACGATGCTCTGGCGCAGGATGACGGCAAAGTCGGCGCCCGGAACGACGATGAAGATCGAGAACACCGCCATCAGGCCGAGGAATTCGAAGATATATTGCATGTCGCCTACCCCGTTCCGATCAGCGGCCGCCGCTCACGTCGAGCAGGGCACCCGTTATATAGGATGCATGGGGGCTCAACAGGTAGAGGACGGCATCCGCTACCTCGTCGGACGTTCCCGCACGCTTCATCGGCAGTTGCGGCGCGATATCCCGAGCCCGGTCCGGCCGGCCGGCCGCCGCATGGATATCCGTATCGATGATTCCGGGCCGAACGGCATTCACGCGAATGCCTTCCGCCGCGACCTCTCGCGCAAGACCGATGGTGAAGGTATCGATCGCTCCCTTCGACGCGGCGTAATCGACATATTGTCCGCCGCCGCCGAGTGTCGAGGACATGGAGGAGATATTGACGATCACCCCGCCCTTACCCCCATGCAGCGTTGACATGCGGCGCACAGCCTCTGCCGCAGCCAGCATCGTGCCGCTGATGTTGATGCGGAACATGCGATCCAGCCGCTCCGGCGTCATCTCATCCAGGCGCTGCATGACATCCACGACACCGGCATTGTTGACGAGGCCGTCGATCCGGCCGAAATAGGCATCGACCTTGGCGAAGATGCTCTTGATATCCTCGGGCTTGCCGACATCACCGGCAACGGCGATCGCCGCACCACCGGCATCGAGGATCGTCCCGACCACAGCCTCCGCCGCTTCCTTGTTGGAGGCATAGTTGACCGCCACGGCCCAGCCATGCTGTGCGGCGGCCATGCAGATCGCAGCGCCAATGCCGCGGCTGCCGCCGGTTACGAGAAGAACAGGCGCATCATCATCGGTCATTGATTGCATCCTTTCAAGCTGAGGACGTCCCAAGGCGCCACGGTCGCCTTTCCTTGCCCCCAAAGCGAAGACTTCTGGATAGAGGGGCCGAGCGCCGGCAGGAACAGCCTGTCAGCCGCGCTCTCGCCTTCGGCCGGCAGCGTGCGAATATGGCCCTTCAGGTCGGAGGCGTAAACCATGCCTTGCCAGACCGTGCAGGCCTTGAGATCTGCCCCGGTGACATCTCCTTCCGGACATTCGAACATGATCCGGCCATCAGCGCGCAGATTGTCGTCCGTGCGCATCACGATCCCCTCAGCCACGATCGCGGTATTGCGCACCGTGAGCTTGAGCCTGTTGCTGACGGGTGAGTCGGAGCTCATCGGTTCGAAGCGCAGCTCATAGGCATCGTCCATGTCGACATAGACAGCCTTTTCCTGCGCGCATTCAAGTGCGAGTGCGGGCAAGGGATTGATCACGCAGACCAATATCGCTCCGCACAAGGGGGTCCGTTTGGCAATCGAGGATGTTGCCGGCATGGTCATTTTCCTCCCGGCTCACGCCGGCCATCGGCATTCTCAGCCACACCGAAATCGGTGAACAGCACCAGCGGCCGACCGCTCGCATCGAGCCCCCAGAAAACCGGATAGAACCCGTCGCCCCAGCCGCTGGAGAAAACCGCGACGTTACCGCGCTTGCCCGAGATCGGACGATGCAGGGCGTAATCATTGTTGTTCGGTTCCAATTCGGACGCCAGGACATCATCATAATAGTTGATGTCCGAAGATGACTTCTCTGTCTGGACCTGCTTTTCGCGCTCCCGGATCATCGCGTAAGTATCGGCATCCATATAGCAGCCGAGACCGGCATCGACCGGATAGCCGAAAAATTCATCGCCCTTCAGCGAATTGATGTCCTGGCCCGGGATCACCGCCAGCTCCCAACGCGTGGGCTTGCCCTCGGCAAAGCGCAGGCTGGCTGCGGCGATGCGGCCAAAGGCTTGATAGAGCGTGACGGGATAATCGCCAGGGGAAACGGTGCGGGCAAGCGGGGCGCGGTCAGGCCCGACCAGCGGATCGCTGGCGACAATGCGCCCGGATGTCAGTTCCACTTTGCCGATACGAAGGACCTTGATCGATCGGGCGGCAAGATCGGCGTCGCCAAGGGACGCCAGATCGAGATTGCTGCTGAGCTTGGAGATGTCGATCTCGGCCGCGTTGGTGGAGGATGGCACCCATGCGGCGACGGCGCACAACAATCCGCGCAGCGTCCGCATGGGCCATGTCGACATGATCCAACGCTCCCCTTAGAGATCGAGAACGAGACGTTCCGGATCTTCCAGGCTTTCCTTGACGCGCACGAGGAAGGTAACGGCTTCCTTGCCGTCGACGATGCGATGATCGTAGGAGAGCGCCAGATACATCATCGGACGGATGACGACCTGACCGCCGATAGCGACCGGACGTTCCTGGATCTTGTGCATGCCGAGAATACCCGACTGCGGCGCATTGAGGATCGGCGAGGACATCAGCGAACCGTAAACGCCACCATTGGTGATGGTGAAGGTGCCGCCCTGCATGTCGGCCATCGACAGCGTGCCGTCGCGGGCAGCCTTCGCCAGACGGCCGAGCTCCTTCTCCACTTCGGCGATCGACATCTGGTCGGCATCGCGAATAACCGGAACTACGAGGCCCTTGTCGGTGCCGACAGCCATGCCGACGTGGCAGTAGTTCTTGTAGATGATGTCGGTGCCGTCGATCTCGGCGTTGACGGCGGGAAGTTCCTTCAGCGCGTGAGTGACGGCCTTGGTGAAGAAGCCCATGAAGCCGAGCTTCACGCCATGCTTCTTCTCGAAGATGTCCTTGTACTTGTTGCGCAGATCCATGACGGCCTTCATGTCCACCTCGTTGTAGGTGGTGAGCATGGCGGCGGTGTTCTGCGCATCCTTAAGGCGCTTGGCGATCGTCTGGCGCAGGCGGGTCATCTTGACGCGCTCTTCGCGGCTGACGTCCTCGACGGCGGTCGGGGCCCGGGCGGCAACGGGTGCAGCCGGTGCGGCGGCGGGAGCCGAAGCAGCCTTGGCGACAGCAGCGATGACGTCGCCCTTCAGGACCTGGCCACGCTTGCCGCTGCCGTCAACCTGATCAGCAGAGAGAGAGTTTTCAGCGAGCAGCTTTCCTGCAGCCGGAGCCGGCGGCATGGAAGAAGCGGGAGCGGAAACGGCGGGAGCTGCAACCGGTGCAGCGGCAGCCGGGGCTGCAGCGGCAGGTGCGGCAGCCTGTGCCGGAGCGGCGGCAGCGCCGTTGCCGGCGGAGATCTGGCCGAGCAGTGCGCCGAGACCTACGGTTTCGCCGGCCTGGACAACGATTTCGGACAGGGTGCCTGCCGCAGGGGCAGGAACTTCGATCGTTACCTTGTCGGTTTCAAGCTCGAGCAGCGGCTCATCGGCCTTGATGGCATCGCCGACCTTCTTGAACCAGGTGCCGACGGTCGCCTCGCTGACGGACTCGCCGAGGGTAGGAACGCGGATTTCAGTGGCCATTGTTCAGATCCTGATTTTCGTCATTATGAGTTAGATGGAATTCCGGCGACAGATGGTCGGGGGCTGAGAGCACCAGGAGCGGAAATAACCCAACCGGAGGAAACCGATCGGGCAAATCCCGTGTCATGGCAGTAGGCTGCGCATTGCTGCATGGCGGCCATTCTTTTCCTCGTCGCATCATGCGGAAGGCTGGAGCGCGACGAGGCGATTTTCAAACGAAAACGCATCATCGCGCAACCCCTCAACCGCCGAGCGCGTCCTCAAGGAACGCCGCAAGCTGCGACAGATGCTTGGACATCAGGCCTGTCGCCGGAGAGGCGGCGGCCGGACGGCCAGTGTAGCGAACGCGCTGGTACTTGGCATCGATATGGGCGAGCACCCATTCCAGATAGGGATCGATGAAGGACCATGCGCCCATGTTCTTCGGCTCTTCCTGGCACCAGACCATCTCCGCATTGCGGAAGCGGCTGAGCTCGTTGATGAGCGCCTTAGCCGGGAACGGGTAGAGCTGTTCGATGCGCAGCAGGTAGATATCGTCGATGCCGCGCTTTTCGCGCTCTTCCAACAGATCGTAGTAGACCTTGCCCGAGCAGATGACGACGCGACGGATCTTGTTGTCCTTCTGCAGCTTGATCGGGCCATCCTTGATCACCTCGGCATCGTCCCAGAGCAGGCGATGGAAGGAGGTTTCCCCGGCCATCTCCGCAAGGCTCGATACGGCACGCTTGTGGCGCAGCAGCGACTTCGGCGTCATCAGGATCAGCGGCTTGCGGAAGTCGCGCTTCAGCTGACGGCGCAGGATGTGGAAGTAGTTCGCCGGCGTCGTGACGTTGGCGACCTGCATGTTATCTTCGGCGCAGAGCTGCAGATAGCGTTCCAGGCGAGCCGAAGAGTGCTCCGGACCCTGGCCTTCATAGCCGTGCGGCAGCAGGCAGACGAGGCCCGACATGCGCAGCCACTTGCGTTCGCCCGACGAGATGAACTGGTCGAAGACGACCTGCGCACCGTTGGCGAAATCGCCGAACTGAGCTTCCCAGAGGGTCAGCGCATTCGGGCGAGCCAGCGAATAGCCGTACTCGAAGCCGAGAACCGCTTCTTCCGAAAGCATCGAGTTGATGACTTCGTAGCGCGCCTGGGTCGGCGAGAGATTGGCGAGCGGGATATAGCGCTCTTCGGTTTCCTGATCGTAGAGAACCGAATGACGCTGCGAGAAGGTGCCGCGTTCGCAATCCTGACCGGACAGGCGAATCTTGTGGCCTTCGATGACGAGTGCGCCGAAAGCAAGCGCTTCCGCCATGGCCCAGTCGATGCCTTCACCCGTCTGCACCATGTTGGCGCGGTTTTCCATGAAGCGCTGGATGGTGCGGTGCGCATGGAAGCCGGCCGGAATTTCCGACAGCTTGCGTCCGATTTCCTTCAGCGTCTTCATCGGCACGCCGGTCTTGCCGCGGCGCTGCTCGTCGGCATTGTCGGCCGTGTGCAGACCGGACCACTCGCCGTCAAGCCAGTCGGCCTTGTTCGGCTTGTAGGACTGGCCGGCCTCGAACTCCTGTTCGAGATGGGCGCGCCAGTCGGCCTTCATCTTTTCGACTTCGCCTTCGGTCAGAACGCCTTCGCTGACAAGCCGCTGCGAATAGAGCTGCAGCACCGTCTTGTGAGCGCGGATGACCTTGTACATGTTCGGCTGCGTGAAGGACGGTTCGTCGCCTTCATTGTGGCCGTAGCGGCGGTAGCAGAACAGGTCGACCACAACGGGCTTGTGGAACTTCATGCGGAATTCAGTCGCGATCTTCGCGGCATAGACGACCGCTTCCGGATCATCGCCGTTGACGTGGAAGATCGGCGCTTCGATCATCTTGGCGACGTCGGACGGATAAGGTGACGAACGCGAGAAGGCCGGATTGGTGGTGAAACCGATCTGGTTGTTGATGATGACATGCATCGTACCGGCAACGCGGTGGCCACGCAGGCCGGAGAGGCCGAGGATTTCGGCAACCACGCCCTGGCCGGCGAAAGCCGCGTCGCCATGGATCAACAGCGGCACGACCTTGGCGCGCTCGGAGAGCGGAATGATGTCGCCATCCCACTGTGTGGCGCCCATGTCCTGCTTGGCGCGGGCCTTGCCCATGACGACCGGATTGACGATTTCCAGATGCGACGGGTTTGCCGTCAGCGAAACGTGCACCTTGGCGCCGTCGAAATCACGGTCGGAGGAGGCGCCGAGATGGTACTTCACGTCGCCCGAACCTTCGACTTCGTCGGGTGCGTAGGAGCCGCCCTTGAACTCGTGGAAGATGGCGCGATGCGGCTTGCCCATGACCTGGGAGAGCACGTTGAGACGGCCGCGATGGGCCATGCCGAACACGGCTTCCTTGAGGCCAAGCTGGCTGCCGCTCTTCAGGATCTGCTCAAGCGCCGGGATCAGCGATTCGCCGCCGTCGAGGCCGAAACGCTTGGTGCCCTTGAACTTGACGTCGAGGAACTGCTCGTAGCCTTCGGCTTCGATGACCTTCTGCAGAATGGCCTTCTTGCGCTCGGGATTGAAAGCGATGCCCTTGTCCGGACCTTCGATGCGCTCCTGAATCCATGCCTTTTCCTCCGGGTTGGAGATGTGCATGAACTCGACGCCGAGGGTGGAGCAATAGGTGCGCTCAAGGATCTCGATCATCTCGCGAATGGTCGCGAATTCGAGGCCGAGAACGTTGTCGATGAAGATCTTGCGATCGAGGTCTGCCTCGGTGAAGCCGTAAGCTTCCGGCGACAATTCCTTATAGTCCTCGACCGGAGCGGCGATGCCGAGCGGGTCGAGCTTGGCATGCAGGTGGCCGCGCATACGATAGGCACGGATCATCATGATGGCGCGAACGCTGTCGCGCGTCGCCCGCAGGACGTCGGTCGTGTCAGCCGGCGTTCCGGCGACTTCGGCCTTTGCCTTCAGCTTGGTCTCGATGACCTTTTCGACGACTCCCCAGTCACCGTCGAGTGCGGAGACGAGATCGCCCTTGGCCGCAATCGGCCAGTTCTTACGCTGCCAGGAAGCACCCCTGGCTGCCTTTTTCACGTCGTCGGGACTGTCCTCGAGCGCCTTGAAGAAAGACCGCCATTCGTCGGAGACCGACGACGGGTCATCCTCATAGCGCGCGTAAAGCTGCTCGATGTAAGCAGCGTTCGCGCCATCCAGGAACGATGTGATCTGAAATTGCTCGTTGGCTTCTTGCCTTGCCATGGTGATATGCGGACAGCCTCGTCCGCCTCCCGACTTGTTGCTTTGCCGGCTTGTGGTCATCCGGCGACCGAATTTCGTTCGACCGTTTCGGCCGTAAGTCTGTACTTGCGAATATCGAAACCGGACGGGGCATGGCAATCGCCGCCCCGTCCGGCCTTGCTATAGGTAGGGTCAGCCCTTCAGGACTTCCACCAGCGTCTTGCCGAGACGCGCCGGCGACGGCGACACGCGGATGCCTGCCGATTCCATCGCTGCGATCTTGTCTTCCGCGCCGCCCTTGCCGCCGGAAATCACAGCGCCGGCATGGCCCATGGTGCGGCCGGGAGGTGCCGTGCGGCCAGCGATGAAGCCGACCATCGGCTTCTTGCGGCCCTTCTTGGCTTCGTCCTTGAGGAACTGTGCGGCATCCTCTTCAGCCGAGCCGCCGATTTCGCCGATCATGATGATCGACTTGGTTTCGTCGTCGGCGAGGAACATTTCTAGGACGTCGATGAATTCGGTGCCCTTGACCGGGTCGCCGCCGATGCCGACAGCCGTCGTCTGGCCGAGACCTTCATTGGTGGTCTGGAACACGGCTTCGTAGGTCAGCGTGCCGGAACGCGAGAGAACGCCGACGGAGCCCTTCTTGAAGATGGAGCCCGGCATGATGCCGATCTTGCATTCGTTCGGGGTCAGCACGCCCGGGCAGTTCGGCCCGATCAGGCGCGACTTCGACTTGATCAGGCGATCCTTGACCTTGACCATGTCGGCGACCGGAATGCCTTCCGTGATGCAGACGATGAGCGGGATCTCGGCTTCGATCGCTTCGAGAATCGCAGCCGCAGCGCCCGCCGGCGGGACGTAGATGACCGAAGCGTTGGCGCCGGTGGCATCCTTGCCTTCGGCGACCGACTTGAAGATCGGCAGCTTTTCGCCCTTGGAGCCGGTCCAGGTTTCGCCACCCTTGGAGGGGTGGATACCGCCGACCATCTGCGTGCCGTGATAGGCAAGCGCCTGTTCAGTGTGGAAAGTGCCGGTCTTGCCGGTCAGGCCCTGAACCAGAACCTTGGTGTCTTTGTTGATGAGGATAGACATGCGAGGCCTTTGTTACGAGAGGTTGGAAGACGCGGAGGCAACGCGACGATATAAGCCGCTGACGACCTCCTGCCATGTATCGCTGCCGGCGGGCGAGAAAGTGACGCCCATGCGGTAGCAGTCTTCATTTTCGAACTGAAAGAGAGTGCGCTGCGCACCGCGCGGCGAGACCTTGGTCAGGACAAGCTTGTCGTCGATCCACTCGCCGGAAGCCGGCGAGGCGGGCACAAAGCCCACGGTATCGAACTGATAGAGCTTGTAAGCCTGGTCCGCCGCATCGAAGCCGAGAATGTTCCGGGCTTCGAACGATGTGCTGCCGTCCCGCGTCTGCACGTAGCGCTGTTCAACGAAAAATCCGCCTAACAGACACTCGGCCGTGAGCTGCGCGGTTGCCGTTCCTTCCTTCGTCCAGGCCGAAGCCGCGACACGCTCTTCCCCTTCCCAGGTGCCAGCAAAGGCACCGAGGCGAAGATGAGCAGCCGTTGGAGCGAAGGAAGAAGCCATCCCGATCAGCCCTTGACTGCCTTCACGATCTTCTGGGCGGCATCGTCCAGGTCATCTGCGGAGATGACGTTGAGACCGGATTCATTGATGATCTTCTTGCCGAGTTCGACGTTGGTGCCTTCGAGACGAACGACGAGCGGAACCTTCAGACCGACTTCCTTGACGGCTGCAAGCACGCCTTCGGCAATGACGTCGCACTTCATGATACCGCCGAAGATGTTGACCAGAATGCCCTGGACAGCCGGATCGGCAGTGATGATCTTGAAGGCGGCCGTAACCTTTTCCTTGGTAGCGCCACCGCCGACATCGAGGAAGTTCGCCGGCTCTGCGCCGTAGAGCTTGATGATGTCCATGGTTGCCATGGCAAGACCGGCGCCGTTGACCATGCAGCCGATGTTGCCGTCGAGGGCAACGTAGGCGAGGTCGTATTCGTGCGCCTGGATTTCCTTCTCGTCTTCTTCCGACGTGTCGCGCAGCGCGCGGACGTCTTCGTGACGGAAGAGAGCGTTGCCGTCGAAGGAAACCTTGGCGTCGAGAACGCGCAGACGGCCATTGGTCATGACGATCAGCGGGTTGACTTCGAGGAGCGCCATGTCCTTCTCGACGAAGGCCTTGTAGAGGATCGGGAAGAGCTTGGCAGCGTCTTCGCGGGCAGCCCCTTCGAGCTTCAGCGCGTCGGAAAGAGCAGCCGTGTTGGCAGCAGTAACGCCCGCAGCCGGGTCGATGGCGACGGTAATGATTTTTTCCGGCGTATCGTGCGCAACGGTCTCGATGTCCATGCCGCCTTCGGTCGAAACGACAAAAGCAACCTGACCGACGGAACGGTCAACCAGGATCGAGAGATAGAGTTCGCGGTCGATGTCGGCGCCGTCTTCGATGTAGAGGCGGTTGACCTGCTTGCCGGCCGGGCCGGTCTGCTTGGTCACCAGCGTGTGGCCGAGCATTTCCTTGGCGTTGGTGACGACGTCGTCAACCGACTTGGCAAGGCGAACGCCGCCCTTGGCGTCCGGGCTGAGTTCCTTGAACTTGCCCTTGCCGCGGCCGCCGGCGTGGATCTGGCTCTTGACGACGTAAAGCGGGCCTGGAAGCTGCTTGGCAGCTGCGGCGGCTTCGTCGGCGGAGAAGATGGCAACGCCGTCCGCGACGGGTGCGCCATAGCTCTTCAGCAGAGCCTTGGCCTGATATTCATGAATGTTCATGGACTTATCCCTGTTATAACGCGGAAATTACTTCAGCGACGGTGCGATCGTGGCACAAGCGTCGCAGAGGCCGGCAACGGCAGCGACCGACTTGTCGAAAGCTTCCTTCTCGGCCTTGTTCAGGTCGATTTCGATGACGCGCTCGATACCGCCTGCACCGATGACGGTGGGAACGCCGACATACATGTCCTTGACGCCATACTGGCCGTCGAGGTGAGCGGCGCAAGGCAGAACGCGCTTCTTGTCCTTGAGGTAGGCTTCAGCCATCTCAATGGCCGAGGCAGCCGGAGCATAATAGGCAGAGCCGGTCTTCAACAGGCCGACGATTTCGGCGCCGCCATCACGGGTGCGCTGGATGATTTCTTCGAGGCGCTCGGCGGTGAGCCAGCCCATCTTGACGAGATCGGTGAGCGGAATGCCGGCAACGGTGGAGTAGCGAGCGAGCGGAACCATCGAGTCGCCGTGGCCACCAAGAACGAAAGCGGTGACGTCCTGGACGGAAACGTTGAATTCCTTGGCAAGGAAGAGGCGGAAGCGCGAGCTGTCAAGCACGCCTGCCATGCCGACAACCTTGTTGGCTGGCAGGCCCGAGAACTTCTGCAGCGCCCAGACCATGGCGTCGAGCGGGTTGGTGATGCAGATCACGAAAGCATTCGGAGCATACTTCTTGATGCCGGCGCCGACCTGCTCCATGACCTTGAGGTTGATGCCGAGAAGATCGTCGCGGCTCATGCCCGGCTTGCGGGGAACGCCGGCGGTGACGATGCAGACGTCAGCGCCTTCGATCGCGGAATAGTCGCTGGCGCCGGTGAGGTTGGCGTCGAAGCCTTCGACCGGAGAGGACTGGGCGATGTCGAGACCCTTGCCCTGAGGAATGCCGTCCGCGATGTCGAACAGGACGATGTCGCCCAGTTCCTTCAAGCCGGCGAGATGCGCCAGCGTGCCACCAATCATGCCAGAACCAATAAGTGCGATCTTGTTGCGCGCCATTTCGGTGTATCCTTTGCGATCAAAATCCGTGGCGGGACGCCGAGCAAGGCATCCACAATAGCCGTCAATCGCATAGACCCAAAGGCAGAAATTGGCAATTGATTATTTTTGGATCAGCAATTTCAATCGGTTAGATCGAAAAATTCTTACGTAAACGTAAGGTATTATGTCGCCGAATTGTCACTCTGCGGCACGTCTTGCCGGAGTCTGAGCCAGATACTCGGCGCTGCGCATCTCGAAAAGACGCGAGGCCGTGCGGTCGAACTCGAAGCCCTCCGTCCCTCGCCGTTCCGTCAAAAGATCCTCGGGCATCGCCGCTGCGGAGACATAAAGGCGGATATTGTGATCGTAGAGCGTATCAATAAGAATGATGAACCGCTTCGTTTGGTTCCGCTTGTCCGGCCCGAGTTTCGGCACGCGATCGAGGAAGATCGTATCAAAGCGCTCGGCGATGGCCAGGAAATCGGCAGGTCCGAGCGGAGCGTCGCAAAGATCGGCAAACGAGAATCGAGCCATGCGATCGACCGCAAGCGGCACATGGATGGAGCGCCCCTTCATCGGGATCTCCATCGGCTGCGCCTTGCGCCCATGCAGCGCCTGCATCCAGGAAGCGTCCATCGCCATCTCGGCGCGCTGGTCGAGCGGCGTCAGATACACCGGCTGGCTGTTCAGCTTCTCCATGCGGTAATCCATCGGAGAATCCAGCGTCACGACATCGACATGCTTCTTCAGCAGATCGATGAAAGGCAGGAAGAGCCCACGATTGAGCCCGTCGCGATAGAGATTGTCCGGCTCGACGTTCGACGTGGCAATCAGGACGCAGCCGAGCAAGAACAGTTCGGAAAACAGCCGCGACAGGATCATCGCATCTGCAATGTCGGTAACAGTGAACTCGTCGAAGCACAGCAGTTCGGCTTCGGCATAGAGATCGGCAGCGACTGGCGGTATGGGGTCTGCCTGCTTCGTCTCGCCGTTCTTGAATTTCAGCCGCTGCGCCGCGATGCGATTGTGCACATCGGCCATGAATTCGAAAAAATGCGCCCGGCGCTTCTTCTGGCACGGGGCCATGGAAAAGAACATGTCCATCAACATGGTCTTGCCGCGCCCGACACTGCCGTGAATATAGAGACCCTTGATGGCGTCGACCGACTTCTTGCGCGCGGCAAACATCCAACCGAGTGCGCTGGACTTTGCGGCAGGCCGCTTGCGCTTAAGATCGGCAAGCACGCGATCCAGCATCTTCGCCACATCCATCTGCGCCGAATCCACTTGTAGGGATCCGGAAGCCGTCAACGCCTTCAGCTGTTCGCAGACGCTGAGCGAGTAGTCTGGCATGGGCTGCATGGGGAAGTATCCGCCTGTGCAAATGGGGCGCACCCAAGGGGCGCCGCCCCGTCAATTAGAGCAATTCCAGGAAAAGTGCGCAGCGGTTTTCCATCCGGAACTGCATCGAACAACATTCTAGAGCCGCCAAACGATTCCGTGAAACGCTTGGCGGTACCAAGCTTATCGGCTGAGGCTGAGCGGCTGGCCGGACGCCGTCGAGCCGTCGAAGCGCGAAGCGGCCGTCTTGTAGAGTGTGCCGACCGTCGAGCCGTCGCGGTTCTTCAGAAGCACCTGCTTGCCGGAGACTTCCCACGATCCCATCGAGGTCAGTTCGCCCGAGCAGCCGCGTGTGCCGCCGCGGGAACCGCTACCGAGATTCGTGAGCGTCAGGAACATATCGCAGCTCGAACCGCCGTTGCTGACCTTCCAGCTGCCGACCATCGATTCCTTCGTCACATCCATGGCGGAAGCCGCCATCGCTTGCTGCTGCTGTGGATTGCCCGCATTCGGCGCGCCTGTCGGAGCAGCCGGGAATTGCGAGCCATTTGCACCACCTGCAGGCGGAAGCTGGCTGGATTGTACGGGATTGACAGGCTGAGCCTGCAGTGGGGCCGGAGATGAATAGGTGTCGTTATTGTATGCCGTGCGCTGGCAACCGGCAAGCGACAGGCCTATCGCCGCAGCCGTCACTGCATATTTGAACTGCATCATCACACTCCTAATTAATTGTCCACCGCTGACATTCGCAAAGTGATGCTCAATGACGTGGGAATTATCGTATTTCACTTTGGTTAATCAAGTCGATACCGCGATAAATTGCCGTAAAGCCATAGCTGGACAAGAATTGGGTGGTTTCAAGGCGTCACCCGGCAAACCTCGTCAAGATAAAAGCGGTCCGCGAGTTCCTGCATCTTCCTGTCCCGCTCCTGATCTTCCCCGTGCTTGCCGGAAAAGTTGAAATAGCGATCGAGAGAGTTTGCGAGAAATTCCGAGATCGGCAATGGAGGCACACCCTCCCCCATTTCGCGCGTCTCTTTTTTAACCGCCACCAACTCTAGAATGCTTGTCCGAAAACCCTCGGCTATATCTATAGCCGCGAGACATTCAAGCATGTTCATTGGCGGCAATCTGGCAAAACCCGTTTGTCGCATCCATTCAAGCGCTATCGCCGGACGGATGGAATAAAGTAGCGTCTTCAGACGGATGCGTGCAGTCGAGTTCTCCGGCTGATGTTGCTTCATGAGACCAATATAATGCTTGGCAACCTTCTCCGGCACCATGATCACATCCAGCAACGCGCCTAAACGACTGCGAAAACCAGGTTCCTCTTCGTAGACGATCGGTGATTTCAACCATTCGACGAGAACAGCGTTGCCCTTCAGCGCTAGAAGCAGAGCTTTCCGCAAGTCCCACCCACCGGTGTCGATGTCACCGACAATCGGAAACTCAATGACATCGCGATGGGGGAATAAAGTCAGATGATCCCGCCCTGGCCTGACATAAACGAAGCGACAGTCATAGTCGCTGTCCGGGGAAGGAAATCCCCACGCACGACTCCCACTTTCGATGGCGAAGCCAATACGAAGGCCGTTGTCCTTGACCGATGCGAGCCGGGAGCGAATTTCGTCAACGGCCGCTGGCGCGAAACCCTCCATCGTCATACGAACGTCATCCTCGTCGCCCGGTAATGGAAGTCGGCGGGTTAGACCCGCCGCTCGACCATCATCTTCTTGATTTCAGCGATCGCCTTGGCCGGGTTCAGACCCTTCGGGCAGGTCTGGGCGCAGTTCATGATCGTGTGGCAGCGATAGAGACGGAAGGGATCCTCGAGATTGTCGAGGCGCTCGCCCTTGGCTTCGTCTCTGGAGTCGATCAGCCAGCGATAGGCCTGCAGCAGCACTGCTGGACCGAGATAGCGGTCGCCGTTCCACCAATAGCTCGGACAGGAGGTCGAGCAGCAGGCGCACAGGATGCACTCATAGAGGCCATCGAGCTTCAGACGGTCTTCGTGGCTCTGCTTCCATTCCTTGGCCGGCGGCGGCGATACCGTCTTCAGCCAGGGCTCGATCGAGCGATGCTGCGCGTAGAAGTTCGTGAGATCCGGTACGAGGTCCTTGACAACGGGCATATGCGGCAGCGGATAGACCTTCACCGTGCCCTTGATCTCGTCCAGACCCTTGGTGCAAGCGAGCGTATTGGTGCCGTCGATGTTCATGGCGCAGGAGCCGCAAATGCCTTCGCGACAGGAGCGGCGCAGCGTCAGCGTCGGGTCGATGTTGTTCTTGATGTAGAGCAGACCGTCGAGCACCATCGGGCCACAATCGTCGACATCGATATAATAGGTATCGATGCTCGGGTTCTGGCCGTCATCCGGGCTCCAGCGATAGACGCGGAATTCGCGCGTGTTCTTGGCGCCGACCGGCTTCGGCCAGACCTTGCCTTCGCGCATCTGAGAGTTCTTGGGGAGAGCGAGTTCAACCATGGTCAGTTCCTCTCAGATCAGTACACGCGTGCCTTCGGCTCGATCTTGTGCGGATCGATGCCTTCGGCGATCAGGTCGGTGTGAACGGGACGATAGTCGAGCTTCACGTCGCCGGCCTCGTTGACCCAGGCAAGCGTATGCTTGCGCCAGTTGTCGTCGTCACGGCCGGCAAACTTGCCCTCGGTATAGTCCTCGCGGGCATGCGAGCCACGGCTTTCCTTGCGAGCCTCTGCGCCGTAGATCGTCGTGATGGCATTGGCCATCAGATTGTGCAGCTCGAGCGTCTCGACGAGGTCTGAGTTCCAGATCAGCGAACGGTCGGTGACCTTGATGTCGGGCAGTTCCTTCCAGATCTCCGAAAGGCGGCGGCAGCCGGATTCCAGCGATTCCTGCGTGCGGAACACGGCGGCGTCTTCCTGCATGGCGCGCTGCATCTTCTCGCGCAGCGCTGCCGTCGGCGTCGAGCCGCTGGCGTGACGCAGGCGATCGAAGCGATCCATGATCTTGTCGCAGGCCGCAACGTTGAGCGCCGGAACCGGACCGTCGCGGTCGATGACCTGACCGGCACGGATGGCGGCGGCGCGGCCGAAGACGACAAGGTCGATCAGCGAGTTGGAGCCGAGGCGGTTGGCGCCGTGCACAGAAGCGCAGCCGGCTTCGCCGACGGCCATCAGGCCCGGCAGCACGCGCTCGGGATTGTTGCTGTCGGCGTTCAGCACTTCGCCCCAATAATTCGTCGGAATGCCGCCCATATTGTAGTGAACGGTCGGCAGGACCGGGATCGGGTCGCGGGTCACGTCGACACCGGCGAAAATGCGGGCGCTCTCGGAAATACCGGGAAGGCGCTCGTGCAACACGGCCGGATCGAGATGGTCGAGATGCAGGAAGATGTGGTCCTTGTTCTTGCCGACGCCGCGACCCTCGCGGATCTCCAGCGTCATGCAGCGCGAAACCACGTCGCGCGAGGCAAGGTCCTTCGCCGAAGGAGCATAGCGTTCCATGAAGCGCTCGCCCTCGGAATTGACGAGATAGCCGCCTTCGCCGCGTGCGCCTTCGGTGATCAGGCAGCCCGAGCCGTAAATGCCGGTCGGGTGGAACTGAACGAATTCCATGTCCTGCAAAGGCAGGCCGGCGCGAGCCACCATGCCACCGCCGTCGCCGGTGCAGGTATGGGCAGACGTTGCCGAGAAATAGGCGCGGCCGTAGCCGCCGGTCGCCAGCACCACCATCTTGGCGGCGAAGCGATGGATCGTGCCGTCATCGAGGCACCAGGCGACGACGCCGGTGCAGCGGCTGCCATCGTCGGACATGATCAGGTCGAGCGCGAAATACTCGATGAAGAATTCGGCATTGTTGCGCAGCGACTGGCCATAGAGCGTGTGCAGGATGGCGTGGCCGGTACGGTCGGCGGCAGCGCAGGTGCGCTGCACCGGCGGTCCCTCGCCGTAGTTCTGCATGTGGCCACCGAAGGGGCGCTGATAGATCTTGCCTTCCTCGTTACGCGAGAAGGGCACGCCGTAATGCTCGAGTTCGTAGACGGCCTTCGGCGCTTCCATGACCATGTACTGCATGGCATCGACGTCGCCGAGCCAGTCGGAACCCTTGACGGTGTCATAGAGGTGCCACTGCCAGCTGTCGGGCGTCATGTTGCGCAGCGAAGCGGCAATGCCGCCCTGGGCGGCAACGGTGTGCGAACGGGTCGGGAAGACCTTGGTGATGCAGGCAGTGCGGAAGCCCTGCTCGGCCATGCCGAGAGTGGCACGCAGGCCGGCGCCGCCGGCGCCGACGACGATCACGTCATAGGAGTGATCGACATATTTGTAGGCTTTCCCGTTTTGAGCAGCCCCATTCTGAGCGGATGAGTTCGGTGCCATGATGCATTTATCCTACGAACGCGATCTTCAGAATGGCGAAAAGACAGAGCCCCGCCAGAATGACCGCGAAAAACGTGTTGAGCATGAGAAGGACGATCTTGCCGAATTCGCCGTGGACGTAGTCCTCGATGATGACCTGCATGCCGAGCTTCATGTGAATGATCCCGGAGATCACCATCAGGCCGAAGATGACGGCGACGAGCGGGTTCGACAGCGCGTGCACGACTTCCGCATAGGGCGCGCCGGCGTAGATCATCAGGAAGATGACGAAGAAAATGAAGAGCGGAACGTTAGCGACGGCGGTCAGGCGCTGGCGCCAGAAATGATCGGTGCCTTCCTTGGCGGAACCGAGACCGCGGACTTTGCCCAAAGGGGTGCGCATATCCATGAGAAATATCCTCTAAAGCACAATCCCGAAAGGCATCCCTGCGCTTCCGGAAACGATCATGCCAATTCAACCCAGCCGGATGGCGATGCCGATGACCCAGACCAGTACGGTCAGACAGATCGAGGCGATGATCGTGATCTTGGCCATCTTCGTCGAAACGGCAGGGTCGAAACCATAGCCGAGATCCCAGACGAAATGGCGCATCCCGCCGAGCATGTGATGCAGCAGCGCCCAAGTATAGCCGAACAGGATGATCCGACCGATGATCGAGCCCATGATCCAGTTGACCAGATCGAAATAGCCCTGGCCGGTCGCAGCGGCGATCAGCCACCAGGCAACCAGCACCGTGCCGAAGTAGAGCGCGCCGCCGGTAATACGGTGGACGATCGACATGACCATGGTGGGAATTGGTTTGTAGATTTGCAGATGCGGCGACAAGGGCCGGTTTTGTGTGACGTTCGCCATCAGAACCTCGCGGCGTTACGATACGCTTAGAACCCGGAACTCCGGGGCAACGGGCGCACAGGACGTGCAGTGTGCGTTGCATCATTGCGACCATTAATCGCGGAAATGCCTATCGACAAGCACAATTGATGCCCGCATCGAATTTAATCGATTGGGATCGCTCTGCACTTTAGCGAGTATGCAAAGACGGGCTCCTCATTCCGAGCCGTTTACCATTTCGTCAACCCTGACGTGGACTTCGCACCGCTCTTGGGGCAATCTGCCGTTAAGATTTTATTAACGGATGGAAACGGAGCGAATCATGAGTTCGAATCTTTTCAAGGCAGCAGTGCTCGTTTTGACGGCAGTGGCCACCGTTTCCGCGACCTCGGCGCTTGCAGGCGATTATCGACACTGGCGCCATCACGATCGTTCAGGCCTCGTGCGCTTGCCGCAGCTAGCGCCTTCGCTTGGCTTCAAGCAACAGCAACCGGCCAAAATCGTACTCATGGACAGGCATGAGGCGGCAAGCACCGGCACCTATGCCGGCACGGCGGATGTCTACCGGGCCAATGGCGGGACTTACGTCGTCGGTTATAACGACTATGACCCATATGCACGCCCGGCAGCGCCGCAGCCGAGACCGCGCGCCAAGGTCATCAACGTCCGCCATGCTCCAGACCCATGTTCACATGAAGCTGGTGTCTGCGTGATTCGCCCCTGAGGGCCTCAAGGCCGGATCAGGAAAAATGCGCCGATGTTTCCGTCGGGAACAGCGCAGGGCCTGGATCTCTGACCGCTCTTAATCGGCTAATCGGCGAGAAATTGCCAGACCGTCGTTTTCTTGACTTCGCTGTCCTCCAGCGCCCGCGTGACAGGCACCTGATAGGTCTCCTGCGGCTCCAGGCGATCCTTCGGAAGATAGGCGCGGCCGGGATCGCCGACCAGAACTGCCCTGCCTTCGCTCGCCAGGCCGCGTAACCAGGGAACGAGGCTCGCGGCAAAATCGCGATCGTAGAAAACGTCGCCGGCGAGAATGACGTCCGCCCCGACCAGGCGGCCAATGATGTCTTCTCCGGAAAAATCCACGGCAACGTTGTTTTCGACAGCATTCAGCCGGATCGCCGTACCCGCCCAGGGATCGATATCGACCGCGAGCACATGGCTCGCGCCTGCACGCTTGGCCGCTATCGCGACGAGCCCGGACCCACTGGCGAAATCAAGCACGCTTCTGCCGGCAACACTTTCCGGATGATCGAGGATGTAGCGTGCCAGACCCTGGCCGCCCGCCCAGGCAAAGGCCCAGAAGGGCGGCGGCAGACCGATCTCTTCCAGCTCCTCCTCCGTCTTCAGCCAGAGCTCATGCGCTTCGCTCGCCAGACGCAGCCGGATTTCCGGCACATGCGGCGGCGCCATCAGACTGGTATTGGCGCGGATGAAACTTTCCGGATCGGTTTTCAAAGAATCCTCGAACCGGATCAGACCGGCGGATTGTCCAGACCGCCCATGCGGCAGACTTCGAGCCATTCCTCGTCCGTTACCGGCTGCACCGAAAGCCGCATGGAGGTGACAAGCGCCATCTGCGCGAGCTTCGGATTGGCCTTGACGTCCTTGAGGGATACCGGCTTCGGCATGTCGCGGACAGCGCGGATATCAACACATTCCCAGCGAAGATCGTCCTTGGCGGTCGAATCCGGATGCGCCAGCGCGCAGACTTCGACGATGCCAACAATCTCCAGCCCGTCATTGGAATGATAGAAGAAGCCCTTGTCGCCGATCTGCATGGCCCGCATGTTGTTCCGGGCGAGATAGTTGCGCACGCCGGTCCATTCGGTCCCCTTGTCGCCGGCGTCCGTCTGCTGCTGCCACGACCAGGAGGCCGGCTCGGATTTATAAAGCCAGTGCGCCATGTCTCATGCCTCCGGATTGTTGAAAACCCAGTTGAACGGCTTGATCTCGACGCTCTCGAACAATCCGGCCTTGGTGTAGGGGTCGGCATCCGCGATGGCGACCGCCGCTTCGACGCTATCGGCCTTGACGACCACCAGGCTGCCATTCGGCTTGCCTTCGGTATCGAGGAAAGGACCAGCCATCTTCAGAGTGCCTTCGGCATTGAGCTTGTTCAGATATTCCAAATGCGCCGGGCGCGTCTCCATGCGGACGTTCAGGTAACCGGGCTTGTCCTTGCAGACAAAGGCGAACAGCATGATTGGTCTCCTTCAGATATCCAAAACTATTCCGTGGTGATCGGCCGTGTCATCAATTGCCCGATGGCTGCGGAAATGTCGAGCTTGCCGTCGATGATGGCGGAAACGGCATCGGTGATCGGCATATCGACGCCGAGTTCATGCGCAAGCCGAGCCGCGATCGAGGCAGCATAGGCGCCTTCGACCAGAGTGCCGTGTGCCGGATCGACCGTATCCCCCTCGCCGAGCGCGATACCGAATCTGAGATTGCGGGATTGATGGCTGGTGGCCGTCAGCACGAGATCGCCAAGACCGGACAACCCACGCACCGTTTCCGCCTTGCCGCCCTTGGCCGCGACGAAGCGCGACATCTCGGCAAGACCGCGACTGATGAGCGCCGCACGCGCCGAATCGCCAATGCCGCAGCCTTCGACGATGCCGCAGGCAATGGCGAGGACATTCTTCAGCGCGCCGCCGAGCTGTACGCCGATACGGTCATCCGACGCGTAAAGGCGGAAGGTCGGACCGGAGATCGCCTGCGCGAGCCTTTCGGCAACAGCCATATCGGCAGCGGCGATCGCCATGGCCGTCGGCAGACCCTTGGCGATGTCGGCAGCAAAGCCGGGTCCGGAAAGCACGGCGATGGCATGCTGCGGCAGTTCCCGCTCGAGCATGTCGGTCAAAAGGTCGCCGGAGACCTTGTCGATGCCCTTGGCGCAGGTGACGATGATGGCATCCTTGCCGAGATAAGGGCCGTAATGCCGGGCTGCATCCGCCTGCGCTTGCGAGGGCATGGCGAAGAGGACGATATCGGCACCGGAAATAGAGTCCGCTTCAGCGGAGAATTGCAGCGAATCCGGAAGCTCGATGCCGGGAAGAACCGCATCATGCATGCGATCTGCGGCGAGATCCTTCATCAGTCCGGCATTGCGTCCGACGAGCGTCACGGCGCTGCGGCCTGTGAGTGCGATGACGGCGGCAAGCGCCGTGCCGAAGGCCCCAGCGCCGATGACTGCGATCCGTTCGTTGCCGCTCATGCCTTCGCTCCTCGTTTACCGTGGCCCAGGAGGGTTTCCGCCTTCTGATCCAGTGGCCAGCGCGAACGCGGTTGCACATCGAGATCGTCAGGCGCTGCACCCTTTGCCATGCGCTCGAGCCCCGCCCAGGCGATCATGACGGCATTGTCAGTACACAATCTCAATGGCGGCGCGATGAAACGGAAACCGTTGGCATCACAAAGCTCCTGCAGCGTGCGGCGCAGCTCCAGATTGGCGGCAACGCCACCTGCCACGACAAGCGACGGCTTTTCCTCGGTCTTCGGAAACTCCGTCTTGAAGCGCTGCAGGCCGCGGCCGATCCGGTCCTTCAATGTGCGCGAAATCGCCTTCTGGAAGGAGGCGCAGATGTCGGCGATATCCTGCTCGGTGACGGGCGCAATGGCCGTCGCCGCCTGACGCACTGCTGTCTTGAGCCCGGAGAAGGAAAAATCGAGGCGTGCTTCACCCACCAGCGGCCGCGGGAGATCGAAGCGATCCGGATTGCCGTTTTTCGCAGCAGCCTCCACGGCCGGCCCGCCAGGATAGGGCAGTCCCAGCAGCTTGGCCGTCTTATCGAAGGCTTCGCCCAGCGCATCGTCGATGGTCGTCCCCCAGCGCTCATAGTCTCCGACGCCGCGCACGAGGATAAGCTGCGTGTGGCCGCCGGAAACGAGCAGCATGAGATAAGGAAAAGCAAGTCCATCGGTCAGCCGCGCCGTAAGAGCATGGCCTTCCAGATGGTTAATGGCGTATAATGGTTTGCCTGTGGCGCGCGAGATCGCCTTGCCGGTCATCAACCCGACGAGCAACCCGCCTATGAGGCCGGGGCCGGAGGTGGCGGCAATGGCATCGACGTCTGAGAGCGACACATTGGCGCGTTTCAATGCTTCGTCGATCAGCGTATCGAGCGCCTCGACGTGTGCCCGCGCGGCAATTTCCGGCACAACGCCGCCATAGGCGCTATGTTCGTCCAGCTGGCTGAGGACGACATCGGAACAAACCGTAGGTGTACCGTCATCCCGGCGCTCGACAATGGCCGCAGCGGTTTCGTCGCAGCTTGTTTCGATGCCGAGAATACGAAGAATGGACGTCATGGAGAAAGTTCGTTGCCTACAGGTCGATTGCGGTAAAGCGGAAATATGGTTACGGGAACTGTCGGTAACAACGGATCAAAGCGGATGCAAACAAAACCTTTCCGGATCGGCACGCGGGGCAGCCCGCTGGCCCTCGCCCAGGCCTATGAGGCGCGCGACCGTCTGATGGCGGCACACGGCCTCCCGGAGGAGATGTTTGAAATCGTCGTTCTGACTACCAAGGGCGACCGCATCACCGATCGCGCATTGGCGGCGATCGGTGGCAAGGGCCTGTTCACGGAAGAGCTTGAAGACAGACTGACTTCGGGCGAACTCGACTTCGCCGTCCACTCCGCCAAGGACATGGCAACCAAACTGCCCGAAGGCCTGGCCCTGAACGCCTATCTGCCGCGCGAGGACATTCGCGATTCCGTCATCGGTCGCACCGCACCGAAGTTGATCGATCTGCCGCATGGCGCCACCGTCGGTTCCGCCTCGCTGCGTCGTCAGGCGCTGATCCGTCGTATGCGACCCGATATCAACGTCATCACATTCCGCGGCTCGGTCCAGACGCGCCTTCGCAAGCTGGAAGAGGGACAGGCGGATGCGACGCTGCTCGCCGTTGCCGGCCTGAAGCGGCTCGGCAATGTCGAAGTCATCACCGATATTCTCGATCCGGATGAGTTCCCGCCGGCTCCGGCGCAGGGCGCAATCGCCATCGAAAGCCGCATCGACGATGTCAGGATGAACGATCTGCTTGCTGCGATCAACGACGCGCCGACCTTCGATGCCGTCTCCTGCGAGCGCGCCTTCCTGGCAGCTCTCGACGGTTCCTGCCGCACGCCGATTGCCGGCTATGCAATCTGCGAGGGCGATCATCTGCGCTTCTTCGGCATGATTCTTACTCCCGATGGCAAGCAGGTGCACACGACGACCATCGAGGGCCATCGCCGTGATGCCGAGGCGCTCGGGGTCAATGCAGGCCAGGCAATTCGCGCCGAAGCGGGCAGCACCTTCTTCGAAGATTGGGTCTAGGATCCCATGCGCGTCGTCGTCACCCGCCCTCAACATTCGGGTGAGCGTACCGTCGGGCGATTGACGCGGATGGGCCATGAGGCACATTTGCTGCCGCTGGCCGAACCCGTTCATCATGTCGAAGACGCGAGGCGCGCACTCCTTGAGACCCAAGGCGCCATCGCCGTCACCAGTGCCGAAGCGATTCGAGTGCTGGCGGCTTTGGGGCCTGCTCTTGCCCAGCATCTCGCCCGCCCGATCTTTGCCGTCGGCAAGGCAACGGCAAAGGAAGCGGCCGAACTTGGCTTCACCAATATCACGGCGTCGGAAGGCGGCGGCAACGAACTGGCAGCCCTGATTTCGAGCCATGCCACAGCCAACGGCGGAGCTTTGCTTCTTTATCTGGCGGGCGTTCCCCGCGCCGCCGGTTTCGAGGCGGGATTGACCGGTCTGCGACTGCCCTTCCGCACGGTCGAATGCTACCGGATGCAGAATATTATTCCCGATGACGCCACCCTTAGCCAGCTTTTCGTGGACCGGCCGGCAGATGCGGTGCTGCTCTACTCCCAGCAGACGGCGCAGCGCTTTTTCGGCCTATCCTTCGTACAAAGAAATCAAACCCTGTTCGACGGGATACGTTTCCTCTGCCTGAGTGAAGCCATCGCCGAAGCGATTCCCGTTGCTCTGCACCGACATGTCGACATTGCTGGCACGCCGGATGAAGACCGACTTCTGGCGCTCCTTGTCGCAGAGTAAGGCCGCAATTTTGATCTAAGGTCTTTCCATAATCGCCTTGTCTGTCTAACTTCGTTGCAGCGCATGAAAAGAGGACCTCATGGTACCGGGAAAACCGCCTAACCATTCGAAGCCCAAAGACGAGCCGGTCACGATCGACCTGGAAGCCGAAAAAACTGCGCAGGACGCAGCGCCCGAGGAATTGACGGAGCGCGGCCACGTCGACCCCGGTTCTTCCTCCGCCAATGAAGTGGAGATGCCGCTGGAAGCGGAGAAGGAACCATTACCGGGGAGAGATCGGGAGCGCGTGTTCGGCCCGCTCCCCGAAGAACCGAAAGCCGCTGAAGAACAGAAGCCCAATCCGGCGCCGCCTCGTCCTGAGCAGCCGAGACGGGAGGGAGCGACCTCCGGCCTGATCGCCGCCGGGATTGTCGGCGGCCTCATCGCCCTCGTTTGCGCAGGCGCGATCCAATATGCCGGCCTGTTGCCGGGCCGAGGCGCGACCAAGGACCATTCCGCCGATATCGTCGCGCTCAACGCCGAAATCGACGAGCTGAAGCAAAGCATCGCCAAGCTTGCCGCAGCCCCCGCCGCGAAACCGGACAACGCACTCGCGGCCCGTGTTGCCGCACTCGAAACATCGGCCGCCAACAGTACGCCAGGCGAATCGACTGGCGCTACGAGTGCCGATGCCGATCAAAAAATCGCCTCGCTGACAGCCGAGGTCGGTCAATTGAAAGCTGATCTCGGCAAGGCGACTCAAAGTCAGGCGACATCGGAGGCCGAGGTCAGCAAACGCCTCGATGACGCCGAGAAGAAACTGAGCGGTCCCAACCAGGAAAGCGCGGTTGCCCGCGCCATTGCGGCAGCCGCACTAAAGGCCGCCATTGATCGCGGCGGCCCCTTTCGACCCGAACTCGATACGTTCGCCAATGTTGCGTCGGACGACCCTGCCGTCGCCGCTCTCAAGAATTTCGCCCAGACAGGCGTTCCCTCGCGCGCCGACCTTATCCGTCAGGTGACCGATGTCGCCACCGCCATCGTCGCCACCACGCAAAACAACGACCCGAACCAGAGCTGGACCGATCGATTGATGTCGGGTGCGAAATCCCTGGTGCAGGTACGCCCCGTCGGCAATGTTCCGGGCGACGGCGTCGATGCGATCGCCGCACGCTTCGAAGACAAGGTGAAAAATGGCGATCTGCCTGGCGCGGTCAACGAATGGAACAGCCTGCCAGAGACGGCCAAATCCGCCTCCGCCGCCTTCAAGCAGTCGCTGGAAGCCCGCATCCGTGTCGAGGATCTGGTGAGCGATGCGCTGTCGAAGGCAATCGCCAATACCGGGAAACAGAATTAGAGCATGATGCCGAAAAGTGTGATCGGTTTTCGGACAACATCATGCTCTACCTATTTGGTTTTAGAGCGGATTCTGATTTTAGGTCGCTTCGATCTAAAATCATCCGGCTCTAATGACGGAGCGCAGCAATGATCAGACTGCTTATCTTCGCCATTCTCGTCCTGGCTCTCGGCTATGGCTTCTCGTGGCTGGCGGATCGCCCGGGCGATCTTTCGCTGGTCTGGGAAGGCCAGCTCTATCAGACCAGGCTGATCGTGGCCGCGGCAATCCTCATCGCCTTGATCGCTGCCGTCATGATCGTGTGGTGGTTCGTCCGGCTGATCTGGACCTCGCCGCATTCCGTGACCCGCTACTTCCGCGCCCGCAAGCGTGACCGAGGCTATCAGGCTCTGTCGACCGGGTTGATTGCCGCCGGTGCCGGCAACGCCCTGCTTGCTCGCAAGATGGCGGCACGTACGCGCGGCCTCATCCGCGCCGACCAGGAACCGCTCATCAATCTGCTTGAGGCCCAAGCCGCCCTCATCGAGGGCAAGAACGACGAGGCACGCCAGAAATTCGAGCTGATGGCCAACGATCCCGAAACGCGCGAGCTCGGCTTGCGTGGGCTCTATCTCGAAGCCAAGCGCCTCGGCGCGCACGAAGCCGCGCAGCAATATGCCGAGAAGGCTGCCGATCAGGCGCCATACCTGCCCTGGGCCGCGCAGGCAACGCTGGAGTACCGCAGCCAGGCCGGCCGCTGGGATGATGCCATCAAGCTTCTCGACCAGCAGAAGGTCGCCCACGTCGTCGACAAGACGACGGCCAACCGCCAGCGCGCCGTGCTGTTGACGGCCCGCGCCAATGACAGGCTGGAGAGCGACCCGACAGGCGCCCGCGACGATGCGCTGGCTGCATTGAAGCTTGCGGCCGATTTCGTGCCGGCCGCCTTGATCGCTGCCAAGGCCCTGTTCCGCGAGGACAAAGTGCGCAAGGCCGCATCCATGCTCGAACAAGTCTGGAAGGCACATCCGCACCCTGAAATTGGTAAGGCCTATGTGCGTGCTCGCAGCGGCGATTCCGTCACCGACCGCCTGAAGCGTGCCGAACGGCTGGAGGCCATCCGTCCCAACAATGTCGAAGCCCTGCTTTTGACGGCCAAAGCGGCGCTGGATGCCGGCGATTTCAGCAAGGCCCGTAACAAGGCCGAAGCAGCCGCAAGGATTGATGCCCGCGAAGGCGCCTTTCTGCTTCTCGCAGACATCGAGGAAGCCGAAACCGGCGATCAGGGCCGTGTCCGGCATTGGATGGCGCAGGCGCTGCGTGCTCCGCGCGATCCCGCCTGGGTCGCCGACGGCTTCGTTTCGGAAAGATGGTTGCCGCTATCGCCCGTGACGGGCCGCCTCGACGCCTTCGAATGGAAAGCACCCTTCGGCCAGATCGAAGGCCCGGTGGAAGAGGGAACGGCCGTATCCGTCGATGCGATTCTGAAATCGCTGCCGCCGGTACGCGCGCCCGTCTCCGCAACCGCGCCGGAGACGCCGGCTTCACCGAAAGTTGCAGCGACGCCATCCGATACCTATGTCATGGAATTGGAGCCGGCTGCGGCAAAGCCCAAGCCGAGCGCATCGGCCGCAGCGGCGCAAGGGGAGCCCGAACCACGGCCCTTCTTCGGTGGCGCCCCGGATGATCCGGGCGTAAAAGATCGCAAGCTTGAACCGGAACCCAAGACACGGCTCAAGTTGTTCTAGACTACGTCCGGCAAGACCGCGCTGCGGTTTTGCTGGAAATGCGCATGTAAACGAAGAGATCGGGCATGGTGACCCAAGACCCCTGCTCTGCTCGCATTAAGAACGGATACGGATGTTTGAACGATTTCAGGAATTTCTTCATAACCTGACCCAGGACCACCCGAAATCCGGCTTTGCACCCGACGATCCGCGTGTTGCGGTAGCGGCGCTCTGTATCCAGGTCATGGAGGCCGACGGCAAGATCGAGAACAGCGAGAAGAAGAGGCTGCGCAAGCTTCTGAAGGACCAATACGGCCTTGCGGGCCGCCAGCTCGACGCGCTGATCGCCGCCGGCGAAGAGGCCGAGAGCGAAGCGGTCGACTACTATCGCTTCACCTCGGATCTGAAGCGTCATCTCGATAGCGCGCAACGGCTTGAGCTGCTCGGCATCCTCTGGGATATCGTCTATGCCGACGGCGAACGCAGCGAAATGGAAGACCACGCGATCTGGCGAATTGCCGACCTCATGGGCATTTCCGACCGCGAACGCATCATGAAGCGCCAGGAGGCGGCGGCTCGCGCACCCGGCATCAGGGTGGAGACCGGCAATGATGATTGAAGCGCCGAAGCGCACCGGGCGTCCCATATTGATCGTGCTCCATCAGGAGCGTTCAAGCCCCGGTCGCGTCGGCCAGATGCTTCTCGAAAAGGGCTATGACCTCGATATCCGCCGCCCTGTGCTCGGCGACCGCCTGCCCTCGACGCTTTCGGCCCATGGCGGCGCGGTGATTTTTGGCGGTCCGATGAGCGCCAACGATCCCGATGATTTCGTCAAGGCCGAGATCGAATGGCTGAAGGTGCCGCTCAAGGAAAACCGCCCCTATCTCGGCATCTGCCTGGGAGCGCAGATGCTCGCCCGCCATCTCGGCGCCAAGGTGAAGGCGCGCGACGACGGCAAGACCGAGATCGGCTGGTATGCGCTGAACCCCACTGAAAAGGGCCGGCTGCTGATGCGCTGGCCGCAAATGGTCTACCATTTCCATCGTGAGGGCTTCGATCTGCCCCATGGCGCCGAGTTGCTGGCGACGGCGGAGACCTATCCCAACCAGGCCTATCGCTACGGCGCCAATGCCTGGGGCCTGCAATTCCACGCCGAACTCACGCGCGCCATGATGCAGCGCTGGGTCGTGCATGGCGAACACCGCTTCTGCATGCCGAACGCCCAGCAAGGCCGCGAACATCTTGAGGGACGCATGATCTTCGACGCCGCGCTCAAGGCATGGCTATCGGAGTTCCTCGATCTGGTTTTCGAGGGCAAACAAGCGATGGCTGCCTGAAATGCCAGAGCTGTCGGTCGCGCCGACTGCCTAATCGAGTCACGGATCACGGCAGGGATCGATCTGCCTACGCCGCCATCCCCAGCGCTCAGGCCGACTGCGGTTCGCCATCGCGATCCGGCGCGTTTAAACTGTCGATCTGGCGAAGCTGCGGGAAGCCGGTCGCCCAAAGAAACGCAACCGTAAGCGTGCCGAGACCACCGACGACCACGGCAGGGATCGCGCCGAAATAATGCGCCATGATGCCGGCGCGGAATTCGCCGAGTTCGTTCGATGCCCCGACGAAGACCATGTTGACGGCGTTGACGCGGCCACGGACGTGATCCGGCGTCCAGAGCGTGATCAGCGTTTCGCGCACATAGACCGAGATCAGGTCGGATGCACCCATGAGGGCAAGGGCTGCTATCGACAGCCACGGCGTATGCGAGATACCGAAGACCAGCGTTCCCACGCCGAACATGGCAACACCCGCGAACATGCAGATGCCGGCACGATTGCGGATGGGATAGGTCGCCAGAAACACGCCCATGGCGATGGCGCCGAAGCTTGGCGCGGCGCGCAGCATGCCGAGACCCCAGGGTCCGAGCGTCAGGATATCGCGCGCATAGACGGGCATCAGCGCGACGGCACCGCCGAGCAATACGGCGAAAAGATCGAGCGAGACCGCGCCGAGCACCACCTTTTCCGACCAGATGAAGCGAAAGCCGGCAAGCATTTCGCTCAGGCTGCGCTTCTCATGGGCAACCCGTTGCTGCGGCTTCGGGATGAGGAAGGTCAGCACCGAGCCGGACGCAAAGAAAAGCACGGCCACGGTGTAAGCAACGCTGGGGCCAACGCCGTAAAGCAAGCCGCCCGCTACCGGGCCGAGGATGGCGGCTGCATCCCATGACATCGAATTCCAGGTGATGGCATTCGTCAGGTCTTCGGGCGGGATAAGATTGGGCGCCAGCGATTGCATCGCCGGCGTCATGAATGCGCGCTCGACACCGAAAACCACGAGAATCATGAACACGAGAAGCGGCGCAAAACTGCCCGAGACGGTAAGAAACAGCAGCGCCGCCGCGCAGAGAGTGCCGACAAAAATGCAGATCGCTGCAATCAGGCGCCTGTTGTAGCGATCCGCAGCCGTGCCCGTCACCAGAATGAGCAGGAGCGATGGCAGGAACTGCACCAGACCGATCAGACCGAGATAGAGCGGCTGGCCCGTGTGCTCGTACATCTGCCAGCCGACCGAGACGCTGACGACCTGGGTGGCAAATGCGGTGAGGAAGCGCGCGAAAAAGAAATAGGCATAGGCGATATGCCTGAAGGCGGCAAACCGGTCTCCGCTGGCAGCGAACGACATGGAGTAGGACTTTCCAAGCGGACATCCAGCGCAAAAGCGGCTGCCCGCCATTTAAACATGATTCAACACGCTTCGGAGCATGGGGCTTGCTCGTTTAGTCGCCAATGTCTACATGTCTGTCAACCGCGAAATGGAGACGGAAATGATCGCCTTATTTCAAACCATTGATCTGGCTTTGAATCTTTATACTTGGGTGCTGATCGCCAGCGCCATCTTTTCCTGGCTCTATGCTTTCAACGTCATCAATTCGAGCAATCAGTTCGTCAACTCCGTCGGCAGCTTCCTGTATGCGGTCACCGAACCGGCTCTGCGCCCTATCCGCCGCATCCTGCCCGATCTCGGCGGCATCGACATCTCGCCCGTCATCCTGCTGCTGCTGATCTTCTTCATCCGCTCGCTGATGTGGAACTCGCTGGTTCCGCTGTTCCTGCGGTGAGCCGGCCCTGGCAGGCCTCTTCGGATCACCTGCGGCTATCCGTGCGTCTCACGCCCAATGGCGGGCGTGACGCGATCGACGGCGTCGAAACGGGCAGCGACGGCGAAAGCTACCTGAAGGCGCGCGTCTCCGTCGCGCCGGAAAAGGGCAAGGCCAACAAGGCGCTGATTGCGCTGCTTGCCAAGAGCCTCGGCATCCCCAAATCCTCGCTTACATTGCTCAACGGTGAAACCGCGCGTAAAAAAATCCTCCGGATCGAGGGCGAACCGGAGGATCTAGTGGTGAAATTAACCGCTATCGCGAAGGGCTGAATATCAGGCCTTTGCCTTCTTGGCGCGCTCGATAGCTTCGAGGATGAGTTCGCCAGCTTCCTTGGAGCCGCCCCAGCCAAAGATCTTGACCCATTTGCCGGGCTCCAGATCCTTGTAGTGCTCGAAGAAGTGCTCGATCTGCTTCAGTGTGATTTCGGGAAGGTCGGTATGTTCCTTGACCTTCTCGTAACGCAGCGTCAGCTTCGGCGACGGGACAGCGATGATCTTTTCATCCTTGCCGGAATTGTCTTCCATCTTCAGCACGCCGATCGGGCGAACGTTGATGACGCAGCCGGGAACGAGCGGACGCGTGCTGGCGATCAGCACGTCGATCGGGTCGCCGTCTTCGGAGAGCGTGTGAGGAACGAAGCCGTAATTGCCCGGGTAGGTCATCGGCGTGTAGAGGAAACGGTCGACGACCAGCGTGCCGGCCTCTTTGTCCATTTCATACTTGATCGGATGACCGCCGACCGGCACTTCAACGATGACGTTGATGTCTTCGGGCGGGTTCTTGCCAATGGAAATCGCGTCGATACGCATACATGTCCCCTAATAAGGATGGTTGCCGCCCGCCAAATAATAGGATTCATGCCGCAACGCAACAACGCATCGGAAAACCGGCTGATTTAGTTGGCGCTTAAGGCCAGACGAAGCCGATCTTCTTCAGCTGTCTGTGGTCGAAAGTTTCGATGCCTTCGCAGAAATCAACGCCGCCCTGACTGCGATAGAAGCGATCCGCGTTTTCGTTTTCCTCGAGGCACCAGACGACCAGTCCCTTGCAGCCGAGCGACTTCAAAAGCCGGCGTGCTTCGCCGAACAGCATGCGCCCAAGGCCCAGACCCTGATATTGCGGACGCAGATAGAGTTCGTAGATTTCGCCCTCCTGCGGAAGAGCCCGAGCCCGGTTGAGCCCAAGCGTGGCATAGCCTGCGATCTCGCCGGCCACATCGAGGACCAGAAGCGTGGCCGGGCCGCTAGTCGCCTTGCGCCACCAGCCCTCGCCGCGGCGCTCGATCATCTGCCCGAGAGCACGATGCGGAATGATGCCGGCATAGGTGTACTGCCACGCCTGGCGGTGCACCTCCGAAATGGCTCGGGCATCATGGGGTTCTGCCCGCCGAACATCAATCGACAACGTCTTCATAACGTCTACTCTGGTCTTGCGAACGCGAATTAACCATCCTCATTCATAAAGATGGCGAACTTGCCCACAGGCTTTATCCGTGGATCATCAACAAAAATTAACGACTTTTTAACCTTTAGGACAAGGGCTCAAAAACCGAACACACAAATAAAAACCCCGGCACGATGGCCGGGGTCTCATGATTCCAGGCTGTTTGGCTATCAGGCCAGACGGGCCTTCTCGAAGCGCTTGCGCTCGTTGGGATCCAGATACATCTTGCGAAGACGGATCGACTTCGGCGTGACTTCGACCAGTTCATCGTCCTGGATCCAGGACAGAGCACGGTCGAGCGTCATACGGATCGGCGGCGTCAGCTTCACGGCTTCGTCCTTGCCGGCGGCGCGGATGTTGGTGAGCTTCTTGCCCTTCAGCACGTTGACTTCAAGGTCGTTGTCGCGGGAGTGGATGCCGATGATCATGCCGGCATAGACCTTCTCGCCGGCGTCGATGATCATCGGGCCGCGGTCTTCCAGGTTGAACAGGGCGTAGGCCACGGCTTCGCCGGCTTCGTTGGCGAGCAGCACGCCGTTCACACGGCCGCCGATTTCGCCCTTGTACGGCTGGTAGTCATGGAACAGACGGTTCATGACGGCGGTGCCGCGCGTATCGGTCAGAAGTTCCGACTGATAGCCGATAAGGCCGCGAGTCGGAGCCAGGAAGACGAGGCGAACACGATTGCCGCCCGAAGGACGCAGCTCGGACATTTCAGCCTTACGCTCGGACATCTTCTGCACGACGATGCCGGAATGCTCTTCATCGACGTCGATGACGACTTCTTCGATCGGCTCGAGAACCTGGCCGCTCTCGTCCTTGTGCATGACGACGCGCGGACGCGACACGGCAAGCTCGAAGCCTTCGCGGCGCATGGTTTCGATCAGAACGGCGAGCTGCAATTCGCCACGGCCGGAAACGTAGAACGAATCCTTGCCTTCGGCTTCTTCGATCTTCAGCGCGACGTTGCCTTCGGCCTCCTTGAAGAGACGATCGCGGATGACGCGCGAGGTGACCTTGTCGCCTTCGGTACCCGCATAGGGGCTGTCGTTGACGATGAAGGACATGGTGACTGTGGGAGGGTCGATCGGCTGTGCGACCAGCGGCTCGGAGACCTGCGGATCGCAGAAGGTGTCGGCGACGGTGCCCTTGGAAAGGCCGGCGATAGCAACGATGTCACCTGCCTGCGCTTCTTCGATCGGCTGGCGCTCGATGCCGCGGAAGGCGAGGATCTTCGAGATACGGCCGGTTTCGATGAGGTTGCCGTCGGCACCGAGAACCTTGACGGCCTGGTTCGGCTTGATCGAACCGGAATGGATGCGGCCGGTGATGATGCGGCCGAGGAAGGGGTTGGCTTCCAGGATCGTGCCGATCATGCGGAACGGGCCTTCGCCAACGGTCGGCTCCGGAACGTGCTTGACGACGAGATCAAGAAGCGGGCCAAGGCCTTCGTCCTTTGGGCCATCGGGCGAGTAGTTCATCCAGCCATTACGGCCGGAACCGTAAAGGATCGGGAAGTCGAGCTGCTCGTCGGTGGCGTCGAGGTTGGCGAAAAGATCGAAGACTTCGTTGATGACTTCGTCGGCGCGGGCGTCCGGACGGTCGATCTTGTTGATCGCAACGATCGGACGCAGGCCGACCTTCAGCGCCTTGCCGACGACGAACTTGGTCTGCGGCATCGGGCCTTCAGCAGCGTCGACGAGAACGATCGCGCCATCCACCATCGAAAGAATACGCTCGACTTCGCCGCCGAAGTCGGCGTGGCCGGGGGTGTCGACGATGTTGATGCGGGTATCTTTCCAGACGACCGAGGTCGCCTTAGCCAGAATGGTGATGCCGCGTTCCTTTTCGAGGTCGTTCGAGTCCATGACGCGTTCGGCAACGCGCTGGTTCTCGCGGAAGGAGCCGGACTGCTTCAGAAGCTCGTCGACGAGGGTGGTTTTCCCATGGTCAACGTGCGCGATGATCGCGATGTTGCGAAGTGCCATATGTCTTAATCTCTGAGGCTGGGGCGCAGTGTCTAGTAAACACGCCAATTGCATTTGGCGCGCTCATACCCTTTTTTTCGCGAATGCGAAAGGGGGGAGGCAAGAAAGCAGCCGAAAGCCAGCTTTTCGTGCCTCACGAGCGCATCAACCTCGCAATTATAGTGAGGGTTCTCAGTTCTCCCTGCCGCCAAAATCAAAGGCTGCGCCCGCCTTCTTTAGGACCACGCCATCCGTCAAGCGGCGCGCTTCAGCAGCCAAGCGTCATGATTCACCAGGAAAACCTTGAGGCGATCCGCATAGTCGTGCGTCACCGCATCCCGCACGCTTTGCCGTAAAGCCAATTCCGCGCGCCATGCCGCGACACGTCGCAGCCCATCGAAAACGCCAGTCGGTGTGATCGTATCGAACACGTCAAAATAACGGAAGATCGGCGCAAAGACCGCATCGACCAGGCTGAACGCCGCGCCGGCGAAAAACGGAGCATCCTTCAACTCCGTCTCGACACGAGCGAACTTATCGGCCAGCGCTTTCCGCTTGGCCTCATAGGTTTCCTCATCCTTGGCGGTCTCAAATCCCCACAGGTCCGAAAGGATGGAAGAACCGAACTCCATCCAGCCACGATGCCGGGCCCGCGCCAACGGATCGGCCGGATGGAGCCGCAGCCCTGGCTGGGTTTCCTCAAGATACTCACAGATCACGGCGCTCTCGAACAGAACCGTTTCAACCCCATCATTCTGCCGCACGATCAGAAGCGGCACTTTGCCGAGCGGAGAAATGGCCAGAAACCAATCCGGCTTCGCCGACAGATCGACATAGCGGATCTCGAATGGCGCCCCCTTCTCAGCAAGCGTGATGGCGGCTCGCTGGACGTAGGGGCAAAGGTGATGGCTGACGAGAACCAGTTTCGTATCGGGCATAATCGCATCTCCGGAAGTTTTCGCTCAATATAGATGTAATTACATCTATATCCGCGCTTGCCAGTCCCGTCAATATAGATGTAATTGCATCCATGTCCGATTATTCAGATGCCAAAATCCCACGGCCTTCGCCCGCGATCACGCGAGCGTGGATAGGCCTGATGCGCACTCAGCAAGTCGTCCTCGCCGCGATCGAGCAGGACTTCAAGGCGGCGGAGCTGCCACCACTTGGCTGGTATGACGTGCTGTGGGAGTTGGCGCAGGCCACGGCCGGAAAGTTGCGACCCTATGAGATCGAGGAGCGCACGCTTCTCGCCCAGCATAACCTGTCTCGCCTTCTCGACCGGATGGAAAAGGCTGGCCTCGTTTACCGCGAAGTATTTTCCGACGACGGCCGAGGCCGCTGGGTCATCATCACCGAAGCGGGGAGCGCCATGCGCAGCCGCATGTGGGCAGTCTATGCCCCGGCACTTCAACGCCACTTGGGCGACAAGCTGGATGATGCACAAGCTGATCAGCTGGCCGGGCTGTTAGCCATGCTGTCGCGCAAGCCCTGATCGGGCGGGCAAATCAATCCGCAACGAGCGTTGCTAAAAAGCGTTAGAGCGTTTCATGTTTTGACGGAAGCGTAGCCTGCGTTTGAGAAGTAGTTGGCGCACTCTTCTGGCTTGATGGTGTTGGCGAGTATGCCCAGA
>NZ_JACHBG010000020.1 GCF_014207095.1 Martinezella lusitana | reverse complement strand
TCTCCCAATCCCGGTCGCGATAGCCGTTACGCTGGGCCAGCCGGAAGCCATTCTTCTCGCCATAGGCCGCGCCGGTCTTCGTGCCGACCTCCAGCCCCATCAGCTTCTCGGCAGCAAAGCCGATCATCTCCCGCAGCAAATCGGCATCAGCGCTCTTCTCAACGAGTGAGCGCAGGTTCATCATGTCGTCGGTCATCGGTGGTGTCCCTCAGGTTGGCTCTAAGCAACCCGACCCTACCGGAAATCACCGATGGCTATGAAATCCAGCTACACCACTCCATGGGACACGATCCCGGTACGGCTTAGCCACACTTCTGGTGCGGCATTCCACACTCCGTTACCAGCCATGCGAAAACCGCCAATTGATAGACCGACGTCGTCGAAAACTATGCCGATGCCCGTTGGATGCTTCACCACACTGGAGAGGCATTGCGATCATTTCTGTCTCAGCTGAGCAGCAATCATGTCGCGACTGGCGTTATGGATCAGCAGCGTTTCGTAAAAAACCGTCAGAATGTTTTCCGCCAATTCCGTATCCAAGTGTTGCATACGAAGGACAGTCACCTTTCGCTCCTGCCGTGAAACCTGTTCTTCACTTTCGGCAATATGGCGATTTGCGATATCAAGGTCGGCTTGAGTGAATATCATTTTGGTTTCTCCCTGAGATCGGCATCCCTGGGAAGTGGCACTCGCACTGAAGCGCTTCCCTGTGTTCCGTCGGAACCCAGTTCATCGCGGTTCGGAAGAAACGAAGATGACGCTACACTGGTGGACGCTACCAGTGACGCTCGAAACGCGTCGGGTCGGTCAATATCTTACCATAGGTAGTGCGGACAAAGCAGCAGAATACATGTTCGAGGAGTGGCCGGGAAATGTCACGATGGATTTACTTCAATTAGCGCAACGCATTTCGGTCATTTGCTGCCGTCAATTTGCTTACCAATTGCGATTTCGACACCATTGCGGCATTCAGGATCGCCTACTGTCTGGCCATCATTTTGGCCGCAGGTCTCGCCTATGCGACCTAACAAGCTGAAAACATCTCGCAGAGTCTCTTCGTCCAAGGTCCGCAACTTTTCGATTGAGGCCAATAGCAGAACCGCTTTTGCTTCAGTCCCACCCCAGAGATGGGGTGCTGCTGGCGCGATAATTTCCTCCGGAGTGGCGTCCAGAACCTCACAGAGATGAATTAGCCGGCATACCGTCAGGCGGGAGATCTTATTTTCGTAGCGGCCGTAAACCTGTTCGCTCAGCCCAAGCAGGGGCGCAAGTTTCGATCGAGGCAGTTTTCGTCTGTCGCGGGCGCCGCGAAGACTGGTGCAGATCTGTTCTTCCAGTTCGGCGCTAAGCACAATTCGCCCATCAAAAGGCTTCCGATAGACAGGTTTGTCTATGCGTGGGTCAACGACCTGCTGTAAACCGAGTTCTTTAATCCATTGCTTCAAAGATGGACCTGCCATTGCTGAGACTGAGGGTTAACGCGCAAGATCTCTTTTATACGGAAAAACGTTAAGGTTAAAACCTGTAACGTTGCATTTTTGATCATTTTTGGCGCATCTTTCTATCAAGCGAATTCGTCAAACGTGCACTAATTTCGCATATTATTATTGTTTTTCAATACATAATTGAAATCGGCACTGGTTTCTCTTGGTGCAAGAAAAAACACAATCGCACCAAATTGGCTATCGCCAGGTTACGCACCGCACTGGCATGGCGTTCCCGACCGATCCGATATCGTGAGAAACGCATCAATGCGATGTCTAGAATCTGTAGGGTGGTTTTCCTGTGGTTTTTGTTCACTGCGACCCCGAAGCGGCTCTCTGTCGCTTAGGTCTGATGATCGACATGCGGGAACGCGAGATAGGCCATCAGCCTCAGAGGGGATCGCCGAAACCCGTTCATAGATCGGCTCCTCCAGATCGTGTTTTTTTGAGGTCACAAGTCGGGACGGGCGATCGGGTTATCCAGCGCTCTCCACGCGTTACGCTTACTGAAAATTGCATACTCAGCTCAAAAAATGAGTCGACTGACATAATGCTTTCCATTTTTTTGCCGAAAAAACGCAAAATATATTTGGCTCACCTTCAAGCGTTCTCACTAAAGGTATCCTATGAAATACCAGCTCGATTCAACTGATTTCAGTACAAATCTTTAGAATTTCAGCCGACCCGGAAAGCTGTCCAGATTGCGAAACACGTGCCAAATCGGCGCGTACGGCAATTTACAACGCCCTATGAGAACAGCATATTGCGTCGCGCCGCCGCTATCTATGGTTGGTATCACAGCTCTCCCTTCTCCCTCATCTCTGTGGGCACGAGATCGCTTCAAATAGGAGGCTAAAGCAAATGAAAAATATCGTGTACGTGTTAGAGTCGGATACCGCCCGTTTTGGGGCGGTTGAGCTTCAGGATGGAAGCATTGCTCCGATCTATGACTTGATTGGTAGCAGGCTAATCGAGATGATCCGCTTTGACGATATGCACTCGCTGTTCGTAGATGAAGAAGCGTTGCGTGATGGGCTAACCGCCTTTACAATCTTTGATGGCTGTCCAAAGCCTCTGGCGGGGAAAATTGTCCTTGTGGGAGGCGACTGCGGACAACCTTATCGTGCCCCATTGATCACGATTGCGGATGCGGCGGCACGCTTCCGATGTTGCCGGCCGGTGCTCGATCCAGTCTTTGCCACGGCCGGCGATATGACGCCAAAGGGTCTTATAGTTGCCGGGGCACTGGCAAGCTTGCAAGTCCGCATTGATCGTCGCTCTCCCGTGCTCGAAGAGAGCGAAAATCGCGGTTTGATACAATAAATCCGACCGCCACGCTCGCGAAAGATCGCGCGGGCATGGCGGCAAAAGCTTAGGTATTCGGTTTCAACTCACTCACTCATTTGCCAGGCGGCAACCCCTTAATGAATTTGCTGCGGTGGCGCTGCCGCTAAATAGGCTGGCAGATCTCAGGGAACTCCGGAAAACGCGCGCACCGTTTGCAGGTCTGAGATGGCGATCCAACGCACCTCGGGTAATCATTGCTCCAGGAGATCAGATCTCAAAACCCAAAATGAGGGGATGGAGTTTACGTCGACCACGCACGGCACAATCCTCCCGCCTCTTGTGATAGCCCCCGGGTCGATGATGACCAGCTGGGAAAGCGGGCTGTCGCTATTCATCCAGCCATCCACGTTTCGCACGCTGATCCTCAACGTCAAGTACGGGAGGAGCATTGCGTTTTCGGTCAAGCGTCATTGGCTCCATGTCCGAGCATCGGCCAATTTGAGAATTTTGTCCGTAAGGCGAACCAAATTTGATCGGTCGAAACGGTATCGAAATGGCATTTAGACTTTCAAAACAATTAATAAAATCAATGCGTTAGTTTAGTCACTATCCCGCTGCGACCTCAAGTAGCAGCTCAAACTCGTACATATCTTGCGCCAAATTGATTTGTTGGGATATGCTTTTCGCGTATCGACCGCAAACATCCCGACGCGTGCGTCGGGTCTGAAATGGAGAGAAAAAACCGGCCAGAAAAAGAAAAACCGCTCCCGAAGCAATCCGGAAGCGGGTCTGTAAGAGAATAAATTAGCCAAAACCTTTGTCGCAGACCCTTCCTTCCTTGTCAACAAAAAACATCACTTTGGTGAACGGCGGAGCTTTGCCTGGTCCCGAACGGAGACGAGGACATGGAAGATATGACCACCTGCCAACGGCCGGTCGGCCGTAAGATAACGCCCCAAAGGGCTGAATTCCGGCGCTGGGCAAAATCGGCAGAAATCGGAATGGTGACGCGTGCCCAATTGGCTGTGCTTGCTCAAAATCTGACCTGCACAGGCCTGATAAATGGAACGGAAAGCCATCTGTTGCTAATATTGATCAACACCGCCCCCGCCGATACTTTCGATACGTCGGGGCGGCCAATCGTGTTCAAATCGAACCGACAATTGGCATTTGAGGTCGGGCGTTCGGCCGGCCGGGTCAGTCGAATGCTTTCCAAGCTTTTCGATCTGGGTTTGATCACGATGCAGGACAGTGGAAACTATAAGCGATATCCCGTCAGAAACAGCGATGGCGTCATAACGGATGGATGCGGGGTCGATCTTCGAATATTGGTCCTGCGATATGGCGAGCTTACTCGCCTCGTAAAAGACATCCGAGCGGAGAAGAGGGCGACCGAAGCTGCCTTGCGACGGTACCGAGGCGCCTTGCGCAATATCCGTTGTGCCCTCGCTGCTGTCGCTGATGTAAGTGCAACAATGCGCCAACGCATTGCCGACCGGGTCGAGCGCATCAGCAATTATATCGGAATTGCTGCCAAAGCATCCAACCGGATGCTGCGTCGTGCGACTGTCCTTCTTGAATGGTCTATGGACCGACTGATGCGGCTTGACCCGCGACCTCAAGACCAACTCGGCGCAGGGAAAACGACATGCGTGCCTGTCGAAAACGACATGCAGAAACAGACTACACCTCCTTATCAATCAAAACGTAGTAGTAATGTTCGAGAGGGTTCGGCTCATGTCGGACAATACAGTTTTCCAAAAGCCAGCGCCGCCAGCAGCTCGGCTTTTGAAGAAACCGCGACCCTTTGGCGAGGCTCAGTCAGCGAGCGAGAACCTCAGCGGCAGGCTCTAATCGCGCTTAAGGATGTCTTGCGGGCGGCCCCGGCCCTCGCGGAGCTTGGATGCACTCCCAAGAGCTTCCAGGAGTTTGTTCGGCTGACTCCGATGCTGTGCCGCTTCGTCGGGATCTCAGAGGATGCCCGCCGTGGCGCCGTGGAGGCAATGGGCGAACAGCAAGCAGCGGTGGCGGTGGCAGTTATTCTGGAAAAAGCAAATCGGCAGGAGGTCAGTTCGCCCGGCGGATATCTGCGCGCAATGGCCGAGCGCGCAGCCGCGGGCAGATTGTATCTTACCCGCTCGGTCTTCGGTCTGGCGGCTCGCCGCGACCTTGAGCAAAGCACTCGAATGGCCGGGCAAACTTAACTGGTGGGTCACGCTCTTAAGCGGTGCAGCGTTCTAGTCGACACTGTTCATGCGCCACGATCAAAGTGAGCGACGATGTCGGCGCATGCGGTGACCGACCGGAAAACGAGTGAGTGTGAGGTCCAGGATTCTATAGTTGTGGCGCTGGTTCCTTTAAAAAGATGATCATGAAAACCACTTTGCGGCGAGATCGCGGTGAAGACCGACGCTTTCCGTTGCCGGAGTGCCTACCAGACAGCCAAGCTTACCTGCGATTGATGTCTCATTAGCTCCCGTTATCTTGAGGCACCATACGCTTCAGCAGCCGAACGAGATCGCGCTTTGCCTCGCTCGGAAGGGTTCTGATAATTCGGTCCAGAGTGAGACGATCCTCGGCTTCCTCAGGCGTGCGCCCCCAAAGATGGGGCGCCGCTTCAAAGAGCATATCTATGGGCATAAAGCCGAGAATTTCACAGAGATGGATCATTCGGGTGACCGTCATCCTTGAAAACGCCCGCTCGTAACGTCCGTACACGGGTGTCGACAGACCGAGCATTGGCGCAAGATCCGCGCGAGCGAGGCCCTCGGCCTCGCGCGTTTTTTTTAAAAATGCGCTGATCAGTTCTTCCATATCTCCTAGCGTCGCAACTTTCCCGTCAAAACCGGGCTTGCGGTAGATCGGCTTGTCGACTTCCGGATCGGTGGTATCTACGAGGCCTCTCGCACTTTTGTAACTTTCTAGATCTTGCGTCACCGCCTGTCCCTACTTTTCAACAATCGCCGGTCAGCGTGGATCGCCGTGGACGGACTTGAACTGCTTGCCTTTGCCCCTTTGAGGTCGTCTTCTGTCCGTTCCGAGGGGAACATTGTCAGGTTATAACAACTTTAGAGAGCTTAGCCAATTTGCTTCAGTAATCCGATGCACGATGAAGTCAAATCACGGCTGCGAGATCGGCGATCTAATTTAATCAGCGACAAACGATTGCTCGCTGGGACCATTTTCAAACCACCACGATCCCCTTGAAATTCAGCGAGAATTCGCGAATACATCCTTCAAGCTCCTTTATGAAGTCAGCGGCAATCGTCATTGGTTCCGATGTGAACGGCCGAGCCAAGGGTCGGCGCATCTTCGTGTCCGCTTATATCCCATTTGGTTAGCAGGAAAAGTAGGACCGTACCCTGGTGATGATTTTCCCAGAGAGCCTTATCGGCTATCCCTCTCCGGTTGTTGCGTAAAACCAAGCGATTTGTGATGGCCGGCTTGCTCGCGCGAAGCGGACGGGATAGTGCCTGTCTTTAAATGACGGAACCGGTCGTCGAGCGCATCGTAAAGCTCGCAGAGCGTCAAAGCGAAAGGCTTACTGCGGCTTTCTGGGGGCTGGGCGGCAATCAGGGAAGCGCTCGTCTTCTCTGGTAGGTCTCGGCCATGCGGTGCCCGATTGACGCGTCAAGAATGCCCGGATTGAATCGGGGCTCGGCCTTGAACCCGACTGAATCGCGCGCCGGATCGGCATCCCCGCGCCACTGGCTTGACGATGCCGAGACGCTCAGCGGACGTGCGGCGAAGGCCGCTGAGGCTGCCGTTGAGGGCTGCGGCATCGTTCGTAACGACACCGCGCTGACCCTGCTCGCACACCGCATCGGCCTTCGAAATAGCAGGTGCGATCGATCTTGCCGGGACATGTTCCGGCTTCCGCTACGCTCGCGGACGGCGCTGTTCGCAGGCAGGGACGACAGGCCATGGTGGCGGCCAATAATCTCAGCCACCGGATCAATCCAGCCGAAGGGCGACCTCTTTTCTTTTCCAGACGCCGCCGGCGCCGGCGTCTTGAGGCCATTAGGCAATACGGAGAAGCCATTCTCGGTTTGGATCTCGCGGTGGACGACAGCCGCTACGATCTGATCTCCTTCCTGTTGGGGGCAGCACCTGGCCCCTCGCTCCAGGCATGGTGGCGGAGGGTTTCCTGATGATGATGCGGGACGGTCGTGCCGTTCAGGCCAATGCCCGAATGTCCGATGTCGTTACCAACGGGATCGGCATCGATCCACAAAACTCCTGCTGACAGGCTCTGAAGCGCGCCTGACGGAAGGTGACCGTCGTTTACGGGCCACGCCATCAGTTCCAGACAAGGACCTGAAACAAGTTGACGTGGGCCCGCAAGACAATGTCCCAGATGAAATGACACGCGGGCGCAAATCGCGATTTTCCGCCCGAAGGCCGCAACGTCCTGCATTGCACAGGTCGCGCCGAGCTAAGATAGTCCGGCAACATGGCCACAGAGCGAACGAAGTGCATCAGGCTTCCGAATGTCGACCATTCGCGCATGTCGCAGGCTGATTATGCTTTGTTCCTTCAACTCGCTCATGGCACGCGATACCGTCTCGATCGTCAAGGCGAGATAGTCCGCAATGTCCTGCCGCGACATGGCCAATCTAAACTGCCGAGTGCCTCCCAGGCGCTCGCAGAGATCCAACAAAAATGTGGCCACCCGTTCAATCGCAGACTGCCGTCCGATAAGCAGAAGGTGTTCCTGAGCACGTTCCATAGCTTCAAGAGCAAGTGCAAGGAGTTCCGGCAAATGCCGCTGCTGAGCAAGGCCCTGTTCAAACGCCACTATTCTTGTCAGGGCGAGCGCTTCGGCAAAGTAACGATGCTGAGAGCCAGCTTCGAAGCCGAACATTTCCCCCGCGACATGGAAGGAGACGACCTGCCTCCCCCCGTTGGAAAGGATGCGACATACCCGAACAGCTCCGGTAGAAACCCGATAGCACTTATCGGCGCTCCCGCCCTGGGCGTATATCTCTTGGCCGCGCTCATATGTGACGGCGATGTGCGCTCCCCCAATTTGCGGCCCCACAATTTTCGTCGGCGAGGTCCAAGGCTGTGCTGCGGGCATGAATTTCGACTGCATCTGGTATTCCCCATGTTCCGGGGCAAGATTGCCGGTTCTTATGGGAGCGATAAATTCGGTTTTATCACTAAGGGTAAACACTTAACCGGCATCTCGTGCGAATTGCCGGCGATTTATTCCGATCCCTTTCGAAGGGTGTTCATCACTAGAGGCAGCAGCTTGTCGTCGTCATAAGAAATCGTGGCGCCGCCCGGTCAGAAAATAATGCGGGCGAGTCTTTCGGCAAAGACGTCTCGACGCGCAGGATGGGCCCGCTAAGTCCGCGAAAGCGCCTCCAAAGTTGCCTTCGATTATATAATCCCGTCATCGAGCAATGACGATCAATTTAGAGTTTTTGGGAAAACAGATGCCATGACGACCCTTCCCGTTCGCAAGGTTACGGCAGGACCCCGAATGCGGCGAGATCAACACTACGAAGCTAGAAGGGCCCCATCTCCACCGCAACAGCCATACGAACCAGATGCGGGATGCTTTTTGCTCTCATTTTCGACATGACGCGGGCGCGATGAACCTCCACCGTGCGGCGGCTAATATTCAGATCATGTGCAATCGACTTGTTCGGAAGGCCGACCACGACGGCAAGAAGCACTTGGCGCTCCCTCTCGCTCAAGGTTTCGATGCGCGCTTGAATGGCAAGGCTCTCGTCGACGTTAGCGCCATTAACATGTAAATGGTCCGACGCTCGTTCGATCGCCTCAATGATAACGGCGTCTTCGCAGGGTTTCTCTATGAAGTCGACCGCACCGGCTTTCATCGCCTCAACTGCCACCGGCACATCGCCATGTCCGCTGATCACGATTGACGGAATTGAGATCTTTTTCACGCTAAGCTGACGGATGAGATCTATACCTGACATCTCTGGCATTCTGAGATCCGTAACAAGAATTCCGTTGTGGATGCCCGGCGCAAAGGAAAGAAACAAGGCTCCCGATTGATGCACCTTGACGGCATAGCCGTTCATGGTCAGCATGAAGGCAAACGATTTGCGCGCCGGCTCTTCATCATCGACAATATGGATCGTATAGTCAGTCGGTTTCACACGTTTGTCCTTCCGTATAGGCGGGAAGCGTGAACTGGAAAGTAGCTCCGCCAGCCGCGTTTCTTGAGACCGTCATTTCACCTCCATGGGCCTCGACAATACGTTTCGAGATCGCAAGGCCGACACCCATTCCACTTGGCTTTGTCGTGACGAATGGCTCGAAGAGCTCCGCGGCAATTTCTTCCGGAATGCCTTTGCCGGTGTCTTCCACGATAACGGCGACTTCATCCTCCTGCGTGGGCATCGTGCGGATCGTAAGCTCACGATGCTCGACGTGGCGCATAGCTTCTATGGCGTTTCGCATCAAATTAATGATGACCTGTTCGACCTGAACACGATCGACCATCACCATCTCGGCGCCGGGCACGTATTCGAAGACAGTCCTGACGCCTTTTTCTCGGGAACCTACAAGCGCAAGGACGCCTGCTTCCTCCACCAGCGTGCGGATATTTTCGAGGCCCTTTTCCGTTTCACCTGTCGTGACGAACTCTCTGAGATGTTTGATAATTTTTGCCGCTCTAAGGGACTGACGTTCAATCTCCTGCAAAGCGTTTCTCATGACCGTTGGGACATTGTTGTCCATGTCGCTCAAGAGCTTCGTACACCCGAAAGCGTAATTTGCGATCGCCGACAGCGGTTCGTTCAGCTCATGCGCAAGGGCGGATGCCATTTCGCCCATTTCGCTCAGGCGGGCCAATCTTGCCAATTCCGCCTGGATCCGCTGCTGGTGAGCAGCAGCCTCTTCCCGCTCCGTAAGGTCTCTTAGGAAGCCGATGAAAAATAAGCCACCACCCGATTCCAGCTGGCTCGCGGTTAACTTGAGGGGAAACGTCGATCCGTTCTTCCTGCGTCCGACAACTGCTTGATCTGCGAGAACGCGCTTTTCGCCCCTTCCAAGTTGCCGTTGCATATGGCTGCCGTGGACGGCGCGAAAAGGATCAGGCATCAGCAGTCGCAGGTTCGCGCCAACGAGCTCTTGTTCTGCATACCCGAACTGCCGCAAGACGGCGGCGTTGAAGGACACAATTTTACCGTCGCGGGTCGTGATCACCATCGCATCGGGCACTTTGTCCAATATCGATGTCAGATGCGCAGTGGGGGCAATCTCACTCTCGATGATGGCATGTCTCGTCGCCTGCAACACCTCTCCCAGACAAGCAATCAGAAGCACCGCAACGCCAAAGGAAACCAGTTCAAAGACCGTCGCGTAAGCCGCATCGCTCAGCCGCTGAACAAGGACATCAGCGCCAAGCGACATGCCCGCCGCTAGAGAAATCGGCTTTCCGCCGCCGATGATTGCGACCACGAGAATAGCGGGAATGAACGGCAATAGGGTAAGATCGTCGCTGGTGAACTGCGACAGGGCCAATCTCAGTGCGAGGACGCCGAATGGAGCAGCGGCGGCGACACTATAGGCGACGATCGGTCTGCCCCGCCACCGGACAAGCATCCAAGCGAGCCCGCCAGCGCCTTGTGAATGCATTTTGTGATCCACCAGGGAAAAAGGTACTGTCATCATGCCGAGCATCTCGCTGGCAGATCAAAACTAAGCTGAACTCTTTTCATCGAGTATGCTGCGCCTCCTTTGCCTCGGCGCCGCGATTTTGAAAATAATTCAAAGAAATCCGTCGCGCTCTTTGTTGAAGATCAAAGAGCCATGCAAAGCGTGTGCCTAGAATGGCCGCATTCTAGCCAGTACTCCGTAGAAGGATTTCGCATGCAATCGGCACTTATTGAAAAATACGGCGATGAGCGCCTACCCCGCTACACTAGCTATCCGACATCGCCGTGTTTCTCCCCCAACGTTGACGATAGCACTTATGAGAATTGGCTTAGCGCTGTCTCGCTGGAGAAAGCGGCATCGCTTTACGTGCACATCCCGTTTTGTCCGTCGATATGCTGGTATTGCGGATGTCACACCACGAATGCGCGCAATAGCCGACCGATCGTCGACTACCTGCGAATGCTGCGCGAGGAAGTACGCCTCGTGTCCGCAAGGACCGGGGCGCCGGTTAGGATCGACCATCTGCATTTTGGTGGAGGAACGCCAACGACCATCGGGCCGAAGAAAATGTTTGAGCTTATTGAGCTTCTGCACAAGCAGTTCGAGTTCACCGGTTCGGCCCAAATCGCGTTGGAGATCGATCCGAGGACGCTAGATCAGGAGATGGCGACGGTTCTCGGGGAAGTAGGGGTGCACCGTGCTAGTATCGGGGTACAGACCTTTGATCCGACGGTCCAAAGGGCGATCAACCGCACCCAAAGTAAAGAACAGACAATGGAGGCGGTTTTTAAGCTGCGCCGGGCGCGCATCGCCAGCATCAATTTCGATCTTATGTATGGCCTGCCAAACCAGACGGTTCAATCCTGCATCGAAACGGCCAAGGCAGCGATCGAGATGCGGCCGGACCGTTTCGCAGTCTTCGGTTATGCGCATGTACCTTCCTTCAAGAAGCATCAACGGCTAATCGACGAAGCCGCTCTCGCCAATGCGCAAAGCCGTATTTCCCAGGCAAAGGCAATTTCGGAACACCTTGTTGCGGCAGGCTACCGCCGCATCGGGATCGATCATTTCGCCAGGCCGCACGACAGTTTAGCAACCGCGCAGACAGACGGGCAATTGCATCGCAACTTTCAGGGCTATACGACCGATGCTTGTGAGGCACTTATCGGCTTGGGTTCGTCAGCTATTGGCCGCATGCCAGGCGGCTATGTTCAAAACGAGGTACTTCCCAATCGTTACGGAAAGCGGATCGCATCCGGCCGCTTGGCCACAACGAAAGGCTGGCGCTTGTCGGCCGAAGATCGCCTGCGGGCAAGTATCATCGAACGCCTGATGTGCGACTTGCAGGTCGACGTCCCGGCGTTGGCCGTCACATACGGTTTTGACCCACACGCGCTTCTTAACGGCAACCCCAGGCTCTCGATGCTCGAGAGCGACGGAATAATCGAAAACGCGGGCGGCATCATTCGTTTGCGAGAAGACGGGCGCTTCCTGATCCGCGCCGTTGCAGCAGCTTTCGATGCCTATGTGAGGGAATCGGGGCGCCATTATAGCAAGACGGCCTGAGGTTTCTCTTTGCAACAATGCAACGGGAGCCCTTCGGCATGTTATACCGCCGGCAAACCATCTCGTCTTAAGCGACTTGCCGGCCGGCTGGATGAAGAGTTGTTAACAGCCATCTTGCGGGATACCACAGATGAACGCAGATGGAACTCAATACTAATTGGCCGCAGCTCTTCGAGCGAGAGCCATAACGTAGTCATCTGCGATGTCGGCCAAGGTCAAAGCGACCTCCGGCTCCTTCCAACCGGCAGCGACGGCCGTCAGCACGAATTCACGGAATGCCACGGAAAGCACCTCCTCGCCCTCGATGACGCGATATGGATTATTCGCGGCATGTTGAGGGGCGCTGATCTGTATTGTTGTGGGTAGATGAGGTTCCATGAGACGTCCCCTGAAGGTTGACTTGTTGTAGACCTGTCCTGCATTTCTCTCTTAACTGCACTGCGATTATGCTTATTTTCTAAAAGATTAACCGTGACGTGTCGTTAGCCACGCATCCCGAATTTTGCCGCAGCGTCCATTTTGTTTGCTGGTTCAAAATTTTTTCGTTTCAGGCATGGGTGCAGTGTCTCGGCGCTTCGGCTCCCAATGCGCGATGTTGTTTAGGGCACCTCTAGGCCTCTTTACTCCGATCCATCGCCTGGTTCAGCTTAGGATTCGCATGCAATAGAGTATCCCTCACCACTGCAGCACTATCCGCCCCGTTCTCGAAGACCGGCGACGCGTTCCACAGTCAGCCGACGATCACCACAAGCGCTATGCTGCCGATTCGCGCCTTCGATCCCCGATGCGATCAAGACTCTGCGGCGCGCGTGACCGCATGGGCTAGGACGGCTGGCGAGGGATAGCGGGCGGTGCCGAGCAGCAGGGTGACCCAATCTGGCTTCCATAGAGATCGAGCACGATCAGCCTCCTTGCATGGGTGTCAGTATCTCGATCCTGTCATAGTCGGCGAAAATATGTTCGTCGCGATCTTCGCGATGAACCAGTTCGCCGTTGGCGGCTGTTGCCAGCCAGTCGCCTTCATGGTCGAGTGCGGCCAAAAGCTGCGAAAGCGTCTTAGCGGCGATGGACTGCGTTTCGCCATTGATGATCAGGTGCATTGGAAACTCCTTTGCTTCGTCCGATCGGAAAAGACGAGATCGGCCGCTTCGGCCGCCATTGTGGGCGCCAGCAGAAAACCGTGGCGATAAAGGCCGTTCACGTGGATGACTCTGCCGTCCCGCATCACGCGCGGAAAATTGTCGGGAAAGGCCGGGCGGATGCCGGCGCCAGTTTCGACCACGGTGGCGTCCGCAAAGGCCGGATGCAGTGTATAGGCTGCGTTCAGCAGTTCCATCGTCGAGCGTGCGGTGATCGCCCCGTCGAATTCCGTCTCGATCATCGTCGCCCCGACCATAAACAGGCCTTCGCCGCGAGGGACGACATAGACGGGAAAGCGAGGATGCAGCAGGCGGATAGGCCTGGCGAGCATGACCTCCTCTGTATGCAGATAGAGCATTTCGCCGCGCACGCCGCGCAGATCGCGACTTTGCCCGATGCGGGCAGCACCGGTGCAATCAACGATATCTGGGAAATCGTCTTCGCTCACATCATCGCTAGTAAAGACGACGCCTGCTGCCGACAGCAGCTCTTTCAACGTCCGTAGCGCCTGACGGGGGTTCAGATGAGCTTCATGTTGGAAGAACAGACCCCTGCGAAAACGCTGTGCAAGGGCGGGATCCAGCTCGGCTATGCCATCTTCGTCCAACCATTCATACCCAGACGTACGGGCCGCAAAGCGGCCGAGTTCGCCCGAATCCCGCTGAGGTGCGGCGACCAGTGTCCCTTTATGAATGACTTGGCCGGGCAGGACGGCATCCCACCATTCCACGGCCATTTTCCCCAACGTCATTACTCTCTCGTCGGCGTTTACCCGCTCGCACCAGGGCGCCAGCATGCCGCCGGCGAGCCAGGATGCAGAGCGCCCGAATCCAAGATGCGGGTCGGAGACTGTTACGTGAGCGCCGCGCGCGCACAGTTGACGTGCTACTGTTAGGCCGGCAATTCCGGCGCCCTTAACGAGAACCCGCAATGTCATGCTCCCATAGGCATATAGAGATCGCCCCCTTACGGGCATTTGCGACTACGTAATCCAGCCCCTCCTTTTGCGCCTCGGCGTCGATGTCGTGCGATATTCGTACGAGCAGAATTCGGGCCGCACCTGGATACGAGGCTCAAGTGAACTCTTTGGGTGCTCGGCGGTGCTGTGACTTGCTTGCGAATTTGTCCATTTCTCAAGTTACTCCACTTCGAGTTGACCTTGATCTTCTCATAAAGTTGATGACCAAGTCGGCATGCACGTACCCAGCATCACTAACGCCAACGCCATCCAAACGCTGGTCGAGCCTTGGATGACGCAAGTCGCTAAACACCAAGCGATTTTATGAGGGCCTAGAAACGATAGGTTACGCCCGCGCCAAGCAGCCATGGATCGAGCCTGGCCTTGCCGCTGACGTTGGCCCCGCCGACGTTGGCGTCGAAATCAGGCCTTAGGAAGATCTTTTTGGCGTCGACGTTCACACCCCAGTGATCGTCGATCATATAGTCGAAGCCGGCCTGGAGCGCGACACCGAAGGAGTTCTTGACATCAAGGCTGCGAGCACTTTTTCCCGACTGGTTGTAAAACAGCGTATAGTTGAGGCCGGCGCCGACATATGGCCGAAAAGCGCCAAGGTCGGTGAAATGGTATTGTAGGGTGAGCGTTGGCGGCAGCAGCCAAGTCTTGCCGATCTCGCCGAGCGCTGAAATCGAGCCGCCGCCATGCACCTTAGCGTAGGTTGTGCCCAGGATGAGTTCAGCGGCGATATTCTCGGTGAAGAAATACGAGATGTCGAATTCCGGCACGACCGTGTCCGAAAAGGAAAGATCCGAACCCGGCAAGCCGTCGACGCGCCCAGAGTCAGTAGTGATCACACCAAGCGCGCGCAGCCGCATCTGCCATGGGTTTCTGTTGGCTGCCGCGGGAATGGGAGCCCTACTTGGTGGTGTCGTCAGATCGGCAGCGTGCGCGGTGCTCACGATACCCAATATTGCAGTAGCGATGATGACCCGTATGATGTCCTTGGAAGTCATTCTTGTCTCCTTCGATCTGAAATTCGTGAATCGAGGAGCAGTAACATCGGCTGGCACGTCAGGATTTGAGGCGGCTCAACTAAAGAAAATTGGACTGCCTGTCGCAGACAAACCCTGGCCTTGTGTGGCAATTTCGCAACGTTTCAGTCACTTGAATGACGTTTGGCATGAGACGTGTTGGATTATCCGGGCAGAAAGCCTCGCGCAATTCAACGCGGTTTCGAATCATCATTTCGGAAAAACCTCTTCGTGTAAGACCGTCTGTGGATTCCAGGCAGTTGGGAATTTAGCAGTTTCGTCGGGTCATCTGCACTGGCGCTTGTCGATTGTTGCGCCCCCTCGGGCGCATTATCCTCACTCACTAAGATGCGCCACGAAGCCCCTTCCAAATCATCATACTGTCCGCTCTTTAGCGACCACAGAAAGCCTCCCAGCCCGAGCGTACCCATGAACAATGCCAGCGGGATCAAATAGATCAGCATATTCATATGGACCCTCCTGCTGAGGCTGCATGTTTGCCATCATGCCTAAGTTGCTCCCGCCGATTCCAGTGGTTGAGTCGCAATGCATTCGTCACGACGATCAGCGAAGACGACGACATGGCGACGGCGGCGATAAGCGGCGTCGCATAGCCCGCGATAGCGATGGGAACAGCGAGCACATTGTAACCGATGGCAAGGGCGAAGTTCTGACGGATCAAAGCTGCCGCGCGCCGCGCGACGCAGATCGCCTCCGGAACCGCGTCGAGACGGTCATTCAGGAAAACCAGGTCTGCCGCCTGTCGGCCAATGTCGGACGCAGTCGCGGGAGCCATCGACACATGCGCCGCCGTAAGTGCCGGCGCATCGTTGATGCCGTCACCAACCATCATGACCTTGTTGCCCGCCTCGGCCAAGCGTGTGCACTCTTCCACTTTCTGTTTCGGATCCAATTCCGCAATCCAGCGATCCACATGCAATAGCCGCGCTGTCGACTCGACGACGGCTTGCCGATCGCCAGACAGGATCATCGTCTGCAGCCCTGCAAGACCGAGCTGACGAATGGCTACGGCTACTCCGGGGCGAAGCGTGTCTTCGAAATAGAATCGGGCAAGTGCGATACCGTTCCTCGACAGAACGACCTCGGAGAGCGAGTCATCCGCTTCTTTTTCTTCTCGGGGCGGGATCGAACAAGCGAACTCCATATGGCCGAGACGATATAGCCCCCTGGCGGTTTCGACTTCCAGGCCCGCGCCCGGTATCTCGACGACGCTGTCGAACCGTTGCCCCTTGCCGCCGGCACTCCGCAGCAACGCCTGAGAGAGCGGATGGCGGGAATGCGCAGCAATTCCGGCCGCGATCGCCCTTTCCTCCGACCCCACATCCACCATCTCGACGAGCCGCGGCTGGCCCATCGTCAACGTGCCGGTCTTGTCAAACGCGACGGCATCGATTTCCGCGAGACGCTCCAAAGCGGAGCCGTCCTTGATCATGATGCCGCGGCGAAACAGGTTGCCTGCGGCAACAACCTGGACGACCGGCACTGCTAGACCAAGCGCGCAAGGACAAGTGATGATCAGCACCGCGACGGCGACAAGCATGGCATGCTTCCAATCTCCACCAAGGGAGCCCCAGGCAAGAAAGGAAAGCAGCGCAAGTAAATGAACCGCCGGAGCGTAAAGGCCGGCTGCACGATCCGCGACCCTGCGATAGCGCGCCCTGCCTCCTTCTGCTGCCTCCATAAGGTTGATGGTTTCCGCAAGCAGCGAGTTTTGCGCCGTCTTCGTCGCGCGAATGGTCAATGACGCCATGAGGTTCATCGCACCAGATCTCACCTCCGCGCTGTTCGCGACAGCAACTGGTATACTTTCGCCCGTGACAATAGAGAGATCCAGCTCGCTCGTACCTGCGGTCACGGCGCCGTCGACGGGGATGCGTTCGCCGGCAGCGATGAAAACATGATCACCGATGCTGATATCTTCAATCGCGGTGTAGCGCTTGCTCCCATCGGCAGCTATCACCAGCGCGCCGCGTGGCGCAAGTCTCGCCAGGCTGTTGACCGCGGCTCGCGCCTTTTGCCGCATGATGTGGTCGAGCGTGCGGCCAATGAGCAGGAAGAACAGCAGCGACACGGAGGCGTCAAACCATGCATGCTCTCCGTGATGGATCGTCTCCCACAACGATACGGCATAGGAGAGCGTGACAGCGAGCGAAATCGGCACATCCATGTTGGTGCGCCCATTCTTCAAGGCATTCCAAGCCGATCGAAAAAAGAAACGGCCGCCATAAATTAGGGCCGGCGCTGTAATCATCGCGGAAATCCAATGAAACAGGTCTCGCGTTGCTGCATCTGCACCGGACCAGACCGATACCGAGAGCAGCATGATATTGGCTGCGGCAAAGCCGCAGACACCAACGGCCAAGAGCAATTGATTGCGCAGACTATTCGTCTGGGGCGCGGCGGGAGTGAAAATATGCGCCCGGTACCCGGCTTCGGTGATCGCGGACAGAATACCCGACGGATCGACGACAGCATTATCAAGGTGCTCGACATAGGTGCAACTGACCCGCCGCGCAGTCAGGTTGACCCGGGCGCGCGTTACATAGGGTAACCTGCATAAGGACCGTTCAATGGTCGAAATGCAAGCGCCACAGTGCATATCGGGAACGCTGAGGTCCAATTGACGAAGGCCCTCCCCCAGCGGATGGCTGGCGAGGACGATCTCCTCGGCACTGGCGCAGCTATTGCTCGTTGTCATGACGCTTTCCGCGTCCATCGTGCAGCAGGTCATTGTCCAAACTCCGCCGTGTCGATGCGCCTAGCCTCATGCATTACCGTGACACCGTCTCTGCGCGAGACGGTTTCCACGATCCAGTCGCCTCCCTCAATGCGATGTTTCGCTTCGAAATGGCCTTCGCTTGTCTTCGTCAGTGCAAGCGCGAAGTCCTCCCGGTCGCCCACGGGCCTTCTGAACGTCAGCGTCACGTCGTCAACCACCGCCGGCGACCCGTCACGGTTATGAATATCGTACTGAATGACATCGCGGCGCAGTAACAGATCGCCCGAAATGCCGCTGCTCGCCATAGCACGCATGGCGGCGGCCTTGCCGTTGAATTCCTGGCTTGCCACATAGGTATTTTCCACCACAAGCCCGCTCCAGCTCGTGGAAGCGAGAACTGCCATCGTCACGTTCACTCCGATCACCACGGCGAAGAACGCAACAATGACGATCAGCATATGGCGGCCGGTGAAGGGACCTCCGGTGATAACTTGGCTTCTCATTTCGGCGCTCCCGGCACGTTGAAGGCGGCCCGGTGCGTAGCCCGATCCGCATGATTTTCGTCCTCTATGACGAACAGGAATTCCTTGATTGTTTCCGGCTTGGCCTTTTGCGTGACGAACACTTTGAGCGAGGTGGCCGCGTCCGGATCCACATCGACAGTGAAGTGCCGGCCTTCCTCCTTCGAGAGTTCGGGGATCTTCATCGTCGCTCCCTCCGCGCCGTCCAGTCGGATATCGATTCTCCTCGGCATCGGCACCATATTGAGCACGCGAAGCGTATAGCCGTTGCGGATCGATCCATCGGACTCCAGGACATATTGCGGATTGCGGTCGTGAACCACGTTCAGTTCCAGCCGCTCCCGGAGCGCCAAATGCACGAGCATCGCCACCCCGATCGCTGCCCAAACAGCCGCATAGAAAAGAACGCGCGGCCTGAAGATCACGCGCCAGTTGAAGTGCTGGATATTCTCGATGAAGTCGCCATCGGCGTTTCGCACGAGATGCGGTTGCACAGGGCTCGCGCCACCATTCGTCGCCAGGTTCATGTTCGCGGCATACTCGCTTAGCGTCGCATAGGAGATCACGCCGCGTGGCTTATCGAGCTTATTCATCACACCGTCGCAGGCGTCGATGCACAAGGCGCAGGTGATGCATTCCATTTGCTGACCGTCGCGGATATCTATCCCCATCGGACAGACGGCAACGCAAGCGTTGCAGTCCACGCAATCGCCGGTAGCCAGGCCCGCCGCTTGGGCTTTTTTGGCGTGACGGGAGCGCGGCTCACCGCGCCAGTCGTTGTAGGTCACGACGAGGGAATTTTCGTCCAGCATCGCGCCCTGGATGCGGGGCCACGGACACATGTAGGTGCAGACCTGTTCCCTCATCAGCCCGCCAAGAATGTAAGTGGTCGAGGTGAGAAGGGCGACCGTGGCATAGGCGACGGCCGGCGCCTGGCCCTTGAATAAGGCAACAGCAAGGGATGGCGCATCCGCGAAATAGAAGATCCATACGCCGCCTGTGAGGACGCCGATAAGAACCCATATGCCATGTATGGCGACCCGCTTTGCAATCTTGTCCGGTGTCCAGGGACTCGCATCGAGTTTCATGCGCGCGTTGCGATCACCTTCGATCGCGCGTTCCACGACAAGGAAGACATCGACCCATACCGTCTGTGGACAGGCATAACCACACCATGCCCGCCCCACCGCCGACGTTACGAGAAACAGGCCAAAGCCAGCCATGACAAGCAGACCGGCCACATAGAAGAACTCCTGTGGCCATATCTCGATGAAAAAGAAGAAGAAGCGACGAGAGGCGAGGTCGATGAGAATCGCCTGGTCGGGCGCATATGGACCTCGGTCCCAGCGAATCCACGGAGAAAGATGGTAGATGCCGAGCGTGATCAGCATGATGATCCATTTGAATCGCCGGAACCGACCCTGCGCTCGCTTTGGAAACACTTTCTTTCGCGCGGCATAAAGCGGCTGACGGTTGCGCCGGACACCAACGTCGTCGGCGCCTGTCCGTTCGATGCGATCGTCACCTGTCATGGGAGCTATGGTGAGGATCATCGCATACCATCCTGTTGATGATCCTCATCCTGCATTTGACGAACCAAGCGTTCTCGACGCAAGTCCGGGAGAGAAAAAGCAAGCCTATCGGCTCAATCAAAAGGAGAGCCACACTCCGGGAGGGGGGTGTGGCCCGGAGGAACTACGAGCCACAGCACGAAGGGACGTCCTCCAGGCCCGGAGAATAGCAGCTTGCTAGCTTGCGATCGTTGAGTGAAATCAAAACGCTGCTAACTTTTTCAGTTCTACGAGCAAGTTTTCTGGCTGTCCGAACGCAACCGCATTGCGTAGAGAGACAAGATCGTGATCGACTGCTGACCGTATCGCCATCAGGCCATAAAGATTGTGATGCACGTGAATTCGTGATTTTTCTTTTCTATTTTCCACCGCCCAAGGAATGAACAAACACCGTCAACTCCTTCACGGTGGTTTCGCCCAGCCGGGCAGACCAAGCTGGCATAACGCCGTGTTTGGGCAGGGTCACCTGGCGGATGATCGCTTGCTCCCCTCGCCCCTTAAGCCAGATCGCGTCGGCGAGATTTGGTGCGCCAAACTCCTGTTTTCCCCTGTCGTCTTCGCCATGACAGACGGCGCAATTGTCGAGGAATACCTGCTTGCCGGCGTCGGCCGCTGCCGGATCGGAAACTGTGTTGGTCAAGGCCCAAATGTAAGCGGCTACCTGGCGTATCTGGGTGCGTTCGAGTACATCACCGAAGGCGGGCATCTCAGAGACATGCGTCTCGGGATCGGCATCGAAGCGGATGCCATGAGCGATTGTCTGTTGAATGGCGGGAAGACTGCCGCCCCATAGCCAATCGTCGTCGTTTAGATTGGGAAACCCCGGAGCGCCGGTGGCACCGGAGCCATGACACGGCGCGCAATTGACCTTGAAGGCCGAGGCGCCGCCTGCAATTGCAAACTCACGCAGCGTTGGGTCGGCATCGATTTCTTCAACGGATTTCGCGGCGATCAGAACATCGAGGCGAGCCTGCTCAATCTTGGCGTTGTTCATTTCGTGCTGCAGTTCAGCCCGGCTTGAGAACCCGATCAGTCCTTTGGTGGTATCCCTGATCAGGGGTATGGAGGGATAGGCGATGGCATAGCCGACGGCCCAGAGGATCGTGGCATAGAATGTCCACACCCACCATCGGGGCATGGGATTGTTGAGTTCGCGGATGCCGTCCCACTCATGGCCCGTTGTTTCGACGCCGCTGAGTTCGTCTATAGGTTTGTCCGACATCTCAATCGTCCTTTAAAGGTATGTCAGCGGCTTCGTTGGCGCCTTTTTTGCTGCCTGGCCGGAGCGTGAAGGCTATAGCCCCCACGAAAAACAAGGCCAGTGCGAGGAGCCCCCAACTGTCGGCGAAGTGACGCATTGCAGTGTATGTTTCCACGGAGGCACCTCAGCGATAGCCGGTGGCATCGTCGTAAGTCGAGAAATCAACCAGCGTTCCGAGCATTTGCAGATATGCGACGAGCGCGTCCACCTCGGTCAGCCTGGCGGCATCGCCATCGAAATCGCCGACCTTCGCTTTCGGATATCGCGCCAGCAGATCCGTCGTATTTGCGTTTGGATCGGCTTGCGCCCGCATGTCGGCTTCCGCATTCGCCAGCATGTCTTGGCTATAGGGTACGCCGACATCCTCGTTCGCCTTGAGATCCATGCCGATATCCTTAACCGTGACCTCCCTCTCCTTGAGAAAGGCGTAAGTAGGCATGATCGACTCCGGCACCACCTCGCGCGGGTTGGACAGATGCTGGACGTGCCACTCATTGGAATAACGACCGCCGACACGCGCCAGATCCGGTCCCGTGCGCTTCGAGCCCCACTGGAACGGATGGTCATACATGGACTCGGCGGCGAGCGAATAATGGCCGTAACGCTCCACTTCGTCGCGGAACGGTCGGATCATCTGGCTATGGCAGAGATAGCAGCCTTCGCGGATGTAGATATTGCGCCCGGCCAGCTCGAGAGGCGTGTACGGGCGCATGCCTTCCACCTTCTCGATCGTGTTCTGGAGATAGAACAGCGGCGCGATCTCGACGATGCCGCCAATGCTGACCACCAACAGCGACCCGACAAGCAGAAGGGTAGCATTTTTCTCGATGATCTGGTGTTTGGCGAGTATTGACATGTTTCTCTCACTCGGCGGCCTTGGCGATGAAAGCGCTGGGGATCGCGGCTTCGTCGCGCTGGCGGCCCCGGATGGTCATTGCGACGTTCCAGGCCATGATCACTCCCCCTGCCAGATAGAGAGCACCACCGACGGCGCGCAGAAGATAATAGGGGAACATCGCAGCCACGGTCTCTGCGAAGGAATAGACGAGGAAACCCTGACTATTGTATTCGCGCCACATCAGGCCTTGCTGGATGCCGGCGACCCACAGCACCGCGGCGTAGATAACGATGCCCAGCGTGGCGAGCCAGAAATGCCAGTTGACCATACGGAGGCTGTAAAGCCGCTCGCGCCCCCAGAGCTTTGGCGTCAGGTAGTAGATGGCGCCGAACGTGATCATGCCGACCCAGCCGAGCGCGCCGGAATGAACGTGACCGATGGTCCATTCGGTATAGTGACTGAGCGAGTTGACCGTCTTGACCGACATCATCGGGCCTTCGAAGGTCGACATGCCATAAAAGGCGATCGCGACGATCATCATGCGGATGATCGGGTCGGTACGGATCTTGTCCCAGGCGCCCGAAAGAGTCATCAGACCGTTGATCATGCCGCCCCAGGAAGGCATCCACAGCATCACCGAGAAGACCATGCCCAAAGTCTGCGCCCAATCGGGCAATGCCGTGTAATGCAGATGATGCGGACCAGCCCAGATGTACATGAAGATCAGGGCCCAGAAATGGATGATCGACAGGCGATAGGAATAGATTGGGCGGTTCGCCTGCTTCGGTACGAAATAGTACATCATGCCAAGGAAGCCGGCGGTCAGGAAAAAGCCGACGGCGTTGTGGCCGTACCACCATTGTGTCAGGGCACCCTGCACGCCCGAAAATAGCGAATAGCTCTTTGAGCCAAGGAAAGACACCGGCATCGCGAGATTGTTGACGACATGCAGCACGGCGATGGTGACGATGAAACTCAGATAGAACCAGTTCGCGACATAGATGTGCGGCTCCTTGCGCTTCAGGATCGTTCCCAAAAAGGTGACAAGATAGGCGACCCAGACAATGGTGAGCCAGATGTCGACATACCATTCGGGCTCGGCATATTCGCGAGCCTGCGTGATCCCGAGAACATAGCCGGTCGCGGCCATGACGATGAAAAGTTGATATCCCCAGAACACGAACCAACCGAGATTGCCGCCGAAGAGCCGGGCTCGGCAGGTGCGCTGGACGACGTAAAAGGAGGTCATTATCAACCCGTTGCCGCCGAAGGCGAAGATGACGGCAGAGGTATGAAGTGGGCGCAAGCGACCAAAATTGAAATACGGCGCGACGTTCAGATCCGGATAGGCAAGTTGCAGGGCGATCACGACACCGATCAGGAAGCCGATCACCCCCCAAAAGACGGTGGCAATCAATCCATAGCGGATGACCTCGTCAAAATAGGCTCCGTTTTTGGGTTTGGCGCTCACTGTCACGGGGGAAAAATCAATTCGCCGCAGAAGCAGTACCGTGCCCGCTAGCAAACAGAAGAACAGTATCCCCATGTGGGTTGCAAAAAGCTGGTCATGAGCGACCCCCGCGCCGACCAGTGCCAAAAAAGCCCCGACCGCAACCAGCATGGTTTCAGCGGTGTAATTCATGTCATGCTTCCCGATGTACAGACGACCACGCCAAAGGCGGCCGCCTTTCTCGCCACTTTTGGGAACTATTCGCACGTGACGGGCACTCAGTCCTTGATCTCTCTCAACGAACGCCGCGATTTTGTTTGATGATCACCTGATTGCATCCAACTGCGCTTTGATCACCCGCGGATGAGGCGCCCCTCGAGTGCCGCAGCGACTTCGTCCGCGCGCGGATGGACACCGGCGCGCGGGCTTGACGTAGAAATTGATCAAAGATTGCTCGATCTCAAGGAATGTCAGCCCGTTCGCGCCTAAAGCTTCGGGCGGACAATTAATCGGGCTATCGCGAAAGGAGATCAGAAATGGGTTTGAAAATCTGTCCGATCGTCGCAACGGCGATGCTGACCGCATCAGCGATGCCACTGATGGCGGCGGACCACCAAATCCGGATGTTGAACAGGGGCACGGACGGCGCAATGGTTTTTGAGCCAGGTTTCACGAAGATCGCACCAGGCGACACGGTGACGTTTATTCCGGTTGATAAGGGACACAATGTCGAAACGTTCAAAGGTTTGATCCCAAAAGGCGCACCGGAGTTCAAATCTAAAGCGAACGAGGAATATCGCGCAAAACTCGATATGCCCGGGGCCTATGTGGTGAAATGCACGCCGCATATGAGCTTGGGCATGGTGGCCCTCATTCAAGTTGGCGACAGCCCCACCAATCTCGATGCCATCAAGACTGCAACCGTTCCAAATCTCGTGCGCAAGCGCCTTGACGCCGACCTCGCGCAGATTGCCGAATAGTGCCGGCCGCAGGAGAAAGGAGCATGCAATCATTTGCAAATTCCTTGAGGGAAGCCATCGGCAAAGGCGACCTCAAGGCGTATGTATACAGCTACCCCCCAAAACGGACATATAAAGAGCTTGAAAACATTCGATTGAGCGATGTGTGGGATTCAAACGACCAGGCGCCGGTAGCGTTATACATACATGTGCCATTTTGCCGATATAGGTGCACCTATTGCACGCTCTTTCTGACCACGCGGCACACGGAGGATCTTATTCGACGTTATGTCGAAAAGATCTGCTGGCAGATAAGCCTTTATGCAACATTTGCCGGTCACAGATCTGTCGCATCGGTCTATATCGGCGGCGGAACCCCAACTCTCCTGCCCATCGATCGGCTGGCCCAGATTTTCTCTTCCGTTCGAGATGGCTTTCCAAATATCGACCGTTCGACCGAGGTGTGCGTCGAAGGATCTCCCGACACTGTGTCGGGGGAACTGCTGGATTTTTTGAAGAACCAAGGCGTGAACCGGATCAGCATGGGAATCCAAACGATGGATTCCGTCGAACTGAGAGCGTCCGGCCGCCCATATCAGGTTTCTGTGTCGATTTCGTCCATTGAAGCAGTTCGCAAGCGTTTCGATAACTTCAATCTCGACTTGATCTACGGCCTCTTCCGTCAAACGCCGGAAAGTTGGAAGCGCTCGCTGGAGCAGATTTTGTCCTTTCGGCCAACAACCGTTTCGCTTTATCCGGCGATCAGCCGGCCGCTCACTGCTATGCAAAAGCAGCAGCGATCTCGACCGCAAGAATATGTGGAAGACCGCCTCAAATATGAGATCTACGACAGCAATGTCGATTTTATGCAGGACAATGAGTATCGACAGGAATCTTTCACCCGTTTTACCTGCCTTCCAGAAGGCACCAGCGCCTACGGCCAGGAAACCTCTGACTTCCTCGGTGTTCCGATGATAGGCATCGGAGCAGGCGCGCGAAGTTATAACGGGAAATATCACTACAGCCTCGACTATGCCGTCGCGCTGAAGAATGTCGGCAAAGCCATCGACGATTATATACATCTCGAGATGACTAGTCGGAATTTGCTGAAATACGGAGTTATATTAGACGAATCCGAAGAACGGTTGAGATATTTTATACTTAACCTTACGCTCAACCAGCTTTCAGAAGCAGATTATTCACGACGATTCGGACGGGACCTCCGCGCCGATTTTTTGGAGGTGATAGATGCTCTGGAAGTCGAAGGCTGCATCGATTTGCGGGGCGATGGCGCCATTGCTCTGACCCGGAAAGGTTACAAGTACAGCAACCTGATAGCGCATCATCTCTTCTCGGACCACGTGAAAATCCGTGAAGAAAGGTACGTTCCTAAATGAAAAACAGCGAGCGGTTTTGGGAACGAGGCTATTCGGATCCCAACGTCTGGACGATGGGCGGGCCAAGCGTCGAAGTCTATGAGATAGAACAGCAACTGCCAAGAAACGCAATGGTCGTCGACCTAGGATGCGGCGAAGGCAGGAACGCTCTCTTTCTTGCATTCAGGGGGCATGCGGTAACTGCATTGGAACCGTCATCGAGCGCGGTCAGAAAACTGCGATCGGTTGCAGACGAACATTCGTTGAATATCGATGTGATCGAAGGGAGAATCGAGGATTTCGTCCCTGATGAGAGATACGACCTGGCTTTGGCACACTCGTCGTTGCACTTTGTGACCAAGGATGTGTGGGTTCCGTTGATCAACGAGTTGAGACAACGGACCAACGAGGGTGGATTTCACAATTTTACATCGATCATCGGGACTTCCCGGTATCCGGTCCCGTACGAGTGCCGGCACGCGAATTCATTTGATCGGGGCGATCTCGACTCACTCTATGCAGACTGGCAGGTACTACGCTCTGATTTTTACGCGAAATGGGATTCCCATCCCGGGATTGCGACGCATGTCCACGCCGTAGAAAAGTTCCTCTCTAGAAAGGCAGGACCCGACGGCCCTTTGCCATTCACCAAAGTCGACCTGTCGAACAGCGACGCTCTGCCTGGCGATTTGTTCGAAAAGATCCCGCTCGGGATCCACGTTGAGGACCTCAGACTGTTATGCAACCGGCCGACGACGGTCAATCGGATCGAAATGCCCGGACTGAACCTTACCTCGCCAATCGAACTGACCCGCGGCTATGCTGTTGAAGAGTGGTTCTTTGGCAAGCATGCGCTTCAATTCACGCAAGGCGTGCTGACGGGCAAGTACGAGTACTTTACGCAGCCGATCTCGTTGCAAACTGTTCCCAGGGCGTCCAATCGGTATGAGGCAGGAGCCCATCTCGGCCCGCAAAAAACTGATTGAAGTCAGGGCATACGAGGACTGATGAGAGCATCGGGCAGAGCTGGTGGAAAAGAGACCGCGCAAGCGCCGGCCAATCCAGCGCAGTTGGCGGTATGAATCGAATTCTCGTACTCACTACTGCTGTGTTTATCACCGGATTGGCCGAGAACGTTTTCATCGGGGTGCTGCCGAATGTAGCCGGCAGCCTTGGAGTAGGCGAGTCCGAAGCAAGTATCCTCATTTCAGTGTTCTCGGTCACCTACGCGTTCTTCGCGCCGATAGCTACACTGATTTCCTATCGCTTCGATGTAAAACCGACGCTCCTCGCGGCCATGTCAATCTTTGCAGGGAGCAATGTGCCGGTTGTGATCGGTGGATCGGGGCTGCTCCCAATAAGCGCCTCGAGGATCATCACGGCTATGGCTTGCGCGCAGATATCGGTATGCGCCGTCGGTTGTGCAGTTCAGATCGTCTCGGAAAGATATCGAGCTCGTGCCATAGCCTCCGTGTACCTTGGAATAAGCGGCTCGCTTTTTTTGGGGGTACCTCTGGGCGTGTGGATTACACATTTGATTGGTTGGCGCCGCCGTAGGCCTTGCAATGATTGGCCTATCTGTCGTCGCTATATGGCTTGTAATCGTCGTGCTACCGAATGTCGGGTCGCCGAGCAAGCGCTCGCCTTTTGGCAAACTGTATCTAGCTCATTTCCGGGATCGCAATCAGATGATGGCGCAGCGTGTTTCTATTTTGTTCATTGCAGGTCATTTCACCCTCTTCAGTTATTTGACCTCTTACGCCGCGAGCAAGGGGTTCTTCGGGCCACACTGGGAGGCCTTTCTTTACGCCGTTTTCGGGTCGTCGGGCATGGCGGGGGGCGTGCTGGCCGGTATTCTTTCTGACCTCGCAGGTCGTCGGCTCGCGCTGGTCGCGAGCCCTGCAATCTATCTCGTCACAACGTTGCTGCTATGCGTGTCAGAAAGCAGCATCTTTTTTTCGCCAGCCTTTCAATTTGGGGATGCGCGAGCTGGTCGATTTCGCCGATCGTCCAGAGCGATATTGCGGATCTCGGCCGAAGCCCGAGCGACATTATAATCGGTGCGAATGTCACCGCAATGCACGTGGGCGTTGCCGGCGGTACCGTAGTCGGCGGCAGGCTTATTGCAAATTATGACTTGTCGGTGCTGCCGATCGGGGCGGCAGGCCTAGCTGCGATGGCTTTGGCCGCGGCGATCTTGTCGGTCAGAACCTCGCATTGATACTGCGGTGCTGGTCCGTAGTCGCGCGCCCCTACTCGTCGTTATTCTTACGAGCGGGCGTAGAACCATGGCTCCCAGACTCGGCATTGCGCCTCAATCCGAGCAAGCAAGGAACTATGAAGTTCTAAAATTTTGCATTGCAGCATCACATTGATCTGGGGACCTACGATCAAGCGCTCGCGCTCACTGGATGTCTGGAATGACTACAGCGACAAGCTGTCGTCAATGACTGAGCATGCTCGTATTAGTGCGAAATAAACGAGGCGATCGACGTCTTGGCATCCTCTTTGCGTATCACACTTCCATCTCGCAGTTGCGAAATGATTGCGGATTCCGACGATCGCGCGCGCCCTGCTTCCATCCACCCCGACAATGAGGACTTGCTATGGGTGATCTACTAAAAGGAATCTCGAACTTCCGCGGTGCCGTGTTCCCGAACTACCAGGCACTTTACCGCAAGCTTGCGCAAGAGGGACAGCAGCCGCACGCCTTGATGATTTCGTGCGCCGACAGTCGAGTCTTGCCCGAAACCATTACCCAGTCAGGACCAGGTGAGCTGTTCGTATGCCGCAATGCCGGAAATATCGTTCCACCATTTTCAACCGCAAACGGTGGCGTTTCGTCAGCAATAGAATATGCCGTCGTAGCTCTCGCGGTTCGAGACATCATCGTTTGTGGCCATTCCGATTGTGGCGCGATGAAAGGGCTCTGCCGTCCCGAATTGCTAAAGTCCATGCCCAACGTCGCCGCTTGGCTAAAGCATGGTTACGCTGCGCATTCGATCGTTTGCCAAGCCTATCCGGCCGACCTTTCCGAACGTCAAAAGGTCCGCGCTATCGCTATGGAGAACGTCATTGTTCAGCTTGACCACCTGCGCACACATCCTTCCGTTGCAGCAAGGCTTGCGACCAATGACATGACGCTGCACGGGTGGTTTTTCGATATCGAAACGGGAGAGGTGGAGGTTTACGACGGGTCGGCCGCCCGCTTCACAAAGATACGCGAGGACGGGCCGTTACCGGTCGCCGTTACCGGTCGCGATCGGCCGCAAGTCCTAGCCGCAGTTGCAGCGGAGTAGTGCCATGACCAATAACAGCTTCGCTTTTTCGCGCGATTTCGCCTCGTCGCTTGTCGTCTTTTTCGTTGCTATCCCGCTTTGCCTTGGAATTGCAGTTGCCTCTGGCGTGCCTGTTGCCATGGGCCTGATATCAGGCATCGTCGGCGGCATTGTCGTGGGCTTGCTGGCGGGTTCGCCCCTGCAAGTATCGGGCCCTGCCGCTGGTCTGGCGGTCATCGTCTTCGGCTTTGTCGAACAATATGGAGTGGCCATGCTCGGGCCGGTCCTGATCGTTGCTGGGCTTTTGCAGATCCTTGCCGCGTTCCTGAAGATCGGATCATGGTTTCGGGCAATCTCGCCCGCTGTCGTTCACGGTATGCTCGCCGGTATCGGCATTCTGATCATCCTCGGACAAATACACGTTTTGATGGGGGCCAAACCGGCTGCGGGGGGCATTGAAAACGTCGTGGCGATGGAACGAACATTCGGACATCTTTGGGGAGGCGGCATGACGAGCGAATCCGTCGACTTGCTTATAGGGCTGATTTCCTTGCTCGCGATGATCGGCTGGGAAAAATTCAGGCCCAACCGGCTGAGGCTGGTCCCGAGTGCGCTGGTAGGCGTTGCCATCGGAACTACATTAACGGCTGCATTGCGGCTACCGATTGCCAGGGTCGAGGTTCCTGCATCTCTAGCAAACAGCATTTCATTGCCGACAGTGGAAAGTTTCGCGAATATGGCTCAGCCTGGAATCGTCGTCACATCGCTGGTGATTGCGGTCATCGCCAGTGCGGAATCATTGCTGTCGTCTGCGGCTGTCGACCGGATGCATGACGGCGCCAGCACACGCTTCAACAAGGAGCTTTTTGCACAAGGTATTGGCAACGGGCTCTGCGGACTGCTCGGTGGTCTGCCGATCACTGGTGTTATCGTACGCTCCTCGGCAAATATCCAAGCCGGGGCGCGTACACGGGCATCGGCTGTCCTGCATGGCGTCTGGATTCTTGGCCTTACGGTGTTGCTGCCGCAATTGCTTTCCATGGTGCCGCTGACGGCCCTGGCCGCAATACTGCTCGTGACGGGTTGGCGGCTGATCAGCCTTCATCACGTGCGCGATCTCTTCGATCATCATGGTTGGCTTCCCGTGGGCATCTGGATTGCGACTGTTGCGATGGTCGTACTGCAAGACCTGCTCGTGGGTGTTGCTCTAGGTTTGACGCTCTCGATTTTCGAGATCCTTCCTTATCTGCGGCGCAAGCTTGCTATCGATCGAATGGAAGATGCTGAGACGGTTCATCTGACGCTTGGTGGCGTTGCGACTTGCAGGGATGTTCCCGCGCTCCTTAATACTTTGGAATCGCTTCCAGCTGGTTGCACAGTCCGGATCGCCAGCAGCGATTTGCACTATGTGGACCATATCTGCGCAGAGACCTTACGCGACTGGCTTAAGCGGCAGAAAAAATTAGGTCGCACGGTCGATATTCAGCATCCACCCGCCGGCCGCCATCCGCGGCTGGTGCCAATCTTCAAGCGATTGACCGCCGAGACCGCCGACCCGACAGGATAAGTGGCAGGGACTGCTGAACAGCGGATGGGCGAAGACATTCTCAGCCATCCGGACCTTCTGCCGTGATCAACCGCCTCGCAAATTATAATTTAGAGAACCTTGCATGTTTCTCCTTAGATTTTGAGGTCCGTCCGCTGGCCAGCTTAAAAGGAGCGACCGTCGTGTCTGGCTTCGAAATGGCGTGCTGAACGTCGCATTGTTAGGCCGGCCCGCGGTTCGTTTTTGAGCCTTTGCAAGATAGCGAAGGAACAGCTCCGGTGCTTGATTGGCAGCCGGCCGTGTGGTGTTTCTGACAATTCGTGGTTCTTCCTACAAACTCGCCAATACGAACCAGGAACCCGGTGGCGCATCTGCCACTTTCTTGAGTTACACGAGCAGGTCTTCGGAAAAGGCGATCAGGGGACGACGCATCGGCAGCATGGCGCACTGGCGTCTCGCAGCTTCTTATCCGGCGGAAACTCTTCATCATATTTGATCAAGACCATTTACGCCCTCGCCGGGCAATCGCGAGCGCCGTGCCTTTTTGACTACTACATAGGCGATTGCGAGCAATACGAACCACAGCGGCGTAACCTTCAAGGCGATAGCCGTGTCCGGCTTCTGCGCCAAAGCCCACAAGATAAAGGTGAAGAAGCCGAAGACCATCGCGACAGCGGCACGTCCGCCGGGCATTTTGAAGGTCGATTTTTCGTGTAAGTCAGGCCGCTTGCGGCGATATTGCAGGTAAGATGCAAGGATGATCGACCAAATAAAGATGATAAGCACTGCAGAAACCGTCGTGACGATCGTGAAAGCCTCGATGACATTGTCTCCGGAATAAAGCAGGCCGATCCCCGCCAGCAGAAAGACGCACGAGAAGAACAAGGCATTTACCGGGACCTTCCTTCGGTTCAACTTGCCGAATAAGCCCGGCGCCAGCCGGAGGGTCGCAAGTCCGTAGACCATGCGCGATGTTGAATATATGCCTGAGTTGGCACTTGATGCCGCCGAGGTCAGTACGACGAAATTCACCACATGGGCGGCAATACCGAGGCCGGCAAGCGAAAACATAGCGACAAAGGGGCTCGAATTCGGATCGACTTGATTCCATGGAATGACCGTGAGGATGACGAACAGGGCACCGAGATAGAAGAGTGCCACACGGACCGGAATCGAGTTGATTGCCTTCGGCAGGTTGCGGGTCGAGTCTTTGGTCTCTGCCGCGGTCATTCCAACGAGTTCGATACCCGCAAAGGCAAACACAGCAATTTGGAAACCGGCAACGAAGCCGTGGAAGCCGTTCGGAAAGAAGCCGCCATGCAGCCATAGATGCGAGACCGATGCCCTGCTTCCATCGGGCAGTGTGAGGCCTGTGGAAAGCATGTAAGCACCGGTAACGATAAGCGACACGATGGTGACGATCTTGATGAGCGCAAACCAGAATTCGATTTCACCGAAATTGCGTACGGTCGGCAGGTTGAGGGCGAGAAGCGTGAATATAAGACCAAGCGCCGGTATCCAGAGCGCCATATCTGGGATCCAAAATGACACGTAGCTGGAGACGGCCACGACGTCGGCCACCCCGGTCACAATCCAGGAGAGCCAGTAGGTCCAGCCGGTGAAAAATTGCGCCCAGGGGCCGAGATAATCCCCGGCGAAATCCGCAAACGAACGATAGTCCGGATTGGATAGCAGGATTTCTCCAAGCGCACGCATGACGAAGAACAGCATGAAGCCGATGATCGCATAGACGAGCAAAATCGAGGGCCCGGCGAGCGAAATGGTCTTTCCTGATCCCATGAAAAGACCGGTTCCAATTGCGCCTCCGATGGCTATAAGCTGGAGGTGCCGGTTGGACAGATGACGTGCAAGATGATCATCCTCTTTTCGATGAGAATCTACGGAGTTCCGTGGTGCTACATTCATTGACTACCTCTCGTCCTTCATGATCGACGCGCCGATGATCGGCCAAACCTCACGGGCGCCAGCAGACAACATCATCCAAGTCAGAGAGCCACTGGCACAGCTCGCGCCAAGACGACTAAGATCCGACGTTCAGCACGGAATCATTAACAGGCAAGGCGAGGAAAACGCCCGGTTCTATACCCGCTTGAATGCCACGACGGCATTCGTGCCACCCATGGCGAAGGCGTTGCTCAGCGCTACGTGTACCTTCCGCTCGCGCGGCACATTGGGAGTAAAGTCGAGATCGCAAGCGGGATCCGGCTCGCGGTGATTGGCGGTCGGCGGCACGACGCCCTCGCGCAGAGCCATCACACAGGCGATCATCTCGAGCGCGCTCGACGCGCCGAGGCAATGCCCATGCACGGATTTGGTTGAAGAGACGGACATTGAGTGGGCATGATGCCGGAAGACACGTTTGATCGCTTCAGTTTCGATCTGATCGTTGGCTCTGGTACCAGTGCCATGCGCATTTACATAATCCACGTCCTCAGCATTCAGCTCAGCATCTAAAAGGCAGGCTCGCATCGCTGCCACTGGCCCTTCGACGGAAGGCGCAACGATGTCGAACGCATCGGCGGAATGACCAGCGCCGGCGATTTCAGCAAGAATTGGGGCACCGCGCCGTGCGGCATGTTGATAGCTTTCCAATACCGCGATGGCCGCACCCTCGCCTAATACCACGCCTCTTCTGTCGGCCGAGAAGGGGCGGCAGGTATCGGGTGCAAGTATACGCAGTGCTTCCCAAGACTTCAGCACGCCCCACACAAGCGGGGCATCGCTGCCGCCAGCAAGCATGACGTCGGCGCGGCCAGGTCTAATCTGATCCACCGCCGAGGCGATGGCATGGTTGGCCGAGGCACAGGCTGACGTGACGCCGAAAACCGGCCCCCTCAAGCCAAGGCTCATGCTGACGTGAGCGGCGGCAGCACTCGGCATAACCTTGGGTGCAGTAAGGATGGCAGCCCGGCGAGCGCCATCTAAAAGAAGAGCACGATAGTTTGCTTCGACCGCTTCCCAGCCGCAGACGCCGACACCTACTGTCGCACCGATGCGATAGGTATTTCCTTCGTCGATGGAGAGTTCGGCATGTCTTGCGGCTTCGCGTGCGGCAATCACGGCAAGCAAGCTGAAGCGGTCCATTGAATTGGATTGCTTCGAATTTAGGCCATGCTCCGGTAGCGTCTTGATCTCGGCGCCGATCATGCCCTTCAACTCGTGAAGTTCTGAATTGGCAATTGGGCCGATAGCTGAACGCCCTTCGCGCATTGCGTCCCAGATGGAGGCGTGGTTGGTTCCGAGCCCGCATAGGCCGCCTATTCCAGTGATAACGACGCGCCTGTCCATTCAAGCCTCCCTTGCTATCAAAGCGCGGACGGCTTCAATGAGATCGCCAACACTTTTAAGATTTGCCCAAGCTTCGGCGGTGTTAAACTCGATGCCGATGTCATAGGCTTGCTCTAGATCCCAGAGGATATCCGCCAGTGTTATCGAATCGATATCGAGCGAGCTCAGTTCGGTCTCAGTCGTTATTTCGTCGTCGCTCAAGGAGGGATCTTTGTCGGTGCCGTGCGCAGCAGCGTTTTTCTTGATCATGGCGATGACGTTATCTGCGATTTGATCTGGCATATTGTCTCCTATCGATTTTTGTTACGACGCATAGGTGGCACCAGGGCGCCTGCCTCTTCCCTCGAAATGGAAGGAGTGCATTGGCCAAACACGCTCTAACGAGCGGCCCTGATCAGCCTCTCAGCAAGATTTGTCTGGCGAGCGATGATCTCAGATCCTTCATAGGAAAGGTGACCGCTATCTCGGTAAAGGAATTTGCCGTCAATCTCGGTTTTGCATGTTGTGCCGTCGCAGAGAAAGTCGTGGTAGGAAACGACTTCTACGTCGGCCTTGAGCGCCACTTCGTTTAACAGCTCGAGGGTACGGGCGCGTCTGCGACGGTATTCACTGACATCTATTTTGCAGTCGCTGTAGCGCCCAAGCATAATGCTTCCCCTCGCCTTCCTCTCCAGGCAATCGCCAATGTCGAAGTTTCCGACTGGCGGAGGAGCAACCACAACCACGCGCTTGCCTAACGCGCGAACACCTTCGACGAGGGCCTTAATCCCCTCAATGGTTATATATTGCGAGACCTTGGCATCGGTGAAAGTCTCACCGTTCCTCTTAAGCACCATATATTCATTCGATACAGGCGTATCGAAAGGGCTTGAAATAGCCACCGTACTGATCTCCGGCCGATTTTTCAAAACGGCCAAAACACGGTCATTGAAGTCAATGCAATCCTCGCCGAAGGCACGAGAAAAGGGTGACGCTAACTCCTTTGAAACCGCAGCAACGCCGATGGCCGGGAAGCATCCGCTCATTGTGAGCTGAGCTAGTCCGCCTTCGCCGATTGTTTTGGCTAAGCCGGGAACCAGCGCCATGGCAAATGAATCGCCCCAGACCAGCAATTCTGGTCTGTTTGTGGTCTGGCAGCTCTTGGGGACGTCCTGAGGAGGCGGACCGGGTTTGAAATCACACGCTCTCGCGAGACCGTAGTTGATCCGCCGGATGGTGGCAAAATCAAACTTGTTCTCGGTTGTGGCTATGGCAACGGAGGGCGAGAAGGCGAGAAGGACCGATGCGGCCGCCAATCCTGAGACCAGCCGGAGACGAGACATGACGTACCCCCGTCGGAATGGCTCCTCCACGAACGAGTAAAGCGCCCAGCTTCCAACAAATGAGAAAGCAACGGCCGCATAGATCGCAAGCGCCGGAGGCTCCGCCAGCCAAACAGCTCTCATATAGACAAGCACGGGCCAGTGGATCAAATAGAGCGAGTAAGAGATGTCGCCAATCCTCGCCATGCCTCGCACGACAATGTTGTCCCGGGTGCGCGCAAGCAGGAAGGTCAGAGTTGCCAAGCAAATCAAAGCGGCATCCACGACTGGATGAGCGAAACCCATCGGGGCAAGGAGGAGAAGCGCGAGTGCTGGGAAACGTAACTTCACAAGCACGGCAGACACCACTGGCATCGTTGGAAGCAATGCGCCAAGTGAACCAATGGACATTTCCCAAGATCGGGTCGGCAGAAGATAAAACACAGCAGATGGGTTCTGGGCGACCAGATAAAAACATAGCGCAAGGCTAGCGACAAGGAACGCCGCTATTCCGATGAGCCACCATCTCCTCGGCGCCAAAGCCAAGAAGAGAGGCAGCAGCAGGTAGTACTGTTCTTCGACGGAGAGCGACCAAAAATGCAGGAGGGGCATCGTTTCGGCGGCGGGGCCGAAATAGTCCACTTGGTACCAAGGAACGATGTTACTGGAAAATGTGAGGGCCCCTATGACCTGATTGCGGAACTCCTGCAGCCCCACGTCCGAAAGCAAAAACGGCGAGGCGACCGTCGTAAGCGCAATGACGATGTAGGCCGCCGGCAATAGACGCTTCGCACGTCGGTAATAGAACTCCGAAAAGCTGAAGCGCGATTGCTCAAGCTGCGTCCGGACCAGCTTGGTGATCAGAAAGCCGGAAATTACGAAAAATACGTCAACGCCAAGATAGCCAGCTGTAAACGGCCCAATACGTGCATGATAGAGGACGACCAGCAAAACAGCCAAGCCACGCAACGCTTGGATATCGGTTCGAATTTCACGCGGCATTGGAGGGACCTGATGTAATTCTCTACTAATTAGATTCGCGATCGTTTGGCCGCAGGGTGGCTTTTAGGTTTCCCCAAGCAAGCCCGCGCTTGGATCAACTCTGATGTTGACCATGAACGCGCTGCTGCCTAGGTGCACTCGACGTATGCGGCGCATTGGCAACCCAGAAGCGTCATAGCTCCGGTCCATTGCGATCGATCATCGAACCAGAAGGCCAATCGGACATTGATCGTCCAATCGGTAGAACGACGACAAGTGCGTCATCGATGCGTGTGGGCGGCTTATCGAGGCGCGGCTCTTGTAAGGTGGACCGCACGCGAACGTGCGGAAAAACCGTCACAGGACCGTAACGGCCGAACCTCCGGATATGTCTTTGCAACTCCGGCCGAACCGTGCCGAATGCAAACGGAACGGCGAGATCCTGGAGTGTTGGAAGCATGGCTCGGATTGAATGGCTTATTCCGAGTCTTTCAAGATCGGTGCGTATCCCGTACAATCCCAACTCAGCCACCGGCAGGTCTATTCCGTCAACTTTAATGAAGCGGCGTAGCAGTCCCAGATGAGCGGCGATCCCGTCAACGTCATAGCCGATGAGGCGAAGTTCGGGTCTCGCTCCGGCCCAGCTTCGACTTCCCTCGAATGGTTTTGCATTAAAGGCCCCGGTTGGTCCATAGGTCGCTCGAAAGAACTTGGCGAGTTCGACATGATCGGCGAGTTCCAGCTCGTTTTCCCAGCATAGTCTCCACCGCATTTGAGAGCACATGCAAAGATCTCCTCTTCCGAGTGTTTTTTGAAGCAGCTGTGCGATGAAAGGCACCGGGTTGAGGGCGCCTAAAAGGCATTCGTCTGCCGCCGGCTGTAGCCCTCATGCCCATAGGATCGCTCGTGGCGCTGGGTTCCTTACTGTTCGGCTTTGCAACCAAATACTTGTCCATTCGCGAACCGCTTGCGATAGCCATCAATGTATTTGATAGTAATCAAACGATGTTCCTTTTTAATGGATCATAACGCTTAATTCGTAAAATCGATTATTTGGATGTGGCGCATCCATGCGATGAATGGATTGCATCCGATAAGTGCGACTAAAGTCCTTATTGAACTCAATGGGCCAACAACGGAGCGTCCGCTTGCACTGTGAGAAAGACTGCTCACACTTATTCGAATCATCATAGTGCTGGATGGCGATGGCCAGCAGTGCCGGCCATTTCGGGAATGGAGGTGTAAAGCGCTCTGCATAAATGGATAGGACGAAAAATGGAAGAAAGCATTGGGATCGACAACCGGGGTGACTTTGGTATCTGGGCTATTGAAGTTGCCAAGCAGATTGTCGGCGAACAGGGTTTTGATCTCGCCAAAGGCTGCGCGTGATGGAACTGAAGACGCAGTCCGGCAAGCAGGCAATGCTCTCGGGCAGGCTATCACCACTGCGCTCATGGACGTCTACGACGGCCTCCTTGAAGGCGCGCGAGACTAAGCCCTCGCAACATTGACGGTGTAGCAATTCGCTCCGGAATGCCCCGTCCGAGCACAGCTGCCTTCACGAATCATCTTCAGCAACGCTGATTAAGAAATTAAGAACGTCGTCGGCTTGGTTCTCTTGTCCCGGGATGAGCTTCGGTCGGCAGCACAGGACGGGCGAACAATGGGATCGAAAGCGGCATACGGCTCGCGATGCAGGCTGTGATCCACTCTGGTGTTCGCCGGCTGCGGCGTGGTTGATACCATGACACCGATTGCTGATGGGTCGGCCGAGGGAATTGCCCCCCTGCATTCTTGCCAATCATTGCGCTCGATCGACAGGCGCCCTGTCATTCCACGTGGCAAGCAATGACGGGGCGGGTGCGCTGACGCGGGTGGCAGTGGTGCGCCAGCGACAGGGCGCCCGGTCTATACCAGACAATCGGTCCGGGAGGAATCCTGTTCGCGAAAAATGAAGATGGTCATAGAGGAGGCATGCAATGATCCGAAAAGACATCGATATCGCTCAATGACACGGGAGAGCGGGGCAGTTAAGGAGACTGCCTGAGGCGCGCACGGCAAGCCGCCACACGCATCCAATCATCTGTCGCGCGAGAGATCATCTGCGCAAGATTGAATGGCCCACCACAGTTTGTGGTTGCCGGCGAGAGCGGGGCTGCATACCCCTGACGCGCTTTCTCGTGTGAGAAGGGCTTTCCCCGTAACTTGCCTTGTACATCGCCGAGAACCGTCCGAAGTGAAGAAATCCCCATTTCAAGCAAATTTCCCTCGTTGTATGCCCGTTCGCCGGATCAAGTAACTCCACCCGCGCCGCCCGCAAACGAAGCATGGCCAAATACGCGGCCGGCGTGGTCTCCCGGAAGGCACGGAACCCGAGTTGCAATGCGCGTGTCGACACCCCCGCGGCTTTCGCGACCATCGGCATTCTGATCGGCTGGCTGATATTGGCTTCCATATATTCAATCGCGCGCCGGACATGCCTGGGGGCTATCATGTAGGGCTTCCTGTCGAGCAGGTGCGAAAGCTTGTGCGGGACAAAGCGTACTATCAGGTCGGCCAAAGCTTGAGTGACGTGCGCCATTGCGATTGGGGATCGAACTGAGGGATCGCGCAACCCACGAATGACGGTCTCCGCGAGAGAGCCGATCATTTGACCGGCCGACGTCGACGTTTCCAATTCCGGCAGAAGGTCCAATGATCCACTGAATGGCGTCTCGAACGTTTGATCAAGCGTCTGCAGAATCACATTCCAGTCGAGCAAAAGCTCGTCAATGACGTTCGATCGGCCATACATCACAACGCTCTCTGGCTCAAGATTGTTGTATAGGAGCAACTTACCGGGTCGAGCGGTGGCTTCGCGCGAGGCGTAGGTCACTCCCATGCCTCCGCTACGCGGTAGCACAATCGACAAATGCTGCACAGCGTTGATGGTAGGCTGGATTTGAAACTCAAACTCGTGTTGATGAAAACCCTTGATCACGGTGGCATAGTCACAGGTCGAAAAATCCAGACTCCACTGGAAGTCATCGACAGGGCTGACCAGCGCGGCTTTATACTCACCAAAGGCAGTACCGAGTGTTTCGATCATGCCATCAAATGACGATCCACCACGCTTAAATGTCAAATGGGGGCTGCTGCTTTGAAACATCCGATACGCCTGTTCGTGGTTGCAATTGGGATACTACACTCTTGGCGAGCCTATTTGCGGTTAGTCGCCGCGGTAACGAATTCAGCTCATAGTCCCATGAAGCCCTGGAAGTCCATCCGCACCTCGTCGTCGTAATAGGCCCAAATCCGCCCAGTAATCTTGTGGGCGGCACCCACTCAAAGACGTTCAGTTTCATTTCGGTCTCCTAAATGTCACTTTCGCGACACATCGAAGGACTTGCTACGCGGCCCGCCTCCTGCAGAATTATCTCACGCATCCAGGTGCTCGCCGGATCGTTTTCATGCGAGGCTGGCCACTGGATGCCCTCGGTGAACGCCGGAAGAGGTATTGGACTTTCCACAATTCGCAAGGGCATAGATGGTGCGAGATGCTTCACCAGTCGCAGAGGCAGAATTGCGAGCCTGTCGGTGCCCAATAGCGCTGCGGGCACCATCCCGAAGCTCTGAACGGCAACTTCGACACGCCTTTTGACACCTCGTTCCGATAAATAAAAGTCCTCAAGCGACTGCTGTTGACCAACCCCAGACTTAGCTGTGACGTGGCCCATCGCCATATACTCTCTGACCGTAAGTTGACCAGATAGTTTCGTATTCGTCGTACAGCCAACGGACACGAACTTTTCGTCGAACAGCTTCGCTCTGGGATGTGCGCTTGACATAAACAATTCCGGAAGAATTAGAAAATCGGCTTTGCCCCGCCGCAGAAGCTGGTCCGGATTATCTGGGAGCGGAATTAACTCGAAACTGACAGCGGGAGCTTCCCTTGCCAGACGCTTTATGATTTTCCGGAAGAATACTGTCGTCATGAAATCACAAAGCGCGATCGTAAAGTGTCGCTCCGGTTCGTCTAATGCGAAGCTATCTGCAGAAATAATGTTGAGTTGAATGTGCTGTAGTGTCTCTCGGACCGCGGAGGCGAGGCTTTCCGCACGTGGCGTCAGGATAAGTTTCCGGTTCTGCATCGTAAACAGGTCATCGCCGAAATAGTCGCGCAGCCGGCGGACGGCGGCACTCATTGCAGGCTGACTGAGATTGATGCTGCGCGCCGCTGCCGAAACGTTGCGTTCCGTCATCAAAGCGTCAAATGCGACGAGAAGATTAAGATCAAGACCCTTGAAACGCATACCGATTTAGCCCCAGAATTATCGTGAGGGTTGAAAAGAACAGTAGTGTTCCGATGTTTGCGGGCAGATCTGACGTCGTGACCTTTCAAAGCAAGATCAATCATTATCGCAAAGACTATTGAGTGCGTAATACGGATATCTTAGGATTGAATTGACCAGTTTTGATTGTAGGCAACCTCACATTCTGGACATTATGGCCTACTGCCTGCCGTTGCATTTTTCACAGTCTCCAGGGTGTTGAGTTTGGCTTCGTCCAGTTTTTTCTGACGGCACTTTGATGGTGCCGCATGGTTTCAACGCCCAACTTCTTGCGTGTCAGATGCTGGACAGGACGGGACCGAACTGGCACATCGTTAATTTCAGTGGGCGAACTTGCCTGGAACGCGGCTTCGAACGAGCTACTGGAAGACATGTCGACACCGTGCTTCAAAAGGGATTCGGGCACGCCGTGCCTCCTGACTGCGACGTGTCTGCCCGGTCGGGTTCAGCTTGCGTTCCAGCAAAATCGCGCAGCAACACCCGGAAGCGCCGAGAGCCCGATCGCTCATCGTCGCTAAATTGTCAGTTGTTTAAAGAAAAGCTCAATTGGCTTGCTCTTCCCTCCAGGCGGTCACAATTTTGCAAAGCCAAATTGCACTCCGCGAACATGTGGGAAGAAGCCCGCGGCGGCCTCCAGAACTGTAAGCGCACAATTCGCGGCACCTGTTCATTGAAAATCGAATGAAGGAGTCTGTGTCCACAACGGAGACTGTGGACATAATGGCATTGGATATCTTGACTGGATCGGAGCCCCTTCGGGCTGTGAAGGTTCTTTCCAACGGGAAGCGACGTTTCGATCCCAACGAGAAAGACCGTCTGATCGAGGCTGCAATGAAGCCCGGCGTATCAGTCGCCCGCCTGGCCCTGGCGCGCGGCGTCAACGCCAATCAGTTACGCAATTGGGTGAAGCTTCGCCGAAATCGGCAGGCCCAAGACACTTTGACGGTCGTTGCAGGGCAGGAAACGTCGGCCTTTGTTCCGGTGGTTGCAGCGTCGCCGACTGCGCGGCAGCCCGACATGCCGGCGCGGTCATCATCGGCAGGAATGCGGCTGATGGCGTCTTTGCCGAATGGTGTGCGGCTTGAACTTGAGAATGTGGATGAGCGTGCCCTTTGCGCGATGATCGAAGTTCTGGGGCGGTGCAATGTTCCGGCTGGCTGACGATCTTCGCGTCTATCTTCACCGGGATCCGATCGACTTTCGTGCGGGGATCAACAGCCTGGCGATCCTGGTCGAGCAGTCGATGGGTCTGAGCCCGTTCGAGCGTGCTGTGTTCGTTTTTTGCAATCGCCGGCGAACCCGGATGAAGCTCCTGTTCTTCGAGCGGTCAGGGTTTGTGCTCGTCTTGAAAGCCTTGTCCGAAGACCGGTTTCGCTGGCCCCGCCGCGAGGCGCCGGTCGTGATGCTCGATACCGAACAGTTGCGCTGGCTGCTTGACGGCATCGATCTCGACGCGATGGTGCGCCATCCTGTCCGGCAGTATGAATTTGTCGGCTGAAGGCAGTTGACGGCGGGGGGCGGCTCAGATTCAAAGCTGTGATGACTCCAGCCGGCACCCCGACCGTTGCGGAACTGATGGCGCTTCTGGCGGCGAATGCTGCCGAGAACGCTGCGCTGCGGGCTGAAAGAGACGCCCTTGAGCAGCGTGTCTTCAAGCTCGAGGAAGAGCTGGCGCTTGCACAACTGCATCGTTTTGCGCCGCGCAGCGAAAAGCATATGGATCGCGTCTTCAACGAAGCCGAGAACGCCGCCCTTGAGGCCGATGCTGATGAGGGCTTGGCCGATTGTGGCGAGCCGGACGTCGCAGAGCTTCCCGACACGGGATTGCCAGAGGTAGAAAAGCCCGAAGGCAGGAAACGCGGACGCAAACCTCTTCCGGCAAACTTGCCACGCCAACGCGTTGAATATGACCTTGCCGACGATCAGAAGACCTGTCCGTGCTGCCGCCATCCGTTGCATCGCATGGGTGAACTCGTCACCGAGCAGCTGCATATCGAAGTGAAGGCCACGGTGCTGCAAAATGCCCGGGCCAAGTACGCTTGCCGCAACTGCGAGCGCACCGATATCAGCACGCCCGTTATCATCGCGCCGATGCCCGCACAGCCCTTGCCGGGCAGTATTGCCACGGCCTCGACGCTGGCTTTTGCTCTTGTTCATAAATATGTCGACGGCACACCGCTCTATCGCCTGGCACAGGCCTTCGAGCGCGCCGGCGTTCCTGTCAGCCGTGGCGCTCTTGGCCATTGGGTGATCGGTTCCAGCGAGAAGCACCTCGTTCGCATCTACGATGCCCTGAAACAGCGGCTCCTATCGCAGGACGTCATTCACGGTGACGAAACCACGGTGCAGGTGCTGAAGGAAAAGGACAGGAAAGCAACCGACGAGTCCTACATCTGGGCCTATCGCAGCGGGCAGGACAGCGTCGAGCCGGTTGTGCTACTCGAATATCAGCCCGGTCGTGGGCAGGTGCATCCGCAGACTTTCCTGGGTGACTATCGCGGCATCTTGATGAGCGACGGCTATCAGGCCTGGCGCACCCTCAAGGGGGCAACGCATGTCGGATGCATGGCTCACGCCAGGCGACGCTTCGTCAACGCCTTCAAGGCCGGGAAGAAACAAAGCGGCCCGCCCACACAGGCATTGAAGTTCTTCGACCAGCTCTATCGGATTGAAAGGCAGGTGCGGGACGAAAAGCCGGATGACGGCGAAACGCAAGCCGATTGCCTCCGGCGCCTGCGCCAGAAGCACAGCGTTCCAGTCCTTGACGCCCTGAAGGAGTGGCTCGACAGCATGGCCCCCAAGGTCGTGCCCGATACCAAGCTCGGCGATGCGATCTCCTATACGCGAAACCAGTGGCAATATCTGACGCGCTACACCGAAGACGGCAGGATGCCGATCGACAACAATTTATTGGAGCGCGACATTAGAGTTTTTGCAACCGGAAGAAAATCCTGGCTCTTCTGTGACACTGTCGACGGGGCCAAGGCAAGTGCCGTAATCTACAGCCTCATGCTGACCTGTCGCGCCTGTGGCGTCGAGCCATTCGCCTGGTTGCGACACGTCTTCACCGAATTGCCGCAGCGTCCAGACGGCGCCGACATCAACGACCTCCTACCATTCAACTTCGCAAAAACCGCACCCGCCTGATCAAGGCCCATCGGCAAAAGACGATCACCCTCATAGCGCCCGCGTCAACGCGCAGGGAAATGCGCGCTTACACTCAAACTCGTCGCTGGCCGCGGTGATTTGCACCGGAATAAAAGACGATGTCGAAGACGGCGGCGACGCAAGGGGCTGGGTATGTTTCCGTATCCATTTCCAAACGAGGTTCGCGTTCACCCCGTGATCGCGCGCGAGTTTCGATACCGATGCGCCAGGTTCAAGGCAGGCCGCAATAAGGCGGTCTTTCGAACTTTGATCGAAACGGCGTCTCCCATTCCTACCGACCAGCCGCACGGCAAGTTTTTGACCTTCTTCCATCACTTGGTGTCCACCTATTTTGGTGGACACCTCATGCCAAAGCTCACTCAATTGCAGAAGGTGCGGGGAAAATCGCGCTTACCCAGAACTCGCTTGAGGAATTCGACATATCAGAGTGCCGGGCACGAAAAATATTCGGTTGCTTGAGTGGAATCACCAACCGCAAAAGTCCAATCGAAGGGCTGCGAGCGGCGACCCTCCCGGACAGGCAAAACCATGTATCCGATAAGGGGCAAAGCGTCGTGGCAAATCATCCTATCTTTTGCATTTGCCGCGACTTGTCATGAAGAAGCTCGTTGATCGAGAGCAGCCCCTAACTTCAGATTGCTGAGATGCGCCGCGGCAGGAGCTTGGCCGGCTCGGCGATTCCTAACGAGGGATGCGCTGTTTAGCGTGTAAATTGATGCCGTGGATGTGTGCTATTCAAACAATCGATTTTGCGAATTGATGGCGGTGCTGCATCAGGCGGACCATTGATTGCAGAGAACCTGGGGCGTCGACGGCACAAGAGTGACGCTGAAAGCAATCAAAAGCAGTCAGGAGAAGCCCTGCCGAGAACTATCGCGCAATCAAAAACCGGAGATGAAGCATGCGTCTTACACTTGCCGCCGCGGCGGTACTTTCCACTTTATCTTTGCAGCAAGCCGTCGCTGGCACTGTAAACTGCGCTCCGATCACCGAGCAGCAGGTAGCAGAATTGTTCGATCGCTGGAATGCGTCGCTCAGAACACTCGACTCCGAAAAAGTTGCCGCGAATTATGCGGAAAATGCGATCCTGCTGCCGACGCTGTCGAACACACCGCGCCTGACACACGAGCAGCGAGCCGCTTATTTCGAGCACTTTCTCAAAAAGCGGCCGAAAGGATCGATCGATCTGCGCGTGATCAGGATCGGATGTAACATGGCAACGGACAGCGGCATTTATACTTTTTCATTCGCCGATGGCACCAAAATTCCCGCACGTTACACCTACACCTATGAATTCATGGACGGAAAATGGATGATTACAGCCCATCACTCCTCATCGATGCCTGAGACATAGGGATGGCTCGAGCACGCGTGCTGGCGATATGCCAGCACACGCTTGCGGTGAACTCCAGCTCATCACTCCAAGCCAGAACTTTCGCCAGCAACACTTGCCTCACTGTTCTTTCTTCCCAACGAAAATCGCTGGATCGTATGACGGGCCATAACGTGAGCTTGAAACCGCCGAAAGGGTCATGGCATGAAGGTCTATGCCGGCGTCATCTTTGAAAAAGCGGCTTCCGGCGGCCTCGTCGACACGTCGTCTCCGTCGTTCTTGCAAAAGCACTGGTCGAAATTGCCGGCGAGGAAGAGGCTGCCGCGGCCCGTCACCTTTTGAGGCCGTTTCTGTCAACCGGCGCCAGGGGCCGAACAGATTCTCCGCCCTTAGCCGGCGCAGCGATCAATCAGAGTACAAATTCAAAGCGTTCGACCAGAGCCCACTCTCAGCAACGGTGCCCGCCTCCTCGGAGAGGCCGATCGCGGGACGGCTCCTCCTCCTTGACGCAGTGCATTGTGGAGCTACGCATCCATCATGCCAAGCGACAAATGGGATTCAAAACATCGAGATGATTGGGCGGCGCGCTTGTCCTATGTCGGACATTGTCGAAAGGACAACGTTGCATTTGGCTTCAAGGCGTTGGGTCATCGTCACAATCCGAATTTAAGCACAAACGTCTTTCGGCATTCGAACTAAGGACAGCTCATTTCAGCGACGTCGATGATACGCAAGTCCTGGATCGTTCACTCGACTGGAATGACCTTTGCGTTTGCGATTTAAGGGCGGCGGGAACGGGCGACCGGCATTGGAAGACGGGAAGCCATGATGCCTGGCGGCGAAAAAGCACCCCTCGAGCGCAGAATCCCATCTGATCGAAAGGAAGACGACGCGTGAAATCTGGACATGATAAGCCGGACTGGAGACGAAAGTCATTGCGCGCCTCATCATCAACTTTCATCTCGAAAAAACATAGCGAGGCGCATTTACCTTGGTATACCATCTATCCAACGATACAGGAGTTTTCCTCTGCAATCGGCGCCCATACGTATGAGGAATGGCTGCGGAGCCTGCCAACCGATGACGCTGTTTCGCTCTATCTGCACATTCCATTTTGCCGCTCGATGTGCTGGTATTGTGGTTTTCCAACGAGCATCACTCGTCTGGATAATTTGATCATCCACTATCTAGCAATGCTCCGTGAGGAGATCCGCTTGGTCGCCGAGCAAGCGCCGAAGGCACTTGGCGTGAGCGACGTGCACTTCGGGGGCGGATCCCCGACCATCATGCCGCCAGCAGACTTCCTGTCGCTAATGGAACTTTTGCGCGGCCACTTCGCGTTCGAGAAAGCGGCTAACATCGCTATCGAGGTCGACCCGCGCACCTTCACCACCGATATGGCCGAAGCCTTGGAGAAAGCCGGTGTGAACCGCGCAAGCGTTGGTGTGCAGAGCTTTGATCCCATCGTACAAAAGGCGATCAACCGGGTTCAGAGCGAGGCGCAGGTGATGACTGCCGTCCAGAACCTTCGCCTGCATGGAATAGGGCGCATCAATTTCGACCTGATGTTTGGATTGCCCTATCAAACAGTCCAGTCCTGTCGCCAGAGCGCGAAGTTAGCTATTGAGATGCGTCCCGACCGTCTCGCGGTCTTCGGTTATTCGCACGATCTATCCTATAGAAAAAATCAGCTCCTGATTGACCGGGCAGCATTGCCCGATATAGCCGGGCGCGCTGAGCAGGCCTCGGTCATGGCCGAAACGTTAGCCGCTGCCGGCTATCTGCAAATCGGGCTCGACCATTTCGCGCTGCCGGATGATGAGCTTGCATTAGCGGAGAGAACTGGTCGTCTGCGGCGCAATTTGCTTGGTTACTCGGCCGAAACACGCCCAACTGTGATCGGCTTCGGCGCGTCGGCCATCGGTCGTTGCGGCGAAGGCTACGTTCAAAACGTATGCGGCGTCCACGCCCCATCGATTTTTCAGTTGCAGTGATCTGAGGTTGATCTACGGCCCGTCAAATGAGCTCACCGAAGAGTACCTGACGAGCTCATTGTGAGGCCTTGATGCGGGCGGCGTAGGCCCAGGGCATGAGGGCATCGATGTCTTTTGCTAGGTGGCCGTTTGCGAGGCTGACGAAGAGATCGCACAGATAGGCGTAGGGTTCAACGCTGTTCATTTTACAAGTGCCGATCAGGCTGGCAAACCGGGCCCAGTTGCGGCCCCCTCCCTCGAAGCCGGGTTCATAATGCCGGGTTTCTGGCATTCGAGTCCACGGTCACTTATCCCTTCCATCCACTGGTTGACCAAACCGTATTGGTAACCGGCAGCCATGAGCACGAAGGTGTTCATTATCTGCTGATTCGACAAGCCCATGGTGGCTCATTTCAAATCCCCGCATGGATGTTTGATCCTGCGGCAAGTTCGATCGAGATTGTAGCCGAGCCGCGCCTTTCGGCAGCCAAGCTTATTGAACTGCGCGCATTCATTGATTCTCACGTACCTTTTCGCTCGGTTCAAGAAGCCGAAGGGATAAGCCATGAGAAAGCAATTTCGCATGCAATTGGATCTGTTCGTGACAGCCCGGCCGGTAGACCTGAGCGACACCCAGCGCCGGGAAGCCTTAACACTCCTTCAATTACTGTTGACGGAAGCGGCGGCAAAGCTGGCCGGCAAGCGGTTCGCCGACGGCGGAAAGGAGGCGGGCAATGAGTAAGATTACCGCCGACCATCTTAGCCTTAGCGCCTTCGTCTACGTCCGGCAGTCGACAGCCTACCAGGTTGCCAATAACCTGGAAAGCCAACGACGGCAGTACGGCTTAGTCGAGCGTGCTCGACAGTTGGGTTGGGAGACCGTCGAGATCGTCGACGATGACCTTGGACGATCCGGAGGTGGCATCGCCCGCCCAGGATTCGAGAAGCTGTTGGCGGCGATATGTGAAGGTCGGGTGGGAGCAGTCGTATCGCTTGAGGCCTCACGTCTGGCGCGCAATGGCCGTGATTGGCATACGTTGCTGGAATTTTGTGGTCTGGTCGGCACTCTGATCGTTGACGAAGAGGCTATTTACGATCCGCGCTCGCCTAACGATCGTCTCCTTCTTGGCATGAAGGGTACGATGAGCGAGATGGAGTTATCCGTGTTTCGGCAACGATCCGTCGAGGCCATGCGCCAAAAAGCGCGGCGCGGCGAACTTCATCTGACTGTTGCCGTCGGATATGTGAAGACGGATGATGCCCGTGTCGAGAAAGATCCTGATCGGCGCGTTCAGGAGAGCATTCTGCTCGTCTTTCGTAAATTCGCCGAACTGCAGACCGTCCGCCAGGTGTTGCTCTGGTTCAGGCAAGAGAATGTCTTGGTTCCGTCTGTCAATCAAGGGCGCGGCAAACCGCCGATCGAGTGGAAAGCTCCGGTTTATCATACCCTTCATCACATACTGACAAACCCCGTCTACGCTGGCTCGTACGCCTACGGCCGGCGTGGGACACGGGTGATGATCAAGGATGGGCGCAAACGGGTCATCCGTGATACGTTGCGGCGTAATTCGAAGGACTGGGAAGTTTTGATCCACGACCATCATGAAGGCTATATTAGCTGGGCCGAGTTTGAAAGGAATCAGCATCTGATCGCCGAGAATGCGAATGGAAAAAGCTACATAGGGCGGGGTTCGATAAGGCGTGGCGAAGCTTTGTTGCCTGGACTATTTCGTTGCGGTCGCTGCGGTCGTCGACTGCATATTCAATATTCTGGGAAAGGCGGCAACACGCAGCGATACGTTTGTCGCGGCACATTCGGCGACATGGCGGCTGCAAACTGCATCGGGTTCGGTGGCATGCGCGTCGATCGGGCCGTCGCGCAGGAAGTTCTCGAACGACTGCAACCCCTCGGGATCGAGGCGGCGTTGCAGGCAATGGAGGCGCACACGCAGCGTCATAGCGATAAGCGTCAGCAACTCGAGAACTCAATCAAGCAAGCACAATATGAGGCTGCTCGAGCGCGGCGCCAGTATGACGCTGTCGATCCCGACAATCGGTTGGTCGCGGGCGAGTTGGAAAGACGCTGGAATGAGAAACTGATCCAATTGCGTGACCTGGAGATCGAGCTTGAGACGCTCTCGACCGACCGCGACATGCCCGCGCTATCGGCAGATGACCGTGCAAGACTGATGAAGCTCGGCAGGGACCTGGGGCAGGCATGGGACAGCCCCAGCGTATCCATTGAGACGCGCAAAAAGATCATTCGGCTACTAATCACGGAAATTGTTGTCGATCTCGTGCGCGCCTTGGCAAGGCAGTTACCTGATTTGTCAATCGCAGCGATCCTGAACCGCTCCGGCAAGCGGACTGGACATGGCGCCAGCTGGACACGAAGCCACGTCTGCAGTCTTCGCAACATCCACGGCATCCCCGTCTATCGGGAAGGCGAACGGGCTGAACGCGGCGAGAGAACCCTCGACGAGACCGCCGACATTCTGAAGGTAAGTCGAGCTACGGCTTATCGGATGGTAAGCAGCGGCGTCCTTCCCGCTCGACAGCTATGTGCTGGAGCGCCTTGGATCATTCAACTTTCCGACCTTCAAGACGACACTGTTCGCCGCGAAGCAGATGCCAGGCGATCAAGACGTCCGATATCTCAGGATCCGGTTCAAAATCCCCTTTTATTTTAAGGACATCGTCAGATGAGCAGTATGTCGCGCCAACGTCGCTACCGGCAAAGAGCGCATTGCGGCGATTCATGGCTGGTCGGCGGATCGCGTTTTCCACCAGGTTGGAGTCGATATCGACGTGGCCGTCGTCCAGAAACAGCCGGAATCCGTCCTGCCGCGTCAGCATATAGGCCAGGGCTTTTCCGAGGTCGGACTTGCGTGAGACGCGCTGGCTTGCGCTGCGAGCCAGGTGAAGAATTCGTCCACCAGCGGGAGGGACAGGTCCTGTCGAACTGCCCGGCGATGTTCGGGATCTGAGCCCCGGATACTGCCTTCGATCTTGTAGAGCGCGGCGATCCGCACCAGCGCCTCGTCGACGATGGGCGATCCACTCTTTGGCGCGGCCTTGATCAGCTTTCTGCGCCCGTGCGCCCAACAGAAAGCCAGCTTCAAGGGATCACCGCCCATCCGGTCCGACGTGGCGAGGTGAGAGTAACCACCGTAGGCATCCACCTGGATTGTCCCGTTGAACCCGTCGAGGATTTCAGCGGCATATTCGCCTTTACGCCCGGGCCGATAATGGAACACCACGCCCGGCGGCGCAGAACCGTTCCAGCCGCGGTCGTCACGCAACACGGCCCAGAGATAACCGGTCTTCGTCTTGCCTCGCCCCGGATCCAACACCGGAGCCGTGGTCTCGTCGACATAGAGCCGCGTGCTTTCAAACAGCAGCCGTTTTGCCATGTAGTCGACCAATCTTGTGAGCGTTGATCCGGAAGTTGCCGCGAGCAACGGGCGGGCGCTCTTGCTGGTTTCGAACTTGATGGAATTGGCCAACATGGTGGAACACCTTTGTGACAGGTTGGCAGCGCGGTGGCGAGCGGAGTGTAAGGACAATTATGCCGCTAATGTAAACGAGATTATGCCGCAAGAGGACTCGCTGTATGGCATATTTCCCTAATTTGCTCAGAGAATGTCCTTGATACAAATCAGAAGTGCGGTATAATTAGCATTACATTAATGCTCGATCTCATACCCGGAGCCCGCAATGCCTGCGAAGTACGGCGGCAAGCGATCAAAGATGGATGCCCTCATCGACGAGGGCACCTTCAATCCAAATTCCGAGAAGGTGCGCGACCCGAAGTTCCGCGGCAGCGAGTTCTTCGATCCGCGCGACGCCGTCCAGGTCAAATACGAGATGCTGCGACGCGTCTCCGTCGACAACGTCTCGGTAACGGACGCTTCCGACGAGTATGGTGTTTCCAGACCGACCTACTACCAGGCCAAGGCAAACTTCGACACGAGTGGGATTGCTGGACTGGTGCCGGCAAAGCCGGGTCCCCGCGGGCCCCACAAGGTCGACGACAAAGTCCTGGCATTTCTGCAGGCAAGGCTGGTTCCGGGCGTACCCGTTCATGCACGCGAGCTCGCCAAGATGGTCCGCAACGAACTCGATATCGAGCTTCATCCCAGGACGATCGAGCGGGTGTTAAAAAAAACGATCCGCTAGACGTTGCCACGGGACCGGCATGTTCATTGCCGGCCATCGCGGACCAGTACGAGATGCTGCGCAGTGCAGCTCTCGGCGAAGTTCTGCCGCTCAAGGCCCGTAGCGGCCTCATGCTTTTTCTGCGCCGCGGCATGTGGGGATGGGCCCGTGCACTGCCTGCGGCGGCAAGCCCTGATCAAGACCCGTTTTACCTGTCATTGGCCACCCGACCGGCGCGCGACGACCTCAGCGCCGTCGTTCATGTCCTGGCGACCATCGCCATGAGCATCCACCAACGGAGAGCACCATGAACATGAATGTACACCTCAAAGTCCAGTCCCATCACCGTGAACGCAGCGCCTACCTCTACATCCGCCAATCTTCGATGCGGCAAGTCATCGACAATACCGAGAGCGCCATGCGGCAATATGCGCTTCGCGGGCGCGCTATCGCACTTGGTTGGCGCGAGGAGCAAATTATCGTCATCGATAACGATCAGGGTGAATCCGGCGCATCGGCGGTCTGGCGCGAGGGATTTCAGCGGCTGGTCAGCGATGTCGGCATGGGGCATGCCGGGATCGTCATGGGTCTGGAGGTCTCCCGGCTGGCGCGCAACAATGCCGACTGGCAGCGTCTACTGGAGATCTGCGCCCTTGCTGACACCCTGATCCTCGACGAGGACGGTGTCTATGACCCGGCAAGTTTCAACGACCGCCTCCTGCTCGGCCTCAAGGGAACAATGAGTGAGGCCGAACTGCATGTGATCAAGGCAAGGCTGCGCGGCGGTATTCTCAACAAGGCACGGCGCGGCGAGTTCCGTTGCCCCCTGCCAACCGGACTGGTCTATGACCATTCCGGCAATGTGGCTCTCGATCCGGACATGCAAATTAGAGAGACGATTGCTCATTTCTTTGAGACGTTCTCTCGCGTCGGATCCGCCTCCCAGACCGTCAAGGCCTTTCGTCAGGAAGGTATTCTCTTTCCCTCCCGCCTGCACGATAGCCAGACTGTTTTTCGGCCACTGACGCCTTCGACGGCGATGCGCGTGCTGCATAATCCACGTTACGCCGGAGCCTATGCCTATGGTCGCCGTCGCTATCGACGAACCATCGATGGCAAAAAGCTCGTCCGTGAACAAGGTACCGACGATTGGACGGCGTGTATTCCAGATGCCCATCCCGGCTATATCAGCTGGGAGCAGCACCAAGAGAACCTGAGGATTCTAAAGTCGAACATCTGCCATAAATGGAACGCCGGTGTCGCATCGCCTCCGCGGGAAGGACCGGCGCTGCTGCAGGGACGGGCCGTGTGTGGGCAATGCGGCAGGCATTTTCACATGCGCTACGCTGCCCGACGCGGTCGACAGGAAGCCTGGTACGTTTGTGACCGCGCCCGTAGCAATCGCGGAGAACACGTGTGCCAGGCGATCGCTGCTCCTCCCGTCGACGAAGCCATCGGCATGTTGATCGCGGATCAGATGACGCCGGCAGCCGTCGAACTGGCAATTGAAGTCCGCAAAGAAATCGAAGCGCGACATGAAGAGGCGGACCGGCTGCGCTGTCGCGCAATCGAGCGCGCCCAAACCGAGGCCGATCTCGCCCAGCGCCGTTTCATGCTCGTCGATCCCAATAACCGCCTTGTCGCCGACACGCTCGAAGGGGAATGGAACGAGAAGCTCCGCATCTTGGCTAATGCCCGCGAAGAGCGCGAGCGCGCCCAGGAGCACGATCAATTCATCCTCAATAAGGCCGTCCAAGAGCGGTTGGTCACAATGACGGCGGACTTCAAAAAGCTCTGGACCAATTCAGAGACCCCGAACCGCGAACGAAAGCGCTTGCTTGCCCACATCATTGAGGATGTCACCCTCCTCAAACTACCGAAGAGAGGCACAACCAAGGCTCATATTCGCTTCAAAGGCGGCAAAACCCAGACACTCGTCACCATCAGCCCAAAATCGCCCAGCCAGCAGGTCAAGACGAGCCCCGACGTCATCCAACTGATCGATAAACTCCTCGACGATCATATTTTTTCCGAGATCGCCGACATTCTCAACAATCAGGGATACCGTCCGGGCTCGGTGACGCGCCGTGACCAGCGCAACGCCCGCTTCACAACCAAACGCGTCACCTATCTTGTTCGCGAATACAAGCTGAGATCACGCTATGACCGGCTCCGGGATCGTGGGATGTTGACAAAGAAGGAGGCGGCTGCACACCTCAATATCCATGAGCATACCCTCGCCAGATGGGCTGAACATGGCCTCGTCACCAGCCATGCCTACAACGGACACTATTACCTGTACGAGCTTCCGAAGAGCGATTTACCGCAAAAGCAATGCAGTCGATGGAACCAACTCGTCGATCGCCTCGCCGCCCATAAGGAAAATGCCAGACACGCCAAAACCTTCAACTGAATCCGAAAGAGAGATGCAGTATGAATGCAGATCGTTGTAGGTTAGCACCATTCCGGTGCCATCCCACACCAGGATCTTCAGGCGATCGCCGCGCTTCGACCGGAAGATCACCGTCACCCCGGAATGCGGATCGAGCTTCAATTCGGTCTGCACCATCAGAGCCAGCGCCTGATGCCCACAGCGGAAGTCAACCGGCCGCGTTGCAATCAGGATCGGCAGGCGTTGGCCCGCGACGATCATGCCGTCCCTCGCATGGCTCGCACCAGAGCCGCCACACGTTCAACCGGCACATCGCCGGGAACCCGCATCACAACGTCCGGGCCGATCTCCAATGTCAAGACCGACGAAACCGTCGCCGGCAGCGGCGGCGCCAAAACACTCACAGCCTCGCTCGGCTCTGCCGCAATCGCCAAAGGCACAAATGCAGGCTCGGCATCGCCGCTCTCCGACTGGCCCGACATAGTCTCAAAAGGCAACGCCAGAATGCCCTCGCGCACTTGCCGGCGCCACAAGGAAAGCTGGTGCGCAACAACGTCATGACGGCGCGCGACATCAACAACACGAACGCCAGGCTCAAGGCTTTCCGCCACGATCCGCGCCTTCACATCGTCCGGCCAACGCCGGTTTCCGCGGCGCGGCTCGACAACTTCGTAACGCCCAACAAATCCATCATCTGCCATGCAAATCTCCAGATAGTCCTGGAAACCTTCTCGCACACCCGGCAAGCCTCAAAATATAGCCAATTCAATGGGGCGGAGACGGCGCTTACGCCGCAATCATAAAAATACGAAAGTTGATTCAATTTGAGAGGGCCATTGCCGATTACATCCGGATTGATGACATTGCCGACATAGCCGATCCAATCATTATATTGAGAGCCGGCGCGGCCGATGAGGAAACCACCAAGCGATATATTCGCCACAGGTAGATCGGCGCCGATCGTGCTACTATCGTCCGTATAATCGAACCGTAGAGTCGTCGTCGTCTTCAGGAGGCCATATTCAGTCTCCGTTGCCGCATTGACATAGATTTCGCTTCGCGTCAGCCAGGTGGTGCCGCTGGGTTCAACTGGGGCGTAAGGATTGTATGACGATGCCTGCGTGCGGACCATACCCCCGACTTGCATGCAGGTTTCAGATCCAGGGATATAGAAATAGCCCTTGCCGTAGGCATCGCAGATGCGGACAAGTTCAGCCGGTTCCGGCTCGACGGCGACGACTTGATCGATAGCGCATACGGAAGGCGCGACTGAAAGTGTTGCAATCCCGCCGAGAAGAATGGGTCTGATATTCACTGAAGCTCCGATGTTTGGGTCAAAGAGAAATTCATCGCCCGCGCTAAACGCGTGCTCAACAATCGTCCTGGAAAGCGAATTTTATGCATGAGATTTGGGATCAGGGATTCATTCCCATCCCTGAGCAAGCAAGGACTATCGTTACGTTTTCAAGAGAAGCAATTCGTCCTGAATATTCCTTGGTGACAAGACCAGATCTCTCCATTACGTCCGGAAATCTGATGGCAGGAGGTAGGCGGCGGCAGAGAGCATTTTGCTGACATTTTCGACATTTCCGCTCAGTTGACTTTGATCGTGAAGCGTTCGCAAATGGCTCGAAGCAATATGCATGCCGCAGGAAAAACCCTTTGTTTTGCAGTAACTTTCTTAAAGCAGCTCTCCGGCAAGTCCGCCATTGTCGCATGTCAGACAGACCTGAGCGACATCGGCGCATGATGTTTGCAGGTAGCAGCTTTTGAAACACGGGTGGATCGTCGATCAACCGTCTGCTTATCGCTTGCAGGTCTAAAGCCTCAGTTCACGCCGTGACTCCAACTGTATCGAATGAGCGGGTGATTTCCAGCGCACGTTCGGGGCATGATCGAGCACCCCGGGATGCGCGAAATTCGTTCCCTGCAGCAACGTCGATATTGCCGGGCAGGATATAACCATCCTCATCCAACTTGAAGATCTCCGGCGCTTGGAACCAGCATCGCGCGTGTCCCTGGCATTTGGCAGTGTGGACGATGATGTGCATGCCGCACCTCCGAAGCTGCATAGCGGCGCTCGAGTTATGACCATTCCAGGACCAGATTTTCGATCCCGAACACATGGCCGCCATGGGTTATGGGGGCCGTACCTTCTTTGATACGGAAATGAGGAATATGAGACAGCCATTCCTCCAAGCCGATGATGATCTCCCGCCGGGCAAGGTGCGAACCAAGACAACGATGGGGACCTGCGGCGAACGCGGTGTGGCAGTTGTCCTCGCGTGCCAGGTCAATCACGTTGGGATCCTCGAACTCCGCCGGATCACGATTGGCAATCATCGTAGCGCAGCAAACATAATCCCCTTTGCGAATCGGCGCGCCTTCGAAATCGATATCTTTCGTTGCCACACGAATCATCTGTACGGTCGAATATGCCCGCAACAATTCTTCGGTTGCGAGCACGATCCGTTCCGGTTCACTGCGCAACAAATTTTGGTCTTTTGGATTGCGTGCCAGATGGGCCAAGTCAAAGCCGATCGCGGCTGCGACCGTATCGAGCCCCGCGACGAACAATAGTACGCCGATGCCACGGACTTCGTTTTCGGCCAGCAGGCGGCTATCGATCTGTGCCTGCACGACGAAGGTCATGAAGTCGCCTGCAGGCTCTTTCCGGCGCAAGGCCGCAAGTTCATCGATAAACTCCAGAATAGACCGAGCGGCTGCCGATCGTTGGACCTTATCTCCGTGGAGCAAGGCCTTCGCCCAGCCGACAAATACGTCGAGCCGCTCGTTCGGTAATCCCAAAAACTGAAGAAAGACGCCAACTGTGAATGGAATGGCAAAATCTTTCATCACCTCGCAGCTTTTACCCGACACGGAGATCTTTTCGACAATGGTGATCGCTTGCGCACGGATAGACGCTTCCAGCGCCATCACTCGTTTTGGCGAGAACAGGGGGTTAAGCAGGGAGCGAAAGATGCCGTGGGCCGGTGGATCAAGCTCGAGTGGGATCAACGGCCAGTCGTCACCGAGCGCAGAGGCGAAAATGCTGCGATTGCTGGAAAAAGTATCAGGGTCCTGCAGCACTTTGCGTTGGTCTTTGGCCCGGGTTCTGAGCCACGTGCCACGACCATCACGCGTATTGTGGAGTGAATAAAACACTGGTGGTCCGGCGTGAACACGAGCGGCGGCTCCATGAGGATCTCCATTGGAGACGCGTTGCATGCCGGGTGACGTGAACAAGCTGAAGTCGCTCACCATTTCGCGCGGAACATGATCTGGAATTGGGTCACCCACGAATTGATTTCTCCTGAACGGCGGCTGGCTGCATTAGCCCGTCATGTTCTTTGACGGCTGAAGTCCCATTGCCGCTCTTCATCTGCCGATCGAAAAGCCAAGAGGGCGAGTGGCGATACTCGGCAACTCCGGCTATTGACCGTCGCGATCTGGTTGTCCGGTCGATCGCGACCCGACATCCCCCGATTATGAGGCCACTCAAGGTGCCGGCAGCGCTGATCGCCTCGCAGAGAGAGTTCAAAATTCATGCCAGTTCCCTTTGGTCGGCCGAAAAGCGATCTTCCCGTTGCTCTTCGGCTATTTGATCCCGAGCAAGCTGAAAAAGCTTGTGTCGAGGAGCTAACAAAAACCGGTGAAACGCGATCGCGCTCGCGCAAGCAACTTGGCGTAGAGGTCGACGAGCAAACACGCGACATTACGGTGTCGCGCTTCCGACAATGCCGGACACGGTCAAAGGCGCATGAGTAGCACTTCATTGTTTTAAAACGATGTTCTGCCTTGGCCTGAATAATGCCTGAACCGCCGCCGACTTGCTGGAGGAGGAAAATCCGACAGTCGGCCCCACACAAAAAGGTGGGTAGCTGCAAAGACACCGCCATACGTATGGCACAGAAAGCCGCCGCCACGATCCGTGCGCTCAATGCGACGGGCAAAAGAATTTTTTGCGCAAAAGTTTCGCCTGTCGCCAATCCATCGCCACCCACAGAGGAGAGCAATTGTGAGCTTTCTTGAAACGAGTTTGAAGCTGTTTCAACAAAAATATGCGCCAGACTTAGGTCCAGAACAATACGCTCACCACACTGGATGTGATCGGGACGGCAATTCGATGAGCGGCTCGCTGTTGTGGGCAAGGGCTGAAACCCAGAGGATGAACAATGCGTTGGATACCGGGACAACCAATATGGTCGACGCCGAGATCAAGTTGGCACGAGACCTTCAGCAGAGAGTAAAAGAGTATGTCCGATGGCCTCAGGGCAAGCGATCTCAAAAAGGGGTGTCAATTCTCGACTTTGGCCCCGGAACAGTGCGAGCATTTCAGCAGAAGACCCTTCCCCTTGCAACGGAGTTGCGCGGAAAAACCTCACGTTGCGTACTGGTTGATCGCTCGAACGAGTTCCTCTCGGATATAGAGCGATCGCCACCATCGTTCGACCTGAAGATCGAGTTCATACGAGATGACATTTTTTCCGGGCGGCGCTTTTTTTCCGATGAGGAAACGGCATTGGTCGTCATGTTCGGGCGGACTTTTGGGAATCTTGCCGCTTCCATAAGTGAGGCTCCTCCGGTTGCGGCGGTTGTCCAGGCGTTGAGGAGGATATCGAACAGCGCTGAGAAGTGCTGGCTTGCGATCTCAATAGGCTCGGATCTGAGGTGGAATGTCGCAAAAGCCTACTACGAAGCGCATCCAGAATTTCAGCTAAACGTATTTTATCGAATGAAGGCAGAATTACCCGTCGACGATAACTTTGATCCAGGAGTGTTTGAGTATGAGGCGGATATAAGAGGTGATGACAGCTTCATGCAGGTGATCCACACCGCGACGGTGAATAGAAATTTGTCGTTTCGACTCAAAGGAAAAAGCATCGAACTTAAAAATGGTGATCGGCTGCATTTGAAGAACTCATTTTCTTTTTCGGAAGAGTTTTTCAGAGAATGCGCGAACCTGGCAGGGCTTGTGTCGGTTGATGTGCTTTCAGATGCCGCCGGCTCAGACATTCACGTGCTGGAAAAGGCGACCTAAGAACAAGTCCTGCCGCCGCTGCCGGCGAAGAGCCAATCCTTCGCATGCTATTGGCAATAACCAGCCATTCCACCCATGTCTGGCAACGATTTGTCGTGCCCTTTCGGCCAAAGCGCGAGGGAATATCGGGCATAACGGATTGGGCAACATTCGCGGCCGAGACGCTCGGCCCCGAACTCGATGTCCCGGCGAGGAGGTCGGCAGCAGTCCCTCGCGCTCGTCAGGCGGTTAACGGGTCAAGATCACTTGGCCTTGTCCGATATGCGACAATCGATCGATATGCAACGCCGGGCGGTTTGATCGATTATGTTGAACAAGAAAACATTTTTTCCTTTGGCACGCATATTGCTGCGAAGCATTTGCAGACGCGTCACGGTCCGACGGTACCGCATGGAGATGTCGAAATGTTAGCGCCAAATTATCTGCCGGGACCTATGCCCGGTCATCCGAGAGCAGAAGGCTCCAGATCCCGAAGAAGGAACAGGCCATGTTCGCCGAGGAATATCGAACGGTGGCCACGCAGACGCATCAGGTTGTACCTGGGTGGTCGCGACGAACGCACGAGCAAACCCTCATCGTCGTCATAACCTCTAATCTGACGGCGCCTCAATAGGCGGCTTTTTGTTCGCGGCGATCAATGCCGACCGGTCCGGCGCGTTTTGAATTGATATTTGCCGAATTGCTGCAGAATCTCCCCAAACGCCCGTCGTGGAACCCTCGAACTTGGACAGCAATCGCATCCAGGCGCGAGGCCTTGGACGATTGGTCCAGATCCTTCAACCGCAGGAACCTAATCCATGGCTCACTTTGAAGACATCGACCAGTTTCGTCAGCGTATCGCCGAAGCACTCCCTTCGGCCAATATCCCAACCTTGTTGCTCCTGCTTTATCAGTTCACAGGACGAGAATATTGGCTAGGTCCGCGGTTTATTCCTGCCAAGAGCGGCTGGGACGACAACGACTCCGGTGGTCTGGCAATCGAATTGCAGGCGGAGATTCGCGATGCAGCACTGAGCGCCATCATGGCTTGGCGCCAAGGCGTTCCCATCGCAAGGGCAGACTTATCGGCAGAAGAATTGATCCGCATGCTCTCCATGTCAGAAGCTGAGCCTATTCCGCCGGAATATGCTGACATGATGATCCACAAGCTGCGGAGGTATTCAGGCGCGGTTCCTGATCCGGTGTGTTTGCCGGACAACTTCCGCATACTTGTCATCGGAGCCGGCATGTCCGGCATCGCGGCCGCAGTTCGGCTGCGACAACTGGGCGTTTCTTACATCCAGATTGAAAAGCAGGACCGCACAGGCGGGGTCTGGCATTCACATCGCTATCCTGGCTGCGGGGTCGACACGCCCGGACATCTATACTCCTTCACGTTTGCCAGCGGCGACTGGAGTAAGTTCTTCCCGTTGCAGCAGGAAATTGATGAATATCTCAACCGGGTCGCCTGCGACTTCGGTATTGAAAGCTCAATCCGCTACGGCACGGAATGCCTGTTTTCTCGTTATGATGAGGAAAGCCGGACTTGGCATTCTCGATTGCGCTTGCCAGACGGGCGGGAAGAAACCCTTGTAACCAATGTGGTCATTTCAGCCGTGGGCGGATTTACCACGCCAAAATGGCCAAACATTCCCGGGCTGCGTGACTTCGACGGACCGTTGGTGCACACCTCCAATTGGGATCCCGGGGTTACGCTCGACGGCAAACGCGTGGCTGTGATCGGAAACGGAGCATCGGCAATGCAGATTGTCCCGGCCATCGCCGATCGGGTGAGCGCCCTGACAATCTTCCAACGATCGCGCCAATGGGCGGCACCCTTTCCAAAATTTCTTATGTCGGTTCCCGAGTCGATGCAGTTCTTGCTCCGCGCGGTACCACATTACGAATGGCTTTATAGGCTCCGGCTGAGTTGGATTTTTGATACTCAAGTGCACGAATCCCTGCAGAAGGATCCGGCATGGCCGCATCCCGATCGCTCTGTGAATGCGCTGAACGACGGCCACCGCGAGACGTGTACACGATATATCGAAGAACAGCTCGCCGGGCGGCCCGAGCTACTGGCGAAGGTCATTCCCCCCTACCCGCCGTTCGGCAAGCGAATGCTCCTGGACAATGGCTGGTACAGAACCCTTCTGAAGCCGCAGGTCAGTCTGGTGGACAGCGCTGCTGCACAGGTCGAAGGCAAGTCGATCCGAGCGATAAATGGCGACAGCCATGAGGCAGATGTTCTCATCGTCGCCTCGGGCTACGATATCACACGCTTCTTGCTTCCAGTTCAGATATTCGGACGCGATGGCGTGACAGTACGTGAGGCTTGGGACGATGACGACTGTCAGGCGTATCTTGGTAGCGTCATGCCGGGTTTCCCGAACTTCTTCATGCTCTACGGCCCCAATACAGCCCTCGGTCATCGCGGGAACTTCATCTTCACGATCGAAAGCCAGCTGGACTACGTGCTGAGCGTTCTGCGCCAGATGGGAGAAAAGAAGTTATCCGAGGTGGAATGCCGGCAAGACGTTTATCAACACTACAACCGGACGATCCAGGAAATGCACCAGAAGATGATCTGGAGCCATCCCGGCATGTCCACTTATTTCCGCAACGCCCGGGGGCGAATCGTAACAAACAGCCCTTGGCGCCTTATCGACTATTGGAACCTAACGAAGGAGGCAGACCTCAGTGACTACCACATCATGGGGAACGTCGGCTACCAGTCAAAGGCCTCGGCTGAAGCGGTTTGAAAAGCGGTCGCCACTCAGGGGTCGAGTTGAGATCGAGGATTAAAATCGCTCACTGAATAAAAAGGCCTCAGGGGTGGGAAGGTGGAGGAGCAGGATGGCCGCGACCGAAACGTTTTACGATGTTATCCGTCGCCAGGGCATAACCCGGCGCAGTTTCATGAAGTTCTGCAGCCTCACGGCGGCCTGCCTCGGCCTTGGCTCCGATACGGCCGCAGCGATGGCCGAGGCACTTGAAACCAAAGAGCGTGTGCCGGTGATCTGGATGCATGGGCTCGAATGCACCTGCTGCTCGGAAAGCTTCATCCGCTCCGCCTATCCGCTGGCCAAGGATGTAGTCCTGTCGATGATTTCACTCGATTACGACGATACAATCATGGCGGCGGCCGGCTACCAGGCCGAGGCGATCCTCAAAGAGACCAAGGAGAAGCACAAGGGCAAGTACATTCTTGCCGTCGAAGGCAATCCGCCGCTCAACGAAGGCGGGATGTTCTGCATCGATGGCGGGCGACCCTTCGTCGAGAAACTCAAATGGATGGCCGAAGGCGCCCTGGCTGTCATCGCCTGGGGAACCTGTGCCTCTTCGGGCTGCGTTCAGGCCGCAACGCCCAACCCCACCGAGGCGACGCCGATCGACAAAGTGATCCGCGACAAGCCGATCATCAAAGTGCCTGGCTGTCCGCCGATCGCAGAGGTGATGACCGGCGTCGTCACCTTCATCACCACGTTCGGCAAGCTCCCCGAACTCGATCATCAGGGTCGGCCTAAGATGTTTTATTCGCAGCGCATCCACGACAAGTGCTATCGGCGCGCTCATTTCGACGCCGGCCAGTTCGTCGAGGAGTGGGACGACGAAGGCGCGCGCAAGGGCTACTGCCTCTACAAGATGGGCTGCAAAGGCCCGACCACCTATAACGCCTGCTCGACCGTTCGCTGGAATGGCGGCGTCTCTTTCCCGATCCAGTCGGGTCATGGCTGCATCGGCTGCTCGGAACAAAATTTCTGGGACGCAGGAAGCTTTTACTCCCGACTGACCGAGGTCAGCCCATTCGGCGTGGAAGCCACTGCAGACCAGGTGGGCATGACCGCAGCTGGTGTTGTCGGTGGGGCGATTGCTGCCCATGCTGCAATCAGCGCCGTCAAGCAGGTCACCGCCAAGCGCGGGAAAACCGGTCCTAAAAACGGCAATGGACAGGAAAGATCACGATGACCATCCAAACGCCAGATGGCTTCACGCTCGACAATTCCGGCAAGCGTCTTGTGGTCGATCCTGTAACCCGCATCGAAGGCCACATGCGGGTCGAGGTCAATGTCGACGAGGACAATATCATCCGCAATGCCGTTTCCACCGGCACAATGTGGCGAGGCATTGAAGTCATCCTCAAAAATCGCGATCCACGCGATGCCTGGGCTTTCACGGAACGGATCTGCGGCGTCTGCACCGGAACCCATGCGCTCACATCGGTGCGGGCGGTTGAAAATGCGCTCGGCATAACCATTCCGGAAAACGCCAATTCGATCCGCAATCTCATGCAGCTGGCATTGCAGGTTCATGACCACGTCGTGCATTTCTATCACCTGCATGCGCTCGACTGGGTGGATGTCATATCTGCCCTCACGGCCGATGTGAAGGCCACCTCGGCGCTTGCCCAATCGGTGTCCGATTGGCCATTGTCTTCGCCGGGCTACTTCAAAGACATCCAGACACGGCTGAGAAAGTTCGTCCAATCCGGCCAGCTTGGTCCATTCAAGAACGGCTACTGGGGCAATCTATCCTATAAGCTGCCGCCTGAAGCGAACCTGATGGCCGTAGCACACTATCTCGAAGCCCTCGATTTCCAGAGGGAGATCGTCAAGATCCACACGATCTTCGGCGGGAAAAATCCGCATCCGAATTGGCTGGTCGGCGGAGTGCCCTGTCCGATCAACCTCGACGGCACGGGAGCCGTCGGCGCGATTACAATGGAACGGTTAAACCAAATTTCGTCGGTGATCGACCAGCTGATCGAGTTCAACGAGAAGGTATACCTACCGGACATCATGGCGATCGGTTCCTTCTACAAGGATTGGCTGTTCGGCGGCGGGTTGTCGGGCAAGAACGTGCTTGCCTATGGCGACGTGCCGGAACACGCAAATGACTACACGGAGGCGAGCCTGAAGCTTCCGCGCGGTGCGATCATTAATGGCAATTTCAACGAAGTCCTGCCAGTCGACCATTCCGATCCAGAGCAGATCCAGGAATTCGTCAGTCACTCCTGGTACGAATATCCGGACGAGGCCAAGGGCTTGCATCCCTGGGACGGTGTCACCGTGCCGCATTACGAGCTTGGGCCGAATGCCAAGGGCACCAAGACCAACATTCAAGAGCTGGACGAAGGCGGAAAATATTCTTGGATCAAGGCGCCGCGCTGGCGCGGCCACGCCATGGAAGTCGGCCCGCTTTCCCGTTGGGTCTTGGGCTACGCCCAGGGCAAGGCAGAATTCAAGGATCCCGTCGACAAGGTCCTGAAGGACCTCGGCCTGCCGACCGCGGCGTTATTTTCGACACTAGGGCGTACCGCCGCTCGCGCGCTCGAATCCGTCTGGGCAGGCCGGCAGATGCGCTATTTCCACAACAAGCTGGTCGCCAATATCAAGGCCGGCGACAGCGCCACCGCCTTCATCGACAAATGGAAGCCGGAGACTTGGCCTTGCGAGGTCAAGGGCGTCGGCTTCACCGAGGCCCCGCGCGGCGCCCTCGCACACTGGATCAAGATCAAGGGGGGCAAGATCGACAATTATCAATGTGTGGTGCCGACCACCTGGAACGGTAGTCCGCGCGATCCGCACGGCAATATCGGCGCGTTCGAGGCCTCACTGATTGACACGCCTATGTCGGATCCGTCGCAGCCGCTCGAAATCCTCCGAACCCTCCATTCCTTCGATCCGTGCCTTGCATGCTCCACCCATATCATGAGCCCGGACGGACAGGAAATGGCCAAGGTCCAAGTCAGATGAGGAGGACGATCATGAGCATCTCTGCTATCTCAAACGCCGATGACGAACGCGCCAGCGAGCGCGAAAACGTGTATGCCTACGAGGCGCCCGTTCGCCTCTGGCACTGGATAAACGCTTTCTCCATCCTGGCGCTGGCGCTGACGGGTTATTTCATCGGCAGCCCATTGGCGGCGGCACCCGGCGAGGCGAGCGCCAATTTCCTGATGGGCTATATCCGTTTTGTCCATTTCGCCGCCGGGCAGATCCTGGCCGTGGCCCTGATCCTCAGAATCTACTGGGTCTTCGTCGGCAACGTGCATGCACGCCAAATCTTCTACGTTCCCTTCTGGAGCGGACGGTTCTGGAGCGAATGGCTGCACGAGGTGCGCGTTTACACATTCCTTACTGGACGCGCGTTGAAATATGCTGGCCACAATCCGCTGTCGCAATTCGTCATGTTCGTGACGTTCACGCTGCCGCTGACATTCATGGTGATCACCGGATTTGCGCTCTATGGCGAAAGCGTCGGCCACGACAGCTGGGCATACAGGCTGTTTGGTCGGGTATTCTTCATCTGGCCGAACAGCCAGTCCGTTCATACCCTTCATCATCTGGGAATGTGGGTGATCCTGATCTTCGTGATGATCCATATCTATATCGCGGTACGCGAGGACATCGTCAGCCGCCAGAGCATCGTTTCGTCGATGATTTCGGGCGAGCGGCTGTCCAAGCACAACGAGGACTAGGATGGACGAAGCGAACTCTCGCAAACCGAACGTTTTGGTGCTCGGCATTGGCAATATTCTCTGGGCGGACGAGGGTTTTGGCGTCCGCGCTGTCGAAGCCTTCCACCAGGCCTATGCGGTGCCGACCAACGTCACCGTGCTCGACGGCGGCACCCAGGGCCTTTATCTCGTGCAATATGTCACCGAAGCCGATCATCTGATTGTATTCGACGCGGTCGACTTCGGTCTCGCGCCCGGCACGCTGAAGATCGTCGAGAATGACGACGTGCCGAAATTCACCGGCGCCAAAAAGATGAGCCTGCACCAGACAGGCTTCCAGGAAGTTCTGAGCGCTGCCGACCTTCTCGATCGCTATCCCGCAAGACTCGCACTGATCGGCTGCCAACCGGTGGACCTCGATAGCTGGGGCGGACCGGTGACTGAGCCCGTCAAATCCGTAATCCCGGCCGCCGTAATGGTAGCCGCCGGCATCCTGGAGCGATGGGGCGTCGCCATCAGTTCGCGCCGCACCGCCGCGCCCGCTCTCCTCGCCAACGACATCGATTTTGCACATTACGAGCGGCGAGCGGACCGGGCGAATTGAGTGGTTCAGGGGGGTTCCGATGCAACCGAGGCAGTCGTCGGTTGCGTTCCTGTTCGCCGGCTGCATCCAAAACCCAAGGACCCGCGCGAGAACCCTTCCGGTTCCCAATATCATGAACCCAGGCAGATCGAGGGGCTGATTGTGTGCATAGGAATTCCGATGCAGGTGACTGGTGGCGAATTTACAGCGGAGTGCGAGCGCCACGGATCGGTTTTTGCGATTTCGATGGTGCTGGTCGGCCCGCAACCGGTTGGGACGTACGTTCTTACTCATCTAGGATCTGCGATCCGGGTGCTCGATGCCGACGAAGCACACAAGATCGACGATGCGTTGGCCGGTCTTGCTGAAGCGGTCGAAGGACGGTCATTCGAAACGCTATTTGCCGATCTTATCTCCCGCGAGCCGGAATTACCGTTGCATTTGCGGGAAAACTGGCAGTTCGTATTTCTCAACTGAACGCAATCTCCTCTTCCTTGTCGGCCACATGTTCATGTGGACTGTCCAAGGGCAGCCGGAGACGGACGAGATCGATCCTGCTGGCTGCGGGCGGATTGCTGAATATTGCGAAGCGTAACGCGCTGCCTCAGCATCGGGGCCGCGTGTGCGCATCCGCATAAGACCGCGACCGGAATTTTCCTTCAGATCAATACGACCCATCTTTCTCAGCAACTGGTACGCCGCTTGCAGATCCCAAGTGCGAGAATGAATTACACGCTGATTTGGAGCAGACAATGCCAGCCTACCCAGTTGGCTCCCTAAACGGCCGAAGCTGCCGAGCCGCAATGCTCATATCCGACATTGCTGCAACGCTTGCGGTGCAAAAAGCCGGCCAGCCGGGGCAGCTATTCGACATTTTCGAATTCGACGACGATGACAAGAAATTGGTCACGCAGACGCTCGGCAAGGGCGAGGTTTGCGGGGTAGCGGCGCTGCCCTCCGGGGTCCTGGCGCAGTTCAAGGAAGCGGTTATGGCCGGCGTCTGGCATATGCGCTTTACCGACCCCGCCGGCGACCTCATTGCGGAATATATCGAGGTCGGCCCGATTCCTATGACGGTGCGGAGGGCCTGCACGGCGCTGCCGGCCTTGGTCTCACATGGACCTGCGCCGCCTGGCGCTATGAACGTCATGCCGGTGCTGACCGAGATCGGTGACCGCATTGTCCAGTACCGGGATGGCGATCCTGCGCACGCTATCATTTTGTCGTTGTTTCCGATGAGCATCGAGGATGTGAATTTCCTGCAGGTCACGCTCGGAGCCGGTCCCGTACAACTGACATCACGCGGCTACCGCACCTGTCGCGTGACGGCAGCAGGGGCCCGAAACGTTTGGTCCGTACAGTTTTACGACAACATGGATGAGATCGTCCTCGACATGCTGCAAATCGTCGACATCCCATCCCTCGCCCTCGCGACTGAAGAGGATTTCCGCGACTCCGCCGCGCGCCTGCGTGATGTCGAGGAGGCTTATTTCAAATGATCAGCTTCGAGAATCTCGTCACGCATGTGACCGTTTCGGATAAGGATAGGGTGAAAGGCGGCACATGCTGGACGTCTATGCGCCCGCGAAAGGCGCTTCGGAAACGAGCTTGCTGGCATTCGGCGGGCGAACGACCGCATCGTCGCGACGCCACGGTTCATGATTTTGGCTGCTGTAGGCACGACTCGGAATGTGCGGGCAGGCGTGATCGAATTCATCGCCGGCAAAAATCCGAGACGACTGGCGGTTTTGATTCCTGCTTGCTGTTTTTCATGGCCTTTGAGTTTGAAACGATGGGGACGGTGTTGAAGGCGATGCGCGCATTTTTCAACATCGTTGCGCTCGCGCCGCCATCCCATCCAACCGCCAGCCCCATGCGCCGTGATCTGCGTTGGAGGGTTTTCCGAGCGCTTCGGGAGCTTGTTGCATGACCTATCTCCTTAGCGCCGGCTCGATCCGGATCGATGTGACGGTGTCGCAAGCGCTTGCCTGTTTCGTGGACGTGAGGGTCAACCGCCCGCAAGAATTGGCACGCATGTTCATTGGCCATCGACCGGAAGAGGCGCCCATGCTTGTCGGATGGGTTTTTTCGCTCTGTGGCTATTCGCAATCGGTGGCGGCGCGCCTTGCCATCCTGAATGCAGCCGGCCTACCGATGCCCATCGAGGAGCAGCTCGCGGCGGTGGCCGGATTGCTTGCCGAACGGATATTCGAAACTTTGAGGGCGCTGATTTTGCACTGGCCCTCATCAATATCGTTACGTCTGGTGGCTGACGCGGGCCAATATCTGCGCGGCGCCCTGGCCGCGTCGCAGGCAATCATCGGCCAATCGCGAGAGAAAAAAGTGAACCATAGTGCCCTGGCTGCCAACGCGCGGCGGCTTGCCGATGCAGCAGAGGGGCTCGGCATCTCGAAAGACGACGGATTGTCGCCGGATGGCACGGCTTGCGCGGCGATTTTTCGAGATATCAAGGACGACCGAACTTTTTCAGGCCGGCGCCCTGATCCGCTGAGTGCCGCCGATGATGCCGAAGTTATTGCCCATCTTTGCAAAGATGCGCACTACTGCGCCTTGCCGCATCTTGCCGGTCGGGTCGTCGAAACCGGTGCTTATGCCCGGCATTGCGACACCAGCAGGCCAGACGATCCGCACCTTAGGCAACGCTTCATGGCACGCATAGGCGACGTTGGCCTTTGCTTGAAGCAACTCGCGCATCTTGCCAAGGGCCAGAATGATCCTTCCGAACTGATGGCCGGTGGTTCGGTGCCCGGCGACGGCGGCTTTGGCGTGGTGGAATGTGGGCGTGGCAGACTTTATCATCAGGCCGAGATCGACGCGAACGGGAAACTTTGCGCCTACCGGATACTGGCCCCGACCGAATGGAATTTTCATCCGGCCGGTCCATTTGTCAAAACCCTACTGTCATCGCGGATCGGTGCTCATGAATCAGCAGCCCGGTCAGTTTATCGCCTCGCGGCTCTGTTCGATCCCTGCGTCGAGTTCAAGCTTAACGTTCGCGATGCCGCGCATGCATGAAATGTCGTTGATGGAGAGTGTGATCGCCATCGTCTGCGAGATGGCGCAGCTAAATGGTGCGAGCGCAGTCAAATCGATCCGCCTCGATGTCGGTGTCTTGAGCCATATCAATCCGGATTCGCTCCTGTTCTGCTACGAAGCTGTGCGGCGTGGGACGATTGCCGAACATGCCGCACTCGAAATCAACCGCATCGCCGGCGAGGGCTGGTGCCTCGATTGTGGGAAGACGGTGCCCCTCGATGAGCGATTTGGCGCCTGCCCGGATTGTGGGCGGTATCAGGTGCAGGCGACGGCGGGCGATGAATTGAGGATCAAGGACATGGAGGTGATCTGATGTGCACGGTATGCGGCTGCGAGATGGCAACATTGGAAGATGGCAAGAGCAAGACAGGCGCGCAAGGCGACCATGATCATCATCGCGGTCACCTGCACGATCATGGACATCCTCATGATCGTCACTACGCGGAACACGGTGCGCTCCAACATCATCAACGGATTGCCGGCGTGCATGTCCCGGGCATGAACCCGGAGCGCATCGTCCAGATCGAAAAGGACATCCTGTCCAAAAACAATGCCTATGCTGCCGAAAACCGGGCTCGGTTCGTTCGTGACAGCATCTTTGCGCTGAATTTCGTTTCAAGCCCCGGGTCGGGAAAGACCAGCTTTCTGGTGCGCGCCATTCACGACCTCAAGGACCGAATGTCGATCAGCGTGATTGAAGGCGACCAGGAGACCTCCAACGATGCCGCACGCATCCGCAAGACCGGTGTTTCCGCAATCCAGATCAACACCGGCAAGGGCTGTCACCTCGACGCCCACATGGTCGGCCACGCGGTCGAGGACCTGGCGCCCGAGCCCGGTTCAGTCTTGTTCATCGAAAATGTCGGCAATCTTGTCTGTCCCTCCGCTTTCGATCTCGGCGAGGCCCATAAGGTCGTGGTGCTTTCGGTTACCGAGGGCGAGGACAAGCCGCTCAAATATCCCGACATGTTCGCGGCCGCCGACCTGATGATTCTCAACAAGTCCGACCTGCTACCGCATCTCGACTTCGATGTCGGGCGCTGCATCGCTAATGCGCTGCGCGTCAATCCACGCCTTCGCACTCTCACGGTTTCTGCGCGCAGCGGCGACGGCATGGAAGCGTTCTATTTCTGGCTGGAGGCTGAGGCGGCCCGGATCGCGAAAGCTTCGCAGGTAGTCTGACGATGGTGAGCACCTTGGCATCCATGGCGGAAGATCGTGTCCGGCGGTTGCGAGTGCGTGTGCGCGGTGCCGTGCAAGGGGTGGGATTCCGGCCGTTCGTCTATAGGCTTGCGAGAATGATGCAGCTTACCGGCTTCGTGCTCAACGACAGCGCCGGCGTGCTGATCGAGGTCGAGGGCACCGCTGTCGACTGCTTTGCGGAACGCGTCTGGAAGGAGGCGCCGCCGCTTGCCCGCGTCGATACCGTCGATAAGCTGGAACTGGAGCCGGCCGGCGACGAAACGTTCGAAATCCTCGAAAGCGTCGGCGGCCGTGGCGCCACGCGCATTGGCGCCGACGCTGCCACCTGCGTCGAATGCCGGCACGAACTGAATGATCCGGACAACCGCTTTTTCGGTTATCCTTTTGTCAACTGCACTCATTGTGGCCCGCGCTTCACCATCACCCGTGCGCTCCCCTATGATCGCGGCCGGACCTCGATGGCTGCGTTCCCGATGTGCAGCGCCTGCGGCGCAGACTATGCCAACCCCGAAAGCCGGCGGTTCCATAGTGAGCCCCTCGCCTGCCCGGCTTGCGGCCCACAGCTTAGCCATCCTATCGCGGAGGTCTCCGCGCGGCTCATGAATGGCCAGATCATTGCGATCAAGGGCGTCGGCGGCTTCCAGCTCTTCTGCGACGCACGCAATGATACGGCGATTGATCGTCTCCGACGACGCAAAATGCGCGACGAGAAGCCGTTCGCGATCATGGTGCCGGACATTGAGACAGCCCGAATACTTGCCAGGCCCTCGCGGGCGCAAGAGGATTTGCTCGCCTCGACCGCCGCCCCGATCGTCCTTATCGAGGCGCGTGATCACCTTTCCAAGCTCATCGCTCCCGGCCTCAGTCGGATCGGCCTGCTGCTCGCCCATGCGCCGGTGCACCACCTGTTGTTTGCCGCGTTTGCAGCAGAAGCGGCCGGCGCTCCCGCCGCTCTGATTGCGACCAGCGCCAATCCGGAGGGTGAACCGCTCGTATCAGATAATGACGATGCCATGCATCGGCTTCCCGGGGTTGCCGACCTGATCGTCACACATGACCGTGACATTGCCATTCGCGCTGACGATTCCGTCATGCAGGTAATTGACGGCGCGCCGAGCTTTCTGAGGCGCGCCCGGGGTTTTGTCCCGGAGCCGGTCGATCTTGGCGAGGACGGCCCATGCGTGATTGCCACCGGCGCGGACTTCAAAAACGCGATCTGCGTGACACGGGGCCGGGAAGCGTTCCTGTCGCAGCACATCGGCGGTCTCGACAATGTCAAAGCGATCAGATTCCAGCGGGAAGCCCTCGAGCATCTCTGCTCTATCCTTGATGTCAGGCCCGAATTTGCTGCCTGCGATCTGCATCCGGATTTTCGTTCAGCGCGGATCGCGGAACATTTGGATTTGCCGCTTCTGCCGGTGCAACATCACCTCGCCCATGTCGCGGCCGTGGCGGCGGAACATCATGCCGGCGGGCCGGTCCTCGGGCTTGCACTCGACGGCCACGGCTATGGCGTCGATGGCAGTAGTTGGGGAGGCGAAATGCTGGTCGTCAACGGTCCTCGCTGGCGACGGCTCTCTTCGCTTCTGCCCTTGCCGGCGCCAGGCGCCGGCCGGGTCGCGCGGGAGCCCTGGCGCATGGGAATTGCCGCTCTTCAGGCCGCCGGCCGGCGCGACCTTGCGGCCACGCTTTGGCCCGGACATCCTGGTGTCGCGCAACTTGATGCGATGTTTTCCCGCGGCTTGCAATCAGCCGATACGTCCAGCTTGGGGCGGCTATTCGATGCAGTGGCTGCGATAGCGGGCGTCCGCCTCGTCCAGAGCTACGAGGGGCAGGCAGCAATGGAACTCGAAGCACTCGTCGATGATCCCCAATGTCTTGCCGGGGGCTACAGTCTCGCCGATGGCCTGCTTGATTTCCGACCCCTCATCATCCATCTGGCGGAGCGGCAGCTTGGCCGCCGAAAGGCCGCAGACCTATTCCACGGCACGCTGATCAGCGGCCTCGCCGATTGGGCTTCCCTTGGTGCATCGCAGGCTGGCACGCGAGCGATCATGCTCGGCGGCGGCTGCATCACAAACCGCATTCTGGCCGAAGGTCTTTCCAGCGCCTTGCGCGACCATGGCCTCGAGCCCTACCTGCCGCACCAGATCCCGCCCAATGACGGGGGTATAGCGCTCGGTCAGGCCGCCTTTGCACGGCACGTCATCAAACACGACTGCGCCCAGAACTGGGAGCACCGGACATGTGCCTAGCCCTACCGGTCCAGGTGGTGGAATTGCTGCCAGACAATATGGCCAAGGTAACGCTGGACGGCGTCTTAAAGGTCATATCGATTGCACTCGTGGAGGATGTGACGCCCGGTGACTATCTCATCCTCCACGTCGGCTACGCGCTTGCAAAGATCGAAACTGAAGAAGCAGAAAGGACGCTTGCCTTGATCCGCGAAGCTGCCCTGGGAGGTCCGGCGTGAAATATATAGACGAATACCGCGATGCCAAGCTCGCCAAAGATATTGCTCGCCAAATCGCAGCGGCGGTAGATCCGGCGCGCAGCTATCATTTCATGGAATTCTGCGGCGGCCATACCCATGCAATTTCGCGCTATGGCCTTGAAGACCTGCTGCCGTCCAATGTGCAGATGATTCATGGACCGGGATGTCCAGTCTGTGTGCTGCCGATCGGCCGCATCGACGCAGCGATCGCGCTTGCCATGTGCCCAGAAATCACACTTTGCACCTATGGTGACTTGATGCGTGTACCATCCTCAAACGGCTCGAGTCTGCTCAAGGCCAGGGCGACCGGCGCCGATATTCGCATGGTCTATTCGACACTCGATTCGCTAAACATCTCCGAAGCCGAACCGAACAGGCAAGTCGTCTTCTTTGCCATCGGTTTCGAGACCACGACGCCGCCGACGGCGCTGTCGCTGCGGTTCGCGATCGCTAAGGACCTCGCAAACTTTTCGATCTTCTCAAACCACGTGCTAACACCGGCTGCGATCCAGACTATCCTTGAAAACTCCGATGCTCGCACGCTCGGCACTATCAAGATCGACGGATTGCTCGGCCCTGCACATGTCAGCACCGTCATTGGTACGCAGCCATTTGAAGTCCTTGCCGAAGAATATAACAAGCCGATCGTGGTGGCAGGCTTCGAGCCGCTCGATGTCATCTATTCAATCCTGATGCTCGTCCGCCAGGTCAATGAGGGCGTCCATAAAGTCGAGAACCAGTATATCCGAGCCGTGACCACCCTTGGCAACGAGAAGGCGAGGCGCGAGATCGCCAATGTCTTCGAATTGCGGGAAAGCTTCGAATGGCGGGGACTGGGCGCGATTCCCCAAAGTGGGCTTGGCCTCAGGCCTGGATATGCCAAATACGATGCCGAGAAACGTTTCGACGTCGTGACGCCGGCGGCAAAAGACAATCCGGCCTGCGAATGCGGCGCCATCCTGCGCGGTGTGAAGAAGCCGTCCGACTGTAAGCTGTTTGGTAAGGTTTGCACGCCCGATTCGCCGATGGGTTCCTGCATGGTGTCGTCGGAAGGCGCCTGCGCCGCGTATTGGCTCTACGGCCGTTTCGGCAGGCAGGGAAAGGCGGACGAAAGCAGCAGGACGATCGCATGACCACGAAAGCCAAAAGGTCGCGGCTCGACCTCAGGAACGGACGCATCGATCTCTCGCATGGGGCGGGGGGGTGCGCCACGGACCAGTTGGTCAAGGGCATTTTCCACAGGGCCTTCGACAATGACTGGCTCCGGGCTGGCAACGATCAGTCGGCATTTGCGGTTCCGGCAGGGTGCATGGTGATGACCACCGACAGCTATGTTGTCTCGCCGCTGTTCTTTCCGGGGGGCAATATTGGCTCGCTTGCGGTGCATGGGACGATTAACGACATTGCCATGGCCGGCGCATGCCCGCTCTATCTTTCGGCAGGTTTCATTATTGAAGAGGGGTTTCCGCTCGCAGATCTTAATCGAATTGCCGACGCCATGGGAGCGGCCTCCCGCGCGGCAGGTGTGCCAATCATCACTGGCGATACGAAAGTGGTTGAGCGCGGCAAAGCCGACGGCGTGTTCATATCCACCTCCGGCATCGGCATGATTCGAGCCGGTCTCGACCTACGCTCCGATGCCGCGCGGCCAGGCGATGCGGTCATCATCTCTGGTTCGATAGGCGATCACGGCGTCGCCGTGATGTCGAAGCGCGAGAACCTGGATTTCGATACGGACATCATATCGGATTGCGCTGCGCTGCACGGGTTAGTAGCGGCAATGGTCGAGGTCGCCGGATCGTCAATCAGGCTGATGCGAGATCCAACGCGCGGTGGACTTGCGGCGACACTCAACGAAATCGCCAATGCCTCAAATGTCGGCCTCCGCATCGACGAGGAGACCATTCCGATCAAACCGGAAGTAGCCGCGGCCTGCGAATTGCTCGGCCTCGACCCGCTCAACGTCGCCAACGAGGGCAAGCTCGTCGTATTGGTGGCGCCAGAGTTTGCGAATGCGCTGCTCGCCGTCATGCGCGCGCATCCGTTGGGTGCGCAGGCCGCATTGATCGGCCATGCCGAGGATGACGACCATTGCTTCGTCCAGATGGCGACGTCGTTTGGTGGCAGTCGCATTGTCGATTGGCTATGGGGCGAACAGTTGCCGCGGATCTGCTGAGCACGGCTGTGCATATCGCTTCACGCAAGACGGCGTGCCCGGAGCCAGCAACGAGCTTGGTGAGCAGCTTTAATGCGTACTTTCCATACGCACTCCCTCCTGTGGCCATGAAGAGATCTAAGTGCGGGCACACAAACATGATTGGTTCACAAGATCTCGCGCTGATCGCTGAATCGCGCGAGCATCTGTCGAATCTGCATATTTTCTTGACGAAGATATTTCATCAGCAAAGCCTTAAGCCGTCGATTCTCTTCTTCAAGTGCGATTAGCTCCTCGCCTGAGATATCGTCGTGGCTGGCGTTTGATTGGCCGCTTGTCATTTCGTCGGCATTATCGATATTCGCTTCACGTCGACGCTTTATGTTCTTTCGAGACCGGCTGGAAGAGCCCTCTTTCGGTTGTGAAACAGAGGCGAAGATCGCCCCATCGTCCTTCTGAGACGGGCACGTTTGTTCGGTTTCGAGAGAGGACGCCGCAATCCGTTTATCATCGCCGGTTTCAACCTCGTCGTTGAGATGAGTCTCTGGTATTGGATCCGACCACAGCTCGCTTTCTCGCTTCGGAACATCTGAGACGGTGTCAGGCTCGAAGAGATGTGGTGCGTCTGCCTCCGCCTCGCGCGCCAGCGTCTTGAGGTCGGTATCACCCCAGATAGAAGCTGGCTGGATCGTTGATCTGCGCCGGGCCGATTTGAGCTCGACAACGAATTTTCGCTGCTGTGTTTTCATGTATGTCCCATCTTTGAGATCGTAAGGAGGATTACGATCGGTCAAATCGCTCAAGCATCTTTTTAAGCTGATCATTCTGCAAAAGCAGCTTTTGAGCCAATTTAACCCTCAGTTGCGTGATTTCCTCGTCCAGGTTTGTCACCTCTTCGAAAAAGCCGTCCTCAGACGATGAGGATGTCTCATCTTGAGCATTGCTTGAGACAGCTGTGCTCTGCGCAGTGACGTCAATGTGAACTCCTTTCGCATGTGCCGGCTTTTTCGTCCGCGGTATGCCAGGGACCCGACTGCGCGTATTGCTTTCAAGCGGCACCGCGGAAGCTTCAGCGCTCGGCTGCCCGACCTCCGGAGGCGACAGTTCTTGAACCTCGTCACCTTCAACCGGTGCCGCACCTTCAATTTCGACCTCACCTTCGAATTCTTTTGAATCAGTCCTTATGATCTCAATAGATCGGCTTTCATCGGGCTCGGAGCTACTGGAGGGCTCTGGTGGGTTTAGCGCAAGCTGCGGTACGTCTTGAGTTTTGCTTTGGCTTGCGTCGGTATCGACACCATGCCCAATCGAACTTTCGGGTGCGGACTGTCGCCGCGACGTTAATCGAGCAAGGAATTTCCAGGGTAATTTCATAGTGCCTCAACCTCGACCAGTCCGTATCCATAGTGGCGCCGCAGCTTGACACCGGGCTCGGAAGGCGAGCCCGGCGAACGCATCTTCTGCCGAGAAGGATAGCTCAGGTCGATTTCGCCACCATCCCGCTGTTGATCGGCGATCAATCTAGCCCGAGCCGCTTGCGCAGATCGGCATTTTCGGCACGCAATTTCTCTGCCAAGAGGTTACGCAGCCTCTTATTCTCTTCTTCCAGCTGAAGAAGATCCGCCATCTCGTCCCTTGCCGAAATGGCCGTCGTACCTTTTTGCACGGACTGCTGTGCCGGCCTCTTGGCTGCAGTGTCCTTTATGGGTTCCTTGACGGAGATGTCGGCCACCTGCATTTCGACAGGCTGGGACTTTGTGTCTGCGGCTTGGTCGCTACGCTTCCTGCGACCTCGCGGCGCCTTCGCGGGTTTCCCAACCTGCGTAGTACCCGCTGCCTCGGCAGTTGCTTTCGGGCGTCGCGGAGCGCGCTGTTTTTTAGGCGCCGGCGTTTTTACCGGTATATTCGTGTCTGCCATCTCAGTGCTTGTGCCAGTATTATTCTCGTCAGCCATGAGTATCTCCCTCTGTCGGCAGGAGTTCTTTTCGGCTGAGTGAAAGACAGAGTCAACATTGGTGATTTTGTGGCCTACTTTTTGGACAGCACCTCTCAAAACTCGTGCCTAAAGGCGAGCGGCTGGCCTGCGGACTTTGGCAATGAAAAAATGCAGAGCTTGCGAGGTCGAACCGTCTGTCGAACGACGAGTTAGCGACCACATCTGCCAGGAAAGGGAGCTCCCCCTACCAGCTTCTGCGATCGCTCACGTCATTCAATGTTCGGATTTTCCTAAATCATTTGCAATAGATCGATGCTTCAGCTGGCACCCGATTCTTGACAGATATGTGCAAAGCCCGTTTGCACCGTCATGGAAATTGGCCCTTGGTTTGACCGACAAAGAGGATACGAAATGCGTGCACCATCAGGTTCTGTTCCCGGACTTTGCTCTGCCTCCGCCACCATGTTCGCTGTCGGAATGGCGTTCCTTGGCTATTGGGGAGTGTATGAGCCAGGCGGCTGGCATCGGTCCGATTTGATCGTCGTGTCTTGGCGCTAATCGGTTTTGCGGCGCTTGGCTCAGTTCCTTGGATCGTAACGACCCCTGTCGCGGAGGAAGGCCAGGAAAAGATCGTAGCCGCCAGGCGAGCGCTGTTGCTGGGCGTCGCATTGATCTGGTTGTCCGTTCTCGTGTCGTTTTTTTCTTAAGCCTCAGTCCGCACCAGACTGGGATTGCAGGGTCTGTGCAGTTCCTTGGCTGGATCGAGCACATCCAGTACGCAACTCCATGCGCCAACAGCTTCAGCTGCCCAGGAACCCCCAAATCCACCAGCAATTTGTTGCAATTCGGTTTTCGAGAAAGATGGCGGTTTTCATTTGAAATGTGGATGATTGCAAAGGATTTGACCAGATGCGGTCTCTAAGGACTGGGGCCGTTCTCTGCTTAGATTATGAAATTCAGCAATTCGCAGACGACGAGACCCGCCGCGCCGCGCAGGCCGGCGACATCTTCACGATCGCCGAGGGCAAGGGCGATCTCGTTATCTCCGGGATTGAACATCAGTTGCCTGACGCTCTTTCGAATAAGATCTAACATCAATTTTCCGCCATGCACGATGTCGCCATGCAAAGTGATGCAGCTGGGTGCCATCAGCTGTTGAAGGTTCACTAACCCGACAGAAATATTGGACGCGTAGTCTTCAAGCAGTTCTTTTGCCCCTTTAGCGCCAGTTTCGGCGAGCCACACCAAGCGGCTCGCATCCAACAAGCCAGCCTGCGGCAGGCCCCTGGCCCTTGCTTCGCCTCTCAGCCATGGCAGTGTCGCGATCGTTTCCCAACATCCGCGTCGTCCGCATCTGCACATTTGGCCATTGAGTTGCACGATGGTATGGCCGATCTGGCAGTGTTTACCCCCGGCGGCCCTATAAGGATGTCCATCGACATAGAGGGCCGCGCCCAACGACTGACCGATGTAAACGACCGCAAAATTTCTCTGTCCACGTCCTTGCCCGAACCAACGGTCGCCAACCAGCAAGGCTCTGGCATCTTGGTCGACGCAAGCCGGAACCCCGAAACGCTTTGCTAACTCCGCTTTTATCGGAAAGCCATGAAGGTACGGCGCGAAATCCATAGCCGCGATCGAGCCCGTTTGCGGGTTGAGCTCTCCTGCAACTGCCATGCCGATGCCTAGAACCTCTTGGTCGGCAGATGCGACTGACTTCTCAATGCAGGCACTGACGATCTGAAATGCATCGGCAGCATCTGTCAGATCTTTCGCCAAATCCACCTCGTGTTGAGCATAGAGCTCGCCCTCCAGAGAGACCAAGCATGTGTGGACACGGTCGTGCATCAGCCGAACTGCGCAGATCGGCTTGGCCCCTTTCGAGAACCACAGCTTTGTAGCGGGTTTTCCGCCGGACCGATCGGGGGGTACCAGGTCGCCTTCTTCAAGAATACTCTGATTGATCAGTGGTTGGACTATGCCGCCGATGGTTGCGCGGCTGGCACCGGTGACGCGCGCAAGCTCGACCCTGCTGGACGGACCCATATCGTAAAGGGCCTGCAGCAAGCGTCCTCGATTTGCAATCCCTAGCGTCCGCGCGGCGATTAGGGGATGAGCTGGCCTAAATCCTTTACTGTCGCTCTGGTCCCCCTCGGCCGGCCTGATGAGGCGCTTGCCAGATCCTTCGTGAGTGTTCGCGTTGCTCGCACACGCAATTGATGGTTTTTCCGTTCTTTTTATCATGGACTCCGTCTGATCCGACTTTCTCTTGTTGTGGAAACTCGATCGTCTTTACGCCACTCCCGCCTGAGTGCCTGCAGTCGTTGCCGAACGCTCCCGAACCCCCGAACCGATATAGCAATCATCACACACCTGCTTTTCTCCACCGCCGTTTGAATGTTCATTTCGAAAACGAAGAATTATCCTTCGAGTATATATTTATATTCGGGATTAAAATTTCCAAAAACCGGAGCACTACAACAGAAAGTCCCACAAACGCAAAATATACTTTTAAATATATTTCAGAACTACTGTTGATCTGACCTCCTAAAACATTAGAACTCTTCAGCAAATCGACAGACATCGACGTAACCAATCGCCGGAGGAATAAATGAACGAATTTGCCAGCAATAATCTGGACCTCTGTGAGTCCGGAGGGCACCAGCGAGAAAGGGATCTCGCTCTCCTTGGTGGGGAGCCCACCGTTCCTTCCGGGCGGATCACGCCTTGGCCAGCCACACAGACGGAGCATTTGGATGCACTCCGCGAAGTTGTAGACAGTGGAAAGTATCATCGGGTCAATCACCCTATCGTGGCCGATTTGGAGCAGGATCTCGCTACTTGGACGGGGAAGTGGAAGGTGCGCGCCGTCGGCAGTGGTACGGCGGCAATCCATATCGAGCTTGATTATTTTAAAGGTCGAGGCGAGCAGGTGGTGACTGCGGCGCTAAATTGGCCGGGCGCGGTGGGGCCAATTGCGATTAGTGGCCTTCAGCCCGATTTCGTTGATGTCGACATGAACCTCGCCGGGATCGATCAAGACGCGGCAGCCGACCGATTCGGACCCGGTGTCGGAGCGGTTCTCATTACCCATCTCTTCGGGAATAACATTCGTGTTCCTGATGCAAGATCTGCCGCGCGCGCCGAAGGGATTGCCGTGATTGATGACGTCTGCCAATCGATCGGCGCCATAAAAGCGATCGCAAATGGGGCATACATTGATACAGACGCCCTCGCTTTGTCTGGCAACGGCGCCAAGCATCTTGGAGCCGGCGAGCTCGGATTCGTGATTACGGAGGACAAAGATCTAATTGAACATGTGGACTGCGTTTCACTGACGAGTTCATCTCGAAACGGAGATCGGACTTTTTCGCCGTCTTCAGCAGGATATAACTACCGTCCGAACGTCTTCTCCTCCTCCATAGCAAAAATGCGATTGAGCAACCTCGAGACACAACTTCAGATTCGAAGGAATAATGGGAAAATTCTATGGGAAATGATCCGAGATCTCTCCGGTATATTTCCCCTCTTCGACCCATCTGACTGCAATCAGTCCATGCTCAGCTTCCCACTTCGCATCGAGCCGGAAGCTCTCGGTTTTGGTCCGGGTCCGACGGCAAGGGATACCATCGTCAAACTGCTGCAGGCGGAGGGCGTGCCCGTTTTGATCTGGCTCAGGAAGCCAGTGTTCGAATATCTGCCGAATATTGCCAAGGATTGGAAAGCCGCCGATTTTCCAAACACGGTAAAACTTTTAGATACCATGTTTTGCGTATCGGAAATCGCGCCACCCAACGAAGCCGGGGTAATGGAACTTTACGCAGAAGCATTTCATCGGGTCTGGACGGCTCTTTCCAAGTTTGGCCCAAAGATTTCCGATATCATGACAACCGTCTGAACAAGCTGAATCCAAGCAAAGTCACCTTCGCGCTTGCTCTCTTGCAACGCCGTTTTCCAGCGACAACGGAGTGATCCCATGACCTCGTACAAAACGCCAAAACTTCTGATTTTCGATTGTGATGGAGTCCTAATCGACAGCGAAATCATTGCGACAGCGGTTCATATCGAAGTGTTGGCAGCGCACGGATATAATATAGCTGCGGAGACTTACAATCGTCGCTTCACAGGCATGACTGATCGGCAAACCTATTCAACCATCGAAGCTGAGTCTGGCTTGCGCTTGCCGGCGGGGCATCATGAATATGCTATGGCAGAAATTGGTAGACGGTATGCCAGCGATCTCAAAGCCATCTCAGGCGTCAACGAAGTTCTGGATGCCATTGATGTGGCGCGTTGCGTGGCATCGAGCAGCAATCTGAAGGAACTGCATTTCGCGCTCAAGCTAACAGACCTCTACGATTATTTTTCGCCGAATGTATTCAGTGCTTCCCAAGTCTCACGTGGCAAGCCCGCCCCGGATCTTTTTCTATTTGCGTCTGAGAGAATGAACACGTCGGCGGATAATTGCTTGGTCATCGAAGATAGCGTTGCCGGGGTCCAGGCGGCTGTGGCGGCTAAAATGCGGGTAATTGGTTTCGTCGGTGGTTCTCATTGTCCTCTTGGACATGCTGAAAAATTGCTGGAAGCCGGCGCCATGAGAACATTCAGCCAGATGGCGGCTTTGCCAGAAATTCTATCAAGTTGATGGTTGGGCGATGGTGTGCCAGGCAGGCTGGAGCCGTAGCGAGCGAACCAAACGCGCAAATGCGTTTGCGTTGGAGGGTTACCCAGGTGAGGACCCCTTTTGTCCGCGGCTACTGATCAGCGTCAGATTATCCCGCTGCAATGCTCTTTAGGAAGAGCTTCAATCTAAAGCAACCCGACACTCGGCAAATAGGAAGAGACGATGGCTGAAAAGCAAATACACATTCAAGCTCCAATAGTGATTGAGTATCTGGAGAATTGTCGCGATCTGGTTCCGGTTTGTGCAAGCTGGTCCTTTGGGCAATGGGGTTGTCAGGCCAATGGCTCATTCGAGCAGACACAGCGTGAGTTCCAAGCCTCCTCAAGAAGTTCTATGCCGCTAACTTTGGTTGCTAGCGAAGACAGCAGACCCACAGGGATGATCAGCCTTTCCAATTGTGATTTTAAAGGAAGGCCTGATCTTTCGCCCTGGCTAAAGTCGCTGTACGTCCATCCATTTCATCGCAATAAGGGTACAGCTTCATTGCTGGTTAAGAGGCTGGAACACGAAGCTTTGCGCCTCGGCTACGAAAGGCTTTATCTTACCACGGAGAGCGCAAAGCTCCTCTATACAAAGAATGGCTGGTCGGAAATGGACCACGTACAGACACCTTATGGTGATGCGACTTTAATGACAAAGATGTTGCTGGTCGCAAGTACGGCCTAGGTCAGACGGGCCAAGGGGCGCCTGTGTTGGTCTGCGTGTACTCAAACCTCCTCCGGGACTCCAACTGATCTGACCGTGTGAACATATCGTAGACTGCCATGAATCGTGTTTCGGACCATCAGATCATGGAAGGCGTGACCTCAGCCAGACTGTCATCTATAGTGGACTTCAAAAATCACGTCCCCACGAATCCTTAAGCAGCCCAAAGCGTTGTGGCGTTTGAATTTCCCGGCGTCACGCGGTCTTCAATTGCATCGACAGAGGAAACTGAAAAATGTGGCTTTGCGAGAATGCTCTCCAATGTCGCGGAATAGCCGTTCCAACTTCCGCTGGTGAACAGGTCCCCGCAAAGGCTGACGCGGCCTATAATGCGGTACTTCAATTGCTTTACCGCTATGCTCGCGTGCCGGTGCAACATCTTAGTGATCAGGAGCTTGCCTGCGAACTGGACCTTGGGCGGACACCGATACGCGAAGCACTCATCCGACTTGCCGCAGAGGGCAAGATCGTTTCGATCCCTCAGAAAGGCTATTTCACCAGGCCGCTCGTGGAGGGAGCATTGTTGGACTTGTATGGTATCGCACGTCAAACCCTCACCTACGCGCTCTGGCGTATGCGGCCGCATGTGCCGGATACTGACGGCGAGCGTGACAACCCGCCCCGCGACCAGCTCGCGATACATGCCGAAGCCGTCTTTGCCCAAATTGCCCAGCTGTCGGCAAACTGCGAAATCTGCCGAATTGTCGACAAATTCTGTTTTTGCTCACATCCCGTCCGGATGGAAATAATTATCTCGGAGCTTGGCCCTTCCTACGAACAAAGCCTTGCAAGGCTGATCGACGCGATGCGGTTATTGAGCAAGGCAACGGGCGCGGTGGAATCAGCATTGATGAGTCACCTTGATCTCGAACAGAACGCGCTCCCACGCGTCGTACAAGAGGTAAACAGGCGGCGGTCGACAAGTTTTCCTCGGCTGGTGAGAAGTTTGTAAATATGCAGTTGTGATTGCCGAAATCGAGCTCCGCGGCTGGACACATGACGGCAACCTTCGTCATGCCTCCTACAAGGGTTTGCGCGAAAACCAGGATAATGCCGCTGTCTTCGACATCGCCGAGCGGCCTGCGAGGGCGCTCGACCCTTTCGAGGAGCGCCCTATCGAACCTGGACGATCGCGCGCGGCGGGCCGAGCAAATCACCTGCTGACATTACTCACCCCAAATTCGTCCGCCGATGCCCCCATTTGGAGCGATCTCGTCGATACGCTTGAGGTCCGCGTCCGTCAGTACCAGTTCCGCGGCGGAAATGTTCTCCGACACACGTTGCTGATTGCGAGCACCTGGGATCGGCACGATGTAGTCCTTTCGCGTGAGCAGCCAAGCCAACGCAAGCTGGGAGAGGCTGACGCCTTTCGCCGCGGCGAGCGAGGTGAGCTCTTTTGCAATCTCGACGTTCTTGGCGAAATTCGCCGGCGCCCACCACCCGAGGTTCTGCCGGAAATCGTCGGCGGCGTATTGATCGCGAGATGCTACGTGGCCAGTCAGGAAACCACGCGCCAACGGGGAATAGGCAACCAGTCCGATGCCTAATTCTTCAAGGACCGGCAGCAGCGGCTCCACGTCCCTGGCGAGGATGGAATACTGGTATTGCTGAATCGAGATAGGGGCAACGGCACTGGCGCGACGGATGGTGTCCTCATCCGAGTTGGAGAGGACCGAGGCATTTCACCTTACCCGCGTGGACAAACTCCTGCATCACGCCGACCACGTCTTCGATCGGGACGTTGGGGTCGGGAATGTGCTGGTAAAGCAGATCGATGGTGTCGATGTTCAGATTCTTGAGTCTGGAGTCCACAACGTCACGGATGGTCTCCGGCCGGGAGTCAGGGGAGTAGCTTTCCGTCAAGCCGAATTTCGTTGCGATCGTCACCTGATCACGAATTGGCCGCAGCGCAATGCCGAGCAGCTTCTCACCTTCACCCCAGCCGTACATGCGTGCGGTGTCGAAGTGGGTGACGCCGAGCTCATGGGCGCGGCGGATGGCCGTGATCGATTCCTGATCGTCGCTGGGGCCGTAACCGATGGCGGTGCCCGTGGCACCGTAACCAATGGCGCCGACCGTAAGGCCGTGTCGGCCAAGCTTGCGTTGCTGCATCGTGAATGTCCTTTCTTATCCGATGCGCCCATTTTGAGTTTGACACTTCGATTGACGATGTCCGATCCTACCGTTTCATTGCCTGATCCTGCTGATCGCTTGACGTTTGCAGGCTAACGAGGGCAGAGGGCCCCATGACCGATCTTGCCCAGCTCAAAGCCATTGTCTTGCGCCATGCAGGCAAGCCCCAACCGAAGATGCCGCGGGTCAGCGTCAGCACCTTCGATCGACCGTCGGAGCCGGGCTGGCGGTCTACAACCCGGTTGTCTGCTTCGTGCTGCAAGGATCCAAGCAGGTCTTCATCGGCGACCAGGTGCTTGAGTATGGCGCCGGCCACTGCATGGTCGTGGCGGCCGAACTCGCCGCCATGGGACAGATCAGCGAAGCGTCACCCGAGGAGCCCTATGTCGCTCTCAACCTCTACATCGATCCGGAGGTAATATCCGCACTGCTCCTGGAGATGGGCAGCATGCCGGAACCCCCAATGAATAAAGGATTCGGCTTCAGCCCCGCAGGGCCGGCATTGATCGACGCCTGGCGGCGCCTCGTTGAACTTCTCGACCGCCAGGATGAAATCCCGATCATGGCGCGTCACAGGGAGCACGAACTCATGTTTCGCTTGCTCATGGGACCTCAAGGGGCGTTGCTCCGGCAGATTGCCGGCAACGGTAGCCGCCTGTCCCATGTCCGGCGGGCAATGGCATGGATTCGCGAGCATTACACGGAGCATCTCAGCATCGCAGCCATGGCCACTGTGGCCGGCATGAGCGTGTCGGTGTTCCATCGCCGCTTCAAGGCGATTAGCGGCTTGAGCCCGCTCCAGTACCAGAAGCAAATCCGCCTGCACGAGGCGCGTCGGCGCCTGATCGCGGAGCGCTCAGAAGCAGCAAGCGTCGCCTACGCTGTCGGCTACGAGAGCGTTTCGCAGTTCAGTCGCGAATACAAACGGCTGTTCGGCGCACCACCCCGGCAGGACGCCGGAAAACTGCAGAACATCGTTGAATCGGTAGCCTAGTCTTCTTAGAGCTCATGCACGAACCAGCGCGCGACAGGCTTCAATTTCGCCCAGATGATCCAGCACCCAGGTCGCCAGTTGCATGATCGGTGCGGCAAGAGACCTGCCGAGATCTGTCACGCCATACTCGACCTGAGGCGGCACGGTCGCATAGACCTTGCGGGTCACCATCCCGTCCGCTTCCAGAGACTTCAGGTTGCGGGTGAGCATTTGTTGGGAAATCTCGCCTATCACGCGTTTCAACTCATTGAAGCGCCGCGGCCGGTCGGCAAGCATCGTGATCTTCAGGATGGTCCATTTGTCGCGGATGCGGCCGAGAATCGCGTTGACCCTGCGACAGTTGGGGTTTGGTATAAGGCTGATTTGGCGGGACAGGCATATGCATGTGACTACGCCTCGAAAATATGCGTTGTTGCGGCATCGGCAGTCAGTAACGACCGTTCCTGCCAGATCATCGACGTGGGATTTGAAGTGGTGGAACGAGAGAGCACACGACAGTCTGATTGGGTCTCGCGCAAACCCTAAGCTGGTTCCGGCGATGAGTCGTGATCGGCGGCGCGTCGGAACTCAAACAACGTCGTTCTTTGCCTCACAGGACTTGACGGGGTGTGGCCCATAATGGAGATGTCGCTTCGTGGCTTTGCCGCTCAATTCTCCCTTCTTCGCGTAGGAGAAAGTCACTTTGAACAGAAAGTCACCGGTCTATCTGAACGCGCTGCGTGCCTTTGAAGCCAGTGCACGTCACGGCAGCTTCTCCGGGGCTGCCGAGGAACTCAAAGTCACCTCAGCTGCGGTAGGACAGATGGTGCGGGGGTTGGAGGATTGGCTGGGAATGCCGCTCTTTCATCGTACCACCACCGGAAAGGCGAGGCTTACCCCGACCGAACGGGCCGAACATGCCCTTCCCGATATCAGGGCAGGGCTCGATCAGCTAGTCATTGGGCTGGAGCGTCTTCGCGCGTCCGCAACGAGCGGAATCCTCAACGTAACCGTCAGTCCTGCTTTCGCCGCCAAATGGCTATTGCCCCGCATCGACCGCTTCCAGGCCAGATGTCCGGAGACCGACATTCGGCTCGAGACGAGCCTGAAGCTGGTCGATTACAAGGCACATGGAATAGACATTGGCGTGCGCTACGGAGATGGAAGCTGGCCGGACCTGATCGCCGAAAAGCTGATGGACGAGGAAGTCTTTCCTGTCTGTTCGCCCAGGTTTTCAGAAATTGGAAGTCTAAACGTCCCAGCCGATCTGACGCGCCAGACGCTCATACACGATCTCTCCGTGGACCCGGCACTCGGTTTTGTCACCTGGGACCGCTGGCTGCGCGCCGGCGGCGTATCAGATTCCCAGCCGCAAAGGGGCATGAGTATCAATAATTCCGCTGCCGTCCTGCAGGCTGCGATCGAGGGTCGGGGCGTAGCGCTGGCCCGCAGCATCCTCGCCCATGACGATCTGACTGCGGGAAGGCTCAAGCGGCTCTTCCCCGATGTGACCGTGCCATCGACGCTTGCCTACTACATCGTCTACCGGTCGCAGTATGCGTCGCTGCCGAAACTGCAGGCCTTTCGCAACTGGCTGCTTGAAGAAGCCGGCACGGCACGGCCCTAACTCGGCCGCAGCGCAGCGCGCCAAGATTTTCTTTGCCGCGCCCAAGAAACTCTCATTTGTCAAGCCGGCCATGCGGGCGCATCAAACGGCGCATATGCATTTTTGGCGAGGAACATCCCTCGCCGCGTGCGGCCAAGCGAAACCCGAAAGTATGACCGTGGCTTATCTCCAAATCACCCTTCAGATCGCCGCCGCGAACCGTCGCGCTGCCATCGGCATCTATCAGAAATACAAGGAAACGTTCCTCACAGACATCGGAGCGACCTCCAAGGAGCTTCTGATCCGCGACGATGACGTGCAGGTTCTCCATGGGTTCAACAGCGTTGAGGACGCAGGGCCTATCTCGAAAGCGAACTCTTCAACGACGACGACGTCACCGATTGAAGCCGCTGCTGGCGGCAGCGCCGGACATTCGGATTTACGCCATCGCCTGAACTGCAGCGAGCATAACATCCAGATAACCCGCTAATGGCTTCAACGACAACAATATCGACTAAGGCCATTGTCATCGTCGGCGGCGGCCTTGCCGGACTTACGGCAGCCTATCACCTTCATCGCAACGGGCTCGACTTTACCCTGGTCGAGGCACGGGAACGGCTGGGCGGCCGCATTCTCACGGCTGACCCGCAAACCGATGTCTCGCACGACGGTTTCGATCTCCGCCCTTCCTGGCTGGCCCGACATGCATCCGTCGGTTCAGGAATTTGCACGCGAGTTGGGGGGTCGATCAGACCTGGCAGAGCTGGATCAGTTTGGCAGGCAGCGAACAGCACTCAACGATCCCGGTTATCTGGCTGGGGCCATCGAAGCCGGTGAGCGTGTGGCCACGCCCCTGATCACCAGGCGAGACGGAGATCGTTCATCCCCTATCTTGAAATGCGAGGAAAGGAGCAGGTCATGAAAACAACCTATCGGGCGATGCAGATATCCACGTCCGGCGGCCTTGAGCTTGTGGACCGACCGACGCCGGGCGACGAAGAAGTGCTGATTGCGGTTGAAGCCTGCGGCATCTGCGGCGCGGATTTAAGCGACATCGACAAGGCGGACCGGAGACTACAGCCGCCGCGCGTTCCCGGCCACGAAGTGGTCGGCCGGATCATCGCGCTTGGATCAAACACGCCCTCGGCTTGGAAGCTCGGCCAGCGCGTCGGCGTTGGCCGGCTCGGCGGGCATTGCAACGAATGCAATGAATGCCGTGGCCGTTTCAATCTATGCCGCAACCAGCCCGTTCTCGGTTCTTCCTGCGATGGCGGTTACGCGGAAATGATGATTGCGCGCGCGACCGGACTCGTTTCCATTCCGGACAAGCTTTCATCGGAAGAGGCAGCACCGATCCTTTGCGCCGGCATCGCCACATTCAATGCCTTGAAGAAATCGGGCGCTGAGGCAGGCGATACGGTTGCTATTCTCGGAATAGGCGGGCTCGGGCACATGGCGCTGCAATATGCCCGCAAGATGGGCTTCCGCGTGGTCGCGGTGGGTCGGGGCGACAATATTGCCGAAGATGCTGTGAAGCTCGGCGCCCATCGTTACATTGACACGAACAAGGAAAATGCCGCCGAGGCTTTGAATAAGATGGGCGGCGCCAAAGCGATCCTGACCACGATCGGCAATCCGGACGCCGTCTTGGTTTTGATGCCTGCACTTACACCGGAAGGCCGCCTGGTCGTGCTCGGCGTCGGCAAGGATCCCCTGCCGGTATCGACTGGATATCTGGTGGGCGCTGAGCGAGGCGTGATCGGCTCAATTACGGGGTCGCCGTTCGAGAACGAGAAGACATTGGACTTCAGCGTCCTGGCCGGCGTGCGGCCGATGATCGAAACCATGCCGCTGGAGCAGGCCGCCGAAGCGGTCCGAAGAATGCGTTCCGGTGAGGCGAAATTCCGGATCGTTCTGACGATGGGAGACCAGACCAATGCGGATCAATGAAGACCTGACAAAGCCGGTCATCGCCCATGCGGCCAAGCTCGACTGGGTGCCGAGCCCCGCCGCCGGCGTCGACCGACGGATGCTCTACCGCGTCGGCGGTGAAGTCGCGCGTGCGACCTCGATCGTGCGCTACGCGCCGGCAAGCGCCTTTCCCCGCCATGTCCATAGCGGCGGCGAAGAAATTCTTGTGCTTCAGGGGACGTTCCAAGATGAGCATGGCGACTATCCGGCCGGAAGCTATTTCCGCAACCCGCCCGGCACCTCGCACGTACCGGCGCCGGAGGAGGGCTGCATGATTTTCGTGCGCCTTTGGCAGTTTCGTCAGGGCGACAGCATGCAGATTGTCCGGCAGCCAGGCGAAGGCCAAGCGGCCCCATTGCGCGCCGGCGCCCGTGCGGCGCGTGTTCTCTTCGAGGATATCGCGGAACGCGTTTCGATCGAGACCTGGCAGTCCGGCTCAGCCATTGCCATCGAAAATCGCCGTGGCCTCGAATTTCTGGTGCTGTCCGGCAGCCTGATATTGCAGGGCGAGACGCTGGAGCCGCAATGCTGGGGACGGTTGCCGGCAGGCAGATCATTTGAGGTGGCGACAGGCCCAGAGGGCGCCGAAATCTGGATCAAGGACGCCCCTCTTCAGCACGCCGATGTGCTGCCGATGCCCTCCTCGGCCAAATGGGGATCGCCGAGGCGACGTTCCGCGACAAGGACGATGTCGCGAAACAGGAAAAAATTGCGTCAAGAAACGTCTGGGTTCTGACGGCGGCACAGTCGCTCGGGGGCGCCAATTCTCCCATCGTCATTTCGCTCGGCGGGCTCGTCGGCCAGCATCTGGCATCTGATCCGGCCGCAGCAACTTTGCCGGTCAGCATGCTCAACCTGGGGCTTGCTCTGGGAACGCTGCCGGCTGCGGCCGTTATGCGCCGGTTCGGACGGCGCGCCGGATATATAATAGGTGCAGCGCTCGGTACGATCGCGGGGATCGTTGCCACGATGGGCATCGTCCAATCAAGCTTCATTGTCTTCTGCATGGGCACGCTGATCGCCGGTTTTTACTCGGCCTATGTCCAGAGCTACCGCTTTGCGGCGACCGACGGCCTGACTGGCGCCGGGCGTGACCGCGCAATATCGCGCGTGATGGTCGGCGGGCTGATTGCTGCCATCATCGGGCCGCAACTCGTCATATGGACGCGTAACGCTCTGCCGGGACATGCCTTTGCCGGCAGTTTCCTCAGCCAGGCGATGCTCGCCCTGCTCGCGGTGCCGATCCTTTTGCCACTGCGCCGCCCGGCGGGTTCCGCCGCCGTGCATGCCACCGCCATCAGCGCCCGCCCGCTTGCACAGATACTGACCTCGCCAGGCTATCTGCTGGCCGTTGCGACCGGCGTCGTCTCCTACGGCCTGATGACCTTCGTCATGACGGCGGCACCTATGGCCATGGTCGGACACGGCCATTCCGTCGATTCCGCAGCGCTTGGTATTCAGTGGCACGTTCTCGCCATGTTCGGGCCAAGCTTCATTACCGGCCGCCTCATGGCACGCTTCGGCAAGGAGCGCGTGGCGGCGGTGGGACTTCTCCTGATCGGCGGGTCGGCGCTTATTGCGCTCAGCGGTGTCGATATCGCGCACTTCTGGGGATCGCTTATCCTCTTGGGGCTGGGCTGGAATTGCGGCTTCATTGGCGCCACGGCGATGGTTGCCGAGTGTCATTCGCCATCCGAACGCGGCAAGGCGCAGGGCGCTAATGCATTTATGGTGTTCGGGACAGTTGCCTGCGCCTCCTTTTTCGCCGGTTCGCTGCTGCACAGCTCAGGCTGGAGCACGGTCAACTGGCTTGTGCTGCCGGCCGTAGCTTTTATGCTCGTTCCGTTGGTATCGCGCGCCGCCAGCTTACCCCGCAACAGATGAGGAAGGACTCTAGTGTCGGTTTCCGCGCGTCGCTCGATCAGATTGTACTCGCGCTTCATGTCTTGAGGCCGCAGCGCGTTTCTACGAGCGCTTGGCTTCCGGCGTGGCGCGCGCAACCGTCACCCAGGACGCCTTGGCATGGCAATCGGTTTTGTCTCGGACGGCTAATGCGGCAGGACACGCAACTTGCGCGGCGAACGAAACTGCCTCACCACGCATCCCGCAATCACGCGAGGGGTGTGCGGCCCATCTCTCGGGCAAGCGTCAGGAAGCCATCGATATAGGAGATGGTCTCCTCGCCGCGCCTGACGCCCAGATTGATGCTCTTCCGGATGCCGGCTTCTCCGAGGCTGAGCGCCCGTATCGGCATTCCTGCCCCATCCTCGTGCAGCAACCAGTCCGGAAGGACGGTGACCCCCCTGCCCGCGCAGACGAGTTGCAACATCAGGTCTACGGTTTCGGCCGTGCGGTGCTGACGGGGCCGATAATGGGCGGGAACGAGAAACTTGGTGTAAATGTCCAATCGCTCTAGGGTGACGGGAACAGTGATTAGCTCTTCGTCCATCAGATCGTGCGGTTGCACGCATGTCCTGCCGGCAAGAGGATGGGACTCGTGCACCATAAGGACCAGCTCGTAATCGAACACGGGCGTGAACAGCAGCTCCGGCGCCTCTACCGGGTCCGGCGTTATCAAGAGGTCGATTTCATAACCGAGCAGCGCCTCGACCCCGTCGAAGCGAAAGGCGGTGCGCACGTCGAAATCCACGTCGAGCCACTGAGCCAGATAGGGTGTCGCCATTCTCGAGAGCCAGCGCTGGCAGGGATGGCATTCCATGCCAACTCGGAGCATTCCTCTTCGCCCCAATGAGAAGTCTATGAGGACCCGTTCCGCGTGCTCCAGTTGCGGCAGAACCCGCTCGGCCACGGTGAGCAGGTATTCGCCCGTTTGCGTTAGGCGCAAACCCCGACCGGTTTTCATCCAGATCTTGATGCCATGCCGATCCTCGAACTTCGCGATCGTGTGGCTGAGCGCCGACTGTGTGACGTTCATCTTCTCGGCCGCCGCGGTGACGCTGCCGTGACGGTTGACTTCCCTCAGGATCGCAAGATGCTGCCGATCTATCATTATGACCTCCGCTCATCACCACATGAATTCATACCATTTCCATTCATAATGAACTGCGATTAACCTTTTCGTCAACCATGATCCTGCCGAGGCAGCCGCGACGGACGAAAGGAAATGTATTGACGAAGCTTGCAACTGCGCCGCATCCGCGTGGGGATCACGCCATGCCGTCATCTATTTTTGACGAGGTCATCGATCGCAAGAACAGCAACTCGATGAAATGGGCTTTCGCCGAGCGCCTGCTGTCCGCAGACGAAGCGGCCGCCGATCCTCTTCCCATGTGGGTTGCCGATACCGATTTCAAAGCCCCGCGACCGGTCATCGATGCGCTTGCCGAGGCTGTCCAGCACGGCGTCTTCGGCTATCCCGGCGGCATGACCAAAAATTACCTTGAGGCCGTGACCGGATGGCAGGCAAAGCGCTTCGGTTTTGACGTGGCGCCGGAATGGGTTGTTGCCTCGGCCGGCATCATTACCATCCTGAAGGTCGCCGCACAGGCGTTTTCCGCGCCTGGCGACTCCATTCTCATCCAGCCGCCCGTCTATGCCCATTTCCACAACGACATGCTGATGAATGGCCGTCATCTGGCCTTCGCCCCGCTCGTTCGCACCGAGGACGGCTACCGGTTCGATGCCGCCATTTTCGAGGCGGCCATACGGCCCAACACGAAGATCTTCATCCTCAGCAATCCGCACAATCCGACCGGAAATGTCTGGTCGGAAGAAGAACTGCGGACCATGGGAGAGATCTGCGCCCGGCACGACATTCTGGTGATTTCCGACGAAATTCACCAGGACCTGATCCTCAACCCGGCGAAGAAACACATCGCCTTCGCATCGCTGGGCGAAAAATTCGCGCAAATGAGCATCACGTGCACCGCGCCGAGCAAGACCTTCAATCTGCCGGGTCTGCAATGCGCAAATATCTTCGTGCCGAATCCGCGGCTGCGTGGTGAACTGCTGCGCCAATACGACCGCAACATGTTCCCGCTGGTCAACGTACTGGGCATGGTCGCTTGCGAAGCGGCCTATGCCCATGGCGAACCCTGGCTGGAGGAGATGCTCGCCTATGTGCGCGGCAATCACCTCTATTTCGCGGATCGGATCAATAATGCGACCGACAAGGTCCGCGTGCTTCCGGCAGACTCGCTCTATCTCGCCTGGATGGATTGCCGTGGGCTCGGCATGGATGCCGCAACACTCGAAAAATTCATGCTGACCAAGGCGCGCGTCTGGCTCGACAAGGGCCAGAAGTTTGGGATTGAGGGCCGCGGCTATATGCGCGTCAATCTCGGCTGTCCTCGCTCGACTGTCGATGATGCGATCACCCGCATCAACGCCGCCATCTCTAAACTGTGAGGCGCGCCGATGTCTCAAACGATTGAAAAACGCATGGCCGAACTCGGGCTAGAACTGCCTGAAGCGGCGAAGTCGGTAGCGAACTATCTCCCCATCGTCGCAAGCGGCAATCTCATTCTCACGTCGGGTCAGCTGCCACTGTCGAACGGCAAGTTGATTGCCACAGGTCTCGTCGGCCGCGAGCTTGACGTCACGGCCGCAGCGCTGGCTGCCAGACAATGCGCCTTGAACATCCTCGCCCAGGCGCAGGCACATCTCGGCAGCCTCGATCGGATTGCACGGATCATCAAGATCACGGTCTTCGTGGCTTCGGCTGAGGACTTCACCGAGCAACATCTCGTTGCAAACGGGGCGTCTGATGTCCTCCTCGCTGTCTGCGGCGACAAAGGCAAGCACGCGCGCTCCGCCGTCGGCGTCGCCGCTTTGCCGATGAATGCACCCGTCGAGATAGAGGCGATGCTCGAAATCGACCAATAACAATACGTGTCACCAGGCTCTGCGGAACGACGAACAATCGGGAACTCAACCGATCCCAAAGCGGAGAACCGGCAGGAAGCCGCTGCTTTCGGATCACAAACCGGGAGAATGTCAATGAAGAAGACTTTGTTGTTGGCCACAGTGGCCGCGGCGACGCTGACGGCGGGCATAGCGTCGGCCGGCACGATGGCCGACGTCCAGGCGCGTGGCAAGCTCAACTGCGGCGTGACCGGTGGTCAGGCTGGTTTCTCCGCGCCGGATGCGTCCGGCGTTTGGCAAGGCATGGACGTCGCCTATTGTCGGGCGATCGCCGCCGCGGTCCTGAAGGACCCCAATGCGGTGAACTTCGTGCCGACGACCGGCCAGACGCGCTTTACGGCGCTCGCATCGGGCGAAATCGACATCCTGTCGCGCACTACGACCTGGACGTTTTCGCGCGACGTCGACCTCAAGTTCACCTTTGCCGGCGTGAATTTCTATGACGGGCAAGCCTTCATGGTGCCAAAGGCGCTCGGCGCAAAGAGCGCCAAGGACCTGAACGGCGCGACGATCTGCATCCAGACAGGCACCACCACCGAGCTGAACCTTGCGGAATATTTTCGCAAGAACAGCATGACCTACGAGCCGGTACCGGTCGAGAACAATGCCGACATCGCCCAGAAGTACTTGGCTGGCGCCTGCGACGTTTATACCAGCGACGGATCGGACCTCGCCTCTACGCGCTCCAGCTTCAAGACTCCGCAGGACCACGTCATTCTTCCGGATGTCATCTCGAAAGAGCCATTGGGTCCGCTTGTGCGTCAGGGCGACGACCAATGGGCTGATGTGGCGCGATGGACGTTGCAGGCGCTGATTGCTGCCGAAGAGCTCGACGTCACCGCAGAGAATGTCGAGAAGCTTTCCGCCGGCACCGACAACCCCGAAATAAACCGCCTGTTGGGCAAGGAAGGCAATCTCGGCGAACAGCTCGGCCTCGATGCCGCCTGGGCCAAACGTGTGATTGCCGCCGAGGGCAATTACGGGGAAATCTTCGCCAAGAACATCGGCGAGAAAACGCCGATCGGATTGGCCCGCGGACAAAACGCCTTGTGGAACCAGGGCGGTCTTATGTACCCGCTGCCGTTCCGCTGAGAGCCTTCAAGGTGCGGGCTTGCCCCCGCGCCTTTCGCTTTCGCCTCGTCTGCCCGCACCGAAGGCCGCGCAGACCTTCAGGGAGATATCTCGCATGACAATGAAAACCGGTGCTCCGCGCCAGCCGTTTCACCTGGGCATGCTGTTTAACGACACCCGTTATCGAGCACGGACGATCCAGATCCTGGCGTTCATCCTGCTCCTGCTTGCGGCAGCGTGGCTGGTCGACAACACGATTCGCAATCTCGCCGCACTTGGAAAAGACTTCTCCTTCGGTTTTCTATGGAGCACGGCCGGTTACGACATTTCTCCGCATGCCATCGACTACTCCAGCACAAGCACACACGCCCGTGCCGCCGTCGTCGGCCTGCTCAACACGCTGATTGTCGCCGCAATGGCGTGCTTGACCGCATCAATTCTTGGCGTTTTGGCAGGGGTGCTGAGGCTTTCAGACAACTGGATCGTCGCCCGCTTGATGACGGTTTATGTCGAGAGCTTCCGCAACATTCCGGCTCTGCTCTGGATCATCGTCGTAGCTGCGGTGATGTCGCAGGCGATGCCGACACCGAACGCATTTCGCGGCGAGCATCCCACAGCAGCGATAATGCTCTGGGACAGCATCGCGGTTACGAACCGCGGCATCTACCTACCCACGCCCGCCTTCTCGCAAAGCCTGGGGCCGGCTCCTGATGTGCTTGGAGCATTTGATCTCAATTACGTAGCGATTCTGACTATTGTGGCGCTTTCACTCATCGGGCATCGGGGATTGGTAAAAGCACGCCGCGCAGGTCCAAGGCAAAACCGGTCAGCGCCCGGCCACGTGGTGGAAGAGCCTGGGCGTCTTTGCGTTGCCGATGATAATCCTCCTTTACGTACTCGGCTTCCACTTAGACTGTCCGGCCTTGAAGGGCTTGAACTTCACCGGCGGTCTGCAGTTGCGCAATGCCTTCATCGCGCTCTGGATAGGGCTGAGCCTCTATACCGGCGCCTTCATTGCGGAAATCGTTCGTTCCGGCATTCTTGCCATTTCGAAGGGCCAGTCTGAAGCGGCGCATGCGCTTGGGCTCTCCTCAGGACGCACGATGCGTCTGGTAATCTTGCCGCAGGCCCTGCGGGTCATCGTGCCGCCGCTGATCTCGCAATATCTCAACATCACGAAAAATACGTCGCTGGGCCTAGCCGTCGGCTACATGGATCTCCGTTCGACGCTCGGGGGCATCACGATCAACCAGACCGGGCGCGAGCTCGAAGGCATGCTGATGCTGATGCTGACTTATGTCGCGATCAGCCTCAGCATCTCGGCTGCCATGAACATCTACAACAATCGCGTCAGCCTGAAGGAGCGTTGAGATGAACATGCAAAACCTCTCCTTTGTGCGCCAGGACATGGTCGCCGCATCGCCAAGGCCTTCGGGGCGAGGGGGGACGCTCGAATGGACGAGAAAAAATCTTTTCAACAGCTGGCTCAGCACGCTTCTAACAGTCGGGTCCGTACTTACGGTCGCATGGCTCATCGTGGCCGTCGCACCATGGCTCGGCAATTCAGTCTGGCGGGCCAACTCACTTGTCGAGTGTCGGCAAGTCCTGGGCGATGCGCCGGGCGCGTGTTGGGGCGTGATCCGCGACCGCTGGCCGCAGCTTCTCTTCGGTTTCTACCCTGCGCATCTCTACTGGCGGCCGGTGCTGGCATTCGCGCTGCTCTTCGCCGCTTTGGCGCCAGTTCTGCTCCGCGCTTTGCCGCGACGGGCTCTCTGGTTCAGCATCGTCTACCCCGGCATAGCCTATTTCCTGATCTGGGGTGGCAGCCTCTGGTTTCCGATCTCGGTCTATTTCGGCTTCGCTGTCGGCGCTGGACTGTTCATGTTGGCAGCACGGGCCGGAAAAGGGCCGAGCGTCGGCATTGCTGTCATCGGCGCGAGCGTCTGGTGGGTTTATGCGGCCCAGCCGATCTCGTCCCTCGCAGACGGCATGGCTCCAATCGCTCTCGATAGCATCGCCTCGCGCGATGTCGGCGGCTTCCTGCTATCGATCATCATTGGCGTAACAGGGATAGCTATGTCGCTGCCGCTCGGGATCCTGCTTGCACTTGGCCGCCGTTCCAACCTGCCCTCATCCATATGCTGAGCGTCGTGTTCATTGAATTCATCCGCGGCGTGCCGCTGATCACGCTCCTTTTCACGGCTTCGCTGCTGCTCAACTACTTCCTGCCGCCCGGCACGAACTTTGACCTCATCCTGCGCGTTGTGATCATGGTGACGCTCTTTGCCAGCGCCTATATGGCCGAGGTCATTCGTGGCGGTCTGGCCGCTCTACCGAAAGGACAGTATGAGGCGGCGGAAGCGCTCGGCCTTGACTACTGGAAGTCCCAGCAGCTCGTCATCCTGCCGCAGGCCCTCAAGATCTCAATCCCCGGCATCGTCAATTCCTTCATCGGGCTGTTCAAGGACACGACGCTCGTCATGTTCATCGGATTGCTTGACCCGATCGCCCTTGCCGCCGCCATTCGTGCCAACACCAACTGGCAGGGCATATACTGGGAGCTCTTCATCTTCATCGGCGCCGTGTTTTTCGTCTTCTGCTTCAGCATGTCGCGCTACTCGCAATATTTGGAGCGTCGGCTGAAGACCGACCACCGGTAGGAGGATATCATAATGACCAACATCATGATGAAAACGGCGTCGTTACAGGACGACCGGCCAAGTCTTGCAGATATCGCCGTCGAGATTAGCGCCATGAACAAGTGGTATGGCGAGTTCCACGTCCTGCGCGACATCAATCTCACCGTGCAGCGGGGCGAGCGGATCGTCATTTGCGGACCGTCCGGCTCCGGAAAATCAACCATGATCCGCTGCATCAATCGGCTTGAGGAACATCAGGCCGGCAAGATCGTCGTCGACGGTATCGAACTGACCAACGACCTGAAGAAGATCGAGGAAGTCCGCCGCGAAGTCGGAATGGTGTTCCAGCATTTCAATCTCTTTCCGCATTTGACGATCCTTCAGAACTGCACCCTCGCACCGATCTGGGTCCGCAAGATGCCGCAAAAGGAAGCCAGGGAACTCGCCATGCACTTTCTTGAGAAAGTGAAAATACCGGATCAGGCGCATAAATATCCGGGTCAGCTCTCCGGCGGGCAGCAGCAGCGCGTGGCGATCGCGCGAGCTCTCTGCATGAAGCCGCGGCTGATGTTGTTCGATGAGCCGACCTCCGCGCTTGATCCAGAGATGATCAAGGAAGTGCTCGATACGATGATCGCGCTTGCCGAAGAAGGCATGACCATGCTCTGCGTCACCCATGAAATGGGTTTTGCCCAAGCGGTGGCCAACAGGGTGATCTTCATGGATCGGGGTCAAATCGTAGAACAGAACGAACCCAAGGCATTTTTCGGCGCGCCGCAATCGGAACGCACGCGCGCATTCCTCAGTCAGATCTTGGGTCACTAGGCAATAGCTACCGTTGAAGTTTGGGCACTGGCCGTATAGCATTTGATGACACAGCAGTGTCAGTGACGAACCGACTCGGGACTGCACGGACATCTGTTTGAGGCGGTCTAAATCCAAGCACTGACGCCCTGAACTTACCGGCAATCATCCGGAGACATTCATATCTTGGCCAAGTTTCTATTCTCGCGCCTCGCCGCGGGAATTCTCAGTGTTTGGATTGGCAACCTTCCAACCGCATCTAACGCGGGGGACATGATGCACCCGTAGGGCGTGCGGACCGCCGATTGGCTCCGCCTCAGCACCCGTCACCGTGATCGAATACTCGTCGCCGACCTGCCCCCATCGCGTCGAATACCGAACGCATGTCGCACTGCAGATCGAAGAGGAATTCGTCCGCACCGGTAAGGTCAGGATTGTCTTCCGACTAATTGTGCGCAACAATGTGGACATGGTCATCTTGATGCTTGCCGAACGGCAGCCCGCACCGAAGTCCCAGCAAATCCTGGATGCCTATTATGCAAGGCATGACGAGATCGTGCAATCGAGCAACATCGAACAGCACGGCGCTGAATCCGGGTTAACAGTCATGCTCGGATGATTTCGGCCATGTATTGTGGGTTTCTGCCTGCTTTGTTTCGTCTGAGTTTGATACTG
>NZ_JACHBG010000019.1 GCF_014207095.1 Martinezella lusitana | reverse complement strand
CGCCTTCTCAGGGCCCCGCAAGGAGGCAAAGCCGACGCCGGGGGACTGAGAACATCAAAGCCTGAACACGCAAACAATCTTCCCCCATCAATACATATCGCTCGCCGCAACACGGATGCTGCGAGCCAAATCCCAGCTCCCAAGGCCTTCTAACCTCACCCTGCGTGACGAACAAAAACAAACCTTACAAACAAAGCAAATCAAAGCGAACGCCCCTCCCGTGTCGTCACCGCCGCCGCGCCAGGTTCAACAGCCCTCATGGATGGCAGGGAAATCTGACAAAGCAGCGCGAGAACCGAGATCACGGCAACGCCGGCTCCGACAGACGCTATCGACGCTAAGCCCCAAGCGTCGATAGCTGCGCCGCCGATCACCGAGCCGATAACGACGCCGGCGTTGAAGGCGGCGATGTTCATGCCGGAGGCCACGTCCATCGTCTGTGAGCGGTGGCGCTCGGCCAACATCAGGATACGAGATTGAAGTGGCGGGATGGCGCCGTAGGTCCGGCCGGTGCGGGCTACTTCGTTTTTTGCAACGGCGCAATGCTGCTGCAATGCAGCCTGCCGAGATTGCCGCCGCTATAGCGATCGAAGGCGGATGGTATGCGATTATCCTTTCTGTTGGCATGTGTCTTGTTGACCGGTGGACACTGCATGGGGGTGCAGGCGAGCCCGGCCTTGCACAAGCCGGCGGTTCTTCCGATTCAATACAGATACGACCCCTGCACGGATGGCCGCGTCAGCGATGGTCGGCCGCGGACCTGCGCCGAGATCAGGCGCGCGTTGCGACACGATCGGTGGGATCCCCGGCCTGTCGACCATTATGAACGGCGGGAGAATCGCCGCGTCAATCCTTGCACCGACGGGCGCTTTAGCGACGGACGGCCCAGAAGCTGCCGCGAACTGCTGGAATGGCTGGACACGCAATGAAGACGGTTCTGTCCCTCTCATCCTGGCCGCTCGTGTTCTTTTCCGGTCTTCTGTGCACCTATTTCGCCTTCGCGAGCGAGCGGCCGATGTTCGCCTTTGCTCTCATCTATGCCGGCGAAGTCCTGCTGCTTTTCCTGTTGGAACGCTATATCCCTTACGAGCGACGTTGGCTGATCTCGGACGGAGAAATGGCAAATGATATCGCTCACACGCTCCTGACCAAGGGTCTCGTGCAGCTGATGGCGCTGCTAGGCGCCGTCTTCCCGATGTACACGGCAATCCTGCTATTACCGTTCACCGGTGCGCAGCTGAGCATCTGGCCGACCTCCATTCCTATGTTGCTGCAGGTCCCAATGGGTGTTCTGATCGCCGAATTTGGCCTGTACTGGTCGCATCGCATTGCTCATGAGAGGCTTTTCTTCTGGCGATTCCATGCCTTGCATCACAGCGTCACGCGGCTTTGGGTCATCAATACCGGCCGCTTTCACATCGCCGATTCGCTGTTCAAGGTCGTGCTTAGCCAGCTTCCGCTCTTCCTTCTTGGCGCGCCGCTCCCGGTGTTCCTGTGGCTCGGCGCCGTCACGGCGTTCATGGGCATCCTCACCCATTGCAATGTCGACATGAGAACCGGCTTCTTCGACTACATCTTCAGCACGCCGCGCCTGCACCGCTGGCATCATTCGAAGGAAATCCGCGAAGGCAACACGAACTATGGGGAGAACGTCGTGTTCTTCGATCTTCTGTTCGGCACCTACTTCAATCCGGACCGGCCATCCTCCACCGATATTGGCATTCGCGGCCAGATCGCGAGAAGTTTCTTGGGCCAATTGGCGCAGCCCTTTAGGAAAGATGGCATCAGGCAAATTCTCGGTCGGCCGACAAAAAACGGCTGATGCCGCAGCGCGCAATGCTGCCGTAATCCCCGGGACGTACCCCTGCCTGCGATCATCTCCAGTTGCAAAGGACGTTCTTGATGTCTGCCAGCAAAGCATTTCCAGGAAAAGCGCGCGGCGGTTTTCCGTTTGGAATGCGTAAGAAACAAGGGGGCGAAGTATCTTCGCGAAAAGACGCGCAGCGGAACTATTCCGGAATGAAGCGGCTTCCGGTCGGCGCTGCTGCGCTTGGGATATTGCTAACTCTTTCGGCCTGCGCCTCACAAGTTATGAAGAGCTATATTGGTGCGCCGATCAGCAGCGTCATGCTTGATTATGGCCCACCTGACAATGTCTATAATCTGCGCCCCGGCGAGCGCGCTTACCAGTGGCGCAAGCAGAAGACGCAAGTCATGCCGGGTCAATCCAGCGGTGAGATCAGGGAAACACGCCACGGCCGGCGCTTCGAAACCACGGAGACACCAGGCTATGTCGAGCACACGGAATGCTTTTATACCTTCTACACCCGAAGCTCCGGTTCGGATTGGTACGTAACCAGTTTCCGCCAGCCCTCGCTCGAGTGCGAATGAGCCTGACCGCAACCCCTTTCAGCCGGAGCATTTCAGGAATGAGACGCACGTCCGTCATCACCGCTGCCATGGCGATACTGTCCATCGCTCTCGCCGCTCCAGCGCACACCGAGGAAAAGCTGGCCCAGAGTGCCGGCCTCATTCGTGTCGTTGGCGAAGGGCAGGTTCTTCGCAGTCCGGATCTTGCCGTCATCCGTTTGACGGTATTGCGTCAGGCCGGGGAGGCCAGCCAAGCGGTTTCGGCCTCCGCGGAGGCGACCCGGAAGCTCATCGCCTCGCTCGCATCGTCAGGCATTGACGGAGATGACATTCAGAGCGCGGATTTTCAGATCACGCCGCGCTTCGACTTCACGCCGAGGCCTGACGGCACCCTGCCATCCTCCACCATCGCCGGCTATGATGCCAGGAACACACTACTGGTCCGCGTACGCAAGGTGTCCGAGGTCGGCAACGTCCTCGACGTCGCCCTGAAGAACGGTGTCAACGAGGGAGGCTCCGTGGATTTCATCGTTGACGACGTGGCCGGAGCGGTCGACGAGGCGCGCAAGATCGCAGTTGCGGCTGCGACGAAAAGCGCCGGCTCTATCGCGCAGGCTTCCGGCCTCAAGCTCGGACCGATCGTCGCCATCGAGGATCAGCCTGCAGCAACGGTATTCCCCTATGCTTCGCCGGAGGCGAGGATGCGTTCCGCCAGCCTGGATGGCGGCATACCCGTCGTGTCGGGCAAGAATGTCGTCACCGCACGGGTCGCGGTGTCCTATCTCGCTGCAAGATGAATGGAGAACTCATGAAACCCGCATGCCTGTTCGTCGTTGCCGCGGCTTTCGCAGCATTTCCTGCCACGCCGCATGCCGAGACGATCTGCTCGATCGTCGAGGACGTCGCAAGCGGCAAAACCCTTTTGAAACAAGGGGATTGTGACCGCAAACTGTCCCCCGCATCGACATTCAAACTGGCCTTGAGCCTCATGGGCTACGATTCCCATGTTCTGCTGGACGAATCCAAGCCGGTATGGCCCTACGTGAAAGGTTATTCCGATTGGTCGACGACATGGGAAGACAGCGCAGGTCCGCGCCTGTGGATGGAGAAATCCATCGTCTGGTATTCTCAGCGCCTCACCGAGGCACTCGGCCCCGCGAAATTTCAAAGCTACGTTCAGCAGTTTGGCTATGGCAATCGCGACGTGTCAGGCAACCCCGGCAAGCATGACGGCCTGACCCATGCGTGGCTCGGTTCGTCCTTGAAGATCTCCCCCGTCGAACAACTCGTCTTCCTGCGCAAACTGGTGCGGCGGGAACTCGGGGTTAGCGATATAGCTTATGATATGACGGCAAAGATAGCCGACTATGGAGTGTGGCAATCCGGCTGGCACACCTTCGGCAAGACCGGCGCCATGCCCGCTTCGCGCATCGGCATCCGGAATGATCGCTACAAGATGTATGGCTGGTTCGTTGGATGGGCGAGCAAAGGAGACCGCAAAATCGTCTTTGCCCGCCTGATCGGGGAGGAACAAAAGATACCAGGCTCGGCCGGAAAGCGGGCACGCGATGCGATCTTGGCGGACCTCTTCTCGAAGCCCGACGGCATATAGGCGCCTCCGCTCAACCCTCGTGATTCCCGGCATCCGGGCAGAAAGCGCCCGGATGCTTTTTGTAAGCGCTCGAGACGACACGGGCGATTGCCCACGAGCAGAGGTGTTGGCCTCATCGATTGCCATCGTCTTTGGTTTCACCCCAGCGCCAACGCCATGGGGCATCGCTTTTCCACCAGCTTATCAGCAGCACCAGTGCCGTCGGAATGAAGATTGCGACTGCATAGTGGATCGGATGGCTAACCGAATAAGGTCCCGCGAAAACGGCAACCATGACGATGGCCACGAGATAGATTGCGAGCACCACCCAGCCTTGCCAGCGGCAAGGCAGGCCAGCACCGAAACCATAGGCTTTGACGCGGAACCAGGGGTCGCTTCTCGTCATGTGGTTGCATCCTTCAACTGTTCGGTTTCCGGACGATCGCGTTTCTTCACCAGCATTGTCCTGCAGCTTTCGATCAACGATAAGGCGACCGGCACGAATACGAGCGTCAGTGCCGTTGAGGAGACCAGGCCGCCGATCACCGCATGAGCCATCGATGCACGCTCCTGTCCGCCCTCGCCGAAGCCCAGCGCCAGCGGCATCATGCCGATGATCATGGCCGAGGTGGTCATGACGATCGGACGGAACCGGACCGTGCCGGCCTCGGTCAGGCTTTGCCGCATGCTGGCGCCCTCCAGGCGGCGCTTGTTGGCATGATCTACCAGCAGGATGGCGTTCTTCGTCACCAGACCCATCAGCATGATGAAGCCGATCACCGAGAAGATGTTGATGGTCGAGCCAGTCACAAGAAGGCCGAGCAGTACGCCGCTGATCGAAAGAGGCAGGCTCGTCATGATCGCGATGGGCTGGATGAAGGAGCCGAATTGCGAGGCAAGGATGAGGTAAATGAAGACGATGGCAAGGACCAGGGCCTGCACCGCATAGCCGAAGCTCTCCATCATATCGTCAGCCTCGCCGCCGATAGTGATGCGGTAGCCGGCCGGCAGGTCCGTTGAGGCGATGACCGTCTGGATATCGCTGACGACAGTCCCGAGCGGCTGTCCACTCAGATTTGCGGAGAGACGGACCTCACGGTCGCCATCGCGGCGGACGATCGTTTGTGGTGCCATGGTTTCCGTGACATCCGCGACCTGGGACAATGGCACGGTTGCCGCCGGGCCTGTCGCGCCCGCCCGTTCGACGGGGATGGGGATCTGTTTGAGATCGTCGATGGTTCGGCGACCGGCTTCCGGCAGCCGGATGGCAACATAGCGGGATTCCGCGCCGCCATGCGCCCAGCTCGTCAGTTTTTCCCCAGCGACCAGTGGCCGGAGATTGCGCTCGATTGTCGCCGTGGAAATTCCGAGGTCGGCCGCCTCGACCGTTCGAAGGCGGATCATGAGCATCGGGCGCTTCTTATCCGCGGAGGATTCGAGGTCTATCAGTCCCTTGATCTTGCCGAGCTTGGCTTTCATTTCTTTCGACAGGTTCTCGAGGACGTCGAGATCGCCGCCCTGGACGGATATCTGGATCGTTTTTGCTCCTCCGCCGGAGCCATCGCCCGGCTGCCCGACCTCTATGGTGACACCACTCACCGGGCTCAACGCGTCGCGCAGCTTCGGCGCGATGGTGACCGAGGTCATCGTTCTTTTGTCTGAGGGCACCAGCGAAGCGGCTATTCTTGCTTCGTTGGTATTGGCGCCATCGCCGCTATTCACCGTGGAATAGAGATCCTGAATGTCCGGAAACGTCCGCAGGATGGCTTCGGTTTGCCTGATCTTCGCGGCGGTATATTCGACCGACGAACCCTCAGGCAAGGTGAGGCTGACCGTAACCATGCCCTGATCCGATTTCGGCACGAATTCCGTGCCGATCTTCATGACGAGGCAGAGTCCTCCCACGAACAATGCCGCGACGCAGATTGAGGTTATACCGCGATGGCCGAGGCACCAGCCGACAATCCTGCCGTAGCGCTGCGCAACTTTTTCGAAGCCATGGTCGAAGCGGTCGAGCAGCACCTGAAGGCGCCCTCTTTTTCCCGATGCGGAATTGTCGGCCCAGACACTGGACAGCATCGGATCGAGCGTGAAGGACACGAAGAGCGAAATTAGAACCGCGACGGAAACGGTGATGCCAAACTGGAGGAAGAACCGGCCGATAATGCCGCCCATGAAGGCGACAGGAAGGAAGACGGCGACGATGGAGAGTGTGGTGGCGAGCACCGCAAGGCCAATCTCCGATGTGCCATCCAGCGCCGCCTGCTTGCGATCCTTGCCCATGGCCGCATGGCGGCTGATATTCTCTCGCACGACGATGGCGTCGTCTATCAGGATGCCGATGCAGATCGACAGCGCCAGCATGGTCATCAGGTTGAGGCTGAAGCCCATGACGGCCATGGCGGCGAAGGTGCCGATGACCGCGACCGGCAGGGTGAGCGCGGTGATGATGGTCGAGCGCCACGAGTTGAGAAACAGCAGGACGATGACGATCGTCAGCGCGCCACCCTCGATGATCGTCCTCTGCACATCGCCGATTTGCCCGACGATCGTGCGGGAGCTGTCTTGCGACACGACGATGCCGATATCCCGCAGAGCGTCATCTTTTCTCAGGCGGGTCAGTTCCCGCTCGATACCCTGCGCGACCTCGACGGTGTTTGCGCCTTCCAGCTTGTTTATATCGAGGCCGAGCGCCGGTTTGCCGTTGAACCAGGCGCGGCTCTTCGGATCGGCGCCAGCTTCCATCACGTCGGCAACTTCCGAAAGACGGATGGCGCGGCCGGCGCTGTCCTGCGTGACGACGATGTCGGCGAACTCCCTGACGCTGCCCGGTTGAACGCTGACGGTGATGCTGCGCTCACGCGTCGAAGACGTGATGGAGCCGATGGCGCTGTCGCGTGTCGCGCGCTGTATGGCATCGATGACGGTCGGGATCGGAATGCCGAAGGACTGCAGCTTTGCCGGATCGGGCTGAATGCGCACCTGATCTTCGCTGCCGCCGACAATGGTCACCTGGCCGACGCCCGGCACGCGGCGCAAGCGCGGCACGATCGTCGTGTCGGCGATCTTCGTCATGCGGCTGAGCGACGTTTCCGAGGAGAAGGCTGCGAGCGACATGATCGGCGCATCCTGCGGATTGAAGCGCGTCACGATCGGCCGATCCGCGCCGTCGGGAAGCGCGTCCTGCAGGCGCGATATGCGATCTCGCACCTCGTCTGCCGCGGCTCTCGACGGCGTCTCGAGCGTAAATTCCGCAATGACCAGCGAATTGCCGGTCGAGGAGCGTGACGTGACCTTCTTGACGCCGGCGATGGCACCGATGCTCTCTTCGATAGGCCGGCTGACCTGCTGCTCGACAGCCAGCGCTGAGGCCCCATCGAAATTGGTGGAGACCACCACGGTCGGTAGGTCGATCGAAGGCAGCATGTCCACCGGTAGGCGTGACCAGGCTGTCACGCCAAGCACGACGATGGCAACCATGACCATGGTCGCGAAAACGGGCTGCTGAATGGAAATACGGGCTAGAAGCATTGATGGCCCTCAGCGTTCCGCGATTTTCACGGAAGTGCCGTTAGAGGCGTCCTTGAGCGGGACGGTTATGACGACATCGCCTTCACTCAATCCTGCGCGAATCTCGACCAGATCCTCACCAACCTTGGTCGAGCCGAGAGTGACGGCTTGCCGGCGTATCGCGCCGTCGACGATGGTTCGGATGAAGGCTTCTCCGCCGTCCTTGATGACCGCGGCGACAGGGACTGCGAGAATATTCGTGTGTTTCTCGATCTGCAGCGTGCCGTGGCCGAACATGCCGCCGCGAAGGCCGGGCATGGCGTGATCGAGCCTGAGATAGGCTTGTAGTGAGCGCGAGTTGTCGATCGTTGCCGGGCTTATTCTGTCGAGACGGGCCGACAGCGGCTTGCCCGGCAGCCCCTCGATCTCGATGGATGCCGTCTGCCCCATGGAAAGACCGGCGCTCTCCTGCGGGGGAATGAGCGCCACCAGATCCAGTTGTGCGATATCGACGATCTCGAACAGCTCGGTATTGATCGATACGGCCTGGCCGGGATTGACCTTGCGGGCATTGACGATGCCGTCGAACGGTGCGATGACGACCGCGTCGTCCAGCGCCCGCCGTGCTTCGGCCTCTTCGGCCTGAAGCGCGCGCAGTTCGGCTTTCAGTACCGCGAGGTTGGTCTCGACTTCGGTCAGTTTCGCCTGGGCGACACCGCCGGTGGCGGCGAGACTGCTCGTGCGTTCGAGGTCCTTCTGCGCGCGCAGGATCGTCGCCGCCTTGGCTTCCGTGGTTGCGACCAGCTTGTTCAGCGAAAGCGTCAGCGTTTCGGTATCGAAGCGCGCGATGACATCGCCTGCGTGAACAGCCGTCCCGACGTCGGCATCGACTGAGGCCAGAGTGCCGGACAATCTCGCGGTCAGCGTGACGCGCCGGGCAGGCTGGATGAAACCGTTGATGCGAATATCCTGCGCATAGCTTTGCCGGCGAACTTTCGTCACCTCCATCGGGGCGAGTTCGATCGTCTTCGCCGAAGGCGTCAGTTCTGCCTGGACCGAGCCGCGAACGTCACGGCTCGCCGGTGCGATCACGGCACTCGTGATCCCCAACGCTATGAACGTGAGGGTGATCGTTATTTTCGCGACACGGCTCGTCATGGAACCCAACATTGTACAGGCGTCTCGAAAGCGAGAGCGGCGAGCCGACCGACTCGGGGTTGGATCGGTCGACTGTCGCCGCTCTCCGTCAGGCGCTACCCCGCGTGAAGGGTGCGCTGACCTCTGCGGAACGTGTCCGCTCAGAAGCGATAGTTCAGGCCGGCCTTGATGACATGGTCATGCAGATCGGTCTTTGATTTGCCGCTAGCCGAATAGGTCGTCACATCGTTGGTCGTGACATAGTTGTATTCGAGCTTGGCGGAGAGGCCGCCGGCGAAGCCTTGTTCGACGCCGGCGCCGAGCAGGTAGCCCTGCTTCCAGCCGCTCGGGCCGGAAATGCCCTTGCCGCCTTCGTACTTGGTCATCGTCAGGCCCGCCGTCCCGTAAACGAAGGTGCGGTCGAAGGTCAGACCGGCCTTGGCCTTGGCGGCGCCGCGGAAACGCTCTTCCAGGCGGCCGTTCGGCACACGCACCTCGGCATTTCCGAGATAGGAGCCTTCGAGTTCCGCACCGATGATGCCGGGGCCGACCTGGAAATTGTAGCCGGCCTGCACGCCGGCGGCGAAGCCCTTGCCACCGGAGAATGGGTTGAGCTTCGGCGAGGCGATACCCCCATGCGCGCCGAAGTAAGCGCCGCTCCATTGGAAGGAGGGCGGGCGTTCGTAGCTGTTATCCGATGCCGGATAATTGTAATCGGCGGCGGATGCATTGGTCGCGGCCGTAATGGTCAGAGCTGCGAACAGAATCGATTTTGCGCTGAGCGACATTGGTAAACTCCATACGAAACCCATTTGCCATCCCTTGGCGCTCGAAGGGTCTCAGTTTGTGTTGGAGAACCGGAAACCGGTCCCTGCTGCTCTCCGGTGCCATCCGTCTTGGGAGCGGACTGGTCCAAGGAGATGCATGTCATTTTGCTCACGAGAATTGCGGTTACATTGCAGGATTTGAAAATATTGAAAAATTATTTAGTATTTTTATGGAGTTGGATGGAAATATTTAACTTATTTTTAAGGAAGGCTCGAGCGTTCGGCCTTAGACTGGGAAGGTAAGATGAAAACATGCGCCGCCGCGCGGATTGTCCGAGGCGACAACCTGGCCACCGTGACGCTGCATGATTTCCCGCACCAGATTGAGCCCGAGACCGGCCCCGTGCTCATGCGCGTGCAGACGATGGAATGGTTCGAAGATCCGCTCCCACTCGCCTGCCGGTATGCCCGGACCTTCGTCCGTGATTTCGATGTTCGCGGGTTGCACGATCCTGATCGTGATCGTTCCCTTGCCGCCACCGTGCTCGATTGCGTTCTGGACGATATTGAAGACGACACGCTGCAGCGCGCCGGCATCCCCCTGGATGACCAGCCGGTCGAGTTTCGTTTCCAGCGAAAGGTCATACCCCTGGGCGATGGCCAGGGGCGCCATGTCGGCGGCAACGTTGCGGCATATGTCCACCAGATCGACCGGCGTGAACTGTTCGCGCATGACATCCAGACGTTGCAGGTCGAGCAACTGCTCGGCAAGCGCTGCGATGCGGCTTGCATCCGACAGAAGCCGGTTGCGGATCGGCCCTTCTGCTATCGTCTCCACCCGCGTCTGCAGAATGGCGACCGGCGTGCGCAGCTCATGCGCCGCATCGAGAATGAACCGCTGGTGACGCTCATGGCCCTCGTCGAGCCGCTGCAGGGCACCGTTGATGGCGTTGACGAGCGGTACGACCTCATTGGGAATTCCCGTCTCCGGCAGCCTGTAGCCGCGTCGGTCGATATCAATGGCTTCCGCTTCCTTCGCGATGGTGGAAAGCCGCGAGAATGCCCGGCTGACGATCCACGGAATGGCGATGACCGTGATGATGACCAGGAGGACAAGGATCGGCACCATCAGCAGGTTGGAGAGAAGGAGGATGGCATAGGTCATGCTCAGCACGTCGCCTTTGCCGAGTACGATGAAATCGCCGGCAGGCCCGGAAGAGCGGCGAATGACCGCAAGGTTGGTGAATGGCGCCTGGGTATCCCTGATGTCGGCAAAGGTGATGCTGCCCAGATGCTGCGCCATGATGGCATAGACCGGTGGCACATCGCCCGTCTGGACGACCTCGCCCTTCTCGCTGCGGGCGACGAACCAGAAGTTGGTGGAGCGCTGCCGGAGCTTGGCAAGCTCCTCCGTCTCGTTGAGAACGAGATGGCCGTCTGCCTTGCGTTCGATGGCGTTCGCAGCGGCATCGGCAAATGCGGGATCGGAAAGAACGATACCCTCGCCGACCTGCAGCAGGTAGGCGACGAAGGCGACGCTGAACAGAAAGAGAATGCCGACCTGGAAAAGCAGAAGCTGAGCGATCAGACGGCGCTTCAGCGATTTCGATGCGAGAAGCTTCATGCAACCGGCCTCAAGAGGTAGCCGACCCCTCGAATGCCGTGAATTTCGACGCCGGCCTGCGCGTCCGCCAGCTTCCTGCGAAGCCTCGATACATGCGAATCAAGCGCGTTCGACTGGATCTCGTCGTCGAAGGCATAGACTGCCTCTTCCAGTGCGGCCCGCAGAACCGTTCTGCCCTGCCGACGGATCAGTGTTTCGAGGACGAGAAGCTCGCGCCTCGGCAGGTTGAGCACCTTGCCGGCGATTCTGGCCTCCCTGTTATCGAGGCTGAATTCCAGTCGGCCGAGCCTTGCGACCATCGGCGCGACATTTGCCGGCCGGCGCATCAGGGCGCGGATGCGTGCGAGCAACTCTTCCAGAGCGAAAGGCTTGGCAAGATAGTCGTCGGCTCCGAGATCCAGTCCGTTCACGCGGTCCGCAAGCGAGCCGCGCGCGGTAAGCACGATGACCGGCACGGTTGCCCCGATCGATCGCAGATGCTGGATCAGCTCCAGGCCATCGCCATCGGGCAGCTGTCTGTCGAGCACGATCATGTCATGCACATGTTCGGCGACGGCGCTTCTGGCGAAATCCAAGGTCAGCGCATGGTCAACGATAATGTCGTATTGATGCAAGGCGGTTGCGAGCGCATCCGCCATTTGCGGCTCATCTTCCACGAGCAAGAGGCGCATTCTTTCCCTCATCCAAACCCACTAATGTCGTTCAAGGCATAGCGATGAACATTACGATATTATTGCGCGCAATGGGATTTTCTTGCCTCGCGCGACTCAGCGCTGAATGTTTTCCGGCTAATCGTTTTCCATGGATTCCAGCCAGGCGGCGCTGACTGCCGCTGCCATTGTCAGCAGGAACACCAGAAGAGTGCAGGTCGTGCGAAACGAGGTGAGGCCGATCGCCGTGCCCGTCAGCAGATATTCGAGCGGCAGAAATAGCAGGACCACCGAATAGGAAAACCCCATCACGTAGGGCCGGCGGCCGCGTGGCGCCTTGACCTGCAGGATCGAGATGAATGCGGGCGAGAGCCAGCCGTTCGCCAGTCCGGCGACCAAGCCCGCCAGCATCATCGTCAGAGGTGAGATCTCGACCCACATCAGACCTGTCGCGAATGCCAGCCCGAGGAGCGCCCGCGAAGCGATGGATGCCGCCGGGGGTGCGCTCTGACGGGAAGCCAGATGCAGGTTCATCATGATCGTGCCGGTTGCCGACGCCGCGATGAAGATGCCGAGCCAGGCAATCGAAGCACCCTGCAGCCGCAGGGCGGCCGGCACGAGGAAGATCTGCAGCGTCATGAAGAAGCCGAGCGCCGCGCTTGCGCACAAGGCAAGCGGCAGCGAGACGGCGAGGCCGCGAAACTGCCGCCCCGCCGCGATGATATCCCGCAGGTGCGGAGCTGGCCGCAGCCGAAAATTCGGCAGGCTGAGGGACAGCAGCGTCATGGCGGCGAAGTTGCAGATCGCAATCCACCAGGCGGCCTCCTTGGCGCCGATGACGGCGATGATGAAGGCGCTTGCAGCCGAAGCGGTGAGGAGCACCAGGCCATCGATCATGTCGTCGATGGAGTTGGCATTGGTCGGCGACAGGCCCGAAAGCCGCGCTATTTCCGGCACCTTCGCTTCGGTGGCGACCGTTGCCGGACCGTCGAGGATCGTGCCCAGAAGCCCGAGGAGGATGAGTACGCCCGGGCTCAGAAAGTCGGCCGTGTAGAGTGCTGCGACCAGCAGCGACGTCAGCGCGCCGATCTTGGCGGAGATGAGCGCGGTGTAGCGTATGCCGAGCCACTCGGCCACGTAGCCGCCGAAAGCCATCCCGACCAGAAGCACGGCCCCATTCATGCACACCATCAGCGCCATGTAGACGACGCTGCCTGTCAGGTCGTACATGATCCAGGGATAGAGGACAGTCGCGAAGGCATGACTGAAATTCAGGGTCACATTGCTGAGCTGCAGCCCGATGAAGGGCCATCGCGCATTGCGCTGAAGTCGTTGAAGCACGGTTTCACCCCGATGATCTCTAGTGCATTCCCAGCGGAACAACGCATCGGTTCTCGAGCTGGAATGCGAAAAGCAGCAAGATTGCGCATGTCCGCGATTCAAACAGGGGCGGACATGCTTGAGGTCTTCAGGTTCGGGGAGCTGCCTTGCGGTAACATTACGAGCGTCGAAATTTCTTTGGAAAGCTTGGTCGTGGTCAATCCCAATGAGGAATAAGCCCGACTAGCCTGCTTTCGCCGGAGAGATCGCTTGCTCGGACGAAGCGAGATTGATCGTCAATCGCGCGCCGCCGGTCCTGCTGGCCCCGGCCTTGACGTTGCCGCCGTGCAGCTCAGCGATCTGCCGGACGAGATGAAGTCCGAGGCCGGTCCCGCGCGAGCGTGGCTTCAACCGATAAAATGGTTCGAAGATGCGATCACGCTCGGCGGGCGGGATGCCGGGGCCGTCGTCGCACACCTCTATGATACCGGGAGCGATGTGGACGTTGATCGTTCCGCGCCCGCCGCCATGATCGATGGCATTCTGGATGAGGCTTGCCAACGCTCGTCCGAGCGCTGCTTCGTCGCCCTGGATCGAATGGTCGGAGCCGTGGTGGATCAGATCGAGCTCGTAGCCTGCCGGAAAGGCAAGCGGCGCCATGTCGCTCACCACCCGCTTGCCGAGATCCAGCAGCGACAGGGGCTTGAACTCGGCGATATCCCGTCCGAGCCGCTCGATATCCAGCAGCTGTTCAGTCAGCGTCGTCAGCCGCGCCACGTCGGCAACCAGTTGCAGGCGCTCGGGCGTCGGCGGCAGCGCGGCGATCCGGATGCCGAGAATGGCGATGGGCGTCCTCAGTTCGTGGGCGGCGTCGGCAAGGAAGCGCTGATGTCGCTCATAGCCTTCGTCCAGCCGGCTTAGGGCGTCGTTGACGGCGCGAATGAGCGATGCGATCTCGGGCGGCGTACCTGCAGTCTCCAACCGGACGCCACGCTGGCTGATATCGATGAGGGCGGCCTGTTCTTCGGCTTTCGCGATGCCGGCCACTGCGCCGCGCACGACGAGCGGTGTCGCGAGCAGAATGCCGAGGACAATGACGATCATGATCGGCAACCCGATCTTGATGAACACGAGCACGAGCCCAAGCGCAACGATCAACGGCGGAGCCTTGCCCTCGGTTCCCGTCAGGATTTGTATCTCGCCCGCCGGGGAATAAACCGTTCGCATGCGCGCCTCCGGCCGGTTCATGGCGGCTCCGTCGGTCGTAGACCCGAAGCGGGCTTGGCCGATGCCGGGCAGCACGGTGCTGATGCGCTTGAAGATCGGGGGGACGGGGCCTTCCGAGATTTCCGCTCCCTGGGTGTCCGTGATGATGAGCCATAGGGCCGGCTCGGCTGCTCTCAGAGCGGTCAGCTCCGGTGTCTCGCGGAGCTGCAACGCGCCGGCCGCATCGCGCTGAACGGAATGGCGAACTGCCTCTATCGTTCCATCCATCGAACGGAAGGCGAAGAGATCGCCTCTGAAGAACATGATGCCGAGAACGAGAAAGAGGATCAGACTCTGGAGGATAAGCAGTCGCCGGATCAGTTGCCACTTGAGGGAGTGGCCGGTAGCCCCCTTCATATCTGCTCCATCAGCATGTAGCCGACGCCACGCACGCCGTTGATGGTGACGCCGGCGTCGGCGTCCGCAAGCTTGCGCCGGAGCCGCGATATATGGCTGTCGAGCGTATTGGACTGTACCTCATCGCTCATGCCGAAGACCGCTTCCATCAGGATCTCGCGCGGCACCATCCGGCCCGCGCGCCGCATCAGCGCTTCGAGCACAAGCAGCTCGCGCCGCGGCAGGTCGAAGCGCATGTCTTCCACCCTTGCTTCGCGATGGTCGAGGTCGAGCGTGAGGCGGCCGAGCTTGACGGCCATGGGCCTGAGGTGATCGGGCCGCCGCATCACGGCGCGCAGCCGTGCCAGCAGTTCCTCGAAGGCGAAGGGCTTGGCCAGATAGTCGTCGGCACCGCTGTCGAGACCGGTGACGCGCTCTGCAAGACGTCCACGCGCCGTCAATACGATCACCGGAATGTTCGCCCTGTGTTGCCTTATCATCGGGATTAGCGACAGGCCGTCGCCATCGGGAAGCCCGCGGTCGAGGATGATCGCATCGTAAGACCCGGCGAGGATCATCTCCATAGCAACCGCCAGCTCGTCGGCATGGTCGGCGATCATATCGTGCCTGCGCAAAGCCGACTGCAGGGCAGTCGCCATTTCCGGCTCGTCTTCCACCACAAGGAGCCGCATCGGTCTATCCCTTCGCCATTTTTCAAACGCGCTTCCTGCCTGCGCCACATTGCGACAACATGACGTTTCGAAGCAATGCACGCATCAGGTGTTCCGTCCAAACCCTTGTGGGAAACAATCAGCAGACAAGGGATGAACCGAGACTATGAAGGACAGCCTGTTTTTCTTGCGCCAATGGGCCATGGCTCCGCTTCGCACGGCGGCGGTCGCGCCGTCCGGCCGCGCGCTCGCAAAGCTCATGACCAGTGAGATCACACCGGCGACAGGCCGCGTGATTGAGCTCGGACCAGGCACTGGCGTGTTTACCAACGCACTGCGCAATTGCGGTGTAGCCGAGCGCGACATCACCCTAGTCGAGCTCAATCCGGATTTTGCGGTGTTGTTGAAGCAGCGGTTTCCGACAGCACGCGTATTGCAGATGAACGCCGCCGACGTCTCCGATTCCGCCGAGATGCAAGAGGACAGCGCCGGAGCCGTTTTGAGCGGCCTCGGCGTGTTGTCCATGCCGACAGGCGTCGTCGTCAGAATCATGCAAGGCGCATTTCGCTGCCTGGGGCCAACGGGCGCTTTCTACCAATTCACCTATGGCCCCCGCTGTCCCGTGTCGAACGGGGTTCTGAATTTTCTTGGCCTGCGGTCGGAGAGAATAGGGGGAACTTTCTTCAATCTGCCGCCGGCTTCCGTCTATCGGATCACGCGCGCACCGAGCTGGCCAGGCGGAACATTTCATCGCCGTGCCGCAAATGGCGCATCGCGTCCAGAACTCGGTGTCCCCAGCAACTGACGGGGCGAGGCGCGAAGGCTGGCGCGCTCATCCGCAGCGCCGGCCGGTAGCGCGATCGAACAGATGCAGAGCGTTGGCATCGAAGCCGAACTTCAATCGCTGTGCTTCGGCAATGGCGGTGCGCGGCGGCAGGCAGGCCATAAGCCGTTGTGAGCCGGCTTGCGCAGTCACGATCAGTTCCGGGCCTGTCAGCTCCGCCACCTCGCACACGGCCTCGAGCGGACCCTCTTCGTTAAGGTGCAGCGTTTCAGGCCTGATACCGATCACCAGCTCCTGTCCTTGTTCGATCTCAGCCTTCGTTGTCGGCATGGGCAGCGTGATCGAGGTTCCGTCGATGCGGAGCGAACCTCTATCGGCGGTCGCGTTCAGGAGGTTCATTGGCGGCGCGCCGACGAAGGTGGCGACATAGAGCGTTGCCGGGTGATTGTAGATCTCGTCCGGCGTGCCGAGCTGCTCGATGCGGCCGTCCCGCATCACGGCGATGCGGGTAGCGAGTGTCATCGCCTCGATCTGGTCATGCGTCACGTAGACGACGGTGGTCTTCAGCATCTGGTGCAGACGCTTCAGCTCGGTGCGCATCTCCATGCGCAGCTTGGCGTCGAGATTGGAGAGCGGCTCGTCGAACAGGAAGACTTCCGGCTTGCGCACCAGCGCCCGGCCGATCGCGACGCGCTGACGCTGGCCGCCGGAAAGCTGGCTCGGCTTGCGCTCCAGCAAAGCTTCGATCTGCAAGAGCTTCGCCGCCTCGCGCACCGCCTTGTCGCGCTCGGCGGCAGGCACCTTGCGCATTTCCAGACCGAAGCCGATGTTGCGATGGACTGAGAGGTTCGGATAGAGCGCGTAGGACTGGAACACCATGGCGATGTCGCGGTCCTTCGGATGCACGCCCAGCACGGAACGATCGCCGATGCGGATATCGCCGCTGGTCGCCTCAGCAAGCCCGGCGATGATGTTCAATAGCGTGGACTTGCCGCAGCCCGAGGAGCCGAGCAGCACCAGGAACTCGCCGCTCTCAAGCGAAATATCGATACCCTTCAGCGTCTCCAGCGCGCCATAGCTCTTGCGGATATTCTGGATTTCGAGCGCGCTCATCGAACGTCCTCCTCGGATGCGTTGGCCGGGCCGTAGCTGCGCGGCAGGGTGGAAATGGCGCGGGAAGCGACTGCGATTCCCAACGAAAGGCAGGCCGCAATCGGCTCGCTGCGGGCAAGGGCCGCCAGGAAGCCGGCATTGAAGACATCGCCTGCACCGATCGTGTCGACAACCGTGACCTTTGGCGCTGCGGCCGAAACGAGCTTGCCGCCGCCATCGATGGCAAGCGCGCCATCCGGGCCGCGTTTGACGACGAAGGTGGCGCCGGCTGGCATCAATGCGTGGAGCGCGCGAGCGGCTTCGGCCGGATCGTCCATGCCGGCTAACGTCGTCGTTTCGACCTCGTTCATGAGCGCCACGCCACAGCGGGAAAGCCAGCGCCGCGTGGCATTGCAATTTTCCTCCGTCCAGCCGTCGAGCGGCCAGCCGGTGTCGAGCGCAACGGTGATTTCATGCTTGTCGGCCCAGTCGAACAGGGCGTCATAGTCGCGGGTAAGATCTTCGGTCAGAAAGGCGCCACAGAGCAGTGCATAGCCACCGGCGAGCCTGTTGCCGTCGAGGACAGCGAGCACGTCGTCGAGGCTGAACCGCGGCAGGTGGCCGCGCGTGGTGAAGAAGGTGCGCTCGCCATCGGGATGGGTGATGCCGACGGAGAGCGTCGTGCCCTCCGGCCTGACAGGCCATTTGCTGCTACGTGCGCCCAAGGCCTCGCTGAGCCATCGTCCGAACTGGTCGTTGCCGACATTGGCCGCGATCTCGTAATCGACGCCGAGGCCTTCCCAGGCGAGCGCGCTATTGCCTGCCTGGCCGCCGACGCGCAGCTCGTCATGATCGACGATGATCTCGGTGCCGGCCCTCGGCCATGGTGTCGCCGGCCCGAGGATCAGGTCGATGTTGACGTTGCCGATGACTGCAAGCGGCTTCATTCATTCGCTCCGGGTGATCTTGGTGGAGCGCACCGGCGTGCCGGCATTCTCCACCCGCGCGTCGGCGAAGGCGATCATCAGCGACTGGGCGACGGGCAGCATCTGGAAGATGGCGGCAAGCCCAGTTTCGAGCTTGAAGCGTAGGGTGACGCAGCCGGGCACCGGCTCTTCCTCGGAGCCATCGAAGACGATCACTGGAGCATCCGTCTCGACTGCGGAAACGGCCATGGCTGTCACGAGGCCGGCCGTCGCATCATTGCCGCGGAAGAGCACGACGCCGATCGAAGGGGCGAGCATTTCCATCGGACCGTGGCGCAACTGGCCGCCTTCAAGCGAGAAGCACGGGCGGCGGGAAAGTTCCGTGAGGCCGAGCGCCAGCGCCTCGGCGACGCCCTGCAGGCGGCGGCCCGAGGTGACGACCGTGGCGACATTGGCGAGAGCGGAAAGTGCCGGCCTGATGTCGATCGCTTCAGGTGCTCGCAGCACAGCCAGCGCAGGCGCCGGATCCTGCCCTAGAGCCGCGAAAATCGCCAGATGCAGCGCGAAGCTGACGGTGAGGCTGCGGGTTGCCGCAAAGGCAAGTTCGGTGCCGCCGGCGCCGACGAGAGAAGGCGTTGCTCTTGCGAGGAAGGAGCTGCCCTCCAGCGTCAGGCCGAAAGTCTCGGTGGTGCCGCCCGTCTCGCTGAACCAGCGCACGACCTCGGCGCTCTCGCCGGATTGCGAGGTCATGAAGATCGTGCGGTCGTCCAGCGACAGCGGCTGGCCGAGCTGTTCGGAGAGCGGCAGGGCGATCGCATCGATGCCGGCGGCGCGATAGAGCGGCTCGACAGCCCGGTTGACAGCATGCGAGCCGCCCATGCCGAGCAAGAGCAACTTGCCGGTACGCTTCAGCGAGGCGGCGGCCCTGGCGGCCGTGCCGGCGGATGCTTCGAAGGAGGCAAGCGCATCGGCATGCTGGCGGGCCATTTCGCGGTCGATGGCGGCAAGGCCGGCGGGGCGTGTTTTCTCTTGAGTCATGGTCATCCCTTGACGCCGCCATTGGTCAGGCCCGAGATCAGGGCACGTTGCATGACAAGGCCGATCAGCACCGGGGGCAGGGCGGCTAGCACGCCGGCAGTCGCGATCAGTCCGTAATCCGAGACACGGCCGCCAGCGAGATCCGCTATCGCGACGGTAAGGGTCTTGGCGCGCTGGTCCGAGGTAAAGAGCAGCGCATAGAAGAACTCATCCCAGGCGAGCAGGAAGGCGAAGAGCGCCGAGGTTGCCATCACGGGCATGGCAAGCGGCAGCGTGATGATCTTCAGCGTCTGGAACAGCCCGGCGCCGTCGATCATCGCTGCGGCCTCGATCTCCTTCGGAATGGAATCGAAACCGGATTTCATCAGCCAGGTCGTGAATGGCGCCAGGATCGTCAGATAGACGAGCGCCAGGCCGAAGACGTTGTTCAGCATGCCGAGATGGGCAAGTCCCATATAGAGCGGCACGGCAAGCGCCACCGGCGGCAGCATGTAGGTGGCGATGACCATGGAAAGCGACCATCCCACGGACGGCGTGCGCGACACGGCCCAGCCGGCGGGAATGGCGAGCGCTATTGCCGCAATGGTCGCCATGCCGGCGACTTCGATGCTGTTGCGCAACGACGAGGTGAAGGCGGCGCCCTCGCTGTTCTCCAAGGTCGACAGCAGCAACCTGTAGCGCGAGAAATCAGCCGTCTGCGGCCACCAGCGCAGCGGCTTGGCGGCAAGATCGGCAGCCGGCGAAATGCTCATGATGAAGAGCCACGCGATCGGCGCCAGGATGACGGCGGCGAGCAGGATGGCGCAGACATAGATGAAGCAGGTGAAGAGCGGGCTCTGGCGTTCCATCAGGCGGCACTCCCTGCGGTTTTGCGGACGAGCGCGGCGTAGGCGGCGGCGAGCACCGTGACCAGCAGCGTGACGATGAGCGCGAGCGACGCCCCGGACCCCGCTCGCTGGAAGGAGAAGGCCTCCTGATAGACGAGGATCGACAGCGTGCGCGTGCTGTTTGCCGGCCCGCCGCGCGTCATGACCCAGATGATGTCGAAGACTTTGAACGCTTCGATGGTGCGCAGCACCAGCGCTACCATCAGCGGTCCCGCCAGATAGGGGAGGATGACGAAGCGGAAGCGGGTGAAGGGGCCGGCACCATCGACCAGCGAGGCGGCGATAATATCGCGCGGCACGGCCTGCAGGGCGGCGAGCGCAATCAGCGCCACCAGCGGAAAATTCTTCCAGCAGTCGGCAACGATCAAGGCTGTCAGCGCCGTGCCCGGTTCGCCGAGCCAGGAACGGTAGGCGTCGATGAGGCCGAGCTGGGTAAGAGCAGCATTCAGCGCGCCATATTCGGGATTATAGATCAGCCGCCAGAGCGTTGCGTTGACGACGGTCGGGAGTGCCCAGGGCAGGATCATCAGCGCGCGCAACACGCCGCGACCTCTAAAGTTCTGGTTGAGCAGCAGCGCGGCAAGCACACCGAGCACCATTTCGGCAGCAACGGAGACAATCGCGAACCAGGCCGTGGTGATCAGCGTTCGTTGGAAATTGGAGTTTGCCAGCATCTTCGCATAATTGTCGATGCCGACGAAATTGCCGCCGGTTCCCACAAGCTTCGCGTCGGTGAAAGAAAGGCCGACGGTATCGACGAGCGGCCAGCCGATGACGGCAACCATCACGACGAGCAGCGGCAGCATCAAAAACCAGGCGCGAGTTGTCATCCAGGTGCCGGACATGGCAGGCCCCTTCTTTCATTCGTCACGGAGGGTAAGAGGCGGGCGGCGACTAGAGCATGATGCCGAAGAGTGTGATCGGCTTTTGGCCGAACAGACCAAAAAATCATCTGCGCCAGCGCCGCCCGATAAGACTATCAGAGACCGCTGTTGGAGGCAGCCGACTTCAGCGCGTCCTCCGGAGAAGACTGGCCGAGCAGCGATTCCTGGATCGCCTGCTGAAGCGCTGTCGATAGTTCCTGATATTTCGGCGTCGTCGGACGTGGATACATCACTGCGAGGCCGACCTTTGCGGCCGCGATCAGTTCTTCCTGGCCCTTCGTCACGGCCGGATCGGCGTAGGACGATGCCCAGATCGGCAGGCTGAGCTTGGCATACTGGTTCTGCGTCGCCTGCGAGGTCATGAAACTGATGTACTTCCAGGCTTCATCCGGATGCTTGCTGGCAGAGGTGATGCCGAGACCCATCGAGCCGTTGACTGCCGAAGCCTCGCTCTTGCCGGCAACGCCCGGCGCCGGCACGACGCCGACCTTGCCAGCGACCTTGCTGTCCTTCGGGTCGTTGGCCATGTTGTACATGTAGGTCCAGTTCAGCGCGAAGGCGGCGTCGCCGTTTTCGAAGACTTTGCGGACATCCTCTTCGAGGAATTCCTTGGAGTTCGGGTTGGTGAGACCGGACTTGTAGCTGGTGACCATGTATTTCAGGGCATCGAGGCCGCCGCCGGTCTGGAAATTCGGTTTGCCGTCCTTGATGAAGTCGCCCTTATAGGCGCTGACGAGCGTGGCATAGTCGCAGATCGCGGCTTCGGCCTGCGACCAGCTCCAGGCGATCGGGGTCGCGAGAAGGCCCTTGTCCTTGATGGTTTTCGCCTGCTCGCTCAGTTCGTCCCAGGTCTTCGGCGGCGTCTTGATACCGGCCTTTTCCAAGATTTCCTTGTTGTAGAACAGGTACTTGGTGTCGAGGATCCACGGCATGCCATAATATTTGCCGTCATACTGGACCGTCGTCCAGGCGCCAGGGAGCACGCTCTTCTTCGTGTCGTCGGAAATGCGCGAGGACACGTCGACCAGAACCTTGTTGGTCGCATATTCGGCGGGCCAGATCACGTCGAAGAGCACGACGTCGTAGCCACCGCCGGAGCCTTGCGCCAGCACGGTCTTGTCGTGCAGGCCTTCATAGGGAACGAATTCGAGATTGACCTTGATGTCCGGATTGGCCTTGGAGAAGGCGTCCGTCATGGCGCGCACATCGGCTTCGCTATAGGCGGCCTGCGCCATGAAGAGGGCATTGATTGTCGTTTCGGCAAAAGCATGCGAGGCGAAGGAAGCGCCGATCAGCGCCGCGCCGAGCAATGTCTTGTTCAATGATTTCAACATTCCATCCTCCAGTTTTTGACACTCACGCGATTTTTCCGCTGGCGGCCAAGCGTCGCCATGGGTTGTCGGGCAGGCAATTGGCCGGGCCGGTCGCCGAACATGGATCGGCGCGTGTTGGAGACTGTGGCTCCCAATGTTCCCCGATGAAACTCTGCGGTTTCTTTAAGTCAATTGTCTTGACTAATTTGTTCTTCAATAATCTAGTGGTGTCAAGAGGCAAATAAAGATGAACGATAAACGCCCGATCAGGGCCACGAGCGGAACGAACCACGAGGGTACCAGCGCCCATAACCGACGGGTCATCATCGATGCCCTGCGGCTGAACGGTGCGCTCTCCCGCGCCGATCTTGCGCGCGCCACCCGCCTGACGAAGCAGACGGTCTCCAACATCATGGAGGAGCTGGAGGGTGACGGGCTCGTGACGTCGCGGGAAAGCGTGCGTCATGGTCGCGGGCAGCCGTCCACGCCCTATGGCCTCGTGCCGGAAGGCGCTTTCGCCATCGGCCTGCAGATAGACCGCCACATCACCCGCGCCATTGCCGTCGATCTCGTCGGCAATGTCCTCATCCGCAAGGAAGCGAACCTGCCCGCCGGCGGCCCGACAACGGGCACGCCTGTCGTTCTGCAGCTGGTACAGGACGTACGCATGGAGCTGAAACAGCGCGTCGCCCAGGCGGAGAAACGTCTTGTCGGCCTCGGTGCTGCAATGCCCGGGCCTTTCGGGCTTGAGCGAGATGATGCTGATAACCCCTGGATGATGGGTCCTTGGCAGCGCTTTCCGCTGCTGGAAACGCTTTCCGCCGGCACCGGCCTTAATGTCACCCTGCAAAACGACGCGGCCGCCTGCGCGACGGCCGAGCGGATGGTCGGCGCGGCGCATGGCCTCGACCACGCCGTCTGTCTCTACGTCGGCTACGGTATCGGTGCCGGGCTCATTCTCGGCGGTGAGCTCTATAGCGGCGCGCGCGGCAATGCCGGAGAAATCGGCATGGCGCTCTTGTCGTCCGGCGGCCGCAGAACTGTAGAACACAACGCATCCCTGGCGTCGCTCTACGAGCATCTCGGTGTCGATCCGATGGCGCCCGACATCTACTCGCTGATAGACAAGCGGGCTGCCGCTGATGATCCGGATATTCTGGCCTGGGTCGAAAAAGCTGCGGTCGACCTGCGCTGGAGCGTGCACCTGATCGAAACCGTGTTTGATCCGCAGACGGTGATCCTGTGCGGCGGCGCACCGGCAGCCCTTGCCGTCCGGTTGATGGCCGCCATGCAGCCGCTTTTGCCTTCCAATGCAGATCGCCCCAACCGGTTGCTGCCGCGCCTGCAGCTCGGCATGACCGACCCTTGGGCCGTCGCGCGCGGGGCGGCGGCGGAGCCGATCGGCCACGCCTTCGATCCGCGTTTCTCGGCGATCCTGAAGTCCTGAACATCAGGCCCGAAATTCAGGGGTGACGCGGGCTGGCGCCCAGGCGCGCGAGCACCTTGTTCGGGATCTCGTAGCGCTGAATGACGTCGCGGCTATTGCGCAGGCCGCAGATCTCGCGGTGAACGAACATTGCCCAGACGGCTTCAGCGGCGCTATCGACCAGCCGTTCGTGCTCTACGCCTTGCCGGCCCTTGGCCTCGCCGTCTCGCAGCGCCGCAAGCGCCGTCTCCACCTTCACGCCATGATGGCCGAGCGCGCTGGCCCGCTCTGACATCATCTCATATTCAAGAATCCCGAGACGCGTGTCGTTGATCCGGGATGGACTGAAGCTGCTTGGCGGGCGCACGGTCATCTCTGGCTCCGCATGCTGATGAAATGTCCCGTCTCGGTTCTACACAATGTCGGCCCGTTTCCCAAGAGCGAGCATCTTGCCTCCGCTCATCGCGACGGCGCTGAACGGATGCGAAATCGCTGGATTTCGCGGCCAGACGTTTCTTTTCGGGTGGCTGGAGACGGATATTTCGGGTCCTATGGATCACAAGCGCTTCATGAAGGTAATTCTGCCGGAGACAGCGAGCGCAATTCAAGGAAAGGATATCGGCATGACCAAAGCTGCGGGATATGACGGAAAGCACTATGTCTATCGGATCATGAACTCGCCCGTTGGCGCGCTCAAGCTTGTCGGCAGCGATGATGGTCTTGCCGCGATTCTGTGGGACAACGACCGGCCGAAGCGCGTGCCGCTGTCGATCGTCGCCGAAGACGGGAATCATCCAGTTCTGCTGGAAGCGGAACGGCAGCTGCTGGAATATTTTGCCGGCAAACGGCGTAGCTTCGATCTGCCGCTCGATTTCGCGGGAACGGAGTTTCAGCGCAAGGTCTGGTACGCATTGCTGACTATCCCCTTCGGCGAGACCCGCACCTACAGGCAGATCGCGGCTGAGATCGGCGCTCTGAAAGCGGTGCGGGCGGTCGGCGCCGCCAATGGCCGCAACCCGATCTCGATCATCGCCCCCTGCCACCGGGTTATCGGATCGACGGGCGAGCTTCGCGGATTTGCGGGAGGTCTGGAGCGCAAGGCTTATCTACTGCGCCTGGAAGGCGCGGAGACAAAGGTCTTCGATTTCGCTGCTTGAGCATGGCAGAACGATCGCTGCTATTATTGTAAGGAAAACAGCCCATCCGGCATCCGGATGGGCTGTTTTGTTTCATACGCTTAGCTCAGCGAAGGTCATTTCGCGTCAGCCCTCAAGCCACTTCACCTGTTCCGGCGTCAGCTTGATGTCGAGTGCCGAAAGGCTGTCTTCCAGCTCGGCGACCGTGCGCGGGCCGATCAATGGGATGACGGGGAAGGGCTGGGCAACGACATAGGCAAGCGCGATATGGATCGGGCTGCGGCCGAGCTTCTGCGCCAGCTCGATCGCCCTGTCGCGGCGACCGAAATTGCGGTCGGAATACCAGACGCGAACCAGTTCCTCGTCGTCGCGCTTGCCGCGGCCGGCGCGGTCGGTAAAGAAGCCGCGGCCCTGGCTCGACCAGGCGAAGTTCGGGATCTGCTTGGCATTGAGCCAGACCTTCCATTCATCGTCCGAGGCGGCAACGCACCCGGCCCAGATCGGGTCGAGCATTTCGGCCAGCGAGAAGTTGTTGGAAAGGGCTGCCGGTGCCGTCTTGCCGTTCTTCTCGGCATAGGCGATCGCCTCGTCGAAGCGGGCGCGTGTCCAGTTCGAGCCGCCGAAGATACCGCGGATGCGGCCGGCCTTCACCTCGGCATCCATAGCATCGACGAACTCGCCGACCGGAACATCGGTATTGTCGCGATGCATGAAGTAGATGTCGACATAATCGGTCTTCAGGCGGTTAAGGGACTGGTCGAGCTGCTTGGCGATCATATCCGGATAGCAAAGCGGCGAATGAGCGCCCTTGCCGATGAGGACGATCTCCTCGCGCGGCACGTTGCGGCTGGTGTGCCAATCGCCGAAGATGCTCTCCGTCTTGCCGCCGCCATAGACATAGGCCGTGTCGAAGGCGTTGCCGCCGGCTTCATAGAAGGCATCGAGCGTCAGCGAAGCGGCCGCGAAATTCGGGAAGAATTCGAAGCCGAGCGTGACGAGCGATGCCGGCTTGGAGATGCCCGGAATGCCGCGCTTCGGGATGCTGCTGCCCTTGGTGACCGTCGCCCCGGCGATGTTCTTCGTCCGATGCGTTGCCTTCTCGACCACATATTCGAGGCCGATCGAAGCGCGCCACTGGTCGAGAACCCTGAGATTGCCGATCGAATCCGCCCAGCCGATGCCGGGATAGGCGAATTCCTTTTGTCCGGCGCGAATGGCATCGCCCGCAGCGTCCACCTCGAAGGAATAGAGCCAGCGCTCTTCCTTGACTTCGATCGTCTGGGTCTCGCCGCCCTTGATGACATTGATCTTGCCGATGCCACCCTTATGGCCGGAGGCGAACCAGAAGTCGGCAACCTCGATGCGGCCTTCCGAGCCGATTATGCGCAGCGTGTTGTCCTGGTTCGCCATGATCGCGCACGAGACTTCGGCGATGATGTCGTTCGGGAATTTCAACACTGCCGACGCCCATTCGTCGACGCCGGTCTGGCCGAGATGGCCGACGCCCGACACCTTGTCTGGATCGAGGAACGGCTTGCCGCTGGCCGCACCGGCGATCAGGCGGGCCATCGAGACAGGATAGCCGCCGACATCGAGGATGCCACCACCGGCCATGTCATTGGCAAACAGCCGGTGTTCCGGGCTTACCTTGCCCATGTTGAAACCGAAGGAGGAGCGGATGATGCGCAGATCGCCGATGACGCCGCTTTTCACCAGCTCGATCAGCTTCGCCGTCTGCGGGTGAACGCGATACATGAAGGCTTCACCGGCGAAAACGCCAGCCTTCTTCGCTTCGTAATAGATGGCTTCGGCATCGAACGCAGAGAGAGCGATCGGCTTTTCGACGAGCACGTGCTTGCCGGCGCGGATCGCCTTGATTGCCCACTCGGCGTGGCCGGTATGCGGGGTCGCGATGTAGATCGCGTCGACTTCCTTGTCGGCGAGCAGCGCCTCATAGCCGTCCACGATGCGTGCGCCGGGGAAGCCGTCGCCGAGACCCGGCTTGCCGGGGTTGCGGCTGGCGATAGCCACCAGCTTGCCGCTACGGGAATGAGCGACGCCATCGGCAAAAGTCTGGGCGATCCGGCCGGGGCCGATGATGCCCCAGCGGATGGATGTTTCGGTCGTCATGAAGTGGTCCTTTCCTAAATCTGCATGCTGTCTTGGGAGGGGATAGAGCGTGATGCCGAAAAGTGTAGGCGGCTTTCGGACGACATCACGCTCTACTTCTTTGATTCTAGAGCGGATTCAGACTCTAGATCGCACAGACCTAGAGCCACCCGGCTCCATGTGGCAGCGCCTACCGCAATCGGTTGCCGGCGCTGTCGAACAGGAATGCCTTGGCCGCCGATAGCGCCACGGTGAGCTTGTCGCTGTTGCCAGTGGTACGGGACTCCTCGCGTTCGATCACGATCTGCTCGTCGGCAGCGATATTGGCGTAAATGTAACTGGTATTGCCGAGATGCTCCGCGACGTCGACATCGACGGTCAGATCCGCATCGCCGCGTCCGGCGTCGAGGAAATGTTCCGGACGCACGCCGATCGTCACCTGCTGGCCGACCTCCGCCTTCGCCGCGGCAGTGGCAAGTGTGAGGCGAACATTGCGCTGGCTCTTCAGCACGATGGTGACACTGCCGGGCTGGCTGTCGACCACCTCGGCCCGCAGGAAGTTCATCTTCGGCGAGCCGACGAATCCGGCTACGAACTGGTTGGCCGGGTCGTCATAGAGATCGAGCGGAGCGCCAACCTGCTCGATATTGCCACTGCGCAGCACGACGATCTTGTCGGCGAGCGTCATGGCTTCCGTCTGGTCGTGCGTGACATAGATCATCGTCGTGCCGAGCTTCTTGTGAAGGCGCGAGATTTCGACGCGCATCTGCACGCGCAGCTCGGCATCGAGGTTGGACAGAGGCTCGTCGAACAGGAAGATTTGCGGCTCGCGCACGATGGCCCGGCCGATGGCGACGCGCTGGCGCTGGCCGCCGGAGAGCTGCTTCGGCCGGCGTTGCATCAGCTCCGATATCTGCAGGATCTCGGCGGCTTGTTTGACACGGCGATCGGTGTCGGCCTTCGGATTGCCGTTCATGCGCAGGCCGAAGTTGAGGTTCTGCTCGACCGTCAGATGCGGATAAAGCGCATAGGATTGGAAGACCATGGCGATGCCGCGATCGGCCGGCTCGACGTCGTTGACGAGGCGGCCACCGATCTTGAGCTCGCCGCCGGAAATATCCTCCAGACCGGCGATCATGCGCAGCAATGTGGACTTGCCGCATCCCGACGGGCCGACAAAAACAACGAACTCGCCGTCCTTCACCTCGAGATTGGCGCCGTGAATGATTTCCAGCGCACCGTAGCGTTTGACGACATTGGTAAGAGACAGTTCAGCCATACGGGTCCCCGGAATTATTTGATTGCGCCGGCGGCGATGCCGGCGATGAAATGGCGCTGCAGGAGAACGAAGATGATGAGGATCGGCGCCGTCAGCATCACGGCACCGGCCATGATACCGCCCCAGGATACCCTGGTGAGGCCGATGAGCGTCCCGAGCGCCACGGGCGCGGTCATCATTCCCGGCCGGGAATTGATGAGCAGCGGCCAGAGGTAGTTGTTCCAGGAGGCGAGGAACAGAATGATGGCGAGCGCTGCCATCGTCGGCCTCGCGAGCGGCAGGGCGATGCGCAGAAAGATCTGCCATTCCTTCACGCCCTCGACGCGTGCCGCATCGAAAAGTTCGCCCGGCATCATCGAGAAGGCCTGGCGCATGAACAACACGCCGAGCGAATTGAAGAGCGGCGGCACGATCAGCGCGACCCATGAATTGGCCAGCCCGAAATCGCGCGCCACCATGATGAACTGCGGGATGACGACGACGGAGTAGGGCAAGGTGATCGTGCCGAGGATGATGCCGATGACGCCCGAACGGCCGGCGAACTGGTAGCGCGCCAGAGCCCATCCGGCCATCGAGGTCAGCATGACCGACAGCAATGTATAGATGACCGCAACGACGATGGAGATCGTCATGGCGCCGATGAAGTTGGTATCTGCCTGCAGGTTGCGGACGTTGTCCATGAAACCTGTCGACGGTGTCAGGATGATACCGGGGCTGAAAATGCCGTAGTCGGGCATTGTGGAGAAGACGAACATCATCCAGAGCGGAAACAGCCAGATGATGGCGAGCGGCGCCAGCAGGCCGTGCAAGGCGAGCGAGCGGATCAGAGTGGATTTGGACTTTGATTTCATTTCGCTTCACGCCCCACCCAGAGATTGAGAAGAGAGATGACCACCGCGAGTGCCGCCATCGTGTAGGCGATCGCCGAGGCATAGCCGAAGTTGGTCGACTGGAAGGCCTGGCGATAAAGCAACAGGCCGAGCGTCTCCGTCCCGCCGCCGGGGCCACCCCTGTTGGTGATCAGATATGGTTCGGTGAAGAGCTGCATGGTGCCGATGACGGACAGGACCACGCAGAACAGAATGATCGGCTTCAAGAGCGGCAGGGTGATATGGATGAACTGCTGGAAGCGGTTGACACGGTCGAGCGTCGCGGCCTCGTAGACATCCTCGGGGATCGATTGCAACCCGGAAAGAATGATAATGGCGTTGTATCCGGCCCAGCGCCAGGTGACGGCTATGATGATAAGAACCATGGCGGCATGAGAGTCGGCAAACCACGACACCGGCGAAATGCCGACACCGCCGAGCAGCTTGTTGATGATGCCGAAATCGACATTGAACATCAGGCGGAAGACGGCTGCATAAGCAACTTCGCCAACGACGACGGGTGCGAAGAAGGCGAAACGGAAAATGCCGCGCGCCTTGAGCAGGGGTGAATTCAGCAGCACTGCCATGACCGTGGCGAGCGTGATCATGACGGGGACCTGGACGATCAGGATGATAAGCGTGTTTTGAAGCGCGTTATAGAAGGCTGGGTCGCCGAACAAGCGCCCCCAATTGAGCGGCAGGTTGAACGTCCAAGGATTGACGCGGGTGTTCTGGAACGAAATCAGGAACGAATCGATGATCGGCCACACCCAGAAGGCCGTAAACACCAGAAGATAGGGCGCAAGAAACGCATAGGCGCTCCGGTTCTGCAGCCGCATGAAAGCCTCCTCCTTTATGCGCAGTGAAGTGACACGTGACGTCGCATCCCCGCCGCCGAAGGGGCGGCGGGGATGCCGGGCGCGGCTTGGGATGCGCGCCCGGCAGTGTCACTCATTTCGCGAGCGGCAGACCTGTCGCCGAGGCGATCTGCTGGGCCGCGTCGTCAAGCGCTGCCTTGCCGTTCGGATATCCACCGGCGAGGTACTTCGTCTGTACCGCCTTGATGACTTCGTCAGCGTCGCTGAAGTACGGCGTGCCGGGGTTCGGGCGGATCTTCGGCAGGGTGGCGAGGATATCGGTCCAGATTTTCTGGCCACCCCAATAGGGCTGCGGCTGGTTGACGAAGGGATCCTGAACCGCGGTCAGCAGCGACGGCACGAGGCCGAAGGATTTCAGCATCGTCACCTGGCCCTCATTGGTGCCGAGCGTGTATTCCAGGTACTTCCAGGCGGCTTCCTTGTTCTTCGAGCCGTTTGCGATCGCCAGCGAAGAACCGCCGAGATTGGCAGCATGAGGGCCGTCAGCCGTCATGCTCGGCATCGGATAGACGCCCCATTTGCCGGCGAGATCCGGCGAGGTGGAGCGGACGGTGCCTTCATACCAGCCGCCATAGAGCTGCGATGCCACCTTGCTTGCAGTGTTCGCCTGGATTTTCTCGTTCCAGTTCGCAGCGCTCAGCAGGCCCGCGTCCTTGATTGCCTTCACCTTGTCCAGGGCCTTGACGCAGGCCGGCTGGTTGACAGTGATGCTCTGGCTGTCGTCCGAGAAATAGCCGCAGCCCTGCTCGTTGGCAAGCATACGGAACCATTCGGTGTCACCGTTGAGATCGGCCTGCGCCATGATCACACCGGGATTTGCGGCGGAGATCTTCTTGCCGGCTGCAATGAAATCGTCCCAGGTCTTGACCGTTGCCGGATCGACGCCGGCTTTTTCATACATGTCGCGACGGTAGAACATCGTGACCGGGCCGGAATCCCACGGCATCGCATAGGCGGCGGCGCCGACCTCAAGCTCTGCCCGCTTGAAATCCGGGAACTGCTTCTTGAGGCTGTCGTTGTAGCCTAGCTTCGTCAGATCGGTCAGGCAGTCCGGGAAGCGATTCCAGAAGATCGAAGCCTTGTGGTTTTCGATCGACATGACATCGGGCAGGCCGTCGCCGCCGGCGGCGCAGGCAGCCAGCATCTTGTCGAAGACTTGGGGGTTGCCGATGTCCTGCACATCGACCTTGATATCCGGATATTTCTTATTGAACCCCTCCACCGTGGACTTCAGCGCCGACGCGGCGATGTTCCAGCTCCAGACTGTAATGGTCGTCTGTTCTGCATAGGCAGAACCGGAAGCGAGCAAAGCGGCAAGCGCAGTCGCTCCAGCAAGTTTTAAACGCATTGAAAATCCTCCCTTTTCAATTGCTGTCCGCTAGCGAACGCGCTTAAATTAGCTTCAGGTACGCTTCTGTCTCCTAAAAAGGGAACATCGACTTGGCGAAAAGTAAGGTGGGTCAAAGAGCGGTCTATCAGCCGGGCGCAAGCAGCGTCGAAGGGCTTCCGACGTTCCTGCAGATGTTCCACAACCATCCGCTGCCGATGGCAAAGCCGCATTGGCATGCGCAGGTGGAGGTGAACTACATCGTGCGCGGCACCGTGCACTACCGTATAGGCGATCACGAGCTTACTCTGAGGGCAGGGGAGATTTGCCTTTTCTGGGGTGGCCAGCCGCACCAGCTTGATGAACTGTCAGAAGACGCGATCTATGCGGGCGCGCATCTGCCGCTCGTCCATTTCTTCCGGCTGCGTCTGCCGCTCGACATCTCCGGCCGCCTCATTCGCGGACAGACGCTAATAAGTTCGGCAACCGATGCCGCCGATGACGAGAATTTCGCGCGCTGGTACCGTTATGTCATGTCGGATGACGGGGCCAAGGCCGAGCATGCCGTTGCCGAACTGCTCCTGCGGTTGGAGCGCATCGCTTTCGAGCCTTATCGCATGATGCCGGAGAAGGAAGAGGGCCTGACGAACGAACAGGCCCATCCGCAATCCTCTCGCAGCCTGGCCAGAATGTGCGACTTCATCGCCGAGAATTTCCTGGACGACATCGATACCGTCGATATCGCCAAGGCTGCGCGCCTTCATCCGAAATATGCCATGAACCTCTTCAAGAAATCGACAGGCATGACGCTTGCGAAGTATGTGAACCTGCTGCGCCTTTCTCGTGCCCAGGCGATGCTGATGCGCGACGGCGCCAATGTGTTGCAGGTCGCCATGGACAGCGGCTTCGGCTCGATCAGCGCCTTCAACAAGTCTTTCCGCCACATTGCCGGCATGACGCCTTCCGATTTTCGCCGCGACATGCGCGTGCTTTCCGCGATGAATGTGGAAGCCCTCGAATCTTCCATTAGACGCCCTCCGCAGGTTCAGCGCTGAGACCCCTTGCGGTTGCTGCCGATCCCGAGCATTGCTGATGACAATGTGGGAGGAGATTTCAATGCGGCAGTTTTCGGCTTGTATCGAGTGGTTGTTTGCGCGCGACGGCGATGCCTTTGCGGATCGTATTCGGCGAGCGCATGAGGCGGGTGTGGCCGCGATCGAATTCTGGCACTGGCGGAACAAGGATCTTGGTGCAATCGCAACCGCCGTTGCCGAGACGGGTATCGCGGTCTCCGGCATGGTCGCCGAGCCGATGATCGCACTTACGAATCCGGCAAACAAAGAAGCCTGGCTGGAAGGTCTGCACCAGTCCGTCGCCGTGGCGCAGCGCCTCGGAGCGTCCGTCTTGATTGCGCAGGCCGGCGATGATTTACCGGAGTTTTCACGCGCGGAGCAGCGGGCGTCATTGATCGAGACTCTTACCGCCGGCGCGGATATTCTGAAGGGATCCGGCGTCCGACTCGGCCTTGAGCCGCTGAACACCAAGATCGACCATGTAGGCTACTATCTCTCTTCGACCGCTGAAGGTCTGGATATCGTCGACGAAGTCGGCCGTCCTGAAATCGGCATCGTCTATGATCTCTATCATTCGGCCGTCATGGGCGAAAACACGCAGGAAGTCGTTGCCGATCGGATCGACCGGATCGTGCATCTCCATGTTGCCGACCACCCCGGCCGCGGCGACCCCGGCACTGGCCGGATTGACCTTCGGGAGCGGCTCGATTGGTTGTTTGCCCAAGGCTATCGCGGCAGGGTCGGGCTGGAATACAGGCCGGCGACCAGTGATGCCGCTGCCGTTCGTGCGGTGATCAAGTCGCTTGGCGGCTAGGCCTTCCGGAAAGCTTCAGGTTCTACACCGGCTCCATCATACCGAAGACGGCAACAAGACCGATAACGGCAACCCCGATGACGATCTCGGCGATGCTGCCAAGCCGGAGTGCTCGCAAGGCGCGGCGCGGATTTCTACCGATCCAGGGCACGAAGACATAACGATTGACGATGGCCAGAAGCGCCATGCCTGCGACCAGTGCGATCTTGATGGCAAGCAGCCTCTGGTAGGGCGAAGACCAGTCCGTCGGCAGCCGCTTCAGGATCAGCATGGTGTTGACGATGCCCGACAGGATGACAAGGGCAACGGCCCAGTGTCCGACGGTGGAGAACCGGCGCAACGCACGCCGCGAATCCACCTTGCATTCCGGCCTGTCGAGAAGCCGCAAAATCGAGATCAGCGGCACCAGCGCTCCCAGCCAGCCGCCGCCCATCAGTACATGGAAAACGTCGTTGGCGCGATGGACCTGGCGTAGCCAGCCTTCCAGCATGGAAGCATGACCGGTGAGGGAAAGCGCTGCCAGCCCAAAGCCGGACGCCCATGCCAAACCAAGGCGACGACGGTTTTCCGGCAGCAGGAAGGCTGAAAGCATCAGCACGGCTGCAATCGCCTGCGCCTGCCACGCTTGGCCAACCGTCGTGTCGAGAAGGACGTCGCGGACGATGCCGATATCAAGCCCGTCGCTCCAGCCACTTCCGATAAGGGCCGTTGCCGCCGGCAGGGAGATCAGCATCGTCAGGGCAGCGATCACGGCGATCAGGAAAAACGGCCTCGCCAACAAGCGCCAGACAGTGTCGGCGAGCGTGCTTGGCACCAAAAGGCAGAGATAGGCGCAGGCACCCCACAGCAGCATCAGCGATGCACCGTGAAAGAAGCGGCAGAGTTCCAGCACAACGGTAGGGTTCATCAAAACTTCACGATAAAGTTACAGCCGACATCGAAGATCGACGCTCCGGGCTAGGGGTTGATCCATTCCAGCGGAATGCCGCTCCGGCGCCGCCGGTGCCGGAATAGCGAGAATATATACCGGGGTCTGCAATCCGGGCGATCGGCCTTTCTCCCGTCAGGCTCTCAAGCGCGATAGAATTGCGGATACTCCCTGTCAACTTTCTCCATGCATAAAGGCGTTGTTCGAGGCGCTTTGCCGCAAGGCAACCCGGTACCGCATACTCCAATCGGTCGCGATACCGCCTGTGGGCGTCGATTCCTGCTTCTCGGCACAGAATCGTCGCTTTTGAGTTCTCTTACAGAGATTGCCAAGGCGTCTCGGGGTATATGCTCGAAAGGGAGTTTTATGTCGGCAGCTAGGATACGCGAAAGGATGGCTCTTGGTTTCGGCCATCGCCGGGCTCGCGAACGGCTCGAAAATCTCGATATGCCCACCTATGTCATCGGCGACGTTCATGGCCGCTACGACCTTCTGAGCGCACTGGAACGTAAAATCGTCGCCGACGCTGCGGGACTTCCGGGGCGCAAGCTTATCGTCATGCTGGGAGACTATATCGATCGCGGCCCTGCCTCGGCCCAGGTCGTCGGCCGGCTGATGGCGCCGCCGCCTAAGGGCTTCGATCGCATCTGCCTGACGGGAAATCATGAAATGGAGATGCTTGCCTATATCGATGGCGAGATATCTCTGGATGACTGGATAGCGCTCGGGGGCGATGCCACTCTTGCGTCCTATGGTGCGGATATCCCGACATTGCGGCAGCAATATCCGAGCCAGAAGAAACTCGACACCTTCCTGCGAACTTGGCTACCCGACGATCACATCAATTTCCTGCGGCGTTTGCCGATCATGCTGGATACGCCGCAAGCCTTGTTCGTCCATGCCGGCATTGATCCGGATCGTTCGATTGCGGATCAGCAGGACCACGATCTCGTCTTCATCCGCTCTCGTTTCTTCGATACTGCGCAGCCGCTGCCTAAGCTTATCGTGCACGGCCATACGCCGATCGCCCAGGTCGATGCCCACGGCCTCCGGCTCAATCTCGATACCGGTGCTTTTCGCACGGGTAAGTTGACTGCGGCGCGGTTATGGCAGGGCCGCATCAGCATTACGTCAACCTGAAGAGTTTCCGCTTTCCTTGAATTGCGGAAACCCTCCATCCTCCTGTTTTCTTATGCATTTCAGATGCAAAGCTGCTGCACCTCCTTGCCGGGGATGCTGATTTGCCGGCTATACGTTGCCAATGCAGAGATACTTCATTTCCAGGTAGTCGTCGGCGCCATGGCGCGAGCCTTCGCGGCCAAGGCCGGATTGCTTGATGCCGCCGAACGGCGCGGTCTCCGACGACATGATGCCGGTATTGATGCCGACCATGCCGTATTCCAGCGCCTCTGCCACCCGCCAGACCTTTTTCAGGTCGCCGGCGAAGAAATAGGCGGCAAGGCCGAATTCCGTATCGTTCGCCTGCGCGATGACATCCTCGACCGATTCGAAGCGGAAGAGCGGCGCGACCGGGCCGAAGGTTTCCTCGCGGGCGACCTTCATCGTCCGGTCGATACCGGTCAGAATGGTCGGCGCGAAGAAGGTGCCGGGACCTTCAATACGCTTGCCGCCGAGCAGGATCCGCGCGCCCTTCGATACCGCATCCCTCACATGGTCTTCCGCCTTGGCCACCCCCTGCTCATCGATCAGCGGCCCGATGGTGACGCCCGGCCTGAAGCCGTCTCCGACGGAAAGCGCCGAGACCTTGGCCGCAAGCTTGGCAGCGAAGGCATCATAGACATTGGACTGGACATAGATTCGGTTGGCGCAGACGCAGGTCTGGCCGGCATTGCGATATTTCGAAGCCAAGGCACCTTCGACGGCGGCGTCGAGATCGGCATCGTCAAAGACGATGAAGGGCGCATTGCCGCCGAGCTCGAGGCTGACCTTCTTGATCTGGTCGGCGCACTGGCGCATCAGGATGCGGCCGACTTCGGTCGAGCCGGTGAAGCTGATCTTGCGCACCTTCGGATTGCCGCAAAGCTCGCGGCCGATCGCCGGGCCGTCCGTGCCGACGATGACGTTGAAGACGCCGGCTGGGATGCCTGCTTCCTCGGCAAGAACTGCAAGCGCAATCGCCGTCAGCGGCGTCTGCTCGGCCGGCTTCGAGACGATCGTGCAACCGACGGCGAGCGCCGGTGCGATCTTGCGGGCGATCATTGCGGCCGGGAAGTTCCAGGGCGTGATCGTGCCGACGACACCGACTGGCTGCTTGATGACGATCATGCGCTTGTCGTTGGAAGGCGCCGGGATGGTTTCGCCGTAGATGCGCTTGGCTTCTTCGGCATACCATTCGACATAGGACGCGGCGTAGAGGATCTCGCCTCTCGCTTCCGGCAGCGGCTTGCCCATTTCGGCCGTCAGGATGTTGGCCAGCTCATCGGCATTGGCGACCATCAGATCGAACCACTTGCGCAGGATGACGGAGCGTTCCTTGGCCGGGCGTCCGGCCCAGGCCGCCTGCGCCGCATAGGCGGCGTCGATCGCGGCAGTCGTCTCGGCAACACCCATTTCGGGGAGGCTGGCGAGCACTTCGCCGGTGGCGGGATTGATGACATCGAAGGTCTTCGTCGCACCACCCGCCGTCCAGGCGCCGTTGATATAGCCGGCGGCCCGCAGGAAGCGCGAGGAGAATGGCACATGCTTGGTCATTGCTGTTGTAAAGGACATGCTATGCACTCCGACAGTTTTCGCCCGGCATGCCGCACGGGCGGATCGTAAAATGGATCACAGGATCTGGTGCGGTCAGCGGCCGGCGCTGGCTTTAAGCAAAGATGCCTCGAGAATATCGAGCGCCTCGCTGAACACGTTGTCCTGAATGGTGATCGGCGACAGGAAGCGGATGACATTGCCGTGGACGCCGCAGGTCAAAAGGATCAGCCCCTTGTCGAGCGCGATCAGCCGCACCTTGTTGGTGAAATCCGCGCTCGGCAGTTTCGTCGTCGCATCGTTGAATTCGACCGCATTCATGAAGCCGGGGCCGCGGATGTCGACGATCTCGGGCACCTTGTCGCGCAGCGATTCCAATCGTTGCTTCAGGCGCGAGCCGAGCTGGTTGGCGCGGTCGCACAGACCTTCGTCGGCGATGACGTCCAGTACGGCGTGAGCAGCGGCGATGCCGAGCGGATTGCCGCCATAGGTGCCGCCGAGGCCGCCCGGACCGGGTGCATCCATCACTTCGGCGCGGCCGGTGACGGCGGCCAGCGGGAAGCCGCCGGCAAGGCTTTTCGCCATGGTGACGAGATCGGCGGCCACCTCATGGTGATCCATCGCAAACATCTTGCCGGTACGTGCAAAGCCGGTCTGCACTTCGTCGGCGATCAAGAGAATGCCGTGCTGGTCGCAGATCTCGCGCAGCGCCTTCATGAAGGCTGAGGGCGCCGGATAGAAGCCGCCTTCGCCCTGGACGGGCTCGAGGATGATCGCGGCCACGCGCTGCGGATCGACATCGGCAGCAAAGAGCTTCTTCAGTGTCGCCAGCGATTGTTCGACGCTGACGCCATGCAGCGGCACAGGGAAGGGAGCATGGAAGACGTCGCCCGGCATCGGGCCGAAGCCGATCTTGTAGGGCGCCACCTTGCCGGTCAGCGCCATGCCCATGAAGGTACGGCCATGGAAGCCGCCGCCAAAGGCGATGATGGCGGCGCGGCCCGTGGCGGCGCGGGCGATCTTGATGGCGTTTTCGACCGCTTCAGCACCCGTCGTCACGAAGATCGTCTTCTTGGCGAAATCGCCGGGAACGATCGCGTTCAGCCGTTCGGCCAGATGGACATAGTTCTCATAGGGCACGACCTGATGGCAGGTATGCGTGAAGCGATCCAACTGCTCCTTGACGGCGGCGATGACGCGGGGATGGCGATGGCCGGTATTCACCACCGCGATGCCGGAGGCAAAATCGATGTAGCGGCGCCCTTCTTTATCCCAGATCTCGGAATTTTCGGCACGATCGGCATAGATCTGCGTCATCATGCCGACACCGCGAGAAATGGCGGCATTCTTGCGCTCGGTCAGGGTCATCGCTGCGGCTCCCAGAAAGCGGTTCTGAATTATCTTGCAGAAGTTCTGCAAATTATTTAGAAAACTCCTACATTTTTCCTGCAAGATTTCAAGCGGGATTTTGTGTGGGTGACAAGAATGCGCTGGAGGTTCCGATCCTGCGCCGTGCGGGTCATGCGAAGCGTTCCAGGCAGGCCCCGGCGCATTGAAAAGCTGCCTCGTTTCTTAAATCGATTTAAGGAGCTGTGCAGTTGGCGCTTCATTCGTGCTAAACAGATCGAAAGACCAGAATGTGTTGGGAAGTCTGCAGCGGCTGTCCGTTCGGAATGTGCTGAGAAATAAGAAGATTGAGCGTTCTGGCGATTCGCAGAAGAGCGGGAATGCTTGAGAGATCAGGGATCATTGGCAAATGAGCAGCATCGAGCCCGAGCGCTATTCAGTGCGCTATAAGGTGGCGGAAGCGGCGCGTCTGGCCGGCGTGTCGGCTTCCACCTTGCGCCTATGGGAAAGCCAGGGGCTGGTGGTGCCCTCACGCTCCGAAACCGGGCACCGGCAGTACAGCGCCGAGGACGTGGCGCGGCTGAAGCGCATCTCCTGGTTCCGCGCCGAACGCGGCCTCAACCCCGCAGCGATTCGCGAGGCGCTCGAGACGGAGGAGGGAGGTGCGAACGGCCTCGACAATGGCGAGCAATCGGCATCCTCCGATATCGGCCGCCGGTTTCGCTCGCTGCGCCACGCCGCCGGCAAGACATTGGAGCAGGTTGCGGCCGACATGGGCATGACGTCCTCGACATTGTCGACGCTGGAGCGCACGTCGCAGGGTGTCAGCTTCAAGACCCTGCATGACCTTGCCGATTACTACGGCACGACCGTCTCGCGTCTTTCGGGCGAGGAACGGGAGGATTTTCCCGCGCTCGTTCGATCGGGCGAATGGCGGGCCTGGCCGGCGACGACGCCCGGAGTGACGGTGCAGCTGCTGGCCGAAGGGCGGACGATGATGGATTGCCATCGCTTTGTGCTGGCGCCCGGTGCTGCGAGCGAAGGCGCCTATCGCCACGAGGGTGAGGAGTTCATTCATGTGCTGGCCGGACGCCTGGAGCTGGTGCTCGACAGCGACCAGTTCTTCGACCTGCTGCCCGGCGACTCGCTTTATTTCGAGAGCCGCCGTTATCACTCCTGGCGCAATCGGCACGACGGCGAGACCGTGCTGCTCTGGATCAACACGCCGCCGACATTCTAGAGCGCTCGCAAGAAAAATGCGCAGCGGGTTTTCGTCTTAAATACGCGAAGAAACAACAAGCGCCGGACATGACGGTATCGTTATCTACCCGTCTGTTCTATAGAACGGACGAGAAGCGAGTTCAGAAAGACAGAGCCGGGAGAATCTCATGGCTGCCACCATCCGCTATCACGAAGGCGATATATCCGCTGCCGATGCCGCCCGCTACACCGGCGCCATCGCAATCGATACCGAGACCCTCGGCCTCATCCCGCGTCGCGACCGGCTTTGCGTCGTGCAGCTGTCGCCGGGCGACGGCACGGCCGATATCATCCGCATCGCAGCCGGACAGAAGCAGGCGCCCAATCTCGTCGCCATGCTTGCCGACCCCGCGCGCCAAAAGATCTTTCACTATGGCCGCTTCGACATCGCCGTCCTGTTCCACACCTTCGGCGTCACCACCACACCGGTCTTCTGCACCAAGATCGCATCGCGCCTCTGCCGCACCTACACCGATCGCCATGGTCTGAAGGATAACCTCAAGGAAATGCTTGAGGTCGATATTTCCAAAGCGCAGCAGTCGTCCGACTGGGGAGCGGAAACGCTTTCGCCCGCACAGCTCGAATATGCGGCCTCGGACGTGCTCTATCTTCATTCCCTGCGCGAAAAGCTGACGCAGCGCCTGCTGCGCGACGGCCGCATGGATTACGCCGACGATTGCTTTGCCTTCTTGCCGACCCGTGCCAAGCTCGATCTTCTCGGCTGGGAAGAGGCGGATATTTTTGCGCATAGCTGACGGCTGCGCTCATCAGGCAAAATTCGAGGGCCGGTGCCGCGAAAGTGGCGCCGGTTCTTTCATTTAGGAATCCATTAACGATTCGACTGTTATTTTGCGAATGGTTTCCAGTTCATCGCGTTTGCGTATCGCCACCCGGATTATCTGGCGCTAGGAAATCCACCGGCCGCATGAGCGGCCTTGATTGAACCTGCCCTCCGCTTCCATCGTCGCCTTGCCAGACAAAGGAGCATGTCATGTTGCTTCCCGCCGTTGGTGCCGTGTCCGCTGTAAGCGTGTCCATCGAAAAACCTGTCGTCGTAACTGCGGAAACGTCGGGGCTGCAGACCACGGCAACGCCTGCGGCGGTCTTGTCGAGCGCGGTCAATGCCAGCGTCGAAGGCAAGCTGAACATGCTGCTGGTCGCAGCGCGCGAGCGCATGTTCAACAGCCTGCTTTCCGCCATCGATACCGCCGCGCGCGCATTGAATTTGGCGCGCGAGCCCGGCGAGAGCAATGCCGTCTATGCGCAGCGTGTGGCTGCCGCCATCAGCAATCTTTCGCCGCCGCAGCTTGCCGCGGCCCAGCAGCGCATGGATGCGCAAATGAGCACGCCCGTGCCGTTGCCGCTGCTGGCTGCGGCCCTGGCGGATCCTGAAAGCCCGCAAGCCGTCCAGCTGGCACTCAGCCTGGAACAGGCATCGACAGTCGAGCCCGACGCCGTGTTGAAGGCGGTCGTCAATTCCTACGGGCAGAATGCCGGCGAAGCGAAGGCTGCTGCAACCCAGCCGCTCGCGCCTGCGATACTGCAGAAAGTCGCCGATATTGCTGCCCAGGCGGCAAGCCTGGCATCCCCCGTGAAAGGGCCGACGCCTGCTGGCGTCACTGCACAGCCCACGCAGACGGCACCTGCACTCCAGGAAGCGGCTCAGTCAGGCACGACAAGCCCCTCTCCACCGACCACAACTCAGGCCGCTTCCGGGCAAGCGCTGCCGCAAACCGGAACAGTTACAACACCGCAAGCTGCTCCCGCTGCTTCCGCCGGCCTTGGCATCAACGCCGCAACGACTTCACCCTCGCAGCCGGTACCTCCTCCGGGCAATCCGGTAGCGGGGCCGCTTTTGGCGGCGATCGTCGCCGAAGCCAAGCTTCCGATCGAAATCGAGTTGATCAGATCGCCGCTTGCGCCGCCGCCTGTGCCGCGGGATATCCAGAAAATCGAGGCCGATCTCAAACAGGGGCTGCAGGTTGTCATCAACCCGCCCGCCATGGCTATCAATTCCGATCTGCTGCAGATCATCAACAATCCGGCGGCCTCCGTCGAGAAGATCATAGCGCAGGCGCTGACGGCCAATGCCGCGGGACAGACGCAGCAGCAGCCCGTCGACGAAAGCGGCAGGAGCCGTCCCATCCCGCCCGTCTCGGCGCCGGTCGCACTGGCGAGCGAAGAGGAAATATCAGTCCCTGTCGCAGCACTTTCCGGCAGGCTGCAAGTTCCGACGTCTGCCGCGGCCGCCACTGCAATGTACAATACGGCCGAGCAGGCCGGAATGCCGGTGTCCGTGCCGCTCGGCGTGCCCTTTGCTGTCGCCAACTACCTGCCGGCTGCTGCGCCCTCCAAGGCGAGCGAACAGAAGCGGATAGATCGTGTCGATCCGGTCGGTGATGAAGAAGGCCAAAATCCCGACGAAGAGGAGACGGCGCAGCATGAGGATGAGGACGAGCCGCGTGCGGAGGAGCCACCGGCTCAGATGACCGAAGAGACGTCCGGCGATGCCGAGACGCAAACCGACTCACTGCAGTCCCTTAGCACTCCGCCGGAGCTGGCTGCCCTGCCGCGGCCTTTGCCGAGCGATCGCCAACAAGACCACGCCTTCGATTTCTATCGGCGCATGGTTGCCTGGGAATAGCTCTCCCCGCAACTGGCGGACCAGCCGACCCGAATTCTCCATAACGGACAAAGAAAAACCCGCCAGATCGCTCCGGCGGGTCTTTTGTTTCCAGGCTTCTACCGAAGATTATTCGGCGTTGCGGTTCTTCAGAGCCGCACCCAGGATGTCGCCGAGCGAAGCGCCCGAGTCGGAAGAACCGAACTGAGCAACGGCTTCCTTCTCTTCTGCGATTTCCAGAGCCTTGATCGACAGCATGATCTTGCGGTCCTTCTTGGAGAAGTTGGTGACGCGAGCGTCGACAACCTGACCAACCGAGAAACGCTCCGGACGCTGTTCGTCACGGTCACGCGACAGATCGGCGCGGCGGATGAACGAGGTGATGTCTTCGTGGTTGACGAGCTTCACTTCGATGCCGCCTTCGTTGACTGCGATGACTTCGCAGGAAACGACTGCATTCTTGCGCAGGTCGCCGGAAGCTGCTGCTTCGCCGACTGCATCCTTGCCGAGCTGCTTGATGCCGAGCGAGATGCGTTCCTTCTCGACGTCGACGTCGAGAACGACAGCCTTGACGACGTCACCCTTGTTGAACTCCTCGATGACCTGTTCGCCCGGACGGTTCCAGTCGAGGTCGGAGAGGTGCACCATGCCGTCCACATCGCCGTCGAGGCCGATGAACAGGCCGAATTCGGTCTTGTTCTTGACTTCGCCTTCGACTTCGGTGCCAGCCGGATGGTTACGGGCGAATGCTGCCCACGGGTTTTCGAGCGTCTGCTTCAGGCCGAGAGAGATACGACGCTTGGTCGGATCGACTTCGAGAACGACGACTTCGACTTCCTGGCTCGTGGACAGGATCTTGCCGGGGTGAACGTTCTTCTTGGTCCAGGACATTTCCGAGATGTGGATGAGGCCTTCGATGCCCGGCTCCAGCTCGACGAACGCACCGTAGTCGGTGATGTTCGTGACGGTACCGGAGATCTTCTTGCCTTCCGGATACTTGGCCTGGATGCCATCCCACGGATCGCTCTCGAGCTGCTTCATGCCGAGCGAGATACGGTGGGTTTCCTGGTTGATGCGGATGATCTGTACCTTGACCTGCTGGCCGATGGACAGGATTTCCGACGGATGGTTCACGCGGCGCCATGCCATGTCGGTGACGTGCAGCAGGCCGTCGATGCCGCCGAGGTCAACGAACGCACCGTAATCGGTGATGTTCTTGACGACGCCGTCAACAACCTGGCCTTCTTCGAGGTTCTGAACGATTTCAGAACGCTGCTCGGCACGGGACTCTTCCAGAACCGTACGACGCGAAACGACGATGTTGCCGCGGCGCTTGTCCATCTTGAGGATTTCGAAGGGCTGCGGGTTGTGCATCAGCGGGGTAACGTCGCGGATCGGACGGATGTCGACCTGCGAACGCGGCAGGAAGGCGATAGCGCCGTCGAGATCGACGGTGAAGCCGCCCTTGACCTGGTTGAAGATGACGCCTTCAACGCGCTCGCCAGCTTCGAACTTGGCTTCGAGCTTGATCCAGCTTTCTTCGCGGCGAGCCTTTTCGCGCGACAGAACAGCTTCGCCAAGTGCGTTTTCGATACGCTCGACGTAAACTTCGACTTCATCGCCAACCTTGAGCGTGCCGTCCTTGGCGCGTGCACCGAATTCCTTCAGCGCGATGCGGCCTTCGACCTTGAGGCCGACGTCTACAACGGCGACATCCTTTTCGATGGCGGTGATGATGCCCTTGGTGACATAGCCTTCAGCCAGGTCGTTCTTGGCAAAGGATTCTTCGAGAAGGGCTGCGAAATCTTCGCGAGAGGGGGAAGTTACAGACATAAAATCTCCTGGCGTGTCCTGATCATGCAATCTGGACACTGACGCGCCGGTGGTTCGCGTTAAACGGGCCTGACCCCAGTCCGCCTTCCTTTGAGGGGAAAGCTATCCGGCGCTTGGACGGAATGTCAGGCTATTTTGAAATCGGCGGTCCCGGCGCGAAGCGCACGAAAGCCGCTCATATTTTCAGGCATTTCGGCTCAGAGCGGCATCGACGATCGATTTAGCCTTCTGAAACGCCGCTTCTATACTCATTTCTGAGGTATCTAGCAAGTACGCGTCTTCAGCTGGTTTCAAGGGGCTGTCGGTGCGGCCCATGTCGCGTTCGTCGCGCCGCTTCACATCCTCGAAAATGGCATCGTAATCGGCGCTGCCGCCGGCCTCGACGATCTCCTCGTGGCGCCGCTTCGCCCTGACTTCGGCCGAGGCTGTCACATAGAGTTTTACCGGCGCGCCCGGGCAGACGACGGTGCCGATGTCGCGGCCGTCGAGCACGGCACCCGGCGTCTTTGCAGCAAAGCGGCGCTGCGCTTCGACCAGAGCCCGGCGGACGGCCGGCATGACGGCGATCTTCGAGGCTGCCTCGCCGATCTCATGCTGGGAGAGGATAGTCCGGTCGAGCCCGGCCAGATCGACCTTGCGCGCCATGCCCTCGGCAATCGTTTCGTCATCGAGCGGCAGCCCGGCATCGAGGAGCGCCTTGGCTGTGGCGCGGTAGGTAAGGCCGGTATCGAGATGATGATAGCCGTAGGTTTCGGCGATCCGGCGTGCCAGAGTTCCTTTGCCGGCGGCCGCAGGCCCGTCGATGGCGATGATCATGTCTTCCTTCGTCCCTACGTCGTCTCTCGTTATTTGCTGTAGCGACGCACCAGTTCGGCCATTTCCGCTGCCTCTGTGCGATCGATCGCCGAAAGGCCTTCGGCGACGCCCTGTCGGTCAGCCAGTGGCCGGTTCTGGCTCACCTTCCATTTGCCGTCAATCGTCTCGATGTCGATTTCGATGCCGACGATGCCTTTCATCTGGGCCGCGATGAATTCCGGTGGCGCATCCTCCATCGCCCAGGGGTCAGCGCGGTCGCTCTCGTTCTCCCCCGTCAGCGCGCCGATCTGCGCGCGCAGCCAGGCGGGGTCCTCGATCATCCGCGCGGCTCCGCGAACCTGCACGATCGCATAGTTCCAGGTCGGCACCACCTTGCCGGTCTCCCGCTTCGTCGCATACCAGGACGGCGTGATGTAGGCATCGGCGCCCTGGAAGACGACGAGAACGGGTGCGCCCGCCGCAATCTCCTTCCATTGGCCGTTTGCCCTGGCCACGTGGGCCTGCAGCGTCCCCTTCGGTGAAAGCTCGGCATTGAGGTGAAACGGCACGGCATTGGCCACAAGCCCGCCGGCTCCGGCCGTAATGAGCATTCCCAGCGGATAAGCACGGATCAGCTGGTGCTGCGTGCCGAGATCGTCTTCGCGGTGATGTGGAGGCTGGTACATGGCTTCGGTCCGTTTGTTGCGCCATTCTCGGGAGACCCCGCCAGAAAACCCGGTATCACAAGCTCCGAATGGCCAATAGCGCGATCTATCAGCGCTTGATTTCCGCCGTCGCGCCCAATCTTGTCATCATAGCAAAAAAACGCAAAAGCATCCTGGCGATGCCCTTGAATCGGATCTGCCCTGCCTTGCACCGGCTCGTTGGCAAAGGCCTGCATTTGCAATGCACGAAAACCGTGTACAAGGCGGCACGAACTTTAGCTTTGACAGAAACGGCCGCAACGATTAAGGGGACCGGCTGATATTTCCCTTAAAACGCCGGCTTCCCCGGCATTGCCGAATTTTCATTCGGCCATTCATGAGGCTTTGACAGTGGCGAAAGCGGAACTTGGAACAAAACGTACCGACCCGGATACCGGCAAGAAGTTCTATGACTTGAACCGGGATCCGGTGATCTCGCCCTATACCGGCAAGTCCTGGCCTTTGTCCTTCTTCGAGGAAACCTCCGCAGCGAAGGAAGTTCCGGAAGAAGAGGAAGTGGCCGAAGTCGATACCGAAAACACGGAAGTCGAACTGGTATCGCTCGAGGACGCCGATGAGGCTGCAGCAGGCGACGATATTCCGGATATCGGCGATGACGATGTCGAAATCGGCGACGATGACGACGACACCTTCCTCGAAGCCGATGAAGATGAAGACGATGACGACATGAGCGACATCATCGGCGTCACCGGCGACGACGACGACGTTTGATCTGACGACAATCGGCTCGGGAACAAAGAAAAATTTCCCGGGCCGAATTTTTCGGCTTGCTATCTGTGAAAACCACAAGTAATAAGCCGCCACCCCGACGGGCGAAGCGCTCGGAAGGGACCCAGGGCCGGTAAAACGGCACCATCTTGATGGGGCTATAGCTCAGCTGGGAGAGCGCTTGCATGGCATGCAAGAGGTCAGCGGTTCGATCCCGCTTAGCTCCACCAGCCTTCGCTCTGCGAGCTTCGGCTCGGCAAGCCGGTAGGCTTGATGAACCGAAGGCGAGAAGACGGCGAAGGCTGTCGCGCTGAAGTTACGAAGTAACGAAAGCGGACTTTCTCCAGATCTCTCAGTAGTTTGATTTGTAAACTCGGTTTGGGTCGTTGGTGATAGCGCACTGGTTGTGCTCCTGCTGTTGTACACTATCATGCTGTGCATGAAGTATGTTTACATTCTCCAAAGCCGAGATTTTCCTGATCGTCACTATGTTGGCGTAACCGGAGATCTGAAAGCTCGTCTGACAAAGCACAACGCCGGAGAAGTGTCCCATACTTCGAAATACGCGCCGTGGTCGATCAAAACCTACATCGCCTTCTCAGATGAGACGCAGGCGTTCGAGTTCGAAAAATACCTTAAATCCGGATCGGGACGTGCCTTTGCGAAGAAGAGATTGTAATTGCGCCGTGCCCGTCGGCGGGTTGCTTCGAATCAACTCCACAACATTCCGCATCCCCCCAACTTCATGCTAGCCTCCGATCTCCCGCAACTCACCTCGATTCGCCTCATGACCAGACAGCGCCGCCGTCGCCTCATTAAGACCCGCCGTACGGTGACGGGGTTGGTACTCGTTGCCTCGATTGCATTTCTCGCCGGCATGACCGATGCCGTCGGCCTGATGCTGACGGGCAATTTCGTATCCTTCATGACGGGCAACACGACGCGGGCGGCGATTGCGCTTGGAACGGGGGATTTCGGTCATGCCTTGGTGCTGTTTTCCGCCATTCTGACCTTCATAGGCGGCAATGCGCTCGGCATCGTTATCGCTCATATGGCCGACCGGCGGGCCTTCGTCGTGCTGGCCTGCGTCAGCATCCTTCTGGCAGCTGCGGCCGGCTTTGCGGAGCCGGCGTTGGTTCTGGTACAGTTCTTTCTCGTGGTGCTCGCCATGGGCCTCGTCAACGCCACGGTCGAGCATATCGAAGGCCTGCCGATCGGGCTTACCTATGTCACGGGCGCACTCTCGCGATTCGGTCGCGGCATCGGCCGTTTCCTGCTTGGCGAGCGGGATTTTGCCTGGACGGTGCAGATAGTGCCCTGGAGCGGCATGATATCGGGCGCCGTCATCGGCGCGCTTCTTGCCCGTACCTTTGGGGCACATGCGCTCTGGCTGGTGTCGATGGTCGCCCTTGCCCTGGCGCTGTCGACGCTCTTCATCCCCCGCCCGCTGCAGCGCCGCTTCAATCAGCGCTTCGTGGCGGCGGCTCCGCTGGCGCGACGATCGAAATAGCCACATTGCGGTGCACAAAAATCTGCTAGGGAGAAACCGAATCGTTTTCTGCCGACAAGCGTAAGGATGTGCCGTGTTTGTTTTTTCGAAACTTGTCTGGATTTTCGGTCAGCCGTTGTCGCTGGCATTCCTCCTCGGCCTTTTGGCCTTCATCGCCGGGCTCCTGCGCTGGCGGGTCACCATGCTGACCGCCTCGCTGCTGTCCGCTGTCGTCTTGTTCGTCACGCTTTATACGACGGCGGGCGCCTATGTGGTGCAGGGGCTGGAGGAGCGCTTTCCGAAGCCTGCTGCCGACCCTGCTGATCTCAAATGCATGATCGTGCTCGGCGGCGCCACGCAGAACGAAGTGACGACGGTACGGGGCGGCTACGAGCTTGATTCGGCCGGCGACCGCCTCATCGAGGCGCTGCGTCTGGCGCAGAAATATCCGCAGGCCCGCATCGTCATTTCGGGCGGCGACGGGTCGATCGGCGGCTCCTATGAGGGCGATGCCGTCATCTCCGAGCGCTTCTTCACCGCCCTCGGCACTTCGACGAGCCGCATGATCGAGGACAAGACCTCGCGCACCACCTTCGAGAACGCCGTCAACACCAAGGAACTGCTGGCGCAGAACGGGCTTTCGGATTGCCTGCTCATCACCTCGGGATTCCACATGCCGCGCTCCATGGGCATTTTCCGCAAGCAGGGCATTTCCGTCGTGCCGTGGCCGGTCGATTATCGCAGCACCGGCAAGGAAACGCCCGGCTTCGATTTCACCCAGCCTTCGCGTAATGCGCAGCTGCTGGCGACCGGCCTGCGCGAATGGGCCGGCCTGGTCGGCTACTACGCCGTCGGCCGCACTTCCGCGCTCTACCCCGCGCCATAACGCGCGCTCCGGATCGTAGTCACGTGAGTCCCGACCGCAATGGCGTTTCGAGACCGCGCCTACGTATCCGGGCCGTAAAGCCTACTTCTGGGATATGGTGACGAATTTGGTGCCGCGCACTCGGACGGTGATTTCGCAGACGGCCTCGCCATCCTTGCGGTCGCAGAAGCGCGGATGCATCTTCATGACCAGAACCATGTTGCCGAAGCGCTGGATGAAATCGTAGCCGTAGATCTTCGCGGTGGCGATCATCAGATAGCCGCCTTCGGCGACCTGGACATAGAAATTATAGGGGCAGCCTTCGTCGGTGCAGTAGGGTCCCTTTTCGCCCTTGCAGGTGATCTCGCCCTCATTGATGACGATGTCCATCAGCTTGTCGTTGTTGATGTCCTGCTGGGTTGCGAAGTGATCGCCGAAGCTCACCTGCCCGTCGCAACTTTTGGTGAAGTGATCCTTCTCGAAAGCCACCGGATCCTGCAGGATCGACTGCTGCGCCTGCGCTGCAGCCGGCATGATCACGAATGCGATGAGGTTGATGATGACGATCAGCAGGGATTTCACGGGGGATTCCTCTTCGAAGCGCCGTCACGGCCAAATCGATCGCCGTAACCGCTGCGACATCTTTGCACGCGCCTGCTTGCGTGGCCCTTGCGGTCATGATTCACTTCATGAAAATTGCCGTTGGAGCGGGATGCCGAAAAATCATCCGGCTCCGGCGCCCCGTTGGAGTTCTCGATGTCGCTTCTCTCGTTTCTTGACTATGCCGGCGTCGCCCTCTTTGCCGCCACCGGCGCGCTTGCGGCGTCGCGCAAACAGCTCGATCTGATCGGCTTTCTGTTCTTTGCCGCAGTCACCGGCATCGGCGGCGGCACGCTTCGGGATATCATCCTCGGCCGCGTTCCGGTCTTCTGGGTGCTGAACCCGACCTATATCATCATCTGCGCCATCGTCGGCGTGTTGTTTTTCTTCACCGCTCATCTGTTCGAATCACGCTACCGGCTGCTGATCTGGCTCGATGCGGTGGGCTTGTCTGCCTATTGCGTGATGGGGGCCGCCAAGGGCATGGCGGCGACGGGGTCGCCAACGGTTGCCATCGTCACCGGTGCGCTGACGGCCACTTTCGGCGGCATCCTGCGCGATCTGCTGGCGAATGAGCCCTCGGTGCTGCTGCGGCCGGAGATCTACGTGACGGCGTCCATCGTCGGCGCCGGCGTCTTCACCGCGGCCAATGCGACGGCGTTGCCTCTTTTCGTTTCGGCAGGGCTCGGCGTTGCAGCGGCCTTCGCAGTGCGGGGAGGGGCGCTCTGGTTCGGCTGGACCTTCCCGACCTATCATCATAGGCCCGGCCGGCATCCGGATGACGTGATGTAAGGGGGGCTTTCGGCCACAGGTCGAGCTGATCGAGGGTGCTTTAACGCTGCTGCTTCCGGCGCAGGCGGATCACCACGTCGACATGGGCGATTTCCATGCCCTGCGGCGGCTCCGGCAGGTTCCCGATCGTCAGGTTGCTGATCGGGATATCCAGCACTTCGTTGTGACCTTCCACGAAAAAGTGATGGTGGTCGGAAACGTTGGTGTCGAAATAGGTCTTGGTGCTCTCGACGGCAAGCACACGGATCAGGCCGGCTTCGGTGAACTGATGCAGCGTGTTGTAGACGGTGGCGAGCGAAACCGGGACACCCGCGGCAACCGCTTCTTCGTGAAGCTCTTCCACGGTCAGGTGGCGGTTTCCCTTGGCAAAAAGAAGATCTCCCAGCGCGATCCGCTGCCTGGTCGGCCTTAGGCCTACATTGCGCAGCCTGCTCTCGATCGCGATTTCGGCTTCTTCCGCCATTCAGGGACTCCGGATTCCTGATCTCTATAAATCTTTACTAAGCCATATAACTTTTGCCTTGATTGCTTTCAATAGTTTCAATGGGGTGGGAAGGTGCTCAAAAGCCGCAAAAAACGGGCTTTTGCCGCATTTGGCTCTGGTAGCGGCTCTGGCGTTCCTGTATGCGACCACCACATAAGAGCTAGTGCGTTTAATCGGAAGGATGAATGAAGCTGCAATGCTTTCGCTTCATTTTCCCTCCATCTTGCACTAAAGCTTCAAATCCATCGGCATTCCTGCGGGGGAAACGGAATTTTTATGACGACGAGACAATCCAGCTTCAACTACGAGGAAATCCTGGCCTGCGGCCGCGGCGAGCTGTTCGGCCCCGGCAACGCACAGCTTCCCCTGCCACCGATGCTGATGGTCCATCGCATTACCGAAATTTCCGAGACCGGTGGCGCCTTTGACAAGGGCTTCATCCGCGCCGAATACGATGTGCGCCCGGATGACTGGTACTTCCCTTGCCATTTCGCCGGCAATCCGATCATGCCCGGCTGCCTCGGCCTCGACGGCATGTGGCAGCTCACCGGTTTCTTCCTCGGCTGGCTCGGCGAGCCCGGCCGCGGCATGGCCCTTTCGACAGGCGAAGTGAAGTTCAAGGGCATGGTTCGTCCGGACACCAAGCTTCTCGAATACGGCATCGACTTCAAGCGCGTCATGCGCGGCCGCCTCGTCCTCGGCACGGCCGATGGCTGGTTGAAGGCCGACGGCGAGACCATTTATCAGGCGACGGACCTGCGTGTAGGCCTGTCCAAGGACAAGGTTGCCTGATTTGCGGCTCTGCCGCCTCCACCAAGACAGACTGTTTAAGAAAAGGTCATCGATATGAGACGGGTTGTTGTTACGGGTCTGGGTATTGTCTCTTCGATCGGAAATGATGCTCAGGAAGTGGCTGCCTCGCTGCGCGAAGCCAAGTCCGGTATTTCTTTCTCTCCCGATTTCGCCGAGCATGGCTTCAAGTGCCAGGTCTGGGGCGCCCCGAAGATCGATACGGCCGAGCTGGTGGACCGCCGCGCCATGCGCTTCCTGTCGCAGGGCGGCGCCTGGAATCATGTCGCCATGAAGCAGGCGATCGCTGACAGCGGCCTTGAGGAAGGCGACATCACCAACGAGCGCACCGGCATCATCATGGGCTCCGGCGGCCCGTCGACGCGCACGCTGATCGAAGCTGCTGACATTACCCGCAAGAACAACAGCCCGAAGCGTATCGGCCCCTTCGCCGTGCCGAAGTCGATGTCGTCGACGGCCTCGGCGACGCTTGCGACCTGGTTCAAGATCCACGGCGTGAACTACTCGATCTCCTCGGCGTGCTCGACCTCGGCGCACTGCATCGGCAACGCCGCCGAAATGATCCAGTGGGGCAAGCAGGACGTCATGTTTGCCGGCGGCCACGAAGATCTCGACTGGACCATGTCGAACCTCTTCGACGCCATGGGCGCGATGTCTTCCGACTTCAACGAGAACCATCCGGAAACCGCCTCGCGCGCCTATGACGCCAAGCGTGACGGCTTCGTCATCGCCGGCGGCGCCGGCGTACTGGTTCTGGAAGAGCTGGAACATGCCAAGGCCCGCGGCGCCAAGATCTATGCCGAAATCGTCGGCTACGGCGCCACTTCGGACGGCTATGACATGGTTGCACCGTCGGGCGAGGGCGCCGTGCGCTGCATGCGCCAGGCGCTCGCCACCGTGAAGGGCGATATCGATTACATCAACACCCACGGCACCTCGACGCCGGTGGGCGACAGCAAGGAAATCGGCGCGATTCGCGAAGTCTTTGGCGACAAGATCCCGCCGATCCAGTCGACCAAGTCGCTGACGGGCCACTCGCTCGGCGCAGCAGGCGTTCAGGAATCGATCTATTCGATCTTGATGATGCAGGAGCGCTTCATCGGCGAAAGCGCCCATATCACCGAACTCGATCCGGAATTCGCAGGCGTGCCGATCGTGCGCAAGCGCATCGACGATGCCAAGATCGACATCGCTCTTTCGAATTCCTTCGGTTTCGGCGGCACCAATGCCACGCTGGTATTCCAGCGCTACAACGGATAAGGCAATGACAGGAATCATGCAGGGTAAGCGCGGCCTCATCATGGGCGTCGCAAACAATCACTCGATTGCTTGGGGCATTGCAAAGGCGCTCGCCGCCGAAGGTGCGGAGCTGGCTTTCACTTTTCAGGGCGAGGCGCTCGGCAAGCGCGTCAAGCCGCTCGCGGCCGAACTGGGCTCGGATTTCATCCTGCCGTGCGATGTCGAGGATCTCGCTTCCGTCGATGCCACTTTCTCGGCGATCAAGGAACGCTGGGGCAAGCTGGATTTCATCGTTCACGCCATCGGTTTTTCCGACAAGAACGAGTTGAAGGGGCTTTATGCCGACACCACGCGGGACAATTTCACCCGTACCATGGTGATTTCCTGCTTCTCCTTCACCGAGGTCGCCAAGCGCGCCGCCGAACTGATGACGGAAGGCGGCAGCATGCTGACGCTGACCTATAATGGTTCGACGCGCGTGATCCCGAACTACAACGTCATGGGCGTCGCCAAGGCGGCACTTGAGGCTTCCGTTCGCTATCTCGCCGCCGACTACGGCCCGCGCGGCATCCGCGTCAACGCCGTTTCCGCCGGCCCGATCCGCACATTGGCCGGCGCCGGCATTTCCGATGCCCGCGCCATCCTGTCCTGGAACCAGCGCAACGCGCCGCTGCGCAAGTCTGTTACCATCGATCAGGTCGGCTCGTCGTCGCTCTACCTGCTGTCGGATCTGTCGGCAGGCGTTACCGGCGAAATTCATTTCGTCGATGCCGGCTACAACATCACCTCGATGCCGACGCTGGAAGCGCTGTCGAGCGCGGATGCGGAATGATCCTCGGTGCTACAGCATCGGCTCGAAAATCGGAATCGATTTTCGGAAAGCCTGATGCGTAGATTCAAAGAGTTGGAGCGTCCTTTGTGCTTCCTAAAGGAAGCACGGGCGCTCTAGGGGTTGAAACGACCTCATCGAGTGCAAATTTGTAATGGGTTGGGGCCGCTGAGTGCGGCCCTAAGCTTTTGTGGAGGTCGGCTATTGCATCAGAACTGCATCTTCTGCCGTACAGCGGAATTGACCATCCTTGCCGAAAATCCCTTGGCCTTTGCGATCAGGGATAAATTCCCGGTCCGGCCATTGCACACGCTGATCATTCCGAAGCGCCATGTGATGGATATTTTCGCGAGTGATGCCGATGAGCGAGAAGCCATTCACGAGCTCGCCCTGCAGTGCCGGGAGGCAATCGGCAGCGAAGACTCGTCCGTCAGCGGGTTCAACTTCGGTTCGAATATTGGTCACGCGGCCGGCCAAAAAATCTTCCATGCCCATGTCCACCTGATCCCGCGCCGGCTGGATGAGGCGGAGTTGCTGGCGGCGCGGCCGGATTAAGCGGCGACAACGCCGAAATAACAGGATGTGTCATGATAACTGCCGATAACGAAAGCCTTGCCTCTACGGATCGCCTCATCCTGCGCAAATTTGTTGCCGGAGATTTCGAAGCCTACAGCTCCTATCGCTCGCGGCCCGAGATCTATCGTTTCCTCTATCGCGATCCTCCTTCGCCAGAGGCGATGAGGGAACGTTTCGATGCTCGCTTGACGTCCTCATTCAGCGAAGACGGGGATACGCTGCTATGTGCCGTCATTCGGCGGGAGGATGATGCTTTGGTGGGTGACGTCGGCCTGACATTCACCAACAAGGCCGCCCAGCAGGCCGAACTCGGCTATATCTTCAACCCCGTCTATGCCGGCAAGGGCTACGCTACTGAAGCCGCTGCGGCCATTATCACCCTCGGTTTCGAAAAATTCGGCTTCCACCGGATCTTCGCGCGGCTGGATGCGAAGAATGCCGGATCGGTCGGCGTTGTCGAGCGGCTGGGCATGCGTCGCGAGGCGCTCCTGATCGAAAGCGATCGCTTCAACGGCATTTGGGGCGATGAATGCGTCTATGCGGTTCTTCGCCGGGAGTGGTCCGAAAAGAATCGGGCCAGATCGCGATAGCTGTCAGCCCATCGGTTTCGCCGGTGTCGTGATATGGTCCGCAACAGGCCTGGATCAGACGACCGGCGAGAATCGATAATGTCCCGTCCGCTGATAGGCAAACAGCGTGTCGTCCTCGCTCGCCCCGGCGCCAATGTTCTGGATCACCAGCGGCCGCCCCGGCACCTCCGCTGACGTTTTCGATGAGACGATGACGATATGGGTGAGATTGCCCGGAAGCATCTGTGTGACGAGGTCGCCGGGACGATAGCTCGCGAAGTCCTCGGTCAAGGACAGGGCCGTTTTCCGTCTGGTGAAATAGGCGGCAAGATTAGGGACGCGGCGGTGGTCGATATTGGGATCGGGCGCCTTCATTCCCCACGCCTTGGGGTAGGCGGCAAAATTGGCCTTCATGTCTTCGTGCAGCAGCTTTTGCAGATCGAGCCCGAAGGCCTGGCGATAGGCACGGATGACGACGTCGGTGCAAACGCCGCGATCGGGAGGCACGTCGCCGCCAGGATAGGCCAGTCTGACATAGGTGGGGTCATAGCGCGTGGTGACGCCGATCTGTGCCCTTGCTGCCTGTACCAGAGACGACGGCCAGGTTGGCGCAATCGTGGCCGCCGGGCTCATTGCTGGTACTGCCGAAGCGACGGCCAGAAGGCCAGTTCGCAGCACCGTGCGGCGCGTGACTTCAATCATCGGCTTCCCCCTCTTGTGACGACAGCGGCATGAACGCCTCTGCCGAGACACGAACCTCCCTTCGAATAGAGGCGAATCTATGGGTGGTTCACGCAAGGGTGGAGTACCACTGGTTGCCCTGTCCTCGGCGCTTTGGAACATAAGCGGCCGGGCGGGGGCGCCGAATTGGGCGCGTTAACGGGTATTCGATAAGATTTTACGAAAATTTTAGGTTAATTCTATCTTGCCGGGGATGGCCCGTTACGGCCGGCCAGAATTCCGATACAAGGCACGCATTCAACAGTATCTCCTGCATGTCGATCGGCATTCATTGACCATTTACGGGAACCCCAGCCGTGAACACCATAACTGTTGCCAGCTCCAAGCCACTCGATCCATTGGACGAGACGACATCGCTCGAAACCGCTGCCACCAGGAGGGCATTGGGGCCGGATCTGTTGCGGGCGCTTGCCATTCTGCTTGTGATGCTCGTGCATCTGCCCGTCGAAGCGACGCCGCTGCTTTTGGCGGAAATCAGGCCCTATGGCTGGATCGGCGTCGACATCTTCTTCGTGCTCAGCGGTTATCTCATCGGAAGCCAGTTGATGGCGGAGGTCACGCGCCGCAACGCCGTCGACTTCAAGACTTTCTATCTGCGCCGGGCGTTCCGCATTTTGCCAGCCTTTCTGCTTGTGCTCGCCTCCTACACATTCATCCCGTCGCTGCGGGATGCACCGACGATGCAGTCGGCCTGGCGGTTTCTGACCTTCACTGTCAATTTCGGGCTCGACCCGCGCCTTGGCGGCACTTTCACAGAAGCTTGGTCGCTAAGTGTCGAGGAGCATTTCTATCTCCTCCTGCCGCTGCTCGTCGTTCTGCTGAAACGTCGCGCCACCGTGGTCTTTGTGGCCCTTCTGGTCGCGGCCATCGTGATTGCCGGCATGGGTCTAAGGTTCGCGCTATGGCAGAACCAGGTTGGCCCGGCTGCTGAAATACAGACCTACAGGGAGGCGTTCGCCGTCTATCTGAGAGATGTCTACTACCCGACCTACAATCGGCTTGATGGGCTGACCTTCGGTGTCGCGCTGGCGGCGATCCGGCTCTTCAGGCCGCTGCTGTGGGAACGCTATCTGCCGCCCTTCATCGCGCTTGGCATCGGCGGCATGGCCGTGACGGCGGCGCTCGTGATCTTTTCGATCCGAGGGCCTTTTGCAGAAACCAACTTGCCGCTGGTGTTTCAGCCCCTTGCGGGCGCGGTCGTCGGCTTTCCGCTGTTCTCGGCGGGCGTGGCTCTCATCCTCGGTGCATTGCTGGACCTGCAGCCCAGGATCGGACGCTGGCACCTGCCGGCGATATCCGGCATCGCGACGCTTTCCTACAGCCTCTATCTCACCCACAAGGGTGTCTACCATCTCGACCAGATGGTCTTCGGCAGGGACAATCTTCAGGGGCTTTCCGGCTTCATCATCTATCTCGCCACCTGCTTCCTCGTGGCGGCGACGCTCTGGTTCCTCGTGGAAAGAAACTTCCTGACCTTGCGGGATCACCTGATGTCCCGCTCAAACCGAACAAATTAGATCCGGAAATTGAAAAAGGCGGCCGGTTGGCCGCCTCGTGGCTTATTTCTTTGCCCAGAGCACCTTGAAGCGGGCGTTGCGGCAGGTCTCGCCAAACTCCTTGAAGTTTTCCGCCAGCACCGGCTCGTAGGGCAGGCCGCGATTGGCGACCAGCATCAGGCGGCCGCCGCCGCGCAGGGCCGAAGCCGCCGTCTTGATCATCGCCTGGCCGAGCGAAGGCTCGGCGGCATGGCCTTCGTGGAAGGGCGGGTTCATGATGATCAGGTCATACTTGTCCTTGACCGGCTCGCTCGCCAGATCGGTCCAGAAGAAGCGCTGGGCGACCTTCGGGCAGTTTGCCAGCAGATTGGCGCGGGCAGCCTCCAGCGCGCCGTAATGGGCCTCGTAGAGGTCGATACGCGCGATCCTTGGCGACTTTGTCGCAAGCTCGACGGAAAGGTAGCCCCAGCCGGCGCCGAAGTCGGCTGCGTCGCCGGTAAAGTCGGTCGGCAGGCGTGAGGCGAGCAGCTCCGAACCGGCATCGATCCGGTCGTGTGAGAACATGCCGGCCGTGGTCGTGAAGCGCTCATCGACGCGGGTTGCCGGCTTTACCAGCTGCGCGGTCAGAGCCTTTACGTCGGCGGGGCGTGCGAACCACAGGGCGACGCCGTGATACTTCGGCATATGCTCGACCGCGAGGCCGAAGCCTTCGAGGCGCTTGCGCAGCGGCTGAATGCCATCTTCCTTGCCGCCGGCAATGACGATAAGGCCACCCTCTTTCACGCGCGACAGTGTTTCCGCAATATAGCTCTCGTTTTCACCCTTGTGCTTGCCGCACAGCACCAGTGCGCCGTCATAGCCTTCGCCTTCGATCTCCGGCGTCACATTGATCCGCTGTGCCTGCAGCTGGCGATAAAAGGGACGGAAGCCCTGGACGGCGGAAAGCTCGGCGGCAAAGTCGCCTGGCAGCGAAAAGCCGGCCTCAGCGCCAAGAAACAGGATCCGCTCGCCTTCTCCGGGCGCGTCGACAGTACCGGAGGCAAAGGGGTGAAACAGGGTCTTCAGGGCATCGCGGCTCATGGGCGTGGTCTCGTCGTGAAAGGTGGATTTGGATCGTCGGATATCCGTGGCCTTATCGTATTTCATGCTTGCCCTTCACCCTAGCTCTCTCCTCTCTTTAACAGGGCTAGGGTGAGGGGCCGGGCACGCAGTTTCAGCGAAGGCAGCCGACGGCATTCAATATAAAAAGGGCGCGGAAAAGATCCCGCGCCCCGGAACTTGGATGAAGGCGCAGCTTACTCGGCTGCGTCGTCCTTCTTCTTGTCGGCGGCGATTTCCTGGCCGGTGGCCTGGTCGACGACCTTCATGGACAGGCGAACCTTGCCGCGTTCGTCGAAGCCGAGCAGCTTGACCCAAACCTTGTCGCCTTCCTTGACGACGTCCTGCGTCTTGGCAACGCGCTCGGAAGCGAGCTGCGAGATGTGGACGAGGCCGTCACGGGCACCGAAGAAGTTGACGAAGGCGCCGAAGTCGGCGGTCTTGACAACCGTACCTTCGTAGATCTGGCCGACTTCCGGCTCGGCGACGATCGAGTGGATCCACTTGCGGGCCGCTTCGATTTCCTTGCCGGAGGAGGAGGCGATCTTGACGGTGCCGTCGTCCTCGATGTTGATCTTCGCGCCGGTCTTTTCGACGATTTCGCGGATGACCTTGCCGCCGGAGCCGATGACTTCGCGGATCTTGTCGACCGGGATGTTCATCACTTCGATGCGCGGAGCGAATTCGCCGAGCTGGCCGCGGCTCTCGGAGATGGCCTTGGCCATTTCGCCGAGAATGTGCAGACGGCCACCCTTCGCCTGGTTCAGAGCGACATTCATGATCTCTTCGGTGATACCTTCGATCTTGATGTCCATCTGCAGGGCGGTGATACCGGCTTCGGTACCGGCAACCTTGAAGTCCATGTCGCCGAGGTGGTCTTCGTCACCCAGGATGTCGGAGAGAACGGCGAAGCGCTCTTCTTCCTTGATCAGGCCCATGGCGATACCAGCAACCGGCTTTGCCAGCGGAACGCCGGCATCCATCAGCGCCAGCGAGGTGCCGCAGACGGTCGCCATCGAGGAGGAGCCGTTGGACTCGGTGATTTCCGAAACGACGCGCAGCGTGTAGGGGAACTGTTCCGCCGTCGGCAGCATCGGGTGGACAGCGCGCCATGCGAGCTTGCCATGGCCGATTTCGCGGCGACCCGGAGAACCCATGCGGCCGGTTTCGCCGACCGAGTAGGGCGGGAAGTTGTAGTGCAGCATGAAGTTTTCTTTGTACATGCCGGTCAGGCTGTCGACGAACTGCTCGTCTTCGCCGGTGCCGAGCGTGGCAACGACGATCGCCTGCGTTTCACCGCGGGTGAAGAGAGCCGAACCGTGCGTGCGCGGCAGGAGGCCGACTTCGGAAACGATCGGGCGAACGGTCGACAGGTCGCGGCCGTCGATGCGGCTCGATGTGTCGAGGATGTTCCAGCGGACGATCTTGGCCTGTAGGTGCTTGAAGATGGCGCCGACTTCTTCAGCCGTGTACTTGGCTTCGCCTTCGGCCGGCAGGAAGTGCGCCTTCACCTTGGCCTTGACGGCGTCGACGGCTGCGTAGCGATCGGCCTTCTGGGTGATCTTGTAGGCGTCGCGCAGGTCGGCTTCGGCGAGGCCGAGCATTTCCTTCTCGAGCTCGGAATAGTCTTCCGGCTGGAAGTCGCGGGGCTCCTTGGCAGCTACTTCGGCGAGCTTGATGATCGCATCGATAACCGGCTGGAAGCCGCGGTGACCGAACATGACGGCGCCGAGCATGACGTCTTCAGCCAGTTCCTTGGCTTCGGATTCGACCATGAGAACGGCTTCCTGCGTGCCGGCGACGACGAGGTCGAGGCTCGACTCGTCCATTTCGTCGAGATGCGGGTTGAGCACGTATTCGCCGTTGATGTAGCCGACGCGGGCGCCGCCGATCGGGCCCATGAACGGAACGCCCGAGAGCGTCAGGGCAGCCGAGGTCGCGACCATCGACAGGATGTCCGGATTGTTTTCCAGGTCATGCTGGATAACGGTTACGACGACCTGCGTGTCGTTCTTGTAACCTTCCGGGAAGAGCGGGCGGATCGGGCGGTCGATCAGGCGGGAAACGAGCGTTTCGTTTTCGCTCGGACGGCCCTCGCGCTTGAAGTAGCCGCCGGGGATCTTGCCGGCTGCGTAGGTCTTTTCCTGGTAGTTGACGGTGAGCGGGAAGAAGTCCTGGCCCGGCTTCGGAGCCTTGGCGGAAACGACGGTCGCAAGCACCACGGTCTCGCCGTAGGTGGCAACGACGGCGCCGTCAGCCTGGCGGGCGATCTTGCCGGTTTCGAGCTTCAGCGGGCGGCCTGCCCACTCGATTTCGACGGTATGGGTATCGAACATATCTTGTCCTTACATTGTGCGGGAAAAGGCGCCATCGCCGACGATTTCGGCAAGGCACGTCTTCAACCACACGAAATGTGACGCATCACGGGCAAGACAACGAGAGGCTTTCGAAAATCGGCCGAAGCACGAAGCTTCGGCTGAAAGCATCCGGCAATCCTGCCCCATGACAGGTCAACGGTTGTTGTTGGCAGCGCCGGCCCATCCGGGCTGCCGGCAGCTTCGCATCGCGCAGACACAAGGCGCGAGGGAAACTGGTCTCAAGGGCTCATACCCTTCATAAGCGTCCGGCGGACGTTCAGGTGAACGCCCGCCGGAAATTCCGTTAGCGACGGATACCGAGGCTGGTGATCAGCTTGGTATAACGGCCTTCGTCCTTCTTCTTGAGGTAGTCAAGAAGCGAGCGCCGGCTGGAAACCATCGTCAGGAGACCACGACGGGAATGGTTGTCCTTCTTGTGGTCCTTGAAGTGGTCCGTGAGGTTGTTGATGCGCTCGGTCAGGATCGCAACCTGTACTTCCGGAGAACCGGTGTCGCCTTCAGCGGTCGCGTATTCCTTGATCAGCGCAGCCTTGCGCTCAGCAGTGATCGACATCGGATAGTCCTTTCTATGAGAGGAAATTAAAGTCGCCAAACGCCGGGATGTCGTCCAGCATTGGCCGCGAATGCAATCAGGCATGCCCGATGCTGGCGCTGCCTATAAACCAAATGAGCGCCAATGGAAAGAGGGTTCTCCCCGAGGCGGTTTCCCAGCCGATTTCAGCGTCCCGCCATGGCGTCCCGAACCATGGCGTCATACCCTTCCGGATCCTGCAGCATGGCGAAATGGCTGGCATCCTTCAGAATGACGAGCTTGGCGCCTGGGATCTCCTTGGCCATCATCTGGGTATGGTCGAGCTTCACCGCCTCGTCATGGTCGCCGATGGCAAGTGTTACCGGCACGGCGATCTTTCCGAGGTCGGCTGCGGTCCATGCCGGTTGGCTCGCCCACATCTGCGAGATCTGGTTGACGAAGGCATCGTATTCGTTCGGCGTCGGCGAAAGCTTCCTGTAATAGTCGCCGGCGACGTTGATGTAGTCGTTGAACGTCTTGTTGTTCATGACGTCGGGCTTCACGCCGTCGGTCGTGACATTGGCGGCTTGAGCGACGACGCGCGTCAGCTTTTCGGGATGTTTCATCGCCATGTCGATGCCGATGATGCCGCCATCGGACCATCCGACGAGCGTCACCTTGCCGATCTTCAGATAGTCGAGCAGAGCAACATAGTCCGAGGTCATCAGATCGTAGCCGAAAGGCTGCTGGCTGCGCGTCGAGCGGCCGTGACCGCGGCTATCGGCAACGATGACCAGGTGATCCCTGGCGAAGTCGGCCACCTGGCGGCCCCAGATGTCGGCATTCCCAAGTCCGCCATGAATGAAGAGGATCGGATCGCCTTCGCCATATTCGGCGTAATACATCTTGATGTCGTTGACATCGGCCATGCCGCTCGTTTTCGGCTGCGGCATTGGCGGAAATGGCGGCAGCCCGGCCCATCGCTCGGCGGATTGGGCGCTCGTAATTGCCAAAAACAGGGAAAGGAATGCCAGTATTCCGAATGCAACTCTGCGCATGTTTGCCCCCTTTGAACGGGCCATGATGGCCCGTCGGGGAGCATATCGCATCGCCGTTGCCCGGCAATAGTCAGTCATTCCGGCCGACTGAGAGTCAGACGAAGACGCGCTTGGGGCGGAATTCGCCCTGGCCGATCTCGCCGATGGCGATCAGCTTGCCGCGTGCCGTGGCATAGGCCTCGGTTTCGGCGACCGGCGCATCGCGGCCGCGCACGAGAATGGGATTGCCCATCTTCAGGCGGTGCGCCTGGTCGTCGTTGATGACGAGATGCGGCAGTGACGACAAGGCTTCCGCCGTATCGATCAGCAGCGCATCGAGCGCGGCGAGCCGCTCATTGGCATCCTCGATCTCTTCCAGCGCGACCAGATCGGCAAGCGGCACCATCGTCTCTTCGGCGAAGGGTGCGACGAAGCTGCGGCGCAGGCCGGAAATATAGCCGCGGCAGCCGAGGTCGCGACCGAAATCGCGGGCAAGTGCGCGCACATAGGTGCCCTTGCCGCATTCCACTTCGAAATGCGCCGTGTTGGCATCCGGGCAAGCCAGCAGCGTCAGACGGAAGATCTCGACTTCGCGCGAGGGGATCTCGACCGTCTCGCCTTCGCGGGCCAGGTCATAGGCACGCTCGCCGGCGATCTTGATCGCGGAAAACTGCGGCGGAACCTGCTGGATGACGCCGGTATATTTCGGCAGCAGCGCACGGATGTCCTCTTCGCTCGGACGGGCGTCCGAGGTGGCTGTCACTTCGCCTTCGAGGTCGTCGGAAGCGCGCTCTTCACCCCAGGTCGCGGTGAATTCATAGATCTTGCGGCCGTCCATGACGTAGGGAACCGTTTTGGTGGCATCGCCGAGCGCGATCGGTAGCATGCCGGAGGCGAGCGGATCGAGCGTGCCGGCATGGCCGGCCTTCTGGGCCTTGAACAGCCACTTGATCTTGGAAACGGCTTCGGTCGAGCCGAAATCGACCGGCTTGTCGAGGATGAGCCAGCCCGAAATCGGGCGGCCCTTGGGCTTGCGTGGCTTGGACATTCTCTGTCTCTGTTATTGATCTTGGTCGTTGTCGTCTTCGAGGTCGCGGCTGACCTCGGGCGAGCGCAGCAATGCGTCGATCTTCTGGTAGTTGTCGAAGCTCGTATCGTCGCGGAAGCGCACTTCCGGCATGTACTTCATCTGCCGGAGCTGCGGACCGAGGCGGCCGCGGATGTATTTGGCATGGCGGTTCAGCGCCTCGATCACAGCGGCGTGGTCGGCAACGCCGAGCGGTGTCACGAAGGCGGTGGCGATCTTCAGATCCGGCGACATGCGCACCTCGGAAATGGAAATCACGGTGCGCTCGATCAGGTCGTCGCGCACTTCGCCACGCTGCAGAACCTGCGTGATCGCTGAGCGCACCTGCTCGCCGACGCGAAGCATGCGCTGCGAAGGCGCGGAAGAAGTTGGTCTGGTCATGGTTGTTCCGTTAGCAGCGTCCCTTGGACGCGATAAAGGGGGTCAAATGACTCGATCCGGCGCAAAGGTCAAGGCTGGACAGGGTTTGCGGCCCGCCAGAAGCCGAGAATCCTTGCGAATGCGGCATCCTGTGCCTTCTGATCGGAAAAAGCCGAGGCCGGAATATAGGTGAAGAAAGATTCGAGATCGAACTCGATCCGCCCTTCGACGCGGCTGATATTGATGATTTCGCTCCAGCCGAGCCAGATCTTGGTATCCGTCGACGCCCAGGACGCACCCTGCGCATTGGCCGTTACGGTGATCGTGACACCAGGTCGAATGCGTGAACGCATTAGTGCCCGCCGTCGCCGCATCGCCCATCGGGCGTAAACCAGAATGAGCGCATAGATCATCAGCGAAGGCACAAGCCATATGATGGCAATGTCGGCTTCGTGGATGGAAGGCGATAGTCCGAAAACGGGGACATAGACATAGCGTCTTAGCAGATAGAAAAGAACCGGCAGGCCCGCGCCAACGGCAATCGCCGATATGAAGAACCATCCCACCTCGTTCTGGGCTTTCTGCGGGCTGCGGCGCGCTATGCGTCGGCCTGCTCGCAACATCACCGCGACATGCTCGTCGGGTTGGCGCAGGAAGGAAACGGTGACTGAATCGTGGTCTTCAGACCCCTTGGTCATGGCGTCGGTTCATCCTCGCTCGGTCGGATCCAATAAAAAACCGCCGGTCGTGGCCGGCGGTTTTGATATCGTGCAAATCTAAGGATTGCTTACAGCGTGCGGGTGATGTGCTCGACGCGGAAGCACTCGATCGTATCGCCGACGCGGATGTCTTCGTAGTTCTCGAAGGCCATACCGCATTCCTGACCCATGTTGACTTCCGAGACTTCGTCCTTGAAGCGCTTGAGGGTCTTGAGCTTGCCTTCGTGGATGACGACGTTGTCGCGCACCAGGCGGACGCCGACGCCACGCTCGACCTTGCCTTCGGTGACGCGGCAACCTGCGACCTTGCCGACCTTCGTGATGTTGAACACCTCGAGGATCTCGGCATTGCCGAGGAAGGTTTCGCGACGCTCCGGAGACAGAAGGCCCGACATCGCTGCCTTCACGTCATCCACCAGATCGTAGATGATGTTGTAGTAGCGGATTTCGATGCCTTCGCGCTCTGCGAACTGGCGTGCCTGGGCATTGGCGCGAACGTTGAAGCCGATGATGGCCGCGTTCGACGCTTCTGCCAGCGAAATATCCGACTCGGTGATGCCGCCGGCGCCCGAATGGACGATGCGGGCACGGACTTCGTCGGTGCCGAGCTTGTCGAGCGCTCCGGCAATGGCTTCGATCGAGCCCTGCACGTCGCCCTTGATAACAAGCGGGAATTCCTTCACGCCGACGGTCTGCAGCTGTGTCATCATCTGTTCGAGCGAACCGCGCTGACCGGACTGGCGGGCAGCCGCCTTGTCGCGAGCCAGGCGCTGACGATATTCGGAAATCTCGCGAGCACGGCTTTCGTTTTCGACGACGGCGAACTTGTCGCCCGCAGCCGGCGTGCCCGAAAGGCCGAGAACCTCGACCGGCGTGGCCGGACCGGCTTCCTTCACATGCTCGCCCTTGTCGTTGATCAAGGCGCGCACACGGCCCCACTGATCGCCGGCAACGACGATCTGGCCCGGACGCAGCGTGCCCTTCTGAACGAGAACGGTGGCGACGGAGCCACGACCGCGATCGAGCTGAGCTTCGATGACGGTGCCTTCGGCCGTACGGTTCGGATTGGCCTTGAGATCAAGGATTTCCGACTGCAGCAGGATGGCTTCGAGCAGCTTGTCGAGGTTGGTGCGGTTCTTCGCGGACACTTCCACGTCGAGCACTTCACCGCCCATGGATTCGACGAAGACTTCGTGCTGCAGCAGTTCCGTGCGGACCTTCTGCGGGTTGGCTTCGTGCTTGTCGATCTTGTTGATCGCCACGATGATCGGAACACCCGCCGCCTTGGCGTGGTTGATCGATTCAATCGTCTGCGGCATCACGCTGTCATCGGCTGCAACGACCAGGATCGCGATGTCGGTCGCCTGGGCGCCGCGGGCACGCATTGCCGTGAAGGCGGCGTGGCCGGGGGTGTCGATGAAGGTGATCTTCTGACCGTTCTGCTCGACCTGATAGGCACCGATATGCTGGGTGATGCCACCGGCTTCGCCGGCCACCACGTTCGCATGGCGGATGGCGTCGAGCAGCGAGGTCTTGCCGTGGTCGACGTGACCCATGATGGTGACGACGGGCGGACGGGAAACCAGTTCGCCTTCCTCGTCGGCAACGTTGAAGATGCCCTGTTCGACGTCGGATTCCGAAACGCGCTTGACCGTGTGGCCGAATTCGCCGGCGATGAGTTCGGCCAGATCGGCGTCGATCACGTCGCCCGGCTTCATCATCTGACCTTCCTTCATCAGGTACTTGATAACGTCGACGGCGCGTTCGGACATGCGCTGCGACAGTTCCTGAATGGTGATGGTCTCAGGCAGGATGACTTCACGCGAAATCTTTTCGCGCGTTTCCTGCATCTGGCTGCGGCGGAACTTCTCCTGCCGGCGGCGCATGGCCGAAAGCGAGCGACCACGCGCATTGCCGTCTTCGTCGACATTCGCCGTGGTGACCGTCAGCTTGCCGCGACGGCGTTCATCCTCGGTCTTCGGACGCGTGGTAACGGGCTTTGCCGGTTCCGGACGCACGACCTTGCCGCGTGCCGGAGCGCCGCGTGGCGGCCCACGATTTTCGTCCTCGTCGCTGCCCGGGCGACGGCGATTGGCCGGCGCTTCCGATGCGGGTGCGCCGGGGCGGGCAGGCTGCGGAGCAGAGGCATCCGGGCGTCGGGCGACGACGGGTGCTGCTGCGGGCTGTGCAGCCGGCTTCGGGGCTTCGACCTTGGCTTCGCTCACCGGAGCAGCGGCGGCTTCCGCCTTCGCTTCCACAGCGCGGGCAGCCTCTTCGGCGGCGCGGCGTGCTGCTTCGGCCTGCTCGGCGATGCGGCGTGCTTCTTCTTCCTGGCGGCGGCGTGCCTCTTCTTCGGCCCGACGGATGGCATCCGCGGCGTCGCGGGCCTGGGCGTCGGCAAGTGCGCGGCGGCGGGCATCCATCTCATCGGCGGACAGATGGTTCAGAACCACCGGACGCGACGAGCGTTCCTGCTGCGGGCGCTGCTGATAGCCCTGGTTGGACTGTCCCGGCCGCTGCTGCTGGCCACCGGGCTGATGAATGCGCGGGGCCGGCTGCGGCGGGCGCGGCGGCTGCGGCGTCGGTTCAGCGACGCGGGTCACCGATGGTGCCGATGCAGGCGCCGTCGAAGCAGTGATCGGCTTTTCGTCTTCCGGGCGCAGTGGGCGGCGCTTGCGGGTTTCAACCACGACCGCCTTGGTGCGACCGCGGCCCATGTCCTGGCGCACGGTGCCCTGGTTTACGCCTGAAGGCTTCAGGGTGAGAGTCTTCTTACCTGAAACACTCAGCGTCTTGTCGTCTTGATTGTCGGTCATTCCGTTCCCGTTCCTTCGGACAGGGTACGGAATTCTCCGTCAGACCCTGTCGTTCAATGCATGTACCTTAATGAGGCGTCCGGCATAGGCCGGTGACCGCGTCATTGTTTTCGCCGGCCAGCGCCGCCCGTTGCCCGGGACTGACCGCCGTTGCGGTACCGTTCGAGCAGGTTTGCGCGCTTCACTACACCTTCACCCGCCTGCCCTGCAAGCGCTGCGGCATGGATAAAAGCATTCTGGCCCATCAGTTCTTCCATCTCCGCTTCCGTAAAGACACGGAAGGAAGGTATTTCCTTTTCGGTTTCCATACCGAGATGCCAGGCTTTGCGTGCCTGGTCGATCTTGCGGACGCCATCGTTGGCGGCGGCGATCGCGTGGAACACGGCAAGTGCCGAGCCGTTGCGTACCGCGCCGTCGACCTTCGCCGAACCCGTGACGAACCGGCCCGCCTTGCGCGCCATGTGCATCATCCCGGCCAGCTGCGCCACGAGAAGACGGTCGACGATGGCACCAAGATCGGCCGGTGCCGTCACTTCCGCCTTCAAGGCGCGTGAAAACAGTTTCTTTGCTACTGCCTTGTCCACGAGCGCCCGGTCGAGCTTGACCCAGCACCCGCGTCCCGGCAGTTGCCGCTTCAGATCGGGAACGACTGTCCCGTCCGGGGCGGCGACGAAGCGGATCAACTCGTCAGGCGATCCGCTTTCGCGTGTTACGATGCACATGCGGCCATTTGCGCCGTCACCGCCGAGATCATCGTCCTCGGGCGGAGCGTCAGGCCCCTCGGTGATCGTCATGCTTCTTGCTCGGTTTCGTCCTCCGCAGCCTCTTCGGCCTCAGCGGCGAGATCGGCTTCGGTAATCCAGCCGGCGAGCAGGCGAGCCTGCACGACCATCTGTTCTGCTTCGACGCGCGAGACTTCGAGCTTGGAGAACAAGCCTTCGTACTTCTTCGTCTCGCCGTTCTTGCGTTCGCTCCAGCCGACGAGGTCGTCGGCGGCGCAGCCGGCGAAGTCTTCGATTGTCTTGATGCCGTCTTCGCCAAGCGCGACCATCATCTGTGCGGTCATGCCGTTGATCTGACGAAGCTCGTCGGAAACGCCGAGTGCCTTGCGCTTCTCGTCCATCTCGGCTTCGAGCTTTTCGAGATATTCGCGGGCGCGGGTCTGGATTTCCTGCGCGGTGTCTTCGTCGAAACCGTCGATGGAAGCGATTTCATCGAGATCGACGTAAGCCAGTTCCTCGACCGCGGCAAAGCCTTCGGAAGCCAGAACCTGACCGACCATTTCGTCGACGTCGAGTGCGTCCATGAACAGGTTGGTGCGTTCGTTGAATTCCTTCTGACGGCGTTCCGATTCCTCGGCTTCCGTCATGATGTCGATGTCCCAGCCGGTGAGCTGCGACGCGAGACGGACGTTCTGACCGCGGCGGCCGATGGCCAGCGACAGCTGCTCGTCCGGAACCACGACTTCAATGCGCTCTGCGTCTTCATCGAGAACGACCTTGGCGACTTCGGCCGGCTGCAGCGCGTTGACGACGAAGTTCGCCGGCTCGTTGGACCAGGGAATGATGTCGATCTTTTCGCCCTGCAGTTCGCCGACAACGGCCTGAACGCGCGAACCGCGCATACCGACGCAGGCGCCGACCGGATCGATCGACGAGTCATTCGAGATGACGGCGATCTTGGCGCGCGAGCCCGGATCGCGGGCAACCGACTTCACCTGAATGATGCCGTCGTAGATTTCAGGCACTTCCATGGTGAAGAGCTTGACCATGAACTGCGGATGCGTGCGCGACAGGAAGATCTGCGGGCCGCGCTGTTCGCGACGGACGTCGTAGACATAGGCGCGGACGCGGTCGCCGTAGCGGAAGTTTTCGCGCGGGATCATCTCGTCGCGGCGGATGATGCCTTCACCGCGGCCGAGGTCGACGATGACGTTGCCGTATTCGACGCGCTTGACGGTGCCGTTGACGATTTCGCCGACGCGATCCTTGAATTCGTCGAACTGGCGGTCACGCTCGGCTTCGCGCACCTTCTGCACGATGACCTGCTTGGCCGACTGGGCAGCAATACGGCCGAAATCCATCGGCGGCAGCGGATCGGCGATGAAATCGCCAAGGGCTGCGTCCGGGTTGCGATCGCGTGCGAGTTCCAGTGGGATCTGCGTGGAATAGTCTTCGGCCTTCTCGACGACTTCGAGCAGGCGCTGCAGACGGATTTCGCCGGTCTTCGGATTGATGTCGGCGCGGATGTTCGACTCCGTGCCGTAACGCGAACGCGCGGCCTTCTGGATCGCGTCCGCCATTGCGGCAAGCACGATCTCGCGGTCGATGACCTTTTCGCGCGCCACTGCATCTGCGATCTGCAGAAGTTCTAGCCGGTTCGCACTGACTGCCATTTTTAGTCTCCGTCTTCCTGCCCTGGGGTTCCCGTCCCGTCAGGCGGTTCGTTGATCGGTTATTCCTGGTCTTCGTCCGCTTCGTTCTGGTTCGCTGCCTCGGCTTTCGCCAGCTTGTCGGCGCGCAGCGCGTCGCGGATGAGATCGTCCGTCAGGATCAGCTTGGCTTCGGCCAAGGTGCTGAACGGAATGGTTACCTTCGGCTCCTCGCCGCGGGTGGCTTCGTCACGCTCGATCGTAAAGCCATCGGCATCGACGGCAATGATCTTGCCGCGGAAGCGCTTGCGGTTCTCAACGAGGATCGACGTTTCGCATTTGACGAGATGGCCGATCCAGCGCTGGAAATCCGATTTGCGCACCATCGGGCGGTCGATACCGGGCGACGAAACTTCGAGATGATACGCCTTATCGATCGGATCTTCCACATCCAGAACCGGCGAAACGGCCGTGGAGACCGCTTCGCAATCCTCGACGGTCATGGTGCCGTCGTTGCGCTCGGTCATGATCTGCAGCGTCAGGCCGTTGAGGTTGAGGAGACGCACGCGCACCAGGCGGTAGCCCATGCCCACAAGGACGGGCTCGATGATGGCGGCGACACGCTGATCAAGGCCGGTTTCGACGATCAGCCTGGGTTCGTTGGTATTGTCTGCGTTTGTCACGTCCGACAAGCATTCACTCCTGCAATGTCTTTGCATTCGGAGATCGTGCTAATAAAAAAGAGCGGGTCCTTGCGGCCCACTCTTCATCACACGATCAAGAATTTGATGCCGATATAAGCCTCTTTCCGGCGAATTGCAAGGCATTCACGCCGAAAGCCGTTTCCGGGCCTATTTCAGCACGCCGAGCATCGAGCTGTCGGGATAGCAGGTGGGCTTCATGCTGTTCTTTTCCTGCCACTGGCCGATCGACCGTCTGGTCTTGTAGCCGGGCAGGCCGTCGGTGCCGCCGACATCATAGCCTTTGTGCTCCAGAGCCTTCTGCATACCGGCGACATCGGAGCGCAGCATCTTGCCGACATCGCCCCATTTTTCCTCGAAGGCACCGCTGCCGGAGGCGATGCGATCGGCGAGATTGCCGATGTAGATGCCGTAGAGGTCGGAGTTGTTGTATTCCTTGATGATGTAGAAGTTTGGCGTGACGATGAATTCGGGCCCGTCGCGGCCGGCCGGCACCAGCATCATGCCGCTTGCCTTCAATTCCTCGGGTGGAAACGCCTTGCCCGATACCCGCGCGATGCCGACCGAAGCCCATTGCGAGATCGGCTTGGCGAGGTCAGGTCCTTCCTGGGCGCAGGAGACATTCTGCGGGATTTTCACCTCATAACCCCAGCCTCGGCCGCGCTGCCAGCCCTTCTGAACCAGATAGTTGGCTATGGATGCCAGCGTATCCGGCACCGAGGTCCAGATGTTGCGATGGCCGTCACCATCGAAATCGACCGCATATTTCAGATAGTTGGTCGGCATGAACTGCGGCTGGCCAAGCGCGCCGGCCCATGAGCCCCGGAACTGATCGGGCGTGACGTCGCCATGCTCGAGGATGCGCAGCGCCGCAATAAGTTCGGTGCGGAACATGTCCTTGCGGGTCGACATGAAGGCCTTGGTCGCCAACACCTGAATGGCCGAATTCGGCAACTTGGCGACGCCGAAGCCGGTCTCACGGCCCCAGATGGCAAGCAGGATCGGTCCGGGGACGCCATAGGTCTTCTCGATCCGGCGCAGCACAGGCGCATATTGCGAGGCAAGGCCCCGCCCGGTTACGGCCAGTTTCTGTAGTCGTCCCTCATTGAAATAGGGGGCTGGCGAGGAGAATTCGGCCTGGGTCTGCTTCTGCTCCTTGGGCTTCGGGAAGCCCGGCGGCACCAGATCCGGCAGATCCCAGTTCAGCGTGATGCCTGCAAAGGCGGCCTGGAAGGTCTTCTCCGAAATTCCGGCCTTGCGCGCTTCCGGCCAGAGATCCTTCTGGATCCAGACCTGAAACTGCGCTTCGACATCGGCTTTGGAGGCGGCGAGTGCGGGCAGGGGGAGGAAGGCTAGGAGGAAAACGCAGAGCAAGGACAGAGAATATCTGATCTTCATCGCGATCTTTCCGGGTGCATCCCATCCACGCGTCATGCGCAATCCCTTCAAATCGCCGTTCTCGCCCGAAGCGCCGCCGTCAGCGTGCCTTCGTCAAGATAATCAAGCTCGCCCCCGACAGGCACGCCGTGAGCAAGCCGCGTGATCTTCACTTCGAGGCCCACCAGCTGGTCGGTTATATAGTGTGCTGTAGTTTGGCCTTCGACCGTGGCGTTGACGGCGATGATAATCTCGCGGACGCCACCTTCGCCGACGCGTGCTATCAGGCCGCGAATATTGAGATCGTCAGGCCCGACGCCGTCGAGCGGGGACAGCACGCCGCCGAGCACGTGATAGGCGGCGTTCATCGCGCCGGCGCGCTCCAGCGCCCAGAGGTCGGAGACATCCTCGACGACGATGATGACGGACTGGTCGCGCCGGTCGTCGGTGCAGACGGTGCAGGGGTCGACGGTATCGACATTGCCGCAGCGCGAGCAGATCTTCACCTTGTCATAGGCTTCGCCCATCGCGTGGGACAGTGGCCCGAGAAGCTGATCTTTCTTCTTGATCAGGTGCAGCGCTGCCCGCCGCGCCGAGCGCGGCCCAAGGCCCGGCACTTTCGCCAGAAGCTGGATGAGTTTTTCGATTTCGGGGCCGGTGACTCGCTTTGCCATGGGAGGCTTTTAGCTCATATGCTCACGGAACGGAATCACGGAAGGTGTGGTTGAACGATGAAAATTCGGGCCGTTTGCCTCGGTGCCCCCGAAACGCTGCCGGGCAGGAAAACCAAGACCGGTATCAACAAACATGCCGTCAACGGCGCCGTGATGATCGATGCGCAGGGTCTGCTTGGCGACGCCATCTGCAATCGCGAGCATCATGGCGGTCGCGACCAGGCCGTCTATGTCGAGGGTTCGCTGACGCTGGACTGGTGGGCAAAGGAGCTCGGTCAAGAGTTGGAGCCCGGCTTTTTCGGCGAAAACCTCATTGTCGAAGGGCTCGATAACTGCGCCGTCTCGGTCGGCGATAGATTCATAGCCGGCGATCTGGTTTTGGAAGTGACCTGTGCCCGCATTCCCTGCGCCACATTCGCGGCGAAGATGTCCGACCCCAAATTCGTGAAGCGCTATACGGAGGCAGGGCGTCCAGGCATCTATTGCCGTGTACTCGCGGGCGGTACGGTCAGCGCCGGCATGCCCGTCAAATATGTGCCCTATGCGGGCGCGCCGATCACGATGCCCGAAATGATGGTAACTTTCAGTAGGCGATTGTCTCCGGAGGATCGGGCGCGTTATCTCGCTGCACCGATCCACTACAAGCTGCGCGCCACGCTGGAAAGCGAGGCGCTTTAGTCTCAGCGCATGGCAATCGCCACGGCGGCACCGGCCATGGTGGCCGCGCTGGTGCGATTGGCGATGCGGACCGCGCGGCGGCTCTTGAGGAAGGTTCTCGCCTTCGCCGCAAGCATGGCCCAGGTAAGATCGATGATGACGAGCACCGCGAACATCGTTGCCACCAACTCAGCCCAGCCGGAAAGCGTGACGCCATGCAGATCGATGATCGAGGGCAGCAGCGCTACGTAGAACACCATGATTTTCGGGTTGCCCATGGTCACGGTGAAGCCGGCGAGGAAGAGACGTGTGGCCGATTGTTCGTCCGGCAACTCCTCTCCTGCCGTGTCGGAGGAGGCAAACCACATCTTCCAGGCAAGATAGAGCAGATAGGCAACGCCGAGCCATTTGATCACCACGAAGGCGACATGGAAGGTTTCGGCGATGGTCGCGAGGCCGGCGACGGCGAAAGTCAGCCAGATGGCTTCGCCGAGCCACATGCCGGAGAGGAAGGGCAGCACGTTGCGTGCGCCCTTCGTCAATACGCGCGCCACAAGAGCGGCGATGTTCGGTCCCGGCGATCCGGCGGCAATGAACAGGGCACCGGCAAAAACCAGCAGCGTCGACAGGCTCATGGCATTTCCTCCGAACGGACAAGCCAGACAATATCTGGAAGAAGAACGCCAGAGATAGCATTCCGGCGCACCTTTTCCAAACGTCAGCTTTGCTCCTACCGGAGCTCTGCGCGAAAACGTTCGAAGATCGCCTTGCCCTCAGGCCAATCCCCCAGACCCGATGCGCCATTGATATGGCCGCGCGGCCCGATATCGACGAAGGAGCTACCCCAGATTTCGGCGCTATCGCGCGCATAATCGAGAGAGCAGAACGGATCGTCGGTGCTTGCGACCAGCTGGGTTGGAAATGGCAGCCTTTGCCGCGGCGGATGGGCGAAGCTGCCGGCCTCGGCAAGGTAGATTTCACCCGTAGGTTCGGGGGGCGCTACCAGAAAGGCGCCAAGGATCGCGGCTTTCCTGATGGGCGCCCAATGGGCGATGAGCTGGCAGGCAAGGCTATGTGCGATCAGGATCGGCGGTGTCTGTGAGGCGGCGATTTCCCGTTCGAGCGCGCCAATCCAGTCGGTGAGCATCGGTCTGTCCCAGCTTGACGGCTGGAACCGACGAATGCTTGGATCCTGTCGTTCCCATAGTGTCTGCCAATGACTTTCGCCCGAGCCGCCAAGGCCCGGAAGCATGATGATATCGTTCATCGCTATCCTTTCTCCAAAATGCGTGACGGAGAAATGCTGACATGCCGGGATAGTGATTGACATTACAATCCATCGGATAAAGCTTTTACTAGCCGATGAATTGAAGGTGCAGTATGGATAGTATCGAAAGAGGCCTGGATCCGACCGATCTGTCGATCATCGAGATTCTTCAGGACGACGGGCGAATTTCGGTTTCGGAGCTTGGCCGCCGCGTCGGTCTTTCGCAGCCCGCGGCGTCGGAGCGGCTGAAGCGGCTGGAAGAGCGCGGCGTCATCGCCGGATATCGTGCGGTCATCGATCCCGCCGCCGTCGGGCTCGGCATGCTGGCGGTCATCCGGCTGCGCACGACGCATGAACATATCCGGCCTTGTCTGAAGCAGTTTTCGGAAATGCCCGAGATCATCGAGGTCCTCAGGCTGACGGGCGAGGATTGTTTCCTGCTCAAGGTTCTCGTGCCGACACCGGCCAACCTTGAAACCATCGTCGATTCAATCGCGCGCTACGGGGCGGTGACGACATCGCTGGTGCTGCGAAACGAGCCGGCAAAGGCGATCGGCCGCGAATTGATCCGCAAAACGATCGCCCGGTAACGGAGCCGAAAGGCTCCAATCTCAGAACGGCAGCTTGAAACCGGGCGGGATCGGCAGGCCGGCGGTGAGTTCGCGGGTCTTTTCGGCAGCGATTGCCTCGGCCTTTTCCTGGGCGTCCTTGTTGGCTGCGACGATCAGGTCTTCGAGGATCTCGACATCGTCTTCCTTGAAGAGCGAAGGGTCGATCTTCAGGCCGAGCATCAAGCCCTTGCCGTTGACGGTGACAGTGACGAGGCCGCCGCCGGCCTTGCCTTCGACGCGAATGTCGGCGATTTCCGACTGCATCTTCTCCATCTTGGCCTGCATTTCCTTCACTTTGCCCATCATGCCCATGATGTCGCGCATCGTCATTGGTCCTTCTTCTGCGTGTTTCTATTCCCATCGGCCACGATCTCTCGCCAGCCGCCGCGGTTGTTTAGCCGGGCGGGTCCGATGTCACCCATCTTACCCTTAGAATTCTATATCGTCGCCCGGAAGAATATCGCCATCGACGGATTCGGCGATGGCGGGAGCAGCGGTCTGCTCTTCTTCCTCGTCCACGTCGGGCGCGCGGGCGCGAACGTCGATGATCTTGGCGCCGGGAAATTGCGACAGGATCGCTGCGACATCCGGGTCCTGGCGGGCATCGGCGACGCGCTGCTTCTGCGCGTTCGCTTCGGCCTCCACCAGCGTCGGTTCGCCTTCGTCGCGGCTGAGGCTGACGATCCAGTGAATGCCGGTCCATTCCTTGAGCTTGACGGCAAGTTCGTTGAGCAATGTCCCCGGGGCACCAGGCGTCAGGTTGACGTCGAGCCGGCCCGGCTCAAGCTTTACCGGTCGAACGAAAGTGCGCACCAGCGCCTTGATCTTCGGATCGCGCTTCTGGCCGGCAAGCTCGGCGATATCGGCCATAGAGTTGACCGCCACCAGCGGCTTCGGCGCCTGGGCAGGTTTCGATTCGATACGGCCGACGGGTTGTGAATCCGGTTGCGTATTTGGCACGGCGCGCAGCATGGCGACCGGTGCGGAAGGCGTCGGCCTCGGTGCCGGCGTTTCCACTGCCCTTGCCACGGCGCTGCCCTGATAGGAAACCGAGGCGCCACCGCCATTACCGATGGGCGCGCCGGATGGCGGTCGCGCACCGCCATTGTTCTCGGAAAACTCAGCAAGCCTGCGTGCGGCGTCTTCAGGCGCCGGAAGGTGAGCGGCATGCGCCAGCCGGATCAGCACCATTTCAGCAGCGCCTGCGGTGCGCGAGGCATTTTCCGTTTCGGTAATGCCTTTGAGCAGCATCTGCCAGATGCGCGACAGCGCCGTCACCGCCACGCCCTGAGCGAATTCCATTGCTTTCGTGCGTTCGACTTCGCTCAGCGACGGATCGTCGGCGGCGTCGGGCACATATTTGAGGCGGGTAACGAGATGGGTGAAATCGGCAAGGTCGGTCAATACGACGACAGGATTGGCGCCGGCCTCGTACTGGCTGTTGAATTCGGCAAGCGCTGCCGAAACATCGCCTTTGACGATATGGCCGAACAGATCGACGATGCGGGCGCGGTCGGCAAGCCCAAGCATCGCGCGCACTGCGTCTGCCGCGACGAAGCCGCTGCCATGGGCGATGGCTTGGTCGAGCAGTGACAGGCCGTCGCGCGCCGAACCTTCGGCAGCACGGGCGATCATGGCGAGCGCTTCCGGCTCAGCCGCGATGCTTTCCTTGCCGGCGATGGTGGTGAACAGCCCAACGAGATCCGAAGCGCTGATCCGGCGCAGGTCGAAGCGTTGGCAGCGCGACAGCACCGTGATCGGAACTTTACGGATTTCGGTCGTGGCGAAGATAAACTTCACATGCTCCGGCGGCTCTTCCAGCGTCTTCAGCAGGCCGTTGAAGGCGGCCGTCGACAGCATGTGCACTTCGTCGATGATATAGACCTTGTAGCGGGCCGAAACCGGACGGTAGCGCACCTGCTCGATGATCTCTCTGATATCGTCGATACCGGTGTGCGAGGCGGCGTCCATCTCGATGACGTCGACATGCCGGCCTTCCATGATCGCCTGGCAATGTTCGCCGGGTTCGCGCAGGTCGATGGTGGGTCGATCGATCGAAGCGGTCTTGTAGTTGAGACCGCGCGCGAGGATGCGGGCCGTTGTCGTCTTGCCAACGCCGCGCACGCCGGTCAGCATATAGGCCTGCGCAATACGCCCGGTCTCGAACGCGTTGGTCAGCGTACGAACCATCGGCTCCTGGCCGACCATCAGGTCCGTGAAGTCCTTGGGTCTGTATTTGCGGGCCAGCACCCGGTAACCGGTGCCGGTCGAGGCGGCATCTTTTGCTTGTCGCTCGCTGTCGCTCATCGCCCTGCTTATTTGCCCGGTGCCCTAGCTTATAGCCCGGCGAAAGCCGGGTCTTGCTTTCAGAAAGGGTGGGAGGCTGGCACGATGACCCGTGCCGGGCTCGTTAGGGCTGCTTCCTTCCGGACCTGACCCGGTTGGCGAGTGGCTCGTCCACCACCAACCTCCCGGATGCACATATCGGCAATATCGCCATCAAAAGCAAGCCAAGGTAAAAAAAAACTGCTAAACATTTGAAAAAACAATGGAGGATGCCCCCTTGAAGGAGTTCGCGCTCGACGATCGCCTGGCCAATGACAGCGTTTCCGTCGCCATTATCGGCCTTTGCGACGTACGGCTGATGAAGGATCGCCGCTGGCCCTGGCTCGTGCTGATCCCCCGTCGCCCCGACAAAGCGGAGGTTTTCGATCTGACACCACTCGACCGGGTCCTGCTGACCTTCGAAACGGATAAGGTCGCAAGCGCGCTGAAGACGCTGACAGGTGCGACAAAAATCAATGTCGGGGCACTTGGAAATATTGTCCGTCAGCTGCATGTTCATGTCATCGCGCGGTTCGAAGGTGATGCCAACTGGCCAGGCCCGGTCTGGGGCTATGGCAAGGCGGAACCCTATTCGGATGAAGACATGAACAGCCTCATAGCCAAGTTGCGGGAAACGCTTTCACAATGAGCCATTCCATCTTTTCCTCGGATGCGCCGCATCCGGAAGCCAGCAGCCTCACCGCCTTTGCGGAAAATCAGCTCGACCGGGATGCCGAGCATCGCGACGAGGAAACGATCAAGCACGCGCTCGCCAAGGAAGGCACGCATATCCTGGCCTTCGCTCAGGACCGGCTTGTTTTGAAGCATGACGGCCAGGTGCTCGATCCCCTGTTCGCCCGCTACGAGCTGCAGGGGCTTGATCCGAACTGGGAGGAAGCCGTCCTGCTCGGTTACCGCAAGACCGGGGAGCCGCGACTGGCCGTGCCGGTAGGCATCAATGCAGATGAACTCGCCAGCCAGTACAAGCCGGCTGACATGCGTTCGCTGTGGCGCGATCTTCTGCTGGAGGGAGAAATCCTCGGCGAGGCGGCGCAAGGCATGAGCCTCATCCGTTGGAACAGCGACAATCGCTTCTGCGGCCGCTGTGGTTCGGTCATGGAAAGCCGCATCGGCGGCTATAAGCGGGTCTGCACGGCTTGCGAACATACGATTTTTCCGCGCACCGACCCTGTGGTCATCATGCTTGTCGTCGACGAGGAGCGGAACCGCTGCCTGCTTGGCCGCAGTCACCATTTCGCGCCCGGCATGTACTCCTGCCTTGCCGGCTTCCTGGAGCCGGGCGAAACCATCGAGAATGCCGTACGCCGTGAGACGTTCGAGGAATCGGGCATCCATACCGGCCGCATACGCTACCATGCGTCGCAGCCCTGGCCGATGCCTCATTCGTTGATGATCGGCTGCTATGCCGAGGCGAAGTCGACGGAAATCCATATGGATGGGGCAGAACTCGACGATTGTCGCTGGTTCACGCCGGAGCAGACGCTTGCCATGCTCGATCGCGTCTCTGCATCAGGCAACACCTCTCCGCCCAAGGGCGCCATCGCCCATCGTCTGATGCGTGATTGGGTGGAATGGAAGCGCTAGGTCTTACTTCGCCATGGCCCGCTCGGAACGATTGCTGACGCTGTTGCAGACGCTGCGGCGCTACCGCCGGCCGGTGAGCGGCGCGGTGCTTGCCGAGGAAACCGGCGTCAGCCTGCGCACGCTCTACCGCGATATCGCCAGCCTGCAGTCGCAGGGCGCTGTGATCGAAGGCGAGCCCGGTATTGGTTACGTGCTGAAGCCGGGCTTCATGCTGCCGCCGATGATGTTTTCGCAGGACGAGATCGAGGCATTGGTTCTGGGGTCACGGTGGGTGGCGCGCGCAACCGACGCCCGTCTGGCCGCAGCCGGAACCGATGCGCTTGCGAAGATCGCCGCGGTGCTGCCCGCGGAGATGCGCGAGGCGATCGATCAGGCGGCTGTCGTCGTCGGCACGCGGCGCATCACGGAGGACAAGGCCGACCTTTCCCTGATGCGCAAGGCGATTCGCACAGAGCGAATGGTGCAATTGACCTATGGCGACGTGAACGGCACGATTTCCACCCGCCGCATCTGGCCCTTTGCGCTCGGCTATTTCGACAATTCGCGCATCGTCATGGCCTGGTGCGAGCTGCGCCAGGACTATCGCCATTTCCGCGCCGACCGCATCGTTGACTTTGCCGTGCTGGAGGCGCGCTACCCGCGCCGCCGAGTCGCACTCGCAAGGGAATGGCAGGCCCGAGAGGGCATGATCCATAATTAAGCTGCCGGCGTAACGCTACTGCCAGAAACTGTCAGCAGGCCTGGTTATTATCGGACCATCCAAACAGGAAGGAGGACCGATCATGGCAAGCAACGTTTTCACCATGACGAAGCAGGCACATCGCGACGGCATCGAGGCGCGCGCAGACAGGAACATTCTTATGCCGGTATGGCCGGCTCGCCTCTTGCAGGCTGCGAGCGGCTATTTCAGCCGCCGCTGGAATCGTCTCGATCTCGACGAAACGCCGAATTCCGTGAAGCGCGATCTCGGCTTTCTCGACGGCCATGCCCCTTATCGCGAGGAAGACCGGATGCGCTAAGGCATCTCGCACTTCTGCGATAACGACATCCGCAACATCAAAATCCCAAGCGCAGGAAGCTGATCCAAGGGTCGCGATGCGCATTGGGAACGCATGTCAGCAAACACCTGACCGACCATCGACAGATCTTTCCCCGGCGGGCCGCGCAAGACCCGCCGGACCGCCTACCCATGCCCCAATATCCATCTCAACCAAGAGGAATGTCCAAATGATGACCCCGAATCTCATCGTCTTCTACGTCAAGGATCCTGCCGAGAGCGCACCGTTCTACCGTGATTTGCTTGGCCACGAGCCGACCTTCTCATCGCCGAATTTCGTGGCCTTCTCGCTCGAAAACGGCTTCAATCTCGGCCTGTGGCGCCGCAGCAGCGTAGAGCCGCAACCTTCCGCCATCGGCAATCGCGGCGAGCTGGGTTTCATGGTCGAAGGCGCCGGAGCGGTCGAAAAGCACTATCAGGATTGGAAAGCGAAAGGCCTGCCGATTGCGCAGGAACTGACGACGATGGACTTCGGCCCGACCTTCGTCGTGCTCGATCCGGACGGTCATCGCCTTCGTGTTTGTGAGCCGGATAAATAAACTTCATCGACGGATGAGCCGCGGCATCTGCTGACGGCTGTGCCTGGGAAACCGATCGCCCGCAACATGCTGTTGGGGGCGATCACTTTTGCCGGGCTAGAGGTGAATATTAGGGAAACGATTTGGCCGCAGGAGGCTCAATTGCTGCATCATATTTCTTTCGGGGTCTCGAATATCGAGCGGGCGGCAGCGTTCTATGACGCCGCATTTGCACCATTGGGCTATGTCCGGGTCTGGGATGATCTGAACCCTGGCGATCCTGATCAGGCCGTCGGCTATGGTCCGCCGGGCGGTGGCGATAAATTTGCCATCAAGTTGCGGGGTGATGCGGCAAGCCCGCCGGGCTTGGGCTTCCATCTTGCCTTCTCAGCGCCAAGCCAGGAAGCCGTCGTGCTGTTTCATGACGCTGCCTTGGCGCATGGCGGCACAGACAACGGGCCGCCGGGCCTTCGGCCGCATTATGCGCCGGATTATTTCGCCGCCTTCGTCGTCGACCCCGACGGATATCACATCGAGGTCGTTGCCAGGGACGCGGGGTGATCTGGCGCCTGCGTCGATTGCTCGTCCTTAGTCTGACGCTCAAAGCTGGCAGAGTAAGGCGTCAACGGATGGCCGGCCCCTCAAGCTATGAAGCTTAGAGCTTTCCACGCATCGGATGGCCCTTGTAGACGCCGAGGATGCGAACTTTTTCGGAGAAAAACCGCAACTCTTCCAGTGCGCGGCGCACATGCGCATCCGAAGGGTGGCCCTCGATATCGGCATAGAACTGCGTCGCTACAAAACGGCCGCCGAGCTGGTAGCTTTCGAGCTTCGTCATGTTGATGCCGTTCGTCGCGAAGCCGCCGAGCGCCTTGTAAAGCGATGCCGGGATGTTGCGCACGTTGAAGACGAAGGTCGTGACGATCTTTTCGTCCGGTGTGCTGCGTTCCGCCCAGTTCTCGTCGCGCGAGAGCACGACGAAGCGCGTCATGTTGTTTTCGGTATCCTCGACATTTTCCGCGATGATTTCGAGACCGTAGAGATCGGCTGCCAGCCGCGGCGCCAGCGCTGCCATGCTGCGGTCGCCGGTTTCCTGCACCAGCTTGGCGGCGCCGGCTGTATCGCCGGCGATCACAGGCTTCCAGCCATTGGCACGCACGATATTGCGGCACTGGCCAAGCGCATGGATATGGCTGTGCACCGTGCGGATCTCTTCTTTCTTCACGCCCGGCAGCACCATCAGCTGGAAGCGGATCGGCATGAAATATTCGCCGACTATATGCAGGCGCGAATCCGGCAGCAGGTGGTGAATGTCGGCGACACGTCCGGCTATGGTGTTCTCGATCGGAATCATGCCGAGATCGGCCTCACCATTGTCGATGGCGGAAAAGGCATCCTCAAAGGTCTGGCAGGGCAGCGGCTCCATGGTCGGGAACATGTCACGGCTCGCCATGTCGGAATTGGCGCCATAGTCGCCCTGGAAGGAGATCTTGTTGGTCTTGGTTATCATTTAACTGCCTTTTGGGGGGACTGCCTTTGGGGGATGCCGTCAGAGAGAGGCGGCGGAAAGAATGCGTCGGGCCTTTTCAAGGTCCTTGGGAGTATCGACACCGAGCGGAACCGTGTCAACGATCTCCACATCGATGCGCATGCCGGCTTCTAACGCCCGCAGCTGCTCAAGCGATTCGCGCCGTTCCAGCGTCGATGGACCGAGGCTGACGAATTTCTCGAGGGCCGAGCGGCGATAGGCGTAAAGGCCGATGTGATGATAGAGCGGCCCGTTGCCGTAAGGGGCGGTGGTGCGGGTAAAATAGAGCGCCCGCAGGCGGCTGTCAGAGATCGGCGACCCCACAACCTTGACCACGCTCGGCAGGGTCTTTTCTTCCTCGTCCTTGATTTCGACGGTGAGCGTCGCGATGTCGACGGCCGGATTTTCGAGCGGGCGCAGCGAGGCGCGAATGGTCTCGGGATCGATCGTCGGCAGGTCGCCCTGCACGTTGACGACGATCTCGGCACGGCCATGCGGATCCGCGGCCTGCAGGGCCTCATAAATGCGATCCGAGCCGGATTGATGGTCGCCCCGCGTCATCACCACGTCGAAGCCGGCATTGGCCACTGCGTCGTAGACATTCTGATCGTCGACGGCGACGATGATGCGACCGATCGCCGCCTCGCGCGCGCGCTTGGCAACCTGTACGATCATGGGCAGGCCGCAAATGTCAGCAAGCGGTTTGCCGGGCAGGCGGGTGGAGGCCATTCGGGCAGGAATGAGAACCAGCGTCTTGTCTAAATTTGGATCTGTCATTCTTGGGCCTTCTATTCCTGCGGGAAAAGTGTCAAAACGTCTCACGGTGGAGGCCGTTTACAGAGTTGCAAGAAACAGCCAAAAGACATAGGTTTCGCGCGAATTCAAGATGGGCCGGCTGAGGATGCTGGCGGCGAGGGGAGCATAGCAGATGAATTCATCCTACGTGAACATGGGAGTCGGGGCACTTTTGGCCACGCTGTTCGTGTTGAAGTCCGTGTCGCTCGCGTCAGGATTTATTTTCCATTCAGAAACACCGGAAAAGCCGGGCTTCGCCATCGTCGCTGCCGAAGAGCCGGCTGGTGGCGAGAAGGGCGCGGCCGCCAAGCCGGATACGCCGATCGCTCAGCTGATGCAGAAGGCTGATGCCAAGGTTGGTGAAACGATCTTCAAGAAGTGTCAGGCCTGTCATTCCGGAGAGAAGGGAGGGCCGAACAAGGTTGGCCCCGATCTCTGGGGTATCGTCGACCGCCCTGTTGCCGAGCATGAAGGCTTCGCCTATTCGGCCGGCATGAAGGACTTCTCCAAGGGTGGTTCGCAGAAGTGGACCTACGATCACCTCTATCATTTCCTGGCTTCCCCTAAGAAGTTCGTCGCGGGAACCGCGATGGGCTTTGCCGGTCTGCCGAAGGAAGAAGATCGTGCCAACGTGATCGCCTATCTGCGCACGCTTGCCGATACGCAGGTGCCGCTGCCGGATCCGAACGCGCCGGCTGCCACCAACTAACGCAGTCCGTGAACGGTTGATCAATTGAAAACCCGGCCGCAAAAGCCGGGTTTTCCGTGTTCGCGAATCAGGGTTTGCGAATCACGTCGCGTGCCGGCGCGAGCGGGTTCTTTGGTCGAGATCGAAGACCTTCAACCCGTCTTCAGCGCTTGGCGGTTTGCGCCAGTCCTCCGCTATCAGCGCCTTTCTGGCATCGCGCAAACCGGCCTCCCAATGCTCGTGCATCGATAGCGACGAGAACTCGTAATCCTTGGAGTGCGAGCGGAATTGTTTGTTGCGATAGATGAGATGGATGATGGTGACGCCGTAGTCCGAGCAATGCTGCTCCAGCTTCTTGATCTCCGGATCGGCCTTGGCCTCTTCGGGAAGCCGCGCATAAAGCTCCGATATGGCGCGGCGTAGGCGATGACGCTCCAGGAAAAGATCGGTGTTGAGGCGGGTACGGCTGGAATAGGTGATGTCCTTGCGGCGCTCCTCGACCTCCTCGAGATCCTGCGGCAAGGGGCCGACTGCGCTGAACAGATCAACCTGGAACACCACCGTATCGACGCCCGCGCCATTGCGCAGCACGTAGGTCAGCGGCGTATTGGAGACGAGGCCGCCGTCCCAGTAGTATTCGCCGCCGATCTTGATGACCGGAAAGCCTGGCGGCAACGCGCCGCTTGCCATGATATGCTCCGGCGCGATCTTGATGTCCCTGTTGTCGAAGAAGGCAAAATTGCCGGTTCGCACGTTGACGGCGCCGAGGCTCAGCCGCACCGGGCCATGATTGATTCGGTCGAAATCGACGTGGTCGAGCAGGGTCTGGCGCAGTTGCTCGGTATCATAGATGCTGGTTGCGCCCGCCGAGCCGCGTGCCTGGAACCAGGCTGGGATCGCCCGAGGGGAAAAGAAGCCGGGTGCCCCGAAGGTCGACACCCACCAGCTGCTTACCGAGCGATAGAAGGGATTGGTCTCGCGCCGATCCTGCATCAGCATGTCGACGGGAAGCTGAACGGTGATCTTGTTCCAGAAGGAGCGCAGCTTCTCGAGCCTCTCCCCCGGTACGTTGCCGGCCATGATGGCGGCGTTGATGGCGCCGATCGAGATGCCGGCGATCCAGTCCGGGTCGATATTCTGCTCTCTGAGCGCCTGAAAGGCGCCGGCCTGATAGGAGCCGAGAGCGCCGCCGCCCTGGAGGACGAACACCTTATGCGAATAGGCCGATGCGGGATTGGTAAGCGGAGCCGCAATATTCATGTGCCATCCTTTGCTGCGCTCCGGATGGGAAGGCCGGGATGCGCAAAATATATGACCATTTTCCTGCCTGCCTCTCCTTTTGCGGAGAGATGCTTTTTCGATCGGCGACCTTGAGCCTGCGCTAAGCGAGCAGATAGGCCCAAAGCGACACTGAGAATGCCCCGAGCGCTGTCGTCAGCGTGATGGTCGAGGCGGCGAGACTGTGACCGACACCGAAGCGATTGGCAATCAGCCAGGCGTTCACACCTGTAGGAACTGCGGCGGTGAGTACGAGTGCGGTGCGCCATTCCGGGCTCAAGCCCAGCAGATGGCCGGCCGCTAGCACGCAGGCCGGCAACAGAAGGAGCTTGAAGGCCGAGATGACGCTGGTGATACCGAGATTGCCCGAGAGGCCGTATTGACGCAGCGCCATGCCGAGCGAAATCAGTGCCGCCGGACCCGCGATACTGGCGATGCTGTCGATGACGGTGGCAAGCGTCGAGGGGATGCGAAGGCTGGTCAGATGAACGATCAGGCCGCAGAAGAGCCCGATGACCAGAGGATTGCGGATGAGATTCCTGCCGACTTGTTGCAATAGCTTGGCGGTGCTGCGGCCGGTCCCGCCATTCTCCTTGCGCTCGGCCTGCTCCATCAGCAGCGTGCCGGCGATCATCATTGTGGGAAGGTGCACGGCGATCAGGATCGACATGGCCATGACGCCGTCAGGCCCGACCGTGCGGCCGACGAGAGGCAGGCCGATGAAGATCGTATTGGCAAAGGCTGAGGAAACACCGGCCAGCACGCCGACGCGCGCATCCCGGCCGAAGAACCGTGTGGCGACGACATGGCCGGCGGCCCAGGTGACGGCGACGCCGGAAAAATAGGCGACCCACAAACGAAACGGTGACGCGCCGCGAAAATCCGCGTCGGCAATCGTCCGGAACAACAGGAGCGGCACGGCGATTTTGAAGACGAACTCGCTCATCGCTTCGCCGACATCGGCTTTCAACAGTCCAGTGCGCACGATGACCCAGCCGACGAGAATCAGCAGGAAGATCGGAAGAACGTCGGTGAAGATTTCGGACATGCCGGACGCGGGGGTATGACAATCGTGACTTCGAGGAACTGGACCCGAAACTTGTAGCAGCTTGCCCAGGGGTGGAAACCCGCAAAAAACAAAAAAGCGGGCATTGCCCGCTCTTGTCGATCTCGTCCCGAAGGGCGGTCCCCCCGGTGCACATGCCGCCAGTTCATCCGTGGTCGGCCCGCGTACCGGCGAGGCGGAAGGCATCATTCCTTCCCAAGCTGGCTTGAAGCCTTGTGAGCTTCTCATCCCAGCCGCTTGATAAGCATTTAAAGATAGAAAGTGACAGGCTAATGACTGACTGGAATTTAGTTGGCGCCGCAAACGCTGATTTTTCTTCCAAACTTCGCAAAAACCGATAATACCGGATACCGGCTATCACCAATACCGGGACCCTCCTATAGATGACTCGCTTCGATGTATTGACCGTTGGCAACGCCATCGTCGACATTATCGCCCGTTGTAACGATCAGTTCTTGATCGACAATCAAATCACCAAGGCCGCGATGAATCTCATCGACGCCGAACGCGCCGAACTTCTTTATTCGCGCATGGGGCCGGCGCTTGAAGCTTCCGGCGGCAGCGCTGGAAACACGGCAGCGGGCGTTGCCAATTTCGGCGGCAAGGCTGCCTATTTCGGCAAGGTCGCGGAAGATCAGCTCGGAGAGATCTTCGCCCACGACATCCGTGCCCAGGGCGTCCACTACGAAACCAAGGCCAAGGGCACTTTCCCGCCGACAGCCCGTTCGATGATCTTCGTGACCGAGGATGGCGAGCGTTCGATGAACACCTATCTCGGCGCTTGCGTCGAGCTTGGTCCGGAAGATGTCGAGGAAGATGTCGTCGCCGATGCGAAGGTGACCTATTTCGAAGGCTATCTCTGGGATCCGCCACGCGCCAAGGAAGCTATCCGCGAATGCGCCCGCATCGCCCATGCGCATGGCCGCGAAATGTCGATGACCTTGTCCGACAGCTTTTGCGTCGGCCGCTATCGCGCCGAATTTCTTGATCTGATGCGCTCCGGCACCGTCGATATCGTCTTTGCCAATAGCGACGAAGCCCTGTCGCTCTACGAGACCGACGATTTCGAAAAGGCGCTGACCCTGATCGCGGCCGATTGTAAGATCGCCGCCGTAACCACGGGCAAGGACGGTGCCGTCATCGTGCGCGGCAACGAACGCTATGTCGTCGATGCTCATCCGATCGAGGAGCGCGTCGACACGACCGGCGCCGGCGATCTCTTCGCCGCCGGCTTCCTGTTCGGCTACACGCAGGGCCGCAGCCTTGAAGATTGCGCCAAGCTCGGCAATCTCGCCGCCGCGACCGTCATCGAACAGATCGGCCCGCGTCCGATGCAGTCGCTGTCGGAAAAGGCGAAGACCTTCGGTCTTCTCTGACCGGGTTCAACTTTCGAAATTTTCCTGGTTACAGGTAAATGAAGCCGCCCTTCGAGAGATCGACGGGCGGCTTTTCGTTGTGATCGCGCAATACACGGCTTACCGGCGCTAGCTCCAGAAAAAAACCACGGTCCCGGCTTCGTAAAGGATGAGGACGCCGATCGCGATCAGCACGAACGGCACCACTCTGTACCCGTGCCGCCTGATCGGCGCGCCAAGTTTCGGATGATTGACAAGAGCATGGGCCACGCCAAGCCACACGGCCGTCAGAGCCGCGAAGACGCAGCCGAAGGCGAGGATCTCATAGGCGGAGCGCGTGGCGAAGAGCGGCGTATAGACGCTGATATTGTCGCCGCCATTGGCGATCGTCACCAGGGCGACAGCCACGATATTGCCGTGCCCCGCAGATGCCTTTTCATGGTCTTCAGGATTGTCGTCGGTGTCGATGCCGTTCCAGATTTCCCATAGCCTTTTCAGGCCGAAATAGATCGGCGCGAGGCCGAGAAGGCCGATATAGGCGGCGGGAACGACGAACACCAGCAGCGAGGCGAGGACGCTGAAGCCAAAGAGCGCGGCAATTCCCAGATACTGGCCGATGATGATCTGCCTCACCCGGAATTTCGGATCGGCGAAAAAACCCAGGAGAACGAAGAGATCGTCTACATCTGTCGATGCGAATACAACGATCGCAACGCCCAGAGCGCCTAGTAGATGGTCCAAGACACAGATCTCCTTTTCCGATGCGGGGATATATCATCGCGCCGGAAAAGTCGCGCGTCTGCATTCATCTTGGGATGTCTAGAGCAACTCCAGCAAAAGTGCGCAGCGGTTTTGCGTCTGGAATTGCTTAAAAACAAAGAGATAGAGCATTTCCGCGACTCCGGTTCACATGGAAATGCTCTAGGGAATGCTACTTGAAGGCTTCGCCAGGATAGGCGCCCCAGATCTCGGACTGAGCCACCCAGCCCTCGGTGCTGTCGGCGGTGACGAGGCACCAGTTGCCGGTGCATTCGCGGACACTCATCATCACACCCGGCTGAAGCTTGGCGATGACCGTGCCGGATGGCTGGGCTTCGCGGCGCATATTGACGAAAACAGCCTTGCCCTTGCCCTTCATCCACGGCGCGGCGATGGCCGAGCGTTGGCCGGACAGTAGCGATTGGTTGACCCAACCCTCGGTGCCGTCAGCGTCGCGGACGCGCCGCCAGTTATCGTATTCCTGGATGATTTCGACCGGCAATCCCTGCTTGAGATAGAGCCATGACACGGCGTAATCGGAGCTCGGTCCAATGCGCAGATTGACCCGTTTGGATTTCAGCGTGACGAAGCGCGGCAACGGCAATCCGCTCGGTCCCTTGGCAGCCTGGGCGGCGGCAAGGTCGGTTGTTGCAAAGGCCATTATCAGGCCTATTGTAAAAATAGCGCAGGACTTCAATACTTTGCCACGCATTGGATTTCCGTTCGTTCGTCATGACGAAGGCGTTGTTTTCGTCGCCTCTTCGCTCCGGCCAGCGGCAAATCCTCGGATCGCGTGAGCGAGTTTTGTTTGTCTTCGCCTACGGGTCTGGTAGAAATGCCCGGAACGGGAAAATTATCCTGCTTCTTGGTTAAGAACATCTGAACAAGGCATCGCCGCTCGCCATGACGACGAAGAAAAAACCGAAGGTCTACGTCACGCGCAAACTGCCGGATGCGGTGGAAACGCGAATGCGCGAGCTTTTCGATGCCGAACTCAACATTGACGATCGCCCGCGCACCAAGGATGAATTGATCCAGGCTGTCCGCGTGGTCGATGTGCTGGTGCCCACCGTTACCGATCGCATCGATGCCGAGGTGATCGCCGAAGCCGGTCCGCAGATGAGGCTGATCGCCAGTTTCTCCAACGGCACGGATCACATTGATGTCGAAGCCGCTGCCCGGCGCGGCATCACCGTCACCAACACGCCCAATGTTTTGACCGAAGATACTGCCGATATGACCATGGCGCTCATCCTCGCCGTGCCGCGGCGGCTGGCGGAAGGTGCGCGTGTGTTGACCGACCACCCCGGGGAATGGGCCGGATGGTCGCCAACCTGGATGCTCGGCCGGCGCATTCACGGCAAGCGCATCGGCATCGTCGGCATGGGGCGCATCGGCACGGCAGTTGCTCGCCGTGCCAAGGCATTCGGCCTTTCGATCCACTATCACAACCGCAAACGGGTCAATCCGGCGACCGAGGACGAACTCGAGGCGACCTATTGGGACAGCCTCGACCAGATGCTGGCGCGGGTCGATATCGTCTCCGTCAATTGCCCCTCGACACCGGCTACCTATCACCTGATCTCGGCTCGCCGCCTGGCGCTGCTGCAGCCGACGAGCTACATCGTCAACACGGCGCGAGGCGATGTCATCGACGAAGCCGCGTTGATCAAGATCCTGCGCGAAGGCAAGATCGCCGGCGCAGGACTCGATGTGTTCGAAAACGAACCGGCCGTCAATCCGAAGCTGGTGAAGCTTGCCAATGAGGGCAAGGTGGTGATTCTCCCGCATATGAGCTCGGCCACGCTCGAAGGCCGTATCGATATGGGCGACAAGGTCATCATCAATATCCGCACCTTTATCGATGGCCATCGCCCACCCAATCGCGTGCTGCCGTTTCGGTAACGAAGGCGTTCTGATTCCTCGGCCGAAATGAGGCAGGCATACGCCGCTTCAAAATAGATCTTCCTTCTCTCCCTCTGGTCATGTGCATGTCACAAAGCCGGCCCAGAGGTGGCGGCAAACATCAATCAAGAAGGGCGGAAACGATGGCGCGTGCGCTGCCGCATGAGCGGATTCAGTATGTGGTCGAGGGCGGCTTCAAGCTGTCGGGCGAGATCGAACCGAGCGGTAACAAGAATGCCGCATTGCCGATCATCGCCGCTTCGCTTTTGACCGATCAACGCGTCGAACTCAGCAACGTGCCGCGTATCCGTGATGTTGAGGCCTTGGTGGAGCTGATCCAGTCGGTTGGCGCCAAGGTGCGCTGGCTCGGCCGCAACGAGCTTGAAATCGAAGCGCGGGAGCTTCGCCCCGCCAATCTCGATCCCGATCTCTGTGCGCGCATCCGCGCTTCCATCCTGCTCGCCGGTCCGATGCTGGCGCGCTGCGGCGAGATCACGCTGCCGCCACCCGGCGGCGATGTCATTGGACGCCGCCGGGTCGACACGCATTTCCTCGCGCTGGAGCAGCTCGGCGCCAAGATCGAGGTCAATAGCGTCTACAGCTTCCGCACGGAAGGGCTGCGCGGCGCCGATGTCTTCCTCGATGAGCCATCCGTGACGGCAACGGAAAACGCGCTTTGCGCCGCTGTTTTCGCCGAGGGGACGACGATCCTGCGCAATTGCGCCTCCGAGCCGCATGTCCAGGATCTCGCGCGGTTCCTGATCGCCATGGGCGCTCGCATCGAGGGCGTCGGCACCAACATGATGACCATCCACGGCGGCCAGCGGCTCGGCGGTGCATCCCACCGAATCGGCCCTGACCATAACGAGGTTGGCTCGCTGATCGGCCTTGCCGCCGTCACCGGCTCGGCAATCAGCATTCGCCGCGCCGGCGTCGAGCATCTGCGCTCCACCCTGATGACCTTCGAGCGCCTTGGCATCCGCTGCCAGATCGACGGTGATGATCTCATCATTCGCTCCGGGCAGGAGATGAAGATCCAGCCCGATTTCGGCGGTCATATTCCAAAGATTGAGGACCAGCCCTGGCCGGCCTTTCCCGCAGACACCATGTCGATCGCCATCGTCACGGCCTCGCAATGCGACGGTGTCGTGCTGATGTTCGAAAAAATGTTCGAAAGCCGCATGTTCTTCGTCGACAAACTGATCGCCATGGGCGCTCGCATCGTGCTTTGCGACCCGCATCGCGCCATCGTCGCCGGCCCCTCCAAGCTGAAGGCGGCCCAACTCGAAAGCCCCGACATCCGTGCCGGCGTGGCCATGTTGATCGCGGCGATGTGCGCCGAAGGCACGAGCATCATCAACAATGCCCAGCAGATCGAGCGCGGTTACGAGCGCATCGAGGAACGGCTGAATGCCATGGGTGCTCGGATCACCCGCATCCCGCCGCGCGAAGCTTAACCGCTCTGCTTATCGCTGAAGATGCGTCAGGCGATCGTCTTGCGCATCTCGATCGATGTCGTCCGATCAAAGCCAGGATGGCGGCTTTCGGCCGTCTTCACAAATCCCCAGCCTGCGAAAGTCGTGTGATTCTCGGTTAGTTCGATGCGCGTTTCGAGCCGCAGGGTCGTGAGGCCAAGATTGTTCGCGGCCGTCTCGGCCATCGCCAGCAGGCGTCTGCCGACGCCCTTGCGCTGCGCGCCCGGCAGCACGGCAAGCTTGCCGATATAGAGGGTGTCAGGCTCTGCGCGGCAAAATATACAGCCGGCTATCTTGTCGTCGTCCATGGCAATAAATCCGAGCTCGTTGCGCGCTTTCTCCTTGAGAGACTGCGGCGTCAGCGAGAGCGCCGAGGAGGGCGGATCGATCCGGCCGTTCATATAGGCGAAAGAAGTGAGAATGAGGTCGAGCAATTTGCTCCAGCGATGAAAGCTGTCATCCAGACGCTGAATCACCAGATCGCTCACTCAGCCGCCGCCTTGGCGCGCTTGCGCCGATAGCGAACGGTTTCGAATCGCGCGGCGAGCGCATCGTAAAGCAGCAGTCGGCCAATCAGCGGTTCGCCGATGCCGGTGATAAGCTTGATTGCTTCCATCGCCATCAGCGTGCCGATGACGCCGGTCAAGGCGCCGATGATGCCCGTTTCGGCGCAGCTGGGAATGAGGCCCTGTGGGGGAGGAGCCGGGAAAAGATCGCGATAGCGCGGATTGGCTGCGCCATCGGCGTCGCTTTCATAGGGTTTCAGCGTCGTCACGGATCCATCGAATCGGCCGACAGCGCCGGTCACCAGCGGCAGGCGCGCAGCCTCGGTCGCATCGGCGGCGGCATAACGCGTATCGAAATTATCCGAGCCGTCGATAACGAGATCGAAACCGGCAAGGTGCCTGGAAGCCGTATCGAGCGAAAAGCGCTCCTCGAAGCGGATGATTCGCACATGAGGGTTGAGCCTGGCGATGGCGTCGGCTGCACTTTGCGTCTTCAATTCGCCGATCGTGCCGGTGTCGTGGATCACCTGCCGCTGCAGGTTGGACAGCGAAACCCGGTCGTCGTCGGTAATGCCGAGCGTACCGACCCCGGCTGCCGCGAGATATTGCAACACCGGGGCACCGAGGCCGCCTGCGCCGATGACCAGCACGCGCGCAGCCTTCAGCTTTTGTTGGCCGGCCCCACCGACTTCGGGCAGCAGGATGTGGCGCTGATAACGGGCGATTTCGTCTGGTGTCAAAGGATCCATGGAAGCGATCCTATCATGATCAGCGAGTTTGAGATGCTAGGATTTTGAAATGCCGCCATGCGAAACGGTAAAGAATTGCGCCCGCTCGCCAAGCGCCGAGAACATGGATCTGTCCGTACCGGTCATGAAGGCCTGCCCGCCGAGCCCGTCGATGAGGTCGAAAAGTGCGGCGCGCCGGCCCTCGTCGAGATGAGCGGCGATTTCGTCCAGCAGCAGGATCGGAGCGTAACCCGTCAGATTGCCCACGAGACGAGCATGGGCAAGAATCAATCCAACCAAAAGAGCTTTTTGTTCGCCGGTGGAGCAGCGCTCCGCCTCCATGTCCTTTTCGCGGTGACGCACCAGGAGATCGACCCTGTGCGGCCCATCCAGCGTGCGGCCGGCCGCGGCATCGCGGTAGCGTCCGTCGCGCAGCATCGCGGCATATTGATCTTCCAGATCGACGGCCGGGCGGTCGAACTGGCCGTCGAGAAAGCCTGACAGGTCAAGCGCTGCCGAGGGGAAAGGTGTCGCCTCGCGCGTTTCGGCGATCAGCCGCGCCAGGAGCCCGAGCATTTCCTGCCGCGCGATTGCCATGGCGATGCCGAGGCTTGCCATCTGCTCCTCAATGCCGGCAAGCCAGGAGGGATCGAATCGGCCTTCCGAAAGGAGCTTGTTGCGGCTGCGCATGGCGCGCTCGAAATCGCTGGCGCGGCGGCCATGGGCCGGATCGAGCGATAGCACCAGCCGGTCGAGAAAGCGGCGTCGCTCCGAAGAGCCGCCGGTAAAGAGCCCGTCCATGGCCGGCGTCAGCCAGAGGACACGCAAATGATCGGTCAGCTCGTCGACGGTCTTCGCCGGCGTTCCGTTGATTCGCAGTTTGCGGGCGGTTGATTCGTCCGTGGTGTCGATGCCGGTGCCGATCTCGACGACGCCATCCATGCCGTCCAGCTCGGCAAAGATCGAAAATCCACCCGGAGCATGGACGCGGGTAGCGTCGGTGTAGGCGGCCCGGCGCAGGCCGCGGCCGGGCGATAGCAGCGAAACCGCCTCCATCAGATTCGTCTTGCCGGCGCCATTGTCGCCGGTCAGCACCACATGCCGCTCGTCAAACGTCAGCGCCGCCGCCGCGTAATTGCGGAAGTCCGTGAGCTTCAGGCGCGAGATGAAAACCTTGTCCGGCATTGGTCTTTGAGATTCGTGTCGTTGGCCGAGGCGTATGCCGAACCCCGCCCAAGTGCAAGGTTTTTGCCGCTTTCTTGGTCGCCGATCAGCGCGAAGGCATCACTTGGCTCAACCTCTGGTGCCGGGATGGGGCGCTCCCTATATGGCCTTGCCTGAAGACACGGTGAATGGGGGCTCAAATGGACTCTGCAAAAGCGCTGCTCGCGCATACGCGCGCCGACTGGACGCGCGTGAAGGAAGGCGAATCGGGTGATCTCGTCTATCGGCGTGGGGATGGCCGCGCCTATGCAAAAATCGCGTTGCCGGCACACCTGGCTGATCTTGCCGGCGAACGCGATCGGCTGCTTTGGCTTCAGGGCAGGGGGATCGCCGTTCCCGAGGTCATCGATTGGCAGGAGGCTGAAAATGGTGCGTGTCTGATCATGACGGCAATCCCCGGCGTGCCCGCGGTCGAATTGGATGGCGATGCCCTGTTGAAGGCCTGGGCTTCGATGGCGCGGCAACTCCGGTCTCTTCACGAGCTGCCCGTAGACGACTGCGCTTTCGATCGCAGCTTGTCGATCATGTTCGCGCGGGCGGCGGATGTGGTCGCAAGACATGCGGTGAACCCGGATTTCCTGCCGCCGGAAGACCAGGGCAAGCCAGCCGTTGAATTGCTTGATCGTGTCGGGCGCGATTTACCTGTCCGGCTTGCTCAGGAGGCTGTCGACAAGGTTTTCTGCCACGGCGACGCCTGTATGCCCAATTTCATAGTCGATCCGCATAGCCTGCAATGCACCGGCCTGATCGATCTCGGGCGTGTTGGAAAAGCGGACCGCTATGTCGATCTTGCGCTGATGATTGCCAATGCCGGGGAAAGTTGGGCAACGCAGCAGCAGGCCGATCGGGCCCTCACGATCCTGTTCGAAACACTGGAAATCGTGGAACCGGATCGCGAGCGCCTCGCCTTCTATCTTAAGCTCGATCCGCTCACCTGGGGCTGATTCGCGGTACCGAATATGATTCGCCCGCCCAAACAAAAAATCCGACCGAATCATCGGTCGGATTCATGTGAAACACTTTGATTTGCGAATCAGTCGCTGAAGGTGTCGAAGAAATCCTTCATGCGGGCGAAGAAGCCCGTTGATTCGGGATTGTTGTCCTTCGAAGAGATCTGCTCGAATTCCTGCAGCAGCTCGCGTTGGCGCTTGGTGAGCTTCTGCGGCGTCTCGATCTGGATCTGGATATAGAGGTCGCCGACCTGGCTCGAGCGCAGTACCGGCATGCCCTTGGCCTTCAGGCGGAATTGCTTGCCGACCTGCGTTCCCTCGGGAACGGTGACGCGAGACTTGGTGCCGTCGAGCGTCGCCACGTCGAAGGTGCCGCCAAGTGCAGCCGTCGTCATGGAGATCGGCACGGCGCAATAGAGATCGGCGCCATCGCGCTGGAAGAACTCATGCGGCTTGACGGAAAGGAAGATGTAGAGGTCGCCCGAAGGTCCGCCGCGTTGACCAGCTTCGCCTTCGCCCTGCAGACGGATGCGCGTGCCGTCTTCGATGCCGGCCGGGATGTTGACGGAGAGCGAACGCTCCTCGGTCACGCGGCCCTGACCATGACATTTGCTGCAGGGATCCGGAATGATCTGGCCGCGGCCATGGCAGGTCGGGCAGGTACGCTCGACGGAGAAGAAGCCCTGTGCGGCGCGCACACGGCCGGAGCCCTGGCAGGTGCCGCAGGTTTTCGGCTGTGTGCCTGGTTTGGCGCCCGAGCCGGAACAGACGTCGCAGGTAATGGAAGTCGGGACGCGGATCTGCGCCGTCTTGCCGCTGAAGGCCTCTTCGAGCGAGATTTCCATGTTGTAGCGAAGATCGGCGCCGCGTTCGCGACCGCCGGAGGAGCGTCCCCGCGAGCGCCCGCCACCCATCATCTCGCCGAAAATATCCTCGAAAATATCCGAGAAGCCGCCGCTGCCGAAACCGGCGCCAAAGCCGCCGCCACCGCCCATGCCACCATGCTCGAAAGCAGCGTGGCCATAGCGGTCATAGGCTGCGCGCTTCTGCGGATCCTTGAGCGTTTCGTAGGCTTCGTTGATTTCTTTGAACTTCCGCTCGGCGCTGCTGTCGTCCGGATTCTTGTCCGGGTGATATTGCATCGCGAGCTTGCGAAAGGCGCTTTTCAGCTCTTTCTCGTCCGCCGTCTTGGAGACGCCCAATGTCTCGTAAAAATCCGCTTTTGCCATTCAGCATTCGACCCCGGAAATGGATTTCCGGCTGCCCGAAGGCAGCCGGATCATGCGCATAACCCCTTAAATTGATTCAATTTAAGGAAAGGCTTAGGCGCCACTTTAAGTTCTGCTGCGGCCTTTGCGCGTCCAACAGGACGCGCGGCACAGTAGTCCTCGAGAACCTTTCGATTCGCGCTTATGCAGACCGCTTGTGGTCGCCTTCGTCCTTGATTTCCTCGTAGTCGGCATCGACGACGTCGTCCTTGCCGGCTGCCGAGTGATCGCCCGAAGCGCCGCCTTCGGCCTGCTGAGCCTCATAGATCGCCTGGCCGAGCTTCATGGAAACTTCCATGAGGGTCTGGGTCTTGGCCTTGATGTCTTCTGCGTCCGGCTCGGAAGCTTCGGTTGCCGTCTTCAGCGCTGCGATCGCGTCGGAGATCGCGGTGCGATCGGCTTCCGTGACCTTGTCGCCGTAATCCTTCAGCGACTTCTCGCTGGAATGGATCAGGCTTTCAGCCTGGTTCTTGGCTTCCACGCCTTCGCGGCGCTTCTTGTCTTCCGCAGCATGGGCTTCGGCGTCCTTGACCATCTTTTCGATGTCGGCGTCGGAAAGACCGCCGGAAGCCTGGATGCGGATCTGCTGTTCCTTGCCGGTGCCCTTGTCCTTGGCCGAAACCTGGACAATGCCGTTGGCGTCGATATCGAAGGTGACTTCGATCTGCGGCACGCCGCGCGGTGCCGGCGGCAGACCGACGAGATCGAACTGGCCGAGCAGCTTGTTGTCTGCAGCCATTTCGCGCTCGCCCTGCGAAACGCGGATGGTCACGGCCGACTGGTTGTCGTCAGCCGTCGAGAAGGTCTGTGACTTCTTTGTCGGGATCGTCGTATTGCGTTCGATCAGACGGGTAAAGACGCCGCCGAGCGTTTCGATGCCGAGAGACAGCGGGGTTACGTCGAGGAGCAGAACGTCCTTGACGTCGCCCTGCAGAACGCCGGCCTGGATGGCGGCGCCGAGAGCGACGACTTCATCTGGGTTGACGCCCTTGTGCGGCTCTTTGCCGAACAGCTGCTTGACGACTTCCTGTACCTTCGGCATGCGGCTCATGCCGCCGACGAGAACGACTTCGTCGATTTCAGCGGCCGTAACGCCGGCATCCTTGAGGGCTGCCTTGCACGGAGCGATGGTGCGCTGAACGAGATCGTCGACCAGGCTTTCGAGCTTAGCGCGGGTCAGTTTCAGCGTCAGGTGCTTCGGGCCGGTGGCGTCTGCCGTGATGAAGGGCAGGTTGATTTCGGTCTGCTGAGCGGACGAAAGTTCGATCTTGGCCTTTTCGGCAGCTTCCTTGAGGCGCTGCAGAGCAAGCTTGTCGCCCTTGAGGTCGATGCCGTTGTCCTTCTTGAACTCGGCAACGAGATATTCGACGAGACGCATGTCGAAGTCTTCACCGCCGAGGAAGGTGTCACCGTTGGTCGACTTCACTTCGAAGACGCCGTCGCCAATTTCCAGGATGGAGATATCGAAAGTGCCGCCGCCAAGGTCGTAAACGGCGATGGTCTTGCCGTCCTTCTTGTCGAGGCCGTAAGCAAGAGCTGCTGCAGTCGGCTCGTTGATGATGCGCAGGACTTCAAGACCGGCGATCTTGCCGGCATCCTTGGTTGCCTGGCGCTGAGCGTCGTTGAAGTATGCGGGAACGGTGATGACGGCCTTTTCGACCTTTTCGCCGAGATAGGATTCGGCGGTTTCCTTCATCTTCTGAAGGATCATTGCGGAAATCTGTGCGGGCGAATAGCCCTTGCCCTGGGCTTCGACCCAGGCGTCGCCATTGTCACCCTTGACGATCGTGAAAGGAACGAGGTGCTTGTCCTTCTCAACGGTCGGATCTTCGTAGCGGCGGCCGATCAGGCGCTTGACAGCGAAGAGGGTATTCGTGGGGTTTGTGACAGCCTGGCGCTTGGCCGGCTGGCCGACGAGGCGTTCACCGTCGTCGGAGAAGGCGACCATCGAGGGGGTCGTGCGGGCGCCTTCGGCATTCTCGATCACTTTCGCGTCTTTGCCGTCCATGACGGCGACGCAGGAATTTGTGGTTCCAAGGTCGATACCAATTACTTTTGCCATATCATTCTCTCCTTGAAGCAAGCTGTCGGAACCCCTGTCAGGCATTCCATTGACAGCCCCTTACGGGATGGTCTTGAGGATTGCGCAGCCATGACTGCGGTGATGCCGCGTATATAAGTAGCGGTTTTACTGACTGCAAGGCAGGAAATCACCCGGAATCCAGCAAAACGAATGGTTTGTCGCCCAAATTCCACATGGTCGAAGCTGCGCCAAGAGCCCGTGGATTTGAAGCAATCGCATATTTGAGCAGCCTTGCCGCAGCCATGCAAGCCGCAAGGTCGAAAATTGCGATTTTATCGTCCGAGGATCACGTCGAGCAATGAGGTGCGATGCGGCCGTGCTGCTCTGGGCCGACCGCTGTCGCCGACATCGGCGGGCGGGATCTCGCTGTCATAAGGGTCTGAATTGTAGGGATTCGAACTGTAGGGATTGTTATCGTCGGACAGGTTCGCCGGAGGCAGGTCCTGCGGGTCCTCGTTGCCAACCGTCTGGTTGACAATCTGCGGCTGGATCGGCTGCTGCACTGGCCGCTGCTGCAAGGACGGCTGCCCGCCATCGTCCGCACCGGAAATAATGTTGCCGATGCTTGTCGGCTGGTCGCCGTTCGGCCCTGTCTGCGCCACCGGCAAGCCGTTGTCGATGATCTGGCCGCCGCCGAAGATCGGCGTAGGCGTGATCCCCTTATGGGCCGCGACCATGAATTCCTTCCAGGCCTTCGCCGGTAGCCCGCCGCCCGTCACCTTGCGCATCGACTTTCCGTCGTCGTTGCCGAACCAGACGCCGGTCGTCAAATGGCTGGTAAAACCGACGAACAGCGCGTCGCGGAAAGACTGCGTCGTGCCCGATTTGCCGGCGGCCTGCCAGCCGGGAATACGCGCGGCCTTACCGGTTCCCGAGGCGATAACGCCGGCCATCATGGTGTTCATGTTGGTGACGGTATCCGGGTTCAGCACACGCTCCGAATTATTGGTATTGGCCTGGTAGAGCACCTTGCCGGAGGCGGTCGTCACCTTGGTGATGACATGCGGTGCCACCTTGAAGCCGCCGTTCATGAAGGGAGCATAGGCGGAGGTCAGCTCCAGCAGCGAGACTTCGGAGGTGCCGAGTGCGATGGAGGCATTGGCCTGCAGGTCGGATTCGATGCCGAGCCTGTGCGCCACCTTGATTACCTGCTCGGGGCCGACCTCGGCAATGAGCTGGGCGGCAACCGTGTTCAGCGATTTTGCCACGGCGGTCGCAAGCGTCACCGGGCCGCTATAGCGCTGTTCGTAATTCTCCGGAGCCCAGTTGCCGATCTTGACCGGCAGGTCGTTGCGGATCGAATTGGGTGTCAGACCCGCCTCCAGCGCTGCCGTATAGACGAAGGGCTTAAAGGCCGAGCCAGGCTGGCGCTTGGCGGTGACGGCACGGTTGAACTGGCTCTGCGCGTAGTCGCGGCCGCCGACGAGCGCGCGAACGGCGCCTGTGGCATCGATGGAGACGAGCGACGCCTGAGAGGCATTCAGCTTCTTGCCTTCCTTTTCGAGCACATCGCTCAGCGCCTTTTCGGCTTTCTCCTCCAGCGACATGTCGAGGGTGGTGTCGACGATCAGGTCTTCCTTGACGGGGCTGCCGATCAGCTTCGGCAGCTGATCCATGACCATGTCGGCGACGTAGTTCTCCGCGCCGCTCCAATAGCTCTTGGTTCGTGTCGGCGGCTGCGCCATCGCCGTCTTGATATCGGATTCGCTGATGAAGCCCTGGTCGCGCATGGCCTGCAGCACAAGCTGGGCGCGGGCCTCGGCGGCAGCAGGATCGCGGGCGGGTGACAGCCGCGACGGTGCCTTGACCAGACCGGCCAGCATGGCGGCCTCGCCGAGATTGACGTCCTTGGCCGATTTGTTGAAGTAGCGCCGCGACGCCGCCTCGACACCATAGGCGTTTGAGCCGAAATAGACCCGGTTCAGATACATCGTCAGGATCTGATCCTTGGTGTATTTGTGCTCAAGCCACAGCGCCAGCAGCACTTCCTGAACCTTGCGTTCCAGCGTGCGGTCCGGCGACAGGAACAGGTTCTTGGCGAGCTGCTGCGTCAACGTCGAGCCGCCCTGAACGGCATGTCCCGTCACGATATTCGTCACCACCGCGCGGCCGAGGCCGATCGGATCGAAGCCGAAATGCGAATAGAAACGACGGTCCTCAATCGCGATGATGGCTTCCGGGATATAGGGCGACATGTCGCGGAGCGTCACGGCTTCGCCGCCGGTCGTGCCGCGATTGGCGATCAGGCTGCCTCCGAGATCCGTGATTTTGACGTTCGGCGGCCGCTCGGGAATGGACCAGGTGCTGGCGCTCGGCATGCGCGAGCCATAATAGGCGACAAGGCCGGCGACGCCGATGCCGGCCCAAAGGCAAAGCACGAGGCCCCAATAGATCGTCGTCCGGATAAATCCAAAAAAGCCGCGACGCGGCGGGCGCCGGGCTGGCTTGCGACGACTGCGGGCGCGGCGGGGTTTCTGAACCACCGGCTCGTCCTCGTATTCATCTTCGTCATCTTCGTCTGGTTCCGGCTCTTCGTAGCGCTTGGCCGCGCGCCTGGGGCCAACGATACGTTCGCCGGCGCTGAATCCGTCATCGATGCGTTCCCGACCGCTGGAAAAGGATGGTTCTATCCTCTGGCGTGACTTTTTCTTATCTGCCATTGCGGGCCGGTCGTACCTCGGTGCCTGGAGCTGATGCCGAAAGATGTCAGTGGTTCTCGGACGAAATCATGCTCAATGTCTTTGATTCTAGAGCGGATTCAAATCTTAGGTCTTACCGACCCAAGATCATCGGGCTCCCGTATTCCCACGTCTTCCGTCAGGGTAATCACGGTGGTGGTAACCGTGCTTTAGCGCATGCAACCGCCCTTGTCTCGGCACGTCACCTTGAAAATGGATCCCGAATTTCGGGAAAGGCAGCCGCCCACCATTTGTTCACGAACCCCTCGTGAAGACATCGAGTCCCGCCTGAACTGTAAATGCGGCGATTTAAGGAGGGATTAAGAACATTTGCGCAGCGAATATGACAGCGACTGCGGCTCGGCTCGATCATGCATCTCAAGGAACTTTCCGTCGTCTTGGGCATTATCCGACTACAAAACCGAGGGGCGAGCACATGAGTTCGTTGATCAAGATAGAGGAAGCTCACGAGAGCAAGCTGCGGGAGGTCTGGAGTGTCGAGGATTTTGCCCGACGCCATCGGATCGCCAAGGAGGAGGAAGCCAGGCTGAAGAAGCTGTTTGGCGACTTCGCGACGAAGCAGGAATTGCTCTCGAACGCGCAGAGGCCACCACTGTTCCGGTGAATCGGAACAAGTGGCCTGGTGCGAGGTTCATCGGGCGCTGCTTTGGCTGAAAGGCCGTGGCGGAGGAGGCTATATCGATGTGGAAACGTCTTGAATTATGGCTGGTCGACCGGATCGACCGCATCTTCGGCCTGGAGCGGCTCGCCCGTCGCGCAGGCTTCTCGCCGGAAGAAGCAAAGCGGATCGCGCGCGACAGATAAAAGTTAAGCTGCCCGCACCATACAATGAGGCCTGTGATCATGCCAGACTGCCAAGAAGAGAAGCTTGAAATCGGTGTAGCGCGCCTCAACGGTGGATGCGATTACTCCGGGTGTCTGCGTCGATACTTCGCGCGGTGCGGCGAATCTTCCGTATTTTCGAATTGTCTGATCGAGGTTATAGTACCGTCATCTGGCTGTCTTGAAAGGCGGTTCCAGACGGTTTGGTAGCCTGTGAGGAGGAGTGTTCATGCGGCAAATCAAATGGAGCAATCCAATCGAGATCGGCTTTGCTCAGGGTAGTTTCCAGATCGTGACCGGGCCATCCGAGGCCTTGAATTGCATGGCTAATCTTTGGCCAGATCGCCGCGGCCCGCTGTATGTGGCGGCCAGAAGCCTGTGCCGTGCTGCAATCGATGGCCGCAAATCAGCCGAGGAAGCGCGGGAAATGTTCATTTCGGCAACGCGGGAAGCGCATCTCAAAATGCACTAGGGTGCTTTGCTCCCGACCGATTGCTTAACCGGTCGGCGAACGAGGGCCTAAGGATGCGATGCAGACCTTGATAGGCTCGGGACGGCACTGCTCGGTAGAAGCACCCAATATCATGCCGCCGCAGCATGTGCGGAAGGCCATCACTCCTTGAATGGAATGCTTCTCATGACAAAGGCCGGCGGCTTTTCAAAGCCGCCGGCCTTTGTTTTTCCAGGAACCAGAACGCCGCCGTTTTACTTGGAACTGCGAAGACGCTCCATTATATCGGACCTCTACACATTCCTGACGGAAGGTCGCCGCGCACATTTCCGGAAGTGCTCTCGCGAAAAGTTGCCGTCAGCGGCTTGACCCTCTGGGTGACACGGTGGAGAGGTTGCAATCCGGCTGCGATGCCGGGCAGTCTTTGTATCTGTAGGGCGTTCCAGGGTTGGGCTGCGGCTGCGGTTGAGGCTGCGCGACCGGGGGCTGCGGTTGCGGGCGCGGCTGGTTGTCCGGGCGATCACGCGGACGATCCGGCCGGTTACCCCAGCCCTGATTGTTGTCTGGCTGGCGGCGGCCCCAGTCGCGATTGTCATCCCGCTGTCCGTCCCAGTCGCGATTGCGGTCGCGGCGGCGATCCCAATTGCGATCCTGACCGTCATTCCAGTCCGAGCCACGATTCCAGTCGCGGTTGCGGTCAGGACGATGATCCCAGTTGCCATTCTGATCATCATTCCAGTTGGAGCCGCGATCCCAGCCTGGAGCATTGCGGTCCCAGTTGTTGTCCGGGCGGCGGTCAGCCCAGCCGGGGCCGCGGCGCCAGCGATCGCGATCGCGGTAGAAGTCACGGCCGCGATAGTAGCGACCCCAATAGTCATCGAAATTGAAGACTACCGTCGGGATGCCGAGCGGACGATAATATTGCCGATCGACGTAGATGCGGCGCGACTGGTAGGTCGCCTGGATATAGCGGCCGGCAACCCAACCGCGTCCGCCGTAAAAGGAGACGTCGCACCAGGGCGTTTCGCTAAGGCAGCCGTTGATCCGAAGCGACACGCCGACCGGGATCATGGTCACGGCAGGATAGGCGGTGCTAGGGCCTGAGCGCATGTTGACGTTTGCGGTGGCAAAGCCCTCCGCAGCTTCCGCGACGGCCGGCAACGCAATGAAAGCGGCCAGTAAGCTCGCGGCAAGAACCTTGAACCTCATGAATATTCTCCCTTCGCACATCACGATCGCGAAAATGCGGCTTGATGCCTGTTCCGTGTTTGATGCGCCTACCCCGGCGCCATTCGCTATGACTTTCCAATTCCGGCACGATAAAGGCCCGTGCATGCACGGATTTCGATAGGATACCATGCCGCATCTTCAATCCTTACCTGTGTTGTAAGTGTATCTGCATGAATGCAGCTTGAATGATTACGGTTGGCGCCTGGCTAAGCTGAGGCATTTTCAGCGAGGCCCGCTCACCATTTGGCCGATCAGGATGGCGCAGTTGTCGCCATCTTGCTTGTAGCGAGAGAGAAATAATCGCCCGGCCTTGAAATCGCCACCTTGCTCTCCGATATAGGGTCCAGTCATGCAGCCCATGGATGGCTGGCGCGCTTGAAAGCGAGCCGTTTCGTCCTTCGGGATTGTTGAAGAGAAGTAACGCTTCGTTAACCTCTAACAATCAATCTGGCTGCAGTTCCGCTTTCCCTTTGACCACGGATGTACTGGCACTGTTGAGAGAGCGGATGACGAAAGGCCGGATCGCTCCGGCCTTTTTGTTTTTTGGAGATGGCGTGTTCCCGCAAAAGCAGGGGCACGCCATTTTCGTTTTGAGCGCCGACGGAAGGCAATAAAAAACCGCCGCAGTTTCCTGCGGCGGTCCCGAAACCTCGTCCGATAAGACGGGTAGTCCGTGTTAGTTCACCTTCTTGGCCGAAACCTTGACGACCTTGGCCGGAGCCTGGGCAACATTTGCTTTGCTGGCCGGCACATAGCCGGCGCCGATGGCAACGTTCAGCAAAACGTAGTTGTTGGCGCTCGATTGAACGGCCTGTGCCAGGCTCTGCTGGGCGGCAGTCACGTTGCGCTGTGCGTCGAGAACGTCGAGCAGCGAGGATGCGCCGTCCTTATAGCTTGCCGTGGAGAGCTGCAGGGCTTCCTGATAGGATTTGACCTGAGCATGCAGGGCAGCAACGGTCTGCGCATCGCGGGTCACGGCCGACAGCGCGTCTTCGACCTGCTGGATCGCAGTCCTTACAGTCTGCTGCCAGGCGAGGTAGTTTTCGCGGCTCGAGGATTGCGCGTTCTTGACACCGGCGCGCAATGCACCGCCGTCGAAGATCGGCAGATTCAGCGTAGGACCAAAGGACCAGCTGGTCAGGTTACCGCTGGTAGACCCGCTATTGTGGATGTAGCTCGGCGAAATCGAACCGCTCAGCGTGATCGACGGGTAGAGCTTGGCTTCCGCCACGCCAATCTGAGCCGTCGAGGCCGCGAGGGTACGTTCCGCAATGCGGATGTCCGGACGGTTGCGGATGAGATCGGCAGGAACGCCGCTGCGGACGCTGCCGCGGAAGACCGGCTGCTTGCCGCCACCCTGCATCTGCGCGATGATCGTTGACGACGGTACGTTCAACAGCGTTGCGATGTGATGTACGGCCTGGCGATAGCCGATTTCGTAGCCAGGAATGGTCGAAAGCGTCGAGTTGACGAGGCCTTCCGCCTGAACGACGTCGAGGCGCGATGCGGCACCTGCTTCAAGCTGGAACTTGGTCAGCGAAAGCGTGTCGCGCCGCGATTTCAGGTTTTCCTGAGCGATCGCCACCAGCGACTGGTAGTAGCGGGCGTTGACGTAGCTGGTCGCTAGATCCTGAAGATAGGTCAGGCGGGCAGCGTCGACACTCGAATAAGCGGCATCGAGCGAGGCGTTGGCGCCTTCCTGTGCCCGGCGATATTGCCCCCAGAGGTCGAGCAGCCACGAAACTGAGGCGCTAGCGCCTGTGGAGTTTCGCGTTCCGGTCACGCTGCGCAAAGCCGACGTGCCCCTTTGGCCGCTGGTCGTGTTCTCGCCGCTGAGCGTGAGGCTTGGGAGGCCGCCTGCGCCTGCGGTGACGACGGCAGCTTCCGCCTGGTTGATGCGCTCCAGCGTCTGCTGGATGGTAAGGTTCTGGGCAAGTCCCTGTGCGGCGAACGCATTCAGCTTGGAGTCACCGAAAGCAGTCCACCATTGCGAACTGGCGACATCGCCGTTCATCTTCGTACCGCCCTCCGAAAACTTGGCCGGTAGAGGCATTTCCGGTGGCTTATGGTCTGGGCCGCTGACGCAACCTGCCAGAATAAGCAGCAGGGCGGGGGCGGCAGTACGAATGGAAACCATCACATTGTCCCACAATTCAATTTACTGATCAGTGTTTTAAGGGCCGAACTTGACCCATGTGTTTCGGCGCTCCAGTCTTACGCAGTACAAAAAATGACCCGAAGCAGTCGTCGTTAATCTAGCAATGAGTTTTGCAATAGCACAGTGGCTTTTACGAATTCTCGACGCCGAACATATGTGGGATCGGGCGAAATATCAGGGTGCCGGTAAAAAAAATCTAAAGTGTTGCAAAAAACATACCCTTTTCGCACCCCTTTTTGGGCGCGGTATGTCCATGAAACGTCAAGCGGCCCAACTTGGGGAACGTCACTCGCCGAATCGATTGCGCCGAGTGACCATTCGAACTGTCCTTACGGGAAATAACGCGCCAGGCTTGCGCGAACCCTATCGCGGGGGCTCGCAGCACGATCGTCCGCCACAAAGGGTGTGCCGGTGATTGCTTCAAAGGCGCGGATGTAGACTTTCGACGTCTGTTCGACGAGGTCGAGCGGTATTTCCGGAATTTCGTCCTTGTAGGGGTCGCAGCGCTCGGTCACCCAGGCCCTTACGAAATCCTTGTCGAAGCTTTCCGGACGCGCACCTTTTTCGAAGCGCTCCTGGTAGCTGCCGGCCAGCCAATAACGGCTGCTGTCGGGCGTATGGATCTCGTCGGCGAGAATGATCTGGCCGTTTTCGTCGGTGCCGAACTCATATTTGGTGTCGACGAGGATCAGGCCGCGCTTGCGGGCGATCTCCTGTCCGCGGGCGAACAGCGCCAGCGCGTAGTCCGAAAGCGTCTGCCACTGGTCCTGTGTCAGCAGGCCATTTTCCACGATCTGGGTCGGCGTCAGCGGCTCGTCGTGGCCACCGTCGAATTCCTTGCTCGTCGGCGTGATGATCGGTTCGGGCAGGATCTGGTTGTCGCGCATGCCGTCAGGCAGCGTGATGCCATACATCTCGCGCTGACCCTTCTTATAGAGTGTCAGGATCGAGGTGCCGGTGGTGCCAGCCAGATAGCCGCGTACGACGACTTCGACCGGCAGGATATTCAGCCGCTTGCCGACGACGACGTTCGGATCCGGATAGTCGATGACGTGGTTCGGGCAGATGTCACGCGTTTGCTCGAACCAATAGCGCGCCGTCTGCGTCAGAACCTGCCCCTTATAGGGAATGCAGGTGAGGATGCGGTCGAAGGCGCTGAGGCGATCGGTGCTGATGATGATACGGCTGCCGTCCGGCAGGTCGTAATTTTCGCGTACCTTGCCGCGATAGTAATTGGGCAGTTCCGGGAAATGGGCTTCGGAGAGAATTCGCAACGCGTCCACCACAGGCTCGTGCATCCGCCTGACGGATGCTTCTTGAGCGGACCCTTAACGCATTGTCGGCGGAATCGGAACGATTTTCACATATATATAGATGTATTCCCGCATCCGTTGGCCCATTTGCCTGGCTGGAAGGCGCGTTAGCCGGGTATTCGCCAACCGCCATTTGCCCTCTTCTCCAGGATCGGTGTCGAGAAGACCCCGACGATCCGCTCGCTCCATTGCTTTCCGTCGGCATCGACACGGTCGCGCCAGCGTTCGGATTGCAGCATAGCCGCGCCGATCACTACCGGCTCGATGCCGCAGGAGGCGGCAAGCGCCAGGCCGGAGGCGATCGAGGCGCCGCTGGAGATGACGTCGTCGATCAGCGCCACCCGCTTGCCCTCCAGCAGGGGCAGCATGCGCGGATCAATATAGAGACGCTTCTCCTGGTTCGGGGTGGTGATCGACGAGAGCGAGACCGACAACTCGTCGCGGTACCAGAACTTGCGCGACGTGCCGAGCGGCACGTAGCGCTTGTGGCCGAGCGCCCGCGCGACCGCACTTGCCAGCGTCAGGCCGAGCGTCGGCAATCCGGCGACAACCTCGATATCGTATTCTGCAATCCGCGCCGCCAGCGCCTCGGCAAGGGCCTCCTGCACGACGAAACTGGCCTGATTGACGATCAGCGAGGCCAGTGCGTGCTCGCCATCGGCCAGAACGCGGATCGGCAATCGAAGCTGCCGCCCGTCCGGCAATTGGGCCACATAGAAATCGCGGCACTCCTGGCCTTCCGAAAAGCTCTGCGGTGGATGGAGTTCCTGCCAGAAATCATGAGGCTGCATTGCGTTTCGTCTTCGCTCCATTTTGTCCGTTCGACTTCAAATCCGCCCGCCGGCGCAAGCGAAGAATCTCGGTCTCCGTAAGCGCGCGGACTGCACCTTTCGGCAAATCGCCGAGCTCGATCTCGCCGAAAGTGACCCGCACCAGCCGCAGGCATTCGATGCCGAGGGCCTCCAGCATCCGGCGGATCTGCCGATTGCGGCCTTCCTTGAGCTCCACCTCGATCCAGCTGTTACGGTCTCCGCTGCGCAGCAGCCGAGCCGAGCTGGCGGTCAGAAGCTCGCCGTCGTCGATGATGCCGCGCTCCATCCGCGCGAACTGCTCGTCATCCATGATCCGGTCGACCTGGACGTGATAGAGCTTGCCGACATGGCTGATCGGATCGAGCAGCGCCTGTGCCAGCACCGTGTCATTGGTAAAGAGCAGCAAGCCTTCGCTCGCCTTGTCGAGACGCCCGACCGGGGCAAGGTGCCGCGCATCGATATCTTTCAGGCAATCATAGACGGTCGGCCGCCCCTCGGGGTCGTCGCGCGTGGTCACAAGCCCGCGCGGCTTGTTCAGCATGAAATAGAGTTTTTCCTCGGCGGATATCGTAACGCCGTCGACGGCAAACTGCGCATTTTCCAGGTCGACCCAGGTTGAGGGCTCCGTGACCTTGCTTCCGTCCACCGTCACTCGGCCAGCCGAAATCAGCACCTCGGCTTGCGTGCGGGAACAATAGCCAAGCTTGGAGAGCGCCCGCGGCAACGTCACGCGCTTGCCGTCTGGCTCCTGCCTGCCCTTCGCCGTCTTGCCGGATCGCTGCGGTGAATGCCGTTGGCTCAACGGTCTTGCCTCGTGCTCGTTGCTGGAGTGGCTGGGCGCGCCGGCCCTGAAGCACAATCCTTTCGCACGAGGATGGCCGGGAGGCAAATCGGAATGTCGCGAATGAGGAGAAGAAGGCGGCAGGGCTCGCATTTCATGGATGCGAGCCCTGCCTTGGGCCGGAGCGGGCGATGGGGTCGGGTCGGCGGCATCAAGGCTGCCGCCGTTCGCTCCGGAGGGATCGGCGTGGTTGGAAAACTGCATGGCTTCTTTTGCTGGGATTTTTCAAAACGGCGGAGATTTGTTACAGTTTGTAACGTCGGCGGTTTCCCTGTTGCCAAAACCACCTTCCAACCCGCATGGAGGGTCATGGTTTCCGCATCGCTTCTTCTGGTCGAAGACGACCGCGAGATTAGGGCGCTCCTGGAGGAGTTCCTGAGCCGCGAAGGTTTTACCGTGCAGGCAGCCGATAGCGCCGCCGCCATGGATCGCATTCTCGCCAAGGGATTTCCCGATCTCATCATTCTCGATCTGATGCTGCCCGGCGAAGACGGATTGTCGGCATGCCGGCGCATCCGCGCCCGCAGTCAGGTGCCGATCCTGATGCTGACGGCGAAGACCGAGGATATCGACCGCATTCTCGGTCTTGAGATGGGCGCCGACGATTATCTCGGAAAGCCCTTCAATCCGCGTGAGCTTCTGGCGCGCGTTCGCGCCATCCTGCGCCGCTCCGGCCCTGAGCGCTCGGAGGAAAGTGCTGCCCCCGCCCGGCGCAAGCAGTTCGCCGGCATGACTGTCGATCTCGATGGCCGGGTGATCGAGATCGAGGGCGAGCGTCTCGTGCATCTGACGACGGCGGAGTTCGATCTGCTCGTCTGTTTCCTCGAAAGGCCCCGCCGCGTCCTGTCGCGCGACCAATTGCTCGACTGGACGCGCGGGCGTGGTGCCGATCCCTTCGACCGCACAATTGACGTGACGGTGTCGCGCCTTCGTACCAAGCTTGGGCATTGTCTGCCCGATGGCGTCCAAATCATAACCACCGTGCGCAATGCCGGCTATCTCCTCACCACGGACGTGAAGGATGTCTGAGCCATGCTGAAACTCGGCCTCGTTGCCCGCATCATCATGATTGTCGCCGTGGCGCTGTTCGTCATCCAGCTTGCCGCATTCGCCGCGGCGCAACTGAAGCCGGATACCTCTTTCAATCCCGAGATTTCGCCGACCATGCAGGTCAAGTCCGCGATCCGCCTTCTCGACGCCATTCCGCCGGAGGCGCAGCCGCTGGCCATTCGCGCCCTCAATGCCAACGGCTTGGCCGTCGGCCTGACAGATGCGCCCGCGCAGGCGGAAAACGAGGCGGCATCCGATCTGACGCTGACCGACAAGCTGGCGCGCGAATTTGCCAACATTGCCTTTGGCAACCGCTACTTCAACATCCGTTCGCTTTCAGAAAAGCCGCAGGGCTGGTTCTCCGTGGGCGCGTCTGACCGGATCGTCGAAGTCTCGATCGGCGTTGCCGGCGGCAAGGTGGCGGTCTTCAATCTTCCCGATACGCCGACAGTGCGATTGCACGGCGTGCCCGTCGGTCTTATCGCCGGTGTCCTCGGCATGTTGGTCGCGGTCATCGCGATCGTCGCCGTGGCCCGCGAGACCCGGCCGCTGACGCGTCTGTCCCGAACCGTCAATTCCATCGGCAATGGTTTGCAGCCGGTTTCCATTCCCGAGCGAGGCGCCTGCGAGCTCCGCATGTTGATTAAGGCCATCAATGCCATGCAGTTGCGCATTGCCGCCCTGCTCAACAACCGCACTCTGATCATCGGGGCGATATCGCATGATCTGCGCACCTATCTCACCCGCTTTCGCCTGCGTGTGGAAATGATGCCGGATACCCCGCATCGCGACCGCGCGATTGCCGATGTCGAGGCCATGCAGCGCCTGGTCGAGGATGCACTGGGGTTTGCGCGCAGCACCGTCGTGTCGGAGGGCAGCTGCATCCTCGATCTCGATGCCGCCATCTGTTCCCATGTCGCCGAGCGTCAAGATGGCTCGGCCCTCGTTGCCTTCGTGCCGTTGGGACACCCATTGGCCGTCACTATGCCTGAGACCGCGCTGGTGCGGGTGCTCGACAACCTCGTAGACAATGCGCTGCGTTATGGTGGCAGCGCCGATATTCATGTCGAGCATCGGGGCAAAATGGGTGTCATCACCATTGGTGATCGCGGGCCGGGCATTCCGGCGGAGCGCCGCAAGGACGTGCTTGAGCCGTTCGTCAGATTGGAAGAATCGCGCAATCGCGATCTCGGAGGCAGTGGGCTGGGGTTGGCGATCGTCCGCCAAATTCTCGACGCGCACGGCGGCGTGCTCTGTCTTGAGGATCGCGACGGCGGTGGCCTCAATGCCGTCGTTCTGTTGCCGCTTGCTGCAGTGCAGAGAAAAGCGGCCTGACGGCCGCGCGAGCATGCGATGTCTCCGCCCAACGTATGCGGTCGACTCGGATACCGTGCCGCGAGCTCAGTGGCAGGTAAGAAACGCCCTGAGTTCCTCCCGGCTGAGGACAATGCCCTCGGCCGCCTTCTGCGGATCCGGATGTGTATAGGTGAACCTTGTCAGATCGGGCAGGTCCAATGCTTGGCGCATGCTCATGATACCGAGCGCGCGACGTCCGTTGGCGCTATCGACGCTGACTTCCACGATGCTTTCTGGTCTTGTCATGTGCATTGTCTCCTCCCTTCCCCATACTTTAGCAGGTTTTCCGATAAAATGGCGGTTTTTCTGGGGCTTGCCGCTATCGGCCGGCCTCGGCCCCCTTGCCTTCCTTATACCGTGCGGAGCTTCTGAAAGCGGCGGTCGGATCGTATAAAGGGGAGGGCACAATCCAAGGATGACGTACCTCGACGGGTCAGATCGAAATTTTGACCATTTGGACAATGTTTTCGGAGGCGCTTGTGGGCAAAATTTCCAAGAACGTCCCCGCTCTCTAAAATTACCTATTAAAATCAGTTGCTTACAAAAATGTCAGAATTTTTACAATGCTGGTGTTGACTAGTTCGATGGGTAGGGTCTATAAGCCCG
>NZ_JACHBG010000018.1 GCF_014207095.1 Martinezella lusitana | reverse complement strand
CCGGTCTTCACGCCGGCCTCAGCTTCAAGCTCCGCTGCTGCAGCCTTCACCGCCTCGATTACCGAAGCCGCTGCAACCTTGCCATCGATCACTGTCGTCACGCTGGTCTCCCGATATGAATTCGATGCTGGAGCGTTTCCGCTTTCCTCGAACCGAGGCAACGCTCATTCCTATATTCCACTGCGCATTCCGGATGGAAAACCGCTGCGCTGTTTTCCTGGACATGCGCCAATCTACAAACCATCGGCCGCGCGGAATTGCCTGCCAACGCCCTATGGTGTCTGAAAGCGGTAATTGCAAGGAGAAAACGGCCGCCGCGTCAATCGCGCTCGGTTTGCCGGCGCGCAGCATAAGTTTCGACCTTCGAGCGCAGCTCCGCCAACTCCTGCTGCACGCGCAGCCATTCGCCAGACGTGGCGTTGGTGGTGTCGATATCAGCGATCGGCTCGACGATATCTTCGCGAATTGCCCCAGGCGACTGCGTGGGGAGCGGCTCGATATGATATTGCGGAGCCCGCACCTGCGCCGCGGCATGACCGATCTCACGGTCCTCGTTTTCCGTGGCACCGGCCAACCATTTCCTGAGAAAGACAAGGCCGAGCGACAGGCCGAGGCCGACCAGGAAGCCGGTCGCCTGATTGCTTGCGAGATGATCGTCGATCGGGGCCGCGGCTGCGACCGCCTGCGATATCACCGTCATCGGCGGCCTGACCTCCTGGGGAGCCAGGGCCGCATTCTGCTGATCAGCATCAAAGCGGCTTTGCGCCGCGGCAACGGCATCCCGCAGTTGCCCGAGCCGGGCAATATCGACATCCGTGCTATTCTTGCTGAGGGCCGTCATTTGCGCCGAAAGCGCTGCCTGCTTGTCGAGCGCAGCTTTCAAGGCCGCATCGCTGCTGGTGACAAGCCGCTGCAATTGCGCGCGAAGATTGGCGCCAAGATCGTCAACGGTCGCCTGTTGTGCGAGCAGGCGCGGATGACGTGGCCCAAGCTGCGTTGCAAGCTGGGTTAACTGGGCCTTGGCGGCGCTATAGCGACTGCGCAGATCGTCCAGGCCGGCAGAGGTAAGATCCGCCGGCAGGGCGCCGCTCAGCAGGGAGGCGGGCGTTGCCGATCTGGCCACCGCGACATTCGCCCTGGCGGTGCGCACGGCGAGATCGGCCGCCTTGATTTCGCTGTCCAGCTGGCGCCGTTGATCCTGCAGCGTCAGCGCGGCAGCGATCTTGTCTTCACCATATTCCGCCTTGAACTCGGCAAGTGCTGCGGTGGCGCGATCAAGTTCCTTGCGGCTACGGTCGGCCGACGTATCGCCAGCCCTGGACGCAGCCGCCGCCTGCACAACGGCGGCATCATAAATGGTGGCAACGACGAGGCGGTTGGCGATATCGGCCGATCTACCCGGATCGCCTGAGGTAACGGTCAGCCGCAGAAGGCCTGTTGCGTCATCGACACCAACAGCAATGCCTTTGCGAAGAGTGGCCTGCGCGCGCGACGGCGCATCCGATGCGCCACCATTGCCCGAAAGGAGTTCCATGGCAACGCCGAGGGCGCCAGCACGGGTGCCGGTGAATTCCGGATCGCGGTCAAGCCTCAACCGAGCGACGACATCTGACAATGCGGCGGGAGCGACCGCGCGTCTTGCCGCGATGTTCAGCACGGACTGGCGCGCCCTCCCTTCGCCTTCCGCATGCAGAAATGCCTGGGACACATAGGCTGGCGGTGGCGCGAACAGCGTCGGTATGGCCGCACCTGCCAGTGCCGTCGCCATGACGAAACCGAGGGAACCGATGCTGAGCGACCAGTTGCGGCGGCGCGGCAAGACGACGGGAGCAGCAGGTTCGGCGAACTCCGGCAGAGGCGCAGCTTCGCCAACGAGCAAGTCCGGCACGAATTCCAGCAAATCGGCGACGGGTTCCGGCTGCGGCTTAACGGCAGGCTCGTTCTCTCCGTAGCGATGGCCCAGGATGGTGCCGATCTGCTGGGCCAAGGGCTGCGCCGGCGGCATTGCCTCCGGCCGCGACGTTTTTCCGCCGGATACCGGATAGGGATCGCCATTCAGCCTTCTGCGCAGGATCGCGCGCAGTTCCGCATCGCGCGGATCATCGGAATTGGCGGCCTGCAAATCGGCATAGGCTTGAAAGTCTCCGCCGCGGTCCGAAGACGCGCGTTCTCCCGACCTTCGCAAACGCTCGAAGGTTTCGGCATCGTTGGCGTGGGATCCAGTCCTGGCTTTGCTCTCAAACATGGCGGGTCATCTCGTGCGCTTGGCCTTACGACCAATGCAAATGTTAACCCACTCTAAACTTTCATAGGAAAGAAAGAGTTAACGCCGCGCCAGTAGCGTCAGCTCGCCAATTTGTCAGGAGGCATGAGGCGCGGCCGCGTCTGCTGCACCTCCATGCGGTCGATGCGGCCCTTGCGGCCGAACTGATGCCTTGCGACCTGATAAAGGAAGAGGGGCACGCCCAGCATATAACGCCGCCAGAGCCTGTTCGGCTCAAGCGCCAGGCGGAACAGCCACTCGCTGCGCAGCGCCCTCACCAATGCCGGAGCGCGCGGCACCGTGCCGGAAACGAAATCGAAGAGTGCACCTACGGTCAAGACCAGCCGTGCATGCTGCGGCCCGACATGTTCGGCCACCCACTTCTCCTGCAGCGGAGTACCCATGCCGACGATCAGGATATCGATCTTCTGCCGGCTGATTTCCGCCGTGACCGCATTGCTTTTCTGTGCATCGAAGAAACCATCCGAAATGACGGTGAATTCGTGCCATGGAGCGTGCTGCCGCAGTCTTTCGGCTGCCTTCTCCACGACGGAACGGCGACCACCGAGCAAGCCGATGCGTTTCGGCCGTTCCATGAAGGTCAAAAGCGCCGGGACAAAATCCGTGCCGTTCAGATTGGCGGGAAAGGGTTCGCCATGCGCGATGCGCGACGCAATATCGAGACCAACGCCATCGGGCAGGACCAGATTGCGCTCCAGAACCTCGCGGTAGCTGCCGTCGCGCAGCATCACCAGCATGTTGTGGGCGTTGACGAAGGAAATCGATGTTTGTCCGACGGGCAAGGAGGCGAGTTCATTGACGAAAGTCAGCGCATCCTCCCAATCGAGATCACAAACCGGCAGATCAAAGATCATACGGCGAGACGCAACCGCGGCAAAATCAGCAACCTGTTTCAACCCAATAACCTCCTGCCGGCGCCATCGACATGACAGGCGTCGGTAACGCAAGGTCCTGTCTTTTCCCCGGCCATCGGCACGGCAACCACAGGTGCATTGCTAAAGGTCGCTTATAGCAAAGCAATCCCAAGCTTCCGTTAGGACAAAAAGCTGCAATTTCTCGAATTCGTCAGGATTTCATTAAGCATAGGGTGGGCAATGGCAGGGCGGCGACCTGTTCCCGCCGGAACGACATCTATTCGATCGGAACCTTGGCCGCTGCCGCTTCCGGCACGATTTTTACCGGCTTGACCGTTTTCTTGCCGATGCTTTCCCCGCCATGGGTTTCTTCCTTGGAGAGGTAGTCGAGTTGCTCGATCAGAACTTCGGCGACATAATCACCACCGAGCCGCTCGTTCATCCGCTTCTTCAAATCGCTGCGGAAAGCCGCAATGTCGAAATTCTGCGTATGGGAGATATCAATCGCATTGTTGCCGACCAGCAGAGAAAAGAGCTCGTCGGTCGTCAGCTCCGGCAAGGGGATTTGCAGCGCGGTCGCCTTGCCCTTCTCCATCATGAAGGAGATGCGGGTCAGGAAGTAGCCGGTCACCTGGCCGTTGGCGATGACGGGAACATTGATCGATTCGCCCTTGACCAGTTCCTGCTGCGCCTTCTTGGCGTCATCGGGGCTGATCGCGGGCGCCGTCGCCGTCTGCACTGAAAAATAGACCGAAGCCAATGTTACAGCGCAGACCCAAAGGCCGGTGAGCACGAGCTTGATCATCCGGCCTCACGGACGCGGAATTGCTCCTGCGAATAAGTACCATCAGTATCCGCATTCTGCGCGGCATTCTTCAGAATGTCGGCAACGGCGCGCACGGCCTCAAGATGAGCTTCGACGCGACGAGCGTTTACCACCAGCTTCTTCTTCAACCCATGCAGCTGCTCGACATGCGCAACCGCGAGATCGGCGGGGTCGGTATCGCGAAACAGCATCGACAGTTCGTAGAGGCAGCGGCTCTTGTGAGCGTTCGACACCTTCAAATCGAATTCCGGGTCGCTACCGATCCGGTTGTTCTCGTTGTCGATAATCATCTCCAGACGGCCAAGGACAGACTTGATCCGATAGTCCTGTGACATCACTTCCATGTTGTTACCTCGCTTATGCTCTCTGGGACGTCAGCGTATTTTGATTGGTAATGCTCTTGTCGCCGTCATTGGCGTCATGGGCAGCAAGCGTCTTACGCTGAAAATCCGTGATGGCGCTGAGCGCCATCTTCTTGTCGTTCTCGTCGGTCGTGGCATTGGCAACGCCGCCGTTGCGCATCTTGTCGACCTGTTCCTTGTACATTTTCTCGGCAATGCCGACGCCGCCGTCCTTAGCGAGCGTATTGCCGAGCTGTTCGGCCATCATTCCCTTCCAGATCTCGCCGGCCGAACCCTTGCCATAGAGCGTCTCGCTACTCGGCAGCATGTTCTTGACGAAATTCTGCAGCACCATGGCTTCGAACTTGCGGTAGACCTGCGGCACCTTCGAGGGGCCGGCATGCGTGCTGGCATTGCCGAGGCCGGCCTGCGATGAGGCGTTGTTCAGCGCATCGACGGCGGCACCAAAGCCATTACCGTTTTCCGCGAGGCTGGTGGCGGCAAAGGCGGCCTTGTTGGCGGCGAGCTTCGCCTGGGCAATCTGGACATCGTCCGGGTTCGCGGCCCTGACCACATCCAGAACCAAATCACTCGGAGGCGAAATAGCCACGTCACGTCTCCTTCTGCTATCGCACGCTCCCCAAAACCAAATGCAACGGTCGAGGGCATGTCGAATCAAACGGTCGGAGCAGGCTGGCAACCTTGTGACGCATGCCATGCTCCATGATCGAGGCGATTATGAATTTTGAAGCTTGCTGGAGGCTGGCGTTGCGCCGGCAAAGCGCTGGTCGATGATATCGTAGACCGCATTGTCGTCCGCTTCACGAGTTTCAAGCGCCTGGGCATCTTTCATATGCTCTTCCAGCCGGTCGCCCTTGGTGCGCTCCTGCTGAACCTTCATCTGAATCAAGGTCTGGATGCTTTCGAGCTGCTGGTCCTTGATAGCCAGGCGGCCGTAGCGCTCGGCATAATGGATCGAAAATGCCATATGTACGGGGTCGGAAGAGCTAATGGCATCCATGACCCTCTCCATCGATTCGGTGACCTCGAGACGGTGGCGGGTGGTATCGGCAAGCTCATTTTCGGCGATACGCTCCAAGTGGCGCTGTACCGCGACAAGGCGCTTCAGTTTTTCGGAACGGCTTTTCTCCGCCATCGTCTACCTGCCCACCAAGCCGGTGTCTGCGACCGCCTCGAATGTATGTTTCTTGGCCCTGCTCCTCATCGGCTAATGCCCGTTATAGACGCTGAGAAACGCGTTGGAGAACTGATTGATCACCGCCGCGATGCTCAAATAAAGCATGAACAAGCCACCCATCAAAAGATAGGGCGTGGAGATGAAGTAGATCGGGATCTGCGGCGCCAGCTTGTTGATGAAGCCGATCGAAATCTGGAACATCATGCCGTAAAGTAAAAACGGGCTCGACAGCCTGAGCATGATGAAAAAGGTCGTCGATAGCGTATCCGTGATCGATATCAGCGCGGATCGCGGATCGATGTGACCACCGAAGGGGATGACGGAATAGGAATCGACCAGCGCCTGGAGAACATAGTGATGGAAATCCAGGATGAAGAGGACCATCAACCCGCAAAAGCTGATGAAGCTGGTCAATGAGGTCTCGCTCGAATCTTCGACAAGATCGGCGCCGGCCGGTGCGTTAAAGCCGATCAGCATCGATATGACCGTGCCGGCAAACTGCAAGCCGAGCGTGTAGATGCGAGCCATCATGCCGTACATCAGGCCGATGACCATTTCCGTGAAAATCAGTCCGATATAGCTGGCGCCGCCTTTTGCCACCGCCGGATAGATCGTGTTCCACAGCAGGGGCAGGACGGCCATCGACAAGGCCGCGGCGAGCAGAAGCCTGATCTGCACCGGCACGCGGCCTGATGAAAATCCCGGGAGCACCATTATGCAACTGCCGATGCGGCAGAAGGCGACGAAAAGCGCCAGAATGGTCCCCTGGGGGTCAGTTATCATGAAATCGAACCTAGAATCTTGATCTCGATCCCCTTGGCCAACTCGACATGCGACAGAACCGGAAGCGTCGCGAACAGGCGTTCGATGATCATGCGCACATAGGAGCGCGTTTCCGGCGACGTGACAAGAACGAAGGGCATGCCGCGATCCATGTATTCACGGATAACTTTGCCCGCCTGCTCGCTGAACTCTTCCAGGCTGCGCGGATCGATATCGAACTCGACGATTTCGCCCTTCTGGTCGCGCTTCAGCGCCTGATGGAAGATCAGATCCCATTTGCTGCCGAGGCGCAGGACACGCAGCACGCCGTTGTCGGCCAGGTCGCCGCAGAGCTGCTGTGCCATGCGTATGCGGACATGCTCAACGATCTGCTCGGTCTTTCTAACATGCGGTGCGAGTTCTGCGACCGCTTCCAGGATAAGGTGCAGATTGCGGATCGAAACGCGCTCGGCGAGCAACAGCTTCAGCACCGCCTGCAGGCCCGAATAGGACATATGCGACGAGCAGATTTCGTCGGCCAGCTTCTTGTACTCCGGATCGAGACGCTCGATCAGGATCTTCACGTCCTTGTAGGAGAGAAGCGCCGGCAGGTTGTTGCGGATGACTTCGCTCATATGGGTGAGCACGACAGAGACGTTGTCGATCGGCTGGAAACCTTCGCGCTTCAGATCCTCGGCGAAAGCCTCGAGGACGGAGACGGCGGGCATACCGAAAGCGGGTTCGCGAATCTCGTCGCCCGGAACGGTCGGCTTGCGGCCGGAGCCGGTGACCACGAGGACTTCGCCGACACGCAGCATGTTGGACGCAACCGTCGTCCCGTGGATGCGGATCTGGTAGGACTTGTCGGCAATGGCCATATCGTCGATCACCTTGATCTCCGGTACGACGAAACCATACTGGGTGGCGAACTTCTTGCGCATCTTGCCGACGCGGAAGGCGAGTTCCTGGTGGGCGCCAAGCAGGCGAGTCGAGACGATCTTGCCGAGGGCCAGTTCGATTTCGGCGGTCTTCAGAACCGACTTGACCGAATCCTTTTCCATCTCCTTCGACTGCATCACCTTCTGCTCTTCGGCATCGCGGCGAAGCTTGTTTTCGGCTTCGATCTGCCGCGGAATGAACCAGGCGCCGGCAGCCAGCAATCCACCGAGGAACACGAAAGGCAGGAAAGGCATGCCGGGCATTACAGCGAGAATGCCCATGAGGACGGCCGAGACGGCGAGTGCGCGCGGGTAGCCGCTCAGCTGATTGATGACCGCCTGGTCGGTGGAGCCAGCCGTGCCGCCGCGGGAAACGAGGAGACCAGCGGCGAGCGACACGACGAGTGCCGGCATCTGCGACACAAGACCGTCGCCGACGGAGAGCTTGACGAAGACATCCGCAGCCTGACCGATCGGCATGCCGTGACGGAAATAGCCAATGATGATGCCGCCGAAGATATTGATACAGGTGATCAAGAGGCCGGCAACGGCATCGCCGCGCACGAATTTCGAGGCACCGTCCATCGCACCGAAGAAAGAGCTCTCCTCTTCCAACTCACGCCGCCGCCGCTGCGCTTCCTTTTCGTCGATCAGACCGGCCGAAAGGTCGGCATCGATCGCCATTTGCTTGCCGGGGATGGCATCCAGGGTGAAGCGGGCGCCGACTTCGGCGATACGAGTCGCACCCTTTGTGATGACGATGAAGTTGATGGTAATAAGGATCAGGAAGACGATCAGACCAATGACGAAATCGCCCGACATGACCAGGCTCGCAAAGCCGGCGATAACGCCACCGGCGGCGTCGTGCCCTTCATAGCCATGCGAAAGGATGACGCGCGTGGTGGCGATGTTCAGCGCAAGGCGCGTCATCGTGGCGATCAGCAGGATCGTTGGGAAGGATGAGAATTCCAGCGGCTTCTTGATCCACAATGCCACCATGAGGATCAGCACCGAAAGCGCGATCGAAAAAGCGAGTCCAAGGTCAATCAGAAATGCCGGGATCGGCAGAAACAGCACGCAAAGGATGACCATGATACCGAGGGCAAACCCGATGTCACGGATGCTGGGATTAGCTTTTGGGAGCGCTAGTGCGGGTGGTTGTGCCATCGACCGATTTTCCGTCTCTTCATGAGAGGAGGCAAACGGCTGACCCGCCTGCCCTATTCGAACCGATCTTTAAAAGGCGAAGCTTGCGCGAGAATGGCTTTGACCGACGAAGCGCATGATCCAAAACATCATTTCGGCCGCTGGCCGCGATGCCCAAAGCGCACCGCGACCTTTCCGATCCGCCCTTTGGGCGAAGTGCCTCAGAAGCCCGACTGAATGCGGGAAAAGACGAGATTGGTGAAGATCGAGATCTGCGAGCCGACGAAGGGAGCCGTGACACCGATCGTCACCATGACGGCAACGATCTTCGGCACGAAGGTCAGTGTTGCCTCCTGCACCTGGGTCAATGCCTGAACCAAGGCAATCACCAGGCCCACAACCATCGCCGCGAGCACGGCCGGACCGGAAGCTACAAGCACCGTCCATATGGCCGCCTGGAAAATATCCAATGCATCGGCTTCATTCATGCAACATCATCCCTTGTTCAGCAGCTACTCATTAGCTGCTGGTCGAATCCCCGTTCGAATTCGACGAATCGCTCGAGCTATTATCACTCGACGCGGCCGGGGTATCAATGGTGGTGCCTGCCGGAGCGATGGTCACGCCGGCCTGGATCAGAATCTTGTCGCCGGCATTGGTCTGGGCGATGATACCATCCGTATAGACGGTAACTTCCTTGATGGTGCCCGTCGTCTTGCCGTCGGCGCTCATGATCTGCTTGCCGATATAATCGGAGGCCTGCGAGATCCACTGGTTCTGCAACACCGTTTCCAGATGTGAGTTCGTCTGGATCTGCTGTTCGACCTGCGAGAAGCTGGCCAGCTGAGAAATCTGCTGGCTGGCGTCCATCGGACTGGTCGGATCCTGGTTCTTCATCTGAGCGACGAGGAGCTGCAGGAAGTTGTTGTAGTTCAGGTTAGCGCTTACGGCCGCGCCAGCAGCGGTCTTCGAGGAATTGCCCGAAGACGAGCTTCCGGTCGCGCCGGCAAGGGGGTCTACCGCTGCCATGGAGCGATCTCGCGGCGGATGTGCTCGATCGTCGCCGCCGGCATTTCCTGATTGTTCAGAATACCGTCTTCGATCGGATAGAGCGTACGGATAGCCTTCAGAGCATCGAAGGCACGACCCGTTGCGACGAGTCCGTCGATACGCTTCAGCTCGGCCAGCACTTCCTCATTGTGGAAGCACGACAGCAGCATGACGATCGACTTGCGGAACATTGCCGTCGACTGCTCTTTGCCCTCGGGATTGATGAGGATCATCTGCGCGATGAAATAGAGCTGACGCATCGGGGTCGTGGCGTCTTCCGGTTGAAGCACGTGGTTTTCAAGCAGGAATGTCACATCATTCAGGAATTCCAGAGCGACCTTGCGATCGACGCGCAGAACGGCCCCGTTGATAAAGATCTTTTCCCCGGCTTTAAGCGATATGCGAAGCGTACTTTTCATTTAAGTCCATCCCTGATGATGGTGGTGACATCGATGATGCCTTGATAATTAACCGACTGGCGCCGCCGGATTCGTTCGCATTCCTTCAAAATCCAGATAGCGATCGAAATAATATTGGCCCGTAGTTCGACGTTAAGCTGGTTCTCCGGACTTTTGAGGTCCTCGACGAAGCTCACCCATACGCGCTGCGTATAATAGAGAGCCTCGATCGCTTCCCGGCCGTATTTCTCAGCATCACGGGCCGCAGAAAGGAGAGCTATCGACCGGTCCAGAACTTGTCGTTCTCGCTCCTTGGCGTCGGCCACTGCATCCTGCATGACTTCCGCATATGAGAACTGATACATTCATGCATCCTTCCTGGTCATTCCTTCCCTTTGATCATCAAAGGTAATTTACAAGGCTTAGCTGCTGGATCTTGGAGACAATAGTATAAGCTGTTTGGAGCTCCGTCTGAAGACTGTTGACCTTCGTCGAGGCCTCGTAGGGATCCACCCCCGTCAGATCGCCTATATTGGTATTCAGAATGGTCTTCTGTGCATTCAGCGTCGTGTTCGCGTCCGACAGGCGCGATTGCGACAGCCCGAGCTGGCTAGCCTGATTGTTCAACCCGTCGATCGCCTGGCGCGAGTAGCTGATGGCCTGATCGGTGACCGCACTCAGCGCATCCTGGCTGAGGGCGGGCGTCGTTTTCATCAGCGCATTGGTAACACTGGTGGCGAGCGCCAGATAGCGCATGCCGGCAGAATTGGAATTGGTCGAGGTTTCAACCACGTCGGTATTGCTGATCCGGCTCGTCATGTTCTGATCCGAAGCGCTCGACCACTGCGACCAACCGGGGTCGGATGTGAACATCGGCTCAACCGTCGTCGTGATAAAATCCTTCATCTGAGCGCCGGTGAGCTTATCGACCGTCGTGCCCTTGCTGGTCGCATATGTCCCCAACGCGGTTTGGATCGCCGCGTTCGTCGTTGCCGACTTGTCGGTCATAGGCTGAACATCGGTGTTGGTGCCGGCAAAGAGATATTCGCCGTTGACCATGACGTTGGCGGAAGCGATGACGCTCGACAGCGTCGACGTCGAGAGCTGCTGGGTCAGCGCAATGCTCGTGCCATCGGTGTTGCCGCGCAGCGCCACCAACTGATCCATGAGTTTCTGCGCATTCGAGCTCATGCCGGTCAGCGCCGTCTGCGACGTGGTCATCCGCTGGTTTGCAATCGAGTTGCTGCCCAGAATGGAATCGATGCGCGAAACTTCTCTCGTCAGGTTGACGTTGAGCGATGTATTGCTGCCGAGGGAGACGCCGATATCGGCATAGACGCCCGTGGTCGCTTCGGTGGAGGCGCTCGACATATCGTTCCGCGCCTGACGGATCGTCTGGCGCATGGCGTTCTGAATGGCTTGGCTCGAAATGAAGGAAAGTTTCATGGCTTATCTCACAATATCCAGTACCGATTGAAGCATCGCATTGACGGTGTTCAATATCTTGGTTCCAGCCTTGTAGGACTGTTCGATATCCATCATCAGCGTCAGCTCTTCGTCGAGGTTGACGCCAGTTGCATTCGAATAGGCGCCCGAGGAGCGCGACAAGGCCGCCGAGGTATTTTCTGCCGCCGAGGTCGCCGAGCTGCGCTGGCCTTCGAGCCAACCGATGGAGCTGGCCGAGTAGCTCATGAGAGTGGCGCTGGTATCGGAACCGGCACCGCCGTCAAAGCCGATTTTCGTGTTCATCGCGGTGATCAAGCCATCGAGCTTCCCCGAATAGCCGGCATCCAGGGGCTTTGACGGGTTAGCCGGATCATAGCTCGGGTTCGTGATGTAGGCGCTGCCGTTGATACCGCCGTCGCGCAGCAGGCTCGGATTGGAGACCGCGGCCGCATTGAGCTTGAGAGTGCCGGCAAGGCCAGTCACAACTGCCCCGGTGTCCAGCCCGGTGCCAGCGGTCCAGGTGGCCGGCGCACCGGTGTAGGTGAACAGGCCGGCAGCCTTTGTCGTGCCGCTGGACGTCGTTTCCGCAAATGTCGAGACCAGGCCGCGTGCGATTTCGTCAAGCTGCTTCTGATAGGTGGGCGCAACGGTGTCGCGAACTTGAAGCGAGGCCTGAAGGCTGCCCTGCGCGGTCGTGCTCGCGCCCTGTCCTGGGGTCAGCGCCACCCCGTCGATGTAGACATTGTTGCCCTGCGTCCCCGCCGTATAGGTATTCGTCGGTGTGAAAGTCACCGTACGCGGGATGGTTTCGAACAGAGTCGTGCCGCTCGAAGTGTATAGCGCCATATCGTTGCCGTTGCCTCGCGTTACCGCGGTCACACCAACGATCTGCGAAATCTGCTTCAGCAGCGAATCACGCTGGTCGAGCGCATCGGCAGCCGCACTCGAAGTCGGGCCGGCCGTCGCCGTTGCAGACTTAACCGCGTCATTCGCCGTCTGGAACTGCTTCAGCAGGCTGTTCAGCGTGTCGACGTCGGAGCTGATCTTCTTGTCCGCATCCGTACGCGCATTCTGTACGGCCGTCGTGGCATTGTTGAGCGAGGTTACCAGGCTCTGAGCCGCATTGATTGCCGACTTTGCCGCCGTCGTGTTGGACGGTGAACCGGAGAAGTTCTGCATCGCGGTCTGGAATGCCGCCAGATAGGTGGCTGGCGCAATTTCGTTGTTGTTGCCGCCAAGCGTGGCCGACTTAAGGTTGCCGTAAGCGGCCAAAAGCAGCTGCTGCGCCGCATCGGACGACGAGTTGGTAAGAAAGGCCGTCTGCAGCGCCGGCTCCTGGCTGCGAGCGATCTTGACGACCTGCGCGCCAGTCCCGTTGGTCGTCAGTATGGCCTGTCGACGCGAATAATCGGCATTATTCGCGTTTGAGATATTGTTCGACACGACGCTGCTCTGCGTGCCGGTATTGTTGAATATTGCCTGCGCGTTGTTGAGAGCTGATGTGAGCGTCATGACTGACTCGATACCCTATTCGTTTTTGCGCCGCAGATCGGCCGATGGCACGCCGGATGCGTCAGGTTAGCCCATCGAGGTGACACCGACGGAATTGAACGGACCGACGTTGGCACCACCCAGTGGATTCGAAATGACCGCCTGGAAGCGTTTTCGCATACGGGACCACCGAGACGAGCCGGCATCGCACGGGTGACCATACCGGAGACAACGCCCAGACGATTGGTCTGCACATCCCCTTCCGCAGTCACGATCCTTACGTTGCCGAAATTCCTCATCTGGAATCCTCGTTATCCTTCATGCGACTGAGAGTAGGTGGCGGGCCTTGCGTGAAGCTGTCTGTGAGGACAGAAAACCGATCATTGTAAAATCGCTCCGCCAAGTATCCCGACAAACCGGCAAACGACGCACATAAGGTAAGGCATCACGCACCCTTTGGCTTGAACGACACCGTGCTGCCTCGCAAAAAAGAAGCCCGAGAATCGCTGGATCCCCGGGCACATAGGCAAATTCGGAAAGCTAGAGGCTGGTGGGAAGCTTCATTCCCAATCGATGCAATAGCCGAGGAAACGCTTGGAATCGACGGGATCGAAATCCAGCTTTTTGCGAAGCTTCTTGCGAAGCTTCGAAATGTGGCTTTCGACCACGTTCTCTTCAACTTCCTCGTCGAAGATGCCGTAGATAGCATTAAAGATCTGCGTCTTCGTTACCCGGCGACCGCGGTTCGCAATCAAATATTCCAGGATGCGACGCTCACGCCGCGGCAGTGCGAAAACCTCGCCATTGATCTCCGGATCGCGACCATCCGCGAAAACGCGAATCGGTCCGATATCGGTATAGTTGCTGATGGCCTTCAGCCTCCGGCGGATCGCTGCGGCCCTTGCCAGGATCTCGCGAGGATGTACCGGTTTGCGCACGACGTCGTCCACGCCGCAATCGAAGAGTGCAAGCGTCGATTCGAGCGAGGGTTGATCGCTGACTGCGATGACGGGCGCTGCCGTCCGGTCGCGAATCGCTCTCGGGAGCTCGTGAACGTGCTGTCCCTGCCCGATCAAAAACGCTTCGACAGCGGCAATATCGCCCTCAGCCGCCGTTGTGACCCATTCGCCAAATTCGCGTGGGTCAAATCCCGTGGACGGGATGCCCTCGCGCCCAAAGAGTGATGTATATCCGTCCTTAACGAGCTCTCGCTCATCAACCACTACGATCATTCGTCCGCCTCCGAATCAGTGTGGTGTTTCGATGACCTATGGGTACGAATCGGGCGAATCACGAACAACTGTCGGAAATGAGTGGCGGAAATTAATAATTGATTAACCATAGGGGTGCGATTTGCACTACATATAGTAGGTGGCTCTCAAATCACACCAATAAAAAACTTGTTTGTTAGCTTATCGTTAATACGCATATTTTGGGCAATCTGGTGGCAGTCAATCGCAGCGCAAGAGTTAGCGCCAGCTAACCAGAAGGTGAATACAACCTATAGGTTGTCTAATTGCGGCAGAATGTTGCCGCGTTGGGCGTCCATTTGCCGTAACCCGTCGCGACCAAATTGGCGATCACGCGGCAAACATAGACCTTCTGGGCGGGGTCGTTGTTCGGACCGGCATGGTATCTTGCTACCGCCATCGTCCAGGTTTCATGCCTGTCATGAAGATTGCGGAGAAACTTCGCAGCATATTCGACATTGCTGCGCGGGTCGAACATTGCCTCCACGGAGGTAAAATTCTCTCCGTGGAAATACTGATTTATCTGCATGCAGCCGACGTCGATAAGCTTGGCGCCGCTCTGCCTTGCTGCGGCAAAAACCTGTAGGGCGGCATTCTCGGAGGGCGGAAAGATGGGCCGTCCTTCGACATTGAGCGCATAGGGGTAGAGCGAGCCTTTGCGTCCTGTCTCCGTCAAACCGACCGAATAGAGTATTCCTTCGGGTATTCCGTATTTCGCGGCTGCCGATTGGATCTCGCGTTCGCAGAGGCCGGCGGCGCCATTATTTGGCGGTGCCGGGTTACCCGATGCTTGTGCATCAGAGGTAAACCGCACCAGAGCGAGAACGCTGAACGCCACCAGCAGCGCCGTCGTCCACGCCGCGCTCACTCGAACCGCGATTGCCCTTGTTTCCATCTGCTTGCTGCCCCGAATAGTTCTGGCCTCGCGGACGCGCGTCACCGCCCTGCCCCTGGTTCAGCAAGGATTGCTGCTGCTGTTGGCTCGATCCGGACTGCCGGCCGCTATCCGACTGCTGATCCGAATTGGAGGCCATGGATACGGTAATGCTGTCGACCTGATAGCCCTGCGCCCGCAGTGCATCGACCATGCGGCTCTGATCCGCGTGCAGCTGTCTGTAGGCCTCGCCCGTCTGCACCTTCAGATCGACGGTCAGCTGATCGCCGGAAAGCCGCATCGTAGCAGTAACATCGCCGAGATTGTCGGGGCGCAACTGGATCTTCAGCGTGTTGACGACCTTGCCTGTGCTGCCGAGATTTGCGGCGTTGGAGAGTGCCGAACCCGGCTGCATTGCGGCCGACCATTCGCGATTTCCGGCCAGCGATCCGGTGACCAATGCCGAATTGGAAGCAAGCCCGAGATAACGACGGGAATCGAGAACGGTGACGGTTTGCGCATCGCCGCCGGCGGCAGCGGATATCTTGACGTCGGCCGCCTCCTCGCCGCGCTTGGCGATCGACATGTCGAGCGCGCTGATTTTCCCATCTACGCGCGCCAACCGGAAGGTCTGCGCCGTGTCGGTCGTCGCACCATCTGTCGGCATGGCTTGCTCTGCATTAGCCGCGGCATCCTTCAACCCCGCGGCGGAAAGCGTTACTCCCTGGACCTTCGCATCGCCACGAACCTGTCCGTTGTTCGCGGCAGCCTCCTGCGCAGCAACAACGGTTTGCGCGACATTCAGCAGCGAGAGAGCGTCGGTAATCGTATTCGCAACAGGCGCACCTTGCGTCGCCGTAGACTTACCATCGTCGGCCGAAGATGTATCCTTGTCAGACTTTGCGGATGGTGCCTTGCCATTGCCATCCGCAGGAGCGGTCTGACCGCCGGCGGTGGCTTCCGCCAGCTGTTGCGCGATTTCGGCAAGCTGCGCCGCTGCATCCGCCGGCGTCGGTACTTTGCCGATATCGGGCATCGCCGCCGCCGGATCGTTGGCACCGGCAGCAGGGTCGGCCTCTGCGGCGGAGGGATCGGTTCCCGGCATCGCTTGTGCGGTCTTCTGAAGCTCGATCAGCGACTTCGAAAGCGAGAGAGGATCGGCACCCTGAAGGGACTTCGCCCCTTTCACCAGGCCGGCCAGATTGGCGATATTTGCGGCGGACGTATCGATCATCCCGACTCCGACATTGACGCTGTCATCGATGGCAAGCGCCGCCTTTGCCGCGCCCGCATCGCCGTCGGAATTGTCATTGGCTGTTTTCGACGCACCTGTTCCGGCATCCGCGCCAGACGAATTGCGCCCATTGCCGAGCGAATTGGCCAATGCATCGAGAAAACCCTTGCCATCGTCCTGCTTCCCAGAACGGGAGCCCTTTGCGGCAGCAAGAATATCTGCGCCAGACGAGGCGCCAGAGACACCGATGTCGTTCATGATCAATGACTTCCCTGCTTCAACATGCCGTCGATAGCATCCAGCTTCGAGCGGCTCGTCGTGACGAATGCGTTGAACGAAGAGTCGGCCTCCTGCCCCCCTCCCTTCGAGACGGGAGCTGCCTTTGCCGCGGCTCCCTGCTCAACACCCGCTATGCCGGGGGACTGGCCTCCCGTTTTAATCGTCACAGCAGCATCGTGTTCAGTATTCTGTTGATTGGGCAGGTTAGGAACGTTGCCTTGCCCGAGGCTTGCAGGATCGGGTGCCCGCAGAATCTCATCCGCCACGGCCGTCGCCGCATCGCGCAGTGCGCGATCCCGTGCATTCAGCTCGCCAGCGGGCATCTGATTGAGGTTGCTGATCGCTGCCTCCACATCCGGCGTCGAAACGCCGGCAATGCCGCCGTAAAAGCCCGCAAGCGCGCCGAAGGCATCACTACCGTCACTCGATATGGCCTGAGCGCGGCCCGCCGCAAGCGCGGCTAGATCGGCCTTGCCGGCAATCGCTGCGCGACGCGCCATGCGCAGATAGATCTCCCGCTGCCGGGGTGGATCCATCGAGGCAAGGATGTCGATGATATCCTGCTGCTTGACGTCGGAATCGTGATCCACGACCAACTGCACGAAGAGATCGGCAAACTGGCTGGCATAGGGAGAATGCAGGAAGCGCCTCGTATAGCGCCGCGCATATTCGATCCCCTGCGGCACCATCCCGGCATCGGCGCACAAGGCAAGCGAGCGGCGCAGTGCGGACTCCTCAACGACGGTGCCGGGCGCCAGCAGCCGGGCCCAGTCGTAAAGCTTCAGGGCCGCCATGGCATTCTTGCCGGACATGACATTGCCGGCAATCAGCGAGAGATAAGGACCGATTGGCTTGCCGCGATATTCCTTGGCGATATCCGCAAGGGTATTGACCACCAGCAGACCCTTGCCGTTCAGATATTTTCTGAGAACGTCTGCAACGCGGTTGTCGAAATTGCCGTTGATGTCGCGCTGCATAAGATATTCGAGCGTTTCCGGATTGCCGCCGCTCATCGCATAGGCGAGAGCCGCGTCGGAATTGCGGGTATCTTCAAAAATGGACTTATCCGCATTGCGCAGCCGAGCATCGATCGTGGCCAGCAGGAAGCGTTGCATCTCACCCGCTGAGCTATCGCCCGCAACCACGGAATCCTGAACGAATTCAAGCGAGCGCAGCATCTTGTAGAGCGGCAGATTATCCTGCCCCTCGGCACGAGCTCCCCACGGCGTCAACACGCCGAGGCTCAACGCAAGTGCAAGATGATGACGATGCCGTTTGCGCGCCATGGATTAGCCCTGCTTGCCTTGGCCCGACTTGGCTTTCTCCGGCGCCGGTTTGACGGGGTTCTGGCCATCGGGCTTTGCGGGGTCCTTCGCGGCTTGGGCTGGCGAATTGACAATCAGGATCTCGATACGGCGGTTGGCGTCGTTGAACGGATCGTTGGGCAACTTCAGCCGCCGATCCGCAAAGCCGGAGACCTGCGAAATCCGCTTCTCGTCGAGGCCGCTGCTCGTCAGCATGTAATAGGCGCTCTGGGCACGATCGAGCGACAGACGCCAGTTGTCGTTGCGGCCGCTGACCATGTATGGGCGTCCGTCGGTGTGTCCGCGGATAAGGATCGCTCCCTTGCGCTCCGACAGCACCTTGCCGATCTTCTCCATTGCCAGCACCATTTCCCGGCGCGGCACGGCAGAGCCGATATTGAACATCGGATCGTTGCTCTGGTCGGAGATGGTCACCAGCACGCCGCCTTCGGCTGCCGTGACTTGCAGTCCCTCGGCCAGCTGACCGGCGATGCCGCCGATCTGCGCCTCGATCTCCTGCTGCAGCTGCTTGGCTTCCTGCTGCTGCGCCTTCGTCGGTGGAGTATCCTTGCTCGGAGAAACGGCGACGTTATCGTCGAAGCTGGAGGCGCTGCTTTGCTCTTTGGCGCTGGCGACCTGCTGCTGTTGTGACTGCTGCTTGCCCTGCTGTTTTCCGACGGCCTGCGGCTCGCTCTGCGTCGGCTGCTGCTCGGCGATCTGCGGCTGATCGGCAGGTTGGCCGCTATCGGCTGCCGTCGCCTTGGACAGGGCCACGACCTCTCCCTTCGGGGACTTATCCGACTTGGCGGACTGTTCCTCATTCGCCTTCTTCGAGGCGCTGGAAACCTGAACCTGTTTCGTCCAAAAATCCGGGTCGAAGGGATCGCGATAGGCCTGACCGCCATCGGCGCCCGTAGCGGGACCGGACTGAGCGGCACCGCCTTCGCCCTTGGCGCTCACATTGGCTTGCTGGCCGACTTCCTGCGCGATTTCAGCTAGCACGGAATAGGGATTTTCGAAGAAATCGGCCTCTGAATAGTTCGTCTGGTCGCCCGACGTCGCCGTCAGGTCCTCACCCGTCTTGGCCGACTTGCCGTCATTCGGCTTGTCCTGTGCCTTATCCGACTTCTGCTGGTTCTTCTCGCCCTCGGCCTTGTCGACGGGCTTCTTGAGCCCCTTCTCCGTTGGCTTCTCATCGGCTAGCTTGATGGGATTGAAATAGGACGCGACCGAAGCTTTCGTCTCCTCATTGGCGGCGTTGACCAGCCACATGACGAGGAAGAAAGCCATCATAGCCGTCATGAAATCGGCATAGGCGATTTTCCACGCCCCACCATGACCGCCTTCGTGATCGCCGCCGCCGTGACGCTTGACGATGATGATCTCGTGCTTTCCGTGATTTTGATCGCCGTCGCTCATTTCAGAATCTCTTTCAAGCTGGCGGCCCATGCGGACATGCGGGTCACAAGAACGCTCTCACCGATGGTTACCGTCAGATCGACATCTTCGGCTTCGACGTGACGCAGCAGAGTGGCGCTCTCACCAAGATTGGCCTGCAGCGCTTCGAAGAGATGGCGCGGGCCGCTTACGGAAATGGAGCCGGCACCGCCATCGAGAATTGCGGTCCTAACCAGGTCGGCGAGATCGGTGACGGCCTTCATCGTCATCGTCTCGGTCATGACTGGCGCGAGAACCGCAGCCGCCTCCGCGCTGATGGCTTGGCCGAGCATCGTGGCAATATTTGCCAGGTTGACGGCAATTCTCTCAGCCGCCTGTTCTTCATAGCGTGCTCGCAGCGCATCCATTTCGGTTCGGAACGAGAGGCTCATGGCCTCGCACTCGGCGCGATGTCTTTCAGACAGCTCCTGCGTCGCCGCTTCATGCCCTTCGGCAAAGGCGGCGCGGCGCTCGGCTTCTACGTCGACCGGCGGCTCCACCACACTTTCCGCAAGGTCCAGCGGCTCGGCGAAAGTCATATCCGGCATGTCTGCGGGCGGAGCTTGCTCGGCACCGAAGTCCTTGAGATATCGGGATATTGCCAGGCTCATGCGCGCATCTCCCCTTTCGCGTCGGCTAGACGCTGCGGGTGGGTGCCACAAAAGGGCCGGTCATTTCCCATTCTCAAAACGTCGATCATCACGCTTCCGGTTTCCGTCTTCTGGCAACGCTGGCGGAGATGACGACTCTCTCCGGCAGCTTGCGGCGCAACCATGCCACTGCGCCGGACCGTAGGCAGTCAAACTTGTGCGAGGATGAATGCGGGGACGGCATTGGCCATTCCGCCGCACCACCCAGCATCATTTGCCCTGAAGGATAATCAACACCTTGCTCGCCATGCTATTGGCGATCGACAGCGCTTGCACGCCCATCTGCTGCGCTGTCTGCAAGGCTGATTGCCGCGCCGCTGCTTCTTCCATGTTCGTGTCGACCATATCGCCGACGCTGCTCTTGATGCTGTCGGTGAGCTTGGAAATATAATTCGACTGGTCGTCGATATTCGACTTCATCACACCGAGCGTTGCGCCCGCCGCCGTTGCAGACTTCAGAAGCGAACTCGTGACGTTGAGCATGTCCGTGAGCTGATCGTCGGTGGTGGTGCTCGAAATGGCGATTTCGGTGCCGCCAGTTGGCGGCGTGCCGCCAGTGGCGGCCAGAAGATAGTAGTTGCGGGGCGTTGTACCGCCGCTCGACGTGCTGAATGTGCTGGCATCGACATTCTTCGTCAACAAGCCACGGCTCGCATCGGCAGTATCGATCATCAGGGTTTGGGAACTATCGTAGCCGATCGTCTCAAGGGTGATTTGCCCACCCGTGCCACGGGTGAAATTGCTGATGACCGACTGCTGCGTGGTGGGATGCGCGTCCGTGTTGTAGAGCCAGTTCTCATTGGAGAAGGAGGCCGACTGCGTGACAGACTGCAGCTGATTCTTAAGCTGCTGGATATCGGAATTGATGGCGATCTTGTCCGTGCCCGGCTCCTTTGCCGAAACCAGCTTGGACTGGATCTGGGTCAGCAGGCCGACAACCGTATCCATGGCGGTCGATGCGGTGTCGACCTTGGAAGAGCCAAGGCCGAGGGCATCGTTGATGGTCGACAGGCTACTCTGATCCGAGCGCATGGTCGTCGCCATCGACCAATAGGTCGGATCGTCGCTCGCCTTCTGAATGCGGTAGCCGGAGGAAACCTGCAGCTGTACGACACCGAGATCCTTGTTGACTCCGCGTAACACGGTCAATGCCGCAGACGTGGCCCCATTCGCCGTCACATTGCTCATCAGAAAATCCGTAATTCCATTGGGATTGGCAAACCGGGCCGATCCGGCAGCAACGAATGGCCTCATGCCCACCAGCGGGAGATTTCCCAGCGCGGCCGTCGCTAAAACAAGATGCCGCCCTCGCTTCGAGGAAAGTCGAGAGGCAACTCTTGAACAGATACTGCAAATCAGTTGTCGATAAGGTTAACAAAAGCCAACGCGCGACGACAAGAGGTAAATGTCGCCGCGCTATCCTAGCGCAAGCTCCGATCAAGCTTTGAAGAGCGAAAGGACGCTCTGCGCGCTGGTATTGGCAATCTGCAACGACTGTATCGCCAGCTGCTGCTGCGTCTGCAGGGCAGACAGCTTGCTCGATTCCTGTTCCATGTTGGCATCGACGAGCTTGCCGACGCCCGAATCAATGGTATCGCGTAGCGTGGAGACAAAGCTTGTCTGCAGATCGATGCGGGTCGAGAGCGAGCCAAGCTGCGAAGACGTGCTGGTCATGGCATTGAGCGCGCCCTGCACGAGGTTCATCGCCTTGCCAATATCGCCACTGGTCATGCCGTTGATGTTGAGGCTGAAGACCGAATAGGACTTGCTGCCGATCGTCTGCTTGGTTCCAAGAATGCCTGAATTGGTATCGATCGTGCCGCCGGGCTTCGCGCCGAACATGACGTTGCCGTGCGAACCGGTGTCGAAACTGTAGCTGGTGGTGTTAACCGCAACCGTGCCGTCATTGTTGCGCACGAACGAAGAAACGACCGATGCGGACGCGCCGTTGGCCGCGAACATCCAGTTTTGACCGGAGAACGATGCCGACTGCGCAATACTCTCCAACTGCTGTTGAAGCTGCGCAATTTCCTCTTGCACATCTCCCTTGGAGACACTGTTTTCCGTCGCAGCGACGAGCTTGTCCTTGATCTGCTGTACGACTTTTATGGCGTTGTCCATCGCCGTATAGGCCGTATCGACTTTTGCGGCTCCCAGCCCCAGTGCATCGGACACGGCGGAAAGCGCGCTGTTGTCAGAGCGCATGGTGGTCGCGATCGACCAGTAGGCGGCGTTGTCCGATGCCTTGGCGACGCGATAGCCGGAAGAAACGCGGCTCTGCGTATTCTGCAGATTGCTGCTGATGCCGCGCAGAGTCTGGAGAGCGGACATCGCTGCGTCGTTGGTGAGAATGCTAGTCATTGAGGGTGCCCCTTGTGGCTGAGATAGGAAGGGACATTCCGGTCTGCGGCCGGGAACGGCAATCAGCCTCATGCTTGTTAACCGACTCTTAGGAGAGGTTAACCAACCGTTGCGTTAGCTGCAACTGACAGGAATAGCGTTAATAAAAGGTTAACGTCATCCATAATAGTTAACAAAATCATACTTCACCGAGACAGGGCGGCTTTGTGCGACGCCGGCCGTATCGGTGTTGTCCCGGGATATGCCCGTGCGATTGTCGTTTCGGTTGCGAGAGAACGTCGATTTTTGCTTGGCATCTTCATCTGACGCGGTTCTGCATGGCCAGGCGGCCCAGATGCCATCCAGTAGACGCGGCCGTGACGTGGCCAACCCGTCGCTGCTGGCCGATAAACGAAAACCGCGCCTTGTGCAGGCGCGGTTGACGTATTGTTTAAGATTTTCGGTCGGCGGTTGACGCCGGAACCTATTAGCCGCGGAACAGCGACAGGATCGACTGGCTCGAGGAGTTGGCGATCGAGAGAGACTGAACGGCGAGCTGCTGCTGCGTCTGCAGAGCGGACAGCTTGCTGGATTCCTGTTCCATGTTGGCATCGACCAGCTTGCCAACGCCCGACTGGATCGAGTCGGAGAGCGAATGAGCGAAGCTCGTCTGCAGGTCGATACGAGCCGAGATCGAGCCGAGGCGCGAGTTCATGCTGATCATGGAATTCAGAGCGGTCTGAACCATGTTCAGGGCGCTGGAGATCTGGCCGGACGTCATCTTGCTGATGTCAAGGCTGAAGACCGAAGCGTTGACGGTGGTGTTCTTGCTGCCCAGGATACCGGAAGCCGTGTCGAGAGCACCGGCGGCATTCGTGCCGAACAGAACGTTACCAACCGAGCTGGTGTCGAACTTGTAGTTGGTCGAGCTGACCGAAACCGTGCCGTTGGTGCCGCGGATGAAGGAGGAAACGACCGAAGCCGAACCGCCGTTCTTAGCCATGACCCAGTTTTCGCCGTTGAACGAAGCAGACTGAGCAACGCTCTGCAGCTGCTGCTGCAGCTGGCCGATTTCTTCCTGAACCGACTTCTTGTCAACCGACGGTTCCATGGCCGTTGCAAGCTTGTTCTTGATCTGGCCGACGATGTCGATTGCGCTGGTGGTAGCCGTGGTAGCCGTATCGACCTTAGCGGCGCCGAGGCCGAGAGCGTCGGAAACCGCACCGATAGCGCCGTTGTCGGACTTCATGCTGGTGGCGATCGACCAGTAAGCAGCGTTGTCCGAAGCCTTAGCGATGCGCAGGCCGGACGAAACGTGGCTCTGCGTCTGCTGCAGGTTGCCGCTGATGCCGCGCAGCGTCTGGAGAGCTGCCATTGCGGAGTTGTTGGTGAGAATGCTCGTCATAATATTTGCCCCTTTTGGCAGTGGTTAGAATAAGGGACATTCCGGACCTAAACCGGTAACGGCATTCAGCATCATGCCTGTTAACCCAATTCGTTAAGGTTAACTCGCCGCTTCGATGGTCCTAAGAAACAGCAATATAGTTAAAAAATCTTGAACCTCTGAAAACCCGAAAAAAATAAAAAAAACCGCGCCTTAGTAGGCGCGGTTAACGTCTTGTTTAAAATTATTGCCCGGCGATTAACGCCGAACCTATTAGCCGCGGAACAGCGACAGGATCGACTGGTTCGAAGAGTTGGCGATCGAGAGAGACTGAACGGCGAGCTGCTGCTGCGTCTGCAGAGCGGACAGCTTGCTGGATTCCTGTTCCATGTTGGCATCGACCAGCTTGCCAACGCCCGACTGGATCGAGTCGGAAAGCGAAGAAGCGAAGCTCGTCTGCAGGCTGATGCGGCTGGAGATCGAGCCGAGCTTCGAACCCATGCTGGTCATGGAGTTCAGAGCGGACTGAACCATGTTCAGGGCGCTGGAGATCTGGCCGGACGTCATCTTGCTGATGTCAAGGCTGAAGACCGAATACTGGGTACCGCCGATGCTCGACTTGCTGCCGAGAATACCGGAGGCCGTGTCGAGAGCGCCGGCTGCAGTCGTGCCGAACAGAACGTTACCAACCGAGCTGGTGTCGAACTTGTAGGCAGTCGTGCTGACCGAAACCGTGCCGTTGGTGCCACGGATGAAGGAGGAAACGACCGAAGCCGAACCGCCGTTCTTAGCCATGACCCAGTTTTCGCCGTTGAACGAAGCCGACTGGGCAACGCTCTGCAGCTGCTGCTGCAGCTGGCCGACTTCTTCCTGAACCGACTTCTTGTCAACCGAGCCTTCCATGGCGGTTGCAAGCTTGTTCTTGATCTGGCCGACAATGTCGATCGCGCTGGAGACAGCGGTCGAAGCGGTGTCAACCTTTGCGGCGCCGAGGCCGAGAGCGTCGGAAACGGCACCGATAGCGCCGTTGTCGGACTTCATGCTGGTGGCGATCGACCAGTAAGCAGCGTTGTCCGAAGCCTTGGAGATGCGCAGGCCGGACGAAACGTGGCTCTGCGTCTGCTGCAGGTTGTTGCTGATGCCGCGCAGCGTCTGGAGGGCGGCCATTGCGGAGTTGTTGGTAAGAATGCTGGTCATTTGAGTGTGTCCCCTGGAAACTGGATACGAAAGGAGGACATACCGGACTGAGAATACCGGCGATGACGGAGCAGCTTCATGCCCCTCGATCCGTCTTCCTAGAGGACCAAACCCGTCATGTCGCGAGGAAAGTCGCATCCATTACTTGCCAATTTCTTAAATTCGGGCGCCCGGAAAATGGCTCTCAGGAACGTGGCTAAAATTCCGTAAAAGCATTTTCGACGGTTGCTTCGGTTTCAGGCAAGCTACGCAGGCGATGATCAAGCGAATCCATGATGCCGGCACTCGGCCTTTGACGAGAGCCGGTTCAACATTCCGCTTGGAGTTCTCGCTCGTGAATACGAAAAACGCCTTTTCAGCAGCGTCCAGTCTCTATCAGAAGGGACAATATACGCGCGCGCTCGAAACGCTGAACGATCTGCTTAATGTCGACAGGTCCTCCAAGACCTATGCTTTGTTGGCCAAGACGCTGCTCAAGCTCGGCTTCAAGGCGGATGCTGCGAGCGCCTACGAACTGGCCGGCAGGCAACCGCCCCGCCGCGAAGACTATCTCCGCGAAGCGCTGCTGCTTCATAGCGAATGCGGTAACGACGATCAGGCGCTCGCTGTCGGCAGCCTCATCTTGCCGCTGGCATTCAAGGATCCGGACCTTGCTTTCGCTCTCAGCCGTATTCTCCTCGGCCGTCAGCAGAAAGAGCTTCTGACCGGCTTCAAGAGCGTGCTCGTCGAAGGGCCGGAGATGAAGCATCGGTTTATGGCGGCAACGCTTCTTACCGACGATCTCTACGAAGAGGGCAACAAGCACATCGTCGCGACCCTGTTCAAGACCTACCCGGACAACATCATCTTCCGGACGCTCTATCTGATCTTCGCACGCGAGGAGTCCGACCTCGCCGCCGTCGACAGGCACATGGCGCCAGTCCTGGCATCGCTGGCGCAGGGCAAGCTCGATCATGTGATCCCCGATAACCCGTTCTTCCATCTTCACTGGTGCGGTGACGAAGCCATCAACAAGCTCGCGATCCACGATACCGTTCCGCTGCCCGCCGGCCACGCCGAGACGCGCCGCAAGCTTCCGCATGCGTGGGACCGGAAGATCCGCATCGGATACGTCTCCTCCGACTTCTGGCCGGGGCATGCAACCATGAAGCTCCTACAGCACGTTCTCGAGCTGCACGACAAGGAACGGTTCGAAGTCACATTGTTCGACCACTCCAATCCGCTCGCTCAGCAGGAAGAGGAGTTCGATTACGCGAAGCTTGGAACTCTGGTCGATATCCGCGGCCACTCAGATCAGGCGGCGGCGGCTGAGATCCGCGCACGCGGCATCGACATACTCATCGACCTCAAGGGGCACACGAAGGCAAGCCGGGCGCATATTTTCAACCACATGCCCGCCCCGATCCAGGTTGCGTGGCTCGGCTTCCCCGGCACGACGGTCAATATCGATCTCGACTACATCATCGGCGATCAGTTCGTGCTGCCGGAGCGTTCGAAGGAACATTTCCACGAGAAGTTCTGCCGCCTTCCCGATTGCTATCAGCCGAACGACCCGCTCAACCGGCCGAAGCCGCGGCCGACGACCCGGGCCCAGCATGGGTTGCCCGAGGACGCTTTCGTCTTTGCCTCCTTCAACGGCAACCGCAAGATCACCTCGCAGATGATCGACGTCTGGTGCAACATTCTGAAGCGCAGCAAGAACAGCGTGCTTTGGCTGCTGTGCAACGGCCCGCACTCCGAGGCCAATCTCTGGGCGCGACTGGAAGCGCGCGGCATCAACCGCAAGCGCGTCATCTTCACCACGCGTATCGATTATCAGGAACACATCGATCGTCAGCAGCTCGCCGATCTCGGCCTCGACACCTTCCCGGTCAACGGCCATACCACGACCTCGGAGCAGCTCTGGGGCGGCCTGCCGGTTCTGACTGTCAAGGGCACCAACTTCGCCTCACGCGTCAGCGAAAGCCTGCTCAACGCAATCGGCGTGCCGGAGCTGGTCGCTGAAGACATGCAGGCCTATGAAGACATGGCAGTGGAGCTTGCTAGCCAGCCGGCGCGCGTGGCGCAGTTCAAGCAGACGCTGGTTGCCAATCGCTACATCAAGCCGCTCTTCGACTCCGAACGTTTCACGCATCACCTTGAGACAGCTTTCGAGATGATGGTGGACCGCGCCAAGCAAGGGCTAGCACCGGACCATATGGATGTGCCGGCGCTGCCGATCCGCACCGAACCCTTTATGACGGCGGACGATCCGAGCACGGCGGCGATCGCCGCCGAATGAGACTGAAAAATCGAGCAAACAGGAAAATCGCCGGGAAGAGATTCCCGGCGATTTTCTTTGGATGATGTTTTCGTCGTTATTCCGTCAGTGGAAGGAGCGCACGAGACTGCCGACCAGCAAATTCCAGCCGTCGATCAGCACGAAGAACAGAATCTTGAAGGGCAGCGAGATCGAGGTTGGCGGCAGCATCATCATGCCCATCGCCATAACGATAGTCGACACGATCAGGTCGATGACGAGAAACGGCAGGACAACCAGGAAGCCGATCTCGAAGCCGCGGCGAATTTCAGAAATCATGAAAGCCGGGATCAGCACCCGATAGTCGATCTTGTTATCGACCACGGTGGTCTGGCCCCGCTCCTTCGCCAGATCGACGAAGAGCTTCAGATCCTTGTCGCGCGTATTGTTCGACATGAACGTACGGAAGGGCTCGGCAATGCGCTGCACGGCGTCCGCTTCCGAAATCTGGTTGGCGAGCAGCGGCTGCACGCCCTCTTTCCAGGACTGATCGAAGGTCGGAGACATGACGTAGAAGGTCATGAAAAGGGCCAGGCTCAGCAGGATCATGTTCGACGGCGTCGTCGCAAGGCCCATGCCGGTCCGCAGGATCGAGAAGGCGATGATGAAGCGCGGAAAGCTCGTCACCATGATCAGGATGCCCGGTGCGATCGACAGGACCGTCAGGAGCCCGAAGGTGCGAATGATCCAGGCAGCAACGGAACCGTTGACCGGAGCGTTCAGAAGATCTGTGGGGAGCTGCTGCGACAATTGCTGCGCCATCGCCAGCTCTGGCGACAAAACAACAAGGGCTAATGTAGCAAATACAAGTGCAAACCGACTCATTCGATCACGAAAGTTCTGAACATAACTTTCGATACTCGTCCTTCCGAGCGCAGGTCAACACGCTCTTGAATGTCATCCCGAAGATATTGCAGGCCCCGGGCACCTTCGATCTGCTGCAGGGAGACGGTGCGGATATAGGCAAGGATGTCCTGATGGATCGACTGGGCCAGCTGGGTGTCCGGCTGCCCCTTGAAGACCAGAGCCAGCTCCAGCCGTATCCAGCTTTGCGAAGGATAGGCGAGATTGGTGGTGATCGGGTCGAGCGCGACGATGCCGTTCGGCTGTCCTGCCGCCGCTGCCGCGGCCTGCTTGCCGCCGGCCGGCGCTGCTTTCGCCTGCACGGCCGCAGCTGCCGCCTTGATCCTCGGCGCAACCATGGTACCGACGACCCAGCCGCCGCCGCCGCCGAGCACGGTCAGCACCAACAGCCCGACGATCGTCATGATGAGCGGCGATCCCTTGCCCTTTGCTGATTCGTCTGCGGCTGCAGCCATGTTCCTGTCCGTCCGTTGTCTAGAGCGTTTCGGCTTTTCTCAGAATCGCGGAAGCGCTCTACTTTCTTGTTTTCTCTCGCATTCCGGACGGAAAACCGCTGCGCACTTTTCCTGGAAATGCATCTAACTTATACGATGCCGTCAGCTGTCAGAGCGGCGACAGAAGATCGACCGCCTGCTGGCCTCTCGGCGGCTGCTGTACTTCCGTCAGGCGACCCCGACCGCCATAGGAGATGCGCGCTTCGGCGATCTTGTCGTAGGAGATGGTGTTATCCGAGGTGACATCCTGCGGGCGGACGATACCGGCAACGTTGAGAATACGAATTTCCTGGTTCATGCGGACTTCCTGCGAGCCGCTGATCATCAGGTTGCCGTTCTCGAGAATACCGGTGACGACAGCGGCCACGAGCAGGTTGATCTGCTCGGAGCGCTGCATCTTGCCCTTGCCGTCCGTGCTCGTATCGGAGCCCGACGTCGCATTCGCATTCGTGCTGGGCTGCCAGCCGAAAATCTTGGCGGTGACGTTCCAGCCCATATCGCTCTTGTTCACGCGACTGCGGTTGGTCTCGTTGTCCCAGTTCGCCTTATCGTCGATCTTGATCGTGACGGTCAGGATGTCGCCGACATTGAGTGCGCGCGCGTCCTTGAAGAGGGCGGCCTGTGAATCATTCCAAAGCGAATAGCCCTGCGCGACCTGGTGCGGCCTCTTCGGATACTGCGACATCTGCGGCGTCTGCGCATATTGCAGGCCGCTGCCGATCGGACTCATGGCAGGCGCCCTGCCGATTTCCTTCATGGCCTGCGACTGGCAACCGGCGAGAAAGACGACGATTGCACAGGCGGCCTTAACACGCGTGTTCATGAGGGGTCCTTCGACTTCGATGTGTTCGGGTTGGATGCGCTGGCGATGATGTTGGTGATCGTGGCCGCTTTTTTTGCATCCATCTCCGCAAGGATGAGGCTCGACTGACGCGCCGAAAGCTTCATGATGATCGCGGCCGCAGTCGTCGTCCTAACGTCATTAAGGCTGGCCGCGGCGGCATCCGGTTTCATGTTCTTATAGATATCGACCAGCCCCACATCTGCCGCCTTCAGGAAGTCGTCGCGACGCTTCAGCCAGTCCTCGTATTCGGCTTTGCGCGTGTCCATGGTGGCAATGCGCTTGTCGACATCGGCCTGCAGCTTTTCCAGCTCCTGCTTCTGCAGCAGATAGCGTTGATCGCGGGCCGGATCGGCGATGTTGGTGCAGAACTGCCGGATCTCATCCTGGCTCGAGGCCGGATCGACAACCGGCTTCGGCGCCTGTTGCGCCGCGCCCGCTCCGAGCGACAGCAGCAAGAGGGCCGCTGCAGAGACAGCCGACAGACCGCAGGAGATGAGCATCTTCTTGGAGCTTACGATCGATATCATTGCAGCACGAGCTCCGCTTGCAGGGCGCCGGCAGACTTGATGCCTTGCAGGATGGCGATGATGCCGTCCGGCTTGACGCCGATATTGTTGAGGCCGGAAACGAGCGTCTTCAGGTCAGGTCCTTCGAGCACTGCGACACGACCGCCGCTCTTCGTGGCTGTGATGTCGGTCTGGTCCTGGATGGCCGTCTGCCCGTTCGAGAAGGGCTCGGGCTGGATCACCTGCGGATTCTCGCTCACCTGTACGGTCAGCGTTCCGTAGCTCACCGCGACCGGGGAGACCCGAACGTCGGCGCCGATGACGATGGTTCCGGTGCGCTCGTTGATGACGACCTTGGCCGGCGTATCCGTCTGGACGTTGAGATTCTCGATGTCGGCCATCAGTCGCGTCAGATCGGACATCTTCGGCTTGCTGATGGAGACTTCCTGCGAATCCTTCGCCTCGGCGATCGGCGAGCCGAAGCGCGACGTTGCCCATGCGTTGACGGTATCGGCAATACGGATGGATGTGGAGAAGTCCGGATTGCGCAGCTGCAGGACTAGATTGACCGAATCCTTGAAGCGGGACGGCAGTTCGCGCTCGATGATAGCACCGCCGGGGACGCGACCTGCCGTGGTGACGCCTTCGGTGACCGATGCAGCAGCACCCTGTGCCTGGAAGCCGGAAACGATGACCGAACCCTGCGCGACCGCATAGATCTGGCCGTCAGCGCCACTCAGCGAAGTCATGATGAGCGTGCCGCCGCGCAGCGATGTCGCATCGCCGAGCGAGCTTACCGTCACGTCGAGACGGCTGCCGGGGCTTGCGAACGGCGGCAGGTTCGCCGTCACCATGACGGCTGCGGCATTTTTGGCTGCGGATTGACCGCCTTGCGTCGAAATGCCGAGGTTTTGCAGCATTGCGCGCATGGATTGCTCGGTGAAAGGCGACGCACGCAAGCTGTCGCCCGTTCCCTGGAGGCCGACGATCAAGCCATACCCGATAAGCTGATTGTCGCGGCCGGATTGCAGCGACGCGATGTCCTTGATGCGTGATTGCATCGCGGCGGCCGGATCGGCAATGATCAGGCTGGGCAATGCAAACAGGATCGCGAGAAATTGACGAAGCCGTTTCATTTTGCGACCACGCGGATCGTGCCGTTTTCGAGAACCGTGCCGTTGACGATGATGCCGGAATCCATGTTGCGGGCCCGGATGCTGTCGCCAACCGCGCCATCGTCCAACGGCGTGCCTGCCGCTGTGATCGTCATTGTGCCCATGCTCATGACCAGGCGGACATTGGAGCCGCGCGTTACCGCATAGGGCTGCCGTAACGAAGAGATCGAGATGGTGCGGCCGGGCAGGAGCGTCCGCTTCGATACCCTGCCGGTGACCTCCGGGATGCGCTTGGCATAGTCGCCCGTCAGATTGGGGTTAGTGACTTCGACCTCTTCCAGCTGACCTTTGTTGATGATGTCGCCGGGATAGATCGTCTCGGTCGGTACGACAGCGGTGCCCATGCCACCGGTATCGGCGCCTGCAGCGCCCCCCGGCGCAGCGGCTGCGAACATTACCGAAAGGCTCGCGGCGGCGAACCAGGCCATTGCTAAGCTTTTCATCCGGCGAAACCTCATGTTCAGCCCGTCCTTCCCGCTACTTCAGGTTCTTGCTGACGATCTGCGCCATGTCGTCGGCCGTCGTGATGACCTTGGAATTCATCTCGTAGGCGCGCTGCGCGGTGATCAGGTCGGTGATCTCCTTGACCGGATCGACATTCGACGATTCCAGATAGTATTGCTTCATGTAGGCGAAGCCGTCCTGGTTCGGATCGGAGATGACCGGGCTGCCAGAGGCCGGTGTTTGCGTGAAAAGGTTGCTGCCCATGGGTTGCAGGCCGGCTTCGTTGACGAAGTTGGCGATCTGAAGCTGACCGAGGACGGTCGGCGTCGTCGCCGTGCCGATTTTGGCGGCGATCTGGCCGGACTGGTTGATGGTGATGCTGGTGGCGTTGCTCGGGATCGTAATCCCCGGCGCCAGCACGTTGCCATCGGGCGTGACGATCTGGCCCGTATCGCTCTTGTTGAACGATCCAGCGCGCGTGTAGGCCATCGTGCCGTCAGGCATCTTGATCTGGAACCAGCCGCGACCGACGAGCGCGACGTCAAGGTCGTTCTGCGTCTGCGACAATTGCCCCTGGATCTGGATGTTACGCACAGCTGTTGTCTGCACGCCGAGACCGATATTGGCGCCTTCCGGAACCACCGCCTGGTTGGGTCGGTTGGAGATGCCCTTGGCGCGCTCGGTCTGATAGAGAAGGTCGGAGAACTCTGCGCGCGAACGCTTGTAACCGGTCGTGTTGATGTTCGCGATGTTGTTCGCGATGACTTCAAGATTGGTCTGCTGGGCGTCCATGCCCGTTGCGGCAATTGCGAGCGCTCTCATGCTTTCGTCCTTCGAGCTTGGGCGTGGTCGTCGAAGCCGGAGATAAGGCCAGCGAGCAACTCACGCGGAATCAGGTAGTTAGGGCGGGAGATCCCGCTCTAGATCTGCATTCTCGTAATATCGAGAAAGGCGGAAACGACCTTGTCGCGCAGCGCGATCGCGGTCTGCAGGGTCTGGTCGGCCTGCATGACCTTGTCGACGACTTCGCGCGTGCTCATCGTGCCCTTCATGCCGGCGAAGGAGGCGTTTTCCGCTTCCTTCAGTGTGCTGATGGAGTCCTTCGCGACATTCGACATGACGGAGGCGAAGTTCATTCCGGCTTCCGCTCCCATGGCGACCGCCGGAGAGGCGTTCAGCGTGCTGGAAGCTGCAGACGTGAGATCGGTGGCGATGCTGCCGAGGCCGCGGGTTGCCGAGAGAGAGGCGACATTCTTGATGGAGTCGATCATTATGAGTTCTTCAGCAGGTCAATCGTGGAGGAGATGAGGTCGCGAGCCTGCCTGACAGTCTGCAGGTTGGCTTCGTAGGACCGGTTGGCTTCGCGCATGTCGGCCATTTCGACCAGGACGTTCACGTTGGGCATCTTGACGTAGCCCTTCTGATCCGCGGCCGGATTGCCCGGATCATATTCCTGGATGAACTTGCCCGTATCGTGGCCGAGTTTCTTGACGCCGACGGTGGTGAGGCCGTTGGCGCGATCCATTTCGGCACCGAAGGTCACGGTCTTGCGCCGATAGGGGTCGGCGCCCGGAGTGTCGCCCGTCGAACGGGCGTTGGCGATATTTTCGGAGACAACGCGCAGGCGGGTCGATTGAGCTTCCAGGCCGGAGCCTGCGATCTTCAATGCGGCGGATAACGGGTCCATGACATCTTCACTTCATCTATTGTTTTACGGCCATCAGCATCATGCGATGAAAGGAGCTTACGAGTGCGGTGTTCAAGCTGTACTGGCGCTTGATTTCACCGGATTTGGCGAGCTCGTCTTCCAGGCCGACGGTGTTACCCGACTCCTGGACACCAATTTCCTGATTGAGCGGCGCTTCCTCTACGTTGACGTTGCCGCTCGCGCTGAAATCATTGCCCGAAAGATGCGCCGGATTGGTTCTCGCCATGGTGACGTTCTGGTTTTCCAGAACGGCCTGGAACGGCGTAACGTCCTTGGCGCGATATTTCGGGGTATTGGCATTGGCGATGTTGCCGGCAACAACCTCTTGACGCGCCTGTAGCCACTCGGCTTGCCGCGAGGCCAGGTCAAAGAGCTGAATCGGTTGCATGGGCTTCTCTCCGTTCTTACACTCAGAATCTAGCGGGATAATCTTGCGTGGGACTTGCGGGAAATGCGTTCCTGTAAAGGTCTTGAAAGTGCCTGAAACACAGGCGCTTCCGGCTGTTTCAATTGTTGCCGTAAACATCGCCCGTGGAGGTGACGATGATCCACTTTCCGTTGCGTTGTTCGATTGACGCCAAACGGCTGTTGTCGGGCAGAACCGAGCCGACGCGCACGACATACATGCCCGTATCGTCCTCGATCAGAGCCCGGCCGTTGACGACGTGCAGCAGGTGAAATGGCACCTTGCCCGGGAACGGCTGCTGATCGGCCGCCGGCCCCTTGTCGTCCTCGCGGCCGGCATTGCTCACGGTCGCGGTGGTCAATGGATCCGGAATGAGATCCCGCGGTTCGGCGGGATTCTTATTGACCATGGCGAGCGGCGATACGCTTACAACCTGGCGACCCGGCCAATTCGGCAGATCGCGGGTACGATCGCCTTCAGCCACCTGGATACCGAACTTGTCCGGGTTCAGGAAAACATACCACGGGAAGAAGGCCGAGGCCCCGGCAAGCACCAGGCCGGTGCAGGCCAGCGCCTTGTCCGTGACGGTTCGCCTTCTCGCCGGTTTCGGCGGAGCGACCGGTTCGTCTGCGTCGGTTTCTCTCACGTCTGCCCCCTCTTACGGCACTGAATGCCGGGATGTCGGCCGGCTGCCGACACTAATTGATTGAAGCGATCCATCACGCGGCGTCACCTCCCTCGAACAGGCACCGCTGCCGCGGAGCCATTTTTCAGGGCGGTTGCAAGATCGGTGAACGAGTCGTCCGACGGTCCTTCTCCCGGCGTCTGCTTCAGGACGTCGTAGATGATCGGCACCTGGCGGACGGCGATATCGAGATCCGCGTCGCTGCCCTGGCGATAGCCGCCGATCAGACGCAGATCGCGGGTTTCCTCATAACGATGCACGAGAGCTTTCAGCCGGGAGACCAGCTTTTCCTGATCCGGCGTCCAGGCCTTGCGCGCCAGGCGCGACACCGACGCCAGCGGATCGATCGGCGGATAGCGACCTTCCTCGGCAAGGCTGCGCTGCAGAACGATATGACCGTCGAGAATACCACGGGTCGAGTCGGCGATTGGATCGTTGTGATTGTCGCCATCGACGAGGATGGAAATGATGGCGGTGATGGTGCCGGTGCCTTCGGGACCGGGGCCGGCCCGCTCGAGCAGGCGCGGCAATTCCGTGAAGACCGAGGCCGGGTAGCCGCGGGCGATCGGCGGCTCGCCGGATGCGGTCGCAACCTCGCGAATGGCATGAGCGAAACGGGTGACACTATCGACGATCAACAGCACGTTGTCGCCCTGATCGCGGAAATGCTCGGCGATGGTGATCGCCGACAAAGGCGCCATCTTGCGCAGCATCGGGCTTTCGTCGCTGGTGGCGACGACGGCCACTGCCTTCTGCATATGGGGTCCGAGCGTATCCTCGATGAATTCGCGCACTTCGCGACCGCGTTCGCCGACAAGCGCGATGACCACCTTGTCGAAAGCTTCGGCCCTGGCCACCATCGACAGCAGCGTCGACTTGCCAACACCGGAACCGGCGAAGATGCCGAGACGCTGCCCGAGGCAGAGCGGCGAAAAGATATCGATGGCCCGCACGCCGGTCTTGAAACCGGTTTCGACGCGCTTGCGCGTCATCGAGGACGGCGCCGTATTGGAAATCGACCGCGCTTCGAGCCCCTGTGTCAGCGGTCCCAGCCCGTCGATCGGCTCGCCGAGCGAGTTGATCGTGCGACCGCACCAGCTGTTGTCAGGAGAGATGCGGAAGGCACCCTTGCGAATGATCGTGTCCTGAATGCCGATCGGCTCGCCCGGCTCGATCGGACAGACATAGGTCAGCTCCGGCTCGACACGCACGACTTCGCCCAGATGGACCCCCGTCTTGGAACGATGTGCAACGAAATCGCCAAGACGCACCTGCCTGGAAAGACCGGCAACCGTGTAGTGGCCGGCGGCGATGGTGCGCACGTGGCCGCCATGGGCCACGGCATTTTCCGCCATCGCATACTGCCCCGCAAGGACAGCCATATGCGAGAGCTTCGGCGACATCACGCCCTCCGGCAACCGATCCTCGACCATGATCCGTCCCCGTTACTGGCTGCCGCCGAGGGTCTTGATCGCGTCGGTGAGCGTGCTTTCGCTGCTGCTGGTAAGTGTGCTGATATTGTCGAAAGCACGGCTGACCTCGATCAGGTTGGTCATTTCCCGCATGCCGTTGACGTTGGAATTTTCGAGATATCCTTGCGCGATGCCGACACTCGAGCGGTCGATGACCGACTGTGGCGTATCGGTCGGCAGGATGCCGCTATTCTGGTAGCGCAGGAAACCTTTGGTGACATCTGCCGAGTAGAGGCCGATCTGACCCATGGTCTTGCCGTTCTGGCTAATCGTGCCGTTTGACGACACTGTCGGCGCCCCACCCGCCGGGTCGAGCTGGATCGGCGCACCGCCGGGATCCACCACCGGAAAGCCACGCACGGAAACCAGTGCGCCGCTCTCTGACATGGTGAAGCGGCCGTCGCGCGACAGCACCATGCCGGCCGGCGTATTCAAGCCGAACCAAGCATCGCCCTTAACGGCAAAATCGAAGAAATTACCGGTATTCTGCAGTTCGCCATTTTCCACGGAGAGATAGTCGTTGCCTTGCGAAACGAAGGCGACCTTGGCGTTGAGCTTGTTTTCAGTGTTGCTGAGAACCTGATCGAACTTGACCTCGGTACCGCGGAAACCCGTCGTGTTCACATTGGCCAAGTTGTCGGCGATCGTCGTCAGACGCCGCTCGAGCGCCATCTGGGACGATAGCGCCACATAGATACCAGACTGCATTTTCAACGCCCTCCGGACATTGGAGAATAACGGGAAAGGAAACGCTAGGGCGCTCCTACATTTCGTTAGCGGGGCATCGATGCCCTTACCCGCTATCCTGCCGGCATTGGCTTGTGCGAAGCTGACACGGCAAAAGACGACCGAACGGCAGCAACGAACAGCCTCACGCAAGGCAGCTCCCCTAGTTCATCGTATGAAGCAACGTTCAGGTGTGGACCGACGATGAACATTATTATCGGATTTGTAGTGACCTGCGGCTGCATCATAGGCAGCTTCATGGCTATGGGCGGAGACGTAGGCGCGCTGTTCCAGCCCTTCGAATTTGTCATTATCGCAGGCGCCGGTCTCGGCGGCTTCATCATGGCCAATCCGATGAAGGTCGTGAAGGATTCGGGCAAGGCGCTCGGAGAAGCCTTCCGTCATGCGGTCCCCAAGGAGCGCAATTATCTCGATACGCTGGGCGTGCTCTACGCCCTGATGCGCGACCTGCGCACCAAGTCGCGCAACGAGATCGAAGCTCATATCGATAATCCGGATGAATCGGCGATCTTCCAGGCCGCCCCGACGGTCCTGAAAAACAAGGATCTGACGGCTTTCATCTGCGATTACGTCCGTCTCATCATCATCGGCAACGCCCGCTCTCACGAGATCGAGGCGCTGATGGATGAAGAACTCGACACCATGCAGCACGACAAGATGAAGCCCTACCACGCGATCACGATCATGGGCGATTCGTTCCCTGCCATCGGTATCGTCGCCGCCGTTCTGGGCGTCATCAAGGCCATGAGCCACATCAACGAATCACCCGAGGTCCTCGGCCACCTGATCGGATCGGCGCTGGTCGGCACCTTCCTCGGCATCATCCTGTCCTATTCCGTCTGCGCTCCGCTGGTTTCCCAGATCAAGGTCGTGCGCAACAAGCAGCATCGTCTCTATGTCATCGTGAAGCAGACGCTGCTGGCTTACATGAACGGCTCCGTACCGCAGGTCGCGCTCGAATACGGCCGCAAGACCATCTCCTCGTACGAGCGTCCGTCCATCGACGCCGTCGAGCAGGAAATGATGAACCCCGGCGGCGAAAGCAAGGCAGCCTGACGATCATGAGCCAGCAATCCGCACAAAAGACGCCCGCGATGGATCGCACCCTCTTTGCCAAGCTCACCGGCAATCTCGGCGATCAGGCGAAGCTCGCCAAGCTCGGCACCGCCTTCGCCCAGGTCTACTCCGAATTTCTGCCCGATATCATCAAGAGCGAAACCGGACTCGAGATCAATATTGCCTATACCGGCTGTCAGTCCGGCCTCATGAACGAGCTGATCTCGAGACTTGGTGGCAATCATGCCCTGGTCAACGGATCGCTGCGCAACTGGGCACCCAAATTCGTTCTCGGCTGCGGCTCGGCTTTCATCATGACGTTGATGGAACACATGCTGGGCGCCCGGCCTGAGGACATGGAGGTGGCCATTGCCAGGCCACTTTCGGTGATGGAGCTTGATCTTTCCGTCATGGTGTTCGAGAAGATCGCCAATGTGCTTCGTTCCGCCGTCAATGCTCCCGGCGGCTTCGAGCCCTATCTGGATCCGCCGCGCAATATCGAAGATCATCCAGCGCCGCTCGCCGATAGCAACGATGATTTTGCAGCAGCGATCACGATGACAATTTCGCTCGGCAAATGCGTCTCCGAGATCATCATCATCGTGCCTCAGCGCGATCTGCTGCGGACCGTCATCAGCGCGCCGCGTGCGAAGAATCCGACAGCCGCCTCTCAGGCGTGGTCGGAGCAGCTCAGCGAACAGGTGCGCCGCTCGCAGGTGACGCTTGACGCCCGTATCCGGCTGCAATCGCTGACGCTGGACACGATCTCGAAGCTCGCGGTCGGCGACGTCATTCCTTTCATGGATAATACCGGCGACGTCCGGGTCGAGGTCAGCGCCAACAGCAAGGACCTCTATATTTGCGAATTCGGCCGTTCCGGCGAAAATTATACGGTGCGCGTCAAGGACAACGTGAACTCCGACGACGAGCTTCTTCGACACCTAATGAATTGACCGGCTGGCGGATGGGCTCCCTCCCATCCACGGCAGCTTGAGGCAAGTTTCAACTGGAATAGTGATTTCATGGCTACGAAGACGATACAGCAAGACAGCGACGAATCGCTGGACATTTCAAACAGCGACGCCGCATTGGATGAGGCCATCGACGGCCTGCGCGGCGTCCTGAAGAAGGACAGCGATGGCGGCATGCCGGACCTCGATGCCGGCACTTTTGCCGCGGAGACCAGCACGGATCTTTCCACCTTCGGCGATTTCGGCGACGACGCTTCCAGCCCAGCCTTCGATGACAGCGATTTCGGCAGCTCCTCGCCGGAGCTTGAGCCTGCTCCTCTCGGCAGCGCGCTTGCCGCCAATCTCGACATGATCATGGACATTCCGATCGACGTCCAGATCGTTCTCGGCAGCAGCCGCATGCAGGTTTCCGGCCTGATGAACCTGACCGAGGGCGCAATTATCGCGCTCGACAAGAAGATCGGCGAACCGGTCGAAATTACCGTAAACGGCCGCAAGATCGGTCGGGGCGAGATTACCGTTCTGGAACATGATGACACCAGATTCGGCATCAAGCTCACTGAAATCTACAACACGAAGAAAAGCTGAACCCGGCTCAGGATGAGCCCACTCCCTGTGCGGGATGGAGACGAAGACCATGATGGACTTTGACGATTTCAGCGGCACGCTTGCCGAGAAACCGTTATCTCAGACTGAAAAGGCGGCAGCCGTCCTTCTTGCTATGGGAAAGCAAGTGGCGGGACGGCTGCTCAAGTATTTTACTCAGAACGAATTGCAGATGATCATCGCTTCGGCGCAATCGCTGAGACTCATTCCGCCGGACGAACTTGCCCAGCTCGTGGCCGAATTCGAAGACCTGTTCACCGAAGGCGCCGGCCTGATGGACAACGCCAAGGCGATCGAGAGCATTCTCGAGGAAGGCCTGACGCCGGACGAAGTGGATAGCCTGCTCGGCCGCCGCACCGCCTTCCAGGCCTATGAAACCTCCATCTGGGACCGCCTGGGCGAAGCAGACCCCGTCTTCGTCGCCAAGTTCCTGCTGCGCGAACATCCGCAGACCATCGCCTATGTCCTGTCGATGATGCCTTCCGCTTTCGGCGCAAAGGTACTGCTGCAGCTTCCCGAAGCCCAGCGCGCAGACATCATGAACCGCACCGTCAACCTGAAGGAAGTCAGCCCGAAGGCCGCACAGATCATCGAGAATCGCGTTCTCGGGCTGATGGCGGAGATCGATGCCGAGCGCAACGCTTCCGGCTCGACCAAGGTCGCGGACCTTATGAACGAACTCGACAAGCCGCAGGTGGATACGCTGCTCAGCTCGCTCGAATCGATCAACAAGGAATCGGTCGAAAAGGTTCGTCCGAAGATCTTCCTGTTCGACGATCTCACGCGCATGCCGCAGCCAAGCCGCGTGCTGCTGCTCAACGACATCGCTTCGGACATTCTGACGATGGCGCTGCGCGGTTCGAGTGCGGAGATCCGCGAGATTGTTCTGTCTTCGATCAGCCCGCGTCAGCGCCGCATGATCGAATCCGATCTGCAGACGGGCACGAACGGCATCAATCCGCGCGAAATCGCTATCGCACGTCGCGCCATCGCCCAGGAAGCTATCCGGCTTGCCAACTCCGGCCAGATCGAGCTCAAGCAGAAAGAAAATACGCCTGTGGAAGAAGCGGCGTAATCTCACCGCGACTCACTTGAATTGTCTTAAAGTGCTCAGATCAGGCCGCGTGTGATGCGCGGCCTCTTTCCGTTGCGTAAAGGGCGGCTGCTTTGGCTGACGAAGACAAGGACAGTAAAACAGAAAACCCGACGGAGAAAAAACTCCGCGAGACCCAGGAGAAAGGCAATGTGCCGCACTCCAGGGAAGCGACCATCTTCGCCACCATGCTCGCGACGGTCATCTACGTCACCTTCTTTCTGCCGACACGCATGGGCCGCATGGGCGAGGTTCTTCGCGACCTCTTCGAAAAGCCGGATCAATGGAAGCTCGAAACCGGTCCAGACGCCATTTCGCTCTTCGTGCGCATAGGCTGGGAAGTCGCCAATATGGTGCTTCCCGCCGTGGTGCTTTTCATGACCTTCGGCGTCGGCGCTTCGATGTTCCAGAATCTGCCGACGCCTGTGCTCGAGCGAATCAGGCCGCAGTTTTCGCGGATATCGCCCGTTTCCGGCTGGAAGCGCCTGTTCAGCGTCAGCGGCCTGGTGGAATTCGGAAAGTCGCTCACGAAGATCCTGCTGGTCGGCGTCGTGATGTTTTTCGTGCTGCGCGGGCAGTTCTTCCATTCGATCGACGCGATGGCGTCGGATCCGCAGACGATCTTCATCCGTCTCTCGGCAATCGTGCAGCGTATCCTGATCATCGTGCTGATGGCGACCGTGGTCGTCGGCGTCGCCGACATTCTGTGGAGCCGACACCACTGGTTCGATCAGCTGAAGATGACCAAGCAGGAGGTCAAGGACGAGCACAAGCAATCGCAGGGCGACCCGATCGTCAAATCGCGCCAACGTTCGATCGCGCGTGACCGCGCCCGCAGACGCATGATGAAGCAGGTACCCCGCGCCACCCTCGTCATCGCCAACCCGACGCACTTTGCCGTGGCGCTGCGGTATGTGCGCGAGGAAAACGACGCACCTGTTGTCGTTGCCAAGGGTCAGGATCTGATCGCCTTGAAAATCAGGGAGATAGCCGAGACCAACAATATTCCCGTTTTCGAGGACCCTCCCCTCGCCCGCTCCATGTTTGCGCAAGTCTCGGTTGATAGCGTCATACCGTCAGTATTTTACAAGGCTGTCGCCGAACTCATCCACCGAGTCTACGCCGTGCAGTCGAATGGAAAACGGGTACGATAAACCATATGAAAAAATGCCCCTACTCTGCCCAACGAGAACAAATACTTGCCGAAGCCATCAGCCCTGTCGCGAGCGAATTGCGTCTGCTCGACGCCGCCGACCTGATCTCTCTGTTGCGCTTCGAACGATATGGTAATCTTGCCGATCTCGTGGCGTCGGCCGCAGAGCTGTATTTCTTACCGGGCATAGTCAATTTCGGCCTTGGCGGCGACTATAAGCTCGATTGGGGCGGCCCCGCCGAAGTTACGCTCGATCTGGAAATCAAGCCACGCGGCGTGGTCATCTATGCCAAGCTTGCCCTGACCGAGCATTATGCCGGCATCGAGATCAACCACATCGCCTTCGACAAGGCATCCGCGGATCCGGACGAGAACACGGCGCTTCTTGCACGCAGCCTCAAGGATTCGCGTTACGTCACCCGCGGCGAGCCCGTGCGAGTAATCTGATTTAGAGAATCAGGCTTTAAGGAATGACTTCTTGGAGCGGCGTGTATCGGCGGAAGCCGTACCGCCCCGCTCAATTTCTTTGCTCGACGATGCCGGCGAGCAGCTTCAGAGACAAAACCGCTGCGCAAGTGGGGCGATATGCTTCAGCTTATGTACCCGAAGCGAATCGCCTTCGCGATCGCCTGGATGCGGTTGACGCTGTCGAGCTTGATCGTCGCCGATCCGAGATAGGCGTTGACGGTGTGAACCGACAATCCCAGCTTCTCGGCGATTTCCTCACTGATGCGCCCATCGCCGGCAAGCTGCAGGCAGGCAATTTCGCGCTCGCTGAGCGCCTCGGCGGCCTGTGAACGGCGTTCGTCCAGCGACAAGAGCTCCATCATGACCCGGCAGCTGCGGCCGTGCAGCTCGACGATCACGTCGCTCGCCAGATCCATGAACTTCGCCGTGAAGACGACATAGCCGTTGCCCACGGCGCCCAGCCGCACGGGAAAGGCCACGCCGGCGAAGGGCAGAAGATGAGGTTTGAGGCGCTGGGTGAAGGCCGCGAAGTCCGGCGTCTCGGCCGTGCTGTCGCTATCGCGGCCGTTCCACATGAGCGGAAGCAGCGATTTGTCGATATGCTCGATCATCGCGTCGCCATAGGCTTCCAGGAAGGATTTGGCGATCACGGAATTGGCGGAGCCCCAATTGTCGAGCTCGCAAACCAAACGATGCTTGTGCGGCAAGCCGGAGCCATGCAGGCGGTAAACGGCGAAGTGCTGTGCATCGATCAGCTTCAGCATCGCAACGAGTTTTGGAAAGAGATCGGAGCGGCCAGAAATCCGGCTCGAACGGGTCTGCCGTGATTCTGCCGGCATGTCCGTCGTCCTGTCTGGCTGATATCGCATTCAACGGGCCTTCAAACGAGGTTGTTTCGAACAGCGAAGGCGATCGCCTCCGACCGGGTCTTGGTAGCCGTCTTGCGCATGACGCTGGTGATATAGTTATTGATGGTATTGCGCGAGATACCCAGGATCATGGCGATCTCGTCGCTTGTCTTGCCCTCGGCAATCCAGAACAGACACTCGAGTTCGCGTTCCGTCAGGTCGAAATCGCGCTCCAGCTTATCCTCGAAACAACGGGTGCAGCTGGCAAGGTAGCCCGCCAGCAAACCCGCGTCGCGCAGCCGTTCCGACGAGAGCGATACGGCTTCACGCGTCAGCAGCAACAGCGAGAAACGCGTGCGGCCGACATTGAATGTCAGCGCGTAATATTGCCGGCCGACGCCTTGCGGCAGTTCCAGATCGTCAGGAAGAGAAGCGAGGTTCGGCTGGAACAATGACATGCATTTTTCCAGCTCGCCGATGCGGCCGTAACCGCTTGTCAGCTCCGACGCCAGGCGCCTGACGAGATCGAAGGGCCAATCGGAGGAAACAACGAAATCCAGGCCGCTTTCCTGAATGAAATCGCAGCGCACCAGAAGATAGTGAGTGGCGCCGGCATAGCTGGCCAGCGCCCGCAAGCCGGCCTGCAGATAGGTCGGGCCGGAGGTGGCACTCAGCTGCAGGATGAGCTGCTCGCGCGACATGACGGCGGCGGGCGCAACTGGCCGCACATCCCTATCGCCCTTGCTCATCTGCGATATCTGTATGTCCATTCCCGCATTTCCTGCCGCTGGTGGACGATCCGTCGTCAACGAGAGCATCATTCAGTCTAAGCCTAGGCGCCAGCCCGGAGAATCAATCATGACATCCACAGGGCTTCGGAGCCGAATCATTGTTTACCGCGACACAAACACATCCCGGTGAAGGCAGGGCAAATCAACACACCCATTATCGATTTTTACGTTGACGATCATGCCGTAAGAATACCGGCAGACACGACCGACGAACCATGGACCGGTTTTCCCGCCCCGGAATCTGCTAGCGCACTGCGCTTGCGAAACACCGAGATCGGCAGACGATTCGCGCCAGTTAAACGGTTAACAAGTATAGTTCGCATATTAGTAAGTCGATTCTTTCTACCCAGCAACGGCTTTTACGTCAAAATTCCATCTTACGAACACGTCAAATTACTTGGCTGAGTCGAGCCGGCAACAATGGCGCCCGCGAAAGAGACAGCGACATGCAGCGGTTCCGGAAATGCAAACGACCGGGATCTCTCCCGGTCGTTTCATCATGCGGCCTGATCGACGGCCCATTTTCTGAGGATTTTTGCGGCGCGTTCTTCGCTGATTTCCACCATGCGCGATAGACGGCGCTCCGGTCCTTCCTTGACGCGGCGGTTGAAGGTACCGCTGTCGTCGCCCATCGTCAGCAGATCGTCGGTGCTGTCGAAGCCGAAATCCGAGCCGAAGCCGTCCATCAGCGCGGCGCCGGCGCCGCCCACCGGAGGCGCGAAGTCCGGCAGTTCCAGGCCGGCTGCCTCGGGCAGCGCCGTGCCGCTGGCCTCACCACCGCTCAGCGAGCGGATCAGCGGACGGAAGCCCACCCAGACGATCAGGAAGGCGACTGCGACGAAGGCCAGCGAGTTGATGATGCCAGCCAGGTTGCGGCTCAGCATTTCCGTGATGCTGAAGCCTGAAGCCGTGTCTTCCAGCAGCTGATTGTCGAGGAAGCTCATCGCATTGACGGTTACGACATCGCCGCGGGCCTGATCGGCTCCGGCAGCAGTCGCAACGATCTTCTGCATCTCGGCGATATAGGCATCGACTTTCGCCTGATCGGCACCGTCGCCAAGCATCTGTGCAATGCGGCCCCTGTTGACCACCACCGCGACAGAGAGCTTCTCGATCTTGTAGCTGTTGCGGGTCGTCGCCGTCGTCTTGCTGTTGATTTCGTAGTTGGTCTGCTCTTCGCGCTTGTCGGACTGATCGTTCGACGTCGGTGTGTTGCCGCCCGACTGCGGAGCCGCCTGCGGGATATTCTGCTCAACCGTCGCCGCCGTGTCGGGCTGGCTCTGCTGCGATTTCTGCGCTTCCTTGACCGTGCGGACGGAACGTTCGACCTTCGACTCCGGATCGAATGTGGTCTCATGCACCTGCTGGCTGTCGGTGTTCAGCTGTGCGGTTACGCTGGAGCGAAAGTTGTCCATGCCAAGGAACGGTGCGAGCGCCTTGTTGATATTGCCTTCGATCTCGCCCTGCACATTCTGCACGATGCCGAGATTGCGGCTGAGCGCGCCGTTGCTCTGATCGTCACCCGAAGCGAGCAGTTGGCCGGTCGAATCGAGGATCGTGACGTCATCGACTTCCAGACCGGGAACGGCCGAAGCGACCAGGTGGCGGATGGCAGGCGCCGACTTGCGTGCCGCCTCGGCGCTCGCGCGGATCATGACTGACGCCGTCGGCTTCTGATCGGCCTTACGGAAGTTGCCGACATCCTGCATGACGATGTGAACGCGCGCCGCGCTGATGCCGGCGATCGAGGTGATGGTACGGCTGATCTCGCCTTCGAGCGCACGCACGCGAGTGACTTCCTGCATGAAGGAGGTCAGGCCCAGCGAGCCGACGTTGTCGAAGAGTTCATAGCCGGCCTTGCCGCTCGTGGGCAGACCGCGTTCGGCGAGCAGCGCACGGGCCTTGCCGGTCATCCCGGCCGGAACGGTCAGGCTGGTGCCGTCGGTGCCGACCTGAAAGCCGATCTTGGCTTCGGCGAGTGCGATACTGATCTGATTGAGATCGGTGGCATCCAGGCCGACATAGAGCGTTTCCTGTGCTGGCTTGTTGACAAAGAGGGCCGCCAGAAGGACCAGCACAATGGAAGCTGCGCCGACGCCACCCATGATCATTAGGCGCGTTTTGCCCAGATTCTGGATGTTCCGGAATAAGGGAACTAATTGATTTAACAGATTCATTCTGTTCTCGCACGATTCGTCAAAGACCTGATGCCTTTGTGCTCCGTAGCGAAAATAGAAATCGAAACTTGTGCGAACGTTTCGTCCGGCCCGCCTGGAAGGAAAAAGCGGGGGAGAATCGGAGAAAATTACATAAGAAAAACAATATCCGTCGCGGATGCCCGATCAGAAGAAATCGAAATCGCCGGCCGCCTTCGCCATGGGTTGCTGATGGGCGTGGAAATTGCCGCCGCCGAGCGCCTTCTGCATCTCCGTCAGCTTGACCAGGCTCAGTGCGGCAGCAAGATCGACCGTCCATCCCTCCGGCATGCTGCCGGCAAGGGTATCGATGAATTCGGCGATGCCTCGCGTCTTCTGGACGGCAAGATCGATGCCTTGAAGAACCTTCATCGTGCCGGGCGATTCCAGTACCTTTGCGCCGCCGACATCCAGCAGCTGCGGCTCAATACGCTCGATCAGATAGGCGACATCGTGCAGTTCGGAGACGATACGCAGGAGAATAGCCGGAAGCAGATCCTCGGTGTCGGTCATTTCGGCGCGCTGGAAGGGGGTCATGCGGTAGCCTCGCTGATCAGAAAAATTCGATCGTATTGTCGACCGGCTTTGGAGCCACGACGGGACGCTGTTCGAGCGCCACGGTCTTCTGCGTCTCCGCGCCGGTGAGCGGGTATTGCCTGGCTCTTCCGGAGATCGGCCAATATTCAATCTTGCGCCCATGTTCGCCGCCGGTGCTCGAGCCCACGACGGGTATGCCTTCGTCCTTCAGGAACTGCATGGCGAAGGCTGCATTCTGCTCGCCGACATTGGAAAAGGTCGCGATCGTCTTTGCGCCACCGAAGACCTTGGCCTCCAGCCGATCGCGACGCGCACCCTTCTTCAAGAGGCCGTTGATCAGAAGCTCCATCAGGTGCACGCCGTAGCGCGTCGCATCACCACCGCTCGTCGGCGAACTTGCCATTCCCGGGAGGAGGAAATGGTTCATGCCGCCGACGCCGGCGATCGGGTCGCGCAGGCAGGCCGCGACGCAGGAGCCGAGAATGGTGGTCAGCACCACTTCCGGATCGTTCACGACCTTGTACTCGCCCTGTATGATGTGAACGCGGCGGGCAGCACCCTCGACGATCATTTCAATGCTCCGAACACGGCTTCGATAGCCGCTTTCATTTTTTCGATGGTGAAGGGCTTGGCCAGGACGTTGTTGGCGCCAAGCTGGGCCGCTTTCTGGACCAGTGCACGGTCACCCTGCGCCGTTAGGATAATGAAGGCCGCCTTCTTCGTCGTCGGATTGGTGCGGACGGCCTGGAGGAGACCAAGCCCATCCATCTTCGGCATGTTGAAGTCGGAGATGACCAGATGATGGGGCTGCTGCTCCATGATCTTCATCCCCTGCTCGCCGTCGCCGGCCGCCGTGATCTGCTTGAAGCCGAGCTGCGTCAGCGCATCGCTGAGCAGGAGGCGGCTGGTGACCTGATCGTCGACGATCAGAACTTTGATTTTCTCCGCTAGAGACATTATTCGCTCCCTTCCTTTCGGGCGGCTGTTATTTTCAAAATTTCCTCGCCAATGGCGTTCAGCGGAAACTGGTGTTCGACGGCGCCAAGCTCATGGGCGACCCTCGGCATGCCGTAGACCACGCAGGTCTTCTCATTCTGGCCGATGGTGCGGGCACCCGCGTGGCGCATTTTGAGGAGACCGGCAGCGCCATCGCGGCCCATACCGGTCAGGATAACGCCGACGGCATTGCGGCCTGCCAGTTCGGCAACCGAATCAAATAGCACGTCGACGGAAGGACGATGGCCGTTGACCGGCGCGCCTTCGACCAGGCGGCAATGGGGGGCGGAAGAATTGGCGATCCGCAGATGCCGTTCCCCACCTGGCGCCAGATAGATCTTGCCGATCGCCAGCCGTGCGCCGTCGGTCGCTTCCTCAACGACCGGCGCGCAAAGGCGGTTCAGCCGTTCGGCAAAGCTGCGTGTAAAGGTCGGCGGCATATGCTGGGTGATGACGGTCGGCGGACAATTGGCCGGGAATTTCTGCAGCACATTGATCAGTGCCTCGACACCACCGGTGGAGGAGCCGATCGCAACGATCTTGCGGCCGACTCGGAAATCGGCAACCGCCGGAGCCGGCGGAGCGCGCTCGGCGACGGGCTTGACGTATTGCCGCTGCGAACGGGCGGCCGCCTTGACCTTCTCGGCCAGATCGCCAAACGGATGCGGCTCACCGGGCGAAGGCTTTCCGACGCAGTCGAAGGCACCGATTTCAAGCGCAGCGAGCGTCGCGTCGGCGCCGCGATGGGTCATCGTGGAAACCATGATGACCGGCATCGGCCTCAGCGTCATGATCTTCTCGAGAAAATCGAGGCCGTTCATATTCGGCATCTCGATATCGAGTGTAACGACGTCGGGATTGAGTGCCTTGATGGCGGCACGCGCCTCCATCGCATCGCCCGCCTGGCCGACGACGTCAACCTCGGGATCCGAGCGCAGCACGGCGGTAATGAGACCACGCATGGTCGCAGAATCGTCGACCACGAGAACACGGGCAGCGGCGTTCATGGTTTTCTCCCCGCGTTTTTACCGAGATAGCGATAGGTGGTAATGCCGATATTGTCGAAGAGGTGCTTCGATTCCCCCGCGACACGCTCGGAATGGCCGATATAGAGGTGGCCGCCTTCCTGCAGCTGGCCGGCGAAACGCGACCAGATCTTCACCTGCGTCGGCTCATCGAAATAGATGACGACGTTGCGGCAGAAGATGACGTCGAAGGTGCCCTTGAAGGGCCACTGCGCCATCAGGTTCAGTTCGTTGAAGGTGATGAGCCGCTTGACGCGATCATCGATCTGGAACTTGCGGCGGCCCTGGACATTGACCTCTTGGAACCACTGCTTGCGCATGGCAGGCGAGATCGTTTCCAGCGCGGCCTCATCATAAGCGCCGGCGCGCGCAAGGCCCAGTATCTTCGGATCGATATCCGTTGCCAGGATCTTGAAATCGAGCTCCGCCACATTCGGCATGAGCGACAGCACCGTCAGTGCGATCGAATAGGGTTCCTGCCCGTCGGAACAGGCAGCCGACCAGATCCGCACGCGACCGCCGGCCTTGGCACGAGCCAGCAGCTCCGGCAGGACTTCAGTGCGCATATGATCGAAATGATGGTTTTCGCGGAAGAAGCGGGTGAAGTTCGTCGTCAGATGCGACAGCATCTCGCGCCGCTCCGCACTTCCGGCCGGCGAAGACACCAGCAGACAATAGTCACGGAAACCTGGCAGGCCCAGCGCGCGGATATGCTTCGACAACCGCGAATAAACCAGCGACGCCTTGCTTTCGTTGAGGGAAATGCCCGCATCCGCATAGATCATGGCGGCGATCTCGGCGAGGTCGCGCCGGGTCAGCGGATACTCGCCGCTGGCCAGGATCTCGTCCGGTGATGCCTTGAGATCTATTGCTCCCATCACACTCATGCAGCTTCGCTTTCACTCTCGGGGAACAGGGCTTCCAGTTCGATCAGGCAGATCATGCGACGGTCGATGGCGACGATACCGCGTGCAAACTGCCGCTCATGGTCGGACGAGACCTCCGGCGTCGGCTGGATGCTGTCGTCGGTGATCGTCAGGATGTCGGACACGGCATCGACCAGGAGGCCGACAACCTTGCGCTTGACTTGGGCGACGATGATCACATGCCGGGCCGTCGGCTCCGCATTCTTCATGCCGAGGCGGCTGGAAAGATCGATGATCGGCAGCACGGCGCCACGCAGGTTGATGACGCCGAGCATATAGGCAGGCGCATGCGGCATGACCGTCGCCGGAGTCCAACCACGAATTTCGCGAACCGACATGATGTCGACGCAGAATTCCTGATCGCCGATCCGGAAGGCTATCAGCTCCCGGACCCCCTGGGTCAGATTCTTGACGGCATAGGACATAAATCAACCCACCGCTGCGTAAGACATTTCAGGCTTCAGCGACTGGCCGCGGGAAGCGCCGACCACCGCATCGACATCGAGGATCAATGCGACGCGGCCATCGCCGAGGATGGTTGCGGCCGCAATGCCGGGCACATGCGTATAGTTGGCTTCGAGGCTCTTGATGACGACCTGGCGTTGGCCCTGGATCGCATCGACCATCAGCGCACGCTGGCCGCCGCCTTCCGATTCCACCAGCAGCGCGACGCCTTCGACCGGATTGGCCTGCGTGGCGCGGAAGTTCAGGATACGGCCGACATCGACCAACGGGCAGAAGCTGTTGCGGATCGAGATCAGGCGATGGTTCGCACCGAAGGAATGGATCGCGGACGCCTCCGGCTGGAGCGTTTCGACGATGGCGGTCAACGGCACAACCAGGGTCTGGCCGGCAACCGTCACCACCATGCCGTCGAGAACGGCAAGCGTCAGCGGCAGGCTCATGGTGAAGACGGAGCCCTGACCGGGCCTGGAGCTGATGTTGATACGGCCGCCGAGTGCCTGGATCGAGCGCTTGACCACGTCCATGCCGACGCCGCGGCCAGAAATGTCCGAAATCTTGTCGGCGGTCGAGAAGCCCGGCAGGAAGATCAGGTTATCGACTTCCTCGTCCGAAAGATTCGCATCGGCTGCAATCAGGTCGTTGTCGATGGCCTTCTGGCGCACCTTCTCGCGATTGATACCAGCGCCGTCGTCGGCAAGCTCGATGAGAATGCGGCCGGAACGATGCTTCGCCGTCAGGCGGACGGTGCCTTCCGGATTCTTGCCGAGTGCCGCGCGCTTTTCAGGAGTTTCGACGCCGTGGTCTACGGCGTTGCGGATCATATGCGTCAGCGGTTCGGCAAGCTTGTCGATGACGGTCTTGTCGACTTCGGTGTTCTCGCCCTCGGTGATCAGGCGGATCGACTTCCCGGTCATGTCGGCGATTTCGCGGACGATACGCGACATGCGCTGGAAGACCGGCTTCACCGGCTGCGCGCGGATCGCCATGACGCTGTCCTGGATCTCGCGGGTCAGCTGCTGCAGCTCCTCGAGGCCCATATTGATCGACGACGTGCCGTTGTTGTCGTTCTCGATGACGCTCTGGGAGAGCATCGCCTGATTGATGACGAGCTCGCCTACGAGGTTGATCAGCCTATCCACGCGGTCGAGATCGACACGAATGGTCTGGCCGACGCCGGCGGCGGCATTGTTTTGCGCCGCTGCAGCGGCGTTGGCGGCTGCGGCGGCAGCAAGAGCCGCCTCCTTCTTTTCGACGCGGGCGGCAACGGCGGCAAGCTGCGTGACGTTGCTGGCTGTTTCAGCTGCAGCAACGGCGGCGGCGGCATCGCTCTTTGCCGCGGGAGCTTCCTCGATTGCCTTGGCAACCGGCTCGCTGCGCTCGTCATCGAGAATGGAAAGATCGAAGGGCACCGGAACCATCGGCAGCTCTTCATCGCCAGAAGAACCTGCGTCGGCTCTGACAGCACGGACATCGAGCTCGCAATCCCATTCCGCAAACTCGAAGACGGTACGGATGGCATCTTCGCCCTTGTTCGTCTTGATCGAGATCGTCCACTTGAAATAGGCGCCTTCCGGGTCGAGTTCCGGAAGGCTCGGCAACGCGTCCAGATCACAATAGACGCTCATCTCACCCAGCCGCGCGAGGTCGCGCAGCAGCAGCGTGGCGTCATTGCCCTTGGCGTAGAGATCCGAGCGGGGCTTGAAGGTGACTTCATATTCCGGCAGGGCATCGGCGGACGGCTCATCGGAGCCAAAATCATCGTCGAAGCTAAACGGGATCGGCTGGAAGCCGCTGTCGTCGGTCGGCGCGGGTGCAGGCGCCGCCGCGACCGGCTTCGGAGCCGGCTCTGCGACAACTGCCGCGGATGGCGCGGGCACATCGCCATTAGCCAGCGCCTCAAGCTCCTTGACCAGCCCGCGGCTGCGCGCCGGATCGACGCTGCCGCCATCGCGGGCGGCATTGGTCAGGTCGGCCAGCACGTCGGCAGCCTTCAGCATGACCTTCAGGACATCCTGGGTCGGCTCCAGCTTATTGGATCGAACGCAATCGAGCGTGGTCTCAAAGACGTGAGCGAATGAGACCAGGTCGTCCAGACCGAAAGCCCCTGCCCCACCCTTGATGGAATGAACGGCGCGGAAGACGGCATTGACGGTTTCCGGATCGCGGTCGCCATCATTCATTTTCAGGAGACCGGATTCCAGTTCGGCGAGCTGCTCTTCGCACTCCTGGAAGAAAATCTCTTTGATTTCGTTCATATCCATAAGGGGCGGGTCCTGTTTAGGCGGTTACGCGCTCGATGGCATCGATCAGCTTGGCGGGGTCGAACGGCTTGACGATCCAGCCGGTTGCGCCGGCCTGGCGGGCGCGATTCTTCTTTTCAGCGTCACTCTCGGTCGTCAGGACGAGGATCGGAACGGCGCGATAGCGGTCGTTGCGGCGCACGCCCTCGATGAAGCCGAAACCGTCGAGGCGCGGCATATTGATATCGGTAACGATCACGTCCGGATTGGCTTCTTCCAGAATTTCCAGGCCTTCGACTCCGTCTTCAGCCTGAATGGTCTCGAAACCCGCATTGTTGAGGGTGACGAGAAGCATGTTTCGAATGGTCCGTGAATCATCCACGGTCAGTACTTTTTTCTTCATTGCCGGATCTCCTTGGCAAGTAGATGAGAGATGTCGACCCCAATCATCTGCATTGTTTTTTGAAATGCGTCCGACACCTTGGAAAAGGTGAAGGACAGCTTGTCCTCATCCCAGGTCTTGGCAGCGGCCATGATGACCTGCATGCACAAGGCCCCAACCCTTTCGACGCCGGACGCATCGATCACGACATTGCTGCCGCGCATCCCCATCAACTTGCCGCGCAGCGTCGAAGCCTCGTTGAGGTCCAGCACCGCGGCCAGACTGATTGTCTTTTCGCCTTTCCTGCTCGGCATCGCTCTATTCCTTGTTGCCTGAAATCGGGCCTGCCGGCCCGCATGTGCATGAAACGGTTAAATCAATAGGCATTGCGTTCGCCTCCCATCGCCGCTCTGCGAAGCGGGAAGCCGAAGTCGGCCATTTCGTCTTCATCGCGCCCGACGTTGAATTCGTCGCGGCCGGGAAGCTGTCGCTGCTGCGCAGCCTTCACCGGCGCCGGAGAGGCCGCATGGCGCCGCTCCCGCTCGATGCGAAACTCGCGGATGGTGCGGCCGAGTTCGACAACAACGGTCTGGAGGTGATCGGCGCCTTCCTGCGAGCGATTGGCCAGGCCTTCGCCAGCGGCAGCACGCGTGCTGAAGTCGCCAATATCAGCCGAGAGTGAATGCAGGCCGGCCACCTGCACGTCGCTCGCCGCCGCGATCCCGGAAATAGCGTCGTTGATATCCGTTACCTGGCGGACGATGCTGCCGATCGCATCCTGCGTGCGGCCGACCATCTGCACGCCGGCGTCGACCTGCGCCTTCGTGCCCGAAACCAGAACCTTGATTTCACGCGCAGCATCGGCGGAGCGCTGCGCAAGCGCGCGAACCTCCTGGGCGACGACGGCAAAACCACGGCCGCTGTCGCCGGCGCGAGCAGCCTCGATACCGGCATTCAAGGCGAGAAGATTGGTCTGGAAGGCGATCTCGTCGATGACGCCGATGATCTGGCCGATCTTTTCGGCCGACGTCTCGATATCCGCCATGGCCGATATCGCCTGCCCGACAATCCGGCCGCTGTCTTCCGCGGCGCTACGCGTCGACGCTGCCGCGCGCTCCGCCGAACGGGTATTGGCGGCATTGCCGCGCACCTGATCGGCAAGCTCGGCAAGCTGGCGGGCCGAGGCCGCGAGCCCTTGCGCGTGTTCAGCGGAATTCTCGACAAAGGATCTGGAGGTGCGCGCGATGGCATCCGTCGTCGCTTCCGCCGCCTGCACGCCGCTGGAGAGCACCGCAAACTGCTGCCGGATGTCTTCGAGAGCAGCGTTCAGCGCTTCGGCCACTTCCATATAAGCTTCGGGACAATCGGCAGGCAGGCGGGCCGTCAGATCGCGACCGGTAAGGCTGTTGGCCAAATCGGCGATAAGGCCTGCCGCTTCGGTGCGATCGGCAAGACGCTGTTCTGCCAGCGCCCGCTGATGCCCGATGCGCAATTCATTGAAACGCAGGGATACGGCAATCTCGACATCGACCATGACAAGGCGGACGACCGATGTGACCAGTTCCTTCAGCTCACGCGCACGGCGCTTGGCTCCCGGCAGTATGGCCCGGCCACCCATCTCCTCGACGAGGCCGGTCAGAATATGTTCCAGCATCACGCCGTGACCGGCAACATGCCAGCGCGGATCGAGCCCCATCTTGCTTTCGCTGTCGGACAGAACCTTGACGCGCTCGGCATAGAGGCTGTCGAAGCGGGCGTCGGTCAGAACATCCCAATGGGACGACTGCAGATCCTGAAGCCGTTCGAGCTGGCTTTCGCTGGCGAAATTGCGGGCAGCGTCCGGAAACGTCTGGAAACGGTGGAAAAGATCGCGCAGGCCGGACTTGAGATGGGCCTCAAGCATTGGCCGGTTACGGCGCAGGGTCTCGCATTGTCCGGCATCGAGACCAGCAAAACGCAAGCGGTCGCGAAGGCTGCCAGCCTGCGCCCTACCTGCCTGATCTGACGGCGAATCTTGCGCCAAAATCGTCCCCGCCGAAGTGCCGCGCGCGCAAGCGCCGGCGAACCGCTGATGATCCGCGCCAGGCGCGATGAGGACGCGAGGAAAAGCACAGGAAGCCGCCGATCAAATGATCGAGGCGCTGAAGCTCGCTCGTTCATCAAAGTCTTTTGCGGACCTGTTTGATGAGATGGATACCGGATCGGACCCGGTACGACGGGGCGGCTTCATGCCTGCTGAGAACGAGTCACAATTTTCCCATTCCGACGTTCAGCCTCATTATTTATGGTTAATTCCTTGCCCGAAGGTTAATGACCTCAGGTCGACTGTTCTGTTTCGATCACCTCCGGGCCGAGGCCGCCCTTTAGGTTTGCTCGCACACGGGAAAAAGCCGCTTCAACGCAAGTCACGAGCAAGCTTCATGCCCTAGTGCTGCAAGGCGCAGACACCTCGATGTCGATACGGAGAGAGCAATGATTGTTCTTGGTTTGACCGCCTCGCTGATGGCCGGCATGACGCTCGCAGCCTTTATGCTTTTGTGCCGTATCGAAGAGGCACGCGGCAGCAGCGCCTCTCGCGTCCTTTAACGCCGCCTGGCAGGACATACCGATTTCGGACCTGCCTGGACGCTTCGTCGCCTGATTACAGGCCGGCGCCTTCCCACGTTTCTCGTCCGCCAGTAGCTAGCATTAGCCTTGATAGTTCCGTATTAAGCCTCACAACCTGGCACCGAGATCTATCTTTTAATGTCCGATACGACCCAATCCCGAACAAATACCCAGACGCTTTCTCTGGGAGTAGCGCTTGCGATCATCTTCGGCGTGACGCTTTGGCGCGTGCTCATGCTGCTGATCAACAGGACGGATCTGTTCGTCGATGAGGCGCAATATTGGTTCTGGGGTCAGAATCTCGACTTCGGCTATTATTCCAAGCCGCCGATGATCGCCTGGGTCATCCGCTTCTTCAATACGATCTCGGGATCGGACTCCACCTTCTGGATCCGCATATCCGCGCCGCTTTTCCATCTCGCCACAGCGTTGATGCTGATCGTCACGACGCGCCGACTCTTCGATGGCGAGGAAGGGCGCGCTATCGCCCCTTGGGCCGGCGTGATCTTCATCACACTGCCGGCTGCGTCGCTTTCGGCCGTGCTGGTATCGACCGATACGATCCAGATCCTGTTCATCACGATTGCGATCTGGGCCTTTCTCGGCCTGACCAGGCGTTCCTCCGTCTCCGAAGCGTTGATCCTCGGCATCAGCCTCGGTCTCGCCTTCATGACGAAATACTCCGTGCTCTTCCTGCTGCCGGGCGTGGGCATCGCCATGCTGACGCTGCGTTCGGCGCGGATTGCCTGGCGGGACGTGGCCATAGCCGCTGTCGTCGGCGCCATCGTCGTGGCGCCCAATCTGTGGTGGAACCTCACGCATGATGCGGCGACCGTAAAGCATACGGAAAGCATTGCTCGCTGGAGCAGCGGCGACAGCGGAACCAGCGCCCTGAAACACCTTTTCAACGGACTCGGCTTCGTTGGCGCCCAGTTCGGCGTCGTCGGCCCAGTCGTGTTCTTCGCGCTGTTGTGGGCGACTTGGCGGTTGATCCGCGGACAGAGCGACGACAAAGAAAAGCTGCTGTTCTGGCTGTCGATGCCAGTGGTGATCCTGATCTCTCTGCAGGCTCTTTTCGCCAAGGCCTACGCCAATTGGGCCGTATCCGCCTATGCCGCAGGCACCATACTCGCCGTCTGGCTGCTGTACCGCCTGACGAAGAAGGGCCTGGTCACCTCGCTGATCATCGGCGCGATCGTCGCCGTCGTCATTCCGGTGCTGACGGTCTTCGCGCTTGACGTGAAAATTCCGGGTGGCGATCTCGTCATGAAGCGCTATGTCGGCCGCAGCATCGTCAGCCTGGAAATCGCCGATATCGCGACGGCCGCGAAGCTGTCTGACATCGTCGCCTCGGACCGCGCCATTCTTGCCGACCTCTTCTATACGCTGAAGGGCAAGCCATTCCATATCTACGCCCGCAATTTCGGCGGCTTCCCTAGGAATTATTACGAGCAGGATTTCTCCCTGCCCGCCGCTGTGACCGGTCCTGTTCTGTTCGTCGACACCGACCCCATCACCTGCCCGGAAGGCCAGGCCGAGCTCATCAAAAGCTGGTCGCCTCCCTTCGGCGACATGAAGGGTGATACGCTCCATGCCTATCGTGTCCCGGCAAGCTGCCTAGCGCCGAAGCCGTGATCACTGATGGTTTTGGCATGGAAGAAATCACGCCGGGACGGTTGACCGGTTGGCGCAACTGCATCATGACAAGTGCAACATGACGGGCCGCACTATGAAGACGCAGGGCGTCCTGATATCATGACCGAACCGCCGGAGTTCGCGCCGGCAAAGGAAAGAAGGCATTTCTGACCGTTGAGCCCGTTCGAATTCGGCGCTGCCGACAGCGAAGATAGAGACGACAGGACGCACCGCGCCGGAGCGCGCGTGATCGCCTCGCTGTTCGTCGCGTTCTTCGCCTATATCGGACTTGCGCTCGGCGGCGGCATCAATCTCGCGACGCGGGCGGATGCAGATGCGCTCTCCTCCGGCAAAGACACACAGCCGCTTTACCTTTCCATACGCGACCCCATTCGCGGCATCGTCGTTGCCGACCGTCTGGTGACGTCTAAGGCGACCTGGAACGATATCGGACCAGCGACGCTCGCCTCCTTTCCCTTGCTCGAGCATGTGGCCAGGCCTTGGCAACCCCGCGATCAAGCCAGCGTATCGCTGCTCGAATCCGCTCATTCCCGCGTCTATCTTGCCCGAGCGCCGCCGGCCAGCTTCGCCTGAGCCGTTCGCGCCGACGCGCACATTTCCAACATGACCTAACTCCGCCAGCGGCCCGACCGTTGGCATCAGCGTATTTCCAAGGATCATACCCATGCGCACTTCACCATGGCTGGTGACACTATATTCAGTGATCATCGTGCTTGGCTTTCTGATTGCCTTGCCGAACGTGCTTCCGCCGTCGGCCCTCAGCAAAATTCCATCCTGGCTGCCGCATAGCCAGGTTTCCCTCGGCCTCGACCTTCGCGGCGGTTCCTATCTCGTCCTGGAAGTCGACGAGAAGGACCTGACCAATGGCCGGCTGCAGTCCCTGCAGCAGGATTCGCGCCGCGTGCTGCGCGACAAGAACATCCTGACCCGTTCGATCGTCCGCAACGGCAACCAGATCGTCGTGACGCTTACCGACCCCACGCAGAGCGGCGCGGCGGTAACCCAGCTGCAGACGCTGGCCAACACGATCACTTCGGGCCTTTCCGCCGGCCAGTCTGACCTGACGATCGCGCCGAACGGCGCGACGATCGCCATGTCCTTCTCGCAGGCCGGCATTTCCGCCAACGTCGATTCCGCCGTCCAGCAGAGCCTTGAAGTCATCCGCAAGCGCGTCGACCAGGTGGGCGTTGCCGAACCGACCATCCAGCGCGTCGGCCCCAACCGCGTTCTCGTCCAGCTTCCGGGCGCACAGGATCCGTCGCGCCTGCGCGAACTGCTCGGCTCGACCGCGAAGATGTCCTTCCACTTGCTGGCCGACAACGCCGACCCGAACAATCCGGCGCCTGGCGTCACCATCATGAAGGACGAGCAGGGCAACAACTATCCGGTTCTCGACCGCATCGAACTGTCCGGCGACCGCCTGACCGACGCCCGCGTCAGCTTCGATCCGAGCACGCATGAGCCGCTCGTCACTTTCCGCTTCGACAGCGCCGGTGCCAATCGTTTCGCTGAGATCACCCGCGAAAATGTCGGCAAGCCTTTCGCCATCGTCCTCGACAACAAGGTGCTGAGCGCGCCGAATATCCGCGAACCGATCACCGGCGGTTCCGGCCAGATCTCCGGCAACTTCACCGCCGACAGCGCCACCACGCTTGCAGCCCTGCTGCGCGCAGGCGCCCTGCCCGCCAAGCTGACTGTCATCGAAGAACGCACCGTCGGCGCCGACCTCGGCGCCGATGCGATCCAGAAGGGCATCTATAGCGGCCTGGTAGGCTTCGTCCTGGTTGCCGCCTTCATCTTCGTGCTCTACGGCTCCTGGGGTATCCTCGCGAATGTCGCGCTGCTTATCCACACGGTCCTGACCTTCTCGGCTCTGACGCTGGTCGGCGCCACGCTGACGCTGCCCGGCATCGCCGGCGTCGTCCTCGGTATCGGTCTTGCTGTTGACGCCAACGTTCTCATCAACGAGCGTATCCGCGAAGAAACCCGCAAGGGCCAGAGCGCCTTCGCCGCCATCGATAATGGCTTCCGGAAGGCCTATTCGACGATTATCGACGGCAACATGACGGCCCTGATCGCGGCCGCCATCCTGTTCTACTTTGGCTCCGGCCCGGTTCGCGGCTTTGCCGTGACCATGGGTCTCGGCCTCATCATCTCGATGTTCACCTCCGTCGCCTTCGTGCGCGTCGTGATGATCGCCATTACCCGTCGCCGCAAGCTGAAGGTGATCAACATCAGGCCGCTGATCCCCTTCAGCCCCTATGACAAGCACATCCAGTTCATGAAGGCCCGTTTCTTTGGCGTCACCGTCTCGGCGATCCTGTCGATCGCCTCGGTGGTCCTGTTCTTCCATCCGGGCCTCAACTATGGCGTCGATTTCCGCGGCGGCATCCAGATGTCGGTCAAGACCAAGGAAGCGGCTGATTTGGCGACTTTCCGCGAGGGCCTGAACACGCTCGGCCTCGGCGAAATCGCACTGCAGTCCTTCGGCGACAACAACAGCCTCCTCGTCCGCGCCCAGCGGCAGGACGGCGGCGAAGAGGCGCAGACAGCCGCGGTGACCAAGCTCAAGGCAGAGATCGTCAAGATCGACCCGAGCGCGAGTATCGAAGGCACTGATGTCATCGGTCCGAAGGTTTCGGGCGAGCTTGCCCAGGCCGGTATCCTGTCGGTCGTGATCGCCAGCCTCGCGATGCTGTTCTACATCTGGTATCGCTTCGAATGGCCGTTCGCGGTCGGCGCCATCATCACGCTGATCCTCGACATCACGAAGGCGATCGGCTTCTTCGCGATCACCGGCCTCGATTTCAACCTGACGGCCATCGCCGCGATCCTGACGCTCGTCGGTTACTCGGTGAACGACAAGGTCGTGGTCTATGACCGTATGCGTGAAAATATGCGGCTCTACAAATCGATGCCGCTGCGAGAGATCATCGACAAGTCGATCAACGAGACCCTGGCGCGAAGCCTCTATACCAACGCCACCGCTTTCCTGGCGCTGGTGCCGATGGCGATCTGGGGCGGCAGCGCCGTCTCCAGCTTCGCGATCCCGATGGTATTCGGCATTCTCGTCGCCGGCGCCTCTTCGGTCTTCATCGCAGCGCCGATCCTGCTCTTCCTTGGCGACTGGCGCCGTCGCCATGCCAAGCCCGCCGCCAACGATACGTCGTCGACCGACGGCAAGTCGGGCAAGGGCAACAAGCAGATCCCTGCCGCGGAATAAACGGCTGCTCGATTGCAACAGGACATGCCCGGCACCGGGCATGTCCGCCAACTACCCTGAGAGATGGGGCCGTTCTACGAAATGGACGGCATATGCAGCGGTAATCCGGGACGCGGCGCTGTTATTTTTTCAACGACATCGTTTTCTTGTTCGCTGACGAGCAGATGTTTGCCATCGATCGTGAACGCGATATTGCCGGGCTTCGAACCGTTCGTGCGGATATGGCCGGTTCTCTTTCCATCGCCATCGACAAGCAGAATTTCTCCGAGCCCATACATTGCGCAATACAGTACGCCCGTACGATCGAAGGCGAGACCGGACGGCCCGCGCAAGACATTGATGGCTGGTGACGTCATGGACTGCACGAACAGTTCCTGCCGGCCGCCGATGACCTGCCGGTGGATTTTCCCGGTCAGCGTCTCACTGTAGTAAAGCAGACCGCCAGCGTCGAATGCTATGCCGCTTGCCAGAAGCAGGCCAGCCGCCAGGACCCTGATGACGCGACCCTCGGCGGGGTCGATCTGATAGACGCAGCCATTATAGGCAGCCTTGAAGAAATCGGGATGAATATGGCCGCCTTCGAGGAGGTCATCGAGGCGTATGCCGGAATCGGTCATATAGAGCAGGCCGTCCGGCCCGAAAGCGAGTGCACTCGGATGAAGGAATGGGCCGTCTGCGCTGCCTTCGATCACTTGCAGCACGCGACCTTGCGGCGAAAGTCTGACGAGCGAATTTTCCGGGCCGCCGGCTATCCAGAAGCACCCGTCCCCATCGAGCGCAATTCCGCTTGGGCTGCCGCCGATCCGGCAGATCTCCCGATATGCGCCGCTGGTCTCGAAAATCTTCAGACAGCGACGGCTGGCATCCATCTCCAGAAGTGCAAACCGCCCATCAGGTAAAGCCACCAGCCCGCTAGGCAGACGCAGCCTAGTGGCAATCGTTTCGTTCATGTCCTGAGACCTTCATCCTACGCACTACCACGCCCAAAAACTCAAAACCCCGCGCCAGAATAATACATAAGAAAGAAGAAAGTCCTTTTCGAGCCTGAATTCAGCGAATCCGGATAAGATTCCTGCACAAAGGCTCATATCCGCGTGCGGCTCCCCAATCTTGACAGGCTTTGGCGATTCGGAACATCCATAGAACGTCCGGATAATCTCGCCGATGCGATTCGCCGTGGATCGTGCCTGGCCATATTCAATCCGGCATGTTCAGGAGAATTCATGACCGCTGCCACAGCCTATCTGGAAAAGCTCAACCCGGAGCAACGGCTGGCGGTGGAGCATGGCACGACTGAGGGTGACGGCCATGTCGCCGGTCCGCTGCTGGTCATCGCAGGAGCAGGATCCGGCAAGACCAACACGCTTGCCCATCGCGTCGCACATCTGATCGTCAAAGGCGCGGATCCGCGCCGTATCCTGCTGATGACATTCTCGCGCCGCGCCGCCGCCGAGATGGGCCGCCGCGTCGAGCGGATCTGTCGCGAGGTGCTGGGTACGAATGCCGGCATCACCGCCGATGCGCTTGCCTGGACGGGTACATTCCACGGCATCGGCGCGCGCCTGCTGCGGGATTATGCCGAGCAGATCGGCATCGATCCGGCCTTTACGATCCACGACCGGGAAGACAGCGCCGATCTGATGAATCTCGCGCGTCACGACCTCGGCTTTTCCAAGACCGAAAGCCGTTTCCCGACCAAGGCGACGTGTCTTGCCATCTACTCCCGCTCCGTCAATGCGGAGGCGCCACTCGATGGCGTGCTGCGGGATTACTTTCCTTGGTGCGCCATGTGGGAGCAGCAGTTGCGCGATCTCTTCGCCTGTTATGTCGAGGCGAAGCAGGTGCAGAACGTGCTCGATTACGACGACCTGCTGCTCTACTGGGCGCATATGCTGCAGGAGCCGCTGATCGCCGAGGATATCGGCAGCCGCTTCGATCATGTGCTTGTCGACGAATATCAGGATACCAACCGGCTGCAGTCCTCCATTCTATTGGCCCTGAAGCCGGACGGCCGAGGATTGACCGTCGTCGGAGACGATGCGCAGTCGATCTATTCCTTCCGCGCCGCGACCGTGCGCAACATTCTCGATTTCCCGAAGGCCTTCACGCCCTCGGCCGATATCGTCACGCTCGACCGCAATTATCGCTCGACGCAGCCGATCCTTGCCGCCGCCAATGCCGTGATCGATCTCGCCTCGGAGCGCTTCACCAAGAACCTGCGCACCGAGCGGCAGAGCACGGAGCGACCGCGGCTGGTCACGGTGCGCGATGAGGCCGACCAGGCGCGTTACATCGCTGATCAGGTGTTGGAAAATCGCGAGGGCGGCGCAAGGCTCAAACAGCAGGCCGTGCTCTTCCGCACGTCAAGCCATAGCGGCCCACTGGAAGTGGAGCTCACCCGGCGCAACATTCCCTTCGTCAAGTTCGGAGGGCTGAAGTTCCTCGACAGCGCTCATGTCAAGGACATGCTGGCGGCTCTGCGCTTTGCCCAGAACCCGCGCGACCGCGTTGCCGGCTTCCGCCTGATGCAGCTGCTGCCTGGCGTTGGCCCTTCGACGGCGCAGCGCGTGCTCGACCAGATCGGCGAAGAGGCAAGCCCGATCACGGCGCTGACCGAGCTGCCGCCGCCGCCCCGCACGGGAGACGACTGGACCACTTTCGTCGAGACGATACGGGAGGTCAAAAGCGGCGGGGCCGGATGGCCGGCCGAAATCGGTCTGGTTCGGCAATGGTACGAGCCGCATCTGGAGCGGGTACACGAGGATGCATCGACGCGACTGGCGGATCTCATCCAGCTGGAGCAGATCGCAGCAGGCTACGGCTCGCGCGAGCGCTTCCTGACCGAACTGACGCTCGATCCGCCTGACGCCACCAGCGATCAGGCCGGCGTGCCGCTGCTCGACGAAGACTATCTGATCCTGTCGACCATCCATTCCGCCAAGGGGCAGGAATGGACGAAGGTCTTCATCCTCAACGCCATCGACGGCTGCATCCCCGCCGATCTCGCGGTCGGATCATCCGCCGAAATCGAAGAGGAGCGACGGCTGCTTTATGTCGCCATGACGCGGGCCAAGGACAATCTCGATCTCGTCATTCCGCAGCGCTTCTTCGTGCACGGCCAACATGCGCAGGGCGACAGGCATGTCTTTGCCTCCCGCACCCGCTTCATTCCGGCGACGCTGCTGCAGTTCTTTGAGGTCTGCGGCTGGCCGCAGGCACGGGCTGAAAGTGCGGCCGCCATTCGGGCGCGAGAGGTGCGAGTCGACGTGGGTGCGCGCATGCGGGGCATGTGGCGGTGAGTTGAGCCTCCCAAAAAGCCCCTCACCCTAGCCCTCTCCCCGCAAGCGAGGAGAGGGAACGATCGTGCAAAACCGCAGGCTCCTCAGCCACCGAAAGCTACGTGGGGCATAACTCCCCCTCTCCCCGCATGCGGGGTGAGGGGCAGCTTTTCACGCCCCTCACTGTCACCGGCACTCCTCACTTCGCTTCCCGAAACATCTCGATAATAGCCGAAAAATCGCGGCCGCCATTGCCGAGCTTTTCGAAGAGCGCGTAGAGTTGTGCCGCTTCGGCGCCCAGAGGCGTCGACGCGCCGCTCGATAGTGCAGCTTCCTGCGACAGGCGCAGGTCCTTGAGCATCAGGGCAGCCGCGAAACCGGGCTTGTAGTCATTGTTGGCGGGCGAGGTCGGTACGGGGCCGGGCACCGGGCAATAGGTATTGATCGACCAGCACTGGCCGGACGAAGTCGAGGCAACGTCGAAGAGGGCCTGATGCGAGAGGCCGAGCTTTTCGCCGAGCACGAAAGCCTCGCAGACGCCGATCATGGAGATGCCAAGGATCATGTTGTTGCAGATCTTCGCCGCCTGGCCTGCGCCGGCATCGCCGCAATGGACGATCTTCTTGCCCATCACATCAAGCAGCGGCTTGGCGGCCGTAAAGCTTTCCGTCGAACCGCCGGCCATGAAGGTCAACGTTCCAGCCGCCGCGCCGCCCGTGCCGCCGGACACCGGCGCGTCGAGCGAGAGGCAGCCTGCATCGCCTGCCATGGCATGCGCTTTGCGGGCGCTGTCGACGTCGATTGTGGAACTGTCGATTACCAAGGTCCCCTTGGGCACGGAGCGCAGCACGTCGGCCCAAACGGTGAGGACATGCTGGCCCTTCGGCAGCATGGTCACCACCACTTCCGCGTCGGCCAAAGCCTCCGTGAGCACGCCCGCAGGTTTTACTCCCGACGCTTCGGCCACCTTCAGCACATCGTGCGAGAGGTCGAACCCGGTGACGGCATGGCCCGCCTTGACCAGATTGGCCGCCATCGGGCCTCCCATGTTGCCGAGGCCGATGAATGCGATCCGTGTCATGATGTTTTCCTCCCATGATCGGTTGAAGCAATTCCGGGAAAGACGCAGATCGGCCTTCCGTTCCGGAATTGCTTAAAGTGGTGAGATAGAGCGGTTCAGAAATCCCGTGATCAGCTGAACCGGTCTAGCTCGCGAAAAGCGGCGGCTGCGCCGGCACGAAGAAGCGGTCGATATCATCGGCGGTGACGTCGGCAAGGCTTGCCGGGGACCATTTCGGATTGCGATCCTTGTCGATAACAGCGGCGCGCACACCTTCGTAGAAATCGTGATTATACAATATGCCCCTGCAGGCACCGAGTTCACGATTAAGGCATTCGGCAAGATCGGCGCTCGTTCGCCCTGCCCTGAGCAGCCGTAAGGTCAGCTTCACGCTGGTCGGCGAGCGGCTGGCGATCACGCCGGCGGCTTCAGCGGCAAACTCTCCAGGCTCACCAGCCAATGCCGCTAAGATCCCTTCCACTGTGTCTGCCGAGAACGTGCGGTCGATCACCTCGCGGTTTGCCGCAAGCCGGCTTTCGCCGGCATCCGCCGCCATCGTCCGGATCAGAGCATGGACGTCTGCAGCAGAGGCAGCAGCAGGCAGCGCTGCTATCGCATCCATGAGTGCCGGCAGCGCCGAGGATGCGACATAGTGATCGGCAAAACCGGCATGGATGACATCGGCAGCTTCGACGGTAAGGCCGGTCAGTCCCATCCAGGTGCCGGCTTCCCCCGGCGCGCGCGGTAGCAGCCACGTGGCGCCGACATCAGGGAAATAGCCGATGCCAGTTTCGGGCATGGCAAGGCGGGTGCGCTCGGTGACAACGCGATGGCTGCCGTGCGCCGAGAGGCCGACACCGCCGCCCATGGTGATGCCATCCATCAACACGACATAAGGTTTTGGGTAGCAAGAGATGGCATGGTTGAGCAGGAATTCTTCCCGCCAGAAGGTTTCCGCTTCGCCTGTGCCTTCCTTGCCGCTCCGATGCAGCAGGCGGATATCACCTCCCGCGCAAAAGCCGCGCTCGCCCTCGCCCATAACAATGACGCTTGCGATCGTTGGATCTGTGGCGAAATTCTCCAGGGCCGGAGCGATGACCCGTACCATCGGCAATGTCAGGCTGTTCAGCGCCTTCAGGCGATTGAGCCTGATGATCCCGGCCGATCCGCGCCGCTCGATGATGACCTCATCCGTAGTATCCATGCAAATCTCCTGTCCTTGCTGCCATCCATGAATAGGGTTTCATCTGTGGTCGGCAAGGATCATCTCGGCTGCCTTTTCGGCGATCATGATGGTTGGCGAATTGGTATTGCCCGATGTGATCGACGGCATGACGGAGGCATCGGCGATGCGCAGCTTTGCCAATGCCCGCAAGCGCAGGCGGGGATCGACCACACTTTGCGCGTCGCCGCCCATGCGGCACGTGCCGACTGGATGGAAAATCGTCGTGCCGATATCGCCGGCGGCCCGCTCCAGATCCGCATCCGTCTCATAGGCCGGCCCCGGCTTGAACTCCTCCGGCCTGAAGCGGGCAAACGAGGGCTGCGCTACGATCCGCCTGGTCAGGCGAATGGAGCGCACGGCGATTTCCCGGTCTCGCGCAGCGGAAAGATAGTTCGGGTTGATCGCCGGCTGCAGAGCGAAATCAGGACTGCGCGCATGCACCGAACCGCGGCTTTCGGGCCGAAGATTACAGACGCTGGCGGTGATGGCCGGAAAGGGATGAACCGGATCGCCGAACTTGTCGAGCGAGACCGGCTGCACGTGATATTGCAGGTCCGGCGTTTCCTTGTCGGGGCCGGAACGCGTGAAGATGCCGAGCTGGCTCGGCGCCATCGCCATCGGGCCTGAGCGGCGAACCAGATATTCAAGGCCGATCGCCGCCTTGCCGATGAGGCTTGTCGCCTTCTCGTTCAGTGTGGGAACGCCGGTCACCTTGTAGGCAAGGCGAAGCTGCAGATGATCCTGCAGATTTTCGCCGACGGACCGGACCTCGCGCACCACCTCGATGCCGGCCTTGTTCAACACATCGCCGTGACCGATGCCTGACAGTTCGAGAATATGCGGCGAGCCGATGGAGCCAGCCGACAGCACCGTCTCCTTGTTCGCATAGGCGCGCTTCGCCACGCCGTCATGCTGGAATTCGACGCCCGCGATAGCGTCGTCTTCGACGATCAGGCGGCGGACCTGCGCTTTCGTGTAGACGGTGAGATTGCCACGCTGCATGGCCGGCCGCAGGAAGGCTTTCGTCGTGTTCCAGCGGATGCCGGAGCGCTGGTTGACGTCGAAATAACCCGATCCTTCGTTGTTGCCACGATTGAAATCAGCCGTCTCCGGAATGCCCGCCTCCCTGGCCGCGGCTTGGAAGGCATCGAGCACGGCCCAGCGAACACGCGCTTTCTCGACTCGCCATTCGCCGCCGGCGCCGTGCATCTCGTCCCTGCCGCGATAGTGATCCTCGGACTTGACGAAATAGGGCAGCACATCGTCCCAGCCCCAGCCGGCGCAGCCGAGCTGCCGCCAGAGATCGTAGTCGCGCGCCTGGCCGCGCATGTAGATCATGCCGTTGATCGAGGAACAGCCACCGAGCACCTTGCCGCGGGGGTAGTTCAGCGAGCGGCCATTCAGGCCTGCTTCCGGCGACGTGGTGAAGCACCAGTCGGTACGGGGGTTATTGATGCAGTAGAGATAGCCGACAGGGATATGGATCCAATGGTAATTGTCGTTGCCGCCGGCTTCCAGCAGCAACACCCTGTTGTTGCGGTCAACCGAGAGCCGGTTGGCCAGCACGCATCCGGCACTGCCGGCACCGATGATGATGTAATCGAAGCGATCCATTCCAAAAACTCTATCGTCCTCTCGCCCCGCGTGCGGGTAGAGGGTTAGGGTGAGGGGCAGGAAGGTCCGGCAAACTCCATATTTACTGGAAGCCCGTGCGGGGCCCTTATCCGCCCTTCGGGCACCTTCTCCCCGCCTGCGGGGAGAAGGAAAATCAAATCGCTAGCGCCGATATTCGAAACCCAGTTTCCGTCCCAGCCGCGAGGCATAGAATTCGCCGACGATGCCGCGGCGGAAGAGCAGCACGCAAACCATGAAGACGATACCGGTGATGATGGTGACGGGAAATTCCGAAGTGGCGAGATAGTTTTCCAGCGTTGCCACCAATCCCGCCCCGAAAATCGGGCCGATCAACGTGCCGATGCCGCCGAGCAGGGTCATAAGGATGACTTCGCCGGACATCTGCCAGGCGACATCGGTGAGCGTCGCGAACTGGAAGACCAGTGCCTTGACCGAGCCTGCCAACCCCGCCAGCGCCGCCGACATGACGAAGGCGCCGAGCTTGTAGTGCGCGACGGAATAGCCAAGAGAGATCGCCCGCTGCTCGTTCTCACGGATCGATTTCAAGATCATCCCGAAGGGCGAGTTGATGAAGCGCCAGGTGATGAGGACGCCGATCAAAAACACGGCGAGAACAAAATAATACATATTGAGGGAGTTATTGAGATCGACAACTCCGAACAGGTAGCCCCGCGGCACCGACTGGATGCCGTCCTCACCCTGGGTGAACTTCGCCTGCAGGCAGAAGAAATAGAACATGTAGGAGAGCGCCAGCGTGATCATGGCGAAATAGATGCCCTGACGGCGGATGGCGACGAAGCCCATGACCAGGCCGAGCAGCGATGCGCCGGCAACGCCGATCAGGATGCCAAGCTCGGGCGGAACGCCCCATTCCTTCACCGTGTATGCGGTGAAATAGGCAGCACCACCGAAAAAGGTCGCATGGCCGAAGGACAGCAGGCCGGCATAGCCGAGCAACAGATTGAAGGCGCAGGCGAAAAGCGCGAAGCAGAGCACCTTCATGACGAAGATCGGGTAGACGAAGAAGGGGGCCCATATCAGCCCGACGAGGCCGATCACCAGCAACAGCTTCTGCACGGAGAGGGCCGGCTGCGCCTTCGGTTTTGTTGTGATCAATCCAGCCATGTCACGCATCCCGACCGAAGAGGCCTGCCGGCCTGATTAGCAGCACAATCGCCATAATGACGAAGATGACGATGTTGGAGGCTTCCGGATAGAAAACCTTGGTCAGGCCTTCGGCAATTCCGAGCATATAGCCCGTCACGATCGCGCCCATGATCGAGCCCATGCCGCCGACGACCACGACCGCAAAGACGATGATGATCATGTTCGATCCCATCAGCGGCGAGACCTGGTAGATCGGCGCGGCCAGCACGCCGGCAAAGGCGGCAAGCGCGACGCCGAAGCCGTAGGTCAGCGTCAACAGCACCGGCACGTTGACGCCGAAAACCTGCACGAGCACGGAATTCTCGGTCGCGGCACGCAGATAGGCGCCGAGTTTCGTCTTCTCGATCAGAAGCCAGGTGCCGATGCAGACGATCAGCGAGGCAATGACCACCCAGCCACGATAGACGGGCAGGAACATGAAGCCGATATTTTTCGCGCCCGCCAGTTCCGTCGGAACGGCATAGGGCTGGCCGGAAGAGCCATAGAGATAGCGGAAGGTTCCCTCTATGGTCAGCGCCATGCCGAAGGTGAAAAGCAATCCGTAGAGCGGATCGATCTTGTAGAGCTGGCGCAGGCAGAGCCGCTCGACCACCGCCCCGAACAGGCCGACGATGAGCGGCGCCAGAACCAGAGCGGGCCAATAGCCGATGCCGGCATAGGCGAGCAGCAGATAGGCCGTGAAAGCCCCGAGCATGTAGAGCGCGCCATGGGCGAAATTGATCACCCGCAGCATGCCGAAGATGATCGCGAGACCGAGGCTCAGGAGCGCATAGAAGGAGCCGTTGATCAGCCCGATCAGCAATTGACCGAGAAGAGCCTGGGCGGGGATGCCGAATATCATCGTCATGGCTCAGACCCCCAGAACCTTGTGCAGCATATCCATCCGTTCGGACAATTCGCCGACTGGAAATTCCGAAACCATCTGGCCGTGATCCATCAGATAGAAGCGATCGGCGATGCGGCTGGCGAAGCGGAAATTCTGCTCGACGAGCAATATCGTCATGCCGCGGCTTTTCAGCTTCTGCAGGACTTCGCCGATACGCTGGACGATGACGGGAGCAAGGCCCTCAGTGGGCTCGTCGAGCAGCAGCATGCGAACGCCGGTGCGCAGGATGCGTGCCATGGCGAGCATCTGCTGCTCGCCGCCCGAGAGCCTCGTGCCGACGCTGTTGCGCCGCTCATGCAGATTGGGAAACAGTTCGAAGATCTCGTCGAGCGTCATGCCGCCAGCGGCGACGACCGGCGGCAGCATGAGATTTTCATAGACGCTGAGCGTCGAGAATATGCCGCGCTCCTCCGGCACGAAGCCGATGCCCTGATGCGCCGTCTTGTGCAGAGGCACCTGCATCATGTCCTTGCCGGCAAAGGCGATCCTGCCCTTGCGGGCGCGGACGATGCCGACGATCGTGCGCAATGTCGTCGTCTTGCCGACGCCGTTGCGGCCGAGGATGGTGATGGTTTCCCCTTCGCCTACGCGCATGTCGACGCCGTGCAGGATATGGCTTTCGCCATACCAGGCATTGAGGCCCTGAACTTCCAGAAGCGGCGCCATCGTCAAGCCTCCTCCGTGCCCATATAGGCTTCGCGGACGCGCGGATCGCGGCTCACCGTCGCATAGTCGCCCTGGGCCAGGATTTCACCGCGCTGCAGCACCGTGACATGGTGGCAGATATCGGCAACGACCGAGAGATTGTGCTCCACCATGAGCACAGCCCTATCGCGCGCAACATCGCGGATGATCGCGGAGACCGTGTTTACGTCCTCCAGCCCCATGCCGGCCATCGGTTCGTCGAGCAGCAGCACCTTCGGATCGAGCGCGAGCGTGGTTGCGATCTCCAGCACGCGCTTGCGGCCGTAGGAAAGATCGGCCGCAACGGCATTGCGCTCCTTTGAGAGGCCGACAGAGGCAATGAGCTGTTCGGCGCGCGCATTGAGACTGTCCAGCGACGACAGCGGCCGCCAGAACTGATGGGCGAGATTGTTCGGTCGCTGCAGGGCGACGCGGACATTGTCCAGCACCGTAAGATGCGGAAAGACGGCCGAAATCTGGAAGGAACGCACGAGGCCCATGCGCGCAACCTTGTCCGGCCTTGTGCGTGTAATATCCGTATCGAGCAGCGTGATCGTGCCATGCGTCGGCTGCAGAAACTTGGTGAGCAGATTGAACACCGTCGTCTTGCCGGCGCCGTTCGGGCCGATCAGCGCATGGACGCGGGCGTGGTGAACGTCGAGATCGACATTCTTGACGGCAGTGAAGCCGCCGAAATCCCGTCGTAGTCCCCGGGCGGACAGTACCACCCGGGGCTCTTCATGCAGATGTGTCGCTGACATCGCCATAGGCTGGTCCGAGCCCTATTGCTTGACGAGGTCGCAGCCACTCTTGGCTGGATCGATGTAGGCTTCCTTGCCTGGGATCGTCGCCAGCACGTTGAAATAGTCCCACGGCTCCTTGCTCTCTTCCGGCTTCTTGACCTGAAGCAGATACATGTCGTGGATCATACGGCCATTCGCGCCAACCGTGCCGCCGCGACCGAAGAAGTCGTCAACCGGCATTTCATGCAGCTCCTTGGCGACGGCATCGGTATCGTCCGTACCGGCCTTCTGGACCGCCTTCAGATACTGCATCACGGCGGAATAGGTACCGGCATGCACCATGTTCGGCATCTTGCCGGTGCGGGCAAAGAAGCGCTTGCCGAACTCGCGGCTCTTGTCGTCAAGATTCCAGTAGTAGCCTTCCGTCAGGGTCAGGCCTTGTGCCGCCTTCAGGCCGAGACCATGAACTTCGGCGAGCGTGAAGAGCAGCGCCGCCAGATGCTGGCCACTCTGGCTGATGCCGAATTCAGAAGCCTGCTTGATGGCATTCGCGGTATCGAGACCGGCATTGGCAAGGCCGATGACCTTGGCACCCGACGACTGCGCCTGCAGCAGGAAGGACGAGAAGTCATTCGACGACAGCGGATGACGAACAGAGCCTAAGATCTTACCGCCGTTCGCCTTGACGAAATCACTCGTCTGCTGCTCCAGCGAATAGCCGAATGCATAATCCGCGGTCAGGAAGAACCAGGTGTCGCCACCTTGCTTGACGAGTGCACCGCCAGTGCCGACGGCGAGCGCATGCGTGTCATAAGCCCAGTGGAAACCGTAGGGCGAACATTGCTTGCCGGTAAGATCCGACGTCGCGGCGCCGGTGACGATGTCGATCTTCTTCTTTTCCTTGGCAACAGCCTGCACGGCAAGAGCCACGGAAGAGGTCGTCAACTCCATGATCGCATCGACCTTGTCCTGGTCGTACCATTGACGGGCGATATTGGAAGCGATGTCGGGCTTGTTCTGATGGTCGGCATTGATGATCTCGATCGGCACGCCGAGAACCTTGCCGCCGAAATCCTCGGCAGCCATTTTCGCGGCTTCCACGGACGATTTGCCGCCGAAGTCGGCATAGACCCCGGACTGGTCGTTCAAGATGCCGATCTTGACGAAACCATTGGCCGGGCCGGCGGCAAAAGCCGCGGTACTCGTTGCAAGCAGAAATGCCAGGGATGCAATAAGACTCTTTCGCATATCCTCTCCTCCCAGAGATTTGGCAAAAACGAATCTGTTCAAATTTGACGGGTCGAATTTCTAAAAACGACTTTCCTCTTAAGGCAAGATCACGGAATTCACACGTTGACGCAAGTCGCGATTGAAATTAATTCCAAACAATGTCTGTTCATTTTTGAACAGAAGGGGAAGGGATGAAGCACACACCGCATTTCACCTGGGACGATCTGCAATTCTTCCTCGCGGTGGCGCGGACAGGGCAGCTATCGACCGCCGCCCGGCAGTTGCGCACCAGTCACGCCACGGTTTCCCGCCGCATCGACCGGCTGGAATTCTCCTTGAAAGTCAAACTCTTCGAGCGCAACCCGCGCGGCTACATGCTGACAGCCATGGGTCAGCGTTTCATCGACACAGCCGAGCGGATGGAGCAGGAAACCGAGCGCCTGCAGGCAGATCTTTCGGCCGGGTCGGCAACGCAGCGCGGCGTGGTTCGCATCAGCGCGCCGGAAGGCTTTTCCAACTTCTTCTTCACGGGCGTGCTGCCGGAATTCACCGCGCGCCATCCGAATATCTCGCTCGAGCTCATTACCATTCAGCAGATCATGTCGCTCTCGCGCAAGGAGGCCGATATCGTCGTGGTCCTCGACCCGCCGAAGGCTGGCCCCTACTTCACCGAGAAGTTGACTGACTACCATCTTCAGGTCTACGGATCCCGGGACTATCTCGCCCGCCATCCGGCTGTCGCAAGCCGTGATGATCTGACCAATTTTGCCTTCATCGGCTATATCGAGGATATGATCTTCGCGCCGGGGCTGGACTATCTCGACGATGTCCACCCACGCATCAGGCCGCAATTCCAGAGTTCGAGTATCTTTGCGCAGCTGACGGCAACCAAGAGCGGCCTTGGGCTATGCGTGCTGCCGTTCTTCATCGCAGGCAAGCACCCGGATCTTCAGGTCGTGCTGCCGCAGGAGGTCGATCTGAGGCGTCATTACTGGATCACATGCCACCGCGATCTGCGCCAGTCGCCGCGGGTGCGCACCGTCATCGATTTCCTGACGGAAGCCGTACGCCGGAATGCGCCGGCATTTCTCGGCCCTTGGAGAAACGCCGAAGGCTGATGGCAGCGACTGCCGGCGTCAGGCGCTCTGGGCGGCAAGGATCAGCTGCGGCTCATCGGCGTCGAGGCCGGCGCGCTTCGCCAGCCTGATTTCCCAATCCAGCGACGAGCGCACGATCGTTTCGAGACTATTGTATTTCGGCGTCCAGCCCAGCTCACGCTGCGCAAGCGTTGCATCGGCAATGACGCTGGCGGCATCGCCGGGTCGGCGCGGCGCTATATGAATACGGAAAGCGCGGCCATGCACGCGCATGACCATGTTGAGCACATCAAGTACGGAGTAACCCGTGCCATAGCCGCAATTGGCAACCAGCGACCGACCGCCGCCGCGCAGATGCCGCAATGCCAGGAGATGCGCCTCGGCAAGATCGCTGACGTGAATATAGTCGCGAACGCCGGTTCCATCATGCGTCGGATAGTCCGTGCCGTAGATATTCACCTGGTGGCGGCAGCCGAGAGCCGCCTCGCAGGCAACCTTGACGAGATGGGTGGCACTTTGGCTCGATTGTCCCGCCCGCCCTTCCGGGTCGGCACCGGCGACGTTGAAATAGCGCAGCGCCACATAGCTGAAATCGTAGGCCGCAGCGGCATCGCGCAACATCAGCTCCGACATCAGCTTGGATTGGCCATAAGGGGATTCCGGCCGCGGCAATGCGGTTTCGCTGACCGGCATGTCGGCCGGCTGCGCTCCATAGACGGCGGCGGTGGAAGAAAAGACGAAATGGCGAATTCCGGCACGGACCGCAGCACTCATCAAGATGCGGGTCTTGCCGGTATTGTTTTCGTAATAGGAAAGCGGGTCTTCGATCGAAGTCGGGACGACGGCCGAACCGGCGAAATGGATGATGGCGTCGATGCTGTTTTCGGCGAAGATCGTCTGCAGCAGCGCTTCGTCGGCGATATCGCCGAGATAGAAACGGGCGGCAGGAGGGACAGCCCAACGGAAGCCGGTAGAGAGGCGATCGATGACCACGACGTCCTCGCCCGCATCCAGCAATTTCCAGACCATATGGCTGCCGATATAGCCGGCCCCGCCAGTCACCAACACCGTCATTCTTCGCGTCCCCGCCAAGTCTTGTTGGCGATATATGGCGCGTCGTCCCTTGCCAATTTGATTAAAAGCAGACGGCGGAAGGGGGAAGATTGCGGGAATGGTTAGGACAGCCTTTCCCGGATCGATTGCATTTTATGGATTGGCGCTATGGCACCTTGCGGAGAATGCGCCCCTCCGTCCTTTCTTCAGGACAGAGGGGGTATACAGAGCGCGAAGCCAAACGTTGCGAACCGCAGTAGCGGACGTTCTTACAACCCCTGAATATAGCGGCTCAAGCGCTCGGCCGCGTCGGCAATCTTTGCCGGATCGCGCAGAAAGCAGGCGCGCATGAAGAGCTCGCCGCCCTGCCCGAATGCCGTTCCCGGCGCCAGGCCGACGCCGGTCTTGTCGACGATGTCGAGCGCGGCCTTGCGGCTGTCGGTGACGCCGTCGATCTTCAGGAAGGAGTAAAGAGCACCATCCGGCTTCAACGTATGCACGCGATTGGTCGCAATCAGCGCCTCGCAGAGAATGTCGCGTGAGCGGGTCGCCTTGGCGATGTTGGAGCGAACGAAATCATCGCCTTCGTTTAGTGCGGCGACTGCGCCCCGCTGCATGAACTGTGCGACGCCCGATGTCGAATATTGCACGAGATTCTCGAGCACCTGCCCGAGCTCTGCGGGAGCGACGATCCAGCCGACGCGCCAGCCGGTCATCGACCAGTTCTTCGAGAAGGAGTTGACGAAGAGGATCTTGTCGTCGGCTTCCTTGACGTCCAGGAAGCTCGGCGCCCGGCCGCCGGCATAATAGTAGAGCGCATAGATCTCGTCGGCCATGATCCAGAGGCCGTATTTGCGCGCCAGTGCCAGGATATCCCGGAGATCCTGATGGGTCGCCGTCCAGCCGGTGGGGTTGGATGGGGTATTGATGAACAGACCCTTGGTCTTCGGGGTGATCGCCGCCTCGAGGCGTCCAAGATCAACAATCCATTTGCCGTTCTCGAATTGCAGCGGCACACCGACCGAGCGCGCGCCGGCAATTTCGAGAGCCGCGGCAATGTTCGGCCAGGCCGGCGTCAGATAGACCATCTCATCGCCGGGCGAGGTAATCGCCTGGACGGAAAGCTGAATCGCCTGCATGCCGGAGCCAACGACATAGAAATTCTCCATCGGCAGCGAAGTGCCGAAGTGCCGGCCGTAATAATCCGCCAGCGCTTGACGCAGTTCCGGAATGCCCCGCTGCCAGGTGTAGAAGGTTTCGCCGGCATTGAGCGACGCCATGGCAGCGCGATTGATGAAATCGGGCGTCGGCAGATCGCCCTCGCCGACCCAGAGCGGCAGCAGGCCATCACGGCCGCGGGCATAATTCACCACTTCGACGATGCCGCTTTCGGGGGCTGCGAGCGCGCGCGGGCTGAGGCTATTCAGTATCGACATGCAGAATCTCCGGTTTCTGCCTTCATAAAGCAGAGCGGCGGACAAATCCCATGACTTTGCCTTAGCGACCGATCGATTTCCGTGATGAATAAAGCCCCGGCCCTTGCGGGACCGAGGCTTTTAAAAACACCCCCTAAGGAGAGATCAACGCTTCGCGAGAAGATCGCGGATTTCCGTCAACAGCTGAACGTCAGCCGGCGGAGGCGCTGCTTCAGCAGCCTTCTCTTCCTTGCGCGCAACCTGGCTTTGCAGCTTGTTCACGCCCTTGACCATCAGGAAGATAATCCAGGCAAGGATCAGGAAGTTGATGAGGACGGTGATGAAGTTACCGTAGGCGAAAACCGCACCCTGGGCGCGGGCGGCAGCCAGCGTCGGCGCATTGACGGCCGAGGAAAGACCGACGAAATAGTTCGAGAAATCGAAGCCGCCAAAAATGGCGCCGACAATCGGCATGATGATGTCGTCAACCAGCGATTTCACGATACCGCCGAAAGCACCGCCGATGATCACGCCGACTGCGAGATCCATGACATTGCCTCGGGCGATAAATGCCTTGAATTCATTAAGCATTGAGCAGTCCCCTTCGCGTTGCCGTTGAATTCACTAATGATGATTAGCATCATCTTTTGTCATATTTTTCAACAGCAAATTGGTGCATCGCCCCGCTCCAGCGTGCATATCCCAAGATAATTCCCCAGATAGAACAACTTATCTGTGCCGGCGCCGATCTACTTGTTCGTCAGTTGCGAGCAACCTAGCCAACGACGCCAGGGACGGACTTCGTGGAATTCGGTTGGCGCATCGGAGTCGGTTGCGGCGATCTACCCTTTGAATTTCTGCATCACCTTCGCGATCAGTTCGCGAACATAATCCTCGCCGATGGGGCAATCGAAAAGGATGCGGTATATGATCGGCGAGATGACATGATCCATCAGCTCTTCCAGATCAGGAAAGCGCTCGCCTGATTTCTCCGCCCGCGCAATGAGAACGGCAAGTTGTTGCTGCATGTAACAGCGGCACTTTTCGACACTGGTGCCGTCGGTCGAGGAAAGAACGTCGCGCAACATCTGCCGTCCGACACCTGATGCCATCTCATCGGCATATTGCTCGATCCATGATTCCAGATCTTCGCGGGCACTGCCGATCCTCGGGGGCTCGCTCTCCGGCCGCAAGCGCGCAGCGGCCACATCGGCCAGAAGCTCCTGCAGATCGCCCCAGCGACGGTAGATGGTTGACGGCGTGACATTGGCGCGCTGTGCGATCAAAGGGATTGTCACATCGGTGCGATCCATCGTTGCAAGTATGTCGCGGACGGATTGATGAACCGCCGCCTGTACTCTGGCGCTGCGCCCACCCGGACGAGGATTCTCTCTGTGGCTCATAAGCCTTTGCCAATCTTTCGCTTTTGCGGGCAGTGGTGCACAATTCGACACCAACTAACGCAAATTATTTGCTTTTGTGCGTCAGGCACCCTATATCCGCCTAACGCAATCTTTTAGCTTTAAGTCAGGATATAGTCGATGACTGAGCCCGTTTCCACTGCTAGCGCGCCGATTTCACCGGCCAGACGTCTTGCGCCCTTCTATTATGCCGCGACCAGCGCGCTGTTCTTTGCCGCCTCATCCGCACCGACGCCGCTCTACCGTCTCTACCAGCAGACCTTCGCCTTCTCGCCGGTGCTGATCACAGTCATCTTCGCCGTCTATGCCTTCGCCCTCCTCGTCGCGTTGCTGATCGTCGGTTCGATTTCCGATCATCTCGGCCGGCGCCCTGTCATCTTCGCATCGATCCTCCTCAATATGGTGGCAATGGCGTTATTTTTAATGGCCACAGGACCGAATTGGCTGATTGCGGCCCGCATCGTGCAGGGGCTGGCAACAGGCGCTGCGGCCAGTTCCATTGGGGCTGCCCTTGTCGATCTCGATCCGATCAGGGGCTCGATTACCAATAGTCTCGCGCCGCTTGCCGGCATGGCGGTCGGCGCGCTCGGCACGAGCCTGCTCGTTCAGTTCGCACCCGCGCCGATGCTGCTCGTCTATGCCGTGACGCTCGCCCTCCTCCTCCTTCAGGCGGCGCTTCTCTGGCTCATGCCGGAGACAACGAAGCGCCGGGCCGGGCTGCTCGCATCGCTGAAGCCGGAAGTGGCGGTACCGCCGCAAGTGCGACGCACACTGCTGGCGCTGACGCCTATCAATATCGCCGTCTGGGCGCTCGGCGGCTTCTATCTGTCGCTGGTCCCCTCACTGGTCAGCGCGACGACCGGCAGCACTGCACCCTTGATCGGCGGCTGCGTGGTCGCCGCCTTGACGATCAGCGGGGCGAGCGCCGTTTTTCTATTGCGCAAAAGATCTGCCACCACAGCCATGTGGTTCGGCGTATCGAGCATGACGCTCGGCGTCTTGGCCGTGATTGCCGGCGTGCATACAGCCGAGGTATCGATCCTTGCCGTGGGAACTGTGATCGCTGGTTCAGGCTTCGGGGCAACCTTCCTAGGCACGGTACGCAGCATCATGCCATTGGCCAAGCCCGACGAACGCGCCGGCCTTCTCTCTGCTTTCTACATCGAGAGCTATCTCGCCTTCAGCGTGCCCGCCATCGTCGCAGGTTTCCTGTCGAAGGCGCTTGGATATGCCGAAGCGGCCGATATTTATGCTGCGGCCATCATTCTGCTCGTCGGCTGGGGTGTCGTTGCCCTAAGGGCCGGCAAGGACAAGCAGCTGAGCGTAGCGTAAGATAATACTTACAAATTAACCTCGACGAGACCCCTACCATCGGCCACAAGACCGGCAAAGCCGAGGATCGAAGAAAAGGCCGCCCCAAAGGAGCGGCCTATCATTTGCCATCAAAGATCAACCTCGCCTCAGGCCGCCTTCTCGACGCGATAGGGATCGAAACGCCCGTAGAAGGTCTCGCCCTTCGCGGCCATGTCCTTCAGCAGCGCTGTCGGCTGGAAGTGCGGGCCGTAAGCGGCGGCCAGCTTTTCGCAGAGGTCCACGAAGGTCTTCACGCCCATGCCGTCGATGTAGGACAGCGCGCCGCCGGTATAGGGGGCGAAGCCGAAGCCGAGGATCGAGCCGACATCGGCCTCGCGCGGATCGGTGACGATACCCTCTTCGATGGTGCGCGCCGCCTCGAGCGCGATGGTGACGAGGAAGCGCTGCTTCAACACGCCGACATCGACCTCATCGGCCTTCTTCTGCGGATAGAGTTCCCTAAGGCCCGGCCAGAGCGACTTCTTGGCCGGCTTCGGCGGATACTCATAGAAGCCCTTGGCGTTCTTCCGGCCCAGGCGCCCTTCGCGCTCCACCAGACCGGTGACCAGCTGCATGTGACGCGGATCGACGGCCTTCTCGCCGAGATCCGCGACCGTCGCCTTCAGGATCTTGTAGGAGAGATCGATGGCGACTTCGTCGTTGAGCGCCAGCGGCCCCACCGGCATGCCGGCCATCTTGGCGGCATTCTCGATCATGGCTGCGGGCACGCCCTCGATCAGCATGTCATAGGCTTCGTGGATATAGCGGAAGACGCAGCGATTGACGAAGAAGCCGCGGGTGTCGTTGACGACGATCGGCGTCTTCTTGATGGCGGCGACGTAATCCAGCGCGACGGCAATGGCACGGTCACCCGTTTCCTTGCCGAGGATGACTTCGGTCAGCATCATCTTCTCGACCGGCGAGAAGAAGTGGACGCCGATGAAGTCCGCTGGACGTTTGGAATTCTTCGCAAGACCGGTGATCGGCAGCGTCGAGGTGTTGGAAGCGAAGACGGCAGTTGGCGGCAACACGGCTTCGACGGCCTCGATGACGGCTTTCTTGACCTCGCGATCCTCGAATACCGCCTCGATGACGAGATCGGCATCCTTCAGATCGGAATAATCAGCCGAAGGCGTGATGCGCGAAAGCAACGCGGCACCCTCGTCTTGCGTCATTCTTCCCTTACTAATCGAATCCTTGACCAGGCCTTCGCCAACACCCTTGCCCTTGGTGGCAGCTTCGATATCGCGATCGATCAGCGTGACCGGAATGCCGGCGGCTGCCGTAACATAAGCGATAGACGCGCCCATGAAACCGGCGCCGACGACACCGACGTTCTTCAACTCGGTCTTCGGCTGGCCTGCCGGACGGCGAGCGCCCTTGCCAAGTTCCTGCATGGAGATGAACAGCGAGCGGATCATCGAATAGGCTTCGGTGGTCTGCAGCACATGGGTGAAATAGCGCTGCTCGATCTTCAGGCCGGTATCGAACGGAACCTGCAGGCCTTCATAGACGCATTTTAGGATGGCGAGTGCTGCCGGATAATTGCCCGATGTTTCGCGGCGCAGGATGGCGGGGGCTGCCGGCCAGAGCTGGGCTGCGGCAGGCGTCCAGATACCGCCGCCCGGCGCCTTGAAACCCTTTTCATCCCAAGGTGCTACCGGCTTCAGACCGTCCTTGATCATCTGTTTGGCGGCCGGGATCAACTGATCCGGCTCGACCACCTGATGCACGAGGTTCATCGCCTTGGCGCGTGCCGCCGTCAGCGACTGGCCCGTCGTCATCATCTGCAAGGCCGACTGAGCGTCCGCCAGGCGCGAGACGCGCTGCGTGCCACCGGCACCCGGGAAGAGACCGACCTTGACCTCTGGCAGCGCGATCTTGACGCTCTTGGCGTTCGACGCAACGCGGCCATGGCAGGCCAGCGACAGCTCGAAAGCGCCGCCCATGCAGGTGCCGTTGATGGCAGAGACCCACGGCTTGCCGCAGGTTTCGAGCTTGCGGAAGAGGCCCGTCATGCGCCCGACGAGATTGAAGAGCTTCTGCGCGGTAGCAGCCGGGTCTTTCGCCTTCTCATCCTGATAGAGCGAGAACATCGACTTGATCATCGACAGATCAGCGCCGCCGGAGAAGGAGGACTTGCCCGAGGTGAAGACCACGCCCTTGACGGCTGCATCGGCAACGGTGGCGTCGAGGATGGCGTTCAGCTCATCCATCACCTCGGCGGTGAAGACGTTCATGGACTTGCCGGGCATATCCCAGGTGACGAGTGCGATGCCGTCTGCGTCGGTCTCAACGGTGAAATTTGTGTAAGCCATTGCTTTCCCTCCTCAGACGCGTTCGATGATCGTGGCCGTACCCATGCCGGCGCCGATGCAGAGCGTGACCAGCGCGGTATTGAGGTCGCGGCGCTCCAGCTCGTCCAGCACGGTGCCGAGGATCATCGCGCCGGTCGCACCGAGCGGATGGCCCATGGCGATGGCGCCACCGTTGACGTTGATCTTGTCATGCTCGATATCGAAGGCCTGCATGTAGCGCAGCACGACAGCGGCGAAGGCTTCGTTGAGCTCGAACAGATCGATGTCGGCAAGCGTCAAACCGCTGCGCTTCAGGAGCTTTTCGGTGACGTCAACCGGGCCGGTCAGCATCAGCGCCGGGTCGGAGCCGATATTAGCGAAAGCCTTGATGCGGCCGCGCGGCTTCAACCCCATACTCTCACCGCCCGCCTTGGAGCCGAGCAGCACGGCGGCGGCGCCATCGACGATGCCGGAGGAATTGCCGGCATGATGGACGTAATTGATGCGTTCGACTTCCGGATGCGCCTGAATGCCGACCGCTTCGAAGCCGCCCATTTCGCCCGGCAGCTGGAAGGACGGATTGAGCGAGGCGAGCGCCTGCATATCGGTGCCTGGACGCATGTGTTCGTCGCGATCGAGAATGGTCAGGCCGTTGATATCCTTCACCGGGATGACGGAATTCTTGAAATAGCCCTTTTCCCAGGCATTGGCGGCGCGCTTCTGGCTCTCGACGGCATAGGCATCGACGTCATCGCGCGAGAAGCCGTATTTGGTGGCGATGAGATCGGCCGATACGCCCTGCGGCATGAAATAGGCCGGGAAGTTGACGGAGGGATCCATGAACCAGGCGCCGCCGGACATGCCCAAGCCGACGCGCGACATGCTTTCGACACCGCCGGCGATGACGATGTCGTCAGCACCCTGCGCGATCTTGGCGGCACCGAAATTCACGGCATCGAGGCCCGAGGCGCAGAAGCGCGAGATCTGCATGCCGGGGGCCTTGGTGGAATAGCCGGCTTCGAAGGCGGCACCCCTCGGGATGACGGCGCCGGCTTCCATGACCGGATCGACGCAGCCCATGATGATATCGTCAACCGTTGCGGTGTCGAGGCCGTTGCGGTCGCGGATCGCCTCCAGCGTCTTGGCGGCAAGGCGAACGGACGGCACTTCGTGCAGCGATCCATCCTTCTTGCCCCGTCCGCGCGGCGTGCGCACGTGGTCGTAAATGAAAACCTCGGTCATGTCTCATCTCCCTGCAGCGGCAAGCGCCGCTTTGATCAAAAGGCTTCCGCCGCCAGTTCCATCATGGTGTCGGCGCCGGTTTCTATGCGAGCCTTGCGCAATGCCGTTTCCGGCATGATGCGCTCCATATAGAACCGCGCCGTGACAAGCTTGTTCTTCAGATAATCCTCGCGCGCAGCATCGCCGCGTGCAAGGCCATCCTGTGCCGCCTTCGCCATCTTCGCCCACATATAGCCGAGGACGACGAGGCCGAAGAGGTGCATGTAATCGGTCGAGCCGGCACCGGCATTGTCGGGCTTGGCCATGGCGTTCTGCATGAACCACATGGTTGAGGCCTGCACATCGTTCAAGCCCTTCTTCAGGTGTTTGGTGAAGAAGCCCATCTGCTCGTCGTTGCGGTTCTCCTCGCAGAAATCGCCGATTTCCTTGAACAGGGCCATGACGGCGCGGCCGCCATTCAGCGCCAGCTTGCGGCCGACGAGATCGAGCGCCTGGATACCGTTGGCGCCTTCATAGATCATGGCGATGCGGGCATCGCGGACATACTGGCTCATGCCGTGTTCTTCGATATAGCCATGGCCGCCGAAGACCTGCTGCGCCATGACGGCGTGCTCAAAGCCCTTGTCGGTCATGACGCCCTTGAGGATCGGGGTCGCGAGGCCAAGGACATCGTCGGCTGCCTGACGGTCCTTCTCGTCCGGGGAGCGATGGGCGATATCGGATTTCAGCGCCGTCCACAGCAGGAAGGCGCGGCCGGCCTCGTTGAAGGCGCGGATGGTCATCAGTGTGCGGCGGATGTCGGGGTGAACGATGATCGGGTCCGCCTTCTTGTCCGGCGCCTTCGGGCCGGAAAGCGAGCGGCCCTGAATGCGCTCGCGGGCATAATTGGCGGCATTCTGATAGGCGACTTCGGCGATCGACACACCCTGCAAGCCGACGGCCAGACGCGCCTCGTTCATCATGACGAACATGGCGTTGAGGCCCTTGTTCTCGGCACCGATCAGAAAGCCCGTCGCCTCGTCATAATTCATGACGCAGGTGGCGTTACCGTGAATGCCCATCTTGTGCTCGATCGCGCCGCAGGAAACGGGGTTGCGCGCGCCGAGCGAACCGTCTTGCCTGACGAGGAACTTCGGCACGATGAACAGCGAGATGCCCTTGGTGCCCTCAGGAGCGCCTTCGATGCGGGCAAGGACGAGATGGACGATATTGTCCGTCATGTCGTGTTCGCCGGCGGAAATGAAGATCTTCTGGCCGGAAATCTTGTAGCTGCCGTCGGCTTGCGGAACTGCCTTGGTACGCAGGAGGCCGAGATCGGTGCCGCAATGCGGTTCTGTGAGGTTCATCGTGCCGGACCACGTGCCCTCGACCATCTTCGGCAAATAGGTCTGCTTCTGCGCGTCGGAGCCATGCACGAGGATGGCTGCGATCGCGCCCTGTGTCAGACCCGGATACATCATCAGCGACATGTTGGCGGCGGAGGTATATTCGCCGACTGCGCAATGCAGCACATAAGGAAGTCCCTGCCCGCCGAATTCTTCCGGCACGGCGAGGCCGAGCCAACCACCTTCGCGATAGGCGCGATAGGCCTCCTTGAAGCCCTTCGGCGTCGAAACCGTGCCGTCATCGTGGCGTACGCAGCCTTCCTGATCACCCGAGTAATTCAGCGGGAAAAGCACCTCTTCCGACAGCTTTGCCGCCTCGCCGACGATCGCCTCGATCATGTCAGGCGTCGCATCGGCATAACCCGGAAGATTGTTGTAGCGCTCCAACCCAAGCACATCGTTCAGGACGAAGAGCGTATCATTCACCGGGGCCTTGTAGACTGGCATCTCTCGAATTCCTCCAATTCGCCGCCGGACCTCAGATTCCGGCCACTGCGATTACCCATATAAAATATTGACGTTTGCGTAAACGTCAAGTTTTTGTCGCGCCGATTTTTTCTAGGGATCTACAGATGGGAATTTGGATCGGCGCAAACGAAGATCCGCGTTCCCGTGGTCTCTATCGAGCTAATATCGGAAGAATATCGAGGCATCCGACAGCAGAACCGAAATAAAAGGTTAAAGATTTCCGCCAAACTTAACGAGTTGTTTACCACGTTTCGTAAATTGTACGAGTTGAGCAGCAGTGCTTCGCGCTTCTTCAATCTATCATTGAATGACGCGGTGTCTTTGCGGCTCGGTTTGAGGAAAGCCAATAGATTTATCCCTTTCCGAACGGCGGGATCCGGGCATTGCGGCAATGGCGCAGCGTCTTTCTTCCGTCAACACGGTGACCTGGGTGGTCATAGTTCGAGGCGAGCAAAAGATATGAGCGGATCGCGATCAAATCCTACCAGCACGGGCGACTGGACATCGCTGGATGCTCTGAGCCGCACGATCGAGGGGCTGGAGGCGCGCATCGAGGGATTGATGGGCACCGCAGCCTCGCGCGATACGCGCCAGCGCGTTGCAGCCGGCTACGGCGCCGTTCCCGAGCGGACAGCGGCCCCGGAGCGCATGCCGCCGCGCCCCGAGCGCGAATACCCCGCAAGCCGGCCCTATGAACGTCCGCTGCGTTCCGAACGCCAGGAGCAGCATGAGGTCCGCCCAGATCCGCTTGCAGAAATCCGCCAGCGCCAGCGCGCGCTCGAGGCGAACCGCGAGCGGCTGCTTGCGCGCCGCGAAGAAATCCCGCAGGCCGAGCCGCAGCCGGCCCGGCGTCCGCTCGATGCCTATAGCCCACGCCAGCAGCAGCGGCCGGCCGCCGAAAGCTCCGTCGACATCGCCCAGGCGCTCGTCAATCTCCGCCAGGACCTGAAGCGCGACATCGCCGACAGCGTGACCCGCGAAGTAAACGCCCTGCGCGCTGAAATTCGCGATATCCGCGAGAACAGCAACGACAAACATTTCGCAGCCGATGTTCGCGAGGACATGGCGCGGCTTGCCGACAGCATCAACCAGCTCACCGGCCAGCCGGAGACGGCGGGTCTCAAGGCCGAGTTCGACGAGCTGCGTTCGCTGATGGACGGCCTTGCCCGCGAGGAATCCCTGCACCACGTCGAACGCCAGGTAAAAGCGATCGACACGACCGGCCTGCAGGACGAGCTCGTATCGCTTGCCTACCGCCTCGACGACATCAAGCAGCACCTCGGCGGCATGAACGACAGCCCCGCCGTGCATGCGCTGGAAAACAAGCTGCTGACGATCGCGACTGCCATGGAGAGCCTCGGCTCGATGATGCAACCGCAGGATCAGGCAATGCAGCGGCTCGAAGGCCAGCTGAGCGGCCTTGCCGACCAGATCGATGTCATGAGCCGCGATGCGGCACGACGCCAGCCCGCGGACGATCTCTCCGGTCGCCTCGAAGCGCTTGCCATGCGCATCGACGAACTGGGCAGCGCCAAGGCCGTCGCTCGCCTCGAGGAGCGTCTGGATCAGCTTTCGCACTTGATGGAACGCTCGCAGAAGGCGGCGCCGCAGCCGGAGCTCGTCACCTATCTCGCCGACATCTCGCACAAAATCGATGCGCTGGAACACGGCTCGGTCGGCAATGCGCTTGCGGACCGGCTGGACTATCTCGCTCGCCGCATCGACGAAATCGATTTCCATCCGCCGGCTCCGGCAGCAAACATCGATGACGGTGCGGTCCGCCGGCTCGAAGGCCGCCTCTCCGACATCGCGGCCCGGCTCGAAGCCAGCACAGCCGCACCGCCGACGGACACGCAGGCCCTGCGCAGCCTCGAAGAGCAGATCGCCCACCTGTCCACCCTTCTCACCAGCGAGCCCCGGGCAGCGGCGGGCGAGCATTTCCCTGTCGATTTCGATCGGCGGATGAGCGCCATCGAAGATTATATGGCGACCAACGACGAATACATCATCGAAGCCGCACGCCATGCGGCGGAAACCGTCGTTGAAGCCTATTCTCGCGAAGGCGGAATGGCCGGCAGCGCGCAGCATGGCGATATGGCCGCACTGACGGCTCTTGCCGAAGACCTTCGTCATCTCGAAGATCTTAGCCGCGCCAGCGACGAGCGCACGCACCGCACCTTCGAAGCGTTGCACGACACGCTGCTGCAGATCGCCGATCGGCTCGACCACATGGAACATCGCCGACCGGCACCCACCATGCCGGCAGCGGCCTTCGAAAGCGACGTCTTCGCCGACGAGGATGCGCCGGCAATCAAGCCGCCGATGGCCGCACAGCAGAAGGCCGGCCCGATCATCCGCACGGTTGCGCCCGCAGAAACGGCCGCAGCGTCCGAGACCGCCGTCGCACAGGCAATCGATGCCAATACCAAGGCAGAGATCAAGGCCGCCGCCAAGAAAAGCGGTTCGAAGGCAGGCCTTCTCGCCAGCCTCGGCAAGCGTTTCTTCACGCCGGAGAAGGCCGAGCCGATCTTCCTGCCGGATCGCCCTGTCATCGAACAGGCACCGTCCATCGACCCGGCCGACATGATGCCGACGGAAGAGGCAAACGAGCTGCTGGAGCCCGGCTCCGGCGCGCCCGATATCAAGAAGATCCTGGAGCGCGTACGCGCCAGCCAGAACACCGCCCGCGGCGGCCGTCAGCCGACCGAAAACGAGCGTGCAGACTATATCGCTGCAGCCCGCCGTGCCGCACAGGCCGCGGCGATCGAAGTCGATCAAGTCCAGCGGACAGCACCCGCCGGCAAGAAGGATGCGAAGAAGGGCGGAGCGTTCTCGCGCTTCCGCCGCCCGATCCTGCTCGCCATTGGCGCGGCCCTGCTGGCGATCATGGCCTTCCCGCTCGTCAACACGTTGACGCGTGGCCAGAAGGCACCCGCGCCCGCCGAAATTTCGACCATGGTTGCGCCGGCAGATAGCGCGGTGACCAACCGCGTTGCCACCAATGCAGCCCCGGTCGTCAATGATCAGCAGCCGGCTGCAAACCAGGCCGCAGCGCCGGTTGCGACGTCAGCGGACACGGCAAATGTCCAGCCCGCGACGGCATCTGCCAACCCGGCACTCGCACCGACCAGCGACCAACCTGCGGCAACACCTTCGGCCGAAGTCCCCTCGGCCACCGCCGACAATTCTGGCGGCAGCACAGCACCTGGGCAGCAAGCGAGCGCTGACGCTTCCACCGACAACGCCGTCGCGGCTCCGGCGGCCGCAGAGATCCAGGTGCCTGATGGCATTCAGCCGCCATCGCTTGTCGCCGCCGCGAAATCGAGCGACCCTGTCGCGCTCTTCGAGATCGGCGCCCGCTATACCGACGGCCGCAATGTCGCGACGGATCTGAAGCAGGCGGCGAACTGGTATCAGCTTTCGGCCGCGAAGGGCTATGCTCCGGCACAATACCGGCTCGCGAGCATGTACGAGAAAGGCAACGGCATCGACCGTGACCTCCTCAAGGCCAAGGGCTATTATGAGCAGGCCGCCAATCAGGGCAATGCCAGCGCCATGCACAACCTTGCCGTCCTCTACGCATCTGGGACGGCGGGACAGCAGGACTACGACTCGGCTGCGAACTGGTTTACGCGCGCTGCCAATCTCGGCGTGTCCGACAGCCAGTTCAACCTTGCGATCCTTTATGCTCGCGGTAACGGCGTGAAGCAGGATCTGCAGGAATCCTACAAGTGGTTCGCAATCGCCGCAAAGAGCGGCGACAAGGACGCCGCGCAAAAGCGTGACGAAGTCGCCAACGCCATGAAGCCGGCCGATCTCGAAGGCGCTCGCGCCAAAGTCGATCTCTGGAAGGCGCAGCAGGCTGATCCCAAGGCCAACGGCACGGATGTTCCCGACGAGTGGACCACGGGCAAGGGCGTGAACACCGCGTCCATCGACATGAAGAAGGCCATCCGCAACATCCAGGCCATCCTCAACAAGAACGGTTTCGATGCCGGTGCGCCAGATGGCAGCATGGGCGACAAGACTGTGGCGGCGCTGAAGAGCTTCCAGAAGTCCGTCGGCCTGCCGTCCGATGGACGGGTGACCGATCAGGTCGTCAAGGAGCTGCTCGCCCGCAACAAGTAGGTGATCCGCACCTGTCGAACGCAGTCAAACAAAAATGCCGGCGCAACCACGCCGGCATTTTTGTTGCGGGATACTCCTCCAAACCCCTCCCGATGCCGCCCTCGGGTGGCCGCCGCGCTCGTCACAGAAAAGCGAAAAAAGCCGCGCTAAGGTGGAGCGGGCAATTCGAATCTGTCGTGTCCAGCTTTCCTAAGGCTCTGGCAACGATTTCAGGTTAGAATTCGCCGTTTAAAAGGGGAAAATGGCTCAGGCTCCGATTTCCGTGCCGGAAAGCCTGCAAATGGGAACAGCGCGTGACGATCTATCTGCCGATCGCAGAACTGTCGGTGAATATCTTCATTATTCTCGGCATGGGCGCAGCCGTAGGGTTTCTCTCCGGCATGTTCGGCGTGGGCGGCGGTTTCCTCATCACGCCGCTGCTGATCTTCTACAACATTCCCCCCGTCGTCGCCGTCGCCACCGGCTCCAACCAGGTCGTCGCCTCCTCCGTATCGGGAGCGCTAACGCATTTTCGCCGAGGTTCGCTCGACCTGAAACTGGGCACGATCCTGCTCGCCGGCGGTCTCGCGGGCGCGACCTTCGGCCTGTGGCTATTCGTGCTGTTGCGCCGGCTCGGACAGATCGACCTGATCATCTCGCTGATCTACGTGCTCTTGCTCGGCACGGTGGGTACGCTCATGCTTTGGGAAAGCGTGCGCGCCATGCGCCGGGCCGCAGGCAAGCTGCCGCCGGCCACCGCCAAGCTGCGCCATCACAACTGGGTGCAGCGCCTGCCGCTCAAGCTGCGTTTCAAGAAATCCAAGCTCTATCTCAGCGCCATTCCGGTGATCGGCCTCGGCTTTTTCGTCGGCATGCTAACGCCGATGGGTATCGGCGGCGGCTTCATCCTCGTGCCGGCCATGATCTATCTTCTGCGCGTGCCGACGAATGTCGTCGTCGGCACATCGCTGTTCCAGGTCATCTTCGTCACGGCCTTCACCACGATCGTCCAGGCGGCCACCAACTATTCCGTCGATATCATCCTTGCGTTCATGCTGATGGTGGCCGGCGTCGTCGGCGCGCAGTACGGCGTGCGGGTTGGCCAGAAGCTGCGCGGCGAGCAGCTCCGCGCCCTGCTTGGCCTTCTCGTCCTTGCCGTCGGGCTTCGTCTGGCCATCGCACTCGTGGTCACGCCCGCGGACGTCTACTCGGTCATCATGGAAGGGGTGAGCCGATGAGAGGTTTCGGGCTCCTCGCTGTCGCGATCCTGCTGCTTGCGCCGCTTGGTGCGCAAGCGCAGGTGCTGCTCGACCAGCCGACGACATCGACGACGGCACGTGAAACGATGGAAATAGGTACATCGACGAGCGAGATCGCCATCACCTCCGATTTCGCAGGCGCCGATCTGACGATCTTCGGCGCACTTTCCAACACCGATCAGCTGCTTTTGGCGATCGGCCAATACGACATCGTCGTCGTGCTGGAAGGGCCGCGTGAAAACGCGACGGTGCGCAGGAAGGACCGCGTCTTCGGCATCTGGGTCAACACCCGCTCGATGACGTTCGAGCATGTGCCGCAGGCTTATTCGCTGTCGAGCACGCGCGCTGTCGACAACATCACTGCGCCGCTTGAACTCAGCGATCGCGGCATCGGCGTCGACCACATCCCCCTCACCCCAGTCGGCTTCGTCGGCAATGTCGGCGACGTTCCGGAATTCCGGCAGGCTTTCCGGCGGCTGCAATCGGCAGGCGGACTTTACGAAAGCGACCCGGCCGGCGTGCGCTTCGTCAGTTCCTCGCTGTTCAAGGCAACGCTCAGGATCCCCGCCGATGTGCCGAACGGCGTGCATACAGTTCGCGCCTATCTCTTCAAGAGCGGCAAGTTCATCGGCGAAAAAGCGCTGCCGCTGCGTGTCATCAAGACCGGCATAGAGCAGATGATCACGGATGCGGCACATCAGCAGCCGGTCGCCTATGGCGTGTTTTCCGTATTGCTGGCCTTGGTCACGGGTTGGGGCGCGAGCTTCATGTTCCGAAAGAACTGATCAGCCTTCCTTGCGGCGATCGACGACTTCGAGATAGGCGTCGGTCAATCGGCCGAGCACCCAGGGTGTGCCCGGCGGCAACACCTTGCCGAGATGCTTGGCGCGCAGCTCCTCCATGAAATCTTCCCAGAGCGCCGCGCCGCCGTTCTCCAGCAGTTCGGCCCGGATCGACAGCTCCTCGGATACCGGTAAATGCTTGCGGCCCCAGGCGCCCATATGGGCAAAGAGCGGCACAAGGTCGATCGCCATTTCGGTCAGGCTGTAAACCGCCTTCTGCTTGTGGGTGGGGTCATCTGCGCGGGTCAGGAGGCCGCACTCGACCAGCCGCTTCAGGCGGTCGGCAAGAATATTGGACGCTATTCTCTCCTCCGAATTCTGCAGCAATTCTCGAAAGTGCCGGCGGTTGCCGAACATGATGTCCCTGATGACGATCAGGCTCCAGCGGTCACCGAGGATTTCCAGCGTCAGATTGATCGGGCAGCCGGAGCGATATGATGCTTCCATGGTGGTCTCCAAAACTGCTTGCATTTTGCCATCAGTGCGACTAGCTTTCAACCAATTGCTTTTAGCAACCAGTTTCGCTTCTGAAACAGTTGTCATCGTGGAGGAAATGATGAGAAAACTTGTTGTCTGGAATCTCATGACGCTTGACGGCTATTTCGAGGGAGCCAAGCCCTGGGACCTCGGATTTCACATGCTCGCCTGGGGCGACGAACTGGACAGTTATTCGAAAGACCTCTGCAAGGAAGGCGATCTGCTGATCTTCGGCCGCAAGACTTATGAAGGCATGGCCGCTTATTGGCCGACCGCGACGGAAACGTCCGATATCGCTGCCTATATGAACGGTATCGCCAAGATCGCCGCGTCGCGGACGCTTGACAAAGCGGACTGGAATAACACCCGCGTCGTCGGCGACATTGTCGCTGAAGTGAAGAAGCTGAAGGAAGAACCTGGCAAGACCATGTTCGTGTTCGGCAGTGCCGAGGTGACGGATGTGCTGCTCAAGGCGGGGCAGGTGGACGAGATCCGCATCTGCCTCGTTCCCGTCGTGCTGGGCTCCGGCAATCCGCATTTCAAGCCGGCATCCGAACAGCGGCCGATGAAGCTGCTCGAATCCAAAGCTCTGAAGACCGGTGCAGTGGTCCTGCGTTACGAGCCCGCGAACACGGCTTAGGCCGAGAGATTGCCGAAGCGCACGGAATAGATACGGTCGCGGCCGAGTAGGTGGGCGATCAGGCTTTCCCGCTCGAAGAGGCCTGCCATGGCCTTATGGCGAAGATCGAGACCACCGGTCATGACGCCAAAGGCCGGCATCAACAGGCGGGCGCCATCCGTTGCAAAACATGGTCGGCGCACCGACTTTTCACGGCGTCGAACGGTAGCGGAGGGATGCAAATGGCCGGCGATCTCGCCTGCCTGCCGCCCCGCCTTCGGCTCGTGGCGGAAGGTCAAGCCGCCATAATGCATCTCGTCTACCGAATGACCGGGCAGATCGACGGCGCCATCCGGATCATGATTGCCGTTGATCCAGATCCACTCGCGGCCGCGGGCCATGCTGACGATGAGGCTGCGAAATTCTTCCGGCAGATGCTGTGAACCGACGCGATCATGGAAATTGTCGCCAAGCGAAACGACCAGCTTCGGATCGTAGCGGGAGATGACGGCGGAGAGAACGGTCAGCGTCGCCAAGGTATCGTATGGCGGCAGCATCATGCCTCGGCGGGCGAAGGCCGCACCCTTTTCCAGATGCAGGTCGGAGACGACGAGAATACCGGCCTCAGGCAGATAGAGCGCACCCAGCGGATCGCAGACGGCAGCAATACCATGAACAACGGTCTCGACGCCCGCAGCCGGCGCAGATTCGCCGCTGCCTTGACAGTTCAAGCTCCGTGCCAGCGCCAGCCGGTTGATCACGTCAGTTCATCCTTGTTCGTTCAACCCATCGCCTCGCGGATCAGGTCGTCGGCCGCTTCCGCAAGCAGGGAATCGTGCGCCTCGCCCGGCACCGGCACCTTGCCGATTTCCAGCATCACCGGCACGGCAAGCGGAGAAATATGGTCCAGCGCGCGATGGGTGATATGGCCCTTGATTCGCCTCAGCATATCCGCAAGTCGGCCAATATCCAAAAGCCCGGTCGCAGCATCCTGCCTCGTTGCCTGCAGCAGGATGTGGTCCGGCTCGTGGCTGCGCAGCACGTCATAGATCAGATCGGCCGACACCGTCACCTGCCGGCCGGTCTTTTCCTTGCCCGGATGCCTGCGTTCGATCAAGCCCGCAATGACGGCGCAATTGCGGAAGGTCCGCTTCAGCAGGAAGGATTCATCGAGCCACGCCTCCAGATCGTCGCCGAGCATATCCTCGTCGAAGAGATCGGAAAGGCTGAGCCGGCGGTTGGCGATCATCAGCCCCATATCCTCCAGCCCCCAGATGCCGAGCGAATAATCGGTCGCGACGAAACCCATGGGCTTTGCGCCGGCGCGCTCCAGCCTTCGGGTGAGCAGCATGCCTAGCGTCTGGTGCGCCAACCTGCCCTCGAAGGGATAGGCGACGAGGTAGGCGCGGCTGCCGCGCGGGAAAGTCTCGATGAGGAACTCGTCGCGCTTCGGCAGCAGCGACTTCTCTTTTTGAATTTCCAGCCAGTCGCGCACCTGATCCGGCAGGCGGTGACGCCGGTCGGGATCAGCAATCATCGCCCGCACCTGATCGGCGAGATAGGTCGAGAGTGGAAACTTGCCGCCCGCATAGGAAGGGATTTTCGGGTCGAGCGAGAAAGCTTGCGACGCCAGACATTCACTCTCGCGGATGCCTTCGAAGCGCAGCACCTTGCCGGAAAAGAGAAAAGTGTCGCCGGGCGCAAGCTGCTCGACAAAATATTCCTCGACCTTGCCGAGCGGCGCTCCCCCTCGCCCTAGAGAACCGAGCGCATTGCGCTTCACCAGCCGGATATTCAGCATCGCCTCTTCGACGATCGTGCCGAGGTTCAGGCGATATTGCTGGGCGACCTGAGGGTTGGACACACACCAGTGCCCTTCCGGGGTCTTACGGATGCGGGCATAGCGCTCATAGGTTCTGAGCGCATAGCCGCCGGTGGCGACGAAATCGACGATGCGTTCGAAGGTCTCCCAGGGAAGCTCGGCATAGGGAGCCGCACTCTGCACCTCATCATAAAGCTCGAGCATGTCGAAGGGCTCGGCGCAGGCCATGCCGAGAATGTGCTGGGCGAGAACATCAAGCGCGCCGGCGCCGATCGGCGGCGTATCCTGCGCGCCGATATAGTTGGCATCGAGTGCTGCCTGGCATTCCATGACTTCGAAGCGATTGGCCGGCACCAGGATCGCCTTCGACGGCTCGTCCATACGGTGATTGGCGCGGCCGATGCGCTGGGCAAGGCGGCTCGCGCCCTTGGGTGCCCCGACATGGATGACGAGATCGACATCGCCCCAGTCTATACCGAGATCGAGCGTCGAGGTGGCGACGACGGCACGCAGCCGATTTTCCGCCATGGCCGCTTCCACCTTGCGGCGCTGGCCGACATCGAGCGAGCCGTGGTGCAGGGCGATCGGCAGATTGTCGTCATTGGCCGACCACAGCTCCTGGAACAGCATTTCGGCCTGCGAGCGCGTGTTGACGAAGAGCAGCGTCGTGCGATGCGCCTTCAGCTCGCGATAGATATCGGGGATCGCATATTTGGCGGAGTGGCCGGACCAAGGGATGCGCTCTTCCGTCGACAGGATCGAGATATCCGGCTTGGCGCCGCCCTCGACGATGACGAGGCCGGCATGGCGCTCCTCCCCCGGCTCTTGCGCCACCAGCCATTTCTGCAGGTCCATGGGGTCGGCCACGGTCGCCGAAAGGCCGATGGTCTGCACCTCGGGTGCGAGCTTGCGGATGCGGGCAAGGCCGAGCGACAGCATATGGCCGCGCTTGGAGGTGACGAGCGAATGCAGCTCGTCGAAGACGATGTATTTCAGGTCCTTGAAGAAGCGCTCTGCCTCGCGGTTGGCGAGCAGCAGCGCGACCTGCTCCGGCGTCGTCAACAGGATATCGGGCGGATTGAGCTTCTGCCGCTGCCGCTTGCCGCTTGGCGTATCGCCGGTGCGGTTTTCGACTGATACGGGCAGGCCCATCTCCGAAACGGGCTTCATCAGGTTGCGCTCGATATCGACGGCAAGTGCCTTCAGCGGCGAAATGTAGAGCGTGTGGATGCCGGTGAACGCCGAGCCCGGCGGGATCTTGCCGCGCCGGGTGAGATCCGTCAGCGACGGCAGGAAGCCGGCGAGCGTCTTGCCCGCACCGGTGGGCGCGATCAACAGCGTGCTTTCGCCGGCTTCAGCACGGGCAAGCAGCTCCAGCTGATGGGCACGCGGCTGCCAGCCCTTTTCCGCAAACCAGCGGGTAAAGGGGGCAGGCAAGGCAAGAGGATGCTTCGGCTCGATCTGGTCCACGCCTCAACCCTAGCGACAAATCGCGGAAAAAAGAAAGGGCTTGACGGTCATCATAATCACGGATAAAAAATATCTACGATCATGAGGGTAGAGTGATGAAACTTGGAGACGGCGTCGAACAATCCATTCATTGCGTTGGCATGCTGGCTGGCCTTTCTGATGGCGGCGTACTCTCGGCAGCGGCGCTTGCGGAGTTTCACGGCGTCTCCGTCAGCTATCTGCTGAAGCATCTGCAGGCGCTTTCGGGCGCCGGCATTCTCGATACCGTGCCTGGGCCGAAAGGTGGCTATCGGCTGGCGCGCAAGCCGGAGGACATCACTCTGCTTGACATCGTGCTGGCAGCGGAAGGTCCGGCACCGGCCTTCAGATGCGCCGAAATCCGCCAGCGCGGCCCGAACCCGCTGGAAGGGCGTTACTTCGCCAAGCCATGCGGCATCAATGCTGCCATGCTGGCGGCGGAGCGTGTTTACCGGGCCGAATTGGCCAAGACGAGTATCGCCGACGTGCTGACCGATCTCAGGCAGACGGACACGGATGGTGGAATAGCCGCGAGGGGCTGCGCCTTTCTCGAGCTGCATGAACGCAAGACCAGAAACTGAACCTCAAGATCAAAACCCAAGGAGAAGACCATGCATCCGCGTTTCAACCCCGCCAAGGCCTCCCCGGAATCCTACAAGGCCGTCGTCGCACTCGAGAACTTCGTTCAGAACAGCGGCCTCGAGCGCCGCTTCATTCACCTGATCAAGCTCCGCGCCTCGCAGATCAATGGCTGTGCCTACTGCGTCGACATGCATGTCAAAGAATCCCGCCATGACGGTCTCAGCGAGCAGTGGATCAACCTCATGTGCGTCTGGTGGGAATCGCCCGTCTATGACGATCGCGAGCGCGCCCTGCTTCGCTGGGTCGACTCCGTGACGAAGATCGCCCAGACCGGCATACCGGATTCCGACTACGAGCCGCTGCGGGAACATTTCACCGAGGAAGAGATCGTCAAGATCACGGTAGCGATTGCCACGATCAACGTCTGGAACCGTCTCGCCGTCGGCTTCCGCTCGCAGCATCCGATCGACGCTGCCAGCAAGGCTGCTTGAAGCAAGTTCTCGAAATGCAAAAAGCGCGGGACCGAAATCCCGCGCTTTTCATTTGTGCTGACCCCGGCAACCGAGATCAGAAAAATCAGGCAGCAACCGAGCCGAAGCCAGCTGTCGGCACTTCCGAGATGGTCGTCAGAACCTGCGAAGCGATCTGGTAGGGGCAGCCCTGCGAGTTCGGACGGCGATCTTCGAGGTAGCCGCGATAGTCGTTCTTGATGAAGGAATGCGGTACGCGGATCGAGGCGCCGCGGTCGGCAACGCCGTAGCTGAACTTGTTCCACGGAGCAGTTTCATGCTTGCCGGTCAGGCGCAGGTGGTTGTCCGGGCCGTAAACAGCAATGTGAGCTTCAAGGTTCTTGTCGAACTGCGCCATGAGCGCTTCGAAATAGGCCTTGCCGCCGACTTCGCGCATGAACTTGGTCGAGAAGTTGCAGTGCATGCCCGAGCCGTTCCAGTCGGTGTCGCCGAGCGGCTTGCAATGGAACTCGATGTCGATGCCGTACTTTTCGCACAGACGCAGCAGCAGGTAGCGTGCCATCCAGATCTGGTCGGCGGCCTTCTTGGAGCCCTTGCCGAAAATCTGGAATTCCCACTGACCCTTGGCCACTTCGGCGTTGATGCCTTCGTGGTTGATGCCTGCTTCCAGGCACAGGTCGAGGTGCTCTTCAACGATTTCGCGAGCGATATCGCCGACGTTCTTGTAGCCGACGCCGGTGTAGTACGGGCCCTGCGGAGCCGGATAGCCGGATTCTGGGAAGCCGAGCGGACGGCCGTCCTTGTAGAAGAAGTATTCCTGCTCGAAGCCGAACCATGCGTCTTCGTCGTCGAGGATCGTTGCACGGCTGTTGGACGGATGCGGGGTTACGCCGTCCGGCATCATGACTTCGCACATGACGAGAGCGCCGTTCGTACGGGCCGGATCGGGATAAATGGCAACCGGCTTCAGCACGCAATCCGAGCTGCGGCCTTCGGCCTGCATCGTCGAGGAGCCGTCAAAACCCCAAAGCGGAAGCTGCTCGAGCGCCGGAAAAGCGTCGAATTCCTTGATCTGCGTTTTGCCACGCAGGTTCGGCACCGGAGTGTACCCATCGAGCCAGATGTACTCGAGCTTATATTTCGTCATTACGCACCTCATAACAGTTAATCAGGCAAAGCAGGAAACTTGCCCGGCGCCCGCCGGAGTAATTCCTTGCTACGAACGGCTGCCAAGGGAGATGCATTTGCCGTGCCAGTTTCCTCAAGCACGTCGCCCAGCGGATGAAAATTTTTAGATCTAGGATTTTAGGAGCCGGATTTCCGGGCTTTAAGCCTTGGAATCTTTTCAAGTCGCCAGCGCCGCTCCAATCGAACTGCCAAGATGTCGCAGGCTCGCATCCTCCAGGAACAGATTGGAAAAGCGAGAGTTCAAAGAAGCGGCAGCATCTCAATTATCGTCAAATTGCCCATAATTTAGTCATTTAGCATTTTTTTTAAGCGGAATGATGATATTCGCCTTCGGCTTTGCTATATATGAGCTGTCTCTTCAAGCGCACCGCTTGAAAACCAAAAGGGAGAGACGGCGAATGGCAACCAGTGCTCGGCATGAGACGGCAAAAATCTATCAGTTCCCGGTCGCGGCCCGCCCGACGGCAGTAAGCCAGCGCCCGAAGGTGAACCTTACTCCCGATATCGGTCCGAGCATTGCAACGGCTGCCTTCGACAGCTGGTATCACGAAGACGCGATCGTCGACACCGATCCAAGCCGCAAACAGTAAGCCGACTGCAACTCGCAAGCCCGAATTAAAGGGCGATGTAGCGATCCGAACGGTGATTGATCGCGACGAAGAGATTGAGCGCGATTGCGCCAATCACCGAGCAGAGGACGACCGTCGGCGTGGTAACCGCAAAGGCAACGGCGAGCACGCATAGATCGATCGCAAGCTGCACCAACCCTGCCCTGATGCCGAAACGCTCCTGCACATAGATCCCCAGAATGCCGACGCCGCCAAGGCTGGCGCGGTGGCGATAGAGCGCGAGCAGCCCGAAGCCGAGCAGGATGCCGCCGAGGATTCCCGACCACAATGCATTGATGTGCGCAATATCGAACAGAAACGGCTGCAGATTGGTCAGCAGCGAGGTCAGCGCAATGGCGATGAAGGTCTTGATGGTGAAGGCCGGGCCGAGTTGCTTCAGCGACAGATAGAAGAACGGCAGGTTGACCACGAAGAAGGCCAGACCGAAGTTCACGCCGATCGCGTAATGCAGCAGGAAGGCGATACCGGCGGTACTGCCGGTCAGGAGCCCCGCGCTTGAAAGGCAGAACAGCCCGAGCGACGAAATTAGGCTGCCCGATATGATGCCCTGAACGTCCTCGGCCCATGAATGCCGGGTCGCGGATGTGTTCCAGACACCAAATGCACTCTTCGCGTTCGCCATGTGCTTACCCTCATGTTTCCGGGGCTTTCTGCTGAAAGCTCAGGCGACAATCAAGCAAAAATACGTAAGCAATGCTGACCTATTTTAAATTCGCAAGATTCGAATAATCAGGCCGATTTGCGGGCAATGAACAGAATGCCGTGGACCGGTTTTCCGGCATCCATGCGAATAACGCTGCGGGCAAGATCCTGCACCGCAAAGCCGTGATCGGCCAATACGTCCCGTACGTAGGCTTCTGAATGTGCAAAGCGCAGGGAATCGCGCAGCACATAGCCGTCTGGCTGCTGCGCATCCTCCACCGAAAAGGCAAAGATGGAGCCATCGGCTGCGAGCTGGCAAGCGATGGTCATCACGTCTTGCAGATTGCCGAGATACATCAGCACATCGGCGGCGGTGATCAGATCCGCACGCCCCGCAGCAAAGCCTGCATCGAAAACACCTGAGAGATCCGGCTCCGCCGACAAATCGGCCTGGCGGAGATGATCGTAGACATTCTTCTCCGCCGCCTTGGCGAGCATGCCCTTCGACAGGTCGTAGCCTTCGAGCCGATCGACGCGGTCCCGGATTTCCGGCCCGAACAGGCCGGTGCCGCAGCCGAGATCGACGGCTAGGCGGAAATGCTTCGGGATCCCAGCGGTTTCAGCAATCAGGGCCGCAAGCTTGCCAGGCACACTATAAGAGAGCTTCTCGACCAACGAAGTCTCGAAGCGATCGGCATAGTCGTCGAACAGCCGCTCAACGTAGAGGCTCGGCGGCCGGTCCGGCAGCTCGGCTCCTCCGAGAACCGCAAGCTTCAAACCCGCACCGAAGACATCGCCCGCATCGAGCGTCAGCACTTCGTTCAGCGCAGCAATTGCACCTTGCACATCGCCGGCCTTCTCGCGATAGGTCGCAAGCGTGAACCATCCCGCCGCCCAGCGCGGCACGAGCTCCAGCGCCTGCTCCATCAGTTCGGCGGCGCTCTGCAGCTCTCCGCTTTCGGCAAGCATCTTCGCATAGTCGGCCCGGCGGTCGGTAATAACATCGCCGGAGGAAAGCTGGCTTGGCAGCATGGGTTTTTTCCTGTTTGACGCTCGGCTTTGAACGCGGCCATAAAAAAACTCAAGTCCTATTTCAGGCAGACGCCAGAGCGCTTCCGCTTTTCTTCGAATCGCGAAAGCCCTCTGGCTTGTTTCGTTCCGCATTCCGGACGGAAAACCGCTACGCACTTTTCCCGGAAGCGCTTCAGTTTGAGGTGTCCGCCGGGCAAAAATGCTTGCGAGTTGCAGGCGCCGGCCCTATCTCAACAGCCACAGACTGCCATTATGGAGACGTCAGCATGTCCGATCAGGTGAACAGATTCCTTGGCGACTCGCCCGGTCGCACGCTGGTGAAGCTCGCCATCGTGTCGCTCGTCGTCGGCTTCGTGATGAAGTTCTTCGGCTGGCGGCCGCTCGATTTCTTCTATGGTGTCCGCCGCTTCCTGCTCGACCTCTGGCACAGCGGCTTTGCCGCACTCGGCGAGTTCGGCGATTATGTGCTCGTCGGCGCCAGCATCGTCATTCCCATCTTCATCATCCTCCGCCTATTCAACTATCGCAGCTGACATGACCTCCCAGACACTGAACTATTCGCGCCGCGATGCGCTGCGCCTCGCCGCCCTTGCGCTCACCGCATCCGTTGCAAGCTGCGCCACGCCGCCCGCTCGCGTTTCCAGTACGCCCGCCAGCGACCAGACCGCCTCCGCCTTGCCTCTCGTCAATGCGCTGCGCGCCAAGAACGGCCTGCCGCCGCTCAAAATCGACACCGCCGCCGGGGCCGCCGCCGCCTACCAGGCACGGCGCATGGCGGATGCCGGCAAGATGGAGCACCTCATCGGTATCGGCGATGATTTCGGCAAGCGCGTCAAGGCCAGCGGCGTCAAGCTGCCGGCGGCCGAGAACATCGCCGAAGGACAGCGCGACGTGAACGCTGCGGTGATTGCATGGATCAATTCGCCGAAGCATTTGCACAACATGCTCGGCAAATATGACGGTCTCGGCGTCGCTCTTGCCTATGCTCCCTCTTCCGGTGGCAGGCCATATTGGTCCATGGTGCTTTCCTCGATCTGAGGAGGCGTAAGGTAAAATGGATGTCCAACAGGGGAGCCGGAAGGTTCTGCCCTTCGACGTGACGCATCGGCTCGTGCTGTCGATCGCTATCCCGATGACGCTCGGTTTCATGACGACGCCGCTGCTCGGTCTTGTCGATACCGCCGTGGTCGGCCACATGGGCCAGCCGGATGCGCTGGCCGGGCTGGCGATCGGCGCTGTCCTGTTCGACCTCCTCTTCGCAAGCTTCAACTTCCTGCGCGCCTCGACGACCGGCCTTACCGCCCAGGCCTTTGGCCGGCATGATCGGCGCGAACAGCAGGCCGTCTTCTGGCGGGCGCTGATCTCGGCGCTCGGCTGCGGCGTGCTGATCGTCGTTCTGTCGCCACTCCTACTTTGGATCGGCATCAAGCTGATGGGACCGGAGGGCGGCATTGCCGACGCGACGCGAACCTATTTCTCCATCCGCATGCTGTCCGGTCCGGCGGCTCTTGCCAACTACGCCCTGCTCGGTTTCGTGCTCGGACGCGGCCAGGGCCGCATCGGGCTCTTGCTGCAAACCGTCATCAATGGCGTCAACATCGTGCTTGCCATCCTGCTCGGCCTCTATCTTGGCTGGGGTGTCGCCGGGGTTGCCTGGGGCACGCTGATCGGCGAGGCATGTGGCATGCTGCTGGGGTTGGCGATCGTGCTGCGCAGCTTCGCCGGCGAGGAACGCCCGCCACGATCGGAGTTGCTCTCACGCGCCAAGCTGACGCAGCTCTTCGCGCTCAATCGCGATATTCTGATCCGGACCTTCGTGCTCATCGGCGCCTTCACGCTGATGACGCGCATCGGCAACAGCTTCGGCGCCGTGATGCTGGCCGCCAATGCCGTGCTGATGAACTTCTTCCTGCTGTCAGGCTATTATCTCGACGGACTGGCGAATGCCGCCGAGCAGATCACCGGCCGCTCGATCGGCGCAAACTATCGGCCCGCCTTCGAGCGTGGCTTGAGGCTGACCGGGCTTTGGTCCTTCGGGCTGGCGCTGGCTGCCGCCATCTTCTTCTTCACAGTTGGGCCAGCTCTGATCCGCCTGCTGACGACCTCCGAGGAGGTTCGCGCTGCGGCCGGAACCTACCTGCCCTGGGCGGCGATAACCGGCCTCACCGGCGCCCTCGCCTTCCTGATGGACGGCGTCTTCATCGGCGCCACATGGTCACGCGAGATGCGCAACAAGATGCTGCTTTCCTTCGGCGGCTACCTCTTGGCGCTCGCCGTGTTCGTGCCGACGCTCGGCAATCATGGCCTCTGGATGGCCATGAACGCCTTTCTGCTGTTTCGCGGCATCTTCCTGGCCATGGGCCTGAAGAAGCGCGCGGATCAGACGTTTCGGTTCGCCCAGTAATCGAGCTTGGCATCGCGCAGATCGTGGATCGAGCCGGCGCGCTCTCGGTCGAGCAGCTTTGGCAGACCGGAAACGATCTGGCTAGGCAGACCAGGCCCCTCATAGACCATGCAGGAATAGAGCTGGACGAGATCGGCTCCAGCCTTGATCTTTTCCAGCGCCGTCTCCGCCGACGACACGCCGCCGACGCCGATGATCGGCAGGGAAGCGCCTACGCGGCGGCGCATCTTGGCGAGCACGACGGTCGACTTTTCAAATACCGGCTTGCCGGAAAGGCCGCCCGCTTCCTTTGCCTGGCGCTGATCCTTCAAGCCGTCGCGCGACAACGTCGTGTTGGAGACGATCAGGCCATCCAGCTTATGCGCCAGCACTTCGGCGGCAATATCGTCCATGCCCTCTTCGGTCAGATCGGGCGCGATCTTGAGGAAGATGGGAATGTGTTTGCTGGCTTTTGCCGCCTCCTCATCGCGAGCGGCGAGCACGGCCGACAGCAATGCCGATAGACTTTCGCGCGCCTGCAGGTCACGCAAGCCCGGCGTGTTCGGCGAGGAGATATTGGCGGTGAAATAGCGCGCCACGGAGTAGAAGCCGCGGATGCCGGCGACGTAGTCGGCGATGCGGTCGGCGCTATCCTTGTTGGCGCCGATATTGACGCCGATGATGCCGTTGCCGCGAATGGCCTTGAGCCGCTGAAATGCCGCTTCATGGCCTTCATTGTTAAAGCCGAGGCGATTGATGACGCCTTCGTCCTCGACCAGGCGGAAGATGCGTGGGCGCGGATTGCCCGGCTGTGCCTTCGGCGTCACCGTGCCGATCTCCGTGAAGCCGAAGCCGAGTTTCAAGAGCGCTTCCGGCACTTCGGCATTCTTGTCGAATCCAGCCGCCATACCGATGGGATTGGCAAATTCTAGCCCCGCCACGGTCTGGCGCAGGCGCGGATCGGCATTGACGCGGCAGGCAGGCACGAGACCGGACTTCAGCGCCGATATGGACATGCCGTGCGCCGTTTCGGGATCGAACAGAAGCAGGCCGCGCCGGCCGAGATCGAGAAAGGCGCCGATCATTCCGCCAGGTCCGGAAAGATATGCACGCCATCAGGCCCGAGCGGCAGGGGCTTTTCCCACAGCACGGCCGAAAGCGGCAAAGATGCGTAGTGATGCGGAAAGAGATCGCCGCCGCGCGAGACTTCGAATACCAGCTTCTCGCCCAGCGCATCGCCATCGATCGCGACAAGCAGCAGATCCGTCTGGCCGGCAAAGTAGAGAGCCGCCGTTTGCTTCACCTGCTTGCCGGTGGACAGATGGATATAACCATCCGTGAAGTCGATCGGCGCGCCATGAAAAACGCCGGTTTGTCTGGCTGGATCCCAGAGAGCACCCGGCACGATCTTGTAAACCACTGACATGGCGGTCATCATCCCTATGTAAAGCTGTCGTGATAGGGCTTTGCACGAAAATGACAGCCAATGCCACGGTTTCCGTGGTGGATTCGAGATTTTAACGCAGAAAATCCGGAGGATGACATGACGAAGGAAATCGGAATCGGCCTTGCGGCCTTGTTCTTGCCTGCCGCTCTTCTCCTCGCATCCCCGGGCGGGGCCGCCGAGCAGGATGCCGGGCGCTTCCAGCTCGAGCGCAGCGGTGATCATTTCGTCCGCCTCGATCGGCAGACGGGTGCGATGGCCATATGCCAGGATCAGAACGGCAATCTCGTCTGCCGCATGGCCGCCGACGAGCGCACCGCCTATGACGACGAGCTGGACCGGCTATCCGACCGGGTGGCGAAGCTGGAAAAAGCTGCTGCCGCAAACAAGGGCTCGGACCTTCCGAGCGATGCTGAAGTCGACCGCACACTGGGCATCATGCAGAAATTCATGCGCGGCTTCATGGGCATGGCGAAGGAATTCCAGAACGAGGAACCTAATACCAAACCGTTGCCGCAGAAGACTTAAGGCGCCGGCCCTCCTGTTCATTTCGGCATTCTGGACCAGAGGGTCGTTGCGGCGGTTTCTGGATACGCTCTTTCTTGAAGTGCGCTTGGGCCGTTGAAACCAACGGGGGAAAGCACAGAGATAAAGGATCCTATTCCTATGCCGGGCTTTACTCGCCCAGAGGCCTCGGTTAACGTTTTTTAAAGAGTTGAGCGCCGGGCAAGCCGGCGCACAGATGCTGAGCGGCGATGCTGTCACACGAGCAAATTTGGGGGGCGATCGACCGGCTTGCCGAACGGCATGCTTTGACACCCTCCGGCCTCGCGCGCCGCGCCGGGCTCGATGCGACCTCCTTCAACAAGTCGAAGCGATTGAGCCAGGATGGCCGGCTACGCTGGCCGTCAACGGAATCGATCGCCAAAGTGCTGGAGGCGACAGGCGCCAGCCTGGAGCAGTTTCTGAGCTTCATCCGCCCCGGTGAGCCGCATGGCCCAGGTTTGTCCCACCTTGCTCAGCACGGCGAAAACGCTATCCCCCTCATCGGTTTTGCCCAGGCGGGCGCCGGCGGCTTCTTCGATGATGGCGGCTTTCCCGCCGGTCAGGGCTGGGATATCGTGGAGTTTCCCGCCGCGACCGGCCACAACACTGGCGTTTATGCGCTTGAGGTGCAGGGCGAAAGCATGTTGCCGCTCTATCGCGACGGGGATATTCTGATTGTCGAGCCAGGGGCTCAGATCAGGAAGAATGATCGTGTCGTTGTGAAGACCCGCGAGGGTGAAGTCATGGCCAAGGTCCTGCTGCGGCAGAGCGCGAAGTCGATAGAACTCTTGTCGCTCAACCCCGAACACCCCAATCGCAGCTTCGATCTGTCGGAGGTGGAATGGATTGCCCGGATCATATGGGCTAGCCAATAGGAAAGTTTTCTCGTTATGCGTCGCAATAATTTGCTTGCAGGTGTGGCAGGCGCGATCGTCGGTTCCTGGTTGACCCTGATCGCGGTCCAGTTCAGTGGGCATGGTTTCAGCCTGCCCGGCCGCGGCAGCAACGTCCCGGTAGCAGACAATCACCCGGCTACCTCCGCAGCCTCCACTCCCGCAGCAACGTCCAAGATCGATCTCGCTCCTCCGAAGAACATCGAGGCGCCGAAGCCCGCCGAAACGACCAGGCCGGACACTGCCGCTACCGGCAAACCGAAACCGGAGGAACAGACAAAGACGGAACCCACCAAGCCAGCCCGCGAGGCGACGCCAGATAAAGCGGGACCGCCAGCCGCAGAACCCGCATCGGCAACCACCACGCCTGACAGCGCTATCCAGCCCTCGGACGCCGCAGCAATGGCCGCCGTTACCGTGCCGCCAATACCGGCCGCCGACAGTATCGACGAGGCCCAGACCACTGAAGCGGCGAAGGCCGAGGACAAGACGTCCGTGATGCCCGCATCCGCGACGCCGCAGGAAAGCAAGGCCGCCACCGAAACCGCCCAGACAAACAATGCGCCGGCAAAGCCCGTCGAAGCGCAGCCGATACAGCCGGCGCCTGCCGTACTCGATGCTGAAAAAAACACTGTGGCGGGACCTGCCGAAGCATCGAAGCCCATTGAAACGGCGGCGAATAAGCCCGCTGCCGTATCGACGTCGTCGCAGCCTGCTCCCACGGACCAGGCGAAGGCAGATCCGCTGCCTGACAGTCGGATGCCAGCGGACCAGATCGACCGGCAAACGGCAGCAACGGAGCATCGCACCCTTCTCGAACAGCCGCAGCCTACCCTTCCTCAACCACAGCCAAACGCCACCTCGGATCAGACTTCCATCGATCCGGCCGCCAAGCCGGATAGACAGACGACGACCGTCGAGCTTGTCCGTCCCTTTGCTGAGCAGGCTGGCACATTGACCGTCGGCGGCAGGAGCGTTCAGCTTGACGGGATCATTCCGACCGATGTCGAGCGGATGTGTACCGGTCCCAGCGGCAAGAGCTGGCCTTGCGGCCAGGCGGCGCGCTCCGCATTTCGAATGTATCTGCGTGGGCGTTCCATCGATTGCGACGTGCCGGACGCCTCGTGGAAAGGCACCGTCAAGGCCGCATGCCGCTATGTTCGCGTCGATCTCAGCGCCTGGCTGGTTCGCTTCGGCTGGGCCGATCCTCAGCCTGGTTCGCCACTCGAAGCGCTTGTCGACGAGGCGAAGGAGAAAAAGCGCGGCATGTACGGTGACGATCCGCGCAAGAACGGAAAATCGACCCTCGCCCCCGCCCTGCCCAAGGAAGATCCGCTCAACCCGATCTGACGCCTTGCTTCCGCCACCAGCTTTTGGCATGAGACGCGCGACATTTCAGTCTGCCAAATCAAAGGACTTCTTCTGTCATGAACAAGCCGCTTTCTGCTCATGAGGCCCTGATCTACGTCATGGTACTGGCCTCGGCCGTCGACCGCACGATGAACGACCGGGAGCTTAGCCGCATCGGAGAGCTCATTCACGCCCTGCCGGTGTTCAAGGGCTTTGACGACGAGAAGCTGATTGCGGTTTCGCGCGATTGCGCCAAGCTGCTATCGGGCAGCGAAGGGCTCGACATCGTGCTTGAAACGGTACGCGATACCCTCCCGGCCCGGCTTTACGACACCGCTTATGCGCTTGCCGTCGAAGTCGCCTCAGCCGACCTGTCGGTGAAGGCGGAGGAACTGCGTCTGCTCAGCCTGCTTCGCGACCGCCTCGGCCTCGACAAACTGACCTGCGCCGCCATCGAGCGCAGCGCAATCGCACGCTACCGCAAGGCCTGAACCGCGTTCCGAACGGAAAGCCGCTTCACACGTCTCCTGACGGGCTCTCGTCAATAGAGCCCGTAAGGGAAATACCGCAGATAGATTTCCTGCAGTCTGCCATCGCGCGATAGGGTGGCGAGCGAATGATTGATCGCTGCCGTCAGATCGACGTCCTGCTGGCGCAGCATGATGGTCAGGCCCTCGCCGAGAAACTGCTGCGACAGATAGGGGCCGTCGAAAAATGCACAGCATTTCTCGGCCGCCGGCGACGATACCCAGAAGGACAGCTGCAGACCATCGGCAAAGGCAGCATCGACCTTTCCGTCCTTGACGGCGGCCAGAAGAGCATCCTTGTCGTCGAACGGCACCGGCTTGATCGTCGGAAAGAATGACGCCAACATCGCCTCATGTGCCGTTCCCTTGACCACGCCGACCGGATGGCCGGCAAGCGAAGCTGCGGTCGTGCCATTGATCTTGGCCTTGAGATTGCGCACGAAGCGCGCCGGCAACATCAGGAATGGGCGGGAAAAGGCGAAGCTATTGCGTAGCTCGGGCCGGACCGCGATGCCGGCGATCACTGCGTCGCCCTGCGATGCCGCAAGGGCGCCCTGCAGATCGTTGAACGGCAGAGCCTGGATCTGGCACTTGTCCGCTATGGCGAGTTCATCGCAGATCTTGCGGGCAAGTTCGACATGAAAGCCGGTGAGCTTGCCATTCTGGTCGAGGAAATTGAAAGGTGGAAAATCCGTCGAGGTCAGGAACCGCAATCTGACCAGGGAAGACAGGTCAGGTTTCGGCAGCCGCTCGCGGGCATCGAACAGAATAGGCAGGCTGGAAGGCTTTGCCTCCTGAGCGGCAAGCGGCAAAGCACATGAAACCGCAATCAGCGCCACATGCGTCAGAAGCCGGGCCACAGAGATGAGCGACGAAAGGCAAACACGCATGGTCTTGATCCCGTCTCCGATCGTGGCTGCATATTCCTGGTTCACGAATCCGATTTAGCAGAGTCACGCCGAAGGGGGAATAATGCGTCTCGGGTTACCTGCAGCGGCGCCTACAGGCTGAATGAACCATCCCTCATACATCGACCAGTTGTGCAACTTCGGCCAACGGCAAATTTAACACGGGAATTCCGCCTCCAATACCTCGTCGTTAGCAGTCGATTAAACTCTGTTGATTGTACTCGCTGGCATCGACGACATCGGCCGGGCCGATCGCATGAAGCAGGTCGTCCAAACCTTCCTCGCAAGGTATCAAGCAAATCGACCTCCAACCGCAACCATCAAGCAACATCGCCGTTGATCCCTTCGGGCAAGCGGCGCTCAGCATGTTTCCTTGATGCCGGCGGCATTCGCAGACGGACAGCCATGTTCAAGAATCTGAAAATCAAGACCAAGATGCTCGCGGTGATCCTGCTCCTCGGCGTCATCTCCATCGCCGGCTTGTTGCATATCGCCGGCGAGTTCCGCCGGGCAGACCGCGCCTACAGCGCCTTCCTCGACAACGAAGCCGTTGCGGCGACCGAATCTGCACGTGCCAGCGCAGCTTCATTGGCGTCAGTGCTGCAGGCAAGCTTGATGCTGAATTTCGATCCCGCCAGCGATGCGTTCAAGGCCGTTGCATCGAGTGAAAATCACTTCGACGAGGCGCGGACCCGGCTCCGGCATGCTCTGAGCCTCGTTCCCGACGAGAAGCAGTCGATCGAAGATCTTTTGACCGGCCTGGACGAGCTGCAAACGCTGACGAACAAGGCTGTGCGGCAGCGCGCGGACGGCGACCACAAGGGCGCTGAAGCAACCATGGTCCTGGTCAACGACAAGCTGGGCAAGATCGTCGCCATCATGATCGCCAACGATGCCGCCCTGAGCAACCGTATGAACAACGGTGCGGACGCCTTGTCCGCCGACGTCAACAGCGCCGTCAACTACACGCTCGTTACCCTCAGCGGCCTGACATTGCTTGCGCTGGTCCTGGGTATCTATGTCGCGCAGAGCGGCATCGCTGCACCGCTGATGCGCCTGCATCGGCGCATGACGGCACTCGCCGATGGCGATACGACCAACGAGATCGTGGGCCGCGACCGTCGCGACGAGATCGGCCAGATGGCATCCGCCGTCGCGGTCTTCCGTGACAATGCCATCGAACGGGCTCGCCTAGAGGCGCAGGCCGAAGCCGATCGCACGCTGAGCGACAGCGAGCGCGCTCAGCGCGAAGCCCGGCAGGCCGCCGAAGCTGCCCACTTGCAGCAGGCCGTCCAGGCCGTCGGCGACGGCTTGAAGCGACTGGCCGAGGGCGATCTCGTCACGCATATCGACACTCAGTTCATCGCGCATCTCGATCAGTTGCGACAGGACTTCAACAGCTCGCTCGTGAAGCTCAACGGAACCATGCAGGCGGTGGGCGTCAACGCCCGCGCCATCAGCGCCGGCGCCAACGAAGTGCGCGGCGCAGCCGACGAGCTTTCCAAGCGGACGGAACAGCAGGCTGCAGCCGTCGAACAAACCGCCGCTGCGCTGGAGCAGATCACTACGACGGTCAAGGATGCGGCTCGGCGCGCACAAGAAGCAAGCCAACTTGTCGCCCATACGCGCACCGGCGCTGAACGGTCGGGCGAAATCGTACGCAACGCCATCGGCGCCATGGAGCAGATCGAGAAGTCCTCGGGAGAGATCAACAACATCATCAGCGTCATCGACGACATCGCCTTCCAGACCAACCTTCTGGCGCTGAATGCAGGCGTCGAGGCGGCACGCGCCGGCGAAGCCGGCAAGGGCTTTGCCGTGGTTGCCCAGGAAGTGCGCGAGCTGGCGCAGCGTTCCGCCAATGCAGCCAAGGAAATCAAAACGCTGATCGCCACCTCGGAAACGCATGTGCGCACCGGTGTGGACCTGGTCGGCGAGACCGGCAAGGCGCTTGCCGCCATCGTTTCCGAGGTGCAGGAAATCAATCGCCATGTGCATGCGATCGCCGAGGCCTCGCGCGAGCAGTCGGCCGGCCTGCAGGAGATCAACACCGCCGTCAACGCGATGGATCACGGCACCCAGCAGAATGCGGCGATGGTCGAGGAAAGCACGGCTGCGAGCCACGGCCTGGCGACGGAAGCTGCCTCGCTGGCGGCCTTGCTCGGCCAGTTCCGCACGAGCGGCAGCGAAGCCGCCCATCTCTCTATGGCGCCAATTGCAGGCACCACGTCGCGCGCGTCGGCCCGCCCTGCACCGCGACCTGTCGCAGCACCGGCCGTCCGCTCGGTCGATGGAGCCAAAGTGCGCGCAACCCCCTCACCGGCACGGGCGCTCGGCCAGAAGTTGCTGAGCGCATTCGGCGCGGGCCAGGCGTCAACAAGCAAGGATGCGGACTGGACGGAGTTCTGAGATCGCCTTGCGGTCCCGCGTCGCAGCCGTACGGAGGGCAGCGACGCGACCCGGCGTCTGGAGCGTTTCCGCATTCCAAAGGGCAAGCTGCCGCGACCTTTTCCTGAAAATTCTCTATCTCAAAACGGGGTGGCCAACGGTGACCACCCCGTTTCATTTACCTCCGCGCGGAAAGCGCCGTCACCAGGGCGACGGTCCCGAAACCGGCGGCAACTGAGCAGACCGCAACCCAACCACCGTGATCCCAAACCGTCCCGGCCAGCGCCGATCCCAGCGCTCCGCCGAGAAAGAATATGCCGACAAAGAGACCGTTGATGCGCCCGCGTGCTTCCGGGTTCAGCAGATTGACGGCCCGTCTTCCCAGGGTTTGATCGCCGGTCACGCCGACATCGAGCATCACGGCGCTGAGGCCGAGCAGGATCAGCAAGGCCAGCGGATGGCCGGATCTTATTTCGCCAGCCCAGGCTGCGAGAGCCATGGCGGCAAGCAGGATCAGATGCGACACCATAGTCGCCATCCGCGTCCATCCTCTGTCGCCCATACGGCCGAAGGGAGAGGTGGCCGCGGCGCCGCCAGCCCCGACAAGCGCAAACAGAGCGATGCCGGATTGAGTAAGCGAGAAGGGAGGCTGGACCAGGCGTAGAGCGACAGTCGTCCAGAACAGGCTGAAGCTCGCCATCAGCAAGGCGGCGGTGAAAGATCGCAGCCGCAGCACCGGCTCATCGCGAAGCAACTGGAAAAGCGAACCGATGAGAGCACCATAGCTAACGGTCGCCAGGGGACGGCGTTGCGGAAGCCGCAAGGCCAATACGGCGGTAAGAAGCGCAAGTGCTGCGGCACTGACGGCATAGAAGCTCCTCCACCCCCAATAGTCGGCAATCAGGCTCGCCAACGGGCGAGACACCAATATGCCGACCATCACGCCGCTCATGACGTTACCGATCACTCTGCCGCGATGCTCCGGCGGCGTCATGGCCGCAGCAATCGGCACCAGGATCTGAATGGCGGAACAGGCTGCTCCCAAGAAGAACAGGAAAATAAGCAGGCTCCATCCCGTTGGCGCAAAGGCAGCCGCTATAGCCATCACCAAGGCCGATACGAGCATGCGCAGCACCAGCTGCCGATTTTCCATCAGATCCGCCAGCGGCACGAGGAAGAACAGCCCGGCGGCATAACCAAGCAGCGATGCCATCGCGACAAGGCCCGCGCCGCTCTCGGAAAAGCCGAGCGACGGACCTATGATGCCGACGAGCGTCTGCGGCGCAAAGAGATTGAGAATGATGACGCCGGTGGCCGTGGCAAACAGCAATGTCGAAGGGACGCCGGCTTCGGACAGATCGTCCGCAGGCTCGGTCGCTATACGTTCGGGGGCCTGTGACATGGACTCTCCAGTAATTTATGATAATAAAGATGACCATGTTTATCGCCTTGTCGCATAATGCGGCAATTGAATTGAACTAATAATGATTATGCGAGATTTTCATGAACATCCATGATCTCGAGGCTTTCGTCGCCGTGGTCGAAACAGGCTCGATCGTCGCCGCTTCCGCGCGCATCAATCTCACGCAGCCGGGCATCACGCGACGCATCCAGAACCTCGAGGATAGTCTCGGCATCGCGCTGCTCGATCGGCAATCCAAGCCGCTCAAGCCGACAGCCGCCGGGCGGGAGGCCTATGAGCATGGACGCCGCGTCCTGCGCTCACTCGATGACCTGAAAGCAGGCGTGTCGCCGGGAGGCGCGATCGGCGGGGAGTTTCGCCTTGGTATTATGCCCTATCTCTCCGAGGCCGCTCTATCGGCTCCGCTCGATGCGCTACGCAGCCAGTTTCCACAATTGACGCTGCGGATCGCATCCGGATGGTCGCCGCAGCTGATCGAACAGGTTGCCCATAGCCAGCTGGACGCGGCGACCGTCTGCTTGGCCGAGGGCGTGGAGCCGCCGGAGAATGTTGTCGGCGAGGTGCTCGGCGTTCACAGTGTTATTCTTGTCGCCGCACCGTCGCTCGGTGTTCCGAAGACACCCAGACTTGAAGAGCTTTCGCGTTTTCCCTGGATCATGAACCAGAGCGGCTGTGGCTTCCGCGCCTTCATTCAGCATCGCTTCGAGGCGGAACGGCTTCCCTTCGATGTCGGCGTCGAGGCCATGAGTGCCGATCTGCGCATGTCGCTCGTTGCACGCGGCCTCGGCATCGGAGTGCTGACGCCGGCGGCACTAGCAGACAGCCGCTGGCGCAATGACGTCGAGATTGTCGAGGCCCCGGATTTTCGTCCGAAGGTGGTCAACTGGCTGCTGCACCGGCCGCCGGCGGGCCGGCTCGCCCGCCCGATCGCAACCTTCGGCGAAGCGCTGACGGAAACATTGAAATCGAAGAGACCGTTTCTGACCTGAACCGTGTCTAGTGCCCATCGCGATCCTTCGAGCGAGCATCCAGCGCTTTAGAGCGGATCATTTCTTATCGGAATCGTTGCGGGATTCCCAAATCAGCAGATTTGTGATTGATCATTGATGCTGGAATGGAGGCCAGCA
>NZ_JACHBG010000017.1 GCF_014207095.1 Martinezella lusitana | reverse complement strand
ATCAGTCCCATCCGCAATCTCCCAGGTCATCAAAAACCCGGGGAGAGTGACATTCCAACTTTGCAAAAACAGGACACTTCAACTTTGCGGCTACAATAGAAAATCAGATAATCTGAATTATGGAACTAAATGATATCGCGTCGCCGGCTACAGAATGTGTAAAAACGGAACCAAGTTTGGCCCAAACCATACCCTTTTGGCCCAAAACGGAATGTAGCTTGGCCCAACTGCTGATTTGACGAAATTCGAACGCATCAACGGACGCCGAAACAAGCTCTGAAGGGTGTGCTCGTGATGGCACAGCACATCCGCCAAGTTGCTTGGCCACTCATCACCGTCGCGCCTGTCGAAGCCGCAACTGACAATCGTCGGCTTGCTTAAGCGGCTAACCAAGCATCATATTTCCAGAAGCTTTTCACCTGACGGGGCTGCGATCTTCAGGATGTCATGCATTTCGGCCGCATCAGCGGCCCTAAATACGCTCTTCAAGTTACTCGTGGGATAACAATAAGTTGTCGAGCTTGCTTAATATGTAAGTTGCTCATGCCCTTAAAGGCTGGATATATCGCTAAAGACGATGTGTATTATTCATCGGTAACCGGTCCGCCACCTTTGAGGATTTTCCGGGCCTTATCTGAAATTTGTTGCGGTCGCAGCTCGACAACAAAGTGATCATCGCCGTTCTGGACGATAACCTTGCGAGCCGTCCGAACCATTTCAAAGAAGCGCTTAAGCTCCTTGTCCTTGTCGGTTAACACAAGGACTTTTGTCGAATTAATTTCTGCCAAAACCGTGATCCAACTGCATGTCCTTTTCTAAGATATTTCCTTTTCACGGACCGACAAGACATTGTTCCCAGTCTGAGGCTCATTCGATCTATCCAACCGCCTTCCATCTTGTTGCCCCCTCAGTACATCGCATCCTTTCGAACCAGAGAAGACAAGCTATCTTCGATCCCTAAATTACACCGCTTTAGGTGCATTGAGAATACTTGTTTTTCAATCCATAGACGCAACGCAGTTTGGCATTCAAAGCGTGCTTCAAGCATCTTTCGCTGCAGGAGACGGTTGGAAAGCAGCGCCTGGAAACTTACGCAGATGAGCATCGATAACGGTCGCGGCGATCAATTAACCTTTTGTTAGTCACGTTGTCGCATTTTGTCCGAACTTGATCACCGGACTTTGCCGATGACCCCAGGCTTTTTGCTCGACACGTGCGTCCTGAGCGAGACCAGCAGAAATAAACCACATCCTTCCGTGGTTCGATTCATCGAAACCGCGCCCAATTTGTTCATACCGGTTGCAGCAATTATGGAGTTCCAGCTTGGTATAACCGAGCTTTGCAGCCGCCATCCGGTGAAAGCCATACAACTTAGTGCCTGGTATCAACAGCTGTTGTCAGCTGGATTTCCGATCATCGACACCGATAAAGACGTGGCGGAAGTCTGGGGAACACTAGCAGCTGATCCTCGGCTCCGGAACTTGATTATCGCGCGACCTGACGCGAAAAAGCCCCGCAATGGCCAAGACCTCCATATTGCGGCGGCATCTCTCGTCAGTCGAATGCCTATAGCGACTTTCAACGTGCGGGACTTCATGCTCATCGACAGCTGCTATCCGCTGCCTGGAGTTTATAATCCGTTGGAAAACAAGTGGTACACGCGGCTTGATTCCATTTCTCAATCCGACGCGGCATCCGGAGGACCTCCGGGCGCATATTGAAGCGCCCGCCTTTGTATCGCAAATCTGATCAGCTTCTCTCGCAGTTGGACGCTCGTAAGCGACTTGATGAATTCGCGATTGTACCAGAGGTTCCGTCCGGCCAGCTCGATGTCTTTGCATGAATCAGATCTGTCGATGGGCTGCAGATCAGAGAGCCATGAACCTAAACTCGTATTGGTCACGAGCAAACTGACCTTCGCACCAATAATCGCTTTATAGATGGGGTCGGTAGCTGTTTTCATCGTATGCGCTCCCTCTTTTGGCTACGATCTCGTGTCTAACGTTCAGACGTCTGTGGTTCATGGCCATTGAGCAATTCGGTGAGACCTTTGGTCGCTTGCGCCTTGGGTTTTTGAGGTACACGGCTGGTGCTGTTCCCGAAACCTCTTTCTGCAACTCGACAACACGACCCGGCGTCCCAACACCGGCGTCGACAATCTCATTTGCGGGTCGCGCTAGCAGCAGACGGTAGGACGGCAAGATATCATCTGCTCGGCCCTACCCTTGCTCAATCGTCTCCATCAGGAATGAACACCTCGTCACGAACAGAAATTACCGGTGTCGCCACAGTGGTATGCCTTTCGAGGTGCTTGTCGACCATCCGTCGCACGTCGCCGCCGATGCGCCTCGGCACCAGAGCCAACTCCAGGTTCAACGCGCCGCAGAGTGCCTGCAAGGTTGCGACCTCGGGATTGGCCTTCCCATTCTCTATCTTCGAGACTTTGGCTTGTGAGATACCCGCCAAATCGGCGAGTTCCGCTTGACTCATTTTCGCTGCTTCGCGAAAGACACGAAACATCCCCATGTCAAATCCGAATTTCATTGACGGTTCTTCCGAATTTTATGTCGTTTAAGATATAAATCTGCCGATTTATGCCTTTTGGAGCATAATCAGCGCTCCCCTTACATTGTCTGCTGACCATTGCCACCGCCGGAACTTCCCGAACGGATAGTTTCATGATCCATGCGGCTTGCAAGAGGTCCAGTTCAGCTGCGTCCCAGGCCGACAAAATCTCCGCTTGGCCTTCCGTGGTCGGGATATCGGTATCGAAAAAACGGGTTCTGGACATTGGTCAGTCCCCCAGCGGCGTAGTTTCAATGACAAACCCCGGTCGAAACCCGGTCCATCCCGAACGTTCGCGATGGTAACCCATTGGGTTGCAGAGGATGCGCGTTTCTCCTTCGCGATAGTCGCAGAACCGATGAATGTGTCCGTGCACCCAGAAAGTCGGACGCCTTTTCCTGATGACTGCGGAAAGGTCGGAAGCGAAGGCGGCGTTCGAAACCTGTCCTTTGAACCTTCGGTCCAAGGAACGGGGTGACGGTGCGTGGTGTGTCAGGACCATGGTCGATCCCTCGAATGGCTCCTTCAATCGATTTTCGATATAAGCCCGACTTTCTCGGTGCCTCGAAAAGATTTCTTCGGGGGTGACAAACCTGCCCTGCCCGTCTTGTCGTTCGTCTGACCGCAAGATCGCTCTAAAATCGACCATAACACGATAGCATCCTTCCATCGCAAATGCTCGTCGCTGCTGGATGGGAAGTCGACCTCCTGCATGAGCGCGGACTCCATAGTCTGTCCAGAGTGTCGCGCCGATAATACGAAGGTCGTCTTTGCGGAATTCTTCGTTCTCTAAGACGTGAACATTTGTTCCCACGGTCTCTCGCCTGACGTAATCGAGTGTCCGGCAGATAGTTGAACCGTAGTAATCGTGATTGCCGAGGGTCATCACGACCGGCATGCGATGAGCAATCTCAGAGAGAACGTAGTTCATCGAGCGCTCGATTGAGCCTGCGACATCTCCCGCACAGACGCAAAGATCGGCCTCGGGGATAACGAGCGAGTTTCCATAAAGGAGATCGAGAGGTGACGAATGCAGATCGCTAATCAACCAGACCTTCATGACCGCACCTCCTTCTCGGACGCAGGCGCTCGCCGCCTGGAGTTTCGGAGCCTCCTTCCAGTCTCCGTGCTTGCTTTCTCGTCGATTGAAACTCCCCGTCGGATCAGACCGAACCTCTCATCCAGTTCAGCAAACCGCTGCGGCGACAGATGAGCTTCCTTGTCAATCTCGTCGCCCACTGCGACTAGAAGTGTTCGATCGCTAGCTAGGACATCCTGAGCACGCGCAAGTTCGAAGCGCAGGATTTCGTTGACCTTGTCGATTAGCCAAGGGACCTGCTGTGGTCCAAAGGCCTCCCAGCCAGCGCCGTTACCCAAGTATAACAGCTTCGTACCCATCCCGGCCGTCGTCTCCATTTCAAGAGCCAGCCGGGTTGCCTCTGCAAGATCGGCCTCCCCGCCGTTTGAATGACTGCCGAAAATAAGTCTCTCGGCGGCGATGCCAGCCAGCGTGACGCAAATCTGGTCGCGATATGATTGATCGTTCCGAAGTAGAACGATGGGCACATCAAACCCTGCAGCACCTGCTTGTTGCTCGCTGAAACGTGGATTAAGCTGCCTATGGACAAACGCTCCTCGGAATTTGCCGTATCCCAGTCTGATACCAACGATGGTATGACCCGCCTCATGAACCGCTGCCGATCGGCGGAATTCCCCGATGACATGAATCAACGGCGGTAACTGCGACGTCAGATCTTCCAGGCCAACACCGCGTCTCTGCCTGCGTGCTCGACGTTTAGCCTCACGAACGAGTTGAGCAAGATCGGCACCTGCCATCGATTCGGTGAGAAGTCCGAGTTCTCCAAGTTCGCTTGGGGCGGCGCTGCCGAGTAATTGCCGGATGATGGCAATGCGATCAACCAGATTTGGCAGCCCGATGACAACATGCCGGTCCAGTCGCCCGGGACGGCGGACGGCAGGGTCGATTTTATCAGGATGATTTGTAGCACCTACGACGATAACGCCATCCCGTTTTGATGTACCGTCCAGGCATTCAAGCAACGAATTCACGACTTGAGTGGAATAATTTGCGTGGTCCGCCGGAAAGGTGCTTCGGTCACCAATAGAATCCAGCTCATCGAGAAAGATGATGCTCGGCGTGTTTGCGGAGGCATTTGCAAAATCCGTCCGCATTGCCTTTAGCGTATCGCCCAAGTGACCTGTGGCCTGCCACTGAGCCACTGACGTCGCAATGAAATGTACGTTGCAAGTCAGTGCGAGCGCCTGCGCGAAGATTGTCTTACCTACACCGGGCGGACCGCTCAAAAGAAGGCCACGATCAACATCGGACCAGGCTAGTTGCTTTTGTCGCCAGAGGTCGAGGTCCGCAGCGAGTTGCAAACCCCAAATTTTCGCCTCGCCGTAGCCGTGCAAATCCTCAAGTCGCGGCTGTGTCTCTTGAGCAGGGTCACTAGTTGCCGACCGGTCAACCGATGAAAAACTCAACCGTTTGATAGCTTCAGCCGCTGTCCGATTGCGGCGTAACGCAGCAAACATCGCATTCTGCGGAAAGCTCAATAACTTCGTAGCTTGCTGCACTGTTACTCTTACGTTCAGAGCCCTTTTGCAGGCCTCCCGAAGATCTCGTTCGTTGATTGGCTCAATACGGATGATTGCCTCGACCGCAACAACGACTAGTGAGGGCAAATCGTTGACCTCTGAAATCAAAATCGCTCGCGTCTTGCCGGACAAATCAGACTGGAAATTGTACTCAATACTGCGGGCCTTTTCGTCCTTGCCGACGCAAAGAATCCCCAGGGCATCACGGTCGGCACGCTGCGTGCCATCGTACAAATATGCGCCAGCCGCCGGGAGATAGTCCTCCGCTCGCTGCCCTGGCGGTGTAAGCAGGGCGACGATGCCGGGACCGCCATCCAAAAATGATTCAATTTGGGAGAGTGCTCTGATAACCGTCCGGTAGAGCGCGTAGTGTTTGACCGAATTGCGAACGATCTCGTTTGGCATATCAATAGACATGATTCATCCTCTGCTGCTCATGGCAGCTCGATTTGTTGAAAAACGTAATAGGAAGGGTCAGCCGCGTTTGCGGCGCACGACCGTTTCGGGGCCGATGAGGCCATCCAGGTTTATGCTGAGAAACCGCTGGAGTACCATCGAGGCCAACCCAGCAATGGGTTTGGCGTCCTGGAATATCGGCAATATCTCTGCGACGGTTAGGCTTGAATATTCATCCAGCACAGCAAGCACGCGAATGCGATCCGAGAGTGTTGCGTCGTGCCGAGCGTATCGCAATAGGTCCTTCGCGTTCTTCAGCCGAACTTTGGGGATCGTAGAGACATCAATGGTCTCGTAGATGAGACCCGCCTCATCCGCAGCCAAGGACAACCAAGGCGGAACAGGTTGCTGTTGAATGCAGTCCATGGCAACCGTGAGACCGGCTCTCTGTAAAACGAAGTCCGGCTTGTGGACGTGGCCACCGCTCGAAAGCGTGAGCGATTGGCATGACCAACCATCGACCTCATCATCAACATCCAGAAGGCATGCGACGTCCCGCGCGACCTGGCTTCGAAATACGGCCGGTCCATTGCATCGGACAGAATTCAACGGATAAAAAATGCGGGAAGAGCAAGCTTGCTCGGCATACAGCGATTGAGAGACGCTCATCATGAACCCTCGAATAGACACAAGACATCAACCCATTTTGGGGCGGGTCAACGTGCTATTCGTATGAGGGTGCGCAGCTGGGTCATGTCGGAACAAATAAAGAACAAAAAACGTGACGTCAACCACTTTTTGCGATTTTTGACTGGCGCGACGTCATCTGTCTATCCGCTTCTATAGGTACGCTATCAATGCCGCGTTTGCCACTGACTTATGTGATCTAATCGCTCGGCGACGGCCCACCTTCTGGATACATGGCCATATCCATTCGGCCAGCGATTATATGGCGGACAAGACTAGGGTGATCTGCAAGCCTCGGGGATATAGTCGCGAGCAGCTTCAGGCCCACCGGCAATCGGCTCGGATAAGATCACCAACGTGACAGAGTTGTGGTTTGAAGTTTCAGATGGCGTGAGCATGGAGCACCGGAAGGCAACACTCTTAGAATTTCGTCATCCACTTGCCGATCATAACACATAGGGCTGCCTGGAAATGATCAACAAATCCTCATACCGGCGAGAGCACTACGTTTCGTCGATGACCTAGTTGCGCAGGCACGGATATATCCTTCAGCTTAACAAGGATGGTGGATGACGAGGATTCCCACCTGTTTACCTGTTCCCGAACAGTCGAGACCGAATGTTCAGTGATCGGGCCGCCCTCCATTTGCGTCGCTACCGGCGAAATTATGGTGAAAGCTAGAAAAGAATGCTTGGCAGCCTGGGAAATATGAGAGAAGAACAAGCTAAAGTTGCAGATCCATCAACGTGGCTGCTGAGTAAATTACCCAGGGAATGGAATACAAATGAACGGTCTGCAGAAGCCTTTCTTCCTTGCCTTGGATACCTCACATCTCGCCCTTTGGATTCGTGATAGTCTCTCACATAAGAGCGCCGAGAGAAAGCGAGCACAAGCTTTTGCCGAATGGCAAAGCAGCCGAGGCGTGCTTCCGATATTCACCCTTCATCACCTTGAGGAACTATGTGCACATGAAGATGCCAATCTGGTCCGCTCCCGGATCAGATTTCTACACTCTCTACCATTCATAGCCTGGATTGGTCGTCAGGAGCCACCCAATGGTCCGAGCGGTGTAACATCAATGATGAGATCAGAAATTCTGGCAGCCCATGCCAATCCAGAGGCCAATCTTGTTCGGATACGTGACACCAGTGCTGCATCGTTGATCCAAGTCGGGAGTGGCGCGGATTTTCTTGGCCCCGAGCCTGACCTATGGCTTTCTCTGCGCGAAATCTTCCTTGATCGGTCTCGCGATGCTCGCGCCTTAGTAGCCGTTACGCGGACAAATGCCATTGACATCTCATCCAAGCCATTTTCAGAGTTGCTAAACGGTCGGTTCAGGAGCGAAAAAGAAATCAAACGACAACTAGAAGTCATCGAGGGCAGCCTTGCCTTAGATATTCTCCGTCACGGCGATAAACGCATTCAGGAGCCCCGCACCGTAGCGACGAAATTTATAAGGCAGGTTGCCGAAGAAATACAAAGCTTACCCAATAGCGTTGAAGCATTGATCTGGCAAAGTCTGGCGGCTCAGGGAGTGGAACCGTCGGATGTCAGGCCCGACGCTACAGTCGGAGAGGTGCTGGAGTATGGGCTATTTTTTCAGCAGATGAAAATCACGACACAGGATTCTGGCATCCCTTTTCGTGATCTCAAACGGTCGGTTACCATGGACCGCGTGCCGACATGGATAATCTCTTCGGAACTCCGGCGTCACGGACCTCCACTTAAGGAGCGTAAGGGAAGCGATCTAAACGACACACACCTGGCATGCCTGGCCGCATACGTGGATCTCGCGCTCGTCGACAAACGTACATTGGAAGGATTTCGACGCGCTCAACGGAAGGCACCTAACCTCAACCTTATTTGCCGAGATGTTAGCCGTGCATCAAGTTACCAAGATATCCCCATGCTTCTTAGGTGATTCAACAGTTGCAGCTTGGACCGGCGTTTGTTGCGTCCACCTTTAAGGATTTCCCTATAGCTGACGATAGACCCAGCTCATCTTCAACGGGATCCCTGCTTATAAAACGACATCTTTCCCTAAGTTCACTGCAAAAGGAATCAAAGAGCCAGTCACCTCCCGTTAAGCATGCAGAAACAGAATTTACACTTTTTACGCTATTTTAGAAATTTCTCTGCGACTAGAAGCCTGCGTTCAAATAGCCATTGGGGATATTATGAAAAACATATTTTTGGGTCATTCTAACGAAAGCGCACGCGTGGCTGATGCTCTCCAGGATCAGTTTGAGCAGCCACTTTATTGCGGTCGGGCTAGCGACAAAAGCGGTCTCTGCAAATTTCGCGTTAATCACAGCCATTTGGACAACTTGATAAGAGTTACAAGCCAGGTTGACTTTGCGATTTTTTTGCTGACGCCTGATGACGACGTTACCTCCAGGGAAAAGAATGCCCTTGCCCCAAGAGATAATGTGATATTGGAACTGGGATTGTTCATGGGAGCGCTCGGCAAAGAACGAACCTTTTTTGTCGCTCCAGGCGACTATGAAATTAAACTTCCCACTAATCTTGCTGGCATCACGCCAATTCCCTACAGCCATGCTGCCAGCAAAAGCGATCCCATCCGTGCGATGCAATCAGCAGGTCGAGAGATAGTGCGGCTGGTTGAGGACCAGCCACCTCTTCAGCGAAAATTCGATGGCCAGCCTCGTGAGGCTGCTACACGAATTGTCGTACCAGATGGAATACTTGTGGCCGAAAAGATCGGAAAAAAGATCCATCTCAACGGATCTTTTCCTATGCAGAAGCGTGTCATCGCGGCTGCAAATGGCAGATGGGATGACACGCTAAATGGCTGGAAGATAAGTGAAAAGTTACTGGCGGAAGCCGAAGCTGCGTTGCAACGTGGCAAGGAATAAACCTACCTCATACCGAAGCCGTTTTCCGCTACCGGCTCCCAGGATAAAACTTGATCTTGGTCGCGAAGCGGAAAACGGACGAGGTAAGGGCAATTGTTTGTGACAATCTTGTTGAGGCCACTTTCTTCGAGAAAGTGGATAAGGCGACTATCGCCGGGTTCATTTTTGCCTGTGATATCCTGCAAGGTCTCTACGGTCCCACCGAGATAGAACCATCCACTTCGGTTTTGTATGCTTCCATCATCTGACATCGTCTCAAATCTAAAGGCAACAGGTTGAAAACCGCACTCAATCGTCATCTGCTGCGCGATACCTTCAGCGTACTCAACATTCCGGCTTTGGATAGCCACACGACGTTCGGTGCTGGAAAAGTTACCAGCGAAAGCAAAAACGGCGAATTCATTATTCATCTCGATTACAATCTCCATTGATCAGGCAATGGGACTATTTGAGCTTGCAAGGAACAACGGGCATTCGGCGACATAAAAGAGAGAGCCGAAGGCATTCTCGCGCCTGTCGGCGCTTCGGCATAAAGCACAATTTCTAGCTACGGCTTCTGACGAACCTACGGGTGGCTTCTGTCTTAACAACGCGAACGGTGGCGAAATCATTTGCAAGCGCCCTGTAGTCCACAATTAAATTACGAGCCAAGAGATACGCGAGTGCCGGATTCATGCGTCTTTGGTTCCAGCCGTAGCGATCGGCGACCAGCCCAGTTTGATACGGCATCTCCGGATCATTAATAAGATCGGCTGCAATCCGTAATGCATCCTGCTCGGGCGACCACGCCATGAAATATTTGTCGAACTGCGCGAACAAATCAGCCTGTGGCAACACACGACGGTGAGTCACATTTACAAAATCCCGCAACTCGTGCAGCGCATCCTCCACATCTTCCTCAGAGACCTCAATGATGGCCGTCAGCTCTTCTACTGTCATTTGCGGGTCGGCAAAGAGAGCCGTTTGAGTACCCTCAACGAAAACTTTAGCTATCGCCGTGGCGGTTTTTGAATAGTCTGTAGGCGGAAGCTCAATTGCGCTCGGTGCGGGACCTAGTATCGGCTTGCGTGATATCCCATGGATGTCGTTAGCGATATCACGTATGTTTTGATCCAGCCCGATGACGTCAATTTCTGGCGAATACTTCCCGGAAAGCAAAGGAGGCAGGTCCAAAACCGTAAGGCCATGACGCAAGGGTATAAATCGCGCTTGCCCGGAAATCTGTCTCACGAGACCGGCGTCCATTTCCTCCTGAACCCAAGGCCTTTCCATGGCATTGGGGGTAAGAAGAACAATGAAGTGACTGCACTTACCTAAGCCGTCATCGATTTTCCGGCGAAGGCTGTCGCCAAGCCCAATCTCCCATTCAGCCCACCAGGTATCTACGCCGTTCGCCATCAAACCTGTGGCAATCGCTTTTGCCAAGTCTCGATCTTCGAACGAGTAACTGAGAAATGCTCTTGGGGGGCCGTCGTGAAGGGGAACGAAGTCCACGGCATCCTGATCATCTAACGACATTCGCTTTTTAACCAGCTCAAGGATTTCCGGCGAACCTTCTATCGTCAACCGAATGTCATCAAGTCGTTCGCCATGGACCAAAACCGTGGGAAACTCGCCTGTCTCGGGGTTGCGGATTGAGGCGAAGCGCTCCCTGATTTGAACTTTCACGCTTTCCAGCATTTGACGATCAATGTCTCTTGCAAAGTCGGCAACGTCAAATGGTCGACCGTTGTAAGTCATTTTCATGCCCATCTCCGTTGCCGTTACGACGACCGCAAGTTTATGAACGAAGCAAGAACAAAGTTCAATCCGGGTATTCGACTCCATTTTGTTGGAGCGGCCAACGAAAGAACCCGCTGTACTAAGCGACAATGGAAGACAACGAAGACGGCGTCTGGGATCACCGATGTCGCGACGATGTCATCTTGCAATTTAATCAACGCGCCACTAGCTTCGAAAGCTCGATGAAACGCTAAAGTTTGGTCAAACTCGGCACCTGAACGAGCATCATGATGCCTCCTCCATTGAGAAAACATGTCCGCCTCTTGTCTTCAGCCCGGGAAAATTTGTGTGACCTCGCTGCTCCCAAAAAATTGCCTATCCTGTCATGTCTCGCGTTAAACCAGGACAACCCATTGCTGCGCGAGTTTTAGATCGCAAACGCTGGTGGAAAATTCTTGATGTATTTTCCCATCCATTCCTGCACTCCAATCGGCGGCTTATTCGCCAAATCCTCGATGATCGCCTCCATGAAGAGCTTGTCCCCGACGTGTTCTCCGAGCGAACGGTAGGCCTCAAATTGGGTTTCAGTGAAAAACTGATCTGCAGTCGAATGATGTGGGAAGGTCGGCTCGTCCAGGCGATAACGCCGCAGGAATTCCCCTTCGTTGCCGGTCAACGAGAGCTTTACATATAGTAGGTAGCCAACCTCCCAGCAATCCACACCTTGGTCTGTCGGGTATCGAATTCTACAGAATCGAAAGTGCGAACGGCTAAAACCCGTCTCTTGTAACCGCAACTCATCCAAATCAGCATCAATCTGGATACCCATATCAATATACGCCAACCGTTGTAAGTTCGTCAGTGCGTGGAAGGTCATCCGTGGATCGGCCTCACCGTCGATTGCGACAATGTATCTGCAGCGACGACGTAAAAGTTCGTAAATGCCGAGGTTCTCGATATGACCGCCATCTGAAATGTTTACATATGGGAGTTTCTCATCGGCGTTACCCATAAATTCACGGACCAAATATCCGAGCCCAGGACTTCTACGGTACCATTTTGATTTGTCAGACTGCTCGTCCTTGGGCACGAGATCTGGGTTTCTCAACCACGCGTGGAGACGAGCATTGAACAGTGTAAGCCAGAAACTCCCGTGCTTGGATGTGCTTAAACCCATCTGAGGAGATACAGCCGCTCCCGAAAGCGCCATAGCCGATGCCAAATCAAACGTTGGATTCCACCGCTCCCAGTCTCTGGTTACGCTGTGTCCGAGAACCGTGCTTCCGGTCATATGCGGCGTGAATGAGAAGACGTCCGCGAGGCGGCCTCGCATTCGCGGATCTTCGGAGCCAGGCGCATTCAATGCGCAATTAATTATGGGATAAAGCGAATTTCCCGGCGCGATTTCGCTGACCTTCGGTGGCATCGCGCCCGGAGAAACATAAATGAAGGCCGTCGCAAGCTTTGAACGGTAATATCGATATAAAGATGTCGCGTTAACGTTGGTTACTGACCAGAGTAACAGGACCACCGCCGCGCATGCTGCCAACACGCAACCAGTTTTAAATACTGACTGCGAACCGAACACGATGAAAAATGAATGTTCCACGAATAGCAAAAAGACGACCGTAACGATGGCCGCCATCAGGGACCGCGCTCGTGCTTGGACGGCAAGCGTTCCCCCAAGCAAGGAAATCGCGATGGAGCCGACAAGAAGCGACGAGGTAAGACCACTCAATCCCAGGTACCCGCCGAACGTATCCGTTATTTTGGAAATGCCATCGTGGAAGGATCGGAGGGCAATCCAGACCAATGGAGCGAAAAATAACGTGCCCAATATAAGATGCCACGCGTTCAGCTCACCCAACTGAAGTCGTTCTTTCGTTGCAACCACGCCAAGAAGGCATACTGAAGCAAGCGGAAAAATCCAAGCAAGCCATGTGGGGATATGTGCACTCTCGAAACCAAGCCGTAGAGCGACCTCCATCGCCGCGAAAGCTGCGATCGCACTGAAGATCAGGACGACATTCACGAAAACACCGTAGCTGGAACGCATAACAAGAAGTAGGCGCTCGATAAAACCAGCAGAAAGAAAACTTGCTCTCTGTCGGACACCCATCAGCAGCTCGGACTCCTGTTCGTTGCGCTTGAATGGAAGTTGGTTGCTGCGTAGACCTTCACTAGGCGATAGGTCACCGCGTCCGAGTAACGAAGTAAGGAAGCAACCTGTGTAGCCGCCGCCGGACACGGTTGATAGATAGTCGAACTCAGGCAGCAGGTTGCGGCGGGCCAGTGCAGCGAGCACGCCGAGCGAGAATGTTGCGCTGCGTATCCCTCCTCCCGATATCGCGAGACCTGCGGCCCAATCTTCATGGGTTACCTTGTAGGTTTTCCTTCGTTCTTCAACCGCATTTCGTTCGAGGTCCGCAAAGGTTGCTAAACCACCTGCAGGTCGCCATAATGCACCCTGGAGATGGCCGCTTGCCCCACCATTAGCGACGCCAACCGCTGGATCATAAGAGGATGCCCCGCCTTCCAACAAGGCAAGTCCGCGCTCTAATTCCCGTAGGGTGGACTGAATTCCGTAGAGTTCAGCACGAAAAATGTCACTCGAATCGAGAGCATCAAGCGCACCGGAATTACTTAGCGGATGCCATTTCGCGGTAAATTGCCTGACGACTGAATTTAGCGTGTGCCAGACCAGTATTTCGAATGTGCCGCAACCAATGTTGTCCGCAGTTATCTTCCGAGCCTTTTCGAAAAGCTCAACAATGCTTTCCAGTGCACGCTTTTCTGTTCCGCTACCATACGAAAGGCGGTTCGTCGCAATTCGCGAAATCAACTCTGTCCTAAATTGATGGGCAGCTGCGGTATTCGGTATGTCTTGTGTCCAGACCTGATCGCCGTATAGTTCAATAAACTCAGACCCAAAGACACTTGCGTCGGAAAGCTGCGCCATTTCCAACCTGAACGTGCTCGTTTTCAAAGATTTCATTGAATTTTCGGTCATTCTATCGGAATTCCTGAACTACCGTCATCGCAAGTCTATTCGTGGGTAGGTGGCTTTGGCCTAACAACTGGCCCAAGTCCCAACTAGTCTAAAATTTTGTCGTCGCTGACGGAGTATCGAGCTGCACTTTGGTGGAATTGAAACGGATCATCGACGACTCTGTTTAGGTTCTTAGACTGGGTCGCGGTCAACCAGTCAAGAAGTTCGCGGCATTGGTCATCTAGATACACGCGGTGCCCTCTGAGGTTTTTGTATCGAATTTTTTCTAAGATTTCCTTCGGAACCTCTGGAGCATCTTTGCCGAAATAGAAGAAATGTTTCGATATCAGAACGCGATCAGTTCCCGTATCTGTTTTGATATTATGAATGTCAGGCGATCCATCTGGACGACTGTGATGGGAATCGAGCTGCTGCCACTGCCCGTTTGCCCGATGATAGATATTGTCGCCCAGCATCATTGTCCGGCTTCCGTTGCGAACCGGCCGTTTGTCTTTGAATCTAGGATCGGCCCAATATTCATCGAACTGCATGCATTCTGTCACTTGCATCGCGAATATGCAGCGACCTACCGCGCCCAGCTTGGTCCCCCCCATCCCGAAAATCCAATCGCCCTCAGCAGCCATTCGCCGAACGATCGGCTTGCAGGTCGCAAGCGTACACACACCGTGAAACGGATTGGGCGCGAAACCAAAGTCCCGCGCTACAACGTAGATATAGACGCTCATGGATCAGCAGCGTGATGTGGAGGGAATGTGCACGGGCTCGCGCGGGGAACCGTCGGGTTCCTGAAAATCGTTATCCTTGCCTTCGACAGCCTCGATAATCTTGTCTGGGTTCCAACTCACCAAAGCGCTGCCATAGTCCTCGAAAGCAGGTGGAACATCTGCTTCCGTGCCACCCCTGGTGAAAACACCGACAATACGCTTGCCCAGCTCGTGAGCTTTCTTAATCTCCCAGTTTACCCAAGGTCTCGCGTGCGTCTCCTTCCCGATCAGGACGATAACCGTCGATGCCCAAGCCATCTTGATCCTCAAAAGACGCTTAATCGCGTTATCGCTTACTAGTCCTTTCTCCAAGCGTTCTTTGTTCGCGGGCTTGGCTCTGATTGAGCTGTTCCGGATTTCGTAGCCTTTGCGGGCAAGCGAATTTGTCAACTTCGAGACATGCTCATCATCCGCGTGGTGATGACTAATAAAAACGTGACGTCTACCTGCCATTTTACTTCTCCACCTTCTTGACGACTCAAGTACCATAGGTTGAATTAGTTTTCGATAGTGGTGGTGGTGTTGATGACTGGAAAACTGTTCATATTTGAAGGTCCTGATGGAGTCGGAAAGACAACCCTCGTGCAAGAGCTACGAGGTCGATTACTAAGCTCGGATTTTGAGTTTTTGAGTTTTCCAGGCCGAGACGAAGGAACGTTGGGCCGCGCCGTTTATCAGATCCATCATACCCCTGAAGCATTCGGCATCAAGCAAATGTCCGAGTTGGCAAGACAGGCCCTTCATATCGCAGCCCACATTGACGTTATTGAAACACGCATTAGACCCTGGATTGCAAGCGGTAAGAACGTCGTTCTCGATCGGTTTTGGTGGTCAACGCTGGTTTACGGAGGTGTTGGCGGCGGGACGCAAAGGGCATTGAAAAAGCTCGTCGGGGCCGAGGAAACGGTCTGGGGAGACATCAAGCCCACAGTGGCATTTCTGATCGATAGAGACAGTCCGATCGATCGCCGCGAAGACCTGACCTATTGGAAAGCTCTCCGCGAAAGTTACGTCGACCTAGCAAACCGCGAACGCGAGAAGTATACGGTCGAGATTGTAAGAAATACCGGAACGATCGACCAGACAATTGCCTATGTCGAATCGGCCATGATGAAATAAAGCTGCAGTACAGAACTTACAAAGATCTTCCGTTTTTCACGGAAGAAGTTGTCCAAGTTTCACGGCGGTCAAAAAATGATCTCCGCAAGACCGGGATCGATCGATCCAAATTTACCGGTGACGAGATGAAAACCAAACTTGTTGTTTAGCTGGATCAATCGCCCCGCGACGTTTGCAAGGGACCCCATTTGAATGGTTGAGGCTACGCTAGGAGGATTGCAATGACGGGCGCTTCGCTTGGACTGAATGAATACCAAACACTTGCAGCTCGGAGCGACCGTACGCGCAACAAAGGCAATGGATTTGATCTCCCAGTTCTTGGCCTCGTTGGGGAAGTTGGAAGCCTGCTAAGCGAGGTAAAGAAGCGTCAGCGCGACAAGGCAGCGATCATCGGCTATGAGCAGACCGTGCTTGAAGAATTGGGCGACACCCTGTGGTATTTGGCGATTATTACAGAACATGCGGGAATTAAGCTCGCTTCGCTGGCGAACGACGTCTCCGGTGCTGATGTTGCTTTCTCAGCGCTTCAACCGCAGCATTCTTTGCCGATGAACACGCCGAGCGTTCAGTTCGAGAAGACCCTGCTACGTTTGGCGGCGGCTACGGGTGAACTCGCAGCCAACATCGACGGGGCGCAAGGTGACAATGGGACTTTTCAAACGCGATTGACCAGCGTCTTGCAGCATCTTGTGCAAGCAGCGAACGAGGCGGATGTTCTTCTTGAAGAGGCAGCTCGCGCCAATCTTCAAAAGACAGAAGATCGTTGGCCGCAGGAGCGTGTGTATCCCCCTTTATTTGATGGCCAATTCCCCGAAGACGAGCAACTGCCTCGCTCCCTGGAAATCGACATTTTTGAGCGCGAGGCCAGCAACGGTAAGCGATACGTGCTTCAAAGTTGCAGAGGCCTATTTATAGGAGATCGCCTGACCGACAACATCATGCAGCCTGATGACTACCGTTTCCACGATGTTTTCCATTATGCCTATGCTGCAGTGCTTGGATGGTCCCCCGTTACCCGTGCGCTTCTCAAACGTAAGCGAAAAAGCAAAGCGCGTGTCGACGAGGGAGAGGATGGCGCTCGTGCCGCTCTGATTGAAGAGGGGGTCGCGACATATGTATTTGGAATTGCGAAGGATTTTGATTTTTTTGCCGATCAAAGGCCGGGCGATCTCAGTCTAACATTCCTCAAGAATGTCCGGCAGTTTGTTCGTGGATACGAGGTGCACTCCTCACCCCTCTGGCTTTGGGAGGAAGCAATCCTGCAGGGAAATCACGCTTTTCGATTTCTTCGAGAAAGCCGTCGCGGTCGGATCAAGCTTGATATAGAGAAGCGGGCGCTGTCGATAGAGGAACTTCCATGATGAATACCGCTCAGTTTGTTGAAACGCTAGCCAATCTTTCATTCACGGATGCTTTCAATCCCTATTCCGATGCCTGCGATGATTTTGACCAGGACGACGCTCCAGCTATTCGCAGAAAGAATCTGAAGTTGGTCCTCGATGCGGCAATAGAGCGTAAGGTCGATTCAATCTGGATTGCTCGGGATCTTGGATATCGTGGCGGACGGCGGACAGGCCTCGCGCTTACAGACGAGGCCCACCTTACGGACCATTCCATTCTATATGGCGACCTGCCTCTCGTTCGCGCTACCAAAGGCCCAGCCTTGGCTGAAAGAACAGCGAGCGTCATATGGGAAACGCTGAATCGTATCCAGCGACCAGTATTTTTGTGGAACGTCTTCCCACTTCATCCGCACGAACATGGTGACCCGCAGTCCAATCGTTGCCATACTCGGACCGAGCGAAACGCCTGTCGTCCGCTGCTCAGTTGGTTACTTGATGTGCTTGATCCCCGAATAGTTGTTGCCGTCGGACGTGATGCGCAGTTCGCCTTGGCCGACCTGGGCATTGAGGCGATGCAGGTTCGCCATCCGAGCTACGGCGGCCAAAGCGACTTCATATCTGGGATTGAAGGCCTCTACGGTCTGCCGTCAGCCGCACGGGGCTCTCAGCAATTGGCGATGTTCTGAACTCGATGCGGCGGCGTCCATCGAATCCGAGCAGCCTCTGTCGTTTTGCATCCAACCGAGCGCGACGAGCTTTAGCAACTTTAACGGAAGCCGAGACACGGCCCGTGTCCAAGCTACCATAAGCCGAGACACAAGCATCAGCTGTATATTCTTGAGCCATCAACGATATAGCTCATGTATTCGCCTATCAGCGATCGCGAAAATATTTGGCGATCTATTGAGCAGACGCGAGCTTTTTGAGACGCCACCTCTACCCGAAGGCGAGCTGTTACTCTATCCTTGACTTTTTAGGAATCCGATCTCAGCCGCCAATCCACCTGATAACTCGCAATCTCAAAGGATGAAGTGAATGTCCGATTTGGGCGGGAAAGCCATCTTGATATCCGCAAGCTTGCCTCCGGAAGTAGAGAACTCCGCATCCAAAAAGACATTTGAGGACGCATTGTCGCTGCTGTGTACAGCGCTAACCCAAAAAAGTGCTGTGATTGTCTACGGCGGCAATTTGGCTCCGGGTGGGCTTACAGATAAAATTGCGTCTGCGCTTTCCAACCTCCCACCAGGGAAATCGGCACCCACGTTCATTCATGTTATTGACGAGCCTAGTCTCGTGGAAGCGGGATACGACCGGTTTCGCAAGACTTTAATTGGCCGCCAATCACAGAAAATAGTCACGTACGCCTGCATCGGCGAGAGTCACGGCGTGATACAAATCAATGGCGACACACTCGTGTTCTCGCCAGATGGCCTAGATCAAGAGGAATACGACAGCTCAACATTCCCTGTGAAGATCTCTCATGAGAATGTCGAAGAAGCTTTCTCCTTCGCCAGGCGTATGAAGACTACAAACTCCAGCGCCTGTATAACGATAGGCGGAAAGACTGGACTGTTGGAAAACCCGCGAGATCAATATTATGGCCATCTTCCCGGCGTGGCTGAAGAAGCGATCGGGATGCTTTCGGCGGGAAAGCCAGTCATCGCTTTGGGAGCTTACGGTGGGTGTGGAAAAGCGATTGCCGAGGCGCTTGATCTCTTAGAGAATTTTTCAAGCGGCGAGCCGCCACGCCAATCTGGCTTTCAGGAAGCAATGGATGAATTAAACGCACTACGAGATCAAATCCCAGCCAATGTCCGCAAAAATCTTGCTGTTGCTGCGCGGTCGTCCGTAGTGCCAGCGCTTGCGGAGATAATCACGTCCATCATCACTGATTGGGGTGAACCACGACCGAAGAGCGAGCAAGGTAACAAGCCTAAAAAACCCTTCTAAGCTTGAGGTCAAATAATTGTGCCGGTCGACGGGACAACCCAAAGCTCACTATCCGCCAAGCTGATTCTCGACTACATTACCACTTATCGGTTGCGTGCCTAGCGAGCAAAAACGAGGGATTGCATGGCAGATACGGCTCGCCCTTTCATCGTTATCTACGTCGTATGGCATCCGCAATTTGCGATGGGGCACGACATCGCGAAAGCCATGTTTGAGCACTTTCGCCGAGAGAGCTACGAGAAGATAACTGGCGGTACTGGTATACCCGTTGTCTATCGCTTCGTGTTATCCAATGACAGAGGTGGGCCTCTCCCAATAGATTTCTCAACAGCAGAGACCTCCGCAGTCATTGTTCTCGTCGATAAGAATTACACCGAAGACGAGGTTTGGCTCACCTATCTTAGAGCGCTGGCGGACCAGACCGATGAAGCTGGCCTTGGGACAAGGCTTTTTCCCGTCGTTATCGAGCCCGACCTACTTCGCGACCTAAACCTCAGCGAACAGGCGATACGATGGTATCAATGGAACGGCGACGTACAGAGCCGAACTGACGCTCTGATCGGGCACCTGACTTTCCAATTTTGCCGAATGCTTCGACATTATCTCGCTCATTTGAAGAAACCGGGAAAGAGTGAAAAAGCTCTCCTTCGTTTTCTCAAGAAGGTTGACATCTTTCTTAGTCATTCGAAGCACGATGGAAACAAGGCCGGTGAACTGGTGGCAACCGCCATTCGGAGAAAGCTGACCTTGACCGACGGTTTGGGTTCATTCTTCGACGTTTATGATATCCCACCCGGATTGCGGTTCCAAAAGGTCTTACTTTCGCAAGTCAAGGTGAGCGCTGTTATTGCGATCCACACGGATTCTTACTCGTCCCGAGAATGGTGTCGCCGCGAGATTGTTGAGGCTAAGCGGCATAACCGACCACTTGTCATCGCGAATTGTCTCGCGGACAAGGACGAGCGAGGCTTCCCATATTTGGGAAACGTCCCAATCATTCGATTGGATAATGAGAAATCTCCACGCGTCGATATTGTCATACGCGCGTTATTGGACGAAATTCTAAGAGACTTTTTGTGGCAGTGCCGAGTTGAACTAATGCGTCCCAAGAAAAGCAAGTTGCGCGTCACTTTCGTGCCTCGACCGCCCGAGCTGATCTCCCTCGCCACGCTTGTGCCAGACTCGAAAGGCAAAAAGTCAATTGTCGTCTATCCTGATCCTCCTCTCGGCCGGGAGGAGGAACGATTATTTCATGCAATCGCGCCAAATATACAGCTACGCAGTGCCACAGAGTGGCTAGCAGGAGCCGTCAGATGAGCTATCAAGAACTTCTGGACAATAGAACGATTGCCGTGTCCACATCGGAAAGCCCGGACATGGCCGAACTTGGCCTCGACGATGAACACCTTCGAGACGCAATGGCCGAGATCGCGCGTCATACGCTCGCGCTTGGCGCAAAACTGGTATACGGCGGAGACCTCCGCGTCGGCGGTTTCAGTAACCTGTTGTTCGAGCTGGCTGCACGATACCGCCGAGATACGATAGGCGACGACAAACTCGGAGTGACGAACTACCTAGCCTGGCCCATTCATATTGCCAAAGCGCCGCAGGAACTAGATCAGGCGGCTACGGATCTACAGGGTACTGCTGAACTTCGGCTTCTCGACATCGATGGAAAAGAGATCGGACTGGAAGAGCGGCACAAGCTACCTAGCCACCCGCCGACGGATTTAGAGTGGGTAAAGGGGCTATCGGCAATGCGTCACACGATGTTGGCTGAGACTGACGCGAGAATAATCCTCGGTGGCAAAGTCAATGAATATAAGGGGGATATGCCGGGGATCGCAGAGGAAGCACTATATTCGCTGCAAGGCAAACAACCTCTATACATCATGGGAGGCTTTGGCGGCTGTGCCCGAGATGTTGCCGAAGCGATTGGCGTGTTGGAAGCGAAAAGCATTCGGGATTGGCCAGGTCGCGAGCGCTTCAGCGCGTTCAACGGGAAAGCCCTTCGAAATGGATTATCGAGCGAAGAGAATCGTGTGCTGGCCACAACTCCTTATGTAGATCAAGCAATGGTTTTGATTTTGAGGGGGCTAAGAAAAGCGAAGCTCGGTTCTCGGCAAACGAATTGAGCTATCCACTGGGTTATTCCTCAATTCGCCCACCTTGGTCAGAAATTGACGCCCGTTCCTGGAAACTGTCTCGCTGGACTTTTCGCTGAGTTCAGCCAAATGCAGTCATTTATCCTTGAGCGGTCCGATTAGTAGAGATCGTAATACCCCACTCCTTCACTCGCTCCGCATTTAATTTGGATTCCTGGCCAATGACTACTAGCGCTTCGCGGGACTTTGAAACGATGGTCTTCATGTCATCGGTGGCATTTCCGACACGACTGTATTGGAAGACACCAGCCAATATCGTTCTCAACTCGTCCCCGTCGTAGGTTTTGAAAATACGAATGTATTCTGCTACAGGAGCGCTAGCCAGGGTAGGAACAGTCTCATCAGCGAACGCCTGCTTGTCCAGACTTAGGAAAATTTGATCAAGTTGCTGAGTTCCCTTGCCCGCGAGGCGGGCCTCTGCAAGCCGCCGCTCAATCTCCTCGTCCAGGTTCTCGTCCCGTAGGAAGACACGACTAGTGTCGAATGCCTTGTCTGCTTCCTTGTTGTCATTCGCGACGAGAATAAAATCGTACGTCCACTTCCCATAGCGGTTCGCCTTCTTGACGTACGCGCCCTCGAAATACAGCCCCTCTACCGGATCGATGATCAGGCTTTTCTGCTTTCCGAAGCAGAAGTACGCTTCGTTGAATTGTACGCGGACATCCCGAAGGCATGCAGCCTGCCACTCATTATCTGGCAATCCGTTGATCAAGGCCGATGCATCGACAATTCGACCCGGCGTCAGCAGGATGTCTTCCGCCAACGGCTTATCAGTGCTAACGTTTAAAAGCGGTCGGCTTGCTCGATCTCGTTCACGGCAGCCATCTCCCGAGACAAAGCCCAGCCTTGTATGGCCTGCTCTTGCCGACGTGATTGCCGCAATGTGGAGTTCGCCAAGGCGTCCGCCCAGGTGTTGCGGACGGCATTCATCCTAGTTGACGAGATCGCGTGGAACATTGTGATGCGGCAGGGATGGGGGTAACGCATTGCTCGTTTCCATTTTTCACGATAACGAGCCTGACATCCTATGGCGCAAGGAAAAAGCGGACCGTTCGAAGTGAAGAGTGAGCAGCCAATCTATGCTATCGGAGACGTACACGGTCGAGCGGATTTGTTGCGCCCGTTGCTGGACGCCATTGCGGACGACGCGGGCGATCAAAGTGCGGTCATCATCTTCCTTGGCGACATCATCGACCGGGGGCCGGATAGCAAAGAAGCGCTGGAACTCGTCGATGAGGCGATGGATCGCTTTCCAGGATCGCAGCTGATCCTTGGGAACCACGACGAGTATCTCCTACTTGCCCTCGAAGGTCTTCTGACGGAGACGGACGCAACGATTTGGCTGGAAGGCAACGGCGGTCAGGCTACCATGCGGTCATATCTTCCTGGTAACAGGCCAACCGTTCAACAGTTTGCAGCGTTCGTCCATGAATATTATGGGCACCATCATTCGCTGCTGAGGAACGCTGTCGACAAAGTGGTTATTGGAGCGCACTGTTTCGTGCACGCGGGTATTCGGCCTGGCGTTCCTATTGCCGATCAGAATTCGTTCGATCTGCGATGGATACGGGAGGAGTTTCTCGATCATCGTGGCCAATTTGAAAAGATCATTGTGCATGGTCACACGCCGACCGAGACTGATCTGCCGGAAACTTATCCTCACCGGATCGCGGTCGACACGGGCGCATATGCAACGGGTAGGCTGACGGCGGTGGTCATTGAAAGTGACAAGTTACGACGATTCATTCAGGCAACCGAAAGATCTCCCGCAAACATTGATATCAAGTGCAGCGAGTTGGACTAGGCTCTCACCGGGCCTGACTGCCCTCTCATTAAACGTGGGAGCTGTTACTCCCTGACGTCTGTACGTATGATGTGAAATTCACCGTAATCGCCTTGAACAGCATACCCATTCTACCTACATGCGAGTGCTGCTAGTGCTTTAGCACCCCACGGAAAAAGGCCACGACGTTTCCCCCGCAGCGGTTTCATTACGGCCCTAATGAAGGAAACCCTTGCGGAGCGTCGGCTTAACGAGCACGAGAATGGTCTGCCTTGGAGGCTTCTCGTGCAGCAATATGAAGGGGCTCAGAGTGTTTTCACTCCTTGCGCTGGAATATCGCAATGCCAAGGGCGAGACTTACAGAATGGTCCACTCCTTCGGTATCACCGATATGCGGATCATTGGGTTGGTCTCGCTGTTTACTAGAATTTTCCCGTAGCGGAAGATTGAATGACATGAAGCCTCTCGGTTCACGCCGGGAGGCTTTTTTGCTATAATGACTAGCCCGCCAGTGCCGCACGAAGGATCGAAAACCAGTGGGGCAAGTAATCGGGCGCTTGCAGAGCAAGAACAAGGCTGCATGCGACAAGAGCAAATCTCGGCGCAACCGTGACCTTAAACCCCACTCCCTTTTTCCATATGAATTCCATGTGCAGCCTCGACGCGTCGGTGGACTGAAGTTGAGTTATCGTGTAGTGACGGTGGCTGCAAACACTATATATAGTATTAATAGCTTATTGATGCCAGTCCCCGAACTGCTGAGGCAGACGCTTGCTCTTCCTGCTGAAGGCTCAGCTCGGGAGCATGCGTCCAGGACCTAGCCGGGACTTTCACTCCTTGGAAATATTCGATGAGCCGAGTTCGAAGGCAACCGTTCACCCGGACCCTGGTTCTGACAAGCAGCCGGATCACGTCGTTTGGTTCCAATTCGATGTATTCACGAGTCGCATTTGCGACCTCTAAAACTGGAATGTAAACGCGATAGTTGTATCAGACGTTGTGAGTGCGGTAGAAATCCAAGAACGAAATGGTGCTGATTCGCCTGCGTCGCAGGTAGATTGCGAGGGTTTGAGTGCACATAACGAAGGTCGTAATCAAAAACTATCGCTGTCTCCACAATTCAACCATCGACCTAAATCCAAATCTCAACGTCATCGTCGGTGACAACGAATGCGGAAAATCGACTTTGATGGAAGCAATCCATCTGGCGCTAAGCGGCCAAATCAACGGTCGAGCTATCCAAGGGGAGCTGCATCCCTACCTGTTCAATTCCCAGATCGTCCGAATGTACATTGAGCGGCTGAACAAAGGACACGTTAGCCCCCCACCTCCGATCCTGATCGAGTTATATTTTGCCGACGATACTGCGCTGAGCAAGATGAAGGGACGAAACAATTTCCTAAAACTTGATGTTCCAGGCATCAGAATGCTCATTGAATTTAACGAGGGCTACAAGGCAGAGTACGCGGACTACATTAAGGACCCCTCGCTCATCAGAACGGTCCCGGTCGAACACTACATTGTCCGGTGGCGCGATTTCGCGGACAACGACGTTACGGCGCGATCCATCCCAATCAAACCCAGTTTCATTGATGCAAGCACCCTGCGCAGCAATGGTGTCGCTAATCGATATGTGCTTGATGTGGTCAAAGACAGTCTGACCCGCGAGGAACAGGTCAGCCTCGCGCTCTCGTACCGTCAGATGAAAGATCGCTTTCTCGCCGACCCAAAGGTGGCGGCGATCAATTCAGGCTTGGAAGCAAAGAAAGGGAACGTTTCCGACAAGGCGATCACCGTGTCGCTCGACAGCTCCGCCCGCGCCAACTGGGAGTCGGGGGTCATGCCTCATCTCGATGATATTCCGATGACCCTCATCGGCAAAGGCGAGCAGAGCGCCGTGAAGATCAAACTTGCATTGGACATTGCGGATAACTCCCACGTCTTTTTAATCGAGGAAGCCGAAAACCATTTGTCGTTCTCAAATCTGGCCGGGTTGATCAATCATATCGCCACAAAACGCGGAGACCGACAACTACTGATCACCACCCACAGCAGCTACGTTATGAACAAGCTCGGTGTCGATTCCGTTCTGATGTTCATGAATGGAGCCGCGATCAAGCTGACAGCACTTGATCCGAAAACCCGGGACTATTTCCTGAAATTGCCCGGCTACGATACCCTTCGACTCGTGCTCTCGAAGCGTGCGATCCTCGTTGAAGGTCCGTCCGACGAGCTTATTGTCCAGAAGGCCTTCCATCGAAAGCATGGAAAGATGCCCATTGAGGCGGGCGTCGATGTCATCAGTGTCAGCTCCCTGGCATTCAAACGCTTCCTGGAAATTGCCGAAATTTTGAACATCCGGGTTGATGTTGTCACCGACAACGATGGTGACGTGGCAAGGCTGCAGCAAAAGTATGTCGACTACCTCAACCACGCACATATCTCAATTCAGTACGATCCCGATGAGACCGCCAAGACCTTGGAACCACAACTGCTCAAGGCCAATGACCGGAGTGTGTTGAACGATATTCTCGGCACCACATATGCCACGAACGATGATCTACTGAAATTCATGAAGAACAACAAAACTGAGGTCGCTCTTCGACTCCTGGAAACTGATAAGGCGTGGAACGTGCCGGGATATATTGATCGTGCGGTCGCCTAATCGAATCGTCATCGCTGCTGCAGGTGGAGGCAAGACGACCCGCATCGTTGACGAGGTGCTGGCCGACAAGTCGGTCCGGTCGGCAATCGTCACCTACACTAGGAACAACGTTCGCGAGATTCAGGCCAAGTTCTATCAGCGAGGGCTAACAATCCCGCAACACGTAGAAATCATTCCCTGGTACACCTTCCTTCTCCGTGAAATGGCCCGGCCGTATCGGAACTACAAATACGAGAAGCGGATCGACGGCATTTTCTGGACAGAAACGACGGTAGACAGGTTCGCTCCAAAGGCCGACGTCGGTCGCTACTATTTCGGCAACTCGTCAACGATCTATTCAAACAGGCTTGCGGAATTCATTTGCGACTGCAACGCCGCAGCGGGCGGCGCGATCTTCCAACGTTTGGAGCAGCGTTTTACGCGAATCTACATCGACGAAATTCAGGATGTTGCCGGGTATGACCTCGACATCATCGACCTGATGCTCAGATCGAAGCTCGAAGTAGTTCTCGTGGGTGATCCACGGCAATCGACCTTCACAACCAACAATTCCAATCGACACAAAGGTTTTCGTGGGCCTGATATCATCAAGAAATTTCAGGAGTGGGAGAAAAAGAAGCTCGCCCAACTGGAACACCGGGTTGAGACCCATCGGTGCAACCAACTGATCGCAGACCTAGCTGACAGCTTCTATCCCGACCACGAGAAGACACAATCGCAAAACAAGGACCTGACGGGTCATGACGGCGTGTTTGCAATCAGGCCGGACGAAGTGAGTGATTATTACCGCACCTTCGATCCGCAGGTTCTCCGGCTATCTGTAAAAACGGCCTGTGCTGGGTTGCCAGCCATGAATTTTGGCGAGGCAAAGGGAATGGAGTTCGACCGAGTTCTCGTTTTTCCGCATCTGAAGGCTTTGAAGTGGCTGAAGACGGGAAACTACGAACATATCGATGGGGTCAGACCCGAGCTATACGTCGGCGTTTCTAGGGCCCGATACAGCGTGACGTTCGTTCATGACGGTGAGATTGCCCTGAAGGGCGTACCTCGCTGGAGATAGCCTACGCACTGGGTCGCTTGATTGGAAACGCTTCCGAAATCAAAAAGCAATTATGTCCTCGGCAGACAGTCAAATCGTCCGAGGGTAAGATGCGGGAAGTAATCGCGATAAAGTTCGGTTCAAAAACTCTCTTTTATGCATTCCTTGCAGATGGGAAGCTCAGAGAAGCCACCGGCTTAGAGGAGCTTCGCAGTCTCATTCGCGAACTTGTTGCCGATGAGTCACTTGAAATCATGGCGAAATTCTTTGAAGCGGTTTCAGATTATTTCCTTACTGCCCAACGCATAAGTGTTTCCTTCGAAGAGGGAAAACTGAAAACTATTGAGATAGGAAGTGTTTCTTTCCGAGAGGCTTCCAAACTCTTTGACGGCTATCACGACGCACGGGATTTCATGATTGGTGCCAAAGCCAATTATCATCCATAAAGGCCTTAAACCGATGGGCGTTGGCAAGAAGTGGCTCGTAGTCGCGCTTCCAACTTTCGACGCTCGAAATTAGATTTGCGAGAACTTGATGATCGGGGTTCAAAGCTGAGCCTTCGCCGTGTACGGCTTCAATTGCTTTCCATTGATCCAGTCGAGCGGCGATGCTGGCGCAACGAGATAGATTTTCCTCGCTGAGGTTGGCTTCGAACCACTTTTTGTCGGTGGACAACATCGTCCCTACCATCCGCACGGAGCCGGACGTTTCGTATCGTAGAAGGTTTTCGAACGGATCGGGCAACCATTCATTGGATTTTTCGGTCGGCATGACAAAGTCTCGGATGCATGTGATTCTATCACAATCGAGGTTTTGGTCGGCCGCAAGCCTTTAAAGTAATTGCCATTCCACCATTCGGTGCTGTTTATTCATGCGCAAACTCAAATTTTGACGTTCGATTGACTGCAATCTCGGACTGAACGCCTTACCAATATGCGATGGCACATCCACTCTGAGCGCCCTCAAACGCAACATGATATGGCATGCAACGGCTCGAAACGTTGATTTCGCTATCACTGCGAGCGTTTTGTTCAATTTGAGTGGCGAAAGTTCAGAGGTATGTGGCGAGCAAGAAAAGCCCAAACGGATCGGTTAGTTTCGAACTGATGATCGATAGGTTATGAGTTGCTAAATACACCTCCGAGCTATAGGTCCATCTGGCATCGGCTCAAGTCGTGAGTCGTCTTGATCGCCGCCTCAAAAGGCGAATTATCTGCCTCTTGAATGAAGGCAAGTTGTTGACGCGATAGGTAGAGAAAGCGTTGTCGCTTTGACGCAGCCTAACCGAGTTGCATAGCTTTGTGTCTTGCTGGCCGTTGCGCCACTGTCCCCGTAATGCAAGGGGTGAGAAATGAACCTGATCAACAAAACGTACCATCCGGTTCGCTTGACCCAGAGTATCGACACATGCCGCGAGCGTCTGCAGACGCTGCAGGCGCAAAACCCCTCGCACACGTTGGACGAGATCAGCCGACAAGCCTATGCGGGACTGCCTCAGGAGGAATTCGACCGCCGCGTCCATGACTCCGTGGCAATTACCAATACAATCAACCGGTGGGCGCACAAGGGCAGAAGAATATTCGATTTTTCGGCCTTGATGGAGGAACTCGCCGATGCAACGGCCATCGAATTCAATAGTTTGCCGGACGGAACCTATCCGGCCTGCTTCTACGCTCATTTTGGCTACGGGGCCGGTCTATATCTGAAAAATGAAATGGATAGGTACGTCTCCGGTGTCTACGTCACTTCACTTGAAGAAGACGATGAGCCCAGCCTGAGTTTTATCTTTTCGGTCAATAGCCTCGATCCCTTGCCCCTGCAGAAGATGAGCATGCCTGACATTATGAGGGAACGAACCTGCCTGGCCCGGATCGCGGTCTCTAAAAAAGACATCTCGCAGCTTTTCACCGAGGTCCCTATTGGCGATCCGGAACTCGTCGTTGATCCGGTCTATCGAGCGGCAACCTTGAGGGCGCTCGTAGCTCTTCGCCACATAGTCACACCTAAACTTGAGGAAGAGAACGACCGTTACACGGCCTTTGGCAGAATGTGGTAACTCGAAATTAGATCATTCTGTATCGGAAACAGACAAAACGTTACGCCACCCCTCTAGCGTTAACCATGTTTCCTCCAAAATGCCTGAAAGTCGGACAAAAAGCTTTGAGCCTCTTTCCCCAGGTGCTGGTGGTGTGCATTATTGAACCATCGAAACGAACGCGAAAGCGATATTGATGCGCGTAGACCTACAAATAGCAGGATGGGAGCGGGTTTACCGCGACAACCTCTAGCTGGGCCTACAATGCCGAGCCAAGAGGCTGCGGCAAATCCCTCCCACAGACGTAGGGTCGTTGTAGGAGGTCGTTCGTGTCGAAAATCCCGAGAAATGGTTCCCGGCTGCAGTTGTCTCAGGACAACGCTGTCAAAGTAGCTGTCGATACCAAATCCGATTGCGGTCCGATTGACCTTTCGGACGGCATCGTCATGCCCGCAATCCGTCAGCAGGTCGCCGGACGAATGTTCCGCGATGACGGCCTGGGTGCGTCCCGGCATTCATTCATCCCTGTCCTAATATCTCGCTGAAACCTTCCGGCCGCGCTGATTTGCGGCGCGTTGAACAGCGATTTTAAGGCAATGAATTTACAGCACGAATGTGCTCGGACGGGACGTGAAATGAAGCAGAAGCGGGTCTTGCGCTATATGATCGAGGTTGAGCATGGCATCGACAACTATATCGACGATTGCCCGCCGATTTTCGAGAAGGTGATTGAGGAGGAATTCATCCCTGCTGGCCGCCTCGTCCAGATCACGGCCGTTAATGATAACGGAGAGACCGAAAATATCGACCTGTGGGTTCCGCCTGGTCCGACAACGGCAACCCGTTTGCCGCCTGCTCGGACAAAGGCTCACAGTCGCGGCTATCTCGTCGACACGCGCACGAACCGCGCCGTCAGCTTTGCCAGCACGCACGAAATGCACTGCGCTCTTGATCTGCTGTCCAATCGGTTGGTCATCGACATTGAAGATCAGCCACCTGCGGTGCCTTATCTGGGAGCTGACGGTCGGATGCACGAGCACACCTACGACTACCGCGCAACCCTGCAGAACGGGACCCGTCTAGCGTTTGCGGTCAAACCGTTCGACAAGGTCGAGTCGACTGAGATCGAGAACATCATTGGGCGGACCAAGCCCAACCTTCCTGGTTTCGCGGACGCCGCATTCCTTGTGACCGACCGCACCCTCACCCGGGATCGCGCTTGGAATGCGAAAGCCACACTTCGGGCCTTGAAAATTCGCAACGAACAAGATTGCGCCCGCATGCGCACGATCATCGCGGATGCCCATGGCGTCGTCAGTGCCTATGCCTTGGCCCGCAAATTCGAGCGCTTCGCCGATGGACTGAATGCAATCTGGTGTCTTCTCTACGACGGCGTGATTGAGCTGGCTGAACCGGCTCGCAAACTCGTCGATGCTCCCTGGGTTCGGGTCTATGAAGGCGAGGTAATCGCATGATGCACGGTTGCAAAACATTGGCCGCGCATCCGCCTTAGGGCGACGCACTCAACTCCGGCCTTCCGAAAATGTCTGATGGATTTGATCCGCCTCAAGCGGAACGGACACCTGCGTCCCAAAAAAAAAGGAGATCGAAATGAACATGCTCGTACGCCCAGGCCATGCACACCACGTCCAACTTTTCGAGTTCAATCGCGGTGATCGCGTCGAATACAAACACGCAATCTATCGCTGGATGAGTACCACAAACACGGGTTACTGGTTCCAGCGTGTCGATGACGACCTGCCGCCCGAATTTTTTACGTATGAATCGGTGTCACAGGCGTTCGACAATAAGCGCGACCCCATGGGCTACCTTCCGGGCCGTCGGTCCTCGCCCAACGAGGGTAATCTCTCCGAAACCGAGTTGCTCAGTAACCTGAAGCCTGCTCAGCAGCAGGAGGTCCTCGAAAAGCATGAATGGTGTGCGCGTTTCCTGCGTGACGAAGCGGCCGACGACCTCCTTTCGCGCTCGGAGGCTAAGCTTTCCGATTACATTATGAAGACGCAGGCGAGGCTTCAGAAGGAGTCCGATGAACGTCACAAAGCTGCAGGAAAAACGCACCGAACCGCGCCGCAGCTTCCTGCGCCACCGTCTCCCCGCAGTTTGCGTCGGTGGGTTCAAAAATTCGAAGAGGGTAATTTCGATGCAATCGCCCTGTTGAACAAAAGTAGCGCGAAATACCGCCGGGAATATTTCACGCCCGAAGAGCTTGAGCATATCAACAAGCATGTCTGGATGTACGCTTCGAAGGATCGGCTCCCGATCAAAGAGCTGCACGCCATGCTCAAAAAAGCCGTCGAGACGGCAAACCAGGAGCGCAGGGCAAAGAATATCGCGTTGGGCGCAACTGCCCTGAAAGACTTGCGCGTCCCGGATATCGATACGTTCTCCTCGCGCATCCACAAGCTTCCTCGGGCGCATGTAACTCTTGGGCAGCATGGCTCAGACGCCGCCTTGGCTCGGTATTCCGCCATTATGGGAGGTGTGGATGTTCTGAGGCCACTCGAACGTGTTGAAATCGATGAATGCTCCATCGACCTGCAGACGCTTCTGGTCCAAGCCGAAGACTGGGACAACCTCAGTCAAAAAGAGCGCAACGTCGTCGCGCGGGTACGACTCTATATTACGGCCGCGAAGGATGTCGCAACGAAATGTATCGTGGGTCTGCGCATCCACCACACCGCCCCAAACACATCAAGTGCGATCTGCGCTTTGGAGATGGTGACGCGCGATAAGTCAGAATTGGCGAGGAGCATCGGCTGCGAAACACCGTGGGATATGGACGGCGTTCCTCAAGAAGTCCCGGTCGACTCTGCGACCTGGCTCGCCAGCAAAGAGCTTCGTACCGCTACAAATGATATCGGTGGGTGCCTCTTCCAACCGAAGGCAGGTGATGCAGCGGCACGCGGAACTTTGGAGCGGTGGTTCAGGACGTTGAACCGACAGGCATTGTTGAGCTTAACCGGGAGGACCTGGGGTTCGCCCGCTGAAAAAGGCGACTACGATGCTGAGAAAGAGGCAAGCATCGTCTTTCATAAGGCCGCCGAACTCCTGATGCGCTATGTTGTCGACGTCTTCCACAACACGCCCCATGAGGGGCTGAACGGTGAGACACCACGTAATGCATGGCTGCGCTTGCGGAAGTTTTACAAGCCGACACCGCCGCTGTCCCCCCGTCTTCGCCGCAGCGTGTTTGGCATCCAGGTAAATCGCAAGATTTCCAAGGGCGGCATCCGCATTCTCGGCATTCTTTATACTTCCAGCAAACTCCAGGCCCTGTTTCGTGAAAGCGACGTCAGCTTGGAAGTGAGGTTTGACCGGTTCGACCTTGGGGCGATTTCGGTTCGTCATCCTGAGGGTTGGTTGACCGTTCCGGCGGACCACGAAGAGATCGCCGGAATGAGCCTTTGGAAGTGGCTCGCTTTCAATCAGCGCCTCAATCTCACGAACCGCAAGAATGCTGAGGTTTCCTTGGAGATCGCCCGGCGGACGAAGTCGTGGCTTCGTGACCAGGCGGAAGTGGCGCGTGCCGAAGCGGAACTTGGGAGCGCAGTCCTGACCGAGCGCGATATCCTTCGTTTCGAGAAGCAGGTCGCCTACCAGGTCGAATTCGTCGAGCGCAAGCGCTCCGAGGAGCAGGCCCAGGTCGAGGAGGCCGATATCTCTTCACTGATCAAACAGTGGGACATGCACGGTATTCAGCAGTCTGCTGAAAACGCGCAAACTCAAAACCCGGTTGCTAAAACAGCGCCTAACCCTGTTAGCGGAAATCTTCTCGATCCAGGCTTCAATCTCTGATCCGGCCCGCCCCCTACCCGTTTCAAACTTATCAATGTTTTCGTTCTAAAGGAGCGCGCTTTGGATATCTCTCAATCTCAGCGGGCAGCAATCGCCCGTATTCGGGCACTGATGCCACACGATGTACTTTTGAAGGCCGACCGCGTCGCTCGGATGAACGGTCGTTATATTGGCCTCTCACGGGACCAGAGGCTCAAAAAGGCCTTCAAAGCGATGGTCGAAAGCATTGCTGTCGTTAATCTCGACGAGGTGGCCAAGCCCGATAAGCGCAGAATTGTTGCCGTCTGTGGCGAATCCGGTGCTGGCAAGACGACCGCACTGTTGAGGCACACTGCCGAAACGGTCGCGATGCGGCCTTATGTCGATGAAGACGGGAATACAAAATCTCCTGTCTTGATGATGACTGCTCCGAGCCCCTGCACTCCCCGTCTTTTAGCGTATGAGGGTTTGCATGCGTTGGGATATCCCGTGCGAAGCACTCTCCGCGAAAATTTGATGTGGAAGACCTTCCGAGATGTGTTGAAGGCGCATGAAGTGATGTTCTTGATCATCGACGAGGCACAGCATGCGGTCGACGCCGCCAATGGCGTCGAAATCACCAAAATCGCAAACTCTCTGAAAAATTTGGTCCAGATGCCTGACTGGCCACTCAGGATCGTACTGGCAGGCGTCGAGCCTCTCGATCAGTTCCTGGCTATAAAACAGTTGGCGAACCGCTCGACGGTTATTCCTTTCTCGAAGATGACTGGGACCTCCGGTGAAGCAACAATCGCGGAAGTGACGCGTATGATCATCTTCGACCATGCCGAGCTGTCTACCGCACTTCACGAGGACGAGGAATTCATCAAGCGTTTGATCCATGGATGCGACCGGGATTTCGGCACCATTGTCCAGATGATCCGTGGCGCTGTCGAAGAAGCAATCGACGGTGACCAAACCGTCGTCACTAACCAACAGTTTGCAAACTGCTTCGAAAACAACACTGGATTTGAGCCGGACCGCAACGTTTTTCTTGTAAAGAATTGGAAGGATACCAGGCCGTACGACGCCTCTCATCGCGAGGCGAATGCGCGTTTGGAGAAGTTCGCAAGGTCTCGCAAAAAGTAAGTTGCTGAGGTTCAGAATGCTTTCGTTGACGGTCCCCTTTCAGCCAAATGAGACCTTGGCCAGCTACTGCTCTCGTATCGCCGCGCTGAATGGTATCGAGAGCGCCGCAGAATTCGCGTCGCATTTCGGTTTCAACTTTGGACGGTTGGCCGAAGGCTGGGAAACCGACGTGAACGTGTTTTGCGCCCTGCTTGGAAGTAGGCAGGGTCGTCCAGCAGACGGTGTCGTCATACAGAGCAGGGAATTCGTGGAAACTCCAGGAGGAACATTTTCGCGCGAATTTCTCGAAACAGATCGCTGTCGTTTTTGTCCGGCCTGCGTGGCAAATGACATCGGCCCAGCGCGACGTCTCCACCGTGCTTTTGGACGCGTCGAATGGATGATGAAGTTTGTGCACACTTGCCCGGAGCATGGGATTCGGTTGCAGACGGTATCCGGCGACAGGCTGAAGGCGTCAGATTTCTCTGCCCAACTGCGAACAGCGATCGCCGATCTTGAAAACCTCGCCGGGCCGCGCTCAACGAGGCCTGCTGGCTTCCAAGATTACGTGGTGAACCGATTGCGAGGTGGTCCGCCCCACGGAAATTGGCTCGATAAATTTCCCTTACAATCAGCGGCCCATTTCACCCAATTGCTCGGCGCAGTCGCCAAGTATGGCCGAGAACCAGAGCTAGAAGAATTTGATGATGATGATTGGGTTGAGGTTTCTGACATTGGATACGCAATGGTATCCCGGGGTGAGCAGGCATTAGACTCCGCACTTGACCCATTTTTCGATTTAAAACCGATACGCCGAAAGATCTCGTTATCGATGCTTCTGGGGCGGCTGTCCGTAGAGTTGCTGGAGAGAGCAGACCAACCCGGGTACACCGAGCTGCTCAGGTATTTGGAAAATGCGGCACGTTGGAAACATCCGACTTTGACTTCTGAACTGCCCTACTAGAAATCAAGTTTGATTTTTGCCAGCCGGGTCGATGACCCGGCTTTTTTTGTGCCCGAAAATTCTGGGCCACGCTACGTTCTGGTTCGGGCCACGCATACTCCGTTTATGCCGGAAAACCGGGGGTTTTGGCACCCGTTTGGGCCATACTTGGTTCCGTTTTTACAGAATGGCCATCAATGCAGTAGCGAGGATCGTGCCGCCCATCAAGACATTGATCGTCCTCTCGGTCGTTGGCTCGAGGTCGACCCGGCCTAAGACGACGCCGGCCCATAGCCAGGCAAGGTCGACAACGATCATAACGACAACGCAGATAATCCACTTGATCGACATGTCCGCTACCGTGTCCAGCCGGACGATCGCGTAAGACGCCATCAGAGATGCAAAGGCAATATAGGCCTTCGGATTCGTAACGCCTAGGAGCACTCCACCAGCCACCGTCGAAGCGAAGCTCGATCCAGCCTCCGTCTCGCTTGCCCCAACCGGGGCGAAAGCGATCTTGTAAGAGAGATAGAGCAAATAGGCCGTCGCGATGAACATCATCGTCTTCGTAGCGCCCGGAATAGCCGCAAATGCCGAAAAGAGACCTGCGGCGCTGACGCCAGCAGCAACAGCCAAACCTATCTGCAGGCCGGCATAAAAGCGCAGGCCGTGGAGAAATCCCCGCTCTTTGCCAACGGCGATAAGCGCCGCGATGGCAGGTCCAGGCGACCCAAGCAGGATTACCGCAGCAAGCGAAAAAAGAGACAAATCCATCAAATCAATTGTCACGAAATTCACCGTCTAAAGGATTACCTTCGTCGTCGCCTGCGGCCCAAGAGAGCCGCGAGGCAGGTCATGACGAACGTTGAAATCTATTCAGTGCCTTCAAAGAGCGCCCCCAGAAAGCGCCGCACGAAGTTCGCGCAGTCTACAGCGCTCTCCGGGCTTCGTCGGGACCTATCACAGAAACTCAGATCGATTGCGGATCGAGAAACGCTACGACTTCCTCGCCGAACTCCTGCGCAAATTCGATATTGGAGAAGTGCACGGACCGGAAGGTTTTCAGTCTCGCTCCGGGGATCGTGTTGGCGATCGCTTCACCCATCGCATGTGAGGTCACGGTATCGAACTCTCCCGCAATCACCAGCGTCGGGCTTTGGATAAGCGTGATCGTGCGGCGCATGTCGGCGTCGCGCACGGCGGCAAACAGGCCGGCAAGGCCCTGGCGCGATGTATTCAGCAATACGTCGCGAAATTGGCGCACAACAGGTCCATTCTCTGCAAGTATTGGCTTCGGAAACCAGTTGCCGAGAAAGGTTTCGGCAGTTTCCTGCATATCCGCCGCGGCCAGCGTTGCGGCTATCGACCGGTCGAAGTTCTCTGCCGGACCGAGATAGGAAGACGTATTGCTGAGGATCAGACGGTCGATGCGTTCCGGCGCATGGATGGCAAGCCATTGGCCGACCCAGCCACCCAGGGACAGGCCGAGGAAATGTGCCCGTTCGATCCCGAGCCAATCCATCAGCTCCAGCACGTCGCGGCCAAGCCGCCCGTCCGAATAGGCGCCAGCCGGAACATCGGAGCCGCCGTGACCGCGGTAATCATAGCGGATAACCCGAAAATGCGCGGCCAAGGTTGGGATCTGGAGATCCCACATGTGTAAGTCAGTCGCGATAGAGTTGGAAAGGATAAGCGCTGGGCGGTCCTCCGGGCCATCGATCCTGTAAGCGACCTTAACGCCATCACCAGTGGTGAAGAACGACAAGGCGGCCGGTTCGTCATAATTGAGCGTGGCGGGCTGAGCGGAGCTATTGGTCATGATATGCACCTTCACTTGCTGTTGGCGCTTTCCGTGTGGAGCGCGTTTACCGAAGACAGTGCGACGCTAGTTTGACGCTCGTTCGAAAAAAATTGAAAAGATTCGAAGATCATTGTAATCAGAATATACAATGCAGCCCTTCACGCTCCAGGAAATCCAATGTCTCGATGCGGTGGCCCGCGAAGGCGGCTTCCAGGCCGCAGCCTCGGCGCTGAACCGGTCGCACACAGCCGTCTTCGCGGCGATCGCCAAGCTCGAGGCAACCCTTGGGGTGGCGCTGCTCGACCGCAGCGGCTACCGGGTTAGCCTGACCGAGGCCGGACGATCCTTTCATCGCAAGGCGCAGGCCCTGCTTGGTGAAATGGAAGTCTTGCGGCTGCATGCGCACCAGCTCTCGATGGGCGAAGAAACACATCTGCGTGTCATTCTCGGCGATACATGTCCGCTGCATGGCGGGCTGCAATTACTGGGTGGATTTTTCGGTGACTACCCGAACACGCGGCTGGACTTGCATTTCGAGACGATCGGAGGTCCATCCGAGCGGCTCCTCCTCGATGAGGCTGACCTGATCCTCCATTGGATAGACAAGTCCGACCCGCGCTTCGAATGGATCGACCTCGGCACGATCTCGTTCGTGCCGGTCGTCGCCCCGAATTTTCTGCCGTTTGCGCCCTCGCCCTCAATCACCCCCGAGCAGATGCGCGGGCTGACCCAGTGCATCATTCGCGACACCGCGCGGGATACTCCGAAGACCAATTTCTACGTGGTAGAAGGCGCACCGCAATGCACGGTCGCCGATCATGCAATGAAGAAGGAGATCGTGCTTCGCGGCATGGCCTGGGGTCACCTGCCCCACTTCATGATCGGGGAGGAACTGCGCGAAGGGCGGCTGCTCTCGATTGCTGGGCAGCATTTCCCCGGCACCGATGTCGCACTCGCCGCCGCCCGCCGCCGCGACCGACCGCATGGACCGGTCGCCGACCGTCTTTGGGACTACATCAAAACGCATCCACCGTTTTTCGGATAGGCTGCCGTTCTGGAACTCACACGGGAAGCTTCTCCCTTCATGGTGGGAGGTCTCCTTATCGGTGACAGCACGCAAGCGTGCCGCCCCATGCGTATTGTGTAAGGTTTCTTTCGCACCCCTTGAGGTCAGCCCCTTCCTAGGAAACTGGAAAGTAAGCACTTGCAAAAATAGCATCTCTTGATTAATCGTTTAATCAACGATGATCAAGACCAGCCCGAAATGAGTGAAACGCGCCCTTCTTCCATTCGCCAAATTGCCGACAGGCTGGGTGTGTCCACGGCGACCGTCTCCAATGCTCTGCGCGGCAAGGGGCGCGTTTCTCCGGCCCTTACCGAGCAGATCCGGGCTGAGGCAGACAGGCTGAGCTACGTGCCGGATCATACGGCGCGCGCGCTGCGCACGGGCAAAAGCAATACGGTCGGACTGCTCGTTCCGAACATCGGTCAACCCTTGTTTCCAACCTTCGCCCAGGCCATTGAGCGGGCGGCCAAGCAGCGCGGCCTTGCCGTTCTCATCGGCGACAGTCAGGGTGATCCGCAGCAACAGGATTTCGAGATCAGGAATATGATCGCGCGCGGCGTCGACGCCCTGATCGTCATACCGACGCGCGGTACGACCGTTATGCCAGAGAGCGTTGCAGTTCCTGTTGCCGTGATCGACAGCGCGGTCACCGGTGGCAATGTCGCCGCGAGCGATCACCGCGAAGGCGGCCGCAAGATCGCGCAGCATCTGCTTGCGCTTGGTCATGACAAGCTTCTTGTGCTTGCTGGCCCGGAGAATGCATTGGTGGCAAGCGAGCGTGTCGGAGGAATATGCGAGATATTCCGTTCGGCCGGTATCGAGCCGACGTTGACGCATAGCGACGCTACTTTCGAGGCGGGATGCGCTCTCGGCCGCGAACTTGACGTCACTCGCTTCACAGCCTGTGCGGCCGCCTATGATGCGCTGGCCATCGGCTTCGCGCTCGCCGTTCGGGAGCGGGGTTGCCGTATACCGGCTGACCTATCGCTTACGGGTTTCGATGACCTGATGTGGGCGCAAATCGTCTCGCCGCCGCTGACGACAGTCCGTCAGGATCTTGAGGCCGTTGCCGTGCACGCTCTCTCCTTCGTCGCCGGCGAGACCAGTACCAGCAGAATTTTTCCGACAGAACTTGTTGTCAGGCAATCCACCGCGCGGCCATCGGCCATCGCCCAGGGAGACACAAATGCCGAATGAACCCCATGATCTCCATGCATCCGACCTGCGCGATCGCGCGGTGCGGGCCGCCCTTGCGCTCGAACCTTTCGATGTCCTGATCGTCGGCGGTACGATCGTCGATGTCGCGACCTCGGACATTCGGCCGGCTGATATCGGCCTTGTCGGTCCGCTGATTGCGAGTGTTCATGCTGCAGCGAGCAGGACCGACGCCAAACAGACAATTGATGCTTCGGGACGCTTCATTGCGCCCGGATTCATCGATACGCATATGCATGTTGAAAGCTCGATGGTAACGCCGAGGCGATATGCGGAAACCGTCGTCCCACAGGGTACGACGACCGTATGCTGGGATCCTCATGAAGTTGGCAATGTCGCCGGTCTCGAAGGCATCCGCTGGGCGCTGGAAGAAACGAAGCAGCTGCCGCTGCGCTTTTTGACCCTGGCGCCGTCCTGTGTGCCTTCTGCGCCCGGGCTGGAACTTGCCGGTGCAGAGTTCCGGTCCTGCGAAATGGCGACCATGTTGAGCTGGCCGAACATTTCGGGCGTTGCCGAAGTGATGAACATGCGCGGCGTGCTTGAGCGAAGCGAGCCGATGCGCGGGGTCATCGAAGCGGGGCTCGCCAGCGGCAAGCGCGTCTGTGGCCATGCCCGCGGCCTCGAAGGCGCTGATTTGCAGGCTTTCGTCGCGGCGGGCATTCAATCCGATCACGAGATCACGTCCGGGGAAGATCTGCTGGCGAAATTGCGCGCCGGCCTTACCGTCGAGTTGCGCGGCTCCCATGACTATGTGCTGCCCGGTGTGATCGAAGCGCTGAAGACACTACCGCATCTGCCGCAGACGCTGACGATCTGCACCGACGATGTCTTCCCGGATGATCTGGTGAACGATGGAGCAATGTCCTCCGTTCTCAGGCGACTTATTGGCTATGGCATGAGGCCGATCGACGCCATTCGAGCCGCAACGCTCAATGCTGCCATGTGGCTCAATCGATACGATCTCGGGTTGATTGCTCCCGGTCGACGCGCCGATATCGTCATCCTGTCCGACCTCGAAAAAATCAAGGTCGATCGCGTCTACGCATCGGGGCGCGAGGTTGCCAGTGACGGCAGACTTGCGGAGGTTCTCAATGGCAGTGCACGGGCGGACGCGTATCGCGACACGGTAAAGCTTGCCAGGCTGTCAGCAGCCGATTTCGAGATTGCCTTGCCTGGCATGGCCGAGGCCCGCATCAACACCGTCGTCAGCCCTCGCTTCACAAAATGGGGAGAGGCCACGGTCGAGGTAAAGGACGGCAAGCTCGTCCTGCCTGACAACATGCTGCTCATGGCGGTTATTCACCGCCATGGGAGAAAAGACCCCTCGCCCGTTATCGGAATTCTGGAAGACTGGGGCCATTGGTGCGGCGCGTTGGCAACGACAATATCGCATGACAGCCACAACCTGACGGTCTTCGGCCGCAATCCCGCGGATATGGCCGCGGCGGCCAACGCCGTCATCGATGCCGGCGGCGGCATGGCAACGGCTGAGGATGGCAAGGTTACGGCGCTGCTCGCCCTGCCCGTCTGCGGGCTGCTGTCGGATGCTCCAGCACACGAGGTTGCCGAGGATTTCGCCAAGCTGCGCTTGGCAGCCGACGCGTTCGCCGATTGGATGCCGCCAATTCGTACCTTCAAGGCGGTCGTCGGAGCCAGCCTTGCATGCAATCCCGGCCCGCACGTCACCGACCTTGGACTGACAGACGGCACGACACTGCAAATCAGACCGCTTCTGGCCGCAGGCCCAAACTGACGTCACTGGCTGCACGGCAATGATTGCCGACTTAGGAGAGATATATACGATGGCCTCAAACATGAATGTTGTGCAGCCAAGCGAAGCATCGGAAGTGTGGTGGAAGACTTATTTCCGCATGCGTGAACGCAATACCAATACGAAAACGGAGGTGATTGCCGGCATTACCTCCTTCCTTGCCGCCGCCTATCTACTCGTGGTGATTCCGTCCCTGCTTTCGGCTGGCGGTATCGATCGCGCGGCCGCGACGACGGCTGCCATCCTCGTCATCATCGGGGCGACACTGTTCATGGCGCTCTATGCCAACATGCCCTTCGTGGTTGGCCCCGGTATCGGCGGCTCGGTTCTGGTCGGGCCGACAATGGCGGCTGTGGAACATATTCCGTGGCAGACCGGTCTTGCCATCTCGTTCTGGTCGAGCGTCATTTTCGTGCTTTTGACCGTGTTGGGTGTGCGCCAGGTCATTACCCGCATGGTGCCAGCCCAGATCAAGCTCGGCTTGGGCGCGGCCATCGGATTGTTCATCGCCCTTCTTGGCTTCAAGAATGCGGGGCTGGTTGACGTCAACGCCAAGAGCCATGCGCTCATGCTCGGATCCTTCAGCTCAGGACAGGCCATCATCGCCGTTTTCGGGATTTTCCTGGCCGTCTTTTTGCGCGGGCGCAAAGTGCCGGGACCGATCCTTTGGGCCATTCTGGGCAGCACGCTGCTCGGCATTCCACTTGGCGTCACGAAGCTCCCGACCACATTTTTCGGCGTACCGCACGGCATCTCCGAAATCGGTCTGCAGCTCGACTTCTTCGGCGCGCTCAAGATCCAATATTTCCCCTATCTCTTCGCCTTCTTCGCCTCGGAATTCTTCTCGACGCTGGGCACGACGCTCGCTGTCGGTGCAAAGGCCGGTCTGGTTGACGAAGCCGGCAATATGAAGGATCTTGGCAAGCCTTTCCTGGTCGACTCCATTGCCGCAACGATCAGCCCTTTGCTTGGTATTCCCTCAGCCACGGCGCTTGTCGAATCCGCCACTGGCGCCGAAGTAGGTGGCCGCACCGGCCTTGCCTCCATCGCAACGGCGGCTCTGTTCGCCCTCACCCTGCTCTTCACTCCCATCGCGCTGATGATCCCGGCAGCCGCCACCGCACCGGCTCTGATCCTCGTCGGCATGTCGATGTTCGGCGCTCTGAAGAAAGTCGATCTCGAGAACTTCTCAGACGGTCTCTCCGCCCTGATGATGGTCTTGCTGACCTTGGTTTCAAACAGTTTCGGGACCGGCATTGCCGGAGGCCTGCTGTTCTACGTCATCGTCAAAGTGCTGTCTGGCGAGGCAAAACAGGTGTCGATCGGCATGTATCTTCTTGCCATCCCGCTCGCCTACTATTTCTGGACTGTCGCGGCTCACTAAGCGGCAAGCAGCTCGCGCATTTCGTGCGCTGATCCGGTATCAACGCCAAAAGCCGGCCCCATCCATAGATGGGGTCGACTTATCATTGTTGTCGCGCTGTTCCCAGGCAGCGCCGTCGCGTCCTATTGCGATGGCTGCTTGCGCTGCAGGAGCTCCATGGTCAGGAATAGCAGCGTTACGATTGCCAGAATGACCGTCGACGCGGCCGCAAGTGTCGGACTGACCTGCATGAACACATCATCCCATCCCTGCAGCTTCGAACCGCCCTCCCATGGCCGACGACAGCGAAAGCAACCAATCGCCGGCGAAGACGGCAAGCATGGTCATAAGTGTAGGCAGGACGGCAAGCGCACTGCCCACGCGCCAGTTTTGATAGGAGTTGATATGCTCGATGACCAGCTGGCCGATCATGGTCTGAGCTGGGCCGCCAAGCAGCGCCGGCGTGATGAAGAGCGAAAGCGCCACAATGAAAACCAGCAGGCCAGCGGTTGCCACGCCGCGCATGGTCAGCGGAAAATAGACGCGCCAGAATGTCTGCGCGCCGCCTTCACCCAATGTTCGGGCCGCCGACACCAGGCTGCGGTTTACGCATTGAGAACGGGAAACATGATGATGACGGCAAGCGGCAGCAGCGTATGCGTCATCGCGAATATCACTGTACCTCGATTGAACAGAACGTTCCCTCCCCCGGCATGCCCAGATAGTGCAGCAGGTTGGAGAACGGCCCGTTGCGGCCGAGCCGGACCAGCCAGGCAAAATTCTTGACCAGCGAACTCGTCCAGAACGACGTCAATATGAGCACGAGGAAGCGCCTTTGACGCACCGGCGACCGATGGGCGATCCAATAGGCAAGCGGATATCGGAGGGGCAACCTGTGGGGTTTACCTGCCAGTCGTTCCATAGCCTTTTGCTGGAGCCGCCTTTGGTCTCCTTCAGCGTCATGCACAGCTCGACGAGTTGGCTGAAGATCCGAGCTGCGGGCATCTTTTCGGTCAATATTCTAGCGTCAGGACAAAGGGAAATTTCCAATGCCTTAGGTGACAAGTGGCAAGGCGTCGCCTGGAGCGGAACGACTTCAGGCAATCCGGTCATCGAAGGATCTCTCGCTTGGGTCGATTGCACGCTTTACGAAGAACATCTGGCCGGCGACCATCGCATCGTGATCGGGCTGGTGAACGACATGAGCGTCGCTCAATCGGAGAACGAACAGCAGCCCCTGATCTTCTTCAAGGGGCGCTATGTCGAACCGGCGTGATCCGGCCGAGGAACATCGTGCGCTGAGAAACGGGACAGAGGCCTGCCCGTAAAGAAAGCGGAGCGTGTTCTAAAGCGCTCCGCCAGAATTTTCATGACGCCGATTTTGGTGGCGCCTAGGCGCTCGTCTATTTGCTGAGCGTGGCCTGCAGGGCTGTCCAGCCGGCAGCGAAGACGTGCGTGGAAACGATCTCGACGTATTTCCCTGCATCTTCGGGCTCTTCGTCGAAACTAGCCGTCCATTCCGCGAATGTGCGGTTCCCTTCCGTGATCGGGAGCAATCGGATCCCTGCAATATAGTTCTTCACCGGAAATGCCGGCTTCACGAAGCTGTAGGACAGCGAATGATCAACGTCGCTGAGCGCGAGCAACTGTTCGCGCACATGCGCGCCATCCGTGAGATAGAACGAGCGGATGCAGCCGACATCGCCGCTGCTATGCCCACCCTCGATTTCGCTTTTCGCAATGGCCGGATGCCAATTCGGCAGGCCGTTGAAATCGCGCACAAGTTTCCACACGGTTTCAATCGGCGCATCGATCACCGCACTTGCATATGCCTTGGCCACATTCCCCTCCTAATGTTTGATGACAAGATTTTTGAAGGCTCTCGTCTGTTCGACGAGCGCTTTTTCCACCGGCAGGCGCTCCATGCTGGAAGCACCATAGAAGCCATGGCAACCCGGGCACCGCTCCAGAATGTAGCGGGCATCCTCCGGTTCGGCGATCGGACCGCCATGGCAAAGGACGATGATGTCCGGATTGACGCTCCGGGCTGCGGCGGCGATCGCATTGACCTCCTCCACGCATGCCTCCAAGGTCAGCGCGGTGTCGGCGCCGATCGCTCCGCCCGTCGTCAGTCCCATATGGGCAACAACGATGTCTGCGCCGGCTTCGGTCATCGCACGAGCGTCTTCGACCGAAAAAACATAGGGCGTCGTCAGCAAGTCCTTGCTGCGCGCCAGCCGGACGAGCTCAACTTCCAGGGCATAACCCATACCGGTCTCTTCGAGATTGGCTCTGAAGGTGCCGTCGATCAGACCGACAGTCGGGAAGTTCTGGATGCCAGCAAATCCCAGCCCTTTCAGCTCGTCGAGAAAATGGTCGAAATTGCAGAATGGATCCGTACCGTTCACGCCGGCAAGAACCGGGGTGTGCTTGACGACGGGTAGCACCTCACGGGCCATGTCGAGCACGATCTCGTTGGCGTTGCCATAGGCGAGAAGACCGGCGAGCGAGCCTCTTCCGGCCATACGGTAACGGCCGGAATTATAGATGACGATCAGATCGATGCCGCCGGCTTCCTCGCACTTGGCCGAAAGGCCGGTACCGGCGCCGCCGCCGATAATGGGAATTTTTGCGTTGATCTGCTGGCGGAACTTTTCCAGCAACTGACTTCTTTTGAACTTCATACTAACGCCTCGTGCTGATTTCGTGGAAGTGTCGAACGGCTTCGGAGCAGAACTCCGGGGAATTGATTGCATGCGGCACCCGAAGCACCCGGCGGTCCTGGGTCTGCTGCACCGTGCTTTCGATGGCGTCGAACAGCGCGGCGTTTGCTTCGGGGTCGTGGAACGGTTGGCCTGGAGCGTCCAGAAGCGACACCCCTCCGAGGGGCAGTAGGAAGCGCACTGGACCAATGCTGCGGTTCAGCCGCTCGCCTATCCACTTGCCCATCGCCACGTTTTCCTCGACCGTCGTGCGCATCAGCGTGATCTGCGGGTTGTGCACATAGAGATTGCGCTGGCGATACTTCTCCGGAACGGTGTCGATGCCGGCGAAATTGACCATGTCCAGTGCGCCGCAGGAGCCGACATAAGGCAGCGGCAGTTGCGCCAGGAAGCCGAAACGCTCTTCCGTCGCCGGCAGAATGCCGTCAAACAGCAGGTCGCATACTTCGGTCGTGGTGATATCCAGGACCCCGGCCAGATAGCCGGACGCGGCAAGCTTTTCCATCGACTGACCACCGATGCCGGTCGCGTGAAACACCAGGCACTCGTACTGGTCGCGCAACTGCTCGACAACCTGGGTGATGCAAGGTGTGGTGACGCCGAACATCGTCAGGCCGAGCGACGGCCTGTCGTCCTGCTCGGCCTCCTTGCGATTGCGGACCATGCCGGCGATCGAATTGGCGGCATTCGACAGGACCGTTCGCGAAATGCGGTTAAGCCCGGCAATGTCGGTAATCGAGTTCACCATGGAAATATCGTTCGGGCCGACATAGGCGCTGATATTGCCGGCGGCCACAGTCGAGACCATCACGCGCGGGGTGCCGACGGGCAGGACGCGCATGGCCTGCGTGACCATCGCAGTACCTCCCGAACCGCCAAGGCCGATGACGCCGCCGACGTCCTTGCGCGACAGGATGAAGTGTTCGAAGGCAAGGCCCATCGCCGAGACGGCTGAACCCCGGTCTCCGGTGAAGACCGCCTGGACACCGCCGGGATGGAAGCCGGCGACGGTCTTCGCATCGACGTCGACATTACCGGACGGCGTCGCCGTCGAGAGATCGACCAGGACTGCGGACATTCCTTGAGCCCTGATCAGCTCCGCGACGTAACGCAGCTCGTCACCCTTGGTATCGCAGGAACCCGCCACATAAATGGTCTTCGGCATAGTCATCGTTTCCTCCTCACGTATTTTTCAATTTTCTTGCAGCAGTGCGCAGTCCCAGGCCGACCATCGCCAGCAGAGTGATACCGTAGGGGGCTATGTCGGTGATCTGATTGGGGAGCCCCTGCCCCTGGAGCCGCAGCCCGATCGCATCTGCGAGGCCGAAGCCGAAGCATGCCAAAGCGATGCCGAGCGGATGGGCGCGGCCCAGCATTACGGCGACCACGGCGATCCACCCCCGCCCGGCCGTCATGTTTTCGGCAAAAAGCGCAACGGAGCCAAGCGCCAGCTCTGCCCCCGCCAACCCGCAAAGAGCACCGGCGAAAACAACGATCGCGGTTTGATAGCGGCTCACATTGGCCCCCATCGCCGCCGCCGCGGACGGTACCTCGCCGATGCCGCGCAGCCGCAAGCCCCAGCGCGTCCGGAACAGGTAGATGTTGACGAGGATCACCAGTAGCCATGAGAGATAGACGAGCGCATTGTGTCCGCCGACAATCGCACCGAACACGGGAACGTCGGCAAGGCCCGGAATGCCGAAGCGAGGCAGAGCGGTAACGGACGGATCGACGAGCGTGCCGGTTACACCGAACAGGGCGCTCAGAAGGTAGGTCGTCAATCCGGAGGCAAGCAGGTTCAGGCCGATGCCGATGACGATCGGATCACCGCCGAACCGCGCGCCGCCGAGAGCAAGCGGCGTCGCGAAGATTGCAGCACTGATGAGAGCCAGCAGCACGGCGAGTGCCGGTGAGCCAAAGGCAACGCTTGCCGCAACGACCACGAAGGCACCGACGAGCATATTGCCCTCAAGCGCGATGTTGAAAACGCCGGCGCGTTCACACAGCGCTCCGGCCATCGCCGCCAGCAGCACCGGCGTCATCAGATCGAGCACCTGGGAAAGAAGCATATTGATCATGATCTATCGCTTCCTCAGGAAGATCGGGCGGGCAGCGAGGCAGAGAATGATCAATGCCTGCAAGACCCATGTGAGGACGGCTGGCAGGCCGAGCGCCCGCTCCATGGAAAATCCGCCCACCTGCAGGGCTGAGAAGAATATCGACGTGATGACGGTCGCAATCGGGCTTGCCATGGCAAGGACCGCTGCCATCAAGCCGGACCAGGTGTAGCCCGGAGCAAGCAAGGCGCCATCGGTGAAACGATATTGCTGTCCGAGTATAAGCAGGGCACCGACCAGCCCGGCCAGGGCGCCGCTCAGGAAAGCCACCCGGCGCGTCTGACGCTGCAAGTTCGTTCCTGAATATTGCGCGAAGCGGGCATTGAGACCCGTCATACGCCACTCGAAACCATTGACGCCGTGCCGGTCGTTGACGACCACGGCAATTGCGACCGCAGCCATGATCACCATGCCCCAACTGATCGGCAATTCGAGAATGCTGCTGGGCAGGCGTGCTCCCGTCGCGACACGATAGGTTTCCGGCATACCCGTCGATGGATCGCGCAGGGGATAGCGAACGAGATAGGATGTCAGGCCGCGGGCGATATAGCTCAGGAGCAGGCTCGCGATCAGAAAAGGAATCGCGAGACTTAGCTGAAGGATGGCCGCGATCCAGGCATAGAGGCCACCTGCGCACATGGCGGCCAGCAACGCCAACACGGCTCTGAGGACACCTGGCGCCGGCAGGTAAAGCGCAACAAGCGCGGCTGCGAGCCCGCCGACCAGCATCTGCCCGTCGCCGCCGAGATTGACGAGGCCGGCGCGCAGCGCGATCGCAGCCGCCAGGGCCATACCGACCAATGGTACAGCGCGGGTGAGCGTCTCGCCCAGTCCGCGGCCGGCGACGGCGCCGGTGATGATCTCACGATAGACCGAGAGCGGATTGGCACCGGTCGAGAGAACGACAAGCCCTCCCAGAACAACCGCAGCGATGATGGAGAGCACGATGGCCACCATTCTTGATTTCGTATCGAGGCCTCCCGCCGTCGTCATGCGCTTTGTACTCCCCCCATCATCCAGCCGCCGACGGTGCTTTCGTTCATATCGTTTCCGGTGAGGCTGGCGTTGATCCGTCCCTCGAACATCACGAGAATGCGATCCGAAAGCGCCAGCAGTTCATTGAGGTCGGATGAGACCACCAGGATCGCCCGGCCTTTGTCGCGTTCGGCAATCAGCGTCTTGTGAATAAATTCTATGGCTCCGACATCCACCCCGCGTGTCGGCTCCTCGATGATGATAAGCGGCGATTGGTGCTCGATCTCGCGGGCTATGACCACTTTCTGCATGTTGCCGCCGGAGAGCGAGCCGATCGGCACCTGCTCCGAGGTGGCTTTCACCCTGAATTGTTCAATCAGCCTGCGCGCCTGGGTGCGGATGGCCTCTTTGCGGAGAAATCCCCGGTGAGAGGCATCTGAGACACGATGCGTGCCAAAGACGATGTTGTCAGCAATCGAGGCTGCGGGCGCAGTGCCCGTCAGATGCCGATCCTCGGGCACATAGGAGATGCCGGCGGACCGACGATCTGCGATCGAGAAATCGGAAACGTCCTTCCCAGCGACGACCACCGAGCCCACCGCGCGCTCAAGTCCCGTGACGGCTGAAATCAACTGCGGCTGACCGTTTCCGGAAACGCCGGCGATACCGACGATTTCCCCAGGCCGAACGTCGAAAGACACATCGTCAACAACGGCAACATTTGCCTTGCGGACCGAAAGGTTCCGGACAGAGAGCATCGGCGTTGCGGTCGACACCACCTTCGTCGCGACCGTTGGCGGCACATTTCGCCCAATCATGGCACGGATGATCTCGGCCTCGTTCGTCTCCGCCGTCGTCAAGGTACCCGTGAGGCGGCCGTCACGCATGACGGTGATCTGGTCTGTGACGGCGGTGACCTCCGGAATTTTATGGGTCACGAGAATGAGCGCCATGCCTTGGCTTGCCAGATGTCGCATGGCCGCGAAGAGGCTGTCGCGTTCTTGAGGCGTGAGGACGGCCGTCGGCTCGTCGAGGATCAGGATCTTCGCCTGACGCGACAGCGCCTTTAGAATCTCGAGGCGCTGGCGTATGCCGACCGCCAGATCGCGCACACGGCTGTCGGGGTCGATCTCGAGCCCGTGCTTGGCGCCGAGCTTGCGAACAAAATCGCGAGCGGCATCGGCCGAGACAAACGGACCATTGCCGGGCTCGTTCTGGAACACCAGGTTTTCCCAGACGGTCAGGTTCGGAAACTGCCTGAATGTCTGGTGAACCATGCCAACGCCGGCGGCGATGGCGCTGAGCGGGCTTGCAAAATCCATGGCTTTGCCATCGATCACGATTTCGCCGGCATCCGGTTTGATGAGCCCATAGAGGACGTTCATCAGGGTCGACTTGCCGGCCCCGTTTTCACCCATCAGCGCGTGGATCTCGCCGCTTTTTACCTCGAGGCTGACGCCGTCATTGGCAGCAAGGCTCCCAAATCGCTTCGTAATGCCCTTCATCTGAAGCAAGGCCATTGTCGTGCTCCGGAATCGTCACTGAGCCATGGGATCAGGGATAGCGATCGCACCCGATACGATCCTTGCCTGGATTTCCTTGAGTTTGCCGATGACTTCGGTTTCCTTTGCGACCGCGCAGCCGGAGGCCGCAACGTCCGGTGACATGGCCAGCAGCTCCAGTCCGCCTTCGGCAAGGCCGAAGCCCACTACCGGCTTGGCGGAGCCCTTGAGGATGCCGTCGATAGTGGCAGGAAGAATGACATCGACGCGCTTGAGCGTGCTATCGAGGATGGCGCCGGGAGCATCGCCACACTGATTGACGTCGAGGCCGATCGCCATCGCGCCGGGCTTGTCAGCCACCGCCTTGAAGACGCCGCCATTGCTGCCCGCCGCGACCGCATAGATGCGGTCCGCTCCATTCGAGAGCTGCAATGCGGCTTGCGTCTGCGCCCTCACTGGATCCTGGAAGGGATTATCGCCGCCGATCCATGAGGTCGGTAGGACGTTGATGTCGGAGCGCACCGCCTTTGCGCCGAGCGCGAAGGAATCGGTGTAGCGATGCAGGAACGGGATATCGAGAGCGCCGATCACACCCACCGTCTTGCTGCTCGAGGTCAAGGCAGCCTCCGCGCCGGCGAGATAGGCGGATTCCTGTTCGCGGAACACGGCGCAGTGAACATTCTTCGGCGCATCCGGAATGCAGGTATCGATGATGACGAAATTCGATTCCGGATAATCCGGCGCCAGATCGGCGATGATATCGCCGAACTCAAAGCCCATGACGGCGATGATCTGGGCCTTCATGTCGATTGCGGCCTGGACGTTCTGTCTGCGGGTAGACGGATCGGTGCCTTCGAAGATACGCGCTTTCACGCCGTGAGCCTCTGCGGCTTTTTCGATGCCGATCTTTCCAAGGCCGAGGAACTTGTTCACTCCAATGCGGCTGGGCGTGACCAGAACGTAGGTGGCATCTTCAGCCTTGGCCGGCACCCAAAGCGTTGCAAGGGCAAGGGCGGAACCGAGGCAGATATTCTGGAATTTGCTGGTGGTGGTCATTTGAGACTCCAAGGGCAAGTATGTCGCGGGAGTTGCGGAACGCAGAAGCGCCGAACAGCCAGGGCGCATTGGTTCAATAGGGCGTATCGCCACCATCGGTGTTGATCGCCTGGCCGCGAATGATCATCGCGTCGTCGCTGAGCAGGAACGAGATCGTGCGCGCGAGTTCGGCCGGATCGATATGCCGGCGCAATTGCGAGCTGACGAGCTGCTTGAACACGTCATCGGGAGCCTGATCGACGAGACCGCCATAGGCGACTGCGACCTCGCGGAGCATGTCCGTCGCCATGCCGCCTGGGCAGACGCAGTTCACGTTGATGTCGTTCGGCGCAAGCACTTCAGACAGAACCCGCGTGAAGTTGATCATGGCCGCCTTGCTGGCACTATAGGCGAGCGACTGGGTGTGTCCCTTCTTGCCGGCTTCCGATGCCACATTGACGATTGCGCCCTTGATGTCCTTTGCAATCATTGCCTTGGCGACAAGTCGCGCGGCTTCGAACGCGCCAAAGACGTTGATGGAGAAAATGCGCTCCCAATCCGTCCAGGGTGTTTCAAGAGGATCGACATGTCGGACGATGGCCGCACAGTTGACGAGCCCGTCCAGGGCGCCGAGCCGATGCTCAGCCTGCCCGATTGCCGCTGCGATAGACTCGGCGCTGCTGAGGTCGACCACGACGCCAGAAACCGTTTTGGAATGTGGCCCGAGGCCTGCAATTGCCTCATTCAAGGCCTGCTCGCGGACGTCGCCGATGACGACCGAGGCGCCTTCAGCCGCCAGCAGTTCAGCAGCGGCCTTGCCGGCACCGCCTGCACCGCCGAGGACTAGATAACGTTTGCCAGCATGCGAGCGCGTTGGCACGACTTGCCGTACGGCCAATGGCGCATGCTCGCCCCTAGTGGCGAAAGATCCCATTTTTTCCTCCCCTGAGCCTGCTGACCGAGGCCCTTCATCTCGTTCTCCGCAAACCAAGTTGCTCCATTCTTCGAGATCTGACAAAGTCCACTTGTCGAGAAGTGGATCAGGAATGAACAGGATTTCACCGGCAAGGATCAGCCGGCTCATTGGTGACTGGCGCATGCTCGAGGGCAAGATCAGCCAGCAGCTGAGTTTGGCAATCGCCAAGTTGATCGCCGCGAGAGAGCTGCCCGTCGGTGGTCTGTTACCCTCGGAACGAGCGCTTGCGACGGCGCTTGCAGTAAGCCGGGGAACGGTCGTTGCGGCCTATGCTTCTTTGCGGGATGCGGAAGTGCTGGACAGCCGGCATGGCAGCGGCCATCGCATCGTTGCGTCTGCAACCACCTCGGGGGCTGCGCATACGCGCCTTGCCGGCGAAGTCTTGGCGCTCCCCCAGGATATCGATATGACCAGCGGCGCCCTGCCGCCCTCACCCGTTCTCACCCGAATGCTTGCCGCTTTGCGCGGCGTCGACCTTGCAAGCGTCGCTGCCGGCCTTGGTTACGATGCCTCCGGTCTGCCCGCGCTCCGCTGGGCTGTCGCTCGTTACTATACAGACCTCGGACTTCCGACCCATCCCGACAATATTCTGATTACCAGCGGCGCCCAGCAGGCGGTTTGGCTTCTCGCCAACGCCCTTGTCGATCCGTCGGATGCAGTCGTTGTTGAAGACCCGGTCTATCGCGGCTCGTTGGAGGCCTTTCGCCGGCGCAATGCGCGGATTGTTCCCGTCGCTGCCACGGATACCAGTCTGAACATGGTCGAATTGGAAAAGGCGCTCAGGAACCGGCCAAAGCTTCTCTATCTTTTTCCGGAAGCGCATAACCCGACGGGGCGATCGCTGGACGATGCCAGTCGCCGCAAGCTTGTGGATCTGCTGGAACGTTACCCGACTTTCCTTGTCGAAGATGGCGCGCAAAACGAACTTTCCACCCTCGCTGGAACAACACCGCGTCCACTCGCCGGCCAGACGAATCCGGAGCTCGTCGCAACGATCGGAACGCTATCGAAGTTGTTCTGGGGTGGTATCCGCATCGGCTGGATCAGGTCTACGCCTCTAGTCGTGAAGCGGCTCGCGAGTTTCAAAGCGGTCAACGACCTCGGTTGTTCGATGTTCGATCAGTATCTCGCCGTCGGCCTGCTCGAAAACATCAGCGAAGCGCGGACTTATCGTCACCAGGAGGTTGCCGGCCATCTGAAAGCCGCCGAGGATCTCATTACGGAGCGCGTCCAAGGCCGATGGCGCTGGTCGCGTCCTGCGGGCGGCACTGCCATGTGGATCCACATGCCCGGTGTCGATACAGTGGCGCTGTGCCAAGAGGCCCAACGCCACCGCCTATTCCTGTCGGCCGGCCCCGGCTACTCCGCCAATGAGAATTTTGGCGACTTCATCCGCTTGCCCTTCGTCCGCCCGCCGGCGACCATGCAGTTCGCCATCGACACCATTTGCAATCTGGCAGGCGAGACATTTCCCGCCTAGCAATTCCACCTACCTACTTATTGTTCCAGGTTCACATAGGATTCCGGGAAGAATCGCGGCGTGCACAGGCAATAGAATTCGAGATCTACTGCGCCCGTATTCTCGATACGCTGTGCCGCGCCGGCCGGTATGACTGCCTGATCCCCCACCTGAAGCCGCTGCTTTACGCCATCGATTTCGAGGTTGCCCTCGCCTTGGCGAACGATGTAACGCTCTATCACTCCGGTCAGGCTGTGCAGCTGCGTGGTAACGCCTACCTCGACGCGAGCGACCGCTAGCGACGCTTCCGGAGACGCATCGCAATTGTGCAACTCCGTAATATAGCATCGTTCGTCGGTCCAGAACTCGCCCTTACCGTTCGCGAAAACGATCTTGTCTTCCTCAGCCATCAGCTTCCTCCGTCATGTTTGAGCTGGCAAACTGAGCCGCGAATGGATGGCTCGGCAAGGACCACTTTGTGAAAAGTGGTTCGGACCTCGCCGTTTTGGCAACAATGGGCAAGGCGTCAGCCAAGCCGATATCAGAAGTCAGGCAGCCATAGTTCCTATGGCCTGGATGCTGGAGCCGGAATGATTCTCAATGAAAATTGCATAATATCAATAGCTTACATTAATATCTTAACACAGAAAACAAAATCATCCAGCCTACCTGGCTTTTCAACAGGGGGATCGCCGCACAATAGGATAGCGGTGTTCTTCAATCGATATGACTGCCGCTGCCCCTATGACATGGTATGCGTTAGACATACCTGATCCGACGACGAACATTGGCGGCAAGGCGATCACAGGTGCTGGAGGCAAGCGGAAATGAGCAAGACGGACAATACCGTATCCTTCACCGGAACGCCTCCGACAGTGAAGGATATCGTCGAGATCGCAAGAGGCAACGCGACGATTGCGATTTCGCCAGAGGTCGAGGGAAAGATCCGCTCAGCCCGTGCGGTCGTGGAAGGCTATCTCGCCGATGATCGTCCGGTCTATGGTTTGACAACCGCTTTGGGCGCGGGTGTCGATACCAGGCTTGATGCGGATGATCTGATTGCCTTTCAGATGCGCGTGCCCCAAGCGCGTGCGGTCGGAGTCGGCCCTGCGCTCCCGCGCGAGGCTGTTCGAGCCATGATGGCGGCGCGCCTCGCCGGCATGGCGGCTGGCGGGTCCGGCGTGTCGCTGCCGGTATTTTCAGGACTGGTGGCCGCGCTTAATGCAGGTTTTCACCCGGTCGTGCCGTCGCTTGGCTCTATCGGCGCGGCCGATCTTGCTCCGCTTGCGCACATGGGCAGAGCTTTGCTGGGAGATGGTGAGGCCGAGGTCGGCGGTATAGTAACAACGGCGGGCGAAGCTCTCGAAAGGGCCGGTTTGAAACCGCTTCCGCTGGGACCGAAAGACGGCCATGTTCTCGTCGTCGCCAACAGCCTGTCCGTCGGCAGGGCCTGTCTTTGTCTCGAAGACGTTTCTCGGCTGTTCGACTGGTCGCTTGCTGCAATCGCTTTGAATTTCGAGGCTTTCCGCGCTAACACATCCGCTTTCGACGACCGGGCGCTGGCTGCAAGACCGGCCTTTGGCCAGAGAGATGTCGCAGCCAGGCTTCGCGAGCTGCTTACCGGAAGCTCGCTGCTCGCCGATGGTGCGGCGCGGCGGTTGCAGGATCCCTTGAGTTACCGCTGCGCTCCACAGGTCTGGGGTGCGCTTCACTATGCAATCGGCCAGGCTCATGAGGTAACGGAGATCGAGCTTGCCAGCTCGGGCGACAACCCGGTCGTGCTCGCCGATGCAGGGCTTATTCTCTCGCATGGAAATTTCGACATGACCGCCTTCGTGCTGGCATGGGAACACCTCGGTCAGGCGCTGGCGCATTGTGCCGCCGCCACCGCGTACCGCACGATGAAAATCATGTCGGCCGCCATGTCGGACCTGCCGCGGTTCCTCACGCCGCTTGACCAGAGCCGCACGGGTTTCGCGACGGTGCAAAAGACGGTCTCGGCGCTCGAGGCCGAGATACGGCATCTGGCCATACCGATCTCGCTCACACCCCTTCCGGTTGCGGACGGGGTCGAGGATCAGGCGTCGATGGCGCCGGGTGTTCTGGCCAAGACGGGGGCGATCATCGAGCGGCTGCGCTACCTCGTCGTCATTGAGCTTATCGCTTCGGCGCAAGCAGTTGAGCTTCGTGGCGTGGAGAATGAGCTTGGCACGCTCACCGGGCAAGCCTACCGGCAGGTTCGTGCTCTCGTGCCGCCTCTCGGTGAGGATCGTGCTCAAGGGCCGGATTTCGAAAGACTGTCGGAGTTCATCGAAAATACCGGCTGGAAACCTGGTCTCGTCCAAAATTCGTGATGGTGCCCAACAGGCGCGCAACCCGCCTTATCGATAGACCGGCTCAGCCGGCAAGTGACTTGGAGAATGGCAATGCAGGAAATCTGGATCGACTATCTGAATGCCCTCGATGCGAAGGCACTGGCACTTTCCAACGATGAAATTCTGGACGCCGTGACCACAGCACTCGATGCGCAAGGGCGCGGCGAGACCGTGATCGAGCCCCGTGTCCATCTCGTTCCAGAGAGCTCAGATAAAGGACATTTCAATGTCTTGCGCGGCTATGTGAAACCATTGGATTATGCAGGCGTGAAGGTCGTCGGCGACTTTGTTGACAATTACAAACAGGGCCTGCCTTCGGAAATGGCTGTGCTCAACCTCTTCGATCCGCATACCGGCGTGCCGAAGGCTGTGATCGACGCGACCGCGATTACCGACATGCGCACTGGCGCTGTCACGGCTATCGGTGCCCGCCATCTTGCCCGCAAGGACAGCAAGATCCTCGGCCATATCGGAGCGCGCGGCACCTCTTATTGGAATGTGCGTCTGCTCGATCATCTCTTCGATTTCGAAGAAATCCGCGTCCACTCCCGCCGCCCGGAAAGCCGGGATGCATTCGCTGCGCGCTTGGAAAAGGACCTCGGCAAAAAGATCGTCGTGACGGATAATTGGGAAGATTGCCTCAAGGGCGCCGATATCATGATTGAGGCCAGCCGTCTGCCGGAACCTGCGCCACTCTTCAAAACGAACTGGGTGAAGAAAGGTGCATTCGTCGTTCCCTACGGCACGATGAGCGCGCTCGAATTCGACCTGACCGACATTATGGACAAGGTCGTCGTTGACGATTGGGGACAGTGCGGTCCCGGTCGGCCGTTCGGCGCGCTGCGCCGACATGTCGATGAGGGCAAGGTGACGGCCGAGACGCTCCATGCCGAAATCGGTCAGATCGTTTGCGGCGCCAAGCCCGGTCGCGAAAATGACGAGGAGACTATCCTCTTCTGGCATCGCGGGCTCAGCACCACCGATGTCGCGCTCGGCGCGGCGATGGTCGAAAAGGCCAGACGCATGAATATCGGCCAACGCCTTCGTTTTGCGTGACCTGATATGACGACGCCCCTAGCCCCAGCCATCGCTTGCTCGCGCATGTATAATCTCAGCCCGCGGATTTCGGAGCAATGGGATCGCTTGTTCCATTGGCTTTCTCGCCGTTCCGATGTCGATCTCGAGATTATTCCCCACGCCGCACCCGCACCCCTTTCAGAACTTTGGGCGCGCTCGGATATGGGCGTCGTTTTCATGTGCGGCTATCCGTTTTCCAAACTGGCAGCCGAGGAACGTCCCGTGCCGCTGGCGGCACCGGTTTCCCTCGCGGATTGGAGCAAGGGACAACCGGTCTATGCCAGCCACATCGTCGTGGGGCGCGATGCGTCATTTGATCTTGCAGATCTTCCAGGCTTGCGCTGGGGTTGGACAGTGCGAGACTCTCAGTCCGGCTACAATGCGCCGCGGGAGTTTTTTGCCGAAATCGCAAACGAACATTCAGCCCCAGAGACGGTCGGTCCGCTGCTCAATCCGCATGGGGTGATCGAGGCAATCCGCACCAATGCGATCGATGTCGGTGCGATCGACGCCTATGCTTTCCAACTATTGGAACTGCACGAGCCTGATATGCTCGCCCCTTTGCGAGTGATCGCGACGACAAGGCCGGCACCCTTCCCGCTCCTCGTCGCGGCCAGGCAGCTGCCTCTCGAGACAAACGATGCGCTTCAGGTGGCACTTCTCGATGTACACCGAAGCCCGGACGGCCGCGCCATTTTGAAATCGCTCGGCCTTGCCGGATTCGTCAGGCCGGATGTGACGGCCTACGGCCAGCTTCCAGCAAGAGCCAAAGCAATCGATGACGCTCTGTCAGGGCGTTGGTGATACCGCGGCGCCGTCGCATCGCGCCCGATCGATCGTTTTGGAAGGAACACTGCCTCTCGTAAGCAGTCAGGCGCCGACGGCAGGTTTCAACAGTCTCTTCGCCGCCAGCTTCAAGCATTCTTCAAAGGCGGTCAGGTCCAGAAACAGCTGATCAGGCGCCACTTTTCGCGTGACTATCGCGCCATTGCGCGTGGCGATTCCGCCATCCAGCATCAGATTTTCTGTCATGTCGAAATTCTCGAGAGCCATGCCGTCCGGTCCGCGATGGCGTCCGTCGGCACCGAGATGCACGTCCGACCGATAGAAGGTGCTCACACGTTCGAAGTGATTTTCGGTGGCATTGGAAAAGGCAAAGGCGGGGCAACCGCGTGCGCACATAAAGCCTAGTTCAAAAACTGTGCCGACATCCGCCGAGACGCCCCGAAATGGCGTGAGATTGGCGATGATGAGATCGGCGCTGCTCATCAGGCTCTCATTGATGGCGCTGATTGCCAGTCCACGCTGATATTTGGTTTCCGTTTCCGGAACGGTCAGATCGCCGGGCGATACTGGCATAAAGCCATAGCTGCGCGCCAAGGCGATCTTGCGGTCCAGCACTTCCCGCGCATTGGGAAGAAACACCTCGGGACCTGCCAAATAAGCTCTCAATTCGCTACCCCTAAACAATTTGTTTGCAGCCCGGCAGCCGCCGAACCATATGAAGGATATGACCGATTCAGCGTTGTCGCGCCAGAGCGGAAGAATTGGCGTGCAAATCCGCAAACTTCTGGCGGAACATCGTTTCCGGCAAATGGCGAGGGCGATATATTCGCCTCGGCGCAAGCAGCGACCGTCGGTGACAGGCAAGAGAATTTGTGGGGTAGGAAATGGAATCCTCTATTGAAGCAACGGTCGGCTCGGAAATCGATGATCGCGGTCATTGGCCGACGAAGCAGAGCAAGATCCTCGACTGGCTGATGCATGATGTTCGCGAGCAGCGCTTCATCGACAACATCCTCGTTGAACTATGCGAGAAGATGCGAGCGGTCGGAATATCGGTCGCCCGATCAACCATGCATTTCAGAACATTGCATCCGCAATGGCTCGGCGCGCGGATCCTCTGGCGCACCGGCATGAAGGAAGGCGACATTGCCACCTTCAGCTATGGCGTCGAGAAGACGCCACAGTTTCTGGCCAGTCCTATTAACGAGATTTTCAACGGTGCAATCGAAGTCCGGCAAAATCTGGAGGTCTCGGACAAAAACCAGTTGTCCTATCCCTTATACAAGGAAATGCATGCGGAAGGGCTGACGGATTATATCGCCTGGCCGATCTATCATACGCTCGGCAAGCGCCACATCGTCACCTTTGCGTCCGATGCGCCGGGCGGGTTCACCGAACGGGACATCACCTTCCTGAAGGACTTGCTGCCGGCACTGACGATGGTGACGGAGATCAGGCTCAAGAACATTATGGCGCGCACTCTTTTGCGCACCTATGTCGGACCGCATGCCAGCGAGCAGATCCTGGCGGGAGCGACGACGCGCGGCAGCGGCGCCACTGTCGGCGCCGCAATCCTGATCTGCGACCTTCGCGATTTCACCACGATCTCCGATATGTGGCCGAGAGACGACGTCATCGAGCTGCTCAACGGTTATTTCGATGCCATGGTTGAACCGATCGAGAAGCACGGCGGCGAAATTCTGAAATTCATGGGCGACGGGCTTCTCGCCATCTTTCCGCTCAGCGACCCCAATGCCTGCCACAATCTCCTCGTCTCCATCAGCGAAGCGCAGGCCGCGGTAGCGGCACTCAACGAAGAGAACCGAAAGCATGGCCGCGAGGTGCTTCGCTACGGAGTGGGCGTGCATGTCGGCGACGTGATGTACGGCAATATCGGCTCGCGTACACGGCTCGACTTCACCGTTATCGGCCCCGCCGTCAATATTGCTTCGCGGCTGGAATCGCTAACGAAGCAGGTGAAGCGGCCGGTGCTTCTGTCCAAAGCCTTCGTCGAAATGGCCAGTTGTCAGCGCGATATGGAAAGCCTTGGCTCCTTTCCACTGAAGGGCTTGGGTGAACCGGTCGATGTTTTCGCCTTCACCGCGAAAGAAAAGCTGCCCGAGAATGCGTGATTGACTATTGGCTGGTTCTGCGGTCTCCCGCGGCCGATTTTAAGCCGCGCGATTCAATCGGTTGCAAAACGTGAAGGAACGAGGGCTGTGATCGCCGTTCTAGCTCCCTATAATCTAAGGTGGATCATGACGATAGCCGCCTTATTTTGAGGATCGTTCTGGAGTTACAGACTGTAGTTGAGAGCTGATTCCATCGGCTTGGCCAAAGGGTGTCCCACCCATAAATACTCTGACAAGGAGAAAACAGATGAGAAAAATCCTGACACTGGCACTTTCTGCCGTATCGCTGATGGTCGCCGGCACGGCGGCAGTGCGCGCAGCGGATCTGACGACCTATAGCGACGAGGGAACCGACGAGCGCAATGGTGTCAAGATCGGCTACCTCGATTGCGAAATCGGCGGCGGTGTGGGCTATGTCCTTGGCTCCGCGAAGGAAGTGGAGTGCACCTTCCATTCGACAGTCGGAAAGGCGCGCGTCGATCACTATACCGGTGCGATCAGGAAGATGGGCGTCGATCTCGGCTTTACGACCCGCAGCCGGCTCGTTTGGCTGGTATTCGCGCCGACAGCCGGCTACCATCGTGGCTCTCTGAGCGGCCTCTATCAGGGCGCCACGGTCGAAGCGACTGTGGGTGCTGGCGTTGGCACCAACATTCTCGTCGGCGGCACTGCCGGCTCCATCCAGCTTCAGACGGTCAGCGTTACGGGTCAGCTCGGCCTTAACCTTGCCGCAACCGGTACGTCCGTTACGCTGACTGCAACGAACTAAGTTGCGCCGCTGCAAGGCGATGTGAAATTGACGGCCGCCCCGCTATCGGCTGGGGCGGCCTTTTCGTCGGCGGTGCCAAAGGTATCGCTGATCAACATTCACCTGCCGTCGAGCCCGATCGGCAACTCTTATTTCTTCGATAGACTTGAGCTTTACCGGCGGCGTCGTTCCGATGCGGAAACGGTTTCACGGCGAGGCGGCGTATCGCTATAGCTATGCAACTCAGAGGACCATTGGAGCCAGACTCATGACCACCGTCACCGATCGCTTCCTTCGCTATGTCGTTGTCGACACCCAATCGGATGCAAATTCGGCCACCCATCCGTCCACCGCCAAGCAGAAGAATCTAGGCCGTATCCTCGTCGAAGAGTTGCTGGCGATCGGCCTGTCCGACGCTCACCTGGATGAATATGGCTATGTCTATGCGACGATACCCTCCAACGTCGAAAAACCGGTTCCGGTCATCTGCTTCTGCTCGCACATGGATACCGCAACCGACTTCACCGGCACGAATGTCAAGCCACAGATCGTGAGAAACTACGCCGGCGGCGACATCAGGCTTGCCTGCGATCCGCAGCGTATCATTCGTTTCGACGAGCACGCCGCCCTCAAGGATCAGATCGGCAACGACATCATTACCTCCGACGGCACGACTTTGCTCGGTGCCGATGACAAGGCCGGACTCGCCGAGATCGTGGCCGCTGCGCAATATCTCGTCGACAATCCGCAAATCCGCCACGGCACCATAAAGTTGCTGTTCACGCCTGACGAGGAAATCGGCCGCGGCGTCGACAAGGTGGATCTGCAGAAACTCGGTGCGCAATTTGCCTATACGGTCGACGGCGAAACCGCCGGCCACATAGAAGACGAGACATTTTCGGCCGATGGTGTCGAAGTCAATATTCAGGGCGTTGCCATTCACCCCGGTTTTGCGCTGGGCAGGATGGAAAATGCCATCAAGATTGCCGGCGCGATCATCGACAGATTGCCCAAGAACATAGCGCCTGAAACAACGGCCGGCCGCGATGGCTTCATTCATCCGACCGGTATCAGCGGTTCCATGGAGAAAGCCTCGCTTGGTTTCATCATTCGCGATTTCAATGAGGCTGGTCTTGCTGAGAAGGAGGCCATGCTGGAGGGGATCGTCAAGGATGTCATGGCAACCTATCCGGGCTCTTCCTACACATTCACGGTGAAGCACCAATACCGCAACATGAAGACCATCCTCGATGGTCATCCTCAGATCGTCGATTATGCCGTCGAGGCAATCCGTCGTGCGGGCATGGAGCCTGTGCGCGGCAGTATCCGCGGCGGCACGGATGGCTCGCGGCTCTCCTTCATGGGATTGCCTTGCGCCAATCTGTTTGCCGGCGGCCACGCGTTTCATTCGCCGCTAGAATGGGTCAGTCGCCAGGACATGGAGAAAGCTGTTAAAACGCTCGTTGAACTGGCAAAGATCTGGGCTGAGCGCGCCTAGCCGCTCGGTTTCGCAGAATAGCCTTGTCCGAAATATGAAGTAAGAACAACCCTGTTGCGAAATGGGGCAGCTCATTCTGCGCTCGGTTGGTTGTGTTATCATTGTGCAAGGCATCCGCGCAATTCTTTGTTGCGATATTACTAATTTAGACTATTCTGGAAGATGGTCTTGGGAGGAAAGGACAACAAGCGTCGCCCATTCATTCCAACTCTACGGTGCGCGCGCTCCGATAATCAGAAACTGGCTGCTTAACTGGTCAAAACTGAAACGGAGTTTAGTCATGAGAGTACGATCTTCACGGATGGCGGTTGCGGCATCCGCATTTCTTTTGTTGGCTTCGACAGCTTATGCAGAACCTGGCGGCGGGACGGATCGCAGTGGCAGTTCGCCCAGTAGCGGCGGGCTTGGCGCAGGTGTGGGTGTCTCCCTCGGCGGCATCAATGCCAATGTCGGCGCTGGTCTCGGTTCCAACGGATTGAATGCCGGTGTCGCTACCTCGGTCGGCGGAACGAACGGCGTCAATACAGGAGTGGGTGCCTTCGTATCCGGAACGAGCGGTGTCAATGCTGGTGTTGGTGCGTCCTTGGGCGGCTCCAACGGCGTCAACGCCAACGTTGGAACGTCTGTCGGCTCTGGCGGAGTAAACGCAGGCCTCGGGGCGTCGGTTGGCGGATCCGGCGGCATTAATGCCGGCGTCGGTGCGTCCCTGGGCGGGTCTGGACTTGGCGTCGGAGCGGGTGTCGGCGTCGGCTCCGGTGGTACTGGTACCGGCACGGGCGGTACGGGTGGCCTGGGTACGGCAGGTGCAGGAACAGGCACGAACGGAACTGGTTCCGGCCTCGGCACCGGTTCGAATAATCGTACCCTTGCAGCCTTCCGGACTTTGTCGACTGCCGAGCAGAAGCGCATGCTTATTGCCTGCCGTCAGGTTACGGCCTCAGGCGATTTCGACGCAGGTCTCGTCAACCTCTGCAAGCTGCTGCACAGTACTTCTCTCGCAGGCAGACTGTGATACTCGCCCCCGGCATCCGTCTCTGACGGCGGGCTTGGCGATCTGAAGGACATGAGCGCCCATCGTCGTGGGAATATGACGATGGGCGCTCACCTATATATTGCAGGCGGCAAAGCCTCACCACTCTATGTGGGCGACATTGTCGAGCGCTTGCCGGCTGCGGCGCAACATCGCGCCGGGAGCATCGACTGCCTGGTTCAACAGCTCGCGTGCGCCGGCCAATGGACGAAACCCTACCTTTTCCTCCACGACTGGAGGCGGGTCCTGATTCACCAATGGCGGCTCTGCCTGGGCATATTCCGGATATCCGGCAATCAAAGGATCTCGACTTTCGCATTGCGGCAAGCAACGGTCAAAACGTTCAACACCGGTGGCAATCGCAGGTTTGGCCTTTAAGACGTCGGAGCGCAAAGCGACATGCTTGACCGGCGCTGCGACCTTGGCGCTCGCGAAAGGCGATGGCATCGGGATCGGCACTGCCGCCGCCATCATCTGGCGGGTGGGCGGGCTCGCATCGATCGCGAGTTGCGGCCCATTTGTTACGCCCTGATCCAACGACCTGGCACTGTTGATCGTGATGCGTCCACTATCGTCGAAAAGCCGCATCGCGCGTTCGCTGGGCGCGGTTTCGACAATCAGATAGAGTGCGCCAACCACTGTCCCACAAACGGCAAGGCCGGTACCGAGCCTCCGGGTCACCTCGCTCTGACCGTTCCACCATCTCACAGGCTGCATATCCATCGGTCGCTCCTTTTGACAACTTCCCGGATATGCATTCTCTTGAGAACTATGGCGCTGATTTTACCGAAACATGGCCAATTGCGGGCCAAATGCAAAGAAATATTGAGGAAGCACCGTCGCCAACCCAAGTTTGCCTTGGCGAGATATATTTCGCCGTTAAGCTTTATCCTTAAAATTCTTAGAGTTAGTCACGAGTACCACAAGACAAACCGTTGTTCTTGTGATCTTATTGTATCGTGGAGCGGGTTAGGGTCGAGCCACGGATTCCTTCTGAAACCTAGGGTGATAAATTTCCGCACATGGTATCCACGGCAGATGAGCTTGTTCGCAACCAGCATTTTCTATCGGCAATGTTGCAGAACGCCCATGAACTCATGGCCATATATAGCGAGAATCCCCGCATTGCCTCGATTATGGCGGCGCAGCAGCGATGGCTGATGGCCCATGCCGGCTTTTCGCTGTTTCTCGGCTATCCGGATGAGCCGATACCGGGGCTTTACGCCAGTCGGTTCACGGATTTTGCCGTGAAACACGGCATTGCCAGCCGCAATACCGCGGCCGCGTTCCTCAAGGAAATGCTGGCCTACAAGTTCATCCAACCGATACAACGCGGTTCGGATCGGCGTGTCACCTTGCTCGAGCCGACCCCATTTACACGAGAGTACATGATGCGGTGGATTCACACCCATCTCATCGTGCTCGATACGCTTGATGGCGGAAACCGCATGGCGGCGATAGCGATGGACCCGGACGCGACCTGGCGCATGCATCCCATCATCGCCAAACGTATCATTGATAGCGATATTTTGCGCAATCCCGGTGAGACGTTCAACCTGTTCAATTGGGCGACTTCTGGTAGCGTGGTCGTGGACTATCTCATCTCACGCATCACCTCGATGGATTTTGCCGCCGACAAAGTGCTGATTGGTCCGCTCTCGATGAAGGTCTTGCAGAGTCAGTTCATGATCTCCAAGACGCATTTGAAGCGTCTGTTCAAGCGCGCTGCTGAATTCGGCAGTGTTGGTTGGGTCGGCGCTCCGGGAAAAAGCAGCTTCTGGCTGTCCCATACCTTCGTATCTGAGTATTGGCGCTATCAGGCCGAGAAATATGCGATCATCGACACGGTGAGCCACGACGTATTGAACACGGCTGAAAAGAGCGACGAACGATTTGGCATTGTGGTTCTGGGATTGTCCCGCGACTAATCTGCCGGATCGACCTCGTATGTGCTGGTTGGCTTTGCTCTGCCCGCATTGCGAGTGTCAGTGTCACCTCATCCAATGGATGAGACATGCTATTTGGACAAGCCTCCTTCCGCGTGACCAGATCGAATCAGTGACTAATCATTGGCAAGACTGCGTGCGAATGCATCTTTGGAAGTGAAACATATGCCATTATTGTATTTACATAAAAAATAACAATCAAACATACAAAAAGTTAACCATGATTTTCAAAATTGGTGTTTGCATCCAAACACATGCCGAGTAGTTGCAACCTATACTGTTCGGCAACTCTTTCGATACTTTCGCGGTCAATGCACACGGTTTCTAGCGCATTGCCAGAATCGGAAACATATGATTAGTTTCTTATATTCCGATGTTTGGAGGCACGGTTAGGGGATCGCGAATGCTGAAAGTGCTATGCGGTACAGCTCTCGTGAGTACCGCCATGATCATCGCAGAACCGGCTGCAATGGCTGCCACTGCAACCGGCAATATGACGGTTACCATCACCATTCAGGCACAGTGCCTGGTCCAGACGGCAGGAACCCTCAATTTTGGCACCAACGGAGTCATCACCTCCAACATCGATCAGACAAGCACGATCGGGATCCAGTGTACGTCTGGAGCAACCTATAATGTGGGCTTAAGTGCCGGTGCGGGGGCCGGCGCTACGACAGCCGTTCGGGTCATGACCGGCCCTGGGGCGGCAACGATCAACTATGGGCTCTACCGTGATTCCGCACGGTCTCAGAGTTGGGGGGTCACGATCGGTACCGATACGGAAACAGGCACTGGCAACGGCAGCGTCCAGAACTATACGGTTTATGGCCGGGTCCCGCCCCAGACCACCCCTGCTGCCGGCACCTATACCGATACGGTGGCGATTACGGTCACCTACTAGAGCAAACCATACGCACAGGAGGCTGCCATGCAACACAGGTTGCCACGCATTGCCGTGACTATGCTTCTGCTTATGAGTTCCCACAGCGTGAACGCAGCATCGCTGCGTGTGGCCCCCACCAGCCTGGAGCTTGTCGCTCCATCCGGCACCGCAGTTCTCAATCTCGCCAATGATGGCGATCACCCCATCAACGTCCAGGTTCGCATTTTCAAATGGAGCCAGACGGGGGGAACCGAACGGCTCGAACCGACCAGAGATGTGGTCGCCAGCCCTCCCTCAACGAAGATGAGTCCAAACGGCCAGTACGTCGTCAGGGTGGTACGCACGAGCAAAGCTCCGGTAAAGGCGGAGGAGACATATCGCGTCATCGTCGATGAACTGCCCGATCCGCGGCTCGCGCGCGCGGGAACGGTGACGTTGATCATGCGCCATTCGATTCCGATCTTTTTCAAACGGGCCGATATCAAGCCGGCTAACGTCTCTTGGAACCTCAACAGGCAAGGCAACAGCCTGTTTTTGACCGGCAAGAACAATGGCGACAGCCGGTTTCGGCTGTCGAACCTGACGGTCACACAAGGAGGGACAAAGATCGCCAGCCGCAACGGCCTGGTCGGATACGTTCTTAGCGGCGCGACGATGCAGTGGCCGATTGCCACGGCAAAATCCCTCTCCAGCAGCGCGATCACCTTGCAAGGCCAGAGCGATCTTGGGCCGTTCAATGCAAACGTTGCTGTTGCGAAACCTTAGTGCCGGCACCGTCTTTGCAAGTATCCTTCTTTCGGTTTCGGTGCTGCGTGCTCAGGAAGTTCCCAATCCGCCGGCAGCGGCTGTCACCGCCGATCAGCCCGCTGGCACACGCGACGTCAATCTTGAGGTATTCATCAACAACGTCTCGACGAAGATGATTGGTAATTTCAAACAGCGCTCGAATGGCTCGCTCGTAGCGACGGCAGGGGAACTGCGCGAAGTCGGCATAAAGCCTCCAGCGCACGTCGACGACGCCACGCTCGTCGAGCTTGGCACCCTGCCCGGCTTGTCCTATCAGGTCGATGATCCGACCCAGCGGCTCTATGTTCAGGCGGGCGACAAACAGCGCGCGCCACATGTTATCAGTGTCAGACAGCAGGAGGAAGGCAAGGTTCCAGAGCCTCAATCCGGCTATGGAGCCGTACTCAACTATTCCCTCTATGCCAGCTCCAACAGCCTCTTCAAAAATAGTTCCGATATCTTCCAGGGAATATCCGGATCATTCGATGCCCGAATTTTCAGCCCCTACGGCACCCTCAGCCAATCCTTCATCGCCGGATACTCCAACGGCAGCCTGGATGGCGTCACCCGCCTCAACACCACCTGGAGCTATTCCGATCCAAAGAACCTCCTCACTTATCGCGCAGGCGATCTGACGACCGGCGGCCTTTCCTGGACACGACCAGTCTACTTCGGCGGTATCCAGTTCCAACGCAATTTCAGCCTGCGCTCGGATCTGGTGACGGAGCCTCTTCCGGCATTTGCCGGGACTGCGGCGGTTCCTTCCACGCTCGAAATCTATGCCCAGAATGTCAGAACTTATTCCGGCGATGTTCCCGCGGGGCCATTTGAAGTCAACAATTTACCGGTTTTCTCGGGCGGAGGGCAAGCAACCGTCGTGCTGCGCGACAGCCTTGGGCGGGAGACAACTCAGACATTGCCGTTTTACTCCTCCAACCTACTGCTTCGACGCGGCCTTTTGGATTTTTCAGCGGAACTTGGTGTCCCCCGTCGAAATTTCGGAACAGAGTCCAATGACTACGACAACCGCATCATGGGTGTCGCTACCGCCCGCTACGGATTGACCGATTGGCTGACGCTCGAGGGGCATTTCGAAGGCGGCGTGGATCTCCTGAACGGTGGTGTCGGAGCCGCCTTCCCGCTGGGTGGTTGGGGTGTCGCTTCGGTTGCTGGTGCAGCAAGCAAGAGCAGCGATCGCTCCGGTTCGCTTGCAAATGCATCGCTCGAACTGAGTTATGATAGATGGGCTCTTTATGCGCGCGTACAGCGCGCCTTCGACGATTACGACGATATTGCGTCCGTGTCTGCCAAGCCGACGACGAGTACCGCCGGCGGACTTGCAATACTCAGTGCAGGTGTGCCGCGCGCCATCGACCAGGTGACCCTGAGCGTACCGACACCGTTGGATCTCTCCAGCCTCAATCTTTCATACACGAGGCTTGAAAGTGCAGACGGCACCAAGAGCAAGATCGCCAGCCTTTCATACAATCAAACCTTCAAGCACACGACGTTTTACGCCACAGCCTTCACCGATCTGGAGGAGCGAGGCAACTTCGGGGTCTTTGCCGGACTTTCCATCCCCTTCGGCAGCAATATCACCGCCAATACCGGTGTGCAGAGCGGACCGGATGGTCTCGGACTGGTTGCCGACGTTTCCAAGTCCATGCAGCAGGAAAATGGCAGCTTCGGCTGGCGATTGCGGACATCCGAAGGGCAAAACACCAACAGGGAAGCGGCCCTCAGCTACCGTGCGCCATTCGGGCAGATCGAGGCCGGCGTCCAGCAACAGGATCGGGACGCTCGCGCCATGCTCCGGCTCGATGGCGCCATCGCGGCCGCCGGCGGCGGCGTTTTTGCCACCAACCGTATCGACGACGCCTTCGCCATTGTCGATGTCGGCGCTCCCGACGTCGAAGTCCAACAGCAGAACAGGCCCGTCGGCAAGACTAGCCAGAGCGGCCGTATACTCGTGCCAAATCTCAATTCCTACGAGCCGAATACCGTGTCCATCGATCCGAAGAACCTTCCCGTCGACGCGGATGTGCCAGCGACGAAGGAGATCGTCGTACCTGCAGATCGCAGTGGTGTCGTCGTCAAGTTTGGCGTTGCGGAGGCACCGCAGGCCGCGCTTGTGACCATTGTGGATAAGAATGGCGCCTTCCTGCCCGCCGGCCTCAGCGGCAGATTGCAGGGAGCAAGCGAAGATTTCGTCATCGGCTATGACGGCCAGGCCTATATCCGCGGATTGCATGCTCGAAACTCGATCGAGGTTTCGTTTGAGGACGGCACCAAATGCCATGGCGATTTCCCCTATAAGCCGCAGCGTGGAGAGCAAGTCGTGATCGATAATGTGAGATGTTTTTGAGAGGGAGTTGAAAGATGTTCCGCTCGATCGTCTTTCTGCTTGCTCTCCTGCTGCCGGCGCTCGCCTTCGCGCAGAGCTGCAATTTCACCGTCACCAATATGAATTTCGGGGCAGTCGACAGCCTTTCCGGCAACCCTGTAACCACAACGGCGACGCTGAACATCAGTTGCACGGGAGGCCTGCTCGACGGCGGGAGACGTATCCTGATCTGCCCCAATCTCGGCCCGGGCAGCGGTGGCGCCTCCTCTGCAACAGCACGCCAAATGCTGAACGGGATCAACCCGTTGAACTATCAAATCTATTCCGACAGCGGCATGAGCGTGGTGTGGGGATCAAGCACCTGGGCCTACCCGTCACGAGCGCCCGCCTTTGCGATGACCATGACCTTGCTCGGAGGCCTGCTGAGCGCCGCAACCGGCAGCATGACCATGTATGGCGCTGTCCTCGGCTCTCAACCTACTGCGGCAACAGGCGCCTTTACCTCGAACTTCTCGAGCGCCGACACGGCCTTCTATTACAGCTATAGCAGTGCCACCACCTGCGACTCTCCTTCCGGCTCGGTTGGAACCGCTACGTTTGCCGTGAGTGCGAGCGTTGCCGCCAATTGCCTGGTGAGTGTCCAGAACATCAACTTCGGCACCCAAGGCGTGCTGAGCGGCAATGTCGATGCGACCGGCTCAGTCACGGCAACTTGCACGCCCGGCACGACCTACACGATCTCTTTGAACGGCGGCGTGGCCAACGCCGCGCCGACGGCGCGAAAAATGTCCAAGGGCACGGAGAACGTCACCTATGGCCTCTATAAGGATTCGAGCCGCTCGCAGCCATGGGGCGATGCCAACACACCCGGCAGCACCGTGGCTGGAACCGGAAACGGAACGGCGCAACTCTTGACGGTCTATGGTCGGGTGCCGCCACAAACGACACCGTCGCCAGGCAGCTATGTCGACACAGTCGTCGTTACACTCACCTATTAGACCGCATCACGATCTTTCAGTCTCGCTCTCTGCATTTTAGATTGTCGATCGCACGTGACAGGCCTTGCCGAAACGGATGCTTCTTCAGGCCACGCCGGCGCCACCCGGCTTGGTCTTTGCAATGGATATGACAGCCTTATCCTCCGGCATATCAGAGAAGCAAACCATGTTGCGGCCGTTTCGCTTGGCTTGATAGAGGCGCCGATCAGCCACCGCGGCCAGTTCCTCCCAATGCTCGATCGCATGCTGCGATCGCCAGTCGACCCCAAAGCTGGCAGTGGCCGTCAGCTTGTGCTCGTCACTGATAACGGCCTGCGAAAGGGTGTCGCACAGCCGCTGAGCGGTCGCATGCGCAAAGGATTCCGTCACATCAACCAGTACGATCAGAAACTCCTCACCGCCGTAGCGCGCAAACAAGTCCTGCTCGCGCAGATAGGGGCTCAAAATCTGCGCCGTTCTCTGTAGAACCAGATCGCCGAGGCCATGGCCATGGCGATCGTTGATCTGCTTGAAGTGGTCGATATCAAACATGATGACGGCAACTCCGTCGAGGTTGGCTCGGGGAGCGGTGAGCAGCTCACCCATAGCCTCCCCAAGCGCGCGTCGATTGAGAAGGCCTGTCAGCGCGTCCGTCTGCGACAGTCGCCTCAGCTCCTCCGTCATCGACTTGCGCTCCATCTCCAGATGTCGCTTGAGACGCTGTTGCTCACGCAACAGGTCGAGCCGCTGGAACATCTCGCGCGCCTCTCTTCCCGCATGGCGCATGGGCGGCGGCTGGAGAAGATTGCCGGCGGCGATATCGTCAATCTGCCGTATGGCCGCAAGCATCGGGCGGAAAATGGATCGCCCAAGCACGTAGACCAGACCGAGCATCACAGATATTGCCGTGCCAGCGAGCAGGATCGAGACCAGCATCGTATTGAAGGCTTTCCGCCGCATCGCTTCAAGGGAACTCAGCGCACTGTTTTCGATTTCCTCGCGCAACTTCTCGGTCGAGGTCAGTCCTGGAACATATTTTTCGCTGAATTCGGCCGGAGACGGTGGGTTGCCGTTATTCAGCTCGAAAGCGACCCGCTGCGCATAGAGCAAGGATCCGGAGAAGTAGTTTACCGTCACTCGATCCAGCAGGAGAGCGATGGCCGGAGACTGCAGAGCGATTGGCGTGTAGGTCTTCAGGATCGCATTCACCTCCTGGAGCCGGTTTAGCTCCCCGTCGAATGCCTCGCGATAGTTCCGGCGCGCGTCTCCCTGCGAAGTCGCCATCATCACGACATAGGACCCAACTCTACCGGCTCGCTCCCTGAGCGTCCCGGCGAGGGACGTCAGTATCACCTCGGCGCTGGTTTCGGGTGCCAGCGCAATGATCGATCGCCCGGCGATGTCGCGGTAATCCTGAGCGCGATCGGCCGCGCGGAACATCGCCCGGATTGCCTCGGCTATTCTTGCACCGCTGCGCTCATGATATGGGGTAGCGGCGACCGCATCTACGGCGCTTCGGCCGGTCTGCAGCTGCGATTTGAGGGCAATAAAGGCATTGCGCATCTCCGCAGACCCGTCGATTTCCGTCCGGAAATGCGTCTCGATGCTGGCAATGTCGCGGTCCGTTTCCTGCCTGCTATTTCTCAAGGCAGCGATGAATTGCGGCTGCTGCTCTTCCGGCGCCCCCATGAGACTATTCGCGGGGCCACGCTCCCTGGAAATTGCGGCCGCGGCATGCAACGCAACATGGAACCGATTGAATTCCGCAACGCCACGCTTGTAGTTGAGATAGTCCGATAGGCTGAAGGCAATTGTCGAGCCGGCCATCATCAAGCAAACCATGATAACAGCTATGGCTCCGATCCATTGCAGCTGTTGTATTCTAAGCCGCGACAAGGAATGCTCTCCACAAACAATTGCCTGAGGGAGACTACACCAGATTCTGTCGAATCTTCACTTAACGAACAGGCTTAAATATTTCTCACGCGTGGATCATCAGCTTGCCGGGACAATTGCTGCGGCAAAGCGGGGCGCATAGGCAGGAAAAACGCCGGAATTGCGTCAGCTAATCCGCCTGGATAGTGACGAAGCGCGGCACGCAGGCACCCAATGGCGGGATAGTGCTCCCGACGATCAGTTCTCGACGAGAACCGCGGGCATGAGGTTTGCGCGAGCCGAATAATGCGGCTGACCGACGACATGCGAAATCATCAGCGCGTAGACAAGGACACCGCCTATGACGATGGCGATACCACGGAGTGGGAGACTGGCCTTGGATGGAACGCTTGCCGTTGCCGGCCTGTCTGGATCGATGCGAGGGGCGCGCTTCGCTGCTGCTTGCGCCTTCGAGAAGGGAAGCAGCAGCTCCCTCTCCATTCCGGCTTGCCGCTCAAGCGGCTTGCTGAATCTCGCTGTGGGCTTGAACTGGATAATTTCGCCCATTTTCACACGGTCCCTTTGTGACACGCAGCTACTGGCTATTCTCGGTGTTGTTGTCGGCATCGATGTAGTCAACACGAACGACGACCTTTTCCGGCCGTTGTTCGCCATGCGGTACGATTACGGTGATGATGCAGCGATTCTCGCGGGGCTTGACGGATAGCAGACGCCCTTTTGTTTTCGACAGGACCTCATCGGCAGCGTTCGAGCAATCCCGGACCTTGTCGCCAACCTGAATGACCTGCCCCTGCCCCGCCAGCGCGACGCCTGCAATCGATAGTCCAGCGAGTGCGACTAAGATCCTGATCATCTGCCCACTATACTCCAAGAGAGGCACCGGGGCGACCTCGGAGCGCAAGAAAGCAGCCCTATCCCCTTCATCTTTTCGTTGAAGGTCGCCGGGTTTGGGAGGTAAATTTCGAGATATTGCAGAGTGAATCCGGTTACACGCAATAGTGGACTTCCTCACGGTTTCATGGAAGGAAATGCGGCAAAACCGTTCGGCCGCCGGATGAACAAGACGAGCGTCGACTATTCTGCCGCAGGAAGTACCATGCTCAATCTGGAAACCTCCCGACTTGTCCTCAGGCCCTGGCAGGATCGAGATCGCGTGCCATTTGCCGCTATCAACGCGGATGAGGAGGTACGGCGCTATTACTATCCGCGCCTGCTCACATCCGCTGAAACGGATGAACTGATCGATGACGCCAATGAGCGGTTGTCTCGGGACGGCTTTGGCTTCCTCGCGGTCGAGCGCAAGGCTGACGGCGCCTTGATCGGCGGTGCAGGTCTGTCGCGTCCGGGAGCGGAGGTTCCGGGCGATTTTCCGCTGGAAATCGGCTGGATTCTTGGGCGAGCCTACTGGCGGCAGGGTTATGCCACAGAAATCAGCCGCTGCTGTCTCGACTTTGCCTGGCGGCGGCTGGGAGCCGAATGCGTCATCGGCTATACCTCGGAGATCAATCTTCCCTCACGGCAGGCGATGGAGAAGATCGGGATGTCTCGCGTCGAACGCGCTGACTTCGATGACGTCACTGTGCCGCCCGGAAATATCCTGCGGCCGCATGTGCTCTATCGCATCGATAGGCCAGCGCTCTAGCCATCAGCCTTGCGCCATCAGCGCTTTCGCGCGAAAACTCCGTGATGACGATACCGACAATCTATCCCTTCGCTTTCGATCCGACCTATGGCATGCATCTGGAGCAACTGCAGTCCATCGAGCTGCCGGATGCGCCCGTGGGCTTCGACGACTTCTGGCGTAAGCGATACAAGCGTGCGCTTGCCGTCGACCCGCAACCGAGACTTCGCCATAGCAAGCTGCACGCTGATCGCTGGCGTGTCTTCGACATCAGCTACATGTCGACCAACTCGTTTCAGATCAACGGCTGGCTTCTCCTTCCCCGCCACGGGCAGGTGCGTCGAGGATTGGTCGTAGGGCACGGCTATGGTGGAAGGGAGCAGCCGGACTTTGACCTGCCGCTCGAAGAGACGGCGGTGCTGTTTCCCTGTTCCCGTGGCCTGTCTCTCAGCGCATGCCCGCAAATTCCGGCGGATGCCTCTGGCCATGTGCTTTGCGGCATCGAGAGCCGCGACACCTATGTCATCGGCGGTTGCGTCGAGGATCTCTGGCTTGCGGTTTCAACGCTGGAGACGCTCTATCCGTGGATCGCAAGCAACATCGGCTATAGCGGCATCAGCTTCGGCGGCGGCCTCGGCGCTCTTGCGATTCCTTTCGATACCCGTATCGACCGCGGCCATCTCGTGGTTCCGACTTTCGGGCATCGATCGCTATGGTTGACTTTGCCGGCCGTTGGCAGCGCGCAGTCGGTGCAGGCCTATCAGCAAGAGCACGGGAGCGTGTTTGAAACCCTTCGCTTCTTCGATGCTGCGATTGCCGCAAGCCGGATCAGGGTCCCGATGCTGATTGCGCCCGCCCTTTTCGATCCGGCCGTTGCGCCACCCTGCCAGTTCGCCGTCGCAAATGCGACGCAGAAGTTTAACGAAATATTCATCCTGGATGCGGGCCATTTCGAATACGATGGCATGAACGAGCAGAACGCAATTCTGCGAGACAAGGTAGGACATTTTTTCAAGGTGCCATGAACCGCGAATACCTGCGCTGGTACAGTCAACGACTGGAACGAGACATGGAGCTTCTGGTGTTCGGCCATGCCGGCGCCAAGGTATTGATGTTCCCTACGAGGGACGGACGGTTCTGGCAGTATGAGCAGATGGGGCTTGTCGCCAGCCTCGCAGAGAAATTGAACGCAGGGCAGCTTCAACTTTACTGTATCGAGGGACTAGCCGGCGAAACTTTCTATGGTTCCGGCCGACACCCATCGGAGCGCATCCGTCGACACAGGGCTTTTGAGGAATACATCCTCAATGAAGTTTTGCCGCTGATGGCGCAGAAAAATTCTCATGAATGCACGATCGTCCACGGCTGCAGCCTTGGCGCTTTCCAGGCGGCCAGCCTCGTGTTCCGTCACCCCCATCTCTTTCGCAAGCTCGTCGCCTTCTCAGGACGTTACGATCTGACGATGCGGGTCGAATCCTTCGTGGATCTGTTCGATGGCTATTATGACGACGACATATATTTCCACATGCCGACGCACTTTCTGCCGGGGCTAGCCTGCGAGTGGCAGCTCGAAAGGCTACGGCAGGTCGATATTGTACTGACGATCGGCGACGCTGATCCCTTTATCGACAACAATCGCCATCTAAGCCGGCTTCTTGCCGACAAAGGCGTCGACCATCGCCTGCACGTCTGGGATGGCCGCGCTCACAGGGCTGGCGCGTGGCGCAAGATGGCACCACTCTACATTTGAGCGCCGCTTGGGGCATTTTCAGGAAAAGTGCCGGGAGTTACACCAAGCCCGCCGGGATGGGTCTGCTCATCTTGCGCGTGCCGTAGTCCCGCTCGTGGGACCGGCGGTGCTGTTGCTCGTAACTTGCCGACAGGTCGACAAGGATGCGCTCCATCAGTCCGTCCGGATAGGTTCCGGTATCATCGGTTTCGACTTCTGACTGCGCGGTAACGATCTTCAAATTCATCACTGGTCCTCCGCCTTTGCACGGAAACTCTCGAATCTATGGTCTGTTCCAGCAGTATCAGCTCAATTGTTAAAAAATTAACTACGTCCATTAACGAATCCGAACGCCGCCGCGGTGTCGCGCTCGCCAAATCGCCCCTGAATTTCAGCTTCGCAAACTAGCCCCCCGAAACGCGAACTTTGTCCGCTGGATCGGTATCTTCCGAGTCCGGGGCAGGCTCCCAGCCAAAGACGCTGCGGCCACCATAGGAGAAGGATCGCTCGAACTCGCCGGCAACGATCTCCTTCAAGTCCGGGCCGGTGACATAGCGCTCCAGCGCTCTCGATTGATCGTCCAGGCGCCTTAGCGCCGCCAGCTCCTCATCGCGGCCAAGCCGCCCCCTCCTGACGGCGGATTTCATTACGCTGATCGTTTCGTCATAGACCTTCAACGGCACCGGAAAGGGATGCCTATCCTTGCCGCCATGCGCCAGCGAGAAACGCGCCGGATCGGAAAAACGGCAGGGAGCACCGTGCACGACCTCAGCGACCATCGCCAATGCCCTTACCGTTCGCGCGCCGACGCCCGGGGTCAAAAGCAGATCTTCGAAATCCACCGGACCACGATCGGCCGCCGCTGCGAGGTTTCCATGCAGTCGCCGCATGTTCGCGTCTTCCTCGCGCACATCGTGATGCTCGGGCATGATGAGATATGGCAGCAGCGGCTGAACATCCTGCTCGTAATTTACTAGAGTTTTTCCATCCAATACTTTGAATTCACGAATAATTTTATCCGGACCAAGTGACGCAAGCAAATCCAGTTGCCGATCGCGGGAGCAGTCGGCGCGCCGATCGGCCAGATTGATGATCTCACCCTGATCCCGTCCCTCGATGGCGGCATGTGGGGAATCGAGAAAACTGCCCAGCCCCTCGGACAGCCAATGATATCGCCTTGCCTGCCGGCGATCGCCATTCATGCCCTGCTGGATGACAACCCATTTGCCGTCATCAGCGACGATAAAGCCATGCAGGTAGAGATCGAAGCCATCCTGGACGGCTGCGCTGTCCACTTTTGCGATGAGCCGACTGGTGTTCGCAAGCGAAGAGCCATCGATACCGACCCGGTCGCCGATATGGAGCAGCTCTTCCGGGGTCTTGCGCGAATGCGCACCACGCCCGCCGCAAACATGGATGCCGAGCTCGCTTGAAAGCGGCGTGAGGCCGCGCTTCAAAGCGCCAAGCACACTCGTGGTAATGCCGGAAGAATGCCAGTCCATGCCCATGACGGCGCCGAAGGACTGGAACCAGAATGGATTGGCCAGCCGGCGAAACAGCTCGTCGCGCCCATAATGCTGGACGATCGCCTCGGTGATCACGGCGCCCAACCGCGTCATCCGATCGCCGAGCCAGCGCGGCACACGGCCGCCATGCAACGGAAGGTCAGCTTTGCCAGCTCTTTGCGCCACTATCGTCACTCTCGATTTTCGATGACGACATTCTAGTACCGGCGGCTGATTTGCGCCATCCGTTCTGTCTTTGTTTCCAACGGCCAGTGCTCAAGAGCGATTGCGCAGCAAATAAGAACGCATGGCCGCGATGCCTTCATCGATGTTGGCGCGGCCAAAGCCTATGCGAAAGCGATCGGTGGGTGTCACGTTGAGATCGGACCGATAAAGGCTGGCAGGCAAAAGCAGCACCCCGGACTGCTCAACAAGGTCCTGGGCAAAGCTCTCGACACCATCCTCACCTCTATAACGCGGATAGCCGACGCAACCACCATCGGGCGTGTACCAGTCGAAGAGGTGTTCGAATTCGGCGAAGAAGGACTTGAGCTTGACCAAGTTGGAGGCGATGAGCTTATTGTTGCGCTCAAGGATCCTCTCGGCATTGAGCAGTGCAATCTGCGCCAGGCTTTCGCTCGGGCCGGAGTTGCAGATGGAGAGGTAGTGCTTCATCCGCTCCATTTTCGAAAGCACCTCGTGATCGCGGCAGGCGAGCCAGCCGATGCGCAGCCCCGGCAAGCCATAGGCTTTCGACATGACACCCAGCGACAGACCCCGTTCATAGACATCAGCAGCAGCGGGCAATATGTCTCGGCCTTCGACGGTTAGTCCCCGATAGACCTCGTCACTGAATAACCAGATGCCATGGCGACGGCAGATCTCCACCAGCGCGTCGAATCTTTCCCGCTCAAGCACCTTGCCTGTGGGGTTGTGCGGGAAGTTGATCGAGATCAGCTTGGTACTGGGTCGGATCGCCGCTTGGACCGCATCGATATCGAGCGACCAGCCGTCTTCCGGATTAAGCGCTACGGCGGAAACGTCACAAATGCTGAGTGGGATCGTTTCGGACGACTGGTAGTTGGGCGTTACGACGATCGCATGGTCGCTCTTGTCGAGGAGCGCGTGCATTGCGATGTAGATGCCTTCCTCCGCGCCCGCGAAGCAGAGAATGTCCGCCCGGCGCATTGTTTCGTAAAGGCCAGCGATAGTATCGCGCAGTTCCGGACCACCGAAGGTCTCTGTGTATCCAAGCCACAGATTCTCGTGAGCTTGCCGCTTTTCGGTAGTCGCCATGCCAAGCAACTCAGCCATCGTCATGCTCTGCGCGTCCGACGCGGTCATATGATAGCGCGCTCTGAACTCCCACTTCGAGAAATAGGTTTCGAGCTTGAAATCTGGAAGGACCGGCATGGGGTATTTCTCCACAGTAACTTATACACGTTCGCGCTGGCGTTTGTTGGCAGAACATTAGTGTCGCGTTGACAAATTGTCAAATATAGACTTATTGTAAACATAGGGATGGAAAGGACGTCATGCCGAGAAAGACTGATGCGCCGAGAAGAGCAAAGCCGATCGAGGGCGACGTGCTGCAATTCGTTCCCATCGCCGAGGCTGTTGCGACCCTGCTCAAGCCGCATGCGGAAGTCGTCATTCACGATCTGCGAACGCAGACGATTGCCTATATCGCCAACAATATATCCAGGCGCGATGTCGGCGGCTCGTCGCTCGCGGAATTGAAGGATATCGGGGAGCTTGGCACCGATGTCATTGGCCCCTATCCAAAGACAAACTTCGACGGGCGGCAGCTCAAATCGATTACGGCTGTGCTGCGAAACAGCGGCGGCGAGACATTTGGCTTGCTATGCATCAATTTCGACCTCGCGCCGATCGAGGCTGCTCGCGACGCACTAACGTTGCTCGCGGCTTTTCAGGGGGCCGGCACGCAGCCAACCGCTCTGTTCAATGCGGACTGGCAAGAAACCGTCAATACCGCGATTGCGGACTTTCTCGGCGAACGGGGGCTTGCGGCCTCCGCCCTTGCAAAGGAAGATCACGCTGCCCTGATCGAGAGGCTGGAACAGGAAGGTTATTTTTCCATCCGCAACCTGGTCCCTTACCTCGCCCGATTGCTCGGCATTTCGCGGGCGACCGTCTACAACCACCTGCGGCGGGCACGACAGAGCAAGCCATAGACAGATGAAGACCCAACCGGGGTGTCAGTAATCGGAGCGTCGCAGCGCTATCGCTTCAACTCTCGCTCGAATTTTTCGATCTGCTGCAAGACCCATGGATCGTCGGCCGAATATTGGGTCGTCTCCCCCTCAAGCCGGCGTTGACGGCGACCACGGATCCAGTCGATGAAGGCGAGAAGCAGTCGCATGCGAATATCCAAACTTTTCAGTATCTGCGAGACCCGGCGACCGGACCGGCAAGCCGGTCGGAAGCCGAGTCTCGACCACCGCAAGGCGTTGCGGCAAATGCCTTTTGCTCTCGCCAAAATGAACGGTAGCTGAACACAGATACACGCCAGGATGGCTTTGTCTCCAATAGCAACACATCCTCAAGGGGATTTTTCCACATCGCGCAATTATGGCGGGATTCTTGCAGGTCGGTGAGTTGGCAAGGTCCCGAGCTTTTTTGATCAAGCGTACCGTAATCGCCAAAACTGACCTAGTCGGATTGAATAGTCGCGACTAAACCACGCCGCGTCGCTTCCGATTTCCCCGGAGCGGCACAAGCTTAGCCTCGCCTGTGCGAGGCTTTTTTCTTTTTGGCATACTGCCCGCTATCGGCGCGGCTCGCCGCCGGGCGCATAGACCGTATCCTGCTCAAACCGGAACACTGATCCGCAGCGGCACTTCATCATGTGCTTGCGCGGATCGGGCGACGGCCGCTCGGTGGAAAAGCCGCGGGGCATCTCATCGATCTTGAAGTCGCGACTGGGCGCGCGGCGATTATCGGTCTCCGAAACCTCGGCAAAGCCAGTATGGCCACACTTTGCACATTCCAGTTTCCGTGAATATCGATCTCGCGCAGCCATTCTCTACCAATCCGGGACTCATGTTGCGCCCCTTTTATCAGCGCCGTCCTCTGTCTTGAAGACCGACGGACGCCCTCGCTGGATTTCCTCAGACTCCTGAGATCATGGAGACGGCGAGATCGGCCACAGAAAAATCCTACTATTCAAAAAAAGGGATTGACCTGATGGCAGATGTCAGACCAATTTATCATCCATGACAAAGGCCATGCTGACACCTCTTCCTTCCATCGACCGGACACAGCAAGTCATCGACGCGCTGTCGAGCTTCATCGAGTCGTCGAAGCTGCAGGCTGGCGACAGGCTGCCGACCGAACGCGAACTGATGACAGCGCTTTCCGTCGGGCGCTCGACGATCCGGGAAGTGATCACCTATTTCCAGGCATTGGGCGTCATGGAATCGCGCAAGGGCAGCGGCACCTACCTGTTGAAGCCCGTTTCCAAGGCGACCATCCATATGCCACTGTCGCTCGATCCGCCGCATCTGCGTGATGCGTTGCTGCAGACGCTGGAAGTTCGTCGCGGTATTGAGTGCGAAGCCGGCATGGTCGCAGCCCGAAAACGCACCGACGAAGACCTCGTCATCATTGAGCAGAAGCTCAACGAGATGGAGCGCGTTCATATCGCCAAGGGTACGTCAGGGCCGGAAGACCTGGCATTTCACCTGGCAGTCTACGATGCCACGCACAATCCCTTGTTCAGGCAACTTCTGGAACAGATGCGCGAAACCTTCGAGCGCTTCTGGGACCACCCTTTCGACCGCGAGGATTTTGCCCGCCGGTCATTCCCATTCCACCGCACGCTGTTCAACGCCATCGCCGATCAGGATCCCGAGGCAGCGCGCGCCGAAACACTGAAAATTCTCGACGTGGTCGAGGAAGACATCAAGGAAATGTCCAAATGACTGACGGGCTAGAGCCATTCGAACTTGCATCCCTCATCACAGCCCATGACGACGGCAATTTCGCCGATGCCGTGGTGCCGCCGATCTTCCAGACATCGCTGTTCACCTTCTCCAGCTATGACGAGATGATCGCCTCCTATCGCGGCGAGAAAGTGCGGCCGACCTACACCCGCGGCCTCAACCCGACGGTGCGCCTGTTCGAAGAAATGCTGGCCAAGCTCGAAGGTGCTGAAGATGCGCTTGGCTTTGCCAGCGGCATGGCGGCGATTTCGTCCGCGGTGCTCAGCTTCGTCGAGCCGGGCGATCGCATCGTCGCAGTCAAGCACGTCTATCCCGACGCCTTCCGCCTCTTCGGCACCGTTCTCAAGCGCATGAAGGTCGAGGTGACCTATGTCGACGGCCGTGATGAGGAGGCCGTCGCAAAGGCACTTCCTGGCGCAAAGGTCTTCTACATGGAAAGCCCGACGAGCTGGGTCATGGAAGCGCATGATGTCGGCGCGCTCGCGGCTCTTGCCAGGAAGCATGGCGTCGTCTCGATGATCGACAACAGCTGGGCTACCCCCTATTTCCAGCAGCCTTTGAAGCTTGGCGTCGATCTCGTCATTCATTCCGCCTCGAAATATCTCGGCGGTCATAGCGACGTGGTCGCCGGCATCGTCGCCGGCTCCAAGGAGATGATCGCCCGCCTGAAGGCCGAGGCCTATCCCTATCTCGGCGGCAAGCTCTCGCCCTTCGATGCATGGTTGCTGATCCGCGGCCTGCGCACGTTGCCGATCCGCATGAAAGCGCATGAGGCTGCCGCGATGACGATCGCCAAGCGCCTGCAGGAGCTCGACGTCGTGGAGCAGGTCTGCCATCCGGGTCTCGCTAACCGCCTGCCTGCCGGCCTCAACGGCACTTCCGGGCTTTTCTCGTTCATCTTCCGCGAGGGTGTTGATGTTCGTGCCTTCGCCGATCGCCTGAAGCTCTTCAAGCTGGGCGTCAGCTGGGGTGGTCATGAAAGCCTGATCGTGCCGGGAGAAGTCGTTCTGCAGCAGAAGGCGCAGCCGAATTCGGCCCATACCTTCGGCATCAATCCACGCTCCGTACGTCTCCATATCGGCCTCGAAGGTACCGAGGCCCTTTGGAAGGAACTCGAGGAGGCAATCGCCGCCGCCTCGTGAATGAAGCAACCTGAGAGGAAAACCTAAAAGGGGAACAACATGAAAAGACTGATAACAGCAGCACTCTTTATCGCCATGATGGCCGGCACCGCTTTTGCCGGCACGACATTGAAGCTCGTGGAAGTGATCACGAGCCCCGAACGTACCGAGACGCTCAAGTCGATCGTCGCCAAGTTCGAAGCCGAAAACCCCGGCACCAAGGTCGACATCATCTCCCTGCCTTGGAACGAAGCATTCCAGAAGTTCGCGACCATGGTTTCGGCCGGTGACATTCCGGACGTCATGGAAATGCCGGACACCTGGGTATCGCTCTACGGCAATAACGGCATGCTCGAAAGCCTTGAACCGTACCTTGCCAAGTGGGACCACACCAAGGAACTGACGCCGCGCGCGCTCGAGCTTGGTCGCTACGTCAAGAACACCGCCTATATGCTGCCCTACGGCTTCTATCTGCGCGCCATGTTCTACAACAAGAAGATCCTCAAGGACGCCGGCATCGCCGAACCGCCGAAGACGATGGACGAATTCGTCAAGGCATCCGAAGCCATCTCTAAGCTGCCTGGCAAGTACGGCTACTGCATGCGCGGCGGTCCGGGCGGCCTCAACGGCTGGATGATCTTTGCTGCCTCCATGGCCGGCGAAAACAAGTACTTCAAGGACGACGGCACATCGACGATGAACAGCCCCGGCTGGGCCAAGGGCATCGAATGGATGGTCGATCTCTACAAGAAGGGCTATGCACCTAAGGATAGCGTCAACTGGGGCTTCAACGAAGTCGTCGCCGGCTTCTACTCCGGCACCTGCGCCTTCCTCGACCAGGATCCGGACGCGCTGATCGCCGTCGCCGAACGCATGAACAAGGACGATTTCGGCGTAGCGCCGCTGCCGAAGGGACCGGACGGCAAGTCCTTCCCGACCATCGGCTATGGTGGCTGGTCGATGTTCTCCAGCAGCCAGAACAAGGATCTTTCCTGGAAGCTGATCGCGACGCTCGAAGGTCCTGAAGGCAACCTGACGTGGAACAAGAAGATCGGTGCTCTGCCGGCCTACACGGCTGCGGAGAAGGACCCCTTCTACGCCGGCGACCAGTTCAAGGGTTGGTTCCAGGAGCTGGCCGACAAGAACACCGTTCCCACCGTCATGCCGACCTACCTCGAAGAATTCGCCTTCTTCAAGGATTCGCTCGCCATCAAGACGTCGCAGCAGGCGATGCTCGGCGATATCTCGGCCAAGGATCTCGCCGACCAGTGGGCAGACTATCTGACCAAGGCGCAGCAGAAATTCCTCACCAAGAAATAATGAGCATGCGCGGCGGCGGAGCAATCCGCCGCCGCTCCTGCCCTTGAAACAGACGGCGTTCGAACGCCGCGAACGGGAACTATCGCAGATGACTACGATCGCCGACACGCTCGCCGGGCGGCAAGACCGCAGGCCGTGGCTGAAGCGCCTCGCCGACGCCTCCGAACCCTATCTCTACAGCGCACCTGCGCTCATCCTCATCATTGCCGTGATGTTGGTGCCGCTGGTGATCGGCATTTCCTATGCCTTTCGCGATATCCAGTTGCTCAATCCGTTTTCCGGCAGCTTCATCGGCCTGGAGCACTTTCGCGCTCTTTCCAAGGATACCGCCTTCTACTGGGCGTTGAAGAACACGCTCTGGTGGACGGGTGCCTCGGTTGCGCTGCAGTTTATCTTTGGACTGACCCTTGCGCTGCTGCTGGACAAGCCCTTCGTCGGACGTTCGTTGGTGCAGGCACTGGTGTTTCTGCCCTGGGCGGTTCCTTCTTTCCTTGCCGGCCTCAATTGGTCCTGGCTGTTCAACCCGGTTATCGGTCCAATTCCTCATTGGCTTTACGCCATCGGCCTCATGAGCGAGCCGAGCAACATCCTGTCCGATCCGCATTATGCAATGTGGGGGCCGATCGTCGCTAATGTCTGGTGGGGAATTCCCTTCTTTGCGATTACGCTGCTCGCCGCACTTCAGGCGATCCCGCGCGATCTCTATGAAGCGGCCTCGATCGACGGCGCCGGCTGGTTCGAACGCTTCCGCTCGATCACCCTTCCCTTCCTTGCGCCGACGATCGCCATCACGGTGCTCCTGCGCACGGTGTGGGTGTCCAACTTCGCCGACCTGATCATCGTCATGACGGGCGGCGGTCCCGCGGACCGCACGCAGATCGTCGCCAGCTACATCTTCACGCAGGCCTTCAGGCGGCTGGATTTCGGTTACGCCTCGGCCATCGCCCTGGTTCTGCTGGTGCTGCTGCTTGCCTATTCCATGCTGATCATCCTGCTGCGGCAGACCCTGCTGAAGGATTGAGCCATGAGACGATCCATCATACCTACCATTGCACACCGGCTGGCGATCCTCTGCTACGTCGTCTTCGCACTCTTTCCGCTGTTCTGGCTGCTCAAGGTGTCGGTGACGCCGAATGACCTCCTCTATACGGAGGGTGTTCGTATGTGGCCGTCTCGCACGACGTGGGAGCATTATTCCTTCGTGCTGCAACACAGCGACTTTCCCACCTTCTTCAAGAACAGTCTGATCGTCTCCGCCTCGACGGCGATCACGGTCACCATCTGTGCTTCCTTGTCGGGTTACGCGCTTTCGCGCTTCAACTTCCGCGCCAAATACTGGATCGTGGCGCTGATGCTGCTGACGCAGATGTTTCCGCTTGTCATGCTCGTCGCGCCGATCTTCAAGATCCTGACGCCCCTGCACCTGACGAACAGCCTGACCGGCCTCGTCATCGTCTACACTGCCTTCAACGTGCCTTTTGCCACCTTCCTGATGCAGTCCTTCTTCGACGGCATTCCGAAGGATCTGGAAGAGGCCGCGATGATCGACGGCGCGACGCAGTTCACGGCCTTCCGGCAGATCATCCTGCCGCTGACGCTGCCCGGCATCGCGGCGACGCTCGGCTTCGTCTTCACGGCAGCATGGAGCGAATTGCTCTTCGCGCTGATGCTCATCAACGGCAATCAGGCTGCAACCTTCCCGGTCGGGCTTCTTACCTTCGTCTCGAAATTCTCCGTGGACTTCGGGCAGATGATGGCAGCGGGCGTCATGGCGCTCATTCCGGCCGCTCTCTTCTTCCTGCTCATCCAACGCTATCTCGTGCAGGGTCTAACGGCCGGCGCGGTCAAGGGTTAGTCAAATGGCATCGATCGATATTCAGAACGTCAAGAAAGCCTACGGACATGTGCAGGTGCTGCACGACATCGATCTTCGGATCAAGGACGGCGAATTCGTCGTTCTCGTCGGCCCATCAGGGTGCGGCAAGTCCACCCTGCTCCGAATGATTGCCGGCCTCGAGGACATCAGCGGCGGTGAAATCCGCATTGCCGAAAACCGTGTCAACGAGCTGCACCCGAAGGACCGCGACATCGCCATGGTCTTCCAGTCCTATGCGCTCTATCCGCATATGAATGTGGCCGGCAATATGAGCTATAGCCTGCGGCTGCGGAAAATTGCCAAGGAGGGCATTTCAAAGGCCGTCGCCAGCGCAGCAGCAAAGCTTGGCCTCGATCCGCTGCTCGAACGCCGGCCGAAGGCGCTCTCCGGCGGTCAGCGCCAGCGCGTCGCCATGGGTCGCGCCATTGTGCGCCAGCCGAAAGCATTCCTTTTCGACGAACCGCTCTCAAACCTCGACGCGCGCTTGCGCGAGCAAATGCGTGCCGAAATCAAGAAGTTGCATGGCGATCTTAAAGCGACATCGATCTATGTGACGCATGATCAGATTGAGGCGATGACGCTGGCGGACCGCATCGTAGCCATGCATGGCGGCGTCGTGCAGCAAGTGGGAAGCCCGCTTGAACTTTACGATCACCCCGCCAATCTGTTCGTGGCGGGCTTCATCGGGTCGCCCGGCATGAACTTTCTCGATGCGATCTATGAAGGGAACGGCGTCAAGCTGAAGGATGGCACGATCGTTGCACTTTCGGAGCCTCTGAAGCTGGCAGCCGGTACGAAGGTGACGCTCGGCATTCGCCCGGAACATGTGGTGCTATCGTCCAACCCAGCTGATATGACCGCCAATGTCGAACTCATCGAGCCGACGGGCTTTGGCATCATCCTGCATCTTTCGCTGCACGGTCTGCCCTTCAAGGTCTTCACGCTGGATCGCAGCGCGCTGAGTGCCGGCGACCGGGTCAATGTCGCATTCCCGGCCCAGCATCTGCACGTTTTCGACGAGGAAGGGAAAAGGGCGGTCTAGCCGCCCTTGCATTTTCGCTGTGAATTGTGGCTCGCAACCTTATGCGAAAGGCTCGGTCGGGCTCTTCGATGGCTGCGTAAACCAACGAGGGCCTTCTTCCGTCATGTAGATATGGTCTTCCAGACGGATCCCGAATTTCTGCGGGAAGACGATCATCGGCTCGTTTGAGAAGCACATGCCGGCGGCAAGCTTGGTTGCATTGCCGCGCACGATATAGGGTTCCTCATGGATCTGAAGTCCGAGGCCATGGCCGGCACGATGCGGGAGACCGGGCAGCTTATAGTCCGGTCCAAGCGAGTGCTTGGCAAGCACGGCACGCGCCGCATCGTCAAGGCTTGAGCAAGCCGCGCCGATCTTGGCGGCATCAAAGACCGCCTGCTGCGCTTCGCGCTCGATGGCCCAGGCATCTTCGAAGACGGTATCCCCGGCTTTGAGCTTGTAGGTTCGCGTCAAATCCGAGTGATAGCCATCTACACGCGCGCCGGTATCGACCAGGATCACATCGTCTTCCCCAAGGATCTGGTCGCCATCGGCGCCATGTGGCAACGACGTCGCTTCACCAAAGGAGACGATGCAGAAGGTCGAAGCGGATGCGCCAGCCTCACGATGCCGTCGGTTGATGAATTCAGCCACTTCGGAGGCGCGAATACCGGGCTTCAGCAACGCATGAGCTTGCTTGTGAACATCGAGCGTTAGGTTCATCACATAGTGAATGAGTGCGATCTCGGCAGATGATTTGATCCGGCGGAGGCCGTTGATGAGCGCGCCGCCATTCGCAAGCCTTTCGGCACCGAGCTTTGCCGCCAGTGCGTGATAGAAATAAAGCGGCATATCATCATCGAGCGCGAGAATGCCGCGTTCACCGAGGAGGCGTGCGACAAGCGCCGCACTGCTTTCCTCCTCCTGCCATTCGAGAATTTCCGCCGGCAGATGCGGCAAGGTTTCGACACGGCTGCGCTCGAACCCCGGAACGATATAGTAGAGCCCAGACTGCGTCACCAATGCGCCGAGAAACCGCTCGCTTGCATGCCATACGAGACCGGTAAAATAGCGCAGGCTCTCGCTCGGCCCGAGCAGCATGCCGGCCAAACCTTCGGCATCAAGCACCTGGCGAAGTCGCGAAAGACGCGCCTGTCTTTCTTCGTCGGTGATCCGGGGAACTGGATGTTGCCACGACATTCTTCAACTCTCCTCAATATTCTCAGTCGAATGCGTTTTGCGCCCCACGCGGCGCTGCGGTGTCGACACTAATGATCTTGTAGGCAAAATGTCGACAAGGAATTGGAAGTACACCGCAATTAACGGATTCTTTGATGACGGAGATTGGTAATCGGAGACCGCCGGTCAACCCCCCAAGGTTTTATCCCCCTCCTTACGATTCTATCGCACGCCTCCCTTGCCGCTTTTGGGGAGAAATCCTCTCCGTAGCGCCACCTCCGCGGCGGCAAATTTGTAACGAAATATTGCCGCGCCGCGATCAGCAAACTTTGTTCGCAACATCCCGTTCCCATGAAACATTGGGAAATCTTGAGACCTATTGCGTTCATGCAGCCTGCATAGCTTCGGCGTCAGTTCATAATGATGAAGGCACTGAACATGAGGCAACGATACATCGTCGCAACTTTGCTGCTGACAGCCATGGCCGGGGCAAGTGTTTCGGCGTTTGCCGCCGAGCCACCAGCAACGACGCAGGCGCAACCACCCGCTGGCGTCGAAGCTGATCAACCTGCACCAGACCCAACGCCGCCGCCCGCCTGGTCTTGGCCCGGTCCGCATCCGGGCGGTCCGATGATGAACTTTGGCGATGGTGGGCCAATGCGGCCTTTCGGGCCTCCCGGCGGGTTCGCCCGCGGGCCAAACCTCGCTTTGGAGATTGCCGGCAAACTATCAGCTCTGGAAACGTTGATCGGTATTCGCAGCAATCAGCTCGATGCCTGGAGAGATTACACCAGCGCGCTGACCGATTTCCTAGCTTTTCCCCGGCATAGGCAGCCTGGATCACCGATGCCGAGCGACGATACGACGCCTCCATCCGATCACGACGGCGATAACCAGCCGGACAAGCAGAATGAGCTGTTCGGCGAGCGCATCGCCGATTTCGCGCTCGATCGCGCCGCTAAGGCGACCGTGCTCAAGGACAAGGCGACCGCGTTGCGCAGCGTGCTCACCGCCGATCAGCTTGCCAAGTTGGAAAATGCAGAACGATCACTCGTTCCTGAGCCTCGCCCATTCCGTAATCGGCGCTAGAGGGTCTGCCGGATTCACCTTCCTAGCCAAGACAGCAGGACCATTTGCTCTCTGCCCCCAACCGAACAGGTTCCTCCCGGACGCCCCCAATCGGTTGGAAGGAGCGGCTCCTTTAGGAGCCGAATGGCTCGGGAATGCCCCGCCGGCGTTCCCGAGCCAATATGGTGCGTGCAACATCGCCCATTTCCCCTGAACGTGGGGCCTGATGGACAAGCTGCTGATGCAGTGAAGCCCCGCCTCGCTGAAATCCTATAATTGTCTCATTGCAGGATTTGTTTCGGCTCTGACGAACAGATAGATTCGTCGGGCCTTTGCCTCGCGATCGACAGCGTGGAAGTATTTTCACCGCGCCTTCAGGAGGTAATCCGGCTTCGCCATTCGTGTTGGGGGCGTCGTGACGAAGCCGGGTACGCGGGGCGATCAATGCCTGATTGAGCCAAGCATGTTGATCGACTGTAATTCTACAGGAGTCGACGGGCTGAACATTTCTGAATGTTGCTGAAATTAGGCATTTTGACGAAATTTAATGTCTCGGCTTTTCTATTCTGAGTATTATTATTTAATAAGCTCTACAAACTTAATTTCATATTATCATCCATTGGATGCTTCGAAAAATCTACGCAAGTAAGACATGAATTTTAGCGAACTTATCCTTGATGATTCGAAACTAATCCGACACGAGAACAAGCAAGGCGACTACACAATGATGGTCATACTTTCGAAAGCCGCCATGTAACGGCCCGCTCGACCTATTACGATCCCCGGATCGTTTTCGCTCAACCGGCGAATTTACTGTCGACACTCTTGAACGATACCACCTGCTCCAAGCCGGTTGGCTGCCGGTTGCGTACAGTGATCTCTCCGCCGAAGCGCGTGACGATCTCGCGCGCGATCGCCATGCCGAGGCCGGCACCCGGAAAAGATTTTTGTCTTGCAATGTCGATGCGGAAGAACGGTTCGAAGACCTGATTGAGCCGCTCCTCAGGAATGCCGGGGCCGGTGTCGATAATCCGCACCACAGCCCTGCTACCGAGATGGGTGACCGTAACCAGGGCCGATTGTCCATGCGTCGCGGCATTGATGAGAAGATTGCGCAGCGCTCTTGTAACGGCTAGGGGCCCCGCGCTGATCGTCGCAAGCTCAAGCTCGCCACTTTCGACATTCATGTCGATGGCCTTCAGCTCGGTGACGATATCCCCGACGATCGTGTCGAGCCTGACCTGTTCGAGGCTGTCGCTGGAGATCTCCTCGCGCACTAGCCTGATGGCACTATCGGCTATTCGGTCGAGCTCCTCGAGATCGGCGAGCCATTTGTGTCGCTCTTCATCGTTCTGAATAAACTCCGCACGCAAACGCATCCGCGTCATAGGTGTTCTGAGATCGTGCCCTGCAGCGGCAACAAGCCGCATTCGGCTTTCCGTGGCGGCCTTCACCCTGGCCGAAAGCCCGTTGAGCGCCTGTGCGGTGACGCGAATTTCGCCGGGGCCCGTCTCCGGTATATGCGGCAGCGTGCCGTCGGGATTGACGGCGGCCACGGCCTGCTCCAGCAAACGCAGCGGTTTCATGATCTTGGATGCCGCGAAGATCGACACCAGTACGCTACCGATGATGATCAGGCCAAGCCATTCGGCAAGAACCTTCCAGCCGCCCGGCGGTGGGCCGTGTTGCGGCATCGGCATGACAAGCCAAGCGCCGTCGGCAAGCTTCAGCGACGCAGTCAAACCGCCCGTCGACTGGTGCGATATGACCGCCTCGCGCATGCCGGAAATTCGGAGTAGCGCCTCCATGAGAAAGCGAGACAGCTCCTCATCCCGAGGGCCTTCGGCCGGCTTGGGCGAGACGACCAGTCCGGCCGAAGTTGCAGACGCCCGATCCTTTTCGGCGAATGTTGCCATAATGGAAAGTTGACGCGCCATCGGCTGAATCATCATGTTCGGCCGTGGCCCACGCATGACGAAGCTTGCGACAAAAGACGAGGAAATGACGACGAGAACGATGGCCGTGAGCAGGAGCAGCGCCAGCCGTGCACCTAGCGATCTCATGAATCGCCCTTCATCGCCGTAACCGGCACGACGAGCTGATAGCCGCCGTTGCGGATCGTTCTGAAGATCGGCTCTTCCGCTGTTTCCGAGAGCTTGCGGCGCAATCTGCTCATCAACACGTCGATCGAACGGTCTGCCGGGTCGCGGTCGCGACCTTGTGTCAAATCGAGCAATTGATCGCGTGACAATAGCCGCCCAGCGCGCTCCAGAAAGGCCTTGAGAAGGTCAAATTCGGCGCCAGTCAAAGATATGACTTCGCCGTTATCTCTTGTGACACGGCGAAGCTGCGGATCGAGCATCATATCCCCGAACTGATATCGCCTTTGTTCGGGTTCGGGTGAAAGATCTTCTGTCGTACGGCGCAGTACGGCGCGAATGCGCGCCGCCAGCTCGCGAGGATTGAACGGCTTGCCGAGATAATCGTCAGCCCCAATCTCAAGCCCAAGAATTCGATCGATGTCTTCCTTGAGTGCCGTCAACAGAATGACAGGCACCCGCGGCCGGCGGTTGCGCAAGTCGCGGCAGAGATCGAGCCCAGAGCCGTCCGGAAGCATCACATCCAGGACTATCAAATCGGGGTGCCTGCGATTGAGGGCATCGTTACAGCCGCGAAGATCACTTGCCGTCGACACGCGAAACCCTTGCTCCTCCAGATATCGGCTGAGGAGCGAGCGGATTTCGTGGTCGTCATCCACTATCAAAATATCCGGCGCAGCGCTCGCGGTCATAGGTTTCATCCCGTTTTCCAACCGTTATACAAATTATCGATCCCCTGAAAAGAACGGTTTTACGGCACTAATACGGAAACTTCGACGCGGGAAACGTTGATTTACAAAATTCCTTGGGAGGGAAATGTTAGGCAACAAAGGAATGCCACCAACACAAGCGGAGACCTAATGGAATAGGCAGCTCACGCTTGGAAAATGAGTAAGACTAATGCCGTCTGCCTTGCCGGAGAGAACGCCGTCTCACTTCGATCTAAGCTCCATATAAAAGCCTGATGGCTGGCGAAATCAAAAGCAACATCACCGTGCTGGACGTAGCGATGCGCCCCCTTCCCGCATCTTTGCCAGACAGCATGAGCGATGACGCGCGTCGAGCTTCTTCATCGCTCGACATGGGATCGAAGGCGCGTGAGCGGCGCGATCAAATTTCGATCAGCTAAAGAACTTTTGAAATTCAGAATGGAAATCTGTTGCGGAAACCGACGCCGCGGATTTTTGGAGGCGCACCCTGATCGGGGCGCGCCCTCTATGCTCAAACGACGAAGAAAGTCGAAGGGGCAACCTGCAACGCAGCGGCAATTCGCCGAAGCTTTGCGGGGTCGGAATCGGCGCCGGCTTCTATGTCGACGATTTCCTCGCTGGTGAGACCACAGGTCTCGGAAAGATCGGCGATCGTGTAGCCAATGGCTTCGCGCGCCTGCCGGACGGCAGCTGCAATTTCACCATGGGGAACGGTGGAAGCCTTTGAACTATCGATATTATTCTGAGTAATGGACATGAAATTTCTCCTTCCAAAGTCCACCGGCAGTATGAATGCCGGGTGAAGGCAGCTATTGCAGCCATGGAGCACTTCGACCGCAACAAATATGGCCGAATGCTGCGTCAATATAGGCATCAATGCGGCGTAGGCAAGCGGGCAAGCGCATAGCTGCCAATATCCTGGGTCGCGGCTCGCCTGCTCCTTGAATGCCGATGTACCGGCAAACGCCTGCGATGGCGCGGCTTAGGTCAGGAATGAATTCAGGGCTGGCGCCAACGATGGAGTGCCGACATCCATCAAATTGAAGTGATTAGCTCGGCTGCCTTTTGCCGATCGATTTCAGTATCTTGCGCTCCGCGGCGAGCAGAAGTCCTTTCAACTCGGGCTCCCGCACGCGACTTGCCGCCTCGATGAAGGAAACCCACTCGCTGCGACGCTGGCCGCGCTCGGGAAAATCCTGAAAAACCTGCGCAACTTCGAGCAGATGCGTTGCGACGACACAGGGAACATCGCTGCCGTCGGTTAACTGCTTCAGATAGGTGAAATATCCAAAGGCCTTCTTCTTCACCTTGCCGCCCACACCCGCTTCCTCGAAAGCCTCGATCGCTGCGACCTCATACGGTTTCTTACCCTTCATGGGCCAGCCCTTTGGTATGATCCACCGGCCGCTTTCCCGGCTCGTGACGATAAGAACCTCGACGATCGGCCCTTCCGGCAGTTTTCTGTAGCAGATCGCCGCATATTGTTCGTAGAAGCGCCCGCGAAACAGTGCGTCGGCGTGAGATGCCAGCTCGGAGAGAAAATTCTCCGAACGCCTCAAGCCCTTGTCCTGCGCTGACGATGCCATATCGCCACAACTACTCGCTATGCTGCTGCGAGCGGGCATTCCGCCCGGAAGTCCGCAGGAGCGCCCTCACCAAAATCATCAGCGCCACGCTCCCCTCCTGTCCCCGCATCTGGCCCTATCGATACTCGGCCTTGTCAGCATCATGCTGTGAGCCGTTGGAGTGACAGTTTTATGAAGATCGCTGTTGATGATGCGCTTGGCTCGATCCGTGCGGTGAGCGGCAAGCCGAGCAGGTATTGAAACCGGAAGCGGCCCCGCAGGGCCGCTTCGCATTGCGGAGAATTGATGGGAGACCTATTCGGCCGGTTGCAATGCCGGCACTTCGATGTCCTCGCTCAATTGGCCAGCCATGGCGGCGGCGAACTTCGTCTGGTCGAGCTCGTTCTCCCAACGCGCAACGACAATCGTCGCGACGGCATTGCCGACGAAGTTGGTCAGGGCGCGGCACTCGGACATGAAACGGTCGATACCAAGGATCAGAGCCATGCCGGCAATCGGGACCGAGGGTACGACGGCAAGCGTAGCTGCGAGGGTAATGAAGCCGGCGCCCGTGATGCCGGCGGCACCCTTGGAACTCAGCATGGCGACCAGCAGCAGCAGGATCTGGTCGCCGAGCGACAGCGGCGTATCGGTCGCCTGCGCTATGAACAGTGCTGCCAGCGTCATATAGATATTGGTGCCATCGAGATTGAAGGAATAGCCTGTTGGGATAACAAGACCCACGACCGAGCGTTTGCAGCCGGCGCGCTCCATCTTGTTCATCAGGCCGGGCAATGCCGCTTCGGAAGAGGACGTGCCAAGCACGAGCAGCAACTCTTCCTTGATGTAGCGGATCAGCGCAAGAATGGAAAAGCCGTTGTAGCGGGCGACTGCGCCGAGCACGACGAGCACGAACAGGAGCGACGTGGCGTAGAAGGTTCCGATCAGAAATGCCAGGTTGGCGATCGTTCCGATGCCATATTTGCCTATGGTGAAGGCCATGGCGCCAAAGGCGCCGATGGGTGCAAACTTCATCAGCAGGGCGACCATGCGGAAGATCGGGGTCGTCAGCGCCTGCAGGAAATCGGCAACCGGGCGGCCGCGTTCACCTGCTGCGCCAAGCGCGATACCGAAGATGACGGAGAAGAACAACACCTGAAGAATATCGCCCTTGGCGAATGCGCCGACGATTGTGTCCGGAATGATGTTCATCAGGAAACCGACGACGGTGGCCTCATGCGCCTGCGCCGCGTAGTTGTTGACGGCCTTCGTATCCAGCGTCGCCGGGTTGATATGCATGCCGGCACCCGGCTGCACGACGTTCGAGACGATAAGGCCGACAATCAGCGCCAGGGTCGAGAAGGTCAGGAAATAGATGAACGATTTTCCGACAACCCGGCCGAACTTCTTGAGATCCGACATCCCGGCGATGCCGGTGGTGACCGTCAGGAAAATGACCGGCGCGATGACCATGCGCACGAGCTTGATGAAGGCATCGCCAAGCGGCTGAAGCGAAGCGCCGAACTGTGGATAGTAGTGGCCGAGCAGGATACCCGCAGCGATGGCGGTAAGCACCTGCACGTAGAGATGCCGGTAGAATGGAAGTTTGCCGCGCGTATCGGCGGCAGCGATGGGAGCAATCATGATGTCCTCCGTTAAGCCCAACCGATCTCTCGGCCCTCCGGGCGACGACTAGAATTCAACAGCCTCCGACTGTTCTTTCTCCCATAGCAATGAGCGTGCCAATCTCGTTCCATCCATATAACTATATGATTTAAAACGATTTATAGTTTTATCATCGACCCTCGCGGCATCAATTGTGCGACAATCCGCACAGATTGATTTACAGATCGAGCGAAAACATGCACAATATACTCATGCCGCAGCGACCGGTGAGTGAACGATTTTTGACGCCAGAGCAGTTGGGACGGCGATCCCGGCAGGTCTGGCTTGTCTTCGCGCTGTTATCGGCCGCCATCATCGCCGCCGCCTTGTACGGTGCCAGCCTCTACGGGCGCCTGACGGCCATCGAAGGATTGCAACGCCAGGGGCACACGGATGCGAACCTCAAGGTTGCCCTCTTGCGAGCGGTGCTGGAGCGGCCACGCGCACTACCGTTGCTGTTAGCGGACGATCAGCAGGTGCGCGATGCTCTGGCCGAGCGACAGACTGACGCCGTGGCCGCACTCGACCGCAAGCTGGAGAGTCTGGTCTCCGGCACGAGCGCAGCGGTTCTTTATGTCGTCGGCAAGGACGGCATCGCCATGGCCTCGAGCAATTGGCGCGAGCCGCTGAGCTTCGTCGGCAACGACTATTCGTTTCGCGATTATTTCCGCAAGGCCATGGAGACCGGAACCGCCGAGCATTATGCGCTCGGCACGGTCAGCAATCGGCCGGGTCTCTATATTTCCCGCCGGGTCGGCGATGCCGGCTCCGCTTTGGGCGTCGTCGTGGTCAAGATGGAGTTCGATCAGTTGGAGGCGGATTGGAGCGAAAGCGGCCGCCCTGCCTACGTCACCGATGAGCGCGGTGTCGTCCTGATCACCAACCTGCCCTCGTGGCGCTTCATGACAACGGCACCGTTTTCACGTGACGAAGCGGCTGTTATTCGCAAGAGCCTGCAGTTTGGCGCGGCCCCCCTTTCGCCGCTGCCAATCAGCCGCCCAGAGACGATCGACCCCGATACGACCATCGTCCGCGCTGTTTTGCCCGGTAGCAGCGCCGATGAATATTTGCGACTGACGACCGCGGTCCCGTCAACCCCGTGGCAACTCGGCTATCTGATACCGACAGGTCCGGCCGTGACATCCTCCGTGCGGGAGACACGTTTCCTGGCATTGACGGTGCTTTTACCGATCCTTGTCTTCGCCGCCTTTCTTTTTCGCAGGCGTCATGCCTCCGCCATGCAGATCGCCGTCAGCAGGATCGCCCGCGAAGAGCTGGAACGGCGAGTTCTGGAGCGCACCGATGATCTCAGCCGCGCCCGCGACCGTCTGGAGGCGGAAATAGCCGACCATCGCGCGACGGAAGAGAAGCTCCAGGGGGTTCAGCAGGATCTCGTGCAGGCCAATCGTCTCGCCATCCTTGGCCAGGTCGCCGCAGGCGTTGCCCATGAGATCAATCAGCCGCTCGCGACGATACGAGCCTATGCCGAGAACGCCAATATCTTCCTCGAACGGCAGCAGATCGATCCCGTCAGGCATAACCTGTCCGCCATAGCCGGATTGACGGAGCGGATCGGAACAATCACCGAGGAATTGAGGGCCTTTGCCCGCAAAGGACGGACAGCTCCCGAACCGGTGGAGCTCAAGGCCGTCATCGAGGGTGCTGTTGTTCTGCTCAGGAGCCGGTTCGCCGGCCGCCTCGACGCTCTCAAAATCGAGCTGCCGCCCTCGGGGCTCACTGTCGTCGGCACGAGAATCCGGCTAGAACAGGTTCTCATCAACCTGTTTCAAAACGCGCTGGAAGCCCTTGAAGGTCGAGACGGCGCGAAGGTCGAAGTCTCTGTGCGGGAGATGACCGACGATGTCGAGATCGTCGTGTCAGATAACGGACCGGGCATTCCCGCCGCAATTCTCGATTCGCTCTTCACACCGTTCAACACTTCCAAGGAAAAAGGCCTTGGGCTTGGGCTCGTGATTTCCAAGGATATCGTCGTCGACTATGGCGGCCGGATCGAGGTGGAGAGCAGCAGTAGCGGCACCCGTTTCACCATTCATCTGCACAGGGCAACGACATGAACGACAGTTCCCCGGTCTTTCTCATCGACGATGACAAGGATCTGCTCAAGGCGACGAAGCAGACGCTTGAACTGGCCGGCTTTGTCGTCTCGGCCTTCTCTTCGGCGAGCGATGCGCTCAGCGCTCTCGATGCAGACTTTGCCGGAGTTGTCGTCTCCGATATCCGCATGCCGCAAATGGATGGGCAGCAGCTCTTCTCCCACGTCAAGGACCGCGACGCCGACATGCCCGTCATCCTGATGACCGGTCATGGCGACATTCCGATGGCGGTGCAGGCAATCCAGGACGGCGCGTATGATTTCATCGCCAAGCCTTTTGCGACTGACCGGCTGGTGCAAAGCGTGCGGCGTGCCGCCGAGAAGCGGCGGCTGGTGCTTGAAAACCGTTCGCTTCGCCGCGCGGCGGAACAAGCGCAGGATGATCTGCCGCTGATCGGCCAGACACCGGCCATGGAGCGGCTGCGGCATACTTTGCGGCAGATCGCCGATACCGATGTCGATGTGCTAGTCACGGGAGAAACAGGAAGCGGCAAGGAAGTGGTGGCAAGCCTGCTGCATCGCTGGAGCCGCCGCGCAAAGGGCAATTTCGTCGCATTGAATTGCGGTGCCCTCCCCGAGACCATTATTGAAAGTGAGCTCTTCGGCCACGAGCCCGGCGCATTCACAGGCGCGCAAAAGAAGCGGATCGGCCGCATCGAGCATGCAAGCGCCGGCACCCTTTTTCTCGACGAAATCGAGAGCATGCCGCCGTCGATCCAGGTACAGATGCTGCGCGTTCTGGAAATGCGCGAGGTTACGCCGCTCGGCACGAACGAGGTTCGGCCCGTCGATCTGCGCGTGGTGGCAGCAGCGAAGGTGGATCTGGGCGATCCCGCCCAACGCGGCGATTTTCGCGAAGATCTCTATTATCGCCTGAACGTCGTTACGCTCTCGATCCCGCCGCTTCGCGAACGGCGCGCCGATATACCGCTGCTGTTCAGCTATTTTGCGAAGCGTGCCGCCAGCCGCTTCAAGCGCGAAATGCCGGAAATGTCCAGCTCCGTACATCGCCATTTGCAGCAGCATGACTGGCCGGGAAACGTGCGCGAACTCTCGCACTTCGCAGAGCGCCTGGTGCTTGGCCTCGAGACAGCGGCGATGCAGGAACCCCGCGACACGCCCAGCTCCGACGGAACACTGCCGCTGCCTGCCCGGATCGAGCGCTATGAAGCAGAACTCATCCGAGAGACCCTATCGCAGAATAATGGCGACGTCCGGCGCACCATCGAGGCCCTCGGCATTCCCCGCAAGACCTTCTACGACAAGCTGCAACGCCACGGTATCGTCCGCGGCGAATTCGCCGGATCGGAGGGGAGTGATCGCCGGGGGGCGTGAGCCGGTCCTCTCAAACGAAAACTCGCGGCCTTTCAGCCGCGAGCATCTCTAGACCATGGCAAGGCGCCCAGCGTCATACGACCGCTTCGATCTTGTCCTGCGTCTTGGTTTCAAAATCGCTGGCGTCATGGCGCTCGCGCAGTTGCTCGGACGGATCGCCCGACAAGCGGTTGACCATGCGGCCGCGCTTGACTGCCGGGCGCGAATAAATCAGATCGGCCCAGCGCTGCACGTTCTTATAGTCCTGCACCTGCAGGAATTCGCCGGCACCATACTGCCACCCCTTGGCAAGGCCGCCGTACCAAGGCCAGATGGCAATATCGGCAATCGTGTATTCGCTGCCCGCAATATATTCGCTTTCCGCCAGGCGACGATCGAGCACATCGAGCTCGCGCTTCACTTCCATGGCGAAACGATCGATCGCATATTCGATCTTCGTCGGTGCGTAGGCATAGAAATGGCCAAAGCCACCACCGAGATAAGGCGCGCTGCCCATCTGCCAGAATAGCCAGGACAGGCACTCCGCACGGGCGGGCTGTTCCGTCGGCAGGAAAGCGCCGAATTTTTCGGCGAGATAGGTCAGGATCGAGCCGGATTCGAAAACGCGGATCGGCTTGGGGCCGCTGCGGTCGAGCAAGGCCGGGATCTTCGAATTGGGATTGACCTCGACAAAGCCGCTGCCGAACTGGTCGCCATCGCCGATCTTGATCAGCCAGGCATCATATTCTGCGCCGCTGTGGCCGAGCGCCAGCAACTCCTCAAGCATGATGGTGACCTTGACGCCATTCGGCGTACCCAGCGAGTAAAGTTGCAGAGGATGGCGGCCGACGGGCAGTTCCTTCTCATGAGTGGGCCCTGCGATCGGACGATTGATGTTGGCGAACTGGCCGCCATTGGCTTTGTTCCAGGTCCAGATCTTCGGCGGCGTGTATTCGGCAGAACCGGTCATAAGCATCCTCCTTTTGGGGTGAATCAGATTTGGGAGCGATCTTCGATGTAGCGCGCTATCCCTGTCGCACATAGGCACGCCCGTTCATTTTTGCGAGAGCCGCCGCACTGCTTTTCTAATGCTCCTGGTTGAAACGAAAAAAGCCTGCCGCGGGAGGAGGTGCGGCAGGCTTTCGTCAATGGTTGAACAGCGCTCGGGAGGAGGAGAGGCGCTGTTCGAGCAGACGACCTTGGGAGGAGGAGTAGGTGTCTGCCAAGCGAAGGATGCGGGAGGAGATGCATCACTTCGATGACCCAAACATAGCAGACTTTTGCTCAGTTGATAGGCATTTCTTTGCAGGACAGCTATGCGTTATGCGAAAACCGGAGCACTCCACTGGAGCATTTTTCGGCAGAAGACGCCATTGGATTCCCATGCGGACAAAACAAAAGCGCCTGCTCGGGAGGAAGCAGGCGCCTACAAAATGCAGCTTGTAACCTAGCCGTGAGGGCTGTTAACCGGCGATGGCTGCACGGGCAACATTGCGGATTTCGCCGCGCTCGATACCCAGATCATGCAGTTCGCGTGTGGTCATACGGCCCAGTTCAGCGACCGTCTGACGGTACTTGCGCCAGTTATTGAAAGAGCGTGCTACGTTCATGATGGTCCCCTTTCCTTGGGCATTCGAAGCTGAGCTGCCGTGCTTGGCGCTTCGTTCGCTTCGATGAGAAATATATAGCTCAAGCTCCTCGCTTTTTGCAGAGCCAAGGCGTCACTGCACCCATGCGTCGGATGCATGGATCATCGAAACATCCAGCAACCTCACTCCGATCGATCCGTGATGGCCATCGCGATTTGCTGATGACAGGGCAGCCATTGTCTGCGACAAGGGAAGGATTGAGAGACAGGGGCGTCCGCCGTATGGCGGGCTGAGAAGTACCCTTTGAACCTGAACCAGATCATGCTGGCGGAGGGAGTCGCTCGGGGCTTTGCAACATGCTCGTGCCCCCATGCGCCTCGCCCGCCTGAAAGGGGCGATATGCAAGACCAAGTCAATCTCGGCGCACTGCTCGACGCCATGCGCGGTAACCCGCCGCTGGTGCAATGCATCACCAATTTCGTGGCAATGAATATCGCCGCCAACGTGATGCTTGCGGCCGGCGCCTCGCCCGCCATGGTGCATGCGGAAGAAGAAGCCGGCGAATTCGCCGCCATATCCGGAGCTCTGACGGTCAACATCGGCACGCTTTCGCCCGGCTGGCTCGCGGGCATGCTTGCGGCTGTACGATCGGCAAATCACGCCGGCAAGCCTTGGGTTCTCGATCCGGTCGCACACTATGCAACGGCGTTCCGTCGTAAGGCGGTCGCGCAATTGCTGGAGCTGCGGCCGACGATCATTCGCGGCAACGCCTCTGAAATCATAGCTCTCACCGGTGGCAATAGCGGCGGCCAGGGTGTCGACAGCCGCGACCCCGTCGACATGGCAGAGGATTCGGCGAGGCAACTCGCCAGCCGGCATGGATGCGTCGTTGCAGTGACAGGTGCGACCGATTTCGTGACCGATGGCCACAAGGCGCAACGGGTAGAAGGCGGGTCGCCATTGATGCCCCGGATTACCGCACTCGGCTGCTCGCTGACCTGCCTTGTCGGAGCTTTCGCCGCGACCGCACCCGGCAACCCGTTCGACGCGACGGTCGCAGCCCTCGCTGTCTTTGCCGTTGCGGGAGAACAAGCCGGAGCGGCAGCCGATGGTCCTGGCTCCTTCTCCTGGCGCTTTCTCGACGTGCTGGCCACTCTCGACGCAGAGACGCTCACCGCCAAAGCAAGGGTCGTAGTAGCATGAAAAGCTTCGATCTCTCGCTTTACCTCGTTCTCGACCCGGTACTCTGCGCCGACATCGGCATGATCGAAACCGCACGCGCTGCCGTTGCCGGTGGTGCAACGATCGTCCAGCTGCGCGACAAACATGCCTCGACAAGGGCCATGATCGAGACAGGGCTCGCCCTCAAACAGGCGCTCGCCGGAAGCGGCGCGCGCCTGATCGTCAACGATGATGTCGAGGCAGCCATCGCAATTGGCGCGGACGGCCTGCATATCGGGCAGGAGGATCTGAACGCCCAGGACGCCCGCCACATGATCGGCCCGGACATGATCCTCGGCCTCTCTGTGGAGACTGAGGCGCTCGCTTCGGCTATCGATGCCAAGATCGTTGACTATGCAGGCGTCGGCCCCGTCTTTGCGACGCCGACCAAGCCGGATCACAAGCAGCCGATCGGCTTTGATGGCCTCACCCGTATCATTGGGCTGTGCCCGGTTCCAACGGTCGCCATCGGCGGGCTGAAAGCCGAGCATGCGGCCGATGCGCTGGCAGCCGGCGCAGATGGATTGGCAGTGGTTTCAGCGATCTGCGGCAAGCCAGATCCCATGGCTGCAACAACTTTTATCGCCAATGCTATCAAGGAGGCGCGCAAATGATCCGCAATGTCCTGTCCATCGCTGGGTCGGATCCCTCAGGCGGCGCGGGTATCCAGGCCGACCTTAAGACCTTTTCGGCTCTCGGCGTTTATGGAATGGCTGCGCTGACAGCATTGACGGCTCAGAACACGCAGGGCGTTTCCGGTGTTCATCCGGTACCTCCGACATTTGTCGGTGCTCAGATCGAGGCGATTTTCGCCGACATAGGCGTGGATGCCGTCAAGATCGGTATGATTGCGAATGCGGCGATCGCGGAGGTCGTCGCCGACATACTGAAGCGGCATCGCGATGTTCCGGTCGTGCTCGATCCCGTTATGATCGCCAAGGGCGGCGCAGCTCTTCTCGCGGCCGACGCCGTCGACGCTCTGAGCCGTCGGCTGCTGCCACTGGCGGCGGTCGTGACGCCGAACCTGCCGGAAGCTGCCGCGTTGCTGCATGAGGCCGAAGCAAAGAGCCGCGAGGATATGGCGCGCCAGGCGCTCGCGCTCTCAAAGCTCGGCCCGGCCGCCGTGCTCGTCAAGGGCGGTCATCTCGACGGCGACGAGAGCCCCGACGTGCTGGCAAGTGGCGGAACCATCACCTGGTTCGAGGCCAACCGGTTGCCGACCAAGAACACGCATGGAACCGGATGCACCCTTTCCAGTGCGATCGCTGCCGAGATCGCCAAGGGCTTGCCGCTTGCGCAAGCCATTGCCTCGGCCAAGGACTATCTCGCCCAGGCGGTCGCCGCCGCGGGCCAGCTTTCGGTCGGCAGCGGCCACGGCCCCGTGCAGCATTTCCATGCGCTATGGGCAGACAATGAAGGAGTAAGGAAATGAGCCTGCCAATCAAGGACCAGATCGTCATCGTCTCGGGCGCAGGGCGCGGTCTCGGCGCCGCAATCGCCACGGCCTTCGCCCGCGAAGGCGCCAGGGTTGCGATCAACTATCGAGCAAGCCGCCAACAGGCAGAAGCCCTTGCCGAGAAAATTGGCAGCGGCGCAAAAGCCTTTCAGGCGGATATGCGCAGCCTTGCCGAAACGGAGCGGCTCGTGGAAGAGGTGACGACTCATTTCGGTGCGCCGACGACGGTGGTGCATAACGCCCTTGCCGATTTCAGCTTCAACGGCGACGCGCGATCGAAACTGGACGCCTTAAGCTGGGCCGAGATGGCAATGCAGCTCGAGACGGCACTGCAGGGCGCTCTCAACCTCATCCAGGCGGCGCGGCCGGCGATGGAGCGCGCGGCGTTTGGCCGGGTTGTGACGATCGGCACGAATCTCTTCCAGAACCCGGTCGTACCTTATCACGACTATACTGCGGCAAAGGCCGCATTGCTGTCGCTGACGCGAACGGCGGCGGCCGAACTCGGGCCGCTTGGCATTACGGTCAACATGGTCTCGGGCGGGCTGCTGCGCACGACGGATGCCAGCAGTGCCACCCCGGAAGCAGTCTTTGACATCATCGCCGCCAATACGCCTCTTCGCCGCGTCACGACGCCGGACGAAGCTGCCGACGCGGTTCTGTTCTTCGCAAGCCCCTGGGCTCGTGCCGTTACCGGGCAGAACCTCATCGTCGATGGCGGGCTAGTTTTCGGCTAACACCAAAAAAACGGAAAGGCGCCGACCATCGGTCGACGCCTTTCTCCTGATTTCCTGGTCCGATATGAATTTCGAGGCTCAGGCCCAGCCCATGGTCAGCACACCAAAGAGGATGACCACACCCAGGACGACACGGTAGACCACGAAGGGCCAGGTGGAGAAGCGCTCCAGGAAGCGCATCAGCCCCCAGATGGTGATGAAGGACGAGATGCTGCCGACGATCAGTCCGACGATGAGGATGGACCAGGCTTCCATCGGAATGTGAGCCTTGTAGAGCGTGAACAGCTCCTTCAGGCCGGCAAGTGCAATCGCCGGCAGTCCGAGCAGGAACGAGAAGCGGGCTGCCTCCTCGCGTTTCAGGCCGAGGAAGAGTGCACCGGTCAAAGTGGAGCCGGAGCGCGAAACGCCCGGCACAAGCGCGCCGACCTGGGTGATGCCGACGAACAGCGCATCGACCAGTGTCATCTGCTCGATATTCTTTCTGTGGCGGCTATACAATTCGGCAACGGCCAGCAGCACGCCCATGACGACGCAGGCGATGCCGATGACCCACAGGCTGCGGAACGACGTGCCGCAGGCATTCAGCGACGACGCCAGCAACAGGCCGACGATGACGATCGGGATCGTTGCGATGATGATGGCGATTGCAAGTCGCACGGCGGGTGAGCCCCAATCCCTACGTTTGATAGCATCGAGCGATCCAAAGGTGACGTAGCGGACATCACTCCAGAAATAGGAAATGATTGCCGCCAGCGCGGCAAGCTGCATTGCTGCCGAAAACGCCGAGCCGGGATCCTGCCAGCCAAGCAGGGCTGGCACGAGGCGCATATGCGCGGTGGAGGAGACCGGCAGGAGTTCCGTCAAACCCTGTACGACTCCCAGAACAGCAATTTTGGCATAGCCCAGGGCGACAAAGCCCGTGTCTACGCCTTGCGTACAAACATCAGCCACGTTTCGAAATCCTCGGTTCTTTAGGGGGCTTTGCACCGGAACGGGTGCGATGAACTTCGCTGCGAAACAGTCTTCCGACAAAAGGCCGGCAAGGCTCATCGAGCGCCCTGCCGGTCTTCCGCTCGGAATCGAGGCGGACCATAATTGCGCAGGCTGAACTCTATCTGAAATTGCCGGAGCGGTTTCCGAGATTCGTTCGCCGCTCTTACGGCACTGGCGGTGGGCGCGATCGCAAATGGAAGTAATTTTGCTGGGGAGGCCACATTTGCGGCGCGATCCGAACGGACTATCGCGCTCCAATCGAAAGGAGCGCCTTCGATGGGCACGAGCATTAGCCGATGACGATCAGTTGGCGGCGGTTGCCGAGAGGCAACTGGAAAAATTCCCGCAAAATGTGTCGCGGATCTCTGCCTGGAGCTACAAAAAAACAAAAGGATAGTGTGCCGAAGAACAACGGAAACGCCCTAGCGCGACGCTCGCTTCTGGGTGTCCCCCATGATCGCGAAAACCCGCTTCACGAATGCCTCGCCATCGAACTGCCGGGCCGCACCTTCTGTCACATGTTCCGGGCGGTCGAAAATGAAGGCTTCCAGGTTGACGATGGGCAACTTCAACCGCGTGCGCACCTCACCTATCATTGCCGTGTGCGTGACCACCACTTGGCAACCACTCGGCTCGAACCACTGCTGGATCCCGGTCGAAGGAATTGAGGCCACCGTCAGGCCCCGCTCGGAAAGCACCGAGCCTATGCGCGTCGCAGCTTGCTGATTGTCGAGGCATATCAAAACATCTGTCTGCGAAGGGGCTGGCGAATTGTCTGAATGCATCAAGCAACCTCTCGTTCGAGAGGTCGCAATATACCGATTCGGACGTAACGCAGTGTTATAAGTTGTTACATTTTGTTTCAGGAAGGCGGCGGCCTCACCGGCCTGATTTTGCGGGAATAATTTTAAAGCGTTCTCTTAGATTTTAATCAGAATATATTGTTATCACATGATTTTTTCAAAAATCTACATCTTCCCTCGCGCCGCCCGGTCATCTGCGTGATATCGAAATACCACACCCCTTTCGTCATCATCAGACGCAAAGCTCCCCCACAGATGCGTTCTCACAAGAGCGAGCAATAGCGCAGCGCCTCGTAGATGGCAGCATGAATATTGCGGCTTGAAACGGCGTCGCCGATGCGGATCAGATCGAAGGTGCCCTGCCCATTCTTCTCCGGCAAAGGTGGTCGCCGCGCTATCAATGCCGGATAGTCAACGGCCCCAAGATTGCGTGAAAGCGGCTTCAGCTCAAGGTAAAGCTCGTCATTGGCTATCGTACCGTGTTCGACCACGACCTGGGAAACCCGGCGTTCCCATTGCGTCTGCTCAGAGAAATCGGACCCTAGCACTGCAATCAGCGCATTGCCGTCGCGGCGCACCGATTTCAGGCGCGTATTGATGGTAACCCGGACATCCTTTTCGGCGAATGCCTTGGCATAGGGCACGTGATTCATGCCGCCCATTTCCGGCGCAAAGAAGCGCTCCGGCGAAACCAGCTCCAGCTCGGCGCCGCTATTGGCAATGACTTCGGCTGCCGACATGCCCGGATGCCCGCCATTGTCGTCGTAGAGCAGAACTTGCCCCTCTGGCTTTACGGCTCCCGCCAGAATATCCCAGGAAGACGTAACCAGATTGTCGCCGCCATCGAGTTCAGGGGATTGCGCGATACCACCGGTCGCCACGACGACAATATCGGGCTCGAATGCCAGGACGTCATCCGCACCGGCGTAAACATCGTAGTGGATCTCAACGCCGAGACGCTCCAGCTCCGAAAGCCGCCAATCGACGATCCCGACCAATTCCTTGCGGCGGGGATTGCGCGCAAGCAGATTCACCTGTCCGCCCGCCTTGCCGCTTGCTTCGAGCAAATTGACGGTGTGACCACGCTCCGCAAGCACGCGCGCTGCCTCCAGCCCCGCGGGGCCGGCACCGATGACGACGGCCTTTCGGGATACCGGCGCCCGCTCGATTTCGTGCGGCATGTCCGCCTCACGGCCGGTTGCCGCATTATGGATACAGAGCGCTTCGCCGCCCTCGTAGATGCGGTCGAGACAGTAGGTGGCACCAACGCAAGGGCGGATGTGCGCCTCCTGCCCCAACATGATCTTGTTGACGATATGGGGATCGGCAATGTGCGCGCGCGTCATGCCCACCATATCGAGCTTGCCTTCGGCGATCGCATGCCGTGCGGTGGCGACGTCGCCGATACGCGCGGCATGGAAGACTGGAAACTTGGTCGCAGCCCTCACCTCGCCGGCAAAATCCAGATGCGGCGCCGATGGCATTCCTTGTATCGGGATGACCTTGTTGAGCGCTGCATCGCTGTCGATATGACCGCGGATGATGTTGAGGAAATCGATGTTTCCGGAAGCGGCCAGACGCCGGGCGATCTCGATACCTTCCTCTTTCGAAAGCCCTTTTTCCCAATCTTCATCGGCGACGAGCCGGATACCGACGATGAAATCCTGACCGACCGCCTTGCGGATCGCGTCAGTCACCATCATCGAGAAGCGCATGCGGTTTTCGAGCGAGCCGCCAAACTCGTCCTCGCGCCTGTTTGTCGCCGGCGACCAGAAGCCATCGGTCAGATGACCATAGGCTTCGAGCTCGATGCCGTCGAGGCCCGCATCCTGCATGCGCTGGGCGGCCGCGGCAAAGTCACCGACAATCCGCTCGATATCCCAGTCTTCTATCGTCTTGGGGAAGGCCCTATGCGCGGGCTCGCGTAGCGGCGATGGCGCTAGCACGGGCAACCAGTCACCTTTGTTCCAGCCCGTGCGGCGGCCGAGATGGGTAAGCTGGATCATTACGGCGGCGCCGAACTCGTGACAGTCGTCGGCGAGCCGCTTCAGCCACGGCACGATCTCGTCCTTATAGGCATGAAGATTGCCGAAAGCCGGCGGCGAGTCCGGTGAGACGACGGCGGATCCGGCCGTCATGGTCAGCGCGATGCCGCCCTTTGCTTTCTCGCGATGATAAAGCCTGTAACGATCCGTCGGCATGCCATCTTCGGAATAGGCCGGCTCATGCGCTGTCGACATGATGCGGTTCTTCAGCGTGAGATGCTTAAGCTGATAGGGCTGGAGCAAAGGATCGTTAGACGCCATGTGGTTTCCATTTCCTCCCAAAAAACCGCGAACCGAGATGCTATCTTTGCCGAGACCGGAGCCGATGGCTATAGGCTTCTACATCGGCGCACGCGCGCGGCGACTATGACGCAGGTCGGCCGCCGTATGCCAGACGATCGTCGCAAAGATGATGGCACCGCCGATAAAGGTAGCGGCCGGCGGCCTCTCCGAGAAGAAGAGCCACACCCAGAACGGCGTCAGCACGATCTCCATCGAGCCTATGAGCGCCGCGTCAGCGGCAGGCATGCGTCGCGACCCGAACAGGAACAGCACGAAAGCCAGCGCAAAATTCGTTGCCCCGAATGCGGCAAGCAAGAGCCAGTTGTAGGTATCGAGTGAAGCGGTCGAAGCCATCGGCGCAAAAACGACAAAGGTAAGGAAGCCGCTGACGATGCTCGACGGAAGGATCGGCACGCTGCGGTCCATGCGAGGAATGACGATGATGAAGGCGAAAGTCACCGTCATCCCGAGCGCCAGAAGATCGCCGATACCCGTACCGCCCCCGATCGAGGATGCCACGATGACAGCGACACCGATGAGGCAGACTGCCCCGGCAACCAAGGTTCGCTTGGCCACACGCTCCCTCAGCAGCACCCAGCTCAGAAGGGCTGCGATGAAGGGCGCCGTCGCATAGATCATCGTCACGTTCGCGACCGTGGTCATGTAGAGCGCACCGATGAAGCAGGCCTGGCTGAGCGCCTGGCAGACGATCATCGCAATACCGGCGGGATGAAAGATCGAGCTCCATTGGCGCCGAGAGAACCCGCCCTCGAGGAAGAAGCTCGGGACGATCAGGAACACGCCGCCAAGCAGCGACCGCCAGGCGATCGCCGTCCAAATATCCGTGGTCAGAAGGCGCGCGTAGATGCCGCTGCAGCTCCACGCCAGCGTTGCCATGACCACGAGGATGACGCCCCTCTCGTAGTCGCTGGCGAAAGCGGAGCGGGCTGGGAACTGAAAGGTCATTTTAGGGGACTCAAGATGAAATGGTGACTGAATGTCACGTGTGTGCGCCGATATTTGACATCAGGCAAACGAATAGTAGAGATAGTAGCTATCAGAAATATTTGTGGCCCGTTCATGCGCGAACCCATCGAAAGCGACCTGCTTCGGACGTTTCTCGTCATCAGCGAGACGTGCAACTTTTCCCTTGCCGCGCAGCGTATCGGGCGCACGCAGTCGGCTGTCAGCGCGCAGATCCGCCGGCTTGAGGAGACCGTTGGCGAAACGCTCTTTGAGAGGAATGCGAGAGGAGCGGTTCTGACCCGGGCGGGAAATCAGCTGCTTCCCTACGCGCAGCGGGTCATCGAGCTTCTGAACGAGGCCGCGGCAACGATCCGCACCAAGCCGCTTGATGGGCCGGTACGGATCGGCATTCCCGAGGAATACAGCCAGACCATACTACCGGCAGCACTGGCGGCCTTCGCCATCAGGCATCCGGCGGTCGAGGTGACGGTTTCCTGTGATTACACCTCACGCAACCTCGAAGCCCTGGAGCGAGACGAACTCGACCTTGCCGTCGTCTTCGATTGGAGCAACCAGAACACGGGTGAAATTCTCTGCGTCGATCCTACGGTTTGGGTCACCTCCCTGGTTCACCGCCTGCACGAAGCAAGCCCGCTGCCCATCGCCGTCTACCGGAACTCGACCTGGTGCCGGGATTTCGCCTTGCGTTCGCTGGAGCAGGCGGGATTGCGCTATCGTGTCGCCTTCATCGCAGATACCGGTTCAGGCTTGAAAAGTGCGGTTCTCGCAGGCCTTGCCGTTTCGACCCTATCGCGCAGCAATATCCCGCACGGCTGCAGGGAGCTGACGATCGAGGACGGCTTCCCCCCGGTCGATGCTTCCCGCGTTGTGCTGCGCCGCAACCCCTACCATTCGAGCCCGGCAATCCGCGAGCTTGCGGAAATGGTCAGGGAAGCGTTTCGTCCGATGTCGAGCCTACTGCAGCCGTAGGGCTTTATTTTCCCTGATACTGATCGTCAGTCACGTGCTCCATCCAATCCACCACCTTGCCGTCGAGGTGTTCTTGGATCGCGATATGGGTCATGGCCGTCGTTGGCGAGGCGCCATGCCAGTGCCTTTCACCAGGCTCGAACCAGACAATGTCTCCCGGCCGGATTTCCTCGATCGGACCGCCTTCTCGCTGGACGCGCCCGAACCCCGCCGTGACGATCAGCGTCTGGCCGCGCGGATGGGTGTGCCAGGCAGTGCGGGCGCCCGGTTCGAAAGTGACGCTGCCTGCCGCGGCGCGGCGTGCTTCATTGGCGGCAAATAGCGGGTCGATGCGCACAGTGCCGGTGAACCAGTCAGAAGGCCCCTTTCCCGAAGATTGCGTACCGTTCCTGTTGATGTTCATGATCATGTCCTTCCTTGACAAGGGATGCGATGGCGCGACCGATTGGCGCTAATCTAATACATCTTAAACGGAACAATAGGGTGGTAGCGTCGCATAAACTTATGAGTCATGTCGATAAATTCTACTCCTCAAATATCGACCTCTATAATGCATAAAACTCACCTCGATGGGCCAGAAACAAGCCGTTGCGCGTTCGCGCGCTATAACAACCATCTACTTCATGGTAAAAGCAGCACCCAATATATGAGGACTACTCATAGATGCTGCGTGAAAACGTCAACGATCTGCTATTTTTCCTTGCGGTTGCCAGAGAGCGGAGCTTTACGCGCGCGGCGGCGCAGCTCGGCGTTTCGCAATCGGCGCTCAGCCACACGGTGCGGCAACTCGAGGAGCGAATGGGCATCCGATTGCTGACGCGTACGACGCGCAGCGTCAGCCCGACGCCGGCAGGTGAGCGTCTGCTGCAATCGCTGACGCCGCGCTTCCAGGAAATCGAGGCTGAACTCATTGCCGTTACCGAGCTGCGCGAAAAACCCGCCGGTACGATCAGGATCACGGCAGTCGATTATGCCGTCGATACCTACATATGGCCTAAGCTTGCCGGCGTGCTGAAGGATTATCCCGACATCCATGTCGAGATCATCAACGATTGCGGCTTGACCGATATTGTAGCGGAACGGTTCGACGCCGGCGTTCGTTTGGGCCAGACTGTGGCAAACGGCATGATCGCGGTCCGCATTGCGCCCGATCAGGCGTTTGCCGTCGTCGGCTCTCCCTCCTATTTCGAGGGACGCAGCAAGCCCCAGATACCCCAAGACCTCGCGGCTCATCGATGCATCAATCTGCGCCTTCCCACACATGGCGGCAATTATGTCTGGGAATTCGAAAAGGGCAGCGAAGAATTGCGGGTACGCGTTGATGGCCAGATGACATTTAACGGCGTTCGCCAGGTTCTGGCCGCAGCGGTCGATGGCTACGGGCTGGCCTATGCTCCGTACGATCTGGTTCAGTCGCTTATCGAAAGCGGCCGCCTCATTCGGGTGCTGGAAGACTGGTGCCCGCCGTGGGCGGGCTACCATCTCTATTACCCGAGCCGCCGCCAACCGTCCTCGGCTTTTGCCGTGGTGCTGGACGCATTGCGCCACCGCGGTTGAGCAGAATTTGCAGCAGAGCTTACGAGGCCATCAGCGCGCGGATGCTGCGATCCGCCGATTGCAGCAGCTCGAAGGCTTCATAGCGCCGTTCATGCAGCCCCTTGATAGCACCATCCGCCGGCTCGAACCTCTTTGCCAGCCGCGACATGGCGGCCATGGCTTCCACAAGCGAGCCGCAACGCCCGCCAGCCGTGGCGCCAAGCATGGCAGCACCGAGAAGAACAGGTTCTTCCGTATCGGCGACCGCGACCGGCCGACCGGTCGTATCCGCGAGAAGCTGTCGCACGAGGCCACTCTGGGCGGCACCGCCACTGGCGATGATCAGATCGCAGGCAATGCCATCCTGCGCCAACTTTTCGAGCAGCTGCTTGAGGCCGTAACCGATACCGCAGAGGCCGGCGACATAAAGACCGATCAGATCGTCGATGCCGGTTTCCAGCCCAAGGCCTGAGATAACGGCGCGCGCATCCGGATCGGCATAAGGCGACCGATTGCCAAGGAATTCCGGGACCACCTGGATCAATTGCGCAAGCTTCACCGCGTCGGATGCGCTTCCGCCTGTCTTCATGGCTTGGCGGTCGAGCCATGCAACCAGCGACAAACCCTCTGCTTCGGCCTTCTGACGAGCCTTCGCGGCTGCCGGATGCATGGTGACGAGATGATCGATCGCCGCCCCCGCTGCCGATTGGCCGCCTTCGGTCAGCCAGAGACCCGGCACCATGGCCGAATAATAGGGACCCCAGACCCCATCGACGAACACAGCCTCTTCGCTCGATGCCATCGAGCAGGCAGACGTCCCGAAGATGTAGGCAAGCCTGTTTTTAACATCTACCTTGCCGTCCGATCCCTTCCCGCCGAGCGTCCCGACTCCGCCGGCATGAGCATCGATCAGGGATGCGCCGACCGGCGTACCGGTGGTGAGGCCAAGATCCAACGCGGCGGCTTCGTTCAAGCCCTCACCAAGTGCGGCGCCCGGCTCGACGATCTCAGTGCCGATCCGCACGAAGCCCTCGTCAACCAATTCGCCAAGTCCGATAGCCTTGAAATACTGGGCATCCCAACGCTTCTCATGGGCCAGATAAGTCCATTTGCATGTCACCGTGCACACGGACCTCTGCAACGAACCCGTCGCACGCCAGGTCAAATAATCGGCGAGATCGAAGAAATGGTCCGCCGCCGCGAAGGATTGTGGCATGTTTCGCTTCAGCCACAGCAGCTTCGGCGTTTCCATCTCGGGCGAAATGCGGCCACCGACGTAACGAAGCACGGCATGATGTCCGGCATTGATCTCCGCGGCCTCGCCCGCAGCACGATGATCCATCCAGACGATGATATTGCGGCCGGCGTCTTCAGATGGTCCCACCGCTACGGGGCTGCCATCCGCCTTGACCGCGACCAGCGAGCAAGTCGCGTCGAAGCCGACGCCGGCAACCTCATTTGCCGCAATTCTCGCCGTCGCGACAGCCTCTTTGACGCTGTCGCAGACGGCCTTCCATATCTGCTCGCTCGACTGTTCGACGATGCTGCCGGGCTCGTGCCAGATGGTGATCGGCCGCTTGGCGGCCGCTAACAGATGGCCATGCGCATCGAAAACACCGGCCCGGGCGCTGCCGGTGCCGACATCGATGCCGATGAAATAAGGTGCCGTCATCAGAGATCCGTACTCAAGGGCAGGATCACCAGATCCCGAATTACGATGTTACGCGGCCTCGATAGCATGAAGACCACCGCTTCCGCCACTTCCGTCGCCTCCATGAGACCGCCCGCGGCAATGGCTTCATCCAGCTTCGCCTGCGGCCAGTCGCTGATGAGCGCCGTCACCACCGGCCCCGGCGCCACGGCGCCAACGCGGATGCCGTGCTTGGCGACCTGACGTCGTACCGTATGCGTAAACGCCTGAACGGCATGCTTGGAGGCTGTGTAGATCGGCTCCCAGACCACTGGCACCAGGCCGGCGATCGAGCTCGTCATGATGATGTCACCAGTCTTCCTCTCGATCATGTGCGGCAGCACCATGCGAACCGAACGGAAGGCAGCATTGATATTCAGATCCAGCATCCTGTCCCAGGCATCAGGATCACCTTCCGCCACATCGCCGCCGATATAGGCGCCGGCATTGGCGTGGAAGATGTCGAGTTTGCCGAACTTGTCGAGAATCTGCGGCATCATGGTCGCCATGCTCTCGGGCTTCAGAAGATCGACAACGACGGGATGAGCGTTCGGCCCCAATTCGGCGCAAAGGCTTTCCAAGCTGTCTTCCGCCCTGTCAACGAGGGCGACGCTGGCGCCCTCGTTCAATAGTGATTTGGCGCATTCGAGGCCAATTCCAGACGCAGCCCCGGTGATGGCGGCGACCTTGCCGGCAAAATCCTGTCTCATAGCAATCCTTACCTTCTTGAAGAAATCAGCCGCGCCCATGCGAGGCGCGGGAACGACGGGCGAGCGAGTCGACGATGACGGCGATGGCAAGAACTGCGCCTGTGATCATGTAGCGAAGCGCCGACGACAGATCGAGCATTGTGAGGCCGCTCGCGATCGACTGGATGACGATGATGCCGAGCAGGGCCGAATAGGCACTGCCTCGGCCGCCAAAAAGGCTGGTGCCGCCGATGACGGCTGCTGCAATGGCATTCAGATTGACATCGCCGGTGCCCGCCTGCTGGCTGGCCGAGGCCAGACGCGCAGCCGCCAGCACGCCACCCAAGGCTGCGAACATGGCGCAGAGCACGAAGGCGCTGGTATAGATCCGCCGCACATTGATGCCGGCCCGGCGCGCAGCCTCACGATTACCGCCGACGGCGGACATCGACCGGCCCCATTGCGTGCGCGTCAGCGCATAATCCATGACGATGGCCAGCACCACGAATAAGGCGAACATCCAGGGAATGCCGCGATCTTGGTTGAGGTAGAAGGCAACGAATTCCAAAGCCACGGTGATGGCGAACGCCTTCGTCAACAGACCGCCGACGGAAGGCGCTGAAAGGTTTGCCTGTTTGCGCCGCCGGACCGCGCGCCAACCGGTCGCCAGCATGACGGCACCCGGAATGAGCGCGAAAACATAGGCAAGCGGACGGGGGATGACGAGGAGCTGACCGAAGTTCACGATGGCCGAGCCATAGGGCAGATTGATCGAGCCGGTTGCGCCGAGCAGATAAAGCTGCATGCCGAGCACGGCAAGAAGCCCGGCCAACGTAGCAACGAAGCTCGGCATGCCCAGCCGGTTGAACAGCACCGCATAAATGGCGCCGATCACGCCCCCGACGACGAGTGCCGCGAGGATCGCCAAGGCCACCGGCCAGCCCTCGTTTACCCAGAGCATGCCGACCATGGCCGAGGCGAAGCCGCTGATGGACCCCACGGAAAGGTCGATCTCGCCGACCATCAGTACGCAGACGATGCCGAGCGAGATGATGCCGACGGTCGAGGCGTCGAACAGCAGGTTCGCAAGATTATTGCTGGAGAGGAATGTCGGGTTCAGCGTACCGAACACCGTCCAGATGATGACAAGGCCGACGACGACAGGCAGCGAGCCAAGATCACCGGAACGAACCTTGTCGATAGACGAGCGAATGGTGGCCACGAGCCCGGTTTCATGATTGACCCGAATGTCGCTGCGGTCGAGCAGCACGGCCGATTGCTTGCTGTCCTGGCTCATCGCTGGCCCCCTTCCCTCTGTTCCTGTTGGGCCTGACGGCGCACGGCGCGTCGCGACACGGAATTCTCCGCCGCACCCGTGATGGCGCTGACGAGTTCCTGGTTCGAGGTGTCTGGATAAAAGACACCATTGTTGCGGCCGAGGCGCAGGACAACGATGCGGTCGGCGACGGCGCGGACATCCTCCATGTTGTGGCTGATCATGATGACGCCGAGACCCTTGTCGCGGACGCGCTCGATGAGGTTCAACACCTCGGCTGTCTGTGCCACGCCAAGGGCGGCGGTCGGCTCGTCGAGCATGATGAGTTTCGGCTCGAGCAGCAGCGAGCGGGCGATCGCCACCGTCTGCCGCTGGCCGCCCGAAAGCGAAGCGATCGGGATACGCACGCTCGGGATACGCGCCGCCAGCTCATTGAGCAGCGTCCAGGCGCGAACCTCCATCGCCGTTTCATCGAGCTTCAACGGGCTCATTTCGCGGCCGAGAAAGATGTTCGCAACGACATCGAGGTTCTCGCAAAGCGCCAGGTCTTGAAAGACGGTGGCGATGCCGAGATCAAGTGCGGTAGCGGGATCGCTGAGCGTCACTTGTTTGCCGCGAAACGTGATGGTGCCTGAACTCGGCTGGTGGACGCCGGCCAGAACCTTGACGAGCGTCGATTTGCCCGCGCCATTGTCACCGACGAGCGCCACGACTTCGCCGGCATGTACATCGAGGTTGATATCCGTCAGTGCCGAGACGGCGCCGAAGTGCTTGGAGACCCCTTTGAGGCTGAGCACAAGCTCGCCAGATGGGGTTCTATGATCGGAAGCGTCACTCATGACCAGCCACCTTCTCGGGTTGAAATGCTATCGATTGCGTTCGTCTCCGGCCGCCGAAGCGACCGGAGACTGGGAGGAAGCAGCTCTCAGCTGCCGATACCAAGCTTCTTGCAGCCATCGGCGTAGCGATCCATGCAGAGCTGTGCCGGCGTCTGGATCGGCTTGCCGTTGACGGCCTTTTCGATGATTTCGGCCTTGAGATTTTCCGAGGTGACCAGAGCCGGCGTGAACAGCTTGGTCGCCGTATCAAAAAGCTTCGTGTCCGCCTTCGGTGCCGAGCCGGAGAGCAATTCGATCGCGACATTGGCGGCGGCGGCGGCCACGATCTCGCTCGGCTTGGAGATGGTGTTGTACTGGTCGCCGGAAATGATGAGCTGCAGGCCGGCGATCGTGGCATCGTTGCCCGTCACCGGCGGAACCGGATCGAAGCCTGCAGCCTTGAAGGCCGCAACAGCCGCGCCGCCCGTGCCGTCATTGGCGGCAACGACACCGAGGATCTTCTTGCCGAAGCGGGTGATCTGGCCGCTTGCCCATTGCTGCGCCTTCGGCGGCGCCCATTCCGGCGTATCGAACTCTGCAAGCACCGGATAACCGCCATCGGCGAGACCGGCATGGATGCCCTTCTTGATCAGGCCGGCGGCTGCGTCAGTCGGCGAACCGTTGATTTCGAGAAGGCCGCCATCTCCTGCCTTTACGCCCTTGGCTTTGAGGTGATCGACCAGCGACTTGGCGATCATCTTCCCGATCTCTTCATTGTTGAAGGAGACATAGTAGTCTGCGGCGGCCGACGGAATCGGGCGGTCATAGGCGATGACCTTCACGCCCTGGCTTTGCGCCAGCTTGACCAGCGAAGCGGCGGCCGTCGAATCCACGGGGTCGAGCACGATCGCTTTCGCGCCCTGTGAGATCGCCGAATTGAACTGCTGCTGTTGGCGCGAGGCATCGCCATTGGCGTTCTGATAGATGACCTTGCAGCCGGTGCAGAGCTTCTTCATCTCGGCCTGGAAGCCGGGGAAATCATGCTCTTCATAGCGCGTGGAACTCTGGTCGGGCATCAGGAAGGCGACGGTCGCGTCCGTGACCTTGGCGGATTGCGCGAAGGCAGATGTGCCGGTCATAAGACCTATTGCAAGCGCGACGGCGCCGGCGATTTTGAGTGCGAAATGGTTCATTGGAATTTCTCCGTTCCACATGGTAGTGGTTTCCCTCAGTCATCACGGCGGTCAGCACGCGATGCTCTTGCTTGATGCTCGCCCGCGACCGGTGACCTGATCGACGCGGCGGTAAATTTTGGACAAGCCTTCTCCTTCAGGCGGCAGAGATGCCGGCCCGTTCGCTTGTCCTGAATGCTGAGTCCTCCCGTTCCTCCCTTTTTAGGCGGCCTCCACCGCGCGTGCGTGCTGTGCCAATAGCGATCTGAAGCGCGAGGGCGCCATGCCCTTCTGATCCAGAAAACGCCGATTGAAGTTCGAGATATTGTTGAAGCCTGCCGCAAAGCAGATGTCGGTGATCGTCATCTCCGTCTTGCTCATCAACAGATGACAGGCGAAGTTGATACGCAGCCGGTTGACATATTGCACCAGCGCCATGCCGGTATGGCGGCGAAAGCTGCGGGAAAAGGCACTCGCGCTCTGGCCGGTCAACTCGGCAAGATCTCCTTCACTGAAGGGCTCCGTCAGGTGCGTATTGATGTAAGCCAGCGCCTGATTGACGCCCGCCGACATGAAACCAGACGGATCGGGCTGATAGCCGGCGCTCGCAAGCGTACGCGTTCCCTGGGCATTGCTCATTGCATTGAGAACACTCATGAAGCGTTCTATGCGGCGAATACCTGTCGCCTCGACAAGCTCACCAAGGATGGGACCAACGATAGCAGCGGTTTCAGGCGTGAAGAGTGCGCCCCGGCGGCTCGTTTCCAACATGGGCGCGCAGGCAGACAGCTCCGGAAATGCACGGCTCGCCTCAGCCAGGAAAAATTCGGAGAATTGCAGAACGCGGCAACGCAGGGGAAGCGTCACGCCCGCCGGCACATCACTCACCCAGTTATGCGGCAGGTTGGGGCCTGTCAGGACCAGATTGCCCGGCTCGAATTCACCGATAAAGTCGCCGACGAAATATTGCCCCGTGGTCGCGACAACATGGTGGATCTCGTACTCGGGATGAAAATGCCAACGAACCGTACGGTAGGGATAGCCGTGCTCCCAGGCCTTGAAGGACTCGCCGCTGCCGATCGCGACCACTTCCAAATCAGGGTTCATCAGCCAGCCTCCTTTCGTCCGTCCGCACGCCACCAGGACTGCGGCGCCTCCTCCCAGAGGCCATAACGTCTTCCATGAGGTCAAATCTACGCCGTGCGGCAACCTGCCGCTACTACGCCTTATACGCTTAGCCGATACTTTTTTGACAAGAATGGCGGTCTATTTGGTCGAATGTGCAGTGCGAGATAGGCACCGCGATGCCGAAGCGTTGATATCCGGTGCTAAGCGCAAAGAGTTCTGTATAGGGCCGACAACGACCTACGGCCGGCGTGCCGTCTATGACGGTCCGCTGTTTTATTATTTCTTCTTCGCCTGATCGTGATGCCACTTGATGGCGAAGTACATACCCGTGCCTAGCACGAGAACCTTGAACACGATGAAGACTATAGGGAACCAATCCACCATTTTGAATATTTCCAGACTATTACTCGGGGCTATCTATTGTGAGGTGCACCACCTCGAAACCGCCGCTTCGGCAGCTTCATTTTTTGTTCAGACCATCGTCCAATCTAACTTCGATCATAAGGCTCGCATCCACAGGGCATGAGTGGTGCCATCATCCGTCTTGCTGCTGCCACCATCAATTAAAGATGCCCCCACAGCATTAGTTTGCCGAGTGCAGCGTCTCGGTTTCCGGCAGGCGGACGAGCTTGCCTTCCTCGGCCTTGTAGAAATATTGGCTCGCAACCAACCAGCCTTTGAGCGGCCGCAACGGTGGAATGCAGGTCGCCAGCATAAACGGCCCAGTCACCAGGAAGTGAACCCAGATCGGCGCGGAAAAGGCGACTTCGAGCCACACACCGAGCAGCACGCTCGGAATGCAGGCAAAGCAAATGACGAAGAATGCCGGCCCATCGGCAGGGTCGGCAAAGGAATAATCCAGGCCACATGCTTCGCATTGTTTGCGCAAAGTCAAAAATCCATCGAACATGCGGCCTTGCCCGCATCGCGGGCAACGGCAGCGTAGGCCGGTCTGCAACGGGCTTAATGGGGGATATTCGGTATCCATGGCGCTCTCGCTTTCAAAAGAGACCATCGAGAATGCATTCAATGGTCATATTGCTTGCATTCAATATAGGTACAATAGAAGCAATATGCGAGTCCATTCGCCAGAATGACGCAGCAAGTTAGGGCCAAATAGCCGATGCAAAAATGCGATCATTGTGCACGCAATATAGCAATGCGCGTCGTAGTGCCTAGAAGACGGAGGCGGCCATTTCCGGTGAGCCTGCTAACGCATGCGCCATGAAGTCCAGAGCACTTTTCAGCCTGTCGCGACCAATGGAACCACCGAGGCAAACCCGGACGGCCTCGGGCGCAGGGCCCTCGACGGTAAAGGCGTCGCTTGCCACGACTCCAATGCCCGAATTGCGCACATGGTTGGAGAAGGTAGATCGGGTCCAGCCATCGGTCAGCGGCAGCCAAATGTTGAAGCTGATCGGATCGGCCTGATAGCTGCCGGCCGGAAATGCGCTCGCGACCATCGACTGTCGCACGGCAGCCTCTGTCCTTATGAAACGCAGGATAGCATCGGCCGTGCCATCTTCAATCCAGCGCGTCGCCAGCGCCATGGTAATAGGCGATGCCATGACATTACCGGTCCGCATGGCGCTGACGAAAGGCCAGACTGCCTTGCCCTCCGGCACGACAGTATAGGCAAGACGGAGGCCTGCTCCGATACATTTGGCAAGGCCGCCAATATGCCAGGTCAGATCCGGCGCTATCGCCGCTATCGGCTGCGGGCCATGCGAAGGGATAAATCCATAGGCATCGTCCTCCACGATGGGCACCTGATATCGACGTGCAACTGCGGCAATTTCCCGCCGACGCCCCTCCGGAATGGTCAACGTCAGTGGATTTTGCAGTGTCGGATTGAGATAAAGCGCCTTCGGACGCGTCTTTTCACAGGCCTCGGCAAAAGCGTCCGGCAAAATGCCCCGCTCGTCCATCGCCAGACCGACAAGATTGAGACGCAGTTGAGCAGCGATCGAACGCATGCCCGCATAGGTGACATTTTCGGAAAGCACCACATCACCTGGCTTTGCGATCAGGCCGAAAATCGCAAGCAACGTCGGATGCGCTCCCGGTGTGATGAAAATCCGCTCAAGTGGCGGCATCAGGCCGCGACGGCCAAGCCAGCCAGCGGCAGCCTCCTTATCCATGGCGGAACCACCGAAATCCTGATAGCGCAGCAAGGAAACGAGATTCGCGGCCACCGCCGACATCCCGTCACGCATACGGGCAATGAGGTCGGGGTCCGTTGGATCGGGCGGCAGGTTCATTGAAAAATCGACCGCGGATACCCGGCGCGGATCAGGCTCCATATCGGCGACGAAACTCTTACCTTCTTGCGTTTGGCCGCCAGTCACGAAGGTTCCTCGGCCGACATGCGAGCCGACCAATCCGCGCTTCTGCGCCTCGACATAGCCGCGCGCGACCGTCGTGAAATCGATGTTCAGGCGCTTGGCCAGTTCCCGCTGCGGCGGCAACCTATCGCCCGGGGCCAGAACCCCACTGCGCAAATCCATCTCGATCAGATCGGCGATGGCGATATAACGCGGGTTCGGGGAGCGGCTGAGATCGGGGTGCCAGTTCTTCATGTCAATGCTCCGCGTCGGGATCGTCAGGAATGAGATCTGACCGACATTGATGGTATATTGTTGCGCGCCATTCAAGTCATAGAAAAACACCGCATGCGCTCGGGCAAGCGGGCGGCCTCATCCCAAACAAATGCGGCGGCCGGCAAGATTGATTGGAATGAATGGAGAATTGATCTCCCTTGAGCGAAATTTCTGAACCAAGACGGCAGGCCCGTCGAAGCCGGCCTGCCGCTTTCCCGGGAGCGATAGCTCCCCGGGCTTATTTCCCTTGGTTGCGGCCAGCCTTCTGCTTGGCCTGATCATCCATGAGCTCATACCACATGGCGTTGAGGACGGCGAAAGCGGCGGCGAGAGGGAGGCCGAGGAGCCAGGCGAAATACCACATGCGAAGTCTCCTTGAAGGTTAGTAGGCGTGACCGCC
>NZ_JACHBG010000016.1 GCF_014207095.1 Martinezella lusitana | reverse complement strand
CCATCTCGACCGTGACAAAATCTTAAAAGCGGCCCGCACAGCGGGTGGCTCTTTAAAGTGCGTCCCAACCCTCGACAATGGTCATAAGAGTGTTTCCTCCCGCCGATTGTCACGACCACCTCGGCAAGATGCCAAACATCGCTCGAGCAGGCGGCTTTCGTCGCAAACGGCCGGCATAGTCCGGTCCGAATTTCTTCGCCCAGCAGCGGATGGTTCCATAGGAAACGACTATGCCACGCTCCAGCAGCATCTCGTCCACCAGACGCAGGCTCAGCGGAAATCGAAAATAGAGCCAGACCGCATGCGCGATCACAGCGGGAGGAAGTGATGACGCTTGTATCTTACAACGGCTGCATCATGACCGCCAACTATCAGCCAACGGCCTTCATCGCCGGTTAACCTGACATCGCCCGCAGCGAAGCGTGGTGTCGGCATACCGAGCGGCGGTTCACGAAATCGACGAGTTCTCCGCGCTCATTCTCAGCATGACGACGACGTTCCAAAAAAGTTCTTGCGCTCCTCATTTAATTAGGTAAGTTTCCTAACAAAAGGAAATGGACGCATGAATGTTGGAATAGATATTGGCGGTACGAAAACACAGATCATTGCTGAACTTGACGGCAACGCCGTCGGCGAGATGGTCGTGAACACGGCCGAATGGCGGGGGCGCGTCGATCACGATGCGGACGTAAGAACGCTCGTCTCGCTGCTCATCACGACTGCGGGGATAATGCCGGCGGTCACCGTCGTCGGTGCACATGGTTGCGACAGCGACGAGGATCGGTTGGTGCTGCAAACGAGGCTTTCGTCTTATTTGCGCGGAACGGTTCTGGTTCTCAACGATTCCGAACTCCTGCTTCCCGCAGCAGGCAAGACGAACGGCATCTCGGTCATCAGCGGCACGGGTTCAATCGCGGTCTCGCGGGATGCAATGCGGAGAATGATCGCATCTGGCGGATGGGGTTGGTATTTGGGCGATGAGGGCAGCGCTAGCGGGCTCGTGCGCGAGGCGGCCCGCACCGTGCGCTTTGCGCTCGACCAAGGCGAGGCCCTCGACCCCCTCGGCAGCAACCTGCTGGCAGCCCTCGCTGTTTCCTCGCCCATTGAACTTGGTCGGGCGCTGGGTGAGATCGGCTCAGCCGCCGGGATAGGCCAACTCGCTCCACTCGTTTTCGCCGCCGCCGATGCGGGTTCGAAGCAGGCCGAGAAGGTCATCGCCGATGCAGGCATGGCGCTTTCAGTGCTTGCCGAGCAACTGGTTCGACGTGGTGCGTCGTGTTGTGACGTCGTGACTGGGGGGGGCGTCATTGCACGGCAGCCACGCCTCCTTGCTGCATTCCAATCTGCCCTGGTGCAGCGCTTGCCGGATGCAACGCTGACATTACTGCACGAGCAGCCCGTTCTGGGGGCGATGGTGCTGGCGCGCAAGCTGCGTGTCGGCGCTCTGCCCGAAACCCTTCCGCTGCCACATATCGATGGCGAGTTGAAAACCGCTTGGGATTGGAAAGCAGCATGACGACCCAGAAAATCATTCCAGCGAGAAACTGGGGGCAGCGTATCGCGGCATTGGTGCTGATTGCCATTGTCGCCATGCTTGTGTTTTTGGTTGCCACCAGCCGGCACATTAGCTGGTCGGCCGTACCTCAGTATATTTTCGACGAGACGATCCTCGATGGGATCAGGTTGACGATCCTCTTTACCGTCTTGTCAATGATCATCAGTATCGTTGCCGGTGCGATCCTTGCAATGCTGCGGCTTTCCTCGAACTCAGTGCTTTCCGGCTTTGCAAGCCTCTACATCTGGTTCTTCCGCGGCACGCCGCTGCTGGTTCAGATCATCTTCTGGTTCAATATCCAGTTGTTCATACCGAGTATTGACATCGGTTCGCTCCATGTCGACACCAACGCAATCGTCACAGCCTTCGTTGCGGCTCTTCTCGCCCTCAGTCTCAACGAGGCAGCCTACATGGCCGAAATCATTCGCGGCGGGTTGATGGCGGTAGACAATGGTCAGCACGAGGCAGCTAAGGCGCTCGGCTATACGCCAGTCCAGGCCATGTTACGCATCATCTTCCCGCAGGCGCTTCGCGTCATCATCCCTCCGATCGGCAATCAGACGATCTCGATGCTGAAGACGACTTCGCTCGTTTCTGTCGTCGCCGCCCAGGATCTGCTGACGCGGGCGCAAAACATCTACGCCAGGAACTTCCTGATCATCGAGCTGCTAATCGTGGCGAGCATTTGGTACCTCATCATGACGACCGTCGCCTCTGCTATCCAATTCGTCATCGAGCAGCGGCTTGGAAAAGCCACGAACCAGGGGCCCAGCCTCTTGAAGAACGCCTTGCGTGTGATGCGCGCCGAAGGGAGAAACGGATGAGTATTCAAGATATTTCGCCGGCAGTCTCGCCCATCGTCGAAGCGATCGATGTGCACAAGTCCTTCGGTTCGCTCGACGTGCTCAAGGGCATCAACCTCTCGGTGAAGAAAGGCGAAGTCGTATGCCTGCTCGGCCCATCGGGAAGCGGCAAGTCCACATTTCTCAGGTGCATCAATCATCTGGAACGCATGACGAGCGGCCGAATTCTCGTCGATGGCCGGCTGATCGGCTACCATGAACGAGGCGGCGCACTGCATGAAATGAGCGGCAAGGAACTGGCAGCACAGCGCCGTGACATCGGTATGGTGTTTCAGCGCTTCAATCTCTTTGCCCATCAGGACGTCCTGACCAACATTTCGCAGCCGCCCATCCTCAATCGCGGCAAGCCCCATGACGAAGCGCTCGCCCGCGCAAGAGAGCTTTTGAAAATAGTGGATCTGGAGGGGCGCGGAAATGCCTATCCTTATCAGCTCTCCGGAGGCCAGCAGCAGCGTGTTGCAATTGCCCGCGCCTTGGCGATGAACCCGAAACTCATGCTCTTCGATGAGCCGACCTCGGCGCTCGATCTTGAACTTGTCGGCGAGGTTCTGAACGTCATGCGCAAGCTGGCAGCGGATGGGATGACGATGATCGTAGTGACCCATGAGCTCTCCTTTGCGCGCGAAGTCGCCGACCGCATCGTCTTCATGGACCAGGGCGTAGTGGTCGAAGAGGGTCCCGCTCGCGAGGTTCTCGACAACCCCAGCCGGGACCGAACCCAGGCATTTCTAAAACGGATGCACTGACCGGCAGGCATCGAAATAAGGCCGCGCGTCCTTCACGCGCATCAGGAAAAAAGGGGAATATCAATGACAGGGAAGACAAATCTGGCGATCATCGTTGCCGCCACGGCAGTTCTGGCAAGCTCCACCGGATGGGCGGCAGGCGTCGATCAGAAACTGCATGACATGCTGCCGGAAAAAACCAAATCGGCCGGTGAAATCAAGGTCGGCACGGAACCGCAGACGCCGCCATACGATTTCTATGGCGAAGACAACAAGACGATCATCGGTCTCGAGCGCGAGCTTCGTGACGAAATGGGCGTTCGTCTTGGCGTGAAGTTTACAGACGTTCCTGCACAATTTGCGAGCATCATTCCCGGCATCCAGGCCGGCCGTTTCGATATGGGCATGTCGGCTTTCGGCGATTTTGCCGAACGCGAAAAGATTGTCGATGTCGTCAATTACATGCTCGAGGGCACCAGCATCATCGTGCTGGAAGGCAATCCGAAGGGCGTGCATAAACTGAAGGATGCGTGCGGCCTCAATGCCGGCGCGGTTCAGGGCTCGATCCCGCTTCAGCTCCTCGACAAGCAGAAGACGCTTTGCCCGGCCGACAAACCGCTTAACGTAATGCAATTCCCCTCGAACGATCAGATCAAGATCGCATTGCAGAGCGGGCGCGCCGACCTTTCTATGGATACCACAGGCGTTGCGGCCTATAGCCTCCAGCATCAACCCGCAGGCAACAAGAAGCTCGAACTCATCAGCGGCACTCAATATGCCATCGGTTACCAGGCAATGCTGGTCGGCAAGGAAAGCCCACAGCTGCGCGATGCGCTGGCGGCCACGATGCAGTCGATGATCAACGACGGCTCCTACGCCAAGATCTTCCAAAAATGGGGTCTCGGCGAAAACAAACTCGACAAGGTCACCATCAACGATGCCGGGCGCTTTGCCGACTATATGAAGCTGGATTGAGGCCCAGCAAATCCCCGGCGGCCGCGTTTCGCTCGGCCGCCGTTTTTTTTCCAAATATACGGGAATGACCATGACAGACAGAGTGCCCTATCGCGAAGCAATTGCGCTTCAGCCCGCCGCCCTGAAGGCCTGTTTCGATGCCGTTTCCACGCGGCTCGTAACGCTTGACCTTGAGCCGATCACAAAAGGTCCCACGGTTCTGGTCGGGATCGGAGCCAGTCTCTGCGCGGCTGCTGTGGCTGCAGCGCAGATGCGCGCCCAAGGCTTACGGGCTTTCGCCTTGCCTGGCACCGATCTCTATGATCCGTCGATCGATCTCGGCAACGCCTATATAGCCTTTTCGGCATCCGGCCGCAGCGAAGAGCCGGCCCGCGCGATGGAACTTCGTCCGAATGCGCATTCCTACGGCATCGCCACGGCCGATGGCACACCGATTTCCCGTGTCGTCAAACAGATGATCGCGACCGGGAGCGGCGCCGACAGTGGCCCGAACACGACAAGCTATCTCGGCTCGCTGCTGACTGCGGCTCTGCTTGCCGATAAGGCTGGGCGCTCGTCTGCTGTAAATTGGGCTGAGATATCTGATCGAGCCACGGCCGTCTTGAAGATGACCGGCGTGCAGGCTGACAAGGCCGCCAAGCTTCTTGCCGGTAAGAAATCCATCGACTGCGTCGGTACTGGCACTGCTTGCGGAACAGCCGGCTACGCAGCACTTCTCATCCGAGAAGCAGCACGGATTGCGGCGCAGGACTGGGACACGCTGAACTTTCTGCACGGACCGATGGAGCCGAACGACCGAGATAGCGGCGTACTGCTGTTCGGTAACGGACGAGAAGTCAAGCTGGCACAGGATCTCGCGGGCTTCGGTATTCCGTCGGTTTTGGTGACGTCGGAAGCCGGTGTCGCGGATACGGACAATCTGGTCGTCATCCATGTTGCGGCCTTCTCCAAGGGCATCGGCGATGCGATCCTGCAGGCCATTCCGGCGCAACTGCTTATTGCAACGCTTTCGGAAGAGGCGGGGTTGCCGGTCTGCGAATTCCGCTACCGTCAGACCGATACCAAGCGAGACATTTAAACGCTCTTCAAAGGCTGATCTGGTCGACGGTCAGCGCTCCCGGATAGAGGAAGGCAGGCTTTCCTTCCTCTCCCAGCAGTCTCGCCATGGCAAAATCGATGGCGAGACGCACGGCCCCGAGAACGGTTGCCTGGTTTGATAGCTGGCCGCTCACCACCTCCACCGGCCAGCACAGTTCCTTCACGACGTCTCTGACGGTCGGCAGCAGTTGTGGATTTTGCCCAACACCGCCGCCAAGTACGATCAGTTGCGGATCGAGCACGCTCACGCAGGCCGCGGCCAAGTTTCCGACATCTCGGGCATGCTGCTCGACAATAGCGCGCGCGGTCGGGGATTGCTCGACGCGAGCAAAGAGATCGCTGGTGCTTTCCGGCGGCTTTCCTTCCTGTTCCGGCCAGTTAGCGGCCGCACGCTCCAGCAAGGCTGCGGAACCCATGTAGGTTTCCACCTGCTGCCACATTGGCCGCTCCTTCTCGGACCACGGAAATGGCAGATGACCGATCTCGCCTGCGCCACCCCTGAAGCCACGGAACAGGCGTCCGTCGAGCACGATGCCCATGCCGGTCTTCACGCCGATCTGCATGTAAATCGCAAAGGAACGCTGCTTTGCCGCTCCCTCGTGATATTCGGCAAGGGCGGCGCAATTGACATTGTTCTCCAGGAGTACTGGCGCACCATAGGTGCACTGCAGCCGTTCCAGAATGGGAAGCAGTATCTCGCGCCCGAACATCCTCTCCAATGATGCGGAAATGATATTGGGAAGCGCAATTACCAAGGCGCGAAGCGGCATCGATCGGGCTTCGAACTGTGAAAGCAGCCGTTCGATGACATCCTCGATCAGCAGGAACCGTTCGGCGGCGGATGTATCGACGAGTTGTCTTCCCGCGGTTGCGATCGTCGTTCCGTCGAGGCCGCGGGCAATTGCGTTAATATGGGTCGTGCCACAATCGATACCGACGACAAAGCCGGCGTTTGGACCGAGACCGTAGGTGATCGATGTTCGGCCCACGGACCCGCGATTGATGCCGGCTGGGGCGACAAGATCGTAGCGCTCGAGCTCACTGACGGCTGCCGACATGGTCGGTTTGGAGAACATCAGCGAGGCGCTCAATTGCGGTCTGGTGGCAGGTCCGGTACTCGCTATCGTTCGCAGCACTGCTCGTGCACTCTCCGTCAGCGGTGGCGCATCAATTCCGGTCTGTTGCCATGTAGTAATCAAAAGACACCCGGAGCCATGAAGCCATTCATAAAGCTTCCTTACCATCGACCTAGCGAAATTGACAGTCATATCCTATTGAAAAATATGACTTGCTGAGCCGAGCCAACTGTCGCATTCCGTCCGGAGAACGACATGGTGCTGCGGACCTGGTCAAGTGTTGTCCTCCTGCTTCCCCCGATCACTCCTATCTCGTCGACGCTTCCTTCGCAGGTTGATCAAGCCCCTCAGATATTCTCACATTGTTTGAAACACAGTCGTACGAGATCCAGATGTTGCGGTATCATCTTCTCACCTCGGCGCTTTGTTCAGGCCGATAGGCCTCAATGCGAAAGTCCATTTCTTGCTCCCGGAAAAGGCGTGACAAAGCCCTCTCGTGCGAGACCAGACGGCTTGGTTTTCCTTCGTTCAGCGGAAGCGGACGTTCGAGAAGCAGGGCATGAGACCATCTTACCTAAATGAATTGCAGCGCGAAACTAACAGGCCCTGATGGCTGCGCAATCATGTTTTCAAGGGATCGTGAGCGCCTCTCCTAAACGGCCAATATCATCCCGAAACGTCGAGACTTTCGAGCGCAGATTTCGCGGATGCGCGGCAATCCCACGTCAGTTTTCCGGCCGTGGATTTGGCTAAAATATTTCTTCGGCTCTGGATTGGTGCAACGTGCCAACGGAAAGCGCACAGTTTGTCCTCATCATCGAGGACTCTGACGTTCTCTTGTCGCGACCCTTTGCGCATCTCCTGGCTTACAGAGCTGCTGCGCGAAGGACAGGATTTGAGAGAGGCGAACTCAGCCGTGCGACCGACTACAAGCTGGGGCGCAACACATTTGGCCCTAGCGGATATGCCGGGCCACGCGTGTGGATGGGCCATGGCCTTCATCGCTATCATTTTCAACTCGTTGCGCTCAACACGCCCATCGAGTTGAACAGTGGCGCCAGCCTCTCTGACCTCTTGAGCCAAATGCACGGCAAGACGGTTGCGCGTGGACGCCTCATCGGCGCATTCGGACAAATCCCCGTGTAATTCCTTCAGTTCTACTGACACTCCACCCTTGCCGACTGTCCGGATTGTTGCTGACCTGGCCGACCATGCAATCATTTGAGAATACGATCCGGACAACACATGAGGCTGAATCGACTTGACCAGGTCTCTTTTCACCTCTGACCTCAAGAATATCGACAACATCCACCCCTCCGACCTTCCTCAGTCAGATCGGCAACGAGACGTTCAGCTGACTGACACCGCTATAGTGCCGACGCTCCAAGCCGGCGACCGTAGGCTGCGATCTCTCTACCGACGGGCAAACGCTGCCGCTGGTATTGGGCAAGCGCTTCGGCAAGATCATCCGATCCCGACAGAGCGTCCCGCAATGCGATGGCATCGCCCGCCGCTTTCGAAACGCCCATGGCGGTATGCGGACGTACGACGAAAGCGGAATCGCCGAGGAGAGCAAGGCGGCTCGATACCATGTGCTCGGCCTCATAGTCGAAAATGCCCTGGATCGAGGGCTGAGGCTCCGTTTCGACAGCAAGCGCGAATTGAGGCGGGAGAGCAGAAACGGCATCGCGCCTCAGTGCCTGCAAGCGCTCATCCGCCAGTTCGCCACGCGGCAAGGAGTGCTCGTAGACCCGGCCTTCCGCGCCGGTGAACAGTGCGCGCAGGTCCCGCTGCAAAACCGGACGATACCACACCCAATTGTAGCGGCGCTTTCCCGTCTCGAGCTCGCCTTGCTGGCCGGGAACCAGATAGCCAAGCACATGAATGCCGCGCGCCACATAAAAAGCGAAGCGATCGAGAAGGATTGAAGCTTCAGTCGGCAGGGCGGCCTCCGGTATGAGGCCGCGCCAGGCAACGTAGCCGGCATATTCGTTGCGGCTTTGTTCATTGAGCAGGCTGCGCACGACGGAACCAAGGCCATCGGCACCTATCACCAGATCGGCATCCTCGGTATTGCCATCGGCGAATGTCAGCCTTACACCTTGAGCGGTTTCGATGAGTTGATCGACTGGGTGCCCGGTGAGATAGCTGTTGGGCGCCAGATGCGACAGGACCGTCGCGTAGAGGACATCCCAGGATATCTGGGTCTGCGGTGTCGCCAGAAGCTCGGCCACGCCACCATCCTTGTTGAAGTAGATCCTTTCCTTGGCGACGACACCGATGCGGGCCACGTGCTCGCATCCGATCATGCGCAGGATCTGGAAGAGTTCACGCTGGCCAACCAGCCCTGCTCCTCGACCGGCAAGGCCTGAGGACGAACGCTCGTAGATTTTGACGTCATGGCCATCGCGTTGCAGGAGAATGCCAGCAAACAAGCCACCAAGCGAGCCACCGATAATGCGAATTTTCAAGGATTTCATGGCATCCTCCCCTTACTGAGCAGTCGTTACCGCAGTGCGTGCCCGGCGTTCGCTGATCTGAATGGCGACGGCAACAACCGCCAGGACTGCGCCGAGAACACTGACACCGTTCCAGCCGGCATAACCCCACGCCGCCGTCGCCAGTGCCGCGCCGGCAGCACCGCCGAGAAACATCGCGGTCATGAAAATGGTATTGAGCCGGCTGCGCGCTTCCGGATCGAGCGCATAGACAATGTGCTGGTTCGACACGAGAGCGCTCTGCACACCGAAATCAAGGACGATCACACCGATGACGAGCGCCACAAGCGAAGCCCACATGCCGAAGATGACCCATGCGATCAGCGTCAGCAACGCACCCAGCAGAACAGCAAAATGAGGGCCGCGGCCATCGGCGATCCTGCCGGCAAGCGGCGCCGCGAAGATGCCGACCGCGCCCACAATTCCGAAGAGACCGGCAATATCGGCGCCGAGCTGGAAACGTGGTGTTTCAAGGTAAAGGGCAAGGATCGTCCAGAATGCGGTGAAGGAGCCGAAAAGAGCGGCCTGCATGAGAGCTGCAGAGCGTAAGGCACTTTCTCTCTTCCACAGATGGGCGAGCGACTTGATCGCTGTATGATACCGCATGCGAGAAGCCGGCTTATGGCTTGGCAGCGTGAAAAACATCAAGGCGGCGGCAATGATTGCGAGCGGGACACCGATCCAGAACATGTCGCGCCAGCCTGCATGCGCTCCGACAAAGCCGGACAGCGTGCGGCTGAACAAGATGCCGGACAGGACGCCGGCCATGACCGTACCGATCGTCGCGCCGCGCTTTTCCGGTGCGGCGAGCGTTGCGGCGAATGGTACGATCTGCTGCGCGACCGTTGCCGTGGCGCCAACGGCCAGCGATGCGGCGACGAGCGCCCAGGCAGACGGTGCGATTGCCGCGAACGCCAATGCAACGGCAAGTACCAGAAACTGACCGATGATCAATCGGCGGCGATGGACGATATCACCGAGCGGCAAGAGGAAAAGCAGCCCTGCCGCATAGCCGAGCTGTGTTGCGGTCGGGATAAATCCGGTGATCGGCTGATGCGGAAAGTCGCTCTCGATGATACCGAGCATTGGTTGATTGTAATAGATGTTTGCGACGGCGATGCCGCTTGCGGCCGCCATCGCAAACAAGGCCGGCCTCGCGATGCCTTGGACGGCCGGAGCTTGATATGCATGTCCCATGTCCATGATCCTTCGTTTCTTATGAATCTGTGCCTAATCAACTAGCTTTTTATCGCGGAACGTTTTAGTGATCTTAGATGATCGTCCTGTATAACGGTTTTCGATATAATGGATACGAGTGACGTCCTGGTTTTCACCACTGCCGTCTCCGCCGGCAGCCTCGCGGAAGCGGCAAGGCGTCTCGGGCTTCCTGCCATGGTCACGAGCCGGCGACTGGCATCACTTGAAGCATCGCTTGGCGTGCGACTTCTCCATCGAACGACACGTTCGCTCTCCTTGACGCCGGAAGGCGAGAGCTTTCTCCCCTTCGCGCAAGCCGTCGTCGAAAATGAAAACGCCGCTTTGGCGCTCCTGCATTTAGGTGTCGCCGGCGCGGCCGGATTGCTGCGCGTCTCCGTGCCGATATCCTTCGGGATCAAGTTCGTCATGCCGATGGTGCCGAGGCTGCTCAACGAAAATCCCGAACTGCGGATATCGGTCGACATGACCGACAGCCTGCCCGATCTGGTCGCAACCGGAACAGACCTTGCCATCCGGATCGCCAGACTGCGTGACAGCAGTCTCATCGCGCAAAAACTGGCGGACAATCCGCGCCTCATCGTGGCGAGCCCCGAATACCTTGCACGCCGCGGTAAGCCGGCAAGCCTGGACGAACTGGTCGACCACGACTGCCTCGCCCTCGGCAGTGCAACACATTGGACCTTCCAGACGGCCGATGGGGAAAAGCATGCAAGATTGGGCGGCCGCTTCTCCTCCAACAGTATTGCCGGGTGCCAAACCGCATGTCTTGCCGGCGGCGGCCTTGCTCTGCTTTCGACCTGGTATGCCAGCGACGACATCAAGGCCGGCCGCCTTGTAGCCATCGACCTTCAAGGAGCGCGGCCCGACACCATCAATATCTGGGCTGTCTATCCGACCTCGAGGCTTGTCCTGCCGAAAGTTCGCGTCTTCATCTCCGCATTGCGGACGGCGCTCGTTGCCGCCGGCCTTCGCAATTCCAGTTCTATTGAGTGATAATCGCCGCCCTCACTTTCTCCGGCGTCAGCGGCATGTCGCGAGCGCAAGCGCCGCCGAACAAAGGCTGGTCGGGCTGATTTTCGACGATAACCTCGTTTCCCCAGGTATTCCCCGAAATTGCAGGAACGGATAACCCTCGAGGCGGCTCAACGCGCGCAAAGCGAAGTCGTTGAAAATCTCTGTATTGACGTGTAGCGCGCTCTACCCAGGCGCGTCAGCGAGAAATGCCGGTCAACTGAGAACGGATCCCAAATTTGCACGTGATTGTCACCGTGGTTCCATTTTGGCCACCTGGCCAAAGAGCCGGCGCCAACGACGCTGCGAGAGGATGGTCTCGAAACACGAAGACTCTCTTGCGGACGCAGCTCAAGATCTGTCAAACGGAAAGGGTATCAAATCGACGTGACGACATGTCCCGCGGCCGACTGTAATCACGTTCAGATGGTCCGAATACAGCGCGTATTTTCCCGTCGACCGATTGAATGATTCAAAGTAGCTGCTCTCACGCACCGGCTGACGATTCACAAGAATTAGGTCGCCACCTTTGGTTCTCAATTTTTGGAGATCCCCGCCCGGTTCTCTCCAAAGGCGTTGCGCAGTATCGATTGTATATTCTCTAGTACGTAAAAGTGTACGTTTCGGTCCCCGCCTTCCCTCAATCATCACAAGTTTCTCCTGACACTCAACGGTGAAGTAACTCTTGCGGTGAGAAGTCTTGGGGAATTCGGACGCCATTGCCTTCGAGGGATCTTTGGGAAAGGAATCTGGATCGATAAAAACGATAGGCCGGGCCAATTGAGCAACTTCAACTCTTTGTTCAGTCGAGTAAATCGGCGAAGCATGGAAGGCAATCGCCGGGAGCGTCCATGCAATAAGCCTAAGAATGTTCAAATTTATCCGCGCGCGATTTGAAACGTCCCTCATAAAGAGATCCTCCCCTTTGACGATATTGAGGCCCCACTGTCATATCGCCCGGATAAACACCAAAATATACCCTGTTGAAATCTAAATTAAACTTGACACTTTCCGCTATTACTAGTTTTTTCGGCTAAGTTACCTGTGCGAATTCATCAGCAGAAAAGACATAAGACTTAAAGCGAGCGATGCGCCCGTGACGCCCTTCGGTCGGCTCTGCGGGGTCCCTGATGACTCTATTCGAGCGCTAAACCCAGGCGTCAGGATCATCGTGGGTGGGTGCGGTACGAGCTGAGGCGCTTATGCTAGCGGCTTCCGACAGATCGATCGTTGACCGCCGCGCCCTGCGCGTTGGCGAACGGATTTGACGATCGACCGTAGTCGTCTCAGCGGTTTGCTTCACGCTAATCTTTAGGGCGTTGTCGTCGCGAACATCCCTGCGATCGCCTGCCTCTCCATTTGCCGCAGTGTACTTACGGCGTGGCCTGCACCAGGCAGCCTGTGCCATCTCCGAGACAGACAACGGTGCCGGCAAAGCGAGGATCCGTCAGGAACAGACCGCGCCCCGCTTCGGTGTAGGAGAAGCGGCCGTGATCCTCGGCCGGCAGCGGCGGTAGCGGCGTTGCCGTGTCGGGCGCATAGGAGCGCGGCACGATCGCGCTGGCCAGATCCGTGCTCGGGCTTGAGGGTGGGGCCGTGACCGTCAGAATGCCCTTGACGAAGCTGAGATTGTAATTGGCCAAGGCTGCAAGGCTTCCCTGTTCAATCGCATAGCTGCCGGGGGTGGAGAAGCGATCGGCGGCGCTGGCCAGTTGACCGAAAAGCCGATCTCCGTTGACGAGGCCACCGCCTGCGACCGTATAGGTGAAGTACGGATTGGCAGCACCCGCAGCACGGCTGGCATTGTTGGCAATGACGCTGATCAGGCGCGGCGTAATCGTCAGTCTGGCACCGGTATAGGTAATTGCGTAGTTGGCGTTGCCGAGCGTGCCGAGGCCGATGGCGTAGGAGCCGATACCGGAGAACTGGCTGGCCGACGCGGCGAGCGCCCCTGTCAGCGTGTCGCCATTGACGAGGCCGGCGGCGGCATAGCCGAAGACCGGGTTTTGGTCGCCATAGGTTCGGGTTGCGCCATTGGCTGTGACGGCGATCGCCCGCGGCGTGACCGACAATGTGCCGCCGAGGAAGGTCAGGTCGTAATTGCCTGACGCGGCAAGCGAGCCCTGACCGATGCCGTAGCTGCCGACACCGGAGGCCGCCGTCGCGGAGGTTGCCAGTCCGCCTGTCAAACCATCACCATTGACAAGCCCTGCACCGCCGATCGTGTAGGAAAGCGCCGGATTGGCATCGCCGTAGATGCGGGTCTGACTGTTGACCGCAACCGTGATCGCGCGTTTGCTGACCGTCAGGTCTCCACCGATGAAGCTCAGATCGTAGTTGCCGGAGGCAGTAAGCGTGCCCTGCGTGATACCATAGGTGCCGACATTCGAGGAGCCGGTAGCCGATGTCGCCAACAGACCCGACAGCGTATCACTGTTGACGAGGCCTGCCCCGCCGATCGCATAGGTCAGAGCCGGATTGGCATTGCCATAGATGCGGCTCTGGTTGTCGGTCGCAACCGTGATCGCGCGCTTGTTGATTGTCAGGGCTGCCCCGCTATAGGTGATCGCGTAATTTGCGTTGCCCAGCGACCCTTGCAAGATCGCATAGGTGCCCACGCTCGAATATTGCCCTGCCGTAGTCACCAGCGATCCGGAAAGCGTGTCGCCATTGACGAGCCCTGCGCCACCGACCGTGTAGGTCAGCGTCGGGTTTGTATCACCATAGGCCTTCGACTGTGCGTCTGCCGTTACCGTCAGTGCCCGCGGGTTGATCGTCAGGTCTGCGCCGGCGTAGCTGACCGAGTAGTTGGAATTGCCGAGGCTGCCGATCGTGATGCCATAGGTGCCCACATTCGAATATTGCCCTGTCGTAGTCACCAGCGATCCGGAAAGCGTGTCACCATTGACGAGTCCTGCGCCACCGACGGTGTAGGTCAACGTCGGGTTTGCATCGCCATAGGCCTTCGACAGCGCATCCGCCGTCACCGTCAGCACCCGCGGGTTGATCGTCAGGTCCGCGCCGGCGTAGCTGACCGAGTAGTTGGAATTGCCGAGGCTACCGATGATGATGCCATAAGTGCCCACATTCGAATATTGCCCTGCCGTAGTCACCAGCGATCCGGAAAGCGTGTCGCCATTGACGAGCCCTGCGCCACCCACCGTGTAGGTCAGTGTCGGGTTTGTATCGCCATAGGCCTTCGACTGTGCGTCCGCCGTTACCGTCAGAGCGCGCTTATTGATCGCCAGGTCTGCGGCTGTGTAGCTGATCGAATAGTTGGAATTGCCGAGGCTGCCGATCGTGATGCCATAGGTACCCACGTTCGAATACTGCATCGCCGAAGTCGAGAGCGAACCGGAAAGCGTATCGCCATTGACGAGCCCTGCGCCGCCCACCGTGTAGGTCAGCGCCGGATTGGCATCGCCATAGGTTTTTGACAGCGCATCCGCCGTCACCGTCAGCGCACGCCTATTGATCTCCAGGTCTGCGCCGGTGAAGCTGATCGAATAGTTGGAATTGCCGAGGCTTCCGATCGTGATGCCGTAGGTACCCACATTCGAATACTGCATCGCCGAAGTCGAGAGCGCCCCGGAAAGACTGTCGCCATTGACGAGCCCCGCGCCACCGACCGTGTAGGTCAGTGTCGGATTAGCATCGCCGTAAGTTCTCGACAACGCATCCGCTGCCACCGTCAAGGCTCGCCGGTTCACAGTGAGATCCGCCCCGATATAGGTGAGGGCGTAGTTGCCGGAAGCCGTGAGCGAGCCTTGCGTGATCGCGTAGCTGCCGACATTCGAATATTGTGCTGCCACGGTCGCAAGGGAACCGGAAACCGTATCGCCGTTGACGAGGCCGTTGGTCGTATAGGTTAGCGCCGGATTGATGTCGCCATAGGTCTTCGACAGAGCGTCGGCAGTCACCGTGAGGGGGCGCTGCGTGACTGCCAGGTTCGCGCCGATATAGGTCAGCACGTAATTGTTCGATGCCGCAAGCGCGCCCTGTGTGATCGCGTAGCCGCCGACATTCGAATATTGCCCGGCGGCGGTTGAAAGCAACCCGGAAAGCGTGTCGCCATTGACGAGGCCGTTGGTCGTATAGGTCAGCGCCGGATTGATGTCGCCATAGGTCTTCGACTGCGCATCCGCCGTCACCGTAATCGCACGGGGTGCCACAGTCGCGGTGTTGCCGACAAAGGTGATGGCATAGTTGGTATTGTCGAGCGTCCCCCGTGTGAGGGTGTAAGTGCCGACGCCGCTCGTACTGGTGAGACCCCCAAGACTGCCGGACAAGACATCTCCGTTCAGCAACGAACCACTCGTCACGCTATAGGCGGGCGAAGGCGTGTCGCCATAGGTGAAGCTCTGGCCGGCATTCGCCGTCACGGTAAGCGCACGCTGATTGATCGTCAGGTCAGCGCCTACATAGTTTATGGCGTAGTTGGCATTGTCGAGGGAGCCTTGCGTGATCGCATAGCGACCCACATCGGAATACTGCCCGGTGGTTGTCGCAAGCGAGCCCGAAAGCGTGTCGTTGTTGACCGTGCCTGTAGTTGTATATGTCAGCGCTGGATCGGCATCACCATAGGTTTTCGTCTGCGCCTCCGCCGTCACCGTCAGTGGGCGTCTTCCTATGGTCAAGTTCTGACTGTAATCGACATAGGCCGTGCGGGAGCCGGTCTCGCTTAACGAGATGACTCCGGCATCAGCGTAATTATAGGTTCCGGCATTGGTCGTGGCCTTAATCGCGCTACCCCAGTTGAATGTGACATTGCCTGCGCCGACGCCCGAAAGCGTCGCACCGGTGATCGTTGAATTGCTGTCTCCATAGGTGCGGGAGGCACTTCCGATCTTGACATAGTCGTCATAGAGCCCGCTGCTGAGCGAACGCAGCATCATATAGCCATTGTTCGCGCCGCTGGTGGATTTGCCCCAGACGGACGTAAAATCCCAGCCCGCGTTGATGAAAGTGAGCGGGTCTTGCATGGCAAGGCGTCCAAGGCCGCTGGCGGAGAATGTGCCTTGACCGCTGTAGCCGGTGCCCGAGTATTGGTCGCCGGTGTCCGTGTCCCAGAAACTGTTGCTGACGGTACGTAAATTCAAGCCGACCAAACCGTACCCGGGGCGCAGGCCTGAGGTAAAGGTGTATGCAATGGTGCCGCCATTGACACCAACCAGATCACCGACATATTTGTAGCCGGTGACCGCGCCGGTCGCGTAGGCCTGCGTGACTGAACCCACGCTCCAGCCGACCAGTCCACCGACATAGAAATTGCCGACGACCGCGCCGGTCGCATAGGATGTCCAGACCGAGCCCAGGTTGTAGCCAACCAGACCGCCAACATTGTCGCTGCCGCCGTTGACCGCGTTGGTGGCAAAGGACGATGTGACCGAACCTGCGCTGTAGCCGACCAGACCGCCGACATTGCTATGACCGTAAACCGACCCGCCGACCAAACCGACGCGCGCTATCTGCGAACCCGCGCCCGCATAGCCGAATAGGCCGGCAGAATTAACGCCGCTTGCGTATAGATTGTAAATCGTGTGATTTTGTCCGTCGAAGTTACCGTTAAAACCATTGGAATTGTTCAACACGTTGCCAGCGCGATCGACGCCGATCGGCACGAACCCTGCACCGGTATTCCAGTGAGTGGTTACGGAGGCGTCTATGTTGTTGGCAAGCCGCCAAGAGGCGTTGAGAGAGGTACTCGACGAACCGATACCCTGCAGGCCATAGGCATCCGCGAGTGTGTAAGGCGTAGCGCTGGTGCCGTCACCGCCGGTGACACGCAGGAAGGACGCACCGCCGGTGATGCGGAAGTCCCTGGCCAAAAAGGCGGGCAGTGCAGCGCTGTTCTGCAGCCAACTGCCCGAAGCCAGCACGAATGTGTTGACATTGACTGCCGCCGGCGCGGAAATCACACCACCGGATGCGAGCGTCAGCCCGCCCGTCGTCACATTGATCGCCGCATTGATATTGATGTCCGAAGCGGCATTGAGCGTCAGCGTCGTTGGTGCATTCCAGGCGACTGGCGCGGCAACGGTGATGGTGCCGGCCTGCGATCCGGCACTGCCGAGGCCGCCCGTCGTCACGGTGACATTGGCGCTTGCGAGCGCATTGGTCAGCGTGTTGACGTTGATGATGCTGTCATTGCCTGACGCCGTGAAGCCCGACGAGTTGCTGTCCGTCGCCGTCGATATCGTCACATTGTAGGGATCAAGCAGCAGATTGCCGACGGAACCATGCGCCGCGGTCAGGTCGGTGAGGCCGGTATAGGACAGCTTCGCCTTGCCGGAGACCTCCACCTCGCCGCCATTGCCGGAGACCGCGCCGCCCTTCGCCGTGATCGTCCCGGCAAAGCGCGTCAGATCGTCGGACCACAGTACGACATTGCCGCCATGACCCGTCGTGACCGCATCGGCATTGATGACGGTGTTGGCATCGACAGTGAGCGTCCCGGCATGCTGCAGTGCTCCCTTGCCCTGGCGGTTGCCGCCGATATTGACCGTGCCGCCGCCGGTCTTGCCCGAGGCATTGATCTTCGCATTGGCAAGCGTGATCTTGCGGCCGGTCACCTCAACCTTGCCGCCGGTGCCATGCTTGCTGCTGGCATCGATCTTGCCGGTGACGGCAACTTCGCCATCGCCGCCCGACAGCACGATGTCGCCGCTTCTGCCCGAGACACCTTTCGCCTCGATGGTCCCCGACATGTTGACCGCCTGCCGCGCCATGTCCTTGGCCGCTGCTGCGGTGAGCTGCACCGTCCCGCCCCTCGCCGAGATCCTACCGCTATTGTCGACCAGCGCCCCACTGCCTTTAGCCTTGGTCGGCACTGCCACCTGCAGAAAGCCGTCGCCGGACAGATCAAGCGTTGCCTGCTCGCCGGATCCCAAGGCTGCCTTGCCCATCGGCACGGTGATGACACCGGAATTGGCGACCGCGCCGCCGATCAGCGCCATATAGCCGCCGCGGTTAATCGTGATCGCACCGGCATTCGTCACCGGCGCCGAGGCGCCATTGCCGGTAAACGTCCGCTTGCCGCCCATGAAGTCGTCATCGGAGATGCCGAGCGTCGAGGCGACGAAGGCGCCGGCCTTGACCGTGCCTGAATTGGTAATGGCAATGCCGTTCGGATTGATCAGATAGACCTGGCCATTGGCATTGATCTGACCTGATATGGTCGACGTCGTCTGACCGGTGACGCGATTGAGGATGGCTGCATTGGCATCGGGCTGGACGAAGGTGACGCGGTTGCCCTTGCCGACATCAAAACTCTGCCAGTTGACGACGGCGCTGCCGCTCGTCTGGTTGATCGTCAGAGCCCCTGCCGATGGCGACCCGATCGTCGCACTGCCGGCTGCCACCTGACCGCCTGTCGGCAGTGACTGCGCCAGCACTGCCGTCGAATGCACCAGTGCCGTCGAGGCAAGCAGCGCAACAAGACGGGTCTTATGGGACAGCGTCATGCGGGTCGTCTGTCTGGTCATTGCCATCACCTTCAGGAGGAGGAGGCCGGCAACCAAAGCCGCAAGCCACTCCCTTTCATCGTCCACTCGTTCGCGATGCCAAGATCGTTCGGCCGAGGCATCGCTCGAAACCAATCGCTCTCACATTACTGTTGTCGATAACGTTAGGAACGTTCTGCCAAAGGGCCAACATCCATTTTTGACATGCGATTGGAATAGGATGTTCGAGACGCTGGCGAGGGCCTGTAATCCTCGGGCTGGCTAGAACGATTCGCTCGGCTGATGACAAAGACGTATCCCCTCGGAAGAGGGCATTCCGCGATCAGCGCGGCGGCGTCAAGTTCGCTGGCATCTTTTCTGCTCTCGAAGGGATTAGAACTCGCGGCCCTCATTTGATGTCGAGACCTTCTGCCGAAGTTCAGTGACTTAGAAGTGAGATTGAATGCGCTCAACCGAGGTTATTGATGAGTTTCGCTTAAGGGTTCAGCGCGGGCTCTGTTGCGAAAATTCCATATTGAAGGGAATTGCCCCGCCCACCTGCGGTCGCTACGGGGCCTGCCCTTCGATATTCCGGGTGAGTAGAGCTACCGCTTCCGTCAGCGCCCTCGGTCCGATGCCGAAGGCCCGTTCGACGATACGGACTTCGCCACGAATGTCGCCGGTTAGATTGAAAATCGCGGCTTGGCCCTTACGAAGAGCCCGCATGGCCTCGAATCCTTTGATTGTCGCATAGGCCGCTTTCAACGTCTTGAACCCTCTCACCGGCTTGATCAGTTGTTTCAGCTTGCCGTGGTCGGCGTCGACGACATCGTTCAGAAATTTGACCTGTCGATGCGCAAGGTCATCCGGGCATTTTCCTTCTGCCTTCAATTGCGCGATGGCAATCCCATAGGTTGGCGCTTTGTCTGTGTTGGCCACAGTCGGTTTTTCCCAGTCTTTCAGGCCGTTCAAAGCCTTGCCGAGAAAGCGCTTAGCCGCTTTCGCATTGTGGGTCGGCATCCGGATATGGCAGGATTGAGATCGCTATCAATGATTGCGTGCTGCTATTTCAAAGGTGAGGTACTCCAAAAAATCAGTCCTCGTTGAGCATGTTTTAAGCGCATCATCCACATCGATCCGACTTATCGGTGGCGATACGTTATTCGTAAATATCAAACTGAATAGTGACATCAATAATTCGCTCAACTTAGTCCAATTGGCTGAATTATAAGAATTGCCAAATAGCCTCGACACATCCTCGCCGTCCAGAAAACCGCTATCGTACGATGTATGGTCCTGCTCAGGCCGCATGTCACTTAGCATTACCATGGAGATTTTTTGTACAATCCCATTTCTGGTTACGCAAATGAACTTCGTTTTCCCTTCGTAACCAGCATCTACGACATCAATGATGCCTGGCGTGTCTGCTCGATTGTTCACCGGGCTCTCCTTACTTTTGTCTTACAATCGTGTGTCCAACGAGTGATGTCGCAAAATTTGCGGGTGTCATTGTATAGCTTAGTCCTTCAGGGTCGAGAATTTTGACCATCCCGCTCTCCGTTAAACCTGAAACGACTACCCAGTGCCCTGGAAGAAGCGCGAGGAATGGCTGAGTTCCTTGAGCTGACAAGACCTTTACAGCGCTGGCCGCATTAGCTGTGGTGATTGGTAACTCAAGGCTACCGCCAATAAATTCCGCCCCCGTCTCCTTCGTCAGCGCTTTTGCCAGTTGAGGGCCTGTCGTTATTCCGTCTCCCACGAGATTGACAAGTGAGCCCTCTGACACCCCTTCAAAACCCAATACATTAGCAAGATGCGCCGAATCAGATGGTGGCTCATCGCGCGCGTCGTTGCCTGTGCTCCATAAGCACGTATCCAACAAGCAAGATTGCAAGGTAAATAAATTAAATGATTATAATAGTATCTGTCGTCTAAGGGGTTCTTCTTATGATCTTATCTCTAAATTTATCTACCATTTTTGCTTGATCACTAGCCTCTTCATGCCGCTTTACTAAAACATCTTGATCGCAATCAGCGTAATCAAGAAAATCTTGTGGCAACCGGACCTTATGCGCCCTTACCCAACGCGCGAGCACGCCGTCCCATGCGAATTTTCCATCAGTTCTAATATAATGTGGCACGTCCCATTGCCCCGTCAATGGATCTTCTGTCATCCCCATGAATTCAAGTATTGGCATACCAGAATCCATGTAATCTGCTATTTTATTGGCTTCGTAAGGGTGCAATATATTCATATTATCAAATACACTGGGGGAAGCTTCTTGCCCATATCTGCGGGTCATCTCTCTGTATGGAAGTAAGTATATCAATTGTGACACGGGCTATTTTCCTTTCGACGGAACGAACATCTTCCATTCTGCAGTTACGGTGACAGTGCGCCATTTCCTTAATGATGACTTTGGTTTGATCGCGAAAGAGGATTTGCACGCGCTCGTTCCCGCTTTGGGTGGCGTGATGTGGAATATCAGTGACGGCGACCCGAGCAAGACGGGCATTTGTTTGCTGTAGTCAGGTCTGGAATCTTATTGAGTTCACTGTCACCGTAATTCCGATGTATGAGACTGCCATGTTTACTGTGGTCTGTGAAATCTAACTCTGAATGGCAGCTTGAGTGAATGCGGGGTAAAACCGATCTCGAATCAGAACTTGTTCGATTGGGCAATCTGGATAAGCCCACTCCGCCCAATTCTCGATAAGCCATTTCGCTTTCAGGCCATGCGCCATTTCAAGGCCGCGAGATTCTGATGGAAATGTCGCCAGTAGCCTTCCAGCTTTGAAGCCGGAAGCAACTATCAGCCCAAAGCCTCTTTTGAGCTGGTCAATCAAATCAACGGCCATGAAATCTACATAGTCTTCATAGGGCCATTTGCCAGAACACCGCAGAATTGCGCCAGGCGAAATAAATTCACCTTCAAATTCTGACAGGTGCTCCCAATGCTCAGTGCCAACGTGAGGATTAATTGAATTCATATCATTTTACCTTCAAATCATGAATCCCAGGGGAAACGGTTTGCTTTGGAGTAGATGTTAAATCAATCCTGACCTTCTGTTGCCATACACCTTTTGCGTTTGTCATTTCAAAAGTACCATGCAACGTATCAACCGCATATAATGTGCCGTCAGGCGCGACGTAGACGGTCCGACCATTCAAAGTCGAGAGATCAGTAGATTTAACCCACCCGTTGGAACTACTGTGACAGTGCACTAATTTTTCGCGGTAGTGGACTTGGTTTTGCGGCCGGGGGCGAGATGAGCAAGGGCGGCACCAAATAGGATGTGCGTTCTTATTGAGTGCACTGTCACCGTAATTCTATTTTTTATTGCTCGATGACTTAAAATCCGAAATCATGTTCTCCAATAAAATCGAGGCCATGCCAGGTATACCCGCGAGCTTCCAGGCTTCGAAATAATCAGGAAAATTGCTGTGAATTCTGTTGCCAACGGTTATATTTTTTTTATCCTGGCCTACATAACCGAATTCCACTATAAATTGCAGATGCATGATGGCCATTGATCGCAATCGTCTAGAGTGCCGATCTAATCTTTCAAATAGCTCTACATCCGAATATTTGGATGTTCCTTCCAGCATTGCCAAAAGTTCGGCGTATCGTCCCAATCCCATCGCCTCATCCACCAAATCTCCCTCGGCCATTTTAACTCCTATTTGCTAAATGACACGGTTGGCTGATAGCCGGAGGTTACCGTCACTTTGGTATAGCCCAGCGACTGCATCGACTTACCTAAAGGTGTTCCCATTGCAGCCTGTTCGGGAGTCGTGCCGGGAACCGCCAACAGGCCGTTATATTTTTCGAGATTTGTCAATCCGAGCTTCCCAGAAACATTATTGATGGTTTGCCGGCTGCTGCTCCTGCGCCATTGCCGGGAAATCAAGAAGCGCCGAGGAAAGAAAAACTGCCGATGTCAGGATCTTGAAGGAAAGGGTCTTATTGGCGGGGGACATACAAAATACCCAAAGTCAAAGCCAGTCGTTTGCGCAAGGCGTACCTCGCTCAAGCGGCATATCGGTCAAAAATTCATGAAGATTCACCTGAAGGCGGTGTGGCCGATCATGGGCCTGCTGCGATCAATACCAGTTCTCTAAAAAAATACAGCGGAAAGTAGCGTCAACGCGCCGCGCTACACGCTCATTTTCAGATGGTCTTGTAAAATCTGCAACACGGACGTTCAACAATTGAGTAAAATTGTCGGCGGAGATGATCGATCCCTATCTCCACGGTGGCGCAAATTGCAATTGCCGCGCAGACTCGGATATTTGATCTCGACGGTGGCGTTGAAGCGGCGGCGCTCCCGCAATCGGGGCGCCTAAGTGCTCGGGGCGAGGATGCAACGGCCATATTATTGCTCTTGAAGAAATATGGACTCATGATCCTTCAGAGGCATTGCCGGTTCAAGCGACCTCATCTAATGAAAACAACCACTTACGCTATCCAAGGTGGTAATCTATCTTTTGGAACTATAGCCGTGGCTTTAAAAATGTTGCTGTGTTGTGGACGTCGGCAGCATTTGATTTGGCGCGAAAATGGCCATCTCCAAACTTGTTCGTCCCCGGGCTTGTTCTGCGGGCGAAGTGACTCGCTTAGTCCGTTTCTGGGCGCGGCCGATGTCAAGCGGGCTTTGTGCGCAGTGAATCGAAATGCTGCATCATGCGTTCCGCATTCGGGCGCATGCCAGTGAACAGTTCGAAGGCTTTTACGGCTTGGAACACCGCCATGCCGCCGCCATCGAGAACGCGGCAGCCTGTCTGCCGGGCGCGCTTCACCAATTCGGTTTCGATCGGGAAATAGACGATTTCGGCGACCCAAAGGCGGTCTGACAGAAGTTGTGCGTCGAGTGGCAGCCCGGGATGGGCGGCCATGCCGGTTGGCGTTGCATGAACCAGGCCGTCGGCGACATTCAAGGCCCCTGCAAGATCACGACCAACCGAGAAACGGCAAGCGCCGTGTGCCGGCTGAAGCTGATCCACAAGCGCCTGCGCCCGCACAGGATCCAGATCGAATATCTCCACGGAATGCGCGCCCATCTGCGCTACTGCGTGCGCAACGGCAACGCCAGCTCCGCCCGCACCCAGTTGCACGACGCGGCCAAGCGAAACGCCGGCCAGCCCTCGCCGGAAGCTTTCGGCAAATCCCCACCAATCGGTATTGTGGCCGATCCTGCGCTTTCCTTGAAAAACGATCGTGTTGATGGATTTCAGCGTCTCGGCATCGGGTGATAGTTCATCTACCAGCGGGACTGCCGCCTGCTTGCAGGGATGGGTGATGTTGAGGCCGGCAAAGCCCTGTGCCTCAGCTTCATCGACAAGGGTCGGCAGGTCCGAGACCGTGAGGTTGCGCACGTCCAGGTCGATGAGATCGTAGCGATAGGATAGCCCGCAATGTCCGCCCTCGCGCATATGCATCGCAGGCGTCAGCGAGCGGCCAATGCCGGCGCCGATCAATCCAACATGAAGCTGACGCGGAACCATAGCGGCTTGCGTGTTCAATCTTTCCTCCCGAGTAGCAAAATAAAGCCATGCCACATGGCTGACGAAAAATGTACGAACTAGTACGTAAAGTCAATATGACCGCAGTTCTGCATACCGGCTGAAGCGCCAGCGGACACCAAACAGTTTGGCGTGAATTCAGATCAAGTCGGGAGACGGAGTTTTCAGGAAAGCAATAATAGTGTCTACTATCAAAGACTTGTGCCGTTTCTTCAATTCCTCGGAGGAAAGGTCGCGCTCGAAGATCGCCCCGAAAGTATGTCGATTAGAAACGCGAAAAAAGCATTGTGCGCTGATCATCATATGCAGATCGACCGGATCTACCCTGCGCACGAAGCTCCCATCGGCATAGCCCCTTTCGAGGATTTCCGTGACGATATCGATGACGGCAATGTTCATCTGCGACAGGACGACCGAGCGCTTCATATGTTCGGCGCGGTGAATGTTTTCGATACTGACAAGCCGTACGAAATCCGGATTTTGGTCGTCGTGATCGAAGGTGCTCGCGATCAATTGCGCCATGGCCTGGACGGGCGGCATGTTTTCGAGATCGAGTTCGCTCTCGAGCGTGCGGATCTTCGTATAGGCCTGCTCGAGAACGGCAAGATAGAGCCCTTCCTTGCTTCCAAAATAATAATAGATCATGCGCTTGGACGTCTTGGTGCGTTCGGCGATCTCGTCGACGCGCGCACCGGAAAAGCCGGCTGCGACGAATTCTTCGGTGGCGATCTTCAGGATGTTTTCCTTGGTCGCGTCTGGATCGTTCTTTCGCGTGAGACGCTCGATCTTGGCCGCTTGCGCTTTGGTCATGCCTTGCCCGTCTTCCTGGGTCTGTCCCTGCCCATCATTGAAGATCAAAGCTTTAACACAGGCTTTACGCCGATGGGGAGAGCCTAAAGTTTCGGCAGACCAATCGGTCGCAGATGCCGCCTCAGTGCCGCGATACGAAAGATGGCATTCGCCGCACCATAGCCGCGATAGCCGCTGCGCTGGACGATTTCGAAGAAGAATCCTTCGCCATAGGTCGGGCTGTAAAGCTGGAAATATTCGCCGTGATCGTCGCGGTCGTAGAGGATGTTGTGCGCCTTGAGACGGTCCGTGAAAGCCGGCTCCAGGCCGAATCGCGCCTCCAGATCGTCGTAATAGTTGGGCGAGATCATCAAGGTGGCAAAACCGTTATCCGACAAGGCGGCAGCCGTCGCGAAGATATCATCGGTCGCAAAGGCCAGATGCTGAATGCCGGAGCCGAAGGTCTCGGCGATGAAATGACCGGCCAAGGTATTGCGATTTTCCGCGCCGTTCAGCGTGATACGCAAGGTACCCGGCTCGTTTTCGACGACTTGGCTGCGAACGATACCGGCAGGATCGATGATGTCGACCATCGGTGTCTTATGCGCATTCAATATCGCCGTGTAAAAGAGCAGCCAGGTCAACAGCTCCTCATATTTCATCGTCTGTGCGACATGATCTATGCCCGTCAGCCCGACCGTCTGCAGATTGGTGTCGTCAATGACAGGATCGAATTCGATCTCCCATATGCGGCCGAGCGCGCTCCTGCGATCGAGGAAATACAGGATGCCGCCGCCAACGCCCCTGACAGCAGGCATCTCGATCTCGCCGGCGTCCAGTGGCTGCTTAAAGCGTTCGGCACCAAGGGCTACAGCCCGCGCAACCGCCGCTTCGGCATCGTCCACCCACAATCCCATCGCATAAGCCGACTGCCCGTGCAGAGCATAGGAGGCACCGGCAAACCCATCCGGGTCGGTATTGACGACAAGGTTGATGTCGCCTTGCCGGAAAACATCGACACGCTTGCTCCTGTGGCGCCAGACATGGCGAAAGCCGAGGGCACGTAGCCGATCCGAGAGGACGGATGTCTCCGCCTCGTCGACTGTAAACTCGACAAAGGCAATGCCCTCCACCTCGGCGCGCGCCGGCATGAGCGGTAGGGTGAGGCCACTATTTTCCGCGCGACGAACCTGGTCGCCGAGATAGATGAGCGAGCGCCGGCCATCGACGGCAATGGCGCTCGGCGAACCGCCGCGAAACTGATCGTTGAAAATCTCCAGCGAGAGGTAGCCATCATAACCTGTCGCAGCGACAGCTTTCATGAATTCCAGCACGGGAAGATCGCCCTCTCCGGGCATGTTGCGGAAATGGCGGCTCCAATAGAGAAGATCCATATCGATCAACGGCGCGTCGGCAAGCTGGATGATGAAGATCTTCTCTTTCGGGATCGATCGGATCGAATTGACATCGATCTTTCGCGAAAGCGTATGGAAGCTGTCGAGAATAAGGCCGATATTGGGATGATCGGCCCGACGGACGATTTCCCAGGCGTCGCGATGATCGTGAATGTGCCGACCCCAGGCAAGCGCCTCATATCCAACGCGCAGGCCGCGCTTGGCCGCTCTTTCGCCGAGTTCGAAGAAGTCGGCCGCAGCGCGATCGATACCGCCCAGAGCCACCGACGAAACGTTCGAGCAGACAAGAACGAGATCGGTGCCCATCTCCTGCATCAGGTCGAACTTGCGTTCGGCACGATCGAATGTTCGGCTGCGCAAGGGTTCGGGCATGCCCTCGAAGTCCCGGAAGGGCTGAAAGAGTGTGATCTCCAACCCATGATCCCTAACCATTTTCCCGACCTGGCGTGGCGATTCATCGAAGGCGAGGAAATCGTTTTCGAAGATCTCCACGCCATCAAAACCTGCCTTGGCGATGGCGTGAAGCTTTTCCTTCAGGTCACCGCTGATCGAAACGGTTGCAATCGAGGTTTTCATTGTTTCATCCCGTTCACTTGGCGATTTTCAACAAACTCATCCGCGATCGCTTGATATCATCGCAGTCCCGATCAGAGGCTCACAGCTATGCCGTCCGGTCGGCATGGCCGGTCGAGGCGGCAAAGTGCCGTGCATCCTTGCCTAGTCGGTCGATCGGCGTCTGGTAAGTCTCTGTTGCGGTTGCTGCGGAAACAGCAGCAATCAAGGCTGTGATCGAAGTAAACACGGCAACCGGCACCCATCCCATGGGACCGTTACCCATCAGGGCGGCGCTGATCGTCGGGGCAAAACCGCCGAGTGCAAAGCCGATCTGGGTACCGACGGCCATGCCCGACAGGCGGACGCGGGTGTCGAACATTTCCGCGTAGAGCGCCGGCCAGATGCCGTTGGATGCGCTGTAGACGACACCTGAAAGCAGAATGCCGAGGACGAAGACGAGCGTGATATTGTTCTGGCTGATTGCCCAGATGTAAGGCCAGATCAGCACCGCACAGCCGACGGCGCCGAAGATGAATATGGGTTTGCGACCGACTCGGTCTGCAAGAATGGCCCATGCGGGGATCGCGCCAAGCGCCACGATATTGGCAAGCACCAGGACGGTCAGCATCGTCGAGCGATCGATATGCATCGTGTTGACGGCATAAGACAGCGTGAAGACGCTGAAGATGGTGCTGACGACGGATATCAGCGCAGCAAAGATAATGCGCAGGACATCGGCCCAATAGTTGGTCAGCAGCGAGACCAAAGGCAGCTTCGCCACCTCGCCTTTCTTCGTCTCCTCAAGGAAGGCCGGCGTTTCCGCCAGCGTACGGCGCACCCAGAAGCCGACGATGACGACGGCAAAGCTCAAGAAAAATGGAATGCGCCAGCCCCATGACAGCAGCGCCGCCTCGTTCAGTGCCCCCAACGGAATGAAGACCAGGGTCGCAAGGATCAGGCCGGCCTGCGTTCCGCTCAGTGTGAAGCTGGTGAAGAACGCCCGCCGGTTTTCGGGCGCATGCTCGAGCGTCATCGAGCTTGCCCCGGCTTGCTCGCCCGCAGCTGAGACACCCTGCAGCAATCGCGCAAGAACCAGAAGAATCGGCGCCAAAATGCCGGCCTGGCCATAGGTCGGTAGGCAACCGATGATGAAGGTCGAGAATCCCATAAGAAGCAGCGTGAAGGTCAGCACCTTCTTGCGGCCGAACTTGTCGCCGATATGCCCTAGGATCACCGCACCCAGTGGCCGCATGATGTAGGCGACGCCAAAGGTCGCAAAGGAAGCGATCGCCGCCGTTTGCGGATCTTCCGCTGAAAAGAATATTTTCGGGAAGATCAGCGCTGCTGCCGTCCCATAGACAAAGAAATCATAATATTCGACAGCACTTCCGAGCCAGCTCGCAAGAGCGGCACGTCCAGGCGTCTTATGGTCTGTTGACATTTTCATCATCATTCCTCCCCAGAGCATCTCAATTGCAAAGAAATGCTGCATCCGTGAGCGCCGAACCTCCGTCAGCACCCCTTCGCATGACATCCAAGCTACTTGGCAGTCACCGGCACCGCTCACGGCAGCGCTCGTCACTCCTCTGATGAAATAATGTACGAACTAGTTCGTTTTGTAAAGCGGCGGCAACTTGATAGTTGTTCGACGCGCTTGCGCGGGCGACACCGAACCGCTTCTCAGTTGTGGCAGCGGCAGGTTGTGCCTGCGGTGTTTTCACATTTCTTGAGTCTTGAAGGGATGAGGACCAAGCGGCGGTGTCACGTTATCTGTGGCTTAACGGTTCGCGGACAATGCGGTGGGCATGAGCGAACCCATCATCAGCTATGAGAACCATCGCTTTCCGCCGCAGATTACTGCCCGCGCAGTCTGGCTCTATTTTCGGTTCCCTCTGAGCCTATGGCTGGTCGAGGAGATGCTGCTCGAGCGTGGCGTTGTTGTTTCGTATGAAACGATCGGCGATGGGGCCGGAAATTCGGTCCATCCTATGAAAGCGAGTGCGCCGCAAGGAGCATTCGCGAAAGGACGTCTGGCATCTGGGCGAGGTGGTGATTTCCATCTGCCGCCGAAGGTATTGGCTGTGGCGCGCCGTCGATCAGAGCGGCCACGTTCTCGATGAAACCGTGCAGACCCGCCGCGATACCAAGCCGCCAAGCGGTTGCTGATCAAGCGTTAAAGAAGCAAGGGCTGAGGCCAAGGCGCATCATCACTGACAAGCTGCGATCGTACGGCGCGGCGAAACGGCAAGTCATACCGGATGTCGAAGGTCAGTCGCCCAAAGGTCTCAGTAATCGGGTCGAGAACTCCCATCTACCGCTACGAAAACGTGCTCTGGCTCGTGCCAGGAGTATTACCCTTACCGGCAGCAACATTGCAGAACTGGAAGCTCTCGCTGCAGCCGCTGACGTGAATCCCCAGGCTGGTGGGAAAAAGATACGCAAGCCTGAAGCTCCGCTGTCCGAAGATTTTGGAGCCGCTGCGAAGGCGCATTTCGCTCGCGCTGAAGAGGCCCCGGTGCGAGCGACCTGCACAAGCCGCTGCAATCGGTGACACAAGATCTATTCAGCCGCGACCACATGCCTGCTCTTCAGCACTGCGATCGAAAGGAGGAATACGACGGCCGAGCAGATAGCGATGATGGCTACCATCGGTCTCGCCGTACCGTCCATAAACATACCGCTGACGCCAACCACCAGCGCCGATGTCATGAACTGGACCGTCCCCATCATCGCCGAGGCCGTGCCGGCGATGCGGCCATAGTGTTCAAGCGCCAGTACCGCCGCATTCGGCACGATCATTCCAAGGAAAGCGTAGCCCGCAAACAGGAGGGCCGCCATGATGTCGAGGCGATCAACCCCACCGGCCATTATGACAGCCAGCGCCAACATCGTCAGCACATAACCAGAAGCCGCACCGCGAATCACCTTGCGCAAACCAATCCGGCGGGCAAGCCAACCGTTCATCTGCGACATGCCGATGAAGCCGATGGCATTCACCGAAAAGACGAGACTGTAAAAGGTCGGAGAGAGCCCGTAATGGCCGATTAGTACGAAGGAGGAGTTGGCGACATAGATCATGTAGCTTGACATGCCGAAGGAGGCCATCAGCACCAGACCAAGATAGTACGGGTCCCTAAGGAGTGTTCCATAGGCTTTCAATGCTCCGCCGAGGCTGCTTTCACTGCGAACCGCAACCGGACGGGTCTCCTCAAGGAAAAAACGGCCCGCGACAAAACCGACAACACCGGCGAAGACCATGACCCAAAAGATCAGTCGCCAGCTCCCGAACACCGTCACCATGCTGCCCGCGAGCGGCGCCAGGATGGGTGAGATACTGAAGACCAACATAAGCCGCGACATCAGTTGCGCGGCGGCGGCCCCCGTATGCAGGTCGCGCACGATGGCGCGGGCAATCACGACGCCGGCACAGGCGCCGGTGCCCTGAATGAAACGGAAGGCGACCAGCGAGCCAATATCGGTGGAGAGCGCGCAGCCGATCGCGCCGAGGATGTAGAGCACCAGACCGACATACAGAGGCCGCTTGCGGCCAAACATGTCCGACAGTGGACCATAGATAATCTGCGACACAGCCATGGCGGCGAAGAAGGAGATCAGGCTTGCCTGAACTGCATGGCTGTCAGCGTGAAGGTCCAGACTGATCGTCGGCAACGCGGGTAGATACATGTCGAGGGCAAAGAGACCGACGGCTGAAAGGAGGCCAAGAACGATGGCATGGTGGGAGCCGCCGGCTCCGGCGGATGAAGCGGAATCCTTGCTCTGCACGGCAAAAACCTTTCCCGCACACTATTCCCCGGACGAAGCAAAGCCTCATACAAAAAGCATGTGACGAGGGTTGAGTGGGCGATTATAGATGGGACAATGGAAGACGGAGATGGTTCCAACGCATAGCCCGTCATTCCTGTAAAATATTTTGGACAGTATTGTCCAATTGGTCAAGTCCTATATGGTGGTGTCATGAAAACTTCGCCCGCAGCGGTTTCTTCCGAGACAGAGAGTTGCCCGCCCACCACCAGCAAACGTCAGGCAATCTTGAACGCGGCCGCAGGCGTTTTTGCCGAGGACGGGTTTGCAGCGGCGAGCATCGATGCCATTGCAGCAAGAGCCGGCGTGTCACGTCAGACGGTGTACAATCAACTCGGCGACAAGGATAATCTATTCAAGGTTGTAGTTGCGGAAATCACCGAGAAGTCGAGCGCCGACTTCTTTCGGGTGTTGGATACATTTCCCGTGGCGCCTATCGATCTCGAAAAGGAACTGACCGAATTTTCAGCGCTTCTCCTGCGCAAGGCAGTCTGCGATTCGAATGGTCGCTGGCTACGCAAGCTCCTGGAGACCGAAGGTGGCAGATTTCCCGAACTGTTTGAGACCTGGAAGGAGTACGGACCAGGCAAGAAATACCCCGCAATCGCAGCTCGCCTGGCACAGCTCGCGCTGGCTGGTTATCTAGACATAGAGGATCCGGCACTTGCCGCGCGCCAATACATGGCGCTGCTCGCGACAGATCTGCGGATCAACCAACAGATCGGTCGTCCAACTCAAGAGGAAGAGGTCCACCGCATGGCAGGAGAGGCAACGAAGACCTTTCTGCGCGCATTCGGCAAGCGCTAGTGGTATCGCGACCGCAACTGTAATAGAAAGCATGTCGCTCTCGCAGGCAGACTTCTCGTCTCCGCTGCGCGCTAGATATAACCCCTGGTCACGGGCATAGCTGCGTCCGATCGAAGACGTTCGGCGCCATCGGCCGAAGTCTGACCGTCGTTACCGCGGCCAATGCGCCTACATCGACCGTATGAGCAACGCAAGCACCGAGTGCTGGCTCCGCCCTTGTGACTAACGCCGAGTAGTTTGCGAAGCTCTTGAACCGATGCGATGCGATGACCGTATTGTTGCAAACAGCCATCCGTTTGATATTCCTCAGTAATCGACATCCATCTTGTTTGCGTGGAATGACCGATTTGGGGCCGGAAGCTGACCATCTGCTTTTGCATGACCACGCAAGTTAGCTGCCATTCAGCTGCAGATCAGCCGACGAAAGCACTGTCGAGCCCAAAAGCTGTCATCTCATTTCAATGGGATCAGGCCGGCGCTCGTCGGTTTGAAGCCACAGGCGTCGAAATAAAACGGCCCGAGATGTGGATCGAAATCTACATGCAGCCACTCGCAGTCTGTCCGCTTTGTATGGGCGACAGCCTCTTCGATGAGGGCCTTCCCAATCCCCTGGCGTTGGAAAGCGGGAGCGACCATGGTGTCCAGGTCAAATGCATGCACTCCTCCATCCCACGCCACGTTCACGAACCCGACCAACCTCGCCGGTCGACGAATGCAAACCCATCCTAGACTGAAGTGATTGACTTGGGCCCACCAGTCGTCCGCCAACTCCCGGTGTTCAAAGCATTTCGCGTGGAGAGCGTTGACCTCCGCGTTCTCGAAGGCTCCGCGCCATTCAGCAATTCCCGAATTGTGAGATGAAGGAAAAGGCATAGTCACTCTTAGATCGCCGCCGTTGTCCAGGCAAGGTCCGCATCTGTCCAGTATTGCCTTAACGAAGACAGTCCACTTTCCACTCAATCGGGACATTCAGCACAAGCAAGCCGAGCGGCGGCTTTCGAGAAACTTCCGGCCCGCGCGAACGGTCGGAATGGGAAGGCGCATAGCAGCTCGGTCGATTACCTCAAACGAGGGGCCGTTGCACCGAGGCACATGGCGTCGATGGTGCTCGATGCGGACCTACGGCGCTGCCAGTAAAATGGCTGCGCTGCGCCGACGATCGTCAACCGGGCATGCGTGACTGCCGTCATCCCAGCGGATCGGCCGTGAAGAATTCGTAGCTGTTGCCATCGTCGTCCCAGACATAAACCCCGCGCCCGCCATTCAGGTGATTTATCGCCTGGTCTCGCGCAAACGGCCCCGATCCGAACAGTAGCGCGCCCGCCGTGGCGCGGCGCAGAACCGCATCGAATTCCCGGTCGCTTACCAGGAAAGCGAAATGACCGAAGGCGAAGGCACCCTGGTCATAGAAGTCGAACGTCAGCCGATCGTTGACCCGCACGGCGGCGAACGGTCCCGAGACGCGCATGGGCGCCGCGTCGATCAGGTCGGCGAAGAAGCGAGCTGCCGCCGCTTTGTCGGTGCAGTGGACGATGGCGTGATTGAGCTCGAGATCCATGTGGTAATACCTTTTCGAAAGAATGATCGGCAATCAGTGCATCAACCGGCCGCCAGCGATGTCGAGCGTCGCGCCGGTCAGCCAGCCGGCGCTTTCCGACGCCAGGAACAAGGTCGCCGCGGCGATATCGGCCGGTGTTCCCAGTCGGCGCAGCGGATGGGCATCGGCGATCTCCTGTCGCACGGCGGGCGGCATGTGCTCCGCCGTGCGATCGGTCAGCACCGCGGACGGCGATATGCAGTTCACGCGCACGCCATCAGGACCCAGATCTCGTGCGAGTTGCTGGGTGAGCAGGACGATCCCCGCCTTCGCGACACCGTAACCGAGTGGCGCCGAGGAAGGAGCGCGGCCGGCGGTCGAGGCCATCGTGACTGCAGCGCCGCGGCCGCTTTTCTTGAGGTCCGCCGCGAAGGTTCGCAGCGTGAGGAAGGTCGCAGTGACGTTATTGTCCAGACTGGAACGCCAATCCCGCTCGGTCACCTGCTCGATCGGCGCGGGCCGGCTCGTGCCGCCACCGGCAAAGGCGATCAGGATGTCGAGGCCACCCTGTCGTTCGATCAGGGTGGTACGCGCGGCCTCGAGTTGATCGGCGCTGGTACAATCGAGCTCGATCGCCGCATGGCCCGCCGAAATGGCGGCGAGTGAGGCTCGGACGTGCTCGATCCGCGACCGGTCGCGTCCGACGATCGTCACCTGGACGCCGTTATGAGCGAACCAGCGCGCTGTCTCGGCGCCGATCCCGCCGGAGCCGCCGGTGATCAGCGCGGTTTTGCCAGCGAGATCGGGAAACAGGGGAATGTTGAGCATTGCCATTTACCTCAGACGTACCGTGCCACGGCCATGCAGATGATCGTGACGACAAGCAGCGCGGCGGACACGCGATAGCCGGAGGCGGCCCGCGGCGACGCCTCCTCGGATAGCATCGCCGCCCGGATCATTATGATCTGGACCAGCAAGGCCATGATCGCGGCGGCGGCCCCCGTCGCGAGGATCATTTCGGTGCGTTGGAAGCTGCCTTGATGAAGCAGATACCAGAGCAGCCCCCCCGACAGGACCGAGACGCTCGCCGCGCCGATCTGCGGACGGAACAACGCGGCACCCCCCTGCCCGCCGTTTCTGGCGAGAACGAAGGTTGACCCTGCCCAGAAGATCGACGACAGGACATGGACAGCGATGGTGATAATCAGCAAGATTTGCATTGCGAGGCTCCGGATCGACAGGCCAATCTCAAATTAGATATACAGGTTGTATAATGAATATTTCCAGCAAATCGTCAAGACCCTATTCGACCGAAAAACGCGAAGCGAAGGCGGCGGAGACGCGGGCGCGTCTGGTTGCTGCGGCTCTGGACATTCTCCGCCAGTCCGGCGGACAGGCACTGTCGCTCGAATCCGTGGCCAGGGCGGTCGGCGTCACGCGGCTGACCGTCTACAACCAATTCGGCTCGCGCAATGGGTTGCTCGAAGCCGCGTTCGACGCGGTTGCCGAGCAAGGCAATCTGACCGGCCTCGCCAAGGCGATGGCGATGCCCGAGCCGCGTGCCGCGCTCGCCTGGGTTGTCAGAACATTCTGCGATTTCTGGATGTCGGATGAAGGGCTTGGCGGAATCTTCGCCGCAGCGGCGATGGATGCCGAATTGAGCGAGGCACTGGCCGCGCGTAACGAGCGGCGGCGCGCATTGTTGGGAATATTGGTCGATCGTCAGGGCATTGCCGAGGGACAGGCGAAAGCCGACATCGTCGACCTGCTGTTCACGCTCACGAGTTTCGCGACCTTCACCACCTTACGCGGCGAACAGCGCGACGGCGAGGCAGTGTGCGCCCTGTTGCTACCACTTTGTGATCAGATCTTTTCAGGGGAGCCTAGATCGATCTCGCCTGCCGCGACCTGATCAAATGGCAGTTTCCGGGCACTGCGGCGAATGTGCTGAACGGCAACTATGAGGGCGCAATGCGGTCAAGACCGCCGTCGGCCCCTTTGCTGCCGTTCAAGATCGATCCGAGGAACGTGCGGTATGTGCTAGGATGCGGCCAGAAGGCGGAATGCGACAGCACTGCGAGTGACCGAACCGGAATTCTTGCGATCGAGAGCCGACGCTGTACTCTTGGAAGGGGAGACGAGGACGATGCCGATACCGCAGCAACCCAGTCTAATAGTTCGACAGAAATCCCCACAGAACATCGAGTTTCCGTTTGCGTCGCTCTCCGATTGGCTGATCCCAACCGAGCTGTTCTTCGTGCGAAACCATTTCCCGTCGCCGGACCTCGATGCGCGAGACTGGAGATTACGCGTTGACGGGGCAGTGGAGCGGCCGATCGAACTTGACCTCGACAGCATCAAGGCAATGCGGAGCACGACGTTGACCGCCGTCGTCGAGTGCGCAGGGAACGGGCGCGTCTACTATGTGCCGCCGAAGGAGGGGTTGCAGTGGCAGAACGGCGCTGTCGGCAATGCCACGTGGACAGGTGTTCCCCTGCGCGAGATTTTGGAAATGGCGGGCGTTAAGCGAACTGCATGCGAGGTAGTGCTCGCAGGCGCCGACAGCGGCCTTGTCGACGCGAACAAGAAGACGGCTTCTCCCGGCCCCATCGCTTTTGCGCGCAGTTTACCGCTTGAGAAGGCCATCGCTGACATTACGATGCTTGCCTATTCGATGAATGACGAGCCGTTGACGCGCGATCACGGCTATCCGTTACGGGCGGTCGTGGGTGGCTGGTTCGGCATGGCTTGGGTCAAGTGGATCACACATATCACGGTTGTGGAGCAACCATTCCTTGGCTACTGGCAGGCGCGCGACTATTTCCGTTGGGAGCGCAACCTCGGGGAACCCAGGCTGGTCCCTCTTGCGGAGATGGAGGTCAAAGCGCAGATCGCGCGTCCCATACAGGGGGCGCGTCTCATCGTCGGCCAACCGTATCGGATTTTCGGAGCCGCCTGGAGCGGAGAGGCTGCGATCCGGCAGGTGCAGGTCTGCACCGGAGATGGCAGGGGCTGGCGCGAGGGAAAGCTCCTCGAAACAGAACATCCCTTTGCATGGCGCTTGTGGGAGTACATGTGGACCCCTGAAGACGTGGGGCGATATATACTGCGATGTCGCGCGATCGATGGGGCGGGGTGCGTGCAGCCAGACCTCCAGCGTTCCGACTGTGAGAGCTACGTGGCCAATTGGATTGTTCCGGTGGAGGTTACGGTTGTTCCCGAACCCCAGACATACGAGGAGGAGTTCGTGATCTAATCACCCGTATGAAGCGGAGCGGCGGCTCATGGCGCAACTGCGACCCGCGTTGTCACTGCGTCATGTCCGCTTCGCAGCAACAGCGACGGGCGGCTCGATGACCATTATGAAGGCGCGAAGCTGCCCTACTCCCCAGCCCGCTAAAATCCGCTTAGGGTCGATAGCGAACTTCAATCGCCCGTTCGTTCTGCGTAGTTCCACGGTGAGAGATCCCCAGTCTGGCTCTGCTTGTGGCCGTTAACGATGGCGATGAGCGTGCTGGTCAAATATGTGAGCAGCCAGTGGGTGGCAAACATATGGACTTCGCCGACTGCGAACGCTCCGTCCTGCGTTAGATATGGAAACAAATCGCGCGAGATCGGCGTGCTGCTGACCAGCATAATCGTCAATGCCGTAGCAAGGCATGCGATTGTGGCAGCGTTCAGCAGCCTTGAGCTGTCGCTGAGGTTTCGCGGGATGTTTGAGACCATCGCCTGTTGAAAACATTGTGGACGATCGCGAGCGCAAAGAGCGCGGTGCCGAAGCGTTCGTGCGACGGATTGCCGAGCCACCAGTAGGCAAGGCACAGGACGACAAGAGCAAGGCTCGCAAAATCGAGGATGAGGCGGATCCGCAACGTCTTCAAATCAACCAGACATCCGCCGCCGTTCCACGGGCATCGCCGCGGCCTATCTCTGTACGGATCTGGTTCAGCGTAATTGCCGGTCCTTTCAAGTGAGAGGCGGTTGACAGAAGTCCGGTCAGCTCTAAGAGGTTGTTTCCAACAACAGTCTTCGTGCCGTTAATATTCATTTGGGGTGTGAAAGGCCCAGACTGATGCAACGGTGCCTCATATGCAATCTGTCGGTCTGTAAACGCCTGCTTTCCAAATATGTCCTTCCAGCCGAGATAGTCCCAATATGTCACTGCAAAGCTCAATGTCAGAACATCATCGCGCTTGCTGAGCTTTATCAGGTTGGCATTGGCGGGGGGACAGGACGAACGCCCCTGGCTGGTGAAGAGTTCGACAACCATGAGAGTATGGTGGTCAATCGGTGCCCCATGGGAAATACCCGCCATGCCGCACACGGCCGTTCCAAAGATGATTAACTTCGCCAGTTGCCTCATCGCTTCTCCTCCAGTGGTTCCATCATAGGCTTCGCAATGAGACCGTCGCCTGTTACAAGCTCACGGCTTTGTGACCACAAGACCGAGTCTGCCTGGACAAGCGATCCAAGTTTTTAGGAGTGGAGCTAATCCGTCTCTCAAAGATTATTTCGCTGCGCCTGTAACAAGAGTATTTTATCACCCGTATTACCCGATAGTACCGTAGCCAGCTCTGGAGGAGTGACCATGGCGAACGTGGACCATCTGGAAACAGCGCCGCCGACGCGCCGGAAGACGACCTTCATTCACCGTCATTCGGTGCTGACGCGCATTACACATTGGCTCAATCTCCTTTGCCTAAGCCTGCTTCTGATGAGCGGTCTGCAGATATTCAATGCACATCCATCCCTATATTGGGGGCAATACGGTGCCGATGCCGATCCATCCTGGCTATCGATCGGAGCGGTCCAGGACGGAGACAGCGCACGTGGCCTTCTACGCGTTGGGAGCCTCTCTCTTGTGACAACGGGCGTTCTGGGTGTTTCGCGGGTCGGCGATGATGTGACAGAGCGCGGTTTTCCTTCTTGGGCAACCATCCCGAGCTACCAGGATCTCGCGACCGGCCGTCGGTGGCATCTGTTTTTTGCCTGGCTCTTCGTGATCAACGGATCGATCTACTTGCTGTACGGCTTCCTGGGCGGTCATTTCCGGCGCGATCTTGCGCCGAGCGCCGATGAGCTCTCACCCACTCATCTCAAACAGGAAATCGCCGACCACGCGCGGCTACGCTTCCCGAAAGGAGAAAAGGCACGCCACTATAATGCTCTCCAGAAACTCGCTTATCTGATTGTTATCTTCGTTCTGCTGCCGCTGATGCTTGCGACAGGGCTGACCATGTCACCCGGCATGGATGCCGGCTTCCCCTTCCTGCTCGATTTATTTGGCGGCCGGCAGTCGGCACGCTCCATCCATTTCATCTGCGCCTGGTCGATCGTCTTCTTCGTCCTGGTGCATGTGGCAATGGTCATCCTCTCCGGTCTCTGGAACAACATGCGCTCAATGATTACTGGCCGCTACGGAATCGAAACCGGAGGAGATGGGGAATGACATTTTCTATCACTCGACGCGATCTCCTGATCGGATCGGCCGCGGGGCTTGGCGCAATCGGTCTCACGGGCTGCGACGAGGTCGCCCACAGCGCCAAAGTTCAGACCGTGCTGGCGATGGCAGAGACGCTCACAATGAAAAGCCAGCGACTTTTAGTCCCGGGCGACAGGCTGGCCCGCGAATTTTCGGAGGCGGACCTCTCACCCACCTTCAGATCGAACGGAACCAGTCAACCGGATGGCGATGAATATGCCCGGATGATAGCGACGGGTTTTGCAGATTGGCGGCTAAAGATCGACGGCCTGGTGGAGCGCCCGGTCGCCCTCTCGTTGGCGGATCTGAAAAGGCTGCCATCGCGCACGCAAATTACACGGCACGACTGCGTTGAAGGCTGGAGCGCTATCGGAAAATGGACGGGCGTGCCGCTTGGCCCCATCCTCCAGAGTGTGGGTCTGAAACCTACGGCCCGTTACGCGGTCTTCTACTGTGCCGATCAGCTCGAACAATCGATCGATGGCAGCGGCACCTATTACGAGAGCGTCGACCTGATCGATGCCTTTCATCCGCAGACAATACTTGCCTATCAGCTCAATGGCAAAGATCTCGAAGTCGCTCATGGCGCGCCGCTCAGACTGAGGGTCGAACGTCATCTTGGCTACAAGCATGCGAAATATCTGATGCGCATCGAAATCAAGGAGAGCTTTGCCAGCCTATGGGGTGGCAAAGGCGGTTTCTGGGAGGACCGCGGCTATGAGTGGTACGCGGGGATTTAATCGCCTGGAAAACGTCTGACTGCGGGCAATTGTGCCCATCAAGAGGAGGAAAACATGATCAAACTTGCGATTGCGACTGCTTTGCTGATGTCAGCTTTCACATTGCCGACGCACGCCGCGAACACGATGATGAAATGCGATGACGCCTCGATGATGAAGGCGCAGAGTGACGTGGACGCGATGACCGGCCCGATGGCGAAGGAAAAGAAAGCCACGGCGTCAAAAGAAATGATGATGGCCAAAGAGTCGATGAAGGCCAAAAAAATGGACGATTGCAAGATGCACATGGACAAAGCCATGAAGAGCATCGGCAAGATGTAGAAGCTATCCATGGCGACCGGCCAACATCCGGTCGCCACCATCATTTGTCAGATTGGTCAAATCCCTGATGACAGTCCGCGCGCGGCAGGGCCGCTCGTGGTCTAAAACTTGGTTCCGCGTTCGGTTCTAACGAGCGCATGGGAATTGATGACGAGCCTCCAAGAACGAAGTTAGCTTCCTCTTGCGCTTGCTGTCCAACGCTCCAGTGCGGCTCGCTACGGCGCACGGATTGGCTATAAGTTCGCGCGCCTGCACCCTTATCTCCTGCCTCTGGAGTACGACATAGGCTATCGCATAAACGAGCAGCAGGCGGTAATCAGCCCCGAGAACATCGTGTGGATTTTCGCTTTGAGATGAGCCGTATTTCCATTTTGATCCTGATCCGGCCTGCCTTCGGTAGTGATTTGAAACGGTTGATTAATTCGACTCTGTTCCCGATCATTGGGAGCGACAAGCCTGATTGAGTTGGCGCAGAAATCAAAACGTACATTTGCATTGTGTCCACGACCTGATATCCATCCCCTTATAAACCTCATAATTGTAATATTCGCCGTTTTTCTACCATTAGATGCAATTATTGTGGCACAGCCAGCTGACGCAAAGGTCTCTGTCCGCATTGCGCCTGCGGAACGGTGCGAGGAGCGCATTGTTAACGTCATCGACAACGCGCAATCATCGATCCGCGTGCAGGTTTCAGCCCGGATTGCCGACATCAGAGCGGAAGTCGGCACGGTTGGTCGTACCGCAGTCTCCCGGACCTGCCGATCCAGGGCAGTGAAGTGATGGTCAATCAACAAGCTGGCGCGTCGATGAAACCTATGTGAAGGTCGGCGGACAATGGACTTACCTTTACCGGGCTGTCGATAAATTCGGCAACCTCTCGCCGATGCGCAACGCCAAAGCCGCCAAACGCTCTCCCGGCAAGGCCTTGAACGGCCTCAAAGGCTGGGAAAAACCAACCGTCATCAACACCGACAAGGCGCCGCCTTACAGCATCGCGATTGCAGACCTGAAGGCCGAAGGAAAATGCCCTGGAGAGCTGGTGCACAGGCAGGTCAAATATTCGAACAATGTCGTCGAGGCCGACCACGGTAAACTGAAACAACTGATAATGCCGGTGAGAGGGTTCAAGACGTTGAAATCAGCCTACGCGACAATCAAGGACTTCGAGGTCATGCAGGCTTTGCGCAAAGGTCAGGCTGCATTTTCAATCTGACGGCCGACTTTCATGGGAAAGCCCATATAGCTGAACGTGCTTTCGGCATCGGACCAAGCTCGTTGACGGAGGCGGCAGGCTTACTCACCCAAGAACTGGAAGGTCACACCGCGTGACGACCGAGATCATAGAGCCTCATCAACCGCCCGGAATTTTTGCAACAGAGCCATTTGGATCGTGCCCATTGTCTGAAGTCGACATATTTTGCCTGGCCTCATCTAATTTGTTGTATGCGGCCTGAATGATATCGATATCGGAAACATGGCCGATTGCAGCCAGCTTATACATCACGTTCCCGACGGCGATATCTATGCGGGTTGGCTTATCTGAATACACTTTCTTGGCGATCGGCTGAACGAATTCCCATTCGCCACCCATCGCATAATATAGCTCCAGCGACCGACGTATAAATTCCTCCCTTCGATCTTTGGCGTTCAGCAAGGACTCTCTCCCTGCCTTCAAATCCATCAATTTGACCGCATTATTCTGATATTCGCTCATCTCGCCCTTCAATGAATCATCTTTCCTTCCATTCAATATTCAAATCGTAAACATACTCTATAGCTTGAACGGGCCGGCATTTTGCGCAGTTGAGCTTGCCAGGTGACCACCGCATACGAGCAGGTTCCGGCCATCGCTCGTGCGTGAACGACGACCGAGATTACGTCAATCCTCTTGCGAATATGCCACCTTCATCGGGTGGGCAGCTGCAGGATCTCGTCCGCCGGGTCTTCACGCAAGATACGCAGCTCGTACCAAAGCGCATTCAGGATGCCCATCGACGCTGCCAGCCCCAATCCAAGAATGGATATCCTGCCCCAAGTGCATTATGGCCATTTTAAGGGTTAGGGGATCAGTCTTGTTGCTGCAAATGCATGGCGAAGACCTCTGCCGGGGCTTTCTAGCCGAGGCACTTTCTCGGCTGGTCGTTGAGCATGCGCGCAAGCTGGTTGAGGGTTGCTTGTGGCAAATGGGCGGGGTCGGTATTGGTCGGTAGGAAGCGGCGAATGCGTTGATGATCTTGTCCATGACCGGACGCAAGTGCCGGCTTGGGTTCTTGATCATCACGGTATAGCGGCTCTTGCGCTCCACAAGCGACGTGACATGGTGGCCTCCAGCTCTGGTGCGACGAGGAGCGCGCCGGAAAAGCCGTGATGACCATCGTCGTGACCGATCTCGCCGCGGAAAAGGAACGTCTGTCTGCGGAAGGCATTTTGCCCGAGACGGAGGCTCGCGGATCCTTCGGCGCGGTTGCGAGTTTCTTTGATGAGGAGAACAACCGGATCGTTCTCGCTGAACCGCCGAAAAGCTGATCCGAGCACGAAATGCCTGCCATTTTTCAAGGGAGCGAACAGATGAACATGAGTGAGTTGAAACCCGCTACAGAGCTGGCTGCGAAGCGAGTGTCCCGGTTCAAGAATGAAAGCCCGCAATATTCCGAGGCCAGAACGGCGCTGCTGGCAGAAGAAATCGAAGTCCGACGTCACCTCACCCGGCTTGCAGAGCAACGGCGGAACTTGCCCTCCGGTCCGGTTGTCGAAAAGGACTATCGTTTCAAGGACGAGAATGGCAGCGAGATCGGGCTTGCGGAACTCTTCGGAGATCACGACACGCTTGTGACCTACTTCTGGATGTTCGGCCCACAGCGCGATCGGCCCTGCCCGATGTGCACAAACTTCCTTGGCGGGGCGAACGGCAACGGGGCCGACGTCAAACAACGGGTCGCGTTCAAAATCGTTGGCCGAAGCCTCGTGGAGCGGCAACGGGCCTTTGCCATGGAGCGAGGTTGGCGTGACCTCGATTTCGTTCAAACTATAGGTGACGACTATGCCCGAGATTTAGGCCTGCTCGATGATGAGGGTCACGAGTATCCGGGCTTCACGGTTTACCAGAAGAAGGGCTCAGAGGTTCGTGTCTTTTACAATGCCGAAATGCCCAGCGAAGCGGCCGATCCCGGCCAGGATCCGAGAGGTGCTGTCGATATCGCACCGCTGTGGAATATTCTCGATATGACTCCGGCGGGGCGCGGCGCCGACTGGTATCCGAAACTAAACTACTGACATTCAACTTTAAGCGCCGAACTGGCCAAGGTTACGGAGAGGACTTCAGTATATCGGCGTGTCGATGGACGAGCTTCCATTCCCCCTCCTCGCGCCGGAAGACCTCCGTCACGCGCAGCGACATCGGAACCTCTCTGTCTTGGCCAGCCATCCTGATTTTCGCGCGCTGGAGCCCTGTCCAAAAGCCCAGATTTCCCTCCGACCAAGACTGAAGGACTTCGAAACCGCCCGTGCTTCCTTCCCTAAATAAGATGGCTCCCTTCTCGTTCGACGCGTTGACCGCCACCGCGCCTTCGATAAGGTCACCGGAGGGAGGAAAGAAGGTCGCGGGGTCGTGGGCCGTCGATATGCCGATCAGGGTCGCAGAGTTGCCGTTGATATAGTCGAGAGAAACGCTCTCACGGCGCTTCATGAATTCGTCGAACGCTTCATCCAAGGCTGGCATGGCTATCTCCTCTTCGTTAGGAGTGGAACGCCTGTGCCAAGGACTTTGTTCGGCATCGAGTTCAATGCCTCCTTCAGTGAGCCAAACGCGCTGTTCTGGATCTGTGATCGACATTTAAGGTACGGCCGCAAGCTTGGACTGCCACGGAGCAGGCCATGTCTTCATAGGAAGACAGGATCCGCGCAGTCGAGTTCCATATCAGGCTCGGTAAACACGTCCAGGCGACAATTCGCCAGTTGGGGCACCTGACCAAGAATCCCTGAATACCAAGAACCCAGAAACTGCGATGGGATCGTCAAGTCCCCTGCGCCCCTTCTGAAATCCCGTTGAGCTCGCCGATCTTGATGAGATCGCCAAGGATGGAGCGCAGTTCCGGCCAGGGACTTTCGCCTGGAGTGGTGCCGGGATCTTCCCATTCGACGAGGGAATGCAGTTTGGCCGCGACGCCGGCGATTGTGCAAGCGGGGGCCATCCAGAGGCACTGTGCGGCTTCGAGCTCGGCATGCATGACATCCAATTCCTCCTGATGCGCCCGGCTGTAGCCGATTTGGTCGTCTGCCGCCTGCCATTGCGAACGCAACGCGTCGAGCTGGGCTTTGGCGCGCCTTCTCGCATCAGCCATATGCTCTCCAGGAAGAAGAGCGTCGATTTCATCGTCGGATGCCGCGAAGGCCGAAGTCTCATCGCCCGGAATGGCCAGGTCTACAATTGGAGCGCTGCCGACCATCGCCAGAAGACGGGTTTCCATCGCCTGCTGTTTGACAGACAGAGCTTCACGCCTCTCGTGCAGCATGAACCACTCGCTCCATAGCGCCAGTGCGGCATCCCCGCGCGGTTCTGCGCCGCTTGCAAGTATGTGGCGTTGCATGATTTTTGATAAAGATCTGCTATTCTCAGAATCACCCATGATCCGAGCTCCGAACAGCTTGATTGTGGTCAGGTGTGGACACAGTAATGGCCATCGACTGAAGGAAACTTGCAACCGGTGAGACGAGAACCTGACAGATCAGCACGACGGCAAGGATCAGCGCAGCGGCCATTTCTCTTGCCGTTTCCTGAAGGGCTTTGACGAACCCACCAACCTTCAAGCGGATACCCGCCGGCAGATTAGTCTTGGCGACCAAACGATCGATATCGCCGGTCACATTGCCAAGAGGACAGCTATGCCAACCATAGAGATCACGCTCGCCCACTTGCTCCTGGATCGCAAGCACTATCCGGCCCGCAGTGGCGGTGTCATCTGCTTTGTTATGGACTTTGAATTGCTTCAGGCATGCCTCAATACGCGGGCGAGCCGAACTGCGATCAATCGTCGCTATGGGTGAACACGCATCCCGGCGGGCGTTCGCTATCCGCAGCTTACCTTGCTCTCCGCTCTCGACGATCTTTGTGACCGCAAAGAGCAAGGCCATCAGCAAGTCTGCGGTTTTGTCGCGCACCACCGTTACATGTCTCCTATGGTCCATGTCGAATCTCGGCTCGGCGGGAAGCAGAATGACTGCATCGTTTCAGCCTCCGCCCAGCTCCTCGCCCATATCGAGCCCTTGATGCAGAGAGTTTGACCACATCAAATTATCTGAATTTAAGATACCTGAAAAACAGATATACTGGAAGCCCCATCTTGTCCAAAGATGGGTGATAACGTGACGAAAACTCTCGGCACGAAACGACATCAAGCGCTGATCGCGCTTCTAATCGAAAAGCGTGAGGCTATCGGCCTTACGCAAGCGGATCTCGCTGCGAAGCTCGGCGAATATCAATCGTTCGTCGCACGTCTTGAGAGCGGGCAGCGGCGGGTAGATGTAATTGAGTTTCTGGAGCTTGCAGAAATCTTGGGCTTTGATGCAGTCCAAGCCCTCATTGCCGTCGCGCAAGCGCATTAGACTGTTGATTCCGCTTGGAGCAGATCACAACTGTCGAGTTTCACAACGTTCTGACGCGTATTTTCATATCGATATCGTTCGAGGGTCACGGCGAAATGCAAGACTGGGTGAAAGCGCGACAAAAATGAACACTCACACGCCTTCCCGCGCCGATTATTTCCCCCCGATCGGCGAAATGAGTGGACAACGAATCCCGTTGACTGTCCCAGCCTAAGCAGTGCTCTATATGGGTTCGGAAGACCAAGGAGACGAGCCGCCATGATCCCGCTGACGAAACTCGGGCCCGACTGCTTTTACTGGGCAACCCGTAGGGATGATCCAAGCTCCAAGGCTCAAATTGTTCAGGTATCGACGGTGTTCGGCGCCGAGCGTGAGTACTGGACGGTCGCCTGCATGGGCTCAGATGAGCATCGCATGCCGGGCGACTTCGAATTCATCGTCCGGATCGTGGCTCCCTCCTCAAAACTCGCAGTTGCTCTAGCTGCAGAGTAAGACCGTGCCCCGCGATGGGACCGAAACGCGGGCCATTTCAAACGCATGAGATGATCCCTACAGTCTCGATCGGCCCCTCGGCGAAGCGATTGACATTGCCTGCACCTCGCCAAATGGCGGACCTGGGCCGGCATCTGGTGATGGTCGGATCGCTTGGGAAGCCACTGATTTGCGGCAATGGACGGTTCGGAGCTAGATAAGGGGCATCCGACCAAGAGATATCATTCGAAGTAAGGCGTTAGCACCTCATCGATCCAACTCATAAAGACACGGACGCGACGCGATAGGTTATGTCGGTGGGCCACCACGAGGGAGACGTTGAGCGGCTCAGGGCAGAAATCCGGCAGGATCTCGACCAACGCGCCGCTCTCCAAGTGCCGGCGTACTCCTGAAAGCGCTACCTGAATTAAACCCATGCCCGCGAGGCCAGCCGCCTCGTAGGTCTGCACGCTATTGACGCGCAACGCGCCTGGCAACGGAAGCGTCGCATACTGGCCATTGTCATGGTCTGGATATTCCCAGCCGTGGGGCTTTGAGCCGAGTGTCCGAATATAGTGGATTGTCCGATGTCCCTGACGCTGCAAGTCTTCCAGCGAATGCGGGATGCCAAAGCGCTTGAGGTATGCGGGACTGGCGGCATTCACCATGCGCAAGCGGCCCAGCGGTCGGGCAATCAATGCCTCGTCTCCGATCGGTCCAAGGCGCAGAACACAATCAAATCCCTCCTGGACCAGATCAACTTGCCGATCCGTGCTCGAAACCTCCAGTTCCAATTCGGGATAGGTAGTCATGAAACCCGGCAGGGCCGGCACGATTGTCGTGCGGGCCAGCTCAGTCGGCAAATCGACGCGGAGACGCCCGCGCAGCGCGACCCGATCTCCCGCAAACATCGAGTGTAGGTCATCGACATCAGCCAGGAGATCACGAGCGCGTGCATGAAACGCCCGCCCGTCTTCCGTCAACTGCACGCTGCGCGTCGTTCGATGCAGCAGCCTCACACCGACATCGCTTTCCAGCGTTCGAACTGCTGTTGAGGCTCGACCCTTTTGAATGCCCAGACTGTCGGCTGCCCGGGTGAAGCTTCCCATTTCGGCGACCCTTACAAAAATCAGGATGGGTTCAAGATTCTGCATTTCGGCGGCGCCTCATTGTGATTCAGAACGGGAACAATGTGTTCCAGTCGACGCTCTTTATCATACTTCGAGGACACAGTACGCCTTGAAATAGAACTCACTCATCACCGGAGAATGGCGAATGCCCGACACTTTGAAGCCCCATCGCGCTGTCTGGATAGGACGGTTGGCGAGCGCGGTGGTTGTTGCAGCGTTGCTCCTGGATGGAGCAATGCAACTGTTCGCGTCAGCCGAGATCGCGAGCATGATGCGAGAAACCGGCTTTGCGATGAACCTGAGCCCTGTGCTCGGCGGGATCATGATCGTCTGCACGCTCCTCTACGCCATCCCGGCGACAACAGTCCTTGGAGCGATCCTTCTGACAGGTTTTTTGGGAGGAGCCATTTGTGCCCATGTGCGCTTAGGCGAACTAGGGTCACCACCGGAAATCATATCCCTGCTGCTGGGCGTCCTGACCTGGGGCGGGCTTTATCTGCGTGATCCGAGGATTCGCGCCCTTCTGCCCCTGAGCCGCAAATCATCCGAGAATTATTCATCTTGAAGCGATCAATGCGCTCCACGAAGTGCCACCCATCATCTCACGACCGTCCAATATTCCATTCGCGTGAGCATTCCGACAATTGCATCGTCAACGCAAGCGAACATCGAAGTCTTACGGAGAAAACATGACCCAACCTCATATCACCACCGCCGTCGTTTATCACTCAGGCTATGGACACACGAAACGCCTGGCGGAAGCTGTCGCCGAAGGCGCTGCAGCCTCGCTGATCACGATCGATGCAGAAGGCAATATCCCGGAGGATGGATGGGAAACGCTCAATGCTGTGGACGCCATCATCTTCGGCTCGCCAACCTACATGGGTGGCCCGAGCTGGCAGTTCAAAAAATTTGCCGACGCCTCTTCAAAACCCTGGTTCGAGGATCGGTGGAAGAACAAGGTCTTCGGCGGCTTCACCAACAGCGCCAGTATCAATGGCGACAAGCTTAATACGCTGCAATATTTTGTCCTGCTGGCTGGCCAGCACGGCGGCCTTTGGGTCAGCCTCGCGATCAAACCAGCGAACGTTAAGGCATCCAGGCGTGACGATCCGAACAGGATGGGCTCCTATATCGCGCCGATGGCACAGGCAGACGCAGATGCGGCGCCCGGCGAAATGTCTAAAGGCGACCTTGAGACGGCTCGGCTTTACGGTGTCCGTGTCGCAGAAATCACCCGTGTTTTTGCAAGGCCACCGCGGCATCACTAAATCCAAAGTCAATTTCCTCCGCAACGCGCCGCTTCGGAGGGAGGCTCGACTAATCTTACGATCGAGACGACAGCGACCTCCGGATTGAGATCATCCTATAGGCAGCTGCTTCAGTAGTTGCGCCCCATTAGCAAATTGACGGCGATCCCTGCGATCGAATCCGAAGTGCCTATTGCGAGCATGCGAGAAAAAGGTGACCTGACACTATTGTCCAATCATCCTGCCCCCTGTGATAGTGGGACATGATGATGCTAAGTGGTGGGGAGGTCGCGGGGAGGCTCCCCAGGCGCCGATTGACCGCCCTATGCTCGGGCTCGGGCGCCGGAGGGAGGAATCCGGCCATTTGAACAGCGCCCGCAATCTAGCAGCCCTGCGACAGAGGCTCAGAGAGATTATCATGGGCAAGGGTCGGCGGACCGTCTTTGGAGGACGTGTCCTTGCCGGCCTTGCCAATCTCCCGCCTCAAGCAAATCTTGGTTCCCGCGCAATATCTCCACCGCGCGGGATCGCGCAACACTGCCTAATGACCGGCATCGCTTTCAGGTCAGGATCTTGGCTGCAAACACCTTCTGGACGATTTGCCAGCGTCCATTGAGGTAAAAGCAGGACAACAAATCCGTCACCTCACGAGGTGGAATATGTAGGCGCAGCCTAAGCAACGCCATGTCGCCAGTCATAGAGAGGGAGAGGATCTGGTCGGCGCGTGCAAACCCTCCCTCCCGCGGCGAGGACAGGTTTCGCACCGCATCAAGCCAAGCAGCAACTGGGGTCACCACGATGCTGGAGCCCTCGCCACGTCTGGTGACCAAGGCTGCGGGATCAAAAATCGTCGCGAATGTGTCAGCGTCCATCGCGTAGGCCGCATCGAAGTAGACTTTCGCCAAGGCGACCAGTTCATCTATGTTTTCCATTGACTGCGTCTCTTGCAAGATCATGGTGCTTCCCTTCAGTTCAAGTGCCCGAAAGAGTATAGAGCGGGAGAGGCAATGGTTAGTCTGCACGTACTAATCAGCCTTTTAAGCAGAGCTTAGCAATCGAGGTAATCATGAAACCTTCCCTTCCGTCTGCAGGAGAGTTCAACCAGCTCCGCGCTTTCGTGGCTGTCGCCGGTTCGTTGAGCTTCAGCCGCGCCGCTGAGAACCTCGGTGTGTCCTCCTCGGCACTCAGCCAGATGGTTAGAGGGTTTGAGGAACAAGTCGGGGTCAGCTTATTCAACCGTACCACCCGCAGCGTCACCCTAACCGAGGCGGGAGCCAGATTGTTCGAACGAGTACAGCCGGCCGTCGAGGAGCTGGCGGATGCGCTAGGTGAGATGCGCGAGCACCGCGCTCTCCCCGCCGGGACGGTACGGGTGCACTGCTTCCGCGCTGCCGCAGACCTCTACCTGACACCGATCCTTCGTGACTTTAACGAAGCATATCCTCAGGTCGTGCTTGACGTCACCCTCGATGATGCCGTCGTGGACATCGTGGCCGAGGGCTATGACCTCGCCATTCGCCTCGGCGAAGTGATCGACAAGGATTTCATTGCGGTGAAACTAGGCCCGGATCTGCGCCAGACCGCGGTCGCCTCGCCCGACTATCTCGCCCGGCTCGGAACACCAGCACATCCGCGTGACCTGGTTGCGCATCAGTGCATTCGCTGGCGTTGGCCTGGGCAGAAGACGCCATATAAATGGGAGTTCATGGAAAACGGCAAATGGTTCGAGGTCGCAATCGACGGCCCATTGATCTCAAACACGAAGGATCTTGCCGTGCAGGCGGCAGTCGACGGAGTCGGTATTGCATTCGCCAGTCAGCAGCTGATCGCCCCCCACCTCGCTGAGGGTCGACTTGTCGCACTGCTCGAAAACTGGTCCGCCCCGTTCCCCGGTTACTACCTCTGCTATCCGGCTCAGCGGCAGATGGCGCCGCTACTTCGCGCCGTGATCGACACCATCCGCGGCGATCAGCGCAAGGGGACGCAAGACATCAGGCTCTATGGCCAAGAGCTGGGATTTGCCTTGCGACGGTAGTGTTTGAGAACATGAGCGATCCGTGTGAGACAATGAGTGTTAGACCAATTTCTACCGTCCGAAGCCTTACAACGTCTCAGATACGCTCTGGGTCAACAGACGGCTGTTCCCGCAGAAAGCGCCGGGTCCGCCTACGAGGGAGTCCGGCGCTGATCACCAACTTGGCCGAAAGCAGCGGCTCCTAGCGCCGCGCAACGCCGCGCGCCGATCCGGCCCGAATTGCGGCGGCCGCCTCGGCCGCGACGCGCGACATGAATTTGCGGGAAAACTGCCCGAGAGGCTTCGGATCCTCGATCGCCCAGGACGTGGCTACGTCATCGGTATTGAACTCGTCGACGATGACCCAGGCGGGGGTGTAGAGCTTCGCGCGCCGGCTGCAGACACAGATGATGCGAAAGGCGCGGGGACCCGCGCCGCTTCACAACAGACTACGTTGCGGGCGATCTGCTACGCGCGGGCAGCCTCCAACTTGCGCTTGTAGAAAGCCCAGTAAACCTCAATGAGCCCGACATCAAAAACTTGATCTTTCTTTTTCGCCAGCTCGGATTGCGGCGTCGCTTTATATGGCAGTTGGGTGGAAATCAGTTCCATCTGCACACGGCAGGCTCCTTCGAGAAAGATTCCCTTCAGCGCCGCTTCCGCGATCGAGCTTCCCGCGAACAGAACCCCGTGATTGCGCATGAGCACGGTCGAGCCCGAGCCGAGAGAACGTGCCAGGCTGGCGCCAAGCGCAGGCGTGTCGATCAAGCCGGTCGTCTCATCGAAACGCCCGACCGGAAGACCAAGGCTGACTGCCTCGTTCGTGACCGCCTGCAACTCGACATCGAGCGCGGAGAACACTGTTGCATGGAACGGGTGGCTATGTCCGACCGCGCATAAATCAGGTCGCGCACGCAAGATCTCCGTATGGATGGGCCACTCCTTGTGAAGACGGCCCTCTCCCACCAGCCTATGTCCATCGAAATCGACGAGCACGAAATCTTCAGGCCCCATCACCTCGCCCAGGCCGATACCGGAGCGTTTGATCCAGACTCCACGCCCGGTAGGATCGCGCAGCGACAGGTGTCCGAGCGTCATGTCAGCATGGCCTTCCATATGCAATATGCGGCAAGCAGTAGTGGTCTCCAGAAGGTCGTTGTGGGGTATGTCGGTCATTGATTTTCTCCATGTGTTATAACTGTCATTCGCAAACTGTGGCGGTCGCCAAGGTGACGACGATCTATTGAACCTCGGGGAAGGACACGCCGAACTCCGGCATGAAGGTTGGCAAGCCGACACCCGCGACCTTCGTGCCGAGCTGCAACAACAGGATGGCTGATGACAATTCGGTCAGCACCCATCCGAGATGAATTGGGCGACGATACCTCACTGGGTGTCTGTGCTGACTAACTGTGTGAGCCGCTGCTTATCCGCTGTTGTGGGCCTGCTACGCGATCAGGGAGGACCGGCCACCACATCATTCATGTGGAGCCCGTAGAAACTAGCAGCCTGGTTCTGTTGCGAAAGCTGCGTGATTGTAACTCTATTCATGCACGAAACGCACTCATCGAAGCACGCTCCCCGGAAGGGCAATCAACGATCCGGGCATTCATAGAGTCGAAGGCATCCACGATGGTGTTTCCTTCGCCTCGGTGGGGGCGTGTGCGACACAGTGACATCTGGAAATCACCGCACAGATCCGTAGCGTGCCATCGAACATAAAGTCGTGTGCAAAAACCAATCAAAGATCGCACCATTGCAAGAACTTGAAGCCTCCGAAATGAGTGGGAAAGTTGCGCTTAGCGAATATCGCCAAACTAAAAAGTGAACGGTGAGCATTCAGGTCAAGTCATGCCTATCCTTCTTCTTGTTGTCATTGAGCTTGAATCAGAAAACCTATCCCAGATCGCGGCGGCGGGCTTTGAGCTGCACCTCGCATCTGATGCCTCTGAGCGCGTGAAGATCATAGAGACCGTCGGCGAGAGCATCCGCGCCGTACTGACTAACGGCTCCACGGGTCTCGACGCGAAGGAGATCGCCGCGCTTCCGAAGCTGGAAATCATCTGCGCCCTTGGCGCAGGCTACGAGAAGGTGGATCTCGCCGCGGCCGGGGCAAGGGGTATTGTCGTTACCAATGGTCCGGGTACTAATGATGCTTCCGTTGCAGATCATGCAATGGCGCTGCTCATGGCAATTGCACGTGGGATCGTCCAAGCCGACTCCGCAGCCAGATCAGGCGAATGGGCACGTTCCAGGTATCCACGCCCGATGATCTCGGGCAAGAAGCTGGGCATCCTGGGTTTGGGGAATATTGGTGAGCAGATCGCCCGGCGCGGCGCCGGAGGCTTCGGCATGACCGTCGCCTATCACAATCGCAAGCCTCGCGACGGATCGCCATGGGTCTATCTGCCCTCTGCAACCGCGCTTGCGCAGTGGTCCGACTTCATGGTTATCGCCACACCAGGTGGCGCAACAACCACGCACCTTGTGGATACGACCGTACTCGATGCACTTGGTGTAGATGGTTTTCTCATCAACATCGCCCGGGGCAGTGTGGTGGATACTGCCGCGCTGATCGACGCATTGGAAAATAACCGCATCCGTGGAGCAGCGCTGGATGTCATCGAGGGAGAGCCCAATATTCCAAGCAGGGCGGCGAGGTTGAAGAACCTTATCCTCACCCCCCAATATTGCCGGCCGTTCGCCCGAAGCTGTGCAAGCGACTGTTCAACTCGTTCTTGGCAACCTGGCGGCGCATTTCAGTGGACGCACGGTGCTGACGCCCGTCGTCTAGTTCCTGACTATCCATCAGGAGGGCTACAGCGAAGTTACAGGGAGGTTGCATTCCTTGCGGACATTCTTCTATCGAGGCTTTAAGGGCTATCCGAACTGGCAGAGGGCTGATCGCAATCCGTCCGGTGGCCGAAATCCCAGCATGACTCGCTCTCGATTTCGCAATGGCAAATGCGAATTCTCAGCACGGTTGTTCAAGCTTTGATGCGATTGATGCCGAGTGCCAGCATGGCCCGGCATCGTGCTGCTGCCTCTGGTGCACCAAGCCCCTCAATGTAAATGCTTCACGATGAGGTCGCGGCAGGCGGCAGAACGCCCGCCCGTTCAGGTAGCTAAACTAAACCTGTAGTAGATGATAGGTTAATTCTACCGGCTCGACGCCACCCCGAACCGGGCATCTCGGCGTCCGGCAGTTGCCTCGAAATATGCTGTCGGACGCGTCCCTTCCACCTTATGTGGCTGGTTTCTTTCTCAAGCAGACGATTATTTCGAGAATGGCTTATCTCGCTCGCGCAGAGGTACTCCCGTGTTGGCGCTTAAAAAACCTCCAATAAGTCGACGCCGGAAAGCCAAGGGGCCGGATGAGCCTATCCTGCACGTCGCAAGGCAATTCGGTACAGGCTCATCAGGACGCAAAACGTGAACAGGAATAGGGAACCAAAGACCGTGGCGAACCCCTCGTTGCTATCAAGGCTCCACCACACGAACGGATTCGAAATGGGCAGCCTGACAAGGATTGAAAACGCGGTGTAGCAAGCCAGCGTAGCGAAGACCAGGCAAAGTGTCGCCGCAAAAAACATGCCGATCAATTTATCCACCCGCGACATTCTCACGACCTTTCGTACGATATGTAAAGAACAGTGCGCCGCTCAACCGCTCTTGCCACGAAATGGATGTCAGCGAAGTTTCGCAATAATCATCCGCCGCTGGTCAAAAGATGGCCATTCGCCGCATTGCATCTTAAGGTTTTAGGACTCGTCAAGAATTTAAATGTTAGCAACAAAGCCCCGAACTCGCGATTGGCGATAAGATGAAACACCACCTGTTTTCGCGCTTCCTTTCCAGCATTACGATCTTCGCTTTGTCGTGGACTTTGGTGTCAGCCGACCAACTGCCCGATGAATTCAAAGCCGCCAAACTCAACATCTACGGCACGGAATTTGGAAATCTCTCCTGGGGCGGCATCAACGCAATAAAATCCAAGCAGCTGATGCAGAACATTGGCGGCAAGTGGGTGATGCTTGACCGAATTGATGTAAGTCAGGATAAAATTGAGAAGGGCTGCAAAGAAAACTCGGTTACATTCACAATAATAGATGAGTACTCTTTCTCTCGACAATGGGACAAAGGGGATGGAACCGATATATACATCAATAAGACTGGGCTCCTCTACAATGTAAGAAAAGACTACAAAGCGCGGATTGATCAGCAATTGGCTGCTCTAGGCAATTCCAGTCCCGCAACTAGAGAATCTGCAGCTTCCGGGCTGCTGCAATACGCAAATCAGGAAAGCCTTTTGGTACTGTATAGCCCAAACGTCTTATTGGAAATCGGTACGAGTAACGGCTTTCCACTACTTTACGGAAGGTGCCCCAAGTAGCCTATTGGTGGGGATCTTTCCGCCGTCACGAACGAGCGATGATCGAGTTTCACAACGTTCTGGCCCGTATTTTCATTTTGCGCTGATCCATTCAATCGTCGTGAACCCATTGACGAATTTGCTATATCGATATCGTTAGAGGGTAACGGCGAAACGCAAAACTGGGTGAAAGCGCGACACAAATGAAGAGACGACAGGAGCACAGTCAGACGACTCGCGATCGCAATCGCTACGCTGCTCGGCGGGTCCTTCCGTGATTTTCTCGATCCCTGGGGAAACCCTATCGAGGTGGTCGAATATCGGGATATCCAGTTCAGCAAGACGGAGGGCGTTCTTCGACCAATGGGTTTCCATCTCGACAAGACGGAAAGGCAGCAAATGAGATCCGCCAGAAGGCTATGGCGTGACTAAGCTGCGACGAAACCGGGCGAATGGTGGCGAATATGGCTTTCGTTCCCGCTAAGACTACCACCAGAATTTCGATTTAGATCGTGGGGCCGGCGTCGATGTGTTCAGCGATTGAAACAGCAAATTCGTCGGAATTTTCGCAGACTGACCGCCGCGGGCCTGCAACCGAAATCCTTCAGAACTGAAAGGCCGCCCAACATGTCCCAGCAAATTTCTCGCCCTCGCTGCGGACATTTTCATCGGCTGGAACGCTGTCACCAATAAGACTTTTTATCAGGTCGGCAGGCTATAAACTTGCCAGCACCCGGTTTGAAATCCGACCGGCATAATATTTCCTCATCTCCACTTTCTGTTCCAGCGCGATGATGACATAGAGCGCCAGGTCGACGCCGTGGAGTTCGGCAATTTCAGGCAGGCCGCCGGGTGTGAAGACGTTGATCTCGAGAATTTTGTCGCCGACGATGTCGAGGCCGACGAGGAACATGCCATCCTCGACGAGTTTAGGCCGCAGCATTTCGGCGACTGCCAACATCTTTGGGGTTATTTCGGCGACGGCGGCTGTGCCTGCCGCATGCATGTTGGAACGGACATCGCCCTTTGCCGGCACACGGCGGAAGGCGGCATATACGCCGTCACGTTGCAGCGGCCGGCCATTCATTAGGAATAGGCGGGTATCGCCAGCCATTGCATCGGGAAGATAGGCCTGTGCAATCAGATAGCCTTCACCGCTCACCGCCTCGAAAATCTGATTGAGGTTGCTCTCCCTGCTGGAGGCGATCTTGAAAACATTCCTACCGCCTGATCCCTGCAGCGGCTTCAGTATGGCACCCTGTTTCTGCCCATCGATAAAGGCGCGGATTTCCTCGATACTTTTCGATATCAGGGTGGTCGGTCGTACTGCCTCGGGAAAACCCTGAAAATAGAGTTTGTTCTGAGCGAGTGCCAAACCGTCGGGATCGTTGACCGTGAGCACACCACGCTCGGCCGCAAGCCTTCCGAAAATCGCGCCGGCATGCGCCGCCCACGGCCGTTCATCGGCATCTTCGGATGGGTCGTTGCGTAAGAAGAGCACATCGATCTCGCTGATGGGGATAGTCTGGATTTTCGACTGTTCGCCCCGCAAGGCACTGATGAAGATATCAGCTTTTTTAGGCCGTCCACTCTTAAGGGAAGTGGTTCGGATCATAAGACTGTCGTCCGGGCGAAGCACAAAGTCGCCTGGCGTCAAGTAACAGATGTCGTGGCCGCGGGCCATGGCGGCAAGCGCAAGCGCCGTCGTCGTGTAATACTCGGTTTCGCCTTCGATGGAGTTCACAAAAAATGCTATCCGCATTCACGGCTCCTGTCGTTGGATCATGTCGAGAGGGCGCATGCCGCTTCTGGCCCGCTCCAGTCGCGCGCGCCCCGCGTCCGTGTGAAGAAAGATAGGTTGGATCGCCGGCAGGCGGAGAAGTCCGCGCTCGGCGAGTTCCTGCATGACGACGAAATGCGACGTCGCAATTTTACCCATCCAGAATGGCTCCAGAGCGCCGCCGTTTTTGAGATGATCGAGCAAGGCGAGCAGACCGCGCAGATAAATCGCGTCCTTGGCAAGTCCACCGCCGCGATAGAGCCGCAGGACAAGGTTGAAGGCCGCTTGTTCGGTGAAGTTGTTGTCGTCGACGAGCATGGAATAGGTTTCGGAAAATGTCGCGCCGTCGAGCATCGAGGCGCATCCGACGACCCGGCCCGCAATCACTTTGAGCCGCTCCGGCGTCATGCCGCCGGAGAGGTACTCAGCGAAAACGGCCAACCCCTCTTGCATACCCTCGTATCCCGAAAGGCCGGAGCGGAAGAGCCGAAGCCCTTGGGCCGAGCCGTTGAAATAGGTCAACAGATGGACGCCGATCTCATGCGATAGGAGAGGTTCGACGCGGCGTGTATCCATCAACGTGCCACGAGCGATCAGCAAACGATGTCCGGACACCATCAGACCGGACGGCAGATCGTCGCGAAGCTCGACCGATGCCCTGAAGTCTTTCCCCTGCCGCTGATAAGCCCCGATCATAGCCTTGGCTTGCCGCTCCACTTGGAAACAATCGGCGATCTGATCTCCCACGCCTGCGTCGTCGGCGCCATTCGGCTCGTTCCGGGTCAAACCAGTCAGGATTGCTTGGGCCTCACGCAGCAACGGCCGCTCGACCGGCTCGTAGAGTGCACGGCCGAATTCAACAAATTTGGGATTGTGTCGCGACGACAGGAGCGACAGCTGCAGATCGAGCTCCTGCTGCTTTTCGCGATACAGTTGATAGAGCACGGGGTCTTCGAGATGTTCGAAAGAGATCGAGAAAAGCTTCCGCTTGATCGCCTCCACCTGCAACTCAAGTGGGCGGTAGAGAAAGGCCGGCTGTATTTTGCGGCCACCCGCCTTGAAGGCGTCAAACGCAGCTGCTTCATTGATGGGCGTAACCGCCAGAAGAAAATCGAAGGTCGAGGCAACGTCATCAATCCTGCGGTCTACCTTGGAAACCGCGTCGATGAATGCCTTGCGTCCGAGCGCCCGGTGCGTCGTCAGCTTGAAGAGCTGATGCATTCCGATAAACGAGGCAAAGGCCTGCAAGCCGGCGTCGAAGAACATGGCCACAAGCTGTTCGCGAAGTTCCGGATAAATTTCTTTGGAGCCGGGTTGGCGGTAGACCGGTGCGAACCTCACTGCGACGGCCGAGCAGCCAAGTTCGCGCGCAATCTGCTTGTCGTCGTTCAAGGGAGCCGCCTCCGTCTTCTCCACTTGCGGTGTTCGGAACCGTACTTCGCTATCGCTGACTGCCGCTGAGAATGCGTCAGCTGCTGCAGTCGCATCAGCGCTCGACCAGATTGACACCTCGAATGGCGGCAGGAACGGCGCGTCGACGGTCAAGAACCTGTCCTGCGATAATTCAGCGATGTCGAGGAGGATGAAAGCGCCAAAGCGCTCTTCCAGGGCATTTGCGACAGCATCGATCACCGTTATGGCCGGCGCCGCATGCGGCGCTGTTAGGTAGGAGGCATTGGCTTGGGCAACGTCTCTGGCCGTGGGCTCGGCGCCGTCCTGCGCGATATGGATGCATAGGAAGGGCAAGGGCCTGTCCATATGCAGACGACCGCCGCCGGGCAGATCGCGGCGGATCGACTTACCTTCGCGGATGCTGATCAAAATATCTTCGAGCCAATCCGTTTCGTCTTGCCGGTTGAGCGCTCCCTCCTTACTCATCGCCGAGACTCCAGCACTTGCTCCAGCAGGGGAACGGCGGATGCGATGATGCCACGGAGCTTTTCGAGGACGGTGACATCCGGCTCGCCTGTCCATTCATCCATGAAAAATTTTTTGAATTCGACTGCGATAGCGCAGCCGGTAAGAGGGAAATGCTCGTGGATGAAGCGGGTCTGCTCGCCCTTTCCCTGAAACACGATATTTTCCCGTACATCGAGCGGGCGCCCGTCGATCTCGAAAGTCCGGAAATGATTCATGAGAGCATCGAGAACGTACGACCAGTGGACACGGTCAATGGAGGATGTGCCAATATTGATATCCGGCGCTTTTGCCCGTGCCGTTGGCGCAGCCGCGGGTCCTGCTCGACGATAATTGTAGCTATGAATGTCAAGAACCACGAACCGGCCATGCCAACGCTCGATACCTTTTAAAAAGGCCAGCAATACTTCGTAATAGTGGTCATGGGTTCGAAGAGATGTCTCGACCTCATCAGATGGAAGACTGTCTTTCCAGACCTTCAATCCCCAAGCCTGCTCGGGTGTGAAATAGATCGCTCCATCGCGGCTCCGATTGAGGTCGACTTCAAAACGGGACCGATGGAAAACGATACGGTTCGGAACGTTGAGGGAGATGAACCCCGTAAATGGGTCCTCCTCACGAAGGCGCCTATCGGATGAAAGCGCGAACAGGCCTTCCAGATCCTTGCGAACGGCGTGCCCATCATGGATCGCTGTCGCAATAATCGGTGAGATGCCGCGCTCGATTGTCCAAAGCGCGTCTGCATGCACCGAGGGCATGGTCGACAATTGAGGCATATCTATCGTTGGCACCTCTCTGTGAGCGAAGAGCTGCGTACAAGGCTCGCCGCTGAAACCTTGCTTTGTGCCTAGTCTAAACGCATACGAACAATAAAAGTTACGAAAGCCTCGACTGTCTCGAGATGCGGTGGAGCTTTCCGGATGTCTTTCGAAGCTATCAAGACGCGCCCCAATGTTTCGCCATCATGGCAATACATGCAGCCCCACAATATGGCTCTCAATCCGGATTTGCTTGCCGAGCACTCGTCCAAGCCTGAAGCCATCCAGCCCGCAGCGGTGACCGCATGAACCAATCAATCCTTCAGGCGTTGTTCTCTGTTATGGTGTCGAGCGCCGCCGGAGGTCCCAATGCCGTCCGAAGTCGAACTGAAGCTTGAACTTTCAGCCGAAGCCGCCAAGCGGCTGTCGAATCTTAAGCTTCTGACCAAGCCCGATAAGGTCCTGAACCAAACTGCCACCTACTTCGACACCGAGGACCATAAACTGTTTGAGAAGGGATTTACCCTTCGTATCCGCCGGACCGGCGATGCTCATGTGCAGACCGTGAAAGCTTTGGGACGAAGCCGGTCTCTCTTCTCCCGGTCGGAGTGGGAGATGCCCGTCAACGGCGACGAGCCGGTTATCGACGATTCCAATCCGCTCAAGACTGAATTCGGCGGTGAACTCTCAGTATCCCCCGCCTTCGACGTGGAGATCGAGAGACGCCTTTGGATGGTCAATGAAAATGGCTCGCAGATCGAGGTGGCGATCGACAAAGGATCGGTCGTTTCCGGCGACCGGCTCACGGCTGTCCGGGAAGCCGAGCTCGAACTCAAGGATGGCAGCGAGAAGGACCTGTTCGTGTTCGCGCGCAAGATCGAAGCGGTCGCGCCGATCCGTTTTGGTGTTCGTTCTAAGGCGGAAAGGGGTTTCGCGTTGATCGAACAGCAGAGGTCCGTCTTCGAGGCGGAACGTCTCGACCTCGAACCGAATATGCGCGCATCCGATGCCTTCCTGGCAATTGCGGTTTCTTGCTTCCGGCATTTCCGTTTGAACGAAGATGTCCTCCTCCGGCAGAGACATGCCGAAACCCTGCATCAGGCCCGAGTAGCGTTGCGTCGGTTGCGTTCGGCCTTCTCCCTCTTCAAGCCTCTGCTTCCCGGTGCCGAGCCGCAACGGCTAAACGACGAACTGCGCTGGCTCGCCGGCGTCCTGGGAGAAGCACGCAATCTGGATGTGCTGTTAGCAAAGGCCGCCGACGCGGATTTGCGCAGCCGGCTGGAGAACGCCCGCGAGGGCACTTACGATGACGTGGCTCGGGCATTGGAGTCCAGCCGCGCCCGCGCGCTCATGCTGGATTTTAACGAGTGGCTTCGGTGCGGCGAATACCTTTCGCTTGCGGAGACCGAGGACCTCCGGAGCCTGCAGGCGGTGGAATTCGCCGACATGGCGCTGAACGGCATGCGCAAGAAGCTGAAGAAGCACGGACAGGCGCTTGCGAAAGTCGACGATGAGCAACGTCACGAAGCTCGCAAGGATGCGAAGAAGCTGCGCTATGCGGCCGAATTCTTCGCATCCCTGTTCGACGACAAGCGCAGCCTGCGTCGCCACGAGCGCTTTCTCAAGGCTATGTCAGAGCTTCAGGACTGCCTAGGATCGTTGATCGACCTGGTGACCGGGCCTGAGGTTCTGCGTAAACACGGGCTGATTGACCATCCGGCTTGTGACAGCGTTGTCTCCCACGCGAACAAGGATACGCTGGTTGGGGACGCGCAGACATGGCTCGACACCGTGATGGATTCGAAGAGGTTCTGGCGATGAACTCGCCCCACATCAGCTAGCAACCGGGGCGGCCGATACACTCTAGAGTCGCAATTGAGAGCTAGCAAGGGGCTGAGCTTTCAGACAGCTTGGTGGTATCTTCCAATATTGTCGAGACACAGTCCGCGCGGACATGACTGAAGAGCGCTCAGTCGATCGACCGAAGCCAAGTCGAGAACGCTTCGATGTCCGCAGTTCGCGGCGCGTGGGCTAGCGAAACGACATAGAAACCATAGCCAGGCAACGAGAGCGGGTGCGCCTTGACCAGCACACCATTCCTTAGTTCATTGCTGATGACGACATCGCTGCAGATCGCTATCCCTTGGCCCGCCACGACGGCATCGATCGCGTGCAGTTCCTCTCGAAAACTCAGATCCCACACTCTGTCGGTTTCCAAGTCTGGGTCAATCGAATGGGCAGTAGCGAGCCATTGCCGCCATGTCGGAGCGCCGGGATCCCTGTTCATCCAGTCAAAATGAATCAGCGGAAAACGCAAAAGATCGGCAACGCGCTGGATCGGCCGACCGTCGCCCGCCAGTAAGTGAGGACTGCAAACCGGAAAGAAGGTGTCGCGAAAGACCTCTTGGGCAATGAAGTTCTGGGGCGGCTTGCGCGCATAGCGAATTGCCACATCGGCGGCGCCAGCACGAAGATCGAGTACCGTGTCGGTCCCGATAATCTCCAATGCGACAGTCGGGTTTGCCTCACGCCATTTCGACAGACGCGGGACGAGCCATCGACTTGCAAATGCATTCGGGCTTGTAATCCGCAAGACCGCCCGGGCGGCATCGGTTTCGGCGACCGCGGCGATTGCGCCAGAAAACGCATCAAAGCCATTTCGAAGCCCCGGAAACAGCCGGGCACCAGCTTTCGTCAGTAGAAGAGGCCGCGGTCGGCGCTGAAAGAGCTGGCAACCAAAGATCTCTTCCAGCAACCGGATCTGGTGGCTGATCGCCGTCGACGTCACCCCGAGCTCGTCGGCGGCGAGCTTAAAACTGCCATGTCTGGCCGCGGCCTCGAAGGCATGCAGCGAGCGTAGGGGTGGAAGCTTCCTCATGACGCCAATCTAGATGAAATTTCCTCATCCAGCACCTGAGATCTTTGCCTTTGCTGCACGTTGCAGACGGTGAGACGATAAGCCGTTGGTTAGGAGGGCGACATCCATGAATGTAGAGCAGTCTGCTGACACCCTGTCGGGCATACCCCATTCAACCACGTCCGCCGTCGAGCGGTTGCGGCAAGACCTTCGCGGCGACCTGGTGGTGCCGGTGGATCCCGCCTATGACCAGGCACGTCGAGTCTGGAATGGTGCGATCGACAGACGACCCGCAGCGATTGCCTTTTGTGTCGACGCCGACGATGTCATCAAGGCGGTGACCTTCGCGCGAGTATACGGCCTCCTCATCGCCGTTCGAAGCGGCGGCCACAATGTCGCGGGCCTTTCTACGTGCGACAATGGCATCGTGATAGACCTGTCGCGTATGAAAGGGATGAAGGTCGACCTCGAGCGCCGCATAGCGCGAGCCGAGGCGGGGCTTAATCTGGGCGAATTCGACAAGGCCACGCAGGCGTATGGCCTCGCAACCACGATGGGCGTCAACAGCGACACTGGCATTGCCGGGTTGACGCTCGGCGGCGGGTTCGGCAAGCTCGGACGCAAACACGGCCTGACCTGCGACAATCTTATCGCCGCCGAGATCGTGACGGCTGATGGCGCGCTGCTGCGGACAAGCGCCTCCGATCATCCCGATCTATTCTGGGGGCTGCGGGGTGGTGGCGGCAATTTCGGCATCGTGACGACGTTCGAATACCAGCTTCATCCGGTCGGCCCCACGCTGCTGGTCGGGTCGGTCCTTCACCGTTACGACCATGCCCGCGGAGCGATGAAGTTCTATCATGAGTTCTCCCGCCAGGCGCCCGATGAACTCAGCGTTGATGCCGCACTTGTAACAACACCATCGGGCGACCGATTCTTCAGCATCTCAGCGTGCTATGTCGGGCCGCACGAGGCGGGCGAGCCGATCCTTGCTCCGCTCATGAAGTTCGGCTCGCCGGTCGAAAGCAGCCTCGCCGCGCGGCCTTATCTTCAGATCCAATCGGGCGGCGATGTGCTTTTCCCACGCGGGAGGCGCTACTACTGGAAAGCTCAGTTCCTCAATGAGATCGGTGATGACCTCATCGATGCGCTCCTCGACACCTATGCAAAGGCGCCGTCGCGTGCGTCGCTGTTGGTCTTTCAGCAAGTTGGTGGCGCAATCGCCCGAGTTTCGAAGTCGGATTCGCCATATGCGAACCGCGACGCCCACTATGATTGCTTCCCGATAGCCATCTGGGACGCCTCTTCGGACGATGAGGCCAATATGCGTTGGGCCCGCGAGTTGTGGCATGCCGTCAGACCGTATTCGACGGGTGGGGTGTATGCCAACAACTTGGGAGACGAAGGTGAAGATCGGGTACGCGCGGCCTATGGCGAAAACTATACGCGCCTTGTCACACTCAAAAACAAATTCGATCCGACAAATTTGTTCCGCCTGAACCAGAATATAAAGCCGACGATTTAAGGCGTGGTTTTGAGACGGAATAGCCGCGTAAAATCCAGACAGGATCGGACTTCTGTTTGACGGTTCAAGAACTCATGCAGATACCACTTACCGGCCGCGGGGTTATCCAGGAGGTTCCCTCTGTGGCCTTGTAAGGGCCTTCAGTCATCCCGGCGATGTTGCGCAGGACCCCGGTTATCGGCCGGGCTCCACACCGACCGCAGTCCAAGCCCTTGGCCGGCGCCGATCGGGACAGGGTTCAACGACCAGCGGTTGTCCGCTGTTGCGACGCCGAAGGAACATCCCATGCTGCCACCGTCGCCCCCTCTTTCCGTGGCCGCATGCTGGCGGACGCGGACACAGCTCGGGTCAATCATGACGATGTCGCCACCGTACGTCTGCGAAACTGCTTCCAGGAGCCGATCCCAGACCCCGACCCTCCGCCAGCGGACAAAGCGGTTGCCGCAGGCGGTCGGCGGGCCATAGCGCTCCGGGACTTCCGCCCAGGGCGAGACTGTCCGGAACCGCCAGAGGATGCCATTCTGCACCCGCCGGTCATCCGCGGGGGAAAGCTGCGGGGATTGTCGGACAGCAATGGCGATATGATCGACCATTCGTGTTCTGTAAGTTCGTGGCGGCGACGCATCATCAAATGTCTCTTTGTTCGGAAACCTTGAATCATGACAGACGATAATCGCCACGCATTTCTATGAGTTTACGCCCTAGCCTCTTCTCGCTCTTCGTCGGCGGCGACCTCTTGCCCGCGCAGATCATGATGATGCCGCTGCGCGATTTCATGGTCCCGGTTGGCTTCTACCACACCTACTTCGCATTGATCATCTTTCATGTCGCTTTGCAGACTGGTTTCGCAACGCTGCTCATGCGCAAATTTATCGCGGCCCTACCGGACGAATTGCTCCAGGCTGCGCGTGCTATGGGGCATCGCTCTTTCAGACCATGCGTCATGTGGTCCTTCGCGAGGGCGATGGCAGGAAGCTGCTGTTTGTGCTCGATACGGAGCATGGGACGAAAGTCGCCGAGCTGCCGGCAGGGACCGACCTGCTGATCGGCAAGGCCGTATCGGGCGGCCGAACTTGGCGGCTACGGTGTCATGGTGATCGAGCAATCGGCCTGACGCAGCTCTCAAAAGACCCGGCGCTGAACATCGATTTGGCGCTGTGGTTTTATGGTTTCGAGCGCATCAAAACGCCGGGCCATGTTGGGAAGCGAGCTACCTTGAGACTCTTCCAATCGAACGCGGCAGATGTCGGTGAATGATTGCGTGATCTTCGATCACCTTGAGTCATCGCCATTTGCGAGCGGAACGAATAGACCGAGCTTGACATCACGCAAGACCACATTCGTATGCATGCGGCGGATTTGCGGATTCTCCGCCATGATCACAGCAGCGATGTCGTCATAGTGCTCGACATCGCGAGCAGTGACGATCGCAATCAGGTCGACAGCGCCCGTCACGTAATAGACCTGCTGGATGTGATCCTGCTTTTCCGCCCAAAGGCGAAATTTGGCAAGAGCATCATAGTTGTCCCGTTCGATCTCCATGCCGACGATGAACACCATCGGTGTTCCGGTTGCCTTGCGGTCCAGGACCGCAATTTCCGCCCTGATGATGCCATCCTCGCGCAGCCGCTTCAGGCGTCGCTGCACAGCGGACGTCGAAAGGCCAACCTCCTCGGCAATCGCCTCGGCCGTGAACTGGCAATTGCGCTGGACGATATCGAGGATATCGCGATCAAAACGATCCAGATTTTCCATTCCCATTCCTCTGAGCGGCCACCGATGCAGGGTAGCGATATCTCTATTCTGTCATAAAAGATGCGCAAGAAATATATTTTTGCGTTTTTTCTGCAATTTGATCTGAAATTGCGCGCAAAATATGCGCTTCTTCGCGATATTCTCCGCGAATTGTTTTCTATTGGAATTGGGTATGACAGAGCTGTCCTCCCAGGCGCTTTGTGTGGAAGATCTTCACAAGAGTTTTGGGTCACATCAGGTCCTCAAGGGCGTTTCAACCTCGGCCAATCAGGGGGACGTGATTTCCATTATCGGCTCGTCCGGATCCGGAAAGAGCACGTTTCTGCGTTGCATCAATCTGCTTGAGATGCCCGATCGCGGGCGCATCGTCCTCAACGGTGAGGAAGTCGTCCTCCAGCAGGGGCGCCACGGACAGATGCAGCCGAAAAGCTGGCGTCAGGTCGAGCGGATACGCAGCGGGCTCGGAATGGTGTTCCAGAGCTTCAATCTCTGGGCACACATGACCGTGCTCGAAAACATCATCGAGGCGCCGGTGCATGTCCTCGGCATCTCCCGTTATGAGGCCGTTGAGAAGGCAGAGGCGCTTCTTGCCAAGGTCGGCCTCTTCGACAAGCGCGACCAATATCCCGCCTTTCTCTCCGGCGGCCAGCAGCAACGCGCCGCGATCGCGCGCGCGCTGTGCATCGATCCGGCCGTGATGCTCTTCGACGAGCCGACCTCTGCACTTGATCCCGAACTGGTTGGCGAAGTGCTCAAGGTTATCCGTGACCTCGCTGAGGAGGGCCGAACCATGCTGCTGGTCACGCATGAAATGCGCTTTGCCCGCGATGTCTCGAACCATGTTCTCTTCCTGCATCATGGACGTATCGAAGAGGAGGGTCCGCCCGCGCAGGTCTTCGACGCACCGCTCAGCCTCCGTTGCCGGGAGTTCACCGGCATGTTGGCCTCCTGATCTTTCCCTTTCACAGAACAAAACCTAGGAGAACCCCTAAGATGAGACTGGCTTCCACTTTGCTTGCCGGGCTTGCATTTACCCTTTCGGCGATGACGGCGCAGGCGGATGTTCGCTTCGGCATCATGAACGAATCCTACCCACCCTTCTTTGCCAAGGATGCCGCAGGCAAATGGCAGGGCTGGGAAATCGACATGATGAATGCCGTTTGTGATGAGATGAAGGAAAAGTGCTCGATCGTTGAGCTCTCCTGGGATGGCCTTATTCCAGCCCTTCAGAGCAAGAAGTTCGACGTCATTTGGTCTTCAATGGCAAATACCGCGGAGCGCTCGAAGGTCATCGATTTCACCGACAAATACTACAATACGCCCAGCACACTGATCGGACCGAGAGACCAGAAGACTGGAGCCGCTGCAGAAGACGTCAAGGGCAAGACCATCGGCATCCAGGTCTCGACCATCCAGTCCGAATATTACAAGAAGTATTTTGCCAAGGCCGCAGACGAGAAAACCTACCAGACCCTCGACGAAGCATTCCAGGATCTGTCTGCCGGTCGCATCGACTATGTCTTTGGCGATTCGCTTGCCCTTGATGCCTTCCTGGCAAGCGATAGCGGCAAGGATTGCTGCGCCAAGATGGGCGATGTGGCCGACGACAAGGAAATCCTCGGAGCCGGCGTTTCGGGTGGCCTGCGCAAGGAAGACACCGCACTGAAGGCAAAGCTCAATAAGGCCATCACCGCAGTCCGTGTGAGCGGCAAGTACGACGAGATCACCAAGCGGTATTTCAACTTCGACATATACGGCGGCAAGTAAGACACAGCGACGATGGCGACCTCCCAACAAGGCATCCTGGAGCTGCTCTCCCCCTATCCACCTGGATGGGGCGGCGTACTGCTGACTGGAGCCGCCTCGACGGTCGCCATCTCCGCCGGCGCCTTTCTGATTGGCCTCCTGCTTGGTACCGGTGGCGCGCTCGGAAAACTCTCCGGCAGCAGGCTGCTACGCCTCGTGCTTGAATTCTACACTATCGCGATCCGAGCAGTCCCCGAACTGATCCTGATCGTCGGGCTCTATTATGCCGGGATCGATGGTTTCAACCGGCTTCTCGCCGTGCTCAATCTGCCGGCCTTCGGACTGAACGGCTTCGCAGTGGCCGTTGCCGTGCTCGGCTTCGTACAGGGCGCCTATATGACGGAGGTGCTGCGCGGCGCGATCCTTGCAATCCCATCCGGCCAGATCGAGGCAGCGAAGGCATTCGGCATGGGGCCATGGCTGCGCTTCCGTCGCATCATCCTGCCTGCCCTCTTGCCGAACGCGCTGCCCGGCCTTGCCAATCTATGGATGTCGATCACCAAGGATAGTGCGCTCGTGGCGGTCGTCGGATATCAGGAACTCGCCCTTGCCACTCGCCTCGCCGGTGCGAGCACCAAGCACTACTTCATATTCTTCCTTGCATCCGCCTTCATCTACCTGGCACTCACTCTCGTCTCGAATGCGATATTCGATCTCCTCGAGCGACGCGTGCGGCGTGGCCAGTCAAAGCCCACGTGAGGAGCGATGATTTGACCTTCTCATGGATAGCATCATACTGGCCACTCCTGTTGACGGGTGCCGTGCAAACGCTGACGCTGCTTGTGATTTCCGTTACCTTTGGCTTCGTGATAGCCATCGGCCTTGCCTTCTCACAGGTCAGCGGCGGTCCGCTCCTTCGAACGCTTGCCCGTGGCTATTGCACCTTCTTTCGAGGCACACCGCTGCTGATACAGCTCTGGCTGCTCTATTACGGCGTCGGTTCCCTTCTGCCAATGATCCCCGGCATCCGGCAGAGCATGTTCTGGCCGATCCTGCGAGAGGGCTTCTTCTTCGCTGCCGTCAGCTTCACGTTGAACTATGCGGCATACGAGGCAGAAGTCCTGCGCGGCGCGTTGCTTGCGGTGCCTAAGGGGGAGTTGGAAGCAGGACGTGCATTCGGGATGAGTCCCATCACGCTGACGCGACGCATTTGGCTGCCGCGGGCCATTCGAATCGCGTTGCCGACGATCGCAGGCGAAGTCGTCATGCAGCTGAAGGCGACACCACTCGCCTTCACCGTCACGGTGATGGATCTCTACGCCGTTGCAAGCAAGGTGCGCCAGGACACGCTGCTCGTCTACGAGCCGCTGATCGTCGTTACCGTCTTCTATCTCGTTCTAACCGCCATCATCGCTCGAAGCTTCCGCTTTCTGGAGGCGCAGGTGCCGGTGCGGCGCTAGCCAACACACGAAGGAGAGACCGACGCTCTCCGCAGATCCGAGCATTCTGGAGATTTAATTCATGAACAGAACCTACATTCTCGACGGCGGCATGAGCCGCGAACTCCTGCGCCTCGGGGCGGAATTGAAGCAGCCGGAATGGTCGGCGCTGGCGCTGATCAATTCGCCCGGCATCGTCAGGCAGGTCCATGACGAGTTCATTGCCGCCGGTTCGGATGTCATTACCACCAACAGCTATGCGCTCGTCCCGTTCCATATCGGCGAGGAGCGGTTCTGGCAGCAAGGCCCTGCCCTTATCGCACGATCTGGGCAACTGGCTCGCGATGCCGCAGATGCCTGCCAGGATCGCAAAATTCTGGTTGCAGGCTCTCTGCCCCCCATCTTTGGCTCGTACGAGCCGCAGAATTTCGACCCGTCTCGGGTGCAGGACTATCTCAAGGTTCTGGTTGAAAACCTCAATCCCTATGTCGACGTGTGGCTGGGAGAGACGCTGAGCTTGCTCGCCGAAGGGCAGGCCGTGCGCACGGCAGTCGCGGAAACGGGCAAGCCATTCTGGATCTCGTTCACGCTAGCCGATGACGCCGCGCAAGGGAACGGCGCTGCTCCAAGATTGCGCTCGGGCGAGACGGTCAAGGATGCGGCGCGATGGGCGGTAACCTCCGGCGCCGAGGCGTTGTTGTTCAACTGCAGCAAACCGGAAGTCATGGGTGCAGCCGTCGAGACGACTGCCGCGATCATCGAGCATGCCGGCTCCGATCTTCAGATCGGCGTCTATGCCAATGCCTTCGAAGGCGAACAAGGCGAGTCCGCGGCCAACGAGGGCCTTCATATGACCCGTGACGATCTGAACGATGACGCCTATTCACGCTTTGCCTGCTCCTGGGTGGATGCTGGTGCAACAATCGTCGGCGGCTGCTGCGGGATTGGCGCAAGTCATATTCATCGGCTGAAACGGACGCTCTTGCGCGGCGTCGATGGGTGACCTGGCACCGCAGTCCAGCCCATTCCGCTATCTCGATCTGCTTTGCATAAATATGAGTTATATTCTCTTGTTTTTGTGCGCCTGACCGGGCTATACGACCGCAGGCGCCTTCGCACGAGAATGCTCATCGCAACCACCGGGATTTTTCCGTGACTATATTGAAATCACTTTTAACCATCTCCGGTCTCTGGGCCGGTTTGGGCCTGGCAACAATAGCGGCGTCTGCCGCCTCCACCACCTATCCCCTGACAATCGATAATTGCGGCGCCAAGGTCACATTCCAAAAAGCTCCCGAGCGCGCCATCGGGCTTGGGCAAAATAGCGCTGAAATCCTTCTTCTGCTTGGCCTTAAGGACAAGATGGTCGGTACCGCATTCTGGCCGAGCAAGGTGCTTCCTGAACTCGCCGAGGCCAACGCCAAGGTCAAGCTCCTGACTGTTGAATTCCCGACCTTTGAATCGCTCCTCTCGCAGAGCCCCGATTTCGTCGCCGCCGCCTTGCCGAGCCTGATGGGGCCGAGCAGCAAGGTCGCAAAGCGCGAGGATTTCGAAAAGGTCGGCGTCCCGACCTATCTATCGCCAAGCACATGCCTCAGCACAGCCGCAGTCAAGGATCAATATGGCAGCCGCGGAGAGCTTTGGAGCATGGATCTGCTCTACAGAGAGATCGATGAACTCTCGCAGATCTTCAATATCTCCGATCGCGGCCAGGCTCTGATTGCCGATTTCAAGGCCCGCGAGGCGGCTCTTCGTTCCTCCGTGTCTAGAGATGGCAAGCCGCTCTCCTTTGTTTTCTGGTTTTCCAGCCAGTCGCCGTCCTCCGACGCCTATCTCGGCGGCAAGAACAGCGCTTCAGGCTTTATCGCCGATCTGCTTGGCGGCCGCAACGCCATTACGGCAGAGGCGGAATGGCCGACGCTCGGCTGGGAGAGCGTCATCGCCACCAATCCTGACGTCATCGTCGTCGCCAACCTCGACCGTAATCGCTGGGAACTCGACAAGCCTGAAGCAAAGATCAGGTTTCTGACCACCGATCCCGCCGTCAGCCAGCTTGCGGCGGTCAAGAACAAGGCCATCGTCGTCATGGACGGCCAGGCCATGAACCCCACCATCCGGACGATTTATGGCGCCGAGCAGATCGCCGGGCAACTCAAGGCGCTTGGCCTGCTGAAGTGACCGGCACATATCGAACTCTCCAGCAGCTGGCCGTCCTGTGCCTGCTGCTTTTTGCCTCTTTTGCGGCCATCGGCCTGATCATTGCTACAAGCGTCGGTATCGGCGATCTGCCGATACCGCTATCGACAACGTTCTATGCCGTCACCAACAAGCTCGGTTGGACGGAGATCGAACTTAACCGCATCCACGAAACGGTGATCTTTGACTATCGCCTGAGCCGGGCATTAGTGGCCGCCTTCTGTGGAGCGGGCCTTGCCCTTTCGGGTGCCATCATGCAGTCGCTTCTTCGAAATCCGCTTGCCGAACCCTACGTGCTCGGCATTTCGGCAGGCGCCTCGACCGGCGCCGTGGCAATTGTCATCTTGGGTGTCGGTGCAGGTACGGTATCGCTCTCGGCAGGAGCCTTTGCCGGCGCATTTTCGGCCTTTCTTTTCGTCGCTCTCTTGTCGAACGGCACGCGAGGCGGTGCTGATCGCACGATCCTTGCCGGCGTTGCCGCCTCTCAGCTGTTCAATGCGGCAACATCCTATATCGTGACGACATCCGGAAATGCGCAGCAGGCACGCGATGTGATGTTCTGGCTGCTTGGCAGTTTCGGCGGCGTCCGCTGGCCGGAATTCGTACTTGTATCGATCGTCGTGGCCTTCGGGCTTACTGCCTGTCTGCTTTGTGCGCGGATCCTCGATGCGTTCGCCTTTGGCGACGAGGCGGCCTCATCCCTTGGCGTCAATGTCGGACGCGCACGATTGGGGTTCTTCGCGCTGACTGCGATGATGACGGCAACGATCGTGAGCATGGTCGGTTCGATCGGATTTGTCGGACTGGTCGTGCCGCATGTAGCACGTTTCATTGTCGGGCCACTCCATGTCCGCCTGCTCCCGGTCTGCGCCATCATCGGAGCGATGTTCATGGTGTTGGCTGACATCGCCTCGCGCATTCTCATTCCCCAACAGGTTCTGCCAATCGGGGTGGTCACAGCCCTGGTGGGCGTTCCATTCTTCTCGGTCATTCTCTACCGGTTTCAGCGCGCATCATGAGCATCAAGGCCGACAACATCACCTGGAAGATCGGCGCGAAGATCGTGCTTGACGGCGTTTCGTTTGAAGCACCCGCCGGCAAGTTGCTGGGCCTACTTGGCCCGAACGGCTCCGGCAAAACATCGCTCCTGCGCCTCCTTGCCGGATTAAAACGACCGAACTCCGGCCGCATCACGCTCGAACAGCAGGATCTGCAGCGAATGTCGCGCCGCTCGATTGCGAGGCGCGTCGCCTTCGTCGAACAGCACGCCACCACCAACGCCAATCTCAAGGTTATCGATGTCGTAAAACTCGGCCGCTTTCCGCATCGGTCGATGTTTTCAGGCTGGACGCCTGCAGATGACGACGCAGTCGAAGACGCACTTGAGCGCACCGGCATGATGGGGAAACGCGCAGACAGTTGGCAAAGCCTGTCGGGCGGGGAAAAGCAGCGTACGCATATCGCGAGGGCCTTGGCGCAGGCGCCGAAAGAACTCATTCTCGACGAGCCGACCAACCATCTCGATGTCCAACATCAGATTGGTCTTATGCGGTTGATTGCCGGATTGCCCGTCACCAGCATCATCGCCCTCCACGATCTCAACCATGCCGCCATGTTCTGTGACCAGCTGATCGTCATGCAGCGCGGCGCGGTTGTCATTTCGGGGCCACCTGAAGACGTGCTAACGGAAGATTTGCTGAGGGATGTCTTTACCATCGAGGCACGAGTGGAACTCTCGCCTTACCATGGCCGACCCCATATCCACTACCTGCGATGACGAAGCCGACTGTTGCGGAACTGTTTGTCCCGCAGGACGCCGGCCGGTACCTGCAACCCGGCGGCGATGCCAGCGTGAAGGGAACGACACCTCGGGGGGGGGGGGGCGCCCACCAAGCAAATGCTGCCCCAAGGGCGCAACGGGACTTTTTCAACGCCATCGGCCAGGAGCGGACCCAATCATTTGCTCAGATAGGACTATTGCTGTCACCCCAGACCTCCGGCAATGCCGAAAAATCACATTGATCTCTCCGTCAATATCATGTATCGCTTTTTGATGTACGTACCTCAGTTCTCATAGTAAGGAGATCAATCGAGATCTGAGATGTTCCGTACCGGCAAGGAGACAAACGGGAGCAATCGGGGGAGACAAATCATGGCAGCGTTAGAACTCAATCCCAATTTCGCAATTGAAGATGAGCAATCACTTCGGGCGCTTTTCGAGCCAACCCACTCTCTGGCTACACTGAAGTGTCAGAATACTCTGGGAGCGCATGCGCGAGAATTCATCCGGCGCTCGCCGTTCCTGTGCATCGGTTCGCAGCATCTGGACGGAAAGGCTGACGTCAGTCCGCGCGGCGATCCTCCAGGTTTCGTGAAGGTCCTTGATGAGCGTACTATTGCGATCCCCGATCGCCCGGGCAACAACCGTCTCGATACGCTGGCCAACATCGTTGCCAACCCGAACGTCGGACTGCTCTTTCTAATTCCCGGCTTTGACGAAACGTTGCGCATAAACGGGTCGGCTGCTCTAGCCCGTGACCCGCAACTTCTGAAAGATATGGCGGTCGCCGGCCGCGCACCGAAACTTGCGATCATCGTAACTGTCAGCGAAATCTTCTTGCACTGCGCCAAGGCTTTCCGACGCTCCAGATTATGGAGCGCAGATCATTTCCAGAATCGCAGCGAGATGCCCTCGCTCATAAACATGATCCTGGACGAGACGACAGGAGCCCCGACGGACCGCGATGAAATGCGAACGATGGACGAAGGGCTCGAGGAAGATTATCGCAGGACAATGTACTAGATTCGGCTGCGAGGTCACGAAACTGAGCGATAACTACCGTCTGTGCGCTCGCCAGGCTCAGGCTCGAAACAGGCCGCAGCTTTTGACCTACTTGCTCTTGGAGGGATGCGAACCGTTGGCCCTCTTAGGAACTATCAAAGCTCCAAGGAAATCAGCAAGTTTCGCGCAGTACCGTTCTGCGCGCCCGGCCTTGATGAGCCTGCACGCCATGAGTGCCGCTGACGAAATTACTCTACCTATGCAGCCTGAAGTAGCTTCATTCGCAATTGGCACGCGAACGCGACCCCCTGATCAAATGTGGCCAATGATTCCTCCGCCATTCGAAGAATTATTCCTTGGCCACGTGATCAGCCGATGCAACTATCCTTGGCTACTTCTGCCAGTTTGATCACTCGATCCTCCAGATTCTGTCACTGGGGTGGAACTCTTCGAAGATGGTTGTCGAAGGGTTCGAGGATGTTGACCTGACGGAAAATCACCAGTCGCTGTTCATCCAGTGCAAGTAATATAGAGGCTTGGACTACAACCACTCAATAATCAAAGATGCCGTCATAGCGATGCTGAAGCATTTCGCAGCAAAGGGCTGCCCGGCCGATGGTTCCCTGGAGTACTGCCTCTATGGCTACTATAGGTCAGGTCAGGACAGGCTGCCAACCGCTTATGACGTCGACTTCCTGAAGAGGCATTTTCTTACATTCACGAAGACGGGCAAGGACGATGTCAAGGCGGGGATGTAAATCTTCGCCAATCTCGCTCTCACAGATGCCCAACTTGAGACCTTCCGATAGCATCTGCAGATCGATCTTTATGCCAAGTCCTACGAGAGCCATCAGGAGGACATCAGGGAAGAGCGCCAAGCAGATTCCGCTATTGATAACACGCAAAGCAGGAGCATCCCGATGAGCGATCTTCTATCTGATGCTGTGATACGAGCGGCACCTGCATTCAACGAAGCAGAAGTCCGGTTTCACATCATTGACCCAATCGTTCGCACGCTCGGATAGCCACATTTGAGCCCAGGGGTATATCTGCAGTTCTCGCCAAGTACGCTCTCCTTCGCAAATCCTTAACAGAACACCTTCAATTTCTTGACATAAGCAAGCCACTATTCTGTTTTGAAATCTCGGCATCCCTCACGTGTCGAACACCCCGGACGGCATAGTATCCGGTGGGCTGGTGCGTCGACGTATCATATTGGAAAGCAAGAAAGATTACATGAACTCGGTAGTTGGTTTGAACTCTAGCGACATCGTCAGAATATTCGATTGCATACCTCATCGTTATCCATTTCTTCTCGTCGACATGATTCTTTCAATGAACGGTGAGGATCAGTGCATTGGTCGCAAAAACGTCTCGATCAATGAGCCCTATTTTCAAGGACATTTCTCTGGAAGTCCGATCTTTCCAGGGACGCTTATCATTGAAGGTATGGCGCAAACAGCTGGGATCGCATGCGCTGCTTCAAAGCGGATACAAGGGTTGGCGCCAAAGGTCATCTACATGCTTTCCGTGGAAAACGCGAAATTTCGGATTCCCGTGCGCCCAAGCGATGTGGTCGAGTATCACCTCACAAAGCTTGCATATCGTCGCAATATTTGGCGTTATCGGGGCGAAGCGCGTGTTCATGACGAACTCGTCGCGGAAGCTGAGATTGCTGTCTATTGTGAGTTCGGATGAGATGCCTCGATTCCGAACGAAGAACCAGGAGTCGTTTTTCGTTTAACCGGCGTCGTCCTCACTTTGTGGGGAGATCGGTCAGTTTGATCGCGAGAATTTCCCCGGATATCAAATTCGGTTTTTCCATCGTGAAGAAAGCCGTCGGATGTTGCGCCTCCAACAGGCGTGTCGGCTTCGCATACGCAAGGTTTTGAGCTGATCTGCGTGGCTTTCTTGAGCCAGCAAGTCGTGCTCTCATTCGCGGAACCGCCACCCCATGATCAACATTTGATGGTATCCGCCGCGGCGTGCCTGCAGTTTCGATACGATGTGCATGAGGAACTGGTAGAAGCCATCATCGCGGGCGACACGCATCGAGCACACCAGGCGGTCATGTTGTAAATCAGCAAGGGGTCTCGACGCCGATATGCACTGTAGCTCTTTGTAATTCCTCATGCTGATAGGGTCATTTGCCGGTGTCGAATGACAATCTGACTCGGCTTGTCCGTTGCTCCAGGAGTTCGATAGCATTTTAAACGGCATCGATATCCCGGCGCAAAATATCTTCAAAACCAATGATTGCGATAAGATTGGTTTCAATGGCATCAGCTGCGACGGATCCTAGGGTGAGACTCCAGTATTCGGCTACTTCGTCGGTTGTTCTATCTTGGCCAAAAGGAGATTGGCGAATTCCATCGGGAAGGGAAACAGGATCGTCGACGTCTTTTCGTTAGCGATAACGTTTAGCGTGCTCAAATAGCGAAGCTGCATTGCCTCCGGTAGCCTGGCCAGGATTTCGGCCGCTTCGACCAGTTTGGCAGCCGCCTGCTGCTCGCCCTCGGCATTGATGACCTTGGCGCGACGCTCGCGTTCGGCTTCAGCCTGGCGCGCGATTGCGCGGATCATGGATTCGTTGATGTCGACATCCTTGATCTCAACATTGGCGACCTTGATGCCCCAGGCGTCTGTTTGGATGTCGAGGATTTTTTGGATATCTTCATTGAGCCTGTCCCGCTCCGCCAACATCTCGTCGAGGTCGTGCTTGCCAAGCACCGAACGCAACGTCGTTTGGGCAAGCTGACTTGTCGCCATCATGAAGTCTGCGACCTGGATCGTCGACTTTTCAGGATCCATGACCCTGAAATAGATGACAGCACTGACACGGACCGAGACGTTGTCATGCGAGATGACATCCTGGCTGGGTACGTCGAGTACCCGCGTGCGCAGGTCGACCCGTATCATCTGCTGGACGTAAGGAATGAGCAGGATCAATCCTGGTCCCTTGATACCAGTGAAGCGGCCAAGCGTGAAAACGACGCCGCGCTCGTATTCTCTCAGGATCTTGATCGCCGCGGCAATGATGATCAACAAAACAATGATGGCCACAAGATATGAGGCTAGATCTGCAAACATACCCATGACTTTTCCTCCTGTTTCCGAAGACCGTTAGGCCGCCTATGAGCGCCGCGTGACTTCCAGCGTCAGCCCGCTTCGCCCGATTACCTTGACATCGTCGCCCGGGCTGAACGTCTCGGTAGACGCCGCCTTCCAGCGCTCGCCGTGCGCGATGACGTAACCCGACGTGTCTGTCCAGCTTTCAACCGTGCCCGAGATACCGATCATCTGCTCCGAGCCGGTGACGACTTGCCGCCAGCGCGAAATGAACGCGACACGGGCAACGAGCAGGCTGAAAAGAAGGCTGGCAACGGCAAGGCTGCCCAATGCGGTCCAGGACACTTGCAGGCCGGGTATTTCAGTATCGAACAGAACGGCCGCACCGAGCACCAGCGCGACCCCGCCGCCAATGCCGAGTGCGCCGAAGGTTGGAGAGTGTGCCTCAGCCACGGTTAGTCCGATGCCGAGGATGAGCAGTCCGATACCGGTGTAGCTCACCGGCAGCAATGCCAGGGCATAGAGACCAAGCAGTAGGCAGATGCCGCCGACGGTCCCGGGAACGAATGTCCCCGGGACGAGAAATTCGAAGATCAGCCCGTAGATGCCGACCATCATGAGGATGAGTGCAATGTTCGGATCGGTGATCACGGAAAGTAGACGCGTCCGCCAGTCCGGCTCGAATTCCTCGACGGCAAGACCCACGGTATCGAGCTGGACATCCGTCTGGCCGACCCGAACCGTGCGCCCCTGCGCCTGTTTGAGAAGATCCTCGATCGTCACTGCCGTGAAATCGACTACGTGCTCGCGCACGGCAGCGCTCGATGAAAGGCTTGCAGCTTCGCGCACGGCCCGTTCTGCCCAGTCAGCGTTGCGATTGCGCAACTCGGCAAGGCCGCGAATATAGGCCACCGCATCGTTGACAACCTTCGCTTCGCCGGGATCGTGGGGAGACTGCCCCCGCGTGCTATCCGGAGCATTCGAGGTGCCTTTGTCGGGTTGCGCGCCGCCACCGAAAGGTCCGCCGTTGATGGCAATCGGAGTTGCCGCGCCGAGATTGGTGCCAGGCGCCATGGCCGCGATGTGGCTGGCGTAAAGAATGTAGGTGCCGGCGCTGGCAGCCCTTGCCCCGCTCGGCGCGACAAATCCGGCCACAGGCACGCGTGAGGCGAGGATTGCCTGGATAATGCCTCGCATCGACGTGTCGAGACCGCCCGGTGTATCGATCTGCAGCACAACCAGGCCCGCGCCGCGTTCGCCGGCCCGTTCAAGGCCGCGTTTCACATAATCGGCCATTGCCGGGCCGATGGCGCCGTTGATCTTCACGACGATGGCCACGCGCTCCGCCGCCGGGGTCGCCAAGGCGGTAAGGCCTAATGCGGATACCAAAGCCAGCATCAAAGCGAGAACGGACGACATGCGACGCCAAGCTCTCAAGTGCGGCGCTATAGATCGCTGAATATCCATGTTCTGTAATATATGGCGTCGTAGCCAAAGAGTAAGGAGAGAAACCCTCCTGCATTCACGCAACATCGAAAATAGTGCCAGCAACGGCGGTTTGACGAAACAAAACGCGCCCTGATTCCCGAACCAATCCAGCAAATCTCGGGTTTCACAACGCTCTGACCCGTAGGGGGTGCGGACGAAAACTTGGACCACCGGGAGGTAGTTCATGTATTCCTACGCAGACAGACTTCGCGCAGTGGAGCTTTATCTCAAGCTCGGCAAGCGGGTTAAGGCGACTATCCGGCACTTGGGTTATCCCACAAAGAACGCCCTGAAGAGTTGGTACCGTGAGTACGAGCCGCATCTCGACGTGCGGGTTCGCAGCGTGGCTCGAGCGCCGAAATATTCTGAGGCTGGGAAGCAGGCGGCGCTTGAGCATTCGCTCGTACTTGGGAGAAATCAGTCCTGCGCCTAAGAACCTGATCACCCGCGACTTCCATGCAAAGGCACCGAACGAGAAATGGCTCACGTACATCACGGAGTTCCAGATCCCAGCCGGCAAGGTGTATCTCTCGCCCATTATAGATTGCTTTGATGGCATGGTGATCAGTTAGTCGATTGGAACGCAACGAAATGCGGGGCTGTTCGCGCGAGCGAATATGGAGGCGTGCGCCTTGTTCATTTCTTTTTCGGAGGATGTGAATCCGACCAAACCCGACCCGAGCACCCTCAAGAGAGGGCGTTGGTGCAGCGATCGCAGTGTAAGCGGATCTCTGTCTTTGATGGCTTTGCTACTCTGTAGCTTGTCCCTAGCGGACAGAATTTGGGCGTGCACATTCCAGCATTCGATTGAGAACGGCGCGGCCGGGGGCGACCTCCGTCTGCTGGGCGCTGAAGGAGCGTACCCGCAGCCGGCGGCCGATGATCGATTTGTACCGACCGATCGCGGCCTCGACCAGCGATCGCTTGCCATATCCGGTAGCGACCTGACACTCCAGCCGGCCATCGGCGCTTATCGCCGCAATGTGGAGGTCTCTTTGACGGGAGGGACCGGCGTCTGGCCGTTCTATCGCATTGGCGCGCGGCGGAATGACGACTGCTGCGTGAGGACTGTGTCCGGCGACGGCCTCGTAGGTCGGGTTTCCGTCATAGGCGCCATCGGCCGTGAATTGATGGATCGGCATGTCGATCTGGTCGAGCAGCGGCTCAGCTTGAGAGGCGTCGCCGGCATCCTGATCGGTCATGACCTGTGCGATAATGTCGCCGCTGTCGGCATCCAGCGCCAGGTGCAGCTTGCGCCAGCCCCGACGAGATTTGGTTGCATACTTTTCTTCCAGCCATTGGCTTGCACCGTAGATCTGCAAGCCTGTGCTGTCGACGACGACGTGGACGGACCCCGTTTCCGGGAGATGAAACACCTGCAGCTTCTTTGGCGCTCTCGGTTTGCTTGCCCTCCGGCTCAGCGTCGTGTGATCGGGAACAGCGAGGTCCAGGCCGATCAGCTTCAGCACCGACGGCACAAAGCCTTCGGTCTGACGCAGACGCAGGCCAAAAACTAATCCCAGCGTCAAAGCAGTCTCGATCGCCAGATCGGAATAGCGTGGCTCGCCACCGCGTGTCGTGCGCTTCGGCGCCTGCCAGCACGACAGGGCCTCCGCCGTGATCCACAGCGTCAGACTACCGCGTCGAAGAAGACCGGGCTGATATTCCGTCCAGTTCGTCAGCGTAAACTTCATCTTGCCGATGCGATGGCGTGGCGGCGGGAGGCGTTGTGTTTGAAAGGCATCGTTGCGAAAGACCGGTTATTGCGATTGCCGACCACCTACCCCAATGCCATTAATGGTCCGCGCACCAACGCCCCAAGAATTCGCTTCTTTTGATGCGCGAGCTTCCAAGACAGCCACAGATTTTCGATGGTCGACAGAGCTGAACTCATGTGGCCCCATCTCTTAGTCGATCAGGTCGGGGCGCGGTTAGTGAAAGTCAAAGAGATCACTGTAAGCTTCATTACAACCACCTGGAAACAACAATACGTCTTGCGCGAACATTTAAATATGGTTTAATTCTATCCGTGATTGGAAAAATTCAATAGAAATACGAGCTGTATTGCGGCGCTTGACCAACGCCTCAGTATTGGTTGGTGTCTGTCTAAATTAACGCATGCCAGAACTACGCAAGGGGCGCGGAACTAACCGTTTCGCGTCGGCGCGAATTTGTGCTGTTTCATTTCCTACCGTCAAGCTGGCAAATCTATTGGGGGAAGTCGGATGTCTGCCATGTGGGAACTTCGGCTCGAAAGACAATCCGTTCAACAACACGACGGTCTCCAAAGAACTTATGGCGACTATCAGGTCTTCATTGACGGAAACGCGATTGCGGGCCTCTCAGGGCATATGTGCGAGTGCATTGGACCAAGCGACAACAAGACGAAGAAAAGCGGCAAACGTATCCAGGCGGGCACATATAATCTGTCGACCCAGTTCGGTAGATATGTGACGATCGGATATTCAACCGATCAAAGCCATCCCGGCGCGCTTCCCATGCCCGCCGTGCTCCTCGAACAAACGGGAAATAGGGACGGGATTCTCATCCATCCGGCACATCCGCCGAATTTGTATCTCTCAAGCATCGGATGTCTCAACCCGACAAAGCAACTGGCAGCTTCCGATGAAATCGACTTCTGGGATTCACGCCAAAGGGTCATAGCGCTTATCGATAGCCTCCATGATTTCTGTCCGGCAGCATTCCAACAAGACACCGATACCGAGATTTCAAATGCAAGGATCGTTATCAGCGGTGAGCCTATGGCCCAGCAGACACACACGCCTCTTGCGATGACGCATGTCCTTGCCACACCGCCAGGCTTGGCGCTGGATTTGCCTATAACGCCTGCGCAGGCGGTGAAATGCGCTCAGTGGATGATGGATAATTTCGCGTCCAAGCTGGCAGCCGCCGTTCAGGGCAAGGCGTATAGGATGAAGCATCTTTGTGCACTCGTATGCCAGGAGTCTGCATGCTACTGGCTGGCCTGGGTCGGCAGCCATTCGGTCGACGAGATCGTGGCACGATGCGTGTTCGATGCAAGCGGCGACGACCCCACTTCCCCCCGCTCGGTTTTTCCACAAAATACTGCACAGTTCCGTCAGCGGTTCGGCGACGGATTCACTGACATGCTTATCGAGGAAGCCAACAAGACCAGGCGCCTGCGAGGCTTCCATGACAAGCAATGGGTCTACAAGGGATATGGGCTTTTTCAATATGACCTTCAAAACTCGATAACCGGCGACGAGGCGTTCTTCCGACAGAAGCAATGGTACGACTTCGATACTTGCCTCTCACGATGCTGCCTTGAACTTGATGCCAAGCTTCAGAGCACGAATGGCGATCTCTGGCAGGCCATTAAAAGCTACAATGGCAGCGGACCACGCGCTCAGAAATACCTGCAAAGGGTCAAGGCATTCACCGACTACTGCGCCCCCGTTACCGGTGATTGACCCCTAGTGCCAACGGCTTACCCTTGAATCGGAGCATACTATCATGGCGGAAGAGGAATTTCAGCAGCAGCAATTGAATGATCGCATCGAAAGCGACATCGCGCAGCGGACGCTTGTCCATCAGGCCAATGTCGCGCGAATAGCGTCAGCGTCCGACGCAGCCAAAACTCTTGCCCGGACGGCGCCACTGGCGCGCCCGCTGATCATGCTTGCCAACGGCGATTCCTGGTACGACTATCCCTTGACCGGCAATGGACTGCCCTTGCAGGACACCGATATCATCGCCCAGCTTCGGCACTATGGAACCGTTCCACCTACCGTCTTGAATCTCGCTCATCGCGGAGATGCCGCCGTCGATGAGATGTCACTGCCAAAACAGGAGCGAATGATCACGGCGCTCAGGGACAAATCGAACTGGATCGGAGGAAAGCCCGATGCCATCTTAATTTCGGCGGGCGGCAACGACATAGCCGGCGACCAGTTCTGCATTTTCCTCGACTTCAATGATGGTAAGGCGACGGGGCTTAACGATGATCGCTTTTCCAAGGCTCTCGGAGCCGTGGAGGGATGCTATCTGGCGCTGTTCGAACTCAGGAACCGTTATGCGCCAGGCGTACCGATCTATGGGCACTGCTATGACTTCCCGATACCAAATGGCGTTCACCCATCATGTGCGGGGCCGTGGCTCAAACCGTCGCTTGATTTCTGCGGCTGGTCTGTCGCTGACGGCACACGCATCGCAAAGCAAGCGCTGACAGAATTCCGGACGATGTTGAAGAGGCTGGAGGCTGACAAGAAAAACAATTTCCACGTGATGGAAACGCAGGGCGTGCTCAAGCCTGAGGATTGGGCAAATGAACTGCACCCGGGCTACCTCGGCTTCCGGAAGATGACGAGGATCTTCTACGACAAGCTGACCGCTGACCTCACGCCAGGCGTAGCCGCGACCAGCTGATCCGATGCCTTTTCAACGATGTTAATCGCCATTAGGGGGACGGTACGATGGCTGCCAAATCGAAGGTACTTTGGGTTGTCAACTACGACAGGCTGGACGACTTTTATGCAAAAGCGATAGACGTCGGAGCCACGGCCGTGGCTATCCGGAGCGACAATAACCTTGCGACTGCAATTGCGAAATTCCATGGAGCCGGCCTAAAGGTTTACGGGTGGCGATGGCCTTCGTCACAAACGGACGCCTGCATGAAAGAGGCAGCAAAGATAGCCGATCTGTTCGGCAATTACGGCTTGGACGGCTATTTCGTGGACCCGGAAGGCGCGCCGGGAAAACCCTATGACTGGGATCGCCCGGGGCTTGCCGGCCTTGCTGCAGACTTTATGAACACGCTTCGGGCCGCCGGTCCCGATCTGCGCCTGGGTGTAACCTCGCATTATCTGGCCAAGTTCTGCTTTCCGAACATCCCCTGGTCCGCCTTCTTCGAGCGGGCCGATGTCTACTTGCCCCAATCGTACTGGCGCTCCACTGAGGGAATTATCGGTCATGGCGACCCGGCCGATAACTACAACGTCGGGATCGATCGATGGAAGAAGACGGGTGCCGCAGTCGCGAAAATCGTTCCCATGGGTGGTGAACTCGGCTCCACGACCGCGAAGGATCTCAACGCGTATGTAGCCGCAGCAAACGCACAAAGTATCGGTGAACTTCACTTTTACGCGAGTGAGTCAGCGGTCAAGCAAACTGTATGGGATGCGGTAAAGTCCGCTTAGGAGAACCCCGAAGGTCCAGGCAAAGAACCAAGTCCGTCATTTGCGACGGAATTTCCGATCGGTTGGCGTTCTGCTGGCCGTGACTGTTTCGATTTTTCGGAAAAGGCTGGCGACATAGCGGTGAAAGCCGCAGAGGTTGACGCCGCTTTTGTGCGTGCATGCTCACACTGCTCATAAATGGCTAAGGGCTCAGCCCCTCGGCACGCTCGTTGATGTACAACCACCGTTCCGGCTCTGTCCTATTTTGGTCTCATCGACTGGGCGCTGGCTTCGGAGCTCTTGCCCTTGTCGCTATCGTCAGCATTGCCGCCAATTTGCGGATTATCACTTGGTGTAAATCGATATGCGAAGTATCGCGATGCCTGACTTTTTTGAAGGTCAACTAAATTCTGACGAATGTCGGCAATTGCTGAAGAAAATTCCGCCTTCGAGATAGGTAACATCTCCGTTCTCGCCAGCAGGTCCTCTGCTGCAATCCTGCCATTTTCTCTCAACTCCCAGGATTCCTGGAAATGAAATTGGCTCATCGTCGTGGCAACAGCGGTAGACAATAGGGGCAAGGACAACGTTAAGATACGCCATTTCTCTGATTTTTTTGACGCCTCTGCCGCGATGAGGAGTGCCGTAAAAAACGATAGAAAAATTATCGACAAGGTCCCACTCGAGTAGAGTATCTGATTGATCTTCGCATTTTGGTAATACCATTGGTTCGCTCTTTTTATCGCACAAATAAGTTGTAGCCGTGCAAGCGCGTCCTCACTTTGAGCGGCAAAGTCTTTCGCTTCTGAGATGACTCTCTCAGCCTGTTTACATTCATGCGGTTCAGGCGTGGTTGGAACCCATGCGCCGTACACAAATAAGCAGAATGAACTCCACAACACGATGAAAACTACAATGGCAGCTACAGCCAGCCCTACTCGGCGTAAAGTTATTTTCATTTTGCTGCCCCTCGGTTACCGGTTGTGCATTGCTGGCTGAAATTTCGGTCGGATACCATCGTGCGAAAGCCCTCGCCCTCACTTACGATCGGCCCAAGGCTCATCAAGTACGCGGCGGCAATGGAAGTACACTTGGGTCGCTCCTAAAGCACAAAATAGAGAAATCATAATTCAGGTTATTTTCAAGTTATAATTGATCAAAACGAAATATTGCACAGTGATGTGTTCGGGTTTCACTGCACCTCTTCTTGCCAGACGGTTATGGGTCTAAATTACCCGATGCATCCAGAAACAACCATCGCCAGCGCTAGCTCCCCATTTGAGGATCTTCGACCAGCGGCATCGAGCGCTCGTCGATAGGTCTCACTTGCGTATTGGCATCCCGCGATCCGTGGGATGAATGCAGCCTGGCGGAAGCTTTCTGTTCTCGACGGCCGAATGCAACGCTGCCAACGCCAACGATGATGGACTTTAGTGTTGCTTTAAAGAAACTGTGTGACTGTGCAGGCTTGTCCCTATACCGGCAATCTGATGACGTTTCGACGAAAACCAAAAATATTGCGCGGCTTCGCGAGTCCTGCAGCAAGCTATATTAGCGCATTTGCACCGGCAATATTTGCGGCAACTATTGCGGTCGTTGTCGTGTATGTCGCAACGAACTGGCGGCTGGAGCAATCACTAGCCGACGAACGCTCCGTAGCGGCCGGTGAGCTCGCCACCATATCGTCTCGGCTTCAGACGAACCTCAACAGCAATGTGAAGTTGCTGCAAGGCCTGTCAGCGGGTATCGCAGTCAACCCGGCGATGGACCAGAATGCATTTTCCAAACTCGCCGCGGAGATTTTGCAGCCGGATTCACAGTTGCAAAGCTTCGCCGCAGCCCCCGGCATGGTGGTCAAGTGGGTTTATCCAGAGAAAGAAAACGAAAAGGCGATCGGACTCGACTATCGAACGAACGAAAAGCAACGGGGTAGTGCAATGCTGGCGCGGAATACCCACAACATCGTCCTGGCAGGCCCCGTGGACCTCGCCCAGGGCGGAACGGCTTTCGTGGCCAGGTGCCCGGTTTATATCAAAGATGGAACGAGCCAGATCTTTTGGGGTCTTGTTTCTGGAGTCATAGACATACCGAGGCTCTACCAGGATAGCGGCCTTGGATCAACCGACCTTGAGATCGCCATCAGCGATGTACCGGAACCGAGGTTGGCCAAACAAGTTTTTTTCGGCGACCTGGAAAGTTTTTCGAAGAATCCGGTCGTGGCATCCGTTGATATGGCTTATGGCCGATGGACCCTTGTTGCAGTGCCTAAGGGCGGATGGGGCCAAAACAGCGACATTGCCACTTTTGAGCTCTATGCTTGCCTATTGTCTTTGTGTGTCGTTGCGCCGATCGTCTGGGTAGGCTTTCTGACCAAATCACGGCAAAAAACCATTGAAAAACTTCGGCTTCACAAGAAAAAGCTCGTTCGAGCACGGCAAAGGCTCGAATACCTGTCATTGCATGACGCATTAACGGGGCTTCCCAATCGCCGATTCATTGACCGGATGATCTCGCTATCGCCGAGGCCCGGTCCAGAAAGCTACCTGATACTGCTTCATATCGACCTGGATCGATTTAAGGAGATCAACGACACGAAAGGGCATGCCGGAGGTGATACGGTTTTGCAGGCGGCGGCTTCACGCCTTGTCAAATTGGCCGGCCCCAACGACGTAGCGGCCCGGATCGGTGGAGACGAGTTCATTTTCGCTAGCTGGAGCGCCCATCCCGTGCCTAAGGCAACCGAATTGGCCCAACAGATTGTCGATACACTCAAGCAGCCTATATTCGTTGATGGCTCAGAATGTGTGGTTGGAGCAAGCGTCGGCGTCGCATGGGAGACTGAACCTGCACAGGACCTCAGTCACCTGCGTCTCAATGCCGACTTGGCTCTATACGAAGCGAAGAAGACGGGCCGCGGCCGGACGGCCATTTTCACCGAGGGGCTTCGCAGCGCCGCAATCCATACGAAGGAATTAGCGGACGAATTCAATCATGCGCTCGACCGCGATGAACTGGTCGCATTCTTTCAGCCACAGTTTCATGCAGACACATTGGATATCGCCGGCGTCGAGACACTTGCCCGTTGGGACCATCCACAAAAAGGTCTGCTTACACCGGATAACTTTCTCACTGTCGCGGAAAATTTGGGACGTTCCGGCGATATGGATAGGCTGATCCTGCAAAAGGCCCTGTTCGAGCTTACAAGATGGGACAGTCTGGGAATGCGCATCCCGCGCGTCTCGGTCAATATTTCAACGCGTCGACTGGCGCACGCAAATCTGCTTGCCGAACTGTCTGAGCTTCATGTGGCCAAGGGTCGCCTGTGTTTTGAGCTGCTTGAAACAATCTCCTTCGACGATCTTCAACCCGTTCTCAATGAGGTAATTCCGGCCGTCAAAGAGCTCGGAATTGAAATCGAGATCGATGATTTCGGCACCGGACATGCCAGTATCGTTAGTTTGCTTAGATTCGAGCCACGAAGGCTTAAAATCGATCGGGAGATTATCAACCCGATCATCACATCTCCATCTCAGCGCCGCTTGGTCTCGTCGATTATCGAAATCGGCCGATCACAGAACATCGACATCGTCGCCGAAGGCGTGGAGACGATGGAGCATGCAAAGATCTTGAAAGAGCTCGGTTGCCATTTGCTGCAGGGCTACGCTCTGGCACGACCAATGTCCTCAAAGCAGTTGATCGAATTTTGCCGCACGAAGCATAAGGACCTTAAAATGGCGGGATAAGAGCTTGACGCGACCTCACCGCCCGGGGCAAGTTTCAACCAGAATGGGCTCCGTAAAGGTCTCGCCGAACATATTCTCGAGCGGATAAAAAACACAACGAGACCGCTATCGTTGAACTGAGACTACTTACGGAAGCTGCAATTGACTGCTCTTGAGCGGAATCGAACCGGCGCTCCGTAAACTATTTTGGCGCAGCGTATAAATTCGCGATGTAAGGCGTACCGGACGCAGATTCGGGATTGTTAACGTTCTAAGCCACCGCCTGTGCTCCGGTGATCTCGACCAGCGATCCACACATGAATGCGGCTTCGTCTGACGCCAGGAATGCGACCAGCGCGGCAACCTCGTCCGGCTTGCCGATACGACCATAGGGCACCAACCTATCGAGATCGGCGATGGTGCGGCCCGATCGCCTGACGCCCGCCTCCAGCATCGGCGTATGAATTTCCCCCGGGCAGACGGCATTTACCCTTACCTTGTCTGGCGCGTAGTCTCGAGCCAGGTTTTGCGTGAAAGCCGCAACCGCCGCCTTCGTGGTGTTGTAGGCGATGTGGTTGGGAGCCGGATAAAGTCCCCATTGGGACGCCGTGTTGACGATCGCCCCGCCGCCGGCTGCAATCATATGCGGCAGGGCCGCGCGGCAGAGATGGAACATGGAATCGAGGTTGACGGTGAAGCTGTCTTCCCAGTCCTCGTCGGAAAGAGACAGAAGGCTTCCGCGCCGATTGATGCCGGCATTGTTGACGAGGACGTCGACGCGGCCACGAAGAGCGAATGCCTGCTCGACAAGCGCGTAGCAGGGGTCTTTCTTCGAAATGTCGGCGGCAATCATGGTCGCGGCACCGCCTTCGGCCTCGATATCCCTAACGACCTGTGCGGCAGCCTCGGCATTCACGTCGGTGACGACGACGAGCGCTCCTTCTGCGGACAGGCGACGGGCGATTGCCGATCCGATACCGCCGCCCGCACCGGTGACGACAGCGACCTTTTCTTCAAAACGCTTCATGAGAGGCTCCCCTTGTTTACCTGATATAGCTGCCGCCGTTGACGTCGAGCGTCGCTCCGTTGAGCGAGGCCTGCGTGGGACGCAGAACGAAGGCGACAAGTTCGGCGACCTCCGACGGCTCCGCCATTTCACCGATCGGTATGTCAGCGACCGCAGCGCTCTTCCCGTGCTTCGCGACGAAGTCTTCGGCCATGTCGGTTCTCACCCAGCCGGGCGCGACCGCCACCGCCGTCACGCCGTTGGCGCCAAAACTTCTGGCGATCGATTTCGTCAGATTGACAAGAGCAGCCTTCGTCGCGCCATAGGGCATGGCATCGGCGGCATAGCCACGCTGGCCGGCACGGCTTGCCATGTTGACGATGCGGCCTCCGCCGTTTGCCTTGAAATGCCGGATGGCCTCCTTGGAAAGATCTGCCGCCGCGAAGAAGTTGACCTGGAACTCTTTCTGCCATGCAGCCCGCCAGTCATCAGCCGTAGCGTCGATCGTTATCTCCGTGCGGATGCCGGCGTTGTTTACCAGCGCATGCACGCGCCCCGCCGCATCTATCGCCCTCGCCCACAGTTCGAATGGGCCTTCGGGCCTCGACAAATCCGCCTGGATGATCCAGCCCCGTCCACCGATGCGATCGAGAAGGTCGCGTGCTTTTTCCCTGTCCCGTCCATAGTGAATGGCCACGCGGGCGCCTTCGGCGGCGAGGCGCTCGACAATGGCAGCGCCGATCCCACCTGATGCACCGGTGACAAGGATCGATTGACCCTCAAGCGGCTTGCTCATGTGCTCCTCCTCATTTCAGCAGATCGACCTGCGGTCCCCAGGTGTCGGATAGGGCGAACCCCGTGGCAAACGGCTCGTCGTCCGCGATGCGAAGTTCGGTACGGCCATAGACATACCCACGGCCCGTGATACGCGGCAGCACTGCTCGCCGCCCGCCGATTTCGGTCTCGCCGATCGCTTGCGCCTGGAACTCGCCACCGATGATGGAGCGCGACGTGCGGCTGTCGCCCACGGATACGGTCCCGCGTGCATGCAAGCTCGCCAGATTGGCGGAGCTGCCCGTTCCGCAGGGCGAGCGGTCCACCCTGCCCGGCTGCAGCGTCGTGCAGGTACGGATGGCACCGTCCGCTTCGCTGTCGCGAAACATGACATAGGCAATTTCGTCGATCCCCGGCAGCGTTGGATGCCTGACCTCGACCTGATCCACAAGAAGCCGCTTGAGCTCGATACCGGCCTCGGCAAGAGCGCGGGCATTGCCGGGTTCGATGGCAAGCCCGATCTGACGGACGTCAACGAGCGCATAATAGACGCCGCCGAAAGCGATATCGAGCTTGATCCGCCCCCATGCCGGCGTATCGATCTCATGATCGAGCAGCTCTGCGAAGCTTGGCACATTGTCGAGACTGACGCTCAGGCAGCGGCCACCCTTACACCTCGCGCGAGCGACGACCAGCCCGGCGGGCGTGTCGAGGCGAACGGTGGTTTCCGGCTCCTGCATCTGCACCCTGCCGCTTTCAAGCAACGCCGTAACGACACAGATGCAGTTGCTCCCCGACATGGGATGTGCCCGATCTGCCTGGAGCACGATGAAGCCAGCATCGGCGTCAGATCGGATCGGCGGCAGCAGGAGATTGACTGACATCGCGACGTTGGCACGCGGTTCGAAAGTGACGAAGCGCCGGAGGCTGTCATCGACCGTGTTGATATGGTTCATCTTGTCCAGCATGGTTGCGCCGGGGATCTCCGGCGCGCCGCCGACAAGCACATGGCCGAGTTCGCCTTGGCAATGGACGAGCAGCAGCTCAAGCGATTTCTCGAAACGCATCGACGCAATCTCCTACTTGATGTACCAGCCCCATGGCTTGTCGGTGACGTATTTGGTGATCTGCTTGGTCTCCAGGTAGTTATCCAGGCCCCAGCGACCGAGTTCGCGACCGATGCCGGATTCCTTGTAGCCTCCCCAGGGTGCCTCGGTGAATGTCGGCTGCGAGCAGTTGATCCAGACGATGCCGGCCCGGAAAGCTGCGGCCACCCGCTCGGCGCGGACGTCATCCTTGGACATGACGGCGGCGGCGAGACCGAAACGGGAGCTGTTGGCAAGTTCGATCGCCTCCTCCTCCGTCTTGAAGGACCGCATGCAGACGACGGGGCCGAAGATCTCCTCGACCCATGCATCGCTGTCGAGCGGAACATCGGTCAGGACGGTCGGCCGGAGAAAGTAGCCCTTGTCGAACCCTTCCGGACGGATACCTCCGCAGGCGACGGTCGCGCCTGCGTTGCGGGCGGCTTCGATTGCGGCAATGACCTGCTCGTATTGGCGCTTGGAGACCAGCGGGCCGAGCAGCACGCCTTCATCGAGGCCATTGCCGATCGTGATCCTGCCCGTTTCCTCTATCAGACGGGCGAGCAGGCGCTGATAGATTGCCTCGTGAACGAGAACGCGCGAGGTCGCGGAGCAGACCTGCCCCTGGTTCCAGAAGATGCCGAACATGATCCATTCGACGGCCTGATCTATGTCGGCATCCTCGAAGACGACGAAGGGCGACTTGCCGCCGAGCTCAAGGCTGACGCGTTTGATGTCGCGGGCGGCTGCGGCCATGATCTTCGAGCCGACGGGGCCGGAGCCGGTAAAGGCCAGCTTGTCGACCCCCTTGTGATCGATGATCGCCTGACCAGCCACCGATCCGGCGCCGGTGACGATATTGAGGACGCCCGGCGGCAATCCGGCCTCGTCGGCAATGGCGGCGAGTTCGAGAGCGGTAAGGGATGTCAGCTCGGCAGGCTTGAGGACGACGGTGCATCCGGCCGCCAGCGCCGGAGCGACCTTCCAAGCCGCCATCAGCAGCGGATAGTTCCAGGGAATGATGGCGCCTGCAACGCCAATAGCCTCCCTGACCGCTTTCGACGTGAAGCGATCGTCGGCCAAGGCGATCGGTTCTTCAGGATTGTTGTCGAGTTGTTCGGCAAGTCCGGCATAAAAATCGAAGCAGCCCGCCGCGTCGGCGACATCCCAGTCCGCTTCGGGGAAAGGCTTGCCATTGTCCAGGACTTCCAGGCGGGCAATTTCGGATTGCCGGGCACGAATGCCCTCTGCGATGGCGCGAAGATATTTCGCGCGCTCGGCACCGGTCAGCTTTGGCCAACCGTCCCGGTCGAAGGCACGGCGAGCCGCCTTCACCGCCGCGTCGACGTCTTCGGCCGTCGCAGCCGCGATCGTCTGGATCGTCTCCTCTGTGGCAGGATTGATCACGAGGCAGGTCCCGCCCCCGACCGGCTTCACCCATTTGCCGTCGATGTACAATTCTGTGCGCATGTCAAATTCCTTGCTTTCGGAATGGCGGCCGGCTCAAAAGCGGTCGACGCGATAGGGTTTCATGTCCACGGGCGGCTGGACGCCCGTGACGAGATCGGCCATCAGCCGGCCTGTTGTCGCCGCGTAAGTCAGCCCGAGATGGCCGTGGCCGGTAGCATACCAAAGGTTTTTTCGCCTCGAGGACGGCCCGATCATGGGCACGGTATCCGGCAAGGCGGGGCGGTGGCCCATCCATTCCGACGCTCGGTGGGCCTGCAGCTCCGGCAACGCCTCCCTCGCCCGTTTCACCAGCACCTTGGCGCGACGATAGTCCGGCGGTGCATCAAGGCCCGCCATCTCCACGGTCCCGCCGACCCGGATCCCGCCGGCTGTGGGTGTTACCATGAAGGCTCTCGCCGGCCAGATGACGGAGTGGCGCATGGCGATCCCCGGCTCCGTGATCTGGGTGTGATAACCGCGCTCGGTTTCAAGCGGTATGGGCTCACCGACCGCCCTCGAAAGACGTCCCGTGAAAGCGCCCGCAGCCAGAACGACCTCATCCGCGACGATCTTTCGTCCATCTCGAAGCACCACGGCGGATATATCGCTTTCGCCATGCTCGAATCCAACCGCTTCACCCTGGTCCACGGAGCCGCCGAGCGCCTGAAACTTATCCGCGATGGCGACCACGAGTTTGTGAGGGTCGGCTATCGAGCGGTTGTCGGGAAAGAGGACGGCCTTTCCGATTTTCGTCGTCAGGGCGGGTTCCAGATCGCGTATCGCGTTGGCGCCAATTACCTCATAGCGGAAACCGAAGCGATCCAGGATCTCGATATGCTCCCGATCGGCGCGGAATTCCGCATCGTCAGTGTAAAGACTGAGGCAGCCTTCCTTGCTCAACATGTGCCTTAACGCGGTCTCCGCAAGCAGAGCGTCCAGATCCTCGTGGACGCGCCTGCAGAGCGCTGCCCCCGCGGCTTCCAGGGCGCGGAGCTTCGATGGCCGGCTTGCCGCCAGAAAACGAACGAACCACGGCATCAGCCTCGGCATATAGGATGGCCGGATGCGCACCGGCCCTTCCGGATCGAGCATCCACTTCGGCATCTGCGCCCAAATGCCCGGCCGCGAGGCCGGCATGAATTCGGTGACGGCGATACTTGCCATGTTGCCGAAGGAAGCACCGGTGCCCGGCGCATTCCTGTCCAGAAGCGTGACGACCCTGCCGCGACGCTGAAGCTCGTATGCGATGGCGACGCCGATGATTCCGGCTCCCACGACCACGGTAGATGTCATGACGACCTCATGCTTGCTTAAGGGGCGGAGCGGTCTTGCCGCCCTCATCCTTTACCAGTTCAGGATCGGCTGCATGGCAGTCTTGAACTCAGCCTTCTCATCGGCCGTCAGTTCGCCGAGCGGCGCACGGCTGTTGCCGACCGGCAGGCCCTGAAGCTCGCAGCCATACTTGACCTTCTGCACGAACTTGCCGCTCTCGAGGATGTTCATCGCGCGATAGAGCACGATCATCTTCTCGCGCGCACTTGCGAGATCGCCCGAGCGGAAGGTTCGATCGAGATCGACGCAGGCCTTTGCCATGCAGTTGGCAGGCCCGCAGATCCAGGCATCGGCGCCCCAGAACATGAAGTCGAGAGCAATGTCGTCAGAGCCGGAGATCAAGTCGATACGCCCATTGTAGCGGGAGTGGATATCGACCGCGCGCTGCAGGGAACCAGAGCTTTCCTTGATACCGAGAACGCGAGGGTCGTCGGCGAGCGCATCGAGGATGTCGAATCCTATCTCGATGCCATCCTTATAGGGATAGCTGTAGAGAACGAGGTTGATATCGGTCGCCTGGAGCACCCGGCGAAAATGCGCGAGCAGTTCGTCCTGTGTTGGGCGCGTGTAGAAAGGCGTCGCCAACAAGACGGTGTCGTAGCCGATCTCCTTGGCCCGAAGCGTATTCTCGATGACTTCGCGGGTTGCCGGCGCATTCGTGCCGGCAATCAGGGCCTCGCCTTCTCTGGCGAAGTCCTTGACGAAGCGCAGCACATCGTCACGTTCCGGGTTCGACATTGCGGAATATTCACCTGTCGACCCCATGGGCACCCATCCGGTCACACCGGCGGCGCGCAGCGCAGTCAGATGCTTTTCGAAGGCCTTGAAATCGACCCTGCCGTTCGCGTCGAAGGGGGTGATGAGCGCGGGCATGACGCCGGACAGTTTCATGGAAGTCTCCTGTATGTGAGGCAATTGCGTTTAGAGGGCGAGTTTCTTCAGTATGCGCGCCTCGGTGAGCGAGACGGCTCGCGTCAGCGGAAATGCGATGACGAAATAGATCAGCGCGACAACGGTCAGCACCTCGACGGGGCGCGCTGTATTGTTCGAGATGTTCTGGCCGACGAACATCAGATCGGCCATGCCGACGGCCGAAACCAGGGCGCTTTCCTTGAACAGGCTGACGCAGTTCGAAAGCAGCGTCGGGATCGCGCGCAGGACGGCCTGTGGAAGCACGACGTTGACGATCTGGATATTCCGCGGGAGTCCGAGCGCAACACAGGCGTCCAGCTGCTCCGATCCAATCGACCTCAGACTTGCGCGAAAAGTCTCGCTGGTGATCGCACCCATATACAGGGTCAGCGCAATCACACCCGATGCGAGGTTCGACAGCTCGACACCGAGCAGCAGAGGCAGGCAGAAGAAGATCCAGAAGAGCTGGATGAGCACCGGCGTCCCGCGAAAGAACTCGACATAGATGCTGGAAACAGCCCGCATCGCGACGTTGCCGGAGGTTCTGGCGAGACCCACCAGAAAGCCGAGGGAGCATCCGAGCACAATGCAGATGAGCGTCAATTTGATCGTCATCCAAAGGCCGAGCAAAAGCGCATGCTCGAAGCGGAGAAGGATCGAGAAATCGAGTGTCATCGTGGCCTCCTAGCTGACGAGAAGTTGCCGGCGGCGTTCAAGGAAGCCGACGATCTGCGTGATCGGGAAGGATACGGCGAAATAGATGAGCGCGACGACCGTGAATGTCTCGATCGGTCGGTACGTTTCCGTCGCAAGCGTCTTTCCCTGGTACATGAGATCCTGGATCGCGACGATCGCGACCAACGCACTCTGCTGGAAGATAACGATGCCGTTCGTCAGCAGGATGGGGATCGAGGCACGGAATGCGGTCGGGAAGACGATGTAGAGCACGCGCTGCAACGGCGACAAACCGAGCGCGATGCCCGCATCGAGCTGTTCGCGCGGAACCGCCTGTATCGCTGCTCGATAGGCTTCGGCGTTGAACGCCATGAGGTTCAATCCGAGCGCCAGAACCCCCATGGTGATCGGATCTAGGAAGACGTCGAAGATCATCGGGACGCAGTAGAAGATCCAGACGATCTGAACGATGGCCGGCGTACAGCGGAAGAATTCGACGAACAGCACGAATGGCAGGCGGACCGGCCTGGGGGGACTCATGATCAGAAGAGCCAATCCAAAGCCAAAAACGATACCGATGACATTGGCCGCGGCCGTCAATTCCAGGGAAACCCAGAGGCCTTGCAGGAGCGGCGCGATCGATACGGCGTTGAAGTCGAAGGCGTAGCTCACGCAACCGCCCCCTGCTGTTTGATATGGAAAACGCGGTCGATGAATTCCTTGGTGCGTTCCTCCCGGGGAGAACCGAGCACCTGCTCGGGAGGACCGTCCTCAACGACAACGCCGCCGGCACAGAAGATCACGCGTGAGGCGATGTTCCTCGCAAACCACATGTCATGGGTCACGATCATCATCGGCATGTTCTGCGATGCCAGCTGAAGGATCACCTGTTCGACCTCGCTGACAAGCTCCGGGTCGAGCGCCGATGTGACCTCGTCGAAGAGCATCAGCTTCGGATCCAGCATCAGGGCGCGGGCGATGGCGACGCGCTGCTTCTGGCCACCGGAGAGCTGGGCTGGATAGGCCGTGGCCTTCGTTCCCAGACCGAACCGTTCAAGGAGAGCCTGAGCCCGGTTCACGGCCTGCGCCTTGGCTTCCCCACGGACCTTGCAGGGTGCAAGAACGAGGTTTTGCATGACGTTCAGATGCGGAAAGAGCGTGTAGTGCTGAAAGACCATGCCGATCGACCGGCGGACTTCGGTGTCTATCAGCGTTTTCCTGCCGAGGCCTTTGGACGAAATATACGCTTTCCCATCAAAGCTGATCGCGCCGCGGTCTATCTGCTCGAGGCCCATCATCACCCGGAGCAGCGTGCTCTTGCCGCCGCCGCTCGGGCCAATGACCACGACGCGTTCGCCAGGCTTCATTTCGATGTCGATGCCTTTCAGCACCTGGACGGCTCCATTGCCGTAGCTCTTGTGGAGCGCCTGCATTTTAACGAGGGGAAGGCTAAAAGACATGGTCATGGCCGATCTCGGTTTGTCTTAAAAGCGAGAGAATGCGTCGGCGACAAAGCGCCGACGCCGGACGGGACTTACTTTGCTCCCTTGAGGACTTCGTCGACGGCCTTGCGGATGAGTTCGTCGACGTGACCGGTGGCAACCTTCTCCTCGAGAAATATGTTTGCAACTTCGACGTCTGAAGCCGACATGTTGTGCGGCAGTCCGAAGGAGACGCCTTGCTTGGCAAGGGCTGGCTTCGGGTTCAGCGCTACGGCCCAATCGGGGTTTGCCTGGGTCAGAAGCTGGTTGGTATCTGAGGCGTCGACCAAGATGTCGGCTCGCTTCGAGGTCAGGGCCAGCCGCGTCTCATCATTGCCCGGAAGGCGCATGATGGTCGCGCTCTTCACCGCCGCAGAGATCGCCTTGTCCTGGGCAGTTCCGGACATGACCGCGATCGTGACGCCAGTGTTGTCGATGTCGGCGACGGAGACTGCCGTCGCCGGGATCTTCGGATTGCTCTTATTGTAGGCGAGCGAGATCTGATACTCCATCGCCGGGATCGAGAACTGGACGGCCATGGCGCGGGTCGCCGTCCGGTTCAGTGCCAGTGAGACGTCCCATTTTCCGGCCTGAAGACCGGCAACGATATTGTCCCAGGTCGTATCGACGAACTGCGGCTTCACCTTGAGAACCTCGGCGAATTCCTTGCAGAGATCGGCAAAGAAACCCGAATATTCGCCTGTTGCCGGGTCGCGCATGACGTAGGGCGGAGCGACCGCCGCGCCGCACCTCAAGACACCGGCCTTCTGCACGCCTTGCCAATAGCCGTCGGCGGTCTGGGCATGGGCACTGGTTGCGGAAACACCTGCCATAAGGGCGAGCGCGGGCAACGCCCGCAAGGCGGACGTGATCAACTTCGAAAGCATCGGCATTCCTCTTTTGCTGTGCGCGAAGCGCGGTTCCACTCGTCGGCTTTAGCCGTTTCTTTTCAATTTTCCTGTCGGCTGCGTGTCGACTGGCAAATTTATGTCAACACCGTGTCGACAAAGTCAAGCGAAAAAATTAAGATTGCCGACACGCTGTTTTTCTGGCCCAATGTCATATATGCGAATGAAAGGGACTTAAGTGTCTGACGAGACTGAAGTGAAACGGGTCCGGGGAACCGGCTGGAAAAGCGTCTATGAAACGCTGCGCAACGAGATCCTCGCCCTCACCCTGCCGCCGGGTCAGCTTCTCGATGAAACAACCCTGGCCGAGCGCTTCGACATGTCTCGATCGCCGGTGCGCGAAGCCTTGATCCGCCTGGGCGCGGACGAACTCGTCGTGACATTATCCAACCGCAGCACGATCGTCGCGCCCATCGAAGTGGGAAGCTTTCCGAAGTATGTGGAGGCGCTCGACATCGCCCAGCGGATGAACACGCGCCTGGCGGCGGCGCTTCGAACCGATACCGACCTCAAGCTGATTGCCAAACGGGAAAAGGCATTTGCGACCGCCGTGAAAGTCGGAAATCATCTGGCGATGTCGGAGGCGAACAAGGAATTCCACATGGCGATTGCCTATGCGGGAAAGAACCACTATCTGGCATCTTTCTATGAGAAGCTCCTGTCGCAGGGTCAGCGCATGCTGCACCTGCATTTCGAATATCTGGAACGCACCCACGAGGGGTATCTCCTCACGGACGAGCATAGCCTGATGCTGGAGGCAATTCGGGATAGGAACGTCGACCTGGCAGATGAACTCGCCCATGCTCATACGCGCCAATTCCAGGATAACTTCATCAATTTCATGCGCGAGAACTATACCACCGATGTCCCGCTCGGACCCGCGCGGGCTGCGGAGTAGATGGCAGATATGAAAACGATAGGCTTTGTCGGAACCGGTGCGATCGCCGAAGCTATGGTGCACGGCCTCCTGGCCGAGCCGGCACATGTCTCTAAGGTCTATGTCTCGCCCCGCAACGCGGACATTGCAGCAAGGCTTGCCGCCAAATTCGACGACGTCACCGTGGCAGCAGACAACCAGACAGTGGTCGATCACTGCGACATTGTGGTCCTCGCCATACGTCCGCAGATCGCCGAAGAGGTGATACGCGCGCTCCGTTTCAGGAATGAACAACGCATCGTCAGCGTCATCGCCACGATGGAGCGGCAAAACCTGCTCGACTGGATCAGGGCGGAGATAGATCTAGTACAGGCGATCCCCTTGCCTTTCGTCGCAGATCGCCGGGGCGTGACAGCCATTTGCCCTCCCAATCCTGAAATAGCTGCCCTGTTCGACACGCTTGGCACGGCTGTTCAATGCGAATCCCGAAAGGAATATGATCTTCTTGCTGCTGCCAGCGCCATGATGTCGACCTTCTTCGGGGTCATGGAGTGGACGACCGACTGGCTGGAAAACAACGGGCTCGATCGATCAAAGGGGCAAGCTTATATTGCGCCGCTGTTTGAGAGCCTCGCACTGCGGGCCAATGAAGGACACGTCCATTCGTTTCATACGCTCAGCGAAGAATTCGCAACGAAAGGCGGGCTGAATGAGCAGGTCCTGTCGGATTTTGAGACGAAGGGTGGGCACGCCACACTGGTGTCGGCGTTGGATCGGGTCTTAGCTCGCATCGAAGGACGCAGTACCGACATCTGAGAGCATGGCTCGTTATAAACGAACTTAGCTTCGGATCCCATCACGTTGTTACCTTGACCACATTTACGATGTGGCTGCCAATATTGCTCCTGATGGGAATCGAACTGGCGACCCATTGGCCCAGACACGAGTTGGAAGCCTAGCTGGTTGGAATAGTGTCTGGCCATTCCTGCGCGCCATGAAGTATGCGGAGAATACGAACAGCCGATTGCGTTACAGCATAAGCTGCGACGTATGGAGTACCGTTGAACACCAGTTCGCGCGTCCGGCAATTCTGCCAACACGACCACTCGCGGGAAAATCCATTAAGCGACGAGCGGCCGCGACGATCCGTTCGTCGATCATGACCGCAGCTAAGGGATTATCCGCCTCGATAAAGGTGAAGATGGCGTCTCGATCTGATAACGCAAACGCTGATCAGGTAAGCCTCACGACTTGTGGGCCGCCGCTTTAAGGCGCGCTGCCGCTCGCCGTTTCTCGAAATGAGCCTCGACTTCATCATCCGGAACATCCGGTCGCGTGTCGTTCAGCGCTTCAAGGACCTTACTGCGAAACCAAGCATCGTGAGCTTCGCTGCCTGACACAAGTTCGAGCGGTAATGCTCCCTCGTTCGCCGTCCGGGTGAGTAGGATACGAACTGCGTCCGACACCGTAAGACCCATCCTTTCAAGCACCGCAGAGGCGCGATCTCGAACCTCAGCATCAATGCGAGTTTGAACGAGTGCGTTCGAAGCCATAGTTATCTCCAGCTGAAAAACCGATTGTAATGCATACGAATTACAAAGTCTAAAGAAGATTTCCGTGCGCACCACGCCGCTGCGTTCTTAAGCTCTTGATGGGATTTTGAACCACAGCCCCGCCTTGATCACATCCTATACGATTGAAAGTATTAGAAGATCGCCGTGGAACACCGTTGCCGCATATCCAGCGTTGATGCCTCAGTTGCGCCTTGGAGAAAGCGGCAAAGCGAGTGCCGAACTTCTACCTGTTGTATCAAGGGTACACGAGCTGGAGAGACTAGTCCCTAGAGGGTCGACGACACACGTGGCTTCGCAGTATCATTTGGACGGTGCCGCTGCGACCCCCGCCCAAGAAACGCGAGGTTACCAATCCTCGCCCGGGCGAGCAGGTCACGCGCGGGTGGCTGAAGGCGCCCAGCTGCGTCATAGTGCGCACTACGGCCGCATGGCCTTGATCGGGTGAGAGTCCCATCAGAGCAATGTCTCCTTCGTCCGTGCTAAATCATCGAGCGACACGGTTGCTTGCGGGAAGGGGCTCACCGGCCGCTACTCCTCCCTCCGGGCCGACCGACTGCAGTTTGCCGGTCATTGACTTACGCTTACACAAGGGAAGGTTGGCGCAAGAATAAAGTGGCACACGAGGGTTGCAACCGTGGGGGATTTGCTATGACGACGATCGCGTCCACATCCTATTCTACTTCAGCCAGTTATTTTTCGGCTAAGGACAAGGCCGGGTCGGCCAATGCTGATGGCGAGTTTACCGGCCAATCCGCGCAAAACATCAGAGCCGACAGGCGCAACCTGGCGATCTCCGATGGTTCTACATCAGCAACCGACAGTCGGCCGTCAAAGGTCATCGTGATTGTCGACGGAAAAGTGCTGACAGGGAACGTCATCGACGTCTCTAAGCTTGAGGTCGACACGACGAAGCTGTCAGATGCTGAATACAAAAGCCTTATCGAAGGCCGGCGTCAGTCAATCGAAGCTGACAAGCAATATCTTGAGCGACAGTATACAAAATATGCCGATATTTCGAATGAGCCGAAGCTGAAACCCTATGCCACAATCACGGCTGGCGGAAGAACCGTCGCGACGATCGACAACCAAGGCGTTGTGACCACCTACGGTGGGATATCCGACGGCCTTCTGGATCAATTGCCAGACAGCATCAACGGTACAAATGGCCCGGACCTGGCGCAGGCCAGAGCTGAGGCGATCGCCTCGATGATCGGCGGGCGGGTGCAAAAGTCATCATCAGCTATCTCACAGCGACAGTTCAACCTGCTTCCGCCCATCGAAGAAGCGGTAGGCACTGTTGACTACGCGGCGATGAAGAACGATCCCTTGTATCAAATAATTCATAATGCCCAATCCTTCATCGATACGACCGAGCAAAAGAGGGCAGCGAGCCTCGGGCAGCACTAGGTGACTTAGCTCGTCTCGCCAGAAGCGGAGAATTTCCCGAGCCAGCGGAAAGGAGCCACTTTCCAATTCTCGCAGATAGGAGACGGAGCAATCTGCCCCGACTCCCGAGATTTCCGGCTTGGCCTATGCGTAGGCCCGAGCGAATGCCGAAATATCCAGCAACCTGTCCGTGGTTTGCAGGAATTCCACCATATAGTGGCCTCCAGCGTAGTAGTTCTCGATCAGCACGCCATTGTCAGCCACGCCGTCGGCCAGGTCACTGGCAGAGGTAATCAAAAGATTGTTGTTGTCGACAAAGTTGACGAACACCACGTCGCTTGAGGGCTTTGTCACGTTGTTCTGGAAATGATTGAATGGCGGGCGTCGTAACTGTCGGCCCCGTGCGCCGGTGACGGCCTTCCAGTGCGCCATGGCACGGAGACGGTGAATGTGGGTAGCCAGGGCTGAGCGTTTCTGATGTGGTGCGACGAAGAGATTTCGAACTGCCGAAAAGATCGATATGAAGCGTTGCAAGGCGCCGGCCGATCGAAATCCCTGTCTCATCCGTTCTCGTTTTCGAAGGGGTAGGTGAGAATTCTCCGCCCGATTATTCAGACCTTTGTGCGATCGATGGTCGACACTGGGCATGACATCTCGTTTCGCGGCGCCGTATGAGCGCAATTTGTCGGTGATGATGCGCTTCTGTGTCAGGCCTTGTTTCTTAAGCAGTCCGACCAGCAATCGCTTGGCAACCCTGGTGTCGCGGCGGGTCTGAACGATTTCGTCGAGAACATAACTATCCTGATCGACGGCACGCCATGGCCAGTGTTTTCGGCCACCAATGGAAATCACAACCTCGTCGAGGTACCAGATATCGTTTCGCGACGGCTTCTTTCTGCGCAATTGCTTTACGTAGGCTGCGCCGAACTTGCGGCCCCATCGCCGGATTGTTTCATAAGAGACGACGATACCGCGCTCCAGTAGCATTTCTTCGACCAGCCGCAGGCTCTAAGGGAACCGAAAATACAGCCAGACAGCATGGGCGACGATCGGCGGCGGAAAGCGGGGTTCTTGTAGCTGATCGCGGATGTGCTCATCTGACCGCTACTATCTGCCAACCGTTAAGCCAACGACAACGTGACAACGCCTTTGGAAATGCAGCGAAACCAAAAATTAGAAAGGTGACCCCAGGCCAGTCTTAACCCCGCGTTTGAGCCGATTTGCATAAGCAGATCGACACGTTGGGCTTCCTAGGCAAAGAGTTAGGTTTCGGATCCGATTCACAGTCAGGATCCACTGGAAATTTGCCAACAACGCAATCGCCGCATGACGAGCGGTGCCGCGACCCCAGCCGCCAATTCAATACATCAGAATGATTTTCGTGCATTTTGATCGGCTATGAGCTATCTAGGTGTCAACATCCTGTCTAGGTAGAAAGGCACCTACCATGGCCCTGAGCATCAAAGACGCTGAAACGGAACGCCTTGCACGGGCGCTCTCCGCCAAAACCGGCGAGAGTATTACCGTTGCCACTCGCACGGCACTCATCGAGCGGCTGAACCGACTGAGTTCTGAAGTTCAGAAAGCTGCACTGCTTGAAGATCTGGCAGCAAGCCGCCGTCGTTGGAAATCGCTTCCCATTCTGGATACGCGCAGCGCCGACGAAATCCTCGGCTATGACGAAAATGGGTTGCCGACCTGATGGTCATCGATACGTCCGCCATCATTGCAATAGCCTTCGACGAGGCTGAGGCAACTTCATTCGAGTCGCTCATAGCCGACGCTTCTGTCCGTCTGATTTCGGCAGCAACCATCTTCGAGGCATCGATGGTGCTCGAAAGCCGTTTGGGTGAGGCAGGGGGAAGTGAACTGGATCTCTGGCTGCATCGCATCAACGCCGAGATTGTGCCGGTTACTGCTGACCATTCGGATCAAGCACGCCGTGCTTGGAGGCGCTATGGCAAGGGACGCCATCCGGCGGGATTGAACTTTAGCGATTGTTTTGCATATGCTTTGGCGAAGTTGACCGGCGAGCCGTTGCTATTCAAGAGTAACGACTTTTCGGAAACAGACATCCAGGCCGTAACAGATGGGAAACTGAAGTAGAGGGTTGGCAACGACCCATTGCGGCTCATCCCGAGATTATTAACGGTGGCCGTGGCACGACTAGTCCGGTAGGTGCTAAGCGACAGGTCCCCTCACCTCTTCAGCTTTCTTTCCCTCGCTCATAAGATCGCGCGCGAATAGCTCCAAACGACTCTTCGCAGGTCCATACCCATCCGACCAGTGATCCGCGGTAGATGATGGGCGAACGGGGCGTGGCCGTGGATCATTCCATAATCTACCGCTGGGTCCAGAAATATGCGCCTGAGATTGAAAAACGGCTCCGTTGGCATTGGCGCCGACCGCAATCGACGAGCTGGCGCGTCGATGAAACCTATGTGAAGGTCCGCGGCAAATGGACATATCTGTACCGGGCTGTCGACAAGTTCGGCAACACGATCGATTTCTATCTGTCGCCGACACGCAATGACAAAGCGGCGAAGCGATTTCTCGGCAAGGCCCTGAAGAGCCTGAAGGATTGGGAAAAGCCAACCGTCATCAACACCGACAAGGCACCGACCTATGGCATCGCGATCTCGAAACTGAAGGCCGAAGGCAAATGCCCAAAAGAGCTCATGCACCGGCAGGTCAAATATCTGAACAATGTGGTCGAGGCGGATCATGGCAAGCTCAAACAGCTGATCAAGCCGGTTCGAGGGTTCAAGACCTTGAAAACCGCCTATGCGACGATCAAGGGATTTGAGGTCATGCGTGCTCTACGCAAGGGCCAAGCCGCGATCTTCAACTTGACCGGCGACATTCGCGGAGAGGCCCGCATCGTGGAACGTGCTTTCGGTATTGGGCCAAGCGCGCTCACCGAGATTGTGGCAATCCTCCAGCAGATTCTCGACGCCAAACCCGCGTGACTGAAGCGTAGAAAAGCCTCTTCACAGACATCCGGAATATTTGCAACAGAGCCCCGGAACGTATGGCAGTCCGGGCAGATCCGGCGAAAAAGGGAATAGGTCTCGGCCTCGTAGTTCACGACCACGTTCTGCAGCGCTTCCATGATTTTCTTGCCGTCATCGATCGACAGGCCGAGGTCACCATCAAACAAACGCTCCCAGCTCTTGTCGATTCAAACCTCCTTTCGGCAAATATCACCGAAATCATTCTTTCCCTCGATCGTGATCGTCCATTCAACTACCATCGTTGCCTCCTTCGTCGAGGCAACCAAGATGACCCAGCCGACACTAACAGTTCGTGCGCACCCCAGAAAAGTTACCAGTCTCAGTGATTGCCGGACGGCGCGATGGACGGACATCTCAGCGCTCGATAACCCTGTTTGATAGCGTCGGATTTGCCATAGAGGACTTCTCAGCGCTGAGATACGTAGGTAGCAAGCTCGAGGAAACTGAGTTCTATGCCGAGCTGGATCTATTGGCAGACCCTGACGAGCCGCGCGATCTCTATGGAATGCTTGTGAGACGCAAAGCGCAACTCGGCGCGTAGATGCTACTGCAGGGGTCAACGGTCGTTACCTTCCTGAAGTCTCCAAGCGCCCTATCCGAATGCCGCGGTCTTTGGCATTATCCCCGCGCTTGGCGAAGGAAGATAGGGGTCTGCTCGCAGCGTTCCCGTGAAACCACACGATGGGTCGTATTACGCTAACCAAGCGCACCAGCTACGAGATCGTATAACTAAAACGAATGGCCTCTGGCGAGGCCGGCACCACGGTTCATTTTCGTGAAAAATGCCGTTAGTGAGGCTCCTCCCCGGAGCAAAAAGCACAACCCACCACCGCCTCGTAAGCCAATACTCGCGGTTCAAGCATCAACATGGACACCCGCCTACTAAACACCACATATAAGATCAGCTTTTGGACGCAGCGGCGACTTGGTCATCATTCATGACGGTGTGCTGATTTGCCCTGCTCCACACGGCAAGCACTTCTTCGCCGCGCTGGAGCTGTAGTGGATTCCCAGCAGTGATCAGAGACAAACCCGTCTCGCCACCGGAGAACGCCAATCCCACTTTGAGGTGAGCACCCGCGAAGGAGATCTCTGTAATTCTTGCGGCTTTTGAAAGCTCGTTTTCGCCAAGCTTGCTGGTCGGCATCTTCAGGTGAATGTGCTCGGGGCGAACAATAACATTCGTTCCCCGGCTTGATCCCTCCATAATGTTGGATTCTCCGAGGAATTTCGCGACGAACAACGAATTCGGACTGCGATACAATTCCGTCGGCGTGCCGACCTGCATTATTTTTCCGTTGTTGAAAACCGCGATGCGGTCGGAGAGCGTAAGCGCTTCCTCCTGATCGTGCGTCACAAACACGAATGTCATCCCAAGCTCACGGTGCATACGAGCGATCTCAAGCTGCAAGCGATCGCGCAGGCGCTTATCAAGCGCGCCCAACGGCTCGTCAAGCAACAGCGCTCTCGGCTCGTAGACAACGGCGCGCGCCAGTGCAACGCGCTGTTGCTGGCCGCCCGAAAGCTGCCGCGGCAGTCGATGCGCGAAGTCGCCAAGCTGCACGAGGTCGAGCACGCGCTTCACCCTGGTTTCGATTTCCGCCCTCGAAACTCCCCTTTGACGAAGCGGATAGGCGATGTTCTGAAACACTGTCATATGCGGGAAAAGCGCATACTGCTGAAAGACAACCCCGAGGTCGCGCTTGTGCGGCTTAAGGTTGGTGATGTCCTGGCCATCGATTTCGACCGAGCCGGCATTCAGGCCAACGAAACCGGCGATAATGGACAGCAGCGTTGTCTTGCCGGAACCGCTGGGACCCAGAAACGTCATGAACTCGCCCGGCGCAATGTCGAGCGAAATATCGTCGATGGCGGGCTTTGCAGCACCCGGATAGTAACGGGTTGCGTTCGAGATTTTGATCGAGTGCTTTTTCATCATTGTTACGGAATCGCGTTTCTACAACTTGTTGCCGGCTCTGAGCGAGACGAACAGGAAGATAAGCGTCGTTGCGACGACAATCACACTGGAGGCGGCAGATATGGTTGGATCCATGTCAAGGGCGATCGAGTTGTACATCTGGACCGGCAGCGTTCTGAGTTTTGGAGTCTGCAGGAAGAGCGCAACGACAAACTCGTCGAAGGAGCTGACGAATGCGAAGAGGAAACCTGAAATCACGCCGGGCGCAAGCAGCGGAATCTTGATCCGCAAAAGCGTCGTGACACTTCCGGCCCCCAGACTGGATGACGCAAGATCGAGTGTGTTGTCATAACCAGTGAGGCTGGCGGCAACCGTCGTGATGACGAATGGGATGGCAAGCGCGGTATGCGCAAGAACGAGGCCCGACAGGGTGCCGGCAAGATGCCACTTGAGGAACACGGCATATATGGCGATCCCGATCACCACACTCGGGACAGTCAACGGGAGCGAAAAGAAAACTCTTAAGGCCGCACCCGTCCTGCGGCGAATGCGCGTCAACCCGATCGCCGCGGCGACACCGAGAACGGTGGCCAAAATCGCCGTAAGTGAGGCGATCTGCAGCGACTGCAGCAGAGACGAAAGCCAAACGCGCGATGTGAAGAAGTTTTCATACCACCGCAGTGACCATTCCCGCGGTGGGAATTGTAATGTCTCGCCAGCGGTGAAGCTCGCCGGAATAACCACGAATGTCGGCAGGACAATCAGGATCGCCGTCAGCAGCGTCATGAGCCGCAGGAAGAGGCCGGGGCCGCCTTCGCGACGCGTCGAGAAAGGAGACATCGTCCTCACCTCACTTTCCAGCCGTATTGGGTTGCAGATCGAGACGGGCATTCAGCCGGCCGATCAGCGCCATCAGTGCTGCGGCGACAAGCAGAACGATAACGGCAAGTGCGCCGGCGCCCCCAAAGTCGAGCAATGTATCGACACGCGTCGCGATGAGCTGCGAAACAAGCGCCTCCTGTGGTGACCCGATGATCGCAGGGGTAACGTAGAAGCCAAGAGCGATAACAAAAACGAGCGACAGGCCGGCAAGTATACCGGGCAATGACAAAGGCAGATAGATTTCCAGAAATGCGTGCCATCTCGGCGAGCCCATGGAGGCTGCAGCGTCCAATAAGCGCCGGTCGATCCCGCGCATGTTGCTATAGAGCGGCAGGATCATGTAAGGCAGCAGCACCTGCGCCATCGCGATCGTCACGCCGGCCGATGTGCGGACCAGCACCATGCCGGGCAAGCCGACCCAGGAGAAGGCCGTTTCAATCAGGCCGCCCCGCTGCATCAACAATGTCCACGCGAAGCTCCGAGCGATAGCCGAGGTCCAGAATGGCAGCAGCGCAACCGTCATCAGAACGGCGCGCATTCGGGGTGTGACCAGCGTCAACATGTAAGCATAAGGAAAACCTATGAGCAGCGTTACGACCGCAACGATGGCAGCGATACGCAGGGTTCTCAAAATGATGATGATGGAGATGTCGTCGGTCAGGAGCGATGTGTAGTTCTGTAACCCCAACTCAGGGTCGGTAAAGCTCCTAACCGCGATGGAAAACAACGGATAGAGGAAGGTCGCGAGCAAGAGAACGGTCGATGGAAGCAGCAGCCAGACAGCAATATTGATTGGCGCCACCGTGATTTTCCGTCCTTCAGAGGCGCGGTTGTCGATAACTGCTTCCATCATTTGACCTATCGGGACATCCAAGGAGTGACCTTGGCGATGACTGAGTTGAGATTTGCCGACCACCATTTCACATTGGAAAGCAGTACCTTGTCTCCGGTTTCGTCATGCAGACGTGGATTGAACGTCTTGTTGAGGTCGGAGTAGTCCGGCGTCGCCTTGCTTGTTGCAGCGATGACGCCTGCCAGTTCCGCAAAGCGCTTATTCTGTTCGGGATGCGAGACGAACTGGACGAAATCCATCGCCGTCGCAAGATTTGCAGTGCCCTTCGGGACGATCAGTGCATCCCAGCCGAGGATCGTCTTGTCCCAAACGGGAGCGATCGGCGCGCCGGCCTTGGCTGATGCCATGACGCGGCCGGTCACGGCAAACCCCATATCGGCCTGACCGTCGACGAGGGCTTGCTGAAGCGCGCCATTCGTTTTGGTGAAGATAATCGACGATTTGATCGTATCGAGCTTTTTGAGCGCGCGATCCACATCGATCGGATAAAGGTTCTTGGAATCGACGCCGTCCGCCATGAGGGCATATTCGAGCGTGCCGAGGCTGATGTCGGGCGGCAATACGCGCGTTCCGGGGAAGTTCTTCAAGTCGAAGAAATCGGCAAGTTTCGTGGGCGGATGATCTTTGTATTTCTCGGTATTGTAGACGAATGTCAGGGCAAAGAAATAGACAGGCAAACCGCAATCACTCACGGAACCCTCGGGAAACTGCGAGGTATCGATCTTAGAAAAATCGAGCTTTTCCAGAAGCTTACCGCAGTTCTGCTCGGCGAAGGCAGCGCCCTGATCCATGACATCCCATGAAACCGCGCCGGCTTCGACCATCGCCTTCAGCTTCGCGCCGTCGGGTGGTGAATCGTATTCGAACTGAACGTTCTTGCTCGCAGTATATGGTTGCTGCCAAGCCTTGATCTGCGAATCCTGCAGGGTGCCCTGATAGGAAACGAAGGTCAGAGACTTGTCCTCTGCGCGCACCTGTTCGAGCGCGACGACCGCGCTCGTGGCGCCAATGAGCGCGGCAAACAACGAGTTTCTTATCTTCAACATGAGTTCCTCCTCCTTCTTTGTATATGTTTTCCGGACCACGTCGCGCGCACCTTACGCACGAAACCTCCATCGCTCGCCGGGCCGCCTCCGGCTAATTGCTCGCTGCAATCATGCAATCGACCGCATCGCGATTGCTTTGCAATTGCTCCAGTAGAGGCTGCACGTTCGGCGGCCTTTGCCCTGCCGCGGCGAAGGGTATCGTCTGCCGCGCAAAGGCAAACAACTGCCCTGTGACATTTCCAAGCGGCGTCCGTCCACGCAACTCGGCGGCCTGTGCGGCGACGATAAGCTCCATGGCAACGATAGAGGTGCCCAACTGTGCCAGTTCCAATCCACGCCGGCCGCCCAGCGCAGCGAGGGACGCCCGATCCATCACGCCGTTCGAATGGCTTGAGCTTGCCAGCTCGCCTGCCAAGGGGGCCGTCAAGAGCCTCGCTTCCGATGTAATCGACTTATGGAAAAGCGCGACCCCATTGAAGCCGGGGGCACCGATGCCGTCTTCCTCGATGAGGCCGATCGCAAGGCCGGACCATGTCGTGTCGACGAGCTTTGCAAGCCTCTCGGTCGAGCTGGTGAAAACCGGGGCGAAGGCAAGCCGCATTACGTCGAGCGCCATGCAAAGCGTAATCATATCGAAGTTTGCTACCGCAGCGAGACTGCCATGTTCCAGCGATATCACCGGGTTGCCCTGGCTCGCGTTCAACTCACGCCCTATCTGCTGCCTCGAAAAGGCAAGACTATCCTCGGCGGCGCCGTGGATCAGCGCCATCGAGCGGAAACACAAGGGATCCTGCAGATTTCGAGGACCGCCGGCCGAAAGGATATAACTGCCCTCGATATATTTTCTGATCGCCGAGCCGTGCCGGACAAGACCGTCGAATGGGCGAGACCGCAGCGCGATCTCGGAAACGGTCGAAGGATTGGCAGCATACCCTTCCATGCTAAGCGCGCCAACGAGGGTCGAAAGCTGCAGCAGGCGATGAAGATCGACGAAGGAAAGCACGGCAACTGCCGTCGACATGGCGCTCGAATTGAGGAGCGCGAGAGCCTCCCCGGCCTCCAGATCGATATCGTCGAAGACAGCCAGGGCGACGTCGGCCATCGATGACATATCGCTCTGCCCCATGGATCCCCAAAGATGCATGGCGATCGGCCGATCGGCGTTCAGCGCATCCACCAGGCGTTCCGCCAGAACCGGCCTTGCGCCCGTGGTGCCGCTTGCCAACGAATTGAGAAGATTGAGTACGGTGGCGCGCGTAACATCCTTGGCTGCCAGCGGTCCATGCCCTGCATTATGGGTACGAAGCAAGCGCCGGCTGAATTCGGCGGTGTTTGCCTGACTGATGCTGGCTGTTGTCTTCGGCCCGACGCTGGTGGTCGCGCCATATATTCTTTCGCCGCGCGCGATCGCCTCTTCCAATATGCTGCGGCCGCGCACCATGCGCTCGATCGCGTCGGGACTCAGAGTGACCTTGGAACCGCTTCGGGATACGGAAACGACCTGTTCCATCGCCAGGTGCTGGCCGGTAATCTCGACGATATCTTGGCGCAATGATTGCATATGGAACGGCCGCCTGCCTTACCGTGGAATGATCTGTGCGGGACTTTCACCCTCTTGCGGCGCCGAGATTCACCTCATGCGCTATCGTGGTCGATGGGTAGGCCATTCAACGATTGCGGACAACTGCATAATCGAAGCGTTTCAAACAATGAAACGAACACCGATCCATTCACATCGCCCTTGCGCGGCATTGGGGTAAAGATCTAATCGAGATCGGAAGGCCGATTTGAGCGTATGACTTGTCAGTTCGTACGACCTCATCGGCGATGGGAGGTTTAGATGACGTTCGCGCCTGTTCAAGCGGTGACGAAAGCTCTTGCAGTTCTTGCAACCGTAAACCAAGGCGGTCTCGTGAGCGTAAAGGAAATACATTCCCGAACCGGCATTCCGAAGCCGACGGTCGTACGGCTTCTGCAAACGCTGATCGCGGCTGGATATGTCAATCAGGACGAGAAAACGCGCGGATATCACGTAACGTCGGCAATCGCGAATTTGAGCTCCGGGTTTCACGGCGCTCCCAAAGTCATCGAGGTGGCGCGCTCTTTCGCCGACAGGTTGACCAAAGAGATCTTGTGGCCCTGCGCCATCTGCACCTTGGATATCGATGCGGTCGTGATCAACTACAGCACCATTCCGGATAGCCCGATTTCGCCCTTCCACGCCTCGCTCGGGCGACGGCTGAGTTTAGGCGGTCGCGCGCTCGGCCGAGCCTATCTCTGTTTCTGTCCGCCGGAGGAGCAGCGAATTCTGCGCGATGTCATGCGAGCTTCCAAGGATCCGGAAAACAGCCAGATAAGTGACAGCACTTTCGAAAGGATGATCTCGCGCACGCGGGCGAAAGGCTTTGCGGAACGAAACCCCGAGCTCGAACCGAGGAGCTCGGGCACGATCGCTTTTCCAATCCGGTCCGGAGAACGCGTGCTCGCGACATTCGGCGTCACCTATTTCAGGTCTGCCTTGCGCGGAAACCAAAATCGGAAAACCATCATCGAAGCCCTCCGCGAAACAGTCGCCGCAATTGAGGCACAGCTGCAAACGCCGTAGGGTCAACGTTGAGCCAAAGAAGCTTCAAATCCGTATCGTTCCACGGGATTGCGCAACAGGATGCGCTTCTTCAACTCGCTATCGGTAACCCAAGCTTCGAACAGAGCCAGCAATTGAGCGCTCGTCGGCGGCGTCCCGGCGAACCGTACGAACGGGAAGTCCGTAGCCCATAGAAGACGCTCGCTATTTGCTTCCACCAGCGCATCATGAAACGGCCGGATTGCATCATAGCCAATGCCGGCCGCACGCCGGCATACGGCCAGCTTGACCCAAACGGCTCCATCCCTCAGCAAGCCGAGAAGGCGCTGGAAATGAGGATGCCCAAGACCAAGTTGAGGATCGAATCCGCCCATGTGATCGAGTACAATCGGAACTTTCGCCTTCTCCACGGCCCGCCACTGCTCGAGCATCACCGAGAGCGGCGCCCACACCTCCGCATGCATACGAACCTCCGCCAAAGCCGGTGCAAGCTTCTGAAGGAAAGTATCGAGGGGCACGGTTCCAGGCATGCGGCTGCCGTCGGGCATCAGGTTCTCGACAAACCGCAACCCGGAGACCCCCTCCTCCTTGAGAGCGGCGAGACCTTCTACGGCACACGATGCATCGGCCACGCCGACACCCCTGGCCCTGGAACCCAGCACCTTCAACGTCGCCCTTATCAGATCAAGATTTCGCCCATAAGGCGTCGGCTGGACGAGGACGACGTGCGACACGCCTGCCTGATCGGCGTTCGTTATGAGGGCGCTTGCCGGCGAGAAAGGTGGCGCATAGGCCGGGGTAGTCTCGAACGGAAACGCCCGCGGATCGTCAAAGACGTGAACGTGGCAATCACAAACGCCATGTTCGAGGACGGGCTGATTTATCCGCGTTTCGGCCGCCATTGGGGCGTCTCCATCTGAACGAAGGTCGTTTGGTGATCCGGGATGTGGGTTCCCCGGCAAACGAAAGACTCGATTGCCTGATCAAGCCTGGTAATCGCCCGCATTGAATACCCAGCCCTTTGTGATGAAGTCCGCCCGTGGCGGGGCGAATACGTCAATCAAGATATGACGCCCTGGTCCAACGCCCTCGGTCGTGTGGATAAGTTCGGGAGGAATAATCGCCATACTGCCAGCCGAGGCCTCGATGTGCTGATCCTCGCGCCATTCCTCTGCATTGGACACCCATGGGGTACGGATATGGTGTACGAAATCACCTGCAATCGCGAGAGATCCCTGCTCGAAATCCTCATGCGCGTGCGGCGACAACTTCGTCCGGTCCCGCTGTCCTTCATATTCGACCCAGTTGATACTCATCGTAGAACTCTGAAGGAACTTCAGCCTGGGATTTCCTTCGGGAAAGGGGATCTCATCCACCCGATAGACGCAAATGCGATCGGCATCCTTCTCCAATCGCATCATTGGTTTTGCCACCGGGATCACACGTCCATCGAGCACCTTATAGTCGTCGGCATTGACGACGCTGCGAGGGTCCATATCTCGGCGGGCCGTCGTCAGGGCAAACGCCCTTGCACCGCGCGGTAGGTGAAGTTGGAACGCACCGGCCGGCACGACAGCGATGGACCGACTTGCGATTTCCATCGTTTCGGAATCCATCGTCAGCGTCGCGTCGCTTTCAGGAATGAGGAGAATGGTTTCATGATCGCTATGAATGATATTGTCCGCGCCATCGGCACCCGTGATACATTCGACCGTGAAATTCTGACCTCGAATGATTGAACTCGCGGCGTGAGCCGGCGCGAAATACGAAAGCGAAACGGGGCGTAAAATCATTGTTCGGACCTCAATAGGTGGCCTCGTCGGCGCGGGTAAACTGTCGCTGCAGCTCGAAGCTTGGTTGGGAAATGGCATATTCGGCACCGCCCAAACGCGTTACGGGCTGTGCGAGAGCCGTATTGAAATACCCACCCTCCTCAAGAAAGCCGGGCTGAATGTGCATACCGACCACCTTGCCGAAGGTGACGTTGACGTTGGCGTTGCCCGTTTCGTCGGTCAGCCTGACAATCTCGATGACCTTGCACTCCAGGGCGGCAGGCGATCGGGCCACGCGCGGTGCCTTCACATAGATGCAGTTCGCTTTTTCGAGCCCGGCATACTCGAACTCGTCCATTCCGGCCGGGATTGGCGCGGACGTCATATTCATCTCTTTGACAAGGTCGTAGCTCACCAGGTTGAATACGAACTCACCGGTCTCACGGACGTTTTTTAGCGTGTCTTTCGCGGTACGATCCTCCGGCGTGTTGCAGGAGAATGCGAGGATCGGCGGCTCGTTGGACATGATGTTGAAGTAGGAATAGGGGGCCAGGTTGGCATTCCCTTCACTATCCACCGTACTCATCCAGCCTATCGGTCGCGGGGCAATAATCGCATTCAAAATGCCTCGCTTGTAGGCTTTCAGCGCGATGTCGACAAAGACGGGCTCGGTATTGGGCATGAACAACTCTCCAGCTGAGGCGATGCCCGGCTTGCGCGGTGATCTCATCGTCCGAGACCATTTTGCAACCGCTCCATGGGGCTTGGCATCGTTTTGGCGGACGCTATGCAAGTCGATATTTGAGGACAAGTTGAGAATATCGTCGTTTCAGCTGCTGAAATGCTGCCAGAAATCGGACACGCTCCCGGCCACGAGGTGTATTCCCGACTTTCAGAGTTCAGCGGTATCCTGGAGTACGAGAATGGATGAACCAAATCCTCATCTTACCTTAAGAGCACGTATTGCAGACCATCAAAGGCTGCTGGGCACCTTCGTCAAGATTTCCGGTCCATCTTCGATCGAGATATTGGCGGGAGCGGGTTTCGATTTTGTCGTCATAGATCAAGAGCACGGGGTGTTCGACCGCGCAGCGACAGATTTGGCTCTCCTCGCCTGCAAGGCATCTGGGGTATCGGGGATCGTCAGAGTGCCCGCCCTGGCACCAGACGGCATACTTTCGGCCCTGGATTGCGGCGCTGCCGGCATTCTCGCCCCGCACATCGATAGCGCTGGTCGGGCAAAGGAGCTGGTCGCTGCATGTCGCTACCGAGGCGGCCGTCGTGGTTTCTCTGCCGTGACACGTGCGGGCGGTTATGGCGCCAAACCCATGTGGAAACATGTCGGAGAAGCGGACGCCGGCGTGGCGGCAATTGCCATGATCGAAGATCCCGCCGGTGTTGACAACATCGATGACATCCTCTCCGTCGAGGGGCTGGACGCCGTGTTCATCGGCCGTGGAGATCTGACTGTTGCCTATGGCGCGGGCTCAAGAGACCATCCCACGATCGTGTCGGCGGTCGACAGGATCATTGATGCTGTCCGTCGCGCCGGCAAGTCCGTATGGATGATGGTCGAGACCGGCCCGGATATTGAACCTTTGGCGACCAAGGGCGTGTCTTCCTTCATCGTGTCCTCTGATCAGGGCATGCTTCGAAATGCCGCCCGAGATATGATGGGCGGATTATCATGGTTTGCCAGGGACAAACGTGGCTCTCTCTGAAGAGCCCCGTATCAATTCTGCATACTTTGCTATGGCGATGCGGTGCCCACCATGCTTGGAACCAATAAATCGGACACATCTGATGCTGGTTCAGCGCATTACCGCGACAAAGACCGACGTAATTCATAGGGAGTGGAGTTTCGGGTTGCTATCTCCTGCTGCAAGCCATGCAATGGGGTCGTTCGTCGATAGTGCAGAAAGTGAAACTATCCGATCCAGTTCGATAATCATGACACGAGTTATGATCGGCATTGCTGATGCCGCATCTCAATTGATGGCGGCAGGTTGGAACACCCAGTCTAAAACATGATTTTGCCCGCATCGTCACACGATTAGCATCGCCCCATCAGCCGACGACGCTTTCGGTTCGTTCCGGTGATAGAACGAGGAGCAAGGATGTACCAAGAGTCCATTGTCAGCTTTGCTGCATCAGCCGAACACAAGGCGCTCATCTGCGTGAGCAACTGCTTGCTTTCCTGGTAGGAACAGCGATGGCCGGCGCCTATATCGGCGCTGGCGACATACTCATGTTTGCCGCTGGGGCGCACGCTGATCCAGCTTAGGCTCATCTTTTGATAGGCGCCGTCGTTTCGTCGGCGTTGACCATCGCCGTCTTCGCGGGTTCCGAACTATTTACTGGAACCGCAATGTATATGCCGCTCGCCGTGCTGACGCGACGCGCCAGGATCGCGGAAATAGTCCTCGTTTGGGCCGCTTCGTGGGCTTGCAGAATCCTCGACGCAATGGTGCTTTCTCGGCTTTTTCATCTTGCAGGCGGCGGCGTGTTGCTCAGCGACGGCAGTCAGTCATCCTTCGCTGCTGTCGCGGCCAAAATGTCGCCAGGGTCGCCTGCGCTCTTTGCCCGCGGAATCTTGTGCAATTGGCTCGTCTGTCTAGCTATCCGAATGGATGGGCGAACCGAAAGTGCCGCCGTCAGGGCCTTACTGATCTTTTGGCGGATCACCATATTCGCGCCCTTTGCCGAGCTATATGAGGCAAGCAAGCAGTCGCGGGTACATATCTTTGCGGAAAATTCGCCCTTTGATCAAAAGGACCGCCTGAAGGCAAGAGGTTATCGCTGGTCCGACGGCAGCGACGGCCGCCCGAAATCATGGTGGATCGAAGTCGCCGAAGAAGCGATGGAGGATGAGCTACGGTTCCTGCGAAGTGATATCTATCGCTGGGACGAGGCTGATCCGCCGGTCCAGCGACTGACGGCTTTCGATCGTTTCAGGAGCCGAAGCTAGCCGACAGGGGACACCTCTTGTGAGGTACTGAGGCCGGAGATTCCTCGGTCGCATGCCGCCTGACCGCAAATTTTGCGGTCAGAGTATGGTGCCACTCGCGACTGGCGAGTGTCGGTTCAAGCAGGGCCGCAGCTTGCGCGGCTCATATACCTACGTTTTCGCCACCCATGAATTCTCAGGGGGAGAGTTGCGGCAACCCATCGGAGCACGGTCATTGTGAGGATGATCGGAGCCCGCGGATGTACCCTGCCCTGCTTCGAGTTCGATGCCTTTGCGACGCTCCGCTTAGGGAAATACGTCTTGGCCACTCCAGTTGCGATGGTAGTGACCTTGGCACAAACTGCGTCATCGGTCTCAAGAGACGACAACCAATTGCCTAGACAGAGGCAATGGGCAGGCGTTAAGCTTCAGCTTTAATAACAGCGATGTCAAAACCATGAACATGATCGAATCCCCACGCGGATCGGGAGAAGACGGCGAAAAGATACTGAGCAACCCGGTGCGGCTCGGGGGCCGCCTTAAGCTTGCCCGGCAAACACGAGGATTGACACTCAAGGCGCTCGCTTTGGCTGCAGATTGCTCGGAAAGTTTGCTGTCCAAGATCGAGAACGGCAAGGCATCTCCCTCTTTGCCGATGCTTCATCGGCTTGTCGGCGTTCTCGGCACTAATATCGGCTGGATGTTCGAGGAAACCGATGGCGAAGAGGGTATCGTGTTCCGATCTGGAACGAGGCCGCTAATCGGCCTGGATCCTCTACGCAGGGGGGAAGGCATCTCTCTGGAACGAATTATACCCTATTCCCAAGGCCACCTGCTGCAATGCAACATCCATCATATTGAGGCCGGCGGTCAGAGTGCCGGACCGATCCAGCATATCGGCGAAGAGGTCGGTTACGTCCTTGCAGGTGAAGTTGAGCTTATGGTCGGCGAGCGTACCTTCCGGCTTTCTCATGGCGACAGTTTTGTTTTCAACTCCGAACTACCCCACTGGTATCGTAACGTTGGCTCGGAACGAGCCAGCATCTTCTGGGTGAATACACCAGCGACTTTTTAGTTCGAGCTAATCTCATCAGAGCGGGCGCGCGACCATCTCCAGAATCTTAAATTCAAGTCGCTTGACAAGAATTCAAGTTACTTGAATACTCCCCATGCAATCCAAAAACATGGGGAACGATTATGCATCTCAAGAAATATTTGTTTGGTTGCGCACTCGGCGCAACCATTGCCCTCGGCCTCAATGCCAGTTCGGCTATGGCCAATACGCTGGCGCTCGTGACCATCAACCAGCAGGCCCTGTTCTTCAACCAGATCAATGACGGTGCCAAGGAGGCGGCAAAGAAGGCCGGCGTCGATCTTGTTATCTTCAATGCCAACAACGTTCCGAGCGCGCAAAATGATGCGATCGAGAACTACATTACCCAGAAAGTCGATGGCATTATTCTGGTTGCCATCGACGTCAATGGTGTAAAACCGGCAATCACCGCTGCCAAGAAGGCCGGTATCCCGGTCATCGCGATCGACGCGCAAATTCCGAATGGCGACAATATCGCCTTTGTCGGTGTCGACAACACCAAGGCCGGCGGAGAGATCGGCAAGTTTTATTCCGATTACGTCAAGGGCAAGCTGAACGGCAGCGCAAAGCTCGGCGTCGTCGGCGCGCTCAACTCCTTCATCCAGAACCAGCGTCTCGATGGCTTCAAGGCAGCCGTCAAGGCAGGTGAGCAGAAGGTCACGTTCCTCGATACGGTCGATGGCCAGAATGTCCAGGACGTGGCACTCAGCGCTGCCGAAAACCTCATTACCGCCAATCCGGATATGACGACGCTCTATGCAACCGGCGAGCCCGCATTGCTCGGCGCCGTTGCCGCCGTGACCAGCCAGGGAAAGACCGGCAGCGTCAAGGTATTCGGCTGGGATCTGACCAAGCAGGCGGTCGAAGGCATCGATCAGGGTTGGGTCACCGCGGTAATCCAGCAAGATCCGGCCGGCGAAGGCAAGGCGGCGGTCGAGGCTTTGGTCAAAGTCAAGAAGGGTGAGAAGATCGACCCGATCATCAACGTGCCGGTGACCATCGTCACCAAGGAAAATGTCGACAAGTTTCGGGGCATGTTCAAGTAACCCCGACCTCTCGTCACGTCATGGCCGATCGTCTCGGCCGTGACGTTATGGCATTATGGCTTAAGCCATTTCCGCAAGGCAGCAGTGAGATGACAAATGCTGATACCTACCGCGTCAGGATGACCGGTATTTCCAAACGCTATGGCACGATGCAGTCGCTGGACAATGTATCGTTGACCTTGAAACCAGGCGAGGTTCTCGGCCTCGTCGGCGACAACGGCGCCGGTAAGTCCACCTTGAGCAAGGTGCTGTCCGGCGCGGTCATCCCGGATTCGGGAACAATCGAAATTGATGGCCGGCCAGTTTCCTTTACCTCGCCGGCAGATGCCCGGGCGGCTCATGTCGAGATGGTCTATCAGGATCTGTCGCTGTGTGACTCGGTCGATGTGGCAGGCAACCTCTTTCTTGGGCGGGAGCCCAAATGGAGGCTTGCGGGCATCCCGATGCTCGACAAGAAGACGATGCATGAACGCGCCCGCCACATGCTTGAAGGGCTCGGTATCGTCATTCCCGATACGCGGCTGAAAGTCGAAAATCTGTCGGGTGGTCAACGCCAGTCGATCGCGATCGGGCGCGCCGCTTCGTTCAATCCATCGGTGCTGATCATGGATGAACCGACGGCGGCGCTGGCGGTCGCCGAAGTTGAAGCCGTCCTCGAGCTCATTCGCACCGTCAGCGCCCGTGGCGTCAGTGTCATCCTGATCACCCATCGTCTGCAAGATTTGTTTCTGGTCTGCGACCGGATCCAGGTGATGTATGAGGGCCAGAATGTCGCCGAGCGCCAGATCGAAGACACGAATATCGAAGAGGTCGTCAACCTGATCGTCGGCCGCAAGTTCGCCGCGCGCTCCGCCGGCCCATCTCCAGATCGAGGCGTTTCCACATGACCATGACCTCTTCTCATACCCAAACCGGGCAGTCGACCCGCATGCGCAAGGCGCGCCTTTACGACAAGGCCATGGCCAATGGCGGCATTGTGTCGATTGCGCTATTCTTCATTGCCGTCTGCATCTTCTTTTCGCTTTTCACCAACGTCTTTCTGACCGCACCGAATTTGTTGAACGTCGTCAGGCAATCGGCGCCGCTCCTGATCGTCGCTGCGGCGATGACCTTTGTGATCACCACGGGTGGAATCGATCTCTCTGTAGGCTCGGTGTTGGCTCTGGCCGCGACGCTCTCGGCCGCATGCCTGCAGGTTGGCATTCCCTGGCCGCTGACCGTGCTGCTGATGCTGCTTCTCGGTGTGGTAACCGGTCTGATCCAGGGCTATTTCATTGCCTATGAGCGTATTCCTGCCTTCATCGTGACGCTTGCCGGGCTTTCCGTCATCCGCGGTCTGGCGCTTCTCATTACCGGCGGTTATTCCATCCCCGTCAATCCGGAAAGCCCGTTCACTGCCATAGGTCAAGCATGGTTCTTTGGCATTCCTGCGCCGGCGCTGATTGCGGTCGTCATTCTGGCAGCAGCCTATGTCACCTTCAATGAGACGCCCTTCGGCCGCTACGTGACCGGCATCGGCGCCAATGCTGAAGCGGTGCGGCGTGCCGGCGTCAATACGCGGCAAGTGACACTGTTCGTCTATGTGATCTCGGGGGTTGCAGCCTCAATCGCCGGCGTCATTCTCGCGGCGCGATTGGGATCGGGCTCGTCCAACTCCGGCCAGGGGTTCGAACTCGATGTCATAGCGGCCGTGGTGCTGGGCGGCACCAGCCTGTTTGGCGGGCGTGGATCGGTCGTCGGCACTGTGCTTGGTGCGCTCACCGTGGCCGTTATCGCCAATGGTCTCATCCTGTCGCACATGTCGCCCTTCTTCACGCCGATCGTGACCGGGGTGATCATCCTGGTGGCGATCTGGCTCAACTTTCGCCTGTTCAAGGGCGCGGTCAGGAGCCGTTGAGCGATGCTGGACCATCTTTTTGCCGAGACAGCAAAGACACGTCACGCCATCGGCGCGCAGACGGGATGCGCTATGACGGTGCTGGGGCCAATCCCGGTCTCCGAAATGGGCGTGACCTTGATGCACGAGCATATCTTCCTCGACGGCGCCCGTTCCTGGAAGTGCCCTTGCCATCCCGATGAGCGCGCCATCGCGGAACAGCCGCTCGGCATAGAGATCATCGGCGATCTGCGAATGAACCCTTACATGAACCGCGACAACGTCTCGCTTGATGATGCCGACCTAGCGCTTGCAGAGCTCGGCCGCTTCCAGAAACTTGGCGGCAATACTGTGGTGGAAACCACCAATTTCGGCATAGGGCGCGACGCTGAACAACTGCGCCGTATTGCAAGACTATCAGGCTTGAAAATCATCATGGGAACGGGATTCTATCTTGAGCACACTCATCCCGAGTGGCTGAAGGATATGGATATCGATGAGGTCACGGCCTTCATCATCAATGATGTCGGCGGCGGCGAAACGCAGCCGGAGATCATGGCCGGCATCATCGGGGAAGTTGGCGTCAGCAAGGATTTTACAGCCGAGGAGCAGAAGTCGCTGCGGGCGTCAGCAAGGGCATCGCGGCTGACAGGCCTGCCGTTGTCGATCCATCTGCCGGGTTGGGAGCGCCTAGCCCATCGGGTACTCGATATGGTGGAAGAAGAGGGTGCGGATCTGCGCCACACCGTCCTCTGCCATATGAATCCCAGCCACAATGACCTCCGGTACCAGATGAACCTTGCCGAGCGCGGGGCCTTTTTGGAATACGACATGATCGGCATGGATTACTACTATGCCGATCAGGACGCCCAATCGCCTTCCGACGAGGAAAATGCCAGGGCGATAGGAACGCTCGTCGACATGGGTTTTGCCGATCGGCTGCTGCTGTCGCAGGACGTATTCCTCAAGATGATGCTGACCCGCTACGGCGGCTTTGGCTACGGTTACATTCTCAAACATTTCCTGCCGCGGCTGAAACGCCTCGGCGTCGATCAGCAGTCAATCGATAAAATGCTGATCTCCAACCCCCAATCGGTATTTTCGGCCTCGGCTTGATCGCCGCAGGCGCAGACAAGGAGCAGATATGAGCAAGAAAAAAGTTCTCCTCGCGGGTGAGTCATGGATTTCTACCGCGACCCACATCAAGGGTTTCGACCAGTTTCCGACGGTCACCTATCATACCGGTGCCGATGAGCTGCTGAAGGCGCTGAAGGACAGTGCCTTTGACGTCACCTTCATGCCGGCGCATGAGGCCCAGCGGGACTTTCCGCTGACGGCGGAGGCGCTTGACGAATATTCGGCGATCGTTCTGTCGGATATCGGCGCCAACACGCTGCTTTTGCATCCCGATACCTGGATCCATTCCAAGCGCACGCCGAACCGGCTGAAACTCCTGCGCGATTATGTGGCGAAGGGCGGAGCGCTGCTGATGTTCGGCGGCTATTACAGCTTCCAGGGCATCAATGGCGGCGCCCGTTATCGCAAGACACCGGTCGAGGATGTGCTGCCGGTTACCTGCATGGCGGTGGACGACCGCGTCGAAGTTCCGGAGGGCTTTACGCCTGTTGTGACCGGCGATACGGCGCATCCGATCCTCAAGGGCCTGGGCGGCGACTGGCCTTATCTGCTCGGCTTCAATGAAGTCACCGTCAAGCAGGGCGCCGAAGTGCTGGCATCCGTGTCGGGCGAGTATGGTTCGCTGCCGCTGCTGGTGACCGGCACCTATGGCGCCGGAAAGTCGCTTGTCTGGACGTCGGATGTCGGTCCGCACTGGCTGCCGCCGGAGTTCATCGCCTGGAACGGCTACAAGACTCTATTCGAGCAGATGCTGGCTTGGGCGACGACGAAGGATTGATGCCATGCGCCTCCATGTCGTCGGCAACGTCTGCCTGGACACAAGCTTTCGCCTGCCGCGCCTGCCGCGGCCGGGCGAAACGCTTAACGCGCTGACGGCGATCGAGGGACTCGGGGGCAAGGGCGCCAACCAAGCGGTTGCGGCAGCGCGATGCGGCGCGGATGTCTATCTATGGTCCGCCCTCGGGAATGACGCGCTGGCGGATCGGCTGATCCAAATGTTGCAGGTCGATCTCGGTACCGACCGGCTAATCCGTCTTCCCCATCGGACCGATCAATCGACGATCCTGATCGACGGCGCCGGCGAGAATGCCATTGTTAGTGCAGTCGAGTGTGCACGTGCATTCGATCCGCTCTCGAATACGGATATTCAGGCGAGATGGCAGGAGGGCGAAATTCTTCTGCTGCAGGGCAATCTCTCCTGGGACACAACAACTGCCTGCCTACATCGCGCCAAGCGATCGGGACTTATGACGGTGTTCAATCCGAGCCCTTTGCCGGAACGGCGGGTTAGCGACCTCACCGATGTCGATCTCGTCATCGTCAATCAAGGGGAGGCTTCGACACTGACAGGGGTCGTCGAACCCGAACACGCGGCATGCAGGCTCGTGGAGATGGGCGTTGCAGATGTGATCATCACCCTCGCGGGCGATGGGAGCCTGGTCCTCGATTCAAAGGGCGCTGGCCCGATCCGGCTGCCGGCGCAGAGGACAGTGGTTGTCGATACCAGCGGCGCCGGTGACTGTTTTGCCGGCACAGTCGCCGGATTGCTGGGGCAGGGAAAAAAACTGATTCATGCCGCAACAGTAGCATCGAAGGCTGCGGCCATGGCGGTGGGTCGGCTTGGAACACTGGCCGCCTATCCCACTAGGGCGGAATTTTCGGAACTCTTGAAAATATCGGAACTGGAAAACACATGACAGGAACGGCAAAGCCAATCGGCCAAACTTCGGGTAACGCGCTCATCGAGCTTTTCGGTCGCGAGAAGACGATCATCGGCGTCGTCCATTTGGCGCCCTTGCCGGGTGCACCACGTTATTCGGGCGATGATATTGAGCTGGTTTACCAGCGCGGGCTCGATGATGCGCGTAGCTACCTTGCGGGCGGCTGCGATGCCGTCATCATTGAAAACCATGGTGATATCCCCTTTTCGAAACCGGACGATATCGGTCCAGAAACCTCCGCCTACATGGCTGTTGTTTCCGACCGCATCAGGCGCGAACTTGGGCGGCCGATCGGTATCAATGTCCTCGCCAACGCCGCTATACCCGCTTTGGCAATCGCCAGTGCTGCCGGCGCCGGTTTCGTGCGTGTCAATCAATGGGCCAATGCCTATGTCGCCAATGAGGGCTTTATCGAAGGCGAGGCGGCGCGGGCTATGCGCTATCGTTCACAGCTCAGAGCCGGCGGCATCCGAATTTTTGCGGATGCACATGTCAAGCACGGCGCACATGCGATCGTTGCAGATCGCCCGGTTGAAGAACAAGTCAGAGATATTGTCTTCTTCGACGCAGATGTTGTCATAGCGACCGGTCAGCGCACGGGGCACGTGGCCGATCTTGGCTATATCGGCATGATCAAGCGGGCATCCGGCCTGCCGACGCTCGTCGGCAGTGGCGTTGCACCCGACAATGTCAACGACATCCTCTCAGTTGCCGATGGCGTAATCGTCGCAAGCTCTCTGAAGTATGATGGAGTTTGGTGGAATGCGGTCGATCCGCAACGAGTGACAAAGTTCGTGGCAGGGATCCGTCGATGAATGCATGCCCCAACATTAGTGCGCCTCGACTGCTGCAGCGCATTGCCGAGTTTGCCACAATCGGCGCGACCCCAGCAGGCGGAGTGAACCGCCAGGCGCTGAGCACGGAAGATCGCGCAGCGCGTAAGCGGCTGGCGGAGTTGGCAGCGGGGCGCGGATTTTCCATCCATCAAGACGCAGTTGCCAATCTTTTCATCCGGCGCGACGGATCCAATCCTTCGCTTCCGCCCGTTCTGATCGGCAGCCACCTCGATAGTCAGCCTACTGGGGGCAGGTTCGACGGCGCACTTGGTACACTGTCTGCCTTCGAAGTGCTGGAGGCTCTGGAGGATGCCGGCGTTATCACCGAGCGGGCTGTGGAAGTCGTGTCCTGGACCAACGAGGAAGGCAGCCGCTTCTCTCCAGGCTGCATGGGTTCGATGGCCTTTGTCGATGTTGGCGACATAGCCGGGTGGCAGGACATACGTGGCGTCGAGGGAGCAAGATTCGGTGATGAACTTGCGGCAACATTAAATGCCCTGCCGGAGGCCAGAGTACAGCCAATTGGTCATTCCATCTCGGCCTTCGTTGAAGTCCATATCGAGCAGGGTCCTGTACTAGAACGCGCAGGCGTGCCGATCGGCATCGTTACCGGCGTACAGGGGACCAAATGGCTGGAGATTACCTTTACCGGCGAGGCGGCCCACGCCGGCACAACGCCACTGGAATTCCGCAAGGACCCCCTGGCGGCGGCGATCACCGCTATTGCGCGCCTCCAGCAGGCCGTCATGCCGGCTGATCCGCTGGCGCGACTAACGGTCGGCCGCATGACCGTCGAACCCAGTTCAGTCAATGTCATCCCGAGCAAGGTCACCTTCACGATCGACATTCGCCATCCGGAAGAAGACGTGCTTGCTTCCATTGAAGCGCGGGTCATCGCAGAATGCCGAGCGTCGGCCGAGGACCACGCACTCGATGCACACATCGAAAAGCGCTTCGATATGGCACCGGGTACGTTTGACGCTGCCATTGTTGATGTAATTGAAAACGCGTGTGAAAGTCTCGACATTCCCCGCATGAAGCTGGTCTCAGGAGCATTCCACGATGCACTCTTTGTCAGCCGCGTGGCGCCGGCTGCGATGATCTTCGTTCCGTGCCGCGATGGCATCAGCCATAACGAGTCTGAGTTCGTTAGCTCGGAAAATATTGAAACTGGCGCGAAAGTTCTGCTTCAGACGGCCCTTTCTCTGGCCCAGGGAGCAGCGGTGAAATCCGCTTAGAACTGGCCGAAGATAGCTGCGATACTGGAACAACGACTGAGAAATGTGAGCCTACGCCCCCTTTGCCACCAAGGTGTGAATCGGCAGGGGATCCCAAGGCCGATACGCACTATAACTCTTTGTAATTGCTCATGCTGATAGGGTTATGCTCCGGTGCTGAATGACACCGTGAATCGCTCGCTGTCCGAAATGGAGGCGCAAAGTGATCGTCCCGCAATTGGCTGCAGCCCCACTTTTAAAGATCACGACCCCGATCAACAAAATCGGATCCATTGATGTGATGGGATACGAACTGGCGACCTGCACGCTTCTCACGCGTAAGTACACCTGATGTCGTGCAACAGCACTATGGTCGCTTTCTTCCGCAGGACAAGGCAGCATTGGCCGCCAAGATTTTGAAGCAGGTCTTCGAAGCGGCACAGAGAGCTGTGTCAGACAAGGCTTAGGCTCAGCGCAACCTGATGCGAATGAGCGTTGTCATAGAGCCCACCTTTATCGCTTGAGAGTGCCAACCATTCGATTGATAGCGTCCCAATACTCCTTGTGCATGGTTTCGGCCGCTTCCGAGATCGCCAGCTTCCAAGCAGGCCCGCGATCCCATGCCTCCTCCAGAGCGTCAGCCAGTGAAGGCCCATGGCCCGTGACCGGCAGGGCGTCGAATAGTATTCCTGCCTGTCTAAGGTCTTTATCCCGTTTGGCTTGGCCGCCGGCGTCGTTTTGGCGGCGACCGGCAATGATGAGCTTGTGCACCGCGTACCTGCAAGGATCAGGGATGACAACTGAGATACCGGCACCATGTAGCAGGATCGAACGAACGGGATCGCGGATCAAGAAATCCATGAATCTTAGCGGTTCGGCTGACGCGCCACCGAGAGCGGGCATGTTGGCGGGTTTGTCGGAATATTCTTCGGCTCCCCTGTTTGTCGTCATGAACTCGACCCTGTAACCGGTTTGATTCCGAAAGGCATGAGATCGAGAGCTACCGCTGATATGCGGCACTGCGCGGAACGTCGGATCAAGCCCTTTTAGGAGATCGAGGATCGGCGGCAGCGAATCCGCCACCTCGGCGGAAATCGCGAAATCCTGGGCTAGGTCTGCATCACCTGTTAGGATCGCCGAAGGCAGACGGATGCCAAGATATGCCGAGTAGCATTGAAAAGCGACCGTGCCGATCAGAACACCGCGCAACCGGAAGAGACCGGCCTTGGCAAGCGCCTGTACAATATCCCCGGTAAAGCGATCAGCGGCAATCAAACCGGCCTCGCGTGTTAGCGTGGAAACGAACTTGCGGCGAGCCTTAAAGTCTGACTTCTCACCCTTGAAGGTTTCGACCCGTTCCGAAATCAAGGGATCGTCGGCAGGCCCGACGTACCGGCGCTTCTGCCCACCCTCACCATCGGGTTGGTCGAAATACCAATAACGCCGACCATCGACTGCCACCGGCACGAATCTACCCGATGGGGGGAAGTCTTCCGCCCAATCATCATCAAATGCCCGTTGCTGGAGCTCCGCGACCATGGTGCGGAACATGAGATCAATCTGCTTAATCACGGTGGCCTCTATATCGTTTTCACAAATCTAGTATAGCTACAACCTGTAAGCAAGCTTGGCTGCTTTTACCCAGTGGGCACTGCCGCGCCTCCACTCCTCCAATACCAGTCACCACCGACCCTGATCCTCGTTATACTATTTTCGCTAATATAGTATAGCGTCGCTGTCGAGATGCCCGCTCTTGAACATGGGGTAATCGCGGACG
>NZ_JACHBG010000015.1 GCF_014207095.1 Martinezella lusitana | reverse complement strand
GATTTGCGCTGGTGACGCGGGGTGGAGCAGCCCGGTAGCTCGTCAGGCTCATAACCTGAAGGCCGCAGGTTCAAATCCTGCCCCCGCAACCAAATACAAAAGGCCCGCGTCTAGCGGGCTTTTGCATTTGGTAACGGGTCGAGGATTTAACGCCTTCTCAGGGCCCCGCAAGGAGGCAAAGCCGACGCCGGGGGACTGAGAACATCAAAGCCTGAACACGCAAACAATCTTCCCCCATCAATACAATAGTTATCGCTGGCGCGAAGACTTCAGCTTCGCTCGCCATCGTAGCTCATCGTCCTGCAGGCCAGAATGCCGGAAAGGCTGCGGGTTCAAATCACACTCCCCAAACCAAGAATCCCTCACCCACACAAAATAAATATCGCAGCTGCCAACCCTCGTAAACAAAGATCGCGAAAACATAACCGCTGTTCAAGCCGCGCAAAGCTCGCAGTAACCTCAAGCTAGATGATCAAAGCCCGCTCCAAGCGGGCTTCTTGTATTTGGTAACGGCTGAAGAGCTTAACCCCGCCCAGGGCTGATGCCTGGTTTAGGTTTTCACCATCTCCGTCCGATATTGGGGCAGAAGGCTTGCGACCAGCTTGCCCTTTTCAACCAGTTCATCGGTGGTTGGCGTCGGCGGGGGTGATGTGCGGCTTTCGACAGCAAAGCCCACCGCCGCGAAGAATTCTTCTTGTCCTGCCGGTGCGCACATGCACAGCATGCGCGCGGTCTTGTCCGATACATTCCTGAAGGCATGCGGTGCATTGGCCGGTACGTTGATGGTTAGTCCTGCCCGGACGATCTGCGTTTCTCCGCGAAAGGTGAATTTGAGTTCGCCGTCGAGCAAGGAGAACATCTCCTCGAAATCGTGCCTATGCAGCGGCGGACCGCCTCCGGCGGGCACGAGCATTTCGATCAGACAATAGCGCCCATTGGTTTCGGCACCGGATACGAGGATGGTATATATGCCGCCGGCAACGGATACGTGGCGGGTGTCAGGCCCGTCCGGATCAACGATGGTCAACGATCGATTGAGATCATCTGCAGGAATGAGCTGATGTGTCTGGACATCCGTATTCATCTGGCGCCTCCCGGCTGATTGTCAGCCAAACCGAAAGGCCTATTCTAGCAAACAAACTGTGACAGCTTATGCCGTCATTTTTCCGGGGTAAGAATGCAGCATTGTTCCGGCACGGGCACGAGCACCGCAGCACTGCCCGCTGCAAGCGGTTCGGACAGTGCGCCGTTGGCGACGATATCGCCAGTCGGCGTCGTGCACTGATATTGATAGGCACGGCCGAGATAGGTTCTTGTCCCAAGTACGGCAGGCAGGCCGTTGCCCTCGCGCTGTACAGAGAGTCCGTCGGCGCGGCAGCCGAGGACAAAACTGTCGGGAATAGGGCCGAAGTCCTCCTGTGAGAGTGCGATCCTCGCGCCGCCAGCGCCTTCCGCCGTCACCAGGGCGCCTTCCCGTTGGACGGCCCGTAGCGGCAGCAGGTTCTCGAAGCCGACGAAACGGGCGACAAAACTGTTGGCGGGTTTGCGATAAAGAACTTCCGGCGTATCGAGCTGCATGATGCGACCGGCATTCATGATGGCGACCCGGTCGGAGATCGAGAAGGCTTCCTCCTGATCATGCGTCACATAAAGCGATGTCGTGCCGTTGGCACGCTGCAGCTGCCGGATCTCGACGCGCATGTCGACTCGGAGCTTGGCGTCGAGATTGGAAAGCGGCTCGTCGAACATCAGCAGCGGCGGCTCGATGACCAGCGCCCGGGCAAGCGCTACGCGCTGCTTCTGGCCGCCTGACAGCGCGCCGGGCAAGCGATCGCCGAGGCCGGAAAGGCCGACGCGCTCCAACATGGCTCCAGCCTTCTGCTGGCGCTTCTGGGTCGGCAGGCGACGCTGCTTGAGGCCGAAGGCAACGTTCTCAAGCACGGTCAGATGCGGAAACAGTGCATAATTCTGGAACACCAGGCCGATGTCCCTGGCATGCGCCGGCAATGTCGTCAGGTCACGATCGCCGAGCTTGATGCTACCACTCGTCGGCTGCAGGAAGCCGGCGACAAGCCGCAGCGTCGTCGTCTTGCCGCAGCCGCTGGAACCGAGCAGCGAGACCAGCTCACCGGCGCCGATAGAGAGCGAGAGATCCTGCAATACGGTCGTCTTCCCGTAATGAGCGCTGATGGAGTTTATGGAGAGCGATACGGTCACGGGCGGCTACTTTGTCAGGAAGGTAAGACCCAGGGTGGCTTCGACGATCGCCATGACGGCGACAGTCACGAGCATCAGCAGCACGGAAACCGAGGCGATGGTCGGGTCGAAGAACTGCTCCATATGGGCGAGGATCTGGATGGGAAGGGTGGAGATGCCAGGCCCGGTTAGGAAAACCGAGACCGAGACGTCGTTGATGGAGGTGATGAAGGCGAGGATGAAGGCGGCGATGACGCCGGCGCGGATATTCGGCAGCACCACCGTCAGGAAGGTCTTCAACGGCGGGCATCCAAGGCTGATCGCAGCCTCTTCGATAGAGAAGTCGAAGCTCGCGAGGCTGGCGCTGACGACGCGCACCGAATAGGGCAGCACCAGCAGCGCGTGACCGATCAAGAGGCTCGGAAAGATCGGCAAGCCGAGCCCGATGGTGATCGATTTCATCAGCGAGAAACCGAAGACGATTTCCGGAACGAGGATCGGCAGCACGAAGAGCGTCGAAAGCCAGCGCGGCAGCTCCACCCTGTAGCGGCTGATGGCATAGGCTGCGGGAATGCCGATCAGCAGCGAAAGAGCGGTTCCGAGGAAGGCAAGCTGCAGGCTGGTGATCGCCGTCGTGCGGAAGGCCTCGATCTGAAAAATATTCGAGAACCAGCGTAGCGTCAGACCCTGCGGCGGGAAGGTGAGGTAGGTCGTATCGCTGAAGGCCGCGCCGATGATGATGACGAGCGGCGCCAGCAGAAACAGGAAAATGCAGGCCGTGAGGGCGATCAGTGCGGGATGAACCGATTTTATCATGATCACACCGCCATCGGATTGAGACGCCGTGCGATGCGGCTCATGATCGCCACGATCCCGATCGTTACCACGACCATGATGGCAGCGATGGTTGAAGCGCCGACCCAGTCGAAGGTGACCATCGCACGCTGGTAAAGAAAGGTGCCCATCATCATCTGCTTTTCACCACCGAGCAGCTGCGGGGTGGCATAGGAGGTGAAACTGCCGGTGAAGACCAGCACCGCACCGACGATGAGGCCCGGCGTGGCAAGCGGCAGGATGACCTGCCGGAATGTCGCGGCCGGCGTCGCGCCGAGCGAGGTTGCCGCCTGGATGAGATCCTGCGGTATGCCTTCAAGCACGCCGACGAGTGTCAGGATCATCAGCGGTACGAAAAGATAGACCATCGCGACGATCACCGAGCCCTCTGTATAGAGCATCGAAAGCGGCTCGCTGATGATGCCGATCGATAGCAGCATGGTGTTGAGAATGCCGTTCTTGCCGAGAATGATCAGCCAGGCGAAGGAGCGCACGACGACGCCAGTCAGTAGTGGAAACACGGCGGCAATGATCATTACGCTTTTGGCTCGGCCCGGCATCTGCGCGATCACATAGGCGGCGATAAAGCCGATGATCAAAGAGATCGCGGTCGTGAACAGCGCAATCTCGATCGTCCTGAAAAGCACCGTGCGGCGAAAGCCACTGGTAAAGAAGGTGATGTAGGGAGAAAGCAGTCCCTTGGGCTCACCGAATGTTGCCGCGATCGTGATGATTACCGGGACGAGCAGGAACAGTGTCACGGCGATGATTGCCGGCGCCGTCAAACCCCATTTTGCAAGATGCTTCATCAGAAGAATTCCACGAGAGTGCCGCGGCTGGCTGCGCTGCGGCACGCCTTCATTACATGCCGAAGATCTCGTTCCAGCGATCGATCCAGTCCGATTGCGCTGCGTTCAGCTTCTGGTAGTCGATGCGGCTTAGCTTGGCGATCATGTCGGCACCATAGGTCCAGAGCTTGGCCTTCTCGGGGGAGAGCTGGACCTTGGTGGAAACCGGTGCGTCGACACCTTGTTCGGCTTCGGCCTGCTGGACATCCTTGGACAGAACGAAGTTGATGAACTGGTGGGCAAGCTCGACATTTTCCGAGCCCTTGGGAATGTTGACCGTGTTGAGGGTGGCGATATCGCCTTCCTTGAGATCGGCCCAGGCCATCGTGGGAACGGCCGCGCGCATCGACGTCAGAACGAAGTCTTGCGCCAGCGCCACCTTGACCTCGCCCGTCGAGATCAGGTTCACCAGCTCGGAGCCGGTGTTGTAGTTCTTGACGACATTCGGCTTCAATGCCGCGATGGCTTCGAAGGCCTTGTCTGCATCCGAATACGCATCGACACCGGCATGTTTGCCGGCTTCCAAAACCGTCAGCGGCCCGGCGGTCGTGGTAATGCCCGGAAGCGAGACGGCGCTTTTCAGGTCGCCGCGCCAGAGATCGTTCCAGGAGGCGATCGGCGGAGTGACCTTTGCCGTATCGTAAACAATGCCGACGCGGCCGATGGTGTAGGCCGGGCCGTAATTGCCCTGCGGCGCCTTGGCGATGTCATAGAGATCGGCCAGGTTCGGGATCTTGCTGCGGTCGACTTCCTGGAAGAGGCCCTGCTGGATGCCGACCTGCGAATAGCTGTCGGTGAGGTAAATGACGTCGACACCCTTGCCGCCGCGCAGCTTCAGCTTGTTGAGACGGTCAGCATTGTTGCCGGTCTCGAAGACGACGTCGCAGCCACAGATCTTCTTGAACGGCTCGATGATGTTGGCCTGCATCTTCTCGCCATTGTAGCCCCACCATGAAACGGTGAGCGTCTTTGCCTGGGCGTAAGCCGGCAGAGCGGCCGTCGCAGCAACGATGGCAATGCCCGCGACACGAGCAAGAGAGAGGCCCTTCATTATCGATCCTTTAATCCGAGTAATCCTGCAGATGCTTCAAGCTTGCAGGATACTATTTTTCGAGCATCGGCTTTACAAGCCCAACAATTGAGCAGTAGGCAGTTTTTCGGCCTCGAAATCGAGAGAGCGGGTATTTTGGCGCGCATCGAAGCCGATATTGCAACTCATTGAGATGGTTTGGTTTCCTCCAAGTCGGGCAAGTCGCTTTACACGGCGGACCGCCATCTTTACCCTCGATGGATCGAACTCCCTGCAGGCATGCCAATCATGACATTTCCCACGACAAATCTTCCCGACGATCTGCTCGTCAACGCGGCGGACGAGGTGCTGATCCGTCAGGACCTCACCCTGACGGCACTTGGTCGCCGCCCCGCCGATCGCTTGCTGCGTGTCGGCCGGCTGCTTGACGTGCACAGCCGCACATGGCTCGAAGATCAGGAAATCGTCATCAAGGGCAGGCGGATCGCCTACGTCGGCCCGGCTGGCAGCTATACAGGCGAGGTCGGCGAACGTCTGCATGAACCGCATCTTGTAGCCGTTCCCGGCTTCGGCGAGGCGCATAAGCACATCGAAAGCTCGCATCTGACGCCGGAGTGGGAAGCCGCTCTCGTCATGCCGCACGGCGTGACCTGGACCTGCGAGGCGAGCCATGAATTCTCCAATGTGAATGGTGCCCGCAATCTCGAATTCTGGCTGGAAGCGCGTCGCCGCGGTTCGCCGATGAAGATATTTCCGCTGCCCGGTTCGGCCGTGCCGCCGACCGCTTATGAATGGGGTGGCGGTCACTTCGGCTATGACGAGCAAAAATCCTTTCTAAAAGAGAGCTTGATGGTTGCTGGTCTCGACGAGGTCATGGATTGGCCCTCGGTCAGCAATCCCGAGAATCCGGCTTACGATCGGCTTTGGGGCATGATCCGCGCCACGTTCGAGCAGCGCGGCGTTATCGAGGGGCATGGTGCGGGCCTGCGCGATCTGGCGTCCATCAATGCCTTTGCCGGCGCTGGCCTTGCCTCCGATCATGAAGGCTGGTTCCTCGATGAGATCTGGGAAAAGCTGACGCATGGCCTTTTCATCGAGCTTCGTCCGCATTCCCTGCCGGAAGTCATTCGCGGGCTGATTGAGAAGGGCCTGTCCGACTGGTCGCAGATCGCTTTTGTCACCGACGACCGCAGCGCTTCCGACACGCTGAAGATCGGTGCTACGGATCATAATGTCAGGCTTGCTATGGAGAACGGGCTGGCGCCCGAGATCGCCATTCAATGCGTGACGATCAATCCCGCCCGCCATATGCGGCTCACGCCCTGGGTCGGTTCGATCGCTCCCGGCCGTTTCGCCGATATCGTGCTTCTGGATGATGTTAAGACACTGTCGATCGCCAAGGTCTGGGCTGATGGGAAGCCGGCTTCCGAAGGCAAGAACTTCGTCGGTATCCGTCCCGAGATCGACTGGCCGGATTGGGCGACGAAGACGGTCCGGATCGATAGGACAGTCTCGGCCGAGGATTTTCGCATCGCTGCTCCGTCGGATGCCGACACGGCGAAAGCAGCGCTTTTGCGGCCGTTCCACTGGGCCGACGATTTCATCACGATGGATCTGCCTGTCCGCGACGGCGCGGTCCAGCGCGATTCCGACCGCAACGTCACCAAATTCGCCATCGTCGATCGCTTCTCCGGCGAAGCCAAGGTCGGCCGCATGTTCTGGCTCGGTACCGGGCCGCGCACGCCCGACACAGCGCTTGGTGCCACGCTCGGTCACGACAAGCACAATATCTGGGTTGTCGGCTCCTCGGACGAAGCCATGGCCATGGTCGTCAACGCGCTCAACGAGCAGCAGGGCGGCTGGGTGCTGGTGTCAGGCGGAAAGGTCATTGCTCGCGTTCACTACGAAGTCGGTGGCCTGATGACTGCGAGGTCGGCGGAGGAGCTGGATGCCGAAATGCAGAAGCTGTATGAGGCTGGCGCCGGCATCGACTGGATGTATGAGCCGACATTTTCGCCGCGCTGGTGGCCAGGCTTTCCCGAACGCCTCTCCTTTGCGACGCTCACCTGCGCTCCCTGGCGCTGGGTTCTGGTGGCGCCTTCGGAGAGGGCTCCTGAGGGCTTTGTCAATGTCGCGACCGGGGAAACCCATCCCGTCGTCTGGCAGGGATAGCCATTTGGTCTCGCTGGATATCCCGCCTCGATGCCTTGAACCCATACTTGGCTCAGAAGCAATCGGCATGCGCGTGTAGCGGAAACGCGCGATATCTCTTGACGATTGAATGCTGCTTTATAATTATCCTTTTAGTTACTTGTGGCCCACGCCTATGGCGAAGGGAAGGTGGAGCGCACCTTGCTTTCGAACCCGTCGGCAGGCATCGGAAACCAGGCGGAGGAAGCCGTGGTGACTGCCGATAAATACGATATGCCGCTCATAACGTTGGCATTCTCCACGCTGGGATGTGCTGATCTTGAACTGGATCAGGCCCTTGCCCTGGCATCGCATCACGGCCTCGACGCTATCGAAATCCGTGCCCTAGGCGGTACGATCGATCTGCCCGCCTACTTCACCGAAAGGTTCGGCTCGCCGTCTGGCCTTGCCAATGCTCTGGAGGGGTCGACCGTAAGCATCTGCGCTTTCGATACCTCTTTGCGTCTGGTTGGCGCGACATCCGAAACCAAGGAGGAGTTTCTGCGCTATCTCCCCTGGGCCGAAGCTCTCGGCGTCCGGTCGCTAAGAGTTTTCGATGGCGGCGAAACCGGGGATGCGAGGGAGCTCGGCGAAGCCTTGTCGACGCTGCAGTGGTGGAGCGAGACAGCCCGCCGAGAGGGTTTCGGCGCGGAGATGCTGATCGAGACCCATGATTGTCTGGTGACTTCGGATGCGATCGCTCGCTTCCGTGAGTTGGCCCCCGATTGCGCGCTGCTTTGGGATACGCACCATACTTGGCGCAAGGGCGGTCAGAATCCCGCCGAAACCTGGAAGCTGGTTCGGCACAATACCCAACATGTCCATGTAAAGGACAGCATCTCCGAAGCCGGACCGAGATTGCCCTATAGCTACGTGCTGCCTGGCAGCGGCGAATTTCCGATGGCGGCACTGCGGTCCGCGCTTGCGGCGGATGGCTATGCCGGTGTCGTCAGTCTGGAGTGGGAGAAATTGTGGCATGTCGAACTGCCGCCACTGGATTTGGCCTTGCAGGCGGCGCGACAAAACGAATGGTGGCCGCGCGAAATGCACGTCGGATGACCGCTGCAATCTGCTAATATTTTAGTTGAGTTATATACGACAAAGGTATGCGCCGATTGACTTTTGCAAAGGGTTGCTAGTTAATGTATTAGTAATGGATAAAAGAAAGTCGGCAATGGCGTGGCGGCGTCATGGTTGACTATGGTCTTCGGTGCGATATCTCCAGCTCGATGAAGGGGACCCTAATGATTAGGGTTTGAGGGTGTCTGGAAGATGGATGACGCGGATTTACAGCGCCAGAAATCCGACATTTCGGTGTCAGCCGCACCGTGGTCAGTCATCGCTCCTTGGCTTCGCAATTGCGCCCTGAGCCCGTTCCCTGCTGAAGGGAAACGCGATGAACACTAGCCTCAGTTATGGCGATGAAGGGCATAAAAGCCTGATTTTAAAGGCGATTTCCGAGGGTGGCCTAGGATTTGCGGCCCAGTGGATTCATGACGCCGAGAATATTGGAAAACTGCTTTATGCCGAGAGCCTTGCGCGTGTCACCGAGGCTGACGGAACCGTGCATGCGGCGAGCACATTTGTGTCTCTCCTCGAACGGCAGGATCGCTGGTTCGCGCTTGATCTGCGCATTCTCGACATGGTGCTGGCGGCGCTCGCAGCGGATGAGACGCTTGTTCTCGGCTGCAATCTCTCTGTTTCCAACTTGTCTCAACCCGATCGATTCGCCGATATTCTCGGCCGAATCAGCAAACAGGCGGAGCTTGCTTCCCGGCTTGTCGTGGAGATCACGGAAACCTATCCGCTCGTCGGCGCTGCTCTCGAACGAGTAAAGATAATCCGCTCGCTCGGTTGCCGCGTTGCGATCGACGATTTCGGTACGGGTTTTGCCACCCCGGCATCGCTGCTGCAGATCACCGCCGACATCATCAAGATCGACGCGGCTTTCCTGCGAGACAACAGGCGCGGGCAGGATGGTCACGACAGCCTTTCGCATCTTGTCGGCTTTGCCGGCTGCTTTGCCCCCTTTGTCATTGTCGAAGGCATCGAGACCTGGTCTCACCTCGAAGCGGCTCGCGCGGCGGGCGCTACCCATGTGCAGGGCTTCCTTTTGTCAAAACCGGTGTCGTTGCCGAAGCTGCGCCGATACAAAGGCAAGATCAGCTTGCGGGGGATGGAATGAGCCTCCGCGTCATCAGCCGGCCCGGCAACGCCGCAACCCTGGTGCACAATACGAATAGAACGGGGCCCCTTCGACCGTCGGAAAGCCCGGCATCGTCCGCACGGGTGTTGTCATGATGAGGCAGCCGGTGTTTCCGCCTAAATACCGCGATTCCGCGGCAAGAGCAGCAAGCGGGCTGAAGGCGAATACGCTGTTGTGCGCCTTGGGCGGGCGACTTCGGAGCGCATTGCTTGCCGATGGCGGAGTGCATTCCGTCGTGTTTGTCGATGGGTCTGCCCCGCATATTCTTGTTCGCGAGAACGAGGCGGGAGTCCTCGGTCGCGTGACGATAGATGCGGAAAGCGGCCTCTACGTCTTTTGCGAACTTGGAAACGACGCCACGGATATCGTCATAACGACCGCGAGCGAGGATCGGTTGCTCGAAGAAATCGTCTTTCGTGTTCGGGACGGGTATCCGCCAGGCCAAGCCTTCGATGAGGCCGTCGGCGCGCTCGTCGGTCACACCATGCAGGATGTCGAGCGCAAGCTGATCCTTCAGACACTTCACCACTGCAAAGGAGATCCTACACACACGGCATTCATGCTTGATATGCCGCTTGTCACCCTCTGCAACAAGCTGGTGGCCTATCTTTCCGAAACAGCCGGCGAACTGTCGCACTGGCGGCGGACGCGGGGTTTGGAGCGGGAGGCTATCGGTTGTGATCGCGGGCGCACCTGATGCGTGCGCATTCTGCCCTCGGTAATCTCCGGGGGATCATGCGTTGGGAAACCGGCGCAAAATTGAAACGGCGGAACATCCGGCAGCGGAGGTTTCGCTTGAAACGATCGGGCGTGGCGGCGCACGAGGAACCTTATGAGACCCGGGAAAAGATCATGGATTCTTTCAGCGAGAGAAAAATACCCGCCCTGCCGCAGATGCACTCATTGTTCGATGGCTGTGTGAAGATCGTTTCGGCCTATGTCAGTCACAACACGATTCCAGTGGCCGGTCTTCCAAGGCTGATCAAGGATATTCACGACGCATTGCATGGGTTGGGTGCACCCAGCTCTGCGCCTGAGCGAAGCAATTTGGTGCCGGCGGTGGATTTGAGGAAATCGGTGACCAACGATTACATAGTCTGCCTGGAGGACGGCAAACGCTTCAAGACGCTGAAGCGGCATTTGCGCGTGCACTATGGCCTCACACCAGAGGAATACCGGCAGAAGTGGGGCCTGGCTCCGAGCTATCCGATGGTCGCACAGAACTATGCCAATCGGCGTTCCGAGCTGGCGAAGCTATCCGGCCTCGGTGCCAATGGCAGCAGGAAGGAAACTGTTGGCACGTGAGCCCGCCCTATCGCATCGGCTCTGAATAGGCGAATGAATGGTTTGCCACTCCACATGGCGTTGCGACGCCATGTGCCCGGATTCTGCAACAAGAGAAATGGCGCCCCACAAGGAGCGCCATTTTCTTTTCAGGGATTGCCCGACGAGCTCAAAACGCCGCTCGAGCGGATCGATCAGAAAATCTGACGGAGCACGACGAACAGCACGAAAGCGAGCGCGATCGAGGCCGGCAGCGTCAGGACCCAGGCCATCAGCATGTTGCGCACGGTCGACCATTGCAGGCCGGAACCGTTCGCCGCCATGGTGCCGGCGACGCCGGAAGACAGGACATGCGTTGTCGAGACCGGCAGGCCGAGATGGTCGGCAGCGCCGATCGTCAGCATTGCCACAACTTCGGCGGCGGCACCCTGGCCGTAGGTCAGGTGCGTCTTGCCGATCTTTTCGCCGACGGTGACGACGATGCGCTTCCAGCCGACCATGGTGCCGAGGCCGAGTGCCAGTGCCACTGCAACCTTCACCCAGAGCGGGATGAACTTGGTCGTGTGGTCGACGGCGGCGTGATAGTTGGTGACGGCCTTGAGGTCGTCGGCGCTCATCGGCAGCAGCTTCTGCTTGTCGATCAGCTTCAGCGATTCACCGATGAGATAGATGTCGTTACGTATATTGCTGACGAGACCGTTCGGCAGCTTCTCGATGCTCGGATAGGCCGCAATCGAGGCGCTCGTCGCGTGAATATAGGCCTGCAGCGCCGGAGTGGTGACATCCGACCAGGTCTTGCTCTTCACGGCCGCGCTGACGGCAGCCTTCGGATCGGCGGGGGCGGCGACGCCGGGCTTTACATATTTGCCGAGCACGGTCTCGACCTGCACGGAAGCAGCCTTATAGGCATCGAGATAGTTGATCTCGGGCGTGCGGTTCAGCGCAAAGGCGGTCGGTACGAGACCGATGAGGATGAGCATGATCAGACCCATGCCCTTCTGGCCGTCATTTGAGCCGTGGGCGAAGCTGACGCCGGTGCAGGTGAAGATCAGCAGGCCGCGGATCCACATCGGTGGTGGTGCATTGCCCTTCGGCGCTTCGTAAAGTGCCTTGTTGCGGATCAGGACCTTGGCAACCAGCAGCAGGATGGCGGCCGCGCCGAAGCCGATGATCGGCGACAGCAGCAGAGACATGCCGACGCTGCTTGCCTGCGACCAGTCGACACCGCTCGTTGCTGAGCCGGCAGGCGCCAGAAACTGATTGGCGAGGCCGACGCCGATGATAGAGCCGACGAGCGTATGCGAGCTTGAGGCCGGCAGACCCAGATACCAGGTGCCGAGGTTCCAGATGATGGCGGCGGTCAGGAGTGCGAACACCATGGCCAGACCCGAGCCGGAGCCGACCTGCAGGATCAGTTCGACCGGCAGCAGCGCCAGGATACCGAAAGCGACGGCGCCGGAAGAGGTGAGAACGCCGAGGAAGTTGAAGAAGCCTGACCAGATGACGGCGAATTCCGCCGGCAGGGAACGGGTGTAGATCACGGTTGCGACGGCATTGGCCGTGTCGTGGAAACCGTTGACGAATTCAAAGCCGAGCGCGATGAGCAGGGCAAGGCCGAGCAGGATCCACGGAACCGCCGCTGCTTCGGCAAGATCGCTGCCGAGCGCGTAGCCGACATAGGCGAGACCGCCGAGGACAACGATGCCGAAGAGCGGCAGAAACCACTTCGCCGAGCCTGCTGTACCGTGAATTGGGTGATTGGCGTTGCCGCTCTCTGAACTGCTGGAAGCGAGGTCGACCATCTCTAACTCCTTTATGGCAGGTGATATTTCTGGTGTAAGCCTCGTTGATGAAACTCTCGTGACGCGCGAGAACGGCCGAATATCCTGTCCGAACAATGGTTCAAGTCACGTCTCGTCGCGGCAGTAGGCGATTTTCGGCCGAGAGATGCGCCTCGAACGGTCTTGATTTCGCCCAAAAAACACCTTTTTCGGTTCAGCCGGCGTTCATACCTTCGAGGGTTAAATCCCGCGTGTTAGGGACTTGGACAGAGGACCATTGAAGATGAGATCGACCGTGATTGCCATCGCCGCATTGCTTGGCGGATTGGCTGTATCGTCGGCAGAAGCGATGCCGATTCCCGCTGTCGGGACACCGGCTGGAGTAACAACGTCCGGAGCGCCGGTCGTTAATGTGGACTATGCCTGCGGCCGTGGCTGGCATGCCACTCCGTGGGGCGAGTGCCGCCCGAACCGCTGGGGACCGCCGCCGCCGCGTTGGGGCTATCGCAGGCCGCCACCGCCGCCATGGGGTTGGCACGGCCATCGCCATCATCGCGATGACTGGCGCGAGGATCGCGGCTGGCGTGACGATGGTTGGCGCCGCCGGCGCGACTGGTAAGAGGCACATTTTGCCAGGCTGAAAACACCGCCGCTGAACGCGGCGGTGTTTCTTTATAGAGACCGGCTGACACGCAATGCGCGGACCGCAAGCCAAAGACCGCCTACGATCATCACCAGGATCGACAGGATTGACGTGAGGCTTTTGGCATGCCCGAGAATACCGGCGAGCGTCGGCTTGATGAGATCGCCCGTGTTGAAACTCTCGCTGCTGAACTGGCAGAGTATGAGCGATAGATTGTTGCGCACGAGCGTTTCATCAATGTCGGAAACGAGCTCGCCGGCCTGTGCCTTTTCGCCATCCATCGTCCGCATATGCAGCAGGACCGCTTTGGCTGCCGCAAGATAGGCGTGCGAGCATTCGTTGAACGGGCTTTCCTCGTCGCTGACGCTGCCGGGCATCATGCCCCATAGACAATAGGCTCTCTGGATCTGCGTGAAATTCAGCAACCGGCGGAAGGTCTCGTCGGTGTCAGATGCCGCTTGTCCGATCGCAACAATCCGCCTGTAGTAGGGCGCTATGACAGCCATCTCGCCATGGGTGAGACTCGGTATCGGTATGCCTGCCTGGCTTCCGGAGGAACCGCTGCTATGGGCTGCAAGCACCGTTGGCCAGATGAAGAGAACGAAGCAAATGGCGGCGTACCACAGACCGTTTGCGGGTCGACCTTTCCCGCGCACGGATCGGTGCGCGGGATGTGACGATCGCGTCATTTCAGGCTCTGCGCAGCGCTGCGTTGCTGCGGGAACGCACTTGCGGTAGTTCGCGCTCCGCCCAGGCGCCAAAGACCAGGCCGAGCACGGCCCAGAGGATGGCATGCATCCCGAGCGACGCGATGCGGAACCGCCAGAGTACGACTGCCGAGAACTGTTCAGGCACCTCATTGATTGCCGGAAGCAGATACTGGATCAGCGCGACGAAGACGATGTAGCCGATGCCGGCGATGATCGCGCCGTTCCAGGATCCGTAGCGTGCAGCCAGCCTGCGGCCGAAACCGACGGCGACGACCATGCCGATGACCGATGCCAGGATCATGATGAAGAACAGCTCGGTTCTCGCGCCGATCGTGTCGGAATTGCCGACTGCCGGCGGGTTTGCCGGATATTTGAGATCCGGAACGAGCGAAATGGCGACGAAAGCGGCGATGGCGAGCAGGGCTGCCGTGCCGCGAGCGCCAAGCGGGCTGATGCGGCCGTAGACGAAGGAGAAGACCAGCGCGAACAATCCGCCGATCGCCGTCGAAAAGATGATGCTGCCGGTGAAGAGGCCGATGCCCGCCTGTATGGTGCGGCTAACGATTTCCGGCTCTGGTGCCTCGCCGGCGGCCTGCGCGGTCTTTTCTTCAAAGCCGACGGCCCAATCGGCCAGCGGTTCGCCGAAAGTATGGGCGAAGGCAAAAATGAGAATGCCTGTAAAGGCCCCGACGATCATGCCGCGAAGCAAAAGACGTCCAACCATGTGCGTAACCCCTTAAAGCAACTCCAGGAAAAGCGCGCAGCAGTTTTCCGTCCGGAATTGCGTAACAACAAAAGGATAGAGTGTTTTCGCGTTTCGAAGAAAAGCGGAAAGGCTCTAGTGGCAGGGGAAGCCGAGAAGGTGGCGGGCATCGTGCACGAATTCATGCACATAGCTGCCTGACAAGAGGGAGGTCGCACCCTCTTCCGCGCCGACGAAATAGATCGCCAGCAAAAGCAACAGGCCTGCGAAGACGGCCCATGGCAGGATTTGGCCGAGCGGTATCGGCTGCGGTATGGCGGACGGTGCGAAAGCGGTATCGGACATTGTTATCCCTCTTTAAGAAAAGCGCGTTCCATTAGCGGAAGGGTTTATGCGGGAAGGGTCTGGCTCTCGAGAACGAGGTGTCCGTCATCGATTACAGTGGCGCGACCGCGCCGGGGTTTCACCGGCTTCCACACCCGCAATTGCAAGTTTATATCTGTCCGTGAAGATGGTTGTCAATGAATCGCGGTCCTGATGCCAGGCATGAGGACGCGTGAAGTCGTGGAGTTTCATGAAGGCGCGCCTGAGCTGGATTTGCCATGGGCCGACAGAGGCCAATCGAAAGGGATGTTTCCCGGGCGACGAACCCCTGGAGCATAAGGCTGTCCAAAGAGCGGACCTGTCTCTCGCCCGGCTTAGGACGGTCGACCGCGTCTGGACGAGCCCGGCTTTGCGCGCTGGCCAGACGGCTGCACTCCTCGGCCTCGACGCCATCGATGAAGAGGCCTTGCGCGAATGCGATTATGGCGCCTGGCGGGGGCGGTCGATCGCCGAACTTCATGAGAGCGATCCGCAATCTCTCGCATCGTGGATGACGGATCTTTCCGCCGTGCCGCATGGCGGCGAGTCTCTGTCGTCGATCATGCTGCGTGTCGGCGCGTGGATGGAGCAGCATCTTCAGGACGCAGGTCACACCGTCGCGATCAGCCATGCCAGTGTCATCCGCGCCGCGATCCTGCATGTGCTGCAAGCGCCGGCTTCGGCATTCTGGTCGATCGATGTCGAGCCGTTCGGCCTGGTGGAGATGACGGGCGACGGCAGGCGCTGGCAGCTTCGTTTCCCGCAGCTGGCGCGGTAGGCCGGTACGACAAAAGTGCGCTGATGCTAGACCGTGGAAATCGCCGCGAAACGGCGTGGGTTTAGTCCGTTGCTTTTCGCCGCCGCCGCTCGAAGTAAACCAGGAATACGGCCATGCCGAGCGTCATGACAGTCAGTCCGTACCAGGTGATGGCATAGACGAGGTGGCTGTTCGGGAAGCTAATCTGCGTTAGCCCACCCACCGGCAGATCGCCGGGATTCTTCGTGTCGTCGGCATCGATGAAATAGGGTGCCACATTCTGCAGGCCGCGAGCCGCAGCGATGGCCGCCACGTCACGGGAATACCAGCGTTCTTCCGCCGACACATTGGAACGCAGCAGCGTGCCCTTGGGCTCGCTGATCCGCAGCAGACCGGTTACGACCGTATCCGTGCCGATTTGTCCCGTCGGCCGCGTCGCCGGGTTGCGCTTGTCGGTCGGCACGAAGCCGCGGTTGATGATGATGGTCGTGCCATCGGTCTGCTTCAGCGGCGTCAGCACCCAATAGCCGGCGCCGAGCACGGTCGAGGCATAGACCTGCACTTCCTTGTCATTAAGAAGGATGCCGCTTGCCTGCACATGCTTGTATTCGGCGTTTTCGGCAGTGATGTCGGCCCATTGCGCCGGGCCGGGCGCCGGAACCGCTGGCGCATGCACGCGCGTATCGACCCGGGCGATCAGATCCAGCTTCCAATGCAGCCGCTTAACCTGCCAGGTGCCCAGCCCGATGAGCAGAGCCGTGAGCAGCAGAAGCAGAAGTACCCAGATGGCAAGCGCAAGTGTCGAGCGCGGTTTGCCTTGCGATGCATTCGAGGAAATATCGGTCATGGCGCTGGTCTCCGGGGAGGCGCTGCCGCATGATTTCGGAAGGGATAAAGCTCTCGCCGCAGAAGATCACGCGTGGTCTTTGAAGAATTCGGCTGCGATGTCAGGCGTTCTGAAGAATGCGCCGCGCAGTGCCCGGTTTGAGATATCAGCCGGGGAGGGCGGGCCTTCGGCTGAAGGCCCGCCGCTTCGTCTTATGGCATGTTGCGCATCATCTCGGGCGACATGGGCATCATGTTCGCGTTGAGGTGATGCATGACCCACAGCGAGCCGGAGAGCGCAATGATGACGAGCACGATCGTGAAGATCAGCGCCATCATGTTCCAGCCGCCTTCCGAACGGGTATTCATGTGCAGGAAGTAGATCATGTGCACGATGATCTGGATCGCGCCGAGGATCATGACGATCGCGCCGGTGACGGCCGGATCGGAGAAAACCTTGCCCATGACCAGCCAGAAGGGGATGGCCGTCAGAATGACGGAGAGGATGAACCCCGTCATGTAGCTCTTGTAGGTGCCGTGGGAAGCCTCGTGGCTGCCATGGTGATGGTCGTGACCGTGAGCGTCGCCGGAATGATGCGAATGATTTGCGTTCGAGCTCATCCGAGAACTCCCATGAGGTAGACGAGGGAAAACACGCCGATCCAGACGACGTCGAGGAAGTGCCAGAACATCGACAGGCACATCAGGCGACGCTTGTTTTCGGCGATCAGGCCGTAGCGGCCAACCTGCACCATCAGCGTGATCAGCCAGACGATACCGGTGGTGACGTGCAGGCCGTGCGTGCCGACCAGCGTGAAGAAGGCCGACAGGAAGGCGCTGCGTTGTGGGCCGGCGCCGTCGAGGATCAGGTGGTAGAACTCATAGAGTTCGAAGAAGATGAACAGGGCGCCGAAGATGCCCGTGATCGTCAGCCACATCAGCGTGCCCGACTTGTTGTTCTTTTCCATCGCCAGCATTGCGAAGCCATAGGTGATGGAGGAGAAGAGCAGCATCGCCGTGTTGAGGGCGACGAGCGGCAGCTCGAACAGGTCGGCCGGGGAAGGACCGGCCGCATAGCTGTGGCCGAGCACGGCGAAGGTGGCGAAGAGGACTGCGAAGATCAGGCAGTCGCTCATGATGTAAATCCAGAAGCCCAGCATGGTGCTGCCTTCCGGGTGATGCTCCTCCTTCAGATAGAAGGCGGGTGTTTCGCCGTCCATGGGAGCCTTTGCGGTATGGGTCGTCATCGTCTTACACCTGTCCTGCCAGCTGCTTCGTACGCTCGTTCTCGGTCTTTACGACCTCGTCGGCGGGAATGTGGTAGTCACGCTTGTAGTTGAAGGTATGGCCGATCGTGATGGCGATCATCGCGACGAAGGTGATGGCGGCGAGCCACCACATGTACCAGATCATCCCGAATGCAAAGCCGATCGAGAGGACGCCGAGGATGACGCCGGTGCCGGTGTTCTTCGGCATATGGATCGGAATGAAGCCTTCGGTCGGCCTGACGTAGCCACGGTTCTTCATGTCCCACCACGCGTCGTGATCGTAGACGATCGGCGTGAAGGCGAAGTTGTAGGCCGGCGGCGGCGACGAGGTCGACCATTCCAGCGTACGGCCGTTCCAGGGGTCACCGGTGTGGTCGCGCAGCTCTTCGCGCTTCATGAAGCTGACGACGAGCTGGATGAGGAAGCATGCGATGCCGATGGCGATCATGACGGCGCCGACCGCGGCGATCACAAACCAGATCTGCAGCGACGGGTCATCGAACTGGTTGACACGACGGGTAACGCCCATCAGGCCGAGGATGTAGAGCGGCATGAAGGCGAACCAGAAGCCGATCTGCCAGAACCAGAAGCTCATCTTGCCCCAGAACGGGTCGAGCTTGAAGCCAAAGGCCTTCGGGAACCAGTAGTTGACGCCCGCGAACATGCCGAAGAGCACGCCGCCGATGATCACGTTATGGAAGTGGGCGATCAGGAACAGCGAGTTGTGCAACACGAAGTCGGCCGGCGGAATTGCCAGCATCACGCCGGTCATGCCGCCGATGGTGAAGGTCACCATGAAGCCGACTGTCCACAGCATCGGCACTTCGTAGCGGATGCGGCCGTGGTACATCGTGAACAGCCAGTTGAAGAGCTTCGCACCCGTCGGGATCGAGATGATCATCGTCGTGATGCCGAAGAAGGAGTTGACGCTGGCGCCCGAGCCCATCGTGAAGAAGTGGTGCAGCCAGACGAGGTAGGAGAGGATCATAATTACGCAGGTGGCGTAAACCATCGAGGCGTAACCGAAGAGGCGCTTGCCGCAGAAGGTGGCGACGACTTCGGAGAACACGCCGAAGGCCGGCAGGATCAGGATGTAAACTTCCGGGTGGCCCCAGATCCAGATGAGGTTGACATACATCATCGGATTGCCGCCGAGGTCGTTCGTGAAGAAGTTCGTGCCGGCGTAGCGATCAAGGGTCAAAAGGGCGAGCGTTGCGGTCAGGATCGGGAAGGATGCAACGATCAGGATGTTGGTGCAGAGCGAGGTCCAGGTGAACACCGGCATCTTCATGAAGGTCATGCCCGGGGCGCGCATCTTGACGATGGTGGCGATCAGGTTGATGCCCGAAAGCGTCGTTCCGATACCCGCGACCTGCAGGCCCCAAATATAATAGTCGACGCCGACATCGGGACTATAGGCAATGCCGGAAAGCGGCGGATAGGCCAGCCAGCCGGTCTTTGCGAATTCGCCGATGAAGAGCGAGATCATGATCACGATCGCGCCTGCCGTCGTCATCCAGAACGAGAAGTTGTTCAGGAACGGGAAGGAGACGTCGCGTGCGCCGATCTGCAACGGCACGACGAGGTTCATCAGACCGGTCACGAAAGGCATCGCCACGAAGAAGATCATGATGACGCCGTGGGCTGTGAAAACCTGGTCGTAGTGATGCGGCGGCAGATAGCCTTCGGAACCGTTGAAGGCGATCGCTTGCTGAAGGCGCATCATCAGCGCGTCGGAGAAGCCGCGCAGCAGCATGATCAGCGCCAGCACGATATACATGATGCCGATCTTCTTGTGGTCGATGCTGGTGAGCCACTCTTTCCAGAGATAGCCCCATACGCGGAAGTAGGTCAGCAGGGCGAGCAGAGCGATGCCGCCCAGTGCGACGGCAGTGAAGGTCGCGACGAGGATCGGCTCGTGATACGGGATCTGATCGAGCGTCAGCCGACCGAAGATGAATTTATAGAGGTCCGGGTTGGAAAACATGGATTGCCTCTGTCCTTATAAATGTCTTGTTACTAAGCGCACCGGATCAATGACCCTGGTGCTGCGCCGAACCGGTCGACGAATCGGAAGAAGAGCCGTTGCCCATATCCATGCCCTGCATCGAATTGTCTCCGTGCTGCATGGTGTGGCCGGCGCCGCCCTCGGCCTTGACGGGAGTGACTGAGGCCGGGCCGACATCGCGACTGTCGTAGATCAGACGCTCGCGGTTTTCGTGGCTTTCCTTGCCGCCGCCGCCCTTGGCATCGATATGCATCATTTCGCTCATGCACATTTTGCTCGGATCGGCGCACATGTTGAGGATGGCATTGTAGAGACCATCGTCGACGGCGTTGAAGTAGCGCACCGGCTCGCGTTCGCTCGGCTTGGCGAGAGCGAGGTATTCCGGACGGCCGAGCTTCGTGCCCTGGCTCTTGGCCTTCTGGATCCACTGGTCGAAATCGGCCTGGTTCACGCCATGGAACTTGAAGCGCATGTGCGAGAAGCCGGCGCCGCTATAGTTGGCGGACAGGCCCTGGAATTCGCCCGGATGGTTGATGACGGCGTGCAGCTTGGTCTCCATGCCGGGCATGGCGTAGATCTGGCCGGCCAGTGCCGGGATGAAGAAGGAATTCATCACCGCGGATGCTGTGATCTTGAAGTTGATCGGGCGGTCGACCGGAGCGGCCATCTCGTTGATGGTGGCAATGCCGTATTCCGGGTAGAAGAAGAGCCACTTCCAGTCGAGCGCGACCACTTCGACGGTCAGCGGCTTCACATCGGCGCTGAGCGGCTTGTCGGCAGCGATACGGTCGAGAGGACGATAGGGGTCGAGCTGATGGGTGCTAATCCAGGTCACGGCGCCGAGCGCGATGATGATGGCCAGCGGAGCGGACCAGATGACCAGCTCCAGACGCGTCGAATGATGCCACTCCGGCTCGTAGGTCGCTTCCTTGTTGGACTGGCGGTATTTCCAGGCGAAATACAGCGTCAGGAAGATCACCGGAATGATGATGATGAGCATCAGCACGACCGAAATGATGATGAGGTCCCGCTGCTGCATAGCGATATCGCCGGAGGGATCCATCACCACCAAATTGCAGCCGGATAGCAGCAAGAACAATGGGATAACGGACAAACGGCTGAAAATCTTGGATAGTCTTAGCACGTCTTAAAGCTCTTTTTGTTTCGACCCTACCGCGACTAAAGGACGGCGGTCATGAACGATATGAGGTGTTTCGTCGCACCGCAGCAAGCGCGCGTGCAATGCGGTATGGAAAGCGGTCCCACCTATCGGGAAAACCTAGCAAAATCCAGAAGGTTTTCCGTCGATCATTCGCTTTTATGAGGGCTAATATACCCGGATCGGAACAAATGGCCACCAGCAGTCTTTTCCCGATGCGCGCACGGTGCCGACGGCGGCGGCAAACGCCGGCTTTGATGGCTAATTTGCGAATTATTTCATGTCTGACACTTGATATGTTCGCATGTTTGATAAACATTTTGATTATGCACGAATTCGTGGAGGAACTCGTGCACGGAGAGGGAGGCTCCCTACATGGTCAGCGTGACTCATGAAACACTAAACCCAACATCTTCAACGCTTGAAAGCGATGCCCGCAGCATGCATGCCGGCGGCTCCGTCGCACCCGGCAATATCGCCATCGGCGTGATCATTGGTCGCACGTCCGAGTTTTTCGATTTCTTCGTTTATGCTATCGCTTCGGTTCTGGTCTTCCCGAAGCTGATGTTCCCCTTTGCTGACCCGCTGCATGGAACACTGCTATCCTTCCTGGTGTTCGCGCTTGCATTCATCGCCCGCCCCATCGGCTCGTTCATCTTCATGGCGATCGACCGTCGGTACGGCCGCGGCGTCAAACTCACCATCGCGCTCTTCCTGCTCGGCGGCTCTACCGCGGCGATGAGCTTCCTGCCCGGCTACTCCGAAGTCGGCGTTTATGCGATCGTCCTGCTCGCGCTTTTCCGCATCGGCCAGGGCCTTGCGCTCGGCGGCGCCTGGGATGGCTTGGCCTCGCTCCTCGCGCTCAACGCCCCGACCAATCGCCGCGGCTGGTACGCGATGATCCCGCAGCTCGGTGCCCCGATCGGCTTCATGCTGGCAAGCGCCCTGTTTGCCTATTTCGTCACGAGCCTCAACACGGCGGACTTCCTCGATTGGGGCTGGCGTTATCCGTTCTTCTGCGCCTTCGCCGTCAATGTCGTGGCGCTTTTTGCCCGCCTGCGCCTCGTCGCCACCGAGGAGTTCGGCACGCTTCTGGAGCGTCATGAGCTTGAGCCGGTGAAGATGACGGAGCTGTTGCGCGTGCACGGCCGGGACGTACTGATCGGTGCCTTCGTGCCGCTCGCAAGCTTTGCAACCTTCCATCTCGTTACGGTTTTCCCGCTTAGCTGGGCAACACTCTATAGCGAGCAGACGCCCGCTTCGTTCCTGCTGATGGAATTCCTCGGCGCGATCTGCGGCATTCTCGCCATCATCTGTTCAGGCATGCTGGCCGACCGGATCGGCCGCCGCAATCAGCTCGCCATCGGCGCGGTGCTGATCGCCTGCTTTGCCTTCGTCGCACCCTGGCTGCTCGATGGCGGAGCGACCGGTCGCCACATCTACGTGGTTCTCGGCTTCACGCTCCTCGGCCTTTCCTTCGGCCAGGCAGCTGGCGCCAGCGCTTCGCGCTTCACCCAGCACTATCGCTATAGCGGTTCGGCCCTGGTGTCGGATCTGTCGTGGCTGATCGGTGCCGGCTTCGCGCCATTTGTGGCGCTTGCCCTCTCCAGCCAGTTCGGGCTCGTCTATACCAGCCTCTACCTGCTGTCGGGTGTCATCTGCACGCTGGTCGCGATTTTCTTCAGCAAGACGCTGGAAACGCGCGATACTTGAGGCGGATTTTGGGATCTGAAAGGGCCGCGGCATGAGAGTGCCGCGGCCCTTTTCGTTCATAATGAGTGCATGAGCCAGGCGATCAGCGGTGCCGCCAACACATTCGTCAATCCCACCAAGACCATGACTAGCCCGGCGATCGATCCTTCCTCGCGGCCGATCTCATGGGCCTTGGCGACGCCGACGCCGTGAGCGCCCATGCCGAACAAGGCCCCGCGGGCAATGCCCGATCGCAACGGCAGGAGCCGCAGCAGCGTCTGCCCGACGACGGCGCCGAAGAGGCCGGTGACGACGACGAAGACGGCGGTCAAGTTGGGCACGCCGCCGATATCGCCCGACACCACCATGGCGAAAGGCGTACTGATCGAGCGCGGCATCAGGCTGAGGCGCAGGCTTTCGTCGAGGCCGAGAAGGCTGGCAAGCCACCAGGCCGAGAGCATCGCCGTGGTGCTGCCGACCGCAACGCCAAACAACAGCACCGGCCAGTAGCGCTTGATGAGATCGCGCTTCTCGTAGATCGGCACGGCAAAGGCGACCGTTGCCGGCCCGAGCAGCGCCAGCAGCCAGCGGCTGTCATGCATATAGTCCTGGTAGCTCGTATGCAGCACGAGCGCGACGACGATCAGGACCGCCGGCGCCGCAACCAGCGGCGACAGCCACAGCGAAGGCCAACGCCGATAAAGCGCCTTGGAAAGATAATAGAGGCCGATCGTCGCAAGTGGCCAGAAAAGGCCGGATGCGATCGCTTCAATGGTGGACATGGCGGACCGCTCCATGGCGCATCATCAGGCGATAGCCGATGTCGATCGCAAGCGCTGTGACACCCATGACGACCACCGTGCCGACCGCAATGACCGCAAGCACCTTCAGTCCGGTGAGCCCGATGAACTCGCCATGATCGAGCACGGCCAATACCGCAGGCACGAAGAACAGCAGCATCTCGGCCAGAAACCACTCTGCGCCACGCTGCATGCTTGCAAGCTTCATCGTGCCGCTCGCAAACAATGCCAGCACCAGCAGCATGCCGATGATGGCGCCGGGAATGGGTAGATGCGCGAGGCGCGCTATGGCTTCACCGGCCTGCCAGAAGGCCAAAAGCAGGGCAATCTGGGCCAGACGGCTCAATTTCGGACGGTTCTTCAGATCGATATGCATGGGAAGGCTCGGAAAGATTGGATGGCCTGAAGATAAGCCCTTCGTCCGCATGAACAAAATGAATTGATTTCATTGAAATCAGTCCTGTATGGAATGGGAATGGAACTTCGAACCTTGAAAGCGTTTGTCGAGGTGGTGCGCCAGGGCGGCTTTTCGGAAGCCGCCAAGGTGGTCTTCACGACCCAATCTGCAGTCAGCAAGGCCGTGCGCCAGCTTGAGGATGAGCTTGGCCTGCCGCTGCTCAATCGCATCGGCCATCGCACGACGATGACGGATGCCGGCGAGGTAGTCTATCGCCGGGCGGTGGCGATGCTTGCCGGGCGCGACGATCTTCTGGCCGAGCTTGCCGACCTCAGCGGCCTTGCTCGCGGCACCCTGCGGCTCGGCCTGCCGCCGATCGGCAACGATGCGTTGTTCGCGCCGGTATTCGTCGTCTTCCGCAGCCGTTATCCGGGTATCGAGATCAAGCTGGCGGAGCAGGGAGCGAAGCGGCTGGAAGAGATGGTTCTCGCCGATGAGGTCGATCTCGGCGCCTCGCTGCTGCCGGTACCTGAGGTTTTCGAATCGCAGCCCGTGCGTCGCGAGCCGATGCATGTGCTGCTGCCTTCGTCCCATCCGCTCGCCGGACAGGAACGAGTGCCGATGGCGGCCCTCAGGGACAATGCCTTTCTCCTGTTCGAGACCGGCTTCGCACTCAATGGTATCATTTTGGATGCCTGCCGCTCTGCCGGCTTTGCGCCCGATATCGCCGCGCGCTCCAGTCAGATCAATTTCATTGTCGAGCTTGTCGCAGCCGGCCTCGGAGTGGGTTTCCTGCCGCGGCTGATCGCTGAGCAGCGGCAACGTCCCGGCGTCAGCCATGCACTCGTCGTCGAGCCCGAAATGCAGTGGCACATGGCGTGGATTTGGCGGCGAGGCAGCTATCTCTCCCACGTCGGTAAAGCGTGGCTCGACCTCGCCGCAGAGATCGCGGCGAAATCTTGACTCCATTTTCAAACTTTTTTGATAACAAAGCGCCGAAGTAAACTTGAAAATAATTGTCAGGAAAAATATAGGCTATTCCATTGCCGCTGCAGGCGGCGACTTTCAAGCGAGAGGACCTATGACTTTTTCCTTTACTCATCTCACCAGCGCACTGGCGCTTGCCGCAGGTCTTGTGGTCGCTCCGATGATGGCGAACGCCGCCGAATCCGAGGGCATTGTCGTTTACAACGCCCAGCACGAGGCATTGACGCAGGCTTGGGCAGATGGCTTCACCAAGGAAACGGGCATCAAGGTCACGATCCGCAACGGCGGCGACATGCAGTTCGCCAACCAGATCGTCCAGGAAGGCGCGGCTTCTCCCGCCGACGTCTATCTGACGGAAAATTCGCCGGGCATGGCGCTGGTCGACGCCAACAAGCTTTTCGCTCCGGTCAATGCCGATACGCTTGCTCAGGTGCCGGAAACCTTCAAGGCTGCCGATGGCAATTGGGTCGGCGTTGCCGCCCGCTCCACGGTTTTCGCCTATGACAAGACCAAACTGAAGGAAGCCGATCTGCCGAAGTCGCTGCTCGATCTGGCCGATCCCAAGTGGAAGGGCCGCTGGGGCGCATCGCCCGCCGGCGCCGATTTCCAGGCGATCGTCAGCGCGCTTCTCGAACTGAAGGGCGAGGATGCAACCCGCGCCTGGCTGAAGGCGATGAAGCAAAACGCCAGCCCCTACAAAGGCAACAGCGTTGCCATGAAGGCCGTCAATGCCGGTGAGGTCGAGGGTGCTGTGATCTATCATTATTACTGGTTCGGCGATCAGGCCAAGACCGGTGAAAACAGCAAGAACGTCGCGCTGCACTATTTCAAGAACCAGGATCCGGGCGCTTTCGTCAGCATTTCCGGCGGTGGCGTTCTCGCATCCAGCCAGCATCAGAAGGAAGCTCAGGCATTCCTGAAGTGGATCACCGGCAAGGGTGGCCAGGCCGTTCTGCGTGATGGCAACTCTTATGAATATGCCGTCGGCAATGGCGAGGCTTCCAATCCGAAGCTGGTGCCGCTCGCCGACCTGCAGGCGCCCAAGGTCGAGCCTTCGAAGCTGAACAGCAAGAAGGTCACCGATCTGATGACGGAAGCTGGACTCATCTGAGGCGAATGCCCGCGTCGCGGCGCTTTTAGGGTGCCTTCGGACGGGCTTGGCTCTTGCATCATTGTCCTATGCCCTGCTAGGGGCATAGGGATGGCCCTAAGGCCGATCGATCGGGCAACCGCCGTCTGCGGCGGTTGCCTTCCTATTTCAGGGCGTGAAAGGCAGCTCGGATTTGCTGCAGAAGAACACATATGCCGGCGAACCTGCCGCCATGCAGATGCCCCAGTTGACGGCCGCCCCTCGTAGTCGCGTTCGGCATGGTTCCGTCGTCGCTCTCGCGTCCATCGTCGCGCTCCTCAGTCTGGTGCCGCTCGGCTTCATCGCCTGGATCACGATCGATACGGGCTGGGCCGAGGTCATCGCCCTGATCTTCCGCAATCGCGTCGGCGAGTTGCTCGTCAATACCGTCCTGCTCGAAGTCTGCACCATTCCGTTGTGCATCCTGCTCGCGGTCACGCTGGCCTGGCTGACAGAGCGTACCGATATTCCCGGAGCCCGCCTCTGGTCTTGGCTGGCGGCGGCACCACTCGCGGTGCCTGCCTTCGTGCACAGCTACGCCTGGGTCAGCCTCGTGCCCAGCATGCGCGGGCTGTGGAGCGGCGTCCTCGTATCGGTGCTTGCCTATTTTCCCTTCCTCTATCTGCCTGTCGCCGCGGCTCTGCGCCGGCTCGATCCGGCGATCGAGGATGCCGCCGCCTCGCTCGGCCTCGGCCCTTGGCGTGTCTTCTTCCGCGCGGTCCTGCCGCAGCTTCGCCTTGCGATTTGCGGCGGTTCGCTGCTGATCGGCCTGCATCTCCTGGCGGAATATGGCCTCTATGTGATGATCCGCTTCGACACCTTCTCGACCGCGATCGTCGATCAGTTCCAGTCGGCCTATAACAGCCCAGCCGCCAATATGCTCGGTGGTGTCCTTGTCTTCTGCTGCCTGCTTCTGCTCGGCATTGAGGTGCTGGCGCGCGGCAACGAGCGCTATGCCCGTGTCGGTTCGGGCGCTGCCCGCCCGGCTGATCGCCGCCGTCTGGGTTGGTTCGTCGGCCCTGCCATCGCGCTGCCCGTCGTCACATCCGTGCTGACGCTCGGCATTCCTTTCGTCACTCTGGCCCGTTGGCTTTATCTCGGCGGTTTCGGCATCTGGCGCATCGATACGGTCGGCTCGGCCCTGCTGCAAACCATTGCTCTCGCGATAGCGGGCGGTCTTCTCACCACCATCGCCGCAACGCCCATGGCCTGGCTGTCGGTACGCGCGCCGGGTCGACTGCAGCGCGTTCTGGAAGCCTGCCATTATTATGTCGGCTCGCTGCCGGGAGTCGTCGTCGCACTGGCGCTGGTGTCGATCACGGTCCGGCTGGTCCTGCCGCTCTATCAGACCTTTGCAACGCTCCTGCTCGCCTACGTCCTCTTGTTCCTGCCGCGCGCCATGGTCGGCCTGCGCGCCAGCATCGCCCAGGCGCCGGTCGAACTCGAGCGAGCCGCCATGGCGCTCGGCCGCACGCCGTCGCAGGCCGTGCGGCAGGTTACCATGCGGCTTGCCGCACCCGGCTTTGCCGCCAGCGTAGCCCTCGTCGCGCTCGGCATCACCAACGAGCTGACGGCAACGCTGATGCTTTCTCCCAACGGCACGGAAACGCTGGCGACGAAATTCTGGTCGCTGACGAGCGAAATCGACTATGTTTCGGCGGCACCCTACGCCTTCATGATGGTCGTCCTGTCGCTGCCGCTCACCCTTCTCCTTTATGTGCAATCCAAACGAACGGCCGGACAATGACCTTTCTGGCGATCAAGAATATCAGCAAGCGCTACGGTCCCGTCCGCGCACTGAACAATATCGATCTCACGGTCGCCGCCGGCAGCCGTACAGCTATCGTCGGTCCATCCGGCTCGGGCAAGACGACGCTGCTGCGTATCATCGCCGGTTTCGAAACCCCTGATGCAGGGCAGGTCGTGCTTCACGGCGAGACCTTGGCGGACGGCGAGGCCATTGTGCCGGCGCATCGTCGCGGCATCGGCATCGTCGCCCAGGACGGCGCCTTGTTTCCGCATCTCAGCGTCGCCGAGAATGTCGGCTTCGGCATGGAGCGCGGTGCACGCGACCGCGATCAGCAGATCAACGCTCTCATCGATATGGTCGAACTCGACCGCAACATGCTCACGCGCCGGCCTCACGAGCTTTCCGGCGGCCAACAGCAGCGCGTAGCCCTTGCGCGTGCACTCGGTCGCAAACCGAGGCTGATGTTGCTCGACGAGCCATTTTCCGCCCTCGATACCGGCCTGCGCGAAAACATGCGAAAGGCCGTCGCCCGTGTGTTGCAAATCGCCGGCATCACCGCAGTGCTCGTCACGCACGATCAGACAGAAGCTCTCTCCTTTGCGGATCAGGTCGCTGTCCTGCGCGAGGGCGCGCTCATACAGGCCGGAACGCCGCAGGCTCTTTATCTCAGCCCCAGGGATCGCGAAACCGCGCTCTTCCTCGGCGATGCTATCGTGTTGCCGGGCGATCTCGATGGCGGATCTGCCAAGTGCATACTCGGCCGTATCCCGGTCGATGCCGAAAATGCGCAGGGGCGGACCGATATCATGCTGCGGCCCGAGCAATTGCGCCTTGAGACGATCGCCGATGTGGGCGCGGACGCGGCCTGCATCGGCAAGGTAACCGAAATCGAGTTCGGCGGCGCCGTCTGCACCGTGACTGTGGTCCTGTCCAACGCCAATGGTTCGGAGACCTTGAACATCAAAAGCTCCGGGGTCGGCTTGCCAGAGGTCGGCAGCGTGGTGTCGCTGACCGTTATCGGAAAGGCACATGTCTTCAACAAGCTCGATGTCTGAGCTTCATTTGGGTTGAAGGAGGCGGTGCTTTGGGGAAGATAAAGCATGTCGCGCAAAGTGTGCAGCGGTTTTGCGACAACGACATGCGCCAAATCAAAGGCCTGAAGCGCAAGAAGCGAATCTGAAAGATCGCGGCGCGCTTTAGGCACGCCCTCATCGTGCCTCACATCGAAGGAATGCCCATGTCTTTGCCCGAAGAGATCGTCCAGGATCTCCCTTTCCTCACATCGCTTCGTCGTAACCTTCATGCCCATCCGGAACTTGGTTTCGAGGAGGAGCGCACCAGCGGCATCGTCGCTACCTTGCTGGAGGAAGCGGGGCTCAAGGTGCATCGCGGCCTCGGCAAGACCGGCGTCGTTGGCACGCTGCAGGTCGGTAACGGCACGCGCAGCATTGGCCTTCGCGCCGACATGGACGCACTGGCCATGCCGGAAAAGGCCAGCCGCCCCTACAAGTCCACCATTCCCGGCAAGATGCATGCCTGCGGGCATGATGGCCATACGACCATGTTGATCGGCGCTGCCCGCCATCTGGCCGCCAAGCGCGGCTTTTCGGGAACCGTGCATTTCATCTTCCAGCCAGCCGAAGAAGGCCGCGGTGGTGCGCATCGCATGGTGGAGGAAGGCTTCTTCGACATGTTTCCCTGCGATGCCGTTTATGGCCTGCACAACATGCCAGGTCTCGACGTCGACGAGATGGCCGTCGTCGAAGGGCCGCAGCTCGCCTCGTCGGATACTTGGCGCGTCACTTTTCGCGGCACCGGTACGCATGGGGCAAAACCGCATCTCGGCAAGGATCCGATCACGGCGGCCGCGACTTTCCTTTCTTCGCTGCAAACCATTGTCGGCCGCGTCGTCGATCCGCTACAGCCCGCCGTCGTCAGCGCCTGCGCGCTTCAGGCGGGCGACCCCAATGCGCTAAACGTTATTCCCGATACCGTCGAGATCGGGGGCACGGCGCGCGCCTATGCGCCCGAGGTCCGCGATCAGCTGGAGCGGGAAATTGGCCGTCTGGCCCACGGCACTGCCGCCATGTACGGGATCGCGGCCGACTATCACTTCGAGCGCCGCATTCCGCCTGTCGTCAACGATGCGGATGCCACCGCACGGGCATTGAAGGCAGCCCAGGCGGTTTTCGGCGAGAAGGCGCGGACCCGTTTTCCGCCGTCGACCGCTGGCGACGATTTCGCATTCTTCGGTCAGAAGGCGCCGGGCTGCTACGTTTGGCTCGGCAATGGCCCGGCTGTCGACGGCGCTCTGCATCACAACACGGCTTATGATTTTGCCGACGACGCGATCGGTTCCGGCGTTGCCTTCTGGACGACGCTGGTGCAGCAGGAGCTAAGGGAAGGGGGCTGAGATAGAGTTCGCTCTTCCGTCGCCATGTCCAATTTGGCGTCAGGCGGCTGCCTGACACAGCGCGTCGAATATGATCGTGCGCGCCTTCTCCGCATCGATCTCGGTAGCGAAATGCGCGTTGAATGCACCATGTGAGGCGCGCGTTTCGACGACGGTGCGGCCGCGCGTGTGCTGGCCGTGCAGTTCAGCGTCGATACGCGCGTGCTTTAGCACGGCAATCTCCGGGGTAACGAATATGGCCGCTGCCGTCGGATCGTAGATCGCCATGGCCGGCCGCCCGCGACTGATGGCGATGTTGACGTAGCCTTCCAGCAGATCGGCGAGCAGCTGCGCCTTTTCGCCTGCCGTTTGGCGCAGATGCGCAACATCCTCGGGCCACGCCAGCACCTTTCGACAGATGTCGAGATCGACCATGCGCAGCGGCAAGCCGTGCGCAAGCACGATCGCCAAAGCTTCGGGATCGGCAAAGGCGTTGAATTCGGCCGAGGCCGTATGATTGCCCGCGGTGACGCCGCCGCCCATCCAGGTCAGCTCGTCGATACGGGCGGCAAGGTCTGGGCGCGCCAGCGCGAGGGCGGCGATATTCGTCAGCGGACCAAGCGCCAGGATGCGCTTCGGCCCGTTGCCGTCGCCGAGCCAGCCGCAGAGCGCAGCGAAGGCGTCGCTGAAGGGAAGGGGTTCGGCTGACGGCAGGCTTCTGCCTGCTGTCGGAATGCCGTTCTGGCCAAGGATGCTCTGGGCGGTTTCCAGCTTGCACAGGACAGGCAGTTCGCGGCCGGTATGGATGGGGAATCTCCAGCCGAAGACCGCGGCAGCACTTGCCGCATTGTCGCGAACATGGGCGAGCGGCGCGTTGCCGCTCACCAGCGAAACGCCGTCGATGGCGAGGTTCGAGTTCGCAACCACCAGAATGGCGGCGATGTCATCGAACCCCATGTCGGTGTCGATCCAGATTCCCATGGTCTATCTCATAGATTTGGTCGAGCGATCAGCTGTTGCCCGTATTGAAGGCCGTCGAGGCGGAGTAGGTGCAGGAGGGCGCGCAAAGTGACCTGCGCGCCCCGGTCGGTCAATCAAACCGCGAGCGCGTCGAGCACACGGATCCAGGAGCGGATGCCCTTGTGGTAGGAACGCAGCTCGTATTTCTCGTTGGGCGAATGGATGCGGTCGTCGGAGAGACCGAAGCCGATCAGCAGCGATTCCATGCCGAGCATCTTCTGGAAATCGCCGACGATCGGGATCGAGCCGCCCATGCCGATGACGATGGCGGGTTTCGGCCATTCGCTGGAGAGGGCGTTCTTCGCCTTGGTCAGCGCCGGCGAATCGTAGGAAAGCTGGATGGCCGGCGAGCCGCCGTGCTCGTGGAATTCCACCGAGCAATCGGCGGGGATCTTCGAGCGCACATAGGCGCGGAAATTCTCGCGGATTGCCGCCGGATTCTGTTGGCCGACGAGACGGAAGGAGACCTTCGCGGATGCCTTGGCAGCGATTACGGTCTTGAACCCGGCGCCTGTATAGCCGCCCCAGATGCCGTTGACCTCGGCCGTCGGCCGCGCCCAGGTGAGTTCCATCACCGAGCGGCCCTTTTCGCCCGAGGGGATCGACAGTCCGACTTCGCCGAGGAAGTCTTCGTCCGTCAGTCCCAGCTTTTCCCAGGAGGCCTTGATGTTGGATGGCGTTTCCTCGACACCCTCATAGAAGCCGGGAAGCGTCACGCGTCCGGTTTCGTCATGCAGGCCGGCGAGGATATCGGTGAGGATGTGGATCGGGTTGGCCGCGGCGCCACCGAATACGCCCGAATGCAGGTCGCGATCGGCTGCGGTGATGACAATCTCCTCGCCGACAAGCCCGCGCAGGCCGGCGCAGATTGCCGGCGTGTCGCCGTCCCACATGCCGGTATCGCACACCAGCGCGAAATCGGCTTTCAGCTCGGCGGCATTGGCTTCGAGGAAAGGCTTCAGCGAAGGAGAGCCGGATTCCTCTTCGCCTTCGAACAGGATGGAGATGCGTACAGGAAGCGCGCCTTTGGTTTCCTTGTAGGCACGTACGGCTTCGACGAAGGTCATCAGCTGGCCCTTGTCGTCGGAGGTGCCGCGGCCGGTCAGGATCTTGCGGCCATCGCCCATGTCCTTGATGGCAGGCGCAAAGGGATCGCTTTCCCAGAGTTCGATCGGATCGACCGGCTGCACGTCGTAGTGGCCGTAGAACAGCACATGCGGCGCGTTGGCGCTGCCGGCATCGTGATGCGCGACCACCATCGGATGGCCAGGCGTGTCGCGGACGGACGCGGTAAAGCCGATCGAGTTCAGGTAGGCGACCAGCCATTCCGCCGCCTTGCGGCACTCCGCCTTGTAGTCCGGATCGGTCGAAATGGACTTGATGCGGAGCAACTCGAAGAGCTTGTCCAGGCTGGAGGGGAGGTTCTGATCGGCACGATCGAGAACGGGCGATATATCGGTCATATCCGACTCCTTACATGAGTTTGGCGGGACGATAGACCAAAGCCCGGCGGGTTTCGAGGCATCAAAACCGAAAATTTACCGTAGCTTACTTCGTTGCGGCAAGGTGGTCATTATGTGCATAGTTGCGCATGTAATTTACAAGTTCTTTAGATTATTAGAAATAACATCAATCTAGAGGCGTATTCCAGGGGCACCAAATGTTTTCAGTGATTGCATGCATCCGCGACGATCATGATATCAGGCTGATTTTTGTTGCCGCATTCACCTGCCTGATGGGCAGCCTCGCCACCATGCTACTTTTCGCACGCGCGCAGGAGTGCCGCTCGCATCAGCGCCGCTACTGGATCACCGCTGCGGCCTTTGCCAGCGGTGTCGGCATATGGGCGACGCATTTCATCGCCATGCTGGCATATCAGGACAGCATCCCCATCACCTATGCCGTGTCACCAACGTTGCTGTCGATGGTGTTTGCAATTCTCGGCTCATGGCTCGCCATCTCCGTCGCATTCGAGTGGGACAATTCGATCTCGTTCGCCTGTGGCGGCGTGTTGATGGCATTCGGCATCGGCGCCATGCACTTCACCGGCATGCAGGCCATAGAAACATCGGCCAAGCTCTCCTACAGCCTGCCACGTATTGTCGCGTCGGTTGCCGTCGGTATCAGCTTTGCTTCATTGGCCTTTGTCGCCTTTCGCAGGCTTCATCGCGTCAGGCGCATCGTTGTCGGCGCGCTCTTGCTGCTGTTGGCGATATGTTCGCTACACTTCACGGCGATGAGCGGTGTCGCGCTTACGCTGGAGACTGATGTGCCCTCGGAGGCGCTCGCCATCGACCGCAGCATCCTTGCCAGCATCGTCCTGGCGGCAGCCACGGCACTGATTCTCAGCTCTCTCGGCGCGATTTTCATCGATCGTCATCTCACCGATCTGCGTGGCTTTGCCAATGCGTCGCTGGAAGGGCTGCTGGTCCTCCGAGACGGCCGGATCATTGATGCGAACGAACGCTTCTTCACCATTTCCGGATGGTCCGCCCAGCAGGTGGTCGGTGCGGTGCCGGAAGCCTTTCTGACACTCGATCTGGAGGCCTGCACCGAAGCTGCCATTCCGCTTGAAACAACGCTTTCCGGTCGCGACGGCAAGGCCATTCCCGTCGAAACCGTGATCCGCTCCATTACATATCGCGGCCACGAATGCAGCGTACTCGTCGTGCGCGACCTGACGGAGCGGCGCCGGGCCCAGCAGATGATCGAGCATCTCGCCCATCACGACATATTGACAGATCTTCCCAATCGCTCGCTGTTCGACCAGCGCATGCGACAGGCGCTGCAGATGGCAAACCGCAAGCATGGCGAGGTCGCAGTCTTCTGCCTGGATCTCGATCGGTTCAAGGCGATCAACGATGTCTTCGGTCACGCCGAAGGCGACCGCCTTCTTTGCAGGGTCGCCGGCATCCTCCAGCGCGTGGCCGAGGAGGGCGATACGGTTGCAAGACTTGGCGGCGACGAATTCGCCATCATCCAGCCCATGCGCCAGCAGCCCGAGGCCGCCACGCGTCTTGCGGAGCGCATCTTGGTGGAATTCGCCGCGGAGATGGACACTGCCCGCGATCCGACGGCGGTTGGCGTCAGCCTTGGCATTGCGATCTTTCCGCGCGATGGCGCCAATGCCGAGCAGCTCTATGCGAATGCGGATACCGCGCTCTATCGCGCCAAGCGCGCCGGCCGCGGCCATGCCTGCTTCTTCGACGCCGAGATGGACAAGGCCGCCCGTATGCGCCGGCAACTTGAGAACGACTTGCGGCAAGCCATTCTGCGCAAGCAGCTCTATCTCGACTACCAGCCGATCTACGACGTCGGCAGCGATAGCGTCAGCGGTTACGAAGCCCTGTTGCGCTGGCGGCATCCGGACCGGGGGATCATCGAACCCGAGACGTTCATTCCTATCGCCGAGGAGAGCGGATCGATTGCGGCAATCGGCGAGTGGGTGCTGGAACAGGCGTGCCAGGAAGCGATGCGCTGGCGTCAGCCCGCGAGCGTCGCCGTCAATCTGTCGCCGCTGCAATTCATGATCCCGACCCTCTACGACCAGATCGAGCGCATCCTGCGAAAAACCGGGCTCGATCCGCGGCGGCTGGAGCTTGAAATCACTGAAGCAGCTCTGATGCGCGAACGCACGGCGGTCCTTGCGACGCTGCAGCGCCTGCACCGCCTCGGCGTTCGTGTGGTCATGGACGATTTCGGCACCGGCTTCTCCTCGCTCAGCAATCTGCGCGCATTCCCCTTCGACAAGATCAAGGTCGATCGCAGCTTCACCGGCGCACTCGAACATGATCCGGCGGCGCGCTCTATCGTCCGCGCGATCATCGGTCTCGGGCACAGTCTAAATATGCCCGTGGTGACGGAAGGCGTGGAGACGGAAATCCAGCGCCGCATCGTCATCGAGGAGGGGTGTGCCCAACTTCAGGGGATATTCTTCGGCAAGCCGGATATCGGGCCAAGCCAGCAGTTTCCCGACATGGACCGGGCGGCCGGATAGGATGGAACGCTTTCGGTGAAGCCGCGGAAACGCTCTGCGCGCTTTCCCCGCCACAACGCCGCGCGTCATTTATGACGCGCAAAGGTGCCGTAACACTTTAGACTTATGCAATAGTGCTTCAATCATGCTTGGCGTTGTCCAGAATGCGCCGGATATACTCCAGCAGCAGTTCGCGCTCGAAATTGCGAAAATCCTTGAGAAGCTCGGAATCAGTCGCGGTCGCCGCCTCGATGGCCTCGGCCTTCATCTCGCTTGCCTTCACCGTCAGGAAGATGAGTTGCGCCCGCTTGTCTGTTGGGTGCGGGCGGCGCTCCACCAGCCCGTCGCGTTCCATGCGGGACAACGTATTGGCCATCGTCGCCTGCTCGATATCGACCCGCTCCAGCAATTGCTTCTGCGTCAGCCCGTCTTCGGACCATAGTTCCAGCAGGATTGGAAACTGTCCGGGCGAGAAACCGAGCTTGTTCGCCCGTTGCAGCAACGAGCGAGAAAATACCTTCGCCAATTGACTGGCAAGGTAGGCTGCGGAGTCCATCCGATTAAATCCCATGATTGCAAGTATGCCGAGGATTCCGAAACAAGACAATCAGCAAATATTGGGTAGGGATCCGTTGGGAATCCTCAACTTCATGAGTGATTTACAATCTCTAAGGTTGTATTTTTCTCATGAAAAAGCCGCCATGGCCTGGAGGGCGCCATGGCGGCTCGAAAAAGGGGGACAAAGGCCCGGAGAGGGGATAGGCCTTTGTCCGAGTCTGACGTGGCGGGGGACAGGCCGGTTGTCAGACCCTCGGCGTATCAATCGCCGGTGAGTAACATTTGTGATTCCAAATATGGTTTTTCAAGGGAATGCGCAGATTAGATTGATTAAAAATTAGTAACGTTTCGGTGAGAGATCCGGCGCGCTCGTCAGCCTGCAAAACCAGAACTTTATATGGACGTTGGAGGTGCGCCACGCTATCCATGTCACCATGAAAAAAGGTGATCATCTCTTCCTCGTCGACGGCTCCGGTTTCATTTTCCGGGCCTTTCACGCCCTGCCGCCGCTGACGCGCAAGTCGGATGGATTGCCTGTAGGCGCCGTCTCCGGCTTCTGCAACATGCTGTGGAAGCTGCTGACCTCGGCGCGCGACACTTCGGTCGGGGTAACGCCCACCCATTTCGCCGTGATTTTCGACTATTCGTCGAAGACTTTCCGCAAGGAGATCTTCCCGGAATACAAGGCAAACCGCTCCGCACCGCCCGAGGAGCTGATCCCGCAATTCGGCCTCATCCGCGAGGCGACGCGCGCCTTCAATCTGCCCTGCATCGAGACTGACGGCTTCGAGGCCGATGACATCATTGCCACCTATGCCCGCCAGGCCGAGGCCGCCGGTTCCGATGTGACGATCATCTCGTCCGACAAGGATCTGATGCAGCTCGTCACCCCGATGGTCCATATGTATGACAGCATGAAGGACAAGCAGATCGGCATTCCCGACGTCATCGAGAAATGGGGCGTGCCGCCGGAGAAGATGATCGACCTGCAGGCTATGACGGGCGATTCGGTCGACAACGTCCCCGGCATTCCGGGCATCGGGCCTAAGACGGCGGCGCAGCTGCTTGAGGAATTCGGCGATCTCGACACGCTGCTGGCCCGCGCGGGCGAAATCAAGCAGCAGAAGCGTCGTGAAAACATCATTGCCAATGCCGAACTTGCCCGTATCTCCCGCCAGCTGGTGTCACTGCGGACTGACGTGCCGTTAGAACTGCCGCTCGACGCGTTGGTGCTGGAGCCGCAGAACGGCCCGAAGCTGATCGGTTTCCTGAAGGCGATGGAATTCACCTCGCTCACGCGCCGCGTCGCCGATGCCTGCGATTGCGATCCTGCGGCGATCGAGCCATCCGTCGTCAAGGTCGAGCTGGCTGACGGCGCGCATGGCCCGGATCTCGATGTCGGTGAAAATGTCGAACTCGTCGCCGGCAGCGAAGTGTCTGCCGAAGGAGCCTCTGTGCCAGTGCCGGCGGCAAAGCCGCGCCTGGCCGTCGAGGGACTGAGCGAGCCGGCCGACCTCGCTAATGCGCGTGCTGCAAGCTTTGCCACCGCACCGATCGATCATTCGAAATATGTGACCATCCGCGATGTCGCCACGCTCGATCAATGGATCGCCGATGCGCGCGAAACCGGCATCGTCGCCTTCGATACCGAGACGACGTCGCTCGATGTCATGCAGGCCGAAATCGTCGGCTTCTCGCTGGCGATCGCCGATAACCGCAATGATCCCACGGGCAGCTCCATCCGCGCCGCCTACGTCCCGCTTGCACACAAGACCGGCGTCGGCGACCTGCTCGGCGGCGGCATGGCGGAAAATCAGATTCCGCTTCGGGATGCCCTGGCGAGATTGAAGGTGCTGCTTGAGGATACATCCATCCTCAAGATCGCGCAAAACCTGAAATACGACTACCTGCTGATGAAGCGCTACGGCATCGAGACGAAGTCTTTCGATGATACGATGCTGCTGTCCTATGTACTCGATGGCGGCTCCAACGCCACTCACGGCATGGACAGCCTCTCCGAGCGGTGGCTCGGCCACAAGCCGATCGCCTACAAGGACGTGGCCGGCAGCGGCAAATCCAACGTCACCTTCGATCTCGTCGATATCGACCGCGCCACGGCCTATGCGGCCGAGGATGCTGATGTGACGCTACGCCTCTGGCTGGTGCTGAAGCCGCGGCTTGCGGCAGAGAAGCTCTCCGCCGTCTACGAGCGTCTGGAGCGGCCGCTCGTGCCGGTGCTTGCCCATATGGAGGAGCGCGGCATCACCATCGACCGGCAGATCCTGTCACGCCTTTCCGGCGAACTGGCGCAAGGCGCGGCGCGGCTGGAAGACGAGATCTACACGCTCGCCGGAGAGCGTTTCAACATCGGTTCTCCGAAGCAGCTCGGCGATATCCTCTTCGGCAAGATGGGGCTGGCCGGCGGCAGCAAAACCAAGACGGGCCAATGGTCGACCTCGGCGCAGGTGTTGGAAGATCTGGCCGCTGCCGGCTTCGATCTGCCGCGCAAGATCGTCGACTGGCGCCAGCTCACCAAGCTGAAATCGACCTATACCGACGCCTTGCCGGGATACGTCCATCCGCAGACGAAGCGCGTTCACACTTCCTACTCACTGGCATCGACCACGACCGGGCGCCTTTCCTCGTCGGAACCGAACCTGCAGAATATTCCGGTGCGCACGGCGGAAGGCCGCAAGATCCGCACCGCCTTCATCTCGACGCCGGGCCACAAGCTCGTCTCCGCCGACTACAGCCAGATCGAACTGCGCGTTCTGGCGCACGTCGCCAATATTCCGCAGCTGAAGCAAGCCTTCGAAGACGGCATCGATATTCACGCGATGACGGCCTCCGAGATGTTCGGCGTGCCGGTGGAGGGCATGCCGAGCGAGGTGCGCCGTCGTGCCAAGGCGATCAACTTCGGCATCATCTACGGTATTTCGGCCTTCGGCCTCGCCAACCAGCTCTCCATCGAGCGCTCGGAAGCAAGCGATTACATCAAGAAGTATTTCGAGCGCTTCCCCGGCATTCGCGATTATATGGACAGCACCAAGCAGACAGCGCGCGACAAGGGCTATGTCGAGACGATCTTCGGTCGCCGCATCCATTTCCCGGAAATCCGCTCCTCCAACCCGTCCGTCCGTGCCTTCAATGAGCGCGCCTCGATCAACGCGCCGATCCAGGGCTCGGCCGCGGATGTCATCCGTCGCGCCATGATCAAGATGGAGCCGGCGCTGGCTTCCGCCGGGCTTGGCGATCGCGTGCGCATGCTCTTGCAGGTGCATGACGAACTGATTTTCGAAGTCGAGGATGCCGATGTCGAGCGCACGACGCCGGTCATCGTCTCGGTCATGGAAAACGCCGCCCTGCCGGCCGTGGACATGGCCGTGCCTTTGAAGGTCGATGCGCGTGCCGCCAATAATTGGGATGAGGCGCACTGAGGCTGGCTATCTCGCCCCTTCGACAAGCTCAGGAGGGCGAGATTGGGCGGCTTCAGCGCTCTTATTTCCGGATCAGTGCTTCCAGCGCGGAAATGATGGCGGTTTCGGCTTCTTCGAGCGTGCCGCTATTGTCGATATCGGTGACATCGTAGCCGTCCTGAACGGCAAGCGTGCTGCGCTCCAGGCGTTTCAGCACATCCTCACGGCTTTCGCGGCCACGTGCCATCAGCCGTTCGGCCAGCACTTCCCGCCGCGCGGTGATGTTGATGACCTTTAGTCGCGGAAAGGCGGTCTGGAAATGGGGCAGCGCCGAGCGCGAGCCGTTGGCAATGACGAGATTGCCGCGTGCAAGTTCGTCGGCGACTTCGGCCGGGATGCCGTATTTCAGGCCATGCGCTTCCCAGGAGACGGCGAATGTGCCGGCCTGCTTCATCGCATCGAAATCCACATCGGAAACGCTTCTATGGTCTTCGTTGCCGGCATCGACCGCACGTGTGATAACACGGCGGACGAAGTGAACGTCGGGCCGGCCGGCAAAATGCCGAGCGGCGAGGTTCATCAGCGTATCTTTGCCGGCGCCGCTCGGGCCGACGACGACGGCGAGAACGCCGGCAGTCGCACTCGAAAGGCTGTCGTTAGCCGGCTCGAGATTGGCGTCCGTGCTCATGCGACCCGCCGTCCTTCGCGCCAGACGGAACGGGTGACCGGCACGCCATGATCGCGGCGAACGCGAACCAGGTCGGCGCGCAGGCCCTCTGCGATGCGGCCGCGATCGTCAAGGCTGACGGTTTTTGCCGGCGTTGCGGTGACCATGGCGATCGCCTGCGGCAGCGAAATGCTCTCGACTTCATCCGCAAGGATGAAGGGAGCATGCAGCAGGCTGAGCGGTACGTAGTCGGAAGAGAGCACGTCCAGCACGCCGAGTTCGGCCAGGTCGCGCGCTGCGATATTGCCGGAGTGCGACTTGCCGCGCACGATATTCGGCGCACCCATCAGAACGCTCATGCCGGCGCCATGCGAAGCCTTGGCCGCGTCGATGCTGGTCGGGAATTCCGCAAGACGGACGCCGTAGTGAATGGCTTCGTCGACATGGGCAAGCGTTGCGTCGTCATGGCTGGCGACGGTGATGCCGCGCTCGGAGCAGACCTTGGAAATCGCGTCGCGGTGCGGGGTCGCGTACTTCGCCGATTCTTCCTGACGCTTGGCAACGAACTTGGCAAAGGCCTCGTCGCTCAGGCCACGCTTCTTCTGGTAGTAGAAGATGTACTGGTCCATGGTCTGGAACTGGCGCTGGCCCGGTGCGTGATCCATCAGCGACACCAGGCGGACATAGGGGTCTTTCTCGAAGTCCTGGAAGTGATCGAGGACGTTGTCGGAGGAAACCTCGCAGCGCAGGTGGATCAGGTGGTCGGCGCGCAGACGGTCCTCGCGCTGGGCCGCCTGGATGGCATCGGCCATCTCGCGCATCTCGCCCTTCTCGAAGCCGCCGTCTTCATCAGAGCCCATGCGCAGGCAGTCGAACACGGTGGTGATGCCGGACGTGACGATCTGGGCATCGTGCGCCTGGATCGCCGACGTCTTGTGCCAGCGAACGCCCGGGCGCGGGGAGTAATGCGCTTCCAGATGGTCGGTATGCAGCTCCACCAGACCGGGGATCAGGTAATCGCCTTCGAAATCCTCGCCGATCACGGACTTGCCTTCGGAAATGTCGGCAATACGACCGTCACGGATCAGCACCGAGCCCTCGACGATCCTGTCTTCAAGGACGATGCGGGCGTTGGAAAGGACGGTTTCTTTGGTCATGTCGGATCTTTCATCATTGGAGCAATTCCAGCAAAAGTGCGAAGCGGTTTTGCTGGAATTGCTGAAAACGGAGCGATGGAGCATTCCCGCGACTGTGTTTGAAGCGGATAGCTCTAGCTGCCAGCAAGCGGCAGCCAGGAGCGGACGGTAAAGGGTGCCCCACGCTCTTCTTCGACGAAGATGGCAAGGCTGGAAATGGCGAGAGCTTTGCCGGAATGGTCGGCAAAGCGTTCGCGCAGGGTTTCGTGCATGTCGGCCTGACGCTCCGTTGGCACAGGCCCGGTCAGCGTCATGTGGAAGCGGAACTCGTCACTGACATAGGGATAGCCCCAGCGCAGCAGATGGGCGCGCTGTGGCTCCGTCAGCGCCTCCGGCTTGCGCCGGGCGATATCATGGTCCGAAAGCGGGGCGCGGAACGGCTCGAAGGTCTTGACGACGCTGAAGGCAAAATCCTGCAGCGGCTGATGCAGCGAGCCGGGCACGAGCGCGAAGAATGGGCCAAGCTGGCCGAGTACCAGCTCCGGAATCGTGAAGGCCTTGGTGCGCGAGGCGAAATCGGCGGCAACCTCAAGCAGGTCGCGCTCGTTCACCGAGGCGGCGAGCTCAAAGGGTGCCTTCAGCGTGGCATGGAAGCCGTAGCGGCGCGGATCGGCTGTCAGCTCGGCATGGCCTTCCGGCAGCGGACCCATGGCCTTGTCGGAAAAGATCTCATTGGAAAAAGCATCGCGGCCCAGCCAGCGGGCGGCCAGCGCAGTCAGCGAATCGTCTTTGGGCGGCGTGAAATAGAGAGCATAGCGCAAGGCTGTATTCCTTGGAAAAATCGGCTGCGCGCGACACTGTTGGGTGATTTGCGACAAACCGCAAGAGCAGCAAGACCGCAGCTGGTCGAATCCGGCTAAATCCGATTCGATCAATGCGGTCTTGTCGGGCCTGCGCTACCGGATTCCCGTGACAAAATGATGATGCGCTGCGATTTTCTCGCTCTTTTTTACTTGGCCCTCGTGCCCATCAGGCGCGACCGCAGGGCGTTGGAGGCGGCGTCGAATAGGAAGACGACGATGAGGATCAGCAGCACCATGTAGGCGACGTTCGCCCAGTTGGCATTGGTGCGCATCGCTTCCCAAAGCTTGAGGCCGATACCGCCGGCGCCGACGGCGCCGATGATGGTTGCGCCCCGCACATTCGATTCCCACTGGTAGAGCGTTTGGCTGACGATGACGGGAACGATCTGCGGCACGATGCCGTAACGCTGCACCAGGATCTGCGGCGAGCCCGTGGACTTCACCCCTTCGCGCGGCTTGTTGTCGATGTTCTCGAGGCCTTCGGAATAGAGCTTGCCGAGCGTACCCGTCTCCGTGAGGAAAATTGCGCCGCTGCCGGCGAGCGGGCCTGGGCCGAAGGCGCGGGTGAGGAACAGTGCCCAGATCAGCATGTCGACCGAGCGCAGGAAATCGAAGGAGCGCTTCAGGACCTGATTGAGCAGCCGGTTCGGCGTGATGTTGCGAGCCGCCATGAAAGCGAGCGGAAAGGCGGCGAGCGAACCGAGCAACGTACCGAGGAAAGCCATGACGATGGTCTGGAACAGCTTGGTCCAGACGTCGCCATGCTGCCAGGCGCCATTGTTCCAGATGTTGTCGAAGGCCAGCGAGAGATTGGACTGGTCGGGATCGAGACGCGGTCCGGAAACGATCAGGCTGACGACTTCGCTCGCCGGCTTGTCGAAGAAGGGCGAATGCGTATCGAAGACGAAATTGGCCCAGCCGAGGAAGCGTTTGCGGATCTTCACGCGATCGGTGGAAATGCTGACATCGCCGGCAAAGCCCATATTGGCGAGGATGTTGTCGTCATAGACAGTCATCCAGCTCGGCACCGGCTGCGAGCCGACGATTTTCGGAGCATTGCCCGTAATGTCGATCGGAATGGTTACACCATGCGCGGTCAGGATCGCTTGCGTCTTGGTGATCTCCACCGTCCGGCTGGTGCCGCTCACCGAAACGACCATGCTGCCGTCGGGATTGGTCGTCACCCAGCTGGGGTTGGGGTTGTCACCCAGCACCGAAAAGCGCGGATATTTGATGCTGATCTTGTCGCCGGAGATGCGGAACTCCGGCTGAACATCATAGCTGATCCACTGGCTGAGATAGATGCCGACGCGTTCCCAGCGTGCCTCCGAGAGGACCTTCGGCAGATCGAAGAACCATACGGCATAGATGCTGTAGAGGAGGACGCCGATGAAGACCATCAGCGCGCCATAACGCTGGCGGAAGGACCGATGAAAGACCTCCGGATAACGCGCTTCGATTTCCTGCATACGGCTGGCGTCGATGACGGACATGGGGAACCTCAATGCTGCAGAAGGAAGGCGTGTTCACCGACGAGACGACGGCGGAGCCACGCTGAGAACTGGTCGACGACAATGATCGTCGCGAAGAGCAGCAGCATCAGCGCCATGGTCTTGGCGCCGAAGCCGCGCGAGATCGCAAGCTTCAGCTCTTCGCCGATACCGCCGCCGCCGACGGCGCCGATGATGGTGGAGGCGCGAACGTTGATTTCGAGGCGCAGCAAGGCATAGGACATGAAGTTCGGCAGCACTTGGGGCAGAGCGGCAAAGCGCACGCGCTCGGTCCAGCTGGCACCGACGGCGCGCATGCCCTCATCCGGCTTCATGTCGATATTCTCGATGACTTCGTAGAACAGCTTGCCGAGCGCGCCGATCGTGTGAAGGCCGACGGCGATGATGGCCGCGATCGGGCCGATCGACAGGATGGCGGAAAACAGGCCGGCAATGACGATTTCCGGGAAGGCGCGCAGCAATTCCATGATGCGCTTGGCGATCAGGCGGATCGGATGCGACGGCGACAGGTTGCGCGCGGCAAAGAAGGCGAGCGGCACCGCGAAGACGAAACCGACAATGGTCGAGACCAGCGCGATGTTGATCGTGACGATCATCAGCTCGAAATATTCGGGGATGTAGAAATCGCCCCAGACATAGACGCGGCCGAGCGGAAAATTGAATTCCTCACCGCCGGCGCCGTTGGCGCCATTCGGGCTCGGCAGGTCGAAGAGGGCGCGATAGACGTCGGCCCAGTCCTTGGGAATGAGCCAGCTTACGAAGTCGAAGAGATGCGGCAAGCGCTCGAAGAAATGGCCGGCATTGCTTTCGTCGGCAAAGCGGACGGAACTGACGAAAGCGACGAGCAGGATGATAAGGCCGATTCCGGTGTAAAGACGGCGGCGGGCCACCATCTTGGTCCAGGCGTCGCCGATCTCCTTGGCGCCCTGAGGCGCGCTCTGCATGTTCGGGTGCGTATCGGCAATCGTCATGTAATCCTGCCTTTGTGAATAGCAAAAGGGCGGCCGTCGCCAGCCGCCCAGTTATCGGAATGCGGATTAGCCGCCGATAGCAGCCTTACGAACATCGATAACGGCGTTGTAGAAGTCCGGGGTAACCTTGACGTAGCCCTTGAAGTCGCCGCCTTCGATGGCGTTGAAGCACTTGGCGTCCGTGGTCGGCAGCTTCAGGAAGAAGTCGGCCAGCTTGGCCTGCCATTCGGTGCCGAGAGCGTTACGAACGACGAGCGGGCCGTTCGGGATCAGCGGCGAGCGCCATACTTCGACCAGCTTGTTTGGGTCGACGGTGCCCTTGTCGACAGCCTTGCGGAAGGTGCCGGAGGTGAAGCCGTCCTTGAAGTCGCCGATGCCCGAGGAGTCGTCGACAGCAACGTCGACCTTGCCGTCGTAAGCGGCGAGCAGGTTGTTCTCATGGCCGCCGTTGAACTGGGTCGAAGCGAAGAACTTGTCGTTCGGAGCGCCGGTGGTCTTCGGAATCTGCGTCAGCGGAACGAGGTAGCCCGAGGTGGAGTCCGGATCGGCGTAGCCGAGCTTCTTGCCCTTGGCGTCGGCGATCGTCTTGATGCCGGAAGACTTCAGAGCGAGGCCGATGGAGTAGTAGCCGGTCGCGCCGTCGGTCTGCTGGGTGGTCAGGATCGGGGTAACGGCCTTCGGGTCTTTGATGGCGACGGCTGCGTAGCCGGAAGCGCCAAGTTCTGCGAAGTCGAGCGTGCCGCCGAGCAGACCCTGGATAACGCCGTTATAGTCAGCGGCCGGGAACAGCGAAACCTTCTCGAAACCGAACTCCTTCTTCAGGTGGTCGGAAAGGCAGGCGTAGTTGCGCAGGCGGTCGGCTTCGTTTTCGCCGCCGAGAATGCCGACGCGGAATTCCTTGAGGTCTGCAGCGTTGGCGCCGCCAACGAGCGCGAGAAGCGCCGTAGCCGCAAGAAGAGTCTTCTTCAACATTGGGTTCGTCTCCTGATTAACCGGTGTCCCCGGATGCCTTCGGTCTAGAAGAAATGTGCCCTTGACGCGGGCTCTCGATCCCGGCCGTCTCTCTCAGAGACCGGCCAGCGCCAGCGGTTGCGGGCCAGCAGATTCAGTTGCCGCGGCTTGCGCGGCCGGATCGGCGAAGTTGATTGCGGTCGACGTCATGGTCTCGTCGATGCCGGCGCCGTCCTTGTCGGTTCCATAGATTTCCTTGACGGCAGCGGCCGTCAGTTCGGATGCCTTGCCGTCGAAGACGACGCGGCCGGCCGCCATGCCGATGATGCGTTCGCAATAGTTGCGGGCAGTATCCAGCGTGTGCAGGTTGGTGATGACGGTGATGCCTTCGCGCTCATTGATGTCGCGCAGCGCATCCATGACGATCTTGGCGTTCAGCGGGTCGAGCGAAGCGATCGGCTCGTCGGCCAGCATCATCTTCGGCTGCTGCATCAAGGCGCGGCAGATGGCGACGCGCTGCTGCTGGCCGCCTGAAAGCGTGCCGGCCATCTGCAGGGCCGTCTGTTCGATGCCGAGCCGTTCGAGAGCGGCAATCGCTTCAATGCGTTCCTCGCGGGTGAAGACGGAGAGCAGGCTCAGAACGGTGGAGCGCTGGTTCAGGCGGCCAAGCATGACGTTGGTGAGCACGTCGAGGCGCGGAACCAGGTTGAACTGCTGGAAGATCATGGCGCAGTCGCGCTGCCAGCTGCGCAGCGCACGGCCCTTGAGCTTGGAAACCTCGACGCCGGAGAAATGGATGGAGCCGGAACTCGGATCGGCCAGGCGGTTGATCATGCGCAGCAGCGTCGACTTGCCGGCGCCGGAACGGCCGATGATGCCGACCATCTGGCCCTGGGGTATGTTCAAAGTCACGGAATCCACAGCGAGCTTGTTGCCAAACCGGCGCGAGACATTCCTGAGTTCGAACATAATGCTTCCCTTTCGCGGCTGCCGGGCTGCAAAAAATCAGCGTTACCGGTGCTAAGAATGGGCGCACGCCCCTGCCTCGAAGGGAGTTTCAAGGGGGCCGGCGCCAACCACAAGGCAACCGATTAGTCCCGCTTCATGAAGCTCCAATGTCAGTTTTATGTAAGTGCTGTTACAATTCGCCCCGATTTTACACGTTTGAGGACTGAATCCTTCGGTTGTCCTCAGTCGTCAAATAAACCGGTAGGTAAGCCGTCCATACTGACGGTGTTTTTCTCACGCCAATACTCTTCTATGCCATCGGGCCCCTTTGCATTGGCCCAGTTGTCGAGGCTTGGTCTTTCGCCTTCATAGTTGAAGAGCGGCACGCCGAAGCCGCAGGACGTCTGCACGAGATCGATATCCAGCCACACGATCTGTCGCGCGCCCAGCGGCTCGTCTCCGTCATAATGCGTGTACAGCAATTCCCTGTATTCCGGCGATGGCCGACGGATGATCCTGCCGCGGCCGTAGAGGCGAAGGATCATCGGCGGCCCTTCCATCGCGCAGAACATGATGGTCAGCCGCCCGTCGGCCTTCATGTGAGCCGAAGTCTCGTTGCCGCTGCCGGTGCGGTCGAGATAGATGGCCGTGTTCGGGGAGATGATGCGCAGGCAGAGCGTTTCGCGCGGCGAGATGTTGACCCGTGAGGCTGCCGTGGCGGATGCCGTGAAGAAGATGTGCTGCCGCGCGATGAAATCGCGCAGCCTGTCGTCGATACTGGAAAACTGCTTTGCCATGAACAACTCCTCCCTTAAACCGGGCTAGACAGATCGCTTGAGGCTGAAACGCCCGCGGGTCTCGCGCAAGCCCGGCTCGGGCGGAAAGCGTCCTCAGGCAGCGTAGCGATCCAAAAAATCTTCCACAGACAGGGCGCGGAAGTCGGCAAGCGCCGTGCGAAGGCGGTCGTGGTCCCAGTCCCACCAGGCAAGCTTGTCCATGCGAGCCCCGACTTCCGCCGTAAAGCGTTCGCGGATCAGCTTTGCCGGCACACCGCCGACGATCGTGTAGGGCGCGACGTCCTTCGAGACGACGGCGCCTGCGCCGATGACCGCACCGTTGCCAACCGCGACACCCGGCAGGATGGTGGCGCCATGACCGATCCATACGTCGTGACCGATGACGACGCGATTGTCGCGCCGCCAGGTGAAGAAATCCGTCTCCATATCGGCATCCGGCCAGTAGTCGGCGGCACGATAGGTGAAATGGTGCAGCGTGGCGCGCCATGTCGGATGATTGGTGGCGTTGATGCGCACGGCGGCCGCGATGTTGACGAACTTGCCGATCGTTGCGCACCAGATGGCGCCATCCTGCATGATGTAGGAATAGTCGCCGATCTCGACTTCGTCGATGCGGCAGCGGTCGGAGACTTCAGTATAGCGGCCGAGCGTCGAATTGTTGACGCTGGCCGAAGGGCTGATGAAGGGCGTCTCGCCCAGTTTCCGGCTCATGCTGCTGCCTTCCTCGGCGAAAACTGTGAAACGTCGAGAATACGGCTGCCGACGGCCTCGCGGACTTCCTCATCATGGAAGATGCCGAGAAGCGCGACGCCCGCCTGCTTCTTCTTCTCGATCATGTCGACGACGACGGCCCGGTTTTTGGCATCGAGCGACGCCGTGGGTTCGTCGAGCAGCAGGATGGCGTGGTCCGTGATGAAGCCGCGTGCGATGTTGACGCGCTGCTGCTCGCCGCCGGAGAAGGTGGCGGGCGGCAGCTGCCAAAGCTCCTGCGGCAGGTTCAGCTGTGCGAGCAGACCGGCCGCCTTTTCGCGGGCATCCGCAGCGTTTACGCCACGGGCCAGCAACGGCTCGGCAACGACGTCGATGGCGGCGACGCGTGGCACGGTGCGCAGGAACTGGCTGACATAGCCCATGGTTTGCCGGCGAACTTCAAGCACCGTGCGCGGGTCGGCGGTGGCGAGATCGACGATCTTGCCCTTGTGCGCAACGAGGATCTGGCCGTTGTCGACGGCGTAATTGCCGTAGATCATTTTCAGCAGCGAGCTCTTGCCGATGCCGGAGGGACCGCCGAGCACGACGCATTCGCCTGATGCGACCGAGAAAGAGACATCGGCGACGACTGGCAGGCGCAGGCCGTCGCGCAGGTGCATGGTGAAGCTTTTGAAAACTTCGGAAACGACGAGTGGAGTTGCCATGATACTTCCTCAGACCTGCAGGATCGAAGAGACGAGCAGTTGCGTATAGGGTTCGCGCGGATCGTCGAGCACCCGGTCGGTCAGGCCGTGTTCGATGACGTATCCATCCTTCATCACCATCATGCGATGCGACAGAAGTCGGGCGACGGCGAGATCGTGCGTGACGATGATGGCCGACAGGCCGAGATCGTTGACGAGGCCGCGCACCAGGTCGAGCAGACGCGCTTGTACCGAAACGTCGAGGCCGCCGGTCGGCTCGTCCATGAATACCAGGCGCGGGCCGGTCACCAGATTGCGGGCGATCTGCAGGCGCTGGCGCATGCCGCCGGAGAAGGCGCGCGGCTGGTCGTCGATACGGTCAGCATCGATCTCGACCCGCTCCAGCCAGTCGATGGCCGTGTTGCGGATATTACCATAGTGGCGGTTGCCGATCGCCATCAGTCGTTCGCCGACATTGGCGCCGGCCGAGACCGTCATGCGCAGGCCGTCGGCCGGGTTCTGATGCACGAAGCCCCAGTCGGTGCGCATCAGGAAGCGACGCTCGGCCTCGTTCATGCGGAAGAGATCGCGATAGGTCTCGTCGCGCATATGGTACTCGACGCTGCCCGTCGTCGGCAGCAGCCGGGTCGAGATGCAGTTAAGCAGCGTCGTCTTGCCGGAGCCGGATTCGCCGACGATCGCCAGCACTTCGCCGGGCCATAGCTCGAAGGACACGTCACGGCACCCGATACGGCTGCCGTAGAATTTCGAGATGTCCTTGACTTTCAGAAGCGGTGTATCGGTCATTCGGCAGCCTCCTTGCTACCAGGCAATCCATCGGCTGCAAGCCCATTTGGTGCCAGCATAGGGCCGACATGACCATGGGCACGGCGGTCCTCGCAGAAATCGGTGTCGGAGCAGACGAACATACGCCCGCCCTTGTCGTCGAGGATCACCTCGTCGAGATAGACCTGCTCGGCGCCGCAAAGAGTACAGGGCTTGTCGAAGCGCTGGACCTCGAAAGGATGGTCCTCGAAGTCGAGGCTGACGACTTCGGTATAGGGCGGCACGGCATAAATCCGCTTCTCACGTCCCGCGCCGAAGAGCTGCAGCGCATCGGACTGATGCATTTTCGGATTGTCGAACTTCGGCGTCGGCGACGGGTCCATGACGTAGCGTCCCGCAACCTTGACCGGATAGGCATAGGTCGTGGCGATACGGCCGTTACGGGCGATGTCTTCGTAGAGCTTCACATGCATGAGGCCGTATTCCTCAAGCGCGTGCATCTTGCGGGTCTCGGTTTCGCGCGGCTCCAGATAGCGCAGCGGCTCTGGGGTCGGCACCTGATAGACGAGCACCTGGTTCGGGCCGAGCTTGGTTTCTGGGATGCGATGACGCGTCTGGATGATGGTCGCCTCTTCCGTGCGGGTGGTGACCGCCACATTGGCGACCTTCTGGAAGAAGGCGCGGATCGAGACGGCATTGGTCGTGTCGTCGGCACCCTGGTCGATGACCTTCAGCACGTCCTGCGGCCCGATGATCGCCGCCGTCAGCTGAACGCCGCCGGTGCCCCAGCCGTAGGGCATCGGCATTTCGCGCGAGGCGAAGGGCACCTGATAGCCGGGGATGGCGATTGCCTTCAGGATGGCGCGGCGGATCATCCGCTTGGTCTGCTCGTCGAGATAGGCGAAGTTGTAGGTGGCGAGTTCGGTCATTCGGCTGCCTCCGTCATGGGATCCATGCCGCTGTCGCGAGCGGCCTCGAAATCGCGGCGCATCCGCCGCACCAGGTCGAGTTCGGCCTGGAAGTCGACATAGTGCGGCAGCTTCAGATGTTCGACGAAGCCGGTCGCCTGCACGTTGTCGGAGTGGGAGATGACGAACTCTTCGTCCTGTGCCGGCGCAGTAATGTCTTCACCGAACTCGTCGGCACGCAGCGCACGGTCGACCAGCGACATGGCCATGGCCTTGCGTTCGCTCTGGCCGAAGACCAGGCCGTAGCCGCGGGTAAACTGCGGCGGCGCCTTGGCCGAACCCTTGAACTGGTTGACCATCTGGCACTCGGTCACCTGGATGCGGCCGAGCGAGACGGCAAAGCCGAGTTCCGGCACGTCGAGTTCCACTTCCACTTCGCCGATGCGGATTTCGCCGGTGAAGGGATGCGTGCGGCCATAGCCACGCTGCGTCGAATAGCCGAGCGCCAGCAGGAAGCCTTCGTCGCCGCGGGCGAGCGCCTGCAGGCGAAGATCGCGGCTCATCGGGAACTCCAGCGGCTTGCGCGTCAGATCGCCGATTTCATGATCGACCGGCATGGCGCCGTCGCCCTCGATCAACCCTTCCTGGTCGAGAATTTCAGAAACGCGCATGACGCGGCCCTCTTCGGCCGGCCGCTGCATCGGTTCGTCCACCTCCTCGTCGGTCAAAAGGCTCGGGTCGAGCAGGCGGTGCGTATAGTCGAAAGTCGGGCCGAGAAGCTGGCCGCCGGGCAAATCCTTGTAGGTTGCCGAGATGCGGCGTTCGATCTTCATTGCTGCGGTGTCGAGTGGCTGGGAGTAGCCGAAGCGCGGCAGTGTCGTACGGTAGGCGCGCAGCAGGAAGATCGCTTCGATCATGTCGCCACGCGCCTGGCGGACGGCAAGTGCCGCCAGCGTGCGGTCATAGAGCGAGGCTTCGGCCATGACGCGATCGACGCCGAGTGCGAGCTGCTCGACGATCTGGTCGATGCCAACAGCAGGCAGCGAACGGTCGCCGCGGCGACGGTCGGCCAGCAGCCGGTGGGCATTGGCGATGGCGGCTTCGCCACCCTTTACGGCAACATACATATGTCACATCTCCGTCGCGATGATCTTGGTGGTGCGCGGCAGGCAGAGGAACTGCCGGCCGGCGGTCAGAACGAGGTCCGCACCGCGCGGGAAGAGGGCGCGATTGTCGTTCCAGATGCGAAGGAAGCTGTCCGGCAGGCCTACGGGAGCGATCATGCTGACGCCGTTGATGCCCGGGCCGGAAAGCGCCAGATCCTTGCCGCCTTCGAAGCTTTCGATCTCAAGAATGATGGTCGTCGAGCGATCGGGATATTCCTGAGTGCCGATGCCGAACTGGTTGAAGGAGGACAGCGCCATGCCGGTCTCGATGAAAGCGAAGGCCGCTTCGAGCCGTTCCTGGATAATCGGCGCCCCGGTATGGAAGCTCAGCCATTCCGGCAGGCTCGACCGTCCAAGGCTGGTGGAGAGCCAGACCGGCGTGTCGTGATCGCAAAGTGTAAGCCCGATCGCGCCGGCGGCGATGCCGAGCGGCGCCGGAGGTGCGACCTCGGTCGAGATGGTCTGCAAGGTGCCGGGGCGGGCCATTGCATCCATCATCAACTTGAAGACGCTCTGCCCGTCGAAAACCGGGTCGGCGAAGCCGCCCGTCAATGCATCGTTGCCGAAGGTGGAGGTGGTGAGGCTCATCAGTCTTCTCCGCGAACCATGGTGAAGAAATCGACGCGGGTCGCAGCCGTCTCTTCGGCGCGTTTGCGGTCATATTCGGCGATGCGCTCGGTGACCGGCAGCAGGATCGTCTTCTCGACGAACTCCTTAGTGGCCGACTGCTGCCAAAGGGCATCGAAGATGGCTGAGAGACGAGCCTTGTCGCGATCCGTGCCCAGCGCATGGGCGTGACCGATCGTGCCGGATACCAGCCGGATGGTGGCGCGGGTCACCGTGACCTCACCGAGATTGAAGGGCGAGCCGCCGCCGCCGATACGGCCGCGTACCATGACCAGCCCCGTTTCCGGGCCGCGCACCGGCTGCACCACCGGCTTGCTCGGCAATGCCTCCCACGCCGCTTCTAGCTCGTCGCGCTCGGCCTGCGCCAGAAGATCGGCAACGCGCTTGCGTTCCCGGCGCTCCTGTGCGGCTGCTTCCTGCCTCTGTGCTGAATTCATCGCATCTTCCTCTAAATGTCTATTGATATAGACAACCATACAATGTAGATTTATATCTATTGGTGAGTCGTGACAAGCGTGTGACAGGGCGAGTGGGCGAGATGGTAGGGCAGAAGATACAGAGGCAGACGGGCGTGGCGCTCTGGCGGCAGATCGCCGACAGGATTCGCACGTCGATCAGCCACGGTGATTTTGACGAGACGGGCATGGTACCGCCGGAAACGACGCTGGCGCTGCAGTTCGGCGTCAACCGGCACACGATCCGCAGCGCGCTTGGCGCGCTGGCGCAGGAGGGTATAGTCCGGGCGGTGCAGGGGCGCGGCACGCTGATCGAGCGCAAGGAGCGGCTGAGCTTCCCGATCTCCAAGCGTACGCGCTTCTCGCAAGGGATCGGCGATCAGGTGCGCGAAACCCGTAGCGTCCTGCTTGCCTCCAGTGAGGAGCCGGCAAATGCGGAACTTTCCGGGCAGCTCAAGGTCGATGTCGGCACAAAACTTGTGCGCTTGGAAACGCTCGGCCAGGCGGATCATCGCCCGGTATCGCGCGCCACCAGCTGGTTCCCGGCCGACCGTTTCGGCGATATCGCCGAGATCTACCGGACGACCGGATCGATCACTAAGGCTTTTCGGGAATTAGGCGTGCCGGACTATGTGCGCGTCGTCACCGAGATCACGGCGACTCATGCCGACGAAAGCGACCTGAGCGATCTGCAATTATCTCCGGGCGCCATCGTTCTGGTCGCCCAGGCGCTCAATGCGGATCTCGACGATGTCCCGGTGCAATATTCGATTTCCCGCTTCGCCGCCGACAGGGTGCGCTTTACGGTCGAGAATTGAGGCTGCGAAGCAATCTCTGGAAGATCGTCCCTTTCCCCGTCAAGCGGGGAGAGGGCTAGGCTGAGGGGGCCTCAGGCCCGAATGCTTGCGCTCAATGCGCGCCGGACATGTCGCCGAGGACTTCCTTCGAGGCGACGGTGGAATCGGCCTTGAGCTTGTAGACCATCGGTACGCCGGTCGCGAGGTTCAGCTCGAGGATCTGCGCCTTGCTGAGGCGGTCGAGAACCATGACAAGCGAGCGCAGCGAGTTACCGTGAGCGGCGACCAGCACGTTCTGGCCGGCAAGCACGCGGGGCAGGATTTCCGTCAGGTAGTAGGGCCAGACGCGCGCGCCGGTGTCGCGCAGGCTCTCGCCGCCGGGCGGCGGAACGTCGTAGGAGCGGCGCCAGATGTGAACCTGCTCTTCGCCCCACTTGGCGCGGGCGTCGTCCTTGTTCAGACCGGAGAGATCGCCGTAGTCGCGCTCGTTCAGCGCCTGATCCTTGATGGTTTCGAGGCCGGGTTGGCCGATTTCATCAAGGATGATCTTCAGCGTGTGCTGGGCGCGTGTGAGATCCGAGGTGAAAGCGATATCGTATTTGATGCCGTAGTCGGCCAGAGCCTTGCCGCCGGTCTTGGCTTCTTCGACGCCAAGCGCGGTCAGATCCGGGTCCTTCCAGCCGGTAAAGAGATTCTTCAAATTCCAGTCGCTCTGCCCGTGGCGAACGAGAACGAGAGTACCGCTCATAATATTTCTCCTTGATAGAGCAGTTCCAGGAAAAGCGCCTAGCGGCTTTCCGTCGGGAACTGCGAGACAATAAAAGGCTGGGCGGATCGGCAGTTCCGTGCCGGCCCGCTCCGGGGTCGGATCAGCATGTGGCGAGCCCGAGGACGTCGAGCATGGAATAGAAGCCGGGCTTCTTGTCGCGCGCCCAGAGCGCTGCCTGCAGCGCGCCGCGCGCAAACAGCGACCGGTCGCCGGCATTGTGCGACAATGTCAGCCGCTCGCTCTCGCTGGCGAAGATCACCGAGTGATCACCGACCACGCCGCCGCCGCGCAGGGTTGCAAAGCCGATCGTGCCGGCCGGGCGCGGGCCGGTGTGGCCATCGCGGACCCGTACGGAATTGTCGTTGAGGTCGACGCCACGGCCCTTGGCCGCAGCCTGGCCGAGCAGCAGTGCCGTGCCCGAGGGCGCATCGACCTTGTGGCGATGATGCATCTCCAGCACTTCGATATCCCAGTCGTTTGAAGGCAATGCACGGGCCGCCTGCTCGACGAGCACGCTCAAAAGATTGATGCCGAGGCCCATATTGCCCGATTTGACGATGCGGGCATGGCGCGCGGCTGCCTTGAACTTGGCTTCGTCCTCGTCCGAGCATCCGGTCGTGCCGATGATGTGGACGATGCGCGCCTGCGCGGCGAGGCCGGCAAAGGTGACGCTTGTTGCCGGCGTCGTGAAGTCGATGACGCCTTCGGCATGGAGAAACGCAGCGAGCGGATCGTCGGTCACGGAAATGCCGATCGGGCCGAGCCCGGCGATCTCACCGGCATCCTTGCCGATGAAGGCGGAGCCCGGACGCGCGACTGCAGCATGCAGGGTTACGCCATCGGTGGCGTGGATGAGCCGGATCAGAGCCTGTCCCATGCGGCCCGCCGCGCCAACCACCACCAGCTTCATCGCATCGTCGCTCATATCGTCTCTATCGTCTATTTGCGGGAGTTGCCGGAAGCGACCGGCCGCTGAAGGTTGTTGAGGCGAGCGTAGAGGCCATTGTCGGCCTCTGCAAGCGTCTCGTGGTTGCCCTCTTCCACGACGCGGCCGTTCTGCATGACGACAATCTTTTCCGCCCGGACGACCGTCGACAGGCGATGGGCGATGACGACGACGGTGCGGCCGCTCATGGCTTCGTCCAGCGCCTTCTGCACGGCTGCTTCCGACTCAGTGTCGAGCGCCGAGGTTGCCTCGTCGAGCAGCAGGATCGGCGCGTTGCGGACGAGTGCGCGGGCGATCGACAGGCGCTGCCGCTGGCCACCGGAAAGCGTCACGCCGTTTTCACCGACCGGCGTATCATAGCCCAGCGGCTGCGCCGTGATGAAGTCATGGGCATAGGCGAGGCGGGCCGCGTTCTCGATTTCGGCATTCGTCGCATCGGGACGGCCATAACGTATATTGTCGCGGATCGTGCCTTCGAAGAGATAGGGCTGCTGCGAGACATAGGCGAGCTGATGCCGCAGCGACTGCTTGGTCACATGCGCGATGTCCTGACCATCGATCAGGATGCAGCCGGCCTTCGGATCGTAGAAACGTGGAATGAGATTGATGACGGTGGATTTGCCGGCGCCGGAAGGCCCGACGAGCGCCGTTGTCTGACCGCCCTCGGCCGTGAAGCTCACACTGGACAGAACGGCTTCGTCGCCATAGGCAAAGCCGACGTCGCGGAACTCGATGCGGGCGTCGGTAACGACCAGCGGCTTAGCATCCGGCAGATCGCGCTGGCGAGGCTCCATGTCGAGCAACTCGTAGATCATCCGCGCATTCACCACGGCGCGTTCAAGCTGCACCTGCAGCTTGGCGAGGCGTCGTGCCGGATCGTAGGCGAGCAGCAACGAGGTGGCGAAGGAGAAGAACACGCCCGGGGATATGTTGTCGTAGATCGAACGGTAGGCGGCATAGGCGAAAAGGCTGGCGATCGCGAAGCCGGCGACGGTTTCCATCAGCGGACCGTTGCGCTCCGACAGCCGGGCGATACGGTTCTGCCGGTGTTCGGCCGCGGTAATGAGCTTGTCGATCTTGTTCTCCAGCTCGTTTTCCATCGTGAACGCCTTGACGATGGAAATACCCTGGATCGTCTCCTGCATAGCGCCCAGCACATGGCTGTTGAGAACGATTGCTTCGCGCGTCGCGGAGCGCAGCCTTTTGGAGATGTAGCGCAGCGTCAGGAACAGCGGCGGGGCGATGACGGCGAAGGCTATGCTCAGCACCGGATCCTGGAAAATCATGACGCCGAGCAGGACGACGAAGGTCAGCAGGTCGCGCGCCGTCGAGGTGATCGTCAGGTTCATGACATCGCGGATGCCGGACACGTTCTGGCTGATCTGGGCGGCGAGTTGGGCGGAGCGGGCCTCGCTGAAGAACCCGACCGACAGCGTCATGAGATGCGTGTAGAGGCGGCTCTGATAGCGGGCAATGATATTGTTGCCGATTTTGGACAAGATGACCGACTGGAAATATCCGGCAAATCCGCGCACCACGAAAACGACGAAAATACTGAAGCAAATGGTCCAGGCATGCCAGATATCGCGGGCGATGAAGGCGCTATCGATGACGGATTGGACGATGTAGCCGATATAACCGGTCGACAATGCCACCAGGATCAAACAGCTGATTGCAATGATGTAGCCACGAATATGATCACGGCCGTTTTCAGCGATGATGCGCTTCAGCATGCCGGTGATGGCTTCGCTGTCGACGTTGTTTTTTTGGGTATCGGGCGATTTCAAAAATCGGCTTCCTGTCTCAAACCAAGCGAGCCGCACATGGCATATGCTTTCGCGGCTCTATAAAGACTTAGGGCGGCTTTGGCTAGAGACGGCTTGCCACGCTGGTTAAGAGCTATGTCTGAAGCCCCCGTCATTATAGGAGAACGAGCCCTCATCGGAAAGACGTTCGGCCTCTTCCCGCTGCCGCCATTGGGCACGCGAGCCGATCTCAGCAGTGCCCCTGCCGGCAGATTGACAGCCCGCTCAAGCGAAGCTGCATATCCGCTTGAAGGCATCAACGCCGCCAGCGGCGACCTTCGGTCGCCAGGCCGAAACTTGTGGGTCTGCGGGCATAGCTTGCAAGTCCCGACAGCGCGGCGAGCGGATGCGTGACCACATGGGTCGGGATGGTCTTCATCATTTCGGTATGCGGCGCCTTGTCCTCGAAGGCGGCGCGGAACTCCGGCTTCTGCAGCGCCGGCAGGATTTTTTGAGGGATGCCGCCGGAGAGGTAGACGCCGCCGCGCGCCATAAAGATCATGGCGATATCGCCGGCGACGCGGCCGAGATAGGTGGCGAAAAGCGTCAGCGTTTCCTCGGCCTGCGTGTTGGTGCCGGCAAGGGCGTGGTTGGTGATGTCGGCTGGTTCTTTGAGGCTCGGCTCGATGCCATCGGCTGCGCAGACGGCATGATAGAGGTTCTGAAGCCCGCGGCCGCAGATGACCTGCTCGGCCGAGATGCGGCCCTCGATCGGTTCCAGATGCGGCCAGATCTGCAGGTCGCGCTCGGTGCGTGGTCCGAGATCGATGTGCCCACCTTCGCCCGGCACTGGTATCCACTGATGCTGGGTGTGGACCAGGCCGGCCACGCCGAGACCGGTGCCCGGCCCGAGTACGGCGCGCGAAGCGGTCTTGTTTTCAGAGGCCGTGCCGATGGTTTCGCGGTGATCGTCGGCAATCTCGGCAATTGCCAGCGCCTGCGCCTCGAAGTCGTTGATGACGAGCACATCCTCTATCCCGAGATTGGCGATCATCGTCTTCGGACGGATCACCCAGTCGCAATTGGTGAGCGGTATCTCGTCGCCTTGCACGGGGCCGGCCATGGCAAGGATCGCGGAACGCGGCTGTACCTTGCTCTTCTCGAGAGTTTGCCGGATCGCGTCGTCGATCGTTTCGAAATTTGCCGTCTGCACGACGGGAAAATGTTCCTGTTCGGCCTCGGCATCGGCAAGGATCGAGAAGCGTGCGTTCGTGCCGCCTATATCGCCGATCAGGATGGGAAAAGGCAGAGGGGCGTCGCTGTGATTGAGCTCGGGCATGGCCAGGTCCGTGGTCTGCCGCCGGCAAGGCGGATTTAATGGTTCAGTGTTTTGATCAGCCGCTCAGCGGTGGATTCGTTGAGCGCCATCGGAATGTCGTAGAGAACGGCAAGCCGCGTCAATGCCTTGACGTCGACGTCGTGCGGCATCGGGGTGAGCGGATCGATGAAGAAGATGAGCATGTCGATTTCGCTGGCGGCGATGAGTGCGCCGATCTGCTGGTCGCCGCCGAGCGGCCCGCTTTTCAGGCGTGTGACTTTCAGGTCGGGGCAGGCATCGAGCACGCGGCCGCCGGTCGTACCGGTCGCGACGATATGCCAATCGGCAAGTGCCGCCTGGTTCCGCCGTGCAAAATCCGCCATCGCATCCTTTTTCTGATCATGCGCGATCAGCGCGATGCATTTGCTGCCGGCCATAAAGTCTTCGCTCCGCAACGGGTTTCAATCGATTAATTCGCCTTCTATACCAAGGGGGCGCGTTTTGAAAGGCTGCCCCGCGAGGATGGTTCGGGCCTCACTGCTGCGGGATATTGCCGGGTGGCGTATTGCCCGAGACGGGCATCGCTTCGGTTTCCAGGGCTGCATCGGCAGGCTTGGCGGCGGATGTGGCTGCGCGAGCGGAAGCGGCGGCCGGTGCCGCCAGCACCGCCCCGCAGGCCTTGGGCAGATCCGAAACCATGACTTCGCGCGGCTTTACCGGCGGCTTCGTGCTGGGCTTGGGCTTTGCCCAGGGCTCCGGGCCGAGCCACCAGGCGAGTGTCTTGTCACAGCCGTCGCCTGCGGCGACTGGCGCCTGTCCTGTGCAACCTTCAGAGCCGGGAGGGCAGCGCAGGCGGATATGGAAATGCGAGTCGTGCCCATATTCCGGCCGCAGCTTGCCGAGATTGCTGCGATCGCCGGTCCAGCTGTCGCACATCTTCTTCTTGATCGCCGGATTGATGAAGATCCGCTCCACTTCGGGATAGCTTGCCGCGCGCATCAGCAGGCGGGCATGCGCCGGTGTCCATACCTTGTCGTTGATGGTCAGGAACTTGTCCTTGGCCAGCATGGAGGTGAAGGGCAGGGCCTCACGATCGGCGGTGGAGAGCTTGTGTCGAGGCATCGGTGTCAGCCAGACGTCGGCATCGAGGCCGATCTGGTGCGAGGCATGGCCGTTGAACATCGGCCCGCCGCGGGGCTGCGAGATGTCGCCGACGAGCAGGCCCGGCCAGCCGTCATTTTTCGCCGCGTCGCGCGCCAGGCGCTCCAAAAGGCCGATCATTTCGGGTCGGCCCCAGCGGCGGTTGCGGGAAAGGCGCATGGCCTGCCATGTCGGTCCGTCGGCCGGCAAGGCGACGGCTCCGGCAAGGCACCCCTTCGCATAGAACCCGATCGAGTGCGACGGTCCGGCGGTCGGCAGCGTCACGGCTCCGAAAACTGCCTTGGCGCTGCCCGGCGACGGGGCCGCCTGCTGCGCCAGCACATCGCCCGCCAAGAGGCCTATGCCGATCGTGGTTGCAAGTGAGACCTTGCCGATAGTTTGAAGGGTGCGAGCCAGTAGGGAAACCATTGATATCCTTGAAGACGACCGAGACGGGCCGAAGTGATTTGCGGTGAGATTATCCTGAAAACTGATTCAAGTTAATCCGCAGCAAGCACGGGTGGCCGAAAAGCGCACCCGCCTTTGCCGCTCTCGGCCATCTCTAAGGATGGATCAGTTCGCCAAAATCTCCGCCGTCTTGCGGATGCGCGACAGCCGCGGCATGACCTTGGTACAGGAAAAATCCTGCATGCCCTGAGAGAAGGTCGATACTGCATCTTCGGCAACGATGACGGCATAATTTGCCGCGTAAGCATCGCGTACCGTCGATTCCACGCCGAAATTGGTGGCGACGCCTGTCAGAATCAGGGTGTTGATACCGCGGCGGCGAAGCTGAAGATCGAGTTCCGTCCCGTAAAAGGCGCTCCATTGGCGTTTGACGATGGCGACATCAGGCGTCAGCGCCGCCATCTCGGCGGGGGCTTCCAGCGCGGCAGCGGGCAAACCACCTGGGGGAAGCACCAAGGTTTCGTCGGTCGGCTGATTGACAGCGTCGGCATAGTCCGAAGAGAATCCGACCGTTACGAAAACGGTGGTGCCGCCATCGGCCTTCAGCTTGTTTGCGATGGCGACGGTATTGGCGATGATCTGTCGGGCAGAATAGGGCGCGAGCGGCCGGCTGAGCACGAGGCCTTGCAGGTCGATGGAAACGAGGGCGGTGGTCTTTGGGTCGAAAAGTGACATCGGGCGGGCTCCAGAAAACATGAGGATGTCCTCACAATGGAAATATGAGGATGGCCTCACAAAAATCAAGTGAAGAATTGAAGAACCGGATCCCGAAGCGTCAGCGCGGCCACGAGCGGGTCGTCATTCTGCTGGATGCCGCCGGCAAGGTCTTTGCGCGAAGGGGCTATGATGCTGCGACCATGACGGAGATCGCTGCCGAAGCGCATTCCTCTATCGGCTCGCTCTATCAGTTCTTTCCAACCAAACCCCTGCTGGCCGAGGCGCTGCACGTCGATCGTCTGGATCGGTTGAAGGCAGGACTTCGCGACATGGCGGAGGGTAGCACCGGCCTTTCCGCAGCCGAGTGCGGCGAGGCGATCTTCGACGCTCTCGCGGCCTTCATGGAGACATATCCGGAATTTGCAGCGCTTGCCGGGCGGCGCGATATTCCAAAGGAGCGCAAGGCGCGTTCACGTGCCGAGTTGAAGGAGCTGATTGCCGGTGTCCTGCGCCGGGCGCAACCGCCGATCTCCGCCGATATCGGCCTGATGTCGGGTATCGTGCTCGAACTGCTGCGTATCGCCGCCGTCGTTGCCAGCGATCCGGATGCGGCGGAGGACCGGCGGATTATCGGCGAGCTGCGCCTGATGCTGCGCCGCCGCCTGGAGGACGCCGCTCCTCAGATCTGAGTGCGCCGTTGGCGAGCGGTTCAGGGGCGATGAGATGAGTAATTGCGTCCTGTTTTTTGCCCTCATTTGCCTTATGCTGATTCCCGCACAATTATCGGGAGATCATGAATGGCATTGTCACGGTTGAAAGCAGGCTTGGTCGCTTCTCTTGTTTGCCTGCTGGCAATGCCGGTATCCTCGAAAGCCGAAGAACCGCAATTCCGCATCGGCACGGCCATTCTCGGCGATCTCAAATATCAGCCAGGCTTCAAGCATTTTGACTATGTCAAGCCGGATGCGCCCAAGGGCGGTGAAGTGAAGCTGTCGGCCAGCGGCACCTTCGATACCCTTAATCCGGTGCTACTGAAGGGCAATGTCGCAAGTGGCACGGAGCTGATCTACGATACGCTGCTAAAGAAGGCCGATGACGAGGCCAATTCCTCTTATGGCCTGCTGGCCGAAGGCGTTTCCTATCCCGATGACGTTTCGAGCGCGGTCTTTCGGTTGCGCACCGAGGCGAAATGGGCCGATGGGACGCCCGTGACGCCGGAGGACGTCATCTTCAGCTTCGAGAAGACCAAAGAACTCAATCCCATGGCGACCAGCTACTTCGCGCATGTCGTCAGCGCGGAAAAGACCGGCGAGCGCGACGTCACCTTCCGCTTCGATGAGAAAAACAACCGGGAACTACCCTCGATCCTCGGCACGATTACCATCGTGCCGAAACATTGGTGGGAAGCAAACGGTCCCGATGGCAAGCCGCGTGATATCTCGCGCACGACGCTGGAACCAGTCTTGGGATCCGGCCCGTACAAGATCGCATCCATGCAGCCGGGTGCTTCAATCCGCTACGAGTTGCGCGACGATTATTGGGGCAAGAACCTGCCGGTCAATGTCGGCGAGAACAATTTCGGCTCGATCAGCTATGTCTATTTCTCCGACTATGATGTCGCGTTCGAGGCCTTTCGCGCCGGTGCCATCGACTACTGGCAGGACAATTCGACGAGCCATTGGGTGACAGGCTACGATTTTCCGGCCGCCAAAGATGGCCGTATCAGGCGCGACGAACTTCCCAACACGCTGCGCTCGGTTGGCATCATGCAGGCGCTCGTTCCCAACATGCGGCGCGAACGGTTCAAGGATCAGCGTATCCGCGAGGCGCTGAACTATGTCTACGATTTCGAGGAGCTGAACCGAACCCTCTCCTTCGGGAAACTGACGCGTGTCGACAGCTTCTTCTTCGGCACCAAATTCGCTTCCTCCGGTCTGCCGCAGGGCCAGGAGCTCGATGTTCTGAACAGCATCAAGGACAAGGTGCCGGCCGAGGTCTTCACAGCTCCCTACGCCAATCCCGTCGGCGGCGACCCACAGAAAGCGCGCGACAATTTCCGCAAGGCAATCGCTCTGTTCAAGGATGCGGGCTGGGTCCTCAAGAACAACAAGATGGTGAATGCGCAGACCGGTCAGCCGTTCACGCTGGAGCTGTTGCTGAGCAATCCTTCTTACGAACGGTCGGTGCTGCCCTATATCCAGAACCTAAAGCGCATCGGCATCGATGCCAGCGTCAGGACGGTCGATCCTTCGCAATATGTCAACCGCATCCGCAGTTTCGACTATGACATGATTTGGAATGTCTGGGCTGAAACGCTCAATCCTGGCAATGAGCAGGCCGATTTCTGGGGCTCAGCCTCTGTCGATCGTCAAGGATCCCGCAATTATGCCGGCATTGCCGACCCCGGCGTCGACGAACTCATTCAGAAGGTGATCCTTGCCAAGGACGTCGCGGAGAAGGAAGCCACCACCAGGGCGCTCGACCGCGTACTGCTTGCCCGCCATTACGTTGTGCCCACCTTCTACGGGACGACAACTCGGATCGCCTATTGGGACAAGTTCGAGCATCTGCCTGAGCTGCCCTACTACTCGATCGGCTTTCCCGAGGTCTGGTGGTCGAAAAGCGCCGGAAAGTGAGCCTCTCTTGCAATAAGAGGCTCGCTGCCTCCAAATGCTCGAGGCTGATTCGGATAATTTCAAGCTGATATGACTGCGCCGGTTTCAATTCGGCGGAAGGGCCGGCGGAAGGGAATGTGAATTGATCGATAGATGGATTGAGGCGAGGCAGGACATATTCCTCTTCGAGGAGGCGACCGGCTGATGGGCGCCTATATTCTGCGACGCCTGCTGCTGATGATCCCGACCATCGTCGGCATCATGGCCATTTCCTTCACTATCGTGCAGTTCGCGCCGGGCGGGCCGGTGGAGCAGGTCATCGCGCAGCTGACCGGGCAGGGCGACAATGCCAGCAACCGCCTGTCGGGCGGCACCGACACCGCGACCCAGCAGGCTTTCAACGACAGCAGCTCGAAATATCGCGGTGCACAGGGGCTCGATCCCGAGCTGATCGCCAAGCTCGACAAGCAGTTCGGCTTCGACAAACCGCCGCTGGAGCGCTTCGGTCAGATGATGTGGAACTATATCCGCTTCGATTTCGGCGAGAGCTTCTTCCGCAACACGACGGTCATCGATCTCATCGGCCAGAAGCTGCCCGTGTCGATCTCGCTCGGCGTCTGGATTCTGCTCTTTTCCTACACGATCTCCATTCCGCTCGGCATTCGCAAGGCGGTGCAGGACGGATCGACCTTCGATGTCTGGACGTCGGGCATCATCATCATCGGCTATGCGGTTCCGAGCTTCCTCTTCGGCATCATGCTGATCGTGCTGTTCGCCGGCGGCTCCTTTTTCGACTGGTTTCCGCTGCGCGGCCTTGTCTCGGATAATTTCGCCGATCTCAACTGGTGGCAGAAGATCCTCGATTATTTCTGGCATCTGGTGCTGCCGCTGATTTCGCTGTCGCTCGCGGCTTTTGCCACCACGACACTGCTCACCAAGAATTCCTTCATCGAAGAGATCAAGAAGCAATATGTCATCACCGCCCGCGCCAAGGGGCTTTCGGAACGGCGCGTGCTTTATGGTCATGTCTTCCGCAACGCCATGCTCATCGTCATCGCCGGCTTTCCCGGCGCTTTCATTCACGCCTTCTTCACCGGTTCGCTATTGATCGAGAACATCTTCTCGCTCGATGGCCTTGGCCGCCTCAGCTATCTCTCCGTCGTCCAGCGCGACTATCCGGTTGTCTTTGCGACGCTGTTTATCTTCTCGCTGCTCGGCCTCGTCGTCAGCCTCGTTTCCGACCTGATCTACACCTGGATCGATCCGCGCATCGACTTCGAGCGGAGGGACGTGTGATGGACGCAGCCAGCACTCCGGCTTCCACGCCGGTCGAAAAGCCGCCGCGCAAGGGCCTGTTCTCGCCGACCAACCTGCGTCGCTGGGAGAATTTCAGGGCGAACCGCCGGGGCTACTGGTCGCTCTGGATATTCCTTGTCCTGTTCGTCCTCAGCCTTGGCGCCGAGTTCATCGTCAACGACCGGCCGATCCTTATGTCCTACAAGGGCGAGATCCTTGCGCCGATCTTCGTCGACTATCCGGAAGAGAAATTCGGCGGCTTCCTCGCGCAGACGGATTATCGCGCCCAGGATATCCAGGACGAGATCAATGCCAATGGCTGGATGATTTGGCCGCCGATCCACTATTCCTATCAGACCGCCAATTCCAACCTGCCCACTGGAATGTCGGCGCCGACCCCGCCCTTCTGGGCAATGAGCAAGGAAAAGCGCTGCTCGGGCTATGCCGGCGGCATCTCCGACCCGAACTGCAACTGGAGCAATTTCAACTTGCTCGGTACCGATGATCAGGCGCGAGACGTGCTCGCCCGCCTGATCTACGGCTTCCGCATCTCGGTGCTGTTCGGCCTGGCGCTCACCATCTGCTCGGCCGTAGTCGGCGTCTGCGCCGGTGCGATACAGGGCTATTTTGGCGGCTGGACGGATCTTCTGATGCAGCGCTTCATCGAAATCTGGTCGTCCATGCCGGTGCTCTACATTCTGCTGATCATCGCCTCGGTGCTGCCGCCCGGCTTCTTCATCTTGCTCGGCATATTGCTGCTGTTTTCCTGGGTGGGTCTTGTCGGCGTCGTGCGTGCCGAATTCCTGCGGGCGCGCAATTTCGAATATGTGCGTGCCGCTCGCGCGCTCGGCGTCAACAACCGCACCATCATGTATCGCCACCTGCTGCCGAACGCGATGGTGGCGACGCTGACTTTCGTTCCCTTCATCCTGTCGGGTTCGATCTCTACGCTCACCTCGTTGGATTTCTTAGGCTTCGGCATGCCGCCCGGCTCACCGTCGCTGGGGGAAATGATCGCCCAAGGTAAATCCAACCTGCAGGCTCCCTGGCTGGGGCTTTCTGCCTTCTTCACCATGTCGATCATGCTGTCGCTGCTGATTTTCATCGGTGAGGCTGTGCGCGACGCCTTCGATCCGAGGAAGACGTTCCAATGAGCGAAAACTCCACTCCGCTGCTGTCCGTTCGCAATCTGTCGGTCGCCTTCCATCAGGGCGGGCACACCTCGATTGCCGTCGACGGCATTTCCTTCGATATCCATCGCGGCGAGGTCGTGGCGCTGGTTGGAGAATCCGGTTCGGGCAAGTCGGTCTCGGCCAATTCGATCCTGAAGCTGCTGCCCTATCCGGCGGCAAGCCATCCCTCCGGCGAGATCCTGTTCAAGGGCAAGGATCTGCTGAAGGCATCGGATAGCGAGCTGCGTGCCGTGCGCGGCAACGACATTACGATGATCTTCCAGGAGCCGATGACCTCGCTCAATCCGCTCCATTCGATCGAAAAGCAGATCAGCGAAATCCTGGCCCTGCATCAGGGTATGGTTGGCGATGTTGCCCGCAACCGCACGTTGGAGCTCTTGAACCAGGTCGGTATCCGTGAGCCGGAAAAGCGTCTCAAGGCCTATCCGCACGAGCTGTCCGGCGGCCAGCGCCAGCGCGTGATGATCGCCATGGCGCTCGCCAACCGCCCGGAATTGCTGATCGCCGACGAGCCGACGACGGCGCTCGACGTGACGGTGCAGGCGCAGATCCTCGAACTGCTGCGCGAGCTCAAGGGCGCACACGGCATGTCGATGCTGTTCATCACCCACGACCTCGGCATCGTCCGCAAGTTCGCCGATCGCGTCTGCGTGATGACCAAGGGCCACATCGTCGAGACCGGCACGGTGGAAGACGTCTTCACCCGGCCGCAGCATGAGTACACCCGCCACCTGCTGGCAGCCGAGCCGCGTGGCGAGCCGCCGGCCAGCGATAACGGCAAGCCCGTGGTCATGGAAGGCAATGACATACGCGTCTGGTTCCCAATCAAGGCCGGCTTCATGCGCAAGGTCGTCGATCATGTGAAGGCGGTCGATGGCATCGATCTGAAGCTCAGGGCCGGCCAGACGCTCGGTGTCGTCGGCGAATCCGGCTCGGGCAAGACGACGCTCGGGCTTGCGCTCGCCCGGCTTATTTCCTCAAAGGGCCGTATCGCCTTCGTGGGGAAGGATATAGCCGGCTATTCATTCCGCGAGATGCGGCCGCTGCGCAACCAGCTGCAGGTAGTCTTCCAGGATCCCTACGGGTCGCTCAGCCCGCGCATGTCGGTCGGCGAGATCATCGCCGAGGGGCTGAAGGTTCATGAGCGGTCGCTTTCGGCCGACGAGCGCGACAAGCGCGTCTGCTGGGCACTGGAGGAGGTCGGCCTCGACCCGTCCACTCGCTGGCGCTTCCCGCATGAATTCTCCGGCGGCCAGCGCCAGCGCATCGCCATCGCCCGCGCCATGGTGCTGAAGCCGCGTTTCGTCATGCTGGACGAGCCGACCTCGGCGCTCGACATGAGCGTACAGGCACAGGTGGTCGATTTGCTGCGCGACCTGCAGAAGAAGCACGATCTCGCCTATCTCTTCATCAGCCACGATCTGAAAGTGGTGAAGGCGCTTGCCAATGAGCTGATCGTCATGCGCTTCGGCAAGGTGGTGGAGCAGGGTGCTTCCGCCGATATCTTCCGCGCGCCGCAACAGGATTATACCAAAGCGCTTCTCGCCGCAGCATTCAACATCGAGGCGGTGCCGACCGCCGCCATCAAACAATGAAGACTTCAACCATGCCGGCCAAAAACCCTATCGTTATCGACCTCAAATTCGATCCCGCGGCAATTGCCAAAATCCTCGAAACGGCCTTTTCCGATCGCCGCAGCATCAATCTCGCCGATCCCGCCAATAAGGATGCCGACCTCTCGCAGGCCGACTACGCGCTCCTGTGGAAGCCGGATGCGGATCTCTTTCAGCGCGCACCCAATCTGAAGGTTATCTTTTCGGGCGGCGCCGGTGTCGATTCGATGATGTCCATCGCCGGCCTGCCCGATGTCCCGATCGTCCGCTTCGTCGATCGCAGCCTCACGACACGTATGAGCGAATGGGTCGTCATGCAATGCTTGATGCACCTGCGCGATGTTCAGGGCCACTTCAGGAGCCAGCGTCAGCGTGTATGGGCGCCGCAGCATGGTCCAGAAGCAGCCGACATTACGGTCGGCGTCATGGGGCTTGGCGTTCTCGGCTGCGATGTCCTTGCGAAATTGAAGGTCATGGGTTTCAACGTCATCGGCTGGTCCCGCACCAGAAAGCAGATTGATGGCACGGAAACCTTCGATGCCGGCGGGCTCGATGCGTTTCTGGCGCGCACCGATATCCTTGTCGGCCTGTTGCCGTTGACGCCGGAGACGACGGGTATCTACAATGCCTCGCTCTTTTCGAGGCTTCGCCGCGATGGTGCGCTGGGCAAGCCGGTCTTCATCAATGCCGGCCGCGGCAAGAGCCAGGTGGCGGCCGATATCGTACTGGCGATCGAGACCGGCACTCTCGGCGGTGCCTCGCTCGATGTTTTCGCCGTCGAACCCCTTGCGGCGGACGATCCGCTTTGGGGCCTGGACAATGTCATCATCACGCCGCACGATTCCGCAGTGTCGGATGAAAGGGCGCTGATGCGCCATGTAGAGGAACAGATCGCGCGCTTCGAGCGCGGCGAACCGCTGCAGCATCTGGTGGATCGCAACCTGGGTTACTAGAGCAATCGCAGGAAAAGTGCGAAGCGGTTTTCCGTCCGGCATTGCGTGAAAACAAACACATGGAGCGTTTTCGCGACTCGAAGAAAAGTGGAAATGCTCCAAGTCTGTTTGCGAAGGCGGCGATCAAAGCTTTTCGTGTCGATCGTTGCCCGCGATATCGCTCAATTGGCTCTGGTATCAATTTTCTTTCAGCGACTGGACATTCGCTCAACATTTTTTGATAACAGAGCGCTACAAACGCATGCCGGCTTGCCCGCTGGCGAAAAGCATGACGTCCGCAGGGCAGGAGGCGGGGCAGGAACGACATGACCAAGACGGATATTGCCACCCGCGTCTATAATCATACCTGGAAGCTCGATCCGATCGTCCGCAGTCTGATCGATACGGATTTCTATAAGCTTCTCATGCTCCAGATGATCTGGAAGCTTTACCCTGATGTCGACGCCACCTTCTCGCTCATCAATCGCACCAAGAGCGTCCGTCTTGCCGAAGTGATCGACGAGAAGGAGTTGCGTGAGCAGCTCGATCATGCCCGCACGCTGCGGCTTTCCAAGAAGGAGATGATCTGGCTGGCGGGTAACAGTTTCTATGGCCGCGCCCAGATATTCGAGCCGGAATTCCTCGCCTGGCTGTCGAATTTCCAGCTACCGGAGTACGAGCTCTCGAAGCGTGACGGTCAGTATATTCTCGACTTCCACGGTTCGTGGAAGGAAACGACGATGTGGGAAATCCCCGCACTCGCGATCATCAACGAACTTCGTTCGCGCTCGGCGCTAAGAACACTCGGCCCCTTCACGCTCGATGTGCTCTACGCCCGCGCTAAGGCCAAGATGTGGGAAAAGGTTGAGCGGCTGCGGGAGCTGCCGGGCTTGCGCATCTCGGATTTCGGCACTCGCCGCCGACACAGCTTCCTCTGGCAGCGCTGGTGCGTCGAAGCACTGAAGGAAGGCGTGCCGCATGCCTTCACCGGTACGAGCAATGTGCTGCTCGCTATGGATTCCGACCTTGAAGCCGTCGGCACCAATGCGCATGAGTTGCCGATGGTCGCCGCCGCACTGGCGCAGAACGACGAAGAGCTCGGCAAGGCGCCCTACAAGGTGCTGCGCGACTGGAACCGCCTTTATGGCGGCAACCTTCTCGTCGTATTGCCCGATGCCTTCGGCACGGCCTCTTTCCTGCGCAATGCGCCGGAATGGGTCGCCGACTGGACCGGTTTCCGCCCCGATAGCGCTCCGCCCATCGAAGGTGGCGAGAAGATCATCGACTGGTGGAAGAAGATGGGTCGCGATCCCCGCCAGAAGCTGCTGATCTTCTCCGACGGCCTCGACGTCGACGCCATCATCGACACCTACAAGCATTTCGACGGCCGCGTTCGCATGAGCTTCGGCTGGGGCACAAACCTGACCAACGATTTCGCCGGCTGCGCGCCGACCGAACTCAAGGGTTTGAATCCCATCTCCATCGTCTGTAAGGTCATCGAAGCCAATGGCCGCCCGGCCGTCAAGCTTTCTGACAATCCCCAGAAGGCGACCGGCGATCCTCTGGAGGTCGAGCGCTACCTGAAGTTCTTCGGTGCGGAAGACCGAGTCGATAAGGAAGTGTTCGTCTAAGATTTTCGGGCGATGTCGCGAGCTGCTTTAATGGTGGCTCGCCGCTTCCATCCGGGCGACGCGCCTGAACAGCGTCCACCGGCCATTCTCCCATCGATATTGATCCGGCGAAATAACGTAGGGCACGTCGCTAAGATCGGCGCTGATCAGCTCCAGAAGCTGTAATCCCTCGACATCCTTTTCGTGGGTGAAGAACACTTTGTCGCGGGACAGGAACGCGGCGATCGGCGCGGCACCGTTGGACTGCTCTTGAATCTGCGCCCAGAAATTCGGCAGAAAGGCGACGCTGGATTCGAACTGGCCATCCACCTCGATATATTGAAATCGGCTGCGTTTGGCGATCTGCAGGCCGGTCTTGTCGACGAATTTCTGCAGGTTTCCTTGCGCCAGTTCGGCAAGTTCCCTTGCGTCGATGCCCCAGTCGTCCAGGGTCGTCGACATCACGTAGCTGACGTTGGTCTCGCCGTTGACCACGAAGAGCTTGATCAGGCCCTCCGTCTCGTCGAGATAGACGAATTGCGGCGGATCCGGGTCATCCTTGAAGGCGTGCATCATCTGCTGCCGTGCAACGTCAATGAAATCACGCGCCTTTAACACCGGCAGGACGCTGCCGAGTTCGCTGTTGTCCTCCATGGTTTCGGCCATGTTGAGGTAGTTCAACAGCGCATGGGCGCGAACCGGTCCGCGCTTTTCCCTGAGCGCCAGCAACGCGTTGCTGAGGAACTTCGTCATCGTATCGCCGCTGCGGCTGTGCAGCGTCAGACTTCCGACGTTGGCATCGTAGTCGATCCTGATCAGGTCGCCGAAAAACGGCAGCCGCTCCTGCAGATAGGTCGCAAAACGGGCTTCGTCCTGCAAGGCTTCGTCGGGGATGTTGAGATCCAGCGTCCTGATGGGGACGACGTCCGGTGTCGCTGGAGCCGGCGGCCCCTGTTCCACCTGCTTGCCCCTACCGAAGAGCTTTTTCAGGAAATTGAACACGCGCGTCCCCAAGCATCAAACGGTACCTGCCGCAGAACCTAGCGCGGCAACCGCCCTGCGGCAATGCCGACGCGGCGACGCGGGAGCATGGCGGTAAGTGCCTGCTTGCCCGCAGCAAAAAGGCGTATAGTCTGCGGGAAAGAGGACCGATCGTGGGAAGGGCGGCGCGCATGAGGAATGTCGGGGGTGGCAGGCGGTCGGTCGGGGCGCTGCTTTTTTGTCTGTTCGCGTTGCTCGCTCCCGTTTCTTCGTTCGCCCAGAGCTCTGCCGCCGCGCAACCGGCGACGCCGGCACCCGACAAGGTGCGCGAGCTCATCCAGTTGATGAACGAGCCGGATGTCCGGCAATGGCTCGCATCGCAATTGAACAATCAGCCCGCTGTCGTTCCCGATCCAGCTTCGGCGAACGGCGACCAGATGTCCGTACTATCTGGCATGCTCGGTCATACGCGCCGCCACTTCGAAATCGTCTCTGGGGCAGCGATGACCTTGCCCTTTGAGGTGATGACGGCTTCCGAAAAGCTGGAGGACGAGGGCCGAACGGTCGGCGTCTTGCGCATCATCATCCAGGTCGTGATACTTTTTTTCCTGGGTTTGGTGGCGGAACTCGCGGTCGCGCGCTTCATTAATGCAAGGCGCGCGCAGCGTGAAGCGGCCGCCGCCGGCACAGAGACCGAGCTGCAGGCTGCACGGTTTCAGTTTCTAGGTGGCGTCGTGCCAGCCATCGTCCATGGTCTGGCGACCCTCGTTCCGCTTCTGGCCTTCGATTGGCCGCCGGTGATTGAGAGCTTTGCCATCGCCTGCGTCATCGCACTTGTTTCCATCCGGTTGGCATTCGCCATTGGCAAGCTGCTGATGGAGCTGATCGCCATGCGCCGGGCGAACGATATTCTGGACGAGGATGGCGGCACCGCGCGCATCGCCGAAAGGCGCAGCGTGGCGATATATTGGTATCGGCGATGCATGGTGTTCACCACCTATTTCGCCTGTGGTTGGGCCATCATGGAGGCCGTGACCTCGCTTGGCTTTTCAGCCGGCGCGCGCGATCTCATCGGCTATGCGCTCGGCATTGGCCTCTATGTGATTGCTGTTTCCGCCGTGTGGTCGAGGCCCGTCTCATCGGAAAAGCGCGGGACGAAGACGGCTTCGTGGTTGCTGACGATATTCTTCGCGGCACTGTGGAGCCTATGGGTCGCCGGCTTCGACGGCCTCTTATGGATCGGCATTTATGCAGTCCTGCTGCCGCGCATTCTTTCTGTGTCCACGCGGGCAATCGAGGCGCTGCACGACGCAGCCGATGGCATTTTCGGAGCCGGCAAGCTCGCGGCCGTGCTTCTCGATCGCGGTGTGCGTGCGCTGATCATTACTTTTGCGGCACTCTGGCTCGGAAAGGTGCTTGGTGTCGAGGCGCATGCGATGATGAGCGGCAGTGAATCGGTCATCGGCAAAATTGCGCGCGGCATTCTCGGCGGCATCGTCATCCTGCTGGTAGCCGATCTCGTCTGGCAGCTGGCAAAGACCTACATAGACGGCAAGGTGATGCAATCGCTCCCCGCCGTCGGCGATTCCGAAGAGATGAGGGCGAGCCGCGCCCGCCTGCAGACGCTGCTGCCGATCTTCCGCAACATTCTCGCTGTCGTCATCGGCATCATCGCAATCATGATGGTGCTCTCCGGTCTAGGCGTCCAGATCGGGCCGCTGATCGCTGGCGCCGGCGTCGTCGGCGTTGCCGTCGGTTTCGGCGCCCAGACAATCGTCAAGGACGTGATCAGCGGCATATTCTACCTTTGGGACGACGCCTTCCGCATTGGCGAGTATATCGAAAGCGGCCGCTACAAGGGCGTAGTGGAATCCTTCAGCCTGCGCTCGGTGAAGCTGCGCCACCAGCGCGGCCCACTGGCGACCATCCCCTTCGGCTCGCTCGGCGCGGTCAACAACATGAACCGCGATTGGGCCATCGACAAGATCATCGTCAAGGTCACCTACGATACCGATCTGGTGAAGCTGAAGAAGATCATTAAGGACATCGGCCAGCGATTGCTCGAAGATGAGGACCTGAAGCCCAGCATCATTCAGACGCTGAAGATGAAGGGCGTCGAGCAGTTCGGCGATTTTGCCATCGAGATCAGGCTGGCGATCACCGCCAAGCCCAACGACCTCTCCGTCATCCGCCGCAGCGCGCTGGCCCTCATCAAGCAGGCCTTCGATGACAATGGCATCCAGTTCGCCTTGCCGACCGTGCAGGTCGCCAGCGACAAGGATGCCACCGCCGCGGCAGCCCGCCAGCTTATGCAGATGCGGGCGGCGGGCGTCGAGGGCGAGCAGACTGCGGGTTGACGATGCCGCTCCTGGCTGCCTTTGCCGACTTCCTTTGGCGAGAAATCAGCGTTTCGGCGCTGCCGTGCTGCCGCGCACCACCAGCGTGACATCGATCATCTCACGCTCTGCCGGTACGGCATCCTCGAGAACCGCCCTGACGGCGCGTTGCGCGATTTCGGCAAAGGGTTGCGCCATTGTCGTGAGGCCCGGTTCCACCATGCCGCCTTCGGGCACGCCATCGAAGCCGATCACGGAGACATCCTGAGGAACCGAAAGGCCGCGTGCCCGCAGCCAATTGATTGTCAGCAGAGCGATATTGTCCGACATGGCAAGGATCGCCGTCGGCGGCTCAGGAGCCGAAAACAGGAAGTCAAGGCCGGCTTCGACGCTCGGCTTGTCGTTGATTGTCTCGTAGACCGGCACATCTTCGCGCACGATGCCGAAGGTCTCGAGCGCCCGCCAGTAGCCGAATGCTCGATCGCGTGAGGTGGAATAGATCGCCCGCTCGATCTCGGCGATGCCGACCGGTCCGACATGGTCGTTTGAAAGTTCGGTCGCAAGCATGCCAAAACGTCTGTGCCCCAGTTCCGCCAGATGCCGGGCAGCCATGGCGGCACCTCCCAGATTGTCGACGCTGATCGAGGCGATCGATGGATCGTCGTCGTTCAGGGCCAGCGCCACGAAGGGCAACTGCCGCTCGCGCGTCAGCTCGACCAGCTTTTCGCCGCCTTCGACGCAGAGCAGGATGAAGCCGTCAACCAATGCGCTTTTGATGTTCCAATCCAGCTTCTGCCGGTCCTTGGCCGAAACGAGCGCAAGGCCCGTGCCGCTGGCATCGCAAACCTGGGAAACAGCGGCCAGAAGCGCCCTTGCCCAGGGATCGTCGAAGAAATAAGCGAGCGGCTCCACGGCCGCGACGCCGATCGCGTTGACCTTTCCTGCCCGCAGCAGGCGCCCTGTCAGGCTCGGGCCGGCATAGCCGAGCCGCTTGGCCGTTTCGAGAACGTGTTCGCGCACTTCCTCACGCACCACATCGGGCCGGCTGAAAACATTGGAGGCGGTTCCCTGCGATACGCCCGCCGCCTTGGCGACGTCCGCGAGCCTGATCGTGCCCTTGGCCAATTGAAATTCTCCATGCGTTTCAGATGCATCCTAGCAACGAAGTTGTATCGGTTCAATTCTGCTTGACGATAGTTTCCTGCGGCGTATTATTGAACCGATTCAATCGGCCGGCGTACATCGAAATTGAATCGATTCAACTCATGAGGAATTACAATGACGACCGACTATCTTTTCAAGGACCTCTATCATGATCGCTGGGGCGATCCCGCAAATCCGAACGCAGTTGGCCCACCTCCGAGTGAAGGTGAGGGAAATGCGGGCAAGCGCGGCACACTTGGGTGGCTCACACGCTTCCTTCATCTCCGAGGCCGGCCGTCGGCCTGGTCCTTCACGATCCCGAGTGAAGTCGCCGAGCGAGAAAATACGGATGGCCGACATCGCAACCGGCACGAAGATCCGAAGTTCCTTGCCATCGCTAAAGCCCTGTCGCGAAACTGCTAGGACCGCCCCATGAGGTGCCCAAGAGCTGCGCGTTGCGGCTTCAGAAATTTTCCTTGTAGGGCCGCAGATCGAGTTCCTGCGTCCAGGCCGAAGGATGCTGGCGATGGATATGCCAATAGGATTCGGCAATAGCGTCGATATTGAGCAGGCCATCGGCATCCATATCGGGACGCCTCGAACGCAGCCGCTCACCATCGATGCCACCATCGATGATGGTGTGGGCGACATGCAGGCCGAGCGGCCCGAATTCCCGCGCCATGCTCTGGCTGATCATGCGCAGCCCGGCTTTGGCGGCGGCAAACTGTGCATAGCCTGCCTTGCCGCGCAGGCTGGCCGAGGCGCCGGTGAAGATCACCGTGCCGCGGCCGAGTGGGACCAGATGCCGCGCCGCCTCGCGCCCGACGAGAAAACCGCCGAAGCAGCAGATGCGCCAGAACTCCTCGAATTGCGCAGCCGTCAGGTCGCGAAAACCGATCGGGCGGTTGATGCCAGCGTTGAAAACGACGAAATCCGGCGCGGCGATGTCATCTTGAGCTGTGAAAGCATGTTCGAAAAGGCGCACGACGGCGGCTTCATCCGTAGCATCCGTTTCGATGGCTTCGGCGCTGCCACCAGATGCCTTGATGGTCGCGGCGACCTTGTCGATTTTCGCCGGCGTCCGGCCGGCGATGAAGACATGATAGCCCTTGGTCGCGAGCAGGCGACAGAGCGCGGCACCGAGGCCCTGTTCTGCTCCCACTCCGACGATAACGGCGCTTGGCGTGCTCATTCTGCTGCCTCCATGGCATCATCGAGTGACGGATAATCGGTATAGCCCTCGGCGCCGCCGCCGTAGAAAGTCGGGCGGTGATAGGGGTTGAGCGCCGCGCCGCGCCGGATGCGCTCCGGCAGATCGGGATTGGCGATGAACAGCCGGCCGAAGGCGATCGCGTCGGCATGGCCTGCCGCAAGCGCTGCCTCGGCGGTATCGGGCCGGAAGTTGCCGGCTACGATCAGCTTGCCCGACCATGCCGGCCTGAAGAGTTCTGCGGCCGAGGGAACGTTCTTGTGGTCGACCTCGGCCTGGCCCGCACCGCTGGCGCGAGGCTCGATCAGGTGCAGATAACCAAGATGCAGCCGGTTCAGCTCGCGAATGACATGGCCGTAGAGCCGCAAGGGATCGTCCTCGCCGCTGTCATTGGCGATGCCGAACGGCGAGAGGCGAACGCCGACCCGCTCCGACCCCCAGATCTTGGAAACGGCCTCAACCACTTCGAGCAGAAGCCGCGTGCGGTTTTCGATCGACCCGCCATATTGGTCGGTCCGCTGGTTCGTGCGTGCCTGCAGGAATTGCTCGATCAGATAGCCGTTTGCACCGTGGATCTCGACACCGTCAAAGCCGGCTTGCTTCGCATTGGCGGCGGCCTGCGCATAGATGTCGATGAGCAGCGATATCAGATCGATGTCGATCGCCTGCGGGGTCTCGAACGGTACGCGCTCGAACGAGGCCGTGAAGGCCTGTCCCCTAGCAGCAATGGCGGAGGGCGCGATGGGCAGAGCGCCGTCCGGCTGATGCGAGGAATGGGAAATGCGGCCGACATGCCAGAGTTGCAGGAAGATCTTGCCACCCTTGCTGTGAACCGCATCCGTGACCGCCTGCCAGCCCTCGATCTGCTCTGGCGTGTGGATGCCGGGCGTTGCCGGCATGCCTTGCCCGACAAGCGAAACCGGCGACCCCTCGGAAATGATGAGCCCGCCTTTGGTCGCGCGTTGCCCGTAATATTCGGCATTCAGCGCCGAGGGGATATTGCCCGGCTGACTTGCCCGCATGCGCGTCAGCGGTGCCATGACGACGCGATGCGCCAGTTCATGGGGGCCGATAGCAAGCGGCGAAAACAGATTAGTCAACATCGGATATCCTATCATCTATCGGCACTGGCGATAGTAGCTGCTATGATTTGCTACCGTATGCAGGCAAGATTAACATGATGATCATCATCTATGTCGTTTGCGTTGAGTGCGCAAGATCATGCGGGTGATTTCATTTTCGCCAGGTCGAAGTGTAGCAAATTGTCGACTTATGTTTCCTCCTTTCTTGCAATTGGTGGCAAACCCTTCCAATCAATCTCACCTGTTTCGAGCCGAGGGAAATTGGGGCTCTCCTCGTAGAGAGCTACCAGATCATTTGGGTTGTCGGTCCATCGATCAACTTTGTTGACATAAGCAAAGCCATCACTGGTCCGGATGCGCCGGAATTCTTGTACCCAGTCACCATTTCTAGCTGAGAAGAACAGATTACAAGCGATGAAATTTGGATTTCGTGAGTTTATGCCAAAGTCGTGAGACTTTCCTGGGAGTATTGTTCCAAGATTAAAGTTATTCCCAAGTAAATTTTTACTTATAAGATTGCCATTTTCAATTAAGTCGTCAATATGAACTATCCTCACGCTCACGTTGTGGATCGGGTATTTCCCAACGTGGATAAACGTCCATTCGTATGTGTCGAGAGCTTCGTTTTCACGGAAGGGATAGCCATGACAAAAAGAAAGGCCCCCCGTTATCGATGAAGAAATATGGAGATTTTGTTCTTCAACTTTTTCTTGAAATTCATTTTGTTGTATTGCTGCCGCGAGTGCGGCGAACATGGAAAGGAGGCTGCCAACCACAGTCATTCCAGGTAGATTGTAGAAGTTGCCGATGATGACGACGCCAGCGCCTAGAATGGCCGTTGAGGCTATCCCTTGGCGCTTCGCAAAATTCCACAATACACTAATTAAGCTACCTTTGATTTTATCGTTATTTTGCAACTTTCTAACCCCATAAGACCTGGCGAAAACTGGGTAGTTTTGAATCTAGAGAAAATTGCTATTTTGAAAAATAAATGTTGCTCGCTAAAAGCGTTGGGTATCGCGGACATGAGATTGGGTTTTAGCATTTTTCAGATACTATGTTGCGATCCTAGCGAGAAAGCCGAGTAAACCGGCGTTGAATTGAGCCGGCCGCTGCACGGGTGCGAAGTGGCTGACGCCAGGCAGAAGGATCATTTCCGCGCCGGGAATATGCCGCACGAGATAGTCGGCATGTTCGCGCTTGATGAACTCGTCGTGCTCGCTATGCACGATGGCGACCGGCACCTTGATCTCGGCGAGATCGGCGATGGCGTAGTTGGGTTCCGTTCGCTGCATCAGGCCGACTGCCTCCACGAAGGCGTCGAACACTTCGGGGGTGGCCGACAAGGCGGCGTAGTCCTTCGCGTGCCGGGAAAAGCAGCGTTCGATGATCGGCGTCGCCACAAATTCCTTGGTGCCGCTCGGATCCATGTTGCAGGCGAAGAAGAAGACGCCGGAAATCCGCTCCGGGTGGGTATGTCCAAGGACCATACCGATGCATGCGCCGTCGCTCCACCCGGCAACCGCAGCCTTCTCGATCCCAAGCCTGTCCATGACCTCGAGCACATCGGAAGCCATCAGTTCGTAGGTGTAGGGCCGCTCGTCGCGGGTGCTGCGGCCATGGCCACGGCTGTCGATGACGATGACGCGATAGCCCGCGTCGATCAGTGCCGGCACCTGGTGGCCCCAGTTGCCGCTGTTGCCGAGGCCGCCATGCAGGAGGATCACCGGAGCGCCGTTGCCGTAGGATGCATACCAGATGCGGGCGCCGTCATGACCGGCATGGCCCTGTGTTTCAGTGTCCGGTAAGGGTGTCGGCCCCTCCGCCTCGAATCGATCGAGATCGTCGTCCCGAAATTCCATGTTGACCTCCCAATCGGCTGCCTCCTCCAGGCAGCAATGCGCGCGACCCTATTCGATCCGCGATGGTTTTACCAATGTAGGTCGTAGTTTCGTCGTTGCCAGTTGCTGGAAAAGATCGCGCGCCGGTTGCGGTAGATCTTCCAGCGAACGGGCGCAGACCGAGAGCCTGCGCGTCGCCCAGTCGTCGGTGAGGCGGAGTGCGGCTATGCCCATCGAGCGGCTGCAACGCCGCGCGGCTGTTTCCGGCACGATGCCAAGACCGATGCCGCAAGCGGCCATCTCGCAGATGGCCTCGAAGGTCCGCATTCGTACACGTATCTTCAGCCTCGTACCGAACCTGGCAGCCTGGGCGTCGATGTGTTCCTGCAAGGCCCCGCCGGCGAGCCCGATGAAATGCTCATGCAGGATATCGGCGAAAGCAATCCGTTTCGCCGCGGCCTGCGCGTGATCGCGCGGCATGACCACCGCGAGCCTGTCGGTCGCGAAGGGTTGCAATATCAGGCCTGACGTATCGACGGCGTCCGAGAGGATGCCGATATCGGCCAGCCCCGCCGAAACGGCCCTGGCGATTTCGATGCTCTGCCGCTCCTTGAGTTCGATATCGACGCGCGGATGCCCGGCCATCCAGGCGGCAAGGCGCTTGGGCAGGAATTCCGTCATGGAGGCGGTGTTGGCAAGAAGCCGGATGGTTGCCCGCATGCCGCTGGCATGTTCGCCGAGTTCGCCGCGCATCTGCGCCAGTTGCCGCTGGATCAGGCGGGCATGATGCGCCAGCGCTTCGCCGGCTGGGGTCGGACGAACGCCGCGTCGTTCGCGTTCCAGCAGCTGTATGCTGCCATTGGCCTCCATGTCGCGCAGTCGCTCGCTGGCAGCCGGCAGCGAAAGTCCGACATCGGCAGCGCCATGGGTGATGCTGCCGGCATCGACGACGGCGAGGAAGAGGCGAAGGTCGGTCAGGTCGAAACGCATAAGCGAATAGTACCGCATACCCAGCCTTCGGCATAGCCGAAGTCTGCCTTCACATCATCCGCATTGTCCGACCCTCCGGATTTGCTAGGGAAGGGGCATGATGGATCATTCGACATGGCTTGTTGCCGCGATCTTCGCCACCTTCTTTGCCGCCGGCATCGTCAAAGGCGTTACCGGCATGGGGTTGCCGACCGTGGCGATGGGCGTGCTCGGCGCATTGATCTCGCCGCTCGCTGCTGCAGGCCTGCTGATCGTGCCGTCCTTCGTGACCAATGTCTGGCAGCTCTTGGCAGGGCCGAGTTTTGGCAAGCTTGTGCTGCGGCTCTGGCTACTGATAGCCTTAGTGATGGCTGGCACTTTCGCCGGCTCATCCTTGCTTGCCAGCGGCAATTCGCAGCTAACGACGGGCGCTTTGGGCGTGGCTCTCGTCCTCTATGCCGCCCATGCGCTTTTCGCCCGTCAGCTTCGTGTACCGGCCAAGCTGGAGCCGTTGATGTCGCCGGTCATTGGCCTGGCGACCGGCCTGCTGACAGGCGCCACGGGCGTCTTTGTCGTGCCGGCGGTTCCCTATCTCCAGGCGTTGGGCCTCGAGAAGGATGATCTGGTTCAGGCGCTCGGCCTCTCTTTCACGGTTTCGACGATAGCGTTAGCTGGTGCGCTTGCATGGCACGGCGCCTTTCGTATCGACAATCTGGCAATGTCGGCCCTTGCGATCATTCCGGCGTTGGCGGGCATGTGGGCGGGGCAGATCATCCGCAATCGCGTCAGCCCGGCAAGCTTCCGCCGCTGGTTTCTGGTCTGCCTTTTGTTGCTTGGTGTCGAAATGGTCATCAAAGCGCTTCTCTAAGACACTCGCATATTGTGAGAGGTTCGATGCCGCCACATATGCTGGGGAGTTTTCCTCAGGCATCGGAGCGATTGATCGATGAAAGAAGAGCTGCACGAGATTGGCGATCATCTTTCTCCGGTCGATGCGCTTGTCGTCGTCGATGTGCAGAGCGCCTTCGTGCAAGGGGCCGAAGCCGTGCCCGGTCACGAGGTACTGCTATCGATGATATCAGTTCTGCTGACTGAGGCCCGCAGCGCCGGTGCGCCGGTGATATTCCTGCAGAATGACGGCGAGCCCGGCGCCGTGGACGAACCGTCTCAGCCTGGATGGCAGCTGCACTTTCCGCCCCTTTCCGGCGAGAGAGTGCTCAGAAAGGCCGGGGATGACGGGTTTGAGGACACTGATCTCGACGACATTCTCGAGGCCTCGGGCGTACACGATCTCGCCATCTGCGGCGTGCTTTCGGAAATGTGCGTCGCTGCGACGACGCGCGCCGCGCTGGAGCTCGGCTATGGCGTGCTGCTGCCGCATGATGCGCATGCGACTTATGACGTCCCCGCCGGGCCGGGCTCGGATGGTGTTCCGGCCGCAATGGCGGCGAGAGCAGCGGAATGGTCGCTTGGCGATGAGGTGTGCATCTGCGCGTCGGCGCGGGATGTCCGTTTCAAAGGGCGCATCTAGAGCATTTCCGGGAAAAGTGGAGACGTCCCAGCCTGGCGATCTCTCTCGCGGTTCGGCACTTGATTGCCGCGTCGAATCGTAATAATTGAAGTTGCATGAAAAGAGACAGTCGCCTTTCCTCCGTCCTGCACGCTCTTCTCCATATGGCCGAGCAGGGCGGTCCCGTCACCTCAGAGACCCTGGCGCAATGCATGAACACCAATCCGGTCGTCGTGCGCCGCACCATGGGGCTTCTGCGTGAGGTCGGCATCGTCCGCTCCGCCAAGGGGCATACGGGCGGCTGGACGATCGCCGCCGATCTCGGCTCGGTAACGCTGCGGCAGCTGCACGAGGCGCTCGGCGAACCTGCCGTCTTTGCGATAGGTAATCGCAACGAAACGCCCGAATGTCTTGTGGAGCAGGCCGTTAACTCCGTGCTCGACGACGCCTTTGCCGAGGCTGAGGCGCTGCTGCTCAAGCGTTTTGAAACCGTCACTCTCGCCGATCTCGCCGCTGACTTCGCGCGGCGCCATGCGGAGTGGCGCGAAAGAAGGACCATATCATGAGACACGACGTCATCGTCATTGGGGGCAGCTACGCCGGAATGGCGGCCGCCCTCCAGCTTCTCCGTGCCCGCCGCAAGGTGCTGGTCATCGATGCCGGCAAGCGCCGCAATCGCTTCGCTGAAGAGTCCCACGGCTTTCTCGGCCAGGATGGGGTCGATCCGGCAGAGATCGCCGGCAAGGCGCGCGAGCAGCTCCTGGCCTATCCGACGCTGACCTGGGTCGAGGGCAATGCCGAGCGGGCTGAGGGCGAGAAGGATGCCTTTGTTGTCACGACCGCCGATGGTGCGCGCCATGATGGCCGCCGGCTTCTCTTTGCGACCGGCGTGTCCGATACTCTTCCTGCCATCGAAGGTCTCGGCGAACGCTGGGGCAAGAGCGTCTTCCACTGCCCCTATTGCCATGGCTACGAGCTTGATCAGGGCCGCATCGGCTGCATTGCCACCGGCCCCATGTCGCTGCATCAGGCGCAGCTATTGCCGGAATGGGGAGAGGTGACGTTGTTCCTAAACGGCGCTTTCCTGCCGGATGAGGCGCAGCGCGCCGATCTCGCCGCTCGTGGCGTAACGATCGAGGAAACCCCGGTCATGAGGTTGGAAGGAAAGGCGGATGTGCGGTTGACCGATGGTCGCCTGCTGCAATTTGCCGGGCTCTTTACCGCGTCGAAGGTTGCGCCGGCCAGCCCGATTGCCGAACATCTTGGCTGCAGCATCGAGGCCACGCTATTCGGAACGCAGATCCAGACCGATGCCACGAAGGAAAGCACCATTCCTGGCGCTTTTGCCTGTGGCGATGCCGCGCGCATCCCGCATTCGGTAACGCTGGCGGTTGGCGATGGCGCCTGGGCGGGCGCGCAATTGCACCGCTCGCTCGTGTTTTAAGACTGGCTTCGGAGGGCGCTCGCGCCCTCTTATTTTTCGTCCGGTATTCTCACGATAACCGTTTCGTCGGGGCCAATCAGCCGGCCGTCCTGTGCCCTGATGTCGAGGTGCACGGGCTGTCTGCTTGCACGATCCACCAGCAGCGAATGGTCTTCCGCCGGTTCAAAAAGATGGCGCTCGCCGAACTGGCGCAGCGCCACCATGACCGGGAAGAGATCCTTTCCCATCGCTGTCAGCCGATATTCCATGCGCGCGCCACCTTCGCTTGTCGGAACAAGCTCCAGGATACCGCTCGCCACCAGAGTCTTCAGGCGCTCGGTGAGGATGTTCTTGGCAATGCCGAGGCTTTTTTGAAATTCGCCGAAGCGCGTCAGCCCGTCGAAGGCATCGCGCACGATCAGCAGCGACCACCAGTCGCCGATTACATCCAGTGAGCGCGCGCTCGGGCAGTAATCGCCTTTGAGGCTTTTTCGCGCCACCATTCCCTTAGCCTTCTACGCGTTTCGCACGCAAGATTGGTTGCATTATTAAACCAACGCTGTTATTCGATGTTTGGTTTCGTTATTAAACCAAAAATACGGGAGTTTGCAATGACAATCAGGCAAGACGTGCCGCCTGCGGGCGGCGCGAACGATATTGTGCGTCTCGATTCCGCTCAGGCGACCGCCTCCAAAGGCCAAACCGAGGCGTCTTTTGCGGACATTGCAGGCATCGCGCCGCTGACGCGCCTGACCATCCTCTTATTCGCTGTTGCCAGCGGCCTGGCGGTTGCCAATGCCTATTTCGCCCACCCGCTTCTCGATGTCATGGCAGACGATCTCCAGCTCTCGCGTACCGTCGCCGGTCTCATCGTCGGCGCAACGCAGCTTGGTTACGGGCTGGGCCTGATCCTGCTTGTGCCGCTCGGCGACCTCGTCGATCGGCGCAAGCTGATCGTCGTGCAGTCGATGCTGACCGTGGTTGCCCTCGTCTGCGTCAGCGTTTCCAGCAATGCGACGATGCTGCTGGTTTCCATGGCGGCTGTCGGCTTCCTGGCCGTGGTAACGCAGGCGCTGATCGCGTATGCCGCGAGCCTTGCGCATCCCTCCGAGCGTGGTCACATCGTTGGCATGGTCACCAGTGGCATCGTGCTTGGCATTCTTCTGGCGCGAAGCGTTGCCGGAACGCTCACCGACCTCTCCGGCTGGCGGACGGTCTATATTGTCTCGGCATTGCTGACGCTGGTGATCGCATTCCTGTTGTGGCGTGCCTTGCCGCGGCAGGAGAAGCCGAAATCGAGCCTTTCCTATCTTGGCCTCATCCGCTCTCTGGCGACGCTGCTGGTCGAAGAACCCGTTTTACGCATCCGCGCCGTTATCGCCATGCTGATCTTCGCCAATATTACCACGCTGCTGGCGCCGCTTGTCTTGCCGCTGACCGCACCGCCTCACTCCATGTCGCATACGGAAGTCGGCCTGTTCGGCCTTGCGGGCGCGGCGGGCGCGCTCGGAGCCGTCCGGGCAGGGCGCTGGACCGATCGCGGTCATGGTCAACGCGTCACCGGCATCGCGCTTGCATTGATGTTATTTGCCTGGCTACCGATCTCGATGCTGGACCATTCGATCCTCTGGCTTGTTATTGGCGTCCTCGTCATCGATTTCGGCCTGCAGGCAACGCATGTCGCCAATCAGGGTATGATCTATCGCGTCAGGCCGGAAGCGCAAAACCGTCTCACCGCAGCCTATATGGTGTTCTATTCGATCGGCAGCGCCATCGGCTCCTCGACGTCGACCATCATCTACGCCCATGCGGGATGGACTGGTGTCTGCCTCTCTGGCGCCGCCATCAGCCTGGCAACCCTTCTTTTCTGGGCGCTGACCCTGCGGGCGACGCCGGCCATCGCGACGCAAAAGATCGGCGGAAATGATATATAGCGGTCGGCGATGCGGCGATCCCGATGCTCTCGCGGTTGCTGCATTCCCCTGGGCACGATGAGGAGAGCCGATGAAGCCGACACTGCTGCGCAAGACCATTGCAGAGGCCGTAGAGCGCGATCTTGGCCCGGTCTCGCAGTGGAGCACCGTCTCCGAGGGCGAGGAGTCACAGGTCTTCGGCATTCGCCTCGGCGATGAGGACCTTATTCTTCGGATCAATAATGTGGCTGACGACTTTCAGAAGGATGCCTTCTGCCAAAAGCATTTTGCAACCTCGGAACTGCCTATTCCTGAAGTCCTGTCCATCGGCGCGGTCGGGCCATTTTCCTATTGCGTGTCCAGACGTGCGGCGGGCGTTACCTTACAGGATCTGCCGACGGCTGCTTTGCCTGACGTCATCGGCTCGGTCGCAGGCGTCTTGCGGACAATCGCGCAATCGCCGCTTCATGAAACGCGGGGATACGGCCGTTTCGATGCGCGAGGGAATGCAGAGCATTCGAGTTGGCGTGACTTTCTGGCGTCGATTTCGCTTGGGCAGCACTACGACTGGAAAAGCGTCGAAACATCAGTAGGCGGACCTTGGCTGGAGCGGCATCTGTCTCTCTTCATGGATTTCGTACCGCAATGTCCCGAATTCCGTTGCCTCGTGCATGGAGACTTCGGATCGAACAACGTGTTGACCGACGGTGTGAGCATCACCGGCGTCATCGACTGGAGCGAAGCGCTCTTTGGTGATCCGCTCTATGATGTCGCCAACATCTTCTTCTGGCGTCCCTGGCTCGCCTGCATGGAGGCGCAGGCGCGTTATTTCTTGGAGTGCGAACCGCAAGCGATGGGCGATCCGGTGGTGTTGCGTTGCTATCAGCTGCGGATTGGCCTGCAACAGATCCATGAAGCGGCTAAAGCCGGAAGCGAAGAGGATCTTCGCTGGGCGATGGCGAGATGTGAGGCTCTGGCCGCCGATCTTCCGGTTTAAGTCAGGAGCGCAGGCAGCTCTTCTTCCAGCAGAGACAGGATCGTTCGGATTCGCGGCGCCACCGGCCTCGCCGCCGGGTAGAGCGCATGCAGATCGAACCCCGGCACGGCAAATCCAGGCAGCAGCGGTATCAGTTTGCCGCTCGCAAGATCCTCAGTGCAAACGGGCTGCTGCAAGACGCCGATGCCAGCGCCATCCAGCAGCAAGCCATGCAGCGGCCGCCAGTGGCTTGTGCTGAGGACGATGTTGATGGCGGCGAGTTCTTCTTGCCGATCCGCGGAAATCAGAGGAAGTCGCGCGCCGTTGAAGAGGACGGAAACTCGAAGAAAGGGATGGTCGACGAGTTCGCCAGGGCTTGCGGGCGCACCACGCCGCTCGAGATAGCCCGGCGACGCCACCAGCACGCGACCGACATGGCCAAGCTTACGAGCAATGAAATTGCCTTCTCCAAGATCGCCGAGACGCAGCGAGATGTCGACGCCCTCGGTCACGGGATCGACGATCCTGTCGTTGAGCACCAGATCGATCTTGAGCTCAGGGTGGCGTTCGCGCATCCGCAGCAGGATTGACGGCAACATGACCTCGCCGACGCCGTGCGGCGCGGCGATCCTGAGCGTACCGCGCAACGGCTGGTCGCCATTCGTAACGGCCAGAGCATCGCTCGCGGCGTCGAGAACCTGTTTGCTCCGTTCGTAGAAGGCGAAGCCGGTATCGGTAACGGAGAGCTTGCGTGTGTTTCGCAGCAGCAGCCGTGCGCCCAGATATTGCTCCAGCCGATCAATGCGCTCGCTGACGGCGGGTTGCCCCATGCCGAGGTCGCGGGCGGCGGCCGACATGCTACCGCGTTCCACCACCCTGACATAGACGCGCATTGCCACCAATAGATCCATGCCGACAATATATCGGCTCAGCCGATAAATGTAAGTGGACGATGCCGCCTAGTGGCCGGCATGCCGATCGTCGAAACAAGGGGGCGACACCAACGGCATCTTCGAACGGCAGGCAGGGTGATGAGCGAGATCAGGCTATATATGTTTCAGTCCGGCACTCAGAAATGCAAAGTCCATGACATCAGGATGGGCGAGGGTGTTGGCGCCGATTATGAAATACCGGTGCCCTGGTTTCTGCTCACCCATCCCAAGGGTAACGTCATCATCGACGGCGGCCTCGCTGTTGAAGGCTTGGCCGATCCGCGTGTCTATTGGGGCGATGGCGTCGATAGCTACCAGCCTTTTATGACCGAGGAACAGGGATGCGTTGTGCAACTGGCGAGGCTCGGCCTTTCGCCTGACGATGTTCGCTTCGTCGTTCTGTCTCATCTGCATTCGGACCACACCGGAGCCATCGGCCGTTTCCCCAATGCGACCCACATCGTTCAGCGTCGGGAGTATGAATATGCCTTTGCGCCCGATTGGTTTGCCGCCGGCGCCTATGTCCGCCGCGATTTCGACCGTCCGGGTCTGAAATGGCAATTCCTGGAGGGCAGCGTCACGGATGGCTACGACCTCTATGACGATGGCACGCTCAGGATGATTTTCACGCCGGGCCATAGCGTTGGCCACCAGTCCTTCCTGCTGCGCCTGCCGAAATCGGGGGCAATTCTGTTGACCGTCGATGCCGCCTACACGCTGGATCATTGGAACGAGAGGGCCCTTCCCGGTTTCCTTACGTCCACCGTGGAGACGGTACGCTCGGTTCAAAAGCTTCGCGTGCTGGCCGAGCAGTCAGGCGCCATGATCGTTACGGGTCATGATCCCGAAGCCTGGCCGCAATTCAGGCATGCGCCAGCCTATTATGACTGACGCATGTGCCATTAGGGCGGCGGCGAAGGCTTTTTGTTTCTCCCGCCAGTTCGGAGGAAAAGACGCTAGGCAGTTTTCCTCGGAATTGCTCCATGATCGCCAGCGCTCGATGCACTGCCTTCAAAGAAGGCTTTTCGATGTTGGCGAACCCATTCCTCTATGCCGGTCGGCCGGAAATCCTTGAGCTCGGATCCCGCTTCGAACGGCCGCGATAGTATGGCATTCGCTTCCTCCGGATTAGATGCGAAGAAGCGGAACTTGGACGCGACGCGACGCCCCGTTCCGGGTCCCATTGCGGCATCCACATCTCTCTCGAATTCATCGAGCGGCTGGGCGCGATAGGTGATCTGGCGCCCCAACCATAGGCTCATCCGCGATGCCAGCTCCTTGCCTGTCACGCTGTCTGGTCCGGCGATGCGATAATCGCCGGAATGGATGCCGTGTGCGAGCAGGGTCATGGCCGCGCGGGCGCAATCGTCGACCGAAGTCCAGGCAATGCGCTGGGATTCCGCCATCGGTGGCGCGAAAACACCCTCCTCGACGATATCTTTCCGGGCGGATGGTTTCAGCAGATTGTCGAGATACATGGTGGGACGCACGATGCAGAAGGGCAAGCCTGATCGGCGGACAATATCCTCGATCATCGCATTGGCGACAAAGCTCGGTTCCTCGCAAGGCGCCGAACGGCTGGCGCTTGCGAGCTTCAGGACAACTGATTTCAGGCCGCATGCGATCGACGCCGATACCGCATTCTCGGCCTGGATGCGCATGTCGTCCTGCGATCCGATGGGAATTTGCATCACGGCATGGGCGATGCCGGCGCCAGCGGCGCGAAGCGAGGCGGGATCGCGAAGATCCCCTTCGACAAGTTCGACGCCAATGGCCGAGAGCGCCGGGACGCGTTTGCGATCCCGAACGAGCGCTCTCACCTTAAAGCCCCGGCGAAGCGCGGCGCGAACGACGGCGCCACCCTGCACGCCACCGGCGAGATAGATGAGGATGGGTTGGGATTTATCGATAGCAGACATGAAACAACTCCTTCGAAAAAGGTCTGCTGAAGGAGCTTTGTCATATGGCTGCCCAACAGACCCGGAACGCGCACGGGGCGCGGGGACCGTCGGGGTATCTCACGCACTGCATAATTCCCTAGATCGGGATCGATCTAGGAACAAATTATGCAGCAGACCTAAAGTCCTACAGCGACCTTTGCGCGTCACAAGTGACGCGCGGCGCTGTAGGCGTGGAACAGAGCTTCTCCCAGGGAGAAGGGCCTGGGCCTACCGAGACCAAGCCAGCCATTTTCGACAGGTGAGGTTTACGGCAGACGCGGCGTCGGCGTCAATCGAAAGATGCGAGGCCAACCTGCCCACTTATCTCTTGCGGGCCACGATGTAAGGGCTGAAGTCATCTCCCTTTGTCGCATGGTTTTCCATGGCAAGAATGTCGAAGGCTGCGGCAGATATTTGCGCCGCGAGTTCTGATGCCCGGAAAACGCCGGCATAGGGTGCCTTGCCGAGCGCGCGCATCGCGGGCAGCAGCGCCAGCCGAATGAGCGGATTCATCTCGCCGACGCAGGGAGTCTTGGAGATCAACAAGCCTTCCGTAGCAAGCAAGCTGTGAATCTGACGAAGCGTGCCTGAGAGATCGCGGACGAGATGCAAATAGTTGAATCCGAGAACGGCATTGAATTGCGCCGGGTCGGGCGCAATGGTTTCGGCGGTCGCGACCTTGAAGGCAAGGCTTGGTATCGGCTCAGCGATGTATCGCTCATTGGCGATTGCGATCATCTCTGGGGAGATATCCGTCGCAAGATACTCTCGAACACTACTCGCGAGTTGGAGCGCGGTCGTTCCGGTGCCGCAGCCAAGCTCCAGCACTCTATCGCCCGCCGTAAGCAAGGCTCGAGTGCGGCCGAGCGTCCGCTCGTATGCTGCCTGATCCGCGATAGCGCCCCTGGCGTAATTGCGTGAGGCCCGATCCCAGAAACGTGCGTCGCTCGCTGTGCTCATGAAGGTCGTCTTTCCCGATTATCGCTCTTCGGCATTCCAGCCCGCTCCCATCGCGATAAAGGCCGTCAGGATCTCAAGGCGTGCCAAGGTCCTTCGGAGGTGGCGAGGTCCGAGGCGGGGGCAGACAGCAGCGATTTGATCCGCTCAGCGTCCTCGGGCGTTGCCGGATTGTAGACGACCATGCTCAGATCCGTTCGCCCGTCGACCGAGAAGGCCGAGTATTCGAATGCGAGCGGGCCGAGAACCGGATGACGTATATGCTTGACGGCTTCGGTGTGCGTGCCGGGAACATCGTTATCCCGCCACATGGCCCTGAATTCGGGGCTGAGGCGGCACATTTCGGCGACGAAAGGTTCGATCTGGGTTGCAGCGCCCGCCCGCGCCGCATCGATACGGAATGCGCCCAGCGTGAAGCGTGCCACGCTTTCCCAGTCATATTGCGCGGCGCGGGCGCGCGGATCGAGGAAGATGAAACGCAGAATATTGCGCTCGTCCGGCGGCAGAGATTCGTAATCGACCAGCATCACGCGCGACGCCTGGTTCCAGGCGATGACGTCCCAGGTGGCGGTTCGGATAAGGGCCGGGCACGGCTCGAGGGCATCGAGCACACGCTGCAGCCGCGGCGTCACGCTGTCGTTCCTGCGATAATGCGCTTCGGGTGGCCGGCCGAGGCCGAGCAGGAACAGATGCTCCCGCTCCACTTCCGTCAGCATCAGCGCGCGAGCGATCCGGTCGAGCACGTCGGCCGAGGGCGCGCCGCCGCGCCCCTGTTCCAGCCATGTATACCATGTCGGGCTGATATTGGCGCGCTGCGCCACTTCCTCGCGCCGCAGCCCGGGCGTCCGCCGCCGTTCCGAAGCAAAGCCGAGGACGGATGGATCGAGTTTGGCGCGTCGGTCCCTGAGATAGGTTCCGAGCGGGTTCTCAGTGTCGAGCAGGTCGGTCATCCTGTTAGTGCTTTTACTATGATAAGGTCACTACTTTACCAGAATAAGCGATAAGCTCAGATTTGTCTCCAACGAAAAAGGAGACTTGTTCATGCGTGTATTCGTGACTGGCGCTACCGGAAATATCGGTTCGAACGTCGTCAGAGAGTTGATTGCGGCCGGCCATCAGGTGCTCGGTCTTTGCCGCTCCCAGGAGAAAGCGGCAGCACTTGCTGCTGCCGGCGCCGAAGTTCTTCATGGAACGCTTGAGGATATCGACGTTCTCAAGAGCGGCGCCTCGCAGTCCGATGGTGTCATCCATCTCGCCTTCAATCACGATTTCTCGAGATTTGCCGCGAATTGCGAGGATGACCGCCGCGTCATCGCGACGCTTGCCATGGCGCTTGCGGGTTCCGCCCGGCCGCTTGTGATCACCTCGGGAACGCCGATTGCCAATACCGTGCCGGGCGAACCCGCCAGGGAAGACAACGCGATCGTCGGCTCGGACAAGCATCCCCGGGCAGCTTCCGAGGAAGCGGCAATCCTCGCCAGCGAGATCGGCGTCAACGTTTCGGTCGTGCGCCTGCCGCAGGTGCATGATCCCGTCAGCCAAGGACTCATAACGCCTTTGATCGAGATCTACAGGCAAAAGGGCGTCTGCGCCTATGTTGGAGACGGGCAAAGCCGTTGGCCTGCCGCGCATTTTTCTGACGTCGCTCGCCTCTATCGCCTCGTTGTCGAACGCGCAGAACCGGGCGCCAGATATCATGCGGTCGCGGAAGAGGGCATTCCAATGCGCGATATCGCCGAGACCATCGGTCGGCGCCTGAACCTGCCGGTCGAATCCGTCGAAAAGGAAGAAGCCGGGAATTATTTCGGCTGGCTCGCGCTGTTTGCCGGTCACGACATGCCGGCCTCCAGCGCCAAGACGCGGCAAAAGCTGGGCTGGGAGCCGACCGGCCCGAAGCTGCTGGCCGATCTCGCCGAATTGCGGCTGGCCGGCGCGTGACATTGTTCATCTCCGAGCCCGGCTAGGGACAACTTGACGGAGAAGATCAAGAGCCAATCATATGGCTTGGCCATTCCAGACTGGCCTAGAAGCGGACGCCGCTAAGATTTGCCAGGCCTCGCAATCAGCGAGGCTTGGCGCGTAATATGATCGATGAATCGCAACAGCAGCGGGTTTCTGTCGTCGCTGCGCCAGCACAGGCCAACCGGCCAGCGAGACTCCGGGCCGGACAACTGCCATTGGCGCGTCCGCCCGCCCAAGGCTTCCACACCCTGCAAAGGAAGGAACGCCGCCCCAAGCCCGGCTGCGACGACGGCATGAACGGTCAAGATATCCTCGGCATATTGAATGATGCGCGGCTCGAAATGTGACCCCGCGCACCATCTTACGATCTGCGCATCCAGCCCCGATCCACGACCCGGCGATAGCGCAACGAAGCCAAGATCGTTGAGTACCGATAGCCGGCTCAGGGGTGGTTCATCCATGGCAAGCGGCAGCACAAGCGCCAGCCGCTCCTCAAGCAACGGCATGAAGGATAGCCCTTCCGCATCCGCGGGAGCACGGCAAAAGCCGGCATCGAGCCTCCCGTCGAGCAGGCGCTGGTGCTGCTCGCTCGAGGGTAGGTCGTCAAGCATGATCTGGCAGTCGGGCGTCGCCGCCCGGAAGTCGGCAATCAGCCGAGGGGCGAGAATAAGTGTCGAAATACCGAACGCAATATCGAGGAGGCCGGCCAGACCAGCATTGGCGCGGCGCATCCGGGCGTCGACCTCATCGCTCAATCGCAGCAGCTTGTGCGCTTCTCTCCTGAGCAGCTTGCCGAGCACGGTCAGTTTTGCGCCATGTCGCCCGCGCTCGAACAGCTCTCCACCAACCGTCGCCTCCAGGGCCTGGATCTGTTTCGACAAGGTCGATTGCGTAACAAACAGCTTGTCTGCCGCCTTGCCGTAATGACCGGCGTCGGCGAGCAGGACGAAGGAGCGGAGTAACTTAAGATCCATTCGATTTACGACTTAAATGCATCAAAGATCTCATTTTACGGAATGAAAGCTCTATGGTCAAATTGCTCCCAGACATAAGACATCAGGAGCAAAGACGATCATGTTGAAAGTATCTTCCGTCCAGTTTCAGCACCGGGCGAGCGACAAGGCCTATAATCTCGATCGCGTGAACACGCTTGCGCGGCAGGCGGCTGGCGACGGCAGCAAGCTGGTGGTGTTTCCGGAAATGTGCGTCTGCGGCTACTGGCACGTTCCCAAGCTCGACGCCGAGGCTATCCGTGCGCTCGCCGAGCCGCTCTCCGGTCCGTCCATCTCTTACGTCGCCGGGCTGGCGCGAGAACTCGGCATCGGGATCGGCGCCGGCTTCCTGGAGCTTGGCGACGATGGCGCGGTCTACAATTCCTACGCAATGTGCCTGCCCGACGGGCAGATCCACTGCCATCGCAAACTGCATGCCTGGGAACATCGCGCCATATCGAGCGGCGATCGCTACACTGTCTTTGACACTCCGTGGGACATCCGCGTCGGCATCCTCATCTGCTGGGACAACAATCTCATCGAAAACGCCCGTGCAACGGCCTTGCTCGGTGCGGAGCTTCTGATCGCGCCGCATCAGGCCGGCGGCGGCCAGTCGGTCAGCCCGCACGGTATGAAGCGTATCCCGGTCGAAAAATGGATCCGTCGCCATGAAGATCCGCAGGCCATCGAGGACGAAATTCGCGGGCCGAACGGCCGCGAATGGTTCATGCGCTGGCTGCCGTCACGTGCGCACGACAACGGGATGTTCCTCATATTCAGCAATGGCATCGGCCAGGACGAAGACGAGGTTCGTACGGGGAATGCCATGATCCTCGATCCCTATGGGCGGATCCTGGCGGAAACCTGGGAAGCTGCGGACGCGATCGTCAGCACCGAACTCGATCTGGCGCTGCTCGACAAATGCACGGGCCAACGCTGGATCCGCGGGCGCCGCCCCGAGCTCTATGGCATCTTCACGCAACCCAATCCCGGTGGCCTCTCGCCCATGGATGCCCGCTATTCGGACGCCCCGACGCGAAAGACCGCGCGCATTGCAGAGACGAAGTGAGGGTGTCGTGAGGCAAACCTGCCTCCGGGCGTGCCAGGCACATTGATGGAAGATGCGGGCGGCAAGGCGGAATTGTTCTGACCTACCGCTCGCCTGCGGCTCAGCGCCTAATGATGGCGTCTGTCTGTCGGGCGCATCGCGAAACGCTGGCTCATAGGGACTGCTATCGGATTTCCGTAAAGCCGGTAGCGGTCTCTTCGTTTTTCAAAACGCTTGCCGGGTTCTGCTCTTCCACACAACAAAGGCGTTGATGCCGCAACGGCGATCTCGCAGAAGCTTCAGTTTTTGAATTGAAATCAACGCCATATGGCGGACAAGGTGGGATTCGAACCCACGGTACGCTTTCACGCACACACGCGTTCCAGGCGTGCGCCTTAAACCACTCGGCCACCTGTCCTTCTTAGGCGTTTCGCACCCGCTCGGGGCGCAAATCGTCGGAACGGCGCGATATATACCGATGAATTCCAAGCAATCAACCTGAATCTGACAGATTTTTGACTTATCGTCGCAAAACTCTGCATCTCATCCCCATTGCGCTTATTTCTCAGCCAACTTATCTATGAAGATAGATGCGGCGGCGATAGACGGATTGGCCCTTTTTGGGCCGGAAGTAATGAGTGTCCGGAGGGAATGATGCGTTTCCTATTGCGTTTTGCCAGCCTCGTCGCGCTGGTGGTTGCGGTCATAGCTGGAACCATCGATTCCATTCAGTCGGTCGCCTCCTCGGCCGTCGTGCTGACCCCGATGGGCGATGCCTGGAATGATGTCAGCCCATCTTCGCTGGCGACGGTTCGCTCGGCGATCTCCTATTATGTTCATCCGCGCTTCTATGACATGGCGATGCAGTGGCTGCTGTTTCAGCCGGCTTTCGCAGTCTTCCTGATCCTCTCCCTGCTGCTGTGGATAGTCGCCTATAAGAGACCTGCGGCGGCTGGTCGGCTGGGTGCCTGAGCGCTCTCTCGGGCACTTTTAATTCTGTCCCATTCGAGGAATTCGGGCGAGCGCGAACGCATGCCTTGGAGGAGCCGAAAGAGGGTTGAAAAAGGATTTGAGCGAAGGTTGCAGGCTATCGGGCAGCTACCTTTTTGATCGATTAAATTGCAGTTTGAGGGCGAAATTGTTTAAAAAACGGCTACCTTGAGCAGGTTTTCAGCAATTCCCACAAATCTTTACCAACTGAAAAATTTCTCGTGAATTTTTCGTGCAGCCATGCAAGGATGCGCCAGCTTGGCCTCGGGGGAGGCTGGCGGTTCCGCAGACATGCCCGAACAATGGGCTTGCGGGAGGACCCAACAAGATAGCAACAACAGGGCTGCGACTCATGAAAAAATCCCTTCTGACCCTTTTCGCCTTGGCTGCCATGTCGGCGACGGCGCTTGCGGCCGACATCAAGCCGGCGATCGTCTACGGTACAGGCGGCAAGTTCGATAAGTCCTTCAACGAAGCAGCCTATAACGGCGCCGAAAAGTTCAAGAAGGAAACCGGCATCGCCTATCGCGACTTCGAGCCGACGGGCGACACCCAGGGTGAGCAGGCGCTCCGTAACTTTGCCAGCAAGGGTTTCAATCCGGTCATCGCCGTTTCTTTCGCTTGGACCTCGGCTCTCCAGAAGGTTGCCGCAGAATATCCGAAGACTGAATTCGTACTGATCGACGACAGCCTCGACCTGCCGAACGTTCGCTCGGTCAAGTTCAAGGAAAACGAAGGCTCCTACCTCGCCGGCGTTATGGCTGCTATCGCCTCGAAGTCCGGCAAGGTCGGCTTCGTCGGCGGCATGGACATTCCGCTGATCCGCAAGTTCGAGTGCGGCTATGAGCTGGGTGCACGCGCCGCCAATCCGAAGATCGAAGTCTTCCAGAACATGACCGGCACGACCGGCGCTGCCTGGAACGACCCGGTTCGCGGCGGCGAACTCACCAAGAACCAGATCGACCAGGGTGCCGACGTTGTTTACGCAGCTGCCGGCGCGACCGGCCTCGGCGTGCTGCAAACCGCCGCCGACAACAAGAAGCTCTCGATCGGCGTCGATAGCAACCAGAACTACCTGCATCCGGGTTCGGTTCTGACCTCCGTTGTCAAGCGCGTCGATCTCGCCGTTTACAATGCCTTCAGCGACGCCAAGAACGGTAAGTTCACGGCTGGTGTCCAGAACCTCGGCCTGAAGGAAGATGGCGTTACCGTCGCCATGGACGACAACAACAAGCCGCTCGTCACCGCGGACATGCAGGCTGCCGTCGACAAGGCGCGGGCCGATATCATCGCTGGTACCATCAAGGTCCACGACTATCTGACCGACAACGCCTGCCCGAAGAACTGATATGAAACGAGGGCGTATGACGAAGCAAACCGTCATACGCCCTTTTCTTATCCGGAATCTGGTTTCTGGAGCCTGCTATAGTGAGCCAATCACCTGCCATCGAGCTCGTGGGCATCGACAAGAAGTTCGGTGCTGTCCACGCCAATAAAGATATCAACCTGACCGTCGCCAAAGGCTCGATCCACGGGATCATCGGCGAAAACGGTGCCGGGAAATCGACACTCATGTCGATCATCTACGGATTCTATCAGGCCGACAGCGGCGAGATCCGCATCAACGGCAATCCCATTGCCATCCGCGACAGCCAGACGGCGATATCGGCCGGCATCGGCATGGTGCACCAGCACTTCATGCTTGTCGACAATTTCACCGTCCTTGAAAACGTGATGCTGGGCGCCGAAGGCGGCGCGCTTCTCGCCAAAGGCGTCGCTGCCACCCGCACCGAGCTTAACCGGCTCGAGAAGGACTACGGCCTGGAAGTCGATCCGGACGCCGTGATCGAAGAGCTTCCCGTCGGCCAGCAGCAGCGCGTCGAAATCCTGAAGGCGATGTATCGCGGCGCCGAGATCCTTATTCTCGACGAGCCCACCGGCGTTCTGACGCCCGCTGAAGCCGATAATCTCTTCCGCATCCTCCGCGTGCTGCGCGACCAGGGCAAGACGATCATCCTCATCACCCACAAGCTGCGCGAAATCATGGCGATCACCGATACGGTGTCGGTCATGCGCCGCGGCGAGATGGTCGCGACCCGCAAGACGGCGGAAACCACCGTCGAGGAACTGGCCGAACTGATGGTTGGCCGTCGCGTACTTTTGCGCGTCGAAAAGGGAGCTCCCAATCCGGGCGAAGTCCTGCTGTCGGTGCGCAACCTTACCGTCAAAGACGGCCGTGGTGTCACCATGGTCGACAACGTCTCCTTCGATGTCCGCGCCGGCGAGATCGTCGGCATTGCCGGCGTTGCGGGTAATGGTCAGTCCGAGTTGCTGGAGGCCATCGCCGGCATCCGCAAACCGGCGTCGGGTGAAATCCTTCTGCATGGCAAGCCGATCGGCAATGCCGATCCCGCAGCGCTCCGCGAACTCGGTCTTGCCCATATTCCGGAAGATCGCCACCACATGGGCCTCGTCCTCAAGTTCGAGGAATATGAGAACTCCATGCTCGGTTATCACCGCGACCGTAAATACGGGCGCGCCGGAATGCTCGATCTCGACGCCATGCGCAAGGATGCCATCGAGAAGATCGAGAAATACGATATCCGCCCACCGAATGCGCGGCTGAAAACAGCCAACTTCTCCGGCGGCAACCAGCAGAAGATCGTCGTCGCCCGCGAAATCGAGCGCGATCCGAAGGCTCTGCTGATCGGCCAGCCGACGCGCGGCGTCGATATCGGCGCCATCGAGTTCATCCATCGCCGCATCATCGAAATGCGCGACGCCGGCAAGGCGATCCTGCTGGTTTCGGTGGAGCTGGATGAGATCCGTGCGCTTTCGGACCGTATCCTCGTCATGTTCGCCGGCCATATCGTCGGTGAAAAGTCGGCTGAGGCCGGTGAACAAACACTCGGCCTGATGATGGCCGGCATTGCCGCGTGAGGCGTATATGAGCACGGCTTCCGTTCCGCTCCCCAATTGGATCAACTACGGTCTGATCCCTCTTCTCAATCTGATCGTCGCCTTCCTGATCTCGGGCTTGGTCGTCTGGTTTATCGGCGCTAGCCCGCTCGACGCGCTGTCATCTCTGCTGGATGGCGCGCTCGGCAGCGGCGAAGGTATCGGCTTCACTCTGTATTATGCCACCAGCTTCATCTTCACTGGCCTTTCGGTCGCCGTCGCTATCCATGCCGGCCTGTTCAACATCGGCTCGGAAGGTCAGGCCTATGTCGGCGGTCTCGGCTGCGCGCTCGTCGCGCTGACGCTCGACCATTACGTGCCCTGGTACGTCACGATGCCCTTCGCGGTCATCGGTGCTGCGATCTTCGGCGCGCTCTGGGCCTTCATTCCCGCCTGGCTGCAGGCCAAGCGCGGTAGCCACGTCGTCATCACCACGATTATGTTCAACTTCATCGCATCGGCGATGATGAACTTCCTGCTGGTGCATATATTGATTGTGCCGGGCAAGATGGCACCCGAAACCCGCACCTTTCTGGAGGGTGGCCAGTTGCCGAAGCTCGACTGGTTGATGGATCTTTTCGGCTCGACCATCGGCGCGGCCCCGCTCAACGTGTCATTCTTGATTGCGCTGGTCATGTGCTTTCTCGTTTGGGTGCTCGTCTGGCGCACCAAGCTCGGCTATGAGATGCGCACGCTGGGCTTGAGCCCGACGGCTGCGGTCTACGCCGGCATTCCCTATGCCCGCACCGTCATCATCGCCATGCTGATCTCGGGTGGCCTCGCCGGCATGATGTCGCTCAATCCGGTCATGGGCGCTTCCGGCCGGTTGCAAATCGAGTTTGTGCTCGGCGCGGGCTTTGTCGGTATCGCCGTGTCGCTGATGGGCCGCAATCATCCGTTGGGCATTATCCCGGCGGCGCTTCTGTTCGGCATTCTTTATAGGGGTGGCGACACGTTGCCCTTCGACATACCGCAGATCACACGCGATATGATCGTGGTAATCCAGGGTCTCGTCATCCTGTTCGCCGGTGCCCTCGAATATATGTTCCGCCCCGCGCTCGTGCGCATTTACCAGCAATTCGCCAGGACGTGAGGATCGGACGATGGACTATTATGATCTTCTGATCGCCATATTTGGCTCGACTATCCGCCTGTCGATTCCGCTGATCTTTACGGCGTTGGCAGGCCTGTTTTCCGAGCGCGCCGGCATCTTCGATATCGGCCTCGAAGGCAAGATGCTGGCCTCGGCGTTTGCGGCAGCCTGCGTCGCCGCAATCAGCGGCTCGCCCTGGGCCGGTCTCGGCGCCGGAATCGTCGTTTCGGTTCTTCTCGGTCTGCTGCACGGCTTCACATCGATCACCAATCGCGGCAACCAGATCGTCTCGGGCGTTGCCATCAACTTCCTGACGGCCGGCTTGACTATCGTTCTTGGCAATGCCTGGTTCGGGCAGGGCGGCCGCACGCCGACATTGCCGGGTACCGCACGCTTCTCCGCCATCACTCTGCCGGGTGCCGATGCGATCCGCGGCGTGCCGATCATCGGGCCGCTCTACGCAAATGTCATCTCCGGCAACAATATCCTGACCTATCTCGCCTTCCTGGCGGTGCCGATCTCCTGGTGGATCCTCTACCGCACCCGTTTCGGCCTGCGACTGCGCGCCGTCGGTGAAAATCCGGGCGCCGTCGATACTGCTGGCATCTCGGTCGAGTGGCTGCGCTATCGCTCGCTGATCGTCGCCGGCATCCTCTGCGGCTTCTCCGGCACCTATCTTGCCATCGCCCAGTCGGCCGCCTTCATCAACAACATGTCGGCGGGCAAGGGCTACATTGCACTGGCCGCGTTGATCTTCGCCAAGTGGAAGCCGGTGCCGGTCATGTTCACCTGCCTCCTGTTCGGCTTCCTCGATGCCTTCGCCAATTTCATGCAGGGCAAGGCGGTTCCGGGCATCGGCGAGGTGCCGGTACAGATTTTCCAGGCGTTGCCCTATATCCTTACCTGCATCCTGCTCGCAGGCTTTATCGGCGTCGCCAAACCCCCGAAGGCTGGTGGCGTACCCTATACCAAGGAGCGCTAAACCATGTCGCACGATCTGTTCGAAGCCGCCCGCGGGGCGATGGCTTTCGCGCACGCCCCCTATTCGAAATTCCCCGTCGGCGCGGCCATCCGCGCCGAGGACGGCAAGATCTATGCCGGCGCCAATATCGAAAACCTGTCCTTTCCGCAGGGATGGTGTGCCGAGCCGACAGCGATCAGCCACATGATCATGGGCGGCGCCAAGAAGATCGTCGAGATGGCCGTCATCGCCGAAAAGCTACCGCTCTGCCCGCCCTGCGGCGGCTGCCGGCAGAAGATCGCCGAATTTGCCAGCAAGGAGACACGCATCTATCTTTGCGACGAAACCGGCGTGAAGAAGACCATGACCATGGAAGAGATGCTGCCCTTCAGCTTTGAAACCGAGATACTCGGATGAGCGCGGCCATAGACATCCTCACGGAGAAGCTCGGTGACCTGAAGCCGCGCTACGGCATCATTCTCGGCTCTGGACTGGGTTCGCTGGTCGATCAGGTCGCGGACGCCGTGCGTATTCCCTATGCCGATCTACCCGGCTTCCCTGTAAGTGCCGTGTCCGGCCATGCCGGCGCGCTGGTTGCTGGCAAGCTCGGTAATGTGCCTGTCATCATGCTATCCGGCCGAGTGCATTATTACGAGCAGGGCGACGCCAATGCCATGCGCACGCCGATCGAGACATTGAAGGCGCTTGGGGTCGATACGCTGATCCTGACCAACTCTGCGGGATCGCTGCGCGAGGAAATGCCGCCCGGATCGGTGATGCAGATCACCGACCACATCAATTATTCCGGCATGAACCCGCTGATCGGCGAAGAGAGCGACAAGCGCTTCGTCGGCATGACTAGCGCCTATGACATCGACCTGATCATGCGTATGCGCAAGGCGGCGGAAAAGGCCGAGATCAAGCTGTCACACGGCGTCTATATGTGGTTTTCGGGGCCGAGCTTCGAAACGCCGGCCGAGATCCGTATGGCACGCATTCTGGGCGCCGACGCGGTCGGCATGTCGACGGTGCCGGAAGTCATTCTGGCACGTCTTTTCGGTCTGAGGGTTGCCGCTGCCTCCGTCATCACTAACTATGGTGCTGGCATGACTGGTGGCGAACTCTCGCACGACGAGACCAAAGACATGGCCCCGGTCGGCGGTGCACGTCTTGCCGCCGTTCTGAAAGAGATGATTGCGGACGAAGGAGATCCACAATGACGAGCCATTCCCTGAGAGAAACGGCGGCCGTTGCGCTCTCCCTTCTCGACCTGACCAATCTCAAGGACGATTGCACGCCTGCGCAGATCGAGACGCTGTGCGCCCGCGCGCAGTCTCCCTATGGCAATACTGCTGCCATTTGCATCTGGCCGCGCTTTGTTGCCCAGGCACGCGGCATTCTCGGCACCGATCATGCCGTGAAGATCGCGACCGTGGTGAATTTTCCTGCCGGCGACATGGAAGTGGCCGACGTATCAGCCGAAGCTCGCGAAGCCATTGCCGATGGCGCCGACGAGATTGATCTGGTCATCCCCTACCGTGCATTTCTGGCCGGCAATGAACAGGCCGTCACCGACATGGTCGCCGCTGTGCGCGCCGAGTGCACGGGACCGGTTCTTCTGAAGACCATTCTCGAAACCGGCGAAATCAAGGACACCGCGCTGATTCGACGTGCCTCGGAACTTACGATCGATGCCGGCTCCGATTTCATCAAGACCTCCACGGGCAAGGTCGCCGTCAACGCGACGCTCGAAGCTGCCGACATCATGCTGCGGGCAATCCGCGCCAGCGGTCGCAAGGTTGGTTTCAAGCCGGCTGGCGGCATCGGCTCCGTTGCCGACGCGGCTCTCTATCTCAGCTTGGCCGAAACCATCATGGCACCCGATTGGGCCATGCCTTCGACCTTCCGTTTCGGCGCGTCGAGCCTGCTCGACGATATCTCGAACGTGCTGGCGGGCGGAGAGTCCAAGACGGCGTCTTCGGGCTATTGATCCATGATCCCGCAGGAAATCATCCGGCTGAAGCGTAACGGCGCCGAGCTTTCGGTCGCCGACATCGATGGTTTCATAGGCGCGCTAGCGCGGGGCGAACTGGCCGAAAGCCAGATCGGCGCCTTCGCCATGGCCATCTGGTTTCGTGGCATGACACGCGACGAGACCGTGGCTTTGACGCTTGCCATGGCCCGCTCAGGCGATACGCTGTCCTGGGAAGGGATCGGCAGGCCGATCGCCGACAAGCATTCGACGGGTGGCGTCGGCGACAACGTCTCGCTGATGCTCGCCCCAATCGCCGCCGCCTGCGGCCTTGCGGTGCCGATGATCTCCGGTCGCGGCCTTGGCCACACCGGCGGCACGCTCGACAAGCTGGAATCCATTCCCGGCTATGGCATCACGCCGGATGCGGCTCGCTTCCGCAAGGTGGTCGACGAGGTGGGCTGTGCCATTATCGGCCAGACCGGCGCCTTGGCGCCTGCCGACGGCAAGCTCTATGCCGTGCGTGACGTGACTGCGACGGTCGATTCCGTGCCGCTGATCACGGCCTCCATCCTGTCGAAGAAGCTGGCGGCGGGACTGGAAACGCTGGTGCTCGACGTCAAGATCGGCAGCGGCGCTTTCATGACCTCTCAGGAAGAGGCAGAGACACTGGCGCGTTCGCTGGTCGAGGTGGCAAACGGCGCGGGGGTCAAGACCTCGGCCTTGATCACCGACATGAACCAGCCCCTGGCCGACGCGGCCGGCAACGTGGTCGAGCTTCGCAACTGCCTGGATTTCCTGAAGGGCAAAAAGGCAGGCACGCGGCTTGAAACGGTCGTAATGGCCTTTGCATCCGAGATGCTGGTTCAGGCCGGCATTGCCGCAAGTGCTGCGGAGGCCGAGGGCAGGGCGCGCGGAGCGCTGGCATCAGGCAAGGCGGCCGATATCTTTGGCCGCATGGTGCACGGCCTTGGCGGACCGGTTGATCTGCTTGAGAACCCCGACCGCTATCTGGTGAATGCACCCGTACAAACGCCGATCGTTGCGGCTTCTGACGGCTGGCTCGGTGCTTGCGCTGCGCGCGGGATTGGCATGAGCGTGATCGATCTCGGCGGCGGCCGCCGACGTCCGCAGGACAGCATCGATCATCGTGTCGGCTTCAGCGATATTCTGCCGCTTGGCACAAGGATCAGCAAGGGCGACCGCATCGCGACGGTACATGCCGCCGATGAGGCAAGTGCTGAGAAGGCGGTGGTTGATCTGTCTGCCAACTATCGCATCGTTGATGCGGTGCCGGATCGGCCCGCCGTGATCGTCAACCGGATTTGATCGGGCAGCTTACTGCTTCAGCTGCATCGTGCCGTTCTGGACGCCATAGGAGTTCAGCTTTTTCAGGAAGCTCATGCCGATCAAGGTCGATGTCGACAGAGCGCCGTCTTTCGATACGACGGCATCGATATCGCGAACTCTTATGTTGCCGATCTCCAGGCGGCTGAGCTTGACCAGAGCCACCTTGGACGGGCCATTCGCCGTTTGAGCCGTGTAGCGGTAATCGAGGTCAAGGCTGCTGAAGCCGAGGCTGCGGGCGGTGCTTTCGTTGATTGCCACATAGGTCGCCCCGGTATCGATCATCCCGTGGACGGATCGGCCGTTGATCGTGAAATCGCCTTGGTAATGTCCGTTCGCATCGGCGCGCAGCAAGACGCTGCCATAGGATGCCGGAAGCTCGACCTTTTGGGGAGCAAGCGAAACAGCTTCTACCGAAGCTGGCTTTTCGCTGTTGTTGCCAAGGCCGTTGACAAGCATTGGCACCTGCGTGGCGGCAACTGCGATAATCCCGGCAAAGACAAGAACGCGAACGAGCATCGGCAAAACCCCTCCTGTGGGCCATGCCATATCTAAGCCAAGTTTGCTGAAATGCTGCTAAGGCAATCAATAAAAAGCCCGGCAGTTGAATACTACCGGGCTTTAACGTGAGTATAGTGGCAAAACTTACTTCGTGCCGTACATGCGGTCGCCGGCATCGCCGAGGCCGGGTACGATATAGCCGAGCTCGTTCAGGTGGCTGTCGATCGCGGCGGTGAAGACCGGCACGTCCGGATGCGCCTTGCGGAAGTTGGCGATACCTTCCGGAGCTGCGAGCAGGCAGAGGAAGCGGATGTTGTGCGCGCCGCGCTCCTTCAGCTTGTCGATGGCGGCAATCGAGGAATTGCCGGTCGCCAGCATCGGATCGACGACGATGATCAGGCGCTCGGAGACGTCCTCGGGTGCCTTGAAGTAATATTCGACCGGCTGCAGCGTTTCGTGATCGCGATAGACGCCGATATGCGAGACGCGGGCCGACGGCACCAGGTCGAGCATGCCTTCGAGCAGGCCGTTGCCGGCGCGAAGGATCGAGGCGAAGACCAGCTTCTTGCCTTCTAGGATCGGAGCGTCCATCGGCTGCAGCGGCGTCTCGATGGTCTGGATCGTCAGTTCCAGGTCGCGCGTGACTTCGTAGCAGAGCAGCGTCGAGATCTCGCGCAGCAACCGGCGGAAGCTTCCTGTCGACGTGTCCTTCTTGCGCATGATTGTGAGCTTGTGTTGCACAAGCGGATGATCGATGACAGTGACGCCGTCCATGGTTTCAGCCTTCCAATAATTCCGTGATATAAGATGTTTCTTTCACGGAAATCGCCTCCGGTGCAAGAAAATAGCCTGCTTTTCGAGATTTCATCCCCAATCAGCGGCCAAAACTCTCACTTTACAGCTTCGCGAGCAATGCAGCGCGCGTCGCTTCGTCCACGAATGCCGCTTCGATCGCCGTGCGGGTCATCGCGTTGATCTCGTCGTCGCTAAAGCCGAAGGCTGATGATGCCAGTTCGTATTCGCGCTTCAGCGACGTGTGGAAGAACGGCGGATCGTCGGAATTGATCGTGACCTTTACGCCGGCGTCGCGCAGCTTGCGCAGCGGGTGCGACTGGAAATCCGGGAAGACCTTGAGCGCAATGTTTGAGCCGGGGCAGACCTCAAGCACGGTGCCGACATCGGCAAGGCGCTTGACGAGATCCATATCCTCGATCGCGCGCACACCATGGCCGATGCGTTGCGGCCGCACCAGCTCGAGGGAATCGGCGACGGAAAAGGCGCCGCATACCTCTCCGGCATGGATGGTAAGACCGAGACCGGCCTCGCGGACGATATCGAAGGCGCGGGCATAATCAGCCACGCGGCCCATCCGCTCTTCGCCGGCCATGTTGAAGCCTGTTATCAGCGGATTGTCGCTTTTGGCCGCATATTCCGCCGCCTTCACCACGCGATCCGGGCCAAAATGGCGTTCGCCGGTCACGATCAGCCGCGCCTCGATGCCGGTCTTTGCCTTGGCGGCATGGATGCCGGCGGAAACACCTGCCATATAGGCGTCGGCGCCAAGACCGATGCGGTCTCCATGATCGGGTGAAACGATGAGCTCGCTATAGATCGTGCCGATGCTGGCAAGCTCTTCCAGATAGGTTTCCGTCAAGAGCGCGTAATCTTCCTCGGTGCGGTAAGCCTCGGAGACCTGGTCGTAGCAGACGAGGAATTCGGCAAAATCCTTCCAGAGGTAGGTGCCGTCCTTCAGGAAAGCGCTGGTATCGACGCCATACTTCTGTGCCTGTGCGAGCGTCAATGCTGGCGGGGCCGCGCCTTCCAGATGGCAATGCAGCTCCACTTTCTTCAAATGCGATGTCAAAGGAAACTCCTCCCATGCGGTCCCGCCGCAATTCCCAGATGTCGTGCTATCGTCTCGCCTATGTCTGCATAGGTCTGGCGGATGCCAATGGAGCGGGAACGTATGCCCGGCCCGTAAGCCATAACAGGCACGCGCTCGCGTGTATGATCGGTGCCGCGCCAGGTCGGGTCGCAACCGTGATCGGCCGTCAGTATGACGAGATCGCCTGCCTTCAGCTTCTTGTGGACTTCGGGCAGCCGCGCGTCGAAGGCTTCGAGCGCTGCGGCATAGCCCGGCACATCGCGGCGATGGCCGTAAACCATGTCGAAATCGACGAAATTGGTGAAGACCAGATCGCCATCGGCCGCCTCGTCCATGGCCTTCAGCGTCGCATCCATCAGCGCCATGTTGCCATTGGCCTTGATGACCTTGGAAACGCCCTGATGCGCAAAGATATCGCCGATCTTGCCGACGGCATGTACGGTGCGCTCGGCCTTGACCAGCCTGTCGAGCAAGGTCGGCTCCGGCGGCAGGACGGAGAAGTCGCGGCGGTTGCCGGTTCGCTCGAAGGTCGCCACGGTCTCGCCGACAAAGGGGCGGGCGATGACGCGGCCGATATTGTAGGGGTCGAGCAAGGTGCGGACGATCTTGCAGAGGGCGATCAGCCGGTCGAGGCCGAAATGCTTTTCATGAGCGGCGATCTGGAAGACGGAATCGGAGGACGTATAGCAGATCGGCTTGCCGCTGCGGATATGTTCTTCCCCGAACCTGGTAATGATATCGGTTCCCGAGGCATGGCAATTGCCGAGAATGCCCGGCAGGTCCGCCGCCTCGCAGATTGCCGTCACCAACTCCGGTGGGAATGCGTCGCCTTCGGTTGGAAAGTAACCCCAGTCGAACATCACGGGGGTCCCGGCGATTTCCCAATGGCCCGACGGCGTATCCTTGCCATGCGAAACCTCGCTGGCGCAGCCGTAAAGGCCGTAAAGTCGCTCCGGCTGCGACATGCCGGCCGGATAGCTGCCGCTCGCTGACTTGGCGATCTCCAGCAGCCCGAGCCCGGACATGTTCGGCAGAACGAGCGGTCCCTGGCGCAGTCCGTCACGATCTGCAGCACCCGCGGCGCAGAATTCGGCGATATGGCCGAGCGTATCGGCACCTTCGTCGCCATAACTTGCAGCATCCGGAGCGCCGCCGACGCCAAAAGAGTCCAGAACGAAAAGAAAAGCGCGCGCCATGGGCCACCCGATAGAGATCGTCGCACCCGGCAGTTCCTCTCGGGTACTCTGGACGTCACCCATATAACGGAGACATCGACTTGGCAATTTTCCGGTTGGAGGCCTTATCGAGTGCCGATCAAGCGCGGCATGTCAGCAGTCGCTGCAGCTGATCCCCGTGCCGACGCGCTGGCGATAGTAGTATTGGCGGCTGATGGTGATCTGGGTGCTGCCGTTCGGCAGGAAGTTCGTGTCAAAATTGATCAGCTGATACGGGATGGCGAGTTCGCTGCGCACAAGAAAGGTGCCTGCCTGGTTCATATTGTTGGGCACGGTAACGGGGTTGCCCGCGACATAGGGGGCTGTCCCATCTTGCGCCCAAGACCATGCCACGGTCGCCTTGCCACTGGCATCGATCGCAATGCCAGTAAGTTTTAGGGTCAGGCCCGTCGTGCCATAGGGTGCAAAAATTGCTGCCGCCACCGAAGGCATGCCTGCCAGCACGGACTTACTGACGCTTGACTGCTGCGAGACGATATCCGCAACCGATCCGGCCGAGCGGCTGGCACGCTTGGAAACGTTGAGGCCGACGGTAAGCTGGACCGCACCGAGATAGAGCAGCAGCAATACGGGGAAGAGAATGGCGAATTCGATTGCCCCGACACCGCTGTTATCGCGAGCAAAACGCCGCAGGACGCCGCGGGGCGAGCCTTCCTTATCGATCATGTTCGACTGGCCGCTCATGGATAATTCTCATTCTGAAAGGCGGCGGTTGAAACGATGAGATAGGTCGTCGGCATGGAGCCGTCGGACGGGCGGATATTGGAAAGGTAAGGACGCATCAGATCGATGATGATCTGCCAGCGATAGTATGCCCGCACCATGTTCAGGGTCTTTGCACCCCCGGGTGCGAAGGCAAAGCCCTTGGTATTGATGTCGGAATATGGGTCAGTCGACGACAGGCGAGGGATTGTCGTCGGCATGGAGGCGAAGCTCGTATAGCTTTCGACATCGAGATAGAGGCTGGACGGCGTCGTCAACTCTGAAGGCGAACACGTAATCAGCACGGCGATTTCATTGCAGAATGCCGTGCGGAATTGCTGTTGTGTCGTGTAGGAAGACTTGGTCGGATCGGCGGTAATCTGCCCCGTTCTTATCTGGCGGGACAGCGTGTCGACAGCGTTCGATATGACTTGTTCGGCCGTGAAGGCGACGAACGTTTCGATGATTGCGAAGACGATCAGGAAATAGGGAATGGCCAGCAGGGCAAATTCGATCGCCGCGGCGCCGTCCCGTGAATCGACGAGACTGCGCAGGCCCCTGCGGGCGCGCTGCCGCACTTGGCCTCCATCTGTTACAAGATTGTCGTCCGGCGTCATTGAACATCCGCAGCAATTTAAATGCGGATGAAAATAGAGTTGCTTTCTTGATAATCCGTTTCTCTTCTCTCTTCATATTTAGAGGAAGGCGTGATTATCAGGGGGAGTGTACTTCTTATGCAGTACTTTAGAATATTTGCGATAATAGATAATACTACTGATTAGCCGGTGCTGCGGCCGGGGTGCTGTTGTTCTGCTGTGCATGCTGCTCGCAGTTTGGTGTGCAGGACAATACTGCACGATCCGTCTGGCGAAAGACGCGAACCGTATTGCCTTCGTCGATCGAGACGAGGATCTGCTCGTCGACGATGGCGTTGCCGTCGGCGTCAAGCAGGATGATGTTCGTCGTTCCAAAAGCGCGACCGGTCAACACAATGGTCTTTGGGTCCGCCACCGTTGCGTCTGCGACCTGGGCGTTGCCGACGATGACTTTGCTGACGGGGCGATCGAGCTTCAACACGCGCGCGTGATCCATATAGACGCGCAGCAGGCTCTCTCCGGCTGCATGGGAAAGCTGCGGTATCAGGCCGGCCATGGCGACGATGCCGGCAAGGAATGTGGTTTTGCCGCCGATTGGCATGGGTTGGCCTCATAAGCATAGGGCGAAGGGAATTGTCGGATAGAATGAGAAAGAATGGTGAATGAACGATTAAGGCGGGTACCGGTGGGCCGATTATGGTGCAAATGTCCCATATGCAGCTTCTATGCTGGCGGACGCTAGCTGATTATGTGTTACTTCAAAACAAGTCCCGTCTAGCGCTAATATTCATACATCTAATAATTTCTATTTCTCTGAAGATTTTCTTTAAAAAAGTAAAAGAAGACGTCAGTTGGATGTTAACTATTCTTTTTTAACTCAGATATTCATTCCTGATTAACCACTTTCTTTAAAGCGATGGAAACGGCGCCCAGCTACCGTGCAACTCATCCGATCAACGGCAACAGTTGGCGGACGTGCTGTCAACAAATTGAGTGGAGTAAATTCATGTCCAAGCTTTTTTCGCGCTTCCTGAAGGATGAGTCGGGTGCGACCGCTATCGAATACGGCCTGATCGCAGCTCTGATCTCGGTCGCCATCATCACCGGTGCTACTACTTTGGGCAGCACGCTGAATACCACATTCCAGAATATCTCGACCAAGATGAATGCCGCTGCTATAGCCAATAAGTAAGCCTGCATAGATCTAGGTGAGCTTCTCAGCGAAAACCGCTCTGAATAAAGAGCGGTTTTCAATATTCTTACTTTCGCTGTAGATGGTCGATCTCCGATGCTTGAAGCCTCGACATTGCTAATATTTCCGCTTTGCATGTCGATCGCGGCGATCTCCGATCTGCTGACCATGACGATCCCGAATCGCGTATCTCTCGCACTCGCTGTCTCGTTCTTGGTATTGTCACCCGTTTTCGGATTGTCACTTTCAGAAGTCGGCATGCATTTTGCCGGTGCAGGCATTGTTTTTTTTGCCTGCTTCGCATTATTCGCGCTGAATGTCATGGGAGGCGGCGATGCAAAGTTACTCGCAGCTGCGGCACTTTGGTTCGGCTTCGATTCATCCCTTATAGAGTTCCTGATCTATGTCGCGTTCATCGGCGGTGCGGTCACGATCTTGGTCATATTGCTCCGGTCGCAATCCAGCATCCTCATGGCCATTGGTATTCCGGTCCCAAGCTCTTTGTCGGTCGCCAAGAAAATCCCTTACGGCATTGCGATCGCTATCGGCGGTATCCTCGCCTTTCCTTCCTCGCCGCTCCTGATCGCGGCGACTGGCGGAGCACTTTGAGCTGGATATTAGCCAGTATAGGCTCAGCTTTCATATAAATGGTAGCTAATTTACATCAAGTAATCATGGTTAAGTAACAATAAATGTAACCTACCATTAACCATAATTACACCAATTGCCGGTCATTCTGCGGGGCGAAGAATCCTGTTCGCCAAGGAATGTCCATGAAACCCGCTCGCATAATGATCCTCGCAGTGGCAGCCGTCGCAGCCGGTATGGCCGGCCTGCTGGCGATGCGTCTTGCAGGCAGGCACGATGTCGTGCCCCAGCAGATTGCAGCGGTGGTGGAAAAGGAAGCGACGATCAATGTGCTCGTTGCAAGCGGCAATTTGCCCGTCGGCTCGCGTTTGGATGAGAAATCGATCCGCTGGCTGGCCTGGCCGGAAAGCGGCATCGTCAAGGGCCTCATCACTCAAAGTGACCGACCCGACGCTCTGAAGGATCTGACGGGCGCGGTCGTCCGCCTGCCGATTTTCGAGGGCGAGCCGATCCGCGAGGAAAAGGTCGCCGATTCCAGCAGCCGCATCCTGTCGTCCCTATTGCCATCGGGTAAGCGCGCCGTCGCGACCGAGATTTCCGTCGCCACAGGCGCTGGCGGCTTCATCCTCCCGAACGATAGAGTCGATGTGATCATGGTTCGCAAGGGATCGCAGCAGCAACTCGTCACCGAAACGGTTTTGAGCAATGTGCGTGTCCTGGCGGTCGATCAGCAGATCGAGGAAAAGCAGGATGGAAGCAAGGCCGTGGTCGGAGCGACCGCAACGCTGGAGCTGACGCCGGACCAGACGAAGGTGCTGGCTGTTGCGCATCAGATGGCCGACCGATTGACCCTGGCATTGCGCTCCGTCGCCGACGCTCAGCAATCCGATACGACGGCTGCCGACTATCTGCTCGCCGGCGATAATGGCGGCGGTCTTGTTCAAGTCATCAAGTCGGGAACGATCGTGACCGGTGGCCCGACAGGGCCGAAAGCACAATGAGAAGGGGCCGAATGATGTTCAAACCTAGCAAGACGGTCAGCCATTCTCTCGCTGCAATGCTCTCCTTCTCCACCGCTTTTGCGGGACTGCCGTTGACGGACGTCCCGGCTTTCCTGCGCACGCCAATGGCGCTCGCAGGCGGTTCCGACAGCATCGTCACGATAGCGGGTCTTGGTACGAAACGGACTTTGAAACTCGGTCTCAACAAGGCGCTTGTGGTCGATCTGCCGGCCGATGCTCACGATATTCTTGTGTCCGACCCGAAAATGGCGGATGCCGTGACGCGTACCTCGCGCCGCATCTACCTCTTTGGCAAGACGGTTGGTCAGACCAATATCTTCATCTTCGGCGCGGACGGCAAGGAGATCGTGAGCCTCGACCTGCAGATCGAGCGCGATATTGCCGGCCTGCAGGCCAATCTGAAGCGGTTCATTCCGGACTCGGACATCAATGTCGAGATTGTCTCCGACAACATTGTCATGACCGGCACTGTGCGCACGCCGCAGGATGCGACGCGGGCCACGCAGCTTGCAGAGGCCTTTCTCAAGGGCGGCGAGGCAACGACCCGCATGGCAACGGCATCAGGCTCCAGCGCCAACAATGGCGTTGCCCTCTTTGCCGAAGATCGACAGACCTCGCAGATCGTCAACATGCTGCAGATCGAAGGTGAAGATCAGGTGACGCTCAAGGTGACCGTTGCCGAAATCAAGCGCAGCGTGCTGAAGCAGATCGGCTTCGACAACCTCGTCCGCAACTCTTCCGGCCTGTCGGTCGCTCAACTCGGCAGTCCTGCCTCGGATGGGACTGCGGCAATCGGCGGAGGCGGCCTTGCCAGCTTGTTCAAAACCGCCATCGGCAAGTACAATATCAGTACGTATCTCAATGCTCTTGAGCAGGCTGGAGCTGTCCGTACGCTGGCTGAGCCGACCTTGACGGCGATCTCCGGCCAGGCCGCGACCTTCAATTCGGGCGGTCAGACGCTGTACGCCGTCACGAACAAGGACGGGACCGTAACGGTCACTCCCTTCACTTATGGTATCAGTTTGGCCTTCACGCCTGTCGTGCTGTCTGCCGGGCGAATCGCCCTGCACGTACAGACGCAGGTTTCCAATCCGGTTGGCACGGCTAACGCCGGCACGGCAACCTATAACCAGCGCGCAGCCGATACGTCGGTTGAATTGCCGTCCGGCGGTTCGATCGCCTTGGCTGGCCTCTTGAGCGATACCGTTCAGCAGACCACCAACGGCACGCCGGGCGCCTCGAAGATCCCGATCCTCGGCGCGCTGTTCCGCCAGAAGAGCTTCCAGCGCGACGAAACTGAACTGGTCATCATCGCGACGCCCTATCTGGTGCGTCCGGTCGCCCGCAGCCAGCTCGCCCGCCCCGACGACAATTTCTCGCCGAGCAACGATATCAGCGGCTTCTTCATGAATCGTGTCAACAAAATCTACGGCCGCAAGGACGGGCCGCCGGTCGCCGACGCCGATTTCCACGGCACAGTCGGCTTCATCTACAAGTGAGGGGACACCGACCATGACGCGCACCCCTTCAACCGGACTGACGAGGAATAAAGAAATGGCCAGCCTCGATCGTAATACGCCTCGTGCCGGCAGCGCCCGTTTCCGCAGGCTGGCCCTGATCGCACCGGTCCTGCTTCTCACTGCGGCCGCTATCAGCGGCTGCGCCGATTCGCGCGACCGCATGACCACCAGCGCCATCAATGACGATTATCGTCAGCGCCATCCGATCGTATTAACCGAGAAGGAACGCAGCCTCGATATACCGGTCGCCGCCAGCGATCGCCGGCTGACCACGGGAATGCGTGATACAATCCGTGGCTTTGTGCAGGAATATCGCGGCCACGCGAGCGGCACCGTCGAAATCCTGCTGCCGCGGGGATCGGTGAACTCGCAGGCGGCATCGGTCCTGCGTCAGCAAATCCGAAAGGAACTGGTGGGGAATGGCATACCGTCGGCGCGCGTCGTCGAAAGCTATTACCCTGCCGGCAATCCCGGCGACGCCGCTCCGATCCGTCTGCGCTTCACCGCCACCACGGCGCTCACCAACACTTGCGGCCAATGGCCGGACGATCTCTCCGACAATGCCTTCGACAATCAGAACTACTATAATTTTGGCTGCGCAACCCAGCACAATCTGGCGGCACAGGTCGCCAATCCGACAGACTTGATTTCGCCCCGTGCCGCATCGCCGATCGATACCGATCAGCGCGGCAAGGTCATCGACAACTACCGCAAGGGCTCGGTCCCGACGAGCACGGCTACGATCGGTGGCTTCGGCGGGTCAGGCAGCTCCGGCCAATGACCATAGGAATTGCCCGTCGGCGGAACAGGATGAAGTCATGAACGCCATAGATTACGATATCGGATCGACTGCCGAGGAGGCTGAGGAAGCTCCGCGCACGGGCAATCTCGAGAATGTGCGGCCGCTGCCGCGCATTTCGGTGCATGCCTTCTGCGAGAGCGAACAGTTACAGCGCGTGATGGACCAATGCGCCAACGATCGCCGCATGTCGAAGGTAAGCCTGCGCATTACCAGCGGCAGCACGGCTGCGGCGGCGAACATGTTCGCTTCGACACCGACGCCCAATCTGATCATTCTGGAGACGCGCGCCAATCCGCGCAATCTGCTGGCGGAGCTTGCGCCGCTGGCCGCCGTCTGCGATCCGAGCACCAAGGTGATCATTGTCGGCTATCACAATGATATCGGGCTCTATCGCGAACTCATCCGCAACGGCATATCCGAATATATCGTTCAGCCCACCGAGATGGCCGATCTGATGAATGCGATGGCAGGGATTTTTATCGATCCAGATGCCGAGCCGCTTGGGCGCAGCATCGCCTTCATCGGCGCCAAGGGCGGCGTGGGCGCTTCCACCATCGCCCATAATTGCGCTTTCGGCATATCGAGTCTGTTTTCCACCGAGACTATCCTCGCGGATCTCGATCTCCCTTATGGCACGGCGAATATCGACTTCGATCAGGATCCCGCGCAGGGCATCGCCGAAGCTGTCTATGCGCCGGAACGTTTGGACGAGGTCTTCCTGGATCGCCTGCTGACCAAATGTTCGCAGCACCTTTCCCTGCTGGCGGCGCCCTCCATGCTGGACCGCGCCTATGATTTCGATGCACACGCTTTCCTGCCGGTGCTCGATGTACTGCAGCGCAGCGCGCCGGTAGCGGTGCTGGACGTGCCGCATGTCTGGACGGAATGGACACGTTCGGTGCTTGGCGCCGTCGACGAAGTGGTCATTTGCGCAGCACCCGATCTCGCCAACTTGCGCAACGCCAAGAACCTGATCGACGCGCTTGGCAAGCTGCGGCCCAATGACAAGGCGCCTCATCTCGTTCTCAACCAGGTGGGCATGCCGAAGCGTCCCGAGATCAATCCGTCGGAATTCTGCGCACCGCTGGAGATCGATCCGATCGCAATCATTCCATTCGACATCAATCTTTTCGGCAATGCCGCCAACAGCGGCCAGATGATCTCGGAAACGGATCCGAAGTCTGCGGTTGCCGAAGTCTTCTCGCAGATATCGCATATCGTCACGGGGCGTGTTGCTTTGAAGAAGGCGAGAAAGGGCGGTCTGCTCGGCCTCCTGAAGCGGAAGTAACTATAGTAGCTGAATTGGAAAGAAAGCATGTTTGGCAAGCGCGGAAATGACGGTTCTGCAAAGAGCGGCGGCACGGTGCCTCAGCCGGCACGCGCACCTGCCGTTGCAAGCGCATCTGCCGCACCGGCAGTCTTGATCGAACCGTCTCGGGAACAGTCGCAGTCGCGTCAGCAGGTCGCGCCGCCGCCGATGCAGACGCCCAGCCGGCGCCGGACCGCGCGTACCGAAGAATATTACGACACCAAGTCGCAGGTTTTTTCCGCGCTCATCGACACCATCGACCTGTCGCAGCTGTCCAAGCTTGGCAACGAGGCCGCGCGCGAGGAAATCCGCGACATCGTCAACGATATCATCACGATCAAAAATATCGTGATGTCGATCTCCGAGCAGGAGGAACTGCTCGAGGACATCTGCAACGACGTGCTGGGTTACGGTCCGCTGGAGCCTCTGCTCGCTCGCGACGATATCGCCGACATCATGGTCAACGGTGCAGGTCAAACCTTCATCGAAGTCGGCGGCAAGACGGTCGAGTCGGAAATCCGCTTCCGTGACAATTCGCAGCTTCTTTCCATCTGCCAGCGCATCGTCAGTCAGGTCGGCCGCCGCGTCGACGAATCCAGCCCCATCTGCGACGCGCGTCTGCCCGACGGTTCGCGTGTCAACGTCATCGCGCCGCCGTTGGCGATCGACGGACCGGCACTGACCATTCGTAAATTCAAGAAGGACAAGCTCACTCTCGACCAGCTCGTCCGCTTCGGCGCCATCACGCCCGAGGGCGCGACGCTGCTGCAGATCATTGGCCGCGTGCGCTGCAATGTCGTCATTTCAGGCGGCACCGGTTCGGGCAAGACGACTCTTCTGAACTGCCTGACCAACTATATCGACCGCGACGAGCGCGTCATCACCTGCGAGGACACGGCCGAACTGCAGCTGCAGCAGCCGCATGTGGTGCGCCTTGAAACCCGCCCGCCGAACATCGAGGGCGAGGGCGAGATCACGATGCGCGATCTCGTGAAGAACTGCCTTCGTATGCGCCCTGAACGCATCATCGTCGGTGAAGTGCGCGGACCTGAGGTCTTCGACCTGCTGCAGGCGATGAACACCGGTCACGACGGATCCATGGGCACTATTCACGCCAATACGCCGCGCGAGTGCCTGAGCCGTATCGAATCGATGATCGCCATGGGCGGTTTCAGCCTGCCGGCAAAGACTGTGCGCGAGATCATCTCTACATCGGTCGACGTCATCATCCAGGCTGCGCGTCTGCGTGACGGTTCCCGCCGCATTACACAGGTCACCGAGGTGATCGGCATGGAAGGCGATGTGATCATCACGCAGGACCTCATGCGCTACGAGATCGAGGGAGAGGACGCAACCGGCCGCATCGTCGGCCGGCATCTCTCCACGGGCATCGGCAAGCCGCATTTCTGGGATCGCGCCCGCTACTACAACGAGGAACGACGCCTGGCAGCCGCCCTCGACGAGATGGAGCAGAAGGGCCAATAGGATTTTCCATGTTCGGTTTCGATCCCGTCGTATTACTGATTGTCCTGCTCTCGGCTATTTCCGCGGCTGCGATTTGCTATGGCATTCTCTATTCGCGGATCGAAACGCAGAAGAAGGCGGATAGCCGCGTCAACCGGGTGAAACAGGCCGAGACCGACCGCGTGAAGGTCAAGGCGGCGCGCGATCGCGTTCAGGAAATGTCCAAGCGGCGCAAATCGGTTCAGGATTCGCTCAAGGATCTGGAAAAGCGGCAGTCGGAAAACACGAAGCAGAAGCAATCGTTGAAGGCTCGACTTGGACAAGCCGGGTTGTCGCTGACGCCGTCGCGCTTCTATCTCATCAGCGTGCTGTTCGGCCTGTTCATGATGTTCATCCTCTTCATTGTAGGCGCGCCGCTTCTGGTCATCCTCGGATTGCCCTTCGCGGCCATGTTCGGCTTGCCTCGATGGATCGTCAGCTTCCTTATCAAGCGGCGCCAGAACAAGTTTCTCAACGAATTCCCCAATGCGCTCGATGTTATCACCCGTTCGCTTCGCTCCGGTTTGCCGCTGAACGATTCCGTTCGGCTTGTCGCAACTGAAGCGCGCGAGCCGGTCAAGACGGAATTCCGTCGCGTGGTCGAGGCACAGCAGGTAGGCCTCAGCATGCCGGATGCTTGCGCGCGCATGCTGAACCATATGCCGCTTCAGGAAGTGAATTTCTTCTCGATTGTCATCACCGTTCAGGCGCAGGCCGGCGGCAACCTCTCGGAAGCATTGGGCAATCTGTCGCGCGTGCTGCGCGATCGCAAGAAGATGAAGGCGAAAGTCCAGGCGTTGTCGATGGAGGCAAAGGCCTCCGCCGTCATCATCGGCGCGTTGCCCTTCATCGTCATGACGCTCGTCTCTCTGACGTCGCCACAATATATGACGGTCCTCTTTACCGATCCGCGCGGCCACCTGATCCTGATGTGCGCAGGCGTTTGGATGTCCATCGGTATTTTCATCATGCGCAACATGATCAATTTCGAGATCTGAGCGGGGGGAGCCGCCAAGCCCATGTCCGATCTTGCTGCCAACTTGACCGATCCCGGCACCATACTGGCCATTGTCGTGGCCGTCGTGGTGTTTGCCACCTTCTATACGATCGCCTTGCCCATGTTGGAGCGCGGCGACCTCAACAAGCGCATGAAAGCCGTCTCGACGGAGCGCGAGCAGATTCGGGCGCGCGAGCGGGCGCGGCTAGGAGCCGATGGCAGCAAGGCAACGCTGCGCAGCCAGAACAACCACAATGTCAGGCAGATCGTCGAGCGCTTCAATCTGCGCAACGCGCTTGTCGACGCCAACACCGTCAACCGTCTGCGCGCCGCCGGCCTGCGCTCGGAAAATGCGTTGAACATGTTTCTGGTGGCACGGTTTCTGCTGCCGTTCCTGTTTCTTGCCGTTGCTCTGCTCTTGGTCTTCGGCCTCGGCTATTTCGCCAGCAGGCCGCTGCCGATCCGTCTCCTCGGCGTCATCGTCATGGCCTATCTCGGCTTTTACGCACCGAACATCTATATCTCCAACCTGGTTACCAAACGTCAGAAGTCGATCAAGCGCGCCTGGCCTGATGCACTGGACCTGATGCTGATCTGCGTGGAGTCGGGCATATCGATCGAAGCCGGCATGCGTCGTGTCGCCGAAGAGATGGGGGAGCAGTCGCCGGCGCTCGCGGAAGAAATGATCCTGACCACGGCCGAGCTTTCCTTCCTGCAGGATCGGCGTACCGCCTTCGACAACCTCGCTGCCCGCACGCAGATCGAGCTGGTCAAATCGGTGACGCAGGCGCTCATTCAGGCCGAGCGTTACGGAACGCCGCTCTCGCAAGCCCTGCGCGTCATGGCTCAGGAAGGCCGCGACGAGCGCATGAACGAGGCGGAAAAGAAGGCAGCGGCGCTGCCGCCAAAGCTGACGGTGCCGATGATCGTCTTCTTCCTGCCCGTGCTGATGGCGGTCATTCTCGGACCGGCGATCATCCGTGCTCTGGACAAGTTCTGAACGTTCCGGCTTGCCCGCAGCGCGGGAGAATGATTAAGCTACCACCGATGTCGCCGGCGGCGCTATCGAGTCTCTTCAGGAATGCGCAAAGAATGCAGCGCCGACGACCGAGCGGATATCCAGCCATATCGGGAGGGGTCGCATGTCATCCATAGCAGTATTTTTCAGTGTCATTGCTGCAGTTTTCATCGGTGCCGTCAGCCCGGGGCCGAGTTTTGTACTGGTTTCGCGCATTGCCGTCTCCCGTTCCCGCAAGGCGGGTCTGGCGGCGGCTTTCGGCATGGGAACAGGGAGCGTCATCTTCGCGACGCTCGCTCTGTTCGGCTTGAGCGCGCTGCTGATGAAGGTCGAATGGCTCTATCTGGCGCTGAAGGTCGCCGGCGGCCTCTATCTGATCTATGTCGGCATCCGCATCTGGCGCAACGCCGCGCATGATCTTCCCCTCGATGCGCCAGCCACCCCCGCGGCCGGAGGGATACTGCGCAACTTCGGCTTTGCGCTTGGAACGCAGCTCAGCAATCCGAAGACCGCCATCTTCTATGGCAGTATCTTCGCGGCACTTCTTCCGTCCTCGCCAGCTCCGTGGCTGCTGATGACGGTTCCGCCGGCAGTTTTTCTGGTCGAGGTCGGCTGGTACACCGTGGTCACCCTGGCTTTCTCGTCCAATCGTCCGCGCGCCTTCTATGTCGGATCGAAACTGTGGATCGACAGGGTGGCCGGCGCGATTATCGGTGCGCTGGGAGCAAGGCTCGTGATGGATGGCCTGCCGCGGCATATATGGCGCTGACGACCTGACGCAGCGGCGCTGCTGCGAAAGAAGGCGCCGCTGGCTTTCGCCTGATATTGTTTACTGGATGGCCTTCTTGCCGTCACCGCTTGCAGCAAGCTTCTGCCAGGAGTTGCGCTGTGCCAGCATGGAGCGCAGATAGGTGACATTGGCGTTCGCCTGCTGCGGCGTCAACTCCTCCCGGGCGATCTTCTCGGCTTCAGCGAAGCGACCCTGCAAACCGACAACGAGCGCCAGGTTCTGGCGAACGCGGCTGTCTGTGCCGGGTTGCGCAATCGCCGAGCGAAGGTAGCTCTCGGCATTCTTGAGATCGCCGGTCAGCACATAGGACATGCCGAGGTTCGAAAGGATCGTCGGCTCGTTTGGTGCAAGCACCAGCGCGTCCCGATATTTGCCGCGTGCATCGGTGGAGCGGCCAAGCTGATCGAGAATGGCACCTTCTGCGGAAACCAAACGCCAGTCGGGACGGTCGGGGGTCTGAGCGCGGTCGATGGTGGAGAGCGCCTGTTCCAGCTGACCCGCCGCCGCCTGTGCCTTGCCATAGGCCGCCAGCACGCCGCGATCGCTCGGATTGTTGATTGCAACCTGCTGCATGACGGCAAGCGCCTGATCGTTGCGGCCGCTCATGCGCAGCGCATTGGCATAGTTGACGCCCGCGTCGCGATCCTTGGGGTTGGCATCGTACGCCTTGCCGAACGTCGCGGTCGTCTGCGCCAGGTCGGTGCTATTCATCGTGTCCATCGGCCTCGAAGACTTCGGGATCGAGCCGGTGGTGATGTTGTCCTTGCTCGCCGTCGTCGAGCAGCTTGCCAGGGCGAGTGTCAAAAGCGCGGCCGAAGCGCCTCGAAAAAGGAGGGTTCTAAGCAAAGACGAGGTTGAACCGGCGGACATAACGCTATTTCCCTGAATCCAAAAGTCTTGCGTCCGGCCTAGAATCGAAACAGGGAAAGGTTCGACGCAATGTTCGCTCCAGCAATAATCTGTTAACCCTAACAGACGGTTAACTCTCGATTCCCCGAAGTCATTGTCAAAGGATGGTTATGGCCCCCTATCAATTCATCGAGCGCGCGACGCCCTTCAATTCGAAGGGTGGCGCAACATTGCCGATCTTTGCCGTCACGCCGGCGCATATAGAAACCGGCACCATCGATCCCATCGCGCTCGATTGGGCCCACAAGGCCGGATATAAGGCCGACAGCGGCTCGCTGCTGCTGATCCCGACGGCGGAAGGCCATCTCGGCGGCGCGTTGTTTGGCCTTGGTTCCAATCCCTCCGAACAGCCGTTCCTCACGGGCAAGCTCGCGCGCAGCCTGCCTGCCGGTGACTGGCACATCGAGACTGCGCCGCTGACAGCGAACCGCCTTTCGCTCGGCTTCGGTCTCGGCAGCTATCGGTTTGATCGCTACAAGTCGGAAAAGGCGCCAGCGCCGACCTTGATGATACCGCGCGATGCCGATGCTGCCGATATCAAGCGCCAGCTTGCCGGCGTCTTTCTTGCGCGCGACCTCATCAACACCCCTACCAACGACATGGGGCCGGAGCAGCTGGAGGCTGCCTTCCGGGCGCTCGCCCAACATTACAAGGCGGAAATGTCCGTCATCATCGGCGATGACCTGCTGAAAGAAAACTTCCCGCTCGTGCATACGGTGGGGCGCGCCAGCGCCGATGCGCCGCGCCTGCTGGAAATGCGCTGGGGCAAGAAGGGCCATCGCCGCATCACGCTGGTCGGCAAGGGCGTGTGCTTCGACACCGGCGGTCTCGACATCAAGCCCGCATCCTCGATGCTGCTGATGAAGAAGGACATGGGTGGTGCTGCGAACGTCATGGGTCTGGCTCTGATGATCATGGACGCCAAGCTCAAGGTCGATCTGCGCGTCATCATTCCCGTCGTCGAGAACTCGATTTCGGCCAACGCTTTCCGCCCCGGCGACATCTACAAGAGCCGCAAGGGCCTGACGGTTCAGATCGACAATACCGATGCAGAGGGTCGGCTGATCCTCGCCGATGCGCTTGCCTATGCCGATGAGGATGCGCCGGATCTGATGATCGACATGGCGACGCTGACGGGCGCGGCCCGCGTCGCGCTCGGCCCCGACCTGCCGCCTTTCTTCACCGACGACAGCGAACTCGCCAGCGATCTGACCGAAGCGAGCCTTGAAACGGACGACCCGCTGTGGCGCATGCCGCTCCACATGGGCTACGACAAGGATATCCGCACGAAATTCGCCGATATCACCAATGCGCCTGCCGGCGGCATGGCAGGGTCTATCACGGCAGCCCTGTTCCTCAAGCGCTTCGTCACCAAAACGCCGAGCTGGGTGCACTTCGATATTTTCGGATGGGCTCCGAGCGAGCGTCCGCATTCGCCAGGCGGCGGCGAGGCACAGGCGATCCGTGCGCTGTATCACCACATCAGACAGAGCGTGCGTTAAAACACAGCCACCCCCTCCACCCGCATTGCAGGAGAGGGGGTGAATTCCCCTTGAATCCGCCATGATCTTGGCCGAAACTGGAACGGCAGCGTAACGATTTTCGGGGTTGTCCGTGCCGCTAGATCTCTCCGCCTCACAGGCCCTTGGCCTCTGGCATGGCGTGACGCTCGCTCAGGTGCGCCGCGAGGATCATGATTTGACGCTGCGGCAGACGGCGATCCTGCTGCAGATCTATCTCGTGCCGCCGCCGCATACCGTGCGCGGACTGGCCGCGACGCTCGGCGTCACCAAGCCGGTCATCACCCGGGCGCTTGACACCATGGGTGAGATGGGATTGGTCGACCGCGTCCGCGACGAGCGTGATCGCCGCAATGTCATCATCAAGCGCACGGTCACCGGTGCGCTCTATCTGGAAAAACTCGGCGATCTCGTCATCGAGCATGGCCGCAAACTGTGAATTCGGGAATAGCTTCATGATGCTCGACCGTCGCCTAAACGCTTTCAGACCTGATCTTGCCGAAGCCTCTCTGAGAGGGAAGGTTGAAGCCGAACGTTTCGTCGAAGGCAGCATGGCAGCGGTCTCGATTCCCGTCGTCGCACTTCGTCCGAAGCCGAATCTCGCCACAGGTATCGATACAGAGCTGCTGATGGGCGAGGAAGTGCTGGTTTTCGAGCGCAGCGGCGGCTGGTGCTGGGTCAAGGCGATCGCGGACGGTTATGTCGGCTATCTGCCCGAAACGGCACTCATGGAAGGGGCTGCCGCTGCGACCCATATCGTCGTGCCGCAGCGCACCTTCATCTATCCCGAGCCGGAGTTGCGCAAGCCGCATGCTGCCGTGCTGTCGATGGGGAGCCGCGTGCGGATTGCCGGCACCGCCGAGGCGCGGGGCAATCACTACGCCGTCCTCGACGACGGCACCGCCATCTTCGCCAAACATGTCCAGCCGATCGGTGAGAGCGCCGGTGGTGACTATGTCGATGTCGCCCTGCGTTTTCTCGGGACACCCTATCTCTGGGGTGGTCGTTCCGGCCTCGGCATCGATTGCTCCGGGCTGGTGCAGCTGGCGCTATTGATGACGGGGCGTGCCGCTCCCCGCGATACCGACATGCAGGCGGCCGGCCTGGGTGAGCCCATTGACCGCGAAGAGCTGAAGCGCGGCGATTTCGTCTTCTGGAAGGGCCATGTCGCGATCATGGAAGACCCGGAGACCATGGTTCATGCCAACGGCCATACGATGACCGTCGCTCGTGAAAATTTCGCCGCCGCCGTGGAGCGTATCGGCTGGCTCTACGAATATCCCACCGGCTACCGTCGTCTTGCCGGCTGATCATCGCTCGGAACCGTCCCCTGTCTGAGCCGTTATCCCCTTGATCGATATGTCCTGTCGAGAGGAGGAAGACACATGCCCATCACCGCTATGGAAAAGACGGTTCGAGACATTCTGCGTGACGGTCATTTGCGCAGGCGCGGCAAGATCGACAAGCTGCTGGAGCTGCAGAGCGAAGCGCGGGGTGTTCAACGCGCCGGCAGCGAGAGCTCGATGAGTGCCGATGATGGCCTTCAGGACGATCTGCGCGTTATCGAAAAGGCGCTGCACGACCTGCATGCCGATATCGAGCAGAAGGGCGCCGCCACGCTATAAAGCGGCTTGGCGCCGATACCTCTTCGGCGAAATCGCCTTCACTCGCTGCGCGGCCGGGAAATCCAGATGCCGGCGATGATGACGACGCCGCCCAGTGCCTGGATCAGCGTGACGTTTTCGCCGAACAGGATCCAGGCAAACAGTGCTGCCGCGATCGTTTCCAGGAAAATGACCAGGGACGAGAAAACCGTTGGCAGCCTTCCGAGCGCCACCGAGACCAGCCCCTGACCGCCCGCATGGCTGATAAGGCCAAGCGCCAGCAGCACCCCCCATCCGGAGATCGACTGCGGCAAGATTCGCGGCTCGAAGAAAATCGCGACCAGGAACAGCAGCGCCGAGGTAATGACGCTGAGTTCGAAGGTGACACGGGCGGCGTTCGTTCTGCCGCGCGCTGCGCCGACGGCCAGGAAATAGAGGCCGAAGAAGGCGCCTGTGACAACTGCGAGGCCATCCCCGACCGCGCGGCTCGGGTTGAATGCGAGGCTCTGCACCACGAGTGCCGTGCCGCCTGCGAGGCACACCAAAAGCCCGATGAGCGTCGCACGGCTCACCCTCTGCCGCAGCAGCAGCCAGCCGAAGATGACGACCCATAGCGGCGCCATGGTCGCGAAGAAGGTCGCATTGGCAATCGTGGTCCGCAGGATGGAGATGTGCCAGAAGAACAGGTCTCCGGTGAAGGCCATCCCGGCAAGGACCGTCGCCAAGGTGAAGCTGGCGCGAGGTGCAGCGGGCTCCGCCGCCTCGGCATAGCGCATCCAGACCCAAAGGATCGGCAGCGCCAGGAAGACGCGCCAGAAGGCGCTGGCGAAAGGACCGACGTCGGCGAGGCGCACAAGGCTGGGCGAGATGCTCATCGCAAGTGCCGCCAGCACCATCGCGACCAACCCTAAGACAAATCCCTTCGAGTCGTCGGATGCGGCCTTGCCTGCGGCTGGAAGGCTTGCCTCCGCTTCTTCGCGAAAGTCATGAGAGTGCGTATCGTAATCGATGCCGGGGCGTGACATTCTTTTGCCTTTGCAAGTCAGGTAGTTTGTGGCGCAAACCTAATACATGGGAAACGAGTATTTGGCTCCATTTTGCAGGCTTCCGTGCAATTTTGTTTCCTCTTTGCGGTAAGGATATTTTGAAATGCGCAAATCGGCCGATCTCGACGAATTCGATGTGGCTATTCTCGAGATCCTCCAAAAGGACAGCACTGTTCCGCAGCGCCAGATCGGCGAACGGATCCATCTCTCGGCGCCGGCCGTGCAGAGACGTATCAAGCGCATGCAGGAAAATGGCGTCATCGAGGCGAATATTGCCGTTATCGATCCGACAGCCGTTGCTTTGCCGATCACCATCATCGTCGAAGTCCAGATCGCCGACGAACGCTACGAGCTTATCAATGCGATAAAGCGCAGTTTCCTCCAGGCACCGGAGGTTCAGCAATGCTACCAGGTGACCGGTGAGGCGGATTTCGTCCTTGTCGTGGTGGTGGCGAGCATGACGGAGTATCAGGCACTCAGCCGCCGCCTCTTCCACGACAATCCAAATGTGACGAAGTTCAAGTCGCTCGTCGCCATGGACCGTGTGAAGGTCGGTCTCTCCCTGCCTCTTACCCGAGACTAGCTTACGCCGGGGAAGGCATCGCTCATACCGGCGGCTTTGGCCAGTTCGTCACGCCGCTGCTCCAGTCCTCGAAAGCCTTGGAAAGACGCAGCACCAGCATGTCTCCAAAGCGCGGGCCGACGATCTGCAGGCCGATCGGCATGCCGGAGCGGGAGAAGCCGCAATTGACCGAGGCTGCCGGTTGCTCCGACATGTTCCACGGAACGGTGAAGCAGATGTGTTCGAAAGGCCGGTCAGGATCGTTGGTGGGAGACGCCCACTCGGCGGGGTAGGAGACGATCGGATTGGTTGGCGAGAGCACGGCGTCGACCTCGGTGAAAAGCTTGCTGCAGCTCTTGCGCATCTCGATCGTCTGGTTGAAGCCGCGCACGGCATCGACGCCGCTGACATCTGCGCCACCCTTCGCCCAGCTATGGATATAGGGCAGGATCGCGTTGCGGCGTTCCTCGCTCAAACCCATGATGTCACCCCAGAAGCGCGCGCGCCAGAAGGCATCGAGGCCGTCTAGCATCTGCCGCGTCAGCACCGGTGCGACATCGACGACGGTCGCGCCTGCCTCTTCGAAGCACTTGGCAGCGGCAAGAACCGCGTCGCGCACCTCGTCGTCGACGGGCAGGCCACAGCCGGCATCGAGCATCAACCCGATCGTCATGCCCCGAATATTGATGTCGAGATCCATCCAGTCGATCTCGTTCGGCGGCAGGCTGGTGCCATCACGCCAGTCGGGACGCGACAGCGTCGCCATCGAGAAGGCGGCATCCTCGACCGTGCGGGTCATGGGTCCGGCGCATCGCCCGACATAATAGGGATCGACCGGGATGCGGCCATGGCTTGGCTTGAAGCCGAAAATGCCGGTCCAGCCCGCCGGCAGCCGTACTGAACCACCGATGTCGGTGCCGATATGCAGCGGCCCATAGCCGGCGGCAGCCGCAGCCGATGCACCGGCGCTGGAGCCGCCCGGATTCTGGCTCGGGTCCCAGGGATTGCGGCTGAGCTTGTGAAAACTGGAGAGACCGGAGGACAGCATGCCGTAATCGGGGCAGGTGGTCTTGGCGAAAATCACCGCGCCATCCTCGCGCAGGCGGGCGGCGATCGGTGCGTCTTCTGCGGCGGGGATGAGTTCGACGGCCGCCGTGCCGAGCGGCACCGGCTGGCCCTTGGTTGCGATCAGCTCCTTCAGCGTCACCGGAATGCCATCCAGCGCCCCAAGCGGTGCGCCCTTTGCCCAGCGCGCGGTGGAGGCAGCCGCCTGCCTGCGGGCATCCTCCGGGTCATAGGCATAGAGCGCCGATATTGTCGGCTCCCACGTCGCGATATGCCGTTCCAGCGCCAGCCAATATTCGCTGGGAGACAGGCTCTTGTCGGCAAACTTGCGCCTGAGGTCTAGGATGGAAAGATCGGTCGGTTCGCTCATGATCTATCTCTTTAGTGTATTAGCGCGTCGCCTCGCGGGGGTCGAGGAGATCGCGCAGCCCGTCGCCGAGCAGGTTGAAGCCGAGCACGGAAAGCGCAATGGCAAGGCCCGGCAGAAGAGCGAGCCAAGGCGCGACGTGGAAATAGGTCTGCGCATCGGCCAGCATCCGGCCCCAGGTCGGCGCCGGCGGCGGCACGCTGAGACCCAGGAAGGCAAGCCCGGCCTCGGTCAGGATGGCGAGACCGAGCTGGATGGTTGCCTGAACGATGACGCTGCCCATGATGTTCGGCAGGACATGGCGCATTGTGATGGCAAGCTGTGTGTTGCCGATGGCGCGCGCCGCCAGCACATAATCCCGGCTCCAGGCCTGCAGCGCCGAGCCGAGTGCCACGCGGGCAAAGACCGGCACCATGAAGACGGCGATGGCGATAATCGCCGTCATGCGCCCGGTGCCGAGAAACGCGCCGAGGATCATCGCGGAGAGGATCGGAGGCAGCGCGAAGATCACGTCGCAGGCCCGCATGACCAGCGCTTCGAACAGGCCGCGCTCTGCAGCTGCAGCAACGCCGATGATCGTCCCGATGGTCCCGCCGATCGCGACGGCCGAAACGGAAATCGACAGCGAATTCCAGCAGCCCGCCATCAGCATCGACAGAACGTCATGGCCGAGCTGATCAGTGCCGAGAAGCCCGAAGCTGAAGGGCGGCAGCAGCTTGTGGGTGATCTGCATTTTTGCCGGTGGCACCGGCGTCCAGAACAACGAGACAATGGCAATGCAGACAAGAGCGAGGATGATCAGCGCGCCGACCATAAGGTTCGCGCGCCGCATTGAGCGAAAACGCGAGCGATAAGGGCGTGCGGCGATCTTGCTCTCGGCGAGGCTCATTTTGCGCCTCCCGCCCGCAATCGGGGATCAACGGCGAAGTAGGAAAGGTCCACCAGGAAGTTCACGATGATCACAAGACCGGCGAAGAACAGCACGACATCCTGAAGTACGATGACATCGCGCTGGCTGAGCGCCTGATAGGCGAGGCGGCCAAGGCCAGGCAGGGTGAAGACGTTCTCGATCAACACCGCGCCGGCGACCAGAAAGGTGAATTGCAACCCGAGGATGGTGAGCACGGGTACCAGCGCATTCGGCACTACATGTCCCCAGAGCACGCGGCTGCGCGACAGGCCCTTGGCAGTCGCCGTACGGGTAAAATCTTCATGCAGCGTGTCGAGCACCGCAGAGCGTGTGACCCGGGTCAGGACTGCGGCCTGCGGCAGCGCAAGCGCGACGGCGGGCAGCACCAGCGATTTCAATGCCGGCCCCACACCATTGCCCCAACCGGGAAAGCCGCCGGCCGGCATCCAGCCAAGGGAAGTAGCAAACAGAAGGACCAGCAAGAGGCCGATCCAGAAGCCCGGCACGGCAATGCCCATCTGCGAGAACAGCGCCGCTGCGATATCGAAGACGCCGCCGCGCCTGGCGGCCGCCGAGACACCGAGGGGCACGGCGATAAGAACAGACAGCAGAATGGCAAGGGCGGCAAGCGGCAGGGTGACGGCAAGCCGCTCGACGATGAGATCCGCAACCGGCACGCCGTAAGTATAGGATTTGCCGAGATCACCTGTCAGCGCGCCGGCAAGCCACTGGCCGTAGCGGATGATCAGCGGCTGATCGAGGCCCATATCATGCCGAAGGGCTGCCAGCGTTTCCGGTGTCGCGGAGGTGCCGAGCGTGATCGCAGCCGGATCGCCCGGTAGCAGCGCCATAACGGCAAAGACCAGCAGCGAGACCGCGAGCAACGTCAGGATCAGTCCGAAAATCCGGCGGGTGAGCAATACGATCATAGCATGTCCATGGCCGGTCGTGCCGGCTTCGTGAACCTCGACGGCGGGCGGCTTGGGGCCGCCCGCCGGCATTATCGCGCAGAAGCGATCAATCCTCCCAGGATACGTTGGTCAGCACGTTCGAGGGGATAGGCTCGTTCTCCCAAAGACCCCTGAGCTTCTTGTCCCAGACACCGAGCTTCGGCATGACGAAGAGGAAGAGAGCGGGCACATCCTCGGCAAGAATGCTCTGCGCCTCACCATAGAGCTTGTTCTGCTCGGATACGTCGGCGGTGAGCTGGATCTTCTTGATCAGCTCGTTGAAGGCAGAATTCTTGTAGTTGAAGTAATAGGGGTCGCGCGAATAGATATCTATATCCATCGGCTCGGCATGGGCGACGATGGTCATGTCGTAGTTGCGGCCGGTAAACACGTCCTGCACCCACTTGGCCGGGAATTCCGTCGGCTCGATATTCATCGTCACGCCGATATCGGCAAACATCGCCTGCATCACCTGGGCGCTGCGCGGCGCATATGCCATCTGCGGCGTCTTGATGGTGAAGGTGAAACCATTTGGATAGCCGGCTTCGGCAAGCAGTGCCTTCGCCTTGGCGGCATCGTAGGGTAGCGTGCCGGTCAGATCTTTGTAGCCGGGATCGTTCGGCGTGTAGTGGCTGCCGATGGCAGTCCCGAGGCCGGACCACGCGCCCTCGATGATCGTCTTGCGATCGAGCGCCATCATCAGGGCCTGACGCACGCGCTTGTCGTCGAAGGGTTTGCGGGTGTTGTTCATGCCGGCCACGACCTTGAGCTCGGTATTGCCGATCTTGGTCGTGAGCCTTGCATCGCCCTCGAAGGAATTCATGAGTTCAGGCGCCGCGAACTCCGGAAAAGCGTCGACATCGCCGGCCTTGAGCGCCGCTGCCTCTGCCTGCGGATCGGAAATGAAGCGGAAGGTTACCTTCTCAAGCTTCACGTCGACCGACTTGTTCCAATAATCCGGGTTCTTCAACAGGTCGACATGGTCGCCCTTGGCCCAGACGGAGAACTTGAACGGGCCGGTGCCGACGGGAGTCGTCTTGTCGTTGGCGGAGGATTTCGGCCCGACCATGACGGAGCTCGGCCAGCCGAGCCAATAGAGCAGGCTGCCGGTCGGTGAGGAAAGATGCAGGACAAGCGTTTCGGCATCTGGCGTGTCGATCGAGGCGATGGCCGCAAAGAAGCGCTTCTGCGGATTGACGGAATCGGCGCCGCGGGCGCGATCGAGCGTGAACTTGGCGGCGGCGGAATCGAAGGCCTGGCCATCGTGGAATTTCACGCCGCTTTGCAGCTTGAACGTATAGGTGAGGCCATCGGGCGAAATTTCCCAGCTCTTGGCAAGCTGCGGCACGATCTTGCCGCTTTCGTCGATGGCAACCAGTCCTTCGAAGATGTTCTGCCAGGTCACTTGGCCGATTGCTACCGGCGCGGCGATCGTGGGATCTAGGCCTGTGGGTTCGACGCTCATGCCGAGATTGAGCGTCGTCTTTGCGGCTTGCGCCTGTGTCAGGCCCATCATGAGCAGGACGGTCGAAAGCGCGGCACCAAAGGCAAGCCTGCGTGCGATATCGCCAAGGTTCGGGCGTGAAAATTTCGTCATCCTTGTTCCCTTGCTTTGCCGCTTACCTCCGGCACGCGGTGTTTTTCACGATAGTGTCATCTCGCAGTCGCACACAATTCTGAATATTTGTGCATATGCGATCAGGGCCTTGAAAATCCGCTGAATCGATCCCGCCATGCGGCTTGTGCCCCCTCGATCGGCAGCGCCGTTGCTTCGTAGACGCCGCGGGCGATGGCGCGCGCCATGACGATGGTCGCCAGATGGCAGAGTTCTATGAAGCTCGGCATGTCCTCGCGGGGGTGCTTGGCAGTGGAGGCGGCAAAGACGGTGTCGCCGTCGAGCGGCAGGTGCGTCGGCAAAAGCGCCCGGGCTAGGCCATCGTGAGCGCAGATGGACAGCCGATGCGCTTCGGCCTTGGTCAGCTGCGCGTCGGTGACGACGGCACCGATGGTTGTGGCGGTGATGTTCGTGCCCTTCAGTCGCAGGCGCGAATCGATGGCTTGCGGCATGCCGAGGCCGCCAAACTCGCCACTCTCCTCGAAAGGAGCCGCCCAGAAATGTGGCCCGTCGCCGATGGTGGCGGAGCCGAGGGCATTGACGGCGACGATGGCAGCGATCCTATATCCCTTGCTGCTGACCGCACTTGCCGAGCCGAGGCCGCCTTTCACTGTCGCAGTCGTCGCGCCTGTGCCGGCTCCGGTCGTGCCGAGCGCGAAGGAGCCCTTGCTCGCCGCTTTGAAGGCGGCATAGCCGAGATCGCGATAGGGCGAGTGCAGCCCCCAATCCTTGTTGCCGCCGTTGATGAGATCGAAGAGGATAGCCTGCGGCACGATCGGTACCAGCGCATCGCCGACCTTGAGGCCGCGACCGATCTCCCGTAAGCCTGCCTGCACGCCGCCCGCGGCGTCGAGCCCGAAGGCCGATCCGCCCGAAAGCACGAGAGCATCCACCGTGCCGACCGTCATTGCGGGATCCAGCAATGCTGTGTCCCGTCCACCGGGCGCGCCGCCGAGAACGGTGCCGGATGCAACCGCCGGCTCATCGAAGACGATGACGGTAACGCCCGAGCCGAGCGCAAGATCGGTGGAGTGACCGACGGCGACGCCTTCGACATCGGTCAGGAGGTTGAGATGGGCAGCCAATGAAAAATCCTTCGCCGTTTGCAACGCGAGGTCGTCATGGCGATAGGACCGCAAAGAGATTCAAAAGACAAGACGGGTTTGTTCGAGGAGAGTGCCGTTATGGCAGAACGCGATAGTTTGACACTGCGGCGCCAGGCGCCGAGATGGAATGGCGTGAGCGTAGAAGACCGACGAATTTACGTGAGGGCTTTGCCAAAGAAAAAGCCCCCACCCTGATTCTATCAAAGGGTGAAGGCTGGCGACTGGATTGGGTAAGAACGTAGGTGAACCGATCCATCAAACATGGATCGGTTGTGCCTGCTGCCGTGAAAGAAGATCGCGGATCGCAAGCTTCACTTCGTCCGCGTTTCTGAAACGCTGCTCGTCCAGATCATGGACGTGATACTTCACAGCGATAAACTTGAGCCGATCCTGATCAGGAACGACGATGCCGACGGGAATGCCGGCGTATTCGATAACTTGCTTCTTCATAAATAGACTCCCTCCGCACCGCTATCGGTGCAGACATGGCGAATTGACTGTTTGAATCCGGTAAGAGGACGAACGTCACATTCGACAGCACGGGCGGGAGAGCGTGCCCGAGCGGTCATTGCCAAGCACAGACCGCCCAAGGATCGAAGCGATGACTTTAGTATTCAGCATGTCGTGTCCCTAGTTGGCGTTGCACTTGATGGGGCTCCGGAAAGGAGCTCGGCGGATAGTGTGTTATTGTCTATTATATTAGTGGACAATAACAATTTCATCCCCAGAAACATATTCCTAAAGATGTCAAAATGTCGGCGATCGGTAAAATAAAATTCCGTTCCTGGTTAAATACGAGGAAGGTTGTCGTCCACTTCCCTGCTATTTCCCGTGTCGCAACGGCTTGCCGAACACCGACAGACAGATAGGAACTGCGAGTAGATTCGGCAATGCCCGGGCGGCACTAAAATTCGCTCGCCGCTAAATAACCTCAATGGTTAATGGTGCGGCGGGCGCATCAGAATCCGTCCGCAAGCACCTTTTCCAGGGCTTCCACGAAGAAATCGGCGCTCTCGGGCGCAAGGCAGAGCGGCGGCTTTATTTTCAACACGTTCAAGTGATCGCCAGTCGGCTGCATGATGACCCCGAGATCGAGCAGGCGCTCGCAGATTGCGGCCGTTTCCTCGGTGGCCGGCGTCAATGCCTCGCGGTCGCGGACGAATTCCACGCCGAGATAGAGACCCGTGCCGTGCACCGCGCCGATCAGCGGGAAGCGATCCATCAGGGCAATCAATCCGGCCTTCAACCGATCGCCGACCACGCGGGCATTGTCCTGCAGATTCTCGTCCTTGATGACGTCGAGAACCGTGAGGCCGACCACACAGCTCACCGGGCTGCCACCGGCCGACGAGAAGAAATAGCCTTCCCGTTCGAGCGATTCGGCGATCTCGCGGCGGGTGATGACGGCGCCGAGCGGATGGCCGTTGCCCATTCCTTTGGCGACGGTGATGATGTCGGGCACAACACCCTGCGTCTCGAAACCCCAGAAGTGTTCGCCGAGCCGGCCGTAGCCCACCTGCACCTCGTCGGCGATGCAGAGGCCGCCGCGCTGGCGCACGGCATCGAATGCGCCGGCCAGATAGCCGTGGGGCAGGGTGATGCCGCCGGCATTGCCGTAGACCGGCTCTGCGATGAAACCCGCGATGCCATCGCCTTTCCCATCGATCGCCTGCAACTTCTCCTGGACATCAACCAGGTAATCGGCTGCCGAATCGGGACCACGGAATGGGCCGCGGTAGGTATTGGGCGAAATGACCGGATGGACCCAGTCGGGGCGCGTCGTCAGTGCCTGCGGGTTGTCGGCAATCGAGGTCGAAACCGCGTCGCTCGCGACCGTCCAGCCGTGATATGCCTCCAGCAGGCAGAGCATGTTCCTTTTGCCCGTATGCGCCCAGGCAAGGCGGATGGCGAGATCGTTGGCCTCCGAGCCGCTATTGACGAGAAAGACGCTGTCGAGTCCATCAGGCGCCAGCATGGCGAGCTGTTCCGAAAACTCCGCGACCACAGAATAATGGAAACGGGAATTGGTGTTGAGCAACGACCATTGATGCGCGACGGCCGCCGTCAGCCGCGGATGGGCGTGGCCCAGCATGGTGACGTTGTTGACCATGTCGAGGTAGCATCGCCCCTGCATGTCGAACAGAAATTCGCGCCATCCGCGCTCGATCTGCGGCGGCATCTCGTAATAGTGCTTCTGCGGCTTGGCGAAGCGCGCATGGCGCAGGGAAAGCAGCGTGGAGGCATCCGTCCGCCGCGCCTCGCAGTTGGCGTTGAGAAGGGCCGCAGGTGAAGGGCAGATGGCCGACCATCCGTCCGCCTGATCCGCCGTCGCAAAGAGCGGCGGCACGAGGCCCGGCACGCGGCAGAGCTGAATGCGCAAGCCGCCGATTGCCGATCCCTCGCTGCCCACCGTGCCGATCGTGGCGCCCTGTTCTACCGCCGCGCCATCTTCGAGCCCACTTTCCAGACCATCGAGATGTAGGCTGATCTCCTCGCCCACCAGGACGAGATGCTGCCCCTGCTGCTGGAGAAGCCCGGCAAAAGGAGCAGTGACGGCCGAGCCGGACGGCAGGCACACATCGTTGTGCAAGGCGAAATTCTGCGGCGCCGCCATGCTCAGCGGCGTGGCGAGAGACAAGCGGAATTCGCCGTAGCGGGTTGCCGCGGCACCGGAGGCGATGGCTGCCTGTGCGAGCAGCCGCCAATCCATGTCGGGCTTCTGCCAGTTGCCGTCGACGAAATCGGGTCCCGTCGTGGAAAGATCGACGGCGGCGACCTGTTGCTGATCGATGTCGGGCAGAAGCGGCGCCCAACCGTCCGTTACGATTGGGGCGACGTCGAAGCCGATCGTCCGCAGGATTGCCGCTTCCATCACATCCGGCTGCGCGCCGGTCGCGACATCGAAGATCTGTCGCTCGAAATCGAGATTGCCGCGCACATATTCGTTGTCGGGGTCGATGGCGAGCTGCTGCTCGCTGCTCGCGGCCAGGATGACCGCTCGCGCGACGATCAACGGCCACAATGCCTTGGCTTCGGCCTCTTCCAGCGGATAGACGGCATGATAGGCCTTGATCGCCGGAAGGATGTAGAAGGGGTTGCCATCCGCGTGATGCAGCAGCGAGGCGCAAGTGACGGCGAGGTCGCCCACCAGCCAGCCCTGGATGATATCGCCGAAATCGATCACACCATCAGGCACCTGCTGCCCGTGGGCATCGGGATGGCTGACGACGTTATCGTCGGTGACGTCGTGGTGCACGGGCTGCACGCGCAAGGTGCTTGCGAGCGGCTGGATGCGCTTGACGGCGGCCACCATCGCCTTGGCGATGCGGTCGCGCGCCTCATGGTCTGTTATGGTCGACAGCAGCTGCACGGCGACCGGGCCGGCTCTGCGCAGATCCCATTGCAGGTTGCGATGCAGGCCAGGATGGTCGAAATCGGCAAGGTCTCGGGCAAGCCGGGCAGAAAGCGCGCCAAGACCGGCGGCCGCAGCCGGCGGCAGATGCTTGCGCTGCGTCAGCGTCCGGCCGGGAAGAAAGCCGAGCAGCCGAATGAGATAGTCCTGTTCGCGGATGGTGATGGTGAGGATATCACGACCGCTCAGGGACGGCACGACCTCGGGTATGCGCGGCGCATCCGGCTTTGCATGCAGGTGGCGGATGGCGGCGTTCTGTGCCTCAAGCTCGATCAGCTCATACTCGGCGCGGCAGATCTTCAACACATAGGCGTTGTCGCCTGCGTCGATGCGATAATTGCGGTCCTGTTGGCTGCCGAGCTCGGTCAAGGTTCCGCTCAGGCCGTAATGCGTCTGCAGAATTTCGGCCGCGTCCTCCGGCGTTATGTCCGGTCTTGGCAGTTGCATACGATTTACGAGCGTGGCGTCGGCCATTGCATCCCCCGGATGGTTCACTTGCGTCGACACTAAACCATTCCACTCTAAAGAAAATTACCCAAAACAGATAGGGTCGCTGCGCAATTTGGGAGAAGATAGGCCGCAGATCGCACGCGGCTAGGTCGCTATGATTTTACGTCCGGTGCACCTGAAGTACGAATCCGCATCTAAATCAGAGGATGAAAGCCGAGCCTCCAGCGAAAACGTTGGTTAGCATCGCCGTCCCGCTCCCGGCTGCAGCTATTCGACTTCGATCGCATAACTGCAGCCGGCTAGCGTCTTGCCGGGATGGCTGTCGTCTGTGGAGACGTTGAGGGAGATGACCGTGTGGAGAACGGTATCGGAGTTTTCGAGCTGCTCCCGGTTCGACAGGATTTCCTTGGCACCGAGGAACTTGTTCGGTTGGTCGACCGTCGCCGTCACGCCGAGCGCCTTGGCAAGCGCATGTGGATCGGCTTCGTCGAGTACCGCCAGCGGGCCGGAGGAGGCAAAGGCGATCCGGCTCGTTTCGCGCCCGAAGACGCGGACCGGTGCGGCCAGCTGGAATTCCCTCAGAAGAGGATTGTTCGACGGCAGCTCGGTGATGCCGAATTGTTTCATGGCGGCGGCGCTTTCAGGCCCGGTCAGCCACATGCCGAATTCATTGTAGCTGGGCACGTCGTAGGTCGTGCATTCGATCAGCTTGGCAAGATCGATCTTCCTGGGATCCTGCTCGGCCGTCGCGGCGTGCACCGCTGGAGCACCCAAAAGAAGCGCCGTCAGCAGCAGCGTTCCGTCACGATAGAATGACATGTCTTTTCCTTGCCCTGGCCCGATTCGATATCAGCAATATCAAATCGGGCTTCGAAGCGAAAAGAAAAGGGATGGCGGCTGCGCCTTACCCCATCCGCTCGGAAGCGTAGGAGCCTGGGCTTGCCGGAAAGACGACGGTGCGGTTGCCGTTGAGGAAGGTGCGGAAATGGATATGCGCATGAATGGCGCGGGCCAGCACCTGGCTTTCCACATCGCGGCCGAT
>NZ_JACHBG010000014.1 GCF_014207095.1 Martinezella lusitana | reverse complement strand
TTGATGCTGGCCTCCATTCCAGCATCAATGATCAATCACAAATCTGCTGATTTGGGAATCCCGCAACGATTCCGATAAGAAATGATCCGCTCTAGGAAGCCAGGGTTGTCTAGGTCCAGTTGAAAATGCGGCTATGATGCCGCGTCATACATCATAGGTTGCCGCCGGCCATGGACGTCCTGGGTGTATCGTGCCGAACTCAGATCACGCGGAATTATACGTATCGCCCGGCCAGTCTTATCGAAATCTGAAAGCGATAGAGGAAGGGCAACTCGTTGCGGCGATCAGTGGAAAAGCTGCAGCGCCATAAGGCCTATAGTCGTCAATGCCGACGATACGGTCAGAGCAATCAGCAACGAAGTCGACATCATATCGCTCCCAAGGGATCCCGCTGAAAACACGGGACGTTGTTTGGCGAGACGTTGTCTATCGGAACCGACGCGTTCTGTCGCGTGACACAAGGCGTGACACGGCGATACCGCACCGATATCCCCAGGCAGTGCATCAGACATCAGAATCGCTTAGCTGCGCATAGCTTGGCGAGAGATCGGGCGCGATTGCCTTGGCAAACACAGAGAAATGGTCAGGTTCCATGGACGTACAATCGCTAGTTCCCAGCGTGCTTCGGGCTTTGGCCTTGCATATCGCCCACGTTTTGAGGTGCCTCAGCAGGCGTGAATTTGCGCCGCTTTTAACGGTCTTTTTGCTTGAAACTAAAGGGATTCGCGGCTAATCAAACGACATACATGCTCGGCCCTGAGGGGGCGTTGCAAGACAAGTGAAGCACAAGGCGGGTCGCTCCCGCTTCATTCGGAGGCGCTGCAGCGATGCCTGCCAAGATCTACCGCCCAGCAAAGACCGCCATGCAATCGGGCAAGGCCAAAACCAATATATGGGTTCTGGAATTCGATCAGGAAACCCCGCGCAAGATCGATCCGATCATGGGTTACACCTCGTCGGCCGATACGCGCCAGCAGTTGAAGCTGACGTTCGATACGCAGCAGCAGGCCGAAGACTATGCCAAGCGCGAAGGCATCGACTATCGCGTCATTGCGCCGAAGGACCCGATCCGGCAGGTGGTGTCCTATACCGACAATTTCCGCTTCAACCGCATCCAGCCCTGGACTCACTGAAGGCAGGAACTTATTGAACGCTGCCCATTGAGTTGGGCGGCAGTTTCAGGCATGTGTTGGCCGCCGCGCGCAAGGCGCGGCAGGCTTCACGGCCCCTTAGCTCAGCTGGATAGAGCACTTGCCTTCTAAGCATGTGGTCGCAGGTTCGAATCCTGCAGGGGTCGCCAATCACATATTTAACCCATTGAAATTGCTATAGGTGCGACCGGGCGGGGTCAAAGATATGACCTACATTCTGTCCGACTGACGTTCCGAAGCACCCCTTGCGAGCCTCTTCTTGTCGGCTTCCTTGGGATAAACTTCCAGCTTATAGAGCAGCCGTGACCAGCCGAACATCGCCGTCAGCTCGTGCGCCGCCACGCCTTCGCCGGCTGCGATCGCCGCCGCCTTGCGCAGCCTGTGCGCCCTGCAGCGGCGTGTAACCCTGAGCGACAAGAAGTACTATCACGTCATCGCGGGGAAGTCGGGAAGCAACATCTTCATCCGAGTGGTTGGACAAGAGACCGAGAAAACGATCGCTGTCAGTGGGGCTATGACTTCTTTAGGAAGCAGCAATGTCATACTGGGACAGGGCTGGGATGCCGGCGCGTAGGCCTAAAGACTGCACGGAAGTTTGGACGAGCTCGTGTTCTAAAGTTCTGCGTTGTCGGATGCGAGAGCTGACGCGCGCTGCGCCAATGGCGCTTGGCTGGCGAACGCTAACAAGGAAGCTGAACTGCCTTGATGCTTCGTAGTGCAGTTTACGAACCGCGTTTGTAGGGTGGCCACGCCTCGTGTAAGACGTGGTCGCCGTGATCCAGATGGCAAGATGCAGTTAGGAGAAGAGAATATGATGAAAGCCACTTCACGGCAGCACATCTCTGTCGTTGCGGGAATTGCAATCTCGCTGGTTTTCGTTTGCTATTCTTTGGCCAATCTTGACTGGAAGATATTTTCGGCCTCAATCGTTGCCGTCGACCTTCAATGGCTGGTGGTCTTTATCCTAACGCTTTTGCTGACGATGGTGTTACGGGCTTGGCGCTGGCACGTTATCACCGGCCTTTCGCGCCGCGATTGGTTTGCCGTGTGGCGCGCGTCTTGTATTGGCTACGGCGGCACGGCCATCTTTCCCGCTCGTGCCGGCGAGATTATGCGCGTGATCCACCTCCAGCGAACGGCCAAGGCATCTACCGGCCTTGCTATCGGAAGTTCTATTGTCGACCGCCTCATTGATGCGGTGGCTCTATGTGTCCTTGTTGGTCTTGGACTTGCAATCTTTGTTTCGAATCTAGCCGTCGAGCGCCACTTCTTTGTGATGGCGGTGGTGCTCTTCGTCGCTATTGCGTTGACAGTCGCGTTTTTGCTCGGAGGCGCTCGATCGAGCGCGCTGATCGGACGCTTCAACAGGGGCGGGGCGATCGGCTCTCGTTTAGCGCAGTGGCTAGGCCAGGCCTTCTCTGAACTGCAGAGCCTTCGCGATTGGCGCATCCTTGGCGCAATAGTAGGGCTTCAGGTGGTAATCAGCTCGCTCGACGTCCTGGCCTGTTGGATACTGTTGTGGGCATTTGGCTGGGCTCTGCCAGTAGCAGCAGCTCTCGTAACTTTGATCTGCCTCGCCATGGTTTCAGCGCTGCCCTCTACGCCGGGCTACCTCGGGGTCTACCAGGTGGCTGCGATGGCCGCACTTCACGAGTTTGGCCTTGCTCGATCGGAAGCGTTGGCGTATGGGACGCTGTTACAAGCTTGCAATTTTGGTTTGTTTCTCGCGGCGGGGAGCTGGGCATATTTGACGACGAGGCGTTAACCCTCGATAAGCTTGAAACAATCAATCCCGTAACGGCCATCGCGATGAAGCAAATGGACACGTCTAATAAATCCCAACTTGAGAACCAGCTTGCAATTGAGGGTGGCGTTCCAGTTCGCAGAACATTGTTGCCATATGGAAAACAGCTAATAGATGACGAGGACAGGAAAGCTGTCGACTCTGTTCTCAGGGGCGACTGGCTGACCACTGGGCCGCACGTCAAGGCGTTCGAAGACGCTATCACAGACTTCACCGGTGCTAAACATGGCGTAGCGGTTTCGACGGGAACGGCTGCGCTTCACGCGGCGTTGCATTCTGTAGATATTGCACCAGGTGATGAGGTAATTGTGCCGGCGATTTCGTTTGTGGCGACCTCAAATTGCGTGCTCTACATGGGCGCGAAGCCGGTGTTCGCTGACCTTCAAAAAGAAGCTCTGAATATCAGCCCAGAGGAAATCCAAAAGAAAATCACCCCGAGAACCAGGGCTATCGTTGCCGTAGACTTCGCAGGCCATCCCTGTGACCACGACGCAATTCGCGCGATTGCGAAGCAGCATAGCTTAACGGTTGTCTCTGATGCCGCCCATTCTCTTGGCGCGACCTATAAGGGTCGAAACGTAGGGGTGCTGCAGGATCTCACAGCATTGAGCTTTCATCCCGTCAAGCACATAACCACTGGCGAAGGTGGGATGGTCTTGAGCGATGATATTGAGATAGACAAGCGGCTCCGCTCCTTCCGACATCATGGGATCGACCTTGATTTTCACAAGAGGAACCATGGTCAAACCTGGCAGTACGATGTTGTAACGCTTGGCTTCAATTACAGGATCCCGGACATAAACTGCGCGTTGGGCACCGCCCAAATGCAGAAGCTTCCAGGTTGGTTGAAGCGCAGGAGAGAAATCGCGGCCGCTTACGCAAAGGCTCTCAGCGACCTTGACACAATTGACGTCCCTACAGAGCAGAGCGGTTGTGAATCAGCCTGGCACCTTTATGTTGTCAGACTGAATCTGGATAGGCTCACCGTCGGAAGGAAAGAGTTTTTTGCCGCGCTCCGAGCCGAGAACATCGGTGTAAATGTTCACTATATTCCTATCCCATGGATGAGCTACTATCACTCTCTAGGTTATCGCCCTGGCGATTGGCCAGTTGCTGAAGCTGAATACGAAAGAATGATCAGCCTTCCAATTTTTCCCGCGATGACGGACCAAGACGTTGATGACGTCGTCGCTGCCGTGAAGAAAGTATCCAATGCCTACCGATCGCGAACAAATCCCTGATATGGATATTCGCCTTGTCGAGGCTCAGGATAGTGAAGAAATCCTCCGATGGCGCAACGACGCCGTTACCAGAGCAATGTCGTTGGATTCTGAGATTGTTGATGCGGAGCAACATGAAAAATGGTTCGCGCGGCTCCTAAACGATCAGCGAAGAATTGCCCTTGTTGGCACAGCGGGCGGAAAGGCTATAGGTTGGGTTCGATTTGACCCACTCGCCGGCCAGAACGAGTTTCTGGTAAGTATTTCTGTAGCGCCTGAATCGCGCTCGAAGGGAATGGGCTCACAGCTACTCGGCCTGGCACTCCGGCATCTACGTGGCTCGTGCCGCGAACCTATTGTTTATGCAAAGGTGAAAGATTCCAATGTGAGCAGCCTCAAGGTCTTTCAAAAGCACGGCTTCCAAAATTCTGAAGAAGTAGACTTGCTGCATACGCTGATTTTGTCGAACTAGAATCGTGGGCGGGGATCACAGGTATGACGGAGGAGATTGGCGGAGAACCGATCGCCAAGTATTTTAAGAGCGGTTCCTTCATTCTGAAGGGTCTTCTCAGTTACCTCGCGTATGTAACGATCTTTCCACCGTCGCTGGCGGCTCGCATTCATAAGTGGCGAGGGGTCAAATTTGACGATCACAAGACGGTGTACATCGCGCCAAACGTGCTGATCGACAGCACGTTCCCCGAGAATGTGCTCATACGCAATCACGTCTACATCACTCGCGGGGCGAAGATTATCGCTCACACCACCTTCACGAGGCCTACCCAGGCAATCACCGGTGTGGAATACATCTTAGGCAACGTCACACTCGATGAAGGGTGCTACATTGGCGTGAATGCGGTTGTGTTACCGTCAGTTACCGTTGGAAAATGTGCGATTGTCGGTGCCGGCGCGGTTGTAACTAAAGACGTCCCCCCTTATGCAATTGTCGGCGGGAGTCCAGCGCGTCAAATCGGCGATGTTAGGCATCTGAAAGAAAAGACCAACACATCGAACGCAGGCTCAAAGTAGCAATGAATAACGTCTTGGCGGCGCCGAAAGTCCTGATTATCGTACCGGCCTTCAACGAAGAGAAGAACTTGCCTTCGCTTCTTGAACGTTTGCTCAAGCTAGGCAGGACAATAGTTGTTGTGAACGACTGTTCGAGTGACGCGACAGTTGATTGCGCGCGGAGCATGGGGGTGGCGGTGTTGGACCTTCCCGCAAACCTCGGCATTGGAGGAGCGGTCCAGACCGGTTTCAAATACGCTGTCGCGAACGACTTCGACATTGCGGTGCAGATAGACGGGGATGGTCAGCACGATCCTGCTTGGATTGATACGGTTATAGCGCCATTGGTTGACGGTAGGGCTGACTGTGTCATTGGCTCGCGCTACATGCCCGAGGCGCCGGATCGAGACTACCGTACTCCAATGGCGCGACGAGTAGGAATGCGTTTTTCGACAGCTATTCTCGAGTTTGCAACCGGGCTAAGGGTTCATGATACGACATCAGGATTCCGGGCTCTCAATCGGTCCGCTTTTGAGTTTTTTTCGCAATCGTATCCCGTTGACCATCCTGAAGCTGAAGCTCTGTTAGTGCTGCACCGCAACGGATTTCGTATACAGGAGGTGCCGATAAAAATGCTTGGGCGGATTCATGGAAGTTCGTTGTTCAATCTTACCAGATCTGCCCTCTACCCGTTGAGGGTGGTCGTCGGATTTGTAGGCATCATCTTTGCGGGTAAAGCTAAATGAGCAGTCATACCAGCCCTGCAATCCTCGGCTTTGCGCTTCTTCTCCTTGTGTTCGCCTATACGATCCATTTGGTCCGGTCCGGACGAATCTCTGCGCATTTGGCCGTCACCTGGATTGCCACGGAACTTCTGCTGATGCTGGTGATGGGTATCGGCAGCCTTCGTTCGTTCACGAGGACGGTGTTAGGGGACGAGGGCGCGCCCTACAGCCTTATCTTGTTAGGCGCCCTTTGGGTCATATTCTTGATGCTCGAAAGCCTGACGCGCATTTCGCTTTTAACGAACAAACTCAAAAACTTGACGCAAGAACATGCGCTGCTGAAGGAGCGTGTAGAACGCATCGAACGTTCGAGCAGCCAGGAGAGCAATGCCTAGTCGTTTTTCTGGCTTTGATATTTCAACGATCTTGTTGGTCTTGTGGTTAGTCGCTTGCGCGGTTTTCTTTGTCATTGATTATGAATTCCCGACTATCCTTCAGCCACTTTTCACTCGCCAGATACTGCCGAGTGAGGACGTGATATGACAGCTGTTTTCATCACTGCCGTTTATGCGCTCGCGTGTCTGGGGGCGGGAGCGCTCTGCATTCGCTTCTTTCTAGATAAGCATGATAGTGGCAGTGTCTGCTTACGGTTCGGGGTGGGGTCTACCATCTTGTCAACCTGGTGGATCCCGTTAGCTTTAGTTGGAATGCTCACCCCCGTAATTGTTTGGGCGACAATTTTGCCGCTTGGGTTGTATGCCGTTGTCGACCAAAGACGTTCGCGGCTGTCCTTCGAGGGAAAGTTTGATCCGAGATCGATCCCCTTCTGGGGTTCCGTTGCGGTCATTTGCGGGGTGATGCTGTGGTACGGCGTCCTGGCATTCTACCGCCCGCCGTTTGGTGATGCTGATGCGTTCTACATGACGTATCCGAAGATCATTGCGGAAACCGGGCGTCTCTCAGCGATGGGTTTCACCTACCATGACTTCTCGGCAGTTGGGCTGTCAGGGGAACTGCACTTTGCAGCCCTCATGGTAATCGCAACGCCGGGTGCCGCGAAGTTGTTCGCATGGGGTGCGGGGCTTGGCATAATATTCGTTTCGACGGAAATAACGGGAAGGTTAGGTGGGCAGCGCTTCGCAAAGCTTATCGTTGCAGCGGCGCTGGTAACTTCGACAACGGTTACGGACTACCTTTCGGACGGCAAAACGGAGTTGTTCGCGACATTAAGCGCCCTGATTGTCATAGGCTTGATTCTAAGATGGCCAATTGCAACCCTTCGCGAAAGGGGAGTGCTGTTTCTCGGGATCATGGCCGGAGTTATGGCATACAGCAAGTTCTCGTTCATAATCTGCATGCTCCCGACGGTGTTCGCGCTCGCATATTTCACTCCATACGGTTTCGTTAGAGGAAGGCGTCTAGCGCAATTCGCTACTGAGTTGCTGGTTGCTGGCTTGGGATTTGGAATCGGCCTTCTGCCGCACCTGATCAAAAACTGGGTGCTGTTTGGAAATGCCGCGGCTCCCTTTCTTGGCATGAAAAAGAATTGGGCCGATCAAGCGCAGTGGTTCTCATCAATCGACACAGCTTGGATTGTTAGCACATTTCCCTTTTCTTTGGTGTTCGGACAGTATCCGCTGATGGGTGGCTCGCTCTCGTTGATTTGGCTGATGTGCTTGCCATTCATCGGGTTCGCCTGTTTGCGGCCCGGGGCACTGAAGACGCCTGCGGTCCAGGTAAGTCTTTGCGCGCTATTTGGCTTGGTGTGTTGGTTGTTGGTAAAGCCCTCGATTTTTGCACCAAGATATTTCCTTCCGAATCTTGTGCTGCTTATGCCGCTCCCCTGCATCGGGGTAGAGCGCTATATGAGATGGTCGGGGCGAAGTCGGGCTGTCCTCGGGCTGTTCGGGGTCTTGGCTGGAGCGGTCGTCCTGACATCGGTGTCAAAGCCCCCGGCGGGAGTTTGGAGCGCGAAGCCGTCGAACCTGTATTATTACGTGACGAACGGTCAGCCAAAGTGTGGACTATCCATCTCTGACTACTGCTCAATATTTGACAAACTGAACGCTGAAATACCCCCGCAGAAACGATTGTTCGTGTTGGGCTTCTACACCTATTGGCTCAGCGCGGATCTGCTGGGTCGCCTCAACACGGATGATGAATATCAAAATATGAAGCTGCTGCCACCAAACGTATGGCAAAGTTTGGCGGACCGAGGCTTCGCGGCTGTCGCCGTTCAAACAGCTAGCCACGGTCGGTATCTAGCTTTCCTTCGCCAATCTCCGGTTCCAGAAGGTCTTGAAGTGGTCGAAGAGTTCCCCGAATCCAATATGCCCGTGTTTTTCATCCGACCAAAATGATGACCGGCTATCCGAAACTCAGGATTTTTGAAAAATATCCAGGCTCGCTGAACCGTGAGGCATTCGCTGAGTAGCGGCACATTTCCGTCGACAAGAAAACGCTGCCATTGCTCGCGACCAGCCTCCTCCGCCAGTTCGCTGACCTTCTCAAAAGGAATTTCTGCCAACACATGGTTCCTATAAACCATGGATAGAGTTTTGTATTCCGGGCAGCTATGAAGCTGAAGTTGAATATTCCACGGCGTTGCGAAGCGCATTCCGTTCGCCAAAAACTGGAAGTCATTTTTGTAGCGAAATCAATGGAAATGGCTCCGCTCCGTTGTGAAGCGATATATTTCTATATCTCATATTGTGCAGCTGCGTGATTGCGGCACCGGGGATATCCGCCGGGGATGCGCAAACCGGCTGCGGCCTCAATGGGCCGCTGCTGGCCAGCCGCCCACGGCTGCTGGTCTCGTCGCGTCCAGCGCCATCTGGAAAAGATCGTAGCCGAACATCGACCCGCTTAGTTTGATGACGATGATGGCGGCGCTCAGAAGAGCAAGTCCGCCGATAATCCTGTCGCTTCTCTTCACAGCCCGCTTCCCCTAACGCTTTGTGAATGCCCCATATTTCGCGATTATCGGGGCAGTATATCGCGTTTTGCGTGAAGTGCTACATCGCTCGTTCAAGCCGCCAGTCGCCCCGCAGCGATTAGCAGGAGACCGCCGGCGATGCCTTCGATCCAGCGACGGCGGCGGTCGCTCACGACTGTTCGGGAGCTGAATGATGTGAGAACGAGGCTGAGACAGGCATAGAACACACCGCAGAGCCCGATGAAAACGGCAGAGAGCAGGGCTGCCTGCAACGCTATGTTTCCAGCGTGGCTGATAAACTGCGGCAGGATGGCGAAATAGATCATCATCCCCTTCGGATTGAGAACGGCTGTGAGAAAACCGCGCCGGAGCGCATCCGCGGCGGCCACCGCTCGTGCCGGAGCTGATGTACCGGCCTTCATCGAGGAAATGAGCAGGCGAGCGGCGAGATAGGCAAGATAGGCGATACCGAGCCAGCGCAGGAGCATGAACAGGCCCGGCGAGGCGGCAATAATTGCGGCGACCCCGAGCGCGGCAAGCGTGGAATGGACGAGGTAGCCGGTACAGATTCCAGCCGTCGAGCGCAGCCCGGCGCCAGCGCCGCCGGACATTGCCTGAGATGCTACGAACAACATATCGGGCCCCGGCGTACAAATGAGTGGCAGGACGGTGCTCGCGAAAAGAAGGATATTGGTGTTTTCCATAAATGAAAGCTTAGAGCCAAGCAGGCGCAATCGGCTTGCGTAGATGCCAATTTCATGAGGATAATTGGCATTGCAATTCAATCCTTGAGCTATTTTGGTAGAGGATGCCAATGAGACTGGACGAGATCGACAAGCGCATCCTGCGCGCGCTGCAGCGGGACGGGCGGATGCAAAATGTGGAACTCGCCAAGGAGGTAGGGCTTTCGCCATCGCCTTGTCTGCGGCGCGTGAAGCTTCTTGAAGATGCCGGCGTCATCGATCGCTATGTGGCCGTAGTAAATCCCGTCAAAGCCGGTTTGCCGCTTTCATTGTTTGCTCGCGTCTGGCTGACGGCCCAGGATGCCGAGACCATCGATCATTTCATCGCCGCGATGAGGAAGCTGCCTGAAGTTATGGAGTGCTACATCATGCTGGGAGAAAGCGATGCGCTGTTGCGCGTCGCCGTTTCCGATCTTGATGACTACAGGCAGTTCCAGTCCACGCATCTGACGAAGGTGAACGGCATCCAGAACGTCAAGACGGACGTGCCGAGCCAGGTTGTCAAGCAGACCTACACTCTGCCCTTGCGTTGAACTTCTTCGGCTGTCGTGCCATACGAAAACCCGCCGGTTGCAGTGCCGCCGGCGGGTTTTCACTACGATATTGTTGCTGTCAGCCTAGTGCAGGATCTGGCTGAGGAAGAGCTTGGTGCGCTCATGCTGCGGATTGTCGAAGAATTCTTTCGGAGAGTTCTGTTCGACGATCTGGCCCTGGTCCATGAAGATGACGCGGTTGGCGACTTGACGGGCAAAGCCCATTTCGTGGGTCACGCACAGCATGGTCATGCCTTCCTCGGCAAGACCGACCATCGTATCGAGCACTTCCTTGATCATTTCCGGGTCGAGCGCCGAGGTCGGCTCATCGAACAGCATGATCTTCGGGTTCATGCAGAGCGAGCGGGCGATCGCCACACGCTGCTGCTGACCGCCGGAAAGTTGGCCTGGATATTTCTTCGCCTGCTCCGGAATCTTGACGCGGGTTAGGAAGTGCATGGCGATCTCTTCCGCCTGCTTCTTCGGCATCTTGCGCACCCAGATCGGCGCCAGCGTGCAGTTTTCCAGGATGGTCAGGTGCGGAAACAGATTGAAGTGCTGGAACACCATGCCGACTTCGCGGCGCACTTCATCGATCTTCTTCAGATCATTCGTCAGTTCCGTGCCATCGACGATGATCTGACCCTTCTGATGCTCTTCCAGACGGTTGATGCAGCGGATCATCGTCGACTTGCCGGAACCGGAAGGGCCAGCAATGACGATGCGCTCTCCGCGCATGACCTTCAGGTTGATGTCGCGCAACACATGAAAGTCGCCGTACCACTTGTTCATGTTGACGATGTCGACCGCGACTTCCGTCTCGGAGATGGTCAGTTTTTTGGGTTGGGCTTCAGCCATATTTGTAGTTCCCTCAGTTTTTATCGCTTGTGGCCGGTATCGAGATGGCGCTCCACGAAACCTGAATAGCGCGACATTGCGAAACAGAACAGCCAAAATGTGAAACCGGCGAAAATTAGGCCGGTGACTGGCGTCACCGCGCTTGCCCAATTCGCATCCGAGAAGTTTTGCCGGACGATGCCGAGCAGGTCGAACATGCCGATGATCGCAACCAGCGACGTGTCCTTGAACATGCCGATATAGGTGTTGACGATGCCGGGAATGACCAGCTTGATGGCCTGCGGCAACACGATCAGCCGCATCTTCTGCCAGTAGCCGAGGCCGAGTGAATCGGCTCCTTCGAACTGGCCCTTCGGCACGGCCTGCAGGCCGCCGCGGATGACTTCGGCCATATAGGCCGAGGTGAAGATCGAGACGCCCACCACGGCGCGCAGCAGCTTATCCACAGTCCAGCCCTGCGGCATGAAGAGCGGCAGCATGTAGCTGGCCATGAACAGCACGGTGATCAACGGCACGCCGCGGATGATCTCGATGAAGATCACGCACAACATACGCACGACGGGCATCTTAGAGCGACGCCCGAGTGCGAGCAGGATGCCGAACGGGAAGGAGACCGCGATCGCCACGAAGGCAATGACCAGAGTCACCAGCAGGCCACCCCATCTTTCCGTTTCAACTGTCTCAAGGCCAAAGCCGCCATGAAGCAGGAAGAATGAAATAACCGGCAGCACGAAGAATGCGATGATCGCGTTCAATCCCTTTCGGGGAGCCGACGGTATGAGCAACGGCGCGAAGCCGATGATCATCAGGATCGCGACGAGTATCGGCCGCCAGCGTTCGTCCGGCGGGTAGAGGCCGAACATGAAGACGAGGAATTTCGCGCGGACGAAGGCCCAGCAGGCGGCATTCCAGCCGTCCGGCTGCGTGCCGCCCTGGACGGTCGTGGCGCAGAAGGTGCGGTCGGTTCCGTTCCAGACTGCGTGCACGAACAGCCAGTCGACCAAATGCGGGATTGCCCAGGCGAGCAGGGCTACGGCGAGGACCGTCAAAACGACGTCCTTCGGCGTGGCGAAGAGATTCTTCTTGGCCCAGTGCCAAGGCCCTTTTTCGCTGGCGGGTGCCGGCTGTGCCGACAAGAGCGATTTGCTGACGAAGCTCTGATTTGCACCGGACATCTTATCTCTCCACCAGAGCCATTTTGGCGTTGAACCAGTTCATGAACAGCGATGTTATGATGCTCAGGACGAGATAGATGACCATCCAGATGATGACGACTTCGACGGCACGGCCGGACTGATTGAGGATCACGCCTCCGACCGCGACGATATCGGCGTAACCGATGGCGATGGCGAGCGAAGAGTTCTTGATCAGGTTGAGATACTGGCTCGTCAGCGGCGGAATGATGATGCGCATAGCCTGCGGGATGACGATCAGCCTCGTGATGGCCGATGCCCGAAGACCCAGCGCGCCAGCAGCTTCCGACTGGCCCTTGGGCACGCCGCGAATGCCGGCGCGCACGATCTCGGCAATGTAAGTCGCTGTATAGAGGGAAAGCGCCAGCAGGAGAGCTATAAATTCCGGCCCGACGACCGCCCCGCCCGTCAGATTGAACTTGCCGGCGATCGGATAGTCGAAGGAAAGGGGCATGCCGGTTGCGAAGAAAGTCAGCAATGGCAGGCCGATCAATATGCCGACCGCCGCCCAGATCGTGTGGAATTGCTGTCCCGTCACCGCCTGACGCTTGTGCGCCCAGCGCGCCACGAAGAACGCCGCGCCAATGGCGATCAGCAGGGCAATGCCAACGGCCCACATGCCTTGGCCGAAGATTGGTTTCGGGAAAGCCAGGCCGCGATTGCTGAGAAAGCTGGAGAATGGCAGATGCACGGCATCGCGCGCCTGCGGCAGCAGCACCAGAACGCCGCTATACCAGAAGAAGATGACCAGCAGCGGCGGAATGTTGCGAAAGATCTCGACATAGGTCTGGGAAAGCTTGGCGATCAGCCAGTTGCTGGAAAGCCTGCCGATGCCGATGAGGAAGCCGACGATGGTCGCAGCAAAGATACCGACGACCGATATCAGGAGCGTGTTGAGCAAGCCGACGATCAGTGCATCGATATTGGTGGAATCGCTGGAGTAGGGGATCAGGGCCTGTCCCAGGTTGAAACCGGCGCGTCCTTCGAGAAAGCCAAATCCGAAGCTGCGGTTCAACGCATGCAGGTTGTCGACCGTGTTCGTCACGACGAACCAGCAAAGGCCGGCGAGGACGACGATCGTCAGAGCCTGATAGAATGCCCCTCTGACTCTGGGATCGTAGAATACAGATGCGGATGATCGCTCGCCGCTAGGCGAATTTGCTGTAATTGCCATGCAAAATTTTTCCCCAATGTGCCTGTTTCAGGCTTGTTTTCTTTAGGGGAGAAAGGCGGCGTTCCGCCTCTCTCTAGAAGTTGGCCTTGTCTAAGGCTTAGCGCACCGGAGGTGCGTACTGGATGCCACCCTTGTTCCACAAAGCGTTGAGGCCGCGGGCGATCTTCAGCGGGCTGCCTGCGCCGATGTTGCGGTCGAAGACTTCGCCGTAGTTACCGACGCCCTTGATGATATTGTAGGCCCAGTCGTTGGTCAGGCCGAGATCGGTGCCGATCGTGGAGCCCTGCTCGGCGCCGAGGAAGCGCTTGATGTCCGGGTTTGCAGAGTTCTTCATCTCGTCGACGTTCTTCTGCGTGATGCCGAATTCCTCGGCATTGACGAGCGCATAGGCCGTCCAGCTGACGATGTTGAACCACTGATCGTCGCCCTGACGAACGGCCGGGCCAAGCGGCTCCTTGGAGATGATTTCGGGCAGAACGACGTTATCGTCCGGGTTCTTCAAGGTCAGGCGGAGCGCATAGAGACCCGACTGGTCCGTCGTGTAGACGTCGCAACGGCCGGAATCATAGGCCGTGTTGACTTCCTCAAGCTTGTCGAAAACAACCGGATTGTACTGCAGGTTGTTGGTCTTGAAGTAGTCGGCGAGGTTGAGTTCGGTCGTCGTGCCAGACTGGACGCAGATGGCAGCACCGGAAAGCTCGAGCGCTGACTTCACGTTCAGTTCCTTGCGAACCATGAAGCCCTGGCCGTCATAATAGGTGACCGGACGGAACTTGAGACCGAGCGCGGTATCGCGGTTGATGGTCCAGGTGGTGTTGCGAGAAAGCACGTCGATTTCGCCCGACTGCAGCGCGGTAAAGCGGTCCTTGGCGCTGAGAGGAGTGAACTTCACCTTGGTCGGATCGCCGAAGACGGCCGAAGCGACTGCGCGGCAGAAGTCGATGTCGAAGCCGGCCCAATTGCCGGATGCATCGGGCTGCGCAAAGCCGAGAAGGCCCGTATTCGCGCCGCATTGAATGAAGCCCTTGGCCTTGACGTCGCTCAGCGTCGAAGCCGAGGCACCAGAAACGGAGTAAGCCAATGCTGCGGCTCCGAGAAATGCGGAGAGAGCAAACTTGTTCATCTTTCCCAACCTTTGTTCTATTGTTTTATAGTTAAAGCGTATCGCTCCCGAAGCGGGTTCTTGCCGAACCTCATTTCCTCACTCTCCAGGGGCGAGTGGTCCTATCACAGTCGCAAATGGATTGGCGGTCAAGAGAGCGCTCGGATTATTGGCCGTTTATTCGGAGATTTCGCCTTTTGGGGCTGAGAAACGGGCATTTGGCGTCAAAATGAGCACTGTTTTGCCAAAAATCTGCACGAAACCGAGGATTCGCGCACTGCTTTCGTTATTTTAGCCTTGTAATAATATGCTATGTCGACAGGATCGGGGTTGACCCAACTGGACTTGCTCGCCACAAATCCAGCTTCCTACAGCGCCAAAGGCATATCCGGACATGAAAGACAAAGACACACTCCTGCAGACCGCCGGCATCAACACGCGTTTGTCCCATATCGGCAATTCGCCATTCGACTTCCACGGCTTCGTCAACCCGCCCGTGGTGCATGCCTCGACGGTGCTGTTTCCCAATGCCCGCGTGATGGAGACGCACGACCAGAAATATACCTACGGCACCCGCGGCACGCCGACGACCGACGCGTTGTGCGAGGCGATGGATGCGCTGGAAGGTTCGGCCGGAACGATCATCGTGCCCTCAGGCCTTGCCGCGGTCACCGTACCGTTTCTTGCCTATCTGTCTGCTGGCGATCACGCCCTGATCGTCGATTCGGTCTATGGTCCCACGCGTTTCTTCTGCGATACCATGCTGAAGCGCCTCGGCATCGAGGTCGACTACTATGATCCGTTGGTCGGCGCCGGTATCGAACAATTGTTCAAGCCGAACACCAGGCTGGTTCATACCGAGGCACCGGGTTCCAACACCTTCGAAATGCAGGATATTCCGGCGATTTCGGCCGCCGCTCATCAGCATGGTTGCGTGGTGACGATGGATAATACCTGGGCAACGCCACTCTATTTCAAGCCGCTTGATCACGGTGTCGACGTTTCCATTCATGCGGTGACGAAGTATCCGGCAGGCCATTCGGATATCGTCATGGGAACCGTATCCGCCAATGCGGCCCACTGGGAGCGCTTGCTCGACGCGCACGGCCAGCTTGGTATTTGTGGTGCCCCGGACGATGCCTATCAAGTGCTGCGCGGGCTGCGTACCATGGGCGTGCGTCTCGACCGCCATCAGGAGAGCGCGCTTGAGATCGCGCGCTGGCTTGAGGGCAGGGAAGAAGTCGCACGGGTTCTGCACCCGGCGCTGCCGAGTTTTCCGAGCCACGAGATCTGGAAGCGTGACTTCAAGGGCTCCAGCGGCATCTTCTCCTTCGTGCTGGCGGTCGACAACCCCGAGAAGTTCAAGCTCAAGGCACATGCCTTCCTCGATGCGTTGCGGATCTTCGGTCTCGGCTATTCGTGGGGTGGCTTTGAAAGCCTTGCACTGCAGGTGAACCTCAACGACCGGCGTGTCACCAAGGTGCCGACCGAAGGACCGGTCATCCGCCTGCAGATCGGCCTTGAGGATGTGGCAGATATCAAGGCTGACATCGAAAAGGGCTTTGCGGCGGTCAGGGAGGCTTGATCAGCCGATAGGGCAATTCCAGCGAAAGTGTATCGCGCTTTCGCGCCCGGAATTGCCTGAAAGCAAACAGCCGGAGCATTTCTGTCAAACCGGAGATGCTCCAGCGCGATATGAGTAAATCCAGTCCATATCCGCCGCAAGACTTTGCGGCGGCCGCAGGGAGAGGACGAGGTCGCGCGCCAGGCGGATAGGCCCGCGGGCATGGTAGGCGAATTGATTGAAGGCGGCGCGCTGGCGCAGTCGGGCAATGCGCGGCGTACGATGCTTCTCGAAGAGATTGAGTGCCTCCGCCGGTGAGCGCGTCGCCAGCATGCCGGCGAGCTCGAAGGCGTCCTCGATCGCCATGGCCGCACCCTGGGCCGCAAACGGCATCATCGCGTGCGCGGCGTCGCCGATGAGCACCGTGTCGCTGCCATTATGCCAACGGCCAGCCTTCATCTCGTAAAGCGGCCAGAAGGTAGCCTGTTCCCTCGCTTCCAGCATTCGCAGGATTTCACTGTTCCAACCGGAAAAGCCGCGAAGCATCTGCTCACGCTGCGCCTTATTGCCGGAGGTGCTCCAATCGCGGCTCGAACCGCTGCCGGAAACGATGGCGACGATGTTGAAGGCGGCATTTTCCCGGATCGGATAACAGACGAGATGGCTGGACGAACCCAGAAATGCCGTCACGCTCGACTTGTTTAGCAGGGAGGGAGCTGTCGCTTCGGCAACCGAGAAGCGCCAGGCAATATTGCCGGAGAAGAGCGGCGCGGGTGCGCCGGGCACCATCGCATGCGTCTTGGACCACACGCCGTCTGCACCGATGATGAGATCGAGCTCGCTGCCTGCGATCTCCTCCAATGCTCGCTTGTCCTTGATGTCGATGCGCCGACCGAGATGCAACGTGCAGAGCGCGTTGGCGGTAACCGCATCCAGCAGCGCCTTCTGCAAGGTCGCGCGATGTGCGGTGCCATAAGGCGCACCCCAGCGCTCCAAGGCAAATTTCCCACAAGGGACGGATGCGACGGGGCGCAGCGACGAACCGGAGACGAGCCGAACTTCGTCCGGCTCGAGCCAAACCGATCTTAGCGCATCGAGTACGCCGAGTGTGTCGAGGATACGGGAAGCATTCGGGGAAATCTGCAGGCCGGCGCCGACTTCGGTCAGCGCCTCTGCCTGTTCGAAAATTTCGGAACGGATGCCGTGCCTTGCCAGCGCCAGCGCCGCCGTCAATCCGGCTATTCCGGCGCCGATGATTGCGGCTGTCTTGATCGGCATTTCGCTATGTCCGATCGAAGGCTACGGGTTTACGCCGCCTTGAAATGAAAGACGCAGCCGGGCGGATTGGTCTGGTCTGCCTTCAGCGACGGATTGTAGCGATAGAGCGTCGAGCAGTAGGAGCAAACCTTCTCGGTTTCGTCGCCGAGATCGATGAAGATATGCGGGTGGTCGTAGGGGACCGAGGCACCGGTGCACATGAATTCCTTCACGCCGATCTCGATGACACGGTGTCCGCCGTCGTTCTGGAAGTGGGGAATATTGTGACCGGCCATGATGATCTCCAAATGCGTCTTGCCTTGAGCGGCATGAATGTTGCGCCAGACTTGGTAGCCCCTCTTTATAATCCTTCTTCTCGATTGTGTAGTGCGAAAGTCCGGCTCGGCGCAGAGTTTTTCGCTGATGCGGGGTTCACCTGATATCGTCGATAAAATATGGTCCCGCATCAGGAAAACCCCTGTTTGCAAAGATAATGCCATGAATTTGAATGCTCCTTCGATGTCCCATTTCGTCAGGGGCAGATTGAAGCTCGCCTTTTTCGACGAAGGTGATCCGAACGGTCCGCCCGTGTTGCTGATTCACGGCTTTGCTTCCACGGCCATTGCAAACTGGGTGCATCCGGGTTGGCTGAAGGCGCTCGGCGATGCCGGATATCGCGTGATCGCGATCGATAATCGTGGCCATGGTGTAAGCGACAAGCTCTATGACGCCGACGTCTACCATCCTTGGATCATGGCCGAAGACGCGGTTGCGCTGCTCGACCATTTGGGTATCTCAGAGGCTCATGTCATGGGTTATTCCATGGGCGCTCGTGTCGCGACCTTCATGGCGATAGCACATCCCGATCGCGTCCGTTCACTTGTGCTCGGCGGTCTTGGAATAGGTATGGTCGAAGGTGTTGGCGATTGGGATCCGATCGCGGAGGCGCTCGTCGCTGCGTCGCTCGATGACGTCACCCATCAGCGCGGGCGCATGTTCCGCGCCTTTGCGGAACAGACCAGGAGCGACCGTCAGGCGCTTGCCGCCTGCATACAGGGGTCGCGCGATCTGGCGACAAAGGAGGATGTGGCGAAGATCGAAGCGCCGACCCTGATCGCCGTCGGCACCAAGGATGACATCGCCGGTTCGGCGCAGGCGCTAGCCGATCTGATGCAACATGCCGAGGTCGTCGATATACCGAACCGCGATCACATGCTTGCCGTCGGCGACAAGGTCTTCAAAACAGCGGTTCTCGAATTCTACAAGCGGATCGAACACCGGTAAGGCCGGACTCGATCGGTCAAGTCACTTGCCGGTGAAGTGTGGCTTCCGGCGCGCGGCAAAGGCGGCGCGTCCCTCGGCATAATCCTCACTGTCGAAGGTTTCCGCGCCGATTATCTCCGCCTCGCGCAGCAGGTCTCCATTCTGTTCGAGGGCGGCGCGGACCGCGAGTTTCGAAGCATGCAGCGAAATCGGCGCATTGGCGGCGATCGCATGGGCGAGGGCAGAGATTTCGCTCTCGAAGGAAGCGGACTCAATCTCCTCCAGCAGAAATCCGGCCATCGCCATTTTCTCGCTGGACATCGGCGCGCCCGTAAACAGCGCGACCTTGGCCATCTGGGTGCCGAGCGCGTTGACAATGTCCTGTACGGCATCGGCCGGATAGGCGATGCCGAGGCGAGCTGCCGGAATGGAGAAACGCGCTCCTTGCTCGGCGATCCGCAGGTCGCAGGCCGCGGCGAGTCCGAAGCCGCCGCCGTAGCAGATGCCGCGAATTGCTGCGATGGTCGGAACCCGGCAATGGCGGATGGCCTCGAAAGCCTGGCTGTTCAGCGCTTCGTAGGCGACGGCAGTCTTTGAGTTCTTGCGTACGCTATCGAATTCGCTGATGTCGGCGCCGGCGGAAAAATCGGCGCCGATGCCGCACAGAACGATCACATGGGCCTCTGCCTTGTCGGTCAACATGCGCACGGCCTGAGGAATGGCGCGCCACATGGCGGCGGTTAAGGCATTCTTCCTGGCGGGATTGTTGATCGTGATCGTGCCTATGGCATCGCCACTGGTGACACGCAGGAGACCGCCGGCAAAATCATGTTCCAAATTCATGCGCACTCGATCCATTTGTCTTGTGTGGCATTTAATCTATATAATGCATTCCTGACAGCAAATCGGGAGACCGCCAATGGTCGCAGTAACGGATATTCGCCCCTTGGAGGGCATGAGCGCGGTTAAGATTGTGGATCCCATATGGGATAGCATGCGCGAGGAAGCTCGCACCGCCGCCGAGCGCGATCCGCTTCTGGCGGCCTTCCTCTATTCGACGATCATCAATCACCGTTCGCTGGAAGAATGCGTCATCTACCGCATTTGCGAGCGCCTCGATCATCCGGACATGCAGGCGATCCTTCTGCGGCAGACGTTCGAGGAAATGCTGGCCGATTGGCCAGAATGGGGATCGATCCTGCGGGTCGACATCCAGGCGGTCTATGATCGCGACCCGGCCTGCCTGCGTTTCCTTGAAGCGGTGCTCTATTTCAAGGGTTTCCACGCGCTGCAGACGCACCGTCTCGCGCACTGGCTTTATAATCGCGGTCGCCGCGATTTCGCTCTTTATCTGCAGAGCCGCTCCTCCAGCGTCTTCCAGACGGACATCAACCCGGCGGCGCGTATCGGCAAGGGCATCTTCCTCGATCACGCGACCGGCCTCGTCGTTGGCGAAACGGCCGTGATCGGCGACAACGTATCCATCCTGCACGGCGTCACCCTTGGCGGCACCGGCAAAGAAGGTAGCGACCGTCACCCGAAGATCGCCCATGGCGTCCTGATCGGCGCGGGCGCCAAGATTCTCGGCAATATCCAGATCGGCCATTGCTCGCGCATTGCCGCCGGCTCCGTCGTGCTGAAGGAAGTTCCGCCGAAGACCACGGTTGCCGGCGTGCCGGCCAAGGTCGTCGGAGAAGCTGGGTGTTCGGAACCCTCGCGCTCCATGGACCAGCTTCTGACCGAACAGTTGGTCGTTGATCAGATCATGGGTGCTGGAATCTAGCGGAAATTTAGCCTGATTTACGGAAACGTGCGGCGCTTCAAAAGGTGTATGGCGCGGTTCCGGTCTTTACACTGCCGCTTTTCCTATGCAAGAAGCGGCCAACCAGAGATCCTCACGGAGAAGCATTGTGAAGCCCGAAGAAATCAAGAAACTCGACGCCTATTTCAAGCGCACGTTCAACCCGCAGATGGTCGTGAAGGCCCGCCCGCGCAAGAACGACTCGGCCGAAGTTTACCTTGATGAAGAGTTCCTGGGTGTCGTGTATATCGACGACGAAGATGGCGATCGTTCCTACAATTTCTCGATGGCCATCCTGGACGTCGATCTGTAAATCGCCTGAGCGATTCTCTATTTCAGTCGAATTTATGAGCCGTATTTCATCGAAATACGGCTCTTTTCTTTGATCTCTGCAGGGAATGCAGCGATTGACGGCCCCAAATGCCGGCAAGGCTGGCGTTTGGCCTATTCATGATTTTCCGAGGGTCTGGCGATATTTCTGCCAAAGCCTCTGGTTGCAGGGGCAATGATATATATTAGGAAAATCAAAATGGTGCAGTGCAAACGTCGGCGTTGACACGGCTCTGTTACCGAATATGCAATCACTGATAGATTTTGCGACGCACAAGACTACTTGACTAATTGTGCGTCGCATTTAAGTTTCCTGCCTGTAAACCGGCCGTCGGCCGACCAACAAGGGACGGAGACAGATGTTCAATTTCGACGAAGCAAATAAGAAGGGCAAGGAAGCCATCGACACGGCGCTGAAGAGCTACTCCGATGTCAGCAAGGGTTTCCAGGCGATTGCCGCTGAAACTGCTGAATATTCGAAGAAGTCGTTCCAGGATGGTGTCACGCATTTCGAAACGCTCGCCGGCGTCAAAAGCTTTGAGGCTGCTTTCGAACTCCAGAGCACCTATGTGAAGTCCGCCTATGAAAATTTCGTAGCCGAAGCCACCAAGCTTGGCGAAATGTATGCCGATCTGGCCAAGAATGCCTTCAAGCCCTACGAGGCGCCGGTCGCTGCAGCGACGAAGGCCGCCAGCAAGGCTACAGCAACGGCAACCGCTGCTTGATCCCCAGCTGAAAGCTGAAGTTTCCGGAAAGACCGGCTGCGCAACGCGTAGCCGGTCTTTTTGTTTTCGCATATCGAACCGGCGCCGAATTTATGCCGCGACTTTTTCGGCCCGAGTCCGCTTTGTCAGCGAATTGTGATTGCAGTGTCCGGTAAGGGGCTTAAAATTACGCCAATATGAACTACCTTAGTGGTTCGGATATCTGGCCCGACCAAGTGAATGAACCAACCCCCCAGTGCCAAGTCGGAATGCGATAGCTTCTGCCGGATGATTTGAGGAAGAATGAAATGATCGCTCAGCCGATCCGGATGCAAAACAACAGCGAAAGGAACGGGGACAACGGAAATCGCGGGACCTCGGTGATTACGCGCACCAAGCCCAAAACCAAGAAACCCAACCTATACCGTGTGCTGCTTCTGAACGACGACTATACGCCCATGGACTTCGTGATCCATATCCTGGAGCGTTTCTTTCAAAAGGATCTCGAAAGTGCCACCCGCATCATGCTGCATGTCCACAACCATGGCGTCGGAGAATGCGGGATATATACATATGAAGTAGCAGAAACGAAGGTGAGCCAGGTGATGGATTTTGCCCGGGAACACCAGCATCCGCTGCAATGTGTTATGGAAAAGAAGTGAGGATCTGAACGTGCCAACATTTTCGCCTAGTCTTGAGAAGGCGCTGCACCAGGCACTGACTTACGCGAACGAGCGGCATCACGAGTATGCCACGCTGGAACATCTGCTTTTGGCGCTGGTAGACGATGCCGACGCCGCGGCTGTCATGGGCGCGTGCAATGTTGATCTCGACGCGCTCCGTAAGACTCTGACTGAATACGTCGATAATGAACTGTCCAACCTGATCACGGGCTATGACGAGGACTCCAAGCCGACCTCCGGCTTCCAGCGCGTCATTCAGCGCGCCGTGATCCATGTGCAGTCGTCCGGTCGCGAGGAAGTGACGGGCGCCAACGTTCTCGTCGCGATTTTCGCCGAACGGGAAAGCCATGCTGCATTCTTCCTGCAGGAACAGGAAATGACCCGCTACGACGCGGTCAACTACATCTCGCACGGCATCGGCAAGCGCCCGGGTTCCTCCCAGACCCGCACGCCGCGCGGTGCCGAGGAAAGCGAATCCGAAAGCAAGCCCACCGCCCGCGGTGAGCAGGAGGAAGGCAACGGCAAGAAGCAGCAGGATGCGCTGAAGGCCTATTGCGTCAACCTCAACGAGAAGGCCAAGAACGGCAAGATCGACCCGCTGATCGGCCGTCATTCGGAAGTCAATCGTACCATCCAGGTGCTTTGCCGCCGCTCGAAGAACAACCCGCTCTACGTCGGTGATCCCGGCGTGGGCAAGACGGCGATTGCCGAAGGCCTTGCCAAGCGCATCGTCGAGGGCAAGGTTCCGGAAGCTCTGGCCGACGCCACGATCTTTTCGCTCGATATGGGCACGCTGCTTGCCGGCACCCGCTATCGCGGCGATTTCGAAGAACGCCTGAAGCAGGTCGTCAAGGAACTCGAAGAGTATCCGGGAGCCGTGCTGTTCATCGACGAGATCCACACCGTCATCGGTGCGGGCGCGACTTCCGGTGGGGCGATGGATGCATCGAACCTGCTGAAGCCGGCCCTTTCCTCGGGTGCGATCCGTTGCATCGGCTCGACCACCTATAAGGAATATCGTCAGTTCTTCGAGAAGGACCGGGCGCTCGTTCGTCGTTTCCAGAAGATCGACGTCAACGAGCCGAGCATCGAGGATGCCATCGAAATCATGAAGGGCCTGAAGCCCTATTTCGAAGAGTATCACCACCTGCGCTACTCGAACGACGCCATCAAGTCGGCTGTAGAGTTGTCGGCCCGCTATATCTCCGACCGCAAGCTGCCGGATAAGGCGATCGACGTCATCGATGAAACCGGTGCTGCGCAAATGCTGCTGCCGCCGTCGAAGCGTCGCAAGCTGATAACCGAGCGCGAAATCGAAGTGACGATCGCTACCATGGCCCGTATTCCGCCGAAGACGGTTTCCAAGGATGACGAGATGGTTCTTGCCAACCTCGAACAGGAACTGCGTTCCGTCGTCTATGGGCAGGATACGGCGATCGAAGCTCTATCGACCTCGATCAAGCTGGCCCGTGCCGGTCTGCGCGAACCGAACAAGCCGATTGGCTGCTACGTCTTTTCCGGCCCCACGGGCGTCGGCAAGACTGAGGTCGCCAAGCAGTTGGCATCGTCGCTCGGCGTCGAACTGCTGCGCTTCGACATGTCGGAATATATGGAACGTCACACGGTTTCCCGTTTGCTCGGAGCTCCTCCCGGCTATGTCGGTTTCGACCAGGGCGGCCTCCTGACCGATGGCGTCGACCAGCATCCGCATAGCGTGGTCCTGCTCGACGAAATCGAGAAGGCGCATCCGGATATCTTCAATATCCTGCTGCAGGTCATGGACCACGGCGCGCTGACCGACCATAACGGCAAGAAGATCGACTTCCGCAACGTCATCCTGATCATGACGACCAATGCGGGTGCCTCGGAAATGGCCAAGGCCGCCATCGGCTTCGGCTCGTCCAAGCGTACGGGTGAGGACGAAGAGGCTCTGAACCGGATGTTCACCCCGGAATTCCGCAACCGTCTGGATGCGGTCATTCCGTTCGCCGCGCTGCCGACGACCGTTATCCACAAGGTCGTGCAGAAGTTCATCATGCAGCTGGAGGCTCAGCTTTCCGAACGGAACGTTACCTTCGACCTGCACGAGGACGCCATCGCCTGGCTGTCCGAGAAGGGTTACGACGACAAGATGGGCGCCCGACCACTGGCGCGCGTCATCCAGGAAAACATCAAGAAGCCGCTGGCCAACGAAATCCTCTTCGGCAAGCTGAAGAAAGGCGGCGTGGTCAACGTCACGGTCGGCAAGAAGGAAGACGGTTCGACCGGCATCGTGCTCGACGCGACCGCCGACACCGCGCCTATCCGGCCGAAGCCGGAAGCGGAAGTCGGCGAACCGCATGTCGAGGTGGAAGAGGTTGATGGCGATACCGCCGTCAAGACCAGAAGCCGCGTCAGCAAAGCCGGTGCAGCTGCCGATGCCCGTCGTTCGGCCAAGGCCGCTGCGGAAAGCGCAGAACCGCCGGAAAAATCGCCTCGCAAGGGCGGCGGCGCTGTGCCGAAGGTTCCGCGCAAGTAACTGACGGATCCGGCATGAAAAACGAAAGGCTGCATTGGAAACAATGCAGCCTTTTCATTTTGTTACAGAGTATTTCTGATGTGCTGCATCAAAAAACACAGACGTATGTCAGCCGCCGAGTGCTTCGATGATCTTTTTTGCGTTTTCCGCCAATACCGCGCCGTCTTCCATCTTGCCCGAATGCGGCTTCAGCGCCACGCCTTCGAGGCGCGGGATAACATGGAAATGCAGGTGGAACACGGTCTGGCCCGCAGACGGCTCATTGAACTGGGCGATATAGACGCCGTCGGCGTCGAAGGCTTTCTGAACGGCGACAGCGATCTTCTGCACAACCGTGATTGCCTGCTGCAACGCGGCAGGATCGGCGTCGAAAATGTTGCGCGAGGGCGCCTTCGGCACGACAAGCGTGTGGCCGGGCGACTGCGGCATCACATCCATGAAGGCGACAGTGTGCTCGTCTTCGTAGACGCGGTAGGAAGGGATATCGCCCCTCAGGATCTTCGCGAAGATATTGTTGTCGTCATAGGCGGGGCTGGTCATCCAGTGTCTCCTCGTCTTGCGTTTACGGTTATCTCAAACGGCCTAGATATCCTGCCGCTCACCTTTGCGGAAGGGGCTGTGTTCCGTCAGGATTTCGCTCATTTCCTCTACCTGTTCCCGCTCGTGCTTCAGGTAGTCAGCAACAGCGCGGCGCAGGCCCTGATGTCCAATATAATGCGCGGAATGCGTGACTACCGGCAGGTAGCCGCGTGCAAGCTTGTGCTCGCCCTGAGCGCCGGCTTCCACGCGCTTCAATTTCTTGGCGAGCGCAAAATCGATAGCCTGATGATAGCAGACCTCGAAATGCAGGAAGGGATGGTCCTCGATGCAGCCCCAGTGCCGGCCATAAAGTGTCTCATCGCCGATGAAATTGATGGCGCCAGCGATATAGCGACCCTCGCGTTTCGCCATGACGAGCAGCACATCGTCGGGCATGCGCTCGCCGATCAGTGAGTAGAATTTTCGGGTCAGGTAAGGCCGGCCCCATTTGCGGCTGCCCGTATCCATATAGAAGGCGAAAAACTGATCCCAAATGTTTTCGGTGAGGTCGCTGCCGGTCAGCCAGTCGATGCTGATACCGCCTTCGAGTGCTGCGCGGCGCTCCTTTTTCAGCGCCTTGCGCTTGCGCGAGGCAAGCGTTTCCAGGAAGGAGTTATGGTCCGCATAGCCTTCATTGATGAAATGGAACTGCTGGTCGGTGCGATGCAGATAGCCATCGTCCTCGAATACCGCAGCTTCGTCTTCGGGCAGGAAGGTGATGTGGGCGGAGGAAACACCAAGCTGCCGTGTGACTTCCTTGAGGCTCTCGGCAAGCGCCGGCTGGATTGCCTCGCGGTCCTGCCCCTCGGCAACGAGCAGCCGCGGCCCCGTGGCGGGCGTGAAAGGTATCGAACATTGCAGTTTCGGATAGTAGCGGCCGCCGGCACGCTCGAAGGCATCGGCCCAACCATGGTCAAAGACATATTCGCCCTGACTGTGGCTCTTCAGATATCCAACGACGGCACCGATCAGTTCGCCGCCATCCGTTTCCAGCAGCAGATGGTTGCCGAGCCAGCCCGCCTTGTCGGTCGCAGAGCCGGACTCCTCGAGTGACGAGAGGAAGGCGTGCGAGATGAACGGATTGTATGGCAGAACGCTGCCGGTTCTGGATGCTCCGGCGAGCTTGGACCAGCTTTCCGGGGCGATGTTCTTGAAGGATCGTTCGACTCGAATGGATAATTCGTCTGTCATCAAATTCTTGCGCTAACGAGGAGGGCGGGCTCTTGCCGCTGCGCCATGCGTCCGATGGGATGAGTGGCGCAGCGGCAATCTAGAGCAATTCCAGCAAAAGTGCGTAGTGGTTTTGCGTCCGGAATTGCGCTCAAACAAGAGAACAGCGCATTTCCAGAATTCCGTTTGAAACGGAAATGCGCTGGTTTGCGCGAAACCTCTCCTTCGATCGAACTCGATTTATGAGGTAGCGCGCGGATCAAAACCTTCGAAGGTCATCTGGTCTGCATTGGCGAATGTGTGCTTGCGGGCCGCTTCGTCGCGCACGGTCCAGGTTATGACCGGAATGCCGCGCTGGCGCTGCGCCGTGATGAAGGGGTTCGGCAGGTGGCCAAAGAAGTATGATATGAAGTCTAGCCCAAGATGCATGGCTTCGTCATGCTGAAAAAACGTCTCTGGCTTGTTTCCTTCAGCCGTGAGGCCGACAGGGTAAGGCGATTCCAGAGCCTTGAGGTCCTTGAGCAGCCATTGGTCGAAACTCATCAGCGCCACATGTCCCTTATAACCTTCGAGGACTTCGAGCACGGATTCGGCAAAGCCTTCATCATCGCCTTCGCGGCCCTTGAGTTCCAGCACGAGCGGCACCTTGCCGTCACAGAGCTGCAAAAGCTGCTTCAAGGTCGGGATCTTGTCCTTGGTGCCGCCGATCGAGAGCAGCCCGAGCTCGGCCGAGGTGCGCTCGCGTACCTCGCCGGGCAGGTTGCAGACGCGCTGCAGATCATCGTCATGGAAAACGACCGGAACGCCGTCCGAGGCATAGTGCAGGTCGCACTCGATGGCAAAGCCCGCCTCGATGGCTCGGCTGAAGGCCGAAAGCGTGTTCTCCCAGACTTCCTTGTTCATGTCATGATAGCCGCGATGGGCGACGGGGCGCTCGGTCAGCCAGGCAAGCTTGCTCATTATGCGATTTCCAGAATGGCATCGATTTCAACGGCGGCATTGAGCGGCAGGGCTGCCATGCCGACGGCGGCGCGGGCATGCTTTCCGGCTTCGCCGAGTACATTTGCCAGAAGATTCGAGGCGCCGTTGATCACAAGATGTTGTTCGACGAAATCGGGCGTCGACGCGACGAAGCCGTTGAGCTTGATCAGGCGCTTGATGCGGCCGAGGTCACCGCCAAGCGCTGCTTTTGCCTGGGCGAGAATGTTGATGGCGCAGAGTTCGGCTGCGCGCTGGCCGCCTGCAACATCGACATCCTTGCCGAGATGGCCCGTCACGCCGATCTTGCCGTTTTCCATCGGCAATTGGCCGGACAGATAGAGAAGATTGCCGCTGATGACATAGGGAACATAGTTGGCGGCCGGTGCTGCGGCCTGCGGCAAAGTGATACCAAGTTCCGTCAGACGAGCCTCTATGGCAGCGGACATTTTCATCTCCCGTTTTGTTGTAAAAACTTCAAAAATCCGGCATCAAGACTAAATTCCGTCAATCGGAACAGGCAGCCTCGTTTCAGCCGAAAGCGTTCTTATAACATCGCGTGCGAGTCCAACAGGAGATAATGAATGTTCCGCTCGAGTATTGCTGCCACCGTTGTTTCGGGGCTGGGCATTCTGTCACTGGGAACCACCGCGGCGCATGCGGCCGGCCCAAGCGGCTTGATCGCTCACCGGGCCGTCTATGATCTGGAGCTGAAGGATGCCTCCGATCGCTCCGGCATCGCCGGCATGTTTGGCCGTATGGTTTATGAGTTCGACGGTTCCGATTGCACCGGCTTTACCACCAATTTCCGTTTCGTGACGAAGATCGATACCGGCGACTCCACGCGCGTCAGCGATCAACAGACCACGACCTTCGAAGATCTCGGCAAGCGAATCTTTCGCTTCGAAACCAAATCCTACACGGATAGCCAACTCGACAAGGATGTGCGGGGCGCCGCCGTCGAGGACCAGAAGGGTATAAAGGTCGATCTCACCCAGCCGCATAGCAAGCAGGTCGAAGTGATCGAGAGCCGCTTTCCGACGGAGCACATGCTCGACATCATTCACAATGCCAAGCTCGGCAAGAACTTCTTCGAGGCACAGGTCTTCGATGGCTCCGATGACGGCGACAAGCCGTTGCTCGCCACCACCGTCGTCGGCAAGGAGCAGACGCCTGCAAAGGATGATCCCGACGCCGAAAAGGCCGGCGCTTTCGCCAGCAAGACCTTCTGGCCCGTAACTGTCGCTTATTTCAACGAGAAGTCCACCGGCGACGCCATGCCGGTCTATCGCATGTCGTTCAAGTTGTACGAGAACGGCATAACCCGCGATCTTACCATGGACTACGGCGATTTCGTCCTGACCGGCAAGCTCACCAAGCTTGAGGTTCTCGACACCAAGGCGTGCCAATAGCCCACGATAACGCTCCTGACGCGAAATCGTCGTCATAAAACTGTGATCCAAGTTTCACTATTGTGTGGAACGGTCGGCAAGCGGAGGTGAGTCTATTTCACCTCGCGTCGACTTGGAATTGTAGTGGGGCGCGCGGGGGAATGATCGTCTGGGGCGATCGAAAGTTTTGCGGTCGGCTCCGTTTTATGGACGAGAAAGCGTGACCCATGAGCAATGCCGATATCCCAGCCACGTCTCACGAGACGCTGCCCGTTGTTGCCGCCGACCCGGCGGAAATCGCTCGCATCGGCGATAGCATCGACCTGACCGATCGGGCCGGCATCTCCGTCTACGGCGATCGCGCGCAGCAGTCCGTTTCAGATTATTCCGACCGCATCTTGCGCGAGGTCCGTAACCGCGATCTCGGCGAAGTCGGCAAGCTGCTGACCGATATCATCGTCAAATCCAAGAATCTCGATCCGGCCTCGTTGAAGGACGAGGGCTTCCTGTCGCGGATGTTTTCCTCGTTCAGAGCACGGCTGGAGCGTTTCAAGGAGCAGTTCGAGGATGTCGCCGGCCAGATCGATCGCATCGGGCTGGAGCTTGATCGACATAAGGACGTTTTGCGCCGTGATATCGCGCTTCTCGATGACCTGCACGAAGAAACCAAGCAGTCCATCCTGCAGCTCGACGCCTATGTGCAGGCGGGCAAGGCGTTCGCCGAGCGTTTCCGCGCGACCGAACTCCCGCGCCTGAAGAGTGCCGCCGAAGCGGCCACCGCCAATCCAGGCGGCGGCATGCTGGAGGCGCAGATCTATCAGGACAGCCTGCAGGCGCTCGATCGGCTGGAAAAGCGCGTTTTCTACCTGCAGCAGGCGCGTCAGCTCGGCATCCAGCAATTGCCGCAGATCCGTATCGTGCAGGCCGGTGACGAAACCCTGATCGAAAACCTGCAGGCGACTGCGGCGCTGACGGTGCCGGCCTGGAAGCAGAAGATGGTGATCCTGCTCGGCCTGACCCAGCAGAAATCGGCGCTCGAATTGCAGAAGACCATTACCGACGCCACCAACGACATGATCCGCGAGGCCTCAAGGATGCTGAAGGATCAGGCGATTGCCATAGAACAGCAATCGCAGCGCGGTATCGTCGACATCGATACGCTCGCTGCGGCCAATCGCGATCTGATCGACACGATCGGCGGCGTTCTGAAGGTGCAGGAGGATGGCCGCGCCAAGCGCGCCGAGGCCGAGCAGCGGATGCAGAAAATGACCATCGAGCTGAAGAAAGCAATGATCGAGGCCCGGTAATCGGCATGGCAATCCGTACACTTGTTACCGGCCTGACACTTGTGGCAGCTCTCGCGCTGAGCGGCTGCGACGTCGGCGGCCAAGGCCCGAAATTCTCGATCGTCTCCGGCTCGGAGAACACGGTCCTTCAGCCGATCGTCGAGGAATTTTGCAAGCAGAAGAACGCGTCTTGCACTTTCTCCTACGAAGGTACACTGGATATCGGCCTCGCTCTCCAGAGTGAGAAAGGTGTCGAGCAGGATGCCGTCTGGCCCGCATCGAGCGTCTGGGTCGACATGTTCGACGCCAAGCGCCGGGTGAAATCACTCACCTCGGTCGCGCAGATGCCGGTCATTCTCGGTGTGCGCAAATCCAAGGCCGATGCGCTCGGTTGGACCGGCAAACCGGTTTACATGAAGGACATTCTGGCGGCGGTGAAGAACGGCTCGCTGAAGTTTCTCATGACCTCGGCCACCCAATCCAATTCCGGTGCGAGCGCCTATCTCGGCATGTTGTCGAGCGCGCTTGGCAATAAGCCTGTGATCGAGCCGGGCGATCTCGACAAGTCCGACGTTCAGAGCACCGTGCGTTCGCTCCTCGGCGGCGTGGAGCGTTCTTCTGGCTCGTCGGGCTGGCTGGCCGACCTCTATACGGATTCGGCGAAAAAAGGCGTCCTCTATGACGCCATGTGGAACTATGAGGCGGTGCTGAAGGAAACCAACGACAAGCTCGTGGGCGTGGGTAAGGAACCGCTCTATGCGATCTATCCGGCCGACGGTGTCGTGGTGGCGGACTCGCCCATCGGCTTCGTCGATCACGGGCGAGGGCCGAAGGTCGAGACCTTCTTCAACCAGCTCACCGAATATCTCCGCTCCGCGCCGACGCAGAAGCGCATCGCCGATACGGGCCGCCGAATCCCGCTTGCCGACGTCTCCGCCAAGCCGGATCCTTCCTGGAATTTCGATCCGACCCGGTTGGTCACCGCCGTTCGTATGCCGGAGCCAACCGTTATCCGCCAGGCGCTCGATCTCTATCAGGTGGCATTGCGCAAACCGTCGCTGACGGCCCTTTGCCTGGATTTTTCCGGATCGATGGAGGGGCAGGGCGAGGGGCAGTTGCAGGCGGCAATGCGGTTCCTGTTCAATCCGGATGAAACCGGCAAGGTGCTGGCGCAATGGACGCCCGCCGATCGCATCATGGTTATTCCCTTCGATGCCAATGTGCGCGCGACCTACGAAGGTTCGGGAAACCCAGCCCAGCAGAAGATGCTTGTCGACCGGGTTTCCCGCCAGCGAGCAGGCGGCGGCACGGACATGTATGCCTGTGCTAGCCGGGCGCTCGACTGGATTAAAAGCGCGCAGAACTTGCCGTCCTATCTGCCCGCCATCGTCATCATGACTGACGGCAAGTCAGATGATGCCAATCGCGATTTCATGAGCCGTTGGGCATCGGTAAATCCGCACGTGCCGGTGTTCGGCATCACCTTCGGCGATGCTGACAAGCGGCAGCTGGACGCCCTCGCGCAAGAGACCTCGGGACGCGTATTCGATGGACGTGGCGATCTGGTCAGCGCATTCCGGGCGGTGCGCGGTTACAACTAGGACAATAATGCGGAACTGGTTTGGCAATGACGGGAATTGGATCGTGGCGGGGCTTGCCGCCGCGGCTGTGGTTCCTGCGCTGAGCTTCCTGGCCGGTATGCCGGTCTGGATCGCCGCCATCATCGGCTTCCTGGTTTTCGTCGGCCTCATCTTCGTTCTGGCGCCAAAGCGCATGTTCGAAGGTCTGGATGCGAAGGCGATCGGCAGGGGACGTCTGGATTTCGCCCGTGATCTGCTGAGCGCGGCGGCACCGGCCGCGCAAAGACTGGAGGCTTCGGCCAGCCAGATCTCCAGCAAGGAGACGGCAAAACGGGTGCGTCATCTGGCGGAGATTGCCACCGATGTGTTTGCCAAGGTGGAGGTCAATCCTGAAAGCGCCGGCACGGTCCGGCGTTTCCTCAGCTATTACCTGCCGCGTGCCGCCGAGGTAGCGGAAGGGTTTGCTGCGATCGAGGCGAAGCGCCAGCCGGACACCGCTCGCCTCCGGGAGGTCGAGCTGGTTCTGACCAAACTTGAAGATGCATTTGTGCACTATTCCGACAGCCTGGTCGACGACAGGCTCGATACGCTTGATACCGAGTTGCGCCTTATACAGGCATCGCTCAAAGAGGATATAGGACGCTGATGGCCATTTCCCGCCGCGCCTTCGGAGTAGGGCTTCTTGCTGCCGGCGTTGCCGGAACCGGCGGCTATTTCGCCGTCAAGGATCGACCGGAACTGCAGGGACTGCTTGGCAACCGCACCAAGCTGTTCGGCTTCATCGGCGGCGAGAAGGAAGCATTCCTCGCCGATAAGGATGTGATTTCGGCGCTGCACAGCCACGGGCTTGAGATCAACAGCCGTGTCGCCGGTTCTGTCGAAATGGTGCGCGAGCAGGCGCTTCTCTCGCAGACGCCGTCGTTTCTGTGGCCTTCATCCTCGATCATGGTCGATATCGCCCGGCAGAACGGCATCAAGATCCGCAACGACCGCGTTATTCTGAACACACCCGTTGTCGTCTATTCTTGGCAGCCCGTCGTCGATGGGTTGACCAAGGCCGGGCTTGTCACGACGACATCGCAGGGGCAGCACCAGCTCGATCTGAAGGCGCTGCTGGATGCGGTGCTGTCCGGTGCGAGCTGGTCGAAGCTCGGCGTCGGAGCACTATATGGGCAATCGAGGATCGTTTCCACCGATCCCAATCGTTCCAATTCAGGCTTCATGTTTGCCGGTCTGGTGCTAAGCCTTCTGAGCGGCAATGTCGCGAGTGCCGCCAGTCTTTTCCAGTTCGGCGACAAGGCGCAGGCCATTTTCCGCAACATGGGCTTCAAGGCGTCGTCATCGGGCAAGCTCTTCGAGCAATATCTCGCGGGCGGTATCGGTGGCGAGCCGATGATTGTCGGCTATGAGAATCAGTTGGTGGAATGGATTCTCGCCGATCCGCAGCGATGGAAGAGAATCCAGGCTAGTAATGGAGCGAAGCCCGTCGTGCTTTATCCGCATCCGACGGTCTATTCCTCCCATCCGCTCATTGCCATCGATGAACAGGTCGACCGGATGATCGACGCGCTGATCAGCCCGCGATTGCAGGAGCTCGCCTGGACCAAGCACGGCTTTCGCGGACCGCTGGGAGCCGTAACCGGCGACGCGGACAGCGCGATTGCCGGCTTGCTGCCGGCGGAAATCGATGCTGTCTTGCCTATGCCCGATGCCAATGTCATGCTGGCGCTACTCGATAAACTGGCTACCTGAGGGCAGGGTACGGTTATTTTTCGCTGCCAAAGCCTTGCATTCCACGCGAATCGAATGTAAGGGCACCCGCATTCCACACGTAAGGCATGGGATTGTCCGGGAGAAATCCGGATCGTTCCGCCCGGTGGCATCCTCGAAGAGGGTGCTGTTCGCCTTGCGGAGGTTCAACCGGTAAAGGAGACAAAGGCATGGCATTGCCTGATTTTTCTATGCGCCAGCTTCTGGAAGCTGGTGTTCACTTCGGTCACCAGACGCACCGCTGGAACCCGAAGATGAAGCCTTACATTTTCGGCGATCGTAACAACATCCACATCATCGACCTCGCTCAGACGGTTCCGATGCTGAACCGTGCACTGCAGGTTGTCAGCGACACCGTTGCTCGTGGCGGTCGCGTTCTGTTCGTCGGTACCAAGCGTCAGGCGTCTGAACTGATCGCCGACAGCGCCAAGCGCTCGGCTCAGTACTACGTCAACGCCCGCTGGCTCGGCGGCATGATGACCAACTGGAAGACGATCTCCAACTCGATCCAGCGTCTGCGCAAGCTCGACGAAATCCTCTCCGGCGAAGCCCAGGGCTTCACCAAGAAGGAGCGTCTGAACCTCGAGCGCGAACGCGAAAAGCTCGATAAGGCCCTCGGCGGTATCAAGGACATGGGCGGCACGCCGGACCTGATGTTCATCATCGACACCAACAAGGAAAAGATCGCGATCGACGAAGCCAAGCGCCTCGGCATCCCGGTCGTCGCCATCATCGACTCGAACTGCGATCCGGACCTGATCGACTATCCGATCCCGGGCAACGACGACGCCTCGCGCGCCATCGCTCTTTACTGCGACCTGATCTCGCGCGCTGCCATCGACGGCATCGCTCGCCAGCAGGGTGCATCCGGCCGTGATCTCGGCGCTTCCGAGGAAGCCCCGATCGAGCCGACCCTGGCGGACGGCACCGAAGCCTGATCGCGCCTGGAGGCGGGCAATAGACTGCCCGCCCAAGCGCAATGACATCCGGGATAAGGCCGTTTGCGACTTAAATAAGTTCGAGCGGCCTTATCGCGTTTTGGATAACGCCTTGCCTCTTGCATAATTCCTTAAATCGGAAACGATTTGAGGGAGAAATTATGCAGTAGATTTAAAGTGTTGCAGCGACCTTTGCGCGTCACTTGTGACACGCGGCGCTGTAGGCGGTAAATCCAGGCTTGTTCCAATCGAGAATTCCACAGTATGACGCTGCTTCATAACGCTGTCATACTTAAGGGTACATTTCGTCCCTCAAATCGGTGCGCTTCGGTCGCAAACCGCATGCCGCACCATATGAACCCACAAGAGGAAGCTTATGACCGAGATTACGGCTGCACTGGTGAAGGAACTGCGCGAAAAGTCTGGCGCAGGCATGATGGACTGCAAGAAGGCGCTGACCGAAACCAACGGCGATATCGAAGCAGCGATCGACTGGCTGCGCGCCAAGGGCATCTCCAAGGCCGACAAGAAGTCCGGCCGCACTGCCGCTGAAGGCCTGGTCGCCATTGCTGGCGCCGGTCACAAGGCCGTTGTCGTCGAGCTCAATTCCGAAACCGACTTCGTTGCCCGTAACGATGCCTTCCAGGACCTCGCTCGCGGCGTCGCCGAAGTAGCTCTGTCCACTGACGGCACGGTCGAGGCCATCTCGGCTGCGACCTACCCGGCATCCGGCAAGCCGGTCGCCGACACCATCAAGGACGCGATCGCAACCATCGGCGAAAACATGACGCTTCGTCGTGCGGCCAAGCTCGAAGTCGAGCACGGCGTTGTCGCGACCTACATCCACAATGCTGCCGGCGACGGCATCGGCAAGCTCGGCGTTCTGGTCGCCCTGAAGTCGGTCGGCGACAAGGCCGTTCTGACCTCGATCGGCCGCCAGGTTGCCATGCACATTGCTGCTACCAACCCGCTGGCGATCCGCGCCGAAGAAGTCGATGCTGCAGTCGCCGAGCGCGAGCGCAACGTCTTCATCGAGCAGTCCCGCGAATCCGGCAAGCCGGAAGCCATCATCGAAAAGATGGTTGAAGGCCGCATGCGCAAGTTCTTCGAAGAAGTCGCTCTTCTTTCGCAGGCTTTCGTCATCAATCCGGACCTGACGGTTGCTGCTGCCATCAAGGAAGCTGAAAAGACTGCTGGCGCCCCGATCGAAGTCGTCGGCATGGCCCGTCTGCTCCTCGGCGAAGGCGTCGAAAAGGAAGAAACCGACTTCGCCGCCGAAGTTGCTGCTGTCGCCAAGGGCTGATTAGCAAAAAGAAGACATATCCCGGTTTGGTGAAACCATATCAGGGAAAACATCAGGGCATCGCGTGACAACGCGGTGCCCTTCGTGTATCCGGCATTCACAATCATTCCCCCGGTGATCACTTCAAGGAGCTACCATGTCCCAGCCGATCTACAAGCGCGTGTTGCTCAAGGCCTCCGGTGAAGCTCTGATGGGCAGTCAGGGTTTTGGTATCGACGTCACCGTTGCGGACCGGATTGCGTCCGATATCGCCGAAGCACGCGCCATGGGGGTCGAGGTCGGTGTCGTGGTTGGCGGCGGCAATATTTTCCGCGGCGTTGCGGTGGCCTCGAAGGGCGGCGACCGTGTGACAGGCGACCATATGGGAATGCTCGGCACCGTCATCAATGCGCTGGCGCTGGCAACCTCGCTGCGCAAGCTCGACATCGAGACGGTGGTGCTTTCGGCCATTTCCATGCCTGAGATCTGCGAGAGCTTTTCGCAGCGCGCCACGCTCTATCACCTTTCGCTCGGCCGCGTAGTGATCTTCGCCGGCGGCACCGGCAACCCATTCTTCACCACCGATTCGGCCGCTGCATTGCGCGCTGCCGAAATGGGCGCGCAGGCCATCTTCAAGGGTACGCAGGTTGACGGCATCTACTCGGCCGATCCGAAGAAATTCCCCGCTGCGGAGCGTTTCGACCATCTGACCCATAGTCAGGTGCTTGAGAAGGGGCTGGCAGTCATGGACGTCGCCGCCGTTGCGCTTGCGCGGGAAAACTCAATTCCGATCATCGTCTTCTCCATCCACGAGAAGGGCGAGTTCGCCGAAATCTTGACCGGCGGCGGCCGCAAGACCATCGTATCAGACAACTGACATTCCTGTGGCGCCGGGTAAACCCGGTGCCGCCTTGTTACAGGGGAGCATAGACATGAGTGAAGCCACCGATCTCAAGGAACTGAAGCGTCGCATGGACGGCGCCATTGCGGCATTCAAGAGCGACATCGCCTCGTTGCGCACCGGGCGCGCATCCGCCAATATTCTGGATCCGGTCACGATCGAAGCCTATGGCTCGCGCATGCCGCTGAACCAGGTTGCCAACATCACCGTGCCGGAACCCCGCATGCTGACCGTATCGGTCTGGGACAAGTCGATGGTCGGCGCCGTCGAGCGCTCCATCCGCGAGTCCAATCTCGGTCTCAACCCCATCGTCGACGGCCAGAACCTGCGTATTCCGTTGCCGGAACTCAACGAAGAGCGCCGCCGTTCGCTGGTGAAAGTTGCCCATGAATATGCCGAGAAGGCAAAGGTCGCGATTCGTCACGTGCGCCGCGACGGCATGGATGGCCTCAAGAAGGCTGAAAAGGATGGCGTAATCGGCCAGGACGAGAGCCGCTCACTATCCGAGCGTGTGCAGAAGATGACGGATGAGACGATTTCCGAGATCGACCGCTTGCTAGCCGATAAAGAAAAGGAAATCATGCACGTCTGATCGTAGTCTGGGACGCGTCGCTTTCTGTCTGAAAACATTTGAAAGCGGCGAGAGCGCCCTAGATTACGAGGCCAGAGCATCTTCTGCCGAACGAAACCGGATCCAAATGTCAGCTCCTACGTTCTCTGTCGTACCCGAACACGTTGCCATCATCATGGACGGCAACGGGCGTTGGGCCAACGCGCGCGGCCTGCCGCGCACCATGGGCCACCGCAAGGGCGTGGAGGCGGTTCGGGAAACGGTGCGGGCAGCCGGTGATATCGGCATCAAATATCTGACGCTTTTTGCCTTTTCTTCTGAGAATTGGCGTCGCCCGGAGACCGAGGTGAGCGATCTCCTCGGCCTGCTGAAGGCATTCATCCGGCGGGACCTCGCCGAGCTTCATCGCCAGAATGTGCGGATCCGCGTCATCGGCGATCGCAGCAATCTGCGCGGCGATATCCTGCCACTGCTGCTCGAAGCCGAGGAGACCACCAGGAACAATACGGCTCTGACGCTGGTCATCGCTTTCAATTACGGCTCGCGCGACGAAATTGTGCGTGCCTTTGCGAGCCTGGCGAGGGATGTGGAGGCGGGACGGCTTCGCCCGCAGGACATCAGTCCGGAACTGGTCGACGCACGCCTGGATACGGCCGGAATTCCCGATCCGGACCTGATTATCCGCACGAGCGGCGAGGAGCGCCTGTCGAACTTCCTGCTTTGGCAGGCCGCCTATTCGGAATTCATGTTCATGCCGGAATTCTGGCCTGATTTCAGCCGTGACCTCTTCTTTGCAGCGCTGGAGAAATATGCCGCGCGCGACCGGCGCTTTGGCGGTCTTTCCGCCAAGCCGGCGGCGGCCGTGGGGTCCTGATGAGCCGCGAACTGAGGCTGCGCATCATCTCCGGCATCATCCTTGCCGCGATCGTTCTTGCCGCCACATGGCATGGCGGCCTCAGTTTCCGGCTTCTGGCTGCGGCAATCAGCCTGCTTGTCTACTATGAATGGTCGACCATATCGGATCTGCACGGAAGCGATCCGAAGGGAAATGCGCTTGGCTGGGTCGGTTTGGTCCTGATCGCCGGTGCGACGGTGACGGGCGAATCGGTCTACTCCATGGAGGTTCTGGTCGCCTTTGTCGTCGTCTCGGCGATCATGGTCGCCCTTCGGCAAAAGAGCTGGTGGCTGCCCAGTGGCATACTCTATTCCGGCCTGACCGCGATCGCCCTTGCCGAGATACGTGACGAGGATCTTCGCGGTTTCATATTGATGCTGTTCATCTTCGCGACCGTTTGGGCAACCGATATCTTCGCCTATTTCGTCGGTCGCGCGATCGGCGGCCCGAAGCTTGCGCCACGCATATCGCCGGGCAAGACCTGGTCGGGCGCGATCGGCGGCGCCGTTGCGGCCGTCATCGCCGGAACCGCGATCGTCTGGAGCTATTTTTCTGCCGATGACCTGCGGATTCCCATGCTTGCGCTGGTGCTGTCCGTTTGCAGTCAGGTCGGCGACCTGTTCGAGTCCTTCATGAAGCGTCGCTTCAATGTAAAAGATTCGAGTCACCTTATTCCCGGGCATGGCGGCGTCATGGATCGGGTCGATGGACTAATTTTTGCTTGTTTTGCAGCGTTTTTGTTGGCTATCGTTATATCGCTGACAATGAGCGGCGAGACCTTGTCATTGGGCGGCGTTCTGCTCGGGGTCTGATACCAAAGCAATTCCAGGGAAAGTGCGCAGCGGTTTTCCGTACGGAATTGCGAAAACAAAAAGATGGAGCAGTTCAGGTTTCAGTGAAACCGAACGGCTCTCACACGAACAGGATCGTTGCATGGGTAGCGCGGCAGGCTTCATCGGTTTTTTGACAAACAACGTCATCACGTTTGTTTTTGTCCTGTCGCTGCTCGTTTTCGTGCACGAAATGGGCCACTATCTCGTTGGCCGCTGGTCCGGCATTCGCATCATGGCCTTCTCGATCGGCTTCGGCCCGGAGATTGCCGGCTTCACTGACAAGCACGGTACACGCTGGAAGCTTTCGCTCATTCCGCTCGGCGGCTATGTGCGCTTCTTCGGCGACGAAGATGCCTCCAGCAAGGTCGACGTCGATCAGCTCTCGGCCATGACCGAAGAGGAGCGCGCGCAATCCTTTGCCGGTGCCAAGCTCTGGAAAAGAGCGGCGACCGTTGCCGCGGGGCCGATTGCGAATTTCATTCTCGCCATTGCGATCTTCGCCGTCCTCTTCAGTGTTTATGGCCGCACGGCAGCCGATCCCGTCGTTGCCATGGTGACGCGCGACGGCGCGGCCGCGGAAGCCGGCATAAAGCCCGGCGATCGGCTTGTGGCTATCGACGGCGTCAACGTGACCACTTTCGACGAGGTGCAGCGCTACGTCAGTCTGCGCCCGGGGCGCACGATCGCTCTGACGGTCGAGCGCGATGGCCAGAAGCGCGATTTCCAGATCGTGCCGAAACTGGTCGAAGACGCAGATCAATTCGGCAACAAGATGGAGATGGGCCGCATCGGCATCGCGCTCATCGATCCTGTGGTGACGGTAGTCGAGCCCGCCGGGCCGGCAGCAAAGGCAGGCATACTGGCTGGGGATCGGCTGATTGCCATCGATGGCAACAATGTTGCCACCTATTACGACATTGGCCGCTACGTCAGCGATCGTCCTGGCAAGAACGTTGTGCTGACGATGCAGCGCAATGGCCAGATGCGCGATTTCCCGGTTGTTCCCAAGACCGTGACGGACACCGATGCCTCCGGCAACAAGAGGGATGTTGGCAGCATCGGCATCGGGCCGATCGATCCGCTGATCGGGTCGATAGTATCCGATAGCCCCGCCGCATCCGTCGGACTGGAACTCGGCGATCGCATTCTTTCCGTGGATGGACGCGCGGTCGGATCCGTCGGCGAAGTGCAGCGCTACGCGGCGGCTCATGCCGACAAGCCCGTTTCGCTGTCCGTCGAACGCAATGGCCAGACACGCGACGTCTCGGTGACGCCGAAGGTGTCCGAAGAGCTCGATGCGTTCGGTGCGCCGGCGAAGATCGCCAGCATCGGCATCACGGACGGCCAGAAGCCGCCCAAGCTGCGTTATCAGTCCTATGGGCCGCTCCAGGCGATCGGCGAGGGCGTCAGGCAGACCGTCAACATCGTCTCGGGTACTTTTGAATATCTCGGCAACGTCATCGGCGGCTATATGAAGGCCGATCAGCTGGGTGGCCCCATCAGGGTTGCGCAAATGTCCGGTCAAATGGCAACCCTGGGCTTCTCCGCGGTGTTGCAATTTGCCGCCATACTTTCTGTTTCAATAGGGTTATTAAATTTGATGCCCGTGCCGGTACTTGATGGCGGGCACTTGATGTTCTATGCGATTGAAGCCGTAAGGGGAAAACCTTTGGGTGCACGGGCTCAGGATATCGCCTTCCGGATTGGATTTGCGATGGTGCTCTCACTCATGGTGTTTGCGACATGGAACGATATTAGTTCCCGGCTAGGCTAGAGGGGCAAAGCGAGAGGGAAAATTACGATTTATTTACGATGTTTCAAAGCTGTAGTGGCGAATGGGTCACGCTTTGAAATGAAGTAAACGGAAATTAACTTGCTCCCTTGCTTGTATGTCAAAAGCGGGTAAAACGACACACGTGGCCGGAATCGGGTTCGCTCGGGGCTGGGGACGACTGAAAAAAAGGTAAGAAGTGAAAATGAAGGCTGGTTCAAGATTATTGAACGCAGTGTCGGCGGTAGCGCTGTCTGCTGGTGTTGTTGCGTCGGGCGCTGGTGTTGTCACCCTTGCCTCTGCCTCAGTCGCGGAAGCCGCTGTGATTCAGCGGGTCGATGTTCGTGGTGCGGAACGCATCGGAGCGACGGCTGTCCGTGATAATATCACGATCAAGCCTGGCAAGAGCTTCTCTCCGGGCGACATTGATGCATCGGTGAAGCAGCTGTATGCCACCGGATATTTCTCTGATGTTCACGTCAGCGTTTCGGGCAGCACCCTGATCGTTTCGGTCAAGGAAAACCAGCTCATCAACGCTGTGGTCTTCAACGGCAACCGCAAGATCAAGGACGACAAGCTGCAAGGCATCGTCCAGACACATGCTGCCGGTCCCTATAACGAAGCAACCGTTCAGGCCGACATCAAGACCATCAAGGACGCTTACGCCTCCATCGGTCGTAACGATGTCCAGGTGACGACGCAGACCGCGCAGGTCGCGCAGGGCCGCCTCAACGTGGCCTTCGTCATCAATGAAGGTGATCGCACCAAGATCGACAAGATCAACTTCTCTGGCAACCAGGCTTACAGCAGCGGCCGTCTTGCATCGGTCATCAGCACGAAGAAGAGCAACTTCCTCTCCTTCCTGACCCGTAAGGACGTCTACAGCCCTGAGCGTCAGCAGGCCGACCAGGATACGCTGCGTCAGTTCTACTACAATCATGGTTATGCCGACTTCCGCGTCGTCAGCGCCGATGCGACGCTGAACGAGCAGAACAACGAATACACGCTGAACTTCAACGTCGACGAAGGTCCGCGCTATACCTACGGCGATATCAACGTCGTTTCGACGGTTGAGGGTATCAATGCCGACGAACTGAAGGGTCTTGTCGTAACCCAGAAGGGGTCCGTCTATAGCGCCAAGGACATTCAGACCTCGATCGAGAACATTTCCAAGCGCGTGGCCTCCGCCGGCTATCCGTTTGCCCGCATTACGCCGCGCGGTAATCGCGATCTGACGGGTCACACGATCGGTATCGAATATCTCGTCGACCAGGGCGAGCGCGCCTATGTCGAACGCATCGAAATCCGCGGCAACACCCGTACGCGCGATTACGTCATCCGTCGCGAGTTCGACCTCAACGAAGGCGATGCGTTCAATCAGGAAATGATCTCGCGCGCCAAGCGTCGCCTGGATGCTCTCGGCTACTTCACGAAGGTCGATATTTCGACCGCACAGGGCAGTGCTCCGGATCGCGTTGTCGTGATCGTCAATGTCGAAGACCAGCCGACCGGCTCGTTCGGTATCGGCGCCGGTTACGCTGTTGGTAATAACGGCGGTCTGCTGCTAGAGGCTTCGGTCGAAGAAAAGAACTTCCTTGGTCGCGGTCAGTACATCCGTCTCGCCGCAGGCGCCGGTACAGAAGGCAATCGTACCTACAACATCTCGTTCACCGAGCCTTACTTCCTCGGTTATCGTCTGGCTGCAGGTTTTGACGTCTTCAAGAACCAGACTTCGAGCGACGATTTCTACGACTACTCGGAAGAGGGCTTCTCGCTGCGCGTCACCGCGCCGATCACCGAGAACTTGGCGACGACCCTGCGTTACAACTACAAGCGCCTGACATACGATGGCACGAACGATTGGCAGAACAATCTTTCGGCTCCGTATCTGAACCTTGTCAACGACGGTCCGTGGACCCAGTCGACTGTGTCGCAGACCTTTACCTACAACACGTTGGACGATCAGAATCTGCCGCGTGAAGGTATTATCGCCAAGTTCACGCATGAATTTGCAGGCCTCGGCGGCGATTCGAACTTCTACAAGCTGAGCGGCAAGGCTCGTTACTATCAGATGATCAGCGACGAAGCCGATATCATCGGTTCGTTCACGGTTGGTGCCGGTTACGTCATGCCGACCGATGGCAAGCTGAACGTCTTCGACCAGTTCACCCTCGGTGGTCGCGAAATCCGCGGTTTCGAGAATGCTGGTATCGGTCCGCGCTCGTCGCACGGCGATCCGCTCGGTGGTACGACCTACTTCACCGCTTCGGCTGAAGCGAGCATGCCGATGCCGGGCGTCCCGCAGGATATCGGTCTGCGCATCGCGGCTTTCGCCGATGCTGGTACGCTCTACGGCAATAAGACGAACCTCTTTGGCGATACGCTGAACAACGACAGTTCGCTTCGTGCATCGCTCGGTGCTGGTCTTATCTGGTCTTCGCCGTTTGGTGTCATCCGTGTCGACTACGCGGTGCCTGTCGCCAAGGAAAGCTACGACAAGGTTCAGAATTTCCGGTTTGGCATCGCCAACCAGTTCTGATATCGGCAGTCCAGAACTGCGGGCTTGAACACCGTTCTGGAGCTGGTGCTTATGGAACATACTGGTTTTTTCCCGCCCCATGGTGGTGTCAACTTGAAACAGTTGGCTGAGCATCTTGGGGCGGAACTTGATGATACGGCCTCTGCGGAGGTCGTCATCAGGTCCATCGCTCCTGTCTACCGGGCAGGTGAAGGCGATATATGCTATATTCTTTCCCGGAAGAATCGTGTCGAACTTGAGACGTGCAAGGCTTCGGCGATTATTTGCCTGCCTGCACTGAGGTCTTTCGTTCCGGACCATATCCCGGTTATTTTGTCCCGGAAGCCGCACACGGATTTCGCGCTTGTCGGTGCTTTGTTGCATCCGCAGGCTATGCGACCGATCACGTTTACATCGAGCTCTGGAACGATTTCACCGGCTGCGGTCATTGATCCTACGGTAAAGCTCGAGGCGAATGTAGGCGTTGAGCCTGGCGCGGTCATCGGTGCTGGAGCTGAAATCGGCGAGGGGACCTATATCGGCGCCAATGCGCTTATCGGACCTGGCGTGAAGATTGGTCGCAATTGCAGCATCGGCGGCGGCGCGAGCGTGCTCTGCGCCTATCTCGGCAACGGCGTCATCATCCACAACGGCACGCGCATCGGCCAGGACGGCTTCGGCTATGCGCCGGGGCCGCGCGGCATGATCAAGATCGTGCAGATCGGCCGTGTCATCATTCAGGACAATGTCGAGATCGGCGCCAATACGACGATCGACCGCGGCACGATGGATGACACCGTGATCGGCGAGGGCACCAAGATCGACAACCAGGTGCAGATCGGACATAACGTCCGCATAGGCCGCCATTGTGCTATCGTGAGCCAAGTCGGTATCGCCGGCAGCACGGTGATCGGCGATGGCGTGCAGATCGGTGGACAGGCGGGTCTGAATGGCCACATCCACATCGGCGACGGCGTGCAGATCGGCGCCAAGAGCGGCGTTATGAATAGTATTCCGGCCGGCGAGCGCTATGCTGGTCTTCCAGCGCGGCCGCTTTGGGATTTTCTAAGAGAATCGGCGGAGATCGCGAAGCGGTCAGGAGCCAGGGACAAGAAGGACGGGAGTTCGGAGCATGACTGAGGAAGCCAAGACGTCGCTATCGTCGGCCGATGTTCTGGAAATAATGAAGTTGTTGCCGCATCGCTATCCTTTCCTGATGGTCGACAAGATCATCGAGATCGATAGCGACAATTCCGCAATCGGCATCAAGAACGTAACGGCAAACGAGCCGCAGTTTACCGGACACTTCCCGGAGACGCCGATCATGCCGGGCGTGCTGCTGATTGAAGGCATGGCTCAGACGGCCGGTGCGATCTGCGCAAAGAAGGACGGAATCGGCGGAAACCTCGTCTACTTCATGACGATCGATAATGCCCGTTTCCGCAAGCCGGTTGTTCCCGGTGATCGTGTCGAGTTTCATGTGGTCAAGCTGAAGCAACGCGGAACGATCTGGAAATTCCACTGCGATGCCAAGGTCGATGGTAACCTGGTAGCCGAAGCGGATATCGGGGCCATGATCGTGCGGAAGGATCAGAAAGAGGCATGAGCAGCAGCATCGCAAAAAGCGCGCGCATCCATAAGCTCGCGGTCGTTGAGGATGGTGCGGTCATCGGCGAGAATGTCATCGTCGGGCCTTTCTGCCACGTCGGCCCCAAGGTCGTGCTGCATGACAATGTTCACCTGCTGACGAATGCCGTTGTGAGCGGCCGCACGACGATCGGCAAGGGAACGAAAATATTTCCGATGGCCGTTGTCGGCGGTGATCCGCAGAGCGTTCACCATGGCGGCGAAGAGACGACGCTGGATGTCGGTGAAAACTGCACCATCCGCGAAGGCGTGACGATGAATACGGGCACGGCCGATTTCGGCGGCAAGACGATCGTCGGCAACAACAATCTGTTCCTGGCGAATTCGCATGTGGCGCATGATTGCCGCGTCGGCAACAATGTCATCATGTCGAACAACGTCATGCTCGCGGGACATGTGGTCGTTGAGGACCGCGCTATTCTGGGCGGCGGCTGCGCGGTGCATCAGTTTACCCGCATCGGCCGGCAGGCATTCGTCGGCGGGCTTTCTGCTGCCAGCTACGATGTCATTCCATACGGTATGCTCAACGGAAATCCGGGCGTGCTTTCAGGTCTCAATATCGTCGGCATGACGCGCGCCGGCATCGATCGTGCGGTCATCCATCGTGTTCGGCGCGCCTATAAGAGCATCTTCGAAGGCGAAGGCTCTATCCGGGACAATGCCGCGGCTATCCGTGAGGAATATGCCGACTGCAAGGAAGTGGTCGAGATCCTCGATTTCATCGCAGCCGATAGCGATCGGGCATTGTCGTCCCCCAATCGCGGTAAGAGCTGACGTGGTTTCGGCCGGCCAAGACGGCAAGGGCAGGCTGGCGATTATCGCGGGCAGTGGTTTTTTGCCTGTTTATGTCGCCGACGCTGCCCGGCAGGCTGGCGAAGATCCCGTTGTTATCGCACTGACCAATGAGGCGGACCGCGACTGGTCCAGCTTCGATCACGCCAATCTCGGTGTTGGAAATTTTGCCGGCCTTGAAGCGATGTTCCGCCGCTATGGCGTCGATCGCGTCGTCATGTCCGGCGGCGTGGCGCGGCGACCTGCCTGGCGGGAAGTGCATCCGACTTGGCGCGTCATCAGGGAATTACCCTCGACGATACGAACCCTCCTGTCCGGCGGCGATAATGCCGTCCTGCAGATGGTCATTCGCCTCATCGAAGCTGGCGGCGTTCGCGTCGTCGGGGCGCATGAAATTGCGCCAGATCTCCTGGCTTCCACCGGGCCTCTCGGTCGGCTTTCGCCCTCGGATGAGGATCTTCGCGATATCGCACAGGGCGCCAAGGCTGCCGATGCGCTCGGCCTTCTCGATGTCGGGCAGGGTGCGGTCAGCGTTGGCGGTCGCGTCGTTGCGCTAGAGGGCGCCGAAGGCACCGACAAGATGATCGAGCGTGTCGCCGAGCTACGCGCCGAAGGTCGCATATCGACGCGTCGCCGCGGCGTGCTGGTCAAACTGTGCAAGCCGCAGCAGGATGTTCGCGCGGACTTGCCGTCGATCGGCGTTTCAACTGTGCACAATGCGAAGAAGGCCGGGCTGGCCGGCGTTGCAGTAGAGGCAGGCAGAGCTTTGGTTCTCGACCGTGAAGCAGTGATCGCGGCGGCCGACGAGGCCGGCATTTTCGTCTGCGGTATCGATCGAGGCTTGAGCGCGGAGGGCTTCTTTTGAGTGCTGCGCCTTTGAAACTTGCGGTCGTGGCTGGCGAGGTTTCCGGCGACCTGCTCGGCGGCGATCTCGTCGCGGCGTTGAAGCGCCGATATGATGGGCCGGTAGAGCTAATCGGTGTCGGCGGCGAGGCGCTGGAGGCCCAAGGCCTTCGGTCGCTGTTTGATTATTCCGAGCTTTCGATCATGGGCTTTATCCAGGTGATCAAGCGGCTGCCGAAGCTGCTGGCGCGCATCCGCCAGACGGCCGACGCCATTATTACCGCCAGACCCGATGCGCTTCTGATCATCGACAGCCCCGATTTTACCCATCGCGTCGCCAAGCGCGTGCGCAAGGCACTGCCCGATCTGCCTGTTATCAATTACGTCTGCCCCAGCGTCTGGGCGTGGAAGGAATACCGCGCGCAAAAGATGCTCGCCTATGTCGATCACGTACTCGCCGTGCTGCCGTTCGAGCCCGAGGCGATGCAGCGGCTGGGTGGCCCAGCGACGACCTATGTCGGCCATCGTCTGACTGTCGACGCGGATCTGCTCGAGACGCGCCGACTGCGCGCGCTGCGCGATCCTGGTGCCGGCGACAATACGAAGACCGTGCTTCTATTGCCCGGTTCGCGTGGCTCGGAAATCCGTCAGCTTGTGCCGGTTTTTGAGCAGGCTACCGAAGAACTTAGTCGGCGAAACGATAATGTCCGCTTTTTGTTGCCGACCGTGCCGAAGCAGGAAGCTCTGGTGCGCTCACTGCTTGAAAACTGGCGTATCAAGCCGGACATCGTCGTCGGCCAGAAAGCAAAATGGGAGGCTTTCGCGCAGGCAGATGCCGCCATGGCCGCGTCAGGCACAGTAATTCTGGAGCTGGGTCTCGCCGGCGTTCCGGTCGTTTCGACTTACAAGACGGAGTGGCTCGCCAAATTCGTGATGTCGCGCATCAAGATATGGACAGCAGCTCTTCCGAATATTATTGCCGACTATGCCGTGTTGCCCGAACTCATCAATGACGTTCTGCGGCCGGGCATGCTTGCGCGCTACATGGAGCGCCTGTCGAAAGATACTCCGGAGCGTGCGGCTATGCTTGCCGGCTATGACCTTGTCTGGCAGCGAATGCAGACGGAAGAACCACCCGGTGACAAGGCGGCGGCGATCGTTCTCGAAGTTCTGTCCAACAAAAAAGCCGGTCATTTCTGACCGGCTTTTTTGGTGTCATTTCCGAAGCTTAGCGCTTGGAAACCGGTACGTACTCGCGCAGCGGAGCGCCGGTGTAGAGCTGGCGCGGACGGCCGATGCGCTGATGCGGATCTTCGATCATTTCGTTCCACTGAGCGATCCAGCCGACGGTGCGGGCGAGAGCGAACAGAACGGTGAACATGGTCGTGGGGAAGCCGAGAGCCTTCAGCGTGATGCCGGAGTAGAAGTCGACGTTCGGATAGAGCTTCTTCTCGATGAAATATTCGTCCGTCAGGGCGATGCGCTCGAGCTCGATCGCGATATCGAGCAACGGATCGTCCTTGATGCCGAGTTCGCCGAGAACTTCGTGCGCCGTCTTCTGCATGATCTTGGCGCGCGGATCGTAGTTCTTGTAGACGCGGTGACCGAAGCCCATCAGACGGAACGGATCGTTCTTATCCTTGGCGCGCGCGATGTATTCCGGAATGCGGTCAACCGAGCCGATTTCGCTCAGCATGTTCAGCGCGGCTTCGTTGGCGCCGCCGTGAGCCGGGCCCCAGAGGCAGGCAATGCCTGCTGCGATACAGGCGAACGGATTGGCGCCCGAAGAGCCGGCGAGGCGAACCGTCGAGGTCGATGCATTCTGCTCGTGGTCGGCATGCAGGATGAAGATGCGGTCCATGGCGCGGGCAAGCACCGGATTGACCACATATTCTTCGCAAGGAACGGCAAAGCACATGCGCAGGAAGTTCGATGCGTAGTCGAGATCGTTCTTCGGATAAACGAAGGGCTGGCCGATATGGTACTTATAAGCCATGGCGGCGAGCGTTGGCATCTTGGCGATCATGCGCAGACTTGCGACCATACGCTGATGCGGATCGGTGATGTCGGTCGAGTCGTGATAGAAGGCCGACAGAGCGCCGACGCAGCCGCACATGACGGCCATCGGATGCGCGTCGCGGCGGAAACCGGTGAAGAAGCGCGACATCTGCTCATGCACCATCGTATGGTGCACGACACGATAGTCGAAGTCCTTCTTCTGGGCTGCCGTCGGCAGTTCGCCGTAGAGGAGCAGGTAGCAGACTTCCAGGAAATCGCCGTGTTCGGCCAGCTGGTCGATCGGATAGCCGCGGTGCAGCAGGACGCCTTCGTCGCCATCAATATAGGTGATGCTGGACTCGCACGACGCGGTCGAGGTGAAGCCAGGATCGTAGGTGAACGTGGAGGTGTTCTTATAAAGGGCACCAATATCAATGACACTTGGGCCGATGGTTCCGGTCTTGACCGGCAAGTCCACCGTCTTTTCGCCCCAAGTTAGTTTCGCGCTTTGTTCCGTCATGCTGATCCTCCAAGATTTGGCGGGATTGACGCCATAAAAAGCGCCAAAAGGTTAAGCGACTACCGACTAGCTATATGATCCAGAGCCTAATGCCAAGTTATCCGAGTGCCGATTTGTGCATCGCAGTATCAACTTTTGGGCACTGCACTAAATGCGTTGGTCATAGCGTGTGACGCGCGAGGCTCTTTTTCGTCGCAATCATGCGGATTTTGGTTGAAATCATCTGGTGGTGACGGCAAAAATCGCGCGGAAGCTGTGGTTTTGCGTGGGGCAGGCGGCGAATGCCTAATTTGGAGGCACCGGAGCAGCAGGAGGATGGCCGGGACCTTGCTCTGCCTTCGCTGGATCGTCATGCCGTCGCCTCAATCACCTTGCGTATCAAAACCGGGCAACGGGAGCGTACGCAAGATCAGGTATCGCTGATCGCGCGATTTTATCTCGCCCTTGGTCGCATGCGAGTCGCGATCGGCCGACTGATTGAAGAGGAGGCGGTCCACGGTCGCGCTATCCTGCTTGCGCCGATCTATATGGGCGTCGGCGCGATCTTTTGGTTCACCTTTGACAGCGATCCTCCGTTGCAAACTGTTCTGGCAGCGCTTCTTCTGCTGACGTGCGGATTTGTGTTCAAAAGGGAGGCGGGCCGGCTGCTTCGGCACCTGCTGTTCGCCGGCATGCTCACAAGCCTCGGCATGGCCCTTGCGCACTGGGAAAGCTGGCGGGCTTCGACCATCATGCTCGACTCGGCCGTGACGACGACCGTGACCGGTCGGATCGAGAGGCGCGAGACCTATGACAATGGACGTTGGCGGTACGTCGTTAAAGTAGAAACAACCGAGAAGCCTTCCATTCACAGGCCGCCGGAGCGAGTGACCATCTTCGTGCGCAAACAGGCCGAACCCTTCAATCTGGGCGACCGCATTCAGGTGAGGGCGAGACTGACGCCGCCCGCCGGCCCCGCATTGCTGCGTCTCAACGATTTCGCCTTCAGTGCCTATTTCAACGGTATTGGCGCGAATGGCTTTGCCTATGGCCCGCCGATACTTTTATCTCTGAGTGGTGACAATTCGGAGGCGTCGTGGCTGGCCAAGGCGGACATCTGGCTCGCCGGTCTTCGCAACAGCATTGGGGACAGGATCCGAAGGACTTTGCCCGGCGATACCGGAGCCTTTGCGGCGGCACTTGTCACCGATGAGAGACGAGCGATTTCGGACGACACTACCGAAGCACTCCGAGTAGCCGGGCTCACCCATATCATCGCCATTTCCGGCCTGAACATGGCTTTGTCGGCGGGTATCTTCTATGTCGGGCTGCGCTATTTATTCAGCCTTTTTTCGGGTCTTGCCCAGGCTTACCCAACCAAGAAGATCGCTGCCTTCGGCGCGCTTCTGACAGTGACCGCCTATTACCTCATTTCCGGCTTCGGCGTATCGGCGGAGCGGGCCTTCATCATGATGGCGATCATGCTGGTCGCGGTTCTGTTCGATCGACCGTCGCTCAGTCTGCGAAACGTGGCGCTCTCGGCAATCGTCATCCTCATCCTTTCGCCGTCGCAGGTGCTTGGGCCTAGCTTTCAGATGTCCTATGCAGCAACGCTCGCGCTGGTATCGGGCTATACGCTTTGGAAACGGCGGCCGCATCGCGAAAATATGCTTTCGCGCTTTAGGTTCCTCGGTCCATTGCTATTCGTTGCACGCTTCTTCAGTGGGATATTATCGACTTCATTCATCGGCGGCGCATCGACGGCAATCTTCTCGATAGAGCATTTTCACCGTTTGGCGACATATGGCCTTCCCGCCAATCTCGCCGCCATGCCGATCGTTTCTTTCATCGTGATGCCATTCGGCATGGCTGCGATGTTGATGATGCCTTTTGGTCTCGACGGGCCATTCTGGAAAGTCACCGGAGAGGGACTAGAGCTCGTCATTCTGGTCGCCAAGACGGTCGCCGGCTGGGGCGGCGATATTACGTTTGGACGTCAGCCGCCGTGGCTGATGCCGACCTTCATTGCCGGCTTTCTGATGATGAGCGTTTTGCGCACCAAGCTGCGCCATCTCGGACTGTTGCTCGCGCTTGCAACGATTGGGGCAGCGGCTTTGGGTTCGGGCGTATCCAAGCCCGATCTCATGATTTCCGAGGATGGTGTCCTGGTCGCACTAAGGCAGGACAATATATTGGCGACCAACCGGGAAAGGCCGCAGGCTTTCATTTTCGAGCAATGGCAAAAGGCACTCGTCGCATTCGAACATCAGCCTCCCACCATGCTTGTTGCCGACAGCAGCCTGCCTAAGATCAGCAAGGCCGAGCGTCGCCGTCGATTGAACGACGACGAACAGAAGGCGGTCCGCGGGGCAATGGAGGATGCTCTTGATCGAACCATGCAGGGGAGTTTCGCCTGCCAGAAAGGTGCGTGGTGCGTGGCGATGCTTGAAAATGGCGCCGTGTTGGTAACGATCGAAAATGCCGCCTATCTTCCGCCCGCCTGCGATACGGCGAATATCGTCGTCACATCAATACGTCTGCGCCTCGATCATTGTCGCTCCGGCGCAACGCTTTATACAGGCGCGACATTAAGGCGGACCGGCTCGATCGAAATGGATCTGAGCGGCGACAAGCCCACTGTCCTTACAGCATTCGAAGATCCGCAACGGCCATGGACGCGGCATCGAACCTATGATTGGCGCACGGGGACATTTGGCGCGCCAATCGCGCCGGTGTCACCTGTCAGTGATAACGCCGAATGAGCCCGACAAGCTTGCCCTGAACCTTGACGCGATCCGGTCCGAAAATACGGGTCTCATAGGCAGGGTTGGCAGCCTCGAGAGCGATCGATGCGCCCTTGCGGCGGAAGCGCTTCAGCGTTGCTTCTTCGTCGTCGACAAGCGCAACGACGATATCGCCCGGGTTTGCTGTCGTCGAATTGCGAATGATGACTGTATCGCCGTCGAAAATGCCGGCGTCGATCATCGAGTCGCCTCGCACCTCCAAGGCATAATGATCACCAGCGCCGAGCATATCTGCGGGGACGGTTATGTCATGCGTATTGTTCTGAATGGCCGAGATCGGAACGCCGGCAGCGATGCGGCCCATCACGGGTACGGACACAGAGCTGCTGTGATCTTCATGGGCCACTTTCGGCGGAGGCGGGGGCGCGACCGGCTGGGGCTTGCCGAGGCTGCCCTCGATAACGCTTGGCGAAAAGCCGCGACGCGGCTGCAGGCTCGGATTATAGGCATCCGGTAGCTTGATGACCTCAAGCGCCCTGGCGCGGTTCGGCAGGCGACGGATAAAGCCGCGCTCCTCCAATGCCGTGATGAGGCGGTGAATGCCGGACTTGGAGGCCAGATCCAGCGCATCCTTCATCTCGTCAAAGGATGGCGGAACGCCGGACTCCTTCATCCGCTCGTGAATGAAGAGAAGCAGTTCCTGTTGCTTGCGCGTCAACATCGTCTTGGAACCCCAGAATCAAGAAAAGGTCGTGAAACAAATCCAGAACGGACACTATATGTTCCATATGTGTTCCGCAAGCACTTAAATTTCGTTAAAAGCTTGCTCGGACAATTAAATAATTATCATCCGCGAATGGACGGGCTGTAAAAGTCAGCGTGCTGAAATAGATATAACATTATGAAAAATATTGGGAATTCCTCCTTTCCAGACCTAGGATGACACCGAATTTTTCCGTCTGCGTTCTGGTTCAGCGATCTCGAAATCGAGCCAGTTGAGCCGGCTACAGGGGAGAATCAGCAATCACGTTTGCGCGATCATATTGCGTGCCAGGAGCTGTCGTCGCGCGCTTCGCTTTCATCTTGAAATACGCGATGGATGGGCGCAAATCTACCGCCGCTGGGAAAGAGGAGGAGCCATGACTTCGTTGCCGCATCCATTGGATCATCTCGTGCTGCCGACGATCAACATCGCCCTGGCGCGCGAGCGGCTCGGCAAGCTCGGCTTTACGGTTGCTCCCGATGCGCGCCATCCTTTCGGCACCGAAAATGCCTGCGTCTTCTTCTCCGACAAGACCTATCTTGAACCTTTGGGTGTAGCCTCGCAAGAACAGTGCGAGGCGAGCCTTATAGAAGGCAATGTCTTCGTGGCGCGCGACCAGGCCTATCGCTTTCGCGTCGGAGAAGACGGATTCTCTGCCGTGGTTTTCGGAACGAATGATGCCGTAGCGGATGATGAGCGCTTCAAAGCCGCCGCGATCTCGGCCGGCCCGATGCTGGATTTCTCACGGCCGATGAAAATGCCTGACGGAACGGAAACCGTGGCCGGGTTTCGTCTGGCCTTTGCGGCCGATCTGCGTTCGCCCGATTTGTTCGCATTCAGCTGCCAGCGCATCAATCCGCTGCCCGCCGATCGCGGTGTGCTTGAGCGCCATGCAAACGGTGTCAGCGGCATTGCGCGGGTAGCGATCTCGGCAACGCGGCCGGCCGCCTTCCGCAGCTTTTTCGAAGAGGTCGTCGCCGGACCAAAGGTATCGGAGCATTCCTTCGGACTGACGATAAGATCTGCCAATGCCGATATCGAGCTTCTGACCCCGGAGGGCATGGAAGCCTTTTACGATTTGCGGGTCGGCAACGAAGATCCGGGTCTGCGAGCGCGGGCAATCCTTTTCAAAACACGCGATCTTTCCGTGACATCGTCGCATTTCGCTGCTAACGGCGTCACATATACGCGTAAGAACAATCGTATTTTGGCGCGGCTGGCGCCTGAACATGGCGCAGTGTTCGCCTTCGAGGAGATAGCATGAGCACGAATTCCGAAGTGGTTGTCGGCGAGGGAGCCTCCAAGGTTCTGTTTTCCAACACTGCCAAGCTCTCCCTGATTGCCGGTCCTTGCCAGATGGAAAGTCGCGAACATGCCTTCATGGTCGCCGGCGTTTTGAAGGAGCTCTGCGACAAGCTCGGCATCGGCCTCGTATACAAATCCTCTTACGACAAGGCGAACCGTACTTCGCTGTCGGGCAAGCGCGGTATCGGTCTTGAGAAGTCGATGGAAGTCTTTGCTGATCTGAAGAAGGAATATGGCTTTCCTGTTCTGACCGATATCCACACGGAAGAGCAATGCGCTGTAGTTGCCAAGACGGTCGATATCCTGCAGATCCCGGCCTTCCTGTCGCGCCAGACCGATCTTCTGGTCGCCGCCGCCCAGACCGGCCGCGTCGTCAACGTCAAGAAGGGCCAGTTCCTGGCGCCATGGGACATGAAGAACGTGCTTGCCAAGCTCAATGACAGCGGCAATCAGAACATTCTGCTTTGCGAGCGCGGCGCCTCCTTCGGCTACAACACGCTCGTCTCCGACATGCGCTCGCTGCCGATCATGGCGGCGATGGGTGCGCCCGTCATCTTTGATGCCACCCATTCGGTGCAGCAGCCCGGCGGGCAGGGTGGCTCGAGCGGGGGCGATCGCCGATTCGTTGAGACGCTGGCGCGTGCGGCTGTGGCTGTTGGCGTCGCCGGCGTTTTCGTCGAGACGCATGAGGATCCGGACAACGCGCCGTCAGACGGCCCAAACATGGTCTATCTGAAGGATATGCCGCGGCTTCTCGAGAAGCTGCTGGCGTTTGACGCTATCGCTAAGGCTTGAAAAACACAGGCATTCAACAGGCTGACATGAATTTGCGCTAGGCGGCCTGTAGGAGTGTCAAATCAAGGCGTGGTTCCGCATTGAAATTTCCGCGCCTTCGATTATGACGATTTAAATCGATTTATAAACCAGCGAGCAGGAAGCTATCATGACCGCAATCACCGACATTATCGCCCGCGAGATTCTCGACAGCCGTGGCAATCCGACTGTCGAAGTCGATGTCTACCTCGAAGATGGCAGCATGGGCCGCGCGGCTGTTCCGTCGGGCGCGTCGACCGGCGCACATGAAGCCGTCGAGCTTCGCGATGGCGGCAAGCGCTACCATGGCAAGGGTGTTGAAAAGGCCGTCGAAGCCGTCAACTCGGAAATCTTCGATGCGATCGGCGGCATGGATGCCGAAAACCAGATCCAGCTCGACAACATCATGATCGAGCTCGACGGCACGCCGAACAAGTCGCGCCTCGGCGCCAACGCCATCCTCGGTGTTTCGCTTGCTGTCGCCAAGGCTGCTGCCCAGAGCGCCAACCTGCCGCTCTATCGTTATGTTGGCGGCGCTCACGCCCGCCTGCTGCCGGTTCCGATGATGAACATCATCAACGGCGGCGCCCATGCTGACAACCCGATCGACTTCCAGGAGTTCATGATCCTGCCGGTTGGCGCAGAATCCATCCGCGACGCCGTTCGCATCGGTTCGGAAATCTTCCATGTCCTCAAGAAGGAATTGGCAGCGCAGGGCCACAACACGAACGTCGGCGATGAAGGCGGTTTCGCGCCGGGCCTTTCCAGCGCTCCGGCCGCGCTCGATTTCATCATGAAGTCGATCGAAAAGGCTGGCTACAAGCCTGGTGAAGAAGTTGCTCTCGGCCTCGACTGCGCTTCGACCGAATTCTTCAAGGACGGCAAGTACGTGCTCGAAGGCGAAGGCCGCACGCTGGAATCCGGTGCTATGGCAGAGTACCTCGCTCAACTCGCAGCTCAGTATCCGATCATTTCCATCGAAGACGGCATGGCTGAAGACGATTGGGAGGGCTGGAAGACGCTCACCGACCTGATCGGCAAGAAGACACAGCTCGTCGGCGACGATCTGTTCGTCACCAACTCTGCTCGCCTGCGCGACGGTATCCGCATGGGCGTTGCCAACTCGATCCTGGTCAAGGTCAACCAGATCGGCTCGCTCACGGAGACCCTCGACGCCGTCGAAACCGCACACAAGGCCAACTACACGGCCGTCATGTCGCACCGTTCGGGCGAAACGGAAGATTCCACCATCGCCGATCTCGCCGTTGCCACCAACTGCGGCCAGATCAAGACCGGCTCGCTGTCGCGCTCCGACCGTCTCGCCAAGTACAACCAGCTTATCCGCATCGAGGAAGCGCTTGGCCCGCAGGCAAAATACGCCGGTCGCTCCATCCTGCGCGGCTGATGCCTGATCCGCGGTATCCTCACGGATCCGCAACTCGCACGATGTGCTGAAATCGAACCGCGCCCCAGGGCGCGGTTTTTTGTTGGCCGGCGTAGTTAGAGTCAACGGACGGTTAATCTCTGCCGGTTAATTTAGCGCTAGGTGTTTGATTTGATGTGATCTTGTCTACGGCCGCAATGTTCGCGGCGTTGACCCTGATGAGATCGCCTAACGGTAAGAGCGTTTCGAGCGAGTATGTGGACAAAGTATCATAAGAAGAGAAAGTTCGGCCGTTTCATTCTGCCCGCCATTACGATCGCTTTTGTGAGTTACTTCGGTTATCATTGCGTTCACGGCGATTATGGCCTGAAGGCAACCGAGGTTTTCGAACAGCGTCGCATCGACCGTAGCAAGGAATTGGCGGATCTCGTCGCCAAGCGCGAGCACCTCGAAAAGGAGGTCGCTCTGCTGAGCGATGGCTCCCTGGATAAGGATATGCTCGACCAGTATGCACGCTATCAGTTGACGTATTCCAAGGCGAACGAGATCGTCATTTTCAATAAATAGCCACAATTAACCGGATTTCGGTTAATTGGATTTTTGTGAGCTATATCAATAACTTGCAAAGAATATGAGCCATGCAATTATGGCATTGCTGTAGCGGATAATCTTGCCTATGTTACGCCTCGACAAGAAACGAGGCTACTCACACAGGGAGGGTTGAATGGCGCCGCGAAAAAACGCGTCCGTTTCCAGCCGTAAAACAGCATCAAGATCCGCCAAGGAAACCAATGGCGGTCCGATCGCAGATTTCGATCGTGATGCGGAGCTCAACGCTTATCGTGAGATGCTCTTGATCCGCCGCTTCGAGGAGAAGGCCGGCCAGCTTTACGGCATGGGCTTCATCGGCGGCTTCTGTCATCTTTACATCGGTCAGGAAGCTGTCGTCGTCGGCATGCAGATGGCTTTGAAGGATGGCGACCAGGTCATCACCGGCTATCGTGATCACGGCCATATGCTGGCAACCGGCATGAGCGCACGTGGCGTCATGGCCGAGTTGACTGGGCGCCAGGGCGGCTATTCCCGAGGGAAGGGCGGCTCCATGCACATGTTCTCCAAGGAAAAGAATTTCTACGGCGGCCACGGCATCGTCGGTGCCCAGGTCTCGCTCGGCACCGGTCTCGGCTTTGCCAACTGGTATCGCGGCAATGACAATGTCAGCGTCGCCTATTTTGGTGATGGCGCTGCCAACCAGGGCCAGGTCTACGAAAGCTTCAACATGGCGCAGCTCTGGAAGCTGCCGGTGATTTTCGTCATCGAAAACAACCGCTACGCCATGGGCACCTCGACCGCCCGCGCAACGGCACAGGCCGATTTCTCCAAGCGCGGTGCTTCCTTCGGCATTCCCGGCATCCAGGTCGACGGCATGGACGTTCGCGCGGTCAAGGCTGCGGCTGACGAAGCCGTTGCGCATTGCCGCTCCGGTAAGGGCCCGATCATCCTAGAAATGCTGACCTACCGTTATCGCGGTCACTCGATGTCCGATCCGGCGAAGTATCGCTCCAAGGACGAAGTGCAGAAGATGCGCTCCGAGCATGACCCGATCGAGCAGGTTCGCGCTCGCCTTCTCGAAAAGGGCTGGGCGACCGAGGACGATCTGAAGGATATCGACAAGGACGTCCGTGACATCGTCGCAGACAGCGCCGATTTCGCCCAGAACGATCCGGAGCCGGATGCATCCGAGCTCTACACCGACATTCTGCTCTAAATCGGGGAGGGACACTATGCCCATCGACATTCTCATGCCCGCCCTTTCTCCGACGATGGAAGAGGGTACACTTTCGAAATGGCTCAAGAAGGAAGGCGACAAGGTCGTTTCCGGTGACGTCATTGCCGAAATCGAAACCGACAAGGCTACCATGGAAGTGGAAGCCGTCGACGAAGGCATCATCGGCAAGCTGCTGGTCGACGCCGGCACCGAAGGCGTCAAAGTCAACGCCAAGATCGCCATCCTGCTGCAGGACGGTGAATCGGCTGATGCGATTTCGTCGACGAAGGCAGCTCCTGCCGCTGAGCCGGTAAAGACCGAAGCTCCCGCCGCCGCTCCGGCTCCGGCAGCTGCGCCGGTTCCGGCCCAGCCGAAGGTCGCCGCTGCCGCCGATCCGGAAATTCCGGCCGGCACCGAAATGGTGTCGATGACGGTGCGTGAAGCGCTGCGCGACGCGATGGCCGAAGAAATGCGCGCCAACCCGGACGTTTTCGTCATGGGTGAAGAAGTGGCCGAGTACCAGGGCGCCTACAAGGTTACCCAGGGCCTGCTGCAGGAATTCGGCGCTCGCCGCGTCATCGACACCCCGATCACCGAGCATGGTTTTGCCGGTATCGGCGTCGGCGCTGCGATGGCCGGCCTTCGCCCGATCGTCGAGTTCATGACCTTCAACTTCGCCATGCAGGCGATCGACCAGATCATCAACTCCGCCGCCAAGACGCTCTACATGTCCGGTGGCCAGATGGGCGCTCCGATCGTCTTCCGCGGTCCGAACGGTGCGGCAGCGCGCGTCGGCGCCCAGCACAGCCAGGACTACGCATCCTGGTACAGCCATATTCCGGGCCTCAAGGTCGTCATGCCCTACACGGCAGCCGACGCCAAGGGTCTGCTCAAGGCTGCGATCCGCGATCCGAACCCGGTCATCTTCCTTGAGAATGAAATTCTCTATGGTCAGCACTTCGACGTGCCGAAGCTGGATAACTTCGTTCTGCCGATCGGCAAGGCCCGCATCCACCGTCCGGGCAAGGACGTCACGGTCGTCTCCTTCGGCATCGGCATGACCTATGCCACGAAGGCCGTCGCCGAGCTGGAAGCCCAGGGCATCGATGTCGAACTCATCGACCTGCGCACCATCCGTCCGATGGATCTTCCGACGATCATCGAATCGGTCAAGAAGACCGGTCGCCTGGTCACCGTCGAGGAAGGCTATCCGCAGTCCTCCGTCGGCACGGAAATTGCCACACGCGTCATGCAGCAGGCCTTCGACTATCTCGATGCGCCGATCCTGACGATCGCTGGCAAGGACGTACCCATGCCATACGCCGCCAACCTCGAAAAGCTGGCGCTCCCGAGCGTCGCTGAAGTGGTCGATGCGGTGAAGGCCGTTTGCTACAAGTAAGGGGAGGGCTCATCGATGCCTATCAACATCACTATGCCTGCCCTCTCGCCGACCATGGAAGAGGGTAACCTCGCCAAGTGGCTCGTCAAGGAAGGCGACAAGATCAAGTCCGGCGACGTGATCGCCGAGATCGAGACTGACAAGGCAACGATGGAAGTCGAGGCTGTCGATGAAGGCACCGTCGCCAAGATCGTCGTTCCAGCCGGCACCGAAGGTGTGAAGGTCAATGCCCTGATCGCCGTGATCGCCGCCGACGGTGAAGATGTCGCTGCTGCAGCCTCCGGCGCTGGTGCCGCTGCTGCTCCGGCTGCCAAGGAAGCACCGAAGGCAGAAGCGGCCCCTGCGGCCGCTCCCGCTGCGGCGCCTGCTCCGGCAAGCGTTTCGGCTCCTGCCGCACCCGCCTCGGCTCCTGCTGCAAGCGACGGTCATCGCACTTTCGCGTCGCCGCTCGCACGCCGTCTGGCCAAGGAAGCCGGCATCGATGTGACGGCTGTTTCCGGCACGGGCCCGCATGGCCGCGTCATCAAGAAGGACGTTGAAGCTGCTGTTTCCGGCGGCGGCGCCAAGGCTGCTCCGGCAGCAGCACCGGCTGCTCAGCCCGCCGCCGCTGCTGCTCCGGCCGCACCGAAGGGCATGTCCGACGATGCCGTCCTCAAGCTGTTCGAGCAGGGTTCTTACGAGCTCGTGCCGCATGACGGCATGCGCAAGACGATCGCCAAGCGCCTGCAGGAATCCAAGCAGACGATCCCGCACTTCTACGTCTCGGTCGATTGCGAACTCGATGCACTGCTGGCGCTCCGCACGCAGCTCAACGATTCCGCGCCGAAGTCGAAGGACGGCGTTCCGGCCTACAAGCTCTCTGTCAACGACATGGTCATCAAGGCCCTGGCGCTGGCACTGCGCGATGTTCCGGATGCCAACGTCTCCTGGACCGACAGCAACATGGTCAAGCACAAGCATGCCGATGTCGGCGTTGCCGTCTCCATTCCGGGCGGCCTGATCACGCCGATCATCCGCAGCGCCGAGCAGAAGACGCTCTCCACCATCTCCAACGAGATGAAGGACTACGGCAAGCGCGCCAAGGAGCGCAAGCTGAAGCCCGAGGAGTATCAGGGCGGTACGACTGCCGTGTCGAACATGGGCATGATGGGCGTCAAGAACTTCGCCGCCGTCGTCAATCCGCCGCATGCGACCATTCTGGCCGTCGGCGCCGGCGAACAGCGTGTCATCGTCAAGAAGGGCGAAATGGTGATTGCCAACGTGATGACCGTCACTCTGTCGACCGACCATCGCGCTGTCGACGGTGCGCTCGGCGCCGAGCTTCTGGCAGCCTTCAAGGGCTACATCGAAAATCCGATGGGGATGCTCGTCTGAGCCTTGGCAATACGGAGGGCATGAATGACCAAGACTGTTCTGTGTTACGGCGACTCGCTGACATGGGGCTACAGCGCCGAGACGGTCGGCCGTCATGTCTATGAAGATCGGTGGCCGAGCGTGCTGCAAAAGGCGCTCGGCCACCAGGTACGCGTGATCCCGGAAGGATTGAACGGCCGCACGACCGCTTTCGACGATCATCTCGCCGACTGCGATCGCAACGGCGCGAGGATTTTGCCGACGATCCTGCAGAGCCACAATCCCCTCGATCTCGTGATCATCCTGCTCGGCACGAATGACATGAAGCCGGTTGTTGCCGGCTCGGCATTCGCTGCTCTGCAGGGCATCAGCCGGCTGGTTCAGCTTGTGCGCAACCACGCCTGGGGGTTCGACTACGAGGGGCCGGATATCCTCATCGTCGCCCCGCCGGCGATCTCCGAGACCGCCAATGCCGCTTTCGCGGCGAGCTATCTCGGCGCAGTCAAGGAATCGAGCAAGCTGCCGACGCTCTATAGCGATCTGGCCGACGAATTGGGCTGCGGCTTCTTCGATGCCAACACGGTCGCCGTTACCACGCCGCTCGACGGCGTCCATCTCGATGCGGAAAACACCCGGGCGCTCGGTCGCGGCCTCGAGCCGATCGTGCGGATGATGCTCGGTCTCTGATACAGTTAAGGCGCCGGCTTCGATCCGCCGCCACCAATAAGGCAGGAAACATATGGCTGAGAATTACGACGTCATTATCATCGGCTCCGGTCCCGGCGGTTATGTCGCCGCCGTGCGCGCCGGCCAGCTTGGCCTGAAGACCGCGATCGTCGAGCGCGAGCACCTGGGCGGCATCTGCCTCAACTGGGGGTGCATCCCCACAAAGGCGCTGCTCCGTTCTGCTGAGATCCTCGATCATTCCAACCATCTCAAGGATTACGGCCTTGTTCTCGAAGGCAAGGTAAGTGCTGATGTGAAGGCGGTCGTCGCCCGCTCGCGCGGCGTTTCCGCCCGCCTCAACACCGGCGTCGGCTTCCTGATGAAGAAGAACAAGGTCGACGTCATCTGGGGCGAAGCCAAGATTACCAAGGCTTCGACCGGCGCTCAGCCCGGCGAGATCGTCGTCAGCAAGTCGACCAAGCCGGTCGTCGAGCCGCAGCATCCGGTGCCGAAGAACGTCAAGGGCGAGGGCACCTATACTGCCAAGCACATCATCGTCGCGACTGGCGCACGTCCGCGCGCTCTGCCCGGCATCGAGCCGGACGGCAAGCTGATCTGGACCTATTTCGAGGCGCTGAAGCCGGACTTTCTGCCGAAGTCGCTGCTGGTCATGGGCTCGGGCGCCATCGGCATCGAATTTGCAAGCTTCTACCGCTCGATGGGCGTCGACGTCACCGTCGTCGAAGTCATGCCGACGATCATGCCGGTCGAGGATGCCGAAATCTCCGGCATCGCCCGCAAGCAGCTTGAGAAGCGCGGCCTGAAGATCTTCACCAAGGCGAAGGTCATCAAGGTCGACAAGGCTGCCAACAGCGTTACCGCCCATGTCGAAACCGAAGACGGCAAGGTTCAGCAGATCGTTGCCGACCGCATGATCTCGGCCGTCGGCGTTCAGGGCAACATCGAAAACCTCGGCCTCGAGGCGCTCGGCGTGAAGACCGACCGTGGCTGCGTCGTCATCGACGGTTACGGCAAGACCAACGTGCCGGGCATCTACGCGATCGGCGACGTTGCCGGTCCGCCGATGCTGGCGCACAAGGCCGAGCATGAGGGCGTCGTCTGCATCGAGAAGATCGCCGGCCTGCCGAACGTTCACCCGACGGACAAGAGCAAGGTCCCGGGCTGCACTTATTGCCACCCGCAGGTCGCCTCCGTCGGCCTGACCGAAGCCAAGGCCAAGGAGCTCGGTCGGGATATCCGCGTGGGCCGTTTCTCCTTCGTTGCCAACGGCAAGGCGATTGCGCTGGGCGAGGATCAAGGCCTCTGCAAGGTGATCTTCGACAAGAAGACGGGCGAGCTCCTGGGCGCGCACATGGTCGGCGCCGAGGTTACCGAACTCATCCAGGGCTTCGTCGTCGCGATGAACCTGGAGACGACGGAAGAAGAGCTGATGCACACGATCTTCCCGCATCCGACCGTTTCGGAGACGATGAAGGAAGCGGTGCTCGACGCCTATGGCCGTGTGCTGAACGCTTGATAATTTCCTGCCATGCCCTTTATCCGAAGGGTGGAAAACAGGAAGGGAAATCAACATGTCTATAGCTGCGCAAGGTTGGGTCGTCTTTCTTCTCATCGGTCTGGTCGCGGGGTTTCTCGCGAGCCTGATCGTCGGTGGGGGCGGCCTCATTAGTTGTCTGGTGAGTGGCGTGATCGGCGCTTTTGTGGGCGGTTTCCTGTTCAACTATTTCGGGATCTCGCTCGGCATTGAAAATGTGCTGGTGGTGGAAATCATCCATGCCACCGTCGGCGCGATCGTCGTGGTGCTGCTGGCGAGATTGATCGTCTAGCGCATTATCGGTAAGAGGCAGCGCGGCGTTCGGCAGAATTGTCCTGAGTTGCGCTTGAAACGAGGGTTTGATGGAAAGCGTTGGTTGGCTGGGTCTGATCATCATCGGCGGTCTTGCGGGATGGCTTGCTGGCAAGCTGATGGATGCGCGCTATGGGATCATTCTCAATATCATCCTCGGTATTGCCGGTTCGGTTGTCGCAGCCGGGCTCTTGGTGGCCCTGCATGTCGGCGTACCTGGCGGCCGGCTCGGCTTTTTCGTCACCGGTTTCATCGGTGCATGCATTCTGATATTCCTCGCCAAAGTCGCACGGCGATGAAGGGCCGCATTTGAGCGGCGGAAAGTAGACGTTTCATGGTCACCATTCTCGACACGATCAACCCGGAAGCCAAGCGCGTACGACACCCGGAGAAGGCGCATCGGCCGGATACCGAAGTTCTGCGCAAGCCGGACTGGATCCGCGTCAAGGCGCCGACCTCGAAGGGCTATGCCGAAACGCGTTCGATCGTGAAGGAGCACAAGCTCGTCACGGTCTGTGAAGAGGCCGGCTGCCCGAATATCGGTGAGTGCTGGGACAAGAAGCACGCCACCTTCATGATCATGGGCGAGATCTGTACGCGCGCCTGCGCCTTCTGCAACGTCGCGACCGGCAAGCCGAACGCGCTCGACATGGCCGAGCCGGAAAATGTGGCGAAAGCCGTCAAGGAGATGGGCCTCAGCCACGTCGTCATCACCTCGGTCGATCGTGACGACCTGGAAGATGGCGGTGCCGAGCATTTCGAGAAGGTGATTTGGGCGATCCGCGCCGCTTCGCCGGGGACCACGATCGAGATCCTGACGCCGGACTTCCTGAAGAAGCCGGGCGCTCTGGAGCGCGTCGTCGCCGCCAAGCCCGACGTCTTCAACCACAATATGGAAACCGTGCCCGGCAATTACCTCACGGTACGCCCCGGTGCACGCTACTTCCATTCGGTTCGCCTGCTGCAGCGGGTGAAGGAACTGGACCCCACCATGTTCACCAAGTCGGGCATCATGGTCGGCCTCGGTGAAGAGCGTAACGAAGTCCTGCAGCTGATGGATGACCTGCGCACCGCCGACGTCGACTTCCTGACCATCGGCCAGTATCTGCAGCCGACGCGCAAGCATCATCAGGTCATGAGTTTCGTCACGCCAGAAGAGTTCAAGTCCTATGAGACTGTGGCTTACACCAAGGGTTTCCTCATGGTGTCATCGAGCCCGCTGACGCGCTCCTCGCATCATGCAGGCGACGATTTCGAGCGCCTGCGCGCCGCTCGCGCCAAGAAGCTGATGCTGGCAGCAGAGTAAGCCGAAAACCATCCAGCTTTATCTTTTGAAGGAACCGCGGCGACTGTGCCGCGGTTTTTGTTCGTGCCGTCATGTCTTCGTCATGTGAGCGGCTTAGGGAACGCGCCGCCGTTTGTGATCGGTGTCGGCGCTTTAGATGAGACTATGGAGCTGGACCGTGGAGCAGACCGTCGCGCCGCAGGCGCTTTCCCATGCCGTTGATCTTGAAGAGGCTGCTACCCTTATTAGACGGGCGAATCGCATTCTCGTCATGGGTTGCTCCGGTGGCGGCAAATCGACTCTATCGCAGAAGATCGCCACTCGTTTCGGCCTCGCCTATGTCTCCATAGATCGCGACGTCCTGTGGCTGCCCGGCTGGGTGCAGCGCGATAAGGAAGAGCAACGCGCTATCATCGTCGCCAGGGTTCAGGAAGAGCGATGGATCCTGGACGGCACCAACCCGTCGACATTTGATGTGCGCCTGCCGCGCACCGATTTCGTCATCTGGGTGCGGATGCCGCGTCTGCTATGTGTCTGGGGTGCAATCTCCCGCTGGATCAAGTGGATGGGTCGCACGCGCCCTGAAATGGCGCCGGGCTGTATCGAGAAAGTTGACTGGGAATTTCTGCATTTCATCTGGACATTTGAAGAGAAATTCTCGCCCAAAGTTATTGCCGGCCTCGCGCAGCATGGCCCGAACGTGCCCGTTTTACAGCTGAAATCCCGCGGCGAAATGCGTCAGCTTCTTGATCTTCTTGGCCGTCCTGCTTAATTGCGGCTCATGCCTCAGTTCGAAACTCATCGCCCCGTTCCGCATTCCCCCGACCAGATGTTCGATCTCGTAGCCGACGTCGAGCGCTATCCGGAATTCCTGCCGCTTTGCGAGGCGCTCATGATCCGCAATCGCAAGGAGCGTGACGGCAAGATCCTGCTGGTTGCCGATATGACCGTCGGTTACAAGGCGATCCGCGAGACCTTCACGACGCAGGTGCTGCTGAACAAGGCTGAACGCGCCATCGATGTGAAATATATCGATGGCCCGTTCAAATATCTCGACAATCGCTGGCGTTTCCAACCGTCGGAAAATGGCGGTAGCGTCATCGATTTCTTCATCGATTACGAGTTCAAGAGCCGTATTCTCGGCGCCTTGATGGGGTCGATGTTCGACCGGGCCTTCCGCATGTTCACGGATGCCTTCGAGACGCGTGCCAACAAGATCTATGCCTGATGCCGCGTCCGGTCACTGACCGAGCGTAACGAGCATCTCCAGCGCCGTTTTCAAGGTGGCCAGCCGAACCTGATCGCGGCCGATATCGCCATAGCGCATTTCATGATGAATGAGCTTGCCATTGCGTGCCTTGGCGGCGAGGTGGACGAGCCCAACAGGCTTTTCCGCAGAGCCGCCGCCAGGCCCGGCGACGCCGGTCACCGCTACGGCGAAATCGGCCCGGGAGCGGAAGAGGGCACCATGCACCATCTGTAGCGCCGTTTCCTTCGAAACCGCGCCGAATTGCGCAAGCGTCTGCTCTTGAACGCCGAGCATCTCCATCTTCGCGATGTTGGTATAGGTGACGAAGCCGCGATCGACGACGGCGGACGAGCCGGGAATTTCCGTCAGTGCGCCTGCGATCAAGCCGCCGGTGCAGGATTCGGCTGTGGCGATCATCCAAGTCCTGGCGGTGAAGTCGGTGACGATCTTCTGAGCGAGCGCTATAATCTCATCGGGAAAATGCATCATGCCTTGCCTCAGCGATAGACGACGGTTGCCGTCGCGATGGCTGCAATGCCCTCGCGGCGACCGATGAAGCCGATTTTTTCGTTGGTCGTTGCCTTGACCGAGCAGCGATCGATGCTGATGCCCAGAAATTCGGAAAGCTTGGCCCGCATGACGTCGCGATGCGGCCCGACCTTCGGCGCCTCGGCAATCAGCGAGACGTCCGCATTCATGATCGTACCGCCGCGTTCGCGCACGATCTTCGCAGCGTGCTCGATGAAGATCCGGGACGGTGCACCCTTCCATTGCGGATCGGACGGTGGAAAATGATCGCCGATATCGCCGGCGCCACATGTGGCAAGCAGGGCATCCGTGAGGGCGTGCAGGGCCACATCGGCATCCGAATGCCCCTTTAGCCGTTGGTCGTGCGGGATGAAGACGCCGCAAAGGGTGACGCCGTCGCCTGGCTCCAGCTGATGGACGTCATAGCCGTTGCCGGTGCGCACGTCAGGCAAAAGACCGGCGGTCAGCTTTTCATCGGCCATGGCAATATCTCTCTTGATCGTCAGTTTCACATTATCCGCGCTGCCGGTCACCAACGTCACCGGCAGGTTACACCATTCGGCGATTGCTGCATCGTCGGTGAAATCGCTTTTGCCGTCGGCCGCCGCTTTTTCATGTGCAGCAAGAATATCGGCGAAGCAGAAAGATTGCGGCGTTTGCGCAGCGTGAAGTCCGTCGCGAGGCACTGTCTCGGCCACCAAGCCACTCGCGTTGCCACGCTTCAGCGTGTCGCTGACCGGCATGGCGGGCAGCACGGCCGGCGCGCCAGCTGCAAGGGCCGCTGTGACGCGATCCAGCAGATCATGATCGAAGAAGGGGCGCACGGCGTCGTGGATCATCACATGCGTCACGCCGCTGTCCTTCAAATGCCTTAGCCCGGCAAGCACGGACTGCTGGCGCGTCGCGCCGCCAAAGGCGATCTCGATCTCAGGCATTTCGGCGACTTGGCCCAGCGCGGAGCGGAGTAGTTTTTCGTCATCTCGGTGAATGACGACGACGATCTTCGATGCCTGCGGCCATGTCACGAATCTTTCAAGCGTATGCGCAATAACCGCTTTGCCGCCGATCGGGCGATATTGTTTCGGGCCTTCTTCGGGCGAGCCCGCCCGTTCGCCGCGCCCGGCGGCAACGATCACAATTCCCACCGACAACGGTTGCGTTGAATGCATTTGCGTCATAAACCCCCGAAATATGAAAGGCTCGGTCTTCGGCATGGCTTTGAAAAGCGTAAAGCTTTCCTTTGAACAAGCACATGCTAAATAGATCGCCAAAACGGGATCCTGCTTCAGCAGGGTCTATCGCCTCAACCGAGAACTTTCCAGCATTTGCCCAAAAAATATCGAGGCTCCTCGAAACCTCTTGGCAAACTTTTAAAGCGTGTCTAAAAATAGTGCAGATGTATAGTGTGCCCGAAAGATAATCATTTGCTTTCCTCCAAGCTCGCAGCCCCATTTTTCATCGGTCCGGTATCCATCCGTAATCGCGTCATTCTTGCGCCGATGTCGGGTGTGACCGACCTGCCTTTCCGGCAGCTCGCTTTGCGTTACGGCGCGGGCCTTGTCGTCACGGAAATGGTGGCGAGTCGCGAGCTGGTACAGGATACGGCGGAATCGTGGGCGCGCCTGAGGAGCGCCGGATTAAAGCCGCATATGGTGCAGCTGGCCGGCCGGGAGGCCTATTGGATGGCCGAGGCGGCCAAGATCGCTGCAGATAACGGCGCCGATATCATCGATATCAATATGGGCTGCCCCGCCAAGAAGGTCATTGGCGGCTATTCCGGTTCGGCATTGATGCGCGATCCCGATCATGCGCTGACTTTGATCGAAGCGACAGTCGGCGCGGTGAACATTCCCGTGACCTTGAAGATGCGCCTTGGCTGGGATGAGAATTCCATCAATGCGCCTCATATCGCGCGTCGTGCCGAGGAGGCCGGCATTCAGCTCGTCACCATCCACGGTCGCACGCGCATGCAATTCTATGAGGGCAGGGCCGATTGGGATGCGATCCACGCGGTACGCGATGTCGTGTCCATCCCGCTCGTTGCCAATGGCGATGTCGAAACGATCGAAGACGCCGAGGAAATCCTGCGGCGATCCGGCGCCGACGTTGTCATGATCGGCCGTGGTTGCCAAGGCCGCCCATGGCATGCCGGCGTTCTTGCCGGTCATCGCGAACCGGGCCGACAGGAGATCATCGAGGTCGCGCTCGAACATTACCGCATGATGCTGGAGTTCTATGGCGAAGCCGTTGGCATCCGCCATGCCCGCAAGCATCTCGCCTGGTATCTCGATCGCTACGCGCCGGCAACGTCAGGTGCCGACAAGGCGAAAATCATGACGTCGAAGGAGAGCGGCGAGGTGGCCGCATCGTTCCATGCCGCGCTGCAGACCAGTGCCGATCTCGCCCAATGCGTCCAGGAGGCTGCATGACTTCGAAATCAAGTTCCGGAGCCGAGGGCGACGCGGCCAATTCGGTAGCCATGGCGGTTCTCAATGCGATCCAGAACCCGGTCATCATGGTTGACGAGGCGGGCCTCGTTGCCTTTGCCAACTGGGAGGCTGAAGCCTTTTTCGGCGCCAGTGCTTCGCATCTCTCGCGCTACAAGATTTCGACCTTCATTCCCTTCGGTAGCCCGCTGCTGGCGCTAATTGACCAGGTGCGCGAACGCCGTGCGCCGGTCAACGAATACCGTGTCGACCTCAGCTCGCCACGCTTGGGACAGGACAAGCTTGTGGACCTCTATGTCGCCCCGGTGTCGAGCGATATCGGCTCTGTCGTCGTGGTGTTCCAGGAGCGCTCCATGGCCGACAAGATCGACCGGCAATTGACGCATCGGGCAGCCGCCCGTTCGGTGACCGGCCTTGCCTCCATGCTGGCGCATGAGATCAAGAACCCGCTGTCTGGCATTCGCGGCGCCGCGCAGCTGCTCGAACAATCGGTCGAGGATGATGATCGGGCACTGACGCGCCTGATCTGTGACGAAACCGACCGCATCGTGTCGCTGGTCGACCGCATGGAAGTTTTCTCCGATGAGCGGCCGGTCGATCGCGTGCCCGTCAACATTCACTCGGTGCTCGATCATGTGAAGGCCGTTGCCAAGGCCGGCTTTGCCCGCAACATCAAGATCTCCGAGAATTACGATCCATCACTGCCGGCGGTTTTTGCGAACCGCGACCAACTTGTGCAGGTCTTCCTCAATCTTGTGAAGAACGCTTCCGAGGCGGTCGGCGACCGTCAGGACGGCGAGATCATGCTGACGACGGCCTATCGCCCCGGCATCAGGTTGTCGGTTGCCGGCACCCGCGAAAAGATTTCATTGCCGCTGGAATTCTGCGTCATCGACAATGGCCCCGGCGTGCCGCCCGATCTCGTCCCGCATCTCTTCGATCCGTTCATCACAACGAAAACGAACGGAACCGGCCTCGGCCTCGCACTGGTCGCCAAGATCATCGGCGACCACGGCGGTATCGTCGAATGCGATAGCCAGAACCATCGCACTACTTTCCGTGTTTTGATGCCAGCCTCCAAGGGCATCACTTCAGAAGATGCCCCACTTCCGAACTCTACAGGGACTACTCGATGACAGCCACGATCCTTGTCGCCGATGACGATGCAGCCATCCGTACCGTGCTCAATCAGGCCTTGAGCCGCGCGGGTTACGATGTCCGCATCACCTCCAACGCCGCTACACTCTGGCGTTGGGTTTCCTCCGGCGAAGGCGACCTCGTTGTAACCGACGTCGTCATGCCCGACGAAAATGCATTCGACCTGCTGCCGCGCATCAAGAAGGCGAGACCGGATCTGCCGGTTCTGGTCATGAGTGCGCAGAACACCTTCATGACCGCGATCAAGGCATCCGAAAAAGGTGCGTATGATTATCTGCCGAAGCCGTTCGATCTAACAGAGCTGATCGCGATCGTCGGCCGCGCTCTCGCCGAGCCCAAGCGGAAGCCGACGAAGATCGATGACGACGTGCAGGACGGCATGCCGCTCGTCGGCCGCTCGGCGGCGATGCAGGAAATCTATCGCGTGCTCGCGCGCCTGATGCAGACCGATCTAACGCTGATGATCACGGGCGAGTCCGGCACGGGCAAGGAGTTGGTGGCGCGTGCCCTGCACGACTACGGCAAGCGCCGCAACGGCCCCTTTGTTGCCATCAATATGGCTGCCATCCCGCGCGATTTGATCGAGTCCGAACTGTTCGGCCACGAGAAAGGCGCCTTCACCGGCGCGCAGGCCCGCTCCACGGGGCGTTTCGAGCAGGCCGAGGGCGGCACGCTGTTCCTCGATGAAATCGGCGATATGCCGATGGATGCGCAGACGCGCCTACTGCGCGTGTTGCAGCAGGGCGAATACACGACCGTCGGCGGCCGCACGCCGATCCGCACCGACGTGCGCATCGTCGCCGCCACCAACAAGGATCTGAAGCAGGCGATCAACCAGGGCCTCTTCCGCGAAGATCTCTATTATCGCCTCAACGTCGTGCCGCTGCGGCTACCGCCGTTGCGTGATCGCGCCGAGGATATCCCGGATCTCGTCCGCCATTTCATACAGCAGGCCGAAAAGGAAGGCCTTGGTTCCAAGCGTTTCGATCAGGAGGCGCTGGAGCTCATGAAGGCCTACCCCTGGCCGGGCAACGTCCGCGAGCTGGAGAACCTGATCCGCCGGCTGATGGCGCTCTATCCGCAGGATGTGATCACCAAGGAGATCATCGATGCGGAACTGCGCGCAGACGTGCCCGACAGCCCTATCGAAAAGGGGCCGGTCCGCACTGGCACCATGACGATCGCACAGGCCGTCGAAGAAAACATGCGGACCTATTTCTCGAGCTTCGGCGACAATCTTCCACCGCCCGGCCTCTACGACCGCGTTCTGACGGAAATGGAATATCCGTTGATCCTCGCCGCCCTTACGGCCACGCGCGGCAATCAGATCAAGGCTGCCGATCTGCTGGGACTGAACCGCAATACGTTGCGCAAAAAGATCAGAGAACTGGGAGTTTCGGTTTACAGGAGCTCCCGCACGGCTTGACAACGCAAGCATATGCGTTGCATTTTCGCCACAATGCGTTGCTTAAAGGTCACGCAGCAGATTCGTCGTTCTTGCGATGATGATTCATCTGGCGTTTTTCCATTGAGATGGGACTTCGTGCGATTTTTCAATGTGTTGCAGAGATGATTTGAGTTAATGGTTTCGCTTTCTGGCGAAACCGGATGACGGTTTCGGCCTAGCCTGTCGCTTGTGCTTTAGCCGAATTGGTGGGGCGCGGATCGGCAAGGCTGCCAATCGTCGTTCGGGCGTGGAGATGATGGGAATGATCAAGGACGCGGTGTCGCCGGCGGCGAGCGACGAGGCGGCTGTCAAGGTGACAGACCGTCGTGCTTCCTTTGCCCTACCTGGCCTTGTTCTGGCCGGCGGCGCGCTTCTGTGCGCGATCGCCACGCTGCTGATGCTTCTCGGCCTGACGCCGGTTGCCCCGACGTCTTCGGTCGTCTTTACCTCCGTCGTCATCAACGGCCTGTTCGTATTCGGATTGATCGCACTCATCGTGCGCGAAGTCGCACGGCTGATGAAGGCACGTAGCCGAGGCCGCGCGGCGGCGCGTCTGCATATCCGCATCGTTGCACTTTTCTCCGTCGTGGCGATCACGCCGGCCATTCTGGTCGCCATCGTCGCAAGCCTCACCCTGAATATCGGTCTCGATCGCTGGTTCGGCGTGCGCACGCAGCAGATCATCAGCTCCTCGCAGAATGTCGCTCAAGCCTATCTGATGGAGAACGCCAGCTACCTGCAGGGGCAGACGGTGTCGATGGCGAACGATCTGGAGCGCAATCGTTCGCTTTACAGCCTCGATCGCACCGGCTTTGCCGATCTGATGACGCGCCAGGCCCGCGGACGCGGCTTGCTCGGCGCTTTCCTCGTGCGCCGTGACGGCACTGCCATCGTCCAGGCCGAAATCAAGACAGAACGGCCGCTGCCGGCGATCCCGAAGGATGCGCTGGATTCATCGGCCAATGGTCAGCCGACGCTCATTCCGCCCGGCGTGACCAATCTCGTCGGTGCGGTCATCAAGCTCGACGAAATCCCTGGCTCCTTCCTCTATACGGTGCGTGCCGTCGATCCGCGCGTGATGAACGCCATGCGGATGGTGGAGGACAACACCGCTGAATACAAGGCGATGGAAGAGGGGCGCATGTCCCTGCAGATCGCCTTTGCAGTTCTCTATATCGGCTTTGCGCTGATCGTGCTTTTGGCCGCGATCTGGACTGCAATCGCTATCGCCGACCGTATCGTACGGCCGATCCGCCTTCTCATCAGTGCCGCGGACAATGTTGCCTCCGGCAACATGAACGTGTTGGTCCCGGTGCGCTCGGCAGATGGCGACGTTGGCAGCCTGTCGCGCACCTTCAACAAGATGATCTCGGAAATTCGCACGCAGCGCGATGAAATCCTCGAAGCCAAGGACGAGGTCGATGACCGTCGCCGCTTTATCGAGGCGGTGCTGTCGGGCGTAACGGCGGCTGTGATCGGTGTCGAGCACGATCGCCGCATCGCGATCGTCAATATTTCCGCAGAAGATCTGCTGGGACTGACGAGCGACGAACTCGTCGGCCACAACCTGGCGGAAATCGCACCCGAGGTCGAGCAGGTCGTCACCGAGGCGACGACGCGCCATCGAAACGATTTCCGCAAGCAGATCAGCCTGGTGCGCGGTGGTACGGTGCGGACGCTGAGTGTTCAGGTGACGCGGGAGGAATCGCGCGATGCCAATGAATCCTATGTCATTACCCTTGATGACATCACCGATCTGGTCATTGCGCAGCGCTCGACCGCCTGGGCAGACGTCGCGCGTCGCATCGCTCATGAAATCAAGAACCCATTGACGCCGATCCAGCTTTCCGCCGAGCGTATCCGCCGGCGTTTCGGTAAGAATATCGCCGAAGTCGATCGGCCGGTCTTCGATCAGTGCACAGATACGATTATCCGGCAGGTGGGTGATATCGGCCGCATGGTCGACGAGTTCTCTTCTTTCGCCCGCATGCCCAAGCCGACGATGGAGCCTAGCGATCTGCGCGATATCCTGCGTGACTCGGTGTTCCTGCGCGAAATGGGCAACAACCACGTCAAGTTCGAACGGGAGCTGGGCGACGAGCGGCTCGAGGGCATGTTCGATGCCCGCATGCTCGGCCAGGCCTTCGGCAATCTCATCAAGAATGCCGTCGAGGCAATCGAAGGTGTGCCAAGCGACGAGGCGCGCGATCAGCCGAAAGTTCTGGTGCGCACATCTCTGGATCAGGATCGCGATCGCTTTACCGTCGACATCATCGACAATGGCCGCGGCCTGCCGGTGGAGAACCGTCACAGCATTCTCGAACCCTATATGACGATGCGGGACAAGGGCACGGGCCTCGGTCTCGCCATCGTCAAGAAGATCATTGAAGACCATGGCGGGCAGCTGGAGCTCCACGATGCCCCCGCCGATTTCGACCAGGGCAGGGGAGCCATGATCCGCGTGCATTTGCCACGCCGTGAGCAGGCTACCGTCGCCCAGACAGCAAGCGATAAGGAAAGCGTCTATGGCATCTGATATTCTCGTAGTCGACGACGAGGAAGACATTCGCGAAATCGTTTCGGGAATTCTTTCGGATGAGGGGCACGAAACCCGCACGGCGCATGATAGCGACAGCGCGCTTGCCGCTATTTCGGATCGAGCGCCGCGGCTGATCTTCCTCGATATCTGGATGCAGGGCAGCAAGCTCGACGGCCTCGCGCTGCTGGACGAGATCAGGGCGCGCCATCCGGAATTGCCCGTCGTCATGATCTCCGGTCACGGCAATATCGAGACGGCCGTCTCCGCCATTAAGCGCGGCGCCTTCGATTTCATCGAAAAGCCCTTCAAGGCTGACCGGTTGATTCTGATTGCCGAGCGCGCGCTGGAAAACTCAAAGCTGAAGCGAGAGGTTTCGGAGCTGAAGCGCCGCACCGGCGATGCGGTGGAATTGATCGGCACGTCGGTTGCCGTCTCGCAACTGCGCCAGACGATCGACAAGGTGGCGCCGACCAACAGCCGCGTCATGATCTTCGGCCCCTCCGGCTCTGGCAAGGAGCTGGTGGCCCGGATGATCCACAAGAAGTCGACCCGTGCCAACGGTCCTTTCGTTGCGCTGAATGCAGCAGCGATTACCCCGGAGCGCATGGAAATCGCGCTCTTCGGCACGGAAGGTTCTCCGGGACAGGCGCGCAAGATCGGTGCCCTGGAAGAGGCTCATCGCGGCATCCTCTATCTTGATGAAGTCGGTGAAATGCCGCGCGAGACGCAGAACAAGATCCTGCGCGTGCTGGTCGATCAGCAGTTCGAGCGCGTCGGCGGCTCGAAGCGAGTGAAGGTCGACGTGCGCATCATCTCGTCCACGGCCTACAATCTTGAAAGCCACATTGCCGAGGGCCTGTTCCGCGAAGATCTCTATCATCGCCTGGCCGTTGTCCCGGTTCGCGTTCCGGCACTTGCCGAACGACGCGAGGACATTCCGTTCCTCGTCGACCAGCTCATGCGCCAGATTTCCGAACAGGCCGGCATTCGCCCGCGCCGGATCGGCGACGACGCAATGGCGGTGCTGCAGGCGCATGACTGGCCGGGCAATATCCGCCAGTTGCGCAACAATATCGAGCGGCTGATGATCCTGGCGCGCTCGGATGGAGCCGATACGCCGATCACCGCCGAAATGCTGCCGACCGACCTTGGCGATATGCTGCCGAAGGTTTCCGCCAAGAACGACTATCACATCATGACCTTGCCGCTGCGTGAAGCGCGCGAAATGTTCGAGCGCGATTATCTCATCGCCCAGATCAACCGCTTCGGCGGCAACATCTCGCGCACGGCGGAATTTGTCGGCATGGAACGTTCGGCGCTGCATCGCAAGCTGAAGTCACTAGGGGTCTGAACGGCTACCGGGCGCTTCGGAATATACGGAATTTTGATCAGGGGCTTCCATGCCGAGAATAGCTTATGTGAACGGCCGCTACGTCAATCATAGCGATGCAACGGTGCATATCGAGGATCGCGGCTATCAGTTTGCCGATGGCGTCTACGAGGTTTGCGAGGTGCGTCATGGCGTGATCGTCGATCTGACGCGCCATCTCGATCGGCTCAACCGCTCGCTGAGCGAACTGCGCATCGCCTGGCCGATGGCGCGCGCGGCGCTCGTTCTCGTGATTCGCGAGACGCTGCGCCGCAATCACGTCCGCGACGGCCTGTTTTACCTGCAGGTCACGCGCGGCGTTGCCCGGCGCGATCACATTTTCCCGCCGGCCGGCACGCCATCTTCGATCGTCGTCACCGCCAAGAGCACGGACCAGTCCGTCATCGCGAAGAAAAACGCAAACGGTATCAAGGCGATCACCGTCCGTGACAACCGCTGGGATCGCGTCGATATCAAGTCGGTCGGCCTGTTGCCGAACGCGATGGCCCGCCAGCAAGCGAAGGAAGCCGGCGCGCAGGAAGCGATCTATATCGACCACAACGGTATGGTGAAGGAAGGGGCCGCCACCAACGTCTGGATTGTGGATCATGACGGAAATCTCGTAACGCGTCCGGCCGAGCACGGCATTCTGCGCGGCATCACCCGCACGACCCTGATGGATGTCGCGGCCAAGCTCGACGTGACGATTGTGGAGCGATTTTTCTCCGTCGAGGAGATGATGAAGGCGCGCGAAGTTTTCATCACGGCGGCGACAAGCATATGTTTTCCGGTCGTTTCCATCGACGGCGAAACCATTGCCAACGGCCATCCGGGCAGCATGTCACAGAAAATTCGCGAAGCCTTTTTCGACGTTGCGGAAAAGACTGCGATTTGATACCAACATGCGCTGGGTAGGAGAGAATGAGGGCATCTCCGGTCCCGGGGTCTCTGTATATCATGATATTTCACCGACTTAGGTCGGCAAAAAAGAAAGAAGCGGCGCGATGGCGGAACGTTCTCAGAACTTGCAGGACTTGTTTCTCAATACTGTTCGCAAGCAAAAGATTTCACTGACAATTTTTTTGATTAACGGTGTGAAGCTCACAGGTGTCGTGACCTCGTTCGACAATTTCTGTGTTCTGCTCCGCCGCGATGGCCATTCGCAGCTCGTTTACAAGCATGCGATCTCGACGATCATGCCGGGTCAGCCCATGCAGATGTTCGAGAGCGAAGAAGCCGCATCCTAACCAGGACTTTCTACTATCACGACACGCGATACCAAAAATGATTCCCTCATCCCGGAGACCGTAAAGCACCGGGATGACATGCGCGCTGTTGTCGTCGTGCCTGTGCTCAAACAGGCGCGTGCGGCGCGCTCCGCTCAGGCCGATAGCGCCATTTCCGTCTCGCGCCCGCCCGAAAGCCGGCTGGAAGAGGCCAAGGGTCTTGCGCTCGCCATCGACCTTGAGGTCGTCAACGGCTCGATTGTCCCGATCAACGATCCGCGCCCGGCGACATTGCTCGGCACCGGCAAGATCGAGGAAATCCTCGCACTGCTCGACGAGTTCAATGCCGGGCTTGTCATCGTCGATCATCCCTTGACGCCGGTGCAGCAGCGCAATCTCGAGAAGGCATGGAACGCCAAGGTCATCGACCGTACCGGCCTCATTCTTGAAATTTTCGGACGCCGCGCCTCCACCAAGGAAGGCACGCTGCAGGTCGAGCTTGCGCATCTCAACTATCAGAAGGGCCGTCTGGTTCGAAGCTGGACCCACCTTGAGCGCCAGCGTGGCGGCGCGGGTTTCATGGGTGGTCCCGGGGAAACGCAGATCGAGGCTGACAGACGCATGCTGCAGGAGCGGATCATCCGGCTGGAGCGAGAGCTCGAGCAGGTCGTCCGAACTCGTCAGCTGCATCGCGCCAAGCGCCGGAAGGTGCCGCATCCGATCGTTGCGCTGGTCGGCTATACCAATGCCGGCAAGTCGACGCTGTTCAACCGCATTACGGGCGCCGGCGTTCTGGCTGAGGACATGCTGTTCGCGACGCTCGATCCGACGCTGCGTCGCATGAAGCTGCCGCACGGCCGCACCGTCATCCTTTCCGATACCGTCGGTTTCATTTCCGATCTGCCGACTCACCTTGTGGCGGCGTTTCGTGCGACGCTGGAAGAGGTGCTGGAAGCCGACCTCATCCTCCATGTGCGCGATCTCTCGGATGACGACAACCAGGCCCAGAGCGCCGATGTCATGCGCATCCTTGGCGATCTCGGCATCGGCGAGGCCGAAGGCGCCGAGCGCATTCTCGAGGTCTGGAACAAAATCGATCGCCTGGAGCCGGAAGCACACGATGCCATCGTTCAGAAGGCATCGACGACGGAAAACGTCCTTGCCGTTTCTGCGAAGAGCGGCGAGGGTGTCGATCGCCTGATGGATGAAATCAGCCGTCGTCTCTCCGGCGTTTTGACGGAAACGACCATCACGTTGCCTGTCGAAAAGCTGGCGCTGCTACCCTGGCTCTACAATCACGCCATCGTCGATAACCGCGAGGATAACGAGGACGGCACGGTGACGCTTGAAGTGCGCCTGACGGAAACCGAGGCGGTCGAACTGGAGCGGCGCATGGGCAACGGCCCGAAGCCGCAGCGCGAGGACTGGGAGTAGGCGGCTTTACGCCGTCTTGACGCTCGTCAGCTGCCGTTCGATAGCCTTGGCCGACTGCCAGATTTCCTCCATGCGCTCCAGCGAGGCACCCTCAAGTGTCTCGCCTTCGGCCTCAAGTGTCGTCTCGATGTGATGGAAGCGGCGGCGGAACTTGGTGTTCGTGCCGCGTAGGGCCTGCTCCGGATCGGCATTCACATGGCGGCCGATATTGACGACGGCGAAGATCAGGTCGCCGAGTTCATCGCTGACTTTCGCTTTGTCGCCACTCGCGAGCGCTACCCGTAGCTCGCCGATCTCCTCCTCGATCTTGTCGAGGATCGGTTCCGGCGCCGACCAGTCGAAGCCGACTTTGGCTGCGCGCTCCTGCAGCTTCAAAGCTTCTGTCAGGGCAGGGAAGGTCCGTTGCACCGAGCCCAGGTAGCCAGCCTTGAAATCCTCCGTAATGCCGCTCTTGGCGCGGCGTTCGGCCCGCTCGCGCTTTTCCTCCGCCTTGATCCGATCCCATTGCAGCGTCACCGCATCTTCGGTCTTGGCATCGGAGATGGCAAAGACATGTGGATGGCGGCGGATCATCTTGCGGGTGATGGCATGCACGACGTCGCCGAAGGAAAAGGCTCCGGCTTCTTCGGCGATCCGGGCATGGAATACGACCTGAAGCAGGAGATCGCCGAGCTCGTCGCAAAGATCGTCATTATCCTTGCGCTCGATCGCATCCGCAACCTCATAGGCCTCCTCGATCGTATAGGGCTTGATGGTCTCGAAAGTCTGGACGATATCCCAAGGGCAGCCGCTCTCGGGATTTCGCAGCGCCGCCATGATGTCGATCAGACGGGAAATGTCTCGCGATGCTTCCATCGGTGCCTCGGGTCTTGCTCTATCAGTTCAGGGGGATGTCGTTGTCGCTCTTCGACGCTTGGTAGCTGTCGGACAGTTCGGCATAGGCCGCCTTGATACGCGCCGTCTGCCCCTTCAGTTCACCTTTGCGTGGATCCGCTTCCGTCTCGACAAGATCGGAAATCGCAAAGCTGTTCCAGAACGCATTGCTTCGGCGATAGCCGCCCGGCTCCAGACCGAAGACTTCCTTCAGGATCTTGAGATCATGCGGGATTGCAAAGGCATCCCGGGAATCCTCGTGGCTGAAGAAATAATAGAAATTGTCGAAACCAGCCCAGGTGATGGCCGACATGCACATGGTGCAGGGCTCGTGGGTCGACAGGAAGATCAGATCCTTGGTCGCCGGCTTCTCGCCCAATTCGTAGAAGCGTTTCAGTGCATGCACTTCTCCGTGCCAGAGCGGGTTTTCCAACTCGTTGTTGGTTTCGGCAATCACAAGAGAGAGGTCGGATTTGCGCAGGATGGCCGCTCCGAAAACCTTGTTTCCTGCCGCCACCCCTTCTCGGGTCAGCGGCAGTATGTCATGTTCGACGACGTCGAGAAGGCGGGCTGCGATCGTGTTGTCCGACAAGGAAATGCTCCGGAAAATTTCGTTCAATCTAGCGGGATTACCCGTCGGGCGGAATGCGCAAAAGACAATAGGGCACCGTTTGCCACAGGCAATGAAATCGCCGAGGGTTATAGTGAGTTCTAAAAGTCTATAGATTTCCTGTATTTAAATCAATCTGCTCGCCTGGTGAGTTTTGCTCAAATCCTTGCCATGTCGAGCAAAAGAATACGCTCATGCAGGGGCATTAGAATTTCTGTTTCTTCAATCTCTTGGCCGCTGAGGCGATATTCAGCGAACTTCGAATTGGAATGACGATGCCTCCCAGGACTGAACAGCTTTCGGTGTTTCCCGCCTTCTTCCGTATCGACGGAAGGGTTGCGGCCGTTTTTGGCGATGGTGATGAGGCCTTTGCCAAGGCACGATTGCTGATGAACACCCGGGCAAAGATCGTTGCCTATGTTCAGGCGCCGGAGGCTGATTACCACGCATTCCTCATCGCCAATAGCATCGAGACGGTACGTGGTGCGTTCTCCTCGCATCAAGTCAAAGGCGCGACGCTTGTTTTCGCTGCCACCGGTGAGGCAGAGGCGGATCGCCGGATCGTCGACGCGGCTCGTGCCGAGCGAATTCCCGCAAATGCCGTCGATCAGCCTGACTATTGCGATTTCTATACGCCGGCACTCGTCAACCGCGCGCCCGTGGCTGTTGCCATCGGCACGGAAGGCGCCGGTCCGGTGCTGGCGCAGATGATCCGGGCGCAGATCGATCAGATGCTGTCGCCTTCGCTCGGCAAGCTTGCGGAACTGGCGACGCGCTTCCGCAAGCCGGTCGAGCATCTCGTGCCGCGCGGCGTAGCGCGCCGTGTCTTCTGGCGTCGCTTCTTCTCCGGACCGGTTGCTGACGCCGTCAACGCCGGCCATCTCTCGCAGGCGGAGCAGGCAGCCGGTCGGCTGTTGCGGTCATCCGGTGATGTCCAGGGTCGCGTCTGGCTGGTCGGCGCAGGTCCTGGCGCCGAAGACCTGCTGACGCTGCGGGCTCAGCGCGTGATGATGGAAGCCGATGTCATCGTCTATGATGCGCTCGTGCCGCAGGCGATCGTCGATATGGGCCGCCGTGATGCCGAGCGCCTGTCGGTCGGCAAGCGCAAGGGATGCCATAGCAAGTCGCAGGAAGAGATTAACGATCTGCTGGTGCAGCTCGGCCGTGAAGGTAAGCGCGTGGTGCGGCTGAAGTCGGGTGATCCGCTGGTCTATGGCCGCGCGGGCGAGGAAATGGCAGCTCTGCGTGCCGCCGGCATCGGCTATGAGATTGTTCCCGGCATCACATCCGCTTTCGCTGCCGCTGCCGATTTCGAATTGCCGTTGACGCTGCGCGGCGTCGCCTCGTCGTTGGTCTTCACCACGGGTCACGATCTCACAGGCGATGTTCTGCCCGATTGGGCAAGCCTGGCCGTGTCGGGTGCGACGATCGCCGTCTATATGGGGCGCACCGTGGCCGCTTCTGTTGCCGGCCGCCTGATGCAAGCCGGGCTGCCGCCGGAAACGACCGTCGCCGTTATCGAGAACGCCAGCCGTCGTGACCGCCGGCTGATGCATGGTATATTGCGGGATCTTCCAGACCTCGAGCACCGCGAGGAATTGAGCGGGCCGGTCATGGTTATTATCGGCGATGCCGTCGCCGGTGCGAATTTTGAACAATCCGAGCCGCTGGTCCGTCGTGAGACCGTCGCTCATGACTATGCAAGGAGCTGATTGATGGTCGACAAGGTTCTGACCGCAAACCGGCTCACCGATGGCGTCGCCGTTTGGCTGAACGCGAATGGTGAGTGGGCGACATCGCTGCAGGAGGCGCTGGTTGCACGCCACGCCGAAGCCGAAGCCTCACTGGAAGCGATCGGCAAGCAGGCCTATGCCGACAACAAGGTCGTCGACGTCAATCTCGTCGACGTTCGCGAAACCGATGGCAAGCTCTGGCCTCTGCGCCTGCGCGAGCGCATTCGTGCCGAAGGCCCCACGATGGAATATGCGCCGGGTTACGCCGCCGCCGATCCCGAATTCATTGCAGTCTGAGAAGTCCCGAGGAAATCATGTATCGTTACGACGAATTCGACCATGCCTTTGTCGCGGAACGTGTCGCACAGTTCCGCGATCAGGTGGAGCGACGCCTCTCGGGTGAGCTTTCCGAAGATGCCTTCAAGCCACTGCGCTTGATGAACGGGGTCTATCTGCAGCTGCATGCCTATATGCTGCGCATCGCCATTCCCTACGGCACGCTGAGCTCGCGCCAGATGCGCATGCTCGCCCATGTCGCGCGCACGTACGACCGCGGCTATGGCCACTTCACGACACGGCAGAACCTGCAATTCAACTGGCCGAAACTCTCCGAGATGCCAGACGCTCTGGCCGACCTCGCTTCCGTCGAAATGCACGCGATCCAGACCTCGGGCAACTGCATTCGCAACGTGACGGCAGACCATTTTGCCGGCGCTGCGGCCGATGAAGTCGCCGATCCCCGGCCCTATGCCGAAATCCTGCGGCAGTGGTCTTCCGTTCACCCGGAATTCTCCTTCCTGCCACGCAAGTTCAAGATCGCCGTCACCGGCGCCGAGCGCGACCGCGCCGCGATCCAGGTGCATGACATCGGCCTGCACCTGAAGAAGAACGCCGAGGGCAAGATCGGCTTTGCCGTTTATGTCGGAGGCGGGCAGGGACGCACGCCGCTGGTCGCCAAGCTGATCCGCGATTTCCTGCCGGAGGAGGATCTCCTGTCCTACACGACCGCAATCATGCGCGTTTACAATCTGCATGGCCGCCGCGACAACAAGTACAAGGCGCGCATCAAGATTCTCGTCCATGAAATCGGCGCCGAAGAACTGGCGCGCCAGGTCGAGCTCGAGTTTGACAAGCTCAAGGACACAGAACTGAAGCTGCCTGAAACCGACGTTCAGGCGATTGCGGCCTATTTCGAGCCGCCGGCGCTGCCTGAGCGCGCCGAAGGCTGGGAAAGCCTTGCTCGCTGGAAGAAGGCGGATGCCGCCTTCGCCCGTTGGGTACAACAGAACGTCCAGCCACACAGGAACCCCGACTACGGCATGGTGACGATTTCGCTGAAGCCGATCGGCGGCATTCCGGGCGATGCTACGGATGTGCAGATGGATGCTGTGGCCGACATCGCCGAAGAATATGCCTTCGATGAAATCCGCGTCAGTCACGAGCAGAACCTCATCTTGCCACATGTGGCGCTCGCCGATCTCGAAGCGGTTTATCGCGGGCTGGTCGCCATTGGCCTCGAAACGGCGAATGCTGGCCTCATTACCGATATCATCGCCTGTCCCGGCCTCGACTATTGCGCTCTCGCCAATGCCCGTTCGATCCCGGTTGCGCAGGAAATTTCCACGCGCTTCGGCTCGCCGGAACGTCAGGCTGAAATCGGCGAGCTGAAGATCAAGATTTCCGGCTGCATCAATGCCTGCGGCCACCATCACGTCGGCCATATCGGCTTGTTGGGCGTCGAGAAGAAGGGGGCCGAGCTTTATCAGATCACGCTCGGCGGTTCCGGCGACGAAAATACGTCGATTGGCGAAATCATCGGCCGCGGCTTCGAGCCCGACAAGGTGACCGATGCCATCGAGACGATCGTCGATACCTATCTCGGTTTGCGCCTGGATCCCTCAGAGATTTTCCTCGACGCCTATCGCCGTGTCGGACCGCAGCCGTTCAAGGAGGCGCTCTATGGCTCGTCTTCGGCAGCGGAAGCAGCGTAAGGAGAGATGATTATGACGAAGATCTGGCGGGAAACCGGTTTTGTCGAAAGCGATCCGTGGGTGATCGAAACGGATGAGGTGAAGGCAACGGAGACGCAAAAGCCGCTGCTTGGCCTCGATGCCCTCATCGCAAAGGCGGAAGACAGCAACGAGCCTGGCCTTGGTGTGGTCATAAAGCCGGCAGACGATGTGACGAGGCTTCAGCCATATCTTGATCGCCTCGCGATCGTGGCCGTTGCGTTTCCGGCCTTCAACGATGGCCGTGCCTTCAGCCACGCTTCGCTGCTGCGCCAGCGCCTTGGCTATGCGAGCGAATTGCGGGCAGTCGGCGATGTGCTGATCGATCAGATTCCATTGATGCTGCGCGTCGGCATTGATAGTTTCGCAGTCACCAACGAAACGGCTTTGAAGCGGCTGTCGGAAAACCGTCTTCCCGGTATTCCGCACTATTATCAGCCAACGGCACGCCGCGCTGAGGGCGGGCAGGCCTATAGCTGGCGGCGACTGCCGGCAAAATCGGCCTGATGTCGATGGCTTGCGGCAATTTGACAGCATCGGATTGCCGTATTCAGGCCTTTCGATATATGTAATGTCGGCGATCTGGAATCTTGACTGGAATATACATATTTCAGTCCCATGCCGCCGGATGGAATGGAATGCCTTCCAAAACCGGCTATATTATAATATCAGCATCGCGTAATGAGCCTGCCAGGAAAGACGTGTAAGATTAATACGGGATCCGAGACAGAATGAACGCCCCCGCCAAATCAGATGAATTTGCTTCAGCAGTCCCCGCCGGCGTTTTCGCCGAGAAGGTGCTGAGCGTCACACACTATACCGACCGGCTCTTTCGCTTTACCATGACGAGGCCGCAAGGCTTCCGCTTCCGTTCGGGCGAGTTTGCCATGATCGGCCTGATGGTTGACGGTAAACCACTTTATCGCGCCTATTCGATCGCAAGCCCCGCCTGGGCCGACGAGCTCGAGTTCTTTTCCATTAAGGTGCCGGACGGTCCGCTGACCTCGCATCTGCAGAACATCAAGCCCGGCGACGAGGTTTTGATGCGCAAGAAGCCGACGGGCACGCTGGTGCTCGACGCGCTGACGCCGGGCAAGCGGCTCTATATGTTTTCGACGGGCACCGGCATTGCACCTTTCGCAAGCCTGATCCGCGATCCCGAGACCTATGAAAAGTTCGAGGAAGTCATCCTCACCCATACGACGCGAGATGTCGCCGAGCTGAAATATGGCTTCGACCTCGTTGAGGAAATCCGCAACGACGAGCTGCTCAGCGAAGTTGTCGGCGACAAGCTGCGCCACTACGCAACCGTCACCCGCGAGGATTTCCCCTTCACGGGTCGTATCACCGACCTCATCGAGAACGGCAAGCTCTTCAGCGATCTCGGCGTTCCCGCCCTCGACATCGCAACTGACCGCGGCATGATCTGCGGCTCTTCTGCGATGCTGAAGGACACGAAGGATCTGCTCGAAAAGGCAGGCCTCACCGAAGGTGCGAACAGCAAGCCGGCCGAGTTTGTGATCGAACGGGCCTTCGTCGGTTAGGCTGGCATAGACAATCGGAAAGAGAGGGCGGCTTCGAAAACGAGGCCGCTTTTTCATAGGCCGCTCAGATGATCGAGCAGCGCCGCCATCGCCGAGCGGGCGTTTTCCGCGTCACCCGCTCGAATGGCTTCGATAGCCTGAACATGCATTGCGATGGAATGGTCCATGCGATCGGACGTGCCGGTTGAATACCAGAGCCGACGTGCATGCGTCTGTACAGGTCCAAGGGCTGCCGTAATGAAGTTGTTGGGGCAGGCGTCCTCAAGAATCTCGTCGAATGTCTTGTCGGCCGCAAAGAAGCCGGGCAGGTCGCCAGTCACAGAACATTCTGCCATCCGATGGGCGCATATCTGCAGTGCCTCGCGTTGCTCCTCTCTGGCATGCACGGCGGCCAGCGCCGCCGCAATCGGTTCCAGTTCTCGCCGGACTTGCATGACGTGGCGATGATCGTCGGGACGGATCTCCGAGATCTGCAGGCCGACGCGCGGCCGCACATGGATCAATCCCTGCCAGGCAAGTTTCTGGATCGCCTCGCGCACCGGCGTGCGTCCTTGACCTGCCATCTCGATCAGCTGCTTTTCGGTAACAAATGCACCAGGCTCAAGGGCAAGCGTCACGATCTGATGCTCGAGCGCCAGATAGGCGAGGTGGCTAAGCGAATTCTGCATGCGTTGAGTCCAAGCGGGTCGATATAGCACACAGTGTCATCTCGCGCCGCCGAAGGCAATCTATCGTGATATATCAGAATAGGCGCCCGGAGCACAGATTCCGTCATTGCAACAATCTGCCGAACTGGCAGATGGGGTATCCTCCATCTGCCACTTGCTTTACCTACGGGCAATCCTGGAATTGGCGCTCAGCGCGCTAGGAGAGGTAAGGTACCTTCCGCTTGGCGGCCATCAACAGGTCCAGTTCGGTAGCAGAAGGGCCGAACTTATAAAACAGGCGTTCGGCTTCATCGTCGTCGAGGCGGTATTTTCGAGCAAATTCGGCGATGCTGTAGGGGCGACCGCGAACGACTTTGCGCGCCGGTATCCGATTGGTGTTTTCCGTCATCTTCCAACCTCCTTTTCGGCTCCATCTCCATAAATAGGGCTGGGGACGGAGTTGAAAAGGCCTTTGGCGTGCGGACTTCAAACGAATGCAACAAAAAAGGGAAGACGGTGTCCGTCTTCCCTTCTCCTCATCCCTAAGGTGGGGTCTTGCCCCGATGCGCCGTTATCTCCTGATCAAGCGCCCGATGAAGATCAGGATGCAGGCGCCGATAAAGCCGGTAATCAGGTAGTTCAACCAGGCGTGGAACGGCAGCCCGATATGGAGAACGCCAAACAGCCAGCTGGCGACGAGAGCGCCAACGATGCCGAGGATGATGTTCATGACAATGCCTGTGTTGCTCTTCATGATCATCTCGGCGAACCAGCCTGCCAGGCCGCCAATGATAATTGCTGCAATCCAACCGACGTGTGCGTCTTCCATAAAAGAACCTCCTGAGGACCCGACGGGTTGTTAACAATAACCGATATACACCAAAAACGATTCGCACCCCAAATCATTGCAGAACGAACGAACCTATCCTTCGATTGCAACCGTCATTATTGAGGGAAATTGTTACGATTGTTCCGGCTGGACTAAGCTGCATTGTCGTTGCGCGTTGTTTTCCCCATAGATTCGAATCTCAGGCTCATGCCCCGTTTCCCGCTGAATTTGCGGGAAACGGCCGCATTCGACTGTCTGGAGATGAGGAAAAGCATCTCGGAGCCACCAAAACCGCAATTTTATGGGTTGACCGCAATGGGGCGTCTGCATATGTTCCGCGCACTTCCAGCCGGGGCGGAAATGCCCGCGGAGAGGGAGAGCGTAGCTCAGTCGGTAGAGCAACTGACTTTTAATCAGTAGGTCATGGGTTCGAATCCCATCGCTCTCACCAAAAATTGCCAAGCTTTTCAATAAGTTGGGTTGGCAAAATTGGTGAACATCATGCGCCATCGGCATTTGCAGGCGCTACATCAAGTTCCTTGTTTTACAGGCGTTTCCAAGGGTTAACGGCAGTTCCGTGGAACATGAACGGCGCATAGAACATGCTACCTGTTACCTTTCGCGCAGAATTACCGCCGCTCATCTCCACTCCTGCCAAAATGTGGATAGTCTCGCACCATGATGTTGGCAGGAGTTTCGTGCGTGCAATTCCCGCTGCCTCATCTGCCCGGCCTCGGTTTAGCGAAATGACATAGGCGTTCCGCCGCGCCGCGCGCGTCGTGATAGGATTGATCCTTCTCGACGGATTGCACCGTGAACATGCTGCGAATTGCGCCTTCCATTGCATCACGGCTGACAAGCATCATTTCCGTGCCCGCCATGGATGCGGCAACAATGCCGTCAAGCTGCGATTGCTCGCCGAACTCTTCGGGAAACAAGACACCTTGAATCGTCACTTCGTCGGACGTTGGTCCGGTCCATTGTTGCGGATCGAAGGTTTGCCCCACGGGTATCTCAACCCAAGGCGTATTTACATTGCGTTTAACGCCCTGATAGCCAAAACCCAACGCCCCGAAGGCGTAGTCTCAAACCATCATCGATGTTACACCCGCCATGATCTACCTGTAATTGAGCGCTTTGGGGGAAGCTGAATTGTCCGAGAATATACAGAGCGAAAAACCAGCTTCGAAAAGCTGGGAAAGCAGATTACCGGAGCGCTGCTCGGCCGTGCAACGATTAGTTCGCGCCCAAACGCCGCAAAATGCTGGACAACAGTGATTTGCGCTGCAGCACCGGCTGCGGTTCAATTACCATGTTCGTCAACTTCGAAGGTAGTTGTACCAGCGCCCCTTCGTAACCCGGCACATCCCACCAATGGCCGTCCTCAGCGGGACGCTCGCGAGTCGGATACGGTCCGGTGCCATCCATCAGCGCGCCGATGTGCTGAATAGGCCAATCGCCAAAGCAATTCTTGACTGCCTGATCGACCTTTTCTCCCGATGAAGGATGACGCAGGCTGTAGTCGTGAAAGGCGGCGGCCAGCGGCAGCTTGTTGAGAGAATAGACCATTTGGATATCGTCCACGACAGCTTCATATCGATGGTCACCGTCAAGGATGATCAACACCGGTCGCTGTTTCAGGACCGCCGTCCGGGCGAAAGACGCTAGCGTGCCGTGGTGTATCGTGGCGTTCTCAAGGAGCATCAGCGAAGAGAGAAGCCGACGAGTGGACAAGATGGAATTCTCATCGATGTCGACCGCAAAGAATGGCCATTTGAACTGTTGACATATGAAGCCCAGCATTGCAGAAAGCCCACCCTTGTAGCAGCCGATCTCAATCACCCCTTCGAAGCCGCGATCACGGTTTTCCATCAGGTAGTTTAGTATGTGATTTTGGTAGTCTAGGGATGTCCATGATTCGCAGCCCGTCTCCTTCGAGACTTTGCGAACGCGATCGAGTTCTTCTCCAAACATCGTCACCTCACTGGTGGGTTAGCGTCTACAAGCACGAAGCAACCGTGAAGGCCTGTCCGTGAAAGCCGAAATCGATAAACGCATTAAACCTTAGGCTTGGATTCCGTTCAAGGCATTCTCGGCATGCACGCAGGGCAAGGAATGCTATCGGGCTCGATGATCGGCTGGACCCGCGGCAGGCCCTGCGGCAGCGCGCGCCTACCTAAAGCCCTTTAATCAGTAGGTCATGGGTTCGAATCCCATTGCTTTCACCATCGGAAGATGTTGATCTTACAATAAAAATCTCATCAATATCTCTCCCGAGCCTAATCTGCGGTTTGCGAAAAACTGATCCTGGTTTGCGAGTTCATTTCGCCTTCCAAGGCTTCGTGATTTACGGGCTGTAGTCGGCTGATCCTATGTTGACCGAGAGGTTCGCATCGAACACCTCCATCAAGGAGAGCCTCTAGCGGAAGATTTCTGGCGAAAGCGCCATCACGCTGTCTTCTTTACGCGCGGCATCCTTCGTGTCCTCGATACCAGTTTTCGAATTCGGCAATGGTGTCGATGCCGTAGTCCATGACGGCTTCGTAGACGAGTGCGCTGGGAATTGACGCGCCGTTTTGCGGAGATTCAGCTAGTGCGGTCTTTATCCGCAAGATCGTTTCCCGATCGTCATCGGTCAGTCGCAGCATCAGGGATTTTAGGTGAGCGATATCGGGCTGCCGCTCCGGTTGGTCGACCAGCCAGATGTCGATGGTCCACATTGTGCGATCTGGGCCCTGAACGGACAGCCAGAGATAGAGCCCGTCCGGATACTTTTCCGGTTCTCTGTTCCACTGGCCGCAATCGTTGCGGAAGCGCACGGCAACCACCTGTTCGGTCATCCTCATGAAGCCGGCACCGAGTGCGCTGAATGCTTCAAGTGCGTCGGCGTCGAGTTTGGCGCAGATAACGGTAATGTCGATATCCCGCCGAACCATCAGACCCATCGCGGAACTTCCAACACGAATCGGCTGTCCAAGAACGGAGAGACACTCATTGAGCTGCAACGCCCGGACGACTTGATCGGCTTGCGCCTGTAGTTGCCCTTGGGTTTCAAGCAGGTCCGACATTCCGTTTCTCCGCTGATACGTTGCAAGATTATTCGATTCCCGTATCGGGGGTACCGAAGCTGGGTTTCGCTTTCAATAGCAGAGAGATACGACCGGCAACATGTGACGGCTCATCGCAAAGGGCCAAGTTCGAATATGCTGGAGCCCAAAGCACTTCTAGGAAGGTGCGCGGCGGCACTCTTATCGCAATGCTTGAAAAGCAATAGGATGAACACGTCCGCAGTTCAAAAACGCGCGGAAGTACGCCGGTTCAGGCGGATATCGCAAGCAAGATCCTGCTTCCCGGAATGATGTATCGCGTTTTTTGATCTCAATCAAAGCGAGAATAAGTATACTAACGATCAGCAAGCTGTATGATCATTTGATTGCCCGACGATGTGCCGAAGGGTTATAGACTGGCCTGATGGCGGTCTGGTTCGCTGTGCGGATTCGTGCCGCCGCACCGGACGTTTGCCATGGCTCAATGGGTATGTTTGGTGCCAAGATTAAGTGGCATGCGCTGCGACGTGGTAGGTCGGTCACAAGCCGGTTGCTGCCGAGATGGCGATTGGCAAAGACGATGGATGCATGATGGAATTCTTGGCTGAGCTGTCTTCGTGGGAAATCTATGCGATCGTTTGCGGGCTGCTCGGGACGGCGGGTGTCCTGCTCGGTGCTATCGCCCGCAGGAAATTCGCGATGGCTGCGAGCCTGCTACCCTTGATCGCGATCGCCATGACGACGCCCGTGACTGAACGCATCGTGATCCCGTATCTCACTCAGCGCTATCCGGTTGTTTTTGCCAACAAGGAGCTGCCTAAGAAGATCGATCAGCAAATCACGCTGAAGAAGATTGATCTAACGGATCGAATCTACAGCTACTTCTATGATCTGGACCTCGATGACGACTGGTTCGATGCGCCTCTCGTCAAATCGGCCCAGATCTCTGATCTATGCGACTTCTTGCTGCCGAAATTCGATTCCGGCGAAGCGTCCCTGGCCAACTACATCTATCAGTTCAAGGGGAAGGACTATTCTTTCTCCGTCGATAGCTCTGACTGCTCGTAGCGGCACTTGTGACCAACCTCGAATGACAATCTGACGCATCGGCCCAACGGCTCGTGAATGCGCGTTTAGCCCGCGGCCAAGTGCCTTCGCCGAACTGCATTTGACTAACACCGGGAAATCACAATCGCCGCTCAAGGGGCTGACGGAGTGCGTCCGGCGAAGGGTGTCAGATCCCTTTCGCCGGACGCTGCGGTAACGGCGCGGAGGCTACCGTCACCGCGTCTCGGCCGCAGTGCGGACGCCGGAGATAGGTTGAGCGTTCCGGGCAGTCCATCCCGGTTCATTCCCTGCCGGCTTATACGAAGGCGGCTGCCGGATAGTTTCATCGGTTCTCATATAGTCTTGAGGGACTCTCATTTTGTGGCTTTCTGCGATCGAAAGCGGCAGCGGAGTGCCCGGCTCATTGCGGAACCTAATGGAATGGTCGTGGTTTCTCTTGCGAACAGAAGGAGAAACAAATTGATGCCTGATCAAACTCGCGATCCAGATTCCCGAAAAGAAAGCAAGCAGCCGCTTGCCAAGATACAACATAGCAAGGCCGATGGCCCGAAAAAGTCGAAAGCCACAGACAAGAAAAGTGCAATTGTCGCCGATCCGCGCAATAGACTTGCAGATGGCAAAGTCGATCCATCAACGAAAGAACGGAAGCCGAACCGCAAGTGATCCCGTGTGGGGACAACACATTTGGCGGCCCTGACTGCGCTTGTCTTGTCCACGAATAGCATGTCAGAAGCTTCGCGTGTCTTGGCAACAGAGCCGGATGCGGCCTATTATCCGATGGTCGCAAGGGATTTGTGATGGCGACGCGGCAGGCCAATGGCACCGAAGCCGATTTCGTCTTTGGTCGCGCAGCCGCCGAGTTTTAACCCTGATCAAAGTCGAAAATAAAACCATGCTGCTTTGCTATGGTTAAGGCAAATTGCGTCTTGGGATACTCGCTGTCGCCGCAGCGCATGAATGCCGCGCCGCAAATTTATCGCCAATGGATGGCTGAGGCTTACCCGCATTATCGACGCATAGTGCGACCAGATGCATCGCCTGCCAAGTGGGAATCTGGATGTACGTTTGCTTTATCGAAAAGATTTCAATGGCAAACGCAGAGTTCTTTATGTGAAAGATGATATAAAATTCAGGTTGGCCAGCTTTGCCGCCATGGCATGGCAAAGCTGGCCCTTAATTAAGGCGAATCCTAAGAGATTACGCCTTGCCGCCGTTCTTCTTGCACTCGCTGCGGAACTTGGCGCGAGCCTTCCCATGCAGCCCCTTGGCATCAGCCTGTGCCGAGCAAGCCTTTGAGACGTCTGTCTGGGCCGGCTTCATTGCCTTTGGCGCCATCGTGGTTGCTGCCTTAGGCGCTGTGGTCATTGCCTTGGGGGTGGTGGTGGCCGCAGGAGCCGTGGTCGTTGCGCTGGGTGTCGTCGCCGTTTGCGCCATGGCGCTGACGCTGAAAAGGGCGGCAAAGGCTGCAGTCGTGAACATAGTAACGAATCGCATAGGGGGACTTCCTCCGCTAACTATTTGGGTGAATGCACATTGTTGGACGAACAACGTCAGCTTGAACCAATATTTTAGCAAAAGCAATTCGTTCGTTGTGCTGCTCCGCAGCTGCGGCAAGCGCCTGCAAATGCCGGGTTTGCACGGATGCGGACCTCTCCCAATTCCGTCAACTTTAAGGCAGTGCGGCGGGGCTTACTCGAAAAGGTGATTGGCTTTCCGCGACTCGCAACGCTAGGAAGAGGGCGAAATGACATAGCCGGAGTTTATCGTGTCGCTTGCCGATATTTCGATCCTCAGTGCCCTGATTGCGGGAGCGCTTTCGTTTCTCTCGCCGTGCGTGTTGCCGCTCGTGCCGCCGTATCTGTGTTACATGGCAGGGATCTCGGTCGAGCAGTTTCGCGACGGTGGAGCAACTGTCGCTGGGCCTAGTGTTCGCGGCAATGTTTTGATGTCGGCGCTGTTCTTTACGCTCGGCTTTGCCACCGTATTTGTCGCACTTGGGGCCGGCGCATCTTCCATCGGCATTCTGTTGCGCCAGCATCTCGATATTCTTTCGAAGATCGGTGGCCTCATCATCGTCGTTATGGGATTGAATTTCCTCGGTGTTTTTCGCATCGGCCTGTTTGCGCGCGAGGCGCGGTTTCAGGGCAATGGAAAGCCGGCGACCCTGACGGGTGCCTATATCATGGGTCTTGCCTTCGCTTTTGGCTGGACGCCGTGCATCGGCCCGGTGCTCGGCGCGATCCTCGGTATTGCAGCGTCACGCGAAACGGTCGGCGCCGGTGCTGGCCTGCTCGCCGTCTATTCGCTCGGGCTTGCTGTTCCGTTCTGGATCGCGGCCGGCTTTTCCGGCGCTTTCATGCGTTTTCTGTCCCGCTTCCGCCGTCATCTTGGCACGGTCGAGAAGATTATGGGAGGTCTGCTCATTTTGACCGGTCTTGCCTTCATCTTCGGTTATGTCAGCGATATGGCCATCTGGTTCCAGCAGACCTTTCCGATCTTGATGAGAATCGGCTGAAACATATCTCCGCCGGACAACCATCGGCAATTCCCGGTGGTTGTCTGGTTCGACGGGATGAGTTCGGACACCTTATCGGTGCAGCTTTTCCCGCAGCTTCGCGGTGAAGCTGCCCATGCTGCCACCGGGCTCGATGCCCTCGCGCATGACCATGTTGCGAAGGGGAGCGATGGCGGAAAGCACATGCAGCCCGGCAGCCCGCAGTACCTGTACCGGTAGGAAACCGGAAAGAAGCGAACGGTTGAGGAGATCGACGCTCGTCGTGCGGCTTATGACGTCGGCGCGGCGCCTGCGGTCGAAGATGTCGCCGGCCGAGGCCTGGATCGGTTGATCGGGGCGACTGCAAAGGATGTCCGACAGCGCCAGTATATCACGCAAGCTCAGATTGAGCCCCTGCGCCCCGATCGGCGGAAAGACGTGAGCCGCTTCGCCGATCAGCACGGCGCGGCCCTTGCCGAAGCGATACGCTGTCATTCCGGAGAGCGGCCACACCTGGACGTTGTCCTCGATCGTCACCCGGCCGAGCATCGATTGCATGCGCTCCTCGACCAGTCGGCTGAGCTCCTCGAGCGATTTTTCGGCATTGGCAGCGGCTTCCGCCGGCTTTTGCACCCAGACGAGGCTGGAGCGATTGCCCGGCAACGGCACTTGCGTGAACGGGCCGCTTTCCGTGTGGAATTCGGTCGAGATATTCTGATGCGGCAGGGTATGCGCGAAGTTCAAAACCATGGCGGATTGCGGATAGGACCAGCCCTTGACCTTGATACCAAGGGTTTTCCGCACTAGCGAATTGCGCCCGTCGCTGCCGACGACGAAGGCGGCCTCGATCGACTGACCGTTGTCGAGACCAATCGTCACGCCGTCATCGCGAAAGGTGATCTCCGAGGCGGTGGCTTCGATGCGGGTGATGTTGCCTTCCGTTTCGATCGCCCTGGCGAGGGTGTCGAGCAGCACGGCATTCGGAATGTTGTAACCGAAGGCTTCCAGGCCGATCTCAGAGGATCGGAACGAGACGGTCGGAGCCCGCAGCAGCCGGGACGTGCCGTCGATGATCCGCATCGTGGTGAGCGCTGCCGTCGAAGGCGCGATCTTGTCCCACAGCGTCAGGCGCTCGAGAAAGCGGATCGATTGATCCATCAGCGCCGTCGTCCGCTTGTCGGCCTTGTTGTGCGGCACAGTCACCAGCGCGACGGATCGTCCGCCGCGCGCAAGCGCGAGCGCTGTGATCATGCCGGCCAGGCCGCCGCCGATGACGGCTACTTCAATCTGCTTCATTTTCGATGCCTCAATTGCCTACAAATCTGAAAATAGACACTTAGCCTGTTGAAATCCATGGGATGAAACATCGCAACGGGTGAAAATGACAGCAAGTCGCGCTAGCGTATTGGGATGAACGCATTTGCGCTGGCGGTATAGACCAAAGGATGCATATTAGCAGGAAAAACCGCTTGCCGGGGCAGGCGCATAAACCGACGAGTCGTGGGGCGGATGAAAATCTTCAATTACAAGCGGGTGCCTTATGCGGAGATGCGTGCATTCTCCGTTCATATCTTGACGGCATCCGGGTCGTTCCTCGCCTTTCTCGGTGTGGTCGCAGCCTCGGAGCATCGCTTCGTCGATATGTTCTGGTGGCTTGGCCTGGCGTTGCTGGTCGACGGTATCGACGGGCCAATCGCCCGTAAGGTCCGGGTCAAGGAAGTGCTTCCGAATTGGTCCGGCGACACGCTCGACAACATCATCGACTATGTGACTTATGTGCTGCTGCCGGCCTTCGCGCTTTATGAAAGCGGCATGATCGGCGAACCCTTGTCGTTTGTCGCCGCCGGCATGATCGTGGTTTCCAGCGCCATCTATTATGCCGATATGGGCATGAAGACCGACGAGTATTTCTTCTCCGGTTTCCCGGTGGTCTGGAATATGGTGATATTCACGCTGTTCGTCATCGATGCCAGTGCGACGACTGCCATGGTTCTGGTTGGCGTTTCCGTTGTCCTGACCTTTCTGCCGATCAACTTTCTGCATCCGGTGCGCGTCAAGCGCCTGCGGCCGCTCAATCTCGGCATATTCCTGTTCTGGTCGGCGCTCGGCATCTATTCTCTGCTGATGAATTTCGTCATGCCGCAATGGGCTGTTGTCCTCTTCATCCTCAGCGGTATCTATCTCTATTGCATCGGCGCCGTGCTGCAGTTTTTCCCGTCCCTCGGGCGCCAGTAGGATTGCTCGCCATGAAGAAGACCAAGGTCATTCGCATCCACGAAAACGGCGGACCTGAAGTCATGAAGCTGGAGGAGGTGGATCTGCCGTCTCCCGGCGCTGGCGAGGTGCAGATCCGCCATGCCGCGATCGGCCTGAATTTCATCGACGTCTATTTTCGTTCAGGCCTCTATAAGGCGCCGCAGTTTCCGTTGTCGCTCGGCAAGGAAGCCGCGGGAACGATCACGGAAGTAGGGCCGGGCATTTCCGATTTCGCCGTAGGCGATCGCGTCGCTTATGTCGGCAGCGATGGCGCCTATAGCATCGAGCGCAACATCGAGACGCGTCATCTGGTCAGGGTGCCTGACGATATTCCGCTCGAAACTGCTGCGTCGATGATGCTGAAGGGTATGACGGCGGAATATCTGCTGAACCGCACCTTTAAGGTCGGTCCAGGAACGACATTGCTGTTTCACGCAGCTGCTGGCGGCGTCGGTCTCATCGCCGGCCAATGGGCCAAGGCACTGGGTGCAGGTACCGTCATCGGCACAGCCGGCTCCGCGGAAAAGGTCGAGCTGGCTTTGAAGCATGGCTACGACCATGTCATTGACTACAGCAAGGAAAGCTTCGCCGATCGCGTCCGCGAGATTACCGGCGGCAAGGGCGTCGATGTCGTTTACGACTCGGTCGGCAGGGATACGTTTCCGCACTCGCTCGATTGCCTGAAATCGCGCGGGATGTGGGTCACCTTCGGCCAGTCGTCCGGCCCGATCGAGAATTTCAACCTGGCGATCCTCAATCAGAAAGGTTCGCTTTTTGCGACGCGTCCAAGCCTTTTCGCTTATGTCGGCACACCAGAAGAGTTGAGAGCCAGCGCCGGGGCGTTATTTGCTGTTGTGCAAAGCAATAAAGTGCGTATCAATATTCATCAGACTTATCCGTTGAGCGATGCAGGGCGCGCGCATGCGGATTTGGAAGCCAGAAAAACGAGTGGAACTACACTACTGATCCCATAGATCCGTAAAGGGCAGGACGGTGGGAAGGAAATGAGGGGAACGTGTCGTCATCCGATGCACCGGCAAGCGGTGCGCTATTGTCGGTTCGCAAACTGACGAAGCTATTCGGCAGTTTTGCTGCCTGCAACGAAATCGATCTTGAAATTCAGCCGGGCGAAATCCACGCTCTGCTTGGTGAAAACGGTGCCGGTAAATCCACGCTCGTGAAGATGCTCTTCGGCGTGCTGGAGCCAACGCATGGCGAGATCGTGTGGCAGGGGAAACCCGCCGGCATCGACTCCCCGGGCACGGCGCGCAAGCTCGGTATCGGCATGGTTTTCCAGCACTTCTCGTTGTTCGAGGCGCTGACCGTCGCGGAAAATATCGCGCTGTCGCTCGACGGCAAGATCCCGATTGCAAAAATATCGGAGGAAGCCGCTAAGCTTTCGCATGCCTACGGCTTGCCTCTCGATCCGAATGCGCATGTGGCCGACCTTTCTGTCGGAGAACGCCAACGCATCGAGATCGTCCGCGCGCTGCTGCAGAATCCGAAGCTGATCATCCTCGATGAGCCGACGTCCGTGCTGACGCCGCAGGAGGCCGACCGGATGTTCGAGACGCTGTTCCAACTGCGGGACGAGGGGCGTTCGGTGCTCTACATCAGCCATCGTCTTGAAGAGGTGCAGCGTATCTGTTCGCGCGCCACCGTGCTTCGTCACGGCAAGGTGACAGGCGCCTGCGACCCGCGCCAGGAAACCACGGGCTCCCTGGCTCGGATGATGGTGGGCAGCGACGTCGCCAGCGTGAAACATGAAGGTCTTGGCAAGACGGGCGATATCCAGCTGGAAGTCGCGGGGCTTTCGGCTCCGGCGCGCACTCCGTTTGCCATGTCTCTGAAGGACGTTTCGCTGCGCGTTCGCGCCGGCGAGGTTCTCGCGATCGCCGGAGTTGCCGGCAACGGCCAGGGCGAGTTGTTCGATGTCATTTCCGGCGAACACACAGTTCCATCCGACAATCTGATCCGCGTGCGCGGCAAGCCGGTCGGCACCAAGGGCATCAATGCACGACGGTTGCTCGGCGCCGGCTTCGTGCCTGAAGAGCGTCATGGCCATGCCGCCGTTACCGCCCTGAAGCTGTCGGACAATCTCGTGCTCGCCCGCAATCAATCGGATCGCAAGACCTTTTTAAGAGGCGGTTTTCTCAACATCATCCGTCACGGCACCATCAAGCAGGCGGCCAAACGGATCTGTCAGGTGATGGATGTGCGCAAGAGCGGCGAAGATCCGGCCGCCGGCGCACTTTCCGGCGGCAACCTGCAGAAATTTATCGTCGGTCGCGAGTTGGATCGGCAACCCAGCGTGCTCGTCGTCAACCAGCCGACCTGGGGCGTGGACGCGGGTGCTGCCAGCCGCATCCGGCAGGCTCTGGTCGATCTTGCTCGCGACGGTTCCGCCGTGCTTGTCATCAGCCAGGATCTCGACGAGATTTTCGAAGTCGCGACCGATATCGCCGTCATCTCGGAGGGACGTTTGTCGCCTGCCTATCCAGCCAGCGAATTGACTCGCGAAAAGATCGGCTTGCTGATGGGCGGCCTGCATGAATCCAAGATGCATTCGGAGCCTGCGCATGCGCATTGAACTTGAAAAGCGCCCGCAGGTTTCGAAATTGTTCGGCCTCCTGTCGCCGCTGCTTGCTCTGGTGCTGGCATTGATCGCCGGCACGATCATGTTTGCTGTGATGGGCAAGGACCCCGTGGAGGCGCTGAACGCCTTCTTCGTCGAGCCGCTGCTTGAAGTCTGGTCGTTGCACGAGCTGGCAATCAAGGCCGGCCCGCTGATCCTGATCGCAGTCGGCCTCTGTATCTGCTACCGCTCCAACAACTGGAATATCGGTGCTGAAGGCCAGTTCACGATGGGCGCTGTCGCGGGATCCATCATCCCGATTATCTTCACCGATTGGCATTCGCCGATGGTGCTGCCGCTGATGCTGGTTGCCGGCGCCATCGGCGGCGCGCTCTATGCCGCCATTCCGGCTTTGCTGAAGGCGCACTTCAATACCAATGAAATCCTGACGAGCCTGATGCTGGTCTATATCGCCCAGCTCTTTCTGGATTGGTTGTCACGCGGCCCGTGGCGTGACCCCCAAGGTCACAATTTCCCGCAGAGCATCGATTTTCCGCCCGAGGCGGTGCTGCCGGCGATATTGGAAGATTCCGGTCGCGCTCATTGGGGTATCGTCTTTGCCGTCGTTGCGGCTATCCTGACCTGGTTCCTGATGAAATACACGCTGAAAGGCTTCGAGATAACCGTTCTTGGCCAATCGGCGCGGGCAGGGCGGTTCGCCGGCTTTTCCTCGCGGAAAATGGTCTGGTTTGCCTTCCTCTTCTCCGGTGCGCTGGCGGGTCTTGCCGGCATATCGGAGGTTTCGGGTTCGATCGGCCATCTGCAGCCGGCGATTTCGCCGGGCTACGGCTTCACCGCCATCATCGTTGCCTTTCTGGCGCGCCTAAACCCTCTCGGCGCCATTCTCTCCGGTCTGGTGCTGGCGCTGACTTATCTCGGCGGCGAGGCGGCTCAGTTGTCGCCCGGCATTTCCGCCAAGGCTGCAAGCGTGTTTCAGGGCCTCCTGTTGTTTTTTGTGCTCTCCTGCGACACGTTGATTTACTATAAGATCCGTCTGGTGTGGTCGCGGGTTCGGGGAGGTGCTGCATGAGCGTCTTTGAAGCAATCCTCCTGACCATCATCACCGCATCGACACCGCTCGTGATTGCTGGTCTCGGCGAACTCGTAGTGGAGCGGTCCGGCGTGCTCAATCTCGGCGTCGAGGGCATGATGATCATCGGCGCAGTCGCCGCTTTCGTCGGTGCGCAGATGAGCGGTTCTCCCTATGTCGGCCTACTTGTCGGTATCGCGGCGGGCGCGCTGTTTTCACTGCTGTTCGGTTTCCTGACCCTGACGCTGGTAACGAACCAGGTGGCGACCGGCCTGGCGCTCACCATCCTCGGCCTTGGCCTTTCGGGCATGATCGGCGAGGGATATGTGAGCGTACCCGGTGTGCAGTTGCGGGAGATCGCCTTCCCGTTCTTGTCGCAGATCCCGTTCTTCGGGCCGGTGCTTTTCAAGCAGGACCTGACGTTCTATCTCTCGATCGCGCTGCTCATCGGCGTCAACTGGTTCCTGTTCCGCAGCCGTGCCGGCCTGAAGCTTCGCGCCGTTGGCGATAGCCATGGCTCGGCGCACGCGCTCGGCATCGATGTCATTCGCACGCGCTATTTGGCCGTCATGTTCGGCGGCGCCTGCGCAGGGCTTGCCGGCGCACAATTGTCGCTGGTCTATACGCCACAATGGGTCGAGAACATGTCTGCCGGTCGCGGCTGGGTGACGCTTGCCCTCGTCGTCTTCGCATCCTGGCGGCCGGCGCGCGTCATGGCCGGCGGCTATCTATTCGGCGCCGTGACGATCTTGCAATTTCATGCGCAGGGCTTCGGCGTGGGCATTCCCTCGCAATTCCTGTCGATGCTGCCCTATGCAGCGACTATTGTGGTTCTCGTCATCATCTCTCAAAATCGCCGTGCGACCTTGATCAACACGCCAGCCTCGCTCGGCAAAGCCTTCGTTCCGGAACGCTAGCGACAATAGCCGGACGGATTTCACCAAACCATGTCAAACCAACAGGGGTAACCATGAAGAAACTAGCACTCGCACTCGCCACGACCGCCGCTGCCATCGTTGGTTTCGCCGCCGCGGCCGAAGCAGCGCCGACCAAGGTCTGCTTCGTTTACGTCGGCTCGCATACGGACGGCGGTTACTCGCAGGCGCATGATCTCGGCCGCCAGCAGGTCCAGAAGGAATTCGGTGACAAGATCGAGACGCCTTATCTCGAAAACGTACCGGAAGGCCCGGATGCGGAGCGCGCCATCGAGCGTCTCGCCCGTTCCGGCTGCTCGCTGATCTTCTCCACTTCGTTCGGCTTCATGGATGCGACCGTCAAGGTTGCCGCCAAGTTCCCGAAGGTGAAGTTCGAGCATGCGACCGGCTTCAAGAGTGGCCCGAACCTCGCGACCTACAACTCGCGTTTCTATGAAGGCCGTTACATCCTGGGCCAGATCGCCGCCAAGACGTCGAAGAACCATGGTGCCGCCTACATCGCGTCCTTCCCGATTCCGGAAGTCGTGATGGGCATCAACTCCTTCGAGCAGGGCGCCCGTTCCGTCGATCCGAGCTTCAAGCTCAAGGTGGTCTGGGTCAACACCTGGTTCGACCCCGGCAAGGAAGCCGACGCAGCGAAGGCCATGGTTGACCAGGGTGTCGACATCCTGACGCAGCATACAGACACCACCGCTCCGATGCAGGTTGCTCAGGAGCGTGGGATCCACGCTTTCGGTCAGGCGTCCGACATGATCGCCGCCGGCCCGAAGGCTCAGCTGACCGCTATCGTCGACACCTGGGGTAACTACTACTCCAAGCGCGTTCACGCGCTGCTCGACGGTAAGTGGAAGTCCGAGCAGAGCTGGGATGGCTTGAAGGACGGCATCCTGAAGATGGCGGACTATACCAACATGCCTGACGACGTGAAGAAGATGGCTCAGGAAACCGAAGCCAAGATCAAGTCCGGCGAGATCGCACCCTTTACCGGCCCGATCAACAAGCAGGATGGCACGCCTTGGCTGAAGGCTGGCGAAAAGGCCGATGACGGCACGCTGCTCGGCATGAACTTCTACATCGAAGGCGTTGACGACAAGCTGCCCGCATCGAAGTAAGCAGTTTGACTTGATAGGTTGAAGAAAGGGGCGCTCTTGGTGCCCCTTTTTGTTGCACTGCATGAATGAATGATCGTCTATGAAGATATTACTGTATGATTTTTTGCCTCCTGCTCTGGCGGTAGCTTGAGGCATGGGTGAGCGGTGTTGCCAGGTTTGCGAGTGTAACCGCGGTGGCATATCTGTCTGTTTCAAGCCAAGGCCAGAAGCCGGAGCTTTCGTTGCGGGTCTATTCGGAATCGTTTTTTCCATTTATACATCAGCAGGATACCAGACTACCGCAGTAGCGCCGAACGTGATGCTGTGGTCATGGGAGGAACAGCGCGTGCAGGAGGAGCGGGGTTCGGCGGAGGAACACTCTTTGGAATTTTCAAACAAGGCTCGTATGCGAGCCGTACCGTCGTCACAGCGATTCTGTCAGGCTTTCGGATGAGAATACTGACCCGCTTGGCGCTATCGGCCGCTATTCCAATGCAGACTGTTTTCCTCTTGCTCTCCCGTTTCATTCGATACTTCGCCTGGGGAAAGGACAGCGTGCTTGAGCGGACGATTGCTTGACAACCGACAATCCGGAGGAAGGTCACGGACGAGCCACGCGCAAGTGGTCGACGAGCTCGGCAAGGCGATCGTCGCGGGCGCATTTCCGATCGGCAGCATTCTTCCGGGCGACAGCGAGCTTCTGCAGCGCTTCAAAGTGTCCCGTACCATTCTGCGCGAGAGCATGAAGACCCTGGCGGCCAAAGGTATGGTCGTGCCGCGGGCACGCGTCGGCACGCGCGTCACCGAAAAGATCCACTGGAACATGTTCGACAACGAAGTGCTGAGCTGGCACTTCGAAAACGGCGTCGATCAGGAGTTTCTCCTCCATCTCTACGATATACGCATGGCGTTCGAACCATTCGCCGCCGGCCTTGTTGCTGAACGGGCAAGCAAGGAGGATATTGATCTGCTGCGCCGACTTGCGGCAGCTTTGGCGAACCCGGAACATACGTCTGACAGTCTGGCCGTTGCCGACCTGCATTTTCACCTCGCCATTACGGAGGCCTCGCAGAATCCGTTCATGCGATCGCTGGGCGGGCTTATCGAGGCGGCGCTGGTCGGCATGTTCCGCATGAGCGCGCCGCCTGCCAGCAATGGCTTCGGCAATATCGCAGAAACTCACACGGCCATCGTCGATGCCATTGCTGCGCGGGATAGCGCGGGGGCCCGTAGGGCCATGGAATTCGTGATCATTGATGGGAAGCAGCACGTGCTTGAAGCCTTTGCCGCGCTGGCCGAAACTTGAGAACTGTTTCCAATTTCTCCGTAGTGCCCTGCTTGAACAGTTGCTATGAGAAGCTTGCGACCAGCAATGGGCCGCGCATGACCGTGTATCTCGGAGCTTGAAATGGAACGCACCTGCCTCGCTATCATCCTCGCCGCCGGCGACAGCACCCGCATGAAGTCGTCGATGTCGAAGGTGCTGCATCCGATCGCGAGCCGGCCGATGATTGCCCACGTCATGGACGCAATCGCCAAAACCGATATTTCGACGGCGGCGCTGGTCGTGGGGCGGAATGCTGACGAGGTCAGCGCCGCGGCATCGATTGGCGGCATCGCAGTCGAATCATATCTGCAGAAGGAACGCTTGGGCACAGGCCATGCCGTTCTGGCGGCGCGCGAAGCGATTGCTCGCGGATATGACGATATTCTCGTTGCCTATGGCGATGTGCCGCTGCTGACCGATGCTCCGCTTCGCGCCGCCCGGCAGGGATTGGCCGACGGCAACGACGTCGTCGTCATCGGCTTTCACACCGACAATCCGAATGCCTATGGCCGGCTCCTGGTCAAAGACGGCGAATTGATCGCGATTCGCGAGGCGAAAGATGCGACCGATGCCGAGCTGGCGATAACCTGGTGCAACAGCGGCCTGATGGCGATCAATGGCCGCAAGGCGCTGGACCTGCTCGACCACATCGGCAACAACAATGCCAAGGGCGAATATTACCTGACCGATCTCGTCGAAATCGCGCGTTCGCTCGGCGGCCGCGCCGTGGCCGTCGATGCGCCGGAAGTCGAGATGACCGGCTGCAACAATCGCGCCGAGCTCGCCTTCATCGAGCGCCTCTGGCAGGAGCGTCGGCGCCACGAACTCATGCTCTCGGGCGTCACCATGATTGCGCCGGAGACCGTGTTCCTGGCCTACGACACCGTCATCGGCCAGGATGCACTGATCGAGCCGAATGTCGTATTCGGTCCTGGCACCGTCATCGATGGCGGAGCGATCATTCATGCCTTCTCGCATATTGAGGGTGCGCATGTCAGTGCTGGGGCCACGGTCGGGCCGTTTGCGCGCTTGCGCCCTGGGGCCGATCTCGCCGCCGGCGCCAAGGTCGGCAATTTCTGCGAAGTCAAGAACGCCAAGATCGCCGAAGGCGCCAAGGTCAATCATCTGGCCTATATCGGCGATGCGACGATCGGTGCCCACAGCAACATCGGCGCGGGCACGATCACCTGCAATTATGATGGGGTCAACAAGCACGAGACTCACATCGGCGCGAATACGTTCGTCGGATCCAACTCGTCGCTCGTGGCGCCTATTCGCATCGGCGATGGTGCTTATATTGCCTCCGGCAGTGTCATCACCGATGACGTTCCTGCCGACGCTCTGGCCTTTGGGCGGGCTCGTCAGGAAGTAAAGCCGGAGCGAGCCAATCTCATCCGCGAGCGAGCCCTGGCCATCAAGGCAGCAAAGAAGGGCGGCGGTAGCCACTAGCCCTACGTTTCTCGCGTAACGGTCCGAAATCGAAAGTGACCGTTATGCCAATTGAGAAAATTTTAGGAACAGGTAGGACTTGCCCTCAAATCTGAGGTCAGACGGAGAGTTGTATGTGCGGTATTGTTGGGATTGTCGGAACGAAGCCGGTTGCGGATCGCTTGGTGGACGCGCTGCGCCGCCTCGAATATCGCGGTTATGATTCCGCCGGCGTTGCGACCATCCATGAGGGCGTGATGGATCGCCGCCGTGCGGAAGGAAAGCTTTTCAATCTGGAAAAGCGCCTGGAAACGGATCCTCTGCCGGGCACGACCGGTATCGCCCATACACGCTGGGCAACCCATGGCGTTCCGAATGAAACCAATGCGCATCCGCATTTCGTCGAAGGCGTTGCCGTCGTCCACAACGGCATCATCGAGAATTTTTCGGAATTGCGCGAAGAATTGAAGGCTGAGGGCAGGGTATTCTCGTCGCAGACGGATACCGAAGTCGTGGCGCATCTCCTGGCGAATTACATCCGCGATGGCCTCGACCCGCGCGCTGCCATGCTGAAGATGCTCAATCGCGTCACCGGCGCCTATGCGCTGGCCGTCATGTTTCAGAACGATCCCGGCACGCTGATGGCGGCACGCTCGGGCCCGCCGCTTGCCGTCGGTCACGGCAAGGGCGAAATGTTCCTCGGTTCGGATGCCATTGCGCTTGCGCCGTTTACCAACGAGATCACCTATCTCGTTGACGGCGATTGCGCCATCGTCACGCATAGCGGCGCGACCATTCTCGATTTTAACGGCAAGGAAGTGAAGCGGCCGCGGCAGATTTCCCAGGCGACTGCCTACGTTGTCGACAAGGGCAATCATCGCCACTTCATGGAAAAGGAAATCTACGAGCAGCCGGAGGTCATCTCCCACGCGCTGAGCCACTACGTCGATTTCGCCAGCCATCGCGTGCACTCCGACGTGTCGGCTATCGACTTCGGGAAAGTGTCGGGTCTGGCGATCTCCGCCTGCGGCACCGCCTATCTTGCCGGCCTGATCGGCAAATACTGGTTCGAGCGCTATGCGCGCCTGCCGGTCGAAATCGATGTCGCCTCCGAATTCCGCTATCGCGAAATGCCGCTGCAGTCTTCGCAGGCTGCGCTGTTCATTTCACAGTCCGGCGAGACGGCCGATACGCTGGCATCGCTGCGCTACTGCCGTGATCATGGCCTGAAGATCGGCGCCGTCGTCAACGTCAAGGAATCGACCATCGCCCGCGAATCCGACGCGGTCTTCCCGATCATGGCCGGCCCGGAAATCGGCGTTGCCTCGACAAAGGCCTTCACCTGCCAGTTGGCCGTTCTTGCATCACTGGCGATCGGCGCCGGTGTCGCTCGCGGCACTATCAGTGCCGAGGACGAGAAGGAGCTGGTGCACCATCTCATCGAGATGCCGCGCATCATGGCCAATGTTCTCAATCTCATTCAGCCGCAGATGGAAAGCCTGTCGCGTGAGATTTCGAAGTTCAAGGATGTGCTCTATCTCGGTCGCGGCACAAGCTTCCCGCTCGCTCTGGAAGGCGCGCTGAAGCTGAAGGAAATCTCCTATATCCATGCAGAGGGTTATGCGGCCGGCGAACTCAAGCATGGACCGATCGCACTGATCGACGAGAACATGCCCGTCATCGTCATCGCTCCGCATGACCGCTTCTTCGACAAGACGGTTTCCAACATGCAGGAAGTGGCAGCACGCGGCGGACGAATCATCTTCATTACCGACGAAAAGGGTGCTGCAGCGTCCACGCTGCCGACGATGGCGACGATCGTTCTGCCCATGGTGGACGAGATCATCTCACCGATCATCTTCTCGCTGCCGATTCAGCTGCTTGCCTATCACACCGCTGTCTTTATGGGCACCGATGTCGACCAGCCGCGAAATCTCGCCAAGTCGGTGACGGTGGAGTAGACTTCTGTTCCTGTCGTCACCCGGCATCACGTCGTCGTGAGCCGCATCTCCGTGAAGCCCGGCGGCATGACTGCCGGGTTGTGTGCCGCATGGATTTCTGGCACTTTCCTTAGAGGAGAGGTGGGGAGGACTTGGCCGATAGCGGTAGGTGACGGAACGGAGTTTTCGAACGGCGAATGACTGAAAAACTCATCAAAGCGTCCGTACCGACGCGGATCAGAAACAATTTTCTGGCCGGCCTGATTATTTGCGCACCCATAGCCATTACGCTCTGGCTGACATGGTCAGTCGTTCATTGGGCGGATAGCTGGGTGCGACCATACATCCCCGCGCGCTATGATCCGGAAAGCTATCTGAACTTCGCAGTTCCCGGCACCGGGCTGGTGATTGCGATGATCTTCATCACGCTGGTGGGGTTCCTTGCCAAGAACCTGATCGGTCAAAGCATCGTCCGTTTCGGCGAGTCGATCGTCAATCGCGTGCCTCTCGTGCGGACGATCTACAAGAGTGTCAAGCAGATCTTCGAAACGGTACTGAAGGAGCAAGGTACATCCTTCAAGAAGGTCGGGCTTATAGAATATCCAAGCCCCGGTTTGTGGTCGATGGTATTTATTTCGACGGATGCCAGAGGCGAGATCGCCTCGAAGTTCAATGCCATGGGCAAGGATATGGTGGCGGTCTTTCTGCCGCCGACGCCGGTGCCGACGGCTGGCTTTCTGGTTTTCGTTCCCCGCGAAAAAATTACCGTGCTCGACATGAGCCCGGAGGATGGCGCCAAGCTTCTGATATCGGGCGGCCTGGTCGCACCGGAGTATAAGGATGCACTTGTGGCAGCCAAAGGCCTGTTGCCGACACCCGTTCCGGTGAAGTCGCTGACCTAGCGCATTTCCGTTCTAAGCATAGCCGCGAGAATACTCCATCTCTCCGCCTTCAAACAGTTTCTGACGCGAAATCGCTCCGCAGTCTTGTTGGAGCCGTCGTGAGGCCGCTTCCTAGCGGCGGGTGATTGGGAAGTTTCGCGCATCGCGCGAGCTGTCATGCGCCTATCATGTTGACGCCTTAGACCCTCGTTGGGGACAAGCGATCGGATGCATTTCATCATTGATCGCTCGAAGCTTCGATACCGGGCAAATGCATTTCGGTGGGGTTCTTGGACCAGCCCGAAGATGGACGTCGTTGTCTCCAGAATAGTTTTCATCCGGAGGATATTGTTTTGAGATATACGCGTTCGACAAGCTTGTCGTTGTTGTCGGCAACGCTTGCGACATTCGTTTTCATGGCTCCGGTGGCAGCCTTTGCCGATACGTCCGTAACCGTCGGCGGCGCGGCGATCGTCAACAAGGGGCGCGTCGCCATTGGCCGCATCCCTGCCAATCAGCGCGACAAGTTCGGCGAAACCTTTGGTTCCGGTTCGGGCATGTCGATCGATACCAAGAGCTGGACCCGCAACGCCGATGGCACCTACAAGGGCTCGCTGTGGCTATTGCCGGACCGTGGCTACAATGTTGCCGGCACCACCGATTATCGCGCGCGTCTTAACACCATAGATATCAAGCTGACACCGGTTGCTCCCGGCGCAACTCCACCAGCCGGCAAGGAGCAGTTGGGCGTCGAAGCCAAACTCGCCGACACGCTGCTGTTGAAAGACAACAAGGGCAACGACACCACCGGCCTCGATCCGGCAAACGGTGTTCGTAATCCAGAAGGTGCCATACCACTTTTGCCGCAAGCGCCGAACGGCAAGATCTCGATCGACAACGAAGCCATTGCCCGGCTGCCCGATGGCTCGATGTTCATCAGCGATGAATACGGACCTTACATCTACCGCTTCTCGGCGGATGGACGGATGATTTCGGCCACGGCCCCGCCGGCCGCGTTTCTGCCGATGCGCCGCGGCACGGTGAACTTCTCCTCGAACAATCCGGGCCCCGGCGAATCCGCCCCGGATCCGAAGGACCCGACGAGCGGGCGCCAGAACAACCAGGGCTTCGAGGGCATGTCCCTGACCCCGGACGGCAAGTTCCTGATTGCGGTGCTCCAGTCCGCGACGCGCCAGGATGGCGGCGATTCCAGCTCGACGCGCCAGAACACGCGCGCCCTGGTTTACGAGGCTACCGATCTCGACCATCTGAAACTGGTGCATGAATATGTCGTGCCTCTGCCGGTCTTTACCAATGACAAGGGCAAGACGGCCGTCGCCGCCCAGAGCGAAATCGTAGCACTTTCGCCGACAAGCTTCCTGATGCTCGCTCGCGACAGCAACAACGGCTACGGCCAGAAGGGCGAAAAGTCGATCTATCGTAGCATCGTTGCCGTCGATGTGTCCGCAGCCACCGACATTGCCGGCGGCAAGTTCGACGGCGATACGGCTGTCGCTCCGAAGGGCGTTCTCGACCCCTCAGTCAAGCCGGCTATCCTCAGCCAGTTCATCGACATCAACGATGCCGCCGATCTCGCCCGCTTCGGCCTCCACAACGGCGCTCCGAACGATCGCAACAATCTCTCGGAAAAATGGGAAGCCATGTCGCTCGCTAGCGTCCAGGACCCGAAACTGCCGGATGACTATTTCCTGTTCGTCGCCAACGATAACGACTTCATCACCCAGGACGGCTTCCAGGTCGGCGCTGCCTACAAGGATGATAGTGGCGCCGATGTCGACACGATGTTCCAGGTGTTCCAGGTCACTATTCCAGGCCTATCCGCCAAGTAATTTCATGAGACACGGATGGGCGCGGTCACCGCGTCCATCCAATTATCCGGCCCGCAGGAACCGGATCGCTTCGTCGCGGCGGAAGAGGTAGAGCAGGGTGCGCACCGCCACGCCGCGCTCGCTGGTCAGCTCCGGATCCCGTTCGATCAGATAGGCGGCATCCTTGCGGGCGATTTCCAAGAGGTCGGCGTGCGCCTCGAGGCTGGCAATGCGGAAGCCGGGCGTGCCGGACTGGCGCGTGCCGAGAAGCTCGCCTTCGCCGCGCAGCTTCAAGTCCTCCTCGGCAATGCGGAAGCCGTCCTCGGTCTCGCGCATGATCGACAGCCGCGCATGTCCAGTTTCGCCGAGCGGCCCTTTGTAGAGCAGGATGCAGGTGGAGGCTTCGTCGCCGCGGCCGACGCGCCCACGCAGCTGATGCAGCTGCGCCAGGCCGAAACGCTCGGCATGCTCGATCACCATGATCGTCGCATCCGGCACATCAACACCCACTTCGACGACGGTCGTGGCGACCAGCAGGCGAATTTCGCCATTCTTGAAGGCCATCATGACGGCATCCTTTTCAGGACCGCTCATCCGACCATGGATGAGGCCGATGCCTGGACCGAGCGCCTTGGTGAGAGTCTCATGACGTTCCTCGACGGACATTAAATCGGATTCTTCGGATTCTTCCACAAGTGGGCATATCCAATAGGCTTTTTTGCCTTCAGATAATGCACTTCGGAGGCGGGCGACGATATCGCCGGTTCGCTCGTTCGGGATGGTGATCGTCTGGATCGGCTTGCGGCCCGCCGGCTTTTCGGTGAGTTTGGAAACGTCCATGTCGCCGAAGGCGGCCAGCACCAGCGTCCGGGGTATCGGCGTTGCGGTCATGACGAGCATATGCGGCGAGATGCCCTTCGCGGTCAGGCGCAGGCGCTGGTGGACGCCGAAGCGATGCTGCTCGTCGACGACGGCAAGCATGAGATTGGCGTAGCCGACGCTGTCTTGGAACAATGCATGCGTGCCGATGACGATCTGCGCTTCGCCGGAGGCGATGCGTTCCAAGATCGCATCGCGCTCCCGGCCCTTCGTGCGGCCTGTGAGAACTTCGACGGAAAGATTTGTACTTGCTGCGAATTTCGAGATCGTCGCATAGTGTTGACGTGCCAAGATTTCGGTCGGCGCCATCAGCACGGCCTGGCCGCCGCTTTCGATGACGGCGGCTATCGCCATCAAGGCAACTAGCGTCTTTCCAGCACCCACATCGCCCTGCAGTAGCCGGAGCATGCGTTCCGTGCCGGCCATGTCCTTGAGAATATCGGCAACAGCATCCCGCTGGCTGTTTGTCATCGAGAAAGGCAGGGATTCCAATATCTTGTTGCTGATTTCTCCAGTGGCATGCACGGGTTGCCCCGCCACCTTGCGCAGCCTTTGGCGTACGAGAGAGAGCGACAGTTGCCCCGCGAGGAACTCATCATAGGCAAGCCGGCGACGGGCCGGCGCCTGCGGATCGATATCGGTGGCGTCTCGCGGCGCATGCAGCATGTGGAAGCTGTCGGAGATCGAGGGAAAGCCCTGTTTCTGCGTAAGCGCGATGTCATCCCATTCGGGCAGTTGCGGAATGCGTGGCAGCGCCGCCTCGATGGTCTTGCGAAGGAATTTCGGCGTCAGGCCTGCGGTCAGCGGGTAGACCGGTTCGACCAGCGGCAGGTTTTCTGCCTCGCTCTCGCGCATGATATAGTCGGGATGCACCATCGACGGGCGGCCATTGAACCAGTCGACCTTGCCGCTGACCGTGACAGTCTCGTCGACAGGCAGTTGCTTTTCCAGCCATTGCGCCTTGCCGCGGAAGAAGACCAGCGCAAGCTCGCCGGTCTCGTCATGCAGATAGACGCGGTAGGGCACGTTGCTGCGAGCATTGGGCGGCGGCTGATGCCGGTCGACACGGCCGGTAATGGTGACGATGGCTCCCTGCGGTGCTCTGGCAATACCCGGTTGCTCGCGCCGGTCTATGATCGAATGCGGTGCGTGGAAGATGAGGTCGACGACACGGCAGTTGTCGATCGTCTCTCGGTCGAGCAGCTTCACCAGCAGCTCGGATACCTTCGGCCCGACGCCGGGCAGCGAAGAGATGGAGGCAAACAACGGGTCGAGGATGGCGGGACGCATGGCGGGCAAAATGCGACGGGCAGGGCGCATTTGGCAAGGGCTGGCGGAGAACTCGGCGTCATTGCGCCGAACACTCCCCGGAAAATTGCATCGCAGACGCTTTTTTCTGAAAAACCGGTTCCCACCTTACAACGCTGGTTTTATAGAGACGCATCAACATAAAGGTGTTTTTGATGACTGGGCTGACCCTCAGCAGTGCCGATCTCGATCCTCGCCGCCGGCGCATCCTTTTCCGCTGTTGGCATCGCGGCATCCGCGAGATGGATCTGGTCTTCGGCCAGTTTGCCGACAATGAGTTGCCAAACCTCCCCGAGGCGGATCTCGATGAGCTCGAGCGCATCATGGCCGAGGAAGACAATGATCTCCTCAAGTGGATTCTTGGGAGCGAGCCGACGCCGCAGCATCTGCAGACGCCTCTCTTCGAGCGCCTGGCATCGTATAAGCCAGATTTCGAAGAGATCGCCGAAAGGTTTGGATTGACGAAATGATCCCCGGTTTTGACGCGAAGAAGGTGCTCGCCGCAAGCGAGCCGCTGACGGTCGGTCATGTGCCGGCCGGCATGGAGCCATTCCTGCTTGCGGACCTGGCGCGAGCCGGCCAGCCGGTCGCCTATGTCATGTCCGACGGTCAGCATATGGCTGATGTCGAACAGATGCTCGGCTTCATCGCGCCCGAAATACCGGTTCTCACTCTACCCGCCTGGGATTGCCTGCCCTACGACCGCGTCTCGCCGAGTTCCGATACTTCGGCCCGCCGCCTGGCCGCACTCTCTGGCCTCATTGCGCATCATCGCAAGCCACATGCGGCAATCGTGCTTGTCACGGTCAATGCCATGCTGCAGAAGGTCGCGCCGCAGGACGTGATCGAAAGCCTGGCGTTTTCCGCCCGCCCCGGCAATCAGGTGCGGATGGATGATATTGCCAGCCGTCTGGAGCGCAACGGTTTCGATCGCGTCGCGACCGTGCGCGAAGTCGGCGAATTTGCCGTCCGCGGCGGTATTCTCGATGTCTTCGTTCCGGGCACGGAAGAGCCGGTTCGCCTGGACTTCTTCGGCGATACGCTGGAAAGCATCCGCAGCTTCGATCCGGCGAGCCAACGCACGACCGGGCAGGTCCGCTCGCTGGATCTCAATCCGATGAGCGAAGTGACGCTGACGCCGGATACGATCAGCCGCTTCCGCAAGAATTATCTCTCTGCCTTCGGCGCCGCCACGCGCGACGATGCGCTCTATGTCGCCGTGTCTGAGGGGCGCCGCTATGCCGGCATGGAGCATTGGCTACCGCTTTTCTACGAAAAGCTCGAAACGGTATTCGACTATCTTAAAGGCTTCCAGCTGGTTACGGATCACACCGTTCGCGAGGCTGCTGAGGAACGCTCCAAGCTCGTCTTCGATTACTACGACGCCCGCTTGAATTCCGGCCAGCAGGGCAAGGGCCAGATGGCCCAAGGTACGCCCTACAAGCCCGTGACGCCGGGGCAACTCTATCTTGACGGCAAGGCCTTCGGCAACGCGCTCGATGCCTTCGACGCTATCCGCATCTCTCCCTTCAATGAGCACGAGGGCGAGGCGCGCCGCGTCATCAGCCTTGACGCTCGTCAAGGGCCGCGCTGGGCACGCTCTGCCACTGAGAGTGCCGACAGCGAGCGCGTCAACGTCTTCGACGCCGTCGTAAAGCATATCGCCGAAAAGCGAGCCTCGGGCGGCAAGGTGCTGATTTCGGCCTGGACTGAGGGTTCTCTCGACCGCCTTCTGCAGGTGCTCTCCGAGCACGGGCTGGCGCGCGTCAAGACGATCGAGGCTTTCAAGGATCTCGGTGGATTGGCGAAGGGCGAGGCGGCTGCAGCCGTCCTTAGCCTCGAATCCGGTTTCGAGGCAGGCGATCTCATCGTTATCGGCGAGCAGGATATTCTCGGCGACCGCATGGTGCGCCGCTCCAAGCGCCGCAAGCGCGCCGCCGATTTCATCTCGGAAGTGGCCGGTCTCGACGAAGGCTCGATCGTCGTTCACGCCGAGCATGGCATCGGTCGTTTCGTCGGGCTGAGAACGATCGAGGCTGCTGGCGCGCCGCATGCCTGCCTTGAGCTGCGTTACGCCGACGACGCCAAGCTGTTCCTGCCGGTCGAAAACATCGATCTTCTCTCGCGCTATGGCGGCGAGGGCACCGAGGCCCAGCTCGACAAGCTCGGCGGCGGCGCTTGGCAGATGCGCAAGGCCAAGCTCAAGAAGCGCCTGCTCGATATGGCCGGCGCCTTGATCCGGGTCGCGGCCGAACGCCTGACACGCCACGCACCGGTGCTCAGTACGCCGGATGGTCTCTACGACGAATTTGCCGCGCGATTCCCCTATGACGAGACAGACGACCAGATGAACGCCATCGAGGCGGTGCGCGACGATCTCGGCGCCGGCCGACCGATGGACCGCCTCGTCTGCGGCGATGTCGGTTTCGGCAAGACGGAAGTGGCGCTGCGCGCCGCCTTCGTCGCCGCCATGAACGGCGCCCAGGTCGCCGTCGTGGTGCCGACGACGCTGCTTGCCCGCCAGCATTTTAAGACCTTCTCCGAGCGCTTCCGCGGCCTGCCGATCCGCGTACAGCAGGCATCCCGGCTGGTCGGCGCCAAGGATCTGGCGCTCACGAAGAAGGAAGTGGCAGAAGGCAAGACCGACATTGTCGTCGGCACGCATGCGCTGCTAGGCTCCGGCATCAGTTTCGCCAATCTCGGCCTGCTCATCATCGATGAGGAGCAGCATTTCGGCGTCAAGCACAAGGAACGCCTGAAGGAACTGAAGAGCGACGTGCATGTGCTGACGCTGTCGGCGACGCCGATCCCGCGCACGCTGCAGCTTGCCATGACGGGTGTGCGCGAGCTGTCGCTCATCACCACGCCGCCGGTCGACCGCATGGCGGTGCGCACCTTCATCTCGCCCTTCGATTCCCTTGTGATCCGCGAAACGCTGATGCGCGAGCATTATCGCGGCGGACAGAGCTTCTACGTCTGCCCGCGGCTTGCCGATCTCGCCGATATCCACGCCTTCCTGCAGTCGGATGTGCCGGAGCTGAAGGTGGCGGTCGCGCACGGCCAGATGCCGGCCGGCGAGCTGGAAGACATCATGAACGCCTTCTATGAGGGCCGTTACGATGTGCTGCTATCGACGACCATCGTAGAATCCGGCCTTGACGTACCGACCGCGAACACGCTGATCGTCCATCGCGCCGATATGTTCGGCCTTGCCCAGCTCTATCAGCTCCGCGGCCGTGTTGGCCGTTCCAAGGTGCGCGCATTCGCGCTCTTCACCCTGCCGGTCAACAAGGTTCTGACGACGACGGCGGAGCGCCGGCTGAAGGTGTTGCAGTCGCTCGATACGCTCGGCGCCGGCTTCCAGCTGGCCAGCCACGATCTCGATATCCGCGGCGCCGGCAATCTGCTCGGCGAGGAACAATCGGGCCATATCAAGGAAGTCGGATTCGAGCTTTACCAGCAGATGCTGGAAGAGGCGGTTGCCGAGGTCAAGGGCGTTGACGAGATCCAGGATACCGGCTGGTCGCCTCAGATCTCCGTAGGCACGCCTGTCATGATTCCCGACGCCTATGTACCGGACCTGCATCTGCGCATGGCGCTCTATCGCCGTCTCGGCGAGATTACCGAAATCAAGGAGATCGACGGCTTCGGCGCCGAAATGATCGACCGCTTCGGCCCCTTGCCGATCGAGGTGCAGCACCTCCTCAAGATCGTCTACATCAAGTCGCTCTGCCGCATCGCCAATGTCGAGAAGCTGGACGCCGGCCCGAAAGGCGTTGTCGTGCAATTCCGCAACAAGGAATTCCCGAACCCGGCCAATCTCGTCGGCTATATCGCCAAGCAGGGGACGATGGCGAAGATCCGTCCCGACCATAGCGTCTTCCTGACCCGCGACCTGCCGACGCCGGAAAAGCGGCTGCAGGGCGCGGCAGTTGTCATGACGCAACTGGCGGAACTGGCGAAGTAGGAGAGGCCGCTTCGTTCTGCGGCCTTTGCCAAAGAGCATTTCGGCCCCGGCGGCTACCTGCTGCGCCGGGCCGAAATCCGTCGTGCGTTTCATGCCGCCTGAGAGCGATGAGCTGCATCAGGAACGCGCGCTATAACCTTGATTTCAAAGTCGAAACCCGCCAGCCAATTGACGCCTATCGCCGTCCAGTTCGGGTAGGGTGCTTCATTGAAGATACTGTTCTTGACAGCCATGATCGTTCCGAACTGGTTTTCCGGATCGGTGTGGAACGTGGTGACGTCAACAATATCGTCAAAAGTGCAGCCGCCTGCCTCCAAGGTTGCCCGTAGGTTGTCGAAGGCGAGCTGGACTTGACGCTCGAAATCCGGCTCCGGGCTCCCATCTGCGCGGCTGCCGACTTGACCAGAAACGAATAGAAGATCGCCGGAACGGATTGCGGCTGAATAGCCATGTTCTTCGTAGAGAGCATGCCTGTCCGCGGGAAAGATCGCATTGCGTTTCGTCATTGGAGCCTGCTTTCGCTTGCGTTGATAGAAGAAATTGAACGGCCGCAATCTTGCGCGGCATTTAAAAGCGCCGTTTTATTTGATATACGGTTCGTATGTGAAATAGCGTCGAGTGCTCTGTGTGTCAATTCAAATACGAAGCGTATGTGAAATTTGAGGGTAGAATGGCCAAACGCCTGGAAACGATGGAAGAGAACCGCAACAAGCTCGTTGCCGCCGCGCGAAAGGCTTTCGCCGATAAGGGATTTGCAGCTGCGTCGATGGACGAGTTGACGGCGGATGTCGGACTGACAAGGGGCGCGCTCTATCACAATTTCGGCGACAAGAAGGGGCTGCTTGCCGCCGTCGTCCATCAGATCGACAGCGAAATGGCCCTACGGGCCAAGGAGATCGCCAGACGAGCAGACGGTAATTGGCAGAGACTGTTGGCGGAAGGCGAAGCCTATATCGAAATGGCTCTCGATCCGGAGGTTCAACGCATTGTCTTGCTCGACGGCCCTGCGGTGTTGGGTGATCCATCGAAATGGCCCAGTCAGAACAGCTGTCTCGCAGCGACCCGGCAGACGGTTTCAGCACTTCTGGAGAGCAAGATTATCAAGCCGCTCGATGAGGAAGCTGCAGCCCGGCTCCTTTCCGGCGCAGCATTGAATGCCGCGCTCTGGGTTGCCGCCAGCGACAGCCCCAAGGAAGTGCTTCCCAAGGCGATAGAGGCGTTCCGGGCGATAGCGTCGGGATTGCTGGCCGCGGAACAAGGCTGACGTATTATTCGCCCGGCAAAGCCGTTGAGCGACGATAGGGAGTTGCAGGCGCGCAATTGCTTTCGTGGCTGCATACTTAAAAAGTGCCGACGAAAGCCGATGCTGCCAGCAAGACGCCCGTCAGGATATTCGCGAGGAATAGCCGGTAGTTGATTTCGGGACGAGCGATATCGAGACGCCAGATCTGCCAGCCAAGGTGCGCGGCGATAACGAGCATTCCGATGCCATAGGCCGGGGACATGCCGACCAACCACCCGCCAACTGACCATGCCGCAAGCGTAAGAGCGTAGAACAGACTAATATAGGTTTTGCCGCGCTTGCCGAAGAGGATCGCTGTGGACTTCAAGCCGAGACGCGTATCATCTCGAACGTCAACATAGGCATAAACGGTGTCGTAGCCGATCTGCCAGGTAATAGCGCCAAGCCACATCAGAAGCGCGCCGGCTGGAATTTCGCCGGTAACTTCCGACCAGGCCATCAGCATTCCCCAATTGAACGCTGCGCCAAGCACTGCCTGAGGCCAATGCGTGAAGCGTTTGCAAAGAGGATAGATGAAGACGAGCGGCAGTACGCAGATGGCGACAAGGCGCGTGAAGGGTGTCAGGAAGAAAAGAAGCGAAGCGGCGAGGGCGAGTTCCGTCACCAGAAACGATACGGCCTGCGGCAAGCCGATCTGGCCGCTCGCCAACGGCCGAAAGCGGGTGCGTTCGACATGGCCGTCGAATTTCCGATCGGCAATATCATTGACGGTCGAACCCGCGCTTCTCATCAGCAAGGCGCCAAGAGAGAAGAGCAACAGATGCGGGAGGTCGGGAAAAGCGTGAGACGCCTGGATAAGCGCCGCCCAGCAGGGAAAAAGCGTAAGCCACGTGCCCACGGGCCGATCCAGACGTGCGAGCCGGGCATAGGGTCGCCATGCCGTTGGCAAATGACGATCCACCCAGTCTCCGAGTTTGATGTCACTTAGGTCCGAGCGGTTGAAAGTATGCATCGTCGAAATCCAGTGGCTGAGTCGATGATGCAAAATAGAGATTTTTGTCTATGCCGCAACGACCGCGAGCAGTGCTGCACTTATCCGGCAGGTAAGGTCGGCGGTCTCCTTTGTGCAATCAAGCTGTCACCGACCGCCGGTCAATTCATCCCGGCCCGAGCTTCGGCCTTCATCTTGGCAATATCGCGCAACGCGCCGGCCAGCACATCCGGCGTCTGAGCGCCGCTTACGGCATATTGTTGGTCGAAGATAAAGAAGGGGACGCCGGTGACCCCGATCTTTTGAGCTGCCTCGATCTCGCCGATAATGAGGTTGCGGTCGGCATCCGAGGCAAGCAGCGTTGCGATGACGGAGCGGTCGAGGCCTGCCTTTTCGGCGATATCGAGCAAAACTGCGTGGTCGCCGACGTTGCGGCCTTCTTCGAAATTGGCCTTGAACAGCGCATCGACGACCTTGTCCTGCTTCTCGCGGCTCTCGGTCACGGCCCAATGAATGAGGCGATGCGCGTCGAGTGTGTTGGGGCCGATCTTGATGGCGTCGAAATCGAACTTGATTCCTACTTCCCGGCCAAGGTCCGTCAGCATCTTGTGTCCTTGCGCAACACGCTCCGCGCCGCCGAGCTTTTGCTCCAGCGCCTTCTTCTGGTCGACGCCTTCGGGCGGATAGTCCGGGTTCAGGCGATAGGGGCGCCAGTTGAGATCGACGCCCACTTCATCCTGCACCTCGGCAATCGCCAGCTCCAGCCGGGCCTTGCCGAGATAGCACCATGGGCAGACGACGTCCGAGACGATGTCGATCGTAATGCGTTCCATGGTTCTTTCCTTTCGATTTCCAGTTTGTCCCCACCATCTAGGCCTTTGCGCCGACGGCTTCAACCGGTTACCGAAAGGGAACCGTTATCGACGCAACGCCTATTTTTGTGCGGACGCGTCCCACCAGGTCGGCAGATAGTAGCCATAGAGCGGCAATGTGTCGGGATGGCCGATGTGGCTTCGGCGCGCCACCCATTGCTGGGCGATGTGATAGAGCGGCACGACATAATAACCCGAGATCAGGAAACGATCGAAAGATCGCACGGCGTCACGGAAGTCGTCGGATGAATGTGCCGTGAGGAAGTGATCGATCAATGTATCGAGATCGGGATCGGCAACGCCGGCGAAATTGTTGTAGCCCGGCGTCTTTGCGGCAACGGAGCCCCAGCGTCCGACCTGCTCGATCCCCGGCGATAGCGACGAGGGGTAGGATTTGATCAGCATGTCGTAGTCGTAGTTGCTCGTCCTCAGCTGATATTGCGAATCATCCACCGTACGGATGGTGACCGCGATGCCGAGCAGCGCCAGGGATCGGCGATAGGGAAACGCCAAACGCTCCTGTTCAGGGTTCTGCGTCAATATCTCGAAGCTGAGCTGCCGGCCGGTCTTGTCGACCATTTTCTCTCCCTGGATCGTGTAGCCGGCTTCCTTCAGCAGCTTCACTGTCTCGCGCAGGATGGAGCGATCGCGGCCCGAACCGTTGCTGACGGGCAGCTTGTAGCTGCCATCAAGCACATCCGGGTCGATACGATCCTTGATAGGGCCGAGCATAGTGAGCTCACGCGCATCTGCAGCAACGCCGAAGGATGACAGGTCGGAATTCTGCCAATAGCTTTGCGTGCGCGTATAGGCGCTGGAAAACAGGCTGCGATTGAGCCATTCGAAGTCGAAAGCGAGCGTCAGCCCCTCCCGAACCTTTTTGTCCGCGAAGATCGGTCGGCGCGTATTGAAGACGAAGCCGAGCATGCCACTTGGTTTTTTCGGCGTGAACGTCTCCTTGACGACCGCTCCCGAATCGACAGCCGGAAAATTGTAGGCCTGCCGCCAGTGACCGGGGCTGCCGTCCGGATAAATATCGATATCGCCTTTCTTGAAGGACTCGAACAGCGCGGTGTCCTGCAGGAAATAATTGACCGCAATCTCGTCGTAATTGTCGAAGCCGATCTTGGAGGGCAGATCCTTGCCCCAATAGTTGGGATCGCTCTCAAAGACGATGCGCAGGCCGGGATCGATGCTTTTCACCCGGTAAGGGCCTGAGCCGACGGGGATGTCGAGCGTGGTGCGCTCGAAACTATCTACATCGATGACATGTTTCGGCAAGATCGGAAACATGGCGACGATTAGTGGTGTTTCGCGATCGGCTTCCTCGTTGAAATGGATCAGCACGCTGTGTTCGCCGACCTTTTCTATTTTGCTGACCGTTTTCAGCGGTTTCGAAAAATTGGGGCGACCCTTGTCACGCAGGAGCTGGAAAGTGAAGATCACATCGTCCGGCGTCACAGGCTGTCCGTCCGACCATTTAGCCTTCGGATTGAGATTGAATTGGATGTAGCTCCGGCTGTCGTCCCACTCGACCGTTTGCGCCAGCAGCCCGTAGAGCGTGAAGGGCTCGTCGCTTGAGCGCACCATGAGAGAATCGTAGACGAGATTGCCGTATTCCGGATCCCACATGCCGCGCGCCGTCGTGCGCATGCTCTTCAGGATGAAGGGATTGAGATTGTCGAACGTGCCGACGACACCATAATTGATGCGGCCGCCCTTTTTGACATCCGGATTGACGTAGGGAAAATGCTTGAAGTCGGCCGGCAGCGCCGGATCTCCGTGCATGGCGATGCTATAAAGCGGCTGTGCCGCGGCGGCATTGCACAATGTTGCGAAGAACAGGAAAACAGCGATCCGGAGCGCTTGCATGGCATCCTTTCCGGTAAGGGGTACGATTCGCCCGAACCTTATCATGAGCGTGCCGAATTCAACACGCGACTGCGGAATTCTTGAGACTCAACAGAAAAGACCAAAGAAAAGCTGGATATCCGTGCCGGTGCGATGTAACAGGGGTGCCGGGTTTCTCGGGTCATGTATTTGCCTTATTCATTCGACAGGTGGACGACGGTTTGACCCGAATTGCATGGGACGGCGCGCTGTCGTCCCGCAGCGGATTTCAGGAGGCGGTTTCGCTATGATGTTCAAGACTGACAACAAAATGCGGGCAGGTCTCTCTGCTCTGGCTCTCATGATCGGCGCGGCTATGCCGGCAGCTGCTTTCGCTCAGGATGCGTCCAACGCAGCTCCTGCCGATGGTGGTGGCGATCCCAACCAGCCGCGTCTCGGCTGGTACAAGACCTGCGCCAAGCAGGACGATGCCGATATCTGCATCGTGCAGAACCTGATCATGGCCAACAATGGCCAGCTGGTAACGGCTGTCGGCCTCATCTCCGTCGATGGCAAGGTCAACCGCAAGATCCTTCAGATTTCCGTCCCGACGGCTCGCCTGATCCCGCCCGGCATCACCATGCAGGTCGATGGCGGCAAGGGCCAGAAGCTCGATTACGCCGTCTGCCTTCCGGACAAGTGCACTGCGGAAATTCCTGTAACCGACGCAATGGTTGCTTCGTTGAAGAAGGGTACGGACGTAACCTTTACCTCGATCAACTTCCGTCGTGCGCCGAACCCGATCAAGATCTCGCTGACCGGCTTTGCCGCAGCTTTCGACGGTCCGGCAATCTCCGACAGCAAGCTTGCTGAAAGCCAGAAGAGCCTGCAGGACAGCATGCAAAAGAAGGCCGAAGAAGCTCGCAAGAAGCTCGAAGACGCTCAGAAGGCCGCCAAGCAGCAGTAAGCCGCTCGGATCAGTCCTATCAAAGAAAAAGCCCGGAGCGATCCGGGCTTTTTCTTTCTGGCCGTTCTGTGAGGGCCGCAAATGAAAAGGGAAGGCGTTGTGCGCCTTCCCTTCAAAATGGCTTGATTCGTTTGCGCTTAGTGGGCGAGGCTCATCTTGGGCTTGAGCTGGCCGGTAGGCGCCTGGTCGAAAATCTGGGCGACCTGAGGGTTGCGGAGCGGAACGCCGCTCTCATCGCTGACCAGGTTCTGTTCCGATACGTAGGCGACATACTCCGTCTCGTCGTTTTCGGCGAGAAGATGGTAGAATGGTTGGTCCTTGCTGGGCCGCACTTCGACCGGGATGGAGTTCCACCATTCTTCTGTATTTGCGAATTCCGGATCGACATCGAAGATGACACCGCGGAAGGGGAAACTCCGGTGTCGAACCACGTCGCCAATATTGAATTTTGCGTTTCGTTGTTTCATGGCACGACTTCCTTTCACTTGATGATGTGGTGCCTTTCCCCACTGAAATCAAGGATTTTACCCGTATTGCTTCATTGAACTGTCACATTCTGTTTGGTTTTTACTCCAAACGTCGAACGGTAATCCATCGGCAAAACTGCCAATTGCGGCATTCCCGCCGACTGCATCTCTACTATAAAGAAAGCCCCGGGCGAGCCGGGGCTTTCGTGTCTCGTATCAGACCGAATAATACATGTCGTATTCGACCGGATGCGGGGTCATTTCATAACGCATGACTTCCTGCATCTTCAGTTCGATGAAGGAATCGATCTGGTCGTCGTCGAAGACGCCGCCGGCGGTCAGGAACTTGCGGTCCTTGTCGAGGCTTTCCAGAGCTTCGCGCAACGAGCCGCAAACGGTCGGGATCTTCTTCAGTTCCTTCGGCGGCAGGTCGTACAGGTCCTTGTCCATGGCCTTGCCAGGATGGATCTTGTTCTTGATGCCGTCGAGGCCGGCCATCAGCATGGCGGCGAAGCCGAGATAGGGGTTGGCGGTCGGGTCAGGGAAGCGGACTTCGACGCGCTTGGCCTTCGGGTTCGAGCCGAACGGAATACGGCAGGAAGCGGAACGGTTGCGAGCGGAGTAGGCGAGCAGAACAGGAGCTTCGTAGCCCGGGACGAGACGCTTGTAGGAGTTCGTCGACGGGTTGGTGAAAGCGTTGATTGCTTTGGCATGCTTGATGATGCCGCCGATGTAGTAGAGGCAGCTTTCGGACAGGCCTGCATATTCGTCGCCAGCGAAGGTCGGCTTGCCGGCCTTCCAGATCGACTGGTGCACGTGCATGCCCGAGCCGTTGTCGCCGAAGATCGGCTTCGGCATGAAGGTTGCCGTCTTGCCGTAGGCATTGGCGACCTGATGCACGACGTACTTGTAGATCTGCATGCCGTCGGCGCTGCGAACCAGCGTGTCGAACTTGATGCCGAGTTCGTGTTGGGCGGCCGCAACTTCGTGGTGATGCTTTTCTACGGTGACGCCCATTTCTGTGAGAACCGTCAGCATTTCCGAACGCATGTCCTGGCAGCTGTCGATCGGCGGAACCGGGAAGTAGCCACCCTTGACGCGCGGACGATGGCCGAGGTTGCCGGTCTCGTAGTCGGTGTCGTCGTTGGACGGCAGTTCGCTGGAATCGAGCTTGAAGCCGGTGTTGTACGGATCGGCCTTATACTTGACGTCGTCGAAGACGAAGAATTCGGCTTCCGGGCCGAAGAAGGCGGTGTCGCCGATGCCGGAGGCCTTCAGATAGGCTTCGGCCTTCTTGGCAGTGCCGCGCGGATCGCGGTTATAGGCTTCGCCGGAGACGGGATCGAGAATGTCGCAGAGGATGACCATGGTGGACTGTGCGAAGAACGGATCCATGTGGACAGTGTCCGGATCGGGCATCAGCACCATGTCGGACTCGTTGATGGCCTTCCAGCCGCCAATCGAGGAGCCATCGAACATGACGCCATCTGCGAACATGTCTTCGTCGACGCAGATCACGTCCATGGTGAGGTGCTGAAGCTTGCCCTTCGGGTCGGTGAAACGCAGGTCAACGAACTTGACGTCGTTGTCCTTGATTTGCTTCAGAATATCGCTTGCGGTCGTCATTAAACTGCTTCCCTTGACTTAGATGACGATTACGAACCTCGGCCGCGAGGGCCGGGCGGGTTAGATGGCGTCGATGCCCGTTTCACCGGTACGGATTCGGATGACTTCCTCCACATTGGAGACGAAAATCTTTCCGTCGCCGATACGGCCTGTTTGCGCGGCCTTGCGAATAGCGTCGATCACCGCCTCCGCATTTTCATCTGCCAGCACGACTTCGACCTTCACCTTCGGCAGGAAGTCGACGACATATTCGGCACCACGGTAAAGCTCCGTGTGGCCCTTTTGACGACCGAAGCCCTTCGCTTCCGTGACGGTGATACCCTGCAGGCCGACTTCCTGAAGGGCTTCCTTCACTTCGTCGAGCTTGAAGGGCTTGATGATCGCTTCGATCTTTTTCATGAGAAAATGTCTCTCCGCTTCTCCTGTTACAGCAGGACTACTCCCCGCTCGACCAACGTATGCACGTATCGTGCCAATTGGGGAACGACCTCCGTAAAAAATCCCGGCGAATTCGCACCGAGACGATGAATTGATGAGGATTTTTCGGAAAAATGGAAGCGATTTCGCGTCGAAATGGGCTGGATAAGTAAAATTTCGCAAAAAAGTGCGGTCTGCGTCATATTCGTGCTTGTACAAGGCTTTGGGCGACTTTGTTCAATCGCTATGCAAATGCATATTTATTGATCAAATACACTGCCGGAATAGCGGTTGTTTTTCAGGCAGATTTCGCATCTATAATGTTTCCCATGATGGTACCGCTCGCCGATCTGCTCCTTTCCCCAGACGACATGACTGCAGTCGATAGGGACGCCGCCGCTTCCTCCATCGACTCCTATGGGCTCATGGAAAGGGCCGGGCAGGCTGTCGCCGCAAGCGCGCTTCGACATTTCCCCGGAGCATTACGGTTTGTTGTTCTCTGTGGGCCGGGCAACAATGGTGGCGACGGCTATGTCACGGCACGTGCATTGCAGCAATCGGGAGCCAGCGTAAAACTCTTCCATCTGGGTGAGTCGATGCGGCTGAAGGGCGACGCGGCGCGCGCCTTTGCCGATTGCCCGGTCAAAGGAGAGGCGATTGCCCAATACGTGCCGCGTGCGGGCGACGTCGTCATCGATGCCATCTTCGGCGCGGGTCTGTCTCGTCCGGTTCCGGCCGAAGTCGAAGCAGTGATCGTGCGTGTCGGCGAGGCGGATATTCCGGTCATCGCCATCGATTTGCCCTCCGGTCTTGATGGGGCAAGCGGCCAGATCCTGGGAGCCGCCTTTCGTGCAAAGCGTACCGTGACTTTCATGGCGCGCAAGCCGGGCCACATCCTGCTGCCCGGCCGCGACCTCTGCGGCGAACTGGAAGTCTTCGACATCGGCATTCCCGCCCGCATCGTCCGCGCCCATGCTGATAACCTGATCGGTGAAAACACGCCGATGCAATGGCAGGCAAAGATACCGTCGGCGGGCGCCGACACGCACAAATACAAGCGCGGTCACCTGGTCGTCTTTTCCGGCGGGCCGAACGCGACGGGTGCGGCGCGCATGTCCGCCATGGCCGGGCTGAAGGCCGGAGCAGGCCTTGTCACCATCGCCTCGCCGCCGGAGGCTATGGCCGTCAATGCCGGCTCGCTCACAGCGATCATGCTGCATGCCGTTGACGATGAGGCGTCGCTGCGGGCGTGGCTTGCCGATCAACGCCTTTCGACCTTCATTCTCGGGCCTGGGTTTGGCGCCGGCGAGAAGGCTTGCCAATTCTGCCTTGCGCTTGCCGACCGTCATCTGGTGCTGGATGCGGATGGCATCACCTCGTTTCGCGATGAGCCGCAACGGCTTTTCGATGCCTTCGCCGCGGGGCCGACGCGATTGGTTCTGACGCCGCATGAGGGCGAGTTCGGGAGACTTTTTCCCGATATCGCCGCCGATGCCAGCTTGAACAAGGTCGACAAGGCGAGGGCAGCTGCGGCTCGCGCCCATGCCGCCATCATCTATAAGGGCGCCGATAGCGTCATTGCCGCGCCGGACGGACGCGCGCTGATCAATGCCAACGCACCGCCTTGGCTTGCCACAGCCGGCTCCGGCGACGTTCTGGCCGGCATTGTCGGCGGTCTTATGACGCAAGGGGCGCCGGCATTTGAAGCCGCCGCCGCTGGCGTGTGGCTGCATGGGCTCGCTGGCCAGCATGCCGGCAAAGGGCTGACGGCAGAAGATCTCGTCGCCAGCGTCAAGCCGCTTTAGTCGTTACTTTGCGACCTCTTGCTGCAATGCAATCGCACCTGGAGGTGCGTTTACTTTGCCCTCATGGATCATGAAGGCAAAGACATCGCGAGGCTCTGCCTTGACCTTGCGCGAGGCATCGATCAACGGCAGATCGTCCGGCACCTTACCGCCGGCCCATGTTCTCAGGCGATCGGCCCAGGCCTTCAGGTCCTTCTCCGGATAGCAGGTCTTGATGTCGTCCGAGCCCTTCTGAAGGCGGGCATAGACGAAATCGGCGGTGACATCCGCGATCATCGGATACTCGAAATGCTCGGCGCAGACTGGCGCGACATTGTATTTCTCGAGTAGCGCGATGAACTCCGGCACCTTGAAGGAATCGTGGCGGACCTCGACGACATGCTTCAGCGCGAGGCCATCCTGTTTGGCCGGCAAGAGCTTCAGGAAAGCCTCGAAATCATCCGGGTCGAATTTCTTCGTCGGCGCGAACTGCCAGAGCAGCGGACCGAGATGATCTCCAAGCTCACTGATGCCGGATTCCAGAAACTTCTGCATCGATTCACCGGCTTCGGACAGAACCCGGCGATTGGTGACGAAGCGTGTCGCCTTCAGCGAGAAGATAAACCCGTCAGGAACGTCGGCAGCCCACTTTGCGAAGACTTCCGGCTTCTGCGTACTGTAATAGGTGCCATTGACCTCGATTACCCTCAGCTGACGGCTGGCGTAATTGAGTTCGTCCTTCTGCTTCAGCGTATCGGGATAGAAGGTCCCGCGCCAAGGCTCAAAAGTCCAGCCGCCAATGCCTGTGCGGATTTCGCCCGCTTTCGTCATTCTCTCCTCCATGCTCTCCTCCATGGACGTTTATCGGGTGAAATTCACTCCGCCGCAGCAACCTTCTTCATCGGCCGGCGCTCCAGCAGCTCCTTCAGGAATTGCCCCGTGTAAGAGCGCTTCTCCTTGACGATGGTCTCCGGCGTTCCGACAGCAACGATCTCGCCGCCGCCGTCACCACCCTCCGGACCGAAATCGAGGATCCAGTCGGCCGTCTTGATGACTTCGAGATTGTGCTCGATGACCACGACCGAATTGCCCTGATTGACCAGCTCGTGCAGCATTTCCAGAAGCTTGGCGACATCGTGGAAGTGCAGGCCGGTGGTCGGTTCGTCGAGAATGTAAAGCGTGCGGCCCGTCGATCGCTTCGACAGTTCCTTGGCTAGCTTGACGCGCTGCGCCTCGCCACCCGAAAGCGTGTTGGCCTGCTGTCCCACCTTGATATAGCCGAGGCCGACATCCTTCAGGCTCTGCAGCTTGTCGCGCACGGCGGGAACTGCCGCAAAGAAATCGACGCCTTCCTCGACGGTCATGTCGAGTACGTCGGCGATCGACTTGGTCTTGAAGGTGACGTCGAGCGTTTCGCGATTGTAGCGTTTGCCATGGCAGACGTCGCAGGTGACGTAGACGTCTGGCAGGAAGTGCATCTCGATCTTGATGACGCCGTCGCCCTGGCACGCTTCGCAGCGACCGCCCTTGACGTTGAAGGAGAAGCGGCCGGGCTGATAGCCGCGGGCCTTGGCTTCCGGTAGTCCGGCAAACCAGTCGCGGATCGGTGTGAAGGCGCCGGTATAGGTCGCCGGGTTCGAGCGCGGCGTGCGGCCGATCGGCGACTGATCGATATCGATCACCTTGTCGATATGCTCGAAACCGTCGATGCGGTCGTGATCGGCAGGGATTTCTCGCGCCCCCATGACACGGCGCGCGGCCGACTTGTAAAGCGTCTCGATCAGAAAGGTCGACTTGCCGCCACCGGACACGCCGGTCACCGCAGTGAAGACGCCGAGCGGAATAGAGGCTGTGACATTCTTGAGGTTGTTGCCTCTTGCGCCGACCACCTTGATTTCCTTCCCCTTCTTCGGCTTGCGCCGTTCTTCGGGAACGGGCACGCCAAGCTCGCCGGAGAGGTATTTACCGGTCAGTGACTTCGGGTTGGCCATGATGTCATTCGGCGTGCCATGCGCCACCACCTGGCCGCCATGCACGCCCGCCGCCGGGCCGATATCGACAACGTCGTCTGCCGTCAGGATCGCATCCTCATCATGCTCGACGACGATAACGGTGTTGCCGATGTCCCGCAGGTGCTTCAGCGTTTCCAGCAGGCGGGCGTTGTCGCGCTGATGCAGGCCGATCGACGGCTCGTCGAGCACGTAGAGAACGCCCGTCAGGCCCGAGCCGATCTGCGACGCCAGCCGGATGCGTTGGCTCTCGCCGCCCGAAAGCGTGCCGGAATTGCGCGATAGGCTCAGATATTCGAGGCCGACATCGTTGAGGAAGCGCAGGCGATCGCGGATTTCCTTGAGAATGCGCACCGCGATTTCGTTCTGCTTGTCGGTGAAAGTGGCCGGCAGCGCCTCGAACCAGTCGCGAGCGACGCGGATGGACATCTCCGCCACCTGGCTGATGTGCAGCTTGTCGATCTTGACCGCCAAGGCCTCTGGCTTGAGGCGGTAGCCGTTACAGGCCGGGCACGGTGCTGCCGACATGAAGCGCTCGATTTCCTCGCGTGCCCAGGCGGAATCCGTTTCCTTCCAGCGGCGTTCGAGGTTCGGCACGATGCCTTCAAAATTCTTGTGCGTCGTGTAGGAGCGCGCACCATCGGCATAGTGGAACTCGATCTTCTCTTCCGTGCCGTTCAGGATGACGTCCTGAGCCTTTTCCGACAGCTCGTTCCAGCGGCTGCCGAGCTTGAAGCCGTAATGCTTGCCGAGGGCTTCGAGCGTCTGGTTGTAGTAGGGGGAGCTGGATTTGGCCCAGGGAGCAATTGCGCCGTCACGCAGCGTCCGCTCCGGTTCCGGCACAATCAGGTCCCTATCGATCTTCTGCTGCGAGCCGAGGCCGTCGCAGGAAGGGCAGGCGCCGAAGGGGTTGTTGAACGAGAACAGGCGAGGCTCGATTTCCGGGATGGTAAAGCCGGAAACAGGGCAGGCGAACTTCTCCGAGAACAAGACGCGCTCGTGCGTTTCGTTCAGCGACTTGTTGGCGGAGCCGCCGGCGGCCGTTTCCTCCGGTGGCAGCGGCTTGTCGGCGAATTCGGCAACGGCAAGGCCGTCGGCAAGACGCAGCGACGTTTCGAAGCTATCGGCCAGGCGGGCGGCCATATCCGGCCGCACGACGATACGGTCGACCACGACATCGATGTCATGCTTGTATTTTTTGTCGAGCGCCGGCACATCGGCGATCTCATAAAACTGCCCGTCGACCTTGACGCGCTGGAAGCCCTTTTTCATGAGCTCCGCCAGTTCCTTCTTGTATTCGCCCTTGCGGCCGCGCACGAGTGGCGCCAGAATATAAAGCCTGGTGCCTTCCTCGTAAGCGAGAACGCGATCGACCATCTGGCTGACAGTCTGGCTCTCTATCGGCAGGCCGGTAACCGGCGAATAGGGGACACCGACGCGTGCGAACAGCAGGCGCATATAGTCGTAGATTTCGGTGACCGTGCCGACCGTCGAGCGAGGATTGCGCGATGTCGTCTTCTGCTCGATCGAAATGGCGGGCGAGAGGCCGTCGATCTGGTCGACATCCGGCTTCTGCATCATTTCAAGGAATTGGCGTGCATAGGCCGAAAGGCTTTCGACATAGCGACGCTGCCCTTCGGCATAAATGGTATCGAAGGCAAGCGAAGACTTGCCTGAACCGGAAAGGCCGGTCATGACAATCAGCTTGTTGCGCGGCAGGTCGAGATCGATGCCCTTGAGATTGTGCTCGCGCGCACCACGTATGGAAATAGTCTTCAGTTCGCTCATCTTCGTCTGCAGGTCCCTTGGAGTCTGCCTTTATTTAGTGATGTCAGCCTGCAAGTCGAGGCTGAAATGAAAGGTTGGAGCCGGGTTTTCGATTCCGTTGACATGATCATAAAGACAAATTAGAACAAAGAAAGAACAAAAATGCCCTTAGACATTTCTTTGTGGATGAAGATGTCTCTGGCGGTGCTGGAATAGCACCTGATGACGGCAATGGTCTAAGGTGTGTCGATGAAATTTAGGGGCCGTCGATGGGCGGCAAACAGGGTGATGTCATGGCCGGTAGTGTGAACAAGGTAATTCTGATTGGAAATCTCGGGGCGGACCCGGAAATCCGCCGCACGCAGGACGGCCGCCCGATTGCCAATCTGAACATCGCCACGTCCGAAACCTGGCGCGACCGCAATTCCGGAGAGCGCAAGGAAAAGACGGAATGGCACCGCGTGGTTATCTTCAATGAAGGCCTCTGCAAGGTCGCAGAGCAATATTTGAAGAAGGGCGCCAAGGTCTATATCGAAGGCGCGCTGCAGACCCGCAAATGGCAGGATCAGAACGGCCAGGACAAGTATTCGACCGAAATCGTGCTGCAGGGCTTCAATTCGACCCTCACCATGCTGGATGGCCGTGGAGAAGGCGGCGGTTCGGACGGCGGTGGCCGCGGTGGCCGCGGCGGCGGTGATTTTGGCGGCGGCTATGGTGGCGGCGACTACGGTGGTGACGATTACGGCCAATCATCCTCGCAGGGCTCTTCCCGTGGCGGCGGTGGCAACCGCGGTGGTGGCAGCCAATCCGGCGGCGGCGGCAATTTCTCGCGCGATCTGGACGACGACATCCCGTTCTGAGATGTCGCAGCGTGCAGTTTGCCTTTGAAAGAAAGTCTGCCTCAACGGCAGGCTTTTTTCATGAAAGAGCCAGCGCGGCCTTGGCACCGTCAACGACGAATTGTGCGGCAAGCGCGGCGAGAATGACGCCGAGCAAGCGGGTCAGGATAGCGCGGCCCGTGGCGCCGAGCATGCGGTCGAGCCTGTCGGAAATGGCAAGCGCTGCAAAAACGAGGGCGAGATTGACGGCGATGACGGCGATCAATTGTGCCCGGTCGAGTGTGGTCTGTAGCGAACCCGCCAGCAGGATCGTTGCCGAGATCGCACCGGGACCGGCGATCAAGGGCAGGGCAAGCGGAAATACCGCGATATTGCGGATATGATCCTTTGTGATCGCGACTTCTGTTGTCTTTTCTTTCCGGTCCTGTCGGCGCTCGAACACCATCTCGAAAGCGATCCAGAACAGCAGCAGACCGCCGGCAATGCGAAAGGCGCCGATCGATATTCCGAGGACGCCGAGGATGCTCGCGCCGAACAGGGCAAAGGCCGCCAGAATGAAAAAGGCGATCAGCGAGCCGCGCAGCGCGACCTGCTTGCGCTCGGAGCGATTCATGCCAGCCGTCAGGCCGATGAATAGCGGCGCTAGCCCTGGCGGATCGACGGTTACAAGCAGAGTCGTAAAAGCATTGATCAGCGTATCCGAACTTGCCATATGTTCCCCGGGGACTGTTCTTTGGTTGTTGTCGACCATTGTTATGCGAGGAATATGCTTTCGAAAAGCGTAATGCATCGCTATCGGCGGGTTGCGCCACGGAAATGTTCGATTTCATGGCTTAAAGAGGCAAAAGCCTGTTCAAAAACCTCGCCCCAAATTGGCGCTTGCCGGGCCTTTCGGCTATAAATTTCGCAGTGATTCTAAAAGAGATCGTGATCTGTTTTGACTGAGCAAACACCACCCGGCGGCGGGAAGCTCCCGCCAGGCATCGAGCCGATTTCCATCATGGAGGAAATGCAGCGGTCGTACCTCGATTACGCCATGAGCGTGATCGTCAGCCGCGCGCTTCCCGATGTCCGCGATGGTCTCAAGCCCGTTCATCGGCGCATCCTCTACGCCTCGCATGAGAGCGGCTATCACTGGAACCGCAAATATGTGAAGTCGGCTCGTCCGGTCGCCGACGTCATGGGTAAATACCATCCGCACGGCGATGCTTCGATCTATGACGCCTTGGTCCGCATGGCGCAGGACTGGTCGATGCGCGTGCCGCTCATCGACGGACAGGGCAATTTCGGCTCGATCGACGGCGACCCGCCGGCGGCGATGCGTTACACGGAATCGCGCCTGACGAAGGTTGCTCACGAGCTTATCGAGGACATCGACAAGGAAACCGTCGATTTCCAGGAAAACTACGACGCGACTTCGGAAGAGCCAAAAGTTCTGCCGGCCCGGTTCCCCAACCTGCTCGTCAACGGCTCGGGCGGCATCGCCGTCGGCATGGCGACGAATATTCCGCCGCACAACCTGATGGAAGTGGTGGACGGCTGCATCGCGCTGATCGACAATCCGGCAATCGAGCTGCCTGAGATAATGCAGATCATTCCCGGTCCAGATTTTCCGACGGGCGCCAAAATCCTCGGTCGCGCCGGCATCCGTTCCGCCTATGAGACCGGGCGCGGCTCCGTCGTCATGCGCGGCGTTGCGACCATCGAGCCGATGCGCGGTGATCGCGAGCAGATCATCATCACCGAAATTCCGTTCCAAGTGAACAAGGCATCGATGATCGAGAAGATGGCCGAACTGGTGCGCGAGAAGCGCATCGAGGGCATCTCCGATCTGCGCGACGAATCCGACCGTCAGGGCTATCGCGTCGTTGTCGAGTTGAAGCGCGATGCCAATGCCGATGTCATCCTGAACCAGCTCTACCGCTACACGCCGCTGCAGACCTCCTTCGGCTGCAACATGGTCGCGCTGAACGGCGGCAAGCCGGAGTTGATGAACCTGCTCGATATGCTGCGCGCTTTCGTTGCCTTCCGTGAGGAAGTCATCAGCCGTCGCACGAAATACCTGCTGCGTAAGGCACGCGATCGCGCCCACGTCTTGGTCGGTCTGGCGATCGCTGTCGCCAATATCGACGAGGTCATCCGCGTCATTCGTCAGGCGCCGGATCCGCAATCGGCTCGCGAAGAGCTGATGACGCGCCGCTGGAACGCGGCTGACGTCGAGTCGCTTATCCGGCTAATTGATGACCCGCGTCACCGCATTAACGAAGACGGCACCTACAACCTCTCGGAAGAGCAGGCGCGCGCCATCCTCGAACTGCGTCTGGCTCGCCTGACTGCTCTGGGTCGAGACGAAATCGACGAAGAGCTCAATCAGATCGGCGCAGAGATCAAGGACTACCTCGATATTCTGTCTTCGCGCCTGCGCATTCAAGCCATTGTAAAAGAAGAGCTTTCTGCTGTTCGTGATGAGTTCGGAACGCCGCGTCGCACCGAGATCGTCGATGGCGGCCTCGAGATGGACGACGAGGATCTGATCGCTCGCGAAGACATGGTCGTTACCGTTTCGCACCTTGGCTACATCAAGCGCGTGCCGCTGACGACCTATCGCGCACAGCGCCGTGGCGGCAAGGGTCGCTCAGGCATGACGACGCGCGACGAAGATTTCGTTACCCGGCTATTTGTTCTCAATACGCATACGCCGGTTCTGTTCTTCTCGTCGCATGGTATCGTCTACAAGGAGAAGGTCTGGCGTCTGCCGATCGGCACCCCGACCTCCCGCGGCAAGGCACTGATCAACATGCTGCCGCTGGAGCCAGGCGAGCGCATTACGACGATCATGCCGCTGCCAGAGGACGAGGACAGCTGGGACAACCTAGACGTCATGTTCACGACGACGCGGGGCACGGTACGCCGCAACAAGCTGTCGGATTTCGTGCAGGTGAACCGCAACGGCAAGATCGCCATGAAGCTCGAGGAGGAGGGTGACGAAATCCTCTCCGTCGAGACCTGCACCGAGCATGACGACGTGCTGATGACCACGGCGCTCGGCCAGTGCATCCGCTTCTCGGTGTCCGACGTCCGCGTCTTTGCCGGGCGCAATTCCATCGGCGTGCGCGGCATCAGCCTCGCCTCCGGCGACCGCATCATTTCGATGACGATCGTTCGTCACGTGGATGCAGAGCCCTGGGAACGCGCTGCCTACCTCAAGCGCTCCGTCACGGAACGCCGTTCCGCGACCGGCGAAGATGAAGAAATCGCGCTGGTCGGCGAGGAAGTCACCGAAGAGGGACAGCTGAACGACGAGCGTTATGAAGAACTGAAGGCGTTGGAGCAATTCATTCTGACAGTGTCGGAAAAGGGCTTCGGCAAGCGTTCATCTTCCTACGATTTCCGCATCTCCGGTCGTGGCGGCAAGGGTATTCGTGCCACCGATACGTCGAAGACGGGTGAGATCGGCGAACTCGTCGCTGCCTTCCCGGTCGAGGATGCCGATCAGATCATGCTCGTTTCCGATGGTGGTCAGCTGATCCGCGTTCCCGTGGGCGATATCCGCATCGCCAGCCGCGCCACCAAGGGCGTCACCATCTTCTCGACCGCGAAGGACGAGAAGGTCGTATCTGTCGAGCGTATCAGCGAGCCGGAAAGCGAAGACGATACCGGCGGCGAGGAAGAGGCCGTCGGCGGTGAAGCCGGCGAGGCTGAAGGCTCCAGCGAGGAATAGGATCGCAAAGTCATATGAGATGAGGCGATGGCGGGAGGAAGACCCGCCATTTGCTTGAAATGAAGCTGCTACAATCGCAGAAGCTCGCTTTAAAAGGCGGTCTTCTGCGATTTCTTTTCGAGCACTCGCCAATCTCTCGATCGGCGGATCTCAAGGATTGCCGTCGGCTCTAAAACCTTTCCGCTTTTCTTTGAAACGCGAAAACGCTCTATCCCTCTATTGTCACGCAATTCCGGACGGAGAACCGTTGCGCACTTTTCCTCGAATTGTTCTATTCCGGTCGGTTGCTGCTCGCCGAAAAGGCCGGCAGAACTTCGAGACTGCCTCTGTCCAGTTGCGCCAGCACCTCGTCATAGCCAAAGCGGGATTGCCACCCAAGGACGTCGCCTGCGGAAGCAGAGGCATAGATACGGTCGATCACTGTAGGCAGTGGCCAGTTTCGTCGGCCGAATTCGGCGGCAAGTGCAGGGGCACGCAATCTGATGACGGAGGCCGCGTCCGTCGCAAGGATTTTGCAATCCTCCGGTTTGAACGGCGTGCGGGCCGAAACGATGTGCCGCTGAAAGTGATTGCCGTTGTTCGTCAGCGCCGCCTTATGGGCTTCAGCAACATCGCGAATGTCGATGCCACGGTGCAGGCGATAGGTTGCCGTCACATTAGCTGGTTCGGGGAAGCTGCGAGACATGCGTAAAACGCGTATCTGTAATTCGGCGCTGGCAAAGGTCTCCAGGAGGCGCTCGGCTTCCAGCTTCGTGCGATGGTAGATGCTCTTCGGCTGCGGTTCTGTCTGTTCGTCGATCCATGTGCATCCGCCTTGGATCACTGCATGGCCGTAGAGCGCGGTGGTGCTGGTGAACACGAACCTCCTGATGCCGGCAACAACCGTGGCCTCAGCCAGAAGCCGCGTTCCCTCGACATTCACGCGCTGAAATTCCTCGTCGGAGATCACGCCGACATGGGGCGCATGCAGTGCGGCGCAATGAACGATCGCATCCGCGCCCTTCAGGGCCTCGGGCAAGATCGATCCGTCGGTGAAATCTCCGAGCAGATGCGTTGTTGAGAAGGGCGAGCGATCGATCCCGATAACTGCATGGCTTGCTGCCAGAGCATTGAAGATGGAGCGGCCGAGCCGGCCAGAGCTGCCTGTGAGAACGACGCGCATGTTGCTCCTCGGCGAGTGTGGGCACCTACGCCGCGGTCACGGCGCCTGCTTCGCTTTACCTCGCAAAATCAGGCTCTTGCGGCAACCCCAATATTTTGAAGGCGCGCATCGATGGAGGCAGGCATTCGCCAAACGAAAAACCGGACGCTTGTGGCGTCCGGCTTCAGTTTAGCCAAGCACTTGGGGAGGAGTGTAATCGACGTCTGAAAAATCAGAACGTCTTGTGATGCTTATGCAGCCGCTTGTTCTCTTCGCTCTCGCGATGGAGCGCCGAGATCGTGGATGCAACCGAGACGACAAACATGATGCTGATGAAAAGCGTAAGCACCGTCAAAATCGTGAACATGATCGCTCCCTCCTTTAGTGGGATTAGCGTTCAGATCCCTTAGTATTGGCTCGTGGCGACGAAGTTGCGAGCCGAAGCAAAGGGACCATAGACCTTCGACTGGTCTGGCTTGTGATCGTAGAGCGCGATGGTGGCCGCAAGCATTCCCGTAATCATGGTCATCCAAACGGCATTAATCATGGTGATCTTGTGGGACATGCTCATCTTCCTTCTTGCCGCTCTGTGCAATCTGATTTCGAACTTTAAACGCAGCGGTTTGCAAATGGTTCCGCCGATGTTGAGGGGTATCTAGCAATGCGCTCCTGAAGCGACCTTGAATGCCTTGTTCATCTGGCGTTCAGATTCGCGATGCGCCTTGCGCATGGCAATGATGATTTTTTGAGCAGAATCGATGTTTTTCGCCGCTTCTGTAGGCGAGACCCATTCGATCTCATATTTTTCGGCGAAAAGCTGAACGAGGTATTCGACGAAAAATGAACAGACGATCGCGCCTGAAATAATGAACACCAACATGACGTGACATTCCTTGAACCTGGAGCGACGAACCGTTGAAGCAGGTCCGTCTCGATGTTGGCGCCAATAAAGCATTGTCGATCTGAAACAGGCTTGAACATTGCATTCATATAGGGTTCAGCGATGCGCTGCGGGTTGCAAATGACTTGCGATGCGGCCCCATCCGTGACAAAAGGCGTCGAAACAACGAGCCGGCTTGGTATGACGACAGCCTTTTATCCCGGATCCTTCGACCCGATGACCAACGGACATTTGGATGTCCTCGTGCAGGCGCTGAATGTCGCCTCGAAGGTCATCGTCGCCATTGGCATTCATCCGGGCAAGAAGCCGCTTTTTTCCTTCGAAGAGCGGGCGGAGCTTATCCGCAGATCGCTTTCGGATGCCTTGCCGCAGAAGGTTGGCGATATTTCCGTCGTTGCCTTCGACAATCTGGTCGTCGACGCTGCCCGGGCCCATGGTGCCACCTTGCTGGTGCGCGGCCTGCGCGACGGCACGGATCTCGACTATGAGATGCAGATGGCGGGCATGAACAGGCAGATGGCGCCCGACATCCAGACGTTGTTTCTGCCCGCCGGCACGGCTTCCCGGCCTATAACCGCCACATTGGTGCGGCAGATCGCGTCCATGGGCGGCAATGTCAGCGCCTTCGTCCCGCCGGCGGTTCTGGAAGCGTTGACGAGCAAACTCAAAGATACGACCAGCACAAAAAGCTGAGCCCAATTCATTTCTGAACGGAGCATCCATGAAACTCTTTCATATCGCAATGGCAGGCGCTTTGAGCCTTGCCGCCTTCGCAGGTAGCGCAATCTCGGCTGCGGCCGCCGATCTTCTGACGATTCAGCTCAAGGACGGCCCGGTCGTCATTCAGCTGATGCCGGAAGTCGCTCCGAAGCACGTCGCGCAGATCGAAGCCCTGGCGAAGAAGGGTGCCTACGACAACGTCGTGTTCCATCGCGTTATCGACGGCTTCATGGCTCAGACCGGCGATGTTCAGTACGGCAACAGCACTAAGGGCTATGACGCGAACAAGGCAGGCACCGGCGGTTCCGATCTGCCGAATCTTCCGGCCGAGTTTTCCAAAACTCCGTTTACCCGCGGCACCGTCGGCATGGCGCGCGCCCAGGATCCGAACTCTGCCAATTCGCAGTTCTTCATCATGTTTGCCAATGGCGATTTCCTGAACGGCCAGTACACGGTCGTCGGCAAGGTTGTCTCGGGCATGGAACTCGTCGACAAGATCAAGCGCGGCCAGGGCCAGAACGGCGAAGTGAGCAATCCTGACAAGATGCTCAAAGTCACTGTCAGCAAGAAGTAATTTCAAGGACTTGATCCTGAAGGCACGATGGTCTTCACGGTCATTTGCAATCAAGAAGAGAGAAGAGGAAACGAACATGGCTGAGATCAAGGATCCAGAAAACACCCTCATCCTGGAAACCACCAAGGGCCAGGTTGTCATTCAGCTTCTGCCGCAGGTCGCTCCTGAGCATGTCGCCCGCATCAAGGAACTTGCGCGCGAAAAGGCCTATGACAACGTTGTTTTCCATCGCGTCATCGATGGCTTCATGGCTCAGACCGGCGACGTCGAACATGGTAAGGCCGGCGGCAACACCGCCCGCGCCGGCACCGGCGGTTCGTCCAAGCCGGACCTGAAGGCTGAATTCTCGGCAACCCCGCACGTTCGCGGCACCTGCTCGATGGCACGTTCGCAGAACCCGAACTCGGCCAACTCGCAGTTCTTCATCTGCTTCACCGACGCACCTTGGCTGAACAAGCAGTACTCCGTTTGGGGCCAGGTCATCTCCGGTATGGAGAATGTCGACAAGATCAAGCGCGGCGAGCCGGTGAAGGATCCGGATTCGATCGTATCCGCACGGGTTGCTGCCGACGTCTGATCGTGATTATTCCTGAAACCCGCCTCTTGCGCCTTTGGCGTGAGGGGCGGGTTTCGCTTTGCCTGGATGAACTAAATGCGTGTTGACCTTTTCGATTTCGATCTACCGGACGAGCGGATAGCGCTGAGGCCTGCCGAGCCGCGCGACAGTGCGCGTCTGCTCGTCGTCGATCCGAACAACGACGCGAACACGCTGAGTGACCACCGGATAAGCGATCTGCCGTCCTTCCTGCAACCCGGCGATGCCGTGGTCTTCAACGATACCAAGGTGATACCGGCACAATTGGAAGGCACTCGCCATCGCGAGGGCGCGCCCGGTCAACAGGTTTCCGCCACCTTGCATATGCGCGCTGCGCCCGATCGTTGGAAAGCTTTCGCCAAGCCGGGCAAGCGCATCAAGATCGGCGATCGCATTCAGTTCGGCCACGGCGAGAATGTCTGTGCGCTAGGAACGCTCGACGCGACTGTTGAGGAGAAGGGCGAGGGCGGTGAGATCACCCTGCGCTTCGATCTTTCCGGCCCGGCGCTGGATGAGGCGATTGCCGCAGTCGGCCATATCCCTCTTCCGCCCTATATTGCCGCCAAGCGTCCCGAAGACGATCGTGACCGCGCCGATTATCAGACGATCTACGCGCGTGAAGAAGGAGCGGTCGCAGCACCCACCGCCGGCCTGCATTTCACATCGTCTTTGTTTGCCGCACTCGATGCCATGCATATCGAGCGACATTTTGTGACGCTGCATGTCGGCGCCGGCACATTTTTGCCGGTCAAGGCTGACGATACCGACGACCACAAGATGCATTTCGAAATCGGCTATGTCGATGCTGCGACTGCCGCCAAGCTGAACGCCGTCAAGGCGAGGGGCGGGCGCATCGTCTGCGTCGGCACGACGTCGCTGAGATTGATCGAGAGTGCTACGGCTGAAGACGGCACCATCCAGCCTTGGCAGGGTGCAACGGGTATTTTCATTACGCCCGGCTACCGCTTCAAGGCCGTCGACATACTGATGACCAATTTCCACCTGCCGCGCTCGACCCTATTCATGCTCGTATCGGCCTTTGCCGGCCTCGATACGATGCGTGCGGCGTACACCCATGCTATCGAGACGGGCTATCGCTTCTATTCCTATGGCGATGGCAGCCTGCTCCACCGGAAAGACTAGAACGAAATGACCGAGAGCTTTCAATTTCAATTGAAGAAGACCGATGGCGGCGCGCGCCTCGGCGAAGTTTCCATGCCGCGCGGGACGATCCGCACGCCGGCATTCATGCCTGTTGGTACCGTCGGCACCGTCAAGGCCATGTATCTCGACCAGGTACGCGAGACGGGTGCCGATATCATCCTCGGCAATACCTACCACCTGATGCTGCGCCCGACGGCCGAGCGTGTCGCGCGCCTCGGCGGCCTGCACCAGCTGATCCGCTGGCCGCATCCGATACTCACCGATTCCGGCGGCTTCCAGGTGATGTCGCTCTCGGGTCTGCGCAAGCTCGATGAGCAGGGTGTCACCTTCAAGTCGCATGTCGACGGCAGCCTGCATCACATGTCGCCGGAGCGGTCCATCGAGATTCAGGGGCTGCTCGATTCCGACATCCAGATGCAGCTGGACGAGTGTGTTGCTCTGCCGGCGACGCCGAAGGAAATCGAGCGTGCCATGGAAATGTCTCTGCGCTGGGCGGAGCGCTGCAAAGTGGCCTTTGGCAATCAGCCCGGTAAGGCGATGTTCGGCATCGTGCAGGGCGGCGACGTCCCGGAGCTTCGTGTTCGTTCCGCACAGGCGCTGAGCGGCATGGATCTGAAGGGCTATGCGGTCGGCGGCCTTGCTGTTGGTGAGCCGCAGGAAGTCATGCTGCGTATGCTCGATATCACGCTTCCCGAATTGCCGACGCAAAAGCCGCGCTATCTCATGGGCGTCGGCACCCCGGACGACATCCTGAAGTCCGTCGCCCGCGGCATCGACATGTTTGACTGCGTGATGCCGACCCGTTCGGGCCGTCACGGACTGGCATTTACCCGCCGCGGCAAGGTCAATATCCGCAACGCGCGCCACGCAGAGGACATGCGGCCGCTGGATGAACAGTCCAATTGCCCGGCCTCGCGCGATTATTCCCGAGCTTATCTGCATCATCTTGTCCGCGCCAACGAGGCGCTCGGCGGCATGCTGCTCTCCTGGCACAATCTCGCCTATTATCAGGAACTGATGCAGGGTATCCGCAAGGCGATCGCCGAAGGCCGTTTTGCCGATTTCATGGCCGAGACGCAGGAAAACTGGGCGAGGGGCGACCTCGAGCCGGTTTGATCTCGTTCTAGAAGCCAGGATGGGAGCGACGCTGGATAGTCTTGCTCCCATCAAGATTTCGCGCTAATCGAATTTCGTCGAAAAAGGCAGGGTCGGTCTCGGTAGGCCCGACCCCTTCCATCCGGAAGCTCTGCTCCTCGCCGTAAGCGTGAGAGCCCGCGACGCGGAACTTGGCTATTGTGGCCGAGTGCCCCGCGTTGGCGTTGGCCTTTTTGACCGTCACGCTTTCGCGGGGAAACCTCTTGGAGCTGTGATGCGATTGAATCACCTGGATCTTCACGTTCCCGATGTCGCTGCGACACGGGATTTTTTCGTTTCGGTCTTCGGCCTGACCGAGGTTAAGACGCATGGCGCAAACGGCTTGGCGATTCTGCGCGATGATGCCGGGCTCGAACTGGTCATCAGTCGAGCCGTCGAAAAATTTGGCGGCGCCGATAGCGTGTCGGTCGGCCGCAACACCTATCATATCGGTTTCATGCAGCCGTCTCGCGAAGCGGTCGACATTCTGTTCGAACGCGTAAAATCGGCAGGCTGCGATGTTCCGAATCCGCCTGCCGCGATACGAGGCGGTTGGTCGTTCTATTGCTTCGCGCCGGGGCGAATCCTCGTCGAGGTAGGCTGGAAGATGGAGCTTGCATATGTGGTAAATCTTTTATTATCGATTGATTGTTATTCCTAACGAACATCGTTCGAGCTGCTTGGAGCAGGCTTGCTCCCCAGGCAAGATTTGGCTCCAAGCATGTCTCGAAATGAGCTTTGCGACAATGAAGCATTGGGAAAAATAGCGAATCGGAATAAACGGTCCATCCGCCTTTGAAAAAAGTCATTGGCAGATTTGATTGCGTAGTCGCTTGGAATTTGAAAAAAATCCGGCTAAAACGCATTCTCTTAATCGATAAGGGCTGTACTACCGTAAATAGGAGGCACTTGCCGTTGAGGGCGCAACGCAAATTCGGGGCATGTCTTTCGGGGCTACTGGTTGTCGGTTTGGCGGCTACGAGCTGCACGACGACCCAGAAGACAACACCCACCCCTCGCAATACCACGAAGGCCATTCGTGGCGCGAAGGTGACATATAATTATACCGCCAAGGACAAGGACTGCCTCGAACGTGCGATGTATTTTGAATCGCAGCGCTCGGACCCTGGTGGGTACATGGCTGTCGGGACCGTCGTGATGAACAGGTTGACGTCCGGGGCCTATCCTCCGACGATCTGCGGTGTCGTCTCCCAGGAAAAACAGTTCGCGCCGGGAGTGATGACCAGAGAGGTCAAGGATCAGGCAAAGCAGGATCTCGATGTGGCCGCGTCCGCACTTCTGCGTGGCGCGCGGCATCCGCAGGTGAAGGAAGCAATGTTCTTCCACACCCAGGGTCTGCGCTTCCCCTACGATAACATGCATTATGTTGCGATCGCCGGCGGAAATGCCTTCTACGAGAAGCGCGGTCGCGACGGCGAATTGCAGACGCCGGCTCCGCTGCCCTCCTACGAGGTGGCGATGAACTACGTGTCGAACCAGGGTGGCTCGCAGTCTCCGTTCGTTTTGCCGGATACCCAGCCGGTGCAGCAGCAGGCCCAGACCGTTGCGGCATTTACGCCGGTCTCGGACCCGACGGTCAGCATATCGGCTGCCCCGGTAGCAATTCCGTCCGCCGTTCCCATCCCGACGCCGGCTCCGAGTTCCATGTCGATTTCCGGTCCGATCATGGATGCGAATGCCTTCGTTGCTCCGGCAGCGGCCGTAACACCGGCACCTATGCCGGCCTCAACGGTCGTCGTTCCGCAGCCGCGCCCCGAACTCCAGGGCACCAATTTTTCGACGACGTCGCCTAGAATTCGCGGTTGACGTGGCCAAGGAGCAAGCGCGTATCGTCCTCAGCGACGGACGCGCCGCTTCCTCACTTGATAGATGCCTAGATCCCTTCGCTCGTCGTATTGCGAAGAATTTGGACGCCATTGATCTTGTAGCTGCCATCCGGTTGACGGGTTATCTGGTAGATCGCTGTCCAATCTTTCCCATCCGTGCCCGTAATCATCAGTTCCTGATAGACGACCGCGCCATTATCGATCGCGCGGCTCTTGCCGAAAGCGTAATTGCCGGGATGATAGACCGGCTGGTATGTCTTCTTCACCATCGCAAAGAAGCTGTCCTTGTCCGGGAAGAGCGCCTTTATGCCGGGGGCGGCGAAGGAATAGGCCGCCGCCGCGTCATTATGCAGGAAAGCGCCAATCTGCGCCTGAATCAGAGCTTGAGCCGTCTGCACGGGGTCTTCGGCTCGGGCCGTTGAGGCGAAGACAAAGCAGAGCAAGGCGGCGACGGGAAATGCACGCATGGGCGATCTCCATCTGACATGGGGTCAGAATAGCGCGCTTCCCGTCTTTGAGATAGCGGTTACTGCCAGCGGCGGAAGAGGGCGCTGGCGTTGACGCCGCCGAAGCCGAAGCCGTTGGAGATCGCATAGTCCATCGCCATCGGCCGCGCGGCTGCGCCGACAATATCGATACCTTCGGCGGCTGCATCCGGATCCTGCAGATTGCGCGTCGGCGGGGCGATCTGATCGCGAAGCGCCATGATGGTGAAGATGGCCTCCAAGCCGCCTGCGGCACCCAGGAGGTGGCCGGTGGCGGCCTTTGTGCCGCTGACCGCGATCGCGCCGTTACGGCCAAAGACGGTCTTGATCGCCTCCATCTCCCCGCGGTCGCCGACCTGTGTCGATGTGGCATGCGCATTCAGATGCTTGACCTCGGCAGGAGATATTCTTGCCTGGGAAAGGGCCGACAGCATCGCGCGCCGCGCGCCATCGCCATCTTCGGGACCAGCGGTCATGTGGTATGCGTCGGCGGCCGTGCCGTAGCCTACAAGCTCTGCCAGCGGCGTCGCTCCGCGGGCAAGCGCATGTTCCAACGTCTCGATGACGAGCATGCCCGCGCCTTCGCCCATGACGAAGCCATCGCGCGCGCTGTCGAACGGGCGTGAGGCTTCCTCTGGCCGGTTGCTGAAGCCAGTCGACAGCGCGCGTGCAGCCGCAAAACTTCCTAAGCTTACCTTATCGATGCAGGCTTCAGCGCCGCCGCAGATGGCAATATCGGCCTCGCCGGCCCGGATCAGCCGTGCTGCATCGCCGATTGCCTGCACGCTTGCGGCGCAAGCCGTAACCGGCGCGCCGAGCGGCCCCTTGAAGCCGTAGCGGATGCTCACCTGACCGGCGGCCAGATTGACGAGGAAAGACGGAACGGTGAAGGGGGACAGTCGTTTGACGCCGCGCGTCTCAGTCGTACGCACTGCCTCGGCAATAGCGGGAAAGCCGCCGACGCCCGATGCGATCACCGTTGCGGTTCGCTCCAGTTCATCAACACCGGTCGGCTGCCACTCGGCCTGAAGGATTGCCTCCTGGGCCGCCGCCATGGCGAAGAGGATGAACCGATCCATCTTCTTCTGGTCCTTGACGGATACGTAGCGGTCGACATCAAAGCCGGCTTCGGCGTCCTCAGCGATATCGGGGACGATGCCGCCAACCTTGGCGGCGAGATCACCGACCATTTCCTCCGGCAACAGCCTCAGGCCCGAGCGCCCTTCGATCAGCCGCTTCCAGCCCGCATTGACACCTACGCCTAGAGGTGAAACCAGTCCCATGCCGGTGACGACGATACGATCCATGTCTTGCTCCTATTAAGTCAGGCGTCGAAGCCCATAAACCAAGCTTTCATCTCGGCGATGCGCTCGTGAACGGCATCGTCTGCAGCCGGCCCCGGCACCAGAATGGTGTCTTCGGGATGAAAAGCGCGGCCGGTTACCCTGTCGATCAAAAGCGGATCCCGGTCTTCTCCGGTGTTCGCGTCGGCCAGTCGCATGGCGACCTCCTCAGCTGGGAGATGCTGATTGCCCCATGTGAAAAGCGCCATCAGAACGGGGAAGAAGTCGCGACCTTTGCCGGTCAGCACATATTCGTAGCGTGGCGGCCGCTCATTGTAGAGACGTCGCTCGAACAGGCCTTCCTCGGTTAGGTGCTTCAGCCGCCGGGTGAGGATGTTCGGCGCGACACCGAGATTTCTCTGAAATTCGTCGAACCTGCTCAGCCCCTGAAATGCATCGCGCAGGATCAGAATGCTCCACCAATCGCCGACGCTTTCGAGCGCACGGGCGGCAGGGCATTTGAAATTGCTAAAGCTGGTTCGTTGCATGGAGACGCAGATAGCATGAGTAACTATCATAATGCAAGTTACTGTGTCGGAGGCGAGGTAGATCGACTACGACGACAAAAAGCTCGCCTTTCGATAGAAAGGCGAGCGCGAAAACATATCGGTTTGTCTTGCGATCGGCCTAGGTCCGCGACTCTGCCGGGACCGAAACAGTCACCTCTTCCTCCGGAATATCGTCGAAGGATGCGTAGTTGAGGTTATAGAGTTTCGAATAGAGCTTGCCGTTCGCCATGAGCTGATGGTGGTTGCCGCTTTCGAGCAACTGGCCGTTTTGCAGCACGATGATGCGGTCCGCTTCGCGAATGGTAGCCAGTCGGTGTGCGATGACGAGACCTGTCCGGCCTTCCAGCAGCTTTACCAGCGCCTTCTGGATCAACATCTCGGTATAGCTGTCGATATTCGCCGTCGCTTCGTCAAGCACTAGGATCTTGGCATCCGCAACGAGTGCGCGCGCGAAACTGACAAGCTGGCGCTGGCCGAGCGAAAGTCCGCCGCCACGCTCGCCGAGAATGGTGTCGTAGCCATCGGGCAGCTTCATGATGAACTCATGCGCCCCGACTGCCTTTGCCGCCTCGATGATTTCTTCGCGGGTCGCCTCATCCTTGTTGTAACGAATGTTTTCCAGCACCGAACCGGTGAAGAGGAAGGGTTCCTGCAGCACCATGGCGATCTGTCGGCCGAGCGAAACCTGGGTGAGGGATCGGACATCGTGCCCGCCGACCAGCACCTGGCCCTGCTGCACGTCATAGAAGCGATGGATCAGCGCCATGGAGCTGGATTTACCTGAACCCGTCGGGCCGATCAACGCCACGGTTTCCCCGGGATTGACCTTGAAGCTGACATTCTTCAGCACCGGATGCTGGGGATTGTAGCCGAAGACGACATCGCGGAACTCGACGGAGCCGTCCATGTCGCGCGAAAGCTCCGTGGCGTCGGGCGCATCCTTGATGTCGATCGGAACGTCCAGAACCTCCGTAAGCCGCTGGCCGGAAGCCATGGCGCGCTGCATGACCGAATACTGCATGGTGAGCGAGCGGATCGGATCGAAGAAGCGCTGGATGTAGAACAGGAAGGCGACCATGATGCCGACATCGAGCTTGTGGTTCAGCACCATCGAGCCGCCGACGATGATGACGATCGCCATTGCCATGCCGGTCAGCGTATCGACGATCGGCACCATGATCTGGGCATAGCGCGCAGCCGTCAGGTGCGACTTCAAGTTGGCGTGAGCCTTGTCGTCGAAGAGAGCGAAGTTGACGCCTTGCCGATGCATGCCCTGCACGGCGCGCACGCCATGGATGGCTTCCGCCAGTGCGCCATTGGTGATGGAGTTGGTTTCGTGGGCGTTCATGAAGGCGACGCGCGCCTTCGGCAGCCAGAACAGCCGGACGATGAACAGGATCGGCATGACGGAAAGTGTCAGCAGTCCCAACCGGAAATCGAGTGACAGCATGACGACGACGATGCCGAAAAGCAGTGCGATGTCGCCGACGGAAAGCACAGAAGTTTCAAGGAATTCCTGCATGGAGTTAACGTCGCCCTGTAGGCGCGACATCAACCGTCCGACTTCGGTCTTGTCCATGAAAGAGAGCGATACCCGCTGCAGATGCGCAAACATCGCCCGGCGTATGTCGAACAGTACTTCTTCGGCCACCTGGCCGACATAGGTTTCCTGCACGTAGCTCGCGCCGTAATTGACCAGGATTGCCGCAGCGAAGATCGTCAGCGACAGCCAGAGCGCCGAGTAGTCGATGGCGCCTGGCGCCATCGCATTGTCGATCGCGTGGCGAATGACGAGCGGGATGACGATCTGCGACGCAGTGAACAGCAGGACGGCGATCACCGAAATATAGATCTGGCGACGATAGGGGCTGACGAAGGCCCAGATGCGCCCAATGATCTTGCTGTCGAAGACCTTGCCGAAGATTTCCTCTTCGACGCGGTGCGAACCGACCACGGCGCGGGGAGGGCGACGTCCATCTTCGCGCACGTCGTTGCGCTCGGTTTCCGTAATTTCTGACATCGTCAGACCTCCCTTTTCGCTCTTTCGAGCGTGCCGGCTGATGTCTTGACGACGTCATCCTCCGGGCGAACCTGCAGATCGTAAAGCGCCTTGTAACGCCCTCCGGCAGCTAGAAGCTGCTCATGAGTGCCGCGCTCGACGATCTCGCCATTCTCGATGAACAGGATCTGGTCGGCGTGCATCAGCGAACTTAGCCTATGCGCCACGATGAGCGTCACCCGGTCGCGGGCAAAGCGTTTCATGGCGCTGCGGATGCGTTGTTCCGTCGCCGCGTCGATGGCGGCGGTGGAATCGTCGAACACCATGACGGCCGGTTTCAGCATTAGTGTCCGCGCGATCGTCAGGCGCTGGCGCTGGCCACCCGAGAGCGACACGCCGCGCTCACCGACAACAGTCGTATAGCCGGCCGGCAGGCCGAGAATATAGTTGTGCAGCTGCGCCGATTCAGCTGCGCGCTCGATGCGGGTTTCTTTCGCCCAAGGGTCGCCATAGGCGATGTTGTTTTCGATGCTCGTCGTGAACAGGAAGGAATCCTGTTGCACGACGGCAACGTTCTGCCGCAGCGATTGCAGCGTCGCCTTGCGGATATCCTGGCCATCGATCGTGACGCGGCCGCCCGTGACGTCGTAGAATCGTGGGATCAGGTGGGCGATGGTCGACTTACCGCTCCCCGGCGGTCCAACGATGCCGATCGTCTCGCCACGTCTGGCCTCGAACGAGATATTGGTCAGTACCGGTCGCTTTTCCGGGCCGGGATAGCTGAAGTCGACATTCTCGAAACGCAGCTTCCCTTCAGTCACGACAAGCGGTTTGGCATCCGGAGCATCCTTGATAGGGATATCGAGATCGAGCAATGCGAACAGGCGTGAGCCGCAGGTCGAGGCACGCGCGAAAGCATTGACCATCAGCCCGAGTTGACGCACCGGCATCTGCAGAATGGTCATGAAGGTCAGAAAGGAGGCGAGGGTGCCGACGCTGATTTCGCCTGAAATCACCTTAAGTCCACCGATCCAGAGCACGAGCCCCATGGCGATGAAGAACGAAAGATTCATCGCGCTGGTGTTGATGACGCGGATGCCGACTCGCTGGTGAGCGAGATGCAAGGCGTTCTGTGATGCCCTGTCGAATTTCATGATCTCATGCATCTGCGCAGCAAAGGCTCGAACGACACGGATACCGCCGAGATTTTCCTCCATCACGCGCGTCAGCACTGAAAGGCGTTCCTGCAGGTCGAGCCAGGTCGCCCGAAGCCGCAACTGCGTTACGGAGGACCGCCATGCGACAAAGGGCACGAAGCTCAAGGCGAGCAGGCCAAGCACGACATCCGTCGACAAAAGCATATAGGCGCCGACGCCGATCAGCATGGTGAGCAGCAGCATGCGCACCAGCGCGGTCGAGAAATACATGCGCACGCCTTCAAGATCGAGCAGGCCGACGGTGATGAGATCGCCGGAATGCACCTTGTCGTGGAAGCTGAAAGAGAGTTGTTGGATCTTCTCGTAGCAGGCGAGTCTGAGCTCATAGCCCATGTGATGGCCGACGGACTCGCTATAGTAGTTCTGCACCATCGTGAACAGGCCGCGCAGAATGCTGATGACCAGCAGCAGCAGGGCTGTTGTCATCAACGCACCATCGGCGATCTGGCCGGCAGCACCACCGGCGACGGCTGTCTGCGTCTGATCGACCGCGCGGCCAAGCAGGCGCGGTATCATCAGCTGCAACGTTGCAGCTACAAAAGTGGCCCCGATGGCCAAGCTGGTCTGCCAAGGATGACGCAGCGTCATATGGGTGATCCGCACGATCGTCGAGAGACCTTTCCCCCAACCGGCCGCATTGACATGCGCGCGCGAAGTCAATGACTTCGCCGCGTTTCTTGATGAATCGCTGCTCACGCTCTTATCCAGGTAATTTCAAACGAGGCGGGCCCGTGGACGGGTTCGTATCTCAGGGGAAACATTGATACGATGAATTTTGCCGATTCCGTGGCGACGTTCAAGAGTCAATCGGTCACAAGTCCCACGCGAATGTTAGATTGCGTGTTCGGGAGTTGCCGATGAGACGCGGTCATGGAATCCGGTGCGCTCTCCCTCGGGTATGCTACCGCTAGCAACGTGGATTTCGCGTATGGGACGGCGGTTCGCGAGACGACCCCAGCTAGGACTCCAAAGTGCGACTGCTGTGGAATTCGCGAAGACATTTCATGATTTCGCGAAGGCCTTTCGTCAGGTGCTTGTCGCGGCGAAGTGCCATGCCGAGCTGGCGCACAAGCCGGGGCCGGATAGGGGATGTCGCCAGATCATCCTGGTTTCCGTTCTTCAGCGCCATGGCCGGCAGCAACGACCAACCCAGGCCGGCAGCAACAAGCTCCTTAATGGCCTCCACGCTCCCGAATTCCATTGATGGATCGGGCCCAACTCCTGCGGCGACGAACCACTCATTGGTCATGTGGCGCGTGTTGCCGCCTTCGTAGAGCATCAGCGTCTTGTCCCTCATGAACTCGGCATCCGGGCCGTCCGGTGGGATCGTGCTGCCCTTTGGCGCGACAGCGAGAATCTCATCGTCGTAAAACGGTTCGATTTCCAGCGAGCGGCCGGAAGCGGGCAGGGTGATCACGGCCAGATCCAACCTGTTCGCTTCGATGTCGCGTAGTATGTCATCGGTATTTCCGAGGCGCACGATGATCTCAAGCTCCGGCATGCGCTTCTTGGCTGCGGCAATCGCTCGAGGCAGCAGGTGGATGGACGCGGTGCCGCCCGTACCGATCCGCACCCGTCCGGCCGATCCCTCGCGATAGGGCGTCATCGCCTCTTCCGCCATTGCGCAGTCGTCAAATATCCGGCGAGCATGCGGGAGGAGTTCGATCCCCGCCGGCGATGGCTGCGCCCGACGACCCACGCGCTCGATCAGTCGAACACCGAGGCGCTTTTCCAGAAGTTTCACCTGCAAGCTTATGGCCGGCTGCGTGAGCCCAATCCTGTCGGCTGCCGCGGTGAAACTGCCGAGATCGACGACGCCGACGAAGGCGGCAAGTTGATCCAGGTTCAGCATCAAAAGAATTCCTTATGGATTGCATTAGGAGCATAAGCTTCATTCGCGGTAAGCGCCAGTGCATCTTTGGCCCGTCCGATGCGGCAGGTATGGGAGCATGTAGATGGCGATCGATGCGGAAAAATTGGTGGTGGCAATATCAGGCGTTGCCGGGAGCAAGCGCAAACCCGGGGTCTTGTGGCGCGCAGTCGCCGCTGCTTGGTCTTACTTTGAAAAACGGGACAGCCGGCGCGATCTGGGCGAACTGACTGACGACCAGCTTGAGGATATCGGCGTGACGCGAAGCGAAGCGCGCTCGGAAATCGGCAAGTCATGGTACTGGACCTGAGGGTCAAATACCTCTGCATGATTGTATCTTCGAGCAACAATTCTGGTGCTTTTCGCGCGAGGGGCGAGATCGCGACGAGCGCATCTTGAAAAGAGCAGGGGGTTATTTCCATCTGCCCGTTTTTTGATAGCGCCGTTCTTCATTCCGCCATAGATTTGACTAATCCATCACCCTCGAAAGCGCGCGGCTACGTTGCTCTGTTCGGCGATCGAAGCTGCCCAACACGCCAATCAAAGAGACTTTAGAAATTCATGCTCAAGACAACCTCATTGCTTCTCGCTACGGCCATGTCGACCTTATCGTTTCTCGGGATCGTTTCGGCGGCGGCAGCAGGGCAGGCGAGCTATGTCGTGGACGTGCATAGCGGCCAGGTGCTCGAGGCGACGAACCAGGATGAGCTGAATTTTCCGGCTTCGCTGACCAAGATGATGACGCTCTATCTCGCCTTCGAAGCCTTGCACCAAGGGCGGCTGAAGTGGGATCAGAAATTGACCATGTCGGAGAATGCCGAGAGCAAGGAGCCCTTCAAGTTTGCTGTCGGTGCCGGCCGCAAGGTAACGGTGCGCGAGGCCGTCGAAGGCATCATCGTTCTCTCGGCGAATGACGCGGCGGTAGCGATCGGAGAGCAGCTTGCCGGTTCCGAAGATAGCTTTGGCAAGATGATGACGGAAAAGGCCCATCGCATCGGTATGAGCAAGACCGTCTTCAAGAATCCATCGGGCCTGCCGGATCCTGAGCAAGTGACGACGGCCCACGACATGGCGACGCTCGGCGTTGCGCTGATGCGGGACTTTCCGGAAGAGTTCAAGCTCTTCTCGATGCGTGGCATGAAATTTCGCGGCATGAAACTGCGCGGCCACAACAATCTGATGTATCGCTATGCCGGCGCAAACGGCATCAAGACCGGGTATACGGATGCCTCCGGCTACAACCTCGTGACATCGGCGACAAAGAACGGCCGCAGCGTCGTCGGTGTGGTCATGGGCGAGAAGACGGCCGAGATTCGCGACGACAAGATGGCCGATCTCCTGGACACCTATCTCAAGCCGGCAGCAACGACGGCGACGGTGACAACCGGCGCGCCGAAGCAAACCTCAGCCAACTGAGCTTTCCACCTGATACGAAAGCACTGGTCTCGCTTCTAGCGTTCGACCTCGGTGACATGAGATCGCCGGGGAGTGCTGAGGCGAGGGTGGTGTGATGCCCGCGGCGGAAAGCCGGCCCATGTTGCCTAAACCGCCGCGAAGTCGCATACTCCCACTCAACCTAACAGGGAATGGCGCCATGATTATGCCTCGCCGCACGTTGCTACGAGCCGCCGCCTTGGCCGGAGGGCTCTCCGTGTTTTCCCGCATTGCAGGTGCGAAGTCGGCTGCCAACAGCAGCGGTTTCTGGTATCCGGAGGAAACCGATCCGCATGAACGCACTTTCATGCAATGGCCGAACAATTCAAAGGTCTATGAGGATCCCGATTTCCTGTACGATCTTCAGGGCACGATCGCCAAGATTGCCAACGCGATCGTCGATTTCGAACCGGTCGTCATGATGGCTGCAGCAGAGCATCACACGGCCATCAGAAAGCGCATCTCCGCCAAGGTCGAACTCTGGGACATTCCGACCGACGACCTGTGGTGCAGGGATTCCGGACCTTCCTTTGTCGTTGACGGGAAGGGTGGTCTTGCGCTTACCCAGTTCAATTTCAACGGCTGGGGCAACAAGCAGGTGCACGATAATGACGGGCGGATCGCCGCGCGCGTGGCCGAGCGCCTGGGTATCCCGGTTTTCGATTCAGGGCTGGTGGGAGAGGCAGGAGGCGTGGAGACCGACGGCCATGGCACGTTGATCGCGCATGAAAGCACCTTCATCAATCCGAACCGCAATCATGGATCCAAGGCCGAAATCGAAGCGATGCTGTTGGAAACCATGGGAGCCAAGAAGGTCGTCTGGGCGCCCGGCATCAAGGGCGCGGACATCACGGATTATCACATCGATGCTTTGGCGCGATTTGTAAAACCGGGCGTCGTTCTGATCCAGATGGGAGATAAGATTGACAAGAGTGACCCATGGTCTGCCTCAGCCTTCGAGACACATGACATCCTGGCCAAAGCGACCGATGCAGAAGGTCGTAAGCTCGACTTGGTCGTACTGCCTGAGCCTTCCAACATTCGCGTCGATGCAGACGATTTCGTCTCGTCCTATGTGAATTACTATGTTTGCAACGGCGCCGTGATCGCCGCCCAGTTCGGCGACCGAAAAGCTGATGAAAAGGCCAAGACGACTCTCACAGAGCTTTATCCCGGGCGTAAGATTGTCATGCTCGATATCGACAATGTCGGCCAGGTCGGCGGCGGCATCCATTGCGCAACGCATGAGCAGCCGAAAGTCTGATAAGGGCTTAATCGCCGATCCGCTCATGCTGCATCAGCAAGGGCCGCTTCCGAGCGATCAAGAGCTGGCGCACTTGGAAATAGAATGTACCCTGCTACATGAGATGTGGCGGAGGAGTTGGAATGTCTTCTGTCTGGCAAAGTAGAAATGTCCGCTTGGCCGC
>NZ_JACHBG010000013.1 GCF_014207095.1 Martinezella lusitana | reverse complement strand
GGCGGTCACGCCTACTAACCTTCAAGGAGACTTCGCATGTGGTATTTCGCCTGGCTCCTCGGCCTCCCTCTCGCCGCCGCTTTCGCCGTCCTCAATGCCATGTGGTACGAGCTCATGGATGATCAAGTCATGCAAGGCAAGCACGAATAGGGCACAGACAGCCGGGCATACCGCCCGGCTGTCGACCGCTGAAGCAGATCGATTGAAAGAAACGTCCAGTGGCCATCGACAGGCTTGCCCGTTACACCCAACCCGTACCGCGTTACACCAGCTATCCCACGGCACCGCATTTTCATGCGGGGATCGATAGTGCCTGCTATGCCGAATGGCTAAGTGAGACCGATCCAGAAAATCCCGTTTCACTTTACCTGCATGTACCTTTTTGCGATCGGCTTTGCTGGTTTTGCGGCTGTCATACCAAGCAAGTAAGACGTTACGATCCCGTCACGGAATATCTGGATGCACTTCGAGCGGAAATCGCGCTCACGGCGGCCGCCTTTTCAGATCGACGGCGGGTGAACGCCATCCATTTCGGAGGCGGCTCGCCCACGATGATCGAACCTGCCGATATCGCTAATTTGCGCGCAAAGCTTGATAATGCTTTCGATCTGGATCCGGATTGTGCCATCAGCATCGAAATAGATCCACGCAATATGGACGGTGAAAAACTCGAGGCTTGGCGCCGATTTGGTATGACGCGCGCCAGCCTCGGCGTTCAGGACTTCGATCCCCATGTTCAACACGCCATTAATCGGCTGCAAAGTCTTGAGCAAACGCAGCTTGTCGTTCAGTCATTGCGCGACGCCGGGATCGGTTCGATCAACCTTGATATCATTTACGGCTTGCCACTGCAGACAACAGAGACATTGCTGCGAACCGTAGATCTTGCCCTGTCGATGCGGCCAAACCGACTGGCATTGTTCGGCTATGCACATGTGCCCTGGATGAAAAAGCACCAGAGCCTGATAGATCAGGATAGTCTCCCAGGGCCTGCTGCGCGGTTCGACATGGCAATGGCTGGTGCGGCTCGATTGGCTGACGCCGGATATGTCCCTCTCGGGATCGATCACTTCGCCCTCGAAAGCGACAGCCTCGCAAATGCCGCTGCCGCGGGGAGACTGAGGCGCAATTTTCAGGGTTATACGACAGACGAGGCCGAGACACTCATCGGACTCGGGGCCTCTTCGATCGGGAAGCTGCCGCAAGGTTATATCCAGAACACGACTTCCACCGCTGACTATATTCGAAGCGTAAGGGGCGGTAGCTTCGCGACCGCCCGCGGTTTCGAACTTTCACCGTCCGACCGCATTATCGGCAGGTTGATCGAGAGCCTGATGTGCAATTTTTCCTTCTCCATCAACGATCTGAAGCGAGCTTTCGGAAGTGACCTCGGCTCGTTGCCAGTCGAGACAGCGCGAATTGCTACGTCGGAAGGTGCGATGGTTTTCTTTGACGGAGATGTGTTTTCGGTGAGCGCCGAAGGATTGCCCTTCGTCCGTGTTATCGCCTCCCGCTTCGATCGCTACTTGCAGGCCTCCAAAGCGCGCCACAGCGCTGCTGTCTGAAGGAGACAGTCAATCAAGGAGTTCTCGAAGACGAACGGCAAGCTGGCGGGCGGTGTAGGGTTTCTTCAGCCAGCTGCCGGCTTCTGCGAGCTCGCGACCAGCAATCGTGGGCTCGGCATAGCCGGATGTGAATAGCACCTTGATTTCAGGGCGCATTGCCCGGATCTTGTGTGCAAGTTCATCCCCAGCCATGCCGCCAGGCATCACGATATCGGTAAACAGCAATGCAATGTCCCGGTTCTCCTGACAAAGGGCCAGAGCCTCGGTTCCATTGCTTGCCTCAATGACACTGTATCCGGCATCGAGGAGGCGGGAGACGGTGACGCGACGAACGCGAACGTCATCCTCGACGACGAGGATCCGCTCGAAGCCCTTTGGAATCTCAAGCTTCCTGTCGTCGTCCACACGACCCTGTTCGATTGGCGAATGCACCTGTTGAGCTGGCAGGAAAATGCGAATGCTCGTCCCCTGACCGATCTCGCTATAAAGCTGGACAAGGCCACCCGATTGCTTCGCAAAGCCGTAGACCATGCTGAGGCCAAGACCGGTGCCTGCGCCCATCCCCTTTGTGGTAAAGAACGGCTCGAAAGCACGCTCCTTCGTTTCGCTCGACATGCCGACGCCGGTATCTGTCACTGCGATCAGCACGTATTCGCCGGTACGGACCTCCGGATACATGCGTGCATAGTCGGCATCGAGCCGCAGGCGTGAAATCTCGATCGTCAATAGCCCGCCGCGCGGCATCGCATCACGCGCATTGATCGCAAGATTGAGGAGGGCATTCTGCAACTGCGAGCCATCGACCAGCGCTTCATTTGTGGAGCCGGTAACAATCGTTCGCAATTCGATTGCCTCGCCCAGAGTGCGACGCAAAAGATCGGAAAAGCCGGATACGAATCTGCCTACGTCCATAAGCTTCGGATTGAGGGACTGGCGACGGCCAAAGGCAAGGAGTTGGGCGGTGAGCTTCGCCCCGTCCTCGGCCGCTGCCTGCGCCTCCGAAACCAGCGACAGCAGCTTTGCATCTTGTAGCCGCGCTTCGATCATTTCCAGGTTGCCGCTGATGACGGTGAGAAGATTGTTGAAGTCATGGGCCAGGCCGCCGGTCAATTGGCCGATGGCTTCCATCTTTTGCGATTGCCGAAGCTCCTCTTCGATCTTGTGGCGGCTCGTAAGATCCCGGACGAAGCCGGTAAATATCCGCTTGCCATTGGCGACCGCCTCGCCGACCGACAACTCCATTGGAAAGACCGTACCGTCTTTGCGTTGCCCGCTGACAACGCGGCCGTAACCGATGATGCGGCGCTCGCCGGTCGTCAGATAGTGGGAGAGATATCCATCATGGGCCTCGCGATCTGGCGAAGGCATGAGCATGGAAACATTCTTTCCATACACGTCGTCTACCGAGTATCCAAACAGCTTTTCCGCAGCGGTACTGAACGACGCGACCAAACCCGATTCGTCGATAACAATCATCGATTCAGGGACGGTCGCGAGGATCGAGCGCAGATGAGCCTCGCGTTCGGCCAGATCCGCCTGGATCTGCTTTAAGTGAGTGATATCATTATTGGTCTGAATGATGACTTTCTGGTCCGGATCGGTTGAGGATGCCGAAACCCAACGGCTCGCGACAGTAATGGGCCTACCATCCTTATGGCGATGCACAAGCTCGCCCTGCCAGGCAATCTGCCGACCGACCTTGCCGCGTATTTCCTCGAGCGGCTCCGGGAAAATAGTCGACAGCAACTCATGAACCACGCGGCCGACAGCTTCCTGTTGGGTCCAGCCGTAGAGCCGCTCGCATCCCGTCGTCCATCTCCGGATGATTCCATCGAAGTTGTGCACGACAATATTCGCGCTATCGAGGATCTGTGCGATTTCGTCCAACCTGGTTTCTGCGGCTTGCTGGCCTGTCGGCTGATCGTTCATGGAACTTCCAATTTCATCTGGTTAGTGGCGCCGCCGGGCCTTGTCCAAGGAAATGACAGACGAATAGCCATCGTCGCATTCATCGCCTTCCCCCGCCAGATGTGCAAGCATGCTTGCTTTTTTAATGCAGATAGAATGGCGGCCCGCCGGGGCGATGATACCCTTACACGTCAGCTTCGTCATGCTACGGGAAACCGTCTCGATCGTAAGACCCAGATAGTCGGCGATATCGAGGCGGGTCATCGGAAGATCGACGACACTGCATGAACGATCCTGCCCTTGCTTACGCCGAAGTAGCTTCAACAGAAAACTGCAAACGCGCTCCTCAGCGTTCTTGCAGGACAACAATACCATTTGGTCCTGAGCGGTCGCCATTTCGTCACAGAGGCGGGCGAGGAGTTGCGGCCTTAGTTGCGGCGAACTGCAAACGGTGTCCTCGAAGGCTCGCCGGCCAAAGCGGCGTACACTCACGGGGACTACGGCTTCGGCGCTATAGAGATACCGGTCGCGGAGAGACACGCCGACGAGATCACCAGGATAGAAGAAGCCCGTTATGACGCGTCTGCCATCCGCCATGATCTTGAAAATGCGCAGCACCCCCTCCACAAGTTCAAAAAGGTGTTTTGCCCGATCGCCTTCGAAGAATAGCGTTCTGCCCGCCTCCAATTGCTCCAATGGCTGCTTTGAGAATAACGACTGGAGGCAGAGCGGTTCGGCTTCGAAAGCAACAACAACGTCGTTGTAAGTCTGAACTTGTTCAACGCTATTCGCCGACAACATGACAATCCTTCTCAAATGTTGTTCCGTTGGCGGGTAGAATGGCGGCTTGCAAGTGACAGCCGAATGCCGCGCGTGTTAGAGAATGTGCAATTTTGTAACGGATTGTCACAGGTCACAGCCCGTGTTTACTGGAACTCATGCAATGGCCCCGGATCAACAGCGGCGCGAACATCTTCTGGTCGTGGACGACGATCCCAGAATCCGGCAGATGCTGACACGCTACTTTGAGGATGAAGGATATGTCGTGCGTACGGCATCCAGCGGTTCGGAGATGCGCGCATCTTTGCAGCAAGAGAGTTTCGATATCATCTTGTTGGACTGGGTCCTGCCCGGCGGAGAGGACGGACTGGATCTTGCCCGCGAAATTCGCGGGCAGTCGGACATTCCGATCATGATGCTGACTGGTCGCGACGATGTGGTCGACAGAATCGTCGGGATTGAGGTCGGCGCCGACGACTATATCGCCAAACCCTTTCATCTTCGGGAAGTACATGCTCGCTTGAAGTCCATTCTTCGCCGACGCCAGCCTGTGGCAAAGGCTCCGGATAGCGAACCCGACGATGTCCTTCGTTTCGAAGGCTGGCATCTCGATATCGGCAAGCGGCAGCTTCTGTCAGCACAAAAAAGCGAAATCGAATTGACCACCGGTGAATTCGACATGCTGGTTGTGTTCGCGCGCCATGCCGGGCGGGTGCTCAGCCGCGAGTTCCTCATGGAGGCGACGCGCGGCCGGAATCTGGAGGTCTATGATCGAACTATCGACGCGCAGATCGCGCGACTGCGCAAGAAGATCGAGCTCGACCCGACACATCCGCAACTGATCAAATCGATACGGGGTGTCGGCTACGTACTCACCGCGAAAAGGTAATGGACCGGCCTGCCTCAAACGAAAGCTCACGGATCCTTGTCGTTGCCCAACACCATGGTCCGATCGGTAGAGCCGGTCATTGTTATGCATCGGCTCCCGATTTGGCGGGATTTTGCTTCCAGAATCTAATTTGCCTGAACATCAGCCGGATTGCCCGCGAACGAATGCATGCAATAAGGGCCGGCACGACCACAGCGAGGATTTCGCGGTGGCATGGCGCAGGATGGCATCCGGCGCCATGCCACCATTCCAAGGATTGAAACTGCTGCCTTTACAAGAGCATAGGCTTACGCGATCCGATCCGGCCGCAACTCGGCAATAACATCGGTGCCAGCGGTACATCTTCCTTTCTGCGGATGAAAACAGTAGGCCGCGCCTGTCGGCCGAGCCACGCGCCGATCGATGTCAGCGTGTCATCATCAGAGGAACTGGCGCCTGCTCGAGCATCGAGCGGGTCGTCCCCCCGAAAATCCACTCACGGACCCGCGAATGCCCATAGGCTCCCATGACAATCAGCTCGGCACCGATATCGACTGCATGTTGACGCAGAACGTCCGCGACAGCGCGGCCTCCGCTCGACAGGATATCAACGGAAACCCGGACTCCATGTCTTGCGAGGAAGGTTGCAACATCAGCTCCGGGCTCCTCGCCGTTACGGCCGATTGTCGCGGACGGATCGACCATGGCAACGCATACACTGTCGGCCGCAGTCAGTTGCTCCATCGCAGCACGAACCGCCAGACTTGATTCGTTGCGGCTGTCCCACGCTATCAGCACCGTTTTGGGGCGAAGCGAGGCCGCATATCCTTTCGGCACGAGAAGGATCGGTGCCGGCGATTGAAACAGGGCTCCGTTCAGAATTTCCTGCCGCATATCATCATCGGTCAGAAAGCCGCCACCGATCAACGTCAGGTCGGCATAGCGCGCCCGTTCTCCGATTTCATTCTCCGCCCATCCGTATTCCGTGAAGAGACTAGTCACGTCGAACGAAATATCGTCTGCCTTCAGCACGGCCTTGGTGGCTGCGACCTTTCGACCGAGACTTTCCGTCTGACGCTCGCGCTCTTCGATCCAAACCGTGGATGTCACCTCGCCATATCCACCGATCGGCGGAGCAGCAAGTGCTGTCACCAGCACAGACAAGTGAGCCTTCGACTCCCGACACAACTCGATTGCAGAGTGCAGATCGTCGTCGTTTTGATCGACGCCGATGACGCTCAAAATGGTCTTGGCCTGCATGGTCACATCTCCTGTTTGAACTCGTTGTTCGATGGGTATGAGCTTACGCAACGAACGAAAATCCACATTGATCTTCGTCAAGATTAACAACCGGGCAGAAATTACGGGCGTTCGCCAGCTTGACTTGAGTCAAGGCGAACGGCAGCAGCTTGCCGCAAATTGACGGTAGTCGTCAGGCAATACGCATTTTGGCCAGTTCCGATGAGGGTGCCCCACCCCGCGAATCATTTTCGGCAATTCCTTGACGTGCACTCTCAAACGGACGGAAGAAGCATGCCGAATACGAACCTACTTCTCACATTCAATACCGGCTCCTCCACACTGAAGATCGGTCTCTTTCAATTTGACGCGGACGGCGCGCGGCGTATCGGCAAGGGACTGGTGGATTTCAGCAGAAGACCCCTCACCTTTCACCTCATCGAAGGACCGACTGCGTTCGACATTCGCCTGGACGCCGAGGCAGGAGAGGATTTGCGGGCCGTCATCGCAGAACTGTTCGAAGTGCTGGCGGCACATTTCGATATGGCGGCAGTTCGCGTTATCGGACATCGCGTGGTTCACGGTGGCGATCGTTTCGCAGGACCTGTTGTTCTCAATGATGCCAACATCGACGAATTGGACAAGCTGGTCGCCCTCGCGCCCTTGCACCAGCCACAAGCGCTGCGAGTGATCCGTGCGATGAAACATCTGCGGCCGGCACTCGCACAGACTGCTTCCTTCGATACAGCCTTTCATGCAACTCAAAGCGACCTGATACGTCGATTTGCACTTCCTCGGGCATTGCACGATCGAGGCATCAAACGCTATGGTTTTCACGGCCTCTCCTATGCATTTATTGCCCGACAGTTGCGCAATCTGGCTCCGGAGGTTGCCGCAGGCAAAGTCATTGTCGCCCATCTCGGCAACGGCGCCAGCCTGTGCGCCCTCGACGGCGGTGAAAGCCGTGATTGCAGCATGGGATTTTCAACGCTCGACGGAATCCCGATGGCGACCCGCTGCGGCACTATCGATCCAGGCGTGCTGCTTTATCTACTTGGAGCGAGCGGCAGGACGCTTCGAAACCTTGAGGAGATGCTCTACTACAGGTCTGGCTTGCTGGGAGTATCGGGGATCAGCGGAGATATGCGCGATCTTCTTAGAGACGAGCGCAATGAGGCCGCCGAGGCGGTAGAGCTTTTTTCCTTACGTATTGCAGGGGAAATCGGCCGCATGACGGCAACTCTCGGCGGCCTCGATGGCCTCGTTTTTACCGCCGGGATAGGCGAGCATCAGCCGGAAATCCGTGCCGCAATCTGTAGCCGTCTGCGATGGCTGGGAGTGAATCTCGACGCTGATGAAAACAGCTCTAATGCGCCAATCATCAGCGCGCTTGGAAGCAAAACTAGAGCTTTCGTCATCCCGACCGACGAGGAGCAAATCATTGCCGATGAGGCCGTATCGCTTCTGTCAGGCGAGTGATCCAGATCAATGGCCCGACGCTTCACTCGCAATAGTCTGAAATCGACCATTTCGAATTGGCGCGCCACATGGAAAATCAGCTGAACACTACTCTCACGCATTCGCTCGACATCGGAGAACTCGATCTCCTCGACCACCGGAGCGCGAGTTCCTGTTACTTGCAGCACGCAGTTTGATTCCCGTCAATGCGGGCTTCATCCGCAAGCTTAAGATCATGGCCGATCGCCAGACTGGCAATCGAAACGCAGTACCATTGGATTGGAGGAAATACTCGTGTCGGAACAGCAGTGGAATGTGACAGCGCGCGACGGCCTACGGGTCTTAGTCAGATCAGCCGCCAGCGACGATGAAGGGCTTCTGGCTGAACTTTTCGACCACGTCAGCCCGCAAGATCTCCGCTTCCGCTTCTTATCAGCGATCAAGCATGTCTCCCGCAAACAGATCGCAGATCTGATTGGTGTCGATCATAGCTCCGTGGAAAGCTACATCGCTTTTGCGCAAGATACGGTGACACCGGTCGCAACAGCCGTTCTAGCCTGCGACCGTAAGAAGAGACGAGCCGAAGTCGCCATTTCCGTGCGCAGCGACTTCAAGGGCCACGGACTCGGCTGGGAACTTTTGGGCCTGATGGTGCAAGAGGCCAAGGACCGAGGTCTGGATGAAATCGAGTCCATCGAAGACCGAAGCAATTTTGACGCGGTTGAGCTTGAGCAGAATATGGGTTTCACGGTCAAGCCGTATCCGGATGATCCGACGCTTCTACGGCTGTCCAAATCATTGGTTGCCTGAGAAATTGGTGCGCAGGCGCATCCGATCGCTTTCGGCATCCTGAGACTTCCTCTTCCTGACTGCCTCGTAAATCGCGAGGTCGATGGGAGAGGGGTATACCAAAGATGATGCGGGCCGCTGTCGCCAGGAAATTCGGCGGGCCATTGATCATCGAATACAAGCCGATTCCATGACCTGAGACTGGCAAGATCCCGGTCAGGGATTGGCTTGCGCCTCAAGACCTCCAAGGGAAGCAAATGACGAGCAAGCGTTCGCTACCCGTAGCCTCCATCCCTCAATCGCGAGCAGAAATCCCCCGCGCAATGCCGCCGACCGGTGCGATACGACATTGACTTACATGATTGGACAATTATGGAGCGATTAGGTCGCTTCGTAGGGGCAAGCTACTGTCTGAGGATCTCGAAATCCTCGAAATGGCCTTCGATTTTGTCACCGAGCAGCCTTGGTTCGATCCCAGCGAGCGTTCCTCAGAAGGTTTTACACTGCGATTGATCGCCCTCTATCGGTGCGACTTAACCGATCACCAAACGGATCAAATTTGCTCGGCCGCTCCGGCACCTTGAACTACGGCTCCATGCCGCCGGCACGGAGATATTTGCGGATGGTATTCCGGGACAGGCCGGTCCTGCGGTAAATCTCCCCGATCGATATATGCCCTCGAAAATGCCCGCGTCGGATCACGCTGGTTAACGCCATTTCGATCACTCCATAGCCCTCGCTGGTCCAGCCCGAAGAGTCCACTCCCACGCCGAGTCAGCTCATAGCGGAAATCACCAACGTCACGCTTGACACCGGTACGCGGCCGACTTATTGATACGTATCACTAATACGTATAAGTAATCAGCAATGACAAGCGGACGAGCAACACAAAAGGATGTCGCAAAGGCGGCTGGCGTCTCACAAGCAACCGTCTCCATGGTGCTAAGCGGCGGCGGAGCATCCATTCCCGCAGAGACCTGGGCGCGCATCACGAAGGCGGCCAAGGACCTTGGTTATGTGCCAAACCGCTTTGCGCAAGCGCTCAAGACAAGCCGCTCGATGACCATTGCCTGCATCGTGCCGGACATCACCAACCCATTCTATCCGTCGTTGATCCGAGGCATTCAGTCGATCGCTGACGGCCAGAACTACGATGTGATCACCGTCAACACGGACGGCACCCCCGAGCGCGAACGCCATTTCCTCGATTGGGCGAGGCAAGGTCGCGTCGACGGCGTGATCGGCGTTTTCTTCACGCTGAAGGCCAAGGACTTCACCCCCTTGGCGGAGGCCGGCGTTCCCATCGTGAGAATCGAATCGTCCAAGAAGGGTGGTGGGGACATCCCTGTTGACGATATTTACGTCGACAGCCGCGCAGCCGCGCAAAGCGTAACTGAATACTTGCTGGGTCTCGGCCATACGCGCATCGCGCTTGTTGCGGGCCGTGGCGGCCCACAGGCGCATCGAATCGACGGGTATCGCACGGCGCTTGCAAAGCACACCCTTCCTGAGCACGTCGTCATCGACGACGAGTTTTCAGAGATGGGCGGCGTCCGTGCCGCAGGCCGCATTCTCGGCGGCGATTTCCAGCCGACGGCCATTTTTGCTGCCAACGACCTGATGGCGATCGGCGTCATGCAGTCGCTCCGCGAGCGCGGTATTCGCATTCCCGACGATATCGCCGTCGTGGGTTTCGATGACATTTCCGCTGCCAAGCTCGTGACCCCAACGCTGACAACGGTCGCACAGTTTCAATGGCAAATGGGAGAACGCGCCGCTCAGACGCTGATGGAACGTCTGCGTGGGGAGAAGACCGGTGCTGGAACCGCCGTTGAAATGCCCTTCGATCTCATCGTCAGGGGTTCGACGAGCAAGGAATAAAAATCAAATCGGGAGGAGAAAACCGATGCATAGACGTACAATTTTGAAAGCCGGCTTGGGCTTGGCCGCGTTGCCGCTCATGTCCCGTTTCGCATTTGCGGCGGATCAGAAGCCGATATCCTTCTGGTATGAATCAGCCTCGCCAGAGAATCAGGAGAATCTCAAGAACATCCTGATCGATCCGTTCAATTCGGCGCACCCAGACGAACTTCTGACTATCGACTTCCGCGGCTCCGATCTCGATAAGCAATTGCGCGTCGCAATGCTTGCCGGCACCGGCCCCGATGTCGTCTTCACAGCCGGCCCGAGTTATGTTGCAGCGATGGCCCAGGCCGGTCAGCTTATGCCGCTTGACGACTACGCGAAGAAATACGGCTGGAACGAACGCCTGCTGCCGCTCTTCATTGATCTTGGCCGATATAATGGCAAGCTCTACGCACTGGCAAAGACATACGAAACGCTTGGCCTCTTCTACAACAAGACCCTGTTCGATCAGAACAAATGGACGGTTCCGACAAAGATCAGCGACTTTGAGGCGCTTGCCGACGAGATGAAAGCCAAGGGCCTCACCCCTTTCGGCGCCGGCAACGCCGACTGGCGCCCTGCCAACGAGCATTATGTATCGATCGCCTTCAACTCGATTGCGGGACCTGAGAATGTCTATAAGGCGCTGACGGGCGCCATTTCCTGGACCGATCCCGCCTTTATCCATTCGATCGATAAGCTCGCGGAGTGGTGGGACAAGGGTTACTTCGGCGACAATTATTTCTCGCTGACGCTCGAGCAGGCCTTTGCGCAGATCGCCACCGGCCAAGCCGGCATGGCACCGACCGGTACCTGGAACTTCACCAACGTGCAGACCTATTTCCCGCAGAACAATGCGGAACCCGGCTTCGTCGGCTTCCCAAGCGAGAAGGGCGATCCAATCTTCGCGCTCGGCATCGGCTCGACACTGTCGATCAATTCCAAGTCAGGCAATTCGAACGGTGCCGCCGCCGTTCTCGATTACATGCTCACGGACGACTACTACAGCAAGATGAACTCGGTCTGGCAGGGAGAATGGAACCTTCCGCTTGCCGATCTCTCCAAGGTCGAGCTTTCCGACAAGGTACTACCTCTTTATGAGGATGCGATGAAGCAACTGGCGGCCGCAGTCGGCGCCGGCAAATACGGCTACACGACCTGGACCTTCCTTCCGCCCGCCACAGACACCTATCTGGTCAGCGGCATGGAAGAGGTCTGGCTGAAGAAGACGAAGCCGGCGGACTTCCTCAAGAGGCTGGACGAGACCTTCAAGCAGGAACGCGACGCCGGTAAGGCGCCGGCGATTCCGGCCCGCGCCTGATCTGGCCGCAGGGCGGCCCACAAGGCGCTGCCCTCCCCCGGAGGACAATATGCACCGACTCTATCTCGTTCCGACGATGGTCATCAACATCATCATCGTTCTCGTGCCCGCCTTGCTGACGGTGGCGCTCGCCTTCTGCAACTGGGACGGCATTTCGTCTCCCACTTTTGCTGGGCTCGATAATTTTCGCGCACTGGCTGCCGATCGCGTCTTCTGGCTGGCGCTCGGCAATAATATCATATGGACGCTGGTCTTTCTGATCGTACCGATCCTTATGGGGTTGTTGGCGGCCTCCATGCTGCTGATCGTACGCCGCGGCAGCAATTTCTTCCAGGTCGTGTACTTTCTCCCTGTTGTCATTGCGACCGCGATTACGGCCCGCATCTGGCAGGGCATGATCTATAGTCCCGTCACCGGCATTTTCGGCCTCCTCAAGAAGTACGGCCTACCCATTCCCAATCCGCTGACGCAGCCACCGATCGCACTATTCGGCGTCGCAACGGTCGATTTGTGGCACTGGTGGGGCTTTCTCTGCGTCATTTTCTTTGCCGCACTCCGGCAGGTACCGCAGGAACAGATCGAAGCTGCCCGCCTCGAAGGCGCGACCTATCTCCAGATGATGCGCTACGTGCTGCTTCCGAGCATCCGTCCGACCGTCACCCTCATGATGATCATGACCGTCATCTGGTCGTTTCTCGCTTTCGACTTCGTCTACATTCTGACCCAGGGCGGTCCCGCCTTTTCCAGCGAACTGCTTTCGACGCTTGCCTATAGAAAGGCTTTCTACGACCTGAACGTCGGACAGGCTGCCGCCGCCGCACTTGTCATCAGCCTTTTCGGGCTCGTCGGCACGTTCTTCTATGTGCGCGTCCAGACCAAGGAGGGCGAGCAATGAGGCTCGTTGAAAGCCGCCTGACCCTATGGGTCTGCTATGTTCTTCTTGGAATCTTTGCCTTTCTGGCGCTTTTCCCTATCGCCCTTCTGGTTCTGAACTCCTTGAAACCGGCGGCACAGATCGTGCAGAATCCACTTGGATTGCCCCAATCGATCCGCTGGCAGAATTTTGCGAACGCGTGGACGCACGCCAAATTCTCGCAGACCTTCATCAATTCTCTGATCGTATCCGGCACGACGATTGCGCTCGTCTGCTCGACATCGTCGCTCACCGCCTATGTGATCGCGCGGCGCAAGATCAAAAGCTGGAAGATCTTCACCTTCTATCTGTTGGCAACAACGACTGCACCGATCCAGCTTTACATCTTTCCGCTCTATTTCGGCTTTGCCAAGCTTGGTCTCATCAACAACATCTTCGGCGTAGCACTGATCTATACCGCACTTTACAGCCCCTTTGCCGTGATGCTGCTTAGAACCTATTTCCTCGCGGTCCCGAAGGAGCTCGAAGAGGCGGCGATCGTCGACGGCGCCACGCATTGGCAGGTCTTCTGGCGGGTCATGCTGCCAATCGTCTCGCCGGGCATTCTGACTGTGGCGCTGATCATAGGCCTGAACTCGTGGAACGAGTTTCTGATCGCGACGACCTTCTTGCAGAAACAACAGAACATGACCGCTGTCATCGCCTTCTTCCTGTTGTCCGGCCAGTACAGCTCCGACTGGGGAGAGATCATGGCCGCGGCGCTCATCATCGTCGTGCCTGTCGTGGTGCTTTTTGTCCTCATGCAAAAGCGCTTCATTGAAGGCATGGCCGGCGGCTCCGTCAAGGGCTGAACGATTTTATCGACTATATGGAGTGAGCAATGCAGCTTCCGAACGACTATCTTGAACGTGTCTACGCCGGCGTCCTGGGCAAGCTCATCGGCGTCTATCTCGGCCGCCCTTTCGAAGGGTGGACCTACCAGAGGATCATGGAAGAGCTGGGGCCGATCGAATACTACGTCCATGAACGCTTGAACCAACCGCTTGTCGTTACCGACGATGATGTCGCCGGCACCTTCACCTTTATCCGCGCGCTTGAAGACTACGGAATAAGGCCAAATCTTTCGGCTGGCGAGATTGGCAAAGCCTGGCTCAACTACATCGTCGAGGAGCGCTCGATCCTTTGGTGGGGTGGCAATGGCAACTCGACCGAGCACACTGCCTGGCTAAACCTCAAGAAGGGGATGCCGGCTCCGGACTCTGGTTCGATCGCCAGCAACGGTCAAGGTGTAGCCGAGCAGATCGGCGCGCAGATCTTTATCGACGGATGGGCGATGGTCGCGCCCGGTCAACCGGAACTCGCTGCAAGACTTGCCGAGCAAGCCGGAAAGGTGAGCCATGACGGCGAGTCGGTCTATGCCGCCATGCTGTGGGCCGCGATGGAGGCGGAGGCTTTCGTCACATCCGACATCGATCATTTGATCGATACGGGACTGAAGCAGATCCCGAGCGACAGCCAGATCGCAAGGTTGATCGCCGACATTCGCACCTGGCACAAGGCCTATCCGGATTGGCGCGACACACGCCAGAAGATCGAGGACAATTACGGCTACGATAAGTACCCGGGCAATTGCCACATCATGCCCAATCACGCGCTGATGATCATGACGGTTCTTTACGCGCCGCACGACTTCCAGAAGGCCCAGATGATTGTCAATACATCCGGCTGGGATACCGACTGCAACGCCGGCAATGTCTGCTGCCTGCTCGGCATCATGAATGGCCTTGATAGTCTTGCCGAAGGCCCCGACTTCCGCGGTCCTATCGCCGACCGCATGCTGATTTCCTCGGCTGATGGCGGCAACTCCGTCAACGATGCCGTGCGGCAGGCCTACTTCCTCACCAATCTCGGCCTTAAACTTGGCGGGCAACAGGCGCTCACACCTCCCAAGAACGGAGCGCAATTTCACTTCTCGCTCCCCGGGAGCCTACAGGGTTTTCGCCCACAGACAGGCCTCGGCGCGGCAAGCGGCGTGCGCGTCGGCAATACGGAGTTCGAGAGCGGTCGTGCGCTGACGATTGACTACGAAGCGCTCGGGCCAGCACAAAACGCCATCGTGATGACACCGACTTTCTCGCCGCGCGAAATGCTCAATATGCGCACCTACGATCTGATGGCGACGCCACTCGTCTATCCGGGGCAGACTGTGAAGGCACGCGTCAAGGCCGACGCTCAAAACCACGGGGCGATCGAAGCGCGCTTGCGCATCCGCGTCTATGACGGGCGCGACCAGTTGAGCGACATCGACTCCGCTGCTGTTATCATCGAACCCGGCTCGGAAGCCGTTCTCGAATGGACCCTTCCCGAGGTCGACGGCCAGCCCGTCGCTGAGATCGGCATCACCGTGAGCGGCACCGGGCGGCGTGCCTATGGCCGGCTGCTCGTCGATTATCTCCGTTGGGACGGAGCGCCAAAACTGACGCTGAAGCGACCGGCCGGCGATGGTGACTTCTGGCGCATGGCTTGGGTGAATGGCGCGAGCTTCTTTTCCAAGCGTTTCCCAGCCGCCTTCCGCATCTCGCAAAATAGCGGCGAAGGCATCATCATTCATGGCACCCGGCAATGGACGGATTATCAGGCGTCGGGCCAGGTGATGATCCATCTGGGCAATTATGGCGGCCTTGCTGTGCGCGCGCAGGGCCTGCGCCGCTACTACGGAGCGCGCGTGACGCGCGACGGCAAGATGCAGATTGTCAGGGTACGCGACGAGGATACCACTGTGCTGGCCGAAACGGCCTTCAGGACCGAATTCGACAAGAACATTTCAATGAAGGTCAAGGCTGAAGGCGCGCGCATCACCTTCGAGGCCGATGGCGTTTCAGTAACGGCGGAGGATACATCTTCAGACGCCTTCCGTGACGGTGGTGTCGGCCTTCTCATCCATGAAGGAGCCTTGTCGTCGAACGAAATCCGGATTGGAGGCGTATGATGGCGACAGTCACCATAGACAAGGCACGCAAGGCCTACGGCGCCGTGGAAATTCTCCACGGCGTCTCCGCCGAGATTGCCGACGGCGAGTTCGTCGTCCTCGTGGGGCCATCGGGTTGCGGCAAGTCGACCCTGCTCAGAATGATCGCAGGCCTTGAAGACATCACTGGCGGCAAGATCGGCATCGGCGGGCGGGTCGTCAACAGCCTGCCGCCCAAAGAGCGCGACATATCAATGGTTTTCCAGAACTATGCGCTCTATCCGCATATGACGGTTGCCGAAAACATGGCTTTTTCACTGACGCTTGCCGGTGCGTCGAAGGAAGAGAAGCAAAAGCGCGTGGCGCATGCCGCGCAGATTCTCGGCCTCACCGAGCTCCTGGGGCGCTACCCCCGCCAGCTCTCCGGCGGGCAACGCCAGCGCGTCGCCATGGGCCGTTCGATCGTCCGCAATCCGCAGGTCTTTCTCTTCGACGAGCCCCTCTCCAACCTCGACGCAAAACTTCGCGTCGCCATGCGCGCCGAGATCAAAAGCTTGCACCGTCGCCTCGCGACGACGACCATCTACGTCACGCACGATCAGGTCGAGGCAATGACAATGGCTGATCGCATTGTCGTCATGAATAGCGGGCATATCGAGCAGATCGGTCGGCCACTCGAGCTTTACGACAATCCGCGAAGCACCTTTGTCGCCGCCTTCATCGGCTCTCCGGCAATGAACCTCCTGAACGGGTGCTTTGACAGAGACGGCGACCGGCCAGTCTTCAAGACAAATGACGGCATTATGTTGCCCCTACCCGGCGACGCAGCAGAACTCATTGGCGTGGAGGGCGTGTACGGCATACGGCCGGAATACTTGACCTTGTCGGTGGCAAATGTGGGCATTCCGGCACGCGTGGTCGTCGTCGAGCCGCTCGGTTCTGAAACCCACATAACGGCGACCGTGGGTCAGCAGACGATCGTAGCCGTCTTCCACGATAGGCTCGACATAGAGCCGGAAGAGACGATTTGGCTGCAGCCACGGACGGACAGGATCTGCCTCTTCGACAAAAGCGGACAACGACTTTCTGGCAAAACGAATGAGTATGCTCGACAACATTCGTGAACCTGCCGTGCCTTCATTATGCGATCTTGACCCTTTCCAATTCGCAGCCACCACGCAATCTGCGGCTGAGAGCGCAGCAAGGGACGGGGCTTGCTCGCATACAGGTCGACGCGAGACACTTTAACGAAGAATGACCGAGGCAAACGCTGCCAAATCGCTCGTGCCCCCCTGACTTCGAAAGAAGCTTTCCAAGAGCGCTGGCAACTGCCGCCGTTGAAACGCTGGCTTGCCCACCGGAATCAGTGGAAATCATCATTACCGAGATTTCGAAGGATTCTTGGGCAATGGCGGGCAAGCTGAAATCGGATAGCTGAGCCAATTCGACAAAGCCATTCCTGCCTGACGGTCCGAACGTGGCCGTCAGGCAGGATCTGTCGCCAAATCCTGACGTCCCCACGCCTCGGCCCAATCCATCAACCGGGCCAGCTCCTGCTTGAGAGAATGCGAGTGAAGAATATCGGCGGCGTGATCAATATTGATGCGGGGATTGTAGAAGATCTCGATCTCTTCGCCGCTTTCCCGCCGTGCTGCTTCGAGGCGGATCTTTACATCCTCTACCTCGGCCTTGACAGCAAAGTACCGCTTCATGACCTCAACTAGGTCGCGGTCGCTTGCATTCATTTCCATGCATACTCCACCTTACTAATTTTAGCCCTCGGCAATGATCCGATTCGGATGGCGAAATCTAGATCATCGCCTCGGTGACAGGATGGGGTATCGTCGAACGAGGCCAAATTGCACCCAGCGTTCGAAATGGCATGGCAAAAGCTATTCAGCGCGCATCGCGATCTTTTCGATGCGCATTCCGCACTTAAAATCCTGGGCTTTACGCGTGCCATCGTCACAAAACCGGTTCACAGTCTTGCGCGATATGCCCTAGGACCAGTTTTCCTTCACCGACTGCATCACCACATTGGTGGAGGTGCTCGCAACGAAAGGCAGGCTGGAGATCTTCTCTCCCAGGACGATGCGATAGCGCCGGATATCAGAAGTACGCACCTTCAAGAGATAGTCGAAACGTCCGGCAATCATGTGACACTCCTCAATCTCCTTGATCTTCTTGATGGCATTGTTGAAGCTGAGCAAAGCCTCCTCGCGCGTGTCCGTCAGCTTCACTTCTGCAAAGGCGACATGGTCGAGGCCGAGCTTGATCGGATTGAGCACGGCCTTGAAGCCGTCAATATAGCCGGAGTCGATCAGCTTTTTCAGTCGTGCCTGGCATGGCGTCTTGGAAAGACCGACCCGCTCGGAAAGCTCGGTGATAGACATGCGGCCATCCTCGACCAGGGCATCGAGGATCTTTTGATCGAACTGGTCGATTTCACTGGATTTGATCATCTGCGTAGGCATTCCTATTTGAAATGAAGTAATTTGAAGTTCAATATGACTGGAAAGCCGCAGTTTCAAGGCGGAACGCTTTCCCGGAATGAAGTATGTTCTCGTCGAAGCAACGGGGAGGACCGGAAAAGGCGAAATCATCGCGCCTGCCTGGTTATCGGGACCCTTGCATTTTGAGGTTATCATGACTGTCTCTGCCCAGCTCGCCACCGAAGAACCAGCTCCAGACGCTGCCCCATTCTCGCAATTTGCGCCGCCGATCCAGCATCAGAGCCCGCTTCGCAAGGCGATAACCGCAGCCTATCGGCGCCCTGAGACCGAGTGCCTGCCCATGCTGGTCGAGGCCGCCACTCTGCCGGACGCTGTTCGCGAGGCTGCGAAGAAGACCGCCAAGACGCTGATCGAGGCGTTGCGCGCCAAGCACAAGGGTGACGGCGTCGAAGGGTTGGTGCAGGAATACTCGCTTTCGAGCCAGGAAGGCGTCGCGCTCATGTGCCTTGCCGAGGCCTTGCTGCGCATCCCCGACACCGCAACCCGTGACGCGCTGATCCGCGACAAGATCGCCGGCGGCGATTGGAAGTCGCATCTGGGCGGCGGTCGCTCGATGTTCGTCAATGCGGCGACGTGGGGCCTGGTCGTCACCGGCAAGCTGACATCGACCGTCAATGAAAGCGGCCTTTCCGCCTCGTTGACCCGACTGATCGCGCGCTGCGGCGAGCCGGTCATCCGTCGCGGTGTCGACATGGCCATGCGCATGATGGGCGAACAGTTCGTCACCGGCGAAACGATCGACGAGGCGCTGAAGCGCGCCCGCTCGCTCGAGGCGAAGGGCTTCCGTTATTCCTACGACATGCTGGGCGAAGCGGCGACCACGCATGCGGATGCGGAACGCTACTACCGCGACTACGAAGCCGCCATTCATGCGATCGGCAAGGCGTCTGCCGGCCGCGGCATCTACGAAGGCCCCGGCATCTCGATCAAGCTCTCGGCGCTGCACCCCCGCTATTCGCGCTCGCAGGTCGACCGCGTCATGGGCGAACTCCTTCCGAAGGTGAAGGCGCTCGCGCAGATTTCCAAGCAATATAATATCGGCCTCAACATCGATGCCGAAGAGGCCGACCGGCTGGAATTGTCGCTCGATCTGCTGGAAGCGCTTTGCCTCGATCCGGAGCTTGCCGGCTGGGATGGCATCGGCTTCGTCGTGCAGGCCTATGGCAAGCGCTGCCCCTTCGTCCTCGATTTCATCATCGATCTTGCCCGCCGCTCCGGTCACCGCCTGATGGTGCGTCTCGTCAAGGGCGCCTATTGGGACGCCGAGATCAAGCGCGCGCAGCTGGACGGCCTGGAAGGCTTCCCCGTCTACACCCGCAAGATCTACACCGACGTTTCCTATGTGGCCTGCGCCAAGAAGCTGCTCTCGGCGACCGACGTCATCTTCCCGCAATTTGCCACCCACAACGCCCAGACGCTCGCGACGATCTACCAGATGGCCGGCAGCGATTTTTCGGTCGGCAAGTATGAGTTCCAATGCCTGCACGGCATGGGTGAACCCCTCTATGAAGAGGTCGTCGGCGCCAAGAACCTGGACCGTCCGTGCCGCATTTACGCGCCCGTCGGCACCCATGAAACGCTGCTTGCCTATCTCGTCCGCCGCCTGCTGGAAAACGGCGCAAACTCGTCCTTCGTCAACAAGATTGCCGATCCCGCCGTTTCCGTCGCCGATTTGATCGCCGATCCCGTCGAGGTGGTGCGCGCCTTGCCTGTGATGGGCGCTCAGCACGACAAGATTTCGCTTCCCGCCGACCTGTTCGAGGGCAAGCGGCAGAATTCCGCCGGCATCGACTTGTCGAACGAAATGGCCCTTGCCGATCTTTCCGGCCAGCTGCACGCCTCCGCCGCCAAGGGCTGGATCGCCAAGCCGCTGCTTGCCGACGGTTCCGAGCGTGGCGAGACGCGCCCTATTCTCAACCCCGCAGACCATTCCGACGTCGTCGGCCAGGTTGCAGAGCTCGATCCCAATGATGCGGCAGAGGTGATGCGCCTTGCCGCAAACGCCACGGCATCATGGGCGTCCGTCAGCCCGGATGCGCGTGCGACGATCCTCGAACGTGCCGCTGACATGATGCAGGGCGAGATGCCCTTGCTCGTCGGCTTGACGATCCGCGAAGCGGGCAAATCGGCCGCCAACGCCGTCGGCGAAGTCCGCGAAGCCATCGACTTCCTGCGTTATTACGCCGCCCAGGCGCGCAAAGTACTGTCAACGGACAGCATCCCTCTCGGCCCGGTCGTTTGCATCAGCCCGTGGAACTTCCCGCTGGCGATCTTCACCGGTCAGGTTGCCGCAGCGCTCGTCGCAGGCAACCCGGTCGTCGCCAAGCCGGCCGGCAACACGCCGCTGATCGCGGCCCAGGGCGTTCGCATCCTGCATGAAGCCGGTATCCCGCACGATGCCCTCCAGTTCGCGCCAGGCAGCGGCAGAATGGGTGCCGCGCTCGTCGGTGCGCCTGAAACCGCCGGCGTCATGTTTACCGGCTCAACGGAAGTTGCCCGCCTGATCCAGGCGCAGCTTGCCGAACGCCTGTCGAAATATGGCAAGCCGATCCCGCTGATTGCCGAAACCGGTGGCCAGAACGGCATGATCGTCGACTCATCGGCTCTCGCCGAGCAGGTGGTCGGCGACGTTATCGCCTCCGCCTTCGATAGCGCCGGACAGCGCTGCTCTGCCCTGCGCGTGCTCTGCCTGCAGGAAGAAGTGGCCGACCGTACGCTGACCATGTTGCGCGGCGCACTTCGCGAACTTTCGGTCGGCCGCACCGACAAGCTCGCCATCGATATCGGACCTGTTATCGACGACAACGCCAAGCGTGGCATCGATGAGCACATCGAACGCATGCGCAAGCTCGGCTGTTCCGTGGAACAGCTCGACCTCCCCGCCAGCGCTGCAAAGGGCACATTCGTCGCCCCCACCATCATCGAGCTGAAGAAGCTGAGCGACCTCAAGCGCGAAGTCTTCGGCCCCGTGCTCCATATCATCCGCTACAAGCGCAAGGGGCTCGACAAGCTGATCAACGACGTCAACGCATCCGGCTATGGCCTGACGTTCGGTCTGCATACCCGGCTTGACGATACGATTGCCCATGTCACCAGCCGCGTGAAGGCGGGCAACCTCTACGTCAACCGCAACATCATCGGCGCCGTTGTCGGCGTTCAGCCCTTCGGCGGCCGCGGCCTCTCAGGCACCGGCCCCAAGGCGGGCGGCCCGATGTATCTGCGCCGCCTCGTCGTCTCATCAACGGAACCGTTGCGCGATGCGAGCGTTCAGACCGATCCGGCCGCGCAGCAGTATCTCACCTGGCTCGACAGCAACGGTGCCGCCGGGGCTGCCAAGCAGGCCAAGGCGCTTGCCGGTCAGTCGTCCCTGGGCTTCAACGTCGAGCTTCCAGGCCCGGTCGGTGAACTGAACCTTTATGCCCTGCATCCACGTGGGCGGGTCCTGCTCGTCCCGCAGACGGCACTCGGCCTGCAGGTCCAGCTCGCAGCCGCGCTCGCGACGGGCAACTCGATCACCATCGACGCCGCCTCGGGTTTGCAGAACGAGCTTCGGAACCTGCCGTCCACGGTTGCGAGCCGCATTTCCTGGTCGAAGGACTGGGCGGCCGACGGACCGTTCGCGGGCGCCCTCATCGAAGGGGATGCCGATAGAGTCAAGCAGAGCATCAGGGCGATCGCTGCGCTTCCTGGCCCGTTGGTCCTCACGCAAGCGGCCTCAAGCGATGAGATCGCCAACAAGGCCGATGCCTATTGCCTCAACTGGCTGCTGGAAGAAGTGACCACGTCGATCAACACGGCGGCTGCCGGCGGCAATGCCAGCCTGATGACCATCGGATAATACCAAGCATAGTCCCAAAGATACATGCCGGTCGGGCGAGTACCGCCCCGGCCGGCAACCTCCCAAACATCTCTGCGACGACCTTGTCGTCATATCAGATCACGCCGCCTTGTTGATGCGCACCGGAATGGACTTGTAAGACGGCGTGCCGCTTTCCTTGTCCTGATAGTCGATTGGGATCAGACAATTGGCTTCGGGGTAATAGGCCGCAACCGAGCCCTCCGAAATATCGTAGGAAATCGCCGTCAGTTGCAACAGCCGCTTCGCTCCGGAAGGCAGCGCCGTTTCGATCTCGACAAGATCACCATGCTCCAATCCATTGGCGCGCAGATCCTTGTCGTTCATGAACAGCACGTCACGGCGGCCGAAGACACCGCGATAGCGGTCGTCGAGGCCGTAGATCGTCGTATTGTACTGATCGTGGCTGCGAATGGTCGCAAGTTTGAGGATGCTGCTGTCTGAAAGCAGGATATCTTCGTTGAGGCCCGAGAACAGTTTGAACTCGGCCTTGCCCGAAGGAGTATACCAGATGCGTTCCGTCGGCCCAAGCGGCAGGCGAAAGCCGCCAGGTACGCGGATGCGTTCGTTATAATTCGCAAAATCGGGATAGACGATTTCGATCTTGTCACGGATCAGATCGTAATCGGCCACGAGTTCCATCCAGCCGACCTTGCTATCGGGCAAACTCGCCTGCGCCATGGCGGCGACAATTGCCGGCTCTGAGCGCAGTTCGTCCGAGGCCGGCTTCAGGCGGCCACGCGAGGCGTGCACCATCGACATGGAGTCCTCGATCGTCACCGATTGCGCTCCGGTCGCCTGAACATCCTGCTCGGTGCGCCCAAGGACGGGGAACAGGAAAGACTCCTTGCCGATGAGCAGATTCGAACGATTGAGCTTTGTATTCAGATGAACGGCGAGATCGAGCTTGCGCATGCCCTCGGCGCACAGCTCGGGGTCCGGGAGTGCGATCGAGAAATTGCCGCCGAGGCAGATCAATACCTTGGAGCGCCCCTCCGCCATCGCCTGCATGGCGGCGACGGCATCATGGCCGTGATGGGCGGGAGATTTGAAGCCGAAAGCGCGGTCGATGCCCTCGATCAACGCTGCGTTCGGCTTTTCGGTGATCCCGACGGTGCGGTTGCCCTGCACGTTGGAGTGACCGCGCAGCGGGCAGATACCGGCGCCGGGCTTGCCGAAATTGCCACGCAACAGCAGCAGATTGGCGATCTGCTGGACGTTGGCCGTCCCCTTGGCATGCTGGGTAATGCCCATGCCGTAAGCCACGATCGTCGCCTTGGATTTGACATAGGCGGCAGCAACGCGTTCCAGATCGACCCGAGGCAGACCAGACACGCGCTCGATGTCGGCCCATTCCGTCTGTTCGAGATCGGTGACAAGCGCCTCGAAGCCTGTCGTGTGCTCGGCGATGAAGGCATGATCGAGCACGTCTTCGGAGATCTCGGCAAGCGCAAGAACCGCCTTCATGATGCCTTTCAGCGCTGCCGCATCACCACCGATCCTGACCTGATAGTAGGAGGAAGCGATCCGTGTCGAACCGAAGGTGCCCATTTCGATTGGATTCTGCGGATCGGCGAAACGCTCGAGTGCCCGCTCCTTCAACGGATTAAAGACGATGATCGGGACGCCTCGCCGCGAACATTCATGCAGAGTGCCCATCATACGCGGATGATTGGTGCCCGGATTGTGCCCCATGGAGATGATGAGATCGCATTCGTCGAAGTCGTCGAGCGATACCGTACCCTTGCCGATGCCGATCGATTGCGGCAGCCCGACACTGGTCGCCTCGTGGCACATGTTCGAGCAGTCGGGAAAATTATTGGTGCCGTATTCGCGGGCGAAAATCTGGAAAAGGAATGCCGCTTCGTTAGAGGCGCGGCCCGACGTGTAGAATTCGACCATGTCCGGGTCTGGCATGCTGCGCATCACTTCGCCGATGCGGGCGAAAGCATCGTCCCAGGCGACCGGACGATAAGTGTCGGTCGCATGATCATAGACCATCGGGTGCGTCAGCCGACCGGAATTTTCCAGTTCGTAATCGCTCCATGTCAGGAGTTCGCTGACGGTATGTTCGGCGAAGAACTCCGGCGTGACGCGCTTGTTCGTCGCCTCCCAGGTGACAGCCTTGGCGCCGTTTTCGCAGAATTGGAACGTGGAAGTATGTTCCTTGTCGGGCCAGGCGCAGCCTGGACAATCGAATCCCGCGGGCTTGTTTGTGCGGAAAAGAAGGCCGGGCGCCTCCGTGATGTCCATCTGCTCGCGCACCGCATTGGCGGTCGCTTTTAAGGCTCCCCAGCCGCCTGCGGGGCTGTTATAGGGACGAATACCGGGGACGTCACGCTTCTTCGCCATCACAAGCTCCTTTGGTTACCAAGACTTCCTCCCAAAGGTCGGGCTTACAAGAAATAAGCTTGTGACATTAGCGAGTAAAGCGCAATCGAGCAGCGTCGCCTTCCTGCGCCAAGAAAACTAGTTCCTGAAAACCAGGCAGGAGCCACCCTGCTGCCGAACCTGGGTACAGATAGCATCAGCCTCTTCTCGCGTCTGACGCCCTATGCGTGCTGCATACCGAATCCGGCGGCCAAAATCGGCATTGCGCTGGCGCACGATCAGGGGCTTTTCCGCGTTCAGCGGCGAAGGCAGTCTTCTGATATTCGCCGCAAAGATTCGTCGGGCCACATCGGGCTGGAAATGCTCCGCCAGCTGAGCACCCCAGGGCGCCCAAGGGCGCTCCTGCTCCAAAGCGACGGGCTTCAGACGCCGGCTCTCGGCGAGCACAACGCAGGAGTCGATAAAAGACTTGCCTTTGTCGAGCACGGGAGCCGCCGAATTGGGCGGATCATCCCGCCATTCCTCGACACTGTGGGCGGTGATTGCCGTCACATAATTGCGCGTCTCGTAGGGAAGTCCGCCGGAGTTCAGGAAGTTGGCGAGGCCGCCCTCGCCAGCATTGTAGGCAGCAGCCGCAAGCCCCAAATTGCCGAAACGGTTACGCAATTCATCGAGGTAGGTCGCCGCCTTGCCAAGCGCTTCGAGCGCATCGTAACTGTCGCGAACACCGCGCAGCCTCGCCGTCCCCGGCATGAATTGCGCAATCCCGCGCGCGCCTTTCGGGCTTACGGCATCGGAGCGAAACAGGCTTTCGCGCCAGACCAGCCGCGCCAGATAATCCGGCGGCAAATGGTTGGCGCCGGCGAAATATTCGATGGCGATGCATAGATCGCGATTGTAACTATCCTTGCGCAGACAGAGCGTCTCACCGGTCACCGTTGTCATCGGACCGGAGACACAAACCGGTGGCGCGATACTCCATTCCGGTTGCGCTGTCGCTGGACGGCAGGTCGCAACGCCTATAGCGCATGCGACCATAATGCCGGCGATGGCGCCGAGGAAGTTTGTCCGATGCTGCCTGCCTGCCATCCCAGCGATATCCGTCCGAGACCAACCGATCGCAAATTCGTGGCATGTTCATAGCATCGATGGGCGGCGGCGAAAACCTGTGGCTGCGACCGGCCTCCCAATAGAACCTCTACCCGGCGAGACGTCCGCCTCGCATCGCCGCCGGAGCACCTGTTGTTCCCGGGAAGCTGATCGGCAAGCCCCTCAGCACGCGAACTGCCAGAAATGCGAAGCATTCCGCTTCGACGGCGTCGCCACGCCAGCCCAGCTTTTCCGCAAAAATCGGCTCGACGCCGGCGCGGCTTTGCAGCATCGACATGATCGTCGGATTGTGCCGGCCGCCGCCGCTGACGACGACCTTCTTCGGCCGGCGCGGCAGAAGATCGAGCGCCTTGCCGACGGCGCCTGCTGTGAAGGCCGAAAGCGTCGCGGCACCGTCTTCCGGGCTAAGGCCATCGGCCATGGAAGCACCGAAATCGAAGCGGTCCAGCGACTTCGGATAGGGAGCTGTGAGATAGGGGTGTTGCAGGAGCCGTTCGAGCCTTGCCTCGTCAACCGTGCCGGCGCGGCCGAGCGCACCATCGCGGTCCATCTCGCCGAGACCATGAGACTTGATGAAATCGTTGAGCGGCGCGTTCGCAGGGCCGGTATCGAAGGCGATGAACGTGTCCTCACCATCCCACCATGTGATGTTGGCAACGCCTCCGAGATTGAGGATGGCGGTTTCGCCGGCCGCACCCGCGCCACGCAGCAACGCGGTGTGGTAGACGGCGGCAAGCGGCGCCCCCTGGCCACCAGCACGCATATCCGCCGAGCGAAAATCATAGGCGACCTTGGTGCCGAGAATGGAGCGCATCAACTCTCCGTCGCCGAGCTGACGCGTCTGCCCCAGCCGATCCTTCTGCGGCGCCCGATGCAGTACCGTTTGCCCGTGAAAGCCGACGACGCCGATGTCGGCCATCGTCATCCCCTTGCTTTCCACCAGTTCTCTCACTGCCTCCGACTGAGCCCTTGTCAGGGCCTCTTCCGCCTCCTTGAAGATCGCCGGCTCAGGGCCTTCGAAATTCCAGCTCCGCGCCTGTCGCAGCGTCTCTTCCAGCAGCGTCCTTATCCAGCCGGGATAGGGAGCGAGCACATAGGAGCCGAATTCTGCGATCCGCTCGCCGTCCGTCTTCAGCATGGCGACATCGATATTGCCGTCGAGGACGGTTCCGGTCATCAGACCAACGGCCCAGATTGGTTCCATTGTGAAGCTCCTATGCAGCGTTGACGCGATCGCTGACGGCCTGGCGAAGCGGCAGGATGCCGCTGTCGAAATGACGCGTCGGATGAATGCGGTTGGTGAGCAGGGTCCAGGCCCTGCCCTTGTCGAAATCGATCCAGAGAGCAGTCCCGGTAAATCCGGTGTGACCGATGGTTCCGGGCGAGCAGAGAGCGCCGCCATGCCAGCCGTCATATGGCCGTTCCCAGCCATGCGTGCGTGTGGCGGAAAGCGGCGCCCGCATCAGTGCAATCGAATGCGCCGCTGCGCCACTGCCATCGAGCAGGCCCGTGGCGAAATCGAGGACCGCCGTTGCCGTTCCGAAGAGCCCGGCATGGCCGGCACCCTGCAATGCCGAGCAATTGTCGTCGTGAACTTCGCCCGATAGGATCCGGTGACGCCAGGTGCAATCTTCCGTCGCTGCGGCCTCGTCGGGTGCGGCGGAAAAGGCAAAGCCCGGGCCGGGGTCCATGGCACGGATCGTCTTGCCGCTCAGGCGCTCGAGCGCAAACCCCAGCAGGATGAAGTTGATATCGGAATAGACGGGCGGGCCGGCCCGCCATTCACGCTGCAGAATGAAGGCGCGCAGGAGGTCCGGATCGCGGCCATAGGTGTAGATCGGCTCGACCGCCGGAAAAGGCGTCTGATGGCCAAGGCATTGCCGGAAGGTCACTTTCCGCTCCCAAGCCTCGGCACTGTATTGACGCAGGTCCGGCAGAAGCGTCGTCAAGGGTGCGTCAAGATCGATGATGCCGGCCTCCGCCAACGCAAGGATACGCGGCGCGGTGAAAATCACCTTGGTGAGAGAGGCGAGGTCAAACCATGTGTCTGTCAACATCGGCCTGACGCTCGGGATCTTCTGCGCCGAACCGATGGCACGCATGAGCCGGTTGCCGGCGAGATCGACCATGCCGAGGACGCCGCCTGGAATGCGGGCCGACGCCACCGCCTGCTCGAGCGGTGCAAAGGCCAGATCGAACCGTTCTTCAAATTGTATGTGCCCCCCAGCCATATCCTACTCCTCGCCGGTTGCTCAGGCTTCCGCCAGAGCCATGTGATCCGGCGCGAATTGGCGCCATTCCGGCGCTGCCGGCTCAAAGCCGATCGGCCGCACAAGCGAAGGAACCTGACGCGTGTCGAGCGTGAAGTTTTCCTTGCGGCGCGCAACTGTCGGCACCGCCGAAATCAGCCGCCTGGTATAGGAATGCTTGGGTTCCGACAAGACGGAGGCGGCATCACCGATCTCAACGATCTGCCCGGCATAGATCACAGCGATGCGATGCGCGATCCGCTCCACGACCGCCATGTCATGCGAGATGAAGAGGTAAGCAAGCCCATATTCGCGCTGAAGTTCGATCAGCAATTCCAGGACCTGGGCCTGCACGGACACGTCGAGCGCAGACACAGCTTCGTCGAGCACCAGCACGGAAGGATTCAGCATCAAGGCGCGAGCAATGCACAGTCTTTGCCGCTGGCCGCCCGAAAACTCATGCGGGTAGCGTTCAAGGGCATTTTCCGGCAGGCCCACGCGCTTCAAAAGCATGATCATCCGTTGCCGCGTTTCGGTTGAAACGCGGCCACCTGCAGCGATCACCGGTTCGGCCAGGATGTTGTCGACGCGCAGTCTCGGATTAAGCGAGGCATAGGGATTTTGAAACACCATCTGCACGGCGCTGGTGCGATCCGCAGCCTTGCCGGCATTGGTCGTGAATGTGCCGCGGGTCGACTTGACCAGCCCGAGGATCGCCCGCGCGGTAGTGGATTTACCCGAGCCGCTCTCGCCGACGATCGCCAGCGTCTCACCGGGCATGAGATCGAAGCCGACGCCTTCGACGGCATGGACCGCACCGGTCGAGCGACGTAGGAAGCTGCCCTTGACCGGGAAGCGAACGGTTAAGCCAGCCACTTTCAAGGCCGGCTCGGCTTGCATCTCGTCACGCTGGAAATCCGTGCGCGCAGCCTGCCCTGAGGCGAAATGCGGGACGGAATGTAGCAGATGCTGGGTATAAGGATGCGTGGGATGATCGAGGATCTGGTTGAGTTCGCCTTGCTCGACCGCCTCGCCGGACTGCATCACCATGACCTTGTCGGCAATGCCAGCGACAAGGCCGATGTCGTGCGTGATGAAGATCATCGACATGCCGGTCTCGCGCTTCAGCTCGGCAAGCAGGGCCATGATCTGCGCCTGGACTGTGACATCGAGCGCCGTCGTGGGCTCGTCGGCAATCAACAGGCGCGGATTGCAGGCAAGAGCGGTTGCGATCATCACGCGCTGGAGCATGCCGCCGGAAAGCTGGTTCGGGCAATAGGTCAGACGGCGCGCGGCATCGGGAATGCGCACGCGATCCAAGGCATCCTTGGCGGCTGCCTTTGCCTGGCTTCCCGTCAACCCGCGATGTAACCGGAACGATTCCTCAATCTGCGTGCCGATGGTCAGGACCGGATTGAGGGAGGTCATCGGCTCCTGGAAGATCATGCCTATCTCGCCGCCGCGGATCTTCGTCAGCTCCGCTTCGCCAGCCTTGGTGAGATCCAGAATGCTGTTGTCGGCACGTTTCAGGTGGATCGACCCGCCGATAATGCGGCCGCCGCCGAAATCGACGAGGCGGTTGATCGACAGCGCCGTGACCGACTTACCCGACCCACTCTCGCCGACGATTGCCAATGTCTCGCCGGCGTCGAGATCGAAGCTGACGCCGCGCACGATGGGGTTGGCCTCAGGATTGCGGCCGAAGCCGACGCGAAGATCGGAAACCGAGAGAAGCGGTGTCATACCGTAGACCTCCGCATCTTCGGATCAAGAATATCGCGCAGGGCATCACCGAGCAGGTTGAAGCCAAGAATGGAGATCATGATGGTCACGCCCGGAAAGATCAGCAACCAGGGCGCTGTTTCCATGAGATTGCGGCTGTCGCTCAGCATCAGGCCCAATGAGGAGGCCGGCGGCTGCGTTCCCAGGCCAAGGAAGCTCAGACCAGCCTCCGTCAACAGCGACCAGGCAAGCGCCAACGTCACCTGCACGGTCAAGGGTGCGACGAGATTGAGAAGAAGATGTCTGGTCAGAATGTACGAGCGGCTGCTGCCGAACGTGCGGGCCGCGTCGACGAAATCGCGCCCCTTCAATGAAAGCGCCGGACCGCGCACGACGCGGGTAAAGATCGGCGTATAGACGATCGCGATCGCAGCGACACTGGTCCAGGTGCCAGGTCCGACGATGGCGATGATCAACAGCGCCAGCAGGATCGCCGGAAAAGCGAGCAGCACATCCATAGTGCGCATGATGACGCCATCCCAGCGCTTGCCCGACCACGCGGCGGTCAGGCCGAGCAAGGTGCCGATTGCGGTTGCGACGGCCACGGAGAAGAAGGCGACCGTGAAGGATTCACCGATACCATGCATCAGCCGGCTTGCGACATCACGGCCGAAAAGGTCTGTGCCCATCCAATAGGTCAGGCTCGGAGCGTGCAGGCGGTCGATGCGGTTCTGCATCAGCGGATCATGCGGAGTTACGCCGAGTGTACCGAGGATGGCTAGCACGACGTAGACGAGGACGATGATGCCGCCGATCCGGCCGCTCACATGCCCGAAAATAGCCTTGAGGATCCGCATCAGCCTTCTCCCAGCCGAACGCGCGGATCGAGCGCCACATAGGCAAGATCGACGAGCAGATTGACGATCATGAAGTTAAAGGCAATGAACAGAACACTCCCCTGCACCAGCGCATAGTCGCGCTGCAGGATAGCGTCGAGCACCATGCGCCCGAGCCCCGGCAGGGCATAGATCTGCTCTACCAGCACGGCGCCGCCGAGCAGGTAGCCGAATTCGACGCCGCTCAGCGTCACCACCGGGATCAGTGCATTCGGGAGCGCATGCCGCCAGATGACGCCGCGCGCGGGAACGCCACGGCTGCGGGCGGTGCGAACGTAATCATCGCTCAAAACATCAAGCATGGCGGAGCGCACGACACGGGTCACGGAAGCGGCAAAGGCAAAGCCGAGCGTCAGCGCCGGCAGGATCATCTGGCCGAGATTTTCAAGCGGGTTTTGCCAGATGGGTGTGAAAGCGCCCATGGTCGGCAGTACACCGAAACCGGCGGACAAGGCATAGATCAGCAGCAGACCGAGCACGAAATTCGGCGTCGACTGGCCGATCATGGCGACGATGCGCACGGCAAGATCAGAGAATTTTTCATTGCGCGTGGCCGCAAAGACGCCGGCAGGCAGGCCGATGGCGAGCGCAATGACCACAGAGAGCAAGGCAAGCTCGAGCGTCAACGGAAAGCGCTCCAGGATGATGCCGAGCACCGGCTTGCCGTAAGTAACCGATATGCCGAGATTGCCCTGGAATACCCCAAGCAACCAATGCCAGTACTGGATGGGCCAGGACTGATCGATGCCGAAATAGGCGGCAAGGGCCTGCCGCTGCTCCGGCGTCAGAAGGCCCGCATTGGTTCCGAGCATCGCCGTGATCGCATCGCCCGGCACTAACCGGATGGCGACGAAGACGAAGATGGACACGCCCAGCATGATCAGCGGGAATGTCATCAGCCGACGCGTCAGATATGACATTGCAATTCCTCTAGAGCAATTCCAGCAAATGTGTGAAGCGGCTTTGCGCCCGCAATTGCTTGAAAACAAAGAGATAGGGCATTTCCGCCACTCCGTTCGAAACGGAAATGCCCTAGGTCTCGGTTGCCGTTACCTGATCGAAACCTTGCTCAGACCGAACAGCGAACCGGTCGGCGTCGGAACAAAGCCCTCGACGTTCTTCTGCTCGGCCGTATAGCCATAGGCCGTGTAGAGCCAGATCCAGGGCGAGACTTCGGCGATATGCTTTTCGAATTCGGCGAAGATTTCCTTGCGCTTGGCCGGATCGGTTTCGGCGCGGCCCTTCTGCATCAGGCTGTCGAGCGTATCGTCGATATAGTTGGCGACCTTCTGCAGGTTGCCGGTCTTCGTCCAGTAGCGGTTATACATCGAGTAGGGGTCGGCACTGCCGCCGTTGAGCGCAACAGCCATGTCGAAATTACCCTTGAGCCAGGTATCGACATAGACGTTGAGTTCCATCACCTTGATATCGAGCTTGATGCCGATTTCGGCAAGCTGCGACTGGATGACCTGCGCTTCGGCCGTTGCGGTCGGCGGTTCGCCGGTTGCAGCGATGACCGTTGCCGAGAAGCCGTTGGCAAGGCCTGCATCGGCCATCAGCTTCTTCGCCTTGGCAACATCGCGCGTGTAGCAGAAGAGCTTGCTGGGATCGGTGGCATAAAGCGGCATCGTCAGCGGCCCGGTCACCTTGCCTTCGCCAAGTGCCGCGGTATCCATCACGTCCTTGCGATCGATGGCGCAGGAGATAGCTTGGCGCACTGCCAGCTGATCCATCGGCTTGCGCGAGGGATTGAGCTGCAGAACGTTGTAGGAGAGCACCGGCGTGCGGGTCAGCTGCAGCTTCGGCTCCTTTGGCACCAAGGTCGCGACGAGCGGATCGTTCAGCAGCGCAAAATCGGTCTGGCCGGTGCGCAGCGATGCGAGGATCGCGGTCTCGTCGGGCAGTACACTGATGTTGATGCCATCGACACCGACGGTGCCGCCCGCCCAATCCTTGTTGGCGCTCAGGACTTCCTTGGAATTCGGAACCCAGCTGTCGAGCTTGAAGGGGCCGGAGCCGATCGCCTTCGTGCCAATGGTGCCAGCGGCAATCTCGCTTGCCGGAACGACGGCGGCATTGAGGCTCGTCATCGCGGTCAGCAAGGGAACGTCAGGCTGCGACAGATTGAAGACCACAGTCGTGGCATCCGGCGTGTCGATGCTCGCGATCGACAAGAAGTTTGCGCGGGCGACAGCACCGGTCGCCTGATCGAGGATACGCGTGAAGGAGGCCTTCACGTCAGCCGGGGTAACGGGCGCGCCGTTCTGGAATTTGGCCTTGGCGTTCAGCTTGAAAGTCAGCTGCTTGCCATCGGGCGAAAACTGCCAGCTCTCGGCGACACCGGGCACGATCTGCAGATTGCCGTCGAGGCGAACGAGTGGCTCGTAAATCAATTCCAGCAAACGAATGGAGGAGAAGGCGGTCTGCTTATGCGGATCAAGCCCGGTCGCGTCCTGCGACCATGCCATGCGCAACGTTGCAGCCTGCGCCGGCATCGCGACGGCAGCCATGCCAACGCCCGCCGCCAGCACCATCCCTGAAATCAGTTTCCTTGCAAAATACCCCTTCATTCTCATCCCTCCGATTTTTTTAAATGTCCCCGGCCGATTTTGGCCAATTGATTGCCGTCGCGGCAAACCGCGACGTCCATTAAGCACTCTTCGCGTTGATGGCCTTGCGCAGGAATCCATCAGCGTTTTGCAATGCCACGCGGGCTTCTTCAATGCCCATTCCGGTGATTTCCATGAGAATGGCGAGCTTGACGTCGTTTCCGGTCAGGTCGAGAACGCGGCGGGCTTCTTTCTGCGAGCAACCGGTCGCCTGCATGACGATGCGCGAGGCGCGCGCCACCAGCTTCTTGTTGCTGGCGCTGACATCAACCATCAGATTCTGATAGCTCTTGCCGATGCGGATCATGCTGGCCGTCGTCAGCATATTGAGGATGAGCTTCTGTGCCGTGCCGGATTTCAAACGGGTCGAGCCCGTCAAGATTTCCGGGCCGACGACCGGCGAGATCGCCAGATCGGCGATACCGGCAATGATGGAATTGGGATTGCAGGACAACGCGACCGTGAAAGCCCCGAGGCTCTTGGCATAGTTCAAGCCACCGATGACATAGGGGGTGCGACCGCTGACCGCGATGCCGACGACGACGTCGTCTTTCGTCAGCTTGACGTCCTCCAGAGCCTGACGGCCCTGCTCCGGATCATCTTCCGCACCTTCGATCGAGCGGCGCAGCGCATCTGGACCGCCGGCGATCAGGCCGATCACCATATTCGACGGAACGCTGAAGGTCGGCGGGCATTCGGACGCGTCGAGAACGCCAAGGCGACCACTGGTGCCGGCGCCCATATAGATCAGCCGCCCTCCCTTCTGGAAGGCCGCGACGATCTGATTGACGGCAGCGGCGATGGCCGGAATGACCTTCTCGACGGCGACTGGCACCGTCTGATCTTCATAATTGATTTCGCGCAGAAGATCCAAGGTCGGCAGCAGATCGATATGCATCGTGTTCGGATTGCGGCCTTCGGAAACCAACTGCTCCAGTTCGGATATCAACTTCTGCTCTGTCATGGGCCTGCTCGCGAAAATGCGCTTCGATATCAATAGATCAGGGATGACAAGTCCGACCGATAAGGCGCCGGGCCTGCCGTTGCAAAGTTCGGTTCTCAACAAAGCGGATAGCTGACATCAGCCAAGGTGCGACTGGCTATTTCGGCTTCGTTCCGCACCCATTCCCTGTTTACCTTCGTTAATAATATGTCCGATTATTCCATCAGTCAATCCAATATGGAATAATATATTCCATATTGGGCGTACGGAAGAAGCCATGCGCATTCCCGTCGCTCAATGCTGACAGATCGCCCTTCTGGCGAGGATGATTGCACCCGACACGGCGTCGCCGTCGATCGGCTTGAGGCTGCGTCGCACATCCGGCGCAAGCCATGGCTCGAGCGGACTGGCGAGGCCGCCAAGCAGGCAGACACGCGGCGATCCCTTCTCGAAAAGGGTCCGGATCAACGTGTCGATATGCCCAGCGGCGCCCTGGACGATACGCCGCGCCACGGCGTCGCCCTGATCCGCATGGCGCAGCACCATGGGCGCGAACGTCGCATAATCCGTCGCCGATGCCCGATCCATCCAGGCAACGGCCTCCATCGGATCATTCTGAAAACGCTGCAGGATCTCGCTCAGCAACGCCGTCTTTTGCTCGCGGCCATCATGGGCGCGCAGCGCGAGCTGCATCGCCTTTAGCCCAAGATAGGCACCGCTGCCCTCGTCGGAGATCGGAAAGCCGTAGCCCCCGACCCGCAATTGCCGCCCCTCGACAAGACCGAGGCCTATGGATCCGGTCCCCGCAATGACGATTGCTCCGTCACGGCCTGAATGAGCCCCAAGACAAGCCCCCTCCCCGTCGCTGACGAATGCGATACTGGCGAAGGGATGTTTTATGGCCTTGAGAGCAGCGAGAGCTCCCTTGCGGCCAATGCCCGCCAAACCGATACCCGCATGGATGCTGCCAATATCGGCGGCGGTCAAACCTGCCTCTTCGATTGCTGCGTCGAATGCTCTGGCGATGGAAGCCCAAGCCTCATCTATGCCAAGCCGCGTCGTCGCCGGTCCGGAGAGCCCTTGCCCCAGCACGGTGCCGGCGCCATCCTCGATGCGGGCACGGCAGCCGGTGCCTCCACCATCAACACCCAGAAAATAAGGGGCGCTGCTTGCCTTATCGCTCATGACGTCAGCCGTTCGATATCGGCGCCGCAGAGGCGAAGCTTGCGATCGAGTTGCTCATAGCCTCGATCGAGATGGTAGACGCGATTGACGATGGTCTCGCCTTGCGAAACAAGCGCGGCCAGCACGAGAGAAACTGAGGCGCGGAGGTCTGTCGCCATCACCTGCGCTCCTTTGAGGGGAGCCCCGCCCCGCACCAGCGCTGTCGTGCCCTGCAGCGTTATGTTGGCGCCAAGCCGTATCAGCTCCGGCACATGCATGAAGCGATTTTCAAAAACAGTCTCACGGATCAGCGACGCACCCTCGGCGCAACAGGCGAGCGCCATGAATTGCGCCTGCAGATCGGTCGGGAAGCCCGGATAGGGTTCTGTGGTGAGATCGGCGCCTTTGAGCGGCCCTTCTCGTGAAACGACGAGGCCACGATCGCTCGGCCAAACGCTGACGCCCATGGCTTCCAGCGCTTGGACAACTGAGGCAAGGTTTTCCAGCCGGGCGTGGATGAGTTCGAGCTGCCCACCGGTAATGGCGGCGGCAACCGCATAGGTACCAGCTTCGATGCGATCGGGAATGCCGTGATGCTTCGCCGGCCGCCAGCTGGTGTCGCCATCGATCAGGATGCGGTGTGTGCCCGCCCCTTCGATGCGCGCGCCCATGGCGCTCAGACACGCGGCAAGGTCTGCGACTTCGGGCTCGCGGGCTGCGTTCAAAATCTCCGTTTCACCCTTTGCGGCACAAGCCGCCATCATCACCGTCTCGGTCGCACCGACCGAGGGAGAACTCAGTACGATGCGAGCTCCCTTCAGCCCATTTGGGGCGGAAGCAACAATCAGGCCGCTTTCGATGGCAATATCGGCGCCGAGGGTTGCAAGCGCCTTGATATGCATGTCCACGGGGCGGGCGCCGATAGCGCACCCCCCCGGCAGAGATACACGGGCGTGACCGAAACGGGCAAGCAGCGGCGCCAGCACCAGAACCGTTGCCCGCATGCGCCTCACCGTATCATAGGAGGCTTCCTTGGAGACGATGGCGCTCGGATCGATCATTGTGCTTTGCGCCGTTCGGGTGATCCGTGCGCCGTGCAGCGCGATGACGCCGAGCATGTTCTCGACATCGCTTACCGAGGGCAGGTTGGTGAGTTCCAGCGAATGCGGGCTCAAAAGAGCAGCCGCGATCTGCGGCAGGGCGGCATTCTTGGCGCCCGAAATCGTCACGGCTCCTTGCAACCTTTTGCCGCCGGAGATGCGAAGTCTATCCATAATCCGAAACCCGTTAAGGCGAGATGCGCAATACCGAGGATTCCGCCATCCGCTTCCCATTGAAGACTATTCGATCATTCCATCCTGTCAATTATCATTGGAATTTTTTATTCCAATTCTCTGTGCTAGTCTCTCATCGCTTGAAGCACGGTTGCCGTGCCTTGCCCGAATGCTATTTTGAGTACGTGGGTGATGATATGTGAACCGCCTCGATCGATCGAGGGGACGCAAAAGGACCAAATGTCTATCCTGAAGAAAATCAGCGCGCAGCTTGAAACCATGGCGCCCGCCGATCGCCAGATCGGGCAGTTCATCGTCGAGAACCCTGATCAGATGCTGCGGCTTTCATCGGCAGCACTCGCGGTCGAGACCGGGCGCAGCCAGTCGAGCGTCGTGAAGTTCAGCCAGAAGCTCGGCTATGCCGGCTATCAGGAACTGAAGCTCGCCGTGAGTGAGGCGAAGGCCCAGGAATGGCCCACGCCAGCCGGTATGATTCATGGCACGATCGAAGTCGGCGACGGCTATCTGACCATCCTGCAGAAGCTGTTGAGCAGCAAGCTGCAAGCCATGCAACAAACCATTTCGGTCAACAATGAGGGCGATATCGACAAGGCACTGAAGGCTCTTCACGATGCCAGGCGCATTCATCTGGCCGGCGTCGGCGCCTCCTCGCTGGTCGCCCGCGATTTTTCCTACAAACTGATGAAGCTCGGCCGCAATGTCATGCATGACAGCGACAGCCATGTTCAGATGGCGAACGCATCGACGCTCGGACCGGACGACCTGCTCTTTGCTCTTTCCTATTCTGGCGCCAGCATTGAAACGCTGCGGATCGCGGAGCTGGCGAGCCAGCGCAAGGCGACCGTCATCGCCGTGACCGGCCTGCAGGACAATCCGCTCGCCCGCGTCGCCGACATCTGCCTTCATACCGTCGGCGACGAAGATCGCGTCCGCTCCTCGGCGATCACCGCGCGCGACGCACAGCTGATGCTGACCGACTTGCTGTTCATTCTATTGGTGCAGCGCCAGCCCGACGCCAACGACTATGTCCACAACAGCGAGACTGCCGTTTCGGTGCTGAAGGCCAAGCGGCTTTCTTAAACGGTCAAAAGCCGCATGCTGCGCAGTAAACAAGCTGTGACGACGGCGAACCTGTACGGCACGAATTTCCGCATCTAGCTTGCGAACCTTTCGCAACGCAGTCGGAGACATGTCATGGACCTTGGCCTCAAGGATAAAGTCGTTCTGATCACCGGCGGTTCGAAGGGCATAGGCTATGCCTGCGCCGAGCTCTTCCTGCAGGAAGGCGCACGCGTCGCAATCTGTTCGCGCTCGCAGGCCAATATAGATGAGGCGCTTGCCGAGCTTCCCGGCGCCCGCGGCTACGCTGCCGACCTGATATCGGACGAGCAGGCGCTTTCAGTCGTGGACAAGGTCGAAGCGGACGTCGGCTCGATCGACATCCTCATCAACAGTGCCGGTGCCGCAGCACGCACGCCGGCCGACGATCTGACGCCGGCCATCTGGCGCGCCGCGATGGATGCGAAATACTTCTCCTACATCAATGTGATCGATCCCCTCATCAAACGCATGGGTGCACGCGGCTCCGGCGCGGTGATCAACATCATCGGCAATGGCGGCAAGATCGCCTCCCCCGTGCATCTCGCAGGCGGATCGGCCAATGCTGCTTTGATGCTCGCGAGCGTCGGGCTTGCCAATGCCTATGCCAGCCGCGGTGTGCGTGTTGTCGGTCTGAACCCCGGCATGACCGAGACGGATCGCGTTGCCGAAGGCTTGAAAGCGGCGGCAAAACTTGCCGGCTCGACAGAGAAGGAAGCTCTGGCCGACGCCCTGAAGCGCATCCCGATCGGCCGTATGGCCAGCCCCACCGACATCGCCAATGTCGTCGCTTTCCTGAGTTCGGACAAGGCAGCTTACGTCACCGGCGTCGTGATCAGTATGGACGGCGCACAGGTGCCGATCGTGGTCTGAACTCAAAATCGGCGGCTCTAAGCTGCCGATCTCCAATCGAGCCCGATGTCGAGCGTCGGCGCGCTATGCGTCACCCAGCCGACGGATATGAGATCGACGCCGGCTCCGGCTATCGCGCCGGCCGTCTCCGGCGTGATGCGGCCCGACGCTTCGGTGATCGCCCGCCCCGCGACGATAGCGACCGCCTCGCGCAATTGGGCAGGGGTCATATTGTCGAGCAATACGGCATCGACGCCTTCGCGCATCGCTTCGCGAAGCTGCTCCAGAGTATCCACCTCGACTTCGATCTTGACCATGTGCCCGACGCCCGCCTTGGCGCGGCGGATTGCTTCAGCAATGCCACCAGCAATGGCAACGTGATTGTCCTTGATCAGAACCGCGTCATAGAGCGCGAAGCGATGGTTCATGCCACCACCGGCTCGGACTGCATATTTTTCCAGGGCTCTGAGACCCGGCGTCGTCTTGCGCGTGCAGACGATCGAAGCTTTCGTACCTGCGATGGCCTCGACGATACCGCCGGTCACGGATGCGATGCCGGACAGGTGGCCAAGGAAGTTCAATGCCGTGCGCTCAGCCGTCAGCAGTCCACGTGAAGGTCCTTCGATCGTTGCGATCACATCACCAGGTTTGACTTTCGTCCCATCCGGCAAGTGACGGGTCATCACGATGCTGGGATCGACCAGTTGGAAAGCAAGCTCGGACGCATCGAGGCCGGCGACCACACCCGGTTGGCGCGTCACCATCGCCACACGGGACCGATGTGCGGCGGGGATAACCGCTGTGGTCGTGACGTCACCGGCTAAGCCGAGATCTTCCAACAGCGCATTGCGCACCAGTGGTTCGACGATGAGGTGCGGGAGGGGAGCGAGGGTCATGTCAGGCACTCCTTGCAAGGGAATTGAAAGTCATGGAGGATGCGGTATCGAGCGCATCCGGCAGGTTCATGCGGCGGCGCTGCGAATCCGGCAATTTCAAGGGAAAATCCGTGCGGGCATGTGCCCCGCGCGACTCCGTCCGCAAGCCGGCGAAGACGGCAATCAGCAGAGCAACGAGAGCAGGATCGGCTGCGGGGCCATCTCCATCGGCAAGCGGCAGCAGCGCTTCGATCGCACCTTGGATGGACCCGGCATTGCGCAGCACGCCGAGATGGCTGGAGACGATCGGCCGAACCAACGACGCGTCAGGCGCGGCAACATTCACCTGCTGTTGCGGCAGCTTGACCCGGTTCGCAACGATACCGGCGATGTCACGCCCCGCGCGCAGCCCCATGACCGCGGCCTCAAGGAGCGAGTTGCTGGCAAGCCGGTTGGCTCCATGCAGGCCCGTCGATGCGGCCTCGCCGATCACCCACAGGCCACTCACGGAACTGCGGCCTTGCTCATCCGTGGCGACACCCCCCATGTGATAGTGAACGGCCGGACGCACGGGAATGAGATTTCGCGATGGATCAACGCCAGCTTCACGGCAAAGTGCATCAATAACGGGAAACCGCCTGGTGAAACTGTCGCCGAGCGCCCGGCGGGCGTCGAGATAGACCCGGCCGCCGCGCGCGATCTCGGCGCTGATGGCGCGTGCAACGACATCGCGCGGCGCAAGCTCTGCCCCCTCGACGCCAGCCATGAAACGCTCGCTTCTTTCGTTCAGCAGCGTGGCGCCTTCGCCGCGAACGGCTTCGCTGACGAGCGCCAGCGGCCAACGGCGGCTGTCGAGTGCGGTTGGGTGAAATTGCACGAACTCCATGTCGGCCAGAAGAGCGCCTGCCCGGGCGGCCAATGCGATGCCCTGCCCGAAATTGCCGGTCGGATTGGTCGTCGCATCGTAGAGACCGCCGATGCCGCCCGTAGCGAGCACGACGCGAGAGGACGGCAAAATAACTGTGCCCCTCTCGGTTGCGCACAGCAGGCCCGCAATGCGGTCGCCGTCGAGCAGCAAGCGCCTTGCCTCATAACCTTCGAGGATCGTGATCGATGGTGTACGAGCGGCGGCATCCACGAGCGCGCGAACGATGGCCGCACCCGAGCCGTCTCCCTTGGCGTGCACGATGCGGCGCAGCGAGTGAGCCGCTTCGAGCCCCAAGGACAATGCGCCTTCGCTGTCGCGATCGAATGCAACGCCCGCCCGCTCGAGTGCAGTGATGGCAGCCGGTGCTTCAGCGAGGATTCTCGCCGCCACCTTGGCATCGCAGAGACCGTCGCCGGCGGCGAGCGTATCGGCCAGATGCAGTGCGGCACTATCATCCTTGCCGATGCTGGCGGCGATGCCGCCCTGCGCCCAGGCACTTGAGGTTTCCCCACCGAGTGCCGCACGTGTCACGATGACGGTCGGTTCCGGCGCGAGCGTCAAGGCCGCCATCAGCCCGGCAAGGCCGCTGCCAACGATGACGACGCGGTCTCTCAATCCTTCGAGAATCTCGCTCATATCGCCAACATCCTTTCCACGGCACGGCGTGCGTCGGCCGCAATTGCGGAGTCGACCGTCACCTCGTGCCGCCCTTCCTCCAAAGCCTTGCGGATATTGCCGAGCGTGATGCGCTTCATATGCGGGCAGAGATTGCATGGACGGACGAATTCCACATCCGGGTGATGGACGGCGACGTTGTCGCTCATCGAGCATTCGGTCAGAAGCACGACGCGGGACGGACGCTTCTTGCCGACATAGTCGGACATGACGGCCGTCGAGCCTGCGAAGTCTGCCGCCTCGACGACATCGGGCGGGCATTCCGGATGCGCAAGGACTGTTACACCGGGATAGTTCTCGCGAAGCTGGCGAATATCATCCGCGGTAAAGAGCTCATGAACCTCGCAGTGCCCGTGCCAGGCAATGAGTTCGACATTGGTTTCGCGCGCGACGTTGCGCGCCAGATACTCGTCCGGAAGCATCAGCACCTTCGGCACGCCGAGCGATTCCACCACTTGCTTGGCATTGCCCGAGGTGCAGCAGATATCGGATGCTGCCTTCACCGCCGCCGACGTGTTGACATAGGTGACGACCGGAACGCCCGGATGGGCCTGCCGCAGCAGAGCAATATCCTCCGGCGTGATCGATTCCGCCAGCGAACATCCAGCCTCCAGATCCGGGATTAGAACCGTCTTGGTGGGGTTCAGCAGCTTGGCGGTCTCTGCCATGAAATGCACGCCGGCAAGGACGATGACGTCCGCATCGACCCCCACAGCCTTGCGGGCCAGCGCCAGACTGTCGCCGACGATATCGGCAACGCCATGGAAGATTTCCGGCGTCTGGTAGTTGTGCGCGAGAATGACGGCGTTGTGTCGCCGCTTCAGTTCGAGGATCGCCTCGACATCATCCTGGAATGTCAGCCATTCGGCCTTGGGAATGACGCGGCTGACGCGCTCGTAAATAGAGGATGCGGATATGGGAAGATTCATGGCCGGCTCCTAATTATGCTCATATTGAGTATATTATGCGCAAATAGATATTCTCAATGTGAGTACATGTCAATTGCGGGAGAGCGGCAATTTCGTTCCGGCGAGTTCGCGTTCCTCAAGGACGGCGCGGCGAAAGCGGAAGAGCTTTGCCGGACGACCACCGGTCTCGCTCTCGGTGCCGCCGCTTTCCTCCACCAAGTCCTGCTGCTCGATCAATCTGCGGAAATTCTGCTTGTGCAGGGTCAGGCCGGCCAGCGCCTCCACTGCCTTCTGCAATTGCAGAAGCGTGAAGGTCTCGGGCATGAGCTCGAAGACAACTGGTCGATATTTGATCTTGGCTCTCAGTCGCGCCATTCCGGTGGCCAGAATGCGGCGGTGATCCGCAAACATGGGGCGACCGAATGCGTGCGATTGATCGCAGCGCGCTTCGGCCACGAGACCTGCCTCATAGAGCAGCTCATAACGCTGCAGGACAAGATCTTCGTTCCAGGGGGCGCCGTTCAGCCCGAAATCGAAATCGGCGCGACGTTTGCGCCCATAGGCCTTGGCTACATCGTCTGCCACCCACGACTCAAGCCGGGCGGCGATGTCGTCAAGGATCGCCGGCCGGCCCTTGCGGTGATCTTCCCAGGGGAGATATTCGTACCAGCCGTGCCAACCCGGCAAGCCAGCACCAGGTGCCGCCTGTTCGCGCACGAGACCGAGATAGCTGATCGAAATCGTCCGGCCGCCGAGGATCTCGTTATTCCGATCGCGGTCGGCGAAAGTGTAGAGTTGTTCGAGATAACCGACCGGATGAGCCGTCTGCTCCCTGATCCATTCGCGCAGCCCGCTCTGCAGCGTTCGATGTCCAAGCTCGAACGGACCTGACGGCAAGGCCTCGCCCGACCGAACCGTCATCACCCTGGGATCATTCCCCGTGACAGCCGTCAAAACCGCGATCAGTTCGGCATGCGCAAGCCCGATGGTCAAGCAAACTCCCTCGTCATGTCAATCCCATGCTTTCTCGCATGAAGCGGCGCGCAAGCCAATGCATGCGGCGGCTCAGTCCACATCTCCCGGCAATTTTAAGGGGTAGCTTGGGCCTATCGGCTCACATAGTCCGGATGCTGCTCGCAAATCAGATCGACGATCGACAAGGTGCCGGACAGATGTTTGCGCATGGCGGCAACCGCCGCGTCCGGATCGCCCAAGCGAACGGCATCGACGATGCCCTCATGATCGCCAATGATTTGCTGCAACTTGCCCGGCATCGGCAGGTTCAGCATACGGAGCCGATCAAGATGCACGCCTTGACGCCGAACGGTCAACCACAGGCCCAGAATATCGGCTCTCTCGTAAAGCACCCGATGAAAATCCTTATCGAGAGTGTCGAAGAGATCGTAGGTCTCCGGCGACATGACGCGCTTCTGCCGGGTCAGAACCGTCTCCAGAGCCTCGGCGGTCTCGGCGGGCGATTCCAGCGTCAGCCGGCGCACCGCCTCAAGCTCTATCGACAGCCGCAGGAAGTGGGCCTCGGTCGCATTGCTTACATCGATGCGCGAAACAACGGTCGCATATTGCGGATAGACCTCGACCAGCCCCTCCTCCTCCAGGCGGATCAAGGCGTCGCGCACCGGCGTCTGGCTGACGTTGAACTCGCTCTGCAGCGAAATGCGCGACAGCACCGTCGTCGGAGGCAAGGCCATGGAAAGAATACGCGAACGCAGGATTTCCAGGATCTGCGGCGCCACCTGGCGGGAGCGATCCAGCGCGAATTCTTTCGGGTTAAGTTTCACCGGCAGCCTTTCTGACTGAGAACGTCGATCCATTAAGCACAGCTTCGGACTTGATGCACTGATACATTAGTGCTTTAGTCCGTTTCTGCCAACGTCCTTTCTTGCAGTTGGCGCAATCGGGAGGATTGAGCGAACAGGCGTCGCAGCCAGCAATCGGAAATCATCCAATGATGCGACACTTGCGCCACTCGGTTCTGCCCATCGTCACGAACAAGGCTCGAACACAATGAACAGCAGGAAGAAGCCCTCGGAACTGCGCAGCGCCAGATGGTTCGCCCCGGACGATCTCAGAAGCTCCGGGCATCGCTCGCGCACCATGCAGATGGGCTATGCCCCCGAGGAATGGATCGACAAGCCTGTTATCGCCATCCTCAACACCTGGTCAGACGCCAATCCCTGTCATGCCCATTTCAAGCATCGCGTCGAGGATGTGAAACGCGGCATCCTGCAAGCCGGCGGTTTTCCGCTGGAGCTACCCGCGCTTTCCCTTTCGGAAAGCTATGTGAAGCCGACCACCATGCTCTATCGCAACATGCTGGCGATGGAAGCGGAAGAGCTTCTGCGCTCGCACCCCGTCGACGGTGCGGTGCTGATGGGCGGTTGCGACAAGACCACACCCGGTCTTGTCATGGGCGCGCTCTCGATGGGCCTGCCGATGATCTATCTGCCGGCCGGCCCGATGCTGCGCGGCAATTATCGCGGCGAATATCTGGGATCCGGCTCGGACGCCTGGAAATTCTGGGACGAACGCCGCGCCGGCACCATCTCGGAGAAGGAATGGGTCGATGTCGAGGCCGGCATCGCCCGATCCTACGGCCACTGCATGACCATGGGTACGGCAAGCACGATGACGGCAATCGCCGAGGCATTGGGCCTGACCTTGCCCGGCGCCAGCTCTATCCCCGCCCCCGACGCCAATCATATCCGCATGTCCTCGGCCGTCGGTCGGCGCATCGTCGAGATGGTGTGGGAGGATCTTGTTCCCGCGAAGATCGTCACGGAAGCTGCCGTCAACAATGCCGTCGCCGTTGCGATGGCAACGGGCTGTTCCACCAATGCCGTCGTGCATCTGATCGCGATGGCGCGGCGTGCCGGCATCGACCTTTCGCTCGATGATCTCGATCAGGCCGGACGCACGACGCCGGTGCTCGCCAATATCAGGCCGACCGGCAAAGCCTACCTGATGGAGGATTTCTATTATGCCGGCGGCCTGCGGGCACTGATGGCGAAGCTTGCATCCAAGCTCGATCTCACCACGCTGACCGTATCCGGCGTCACCCTTGGGGAAACGCTGGAAGGTGCCAAATGCTACAATGACGACGTCATCCGCTCGCTCGACAATCCGGTCTATCACGAAGGGTCGCTGGCGGTGCTGAAGGGAAATCTTGCCCCAACGGGCGCCGTCATCAAGCCCGCCGCCTGCGACCCGCGCTTCCATAAGCATCAGGGACCGGCGCTCGTCTTCGACACCTACGCAGAGATGAAGGCGGCGGTCGACGATGAAACTCTCGACATCACGCCCGACCACGTCATGGTGCTGCGCGGCGCCGGCCCGCAAGGTGGTCCCGGCATGCCGGAATGGGGCATGCTGCCGATCCCGAAGGCGCTCCTCAAGCAGGGCCACAGGGACATGCTTCGTCTCTCCGACGCCCGCATGAGCGGCACAAGCTACGGCGCCTGTATCCTGCATGTTTCGCCGGAATCCCATGTCGGCGGCCCGTTGGCGCTGTTGCGCAACGGCGACATCGTCCGTCTCGATCTCGAGGCGCGACGCATCGACATGCTGGTCGATGAAGACGAGTTGCAGCGGCGGCGCGACGCCTGGGTCAAGCCCGCGGAGAAATTCGGCCGTGGCTATGGCTGGATGTTTTCGCGCCATGTCGCGCAGGCCGATACCGGCTGCGATTTCGACTTCCTGGAATCAAGCTTCGGCCCGTCGCCGGGCGAACCCGACATCTATTGATCTCAAGAGGATAAACCGCATGAGCAATTACGTGCTGAGCCATGAGACGCGCGACAAGCTGATGGGCGTCGCGACACCCACGATCGCGACCGCGCTTTTCAGGCGGGGCTTGCGCAACCAATTCATTCAGGATGTGCGCCCGCTCTCGCCGAAGAAGGCGAATATGGTCGGCCAGGCTTTTACGCTGCGCTATATTCCGGCCCGCGAAGATCTGAATACGCTCGAAGTCTTCCGCAACCCGGAGCATCCGCAACGCGCTGCCGTCGAGCAATGCCCTCCCGGCTTTGTGCTGGTGATGGATAGCCGCAAGGATGCCCGAGCTGCCTCGGCCGGTTCCATTCTTGTCTCGCGGCTGCAAGTGCGTGGCGCAGCCGGCGTCGTCACCGACGGCGGCTTCCGCGACAGCCCCGAAATCGCCGCCCTCGACATTCCTTCCTATCATCACCGCCCGTCTGCTCCGACGAACCTGACGCTGCATCAGGCCATCGAAATCAACGGTCCGATCGGCTGCGGCGATGTGGCGGTTTTCCCCGGCGACGTTCTCGTCGGCGACAATGAGGGCGTCATCGTCATCCCGGCACATCTTGCCGACGAGATTGCCAATGAGACGGTGGAGATGACGGCCTACGAAGACTTCGTCACCGAAGAGGTGATGAATGGCGCAACCATCATCGGCCTCTATCCGGCAACGAGCGACGCGCCAAAACTAAAATTCGCCGAATGGCGGAAGAAGAACGGCCGCTAGTCCGACCAGGCGAATGCAGCCAGCCATGGCTGGCTGCGCTCCGCAGGACTACTCTTCCTGCACCAGCTTCAGGACGAGTTGCTGGAGATTGCCGCCATCGCTAAATTCGACTTTGTCGAAATCACTGTTGCGACGCCGCTCCTTATTCGAAATCTCGCCGAGCCGTTTCGTCAGTTCCACACGGATCTTGGTGCATTTCGGATCATTCGGCACGGCAAAGCCGACGCTCATGGCCTCGATTTCCTTGACCATGTCCTTGATGTAACCACCATGCACGCGCTCATGCGCCTCAACGCCGGCGATGAATTTCTGCCAGCTTCTACGCGTGGACGGCGGCAGTTGCGCAGACGGCTTCGGCAAGGTGTAGGTGATGATCAGTTTCGGTATGTTGACGGTGATCTTGCAAGCGCCATCCGGCTGAGGCCCGTATTTCCGCGTCCAGGTCAGCTTGAAATCGGTATGGGCAATCGCCCTGACCTTCGGTCCGAGCAAGGGGCCACGTTCGCCGATGGAGTCGTAAAGCTCGCGGCCGGATGTTCCAGAGATCGCATAGGTCTTGATTGTTTCCACGGCCTGCCAGTCGGCATGGGCAGCCACCGGTAAGGAGACGATGGTTATTGCTGCTGCAAGTGATCGAATGCCTGCTTTCACGAACTTCCCCTGCACATCCTATTGACGCGCGGCAAAGCTAACCATTGACCCCAACCATTTCAATGAGCATTGAATTCAGAAGGCCGAGCCCGACTGCAATAGCTCTTCGGCGTCCTCCCGCTCCATGTCGAAAACCCGTTTGCCGATGGCGAAGCTGAAACCGTTGCGCGCAAAGGCGGACAGTTCTTTCGATTTGCGCTTTTCATCGAGATCGCCGCGCCGGAAAGGCCCGAAGCCGCGCTTCCTGGCAAAAATGATGGCGGAATGGAGATCATCGACCTCCCCGACTGCCGCGACGACCGTCTCGCCATCAATGCCCTTGGAGGCAAGCTTGAAGGCGATGGCCTTCTTCGATTTACCGGAGCGAACCGCCGAGCGCGTGCTGATTTCGGCGAAGGCGACATCGTCGAGCACCTTCAGTTCATAGGCGAATTTGACGGCAAAATCGGCGAGTGCCTTGACCTGCGTCTCGCTGATATCCTCGAATTTCTGCTTTGACTTCTTGGCGATCGCGTCGAACAGCTGCTTCTCCGTCATCATCCGACGTTCGAGGCGGTAGATCGTGGAGTTGCGTGCCCAGGAAAGCATGCGGCTGGTCGGCGTTTCATCCATGGGAATTGGCATTCGGCAAGAGAGGAATCAGTCTGGCAAAACTAGCCGACCCGTTCTGCTTGGGCAACGAAAGCCACCCCCAGCTGAAGCGGCCTTACGACAAACAGTCGGAGCGCTTCGCATTTCCGTGAAAGGCGAAGCACTCTAAGCACTACCCCCGATCAGACAAGCGGCGGGTTCAGCCGGGCAAATCCCTCCTGCCGCCGATAGGGGAAATAAGGATAGGGTGCGGCGACCGCGCTCACCTTATCGAGCTTCTCGATCTGCTGCGCAGAGAGCGTCCAACCGATCGCGCCGAGATTCTCCCGCAATTGCGGCTCATTGCGAGCGCCGATGATCACGCTCGTAACGGTCGGTCTGTTCAGCAGCCAATTCATGGAAATCTGCGGCACGCTCTTGCCCGTTTCTGCCGAAATCTCATCCAGTGCATCAACGATATCGAAGAGCTTCTCGTCATCGACCGGTGGTCCAAACGAGGCGGTCTCATGCAGGCGGCTGGTCTCCGGCAATGGCTGACCTCGACGGATCTTGCCCGTCAATCTGCCCCATGCAAGGGGGCTCCAGACCAGCGCTCCGACCTTCTGATCCGCACCGAGCGGCATCAGCTCCCATTCGTAGTCGCGGCCCGCCAGCGAGTAATAGACCTGATGGGCGACGGGGCGGACATAGGAATGCCTTTCCGAAACGGCGATCGATTTCATCAGTTCCCAGCCGGCAAAATTCGAAGCACCGACGTAGCGGACCTTCCCCGCCTTCACGAGACCATCGAGTGCGGAAAACGTCTCCTCCAGGGGCGTTGAGGCGTCAAAGGCATGCAACTGCAGCAGGTCGATATAGTCGGTGCCGAGGCGACGCAAAGCGGCCTCGACCGATCTGATCAACCGGGAGCGCGAAGCACCCCAATCTGCCGGCCCATCACCCATGGGCAAGCCCAGCTTGGTCGAAATCGTCACCGCGTCTCGCATGCCACGCACCGCCTGACCGAGAATTTCCTCGGAGGCACCGGCCGAATAGACATCTGCGGTATCGAAGAGCGTGATGCCCGCCTCGAGGCATATATCGACGAGACGCCGTGCCTCGTTCGCATCCGTGGATCCCCACGCGCTGAACAACGGCCCGCTACCGCCGAACGTGCCGGCCCCAAAGCTCAATGTCGATACTTTCAGGCCGGAGGCACCAAGTGTTCTGTATTCCATCGTCCAACTCCTTTGCTATTACGAATAGATAGACGCGTTATGCATGCTGATATAGATTGCCCGAAAGAAACAGATCTGTGATTTGAATTCATCATGAGCCGTCAAGATATCAATCGCTCCGGTGAAATGGAGGTCTTCGTCCGCGCCGTGGAACTGGGTGGTTTCACTGCCGCCGCAACGGCGTGCGGGATGACGCCCTCGGCGGTCAGCAAACTTGTTACCCGGCTGGAAAAACGACTAGGCGCCCGACTGATCAATCGCTCCACCAGACGGCTGCAGCTGACGCCGGAAGGCTGCGGATTCTACGAACGCAGCATCACGATCCTTGCGGATATGGCGGAAGCGGAACGCCATGCTTCGGCCGGCGAGCAGGTCGCGGGATACATCCGCATCAATACAAGCGGCTCCTTTGGCAATCACGTGCTGGCTCCGCTCGTTCCGATCTTCATGGGACTCTATCCAAAGGTCTCACTCGAGATCGTTCACACGGATCGGATCGTGGATTTGATGGAGGAGCGTGCGGATGTCGCCATTCGCACGGGACCTTTGAAGAGTTCGAGCCTCATTGCGCGCAAGCTTGGCGCGACACGCAATATGATTGTTGCATCACCGGACTATCTGCGCCAGCACGGCATTCCGAACTCACCGGCCGAAGCCGAGAGGCACAGTCGTATCGGCTTTTCCTACTCCCGGGCGCAGGAGGGCTGGCCCGTAAAATTCGGTGACCGGCTGGTGACGCTACCAGTAACGCGCGGATTGCAGGTGAGTGACGGTGAAGCCATGCGCCATTTGGCGCTCGCCGGCGCCGGTATTGCGCGTCTTGCTGCCTTCGCCGTAAAAGCCGACCTCGAGGCCAGGCGCCTGGTTCCTGTCCTCGAGGAACTCAACCCCGGCGATATCGAGGAATTCTACGCCGTTTACATCGGCCAGGGCGGTCCGCTGCCGGCACGTGTGCGCGCGCTGCTCGAATTCCTCAGCGAAAACGTCAGGCTATGAAAGTGATGCGGCCTGCATGGCCGCATCACTCAGTGTTCCCGCGCGCTCAGCCGGCAGGTTGGCGGGTCTTGCGCAGATAAGGCAGGACCGTATCGAACGATCCGAAACGCGTGATCGCATCCTCGTTGGAAACGGCTGCGGTGATGATGACATCCTCGCCCTGCTGCCAGTTGGCCGGTGTTGCCACCTGATGCTTGGCCGTAAGCTGGATCGAGTCGATTGCACGGAGAATTTCACCGAAGTTGCGGCCCGTGGTCATCGGATAGGTAAGGATCAGCTTGATCTTCTTATCCGGGCCGATGACGAAGACGGAGCGAACCGTGGCATTGTCCGCCGGCGTACGCCCTTCCGAGCTTTCACCGGCGCCGGCCGGCAGCATGTCATAGAGTTTGGCGACCTTGAGATCCTTGTCGCCGATCAGCGGATATTCGACGTCGAAACCGGTCGCAGTCTTGATGTCGCTCTTCCACCTGCTGTGGCTTTCGACCGGATCGACGGAAATGCCGATCACCTTGACGCCACGCTTGGCGAACTCCTGCTCCAGGCCCGCCATAGCACCGAGTTCCGTCGTACAGACGGGTGTGAAATTCTTCGGATGGGAAAACAGAACGGCCCAACCGTTGCCGATCCAGTCGTGGAACTGAAGTTCACCCTGTGTGGTGTCGGCGGTGAAATCGGGAGCGATATCGTTGATACGCAAACTCATTACCTTACCTCCAAAATGGCAGCCTTGCCGCATGCCCTGGACAGCGACAAAAGGCCATGGTCAAGAAATGCTAGCCGCACAATGGCGCTGAATGGCTCCCATGAAAAGCCCTTTCAAACCGAGGCAGCAATCGCCGTTGAGATTCCCTGCGGTCTGCGATGTCTCGCGCGGGTCTTCAGCGTCTCAAGGAAGCCATAACCGCTCGGCCACCGCCCAAATCCGCTTGCAACGTTGATATGTCCGGCAAGCCCGATATTGCGAACTTCGGAATTCCACAGCCGCCCGAACATTGTGAGACGATCGAGCGACATATAGACGTCGTTCAAACTGCCGATGGTGATACTGGGAAATGGCAACGCCTCCGTCGGCATCGTCCCGAACGAAAGTCGGCCGGCATGCAGCCTCTCCGTCGCCGGAATGTCGCAGGGCGCAACGAGAAGTGCGCCTTTGACCCTTCGCGCCGCCGGGCGCCCCGCCAGCCTCGCGGCCAGCAGGCAACCGAGACTATGTGCAACGAGATAGGCTTCGCCTGCCTCTTCAAGCGCAACCTCCAACCCGTCCATCCAGCTGCCGAGATTGGGGAAATCCCAATCGCTCTGCTCCACGAGACGGACGTCAGAATGATCCTGAAGCCAATAATGTTGCCAGTGTCCTTCGCCCGATCCGAACAAACCCGGCACGATGAGAATTCTGCTCATGATATCCTCGCAGCCGATTTCAGCGAGCCCCGCAAGACGAAGCCAGCGCTTATTCGCTCAGTACCAAGGTGCAGGCGTTGCGCACCAATAATAGAGTTCGTAGTCGCGGGCCGAAGGCTCCCGGTCAAAGTTCGCCGCAGGTGCCGCATACACTGCGGCAAAGTCGTCCTGCCTTTTATCCAACGGACGCAAGCCGAAGAACGTCTTCAGGCGACTGATGATGCCAATTGTCATGCAACCCTCCATCCTGTTGAATTCAAAGCTGGATACTCGTGTCTGGCGCACCCGCTTTGCAGCGTTACTCCGCAGCCGCCAAGACTCTTACCGGATGCGGAAAGAAGGCGGCCAGTTCACCGACAACCTCACTGATCCGCGCCGCCAGAGGCTCGGAGGAAACCTTGTAGTCGGTGAAATCGCGGTCCGAGGCATAAACCGCGGTCGGCAGCGTATGGGCCATGAAGAAGCCGAAGAGCGGCCGCAGCTGGTGTTCCACCATCAATGCATGCCGATCGCCGCCGCCGGTCGCGGTGATAATGATAGGCTTGGCGCGCAGCTCATGCGGATCGATGAGATCGATCAGATGTTTGAAAAGCCCCGGATAGGATCCTTTGAACGTCGGAGAACCAATGATCAGCGCGTCAGATGAAACGATATCGTCGATCACGCTCTTCGCCTGATCATCAAGATCCTTACGCCATTGGGCCGATCCGAGGGAGGGACCGACATCGTGCAGATCGTAAACCTTGCTCGTGAAGCCGTAGCGATCACCTGCCAGATCAGCGACGGTCTGAACAAGCGTGTAGGTCTTAGATGGCCGGTTGAAGCTGCCGGCAATGCCGACCAGTTTAGGCGCACTCATTATCATCCCTTTCCGAACGTCGGACACGTTTTCGATCATGCGAATATTGTCCACAAATTTGATAGATTAAAAGAAACAGCCATCTCTCCCTTCGCCGGAAAGGGGAAATCTGTTTCCCGCATGGCGACCTTGCCTCGCCTTCGGGTCTTTGCTGTGCAGCGCCTTGGCGCCATCGTGGCCGCAGACCGGGTACAGTCATTTCCTGTGGGAAAACCTAAAACTTCATGCCGCCAACACATGACCGGGATGGGCATGTGGCAGTAATCCCGGGCGTCCCCGACGACGACAGTCGATCCGGGTTGGCCTTGGCGTGCCCTGATGAGGCCGCAGGGTATCGCAAGCGCGAAGAGACATGAACGGCGGATTTGCCGTGGAACCCTTCGACAACAGCAACATCAGGACCTGGGGGTCTGAAATGAAAAAGCATATCGCTGCCGCCATCTTCGCTGCAGCACTCTATACCTTTGCCGGCGCAGCTCATGCCGATTGCGGTTCGGTTTCGATCGCCGAAATGAACTGGGCGTCGGCCGGGGTCGCGGCCAATGTCGACAAGATCATCCTCCAGGAAGGGTATGGCTGCTCGGTGGAGCTCGTCACTGGCGATACGCTGCCGACCTTCACGTCCATGAACGAAAAGAGCCAGCCCGACGTCGCGCCGGAGCTTTGGATCAACGCCGTTCGCACGCCGCTCGACCAGGCCGTTTCCGAGGGCAGACTGGTCATTGCCGCCGGCATTTTGTCCGAAGGCGGCCAGGACGGCTGGTGGATTCCGAAATTCCTGGCCGATGCCCATCCGGAGATCAAGACCGTTCAGCAGGCGCTGGAGCATCCGGAGTTTTTCCCCTCGCCGAACGACCCGAAGAAGGGCGTCATCTACAACTGCCCGCCCGGTTGGCAATGCCAGGCCTCGCTCGGCAATCTGTTCCGTGCGCTCGATGGCGAGAAGAAGGGATTTGAAATCGTCGAGACGGGTTCCGCCGCTGCCCTCGATGGCACGATCGCCAATGCCTTCGAAAGGAAAAACGGCTGGCTCGGTTACTATTGGTCGCCAACGGCTATCCTCGGCAAATATCCGATGGTGCGACTTTCCTTCGGCGTTCCCCATGACAAGACCGAGTGGGACGCCTGCACCTCGGTGATCGATTGCGCCAACCCGAAGGTCAACTCCTATCCCGTCTCCGAAGTCTTTACCGTCGTCACCAAGAAATTTGCCGACAAGGCCGGCGTTGCGATGGATTATCTCAAGACGCGGAAGTGGACCAATGATGTGGTGAACAGCGTCCTTGCCTGGCAGACCGACAATCAGGGTACCAATGAGGATACTGCGAAATATTTCCTGAAAACCCACGAGGACATCTGGACGACCTGGGTTAGTCCGGAGGTCGCCAAGAAAGTTAAGGCGTCTCTCTAATTGCAGACCTTGGTGGCGCAACGAAAGTTGCGCCACCAATCAGGTTGTCCTGACGGTGTCAGGGTCGACCGACGTTTTCTGCACCAAGGTGAAAAAACTTGTCGCAGGGGGTGGGCAAAAAAACAAAGCACGCTATCTGATGCAGATGAGTGGGGAGACATATTCAGTCGATCGGGAGGCAATTCGGCACATGGAAGAGACATCTCATGCGTAATTCCGTCTTGAATGCTCTTGGACAACCGCTTTACTACAGCGACACATCGACTGGTTTCTTTTCCGCCACCGGCTCAGGCCCAGTGCTCAATGGTACCGCAGGCAACGACTCGATGTGGGGCGACGCCTCCGTCAATGTGACGATGGCCGGCGGCACCGGCGATGACATCTATTATCTCTATTCCAGCCTCAACCACGCCTATGAGGCGCCAGCATCCGGCATCGATACCATCATCACCTGGATGGATTACACGCTGCCCGACAATTTCGAAAACCTCACGGTCACGGGCAACAACCGCCACGCTTACGGTAACGCTGCCGACAATATCATCACCGGTGGCAGCGGCAGCCAGACAATCGATGGTGGCCCTGGCAACGACGTGCTCACCGGCGGCGGCGGCGCGGATACATTCATTATCACCAAGGGCAACGGCAGCGATCTGATCACCGACTTCAGCGATGATGATAAGGTCAGGTTCAACCAGTATGGCCTGACCTCATTCAATCAAGTCATCAGCCATTCGACCCAGGAGGGGGCCAATGTGCGGCTCGATCTCGGCAACGGCGAAAGCTTGGTTTTTGCCAACAAGACTGTCGCTGATCTGCACGAAGACCAGTTTCAGCTGGGGCTCGACCGGTCGTCGCTGACACAGACCTTTTCCGACGACTTCAATACGCTTTCGTTGCATCAGGGCACGCAGGGCACATGGGATGCGAAATATTCCTGGGCTCCCGAAAAAGGCAGCAGCCTGAACAATGAGCTGCAATGGTACATCAATCCGTCCTATGCGCCGACAGCATCCGCAAACCCATTCTCAATCTCCGACGGCATTTTGACGATCACGGCCAAGCAAACACCGGATGCGCTGAAGTCGATCGTCGAAAATCATGATTATACGTCGGGCATCCTGACCACCCATTCCTCGTTCTCCCAGACCTACGGCTATTTCGAAATGCGGGCGGAAATGCCGCATAACCAGGGCGTTTGGCCTGCCTTTTGGCTATTGCCGGAAGATGGCTCCTGGCCGCCGGAGCTCGACGTTGTGGAGATGCGGGGGCAAAATCCCAACACGGTCAACGTCACGGTTCATTCGAACGCCACCGGCCAGCACACGATGAATTCGATCCCGGTCGAAGTGCCGAGCACGGATGGCTTTCACAATTACGGCGTGCTGTGGGACAAGGACCAGATCGTCTGGTATTTCGACGATGTTGCAGTCGCCCACGCCGCAACGCCTGCCGACATGCATGGCCCAATGTATATGCTGGTTGATCTTGCCGTCGGCGGTGTGGCGGGAACCCCGACCGACGGGCTGCCAAACGGATCCGAGATGAAGATCGACTACATCAAGGCCTATTCTCTGGACGATCATGCGGCCCAGCTTGCCGCCTCGGCCCAAACCGCCCACACAACGGATTGGCACATCTGACGATTTCGCGCTTGGAGCGGGCTCGTCAGCTGGCCGACGCGGCAATGAAAGCGGCCAATTGAGCAGCAAAGGCGCGCCGGTAAGCCGGTCGCGCTTCGCCCCGGGCGACGTAAGCGGAGAGGTTTGGATACTCGTCCAATAGACCCGCGCTCTTCAATCTGAGCAGTACCGACACCATCAAAAGGTCACCGGCGCTAAATTGACCGTCGAGCCAATCGGCTTCCCCGAGGCGTTTAGACAGCTCGCCCAGTCGCTGGCGAATGCGCTCATCGACGATCGGCAGGCGTTGCTCGCACCAGCTCTCGTTGCGCTCCACCAGCCTGGCGACGGTGCGCTCCGCGATTGGCGGCTCCATCGTGGAGACCGCGGCAAACATCCACATAATCGCACCTGCTCGGGCATTTGCATCGATTGGGAGGAGACCAGGATGGCGATCAGCGATGTAAAGGACGATTGCCCCTGACTCAAACAAGGCAAGATCGTCCTCCTCATAGGTCGGAATCTGTCCGAAGGGCTGAAGCGCGCGATGCGCAGGTTCTTTCATCGCCTGGAAGGAGACGAGGCGGACCTTATAAGGCTGCCTAACCTCCTCAAGCGCCCAGCGCAAGCGCATGTCGCGTGCAAGGCCTCTGCCACCGTCCGGCGAGCGTTCGAAAGCGGTAATCGTGATCGTCATAGCGGTCTCCATGGCTTGTTCGCCTTAAAGACGCTCGGCAACACGACAATCCGACATCATCGGAACAATCGGCCCCGGTTCTAATCCTCCTTGAAGGCGCGCCTGATCTGATCGGCCATCGGTTTGGTCAGATAGGCCAGAACGGTTCGTTCACCTGTCTGCATGAAGGCTTCCACCGGCATGCCCGGCAATGGCGTCAGCGGCCCCAACCGCCCCCACTCGTCCTTCGATACCCTCGCCCTTACGATATAGTAGCTCTGGCCCGAATGCTGATCGGTCACAAGGTCTGCGGAGACGGTCTCGACACGCCCATTCAGCTCCGGTGTGATCCGTTGATTGAAGGCAGGAAATCGCAGTGAGACCGGCTGGCCGACGGTGATCTGATCGATGTCCTGTGGCGCAAGTTTCAGCTCCGCCACCAACGCATCCTTGTCCGGAACGATCTGCATGACGGTTTCAGCCGGTGAGATCACCGCGCCTTGAGCGTGGACACCCAACTGATCCACGATACCGGCCTGTGGTGAGCGGATGTCGATCCGCTTGAGATCATCCTCGGCCGCGACCATGCGCTCGGCAAATTGTCCCAAGTCGCTTTGCGCCTGGCGCAGTTGTTCGGACACTTGCGAACTGCGATCGGCATCGACCTGCAGGATCTGCAATTCCGTCTCAGCGATCTTGCCGCGGGTCTGGGCAATCGAGGAAACGAGATTGCCCAGATCGCCAGTCAATGAGGCGCTCTCCCGCTGCAAGGAGTAAACCTTTGTTGCCGAGATGATCCCTTGATTGAGCAGTCCCTCGAGGCTGCCGAGCTCTTTGGCAATCAGCGCAATTTCACGGCGCTTGCCCTGCTCCTGCGCGATAAGGCCCGTAATCTCCTGGCGCAGCTGTTGAACTCGCTCGCGCAGCTGCGCCTTCTGCCCCTGGCTCGACGCCAGACGATCGCCAAAGAGCTGCTGCTCGCCGGTCAGCATGGCCCGAACGTCCTCATTGCCAGTAGCGGAAAGCAGATCGACGGGAAATGTGATATCGCTCTTGCCGTCGCGTTCGGCGACCAGACGCGCCGTGCGTGCCGAGAGTTCATTGAGGCGCTTGCGGATGATGGCGAGACTTGCCCTGGTCTGCGTGTCGTCGAGCCGCACCAATACCTGGCCCGCATCGACATGGTCGCCGTTGCGAACGAAAATCACACTCGCGATGCCGCCCTTCAGATGCTTCACCGGCTTGACGTAACTGTCGACGACCAGGCTGCCTGAGGCGATCACTGCGCCCGAAATCCTGGTTGCGGCGGCAAGGCCTCCCATGACGCCAAACAACAGCACGATCGCGACCACCACAGACAGAGACAGGCGGCGGATGGCTCGATCGGTTGATGGCAATGGCCCGTCATCGCTCATCGCGACTCTCCGCCGGAAATGGAAAGCGGTGCCGGCATGGCATGCTTGGGCGGCAATCCGAGAACCTCCGTCTTCGGCCCGAATGTCTGCACTTGGCCGCCGGCAACGATCATCACCGTGTCTGCAGCGGCAAGCGCACTCGGTCTGTGCGCAATGACAATGGCAATTCCACCGCGCTCCCGTACCCCCGACAGCGCCGCGGTGAGGCATGCTTCGCCTTCAGTATCGAGATTTGAATTGGGCTCGTCGAGCACCACGAGGAACGGGTCGCCGTAGAGAGCGCGCGCCAAGGCGATGCGCTGCCTTTGGCCGGCGGAAAGCCGTGATCCCGCCTCCCCAACCATCGTGTCGAACCCATCCGGAAGCTTGACGATCATGTCGTAGACGCCGGCAGCCCTCGCCGCCCTTATGACCGGCTCCGCCGTCACGTCCTTGGCAAATCGCGAGATATTGGCGGCGATCGAGCCTTCGAGCAGGCCAACATCCTGCGGCAGGTAACCGATATGCCGCCCAAGTTCGTTTACATCCCATTGCGAGAGCGCAGCCTTGTCGAACCTGACGGTGCCGATTGCTGCCGGCCAAAGGCCTGTCAGTGCCCGTGCAAGCGTCGATTTTCCCGACGCGCTTGGACCGATGACGCCGAGCACCGTCCCGGCAGTTAGCTTGAACGAGACATTCCGCAAAATCAGTTCTCGGGCACCGGGAGCGGTCACACTGATATTTTCGACGGCAAGCTCGCTGACTGGAGGGGGAAGAGAGAGGATATGGCTTTCGACGGGTGCTGCTCCGAGAAGAGCTGCAAGCCGCGCCCAGCCCTGGCGTGCGGCAATGAGACCCTTCCATTGGCCGATCGCGACCTCAACCGGCGCCAGTGCCCGGCTTACCAGAATCGAGCTCGCTATGATGATTCCACCAGTTGCTTCCTGGCGAATGACGAGAATGGCCCCGACCGCGAGCACGGCGGATTGAAGCATCATGCGGGCCATTTTTGCAGCGATTGTCAGCGCACCGACGACGGTGCCTGCCGCAACTTGATAACGCAGATAATCCTCATTCATGGCCGCCCATCTTTCGGTGAGCCTTCCGGCAAATCCCATGGAAATCGCAGCCTCCCAGTTTCTCCGGGCGGCCTGCGCAAAACCGAGACGTGCCGACGACGACTTCGCCGCCTCAAGCGCCGGCCGCCGCGACAGCGTTTCCGCAAGCAAGGTGATAGCAACGAGAAGAACCGCTCCACATAAAGCGGTCACGCCGATCCAGACATGGAACAGAAAGCATAGGAGGAGATAAAAAGGCACCCAGGGCAGATCGAAAAAAGCGGCAGAGCCGTTGCCTGAGAGAAAGGAACGAATTTGTTCGAGATCGCGCACGGACTGCAGGCCATCGTCTGAAGTCTGCTTTCGCGTCGGCAGAAAAAGGAGTGAACGGAAAACACTTCTGTTCAATTGTTCGTCGAGCGACATACCGATCCGCGCCAGCAGCATGGAGCGCAGCAATTCGAGCGTCCCCTGGAAAAGGAATAGGGTTGCGACGATTACCACCAGGCCGAGAAGCGTCGGCAAGCTGCGACTTGGAATGACCCTATCATAGACCTGCAGCATGAAGAGCGAACCGGTCAGCGCCAGCACGTTGATGGATGCGCTTGCAAGCGCAATACTCAAGAACGCCTTGCGTAACGATCCAAGCATCAACATGACGAAGGTCTGCGGCGGTTCTTTCGGGACGGCAAGCACCTCGCTAGGATCCTTAATATTGGCCGTCGCGTGCGGCGGGGTATTGCGCGATGTTCATCGACGCCGCCTCCCGCTCGGCGCCTGGAACCTGCAGAGAAATTGGCGACGATTGCGTCGCCATTTCCCCGTTGCAGCTAACCTTTGGCGATCTCACGCAATTTAGGAAGTCGAAATCCGCCCCGATTCCGGCCTTGGTGAACCCAATCTTAACATCGAGCGCCTCGTCCGTTTCCGACACAGTTGCGCAACAGATGGAGCAGTGCGTTTCACCGGCAAGAGCTATCGAATTGAAATCGCGCTCGGCGAGCGCCTTTTTCATCGCCCGCCGGATGGAGCCTATTCGAATTTTTCGGTCGTATCAGCTTTGCCCTTAACCCAGTAGCCGGAGGCCTTGATCCAGGCCAGCGAATATCCGCGCTTTTCGACGAGATAGGTTCTGATCGCCCGCGTGACCGAAGCTTCCGCTGCGATCCACACAAAGGTGCCTGGAGCGAGCTCCACCGATTGAAGTGCGGCGAGCAAGGCGGATGCATCGGTGGCGGCGGACAAGGGGCGATGCACCCAATGTGTGCTCACGTGGGCCTTGCTTTGAAAAAGCTGATGTTCGGCCGCATCGGCGACAGCCACAACGGCGGCGACATGGGCATCGCCACTGGCCTCTTCTATGCGGCGGCCGATGGCCGGCAGGGCTGTTTCGTCGCCGATCAACAACCAGTTCTTGATCTCGTTGGAGACCACCGCCGAACCGCGCGGGCCACCTATCTCCAGCTTGTCACCAACGCCGGCTTCGAGCGCCCACTGCGTGGCGGGGCCTGCTTCGTGGATTGCAAAATCGATGACAAGCGTGCGCGCAGCGACATCGTAGCGCCGAGGCGTGTAGTCGCGCCGCTCCATTTCTTCACCCGCGCCGGGCACGATGACTTTGATGTGGTCGTCGGGCGCCAGGCTGACGAAGTCGGCAAGGTCATCACCGACAAGTTCGATGCGCAACATTCCCGGCGTGATCTTTTCGACGTTGGAGACTATGAGCGAGCGCCGCTTCAGCTCATGGCGCACGCGCTCGATTTTCGGAGCGGAACCATTCGGGATCGAAGTGTGGGAGGTATCCATCTGCATCCTTTCGAGGCTTGTTGGTCTCGATCTGCAGGACACAGTCGCGCAGACCGAAGCCGCAGAGCCGTTCGATCATACGCGTTGAGTGACGTTAACGCTTACGTGGCGGGCAACACCCGGCCAATTCGGATTTCTCTATAGAAGAAGAAAACCGATCCCGCAATGAAAAGATGATTATTACAGGCAAGTTTTATGATCAAGCCGCGCCGACCGCGCTCGAGCTGGATCGGCCGGCACGCCCCTTCGCGGATCGTGCCGGCCTCGTCGACTACTGCAGCGCCTTTTCCATTACCCGCACGAGGCGCTCGGCAAAGGCGCGTGGATCTGCCGGCTTGTCGCCATCCAGAACACGGGCCTGGTCGAGCAGCAGGAACGCCGCATCGTCGCGCAGCGACGGTGCGTCGATCTTGGCGGCAATGGCCTTGACGACCGGGTGCTCCATGTTGACTTCCAGGATCGGCTTGGCGCCGGACTGCAGGCGCCCTGCCCCCTGCAGAATCTTCTCAAGCTGACGGTCGTAACCCTGCTCGGACGCAACCAGGCACACAGCGCTCTCGATCAGGCGATCCGAGGCGCGGACATCGGAAACCTCGTCGGCCAGCTTCTCCTTGGCGAAGTCGATAAAGGCCTGCACCTCGGCCGGAGCAGTCGCGCTTTCCGACTTGTCGTCGTCCTGCTTCTTGAACTGGGCAAGATCGGCGGAACCCTGGGTGATGGACTTGAAGCTCTTGCCTTCGAACTCAGGAGCGCTCATCACCCAGAAACTGTCGACCGAATCCGTCAGCAGCAGTACTTCGATGCCGCGAGCACGGAAACCTTCCAGCTGCGGCGATGCCTTCAACTGCTCGAGACTGCCGCCGACGAGATAATAGATCGACTGCTGGCCTTCCTTAGCATTCGCGACATAGTCCGCAAGCGAACGATAGCCATCTCCCGAGGCCGTCGTGCGGAAGCGCGATAGCGCCAACAGCTGCGAGCGCCGTTCGAAATCTTCATGGATGCCTTCCTTGATCAGGCTGCCAAAGTTCTCCCAGATCTTCAGGAACGCATCCTGGTCGCTCTCCGCCTGCTTTTCGATCGCGGTGATGATGCGGTTGGTGACGCCCTTTCGGATGGCCGACAGGATAGCGCTTTCCTGAATCATCTCGCGCGAAACATTGAGTGGCAGATCGGCCGTGTCGACAAGGCCGCGCACGAAGCGGAGATAACGCGGCAGCAATTCCGCCTCGTCCGTGATGAACACACGCTTCACGTAGAGCTTCATCCGGCCCTTGCGATCCGGGTCGAAGAGGTCGAAGGGCTGCGAGCCCGGCACGAAAGCCAAGGCGGAATATTCATGGCGGCCCTCGGCGCGAAAATGCACCGTCAGCGCCGGCTCGTCATATTGTCCGGAAACACTGCGATAGAAATCGGTATACTCTTCCGCTGTGATGTCGTTCTTCGACTTGGTCCACAGCGCCGTGCCGTCCGTAAGCTGCGTAGCTTCCTCGCCGGGCTTTTCAGCAATCTTGATCGGAACCGGTACGTGGCCCGACTGCTCCTTGACGATGCGCTCGACAGTCCAGCGCGACGCGTAGCTCTTGGCATCCTCCATCAGATGCAGCGTGATGCGGGTGCCGCGCGCCGGAGCTTCGCTCACATCGACGGGCGCAACGCTGTAGCCGCCCTTGCCGTCGGAAGACCAGAGCCATGCATCCTCGGCACCGGCGCGGCGCGAGACCACATCGACGCGATCAGCGACCATGAAGCAGGAATAAAAACCGACGCCGAATTGGCCGATGAGCTGCGCACCCTCACCCTGCTTGTTGGCCTCGATCCGCTCCATGAAAGCGCGCGTGCCGGAGCGGGCGATCGTGCCGAGCGCTTCGATCATTTCGTCACGGCTCATGCCGATGCCGTTATCTTCCACAATGAGCTTGCCGCCGTCGACATCGAGCGTCAGCAGGATGCGGCTGTCAGGATCGTTGCCAAGCAGGCCAGGATGCGCGATGGCCTCGTAACGCAGCTTCTCGCAGGCGTCGGCGGCGTTCGAAATCAGCTCGCGCAGGAAGACGTCCTTGTCCGAGTAAACCGAGTGAACCATCATATGCAGAAGGCGGGCGACATCAGCTTCGAAGACGTGGCTCTCGGCGATATTTTCTGCTGTGGTGGCTGTCATTTGCGTCTAGTCTCCTGGGAATGTTGAAAGTCGCGCCGCACAGGTGGCGGAAGAAGAGGCAAATTTCAAGCGGGCATTGTCAATCCAAGAGCAAAACGGACGAAGAGCTTCTGATCTATCCTCATTCGCGAGCAGGTCTCTGACATCGAACAGATCTCGCGGGTGCTGCCGACCCAAGGCGGCGACGATCTTGCCTGCGTAAAGGTCCGGGAAGGACGCAACTGGCACCTCGGCATAGCCGAAGAACTCTTCGACCCGGTCGCAGACCGAGCGTGTCTCGGGAGAGTAGACGCAGCCGCAAATGACGGGCGTCACCTCGATCTTGATCTGTACACCGTCGGGCGCAACTAGCGCCTTTGTGGCTGCGCCTTCGCTGTGCAGCGGCACGGCCTGGGTGCGGCTGCGCGGTGCAGATGAACATCGACTTCGTGGTACACGAGGGCGACAATGTCCCGGGAGCCAGATAGGCCCTCACCGCCCGCCCAGGTGATCGCGCCGGCCTCAGCGGTCCCGGTGGAGGCGGCGCGCCGGCGCCCCGCAAACTTATCCTTGCCGGCGATGAAACGGCCTTGCCGGCAATCGCGCGCATCGCCGCCGCCATGCCGGCCGATGCGGAACTGCGTATCGTTCTCGAAGTGGCGGACAGGCTTGAAGAACAACCCGTGATCTCCCAGGCATTCACAAATGTCACTTGGCCCCACCGCGATGGCGGCGTCGGCCGGGACAACCGGAGAGTTGGAACGCAACATCCGCAATGCCGTACTGGCTTGCGATGCAGAAACCTATGTCTGGGTCGCCTGCGAACAGACCGAGGCCCGCGCCATCCGGTCCTTCATGAAAGGCGAGAGAGCCAGAGAGCAAGCAAGCTTCATAACAACAATGTGGGAGGGAGATACTTCCTCTTTCGATTATCACCTCTCTTGCTCCCGAGGACTGCATCGAATGTGCCAATTCCGCAAGCTTTGAGATTGCCAATAATGCCGATGGACTTGAGGCTCCTGGGATTGAGTTAGCACCCGGGAACTCGCCAAGTGTCAGCCAAGTGCGGCCGACGCGCCTCGCAAGCGGTGCCGAAATAATGGCGCTGAATGGCTTGTAAAATTTGACCACTTCACATCGATTTCTCTGCAATTCTTAGTCGTTTTTCAGCTCAAACTGTCGACCTGAAAATGTAGCCTTGCCTTACCGCTATTTCGCCCCTATGTTATCAGGTGTCGATCTTGCTTGATGATCTTTGTTTGCGCAGATGCGTGGCGCGAATTTTCTTTCAATTTCGGTTTAAAATACTGCTGAGAGAACCTTTCAGCAGAACAAAATTCTATGTCCAATTGAAAGGAATCCACCATGACTTCAGGAACCGTAAAGTGGTTCAACAGCGCCAAGGGCTTTGGCTTCATCCAGCCCGAAGATGGTGCGACGGATGTGTTCGTTCACATTTCCGCCGTTGAACGCGCAGGCATGAACTCTCTCGCAGAAGGTCAGAAGGTGAGCTACGAACTGGTGCGCGATCGCAAGACCGGCAAGAGCTCCGCTGACAATCTGAGAGCCATCTAATTGTCATCCATCATGCTGACCACGGATGTACTGGCAGCACTGATTTAAGTGGCGGAAAGGTCGGGGCAAACCCGGCCTTTTGTATTTCTGCGAACCATCAGTAAGGGGATGCGATGAGCGGAACGAAATATTCGATCGGTGACCTGGTGGTCATGAAGGCCGATCTTACCCGACTAAAAGCAGCGCCGAGGGTATGCCGCATCCTGAGTCTGCTTCCCTCCGAAACGGAAGACGCCAACTATCAGGTTCGCTTCACGCATGAGAGCTTCGAACGGCGCATTTCGGCGACCGATATCGAGAAACTCTATACGGAGCCACTTGGCAGCGAACGGGGATCAGCATCATCCAAAGCAGAGCCATGGCTAAAGCCTCTTGGCAAAGGCCTCAAAAGATAGGCCATTCGATAAGACCGAATTTGTCTTAGTTCGACCGGCGGTCCGCATTGCCACTCAGCAGAAAGGAGCGATCATGTCCGCTACCAAAGGACAATTCTTCAAGAAAACCGCATCCATCCGTAACGATAAGGCCACTGCGACCGATAGCCTGTCGAAGAGCATCGTTGCGGCGGAAACCATCGCCCGAGAAAAGAAAACCGAAGCGCTGCGCGCCTTGCGTCTACAACAGGAGGCGATGGAAGAGCCGAAGGCTGTGAAGCCGGCAAAGGAAAAGAAAAAGGCCGTACGCCGCACTCGCGTATAATTATGCTTCCCTAAGAGGCCACAGGCGAGGACCCTATTCGCCGTGACGAGAGGAGTAGATCCGGTTTCGGACCGGCCATAGATACCCGGCATCCATCGCCATGATCGCCGCAGCAGATCACAGGTTCGCGTCGCCGCGCCATCGAAAATACTTCCACCAGCGGCGCCTCGATTGCCAATCGTTAGAAATAAATTTCTCAACACTTGCAATCATCGGAATGGTGGTCTATATAGGCTGGTAGCATTGCTGGTGAGCGCTGATGAAATTTGACGCTCGCAATGCTTTATTCGCTTTCTTCTTCTGACCACGGATGTACTGGCATTGGTTTGAGAGCGACTTCAGGAAGGTCGGCGCGTTTCGCTCCGGCCTTTTTTGTTGCGGACGTGGCGGCGCGTTTTGAGGGCGCTTCCGGCGAGTTAATAGATCGAACGCCCTCCCTACCGCTATGGAGACGAGAGCAGGTCTGACCGGGGAATTACCCCGTGAACTGATCGTAGAGTGTGAGTTCGATCCGCCACATGAGCCGACAGACCGGCATCGAAGCATTTCGCACCAGTTCCGACCAACTCGAGATACAGGCAGCCGACGCACGGGCGACGCTTACCAGCCTTGACATTATGGACTCCCTATGAGAACATAAAGTGAACAAATGGAGTTATCCATGACCAAAGCCGAGCAAGTCATCGAACGTGCAATGACCTTTGTCGCTGTCTCGAAGGCCCTTCGGGAGCGCGAACAAGAACGGCGCGCCACCTGGACGCGTCGTGTCGAAATCAGCCGGCCGCTACCGCCTTTGCCGCGCGCCGTTCAGCTCTCGTTGAAACTCGATAGCTGAAATGGCAAGGGTGGGAACAGCACCCGGCAGGCTGTGAAGCGCCCGCCTTATGGCGGGCGCCCCATCTCCTAGTCGGATCAGGCCTTGAAGAAGGCCAGCAGATCCGCATTGATGATATCCGCATGCGTGGTGGCCATGCCGTGCGGAAGCCCCTTGTAGACTTTCAGCGTGCCGTTCTTCAGCAGCTTGACGGAGAGGAGCGCCGAGTCCGCGATCGGCACGATCTGGTCGTCATCGCCATGCATGACGAGCGTCGGCACCTCGATCTTTTTCAGATCTTCGGTGAAGTCGGTTTCCGAGAAGGCCTTGATGCAGTCATAATGCGCCTTGGTGCCACCCATCATGCCCTGGCGCCACCAATTATCGACCACGCCCTGCGATACGGCAGCACCTGGGCGATTGAAACCATAGAACGGGCCGGCCGGGATATCGCGGAAGAACTGGGCACGATTGGCGGCAAGCGCTGTACGGAAGCCGTCGAACACTTCCAGCGGCAAGCCGCCGGGGTTCTTATCGGACTTGACCATGATCGGCGGCACCGCACCGATCAAAACCGCCTTCGAAACTCGTCCATGGCCGCCATACTGCGCCACGTAGCGAGCAACTTCGCCACCGCCGGTCGAATGGCCAACATGGATAGCTCCCTTGAGGCCTAGATGTTCCGTCAACGCCGCCACATCGGCGGCATAGGTGTCCATCTCGTTACCGGTCGCCGTCTGGCTCGAACGGCCATGGCCACGGCGGTCGTGAGCGATGACGCGATATCCCTGATTGAGGAAAAACAGCATCTGGGCATCCCAGTCATCCGAACTCAGGGGCCATCCGTGATGGAAGACGATCGGCTGACCCGTTCCCCAATCCTTGTAGAAGATCTGAGTTCCGTCCTTGGTGGTGATCGTGTTGCTGCTCATTGTGTCCTTACCTTTCGAAGATTGCTTTGTAGAGGCTTGCGCAGGTTGAGCGAAGGGCGCGGCAGCTGCGGCTGCAAGACCGAGCCCTGCTGCCATGACACCCCGGCGAGTAGCTTGATGGATCGACTGGCTCATTTCAATCTCCACTTATCTAATATCGCACGATTTATTATCGCGCTATCAATATGCATAGCGAACCACCTTTGCTCTGTCTACAATAAAATTTATCTTTCGATTATTTATCGCGCTATTTAATTGACGTAATGACACCAGCCGATGGAACTCCGCCCCTACCGATCTGCATGAATGACTGATGATCGAGGGTCGTCACGCCCCCCGAGCTTATTGTCCAGGCTTGTCGGCAAAATGCGAAATGGCAAACTCCGCGGCTCTCCCGACCGCCCTTCTTGAATCGTCGAGCCAGAAGGGGAACAGCTGCCATTGATGGATCATGCCGGGCCAGACCTCCAGACTGACATCGCCACCGGCCTCCCGCACCTTATCCGCCAGCCTCCGGCTGTCGTCGAGCAGCGTCTCGCGGGATCCAACCTGGATAAGGAGAGGCGGAAAATTGGCAAATTTGCCATAGAGTGGCGACAATGCGGGATCCGCCGCGGAATGGTTGGGTGCAAACGCATTGCGAATGATCGCCAATTCCTCCTTACCCATGAACGGATCTTCTCCGGCATTTGTTGCCAGCGACGCCCCGGTCGCGGCGAAATCGGTCACCGGGCTCATGGCGATCACGCCAGCAGGGAGCGGTCCCGAAAGGCGCATCTGATTGAGGACGACCTCGATCGCCAGGGTCGCTCCCACGGACTCACCGGCAATCACGATGTTTCCCGGCCTGTATCCCGATGTCGTAAGCCAGCGGTAAGCGGCAACGCAATCGTCGATCTGTGCTGGATAGCTGTAGTCTGGCGCGAGACGGTAGTCGATGAGCAACACATCTGCCGAAGCCGCCTTGGCAAGTGCCGAGGCGATATTTCGATGTGTCCTCAGCGAACCGCTGTAGAAGCCGCCGCCATGCAGATAGAGAATGGCGCGCCGGCCGATCGGATGGTGCAAGCGGGCCGGCCATATGAGATCGGCATCGACACCGTTTGCGTCAACGCGTCGGATCTGCACGCGCGTTGCATCCGGTGTCGCCCCCATGAGCTTCTCGAAATCCGCCCGCCGTCGCAACAGATCCTTGTCGGACATTGCGCCGCTGTCGCGCATGGAACCGATCAGTTTCTCGACCTGTTCGCTCGATGCCTTCGTTTGTGGCGGCAAATCCAACACCTCGTCAGCCGATGCCGATGTTACAGGCGGAAGGCTCATCGCCGCCGCGGCAACGACCGTCATGGCAAGACGGCACAGGCAACGAAGTAACCGTAACTCATTCATAGACGAGCCTTTTCCCTGAAGGCCGAAAGGGATGTCGCGATGCTACGGTCGCAGAATTGCGCTTTTAGTCAAGCAGCGGGACCAACGGGATGGATGGAAAGGCGAGCGAATGAGAGACCGACCCATGGCGGCATTTACCGGTCGAATACGGACGCAAAATCGCCATCAACCGGGCAATAGTGACGTGGCCATCAGCCGCAAACACGCGACCACACGCCCGGTGTCAAATGTCACATTTGGATAAGCTACCTCTGAAATCCGCCATGCTTACCCTCTCTCTGCTGCTTACAGGTATCGCCCAGGGACGAGCCGCCGAATTGCGAAGCCCGTGGGATATGCCCGTCTCGGTCCAGAAAAGAGATGCGTTTACCTGTCCGTCGCCGCCAGAGTTGCCAAACACGATCAAGGCGGCGGATTATTACACCGACGCGGCCCATTCCATTGTCGATCCCGTACGCAAGAAGGCCTATGATGAAGCAACGGGCGGTCTGCGTTCGGCAATGCGAGATGTCATCGATATGGCCGACCGCTATCAGGCCGACGGCGATGAGATGAGTGCGCGCTGCGCCGCACATTTCCTTGACAGTTTTGCCGCGAATAGCGCGCTGACCGGCGATACGACTACGAACCAGGCTGTTTACGTGCAGGGTTGGACGCTCGGTTCCTTCGCCATCGCCTGGCTCAAGATCCGCTCGGATAGCGATATCTCGGCGAAGGAACGATCGCGAATAACGGCCTCGCTGGCGGACGTCGCCTCGCGAAACATCGACTACTACAAGAAACGAGACGACAAGAGCGACGGCCGCAATAATCACCGCTATTGGGCTGGCTTCACCGCCATGGCAGCCGGCATCGCCGCCGATCGGAAAGATCTGTTCGATTGGGGCGTGGGCAGCTTCAAAATCGGAGCGAGGCAGGTCCAGCCTGATGGAACCATGCCGCTGGAAATGGAGCGGCGATCTCGGGCGCTGCACTATCATATCTTCGCCGCCGCTCCGCTGGTGACGATGGCGGAACTGGCCTCGGCCAACGACATCGATCTCTATGCAGCCAACGACAATGCGCTGTCTCGCCTCGTACGATTGATCGTTGCGGGCATCGATGATCCCTCCCTCTTTGCGACGAAAGCCGGAACGGCCCAAGAGGCCATGCATCTTCACGCTGACGACATCGCATGGGCGACCCCATTCGAACGCCGGTTCCCCAACTCAGAGCTTGCGGCATTGTTGAAAAAGTTGACCGCGCACAGCATGCCCTATCTGGGCGGGATGCCGCCGGTTTGATGAAAAGCGCAACGTCCTGGCGTAACAGTCTTTTCGGCATCGTCCCGGCAGCTTAGAAGATCTCTCGGACCCAAGTGCACAAGAGGCTGCAAACGCAATGACCACGCATCGTTTCGTTCCGAATAGTTTCCATAACGTCATCGGCTCGCTACCGTCGGCCTTGCATATCGCCGACGGCGATACGGTCGTCACCGAAACACTCGATGCAGCCGGTTACGACAAGCATGATATCAATCGCATCTCAGGCCCGAACCCGATGAACGGACCGATCTTCGTCGAGGGCGCGGAACCGGGCGATTCCCTGAAGGTCGAGATCCTGAGCATGGTGCCGACCCGGGACACGGGATTTACCCGTAACATGGTGGCCAGCAATGTCGTCGATCCCCAGGATGTACGCACACTCCCCGCAAGCGAGAGGGTGATCTGGAAGATCGACCGCGAGGCTCTGACGACCAGGCTCGCCGAGCCGGTCGCGGGTCTTGAAGATTTTACCTTGCCGCTTTCGCCGATGATCGGCTGCTTTGGCGTTGCGCCGTCGCTCGGGCAGGCGATATCGACAGCGACCAGCGGCGAGTTCGGTGGCAACATGGACTATCGCCTGCTGGGACCTGGCACGACCGTCTGGTTTCCAATATCGGCGCCCGGTGCGCTCTTCTTTCTCGGCGATTGCCATGCCGTGCAAGGCGATGGCGAGATCGTCGGTACGGGGATTGAAACCACCTTCGAGGTGACGGTGCGCCTGAGCGTGGGAAAGAAGAGGATCATCTGGCCGCGCGGCGAAACGGCAGACGACATCTTCACCATCGGCAATGCCCGGCCGCTCGATCAGGCGCTGCAGCACGCCACCAGCGAAATGCTGCGCTGGCTCGGTTCAGATTACGGGTTGGACAAGACGGCGGCAAGCCATCTGCTCGGACAAGTCGTTCGCTACGATGTCGGGAATGTCTTCGACCCGGCCTACACCATGGCCTGCCGCGTTTCGAAGTCCTGGCTCAAACGCCGATAGGGCGTCGGAAGCAATCAGCCCGCATCGAGCGACTGGTCGCGCCGCTGGCGTGACACGTTGCTTTCCTGCCGCTCCCTCGCCATCCGGCTGACGGCGGCGCGCAACTGCGGATGGCGCGACATGAACAGGTTAAAGTCGCGGCGTTCCAGAACGAAGAGCTGACAAAAGTCGACGGCAACGACATCGGCGGTGCGGCGTGCACCCGTCAGCAGGGCCATTTCGCCGAAGAACGACCCGGCACCGAGCGGAATTTCGTCTTCCTCGAGTTGCACTTCGACGGCACCGGATGCGATGAAGAACATGCTGTCGCCGCGATCGCCGGTGCGGATGACGCGGTCGCCGGGAGAAGCCGAGCGCGGCCGGAAGAGCAGAAGGAGCTCTTCATGCGCATTATCGTCCAGTTCGGCGAACATCGGGAATGTCTCGATCAGTTGCTCGATCTCGAGGTGATGCTGGCGGTCTCGTTCCTCGCGCTGCTTGTTGATGACGGCCAATTCGCGGCGTAGCCCGTCCTGCTTTGCCATGCCGTATCTGTTCGCAAGCGACGGCCACCGGGCAAATGTCCATGTCTCGAGCTTGCCGATGGCAAAGAAAGCCAGCGGGTTAAGCGTGATCGACAAGATTGCGCCTGCGAGAATGAGATCCTGTCCCTCGCGGGACAGAAGCCCCAGCGAAACGCCAAGCCCGGCCAGGATGAAAGAGAATTCCCCGATCTGTGCCAGACCGGCCGCGACCGCAAAGCCCATGGTGGCGGGATACCGGAGCAAGAGCACGACGCCGAAGGCGATTAAGGACTTGCCCAGCATGATCAGCGCAAGCACGCCGATGATCATCAGCGGCTCGCGGATCAATACCGACGGATCGAACAGCATTCCGACCGAAACGAAGAACAGTACCGAGAACGCATTCTGCAACGGCAGCGAGTCGGCCGCAGCCCTATGGCTGAGATGGGATTCACTCATCACGAGCCCAGCGAAGAACGCGCCGAGAGCAAAGGAAACGCCAAATATCTCCGCCGCACCGAAGGCGATACCGAGCGCAATCGCCAGAACGGACAGTGTGAAGAGTTCCCGCGAGCCCGTTCGGGCAACAGAAGTCAGGAGCCAGGGTACGACACGCGGGCCGAGGAAGATCGCAACGACGGCGAAGGCCGCCACCTTGAGGAGCGTCATCCCGATCGTCAGCCAGATCGAGCCTGATGCCGCGTGATCGCCCGCGTCCGCATGGCCGCCCATCACACCGGCAAAGGCCGGCAGCAGGACAAGCGCCAGCACCATGGCCAGATCCTCGACGATGAGCCAGCCGACAGCCACGCGACCATTGGTCGAACTCACCAGATTGCGCTCCTCCAGCGCCTTCAGAAGCACGACCGTACTGGCAACAGCAAGGCTAAGCCCGAAGACGACGCCTGCGCCGAAGCTCCATCCCCAAAGTGAGGTCAGGCCGATACCCAGGAGGGTGGCTATCAAAATCTGGCCGATGGCGCCGGGAATTGCGACGCCACGGACCGCCAGGAGATCGGCGGCGGAGAAATGCAGGCCGACACCAAACATCAGGAGGATGACGCCGATCTCCGCCAATTGCGAGGCGAGCGAGACGTCGGCGACGAAGCCGGGTGTGGATGAGCCGATGATGACACCGGCAACCAGATAGCCGACCAGCGGCGGCAACCGCAGCCTGTCGGCCACATAGCCGAAAACGGCCGCGAACACGAAGCCAGCGGCAATCAATGCGATCAATGCAACGTCGTGCGGCACGGCAATCCTTCCCGTTTCACGGCGTCAAGCCTGTTCCGTTGTTTCCGGCTACTACAGCACCTTTAGATCTGCTGCATAATTTGTCCTTAAATCGTTTTCCGATTTAAGGAATCATGCAGTAGCATCGCTTTTACCAAGCCGTCTACCGCCGATATGAAACATCGCCCCGCCGATGCACAGCCCGATATCAGGCATAAGGCAAGGCGATGTGACATGGTCGGAATTTACTGATCCAGAACGATCTGTAGCTTCACATCCGTCGGTCGGGCCTCGACGGCGCGGTCGAAGGCCTTGATGGACTGTTCGAAGGCGAAGGTCTCCGAGATCAGCGGTTTCAGATCGACGCGACCGGAGGCAATCAATGCGATCGAACGCTCATACTGATGCGCATAGCGAAAAACCGTCTCGATGCGGATTTCCTTGGTCGAGGCGGTCGAAACGTCGAAGCCGACCGGATTGACCGGCAGGCCCACGGCAACGATCACGCCGCCCGGACGGGGAAGCTCCATCACAGTCTCCCAGGCCTTGGGCGAGCCTGAGCATTCGAAGATTACATCGGCGCCCCAGCCGTCCGTCAGGCGGTCAACCTCTTCAAGCAGGTTCTTCTCGCGAATGTTGACCGGGATCACGCCCTGATACTGCGCTGCGATATCGAGCTTCGGCTGGGCCAGATCGGCAACGATCGCCCTTGCGCAACCGCCTGCCAGCGCCGCGATCGCCACCATAATACCGATCGGCCCGGCGCCAAGCACGACGGCCGTGTCGCCGGGCGTGATACGTGCCTTGGTCGCCGCCTGCATGCCGACTGCAAAAGGCTCGACCATCGCACCTTCGGCAAAGCTCACATTATCGGGCAGCTTGAAGGTATAGTTCGCTGGGTGCACGACAAAGGGCGTCAGCACGCCATGGATCGGCGGCGTCGCCCAAAAGGTGACGGCGGGATCGACATTGTACATGCCGAGGCGGCTGGCCTTGGAGTTGGGATCGGGAATCCCAGGCTCCATGCAGACGCGATCGCCCACCTTCAGATGCGTCACACCGGCGCCAACCTCGACGATCGTGCCCGCGGCCTCGTGGCCAAGCACCATCGGTTCGTTGACGACGAACGGACCGATCTTGCCATGCGTATAGTAATGCACGTCGGACCCGCAAACGCCGACGGTATGGATCTTGATCTTGACCTCTCCTGGCCCGACCTTCTGCGGCAGATCGATATCACGGATTGCCAGTTCATGCTGACGTTCCAGCACCAGGGCACGCACCTTGCTCATCGCACTCTTCCTCTTTCAAAGCGCCAATGATCCCGCTGTCGCAGGATCGAATTCCTTGTCCTTTATACGCGCCCGATCGCATGCTAAGAAGCGATCGTCGCTCTGCAGTGATCCAAGTCGCGCTCAATCGGCGCAGGGTAACAACACCAAGCCTTTGAGTATTAGAAAATCCTGATTATTCAGCGACCCCATTGCCAATATTGACTGGAGTTCCATTTCTTGCCTTTCTAATAATCGAGGAACAGGAGGGGATTATCATGGCAGTATATGACTGGACTGGCCAGCGCGCCCGGCGGATGAGGCTGGTGCGTACGGCAAGCGTTGCAATGCTTCTTATCATCCTGATGGCGATACCCGCGCTGTTGCTGCACTACAATCTTATCCAGTACCCCCATTGAGCGAGAATAATCTTATGCCGCCTTCTTCGTGCTGACCTTTGGTTTGCGCGAAACATTGTCGCCAGCCTTGCGGTCGAGCGGCAGGCAATCGAGAACGGCCAGCAACGCGATAATTCCAAGCAGCACGAAGGCGATGCGAAATTCTATCGCGACGATGCCGTTCCCTCCGAGCGGAGCACCGATCGCCTGGCCAATGCGAATACCGATGGCGCCGACGGCTATCCCCATGCCCATGGTCAACTGAAAAACAGTGCTGAACAGCGTGTTGGCACCGGTCATCTGCTGCGGTGGAATATCGGCAAAAGCGATTGTATTCAGTGCCGTGAAATGCATCGAGCGGCACATGCCGCCGATGAACAATACCGGCACGATGAACCAGAGCGGTGTGTCCGGCGAGAACAGGGCGCAGGCCGCGATGAAGATCGCATTCAGGATGCCGTTGACGATCAGCACCGGCTTGAACCCGAAGCGCCGCAAGATCGGCGTCGTGGCCGGCTTCATTGCCAGGTTGCCGGCAAAGACTGCCAGGGTCAGCATGCCGGCATGAAAGGCGCTGAGCCCGAAGCCGACCTGGAACATCAACGGCAGCAGAAAGGGCACGGCACCAATGGCGACCCGGAACAGCGACCCACCGGAAATCGTGATCGCAAATGTCGACAGCTTCAGCCCCGAGAGATCGATGAGCGGATGTTCTGCCCTGAGGAAATGAAACACCGAAACGGCAAGCAGGATCAGTCCGGCAAGAACATAGGACCAAGCCTCCATCCAGACCGGATCTGGACGACCGATCAGTTCCAGCCCATACATTAAGCTTGCCAGCCCGAGACCGCTGAGGACGAACCCCGCCCAATCGAAGGGCGGCCGCGCCGTCGTCTTCGTTTCGGGAATGAGCATCAGCGCGAAGGCAAATGCCAAAATGCCAAGTGGCAGATTAAGGAAGAAGATCCAGCGCCAGCTCGCATGATCGGTAATGAAGCCACCTAGCGGCGGCCCCAGGATCGGCGCGACCAGCGCCGGCCAGGTAATGGTCGCAATCGCCGAAATCAACTTGTCTTTCGGCGTGTTGTTCAAAACAACGAGACGGCCGACCGGCACCATCATCGCACCGCCGATGCCTTGCAGGATCCGCATCGCGACAAAAGAACCAACCCCATTGGCAAAGCCGCACAGAACCGAGGCAAGCGTGAAGATCACGACTGCCGTGGTAAATACCAGGCGCGCGCCGAAGCGATCGCTGATCCAGCCGCTGATCGGGATGAAGACACCGAGCGTCAGAAGATAGGCGCTCATGCCGATATTGAGATCGACGGGACGGGCACCGAAGGATACGGCCATCTGCGGCAACGCGGTTGCGATGACGGTACCATCCAAATTCTCCATGAAGAACGCGCCGGCAACAAGCAGGGCGATCCACAACGAGCGGGAACCGGCTGCCTGCATCTTCTCCTTTTCCCCGCGCGTAGACATGTCCGTCATCCGTCGATCACCTCGAATCCTCCTCGCACTCCACGTCATTTAATCGGTTCGGGAACGTTTACGATAGGTGAAAATCGCCACATTTCTCGCTTGGCCGATCACGTTTCGCTTAAGGGACGGTGCGCAACTTGATCACCGCACTGCCGCAGCCTGCACTGCGAATGGAGGTATCCGATACGCTGTTCTTGAGCTCGCAACCGGAAACAGACCGGTCAACGGCAGCCAGTAGGCATTCATGTGGAAGACATGCTAGGCTTTTCCGCCTGAATACGCCGCACGAAGAACGACAACATTGAAACAAGAACACTATGGAACAGCCCGAGGCAGCCGAGACGCCGGTACAGAAACCTCCCAGCCGACAAGAGCTGACGGCCGGTTTCACGACGTCGCATCAATAGGAACGAGAGCCCCGCATAATGAAACATGGCCCTGACGCAATGCCCACTCCGGTCACTCCGGAGTCGAAACTGATCGTAGCGCAGTCACCATTCGATGCCTTTGTGCGAAAATACGGTACGACCCCGCGCCGCGGCGTCTTCGGCTATTTCGTCCACGAGCTCGGTCGCCGTATCGTCGGCGGACGCTATCCGGCCGGCACGACATTGCCGAACGAGCCGGACCTGGTCGAACAATTCGGTATTAGTCGCACTGTTATCCGCGAAGCAATGAAGTGCCTCGCCGGAAAGGGCCTGGTCGAGATCAAAACGCGCGTGGGCACTCGCGTCAAGGAACGCAGCAACTGGCATCACCTCGATACGGATGTCATGGTCTGGTACTATGAGACTGGGCCTTCCGTAGAGATCATGCGGGCGATCAAGGATCTCAGGCTGGCCCTTGAGCCGGAGGCGACGGCACGCGCAGCGGCGCGCTGCACGGATGAGGACATCGCCGCCATTCGCTCCGCCTATGAGGAAATGGTCGCCAGTATTGGCGACATCGACACCAATGCGGATGCCGACCTGCGCTTCCACACCGCGATCTTCGCCGCCACGCACAACATGATCTATTCGCAGCTGATCGACCTGATCGCGGTCGGGATCTATGCCAACCGCACGCTTTCCGGCCATGAGGACGTTGCGGCGGGCCAGAAGAACGCCCTGCCTTATCACAAAGCCATCCTCGACGCGATTGCTGCGCGCGATGCCGAGGCCGCACTTCAGGCGTCACGGCGCCTGCTGGATTCCTGGCTGGTCAACTATCGCGACTTCTGATCGCGTTAAAGCAGGTCGCGATCCCTGAGATTCGCTTCCTGTGCTTTAAGCCATCCTTTCTGCGCATGTCGTTGCCGCAAAACCGCTACGCACTTTTACGCGACATGCTCCAGCATCGATGCAGAGAGAAATGCCGGCAGTGCGATTGGAGCAATGCCGGCCCTACTGTATCAATGCGTCATCGCATCCTGCGCATCGGCCTTGAGCGTCGAGCGGCCGCCGGCATCGTGAGCAACCGGGATCAGCCAGATCGTTGCAAAGGTCGTGACGGCGACGGCGACGACACCCCAGAAACTCCAATGCAAGGCGGCATCGAAGACATTTCTGATCGCCGGGTCACCGCCGAGGTTTGAAAGGCCCGTCGGCTGATTGAGGATATCGTGAAGCCTGCTTGCCAGTTCGCCGCTGCCGTAATGCGCTATGCCGACATTCATAATTGCACCGAGCGCCGTCGCACCAAGCGTATTGCCGAGACTGCGTGAGAAAATGATCGACGCAGTGGCGCTGCCGCGCATCGACCACTCGACGCTTTCCTGGACGAGGACGACGCTGGTGAGGCTGATGAGGCCCATGCCGAAACCCATCAGGAAGGAGCCGATACCCGCAATCACCGGGCTGCTTTCAGGGGTGAGAAACAACAGAAACAACGCGCCGAGCGGAAACATGAAGCTGCCGAAGCGCAATGTCCGGCGGATCCCGAAGGTGCGAAAGAACCGGCTCGAGAGCATGACCGCGAGCGGCCACCCGACGATCAGCATCGTCAAGGTGAAGCCGGCCTCCAGCGGCGAACGGCCGAGGACACCCTGCACATAGATCGGCAAAACTGTCGTCAGACCGATGAGGGCCATGCCCGCAAGCAACGTCGCGGCATTGCTGGTGGCGATGAGACGCCGGCTCCAAAGTGCGATCGAAATGATCGGCTCGGGCGCGCGCCGTTCCTGCCATAGGAACAGAATACCGCTGACCACGAAGACAATGGCAAGCGGACAGAGGACGGCAAAGCCGGCATCGGTCTCCGTCAGAATGACCAGCAGCGATATGATCGATATCGAGAACAGGATCGTGCCGAGATAGTCGATCTTCGCCTCACGCGGCGTGATACGCTCGTGCAGAAAGAATATGAAGCCCGCAATGGCCAGAACGCCAACGGGCAGGTTGATCCAGAAAATCCAGGCCCAGGAGAAATGATCGACGATGAGGCCGCCTGCAAGCGGACCGATGACGGCCGAAACAGCCCAGACGCTGGCGAGCGCGCCCTGCACCTTGGCCCGCTCCTCCAGCTTGTAGAGATCGCCGACGACGGTCATCGTCACGGGCTGAATGGCGCCGGCGCCGAGCCCCTGAAGCAATCGGAAAGCGATCAGCGAGGCCATCGACCAGGCAAAACCCGCAAGCGCAGACCCCACCAGAAAAATAAGAATTCCGCCGATCAGCATCGGCTTGCGCCCGAAAATATCGGAAAGCTTGCCGTAAATGACCGTCGTCGTGGATTGTGCGAGCAGAAAGGCGGAGAACACCCAGCTGTAATAGGTGAAGCCGCCAAGCTGACCCACAATATGCGGCATGGCGGTCGCGACAATGGTCGCTTCGACGGCAACCATGAAGGTCGCCAGCATGATCGAGACGATGACCAACGGGCGTCTCGAACGGTCGACCGTAGTGGACATGGTGTTCCTTTCTGACTGCGGCGCCTGACATCGGACACGCGGGCCGCCGAGCGGCCAGGATCGGGTGTTGATTTTGGAATCGACGTCGGAAGACGAGGCGACGGGAGGGCTAAGCCTGCTGAATCGTTATAATAAGCATTGCATATTGGTAGGGGCCGATGTCAACTGTTTAAATGCGGACGCCGGTGATGGGAATTTCCGCAGAATTTGCCGGCTCCATGCTCAGTTTGGCTCCCAGAAAAATTTATTTCCGTTGATTTGTTTATTTCCTGAACTTATGGTCGGGAAAAATGCGGGCGGAACGTTGAATTGCTTACCTCTTCTCAACAACAGCTTCTAAGGGTCATCGGGCAATCCGGGCCATCGAGCCGCACCGCCCTGGCTGCGTCCATGGGGCTCAGCAAGGCCGCCATGAGCGGGATCGCTCGCGATCTGATCGCGCTTGGCGTCCTGCACGAGACAGAGACGGTCCAGGGCCAGGGACGCCCATCGATTCTGCTTGATCTGCATCCCGAAGGCGCCTTCTTCGTCGGCATATCCTTGCTGGAAGATCCCGCGCCGCTGGTGCTGAGCGACTTCAACGGCAATATTCTCGCACGGCAGACCATGCCGCTGTCGCGCGATCCGGGCGTCATTGCCGGGTTGATCGCCGATGCTCTGCCGAAGCTGCTGTCCGGTCGGAAGGATGCCAAGCGAAAGCTCTACGGTCTTGGTGTCGCTCTTTCCGGTTTCGTCGACGAGAGACAGGCAAACTGCGTTCAGTCTACTTTGCTTGGATGGCAGGATGTGCCCCTGGCTCAGATCATTAGCCAGAAGTGCGGCATCGACACATTCATCGAAAACGACGCCAAGGCGGTTGCCGTCAGCGAGAAGTTGTTTGGTAGCGCCCGCGACGTGCAGAATTTCAGCGTCGTCTCCTTCGATGACGGCATAGGCTGCGCTCACTTTATCGGCGGCAAGCTTTACCGTGGCAATCACGGCGGTGCTGGCGAGATCGCCCATTGCACTATAGAGCCGGGCGGTTCGCCCTGCCGCTGCGGCAAGCGCGGCTGCCTCGATACCGTCGCTTCGCTAAAGGCAATCAGGGAAATGGCCAAGGCGGAAGGCCTTTCCTGCCATTCGATCGAGGACCTGGAAACCGAAGCGGCGCGCGGAAATGCAGCCGCCGTGCGCGTTCTGCATCGAGCCGGCAATGCCCTCGGGCTGGCCATCGCTCACCTGATCCAGTTCAACGATCCCGGCATGATCCTGATCGCCCATGTCGAGGGGCGCTTCGATGGCCTTTTCGGCACCGTCATGCGGCAGACGGCCGAGGCAAATGTATTGCCGCGCTACGCCGGGCAGACGCCGATCCGCACCCATCGCGTCGATCGCGACGTCTGGGCGCGGGGTGCCGCCAGCATTGCCGCTCACAATTTTCTGATTGGTCCCACCCCGAATTGAGGTTCCCATGCGCATTGCCGTCGGAGGCATTCATATTGAATGCAGCACCTATAATCCCGTTCTGAATGAGGAAAAGGACTTTCGCGTTCTTCGCGGCGAAGAGCTGGCGGCCGCGCCCTATTTTGCCTTTCTTAGGGATTACGACGGCGAATTCCTGCCAACCATTCACGCCAGGGCTATCGCCGGCGGCCCGGTCGCCCGCCACACCTACGAAGCGTTCAAGGCGGAATTCCTGGAGCGCCTGAAACCCCTCTTGCCGCTCGACGGACTCTACCTTGCCATGCACGGCGCCATGTATGTCGAAGGCATGGAAGATGCCGAAGGCGATTGGATCAGCGCTGCGCGTGCCCTCGTCGGCGACGATTGCACGGTCTCGGCCAGCTACGACCTCCACGGCAACGTCACGCAGCGCATCATCGACGCGCTCGACATGTACTCCACCTATCGCACCGCACCGCATATCGATGTCGAGGAAACGATGCGCCGTGCCGTCAAGATGCTGACGGAAAGCCTGAAGACCGGCGTAAAACCGATCCTGCTCTGGGCGCCGATCCCCGTCGTGCTTCCGGGCGAACGCACCAGCACGGTCGACGAGCCGGCAAAGAGCCTCTACGATCGGCTTCCCGAGATCGATGCCATCGACGGCATCTGGGATGCCTCCCTGATGGTCGGCTACGTGTGGGCCGACGAACCGCGCTGCACGGCAGCCGTCATCATGACTGGCACGGATCACGCCGTTCTCGAACGCGAGGCAAAGCGCCTGGCACAAGCCTATTGGGACGTGCGCGAGGACTTCGTCTTCGGTTGCGAGGTCGGCTCAACCGAAGAATGCGTCGACAAGGCAATTGCCAGCACGACCGCACCCGTTGTTCTGGCCGAATCCGGTGACAATCCCACTGGCGGCGGCGTCGGCGACCGCGCCGACGTGCTGGCCGAACTCCTCGCAAAGAAGGCCGAAGGGGTCATCTTCGCAGGCATCGCCGACCGGGCTGCGACCGAGGCTTGCTATGCAGCCGGCATCGGCGCCACTCTTGATCTCTCCGTCGGCGCATCGCTGGACACCAAGGGCAGCAAGCCGGTCAAGGGCACTTTCACCGTCAAATTCCTGCTTGAGACGAAGGATGCCAGCGACGCGCAAGCTGTCGTTTCGATCGGCGGCATAGACCTTGTGCTATCCGCCAAGCGCCGCCCCTATCACAACATCGCCGACTTCACCCGTCTCGGCCTCGATCCCCACAAGGCAAAAATCATCGTGGTCAAATCCGGCTATCTCTCGCCGGAGCTGGCTCCTATCGCCAACCCGAATCTCATGGCGCTGTCGCCCGGCGTTGTCGATCAGTTCGTTGAGCGTCTGCCGCGGCCCCGGAAGACGAAGCTCACCTACCCTTTCGACAAGGATTTCGACTTCACGCCGGAGACGGCGCTTTCGGCGCGCACCGTCGGTCGCTGAACCTTTCCCCGGCGAACGCCGGGGATATTCGCTCCCTCACCCTTCCCGAGGCGGCTGCACATCGCAGGCCGCCTTGAAGCATTGCGCACAAGCATTGTGCATTGTCAAAATTGCACAAAAAAGAGCTTGACGGAGCGGTTGCGTTGAATTTCAATCGAACCAATTCCAAATTGGTTCATCCTCGACATGGCAAGCAACAGCCTTCCGGAGAATTCGGTTCATGCTCTGGAGAAGCTTCGGGGCTTGCTGAGTTCGGATGGCTTGCCAGCCGATGGAAAGCTGCCGACGGAACGGGCCTTATCTGAGACCTTTGGCGTCAGCCGCCGAGCCATACGACGAGCACTGGAGGTGTTGGAAGCAGAAGGGCGCGTCTGGCGGCGTCAGGGCTCGGGAACCTATGCCGGACAGCGACCAAATGGCTGGAGCGAGCATGTCAGCTCGCTCGTTGCGGGCACAGATCTCATGGAAGTCATGGAAGTGCGCCTGCGCATCGAGCCGCAATTGGCTCAGTTGGCGGCCATGCGGGCCAAGCCTGCGGACATCGACCGCATGTATGAGCTGACGAAGAAGATCACCGCCAGCGACGATGCCGATAGCCGCGAACTCTGGGACGGCGCCTTGCATCGGCTCATCGCCGAGAGTGCCGGCAACCAGTTCTTTCTGACCATATTCGACGTCATCAATCACGTCCGACAGGATGAGGCCTGGCAAACCATTCGCGAATTGGCCCGCAGCACCAACAAGACACGCCCGGTCTCCTACGCGCAGCATATCGCAATCATCGACGCGATTGCGGCGCGCAACCCGATGAAGGCTGGCGAGGCCATGCGCGAACACCTTCTCATGCTTCAGGAGAGCCTGACCCGCATCACCTCTCTCGATGCGCAATACGCAAAGGAGTCGCCGGCCGGTGAGGCGGGCTGAACCAAAATCTCAAGTCAGGCCATGACCGGAGAGGAAACCGGCCAGGATCTGCGCACAACAAAACTATAATCAGGAGAACGAAATGAAGATCACCAAATTCCTGGCATCGCTTGCCGCCGGCGTCCTGATTGCCTTGCCGGCCTTCGCTGTTGAACTCAAGATCGGCCTTCAGGATGATGCCGATGCACTGGACCCGGCACAGTCGCGCTCGTTTGTCGGCCGTATCGTCTATACGGCCCTTTGCGACAAGCTTGTCGATGTCACCCCGGATCTGCAGTTCGTGCCGCAGCTCGCCACATCCTGGAAATGGTCTGACGACGGCAAGCAACTGATGATGGAACTGCGTCAGGGCGTCAAGTTCCAGGACGGAACGCCGTTCAATGCGCAGGCTGTGGTCGACAACATCCAGCGCTATCAGACCATGCCGGAATCCCGCCGCAAGAGCGAGCTCTCTTCCGTCGCCAAGGTCGAGGCATCGAGTGAATATCAGGTCACGTTCACCCTGAAGGCCCCCGATGTCACGCTGCTTGCCCAGCTTTCCGATCGCTCCGGCATGATGGTTTCGCCAACGGCGGCGAAGGCTTCCGGTGCGAAATTCGGCGACCACCCGGTTTGCTCCGGCCCGTTCAAGTTCGTCGAGCGCGTGCAGCAGGACCGGATCGTGCTCGAAAAGTTCCAGGATTACTGGAACAGGGACAATATCTTTATCGACAAGGTGACCTACCTGCCGATCCCGGACACGACGGTTCGCCTCGCAAACCTGCGATCCGGCGATCTCGATATGATCGACCGTCTCGCCGCATCCGACGCGGCCACGGTGAAGGGCGATCCCAATCTTGTCTACGCGGATGCGATCGGCACCGGCTGGCTCGGCATCTATGCCAATGTCGGCAATGGGCAGCGCGCCGACAATCCGATGGGCAAGGACAAGCGCCTGCGTCAAGCCTTTTCCCTGGCAATCGACCGCGAAGCCGCCATGCAGATCGTCTTTGACGGCACGGGCCTTGCCGGCAACCAGCCCTTTGCGCCGAACAGCCCTTGGTTCGACAAGACTATCCCGGTGCCGGCCCGCGACGTCGATAAGGCCAAGGCTTTGGTCAAGGCGGCCGGCTTTGATCGCGTACCTGTTGAAATGATGGTCTCGAACAATCCCGTCACCATGCAGATGATGCAGATCATCCAATCGATGGTCGCCGAGGCAGGTTTCGACGTGACGCTGAAGACGACGGAATTTGCGACATTGCTCGACGCGCAGACGGCCGGCAACTATCAGATCAGCCGCTCCGACTGGTCCGGCCGCTCCGATCCGGATGGCAACATCCAGCAGTTCGTGACGACCGGCGCCGGCCTCAACGATTCCAAGTACAGCAATCCGGAGGTCGACAAGCTGCTGCTCGACGCCCGCCAATCGCAGGACAACGCGGTGCGCAAGCAGAAATACGATGCGGCCGAAGCAATCCTCAACGATGATCTGCCGATCACTTTCCTTGGACACCAGGCGTGGATCTGGGGCTACAACAAGAAAGTGTCCGGTTTCCTGCCCTCGCCTGACGGCATGATCCGCCTTGTCGGCGTGAAGAAGAGCAACTGAGCCAGCCATGCCATGCGGCTTTGCCGCATGGCGCTTCCACCATCGATAGCGCGGCGAGGATCCAACCATGTATCGTTATATTGGAAAGAGGCTGATCGTCGCGATACCGACGCTGCTGATCATTTCGATCTTCGTCTTCTCGCTGCAAAAGTTGTTGCCGGGCGATCCGGTGCTCGCCATGGCGGGAGAAGAGCGCGATCCGCAAGTGCTCGAGCTGCTCCGCGAAAAATATCGCCTGAACGACCCGGTTATCTTCCAATATGGCTACTGGCTGCAGGGGATCGCGAAAGGCGATCTCGGCGTGTCGCTGCGCACCAATCAGCCCGTCCTGACGCTTGTCGCCGAAAAGCTGCCCGTCACCATCCAGCTTGCCGTCATGTCGATGATCTTCGCCTTCGTGATCGGTATTCCAATGGGCATTCTGGCTGCAGTGAAGAAGAATACCTTCATCGACTTTCTCGCCAATATCGTTGCCCTTTGCGGCCTGTCCGTGCCGAACTTCTGGCTGGGCATCATGCTGATCCTGCTGGTTTCGGTAAAGCTCCACTGGTTGCCGGCATCCGGATACCAGCCGTTCTTCGAGGATCCCTGGCGTTCGATCCAGACCATGCTGATGCCGGCCTTCGTGCTTGGCAACGCGCTGGCCGCCACACTGATGCGCCACACCCGCTCCTCCATGCTGAGCGTGCTCAGCGCCGACTATATCCGCACGGCACGAGCCAAGGGCTTGCCGGAGACGGCCGTGATCCTGCAGCACAGTTTCCGCAACGCCATCCTGCCCGTTATCACCGTTAGCGCCCTGCTTTTCGGCGAGCTGCTGGCTGGGGCGGTGCTGACGGAGCAGATCTTCACCATCCCCGGCTTCGGCAAGCTGATCGTCGATGCGGTCTTCAACCGGGATTACGCGGTCGTCCAGGGCGTGGTGCTATGCACGGCCATCGGCTTCATCGCGATGAACCTGATTGCCGATATTCTCTACGTCCTCCTCAATCCGCGCATGAGGGCAGCCCTATGAGCTCGATCGTTCAGGCAAATGTCGCGCAGCCTTCCGCCAAGCGCGTGCCCAACAGGGCTTGGCGTAAGCTAAAAGCCAACAAGGGTGCCTTGGTCGGGCTTGGGATCATCTTCTTTTTCACGGCACTTGCCGCGCTTGCCCCGCTCCTGCCAATCGCTGATCCGATCGCCACAAGCTGGTCGGCGATCCGCAAGGCGCCGTCGGCTGCCCATTGGCTTGGCACCGACGATCTCGGCCGGGACATCCTGTCCCGCATGATCTGGGGCGCGCGGGCATCGCTGATGGCGGGTGTGTTTTCTGTCGCCATCGCAGTCCTGATCGGCGTGCCGTTTGGCCTGATCTCCGGGTACTACGACGGCTGGATCGACCAGATCATCTCGCGCATTACCGAAGCCTTTCTGGCGATGCCCTTCCTTATCACCGCCATTGCGCTTGCCGCCTTTCTCGGACCGAGCCTCACCAATGCAATGATCGCGATCGGGCTATCAGCAACACCGGTCTTTGTGCGGCTGACACGCGGCCAGGTACTGGCGGTCAAGACGGAGGAATATGTCGAAGGTGCCCGGTCGATCGGTCTGCGCCACGTCAGCATCATCACTCGCTATATCTTGCCGAACGTCTTTGCTCCCATTCTCGTGCAGGCAACGCTGACGATAGCGACGGCTATCATCGCCGAGGCGAGTCTCTCCTTCCTCGGGCTCGGCCAGCAGCCACCCGCCGCAAGCTGGGGCTCGATGCTCAACGTCGCGAAAAACTATCTGGAACAGGCGCCCTGGATGGCCATGTGGCCGGGTGCCGCCATCTTCCTCGTCGTGATCGGCTTCAATCTCCTCGGCGACGGCCTGCGCGATGCGCTGGACCCGCGCGAAGCATGACTAAACCCAAAAGGATGCCCCCCTATGACTGCATTCACCACCCGCCCCGAAATCCTCGGCACTTTCGGCGTCGTCACCTCGACGCACTGGATTGCGTCTGCCGTCGGCATGAGCATCCTCGAAAAAGGCGGTAATGCCTTCGACGCAGCGGTTGCCACCGGCTTCGTGCTCCAGATCGTCGAACCGCATCTTTGCGGGCCAGGAGGTGACATGCCGGCCATTCTCTATTCGAAGAAGAAGGACAAGGTCGAGGTCATCTGCGCCCAGGGATCGGCGCCGGCCGGTGCGACGATCGAGCATTATACGAGCGAGGGTCTGTCGCTCATCCCCGGCGACGGCCTACTCGCCACCGTCATCCCCGGCGCCTTTGACGGCTGGATGCTGATGCTGCGCGACTATGGCACGTTGACCGTCCGCGACGTTCTCGAACCCGCGATCCACTACGCCGAGAATGGCCACCCTGCTCTTCCGCGCGTGTCTGCGACCATCGAGGGACTGGCTGATTTCTACCGCAAAGAATGGCCAACTTCCTACGAGACCTGGCTCCCCGGAGGCTCCGCTCCTCGGCCGTGGTCCAATTTCAAGAACCCCGTTCTCGCCGAAACCTGGAAGCGCATCGTCGCCGAAGCTGAGAGCAAAAGCGGTCGCGAGGCGCAGGTTGAGGCCGCCCGAGATGCCTATTACCGCGGCTTTGTCGCCGAGGCGATTGATCGCTACGTCAGCAAGACCGAAGTCATGGATGCGAGCGGTAAGCGTCACAAGGGCGTGTTGAACGCGGAGGACATGGCCAACTGGTCCGCCACAGTCGAGGAGCCACTGACCTATGACTATCACGGCTGGAATGTCGCGAAGATCGGCCCCTGGGGCCAGGGACCGGTTTTCCTGCAAACCCTGTCTCTTCTGAAGGGCTTCGATGTTGCCGGCATGGACCCGGCCGGTGCCGATTTCGTGCATACCGTCACCGAAGCCATGAAACTCGCCTTTGCCGATCGCGAAGTCTATTACGGCGATCCGAATTTTTCGGCCGTGCCGGTTGAGACGCTCCTTTCCGATGCCTATGCCGAAAAACGTCGCAGGCTGATCACACCGGAAGCTTCACTCGCCTTGCGGCCGGGCAAGCTGGCCGGATTCGAGAGCCAGTATGACCTTACCATGCAGATGCTCGAAGCGCCGGAGGCCAAAAGCGGCCCGGTCTACGAGCCCACCATGTCGCATCTCACTGAAAAGCGCGGCGATACCGTGCATATCGACGTGATCGACCGCGAGGGCAACATGGTATCGGTCACACCGTCCGGTGGTTGGCTGCAATCCTCGCCGATCATCCCCGGCCTCGGCTTCTGCCTGAATTCGCGCGCGCAGATGTTCTGGCTGAAGCATGGCCTGCCCTCCTCGCTTGCGCCGGGCAAGCGGCCGCGTACGACATTGACGCCGACGCTAGCGCTGCACGAGGGTCGACCGACACTCGCCTTCGGCACCCCCGGGGGCGATCAACAGGAGCAATGGCAGCTCTCCTTCTTCCTGCGCTATGTCCACCACGGGCTGAACCTGCAGGAAGCGATCGACAAGCCGCTATTCCATAGCACGCATTTCCCGAGCTCCTTCTATCCGCGCACGCGCGAACCGGGCGGCCTTACGGCGGAAGCGAATTTCAGCGTGGACGTTCTCGATGCGCTGCGCAGAAAGGGTCATCAGTTGACGGTTGCGCCGGAGTGGACGGTCGGGCGTCTCACTGCAGCAAGGCGCGACGCGGACGGCCTGCTACGCGCGGCCGCGACGCCGCGACTTATGCAGGCCTACGCTATTGGACGATAGCTGCCGCTCTCAGCTGCGCCAAGTGCAAGAACAGGAAAAGGGGATTTCATGACGACCACGAAGGCGCAGCAAGCCGATCCGGGCACTCGACCCGTTCTGTCGGTGTCCAATCTGACGACATCTTTTCTCGTCGATGGCGAATGGCGTCAGGTAGTCAGGAATATCTCCTTTGACATCATGCCGGGCGAAACCGTTGCAATCGTCGGAGAAAGCGGCTCCGGCAAGAGCGTGACCTCACTGTCGATCATGCGGCTGCTTGCCAAAGCCAGCAGCCGCATCGAAGGCACCGTCAAGTTGAACGGCCGGGACATCCTCCCCCTTTCGGAAGGTGAAATGCGCGACGTCAGAGGCAAGGACATCGCGATGATCTTCCAGGAGCCGATGACATCACTCAACCCGATCTTCACCATCGGCCGGCAGATTTCCGAGGCACTCACCTGCCATGGTGACATCTCCAAGGCGGAATCCCGCGCCGAGACGATCCGGTTGCTGGAAAAGGTGCGCATCCCCAACGCATCCTCGCGCTTCGACGAATATCCGCATCAGTTTTCCGGCGGCATGCGCCAGCGCGTGATGATTGCCATGGCACTTGCCTCACGCCCGAAGCTTTTGATCGCCGATGAGCCGACGACCGCTCTCGACGTGACCATTCAGGGACAGATCCTCGACCTCATCAAAGTGCTGCAGGAGGAGGAAGGCATGTCCGTCCTCTTCATCACGCACGACATGGGTGTCGTCGCCGAGATTTCCGATCGCACCATCGTCATGTATCGCGGCGAGGCGGTCGAGACCGGCAAGACGGACGATATTTTCCATCGTGGCCGGCATCCCTATACGCGCGCCTTGCTATCGGCCGTGCCGAAGCTTGGCTCGATGAAGGAACAGCCGCGGCCGCTGCGCTTTCCGATCGTCGATATCGGCACCGGCGAACGTAAAGAACCAACTGCGCTCGCCGATGCGATCGACTATGCCAAGCCACCCGTGCTTGAGGTTAAAAACCTCGTCACCCGGTTTGATCTTCGCGGCGGCCTGTTCGCCCGCCCCACCGGCGCCATTCACGCCGTCGAAAACGTCTCCTTCAATCTTGCCCAGGGGGAAACCCTGTCGCTGGTCGGTGAATCCGGCTGCGGCAAATCGACAACCGGTCGCTCCATCATGCGCCTCGTCAATCCGAAATCAGGCGACGTCCATCTCGACGGCTATGATGTGATGAAGCTCAATACGGGCGATCTGCGCCGAATGCGGCGCAGCATCCAGATGATCTTTCAGGATCCGTTCGCAAGCCTCAATCCGCGGATGACAATTGGATCGACGGTCGCCGAACCCTTCATCGAACATCGCCTCGGCTCCCGCTCACAAGCGCGGGAGAAGGCGGTCGACCTTTTGGAGCGTGTGGGTCTGAATGCGGATATGATGAGCCGTTATCCCCATGAGTTCTCGGGCGGACAGCGTCAGCGTATCTGCATCGCACGCGCGCTCGCACTCGATCCCAAGGTCATCGTCGCCGATGAAAGCGTCTCGGCGCTTGACGTGTCCATCAAGGCGCAGGTTTGTAACCTCTTGATGGATCTGCAGCAGAATCTCAACCTGTCATTTCTCTTCATCTCGCATGACATGGCCGTCGTCGAGCGCGTCAGCCATCGCGTGGCGGTCATGTATCTCGGCGAAATCGTCGAAATCGGCCCGCGCGCCTCGGTGTTCGAGAACCCGCAACATAGCTATACGAAAAAGTTGATGGCGGCCGTTCCTGTTCCGGATCCTGCGCGGCGCGGTATCAAGCGCAATCTTTCCGTCGATGAACTGAAGAGCCCGGTTCGGCCGGTCGGCTACAAGCCGCCCGTTCGGCAATATCGCGAAGTATCGAGTGGTCATCTGGTTCGAATTGACGCCGCCTGAACTCATTTCTGACCTTGACGGCGTTGAAATCCAGACAAATATCGGCATCCTGCTTTTCCAAAGGATTGGAGTGAAGATAATGACTGACAGCGTGCTCGATATTCCGGTGAAAAGGATCGATGGCGGCGATACGACGCTTGCCGATTATCGCGGCAAGGTCATCATGGTCGTCAACGTCGCCTCCAAATGCGGGCTGACCGTTCAGTATGAGGCGTTGGAAAAGCTCTACGAAGACAAGCGCGACGAAGGTCTTGTCATCGCCGGCTTCCCCGCCAACGATTTTAAGGGACAGGAACCCGGTACGAACGAGGACATTCTGAGCTTCTGCACGCTGACCTACGACGTGCAATTCCCGATGTTTTCCAAGATCGCCGTAACCGGCCAAGACCGGCATCCTCTCTATAACGGCCTGATCGCGTCAGGCGTCGAAGCAACCGGCGATGGGCCGATGCGCGAACGTCTTGCAAAGCACGGTCTGGAAACCGGGCAGGACGGCGGCGTTGTCTGGAATTTCGAGAAATTCCTGATCGGCCGCAACGGCAAGGTCGTGGCACGCTTCGCACCGGACGTGACGCCGGACGACCCTCGCCTTCTGTCCGTTTTGGAGAAGGAACTGGCGCAGTCAAACTAAAGCCCCAAGATGCCTTTCTGAACGCCAGAAACGACCAATTGCGTCAATAGGTTGCATTTCCTGCTGGGCGGCGCAGAGCACGCTCAACCGGATGGCTTAATTGCGCGCCCGGCTGCCCGGGAGTATGATTTCCTATTCGAATACATCATGACGGAATGCTGCATCAATTCTGATGGGAGGATGTCATGCGCGAACCTGATATGCAGAAACTCGATAGCCTCGTCGGACGCTTGGTCGGCGATCTCGGTGCGGCGGTCTCGGGCGTATTGGTAACACTCGGGGACCATCTGGGCCTGTTCCGGGCCATGGCGGACGGGACGCCGATGACGTCGGCGGAATTGGCCGACAAAGTCGGCGTGAAGGAACGCTACGTGCGCGAGTGGCTGTCGGCGCAGGCCGCGGCCGACTATGTCAGCTACGACGACGGGACCGAACGCTTCTATCTGTCGCCGGAGCAGGCGATGGTGTTTGCCGAGGAGAATAGCCCGGCCTTTTTCACCGGCGCCTTCGATGTCGTACAATCCATGTGGCTCGACGAGCCCAAAATCGCCAATGCCTTCAAGACCGGCAGCGGCCTCGGCTGGCATGAGCACAACGCCTGCCTGTTTCGTGGAACAGAGCGCTTCTTCCGGCCTGGCTACAACAGCCATCTCGTTTCGGAATGGATACCGGCACTGAACGGCATGGAGGAAAAGCTAAAGGCCGGTGCCATGGTTGCCGATGTAGGCTGCGGCCACGGCGCTTCGACCATCCTGATGGCGCAAGCCTATCCGAACTCGACGTTCTTCGGCTTTGACTATCATCTGCCTTCCATCGAGCGAGCAAAAGCCGCTGCGAAGGAAGCGGGCGTTGCCGACCGCATCACGTTCGAGCAGGCAAGCGCCAAGGATTTCCCGGCCGTCGACTACGATCTCGTCGCGATGTTCGATTGTCTGCACGATATGGGTGATCCTGTCGGTGCAGGCAAACATGTCAAGGAATGCCTTGCGGATGACGGTATCTGGATGATCGTCGAACCCTTTGCGCATGATTGCCTGAAGGACAATCTCAATCCCGTTGGGCGCGTCTTCTATGGCGCATCCACGATGATTTGCACGCCGGCGTCACTATCCCAGGAAGTTGGGCTGGGTTTAGGCGCGCAGGCGGGTGAACTGAAGCTGCGCAAGGTTGCGATGGATGCAGGCTATTCTCATTTCCGCAAAGCCACCGAAACACCATTCAACATGGTCTTCGAGGTCAAGGCATGAGGCGTCTGCCGCGCGTCTCCGAGCGCGCGGCAAGCGTGACGCGCTATAAACGCTGTCCGTCTTCACCGAACAACGACGCAAGCGCGGGCTGGAAGTAGGCCGGCTGCTCGCTGCCGAGCGCGATCTCCTCATCGGCATCGATACGCACCGACAAGGTCTCACTGCCGACCTGGCCCCAGATCAGGTTATCCGAGCCCATCGGCTCGACGATGGTGAAAGTCGCCGGCAGGCTTGAGGCCCTATCGCTGGCCGGCTGGAACTGCATTTGCTCCGGCCGCACGCCGAGCGTTGCCTTCCGGCCTTCGCCGGGTGTGCCGAAAAACTCATAACCGTTGAGATCGATCTTGCGGCCATCGGGCAGCGCAAAGGCGGGCATGCCATTGCTGCTCGTCACCTGGCCCGAAAGGAAGTTCATGGAAGGTGAGCCGACGAAGCCCGCAACGAAGCGGTTGACCGGACGGCGATAGATTTCCTTCGGCGAGGCGAATTGCTGAATCACCCCGCCGCTCATGACGGCAATGCGGTCCGCCAGGGTCAGCGCCTCGATCTGGTCGTGCGTGACATAGATCATCGTCGAGCCGAGGCCACTGTGGAGCCGTTTCAACTCGACGCGCAACTCGGTTCTAAGCTTGGCATCGAGATTGGAGAGCGGTTCGTCGAACAGGAAGACATCGACATCGCGCACCAGCGCGCGCCCGATGGCGACGCGCTGCCGCTGACCGCCGGAGAGTTCGCCCGGACGCCGCTTGCGCAACGGGTCGATCTGCAGGATTTGTACAGCGCGATTGACGCGCTCCGCGATCTCCTCCTTCGGCATGCCGGCGATGCGCAGCCCGAAGGAGAGATTTCCCTCGACCGTCATCGTCGGATAGAGCGCGTAGGACTGAAACACCATGCCAATGCCGCGATCCTTCGGCTCCTCCCAGGTGACGTTCTTGTCGCCGATCCAGATCTGCCCATCACTGATATCCGTGAGGCCGGCGATGGCGTTGAGCAAGGTCGACTTGCCGCAGCCGGACGGGCCGAGCAGAACGATGAACTCGCCCGAATTTATCTCAAGATTGAGCGATTTCAGAACGTTGACGTTGCCGAAATCGATTGCAAGTTCGCGAATGGAAACATTGGCCATGAACTATCCCTTGACTGCACCCGCGGTGATACCGCGCACGAACCAGCGACCTGAACCGAAATAGACGATCAGCGGAATGAGAGCGGTCAAGATCGTTGCCGCCATGTTGACGTTGTAGAGCTTCTCACCCTGGGTGGAGTTGACGATGTTGTTGAGCTGCACGGTCATGGGGAAGTTTTCGCGGCCGGCGAAAACCACGCCGAACAGGAAGTCGTTCCAAATGCCTGTCACCTGCAGGATCGACGCCACCACCAAAATCGGGATCGACATGGGTATCATCAAGCGGAAGAAGATCTGCCATAGTCCCGCGCCGTCGATGCGCGCAGCCTTGAACAGCTCCATCGGCAGGCTGGAATAGTAGTTGCGGAACAAAAGCGTCAGCACCGGCAGGCCGAAAACCGTATGGGTGATGATGATGCAAGGCAAAGTCGAATAGATCCCGATATCACGGTAGATCAGCACCAGAGGATAGATGAACACCTGATAAGGGATGAAAGCGCCAAGCAGCAGGACGGCAAAGAGCACGTTTGCTCCCCTCACCCGCCAGAAAGAAAGCGCATAGCCGGTCAGCGATGAAATGAAGATCGACAGGATCATGCTCGGGATCAGGATCTTCACCGAATTCCAGAAGCCGACGCTGATGCCGCCACATTCAAGGCCGGTACAGGCGGTGCTCCACGCCTGTATCCAGGCATCGGCCGACCAGGCTTGCGGAAAGGCAAAGATGTTGCCCTGCCGGATTTCCGGCATGGACTTGAAGGATGTCACAAGCATCACATAAAGCGGCAGCAGGAAGAACAACGCCGCAATGGCGAGAAAGAGATAAAGGCCTATACGCCCCGGGGTCAGATGCTGTGGCTTGCGGCCGGTCGGACCCTGCATGGCACCAGTGACGGAAGATGGCATCGTCATCAGTTCCCCCTCGGCTTTTCGCGGAAATATTCATAGTAGAGCCAGGGCGTCACGAGGATGACCACAGTGATGAACATCACGGTCGACGCGCCGGTTGCAAGCCCGATGTTACCGCGCCCGAAGAGGTAGTCCATGATGAACTTTCCGGGCACTTCGGTCGATATTCCTGGTCCGCCGCCGGTCGTTGCCAGCACAAGCTCGTAAACCCTGACGACGGCAATCGCCAGGAGGACGCTTGCGGTAATGATGGTTGGCCTCAGGATCGGGATGACGATGTGGAGGTAGACGCGCCAGCTCGGAATACCGTCAATGCGTGTGGCCTTCCAGAGCTCGCGGTCGATTCCGCGCAATCCCGCCAGCATGATCGCCATGACAAGCCCTGAAGACTGCCAGATGCCGGCAAGCACGATGACATAGAGGGCGAGGTCGCTCTGGACGATCCAGTCGAAGCGGAACCAGGTGAAGCCGATGCTGTCGGCGACCTTCTGCAGCCCAAGCGTCGGATTCATGATCCACTGCCAGACAAGGCCGGTGACGATGAAGGACATGGCGAAAGGATAGAGGAAGATCGTGCGGAAGGTGTTTTCGAAGCGCACCTTCTGGTCTAGCGCCACGGCAAGAAGAAAGCCGAGGATCAGACAACCGGCGATGAAGAGGACGCCGAAAACCACGACATTTTGCAGCGATATCAGCCAGCGCGCCGTATCGAACAGTCGCTCATATTGCTTGGTGCCGACAAAAATGTTGACTGGCAGCACCTTGCTGTCGGTGAAAGATATCCAGATGTTCCAGACGACCGTCACGACATAGGCCAGGACGACGATGGCAAAAGCCGGCAGCAGAGCCAAATAAGGCGAGAAATGCACCCGCCTGCGGGTGGCGGCTTTCGGCGCGACGGTCGCGCCGACGGCAGCGGCGCTTGTTTCAGGTGTGGTCATGGGCGCACTCCTCCTCAGCATTCATGAGAACCGGCGGCAGGCGAACCTGCCGCCGCATGGATGTCGGTGAAGCTTACTTCGCCTGCTCGATGACCTTGGCGAACTGATCGGCGAACTGGTCGGCCGTCATGCTCGGGGTCGTCCAATACTGGGCGACAAGGTCCTGTTCGGTCTGGACGATATCCTGCGGCGTCAACACGTCGGAGGTCAGAATCTGGCGGCTCGGATCCTTGAGCGCGGTCAAGCCCTTCTGTGCGCAGGCATCAAGCTTCGACGTATCGACGTCGAGACGCACGGGCACGGACCCCTTCTTGGAGTTGAAGGCGACCTGACCTTCCTTCGACATGATGACCGTTGCCAAAAGGGTCTGTGCATCGGTTGTCGCCTTGTCCTTCAGGACCGGGAAGACGAAGATGTCGCCGCCCATCATGAAGTTGGATTCGCCCGGTCCGAGGATGCAGCCGAAATCCTTGTCGGCGGCGAGGCCGGCATGGATGAATTCACCCTTGGCCCAGTCACCCATGAACTGGATGCCGGCCTTGCCGTCGATCAGCATGCCGGTCGCAACGTTCCAATCGCGGTTCGGGCTGCCTGTATCCTGATAGTTGCGCAACTTGGCGAAGACTTCCGCAACATGCTTGAACTTGTCGGACTTGACGGCGCTGGTGTCGAGATCCTTCCAGACCTTGCCGTAAAGATCCTTGCCACCTTCGCCAAGCAGGATGGCGTTGAACATCAGCTGCAGCTGCCAGGGCTGGCCGCCGACAGCAACAGGAATCAGGCCTGCGGCCTTGATCTTGTCGAGTGCGGCAAACATTTCATCCCAGGTTTTCGGCTCGGCGGTCACGCCCGCCTTGGCGAAAACGGGCTTCGAATAGAACAGCCAGTTCTGACCATGGTCGTTGATCGGCGCACCGTAGATATGGCCGTTATACTGGATGGCTTGATAGAAGGATGGCGTCAGGACAGACTTCCAGTCCTGTTCCTTGGCCAGATCGTCGAGCGGCCGCAGCAGGCCCTGCTGGGCGAGATCGTTCATCTGCGTACCGGTGTTGAACTGCATGGCGGCCGGCGGGTTGCCGCCGATGATGCGGTTGATGCCGATCGGGCGGGCCGTCGAGCCAGATCCGGCAATTGCAGTATCCACCCATTCGCCGCCGGCGGCGTTGAAGGCCTTGGCGAGTTCCTTGACTGCGGCGGCTTCGCCGCCGGATGTCCACCAATGCAGGACTTCGGCCTTCTTGCCCTCGGCCAGTGCACCGGTCACGCTTGCTGCGACCAGCGCCGTAGCGCCGACCAATGCCATCATCAATTTGCGCATTCGTTCCTCCTCCTTTGACGGCGTTCTCCAAACGCCTCTGTTCAGCCGCCGCCGTCTCCAGACATCGGATGCCGAATTTCATGATCCTCCAAAGCGATGCAACAGAGCCTCCGTTCCCTGCAGCAAGCGAGCAATGGTTCCTCAGCCACTGCCCCTTCGTCAAGCCCACAGTCCAAAAGGACTGCATTTTCCCAACCTATAGCGCAGCCTATGAGAAACGTCCCTCATTAATTGTGCGCGGTATCGGGTCGGGACGGCCGCAGCTGCTATGAATTGCAACCACGCCGCGAGATTGGGCAGATCGCTCAAAGGCAGTCATCACCTCGAGCACATGAAATGCAAGCTCGGACGATACCCTGTGTGGCCGACTGGAGCGAAGGGAATCCACCATCTCAGCTGCCCCCAATCCGCGCAGCCCGAGATGGCCAGGTACGCCTTCAGTGTAAGGGTGATCGACGGGAATATCACGCCATGCGTCATCGCCATCGCGGAAGATCTCGACCTTGCCGGTGAAGTTGTTCGGATCCGGCGTCACCATGGAGCCTTCCGAACCATAAAGCTCGATCTGGTTATGCTTGTGCCTGATGACGTCGAAGCTTGTGGCAATCGTGACCGTCGCGCCGCTGTGAAACTCCATAACCCCAGTCAGATGCGTCGGCACCAGAACCTTGATCGTCTCGCCACGACGCGGGTCGGTTTTCACCGTGCGTTCGATGCGGGTTATCTTTGCCGTGCCGAACACTTCGCGTACAGGACCGAGCAGCGCTATGAGGTTCGTAACGTAGTAGGGACCGACATCGAGCATCGGGCCGCCGCCGCGACCATAGAAGAAGGCTGGGTTGGGGTGCCAGTGCTCATGGCCGGGGAGCAGCAGCATGGCCGTTGCGGAAATTGTTTTGCCGATGCGTCCTTCATCCAGCAGTCGGCGCGTCAGCTGGTGGCCTCCGCCAAGGAAGGTATCGGGAGCGCAGCCAAGCCGCAGATCGCCTGCACGCGCGATTGCCATCAACTCTTCGGCCTCGGCCATAGACACGCCAAGCGGCTTTTCCGAATAGACATGCTTGCCGGCCTGCAGCGCCTTCTTGCTGATGGCATAATGCGAGACCGGCGTCGTCAGGTTGATGATCAATCCGATCTCCGGATCGGAGAGCATCGCATCCAGCCCAACGGCCTCGATGCCGAACTGCTCCGCGAGCTTGCGAGCGGGTTCATGATAGAGATCGTAGATCGACTTCACACGGATGAAATCGAACATATGCAGGGTCGCGACGTAGGTAGCGCTGATATTTCCGGCGCCGACGATGCCGACTTTCATGGGCTCTTTATTCATGGGAATTGCCTCTTACGAAATGGTGATCTCAAGCTCGGCGGCTGCGGCGCGCAGATAGGCCATGCCACGCCGCATCTCGTCATCGAATTCCGGCGTCGCTTCGCGGAAATGGGTCCAATGGGATGCTCCGGGCGCATCCTCCAGTTCGAGCGTGATCGGCCCCGAATAGCCAATGGCTAGAAGTGCGGAGAAGATCGCCTTCCAATCGATCTTGCCCCGTCCAGGCCGCCAATGGGCGTTCGTATGGCCCTCATTGTCGGAGAAATGCGTGTTGAAGATGCGGCTGCCGAGCGCCAGCACGACATAATGCGGCATATCGCCGGCGGGGAAGAGATGGCTCGGATCGAAATTAAGCCCGAGGTTGGCGGCGCCGGTGCGCTCGATCAGGCGCAGCATAGCTTGGCCGGAGCTGACCCAACGATAGGGATGCGGCTCGATCGCAACCTTCAGACCGGCAGCGGCCGCGATCTCGCATGCCTGAGCGAAACCCTCCACCACCACATCATACTCGCCCGTCCAGTTCCATTGCGGCTCAACGGCCGCACCCCATTCCTGCGAGATCGGGCGCTGCAGGATCGGCTTGATCTCGGACTGAAACGGATAGGGCGTCATGCTGGTGACGATGGGCGTACCTATCGCGGCGGCGACATCCATTCCACGCCTGTAGCCATCGAGATCGACGGTCGATACGGTGGCATTCGCGGCATGGCTGAACGGCAGATTGAAGAAGAAGTTGGTGAGCACCAAGCCCTCCCCCTCCGCGATCTCCTTCAACTCATGAACGGTTCGCGGCGTGTAGTAGCTCAGCATGTCCACCGACCATGCGGTGAGCTCGAAACCCTTGCAGCCGGTACGAGCAAGCCGCCGCAACGGTTCCTGGTACGGCGGGTTCCAGTTGAAGGTCCAAATTGGCGATCCGAAAAAAAGCGAGCCGCTATTCACGTCATCCTCCCTGGGAATGCGGAGCCTGCCTGCGGCCTAGCTTCCGCCATGTTCCGATAGTCTCGTCGACAAGCCTCCCAGCTCGAAATCAACGATCCGTAACGTTACGATTCATCGAAAATGAGGTGCTGTCAATCGTCTATTTTCTGGGCGATAAGGTATGATATTCACGAAATTCCGAAATTCGTAACGTTACGAATTGTTTCGCTGTACGTGTTCATGTGGCGAGCCATGGAAATATTCAGGCGTGAAGGATCTGGCTCTGATGATCTACGAAGGCGGCACGGACCACTTCGCGCAGGTCCGCAGGATCTTCGCCAGCGATCGCGCGATGCAGGAAGGCGGCCAATCGCTCGCCGATCGCATGATTGGAGTAGTAGAAGCTGCTCAGCGGCGGATTGAAGAAATCGGGTAGCGCCGTGCCACCATAGGTAATCAGCGCGAAATCCCTGCCGGCCTCTCGCCCGACGTCGCGCAGGCCCGCAAGGAAGCCAAGTGCCGCTTCCTCGCTTGCGACGAATGCCGCAGTTGCCTCCGGATTGGTCGCAATCACATGCTTTGCCATCTCGCGCCCATTGTCAGGCGTTGTCGCGGTGCAGTGGATGAGATCATCAGGGGCAATAAGATGGCGGTCGGCAAAGGCCTTGTGCCAACCCCGCATAAACTGCAGGCTGTAGGTGAAGTGGCTGCTTGGCGCTATCAGCAGCGGCCTGTGATGGCCGGCATCCAAAAGCAGGCCCGCCGCTTCGGCGCCGATCACCTCATGGTCGAGATCGACGCTCGGATGCGCACTCAACAGTTCTGTTCGCCCGAAGGTGACAAAGGGTATGCCAACCTCGAGCAGATATTTGACACGATCGTCCTGCGGGGTCGTATGCGTTATGATAATGCCGTCGACCGATCCTTCTTCGACGATATCGCGCACGCCCGTCAGGGGATCGTCCGCCTGCGACTGCGGCACGAGCGTGGTGCGATAACCCCTAGCTTTCATGTAGCGCGAGGCGCCTTCGATCAGCGAGGCGACGACGATATTCATCTCGCCTTCGCGACCGAACGGTAACACGATGCCGATGGCGTGGGTTTTGCCGGTGCGAAGATTGATGCCGCCGAGATTGGGGCGATAGCCGAGCTCGCCGGCAACGCGCTTGACCAGCTCGATCGTTTCCTTGTTGACCTCGGGGCCTTCCTTCAGGGCCCGGCTAACTGTCGTGACCGAAAGACCCAAAGCAGTCGCGACCGTGCGCAAAGTGACGCGCTGGCCTGCCTCGCGCCGCACATTTCGCCCCGCTGCCAATCCATGCATTTTCGACAAATCATTCCGCTCCGCCACGTCGGCGCGAGAATGCCCGCAGCCAAGCGGCGATGCAAGCACACGCTGAGATTCCAAACGTCGGAGGTAGATGCCCGTTGGAGCAGCCTGTCCGATAGCGGCGGCGCTACATAAGAATGCAACCTTGGGCGCCCCATTCAGGCAGCATTCAGAAAAGCACCTTTAAAGTGCATTTTGTTAACAATTCTATCATTGGGGGAAATTCATGGATAAGTATACCAAGACCGTATTGACCGTCATTGCCTTCGCGCTCGTGCTGATCGCAACGCAAAATGCAATCACGCCGGCAAAAGCCCGCGGCGATTGTGGCAATGCGGACTACAATCCCTGCTACGTAAGACTGGTAAAGTGATGGCCGCTTAACGCCGCCACGCAATCTGTACAACATTCGGATCTTGCGCTCTCTTGAGAGCTGCCGATCCGAATGTGACGACAGAGCCCGAAGGGACGCATCGACATAAGCCTGGAACCTCTTCCAGACATGCATCCTAGTTAACCTGACGATTATGCTTCAGCGATCTTGCGCGCAGCCTGAATGGCCGTGCGTGCACCTGCCCTTAGCTGCGCTGTTTCCGTGCCAGCGATGACGAGATCGAGGCCGAGCTTCAGATATTCTCCGGCGCGGGTACCGTCGCCACCGAAGGCGCAGATCACCTTGCCGTGGGCGCGGCAGCGCGCAAGCGCGGTTGCAAGCGCCTGATCGATCGCGGCGCTGTCAGGCGCGAGCCGGGCGCCGTTCGAAAGCGCGATGGAAAGGTCGGACGGGCCGACGAAGATGCCGTCGATACCGTCAACTGCAAGGATCTCGTCGATCGCGTCGAGAGCAGTGCGCGTTTCCACCATGGCGATGGTGACGGTCAGGCTGTTGGCGGTCTGCAGATACTCGTCTGCGGGGAGACCGAAGTGATTGATTGCCAGCGACGGTCCCCAGCTGCGCTCGCCGAGCGGGGGATATTTCGTCGCCTTTACCAGGGCGCGCGCGTCATCGGCGGAGTTGATCATCGGCGCGATGATGGCGGAAGCTCCGGCATCGAGAAGCCTGGAGGCGGCAGCAAAATCGCCGACGGGAATGCGAGCAACCGCCGGCTTGCCGGCCAGGCGCACATAGGCAATGCCGTTGGCGGCCGACGTCATGTCCCACATGCCATGCTGCATATCCAGCACCACGGTATCGAAGTCTTCCTGCGCCAGATGATTGACGAGCATCGGGTCGGGTATGCCAACCCAGCCGGAGATCATGCCGCCACTCTCGCGGCGCTTCAGTCGTCCGGCAAAACCGCTAATATCAGTCGTCATTGTCTTTCCTCACCTATCAACACAGGCTCAATCTTTGAAGGCAGCCTCGCCGTCAAATCACGGCGAGCCGTTGCGAGCGACAATACTCAATTCTCGTTGCCGAACCACTCGAAAGTGAGCAAGCAGCATATACGAGCCGATAAATTGGCCTCCGCCAGGCGCGGCTAAGAAGCCGAAAATCCATTCGGAATCTGCCAGACCAACATGACAAACATACGGAATTCTTTGGCGTCTAGGCATTCAGCCAGGTCATAGATGCGCTGGCGACGATAGGAAGCAAAGCCTTCCTATCGTCGCGACGCCCCCCGGGCATGCCGATGGAAGGGGCGTTTCCCGGTGTGCTTGTGCTCAGCTCAAGGAGGATCCATGAGGCGTCGGATGAAGACGAAACCATGGGGATCATCTCGCCGGGTCAGCCCTTTGCTTGTAAGCGATCAAAACCGATCAAGGGCAACGCGCTCGATGGTTCACCCGCAGACATGCGAACGGGTGCGGCCATAGGCAAATAGGTGCCGACCCCATTTTCAGTCGACACCCGATAACATCAGATGATTCCACCACCGCCGGCAACGGATGCCGGACGTTCGGCGGCGACCTTGTCGCGATAGCCGCTCGCACGATAGGCCGCGACCGGATCGATGGCGCCACCGGCCCGGCGGCGTGCTTCGGCAAGGATAGGTTCGACATCGGCGCGGTAAGCGCGCTTCAGTGTTTCCGATGCCATCAGCGCGTCATTCGCATCCTGATATTCGCCGAGCGCATTGCGATCGACGATCAGCGCCTGCGCATAGGCACGGCGGATTTCGTTGGCGCTGGAAATCAGGCTTTCGATCGGGTCCGTGACATTGTGCGACTGGTCGATCATGTGAGCCGGGTTGAAATCGTTGACCCCACGCCGTTCCGCATCGACCAGTTCGTTGAAGACGAGGAATAGGCGATAGGGCTCGATCGCGCCGGCATCGAGATCGTCATCGCCATACTTCGAGTCGTTGAAGTGGAAGCCACCAAGCTTGCCGAACTGGATGAGGCGCGCCACGATCATCTCGATATTGGTATTCGGCGCATGATGGCCGAGATCGACGAGGCAATGCGCCTTGGGGCCGAGCGTCTGCGCAATCAGGTAATTGGTGCCCCAATCCTGGACGACCGTCGAATAAAAGGCCGGCTCGTACATCTTGTGCTCGGAGAACAGCCGCCAATCGTCAGGCAGCGCCTTATAGATATCGGCCATGGCGGAGAGGTAGCGCTCGAACGCCTTGGTGAAATTGGTCTGTCCGGGGAAGTTCGAACCATCTCCCACCCACACGGTCAGCGCTTTCGAGCCGATCGCCTTGCCGATCTCGATGCATTCGATGTTGTGCTCGACGGCCTGGGCCCGGGTTGCCGCGTCGACGTGGCTGAGCGAGCCGAACTTGTAGGAATGCGCCTGACCCGGCACGTCGGAGAAAGTGTTGGAGTTCATGGCGTCGAAGCCGAGGCCAAGCGCCTCGCCCTTCGCCTTGAGCTCGCGCGGATCCGCCTTGTCCCAGGGAATATGCAGCGAGACTTTCGGCGTCGCGCGGGTGAGCTGCTGAATGACCGCACAATCGTCGAGTTTGTCGAAAATGCCACGCGGCTCGCCTGTGCCGGGGAAGCGGGCAAAGCGCGTGCCGCCGGTGCCGACACCCCAGGATGGAACTGCAACGAAGAATTCGGAAACCTTGCGGGTGACAACTTCGATATCGACACCGCGTCGTGCAAGCGCGGCGCCAAGTGCCTCGTAATCGGATTTCAACGCAGCGGCGCGCTTGTCGTTTTCTGCAGCAACCAGATCGGGCGCAATTCTAAACTCGGCCATTCTTTCCTCCCAAACGATGAAGGCCCGCGCCGGCAAATACAGCCGCGGCGCGGGCCGCTTGATATCAGCGCGTGAAGCTTTGCGCGTTGCCGGCATCGACGTTGATGATATTGCCCGTTGATTTGGCGGAAAGGTCCGAGGCCAGGAAGTAGATCGCCTCGGCGATATCCTCGGGCAGGACATTCAACTTCAACATCGAACGCTTGCGGTAATGTTCCTCCAGTTCGTCCACTTCGATCTTCGAGGAAGCGGCGCGCTGCTCGCGCCATTCGCCGTTCCAGATCTTCGAACCACGAAGAACGGCATCTGGATTGACCGTATTCACTCGGATGCCGGCCTCGGCACCCTCCAGCGCCAGGCAGCGGGCCAGATGAATTTCTGCGGCTTTCGCCGTGCAATAGGCGGCGGCATTCGGTGAGGATGCAAGGCCGTTCTTCGACGCGACGAAGACGACGTTGCCGCCGAGGTTCTGGCGGCGGAACAGCCGGAAGGCTTCACGCGAAACGAGGAAGTAACCTGTCGCGAGGATATCCATGTTGCGGTTCCACATCGAAAGCTCCGTGCTTTCGATCGGCGCAGATGATGCGATCCCAGCATTCGAGACCAGGATATCGACACCACCGAACTCGACGCACGCCTCCGCGAAGGAGGAAATGACGGCATCTTCCTTCGTCACATCAAGCTTGACACTGCGCACGGCGTCGGCGCCGAACATTTTTGCAAAATCCGCCTGGGTGCCCTCAAGTGCTGCCTGGTCGATGTCAGCCAGAACGACGCAGGCGCCCTCGCCCACCAAGCGAGCAGCGGTAGCGCGGCCGATGCCGCCGGCACCGCCGGTCACAAAGGCGACGCGCCCGGCAAGGCTTTTCGGCTTGGGCATGCGCTGCAGCTTTGCCTCTTCCAGCAGCCAATATTCGATATCGAAGGCTTCCTGCTCCGGCAGGCCTTGATATTCGGAAACGGTGGAAGAACCGCGCATGACGTTGATAGCGTTGACGTAGAACTCGCCGGCGATACGGGCGGTCGCCTTGTCACGGGCAAAGGAAAGCATGCCGACGCCGGGAACGAGGAAGATCACCGGGTTCGGATCGCGCATGGCAGGCGAGTTGTCATGCTTGCAATCATTGTAGTAGCGCGCGTAATCGGCGCGATAGTCTTCCAGTGCCTTGTCGAGACCGGCAATCACGGCTTCGACGTCGGGCTTTGCCGGATCGAAATCGACGATCAACGGGCGGATCTTGGTGCGCAGGAAATGATCCGGGCAGCTCGTGCCGAGCGCGCCGAGCGGGCGAAGATTCTTCGAATTGACGAATTCGAGTACGGCGCCCTGATCGTCGAAATCGCCGAGCTTGCGCTCGGCCTTGCCGATGCGGCCGCGGATTTCCGGCATCAGCCGGGCGGCGACGGCACGGCGTTCCGCCAGCGGCAGGCTTTCGACGACAGCGCCACCGAAAACCGTCTTGCCTTCGGTCTTGGCGGCAAACCATTCGATCGCCTTGTTGATGATGGCAAGCGTCAGTTCGTAGCAGGTCTTGGCGTCATCGGCCCAGGTGAAGAGGCCATGGCTTTCGAGGACAACGCCCTTGGCATTGGGATGCGCCTTGACGAAGGCTTCAAGATCGAGCCCGAGCTGGAACCCAGGACGGCGCCAGGACAGCCAGCCGATTTCGTCGCCAAAAATTTCGCGCGTCAGTTCACGCGAATTCTTCGCAGCGGCAATGGCAATGATGGCATCAGGATGCATGTGGTCGACATGGGCGAAGCGCACGAAGCCGTGCAACGGCGTATCGATGGAGGCGGCGCGCGCATTCAGATTGAAGGTACAATGCGGCAGGAAGCCGACCATGCGATCCTCGTCTGCAACACCCTGATAGATATTCTTCAGGCTATCGAGCTTGTCCTGATAGAGCGTCGCGAAGCCATCGAGCTTGATGGTACCGACATCGCCGCCAGAACCCTTGACCCACAGTACCTTGACCTTTTCGCCAGAAAGCGGATCGGTTTCCATGACCTTGGCCGACGTGTTGCCGCCACCGTAGTTGGTGATACGCTTGTCTGCACCGAGCAGATTCGAGCGATACAGCAGTTTGCCCGGCTCATCGAGGCCGGCCGCATATGCATCATCCCAACGGTTCTTCAGAAGCTGAACGTCAGCCGCCATGTCATCCTCCCTTGAAATCAAGTCTTGTAGATCAAGCCTTCGGGCGGTTCGGATCGTGATAGAGCCGCCCTTTGTGAGCAGGGTATCGCTCACACTTCATCACCTTGTCAATCGAAAACGATCAAAACCGATAATGTTGCGATGCAATATGAAAGATTATGATCGTTTGTGATTGACACATTGTCATATTTGCGAAATAACCGCCAATACGGAGGAACCAATGCACGAACGTGAACGCCATCGCATTATTCTGAGCGCCGTACAGGAAAAGTCTGTCGTGACGATTCAGGATATTTCCGAGCTCACCGAAGCTTCGGAAGCGACGATACGTCGTGATATCGCTGCCCTGCATGTACAGGGAAAGATCCGGCGCGTACGCGGCGGCGCGGAATCGATCCACCCTCCACAGCTCGGCAATCTGGCGGCGCGGCCGTTCCGCGTATCCGAAGCCGTCAATATCGATAGGAAACGCGCAATTGCGCGCAAGGCTGCCGAGCTTTGCAATCCCGGCGACGCAATCATCATCAACGGCGGCACGACGACGTTCCAGCTCGTGCACTATATCTCGGCCTTCCGGCTGCAGGTGATGACCAACTCTTTCGCTATTGCAGAACATCTGATCAAGCATTCGAAGAACACGGTGACGGTGCCGGGCGGCGCGATCTATCGCGAGCAGAGCCTGATCCTCTCGCCCTTCGATAACGACACCATCCGGAACTTCTATGCGCGACGCATGTTCATCGGTGCGCAGGGTGTCGGCCCGCTCGGCATCATGGAAGCCGATGCGCTGGTCATCCAGAGCGAACAGAAGCTCATGCGCCAGGCAGACGAACTCGTCGTCATGGTGGATTCGAGCAAATTCCGTCAGCGCTCAAGCCTGATCCTGTGCCCGCTCGAACAGGTCTCGACCATCATCACCGATGACGGCATCTCGGCCGACACGGTGCGAATGATCGAAGATGCGGGCATTTCGCTCATCATCGCAAATGTTTCGGCTGAGGCCGAGGAGGAAGATTCCCCATCGGTCGCATGAAACGCGCGGCTCAGGTGGGGTGAGCATGCCTATTAACTTTGGGAGGAAGTGACATGAATATTGCAAAGAAATTGGCGATCGGCGTCGCGCTCGCCGCAACGCTTTTCGCCGGCGCGGCCAGTGCAAAGGACATCAAGATCGGTCTCGTGGTGAAATCGCTGGGCAACGGCTTCTTCGAAGCCGCCAACAAGGGCGCCCAGGAAGCTGCCAAGGATCTCGGCGGCGTGCAGGTGATCTACACCGGCCCGACCTCGACCACGGCCGAAGGCCAGATCGAAGTGATCAATTCGCTGATCGCGCAGGGCGTCGACGCCATCGCGATTTCCGCAAACGATCCCGATGCAGTCGTCCCGGCACTGAAGAAGGCCACTCAGCGCGGCATCAAGGTCATTTCCTGGGATTCCGGCGTTGCCAAGGCCGGCCGTATCCTGCAGCTGAACCCCTCATCCAATGAGTTGATCGGCAAGATGTGCCTGACGCTCGCCAAGGATCATCTTGACGGCGGCAAGGGCGACTTCGCCATCCTGTCTGCGACAACAACGTCGACGAACCAGAACATCTGGATCGGCGAGATGAAGAAGCAGCTCAAGGATTTCCCGGGTCTCAACCTCGTCACGACCGTTTATGGTGACGATCTCTCGGACAAGAGCTATCGTGAAGCCCAGGGCCTCCTGACCTCGCATCCGGAAGTCAAGGTCATCGTTGCTCCGACCACCGTCGGCGTGCTCGCCGCGTCGCAGGCCGTCAAGGATGCCGGCAAGATCGGCAAGGTCTACGTGACCGGTCTTGGCCTGCCGTCCGAGATGGCCGGCGCGATCAAGTCCGGCGCAACGAAGGAATTCGCGATCTGGAACCCGATCGATCTCGGCTATTCCGCAACGCAGATCGCCTATCGCCTCGTCAAGGGCGAGACCGACGGCAAGCCGGGCAGCGAGATCAATGCCGGCCGTATGGGCAAGATCAAGGTTGGCGAAAACGGCGAAGCCGCCATGGCCGATCCGTTCGTCTACAACGCTTCGAACATCGATCAGTTCTCCAAGGTTTTCTGATCGAAACAAGCATCCGCACCTCTCCGGCGGCGTCAGCCGCCGGACCTGGCTTCATTGATCCGGTACATTGCTGATGACCACAGTCCTTCAACGACCCCTAGCGGACGCACCTGCCGCGAACAGTCAGGCGATCCTGGAAATGCGCGGCATTTCCCAGATCTTCCCCGGCGTAAAAGCGCTGGATGGCGTCAGCATTTCGCTTTACCCCGGCAAGGTCACCGCTCTGATCGGCGAGAACGGCGCGGGCAAATCGACCCTCGTCAAAATCCTGACCGGCATCTATCGTCCGAACGAGGGAGAAATTCTCGTCGATGGCAGGCCGACAACTTTCGCCAATGCCCAGGCCGCCATCGATGCGGGCGTCACCGCCATTCATCAGGAGACGGTGCTCTTCGACGAGCTGACCGTTGCCGAAAACATCTTCCTCGGTCATGCACCGCGCACGTCCTGGCGCACCATCGACTGGAAAACGATGAACAGCCGGTCGAAGGAGCTTCTTCAATCCCTTGAAAGCGCCATCGATCCGACAATTCGATTGAAGGACCTCTCCATTGCGCAACGCCATCTTGTAGCGATCGCGCGCGCCCTGTCGATCGAGGCCCGCATCGTCATCATGGACGAGCCCACCGCCGCACTTTCGCGCAAGGAGATCGACGATCTCTTCCGTATTGTGGAAGGCCTGAAGGCGAAGGGCAAAGCCATTCTGTTCATCAGCCACAAGTTCGATGAACTCTATGAAATCGCCGATAATTTTGTCGTTTTCCGCGACGGTCGTGCCGTTGGTCACGGCGATCTGAAAGCAACGCCACAGGACGAGATCGTTCGCATGATGGTCGGTCGCGACGTCAAGGACGCTTTCCCGAAGATGCCTGTCACCATCGGCGACACGGTTCTCGAGGTGGAGAAATACTGTCACCGCACGGAGTTCCGCGACATTTCCTTTAAGCTGCGACGCGGCGAGATCCTTGGCGTCTACGGCCTGATCGGCGCTGGACGCTCGGAGCTTTGCCAATCGCTCTTCGGCATCACCAAGCCGCTCTCAGGTCGCCTGACGCTCGACGGTCAGGAAATCCAGGTGCGGTCGCCGCAGGACGCCATCGGCGCGGGCATCGTCTACGTGCCGGAAGAGCGTGGCCGCCACGGCTTGGCGCTGCCGATGCCGATCTATCAGAACATGTCGCTGCCGTCGCTCGGGCGCACCTCGCGCAAGGGCTTCCTGAAGGCTGCCAATGAGTTCGCCCTCGCCCGGAAATATGCTGAACGGCTCGATCTTCGTGCAGCCGCCCTGTCCGTGCCCGTCGGCACGCTCTCAGGCGGCAACCAGCAGAAGGTGGTCATCGGCAAATGGCTGGCGACACAGCCGAAGATCATCATTCTCGACGAGCCCACAAAGGGCATCGATATCGGCTCGAAGGCAGCCGTCCACGGCTTCATCAGCGAGCTTGCGGCCGAAGGGCTCAGCATCATCATGATCTCCTCCGAACTGCCAGAGATCCTCGGCATGTCGGATCGTGTGCTGGTCATGAAGGAAGGCCTGTCCGCTGGCCTGTTCGAGCGCGAGGGGCTGACGCCGGAAACTCTGGTGCGTGCCGCGACGGGCAACGCATAGAACGTTCTGGCATTTCTTCGATCTGCCAGAACGCTCGTACTGTTTGTTTTTGCCGCATTTATGCGACGCCAGGTGAAGCCATCCGGCTGCATAATGCTCAAGGGAGGACAGGATGCCACGCATCCTCAAAAAGCGCGAAACATTGCTCGCCATCATCATCGCCGTGATGATCGCCGGCTTCGCCACGCGCGCGGCCGGCTTTGCCGAACCCGCCAATCTCGCCAATATCTTCAACGACACGTCGATCCTCATCATCCTGGCCCTCGCCCAAATGACGGTGATCCTCACGAAATCGATCGACCTGTCCGTCGCCGCCAACCTGGCGCTGACGGGGATGGCGGTTGCGATGCTGAATGCAGCCTATCCCGATGTCCCGCTGGCCGCATTGATCGTGATGGCAATCCTGATGGGCGCCGTTCTTGGCGCCATCAATGGCTATCTCGTCTGGGCACTGGAAATCCCGCCGATTGTCGTCACACTCGGTACCCTGACAATCTATCGCGGCATGGCCTTCGTGTTGTCGGGCGGCGCATGGGTCAATGCGCATCAGTTCACACCGATCTTCCTCAACGTACCGCGCACGCCGCTTCTTGGGCTGCCGGTGCTTGCCTGGATCGGCATCGCGATCATGCTGATGATGTATCTGGTGCTGCGCCATACCCAGTTCGGCCGCTCGGCCTATGCGAGCGGCGGCAATCCGGTCGCGGCGATCTATGCCGGCATCGATGTTGGCTGGACCCGCTTCCTCGCCTTCGTTCTCTCCGGCGCACTCGCCGGGTTGAGCGGCTATCTGTGGGTGTCGCGCTATGCCGTCGCCTATGTCGATATCGCCAACGGTTTCGAGCTCGATAGCGTGGCGGCCTGCGTCATCGGCGGCATTTCGATCGCAGGCGGCGTCGGTTCAGTCGCCGGCGCAGTGTTGGGCGCGCTCTTCCTCGGCGTCATCAAGAATGCGCTCCCGGTCATCGGTATCTCGCCGTTCACGCAGATGGCAATATCGGGCACCGTCATCATCCTTGCCGTCGTCTTCAACGCCCGCCGCGAACGCAACCGCGGCCGCATCATCCTCCGGGATCAGGCCGCAAAAGACACCGCCAGTGAGGGAGCAATCGCATGAGCAACGGTTTGCAAGCAGCAACGGCGGAAAAGCGCGCCATTCCGGATCGCCTCGGCACTCCTTTCAAACGCATCTTGTCGAGCTGGGAAACGCTGCTCTTCGGGGTTGCGGTCGCGATCTTCATCTTCAATTCGCTGGCCTCGCCCTATTTCCTCGATCCCTTCAACCTTTCGGACGCCACCTTCAACTTCACCGAAAAGGCGATGATCGCCTTTGCCATGGCACTGCTCGTCATATCAGGTGAAATCGACCTCTCGGTCGCAGCCATCATTGCGCTTGCCTCGACGGCGATGGGGGCAGCGGCTCAATTGGGCGTCGGCACATCAGGCCTTGTCGCGATCGGTCTCGGCGTTGGCCTCGTCTGCGGCATCTTCAACGGCTTCCTGGTTTCCGTGATGAAGCTGCCGTCGATCGTCGTCACCATCGGCACGATGAGCCTGTTTCGCGGCATTTCCTATATCGTGCTCGGCGATCAGGCCTATGGCAACTACCCCGATAGCTTCGCCTATTTCGGCCAAGGCTATGTTGTCTGGGTCTTCTCCTTCGAATTCGTGCTGTTCATTGTACTTGCGATCGCTTTTGCAATCCTGCTGCATGCGACGAATTTCGGCCGGCAGGTTTATACGATCGGCAACAATGATTTCGCCGCGCGCTTCTCCGGAATTCCGGTCGAGCGGGTGAAGTTCATCCTGTTTCTTCTGACGGGCATCATGAGTGGCATCGCCGCCATCTGCCTCACCTCGCGCCTTGGATCGACTCGCCCCTCGATCGCGCTTGGCTGGGAGCTGGAGGTGGTGACGATGGTTGTGCTTGGTGGCGTGTCGATCCTCGGCGGCTCAGGTACGATCGGTGGGGTCGTCATCGCCGCCTTCGTAATGGGCCTTGTCACCTTCGGCCTCGGCCTGCTCAACGTGCCGGGCATCGTCATGTCGATCTTCATCGGCCTTCTCCTCATCATCACCATCGCGCTGCCGATCGTTGCCCGGCGCATCAGGACCATGAGCTCCAAATGACATCAGCTCTCGAACGCCACGCCTTCAAGATGACGCTCAATCCGGGCATGGAAGCGGAGTATAGAAGACGCCACGACGAAATCTGGCCCGAGCTGATCGAATTGCTGCATCAGGCGGGAGCGAGCGACTATTCCATCCATCTCGACCGCGAGACGAACACGCTTTTCGGCGTGCTGACACGGCCAAAGGATCACACCATGGCGAGCCTGCCGGAGCATCCTGTCATGAAGAAATGGTGGGCACACATGGCCGACATCATGGCGACCAATCCCGATAATTCGCCCGTCCAGAGCGATCTCGTCACGGTCTTCCATCTGCCATGACCGACACGAAAGCCTACCGGCGTATCGCCGTGATCGACATCGGCAAGACCAATGCCAAGGTTGTCGTGCTGGAGGCCGAAACGGGCAGCGAAATCGCTGGTGTCAAAACCAGCAACAGCGTCGTGAAGACCGGCCTCTATCCGCACTATGATATCGAACGGCTATGGTCCTTTATCATCGAAGCCCTGAAGGGTTTTGCAACTGTTCCCGGCTTCGATGCGATCTCCATCACGACGCATGGCGCGTCGATGGCGCTCCTCGACGCCGATGGCAATCTCGCACTGCCGGTTCTTGACTATGAATACACCTACCCGCATCCCATTCGGCAGGCCTATGGCGAGTTTCGACCGGCTTTTACGGAAACCTTCTCGCCAAGCCTCTCCGGCGGCCTGAATGTCGGAGCGCAGATCCACTTCCAGAAAAACGCATTTCCCGAGGAATTCGCGCGCGTAGCAACCATCCTGACCTATCCGCAATACTGGGCCTTTCGCCTGACCGGCACTGCCGCCAACGAGATGACCTCGCTCGGATGCCATACCGACCTCTGGAATCCGACGAGCGGAGACTATTCATCCCTCGTCGCCAGGCTAGGCATTCGTGCACTGATGGCGCCGGTACGCTCAGCATTCGACGCTCTCGGGCCAATCCTGCCTCAACTTGCCGGGCAAATCGGCCTTGCGGAGCCGGTTCCAGTCTATTGCGGCATTCACGATTCCAACGCATCGCTGCTACCGCATCTGATCGAAAACGAAGCACCTTTCGCCGTCGTGTCGACGGGAACATGGGTGATCAGTTTCGCGGTCGGCGGCGATCTCGAACATCTCGATCCCAAACGCGACATACTTGCCAATGTCGATGCCTATGGCCGCGCTGTGCCGTCGGCTCGTTTCATGGGCGGCCGCGAGTTCGAGATCCTGGCGGCAGAGATCGGCACGGCGCCAGCCGATACCATCGAGGTTGCGCTTGAAAGGGTGATCGAAAAAGGCCTCATGCTGCTGCCCAATGTGGTCGAAGGATCCGGCCCCTTTCCGGGCAGGACCAGATGCTGGATCGGCGACGCGACGGATCAGGCAGAGCAGCTTGCCGCCGTCAGTCTCTACCTTGCGCTGATGACAGAAGCCTGCCTCGCTTTGATTGGCGCAAAAGGGCCAATCTTCGTCGAAGGTCCCTTTGCCTTCAATCGCGCCTATCTCACCGCCCTCTCCGCGGTCACGACAAGGGAGGTCATTGCCTTGCCGGGTTCGACAGGAACCAGCCAGGGAGCTGCCCTTTTGACGGGTATCCGCCCCTCTGCATCGGCGGAGAATGCGCCGATCCGCGCCGAACTTCGCGGCTTGGAGCGTTACCGGCAAGCCTGGCACGATGCTCTGAGCAATTAAACAGCAATGCTGTCAAGTTCCGCAGCAGCAATATCGGCGACCTGCAAGGTCGGCCTGATATGCTCGTCCGCGCCATCCTCGATCAACCATGCCGCCGAAAGACCTGCCCAGGCAACAATCCACTGCAGCAGGCGTCGACGTTCGAGCCGCGCTGCATCGGTGACGACGTCGACCTGGCGCGCGAGACGGCCAGGCGTGGTGGCGACCGCATGGTCCGGGTTGCAGAAGAGGTTGGCATAGTCAAAGCCACGCTCACCAACGAGGCCCTTCGGATCGATCGCGAGCCAGCCGCGCTCTGCGAAGTCCAGAAAATTGCCGTGATGAACATCGCCGTGCAGCGTAACGATATCGCGAGGCTCTGCCAGCAGCGCACGGGCGATGGCTGCGGATCGCGCGAAGGCACCGCCCTCGCGGTTGGCCGCTTCTTCGAGCGAACGAAAACGATGTGCCAGCGGGATCAGCGACGGCAAAAGCGACCCGCGCGGGGCGTGAAGGCCTGCGACGGCCCGGCAGATGATACGGCTTGCCTCGTCATCTCCGCCATTTCTGGCCATGTCGATCAGAGACCGTTCGCCGGTTGCGCGCTCGAGCAGGATCGCATCGCCCTGATGTTCGAGAACATGCGCGGCGCCGACACCGTTCCACCAGACCATGAGCGCCGCACCCAATTTCTCCTCGGGCGCGACCGCAAACTTGAGCATGGCCGTCTTGCCATTTCGCCGCACCGGGAAAAGCCTGCTCGAATGCGTCACGATCGGCTCGCCATCAAGAGAGAGGCTCCAAAGGTCAAGATAGGCTTTCGCAGCATCATTTTCGGTCATACGGATATCCGGCTCCTCCTCGCGGATCAGGTCGTTCGGCATTTCCGGTTCCGATCGGCGTCGCAATTTTTTCCGGTTCCGGGGCGACCGTCTCGGTCCTTCGACCCGCCATACGCCATCGATGTTTCAGGTAGGTGTTGACGAGCAGGATACAACAACCATCCCTCGTCAAAACGACACGAAAAATCGTCAAAATTGCTGCCGCGACGGTTATTTTCTTGCGGAATCGTCGCAACATTTCTACAGAAAATACTCTTATGAGCGCTTTCGAGGTCAAAAATGGCCGAAGGCAATCATCGGCTTCGATGCCAGTCCTGTCTTCTTCAAGAAAGCGTCCTACGGCAGTTTGCGCTTCAAGACGGGCTAGGGGGGTTACAAGGGTGCTGCCGCGCCCATCCAAGGAGAGATAATATGAGTCTGAAGACATTGACGGCCGCGACCTTCGTCGCTTCGCTGGCCTTCGCACCTCTCGCACATGCAGATATCACGATCGGCCTTATCGCGCCGCTGACCGGTCCGGTCGCCGCTTACGGCGAGCAGGTCAAGAATGGCGCACAGACCGCCGTCGACGAAATCAACAAGAGCGGCGGCGTTCTCGGCCAGAAGCTCGTTCTGAAGCTCGGCGACGATGCCGGCGACCCGAAGCAGGGTGTTTCCGTCGCTAACGGCTTCGTCGGCGACAGCATCCACTTCGTCGTCGGCCCGGTTACGTCGGGCGTTGCCATCCCGGTTTCCGATGCGCTCGCCGAAAACGGCATCCTGATGGTCACGCCGACTGCAACGGCTCCGGATCTGACCAATCGCGGTCTGACCAACATCCTGCGCACCTGCGGCCGCGACGACCAGCAGGCGACTGTTGCTGCCAACTACGTCGTGAAGAACCTCAAGGGCAAGAAAATCGCCATCCTTGACGACAAGGGCGCCTATGGTAAGGGCCTGTCGAAAGCCTTCAAGGACACCCTCAATAAGGGCGGTGTGACCGAAGTGGTCGACGACTCTCTTACCCCCGGTGAAAAGGACTACAGCGCCCTGACAGCGAAGCTGAAGCAGGCTGGTGTCGAAGTCATCTACTTCGGCGGCTATCATCCGGAAGCCGGCCTCCTTGCCCGCCAGCTGCATGACATATCCGTCAAGGCACAGATCATCGGCGGCGACGGCCTCTCCAACACAGAGTACTGGGCAATCGCCAACAGCTCGGCTGCCGGCACGATCTTCACCAACGCCTCGGACGCGCTGAAAAATCCGGATTCGAAGGACGCAGTTGCCGCCCTCAAGGCACGCAACATCCCGGCGGAAGCCTTCACGCTCAACGCCTATGCCGCCGTACAGGTACTGAAGGCTGGCATCGAGAAGGCTGGCAAAGCTGACAGCGCCGACGCAGTCGCCACCGCACTGAAGAAGGGCGAAGCCATCGATACCGCCATCGGCAAGGTTACCTATGGCGAAGCCGGCGACCTGACTTCGCAGAGCTTCTCGCTCTTCAAGTGGGAAGACGGCAAGATCGTTTCGGCCGAATAAGCCGTTACATCAACGCTTTGCAATTAAGCCGGGCCATTTGTGGCCCGGCTTTTTTTGATGGTTCGTTCCGGGCAGTCCTGTGTCAGCAAACGCTGCGGAAACGGTCGACACAGGTGGACAAAACCTCTTCTCCCGGTCGCGTCCACCAGTTGTTCTGGGAGAAGATTTCGACTTCCTGCAGCCCGAAAAAACCCGCCTTCTCGATCTCGGCACGAATGCCCTTGAGGTCGATGACGCCGTCGCCCATCATGCCGCGGTCAAGAAGCAGGTCCGTCGTCGGCACGAGCCAGTCACAGATATGATGCGCGAGGATCCGGCCATCGGCACCGGCGCGAGCAATCTGCTGATGAAGCTTCGGATCCCACCAGACATGATAGACGTCGATCGCAACACCGATGCCGTCGCCCAGGAGGTCACAGATGTCGAGCGCCTGTTCGAGCGTGTTCACACAGGCACGGTCGGCGGCATACATCGGGTGTAGCGGCTCGATCGCGAGCGGAATGCCGGAGCTGCGGGCATGGGGCAGGATTGCTGCGATACCGTCGGCCACCATCTCACGGGCGTGAGCGATGTCTCTCGATCCTGCCGGAAGACCACCCACCACGAGAACGAGGCAATCAGCATTCAGCGCCGCCGCTTCGTCGATCGCCCGCTTGTTGTCGTCAATTGCCGCCGCTCTGCCCTCGGCGTCAACAGCCGGAAACATGCCGCCTCGGCAAAGCCCGGTGACCTTGAGCTTGTTGTCTGCAACAATCCTGGCAGCTTCGGAAAGACCGATCTTGTGAACCTGATCGCGCCAGGGCGCGATCGCGACGATGTCCTGCTTCAGACAGGCGTCGACCGCCTGGCGCATATCATACTGCTGGCGCACCGTCGCCAGATTGATGGATAGTCCCTCGACTGTCATTGTGATGCTCCTCCCCGATCCCCGGAGCGTCGTGCTTCCTTTTGGAAGCACAAGGACGCTCCATCTCCTTGAATCTACGCATCAGGCTTTCCGAAAATCGTGTCCGATTTTCGGGCCGATGCTGAGTCCGCTATTCGACGCCGACGGTGGCGAGGATGGTTTTCATCCGACGCACCGCCAGATCCGGATCGCGCAAAACACGGGCCGCATCCGCCAGCTGAAAAAGCTCGGAGAGATGCAGGATAGAGCGCGTGCTCTGCTGGCCGCCGAGCATCTGGAAATGGTCCTGGAAGCCATTGAGATAGGCCAGGAAGACGACGCCGGTCTTGTAGAAGCGTGTCGGCGCCTTGAAGATGTGACGCGACAACGGAACGGTTGGCGCCAAAATCTGATGAAACGCATCGAGATCGTTCTCTGCAAGTTTCGCCAACGCCGCACTTGCGGCAGGCGCGATCGCGTCGAAGATGCCGAGTAGCGCGTGCGAATAGCCTTGATCGTCACCAGCGATCAGTTCGGCATAGTTGAAATCGTCACCCGTATACATCTTCACCGACGGATCGAGCCGGCGGCGCATGACGATTTCCTTCTCGGCCGACAGCAGCGAGATCTTGACGCCATCGACCTTGGCGGCGTTCCGATTGATGATCGCGACGGCTGTTTCCATCGCCTGCATATCATCACTCGATCCCCAATAGCCGGCAAGCGCCGGATCGAACATCGAGCCGAGCCAGTGGATCATCACCGGCTCCCTGACCTGCCGGAGAATGCGGTCGTAGACGCGGGCATAATCGTCCGGGCCTTTGGCGGCGGCAGCAAGCGCCCGGCTTGCCATCAGGATGATGCGACCACCCTGCCCCTCGACATAGGCAACCTGCTCCTCATAGGCGCGAATGACATCGTCGATCGTGACATCAGGCCCTGGCGGCAAATGGTCCGTGCCGGCGCCATAGGCGATCAACGCATCCGGTCGGCCACGCGCCGCCGATTGCGCATGGGCGATCAGCTCCTTGGCGCCAGCCCAGTCGAGCCCCATGCCACGCTGCGCCGTATCCATGGCCTCCGCGACGCCGAGACCGAGATCCCAGAGATATTCGCGAAATGCGATCGTACGTTCCCAGTCGATATTGCGGTCAAGCCAGGGATCATTGTCTGCGAAGGGATCCACGACAACGTGAGCTGCGGCATAGGCGACACGATTGAAGCGATGACCGCCCGCTGGCTTAATTGGAGCGCTCACCGGCGTATTGGTGAGCGCGAAATCGGCAAGCGTGCCGCCGGCCATTGGCAAGCGAAGGCTTCTTGTCATGATATCGACCCCTCAGAGAGCAGAAAGTGCTGGTACATCCACCCAGCGGCGCTCGGCCCAGCTCTGCTGCGCCAGTTCCGCCAGCTGCACGCCCTTGGCGCCTTCGCGAAGCGTGAACTTCCACGGCGCATCCTCGGCGACATGGCACAGGAACTGCTCCCACTGCGCCTTGAAGCCGTTGTCGAAAACCTGCGTGTCCGGCACCTCGTCCCAGGTGTCGAAGAAGTTGATCGGTTGCGGCTGATCGGGGTTCCAGACCGGCTTCGGTGTATTGACGCGATGCTGGGTCCAGCAACGCATCAGGCCGCAGACGGCCGAACCATGCGTGCCGTCAACCTGGAAGGTGACGAGATCGTCGCGACGCACGCGAACGGCCCACGAGGAATTGATATGGGCGATAACGCCGCCTTCGAGCTCGAAGGTAGCATAGGCGGCATCGTCGGCATCCGCGACATAGGTCTTACCGTTCTCATCGACGCGGCTTGGGATATGGGTCGCGCCGAGGCAGCTGACAGACTGGACCTCGCCGAACAGATTATCGAGCACATAGCGCCAGTGCGGGAGCATATCGAGGATCATGCCGCCGCCCTCTTGTCTCCGATAGTTCCAGGAGGGACGCTGCGCCTTCACGCCCCAATCGCCTTCAAAGACCCAGTAGCCGAATTCGCCGCGCACCGAGAGGATCTTGCCGAAGAAGCCGCTGTCGCGCAGCATCGCGATCTTGCGTAGACCCGGCAGGAACAGCTTGTCCTGCACCACGCCGTTCTTGACGCCGCGGCGTTCGGCGGAAGCGGCAACTGAGAGCGCCTCTTCCAGCGTTTCGGAAATCGGCTTCTCGCAATAGACGTGCTTGCCGGCCGCGATTGCCCGCTCAAGCAGCTCGACGCGCATCTGCGTCGAACCGGCATCGAAGAAGATCGTGTTGTTGGGATCGGCAAGAGCGGCGTCGAGATCGGTCGTCGTCTTGGAAAGACCGTGCTTGCGCGCAATCGCCTCGATCTTTTCGGCGTTGCGGCCGACAAGTACCGGCTCGGGCATCAGCCGATCGCCGTTTGCCAACTGTACCCCACCCTGCTCGCGGATCGCCAGGATCGAACGCACCAGATGCTGATTGTAGCCCATGCGGCCGGTAATACCGTGCATGATGATACCGATCGACTTCGTCGCCATTAGAGTCATTCCTCCCGTAAATAACTATATAGTTACATAACTGACATGGCGAAGCGGTGCTGTCAACGGCCTAGGTCAATGGCCGCAGTGCAGATCGGCGGAGATATCAGGCTCGTAGCGAAAGGGCGCTTAGGGGCGCAGATAGGCGAAGATGACGTCGACGATATGCTCGCCCCAGGCATCGATCTCGGCTTTGTCGGAAAGGTTGCGCCGGAAGATCGTCGAAAGCGTCCAGCGGTTCGTCAGAAAGAAGGAGCCGAGCGCTGCGATGCTCATATAGATCTTGACGGGATCACAGTCAGGACGGAAGTCGCCAGCGGCAGCACCTCGATCAAGCAAGCCGGAAATCTCGGAAACCAACGGCGAGTGCAATTCGAAAATGCGTGCCGACCGTTTGAGGAAGCGGGCCTTATGCATGTTCTCAGTGCTGAGAATACCAAGGAATTCAGGGTGATCCAAAAAATATTGCCAGGTGAAGACGACAAGCTCCCGCATACCGTCGGCAGGCGAGCGATGGGACAGATCGAGCCGTGCCTCAGCCGAGCGGATGGCGATGTAGCTGCCTTCCAGAACGGCAACATAGAGCGCATCCTTGCCGCCGAAATAATGATAGAGCATGCGCTTGTTGATCTTGGCGCGCTCCGCAATGGCATCGACGCGAGCGCCGCCATAACCGCGCTCTGCAAATTCCTTCGTTGCTGCCGCAAGGATGGCCTTGCTGGTGCGCTCCGCATCCCTGAGACGGGGCCGTTCCGACGAACTGGTCGATGCCTGATCCGCCTTTGCAGAATCCTCGCTCTTCGTGCGGCGCTTTACAGTTCTGGCTTCCGGCATCATGGCTCCTGGCGACGTCTCTGAAGGCCTCGACGACCCTTCCTGTCGCCGATAAGTAACCGATCATCGCACAAGTTGACAGTCCCTCGCCATTTGACAGCCGTAGTAACTAGACAGTTATATCGATTGAAACGTGGATATCTATCCGGCTCACGATCCGGTGGGGCACGGATTTCGTTGAGAAATGAAAACGACGATCTTGCTTTCGCTGCCGGGCCAGCCATAGAGAACGTATAGGAACGGACATCGGATAGTTCATGGCTGAGAAGCATATCGCAATCATCGGCGGAGGCCCCGCCGGGCTCATGGCGGCAGAAGTCTTGTCTTCATCCGGCCATCGCGTCACCGTTTACGACAGCATGCCGTCCGTCGCGCGCAAGTTCCTGCTGGCAGGCAAATCCGGACTGAACATCACCCATTCGGAAGATTTCGCACTCTTTGCCGATCGCTTTGGCGCGGCATCACAGCGGCTGCGCCCCGCTCTGGATGGCTTCAAGCCAAGCGATATCCGAGACTGGGCCGAGGAACTGGGAACGGAAACCTTCATCGGGTCGAGCGGACGTGTTTTTCCGAGGGTGATGAAGGCATCGCCGCTGTTGCGCGCCTGGCTCGCTCGGCTGGAGGCACGGGGCGTAAGCATCCTGACGCGGCACCGCTGGTCCGGCTTCGCCGATGAGCGACTGGTGTTCGAGACGCCGCAAGGCCAGAGCTTTGTCGAATATGACGCCGTCCTGCTCGCGCTCGGCGGAGCCAGCTATCCTCGATTGGGTTCGGACGCGGCATGGGTCGACTGGCTTGGCAACCGGAAGATCGACATCGCTCCCTTTCAACCCGCCAATTGCGGCTTTGAGGTTGCCTGGAGTGCACCATTCCGAGACCGTTTCGCCGGTGCACCGCTGAAGGCCGTCACGGCGACCTCGGAAGCTGGAACATTTCCCGGCGAATTCGTCATTTCAAAAACGGGTATAGAGGGCAGCCTCGTCTACGCACATGCCGCCGCACTCCGCGACCGGCTGGTCAATGAAAACAGTGCCGCATTGATCATCGATCTGGCGCCCGGCCGCGCGACTGAACGGCTGGCTCGCGATCTGGCGCGGCAAGATCCGAAAGCCAGCCTGTCCAACCGCCTGCGCAAGGCTGCCGGAATAGAAGGCGTGAAGGCTGGCCTTGTTCGCGAGCTTGCCGGGCCACCTGCCCTTTCGCAACCGGAAGATCTTGCTCGCTTGATCAAGGCCTTGCCCATTCCTTTGCTGAGACCAAGGCCCATTGTCGAGGCCATCTCGTCGGCCGGCGGCATCCGCTGGAGCGAGCTCGACGACAATTATATGGTGAGGAAGCTTCCCGGTATTTTCGTGGCCGGAGAGATGATCGATTGGGAAGCGCCGACGGGCGGCTATCTTCTGACGGCCTGCTTTGCTACCGGGCGCGCGGCGGCCGAGGGCATGGAAGCTTGGCTCAAGCGTTGAGGGTACGGGCATGAGCCGCTTTATTAGGCCATGTTGGAAATAAAGGCCCGTTGGGAATGAACATGATAAGCGACGAAAGCGTTCGCCCCGATATCTTCATCCTTATGCGTGCTTCCCGTGCCGAAAAAGTTTTCGGCGCGCCTCAAGACCTGAAGCAGTTTTGGCTTGCCCTCACTGTGCTGGCCCCAGCATCGGACTTAGTCGAAAATTTAAAGCTCCTAAACAGTCGGACGTTAAACAGTGGCAAAAGGCTGAGAGCCTAGTTCGTCACGGTTTCCTGTTTGAAAGCGTTGGTGAACCCTATCCAGCGGAAATCGGCGATGTGGAAGCATTCGCTCAAAGGCACGCGGTATATCTGCAACGTCGGCGCAACCGAGATGCCGAAATGTATGCAGTGATTGAGACTGCATTGAACAGGGTCACCAAGGTTTAAACCTTATCGAGATGGCTCAGTCAGTCAAAGACAAGACTCTGCAAGTCTACGATCGACCGCTCGCGCGCAACTCTGAAGCTCCGCGTCCTGCATCATCGTCCTCCGAGCGAATATAGACTTGCAGCGTGTAGCCAATGTGCTCGGTCATCAGCACCTTGGCACGGTCGAGATCGCGGTCGAGTGCAGCCTCCATCAGCGCCGTATGATGCTCGATCGCCATGGCATCCTGCAGGGCCGCTGCCGCCTTTTCATAGCCGATCGTCAGGCCGGCGGCAGCACGCTGCGTCGGCGCGAGACCGAGGAAACGGTGATGGCGGCGGAGCTGGTCGCTGATGGTGGCCTGAAAACGGAGGAGCCAGTTCGATGTTGCCGCGCTGACGAGCGCGGCGTGAAAGGCCGTGTGTTTCTCGTCCCAATCATCGGCCATCTCGTCGGATGCGTCATCCGGCACGATCTTGCAGCGCGACAGGCGGTAGTGCGCCGTGACGACAGCCGATTCCCAATCCGGGCCGCCCCTTTCGATCGATTCCATGAGCAACGGCAACTCGACGATCATGCGCGCGCGCATCAGGTCTTCCAACTCTTCACGCGAGACCGGTGCGACGGCAAAGCCACGATTGCTGACCGCCGTCACCAGCTTCTCAGCCTCCAGCCGCGAAAGTGCCTCACGAAGCGGCGTCCAACCAACGCCATAGCTGTCTCGCAAGGCCCCGAGCCGCAAGGACGCGCCGGGCCTCAGCCTCGTATTGAGGATATCGCGTCGCAACAGCGCATAGGCCGCCTCCGTTTTGCTCAACGCGTCCTTGTCTTCCATGCCCTCATCCCCATCGTCTCCCGGCCAGGATTATATATAAAATCGCCGTACAGGGAAAATATATATTAAAGCTGCACGCCCTGCATATCATATATCTCAAATTGACAGGAGTTCAGCAGTCGCTATGATCCCCGCCAAGAGAGCCTGAGGGAACATGGCTCCTTGACACATCCGGGAGGGAAATATGCGTAAATCTACGTCCAAATGGCTGTCCAGCCTCGTGGTCGCCGGTGCATTTATGGCGGGCGTCGCCACAGCGTCAGCCGAACCCATCAAGATCGCAATCGCCAACTTCGGCGAGCATCCGCAGCTCAACGCCTCGATCGCTGGTTTCAAGAAGGCGCTTGCCGAGAACGGCTTCGTCGAAGGCAAGGATGTCGTCTATTCCGAAAGCAATACGAGCTTCGACGCATCGCTCGTGCCGCAGATGATCGCCAAGCTCCAGGCCGAACATCCGAAGCTGATGTACACGGTCACGACGCCGGTATCGCAGATCGCCAAGAAGGCGCTTGCCGGCTCCGGCATTCCGATCGTCTTCACCGCGGTCACCGATCCGGTCGCCGCCAAGCTCGTCCCGTCATGGGATTCAGGTGATGTCGGCATCACCGGTTCGAGCGACCTGCAGGACATTTCCGCGATCCTGACCTTCACCAAGAAGCTGCTCCCGAATGCCAAGCGCATCGGCGTGCCCTACAATCCGGGCGAAGCCAACGACGTCGCACTCATCGATAAGGTGAAGGCAGCCGCTCCAGCGGCCGGCCTCGAAGTGGTGCCTGTCGGCGTCGACAACGTTAACGACATCCAGCAGCGCATTGCCTCTCTCGCCGGCAAGGCTGACGTGATCTACACGCCCGCCTCCAACCTGCTGCAGCCGGCGATCCCCGCCGTTGCCGCCGCCGCTCGCCAGGCACAGATCCCGATCGTCAATTCCGACGACGCCGCAGTTCGCAACGGTGTCGTGCCGGCAAGCTTCGCCGTCAACTACATCCAGGTCGGCGAAAATGCCGGCAAGATTGCCGCGCAGATCCTGAAGGGCGCCGACCCGAAGACGATCAAGCCCTCCGTTCCGGCCTACAAGGACCACGCGCCGCTGATCAACAAGGCCGTCCTGAAGGCATTCGGTGCCGAAGTGCCTGCTTCGCTTGCCGATTGCAATTGCTTCACGAAGTAATAGGCGGCATTTTCGAGGGATCAATCCGATCCATGGCGGCGTCAAAGGCGCCGCCATTTCATAACCCTACACTGCAGGGGAGGCACGGATGCTGGATATCAAATCCGCGCGCAAGGTTTTCTACAAAGGCCAGCCCGACGAAAAGGTCGCGCTCAATGGCTTGACGCTCTCCCTCAAAACAGGCGAATTCGGTGTCGTCATCGGCTCGAATGGCGCGGGCAAGAGCAGCATGCTCAACGCGATCTCCGGCGCTCTCAATCTCGATTCCGGCCAGGTCCTTATCAGCGGCAACGACGTTACCAACATGCCGGTGCACAAGCGCGCCGCGCGCCTTGCCCGCGTGTTCCAGGATCCGATGAAGGGAACCGCCGCCAGCATGACGGTCGGCGAAAACATGCTTCTGGCGGAGTTGCGCGGCAAGAGCCGGGGATTTCGCCCGGGCCTGAACGCAGCCCGCCTCGCCGCTTATAAAGAACGGCTCGCAGTTCTAGGCCTCGGCCTGGAAAACCGTATCGACACCAAGGTGGAGCTTCTTTCGGGCGGCCAGCGCCAGTCGCTGTCGCTCATCATGGCGGTCGGTGGATCGCCCGACGTATTATTGCTCGACGAGCATACGGCCGCACTCGATCCCCGCACCGCCGACATCGTCATGCAGGCAACGGTGCGCACTGTCGAGGCGCTGAAGCTGACGACATTGATGGTGACGCACAACATGCAGCACGCCGTCGATTTCGGAGACAGCATCATCATGCTCGATGCCGGGCGTGTTCATCTCGAAATTACAGGTGAAGGCAAACGGCGCATCACCGTGCCGGAACTCATCGGTCATTTCGCCGTCAAGACCGACCGCATGCTGCTGGTGAGCTGACATCATGATGGATTTCATTCAATCGACCGTTTCGAGCTTCGTCTCGCTTATCCCGGTCACGCTGGCCCAGAGCTTTATTCTGAGCTTCGTCGTCCTTGGGATCATGATCCCATTCCGGATGCTGAGTTTTCCGGACCTGACCAGTGAAGGCGCATTTCCGCTCGGCGGCTGCGTCTGCGGCATATTGCTGGCAGCCGGTGTCTCGCCACCGCTTGCGATCGCCGTTGCCTTCGTCGTCGGCCTTGCCGCCGGCTGCTGCACTGCCTTCATTCACCTTCGCTTCCGCATTCACACGCTGCTGGCCGGCATCCTGATGTCGACTATGCTGTACAGCGTCAACCTGGGCATCATGGGCAAATCCAACCTGTCCGTCTTCGGCTCGCCGACCGTCTTCGACGTCGTGCCGTTCACCGAACCCGGTTTTCCGGTGAGCAAGATCGTCATTGCCGGCCTGCTTGCCGTCGTCGTGCTGATTGGACTTAACCTCTATTTCAAGACGGAAAAGGGTACGGCGATGCGCGCCGTCGGCTCCAACCCCGACATGGCAGAGGCGCAGGGCATCAATGTGTGGGCTGCGACAATCGGCGGTGTTGGCATCGCAAGCGCATTCTCCGCCGCCAGCGGCGCATTGATGGTGCAGTCGCAAGGCTTTGCCGACGTTAATATGGGCATCGGCATCCTGATCAACGGTCTTGCGGCCCTCATGATCGGCGAAGCCTTCACCGGCAAGCAGACCGTGCTGCGCCAGCTGCTAGCACCCTTCGTCGGGGCAATCATCTACTATCAGCTCGTGTCGCTCTGCCTTGCGGCCGGCATGCCACCGCCGAATTTGAAGCTCGCAACCGGTCTGTTCGTGCTCATCATGCTGGCCTTGCCCAGCATCCGCCGGAGCCGCGGCGGTGCGGCCACCCGGGAAACCATTCGCGAATAAATCAAGAGGCCATAGTATCATGGACAGCCTTCCCGATCTCGCAGCCATCGAGGCTATGGACGAGACCGATCCGTTGCGCGCCTTCCGCAGTCGCTTTGCCCTGCCTTCCGGCGTCATCTACCTCGACGGCAACTCCCTTGGCGCCGCATCGCACGAAGTTTTCGCCGAAGTGCGTCAGGCGGCCATGGAAGAATGGGGCAACGGCCTGATCCGTAGCTGGAACAGCGCCGGATGGTTTCATCTGCCGATCGAGCTCGGCGACCGCATCGGCCGGTTGATCGGGGCTGCGGAAGGCCAGACCGTCGTGACCGATTCCACATCGATCAACATCTACAAGACCCTGCATGCGGCCTTGGCCATGCGGCCGGACCGCAACGTCATCGTTGCCGAAGGCGATAGTTTCCCGACCGATCTCTACATGGCAGAGGGCGTTGCCTCGACCCGTCCTGGCGTCACGCTGCGTCTGGAAGGCCGCGATGCCGAGACGATAGAAGAGCTGATCGACGACAGTGTCGCCGTCGTCCTCATCAATCACGTCAACTACAAGAACGGCGAGCTGCGTGACATGGCGGCGCTGACCAAGCGCATCCAGGCATCGGGCGCGCTGGTCATCTGGGATCTCTGCCATAGCGCCGGTGCTCTACCAGTCGACCTCGATGGCGCAAACGCAGATTTCGCCGTCGGCTGCTCCTATAAATATCTGAACGGCGGCCCCGGTGCGCCGGCCTTCATCTATGCGGCGCACCGCCATCACCAATCGATCGTCCAGCCGCTCAGTGGCTGGTGGGGTCATGCCCGTCCGTTTGCCTTCGAGCGCGGTTTTGATGGCGATGCCGGCATCAGGCGCTTCCTGTGTGGGACGCAACCCATTCTGTCCCTGAGGGCGCTGAAGGGTGCTCTTTCCATTTGGGACGACGTGGATATGAACGCGCTGCGCCAGAAAAGCATCGCCCTCAGCGATCTCTTTATCCAACTCGTCGAGGCAAGGTGCAGCCAGTACGGCGTCGTGCTCGATACCACACGGAACAGCGAGAAGCGCGGCAGCCAGGTCTCTTTCACCCACAACAATGGCTATGAGATCATGCAGGCGCTGATCGAGCGCGGCGTCATTGGTGATTTCCGCGCGCCTTCGACACTGCGCTTCGGCTTTACGCCGCTTTACGTCAGCTATCGCGATGTATGGCTGGCAGCCTCAGTGCTGGAGGAAATTCTGAGCAGTGGGTCCTGGCGCGATCAACGTTTTGCCGTCCGCTCGGCGGTGACCTGACCCCCGTCATGTTGGTCGCCAAACCGCTAGAGCATGATGCCGAAAAGTGCGCGCGGTTTTCGGGCGACATCATGCTCTACTTCTTTGATTTTAGAGCGGATTCAGATTTTAGGTCGAGCAGATCTAAAATCATCCGGCTCTAAGGAGCAGCAGATGAGCTATTTCAAGGTCACCGATTGGGACAGCGCCTATACCAACAGCGCCTACATCGTCGATGGCGACCAATGGCCCGAGGCGTGGATTGAGCCGGCTCGGGCCTTCCGAGACAGCATGGCTGCGGCCGGCCGCGCAAAACTCGACCTTGCCTATGGTCCCGGTGAGCGCAATCGCTTCGACCTCTTTCTGCCCGAAGGAGAGCCTAAAGGACTGGTCGTCTTCGTTCATGGCGGCTACTGGCTGCAGATGGACAAGAGCTACTCGTCGCATCTGGCAGCGGGCTCGATTGTGGCCGGCTATGCGGTGGCGATGCCGTCCTACACGCTTTGCCCGGAAAATAGCATCAGTGGGATAGGCCGGGAAATAGGCGCAGCAATCACGGCAGCGGCCGGTATGGTCAACGGCCCCATCATTGTGACGGGACACTCGGCCGGCGGCCAACTGGCGGCACGCATGATGACGACCACATCACCACTTGGCGAGGCGATCCTCAAACGCATTCGTCATGTCCTGGCCATCTCAGGCGTGCATGATTTGCGTCCGATCATGAGGCGCAGCATGAACAAGGAGCTTCGTATCGATGATGCCGAAGCAAGGGCCGAAAGCCCGGCGCTGCTGGAGCCTGTCGGCACCATCCGCTTGACCTGCTGGGTCGGCGGCGCCGAACGCGCCGAGTTTGTCCGGCAGAACGCATTGCTCGCCAATATCTGGGTCGGGCTTGGCGCCGCAACAGCTGTGGTGGTGGAGCCGGACAAACATCATTATTCAATATTGGACGGTCTCATGGATGCCGATCATCCGCTGACGCTGACCCTACTTGCAGCATAGAAATCTCGAAACAGTATTCGAAGCATGCCCTCGATACAATTCCGCACCGAGGGCACTTTGTTCTTACGCGTCGACGGGCGCGTTCATCGCCCAGACGACACCGAAGGGATCGCGCATCTGACCCCAGCGATCGCCCCAGAACATCACCTGCGGCTCAACGACGACCTCCAGCCCCGCATCGACGGCTCGCTTCCACCATGCATCGAAGTCTTCGACCACCAGCTGCATGACGAAGGACTGCGGCTTCTCCAACGCATGGCCGTACTCAGGATAGGCGTCACCCAGCATGACCGAGCTGCCGTTGATATAGAGATGGATATGCATCGTCCGGCCTTTTTCATCGACCGGAAACATGAATGCTTCCTCCGCGCCGAAGGCACGCTTGTAGAAATCGGCCGCTTTGACCGCGCCATCCACCGTCAGATAGGCCACCACGCCGCCGCGAACGGGCACACGTGGCTGAGAGGATTGCTTCTGGTCTGCTGCATCAGTCATGTTCGTCTCCTTGCGAACTGGATTTGATAATCGCCCCTCGAGATGGGCTAGCCCAAGGACGTTGGCATAAGCAACTTTCCGACAGGGCATATCATTTTTATTTTCGGAAGGCGCGATGATGTCGTCAATGCGATGGCCGCGTCTGAAAGCGTTGGAGAGGTGAGTGCCATACGCCGCTTTCTACACCTGCCAAAAATACCAGGAGCACTGCGACCTTTCGCTCCGATATCGCCCGCCGGTTGGCTTGACAGCTTTTGTCGAGCGACAATATGTCTTCAGGCAGTGGAGGATAGATGGTGCTTGGCATCGCTGACATTGAGGGGAAGCGCTCAGCGAGCGATCGTCGGCTGAACGACGTGATGTCGCGACGGATACACCAGCGCCATATACGAGCCGGCATAGATTTCATTGCGCCAAAGGCTGTTTGAGACATCAATTTCATTACGGACATATGACATGAAAAGACAGACGCTCGACACCGGCTGGACCATCTCACGCCTTCGTGCGCCCTCCGCCGCACCGTCACTGCCCAATGCCATACCGGCGGCGGTCCCCGGCAACGTGCACCTCGACCTCATGGCGGCGCAGCTGATCACCGATCCCTATCTCGACGTCAACGAGATATCGCAGGATTGGATTGGCCGCTCGGCGTGGCGCTACCGCCTCGCTTTCGACTGGGACAGCGACGGTGCCGAACGCATCGATCTCTCATGCCTCGGCCTTGATACGGCGGCGCGCCTGGAACTGAACGGCACGCTCCTCGGCGAAACCCGCAACATGCATCGCAGCTACCGCTTCGACATCGGCGACAACCTCAAGAGCGGGCGCAACGAGCTGATCGTTGATTTTCAATCCGCCTACGAGCATGGGGAAGAGGTGCGCAAGCAACTCGGCAGCGCCGCCGATATCCCGCAAAACTATCCTGGCCCGAGCAATCTCATCCGCAAAATGGCCTGCAATTTCGGCTGGGACTGGGGTCCAACTGTCGTTACCTCCGGCATTTGGAAACCGATCGTCATCGAAAGCTGGTCGAAGGCGCGTCTCGGTGCCATCCGCCCCGAAATCACGCTACAGGGCAGTCAGGGCGTTGCGCGTCTGCATGTCGAGATCGAATGGGCGGAGAAAGGTACGGACAGCGTAGCACTCGTCTTGTCCGTTGGCGGCAAACGTTCGGAGGTTCGGGTTGCGCAAGGCGAGACTCACGCTCTGATCGAGTGCCGTATCGACAATCCACAGGTCTGGTGGCCTCATGGAATGGGCGGACAGCCGCTCTACGATCTCGAGCTGCAATTGCTCGGCTCGGATGCCACGGCACTCGACGGCTGGAAGCGCCGGGTCGGATTTCGTTCCGTGCGGCTCGACACGACGCCGGATGAAATCGGCTCGGCCTTCACGCTCGTCGTCAACGACGTGCCTGTCTTTGCCCGCGGCGCGAACTGGATCCCGGACGATTGCTTCCTGCCACGCGTGACCCGCGAGCGCTACCGCGAACGGATCGCCCAGGCTCGCGACGCCAATATGAACATGCTGCGCGTCTGGGGTGGCGGCATCTACGAAACAGACACCTTCTACGAGGAATGCGATGCCGCCGGCATCATGGTCTGGCAGGATTTCCTGTTTGCCTGCGCCACCTATCCCGAAGAAGAGCCGGTTTATAGCGAGATCAAGGCGGAGGCGCGCGAGGCGATCACCAGACTCATGCCCTATGCCTCGCTGGTCATCTGGAACGGCAACAATGAGAATATCTGGGGCTACTTCGACTGGGGCTGGCAGGACGTGCTCGGCAACCGACCCTGGGGTGCCGGCTACTATCTCGATCTCCTGCCGAAATTGGTCGCCGAGATTGATCCGACCCGGCCTTATTGGGCAGGCAGCCCCTATTCAGGATCGATGGAAATCGCGCCGAATGTAGACGAGCATGGCTGTAAGCATATCTGGGATGTCTGGAATGAGGTCGGCTACGAAACCTACCGCAACTATATCCCGCGCTTCTGCTCCGAATTCGGCTGGCAGGCGCCCCCGACCTTTGCAACGCTTGCCCAATCCGTGCGCGAGAAAGATCGTGCCCCGGCCTCGCCGGGCGTTCTGCATCATCAAAAGGCGACGACCGGCAACGACAAGCTGCTGATGGGATTGGAGGGCTGGTTCCCGCATCCACAAACATTCGACGACTGGCTTTTCGTCACGCAGCTCAACCAAGCGCGCGCGATCAGCTACGGCATCGACCATATGCGCTCGCACCGGCCAACCTGCATGGGCACCATCGTCTGGCAACTCAACGATTGCTGGCCCGTCACCTCCTGGGCTGCCGTCGATGGCGCCGGCCGGAAGAAGCCGCTCTGGTACGCCTTGAAGCACAGCTATGCACCGCATCTCCTCACCATCCAGCCGCGCGGCGACGGTCTGACTGCGGTTGCCGTCAACGATTCAACCCTGTTCTGGCGCGTGCCCTTCACCGTTGAACGCTTCGATTTCAACGGCACGCTGCTTGCCCGTCACCATGTCTGGCGCGTTCTGTGCGATCGTTTCGAGAATGCTGACATCGAGATCCCCGCTGATGTCGCGACGCCCGGCGATCCCAGCCGGGAGTATCTGCGCGCCCGCCTTGGCGATGCCGAGGCATGGTGGTTCTTCGAAAAGGATATGAAGCTGCGATATCCGCAGCCGCGCTTCGACATCGAAAGCGCCGAAACGCCGGACGGGATAGCGGTGACCATCACCGCGCAGTCGCTTCTGCGCGACCTTTGCCTGTTCGTCGATCGCATCAGCCCGAATGCCGAGGTGGACGATATGCTCGTCACCCTCGCGCCCGGCGAAAGCAGGACGTTCAAGGTGAAGGGCGTTTCCAGGGAGGCGTTCGACGATGCCGATCTGTCGACCGTCCTTCGCACGGCCAATCAGGTTGCAGAGCCTTCGCATCATTGAACTTGGCACCGGCTTTTCCTGAAATTTCCGGCGCCTTGCGCCGGATCGGGGCAGCTATCGCATGTAAACCGTCACGAAAGATTGCGCAGGTGAACGAAGATTTGCCTCCTATGATCGGGCGCCGCCTTGTGATCTAGTGCCCCTTATCCGATCCATGAATCAGCGAGACACCGCTTATGTCGTCCGACGCCAATCGCAGCTTTCAAACGCCCCGTCGCGAAGAACTTGGCCTTCTCACGCTTGGCAATAGCGCCGGTCTTTCGGCCTCGGTTTTGCCGAACGGCACGCTGTTCTCAATCGATTTCGCCGACCAGCAGGGCGGCGTCATGATCAGCCAGGTGCTCGGCTCGCCCGTTTACGGCGGGATCGGCAGGCTTTATCTGCGCGTTGGCGGCGCTAAGCCAAAGACGGCTGAAATCGTCGGGCCGAAGGCTGCGGTGCGGTTCGGTCATGCCGAAAGCGGCTTTTGCTGGAGCGGCGAGACGGCGGGTATCAGGCACACGGTCAACCTTCGGCTTCATCCGAGTGAAGCGGCATGGTTCTGGCAAGTGTCGCTGGAAAATTCGACCGGCGCGGCTCTCGAGGCCGATCTTGTTCTTCTTCAGGACGTCGGCCTTGGCGACCGCGGCTTCCTGATGAACAGCGAGGCCTATGCCTCGCAATATATCGACCACCATATTGCCGGCCATGCCGCCTTCGGGCCTGTCATCATGAACAGACAGAACCTCAAGCAAGGCGGTGGACGCAGTCCATGGCTGGCGCAAGGTTGCCTGGAAGGGGCCGCAGCCTACGCGACCGATGCAATCCAGCTCCTCGTGCCGTCGAAAAACAATGACGGCGTTATGGTGCCGAACTTCGGCACTAGCTTGCCGAGCATCCGCAAGCAGCACGAGGTTGCCTGCCCGGCGATCCAGTCGAAGCCGCTGACGCTCGCGCCGACCGCAACTACAACGACAACCTTCTTTGGCGTGTTCGTCGCCGATCATCCGACGGCCTCGAGCGATGCCGATCTTGCCCGCCTCGACAACCTCGCGACATTGCATGGCGCATTGTCCAAGAACACGATCGCTGCCACCCAACCGGCCCGCAGCCTCGTCCAGGACGCGCCTCTTGCCGTCAGCGCGAGCCTCGGTCAGTCCGAGATCGATGCGCTTTACCCCAAGCGCATGCTTGAGGAGCATGTCGAGGGAAGGCTCGTTTCCTTCTTTGTGCCCGACGGGGCGCACAACAGACATGTCGTGCTCGCTGACAAGGAACATCTTGTGGCTCGCCGCCACGGATCCATCATCCGCAGCGGGCAGAACATGCTCCTCGATGACAAGACCTTGGCGGCCACCTGTTGGATGCAGGGTATTTTCGCCGCGCAGCTGACCATCGGCAACACCTCTTTCCACAAGCTTTTCTCCGTCTCCCGCGACCCCTACAATCTGACGCGGGCGAGCGGTTTGCGCATTCTGGTGGACCTCGGCGAAGGCTGGCGTCTGCTCGGCGTACCCTCGGCTTTCGAGATGGGCCTCAGCGACGTGAGCTGGACCTATCGGCTGTCTGGCCGCACCATATCCGTGTCCGCAATCGCTTCCGGCGACGATCCGGCCATGCAGTGGAGCGTCACCGTCGAAGGCAACGCCTGCCGTTTTCTCGTCTTCGGCCATATCGTCCTTGGCGAACGCGACTATGAAGCCGTGGCCAATATCGCCATCGATACGGCCAAAAAGAAGATTTCCTTCCGCCCGCAACCTTCCTGGCTGTGGGATCGCTATCCGAATGCCGCCTACCACCTCGTCACGTCGACGCCGGATGCCTTCGAGGCCATCGGCGGCGACGAGCTGCTGTATAGCGACGGAATCTCGCGCAATGGTCCGTTCATCGCGCTGAAGTCGCATCCCACGCAGACCTTCCGCTTTGTCGTTACCGGTTCGATGGCCGACGCCGCGGCCGGTGAGGCTTTTGCGGCACGTTATGCCAAGGGTGTGGAGAGCAGCGAGATGCTGGCGCCTGCGCAACGCTTCTGGAGCCATGTGACGCGCGGTGCGCGTATCGAAGGCGATGGTCGGGATGTGGCGGCACAGTCCGTCATGGTGCCCTGGATCGCGCATGACGCCATCGTGCATCTGAGCGTGCCGCATGGGCTGGAGCAATATACGGGCGCGGCCTGGGGAACGCGCGACGTCTGCCAGGGGCCGATCGAGTTCCTGCTCGCCTATGAGCATGACGAAGAGGTCCGACAGATCCTCATCACGCTGTTCTCCGAGCAATATCGGGATCGCGGCGACTGGCCGCAGTGGTTCATGCTGGAGCCCTACGCCAATATCCGTGCCGGCGAGGCGCATGGCGACATCGTCGTCTGGCCTTTGAAGGCACTGTGCGACTATATCGAGGCCACCGGCGATATCACCTTGCTTGCCGAAACCGTTCCGTGGCGGGCCGACGATACCGTACAATTGACCTCGGAACGTGCGACGATCTCCGATCACGTCGAGAAGCTGCTCGACACCGTGCGCAGCCGCTTCGTGCCGGGAACCAGTCTCATTCGCTATGGCGAAGGCGATTGGAACGACAGCCTGCAGCCGGCCGATCCGCACCTGCGCGACTGGATGGTGAGCAGCTGGACCGTTTCGCTGCTGTATGAACAGCTGGTGCGCTATGCCAATATCCTGACGCTTGCCAGCCGCAACGAGGAGGCACAGTCGCTCCAGGCAACGGCCGCCGCCATGCGCGCCGATTTCAACCGGCTGCTGATGCGTGACGGCATCGTCGCCGGCTACGGCGTCTTCGACCCGAGCCATGACGGCGTCGAACTGCTGCTGCATCCCGACGATACAAGGACGGGACTGCACTATTCGCTGATCGCAATGACCCAACCCATGATCGGCGGATTGTTCACGCCCGATCAGCGTCATGCGCACATGAAGATCATCCGCGAGAACCTGCTGTTTCCGGATGGCGTGCGCTTGATGGAAAAACCGGCAACCTACTCCGGCGGCCCGGAAAAGTTGTTCCGGCGCGCCGAATCCTCATCCTTCTTCGGCCGCGAAATCGGCCTCATGTATGTGCATGCGCATTTGCGTTACTGCGAAGCACTGGCACTCGACGACGACGCGGAAGCCGTGTGGGAAGCACTGGCGCTCGCTAATCCGATCGCCGTCAGCGGCAGGCTGGAGCATGCATCGCTGCGTCAGCGCAACACCTATTTCAGCAGCAGCGACGCGGCCTTCGACGACCGCTATCGCGCCTCTGCGGACTGGGCTCGCGTCAAGGCGGGCGATATAGCCGTCGATGGAGGCTGGCGCACTTATTCCAGCGGCCCCGGCCTCTATACCAAGAGCCTGATCGGCAATGTCTTCGGCTTTAAACGGCAGTTCGGCCAGCGCATCCGCAAACCGCTCCTCCCCGCCTCGATCGGCGCTTGTGAGGTCAATCTGGATTTCAAGGCCTGAAATCATCAGTAAAGAAGGGAGCCGTTGAGCGGCTCCCTTCTTCAATATCTTCCGAGAGTTAAGCAGCCTCGTCCCAGACTGGCGCGAGCCCATCAGGGCTGACGATCCGGCCCTTCGGCTGCGCGAGCGCGTGGATCGCAGCCATCTCGTCCTGCGAAAGCGCAAAATCGAAGATGGCCGCATTTTCTGCCGCGCGGGTTTCCGACACCGTCTTGGAGAGGGTGATCAACCCCTGCTGGACGATCCAGCGCAGAACGATCTGGGCAATCGATTTTCCATGTCGACCGGCAATCTCCTTCAGCACCGGTTCCGAAAGCACCTTGCCATCAGCCATGGCGTAATAGCCGGTTACCGACATGCCGAGGCTGGCGGCAGTCTCCATGACAAGCGACTGGTCGAGATAGGGGTGATATTCGACCTGGTTGTTGACGAGTGGCAAATCGCTGAGGCGAGCCGCGTCGCGCATCAAAGTCCGGTTGAAGTTGGAAACACCGATATGGCGAACCTTGCCTGCCTTTGCTACCTCATTGAGGGCGCCAATCTGCTCAGCAAGCGGAACGGCGTCATTCGGCCAATGCAGAAGCAGGAGGTCGACGTGGTCTGTCTTCAGCTTCTTCAGGCTTTCGTCGACCGAAGCGACGAAGGCGTTGTGAGAATAGTTCTCGACCCAGACCTTCGTGGTGAGGAACAGATCTGCGCGAGCGATGCCCGAACGGAGAATGCCGTCGCCGACGTCAGCCTCGTTGCCGTAGATCTGGGCGGTATCGATGTGGCGATAGCCATTGCGCAACACATGCTCCACCATGCGCTGGGTGTCCGGGCCGGGCATGCGGAACGTGCCGAAGCCGAGAGCCGGGATGGATGAGCCATTGGCGTTGACGATTTCCATTGGAATAGTCCTTTCCTTTAGAGTGTATGATCAGGCGGCGTAGGAAACGGCCTGCGTTGCGGAAGCCGAGCGGCGATCGAGCGCGCCGCTCCAGAGGGTAAACAGCAGGGCAGTGACGACGAGAATCGCGCCGACCCAGGGTGTGGCGCCGAGCCCCAGCGAGGATTCCACCACCAGACCGCCGACCCAAGCGCCTGCGGCTATGCCGAGGTTGAAGGCGGCGATATTGAGCGCCGAGGCCACATCGACGGCGGCGGGGCGCACCTGCCGGGCAAGCTGGACGACATAGAGCTGCAGGCCCGGCACATTAGCGAATGACAGGAAGCCGAGAGCTGCGAGCGTCGGGATTGCAAGCCAAGGCGAGACGGCGGTGAAGCTGAAGAGGACAAGGACGACCGCCTGAGCGGCAAACAGCCAAATCAGAGCCCGAACCGGGTTGCCGTTGGCAAGGCGACCACCCACGACGTTGCCGATTGCGATCGCAATACCGTAAACCACCAGGATGAGGCTGACGGCCGAGGCGGCAAAGCCTGTGACTTCCTGCAGGATGGAAGCCAGGAACGTGAAGGCGACGAAGGTGCCGCCGTAACCAAGCGCGGTCATGGCAAAGACGATCAGCAACCGACCACTGGCAAGCACTCCAATCTGCTCGCCAATGCTCGCAGGCGGAGCTTTCTTGAGGTTGGAAGGCAGCAACAGCAAGATGCCGGCAAAAGCCACGATACCGAGGCCTGCAACAGCAGCAAAAGTCGCGCGCCAGCCGAAGGTCTGACCAATGAACGTACCCAGGGGGACGCCGGTGACGATGGCAACGGTCAGCCCCATGAACATCATGGCGATCGCCGAGGCACGACGGTTCTCCGGCACGAGATCGGCGGCAATCGTCGAACCTACAGAGAAGAATACGCCGTGAGCGAAGGCTGAGAGCACGCGCGCGACCAGCAGCGGCGCATAGGACGGGCTCAAGGCCGCCAAGCTGTTGCCGATGATGAACAGCGCCATCAGGCCGAGCAGCAGCGGCTTGCGCTCGATACGGCCGGTCAATGCCGTCAGAATCGGCGCGCCGAAGGTGACGCCAAGCGCATAGACGCTGACAATGAGGCCGGCAAGCGGCAGGTTGATGTGGAGGTCGTTCGCCACGGTGGGCAGCAGGCCGACAATAACGAATTCGGTTGTGCCGATCGCATAGGCCGCGATCGTCAACGCAAAAAGTGCGAGAGGCATGGGATCACCCGATCGAGAAGGCAGCCGGAAATCTCGGCTGTGCTGGTTCTTGTTCGGGAGGGAATATGAGGCCGGGACATTCAATCGATAATCACCTATATTGCCTCAACACTTATGAATTTAATTCAAAGTCAGGAGGCAAGCTTGGACAATCGTGCTGGCGAGATGGATGTCTTCGTTCAGGCAGCGACATTGAGAAGCTTTTCGGCCGCTGGCCGCAAACTGCGCCTTTCGCCCTCCGCGGTCAGCAAGCTCGTCACCCGGTTGGAAGAGCGGCTGGGCACGCGCCTTTTGGTGCGCACAACCCGTTCGCTGCAGTTGACGCCCGAAGGAGAGATTTACCTCGAAAAGGCACGGGCGATCCTGGCGGATATTCAGGAGGCGGAGCGGATCGTGGCATCCGGTGGCGCGACGATCCCCCGCGGCCCGCTGCGCGTCAGCGCGTCAGTCGCATTCGGGGTTCAATGCCTTGTCCCGATCATGCCCGACTTCCTGCAGCGCTACCCGGAGATCGAACTCGATATCTCCCTGACGGACAGCGTGATCGATATTGTCGGCGAGCGAGCCGATGTTGCCATCCGCTCCGGCGCTTTGCGGGACAGTTCACTCAAGGCGCGCAAGCTCTTGGAGAGCCGCCGCGTCATCGTTGCAGCCCCCTCCTATGCCGAGCGGAGAGGCCTGCCGAAAGCGCCGGACGAGCTCGACGATCATAACTGCCTGACCTTCAACTTTCGCCCGACGGCAGAGGGCTGGCCCTTTCGCGATCCGACGAGCGGCGTACATTTCGTCAGGACGGTGCAGGGGAACTTGCAGGCCAATAACGGACCGACCGTTCGCAGCCTCTGCGTTGCGGGTATGGGCCTTGCCCGGATCGGCCAATTCCATGCCCAGCCGGACATCGACGCCGGCAGGCTCGTGCCCGTTCTCGAAGATTTCAATCCGGAAGACATAGAGCATGTCCATGCCGTCTATGCCGGCCATGAGCATCTGGCAGCCCGCATCCGCGCCTTTATCGACTTTCTGGTTAACCGAATCGGATAGAAATAGCCGGATGTGCACAGCCCGGAGGCAGATTTGGAAACGGCGCTCTATCTCCCCATCAAGACATTTCTCGAAGCCGCAGGCTATGCCGTGAAGGGCGAGATCAGTGGCTGCGACCTCGTCGGGCTCAATGACGGCGAGCCACCGATTGTCGTCATCTGCGAACTGAAGATGAGCTTCAATCTTGAGCTCATCCTGCAGGCCGTAGATCGGGCCGCGGCAAGTGACGAGGTCTGGATCGCCGCCCGCGTCTCGGCAAAGGGCAAGGGGCGAGAAGGTGATCGCCGCTTCCGTGATCTTTGCCGAAGGCTCGGCTTTGGTATGCTGACGGTATCGGACAGCGACGTCGTCGATATCATGGTCAGCCCGGTTGCGCCGATGCCACGCAAGAATGCACGGCGCAGATCACGCCTTGTTGAAGAACATCGCCGGCGCAAGGGCGATCCGGCCCTCGGCGGCAGCACACGCAAGCCGATCATGACAGCTTATCGGCAGCAGGCGCTTGTCTGCGCTGCTGCGATCGAAAATGGAGCGCAGCGGCCTAAGGAGATGCGTGAAGCCGCGCCGAAGGCCCCGCAAATTCTTAGGGATAACGTCTATGGCTGGTTCGAGCGCGTCGATCGGGGCATCTACGCGCTGACGGAGCTTGGCACAGAGGCGCTCAAGAGATGGCCGGTACCGCAAAGCTAAATATGGAAAAATTCCGGCAAACCAACATTAAATTCATGTAATATCTTACATTTTTGCAATAAAAACATGATCAATATTTAATTTGTAAAAGTCAGTTGGCGGATCATATTGTTCATCAGCGCCAATTCAGTTTTATACTTCACTTCACTGGAGTAAAGACGGGAAGCCAAGGTTTCCCGAATGATTTGACGCGGCCCCATTCGACGCCTGTCCCGGACATGGACAAGACGCCAATTCGCCAACAATCTCGCAAGGGACTTTTGCCATGTCATCTCTTCTTCGCAAGCACCGCACCACCGCCATCGTAGGCGCCGCCATCATCGTCGGCGCCGGCGCACTGCCTTTCGCCTTCAGCAACTCCACCACCGTCGCCGCTGCCGCTGAGCCCGCCGGCATTATCGCGCCCGGCGGCTCATTCGCTCCCATCGTCGATGCCGACAAGCCGGCCGTCGTCACCGTCACCACGACCATGAGGGCGACCGACACCAGCGCCGACAGCAACTCACCGATGGACGAACAGTTCCGCCAGTTCTTCGAAAACCAGGGCATTCCCTTCCCGAAGCAGGCCCCGCGCCAGCAGCAGGGCCAGCGCGCCATGGCGCTCGGCTCTGGCTTCGTCATCAGCCCTGATGGCATCATCGTCACCAACAACCACGTCATCCAGAACGCCGTCGACATCAAGGTAACGCTCGATGACGGCACCGAACTGCCGGCCAAGCTTTTGGGTGCCGACGCCAAATCCGACCTCGCCGTCCTCAAGATCAGTGCGCCGAAGCCGCTCGCAACCATCGCTTGGGGCGACTCCAACAGACTGAAGCTGGGTGACCAGATCCTGGCGATCGGCAATCCCTTCGGCATCGGCACGACGGTTACCGCCGGCATCGTCTCGGCCCGCGGCCGCGACCTGCATAGCGGTCCTTATGACGACTTCATCCAGATCGATGCCCCGATCAACCACGGCAATTCCGGCGGCCCGCTGGTCGACCGTGAAGGCAATGTCGTCGGCATCAACACGGCCATCTATTCGCCGAACGGCGGCAGCGTCGGGGTCGGCTTTGCCATTCCTTCCAACGAAGCCAAGGCCATCGTCGCCAAGCTGGAAAAGAGCGGTTCGATCGATCACGGCTATCTCGGTGTCGCGATCCAACCCGTGACATCCGACATCGCGAACGCCATGGGTCTGTCGAAGACCGAAGGCGCGCTCGTTGCCAATGTCACAGACGACACGCCGGCGGCTCGCGCCGGCATCAAGAGTGGCGACATCGTGACCGCGGTCGGCAATGAGACAGTCAAGACGCCGAAGGATCTGTCGCGGCTTGTCGCCGATCTTTCCCCCGGCGACAAGCGTTCGGTTACGCTCTGGCGCGACGGCAAGAGCGTGGATGTCAGTGTCACCATCGGCGGCAATGACGATAGCAAGCAGGCTGCCAACGACAATGGCGATGGCAAAGTCCAGCCGTCCAATCAGCCGAGCATCGGTGTCGGCCTTGCCAATCTCACGCCAGACGTCCGTCAGCAGCTGAACCTGCCGCACGGCGTGGAAGGTGCCGTGGTTGCCAGCGTCAATCCGGACAAGCCGGCCGCTGCCGCCGGCATCCAGACCGGCGACGTCATTGTCTCTGTCAACGACCAGCCGGTGCGTAACGCTCATGATGTACAGACGGCGGTGGCCAAAGCCGGCAAGGATGGCCGCAAATCCGTCCTGCTGCTGATCGAACGCGACGGCGGCAAGACCTTCGTTGCCGTGCCCTTCACCGCCGCCTAATCGTCGGAAGTCTTGATGATCGGCCCGTTTCCTTCGAGGAAGCGGGCCGATTGTTGTTACATCACCAATATCCCCTGGCGCTCGGCAAGGCCGACCGTCGCCAGCGTTCCGGCATTAAAGGGTAGAAAATCCGCCTCGATGCCATCGCTGAAGATGACGCCATGCTCGGCCATTTCGGAAGTGACAGTCATCGGCATCTCTGCTCCGATCTGTCCCGAAACCAGCGAAACACCCGTTGTGCGGCTCGGGAACGGCTCCCGCACGAAATAGTGCAGGAAGTTCGCATCCCAGGGAAACGAAGCGTCGGCAATGCCCGCCGGCAACTCAATGCCGCAGCTCGCGGCCGCGCCGGCCCAACCGGCATAGAGGCTCTTCAGCCAGCCCGTCGACCCCATGCCTGTGGACACGATGATGCCGCTCGACGACTGCCTTTCGTGCCGCTCGCCAATCCGAAGATCGTAGCGCGCCGAGACATGGCTGCGCGGGCCTATGAAGAGATCATTCACCGCATAAAGTACCTCGCCGGTATTGAGCGCGGCCCTTGCCATGCTGACGCGCTTGAGCGGCCGGCGCTGCGCCAAAGCTTCCGGCATGATTTTTCGCACGTCGGTCGCCTTAAATGGCAGCAGGATGCCGTCCCATCGTTTCGGATCCGGGTTCACTCCAAGCACATTCTGGCCATCGAGATATTTCAGCGTATTGGCGACCAGACCGTCCTGCCCCAGCACGACGACGAGATCATCGGCACCGAAGATGAAGTTTGCGAGATAGCGCCGGTTGAGCGTCTGCACTCGGGCGATGGCGCGCAGGCTTGCTTCCACCTCGCGCACAGCCGCTTGATAATGCTGCTGCTCTGCCAGGTAATCACCGAAATCCGCGCCGAGATGTTCGACATAGAACTGCGCCTGCTGAACGGTGTTGAAGCGTGTGACGAGTTCATCGAGGCGGGTATCGCGTGTGATCAGCACGATCTTGCGATCATCCGCCCTTCCATTGCTTGCCACCGGCATGGCTTATCTCCCTGCCTGCGGCTGCAGTATTTCGCGCAGGAGATCGGGAGTGACGTTCAGCTGGCCGATCTTGGTGGCGTTGTCGGCAAGGTCGCGGAAGGCGAGCGCCATCAACTGGCCGGGGTCCATGCCGACCGAAGCCAGCGCCTGCAGCATCTTGGGATCGGCGTCGCCGAACGATTTCATCATGGCAGCCAGGCCATAGGCCTTGGCATCGGCCTCCTCGCGCGCATTGCCCGAAGCGAGAGCGACGAGGGCCTTGTTCTGTTCCTCGAGCGCGATCTTGCCGGTCATCTCCTCGCGGCGGATCTGCAGCTGCCGCTCCTGCACCGAGCGTTCCGCATCCATCTGCGCCTCGCGAACCTGACGCTTCTTGTTTTCAACGGCGATCTCGGTCGCCAGTTCGTTCTCCTTGATGGTTCTTTCCTGCTCAACGCTTGCGTTGCGGCGGGCATAGATCGCCTCGTCGGCACTGCGCAGCAGCGCTTCACGCGCGCCGGCTTCCAGTGCCTTGGCGGTTTCCGGCTTGGGTTTGACCGCAAGGATCGACAGGCTGAGGAGTTCCAGACCCAGCGCCTGCAGCACCGGATGATCATGCAATACCCCTGCCACGCGGCCGACCAGCAGCTCGCCCGCGGCCAGCACATCTTTCAGCGACAGGGCCTGCACCTCGGCGCGCATGACGACCTGAACCTGATCGATCAACCGCTGCGACAGCTTCTGTGGATCTTCCGAACCGTAGATCCCTTTGGCGTTGAGCGAAAAATCGAGGAGCTCCGCCGTCCGCTTCGGCTCGGCGATGCGATAGGTGATCTGCCCCTGAACGGTCACTTCCTGGAAGTCCGCCGTCACTTCCGGGAAAATGAAGGGCTCGTTGACGCTCGCAGTCGGCACCACGACCAGCGAGCTCGACGGCGCAAAATACCAGAACGAGAGCCCTGCGCCCTCCCGCTGCGGCTGACCGCTGCGATACTGGATTACATATTGGGTCGGCTGAGCCTTGATGAAACGAAATCCGAACATGAATGCCTCCTGAAAAGTGGCTTTGCGACTGCGATGAGGCGAACAAACATCAGTTATTGTATTTTGTCAACTAAGTTAGTTGAAACTTTACACTAAGTATTTGCTGCGCTATGTAGAAAGCCATGAACAGCCCAGATGACCTTCATCAGAGACCGATCGTTTCGGTCGATCTTGCAATTTTCGCATTGGCGCCAGACGGACTTGAGGTTCTGCTGGCGCAACGCGGCGCGGAGCCGTTTGCCGGCAGCTGGGCCCTGCCCGGCGGCTGGATTCACGTCGACGAAGACCGAGACTTGGAGGCGGCGGCGCAACGTGTGCTCCGCGACAAGACCGGGGTCGCCGCGCCCTATTTCGAGCAGGTTGGCGTTTTCGGCGATGCAGCGCGCGATCCCCGCGGCTGGAGCTTGAGCGTGACCTACATGGCGCTGATCGCCAAGGAAGCTGTCACCCTCATGCACGGCGGCAATGCCACCGGCGCGGCATGGCATCCGATCGGGAGCGACACCGCGACGATCCCGCTTGCCTTCGACCACGCCGCCATTTTGAAGGCTGCGGTCACGCGGCTACGCAACAAGGTAGAATACACGACCTTGCCCGTTCACCTCCTGCCCGAAGCGTTCACGCTTAGCGAATTGCAGGCGGTCTATGAGCGACTTCTCGGACGCCTTCTCGATAAGTCTGCCTTCCGAAAGCGCATTGCTGAGGTGGATTTCATCGAGCCGATTGCGGGAGAGATGCGTCGGGCCAGCAATCGCCCTGCCCAGCTCTACCGGCTCAAACAGGCGCGCTCGACCGTCTTCTTCGACCGGACGATTTGAGCCAACCGATTTCCACAGATGAGGCAGTTCACCTTTGACACCGGCCTCTTTTTGTCCAAACTCTGCCTTTGTGATGGTACAAATAGGCCCGGGACCGATTGAAACGGCCCAACAAGACGTCTAAGCCCTGCCGGCCAGCCCGGTCGCAAGGGCTCCAGAATCTAAAGGGCAGAGCGTGATGTTGTCCGAAAACCGTTTACACTTTTCGGCATCGCGCTCTGGTAAACAGGAATAAGCGGCGGCAGGAGTTGGAGTGACTGATCCCTACGATATTCTCGGCGTTGCGCGCGATGCGAACGAAGAGCAGATCAAAGCGGCCTATCGCAAGCGGGCAAAGGCCGCGCATCCCGATTCCGGCGGCGACACCGATACCTTCTCGCGATTGCAGAAGGCCTATGAGCTGCTTCTCGACCCGGTGCGCCGGAAAGTCTTTGACGATACCGGCTATGACGTCGAGCTGACGGATGCGGTCGACCTGCAGGCACTGGTCGCCATCGAAAAGCTCATCACGGAGATGGTGTTGGACGAACGCGAGCCTGGAACCTTCGATCCTGTTGCCAAGATGCGGGCGGCTCTGCTTGAGGAAATCCGCAAGGCGCATTTCAGCAAGAGCGAACTGGAGCGGCATTCCAACCGCATCGGGCTTCATCTCGACCGTCTCGGTAAGCGCCCCGGCAAGGATGTCGTCGGCCACATGCTGCGCGCCCGCATCAAGGCGATCGCGACCGCCATTACCGAAACGGAAGCAAAGATCGGCGCCAGCGAGCGTGCTTGCGATATGCTCGACGGCTATCTCTATGTCATGAACGAACCCGACGACGAGATTGAACTTGCACCCGACATCGAGTGGGATGACGCGCCAAAGGTTCGCTCCGCCGCCCAGTGAGACCGGCCAGTGCTCTGGCCGTGCGGCTATGACTGATCACAGTTTCCGATGACACCGACGGCAAGTGCCACCTCGTCTGGTCTCCGGCCGCGTTCGAGTTTGCGTTGAAAACGGCAGACCTACGCGTTTATCTCGATCGTGGAATCTTTTTGGCAACGTAATGTTGCAATGCAACAACCATCCCTAGACAAATCGAAGAGCTGGCCTAGATCAAGCCTCCAGAGCGCCGCCTCCCAATCCATCGAAGGATGACGAAGCGGCAATGGACCGATGCCGGGCAAGGCTGGCGTCGGTTTGGGATCAATAAGGCGAGGTATGCGGTTGCTGGCTTCCGAAGCAGATGAAATCGTCTTTGAACATCTGAGTGAAAACCGATCGCGGGCAGCCTTGAGAGGCGCATTCTGGTCGGCCCTGGACACATTGATCCCGACCGCGCTCAACAGCCTCGTCTTCGTCGTGACCTCGCGATTTCTTCTGCCGCAGGATTTCGGCCTCGTTGCGCTCGCCTTCGCCATCGTCAGCTTCACCGCCGGCTTTGGCCCCACCGCCTTCGGCGAGGCGCTGATCCAGCAGAAGTCGATCCGGCGCAGCCACCTCGATACCGTCTTCTGGCTTTCCTTCTTTGCGGCAGCCATTCTTTACGCAGCACTATTTGTGCTGTCACCGACGGTTGCCCATTGGGTCGGCCATGACGAGATCGTCAACCTTCTGATGATCATCGGGCTGAAGATCTTCTTCGACATGATGATCATCGTTCCGAACGCCCTGATCGGCAGGACGATGTCCTTTCATCTGGCGGCCGTTCGTACCGCGATCGCCACCTTCGTCTCGGCGACCATCTGCCTGTCGCTCATCCTTGCCGGTTTTGGCCTGTGGGCGCTCGCGATCGCGCAGATCGCCGCACCCGCCGCAGCCTGCGTTGCGGCCTTCTGGGGGGCAAGGTGGCTGCCTGGTGTCCGGATCAAGCTGTCGAGCCTGCGAGAGCTGCTGCATTACGGCATCTTCGCCTCCGGCAACCGCTTCCTGCAGACCATGAACCTCGATCAGCTGATCATCGGTACGCTGGTGAGCCCTGCCGCTCTCGGTATCTATAATTTCGCCCGGCGGCTCTACGAGATGCTCAACAATGTCGTGGCTGGCGGCCTGACTTCAGTCAGCCACGTGCTGCTTTCCTCTCTACAGCACGACCAGAACAAGGTGCGCGAGGCCTTCCTCATGGCGACCTTCGGTTGCTCGCTGGTATCCTTTCCCGCCTTCATGGGGCTCGCGGCCGTCGCCGATGATGCGATTCCGCTGATCTTCGGCGCGCATTGGACGGCGGCGATCTGGCCGGTTCGCTTCTTCTGTGTGATCGGCCTCATGGGCGGCATCGGCGTTATTCAGGCGTCGCTCATCACCAGCCAGGGCAAGTCCGATTGGTGGTTCTATTATCAACTGGTACGCAACATCGTCACCATTCTGACGGTCCTTGCCCTCTACCAATATGGCGTCTCGACCATCGTCTTTGCGCTGATGCTCGAAGTGCTGATGCTGTGGCCTGCCACATTGTGGATGGTCTCCCGGCTGATCGGGCTCAGCATTCCGCAATATTTCGGCCAGTTCCTAAGGCCAATCGCTGCCTATCTCGGCATGCTCGTCGCGGTTCTGGCTACGTCGTCTGCCTTGAGCGACTGGTCCATGGCCGGACGCCTGGTCTGCGAGATTCTCGTCGGCGGCATTACCTATTCGGCTCTGATCTTCCTTCTATGCAGGGAAAGGATTCTCTTCCTGGTGCGCACGACCCTGCAAGGTCGCCGCGCCCGAACCCAATAACGAGATTGCGGCTGCCAGACCCAGCAAAGACATGGGCCTGCAGCGCCTCTTCAGTTCCCGCAACAGCCGTACCTTCTCTCAAAAGGGCGTGTCATGACACTGGTTACCTTCATCATCCCCGTTCGCCATCAGGCCAATTCCAACGACTGGCCTTCGCTGAAAAGCCGTCTATCCCAAACGATCGCCTCCATTTCCGGGCAATCCAACGGCGACTGGCGCGGCGTCATCGTTGCCAATGAAGGTGCCGATCTGCCGGACCTGCCGCCAAAATTCTCCGTCGAGCGGGTCACCTTCCCGCCGAACCAGCTGCACGATATCAATGGCGCCGACAGGGAAAAGGTCTATGACGCCTTTCGGCTGGACAAGGGGCGCCGAGTGTTAAGCGGCATGCTGTCTGCGCGCGACACGCGCTTCTTCATGATCGTCGACGACGATGATTTCGTCAGCGCCAATATCGTCGAATTTGCCGGCAGGAACAGCAATGCCAATGGCTGGAAGATCGACCGCGGCTATCTCTGGAACGAAGGTGGCCGGTTGCTGCTGCATCACAATGACTTCGCCAATTTCTGCGGCACGTCGCTGATTATCCGCTCCGACCTCTATGGGCTGCCGGCCAGCTTTGAGGAGGCCGATATCGACTACATCAAGTCGATGCTCGGCAGCCATGTCCGCATCGGCAAGATACTTGCAGATGCCGGTCACCCGCTCGGGTCGCTCCCCTTCCGCGGCGCCATCTACCGGGTCGGGCATGCCGGCGCGCACAGCAAGTCTTCCAACCTCATCCGGACGCACTTTTTGAACGCATCGGTGCTGCGCCGCCCCCGCCAACTTCTGTCCAATCTCTCGCGTGTCCGCCCGCTAGATCAAAGCCTGCGACGCGAATTCTTCGGTGCCCGCACGATTGGATAGAACATACGCGGTGCTGTTATCCAAAGAGGTCTCGACCCATGACGGCTGATACGCCCAGACACAGATATGCCGCCCTGGATGCGATGCGCGGCCTCGCGGCACTCGCCGTTGTCGTCTATCACCTCGACAGGCCCTATGCGCCGTCGGCCTATATCGCCGTCGACTTCTTCTTCGTGCTGAGCGGCTTCGTCATCGCTCGAGCCTATGGCGAAAAGCTCGCCGCCGGCATGACCGTCCTTGCCTTCATGAAGGCGCGCTACGCCCGCCTCTACCCGCTATTTCTGATTGGCAGCGTCTTCGGCCTCGGGCAATTGCTGATGCACTGGCAGGCAGCCGGCGTCGGACGGGCGGATCTTGGGGCGAGCATTTTATCGACCGTCTTCATGCTGCCGTCGCCGAGCTTCCTGACGCGATCGCCCGGCGATATCTGGCCGCTCTATCCGCTAAACGGGCCGGCATGGTCGCTGTTTTGGGAACTATTGGCCAATTTGGTCTTCGCGCTCGTATTGTTCAGGCTTAAAACGCGAAGCCTTGTTCTCATCGCCGCCGCATCCCTGGCGATGCTGGTCGGTTCGGTCTTCTTTCACAAATCGCTCGATCTCGGCTGGGAATGGCGCTCGGTCGACGGCGGTCTCGCGCGCGTCTTCTTCTCCTTCACGCTCGGTATGATCATCTATCGCCTTCGAAACGTCACCTCGCTCGGACGGACGGTAAACAGCTATGCCGCCCTGTTGCCCATCGCGGCGATCTGCCTCCTGCTGTTTCTGCCGACTTACTCGCTGAAATATGCGCTGGTGTTCTGTGTCCTGGTCTCGCCGCTGATCGTCCTTGCCGGCACGATGCTCGAATTGCCGCCCAAGCTGCAGCAGCCAGGCATTTTTCTCGGCTATCTCTCCTACCCGATCTATATGTGCCATCGCGGTTTTACGGAGATCTACGGGCATCTGATGCGTGATATACAACTGCCGCATCCCATCTACATCGCGATCTACCTCATCGCGATCATCATCATAGCGCTCATTTCGGCAAAGCTTGCAACGATGCTGGTTGGCTATGCCGGGTCCTTGAAAACGGCGCCGAAGAGCGCTAGAGCAACTCAGGGTAACTGATCTTGCCCGGTCAGGTGTGAATGGCGGCCAGTGCAATGGCATCGGCCACCTCCTCGAGGCGTTCGGAAAGAGTGGCCGTTACTACGCGCAGGTGACTGCTCGGCAGAATAGAGAATTTTGCGCCCGGACTGACCGCGATGCCGCGTGCCGCCAACGTGACCATTGCGAATGGTTCGGATGAAATCGGTATCCAGGCACATAGGCCAGCACCGTGCAGTGCAGGCACCTCGCGCTCGCCGAGTGCGTCGATCAGTGCAGCGCGGCGTTTAGCATAGACGTTGCGGGCATGATCCAAACAGGCTTCGGTCGCGGGATCGCGCAACAGCCATGCCGCCGCCGATTGAAGGATACGGCTCGTCCAGCCGGCACTGAAGCTGCGATAGGATTGAATCTGATCGACGATGGCCCGCGAACTCGACAGCACCGCCAGCCGCAGATCAGGCCCATGCGTCTTCGAAAACGAGAGAATATGGATGACGCGATCGGGATAAAGATGTCCCATCGACTGGCGTGGCGCGGCGGAAATATCCGCCACACCGTCATCCTCGACGATCAGCGTATCCTTGTCGCGAAGGATCTCCGCAAGTTTTGCCATACGGGTCGCGCTCACACTCTGGCCGGTGACGGAATGAAGACGCGGCTGGAAGACAAAGGCGACCGGGCGATATTTCATCGCCTCCTCCAGCGATGACGCCAGAGGGCCTTCTTCATCGCAGCGCACGGGGATAATTCGAGCGCCGCGATCTTCGAGAATATCGAGAAGCCGCATGCCGGTCGGATCCTCGATGGCGACCGCGGCGCCCGGCATGACCAAAGCATTGATCAGCGTATAGACGGCATTGTATCCGCCGTTGGTCGCAAGGAGAGCCTCCGGCTCGTAGGGCCAGGTTTTCCTGACTGCCGCCTCGAGCTCCGGGAGAATGCGGCTGCGCTCATAGCTATTGAGATTGGCGGCCGAAGCACCGTAGGCCATCGCGGCCTCCAGCTGCGGAAGTAGCTGTACATCCGGACCTGCTGATGTCAGATCAAGGACGTGATCGCCATAGTGTCCGGCGCTTGCAAGTCGGGCCGGCTGGTTGATGAAACGATCGCCGCTGACCCAAGTGCCATTGCGGCCACGCCCGCTGATGATTTTCTGGCGCCTAAGTTCGCTCCATGCTTCCGAGAGCGTCGCCGGGCTTATGCCGAGCGCAAATGCGAGATCGCGGATCGGAGGCAACTTCGTACCGACGGGCAGCGCTCCTGCGCGGATGAGCGCGCTCGTCTCCAATGCGATGCCACGAATCGTCCGGTCGTTCAATTTTTCGGCAAACCACGCCGCATCTCGATTTCCGCTCATTCTCGCGCCATTTTAATGTTCAATAACGTAATAACATTTGATCACCTCATATTGAACATTTACTCACTTGGAAAACAAGTTTTTCGCGAGTGAATTTCATGCCTCTTACTCTCCGCCTGGCCCTGCGCGATTGGGACTACATAACGCCGCTGATCCTGGGCGATGTCTCCTCCCCGAAACTTGACCTCAAGGTGGACCGGGTCGGAACCCTGATCTCGCATGTCGGCAAAAGCGACGACTATGATGCAGCCGAAACCTCGTTCAGCCGCTACACGCAGATGCGCATCGAAGGCGACGACAGCATCGTCGGCATGCCGAATTTCATCATGCGCGGCTTTCGCCATCGCTGCGTCATCACGACCAAGGAGAGCCCCGTCACGAGCTTTCCCCAACTGGCGGGCAAGCGCATCGGCGTCACGGGCTGGCGGGATTCTGGCAACACCTGGACGCGCGCAGCGCTTCGCCGCGAAGGGGTCGGCGTCGAGGATGCTGTGTGGTATGCCGGTCGCCTGACCGAGGCCCATCCGATCACCGACCGTCTCGATGGGTTCGGCCGCACCGGCCGCATCGAGGCTGCCCCCGGCGAACGCCCGATGATGGATCTGCTCAGGGAAGGCCAGCTCGACGCGATTTTCACGCCTTTCATGCCGGACGGCTATTTCGCTGGCAATTCCGGTTTCCGCCAGCTTCTGCCGGATTTCCGTACCGCGGAGCATCACTATTTTGCCGATGTGGGCTATGTACCCGGTATGCACCTGATCGGCTTCAGGTCGGAGTTTGTCGCGGAGCATCCGTGGGTCATGGCCGAATTGAACGCCCTGCTCGATGAATCGCAGCGCGTGTGGCTGAGCAAGCGGCGCAAATATGCCGATACGACACCCTTCATGCTCGACGAATTGTTGAAATCAGCAACCGAGCTGCCGGAGGGCTGGGATGCGAGCGGCTTTGCCGCCAATCGCAAGATGATCGCGGACTTCGCCTCGGAACTGCATGTGCAGGGCATTCTGTCGAGACTGATGACACCGGAGGAGCTCTTTCCGCTCGATGTCGACGGCAGCCGGACGGGCGACGCCTGATCATCATCAGAAATTCAAAGACGCAAAGCAAAAGGGGAACAAGCATGTCATTGAAAAAACTCACATACATCGCTGCGGCAAGCCTGATGATTTCGGGTTCGGCCTTCGCTGAGGACGCTGCATTGCCGAAGCTCTCGGTCAATGAACAGCTCCATGCCAAATTGCCGGAGAACATTCGCACCTCGGGCAAGATGGTATCCGTCAACAGCGGCTCCTTCCCTCCCTATGAGATCGTCAACGGCGCCTCCGATGTTACCGGCGCAAGCGCCGAGTTGACCAAGGCAATCGGGCAGATTCTCGGCGTCGAGATCGGCCACGCGACGGTCGGCGGCCTGCCCGCCCTCTTGAGTGGTATCAATTCGGGCCGCTTCCAATATGCCGAAGGTCCGGTCGGTGATTTCAAGTCGCGCGAAGATGCCAATGACTTCGTCGATTATGTTCAGGAATTCGTCGTCTTCGCCGTCGAAAAGGGCAACCCGAAGGGCATCACTGCGCTCGACACCGCCTGCGGCCATCGCATCGCCGTGATGGCGGGCGGATCGGCAGAGAAAGTCATCAAGGCGCAGGCCGAGAAATGCACGAAGGACGGTAAGCCGGCGCTGCAGGTTCAATCCTTCACCGATCAGCCTACATCGATCCTTTCCGTGCGCTCGAAGCGTTCCGACGCATTTTTCTCCTCTCAGGCACCGCTGACCTACTTCGTTTCGCAGGCAAACGGCCAGCTGGAGCTGGCGGGCGTCGGCCAGAAGAACGGCTTCGACGACCTGTTCCAAGGTGCGGTTTTGCCGAAGAATTCGCCGCTCAGCCCGATTTTGCGCGATGCGATCAAGGAATTGGTCGACAACGGCACCTATGCGGCCATCATGAAGAAGTGGGGCCTTGAGAACAACATGATCAAGGAGCCCGGTATCAACCTGGCGGCACAGGCGAGCAAATGACGAGCAATCCCAGAGACAGTGCACCGCCGCCATCCGGCGGTGCAGATCTTGAGCTGAGGGATGTGGCAAACGCCCATACGCCATTCCCCAAGGGCCGTGTCGCGGCCTGGGCCGTGACGCTTCTGATTGCCGCCTACTGTGCCTGGTCGATCGCCCGCAACGACAACTTCGGCTGGCATGTCGTCGGCCAGTATTTCTTCGATCCGGTCGTTATCGATGGCCTTTATGTTTCGCTTGGGCTGACTGTCGTCGCCATGGCCTTCGGTATCGTGCTCGGCCTGCTGCTGGCGATCGCCCGGCTGTCGAAGGATACGCTGGCAAGCTCGCTCGCTTCGCTCTACATCTGGTTCTTCCGCGGCACGCCGCTGCTCGTGCAGTTGATCTTCTGGTACAATCTCTCGACGCTCTTCCCGACGCTGTCGATCGGCATCCCCTTCGGCCCGACTTTCATCAGCTGGGACACCAATTCTGTCATCAGCCCGATGACGGCGGCGATTGCCGGCCTCGCCCTCAACGAAGCGGCCTATATGGCCGAGATCATTCGCGGCGGCCTGCTTTCGGTCGACAAGGGCCAGTTCGAGACGGCCGAAGCCTTCGGCATGACGCGCATACGCGCTCTGCGCCGCATCATTATCCCGCAGGCCATGCGGTCCATCGTGCCGCCGACCGGCAACCAGCTGATCAGTATGATCAAGGCGACTTCACTCGTCAGCGTCATTGCCATGGCCGACCTGCTCTATTCCGTCCAGTCGATCTACAATCGCACCTTCGAAGTCATTCCGATGCTTCTGGTCGCGGTGATATGGTACCTGCTGATCACCTCGGTGCTGAATATCGGTCAGAGCTACATAGAGCGCCATTATAGCCGCGCCGACCGGCGCTCCGCCGCCACGAAGGCCGCAAAGGAAGGCACCCCAGCGCTCGTGCCGGCACAGGAGGCGGGACAATGAACGTCGCAATGCATGCCGACACAACAGTGGAGCCGCTCGTTCGCGCCCGCAATGTCCACAAATCCTTCGAACATCTCGAGGTTCTAAAGGGTATCGACCTTGATGTGACACCGGGAGAAGTGGTCGTCATCCTCGGCCCATCCGGTTCCGGGAAGTCGACGTTTCTGCGCTGCATCAATCACCTGGAATCGATCAATCGCGGTTCCATCGAAGTGGATGGCGAGCAGATCGGCTACCGGCTGAACAAGGGGCGGCTCGTCAAGCTGTCCAACCATGCGATCGCGCTGCAGCGACGCAAGATCGGCATGGTGTTCCAGCAGTTCAATCTCTATCCGCATATGACGGCTCTGCAGAATGTCATCGAAGCGCCGATCGGCATCCATGGTGAAAGCCGAAAACAGGCAACCGACAATGCCCGGGCGCTGCTCGATCGCGTCGGGCTTTCGGCCAAAGCCGACAATTACCCGCGCCAGCTCTCGGGCGGCCAGCAGCAGCGCGTGGCGATTGCCAGGGCGCTTGCGATCAAGCCGAAGCTGATGCTGTTCGACGAGCCGACCTCCGCTCTCGATCCAGAGCTGGTCGGCGAGGTGCTCGCCACCATGCGCGACCTTGCCAAACAGGGATTGACGATGATCGTCGTCACCCACGAAATCGGCTTTGCGCGCGAAGCAGCCGACCGCGTTGTCTTCATGGATGGCGGCAAGATCGTCGAGCAGGGTAAGCCGGAGGATGTAATCGGCAATCCGCAGCATCCTCGCACCCGAAGCTTCCTGTCGCGCTTCATTTAGCGCGACAGCTCCATCATCACGAATGCCTTCACGCTCTGTGGCGGATGGCGGCTCAAGCGAACCATTGGAATAGCCATGACCCTCGATAACGATTTCGCCCGCCTCACCGACTTCGAACCCATGGAAGCCGGGTTGACCGGCATCCGACAGCATCTGCACGCCAACCCTGAGCTTTCATTCGAAGAGGCGGAAACCGCGCGCTTCGTCGCCGAAAAGCTGGAAGCCTGGGGCTATGAGGTGACACGCAATGTCGGCGGCCACGGCGTCGTCGCCCGGCTTACCTCTGGAGCCGGCAAGAAGAGCATCGCCATCCGTGCCGACATGGATGCGCTGCCGATCCTCGAACAGACCGGCCGCCCATATGCCAGCAAGACGCCGGGGAAAATGCATGCCTGCGGCCACGACGGCCATACGACGATGCTCCTGGGGGCTGCCGAGTATCTCGCTCGTACCCGCCGCTTCAACGGCACTGTGAACCTGATTTTCCAGCCCGCCGAGGAGGCCGGAGTGATCAGTGGCGCCCAGGCCATGATCAAGGACGGCCTGTTCGAACGCTTTCCCTTTGACGCGATTTTTGGCCTGCACAATCATCCAGGCGCTCCGGAGGGCAGCTGGCTGATGCGCTCAGGCCCGATGATGGCGGCAGCCGATACCGTCGAGATCACCATAACCGGCAAGGGCGGCCACGCCTCACGCCCGCACCTGACCATCGACCCCATCGTCGTCGCCTGCAACCTCGTCATCAGCCTGCAGACGGTGGTTGCACGAAGCATTGACCCCACGCAGACGGCTGTGGTGACGGTCGGCTCCATTCACGCCGGTGAAGCGTCAAACGTCATTCCTGAAAGTGCAAGGATGGCGCTGAGCGTGCGCTCCTTCGACCCGAAGATCCGTGAACTTCTGGAAACAAGGATCCGCCAGCTGACGCAATCCGTTGCCGAGGGTTATGGCGCCAGCGTCGATATCAACTACATCCGCGGCTATCCAGTCGTCGTCAATTCGGAAAAGGAGACCGAACTGGCGCGCACGGTAGCGGAAGAGCTTGTCGGCGCCGACAAGGTCTCGACCTGTAACCTCATTCCCGGCAGCGAAGACTTCGCCTACTTCCTCGAACGTAAGCCCGGCAGTTTCCTGCGCCTCGGCAATGGCGTCAACTCGCCGGTGCTGCACAGCGCAAAATATGATTTCGCCGATGAAAGTCTGACGGCCGGCGCTGCCATGTGGGCACGCCTGACCGAACGCTATCTCGACGCTTAGGACGCGATACCGCTCAGCATGCCGCAACAGCCCCGGGGTAGATAATCGGGGCCGCTGCGAGTTTCTTCTAGAGATACTGGGAAGAAGAACGGCGTGTGGCGCCGTTTGAAGATCTCTTCGGATCAGGGCGCGATCAACAGCGATCGCGGAAAGCCCATCATTTGTTCAGAGATGCAAGACGCTCTGTTGCGGCAGGTGCGGTATTCTCTCGAGTATCCGCGCGCAGCCCGGTCTTCAGCTGCAGGTCCTGCGCCTGCACCAGCCGCCACTCGCTTTCGAGGCGATCAATCACATACGTAGGAATCTCATTTCTTACGTTTTCGAACTCTTGCATCACGACCTCCATTGTCATGCGATAATGGGATGACATGGAAGAGTTTCTTTGTAAATCAAGGCATTAAATAATTTAAACGATTAAAATTACTCTAATCGTTTGAAATCTCCGCGCTTGTGGAAAAGAAATTGGCCCCCTTCGCTTTTCACAGGCATCGCGATCGCAACAAGGCGAATTTTCGCCAGTGGTCACTGCTGCTTTGATGAAAGAGCAGTATCAGCGCTGCTCCGGTTTAAGGGTTGCGCCAGACCGTTGGGGCCGAAATCCTGTGCTCGCCAAACCGAATCATGGTGTTCGCGCATCGCCTCGGCCGACTGGCGAACGACCTCAGAAATCCGCAGAAGCTGCTTGGCGAGCGGGCTCGTCTTGCGCCAGATCATGCCAATGGTCCGTGAGGGCTGCGGGCTCTGGAACCGCACGGCCGATACCGAGGCAGACCGCGTTTCGACGGCGACCGCCATCTCGGGGATCAGAGTGACGCCGATGCCGGCGCTGACCATTTGCACTAGCGTCGATAGCGAGCTGCCGTCCATCAACTCCCGGGGAAGCGCGGATTGTATGTTGCAGAAGGACAGCGCCTGATCGCGGAAACAATGTCCCTCCTCCAGTAGCAGCAGGCGCATTTCGCGCAGCGCCTCGCGATTAGGCACCGGCTTGCCTTCATCCTCGCTCGGCCGCACCAGCACGAAACTTTCGGAGAAAAGCGCCACCTCCGTCAGGGAGGGCTCGGAGACCGGCAGAGCGACGATAGCCGTATCCAGTCGGCCTTCGGCCAGCTCCTCGACGAGCTTCGACGTCAGCGTCTCCCGCACATGAATATCGAGACCGTCATACAGGTTGGTGAGATTGCCGATGATGGTCGGCAGCAGATAGGGCGCAACCGTCGGGATGATGCCGATCCTCAGGCGCCCGACCGGCTGACTGCGGGAGGCCCGCGCGAGATCCCCCAACTCATCCACGGACCGCAAGATCTCACGGACGCGCTCCGCAAATGCCTCGCCGAAATTGGTGAGACGAACCTGTCGGGCGCCCCTTTCAAAGAGATCGGTACCGAGCTGCTCTTCCAGCTCCTTGATCTGCATCGAGAGGGCGGGCTGGGAGATGGCGCAAACATCGGCCGCACGACCAAAGTGGCCGTGCTTTGCCAAAGCTTCGAAGTAGCGCAGCTGCTTGAGGGTAAGATTTATCATAACCTCACCTTATCGCACCAATCAGGAAATCCAACTTAAATTAATCGAAGAGCTTGGCTAGACTGCACCCAACAGCGGCGGGATGCCGTCGTATGTCATACGCAGCTCACATTGCGAGCTTTGACTAAGTGAATTCATCGATGCCCGGGATCGATCTGAATCCCGGGCATCGAACCGTGTTTTGGTTCCGGCAGACCCGCCACGCGGAGGCTGGAGCGACGAAAGTTCGAAAATTGCTTCCCCAGGGAGGCGAGACCCTTTTTCGGCAGTACAATTCAAGGCATCCAAGGGAGAAAGTCATGGATACTAAGGTTGAAAACGCAGGCAAATGTCCGTTCCCGCACGGCAACACGAACGTCTCGGCAAGATCAAACCGCGACTGGTGGCCGAACCAGCTGAACCTCAAGATCCTTCACCAGGGTTCTTCCTTGTCCAGCCCGCTCGACAACGGCTTCAACTATGCCGAAGCGTTCAAGAAGCTCGACCTGAAGGCGCTCAAGCAAGACCTCGTCGCCCTGATGACGGATTCGCAGGATTGGTGGCCGGCAGACTTTGGCCATTACGGTCCGCTCTTCATTCGCATGGCCTGGCACAGTGCCGGCACTTACCGCACCGGCGACGGCCGCGGTGGCGCCTCCTCCGGCACGCAGCGCTTCGCCCCGCTCAATAGCTGGCCGGATAACGTCAATCTCGACAAGGCACGCCGCCTTCTCTGGCCGATCAAGCAGAAGTACGGCAACAGCATCTCCTGGGCCGACCTCCTGATCCTTACCGGCAACGTCGCACTCGAATCCATGGGCTTCAAAACCTTCGGCTTCGGTGGCGGGCGTGAAGACGTCTGGGAACCGGAAGAAGACATCTATTGGGGTGCGGAAGAGACCTGGCTCGGCGACAAGCGCTATAGCGGTGATCGCAATCTCGAAAATCCGCTTGCAGCCGTGCAGATGGGCCTCATCTACGTCAATCCTGAAGGCCCGAACGGCAATCCCGACCCGTTGGCCGCCGCGCGCGATATCCGCGAAACCTTCGCCCGCATGGCCATGAACGACGAGGAAACGGTTGCCCTTATCGCCGGCGGCCACACCTTCGGCAAGACGCACGGCGCAGGTGACGCTGCCCTCGTCGGTCCCGAACCGGAAGCGGCTGGCATTGAAGAGCAGGGCCTCGGCTGGAAGAACAGCTTCCGCAGCGGCAAGGGCGGCGATGCGATCGGCAGCGGTCTCGAAGTCACCTGGACCTCGACGCCGACCAAGTGGAGCAACAACTTCTTCTGGAACCTGTTCGGTTACGATTGGGAACTGACGAAGAGCCCGGCCGGCGCGCATCAGTGGACGCCGAAGCATGGTGCGGGCGCCAACTCGGTGCCAGATGCGCACGACAAGTCCAAGCGTCACGCTCCGGCCATGCTGACCACAGACCTGGCGCTACGCTTCGACCCCTCCTACGAGAAGATCTCGCGCCACTTCTTCGAGAACCCGGAAGCCTTCGCCGACACCTTTGCTCGCGCCTGGTTCAAGCTGACGCATCGTGACATGGGTCCCCGCGCACGCTACCTCGGCCCGGAAGTGCCGAGCGAAGAGCTCATCTGGCAGGACCCGATCCCGGATGCCGACTACGCGCAGATCGATGCCAACGATATCGCGGCCCTCAAGGGTCAGATCGCAGCTTCCGGCCTGACGATCCCGCAGCTCGTCTCGACGGCCTGGGCGTCTGCCTCGACCTTCCGCGGCTCCGACAAGCGCGGCGGCGCCAACGGCGCGCGCATCCGTCTTTCGCCGCAGAAGGACTGGGAGGCCAACCAGCCGACTCAGCTCGCTTCCGTGCTTGAGGCACTCGAAGGCATCCAGAAGAAGTTCAACGACGCCCAGACCGGCGGCAAGAAGGTATCGATTGCCGATCTGATCGTTCTCGGCGGTTCTGTCGCCATCGAGCAGGCCGCAAAGAAGGCCGGCCATGACGTGGTCGTCCCCTTCACGGCCGGCCGTACCGATGCGTCGCAGGAACAGACGGACGTTGAAGCATTCGCCGTTCTGGAGCCGATCGTGGATGGCTTCCGCAACTATCAGCGGCAGGCCTACACCGTTTCCTCGGAAGAGCTGCTGCTCGACAAGGCGCAGTTGCTGACGCTTTCGGCGCCGGAATTGACCGTGCTCATCGGTGGCCTGCGCGCGCTCAACGCCAATGTCGGCCAGACGCAGCATGGTGTCTTCACCAAGCGCCCGGAAACACTGACCAACGACTTCTTCGTCAACCTGCTCGATATGAGCACGGAGTGGAAGGCGATTTCCGACGCGAAGGACGTGTTCGAGGGGCGTGACCGCGCAACCGGTGACGTCAAGTGGACCGCCACCCGCGCCGATCTGGTCTTCGGCTCCAACTCGCAGCTGCGAGCGATTGCCGAAGTTTATGGCCAGGCCGATGCCGGGCAGAAGTTCGTGCACGACTTCGTGGCTGCCTGGACCAAGGTGATGAACGCCGACCGCTTCGACATCGCCTGATGTGACGTAGAAAGAGATCTGGACGCGGCAACTTCAAACCGCGTCCAGATATGCTGTGTGGCTATTATTGCGCGGCTGGATCAATCCGTTGCCGTAATAGCGCTTTGGGCCCTGTCTTTTCCAATCCATCCATTCAATCGCGAGCGAGCCGGCTGTTCGATCAGATAGAAGCTGGTGGCCCCGCACAAGATTCCCTAAGCCAAAGCGAGAGGCGGCGACATCAGGCCCCTCACAACTGCAATAGAAAACGGCTGCTGCGGAAATCATTATGGATGCCGCGGCAACATCAGTTGACCAGAAGACGGTAAACCGATCTCGATCGAGGATATCATATTGAACAATGCCGTTGGCGATTGCCGCGAGTCCCAATACGAAGATGACTATGCCAGCGGAGCGCATGGCCGCGTGGCGAAGCACCAAGGCTACGACGCCAAGTAGCAGATAGCTGTGCTCTTCGACGCATAACGACCAAATATGGTCGAAGACCGATATGAAACTGCGACTTTCGATGATGACGTAATTCAACGTGAAGGTAAGCGCAGACAGAACGCCGATGATTCCGGGGTTCAACGGCGTTTGAGAAAGCGCGATCGAGGTTACGGCGACGAAGACCAATAAAGTCGGGTAGACGCGGCTAGAGCGTTTCATGTTTTGACGGAAGCGTAGCCTGCGTTTGAGAAGTAGTTGGCGCACTCTTCTGGCTTGATGGTGTTGGCGAGTATGCCCAGA
>NZ_JACHBG010000012.1 GCF_014207095.1 Martinezella lusitana | reverse complement strand
AACTGCAGGCGCGATAACGCCACGATATCAAGTTCCATAGTCTTTCTCCCACCCCCTACGGTGTGTCTGACAGGAAGGCGGCGCCAAATGCGCCGCAGGCATGTTGTTTACCCCCTCAGTCCGGCCGAAGCCGGTCGAGAAGCATTTCGAATTCCGGCGTGCCGCGGAGTGCGCTGCCGGCAATGCCGCCGGCCTCCAGAAGCACGATGCGGTCGGCCAAAGTGGCTTCCCGGCGAATATGAGTGGCAATGACAAGACTGCGTCCAACGGCGGCCGAAGCCAGGCCGTCGAGAACCGCCTGTGCCGTCTTTGCATCGAGGCCCTCCGTCGGCTCATCGAACAGCCAGAGCGGGGTGTCGCGTAGCAGAAGCCGCGCAAGCGCCAGCCGCCGCAATTGGCCCCCAGAAAGACCAGCACCTCCTTCGCCAAGCCGCGTCGACAGACCATGCGGCAAAGCTTCGATATCCTGGAGCAAGCTCGCAGCCGCGAGAGCCTCGCGCAGGCGACAATCATCGGCACTCGGCGCGGCCAGCTGGAGATTGCCACGCACCGTGTCCTGAAAAAGCTCGCTGCGCTGCGTCAATCTTGTGGCCGGCAGACGGTTGACTGCTCCGCCGCGGGGTGCGATCTCGCCAGCGAGCAGCGCCAACAACGTCGATTTACCGACACCACTCGGGCCGACCACGGCCAGCCGCTCTCCAACGGTCAGCGACAAGGAGAGATCCAGCAGAACCGGCTGCGCCGCTTCATCATGTCCCGCCGAGACATTCGTGAGCTGGAAGGCATAGCCGTCACCCGGTCTTGCTATAGCCTGTACTATCGTCCCGGCTTTGAGCCGAGGCGCGATGCGTCTGGCTGCCAGCAGCGTCCGTCCAAGTTCGAGAACTCCGCGACGCATGGCCGCAAAAGGCTCGGTGGCGGCGAAGGCGACGAGCAATGCGAAGGCTGCCGCAGGGGCACCGATCGTCCCCTGTTTGGCGAGCAGAGCCGCCGTCAATAAAGTTGCGGTCAGCAGCAATGTGGAAGCAAGCGAGAAGCCTGCAGCGACAGCACAATCTATCCGGTTCAAAGCGTCGTCCGCTTTCGCAAGACGCCTGTCAGCTTCGGCAATGGCGATCCGCTGGGCCTGCAGTTGCCCGACCATTGCCAACTCCGTCTGGCCGGCAACGAGATCGATGCTTCGGGCGCGCAGCGCTTCCATTGCATGGGCGCGACGGCGCCCCGGCTTCAGAGCCATACGTCCGCCGATGAGCGAGAGACCCAGGCAGACCACGGCCAACCACAGTCCGGCGATGCCGCCAAGAACCGGATCGACAAAACAGAGCGCTACGGTGACAGCACAGGCGGCGAGTATGGCGACAACGGCTGGCACCAGCACACGCAGATAGAGCGAATCGAGCGCATCGACGTCATTCATCAGCCGAAACAGCAGCTTTGCCGGACGGCGGATCATCATGGCCGCGGCTGCAGGTTCCGCCCAGCCACGAAATAGCCGTTCGCGTAGCGCCGCTAGCACCTTAAGGGTCGCGTCATGCGTGACAAGCCGCTCACCATAACGCGTCGCCGTTCGGCCGATTGCCAGCAGGCGAATACCGGCAGACGGCATGAAGACGTCAAAGACCATGGCGCTTGCAACCGTCAGGCCCGCAAAAGCCGAAGCCGTGATGAACCAGCCGGAAAGACCGAGCAAGCCGCCACCGGCAAGCGTCGCCAGAGCGGAAAGCCCGGCGCCTAATGCAAGGCTTGTACTGCGCTCGCTCCAAAAGAGTTTGACGACAGGTAAAAGTGTCTTGAGCCCGCCCTTCATGCTGCACCCCCCAGTGCTTGCGCGTCTAGACGCACGACCCTGTTCAGGCGCCTGGCCAAAACCGGGTCATGCGTCGCGACGATCAGCGTGCGTCCCTCGGCGGCGGCGAGCAGTGCATCCGTGACGGCCGAAGCCGTCTCCGCGTCAAGATGCGCGGTCGGTTCATCAGCAAGGATGATATCCGCCTGCTCATCCAGCATCATGCGTGCCAATGCCAGCCGCAACGCTTCGCCGCCGGAGAGACCGAGACCACCCTCCCCGACCGCGGCCACGCGCTCGGCCGTGAAAACCTTATCGAGCGCGACACCACCAAGCGCGTGTGCTACCGCGGCAGCGTCAATGCCGTTGCGCCCAAGCGCTACGTTGCGCATGACGCTTCCGGCGAAAACATGCGGTGACTGGCCGATCCATGCCATGCGGCGGCGCAGGCCATCCGCGGTGTCATCCCGCAACGGCATCCCGGCAATGCGTAGGACGCCTGCCTCGGGCCGTGCCAGGCCTGCTATCAACGACAGGATCGTGGTCTTGCCGGAGCCGCTGGCGCCCCAGAGCGCCACGTGTTCTCCGGGAGCAACTGACAAATCGAAATGATCAGTGGCGGCTTTGCGCTCGGGCGCGTGGCGAAAGGTCAGTCCTTCAATTTCGATCGATGCTGGGCCGACGGATGCGCCCTGCTCCCTATCGTTGCCGCTGAGAATGGTCTGCCGCGATGCCGCCAGTTCCTTCAACGCCGCAAGCGCTGCTTCGCCACCGGCACGGTCGTGCCATACGGCGGACAGTTCACGCAGCGGCTCGAAGAAGGCCGGAGCAAGTAGAAGAATGAAAAGTCCTTGGGTGAGTGTCAATCGGCCCTCCCAGGTGCCGATTTCGATGGATCCCAGCAGACTGAAACCAACATAAACTGCGGTGGCGGCAACGCCGAGCGCGGCGAAAAACTCGAGCACGGCCGAGGACAGAAAGGCGATCCTCAGCACAGCCATGGTGCGGATCCGCAACGCGTCCGCATTCGCCCGCAGTCGGAGCGCAGTCTCATCGACGGCGTCGAGCGCGCGAATGGTCGCCAGGCCGCGAAGCCGGTCGAGCAAAAAGGCGTTGATGCCGCCGGTCTCGGCGAGGTGCTTCTCGCTGGCTGCCTGAGCGCGCCATCCGATCAGCGCCATGAAGATCGGAATAAGCGGCGCACAGAACGTCAGGACCAGCGCTGCCAACCAGGAAATCGGCAGAGTGCACACCAGCATGACCAGCGGCACGACGGTCGCCTTCATCCGGACGGGACGAAAGCGCGCGAGATAGGGAACGATTGCCTCGGCCTGCTCACCCAGGACACTTGCTGCCAGACCAGATGCAGGCCTGTCGCTATCGAGCGGCGAGCGCTGCGCCAGCGCCGCCGTCGCAGCCGAACGATGCATGCTGAGCTCCCGTCGGGCAGCGCGAAACGCCAATCGGCTGCCTGCCGCATCCAGGATCGCGCGCAGAATGCCAAGGCCGGCAACAACCAGAGCCGGGTTCGCCACCTCGGTAATCCCACCTCCATCGGCGATCGCACCAACGCCGATTGCCAGCATGGCAGCCTGGCCGATCCATAGCAGCGAGGAAAGACAGAGAATAGCCGGCGCAATACCTGAGGCGCCGCCTCGCTCGGCGGACGGATGTGGTATGGTTTGGCGAGCGTCGGCGCTCTCCGAGGCGCTCGTTGCTAGAACGTCTCGTCTCTCCATTATCCCGTCGCTGGCCGAAGAAGCACTCACGGCGGCCCATCCTTTCCCATGTCTGTCACCAAGGAAGGCTCGCCGAAGTAACAAGATCGATAATCTGCACAGCAGACGCATCTGTCTTTCGTCGAACCTAGAACACGCTTGCGGCAGTCGACCATATCGGAGCGCTAATATGACGGGCTTTTTGCCACTTGTCAGCGACAAGAATAGCACAAGCTGCCTCGCCGAGTAGTTGATCCCCCAGCAAGCTGTTCGCGAAATGGTTCTATGCATATTGTGCACTGCGGAAAAGCGCACAGGATGTCGCAGGGCCTGCCCAGGACCATGGCAGATTGACGCAGAACCGTCTCATTTTGCTTCAATATGCTGATTTTCCCGCTTACGGCGTCAGCACGGCTATTTGTTTGACGGCCACGATATTTTGCAACGCAGCATTTTCCGACTTTCACAGACATCCGACATCGCACGTCAGTGAGTTTAAAACCCGCTCCGGCTGCAAATCCCTAGCGCCCAGTGGGGAGGTATATTTGACGGCCATTCCGACCATGATCAACGCCGATCGCGTGATTGGGATCGCCGAATCACCCGCCCAAGGTCATAATCGTCATCGTGGCCCGCCGCGTGGCGGAAAGTGTAGTCTGGGCAAGTATCGGAGCCGCAATGCTCATGCTATTTCGAAGAGGACGCTTGACGAATGGCTGTGTTGTCGATGCACTGTGTAGGCTTATGCATTTCTCGGCAAATGCGACCTGAGATCGCCGGACGAGGACGTGAACTGTTCGAGCATCGAGGTGCTCAAGGAGACTGAAATGTATGACAGGGTTATTTGTGCGATCGGTCTCGGTTCCCGCGAGCGCGCCGAGCATTTGCTGCGCACATCTAACGCGCTTCTGACGCCTGGCGGCGAGCTGACGGTCGTGCATGTCATCGAACGTTTCCCGTCGGCGCGAGAAAATCCGGATGAAAGAGCCATTTCCGCTTTCGGCGAAGCAGAGGAAAAACTCAGTGCGCTGTGCAGGCGTCTTGGCATTGATGCCCAGATCGATGTGCGTAACGGCACGGCCTCCAAGACACTCCTTCTCGTCGCCAAGGAGAAAAAGGCCGACTTGCTGGTGCTTGCAACACATGCCTCGGATATTTTCGACCGAATTTTCGGCTCGACGACGGAGTATGTCATCCAGCATGCAGAATGCTCTGTTCTCATCGATCGCGCCGAAAGAGCACCTCCGGCGGGCGACAGCTGAGTGAGACCATGCCCGTCATGCCGCCAAAGATCGCTTGCCTTGCAAATCGAGAGTGCCGGATATTGCGCACTCATATCCAAGATCATCTGAATGACTGAATCCGCAATCACCTGGGGCATCGCCGGGCTGACCGCCTTAGGCGTCGTCGCCCGCCCGTTCCGCTGGCCCGAAGCGGTCTGGGCCGTGCTCGGCGCAGCCCTTCTTCTCTCCTTGCGATTGATCGGTTCAGCCGACGTGTGGGCAGGTATTTCCAAGGGCTTCGACGTCTACCTGTTCCTCATCGGCATGATGCTCCTGTCAGAGCTCGCACGCCGCGAGGGATTGTTCAATTGGGTAGCGGCGATAGCAACGTCGCATGCTAAGGGCTCACCCCGACGGCTGTTTCTGCTCGTCTATGTCGTCGGGGTGGTGGTGACGGTGTTTCTGTCGAACGACGCGACCGCGGTGGTTCTGACACCGGCCGTTTACGCCGCTTGCCGGGCGGCTCGGGTCAGGGACCCCATGCCATACCTTCTGGTCTGCGCTTTCATCGCCAATGCCGCCAGCTTCGTCTTGCCGATTTCCAACCCAGCCAATCTGGTGATTTTTGCCGGCGGAGAAATGCCGTCCCTCTCCCGCTGGATGGCGACGTTCCTGCTCCCGTCGATCGTCTCGATCGTCGTCACTTTCGCTTGCCTCTACTGGACGCAAAGGCGGGCGCTGTCCGAAGACAACATTGCCCGGGATGTCGAGGAACCCACTCTGTCGCACAGCGCCAAACTGGCGGGATGGGGACTTTTGATAACGGCGATCATCCTGATCGCAGCGTCAGCCATGCATTTGGATCTGGGCGTCCCAACCTTCGCAGCCGGTGTCGTCTCGACCATCATTATCCTTGCCCTGACGCGGCAGAGCCCCGTCGAGACGATCCGCGGTATCAGTTGGAGCGTATTGCCCCTTGTCGGCGGCCTCTTCGTCATTGTCGAGGCGGTCAATCACACCGGCCTTACCGCGCTTCTGTCTGATCGGCTCGCATCGCTTGTGGCCCATTCGCAGACGCAGGCGGTCGGAGCCGCCGGACTTTCGGTCGCTATCATCTCCAACCTCGTCAACAATCTGCCGGCTGGTCTCTTTGCGGGCAGCGCCGTGCAGGCGGCGCATGTTCCCGATACCATAGCCGGGGCCGTCCTGATCGGTGTCGATCTTGGTCCAAACCTCTCCGTCACCGGTTCGCTTGCCACCATCCTGTGGCTCGCCGCACTGAGGCGCGAAGGATTGCATATGGGCGCATGGACCTTCCTGAAACTCGGCGCTGTCGTCATGCTCCCGGCGCTGATCCTATCTCTGGCAGCCCTTGCGCTGATCTAGCTGCAAACAACGCTCGCCTTATAGACGACCGGTCGATTATTTGTTATCGGACGGCCATGGCGACCAGAAAGAAATCCGATCTGACACGCAACCATATCCTTGAGATCGGGCGAGAGCTCGTCCTCCGCAAGGGTTTCGGCGGCGTTGGACTAAAGGAACTGCTCGAACAGAGTGCCGTTCCGAAAGGATCTTTCTATTATTATTTCGCTTCCAAGGAGGCCTTTGGCTGCGCCTTGCTCAAGGAATATTGTGCCGACTACGCACAGCGCCTCGATACGCTTTTCGGCTGGAAGGGAAACGGGCGTCAGCGGTTGATGCATTATTGGAACGCATGGCTTGCTGACGGCAATGCCGGCAGCCTTGCCGACCGTTGCCTCGTGGTGAAACTCGCAGCCGAAATCTCCGATCTCTCCGAAAGCATGCGCGTGATCCTACTCGGCGGTGTCGACGATCTCCTGCGGCGCATTGCCACCACGCTGATGGAGGGGCGCGATGACGGCTCCATCTCGCCGTCCTGCGTGCCCGAAAAGATGGCCCGTTCACTTTACAGCCTTTGGCTTGGCGCAGCGATCCTCGCCAAACTTGGAAAAGACAAAACTCCGCTCGATCAAGCCATGTTTGCAACCGAGCAAGCCCTTTCCGCCCCCGGCAGCCTTTGAGCAAAGCCAGGACCAGCACATCCAACATGCAAGGAAACCATAATGCGTAGCGCCATTCACGAAGTCTTCGGCGACCCGGCTGCAGTTCTTCGTCTTGCCGAGATGCCTTCGCCGCAGCCGGTTGCCGGACAGGTGCGCATTCGCACCATTCTGTCGCCGATCCACAATCACGACCTTTGGACGGTACGGGGCGCCTATGGCTACAAGCCAGTGTTGCCTGCAATCGGTGGCAGTGAAGCGGTAGGTATCGTCGATGCTGTCGGCGCAGGCGTCGATAGTGCATTCATCGGAAAGCGAGTAGTCGCGGCCGGTGTTCACGGCACGTGGGCCGAGCAGTTCATCGCGCCCGCAGCAAGCCTCGTTCCGGTGCCCGACATCATCAGCGACGAAGCTGCAGCGCAGCTGATCGCCATGCCGTTCAGCGCCATCGCGCTTCTCGAATTCCTCAATGTCAAAAAGGGCGACTGGATCATCCAGAACGCTGCCAATGGAGCCGTCGGCAAGACGCTGGCGATGCTGGCGCATAGCCGGGGCGTGCATGCGATCAATCTCGTCCGCCGCGATGCAGGCGTCGAAGAGCTGGCCGCATTCGGCGTCGAGAATGCGGTCTCCACGGCCTCTCCGGATTGGAAGGCCAAGGTTCACGCCCTGGTCGGCAGCGCCCCGATTCGGGCGGCTGTTGATTCCGTGGGCGGTGTCGCAAGCAACGATCTCGCCGACCTTTTGGGCGAAGATGGCCTGCTCGTTTCCTTCGGAACGGCAGCCGGCAAACCCATGCAGATCGCATCGGGCGCCGTCATCTTCAAGCAGCTCACCATCAAGGGTTTCTGGGGCAGCAAGATCAGCGCAGCCATGACCACCGAAGAACGGACGCGGCTGATCGGCGAACTGATCACGCGCGTCGCAGCCGGAGAAGTCAAGCTGCCGGTGGAGGCGGCTTATGACATGACGGATATCGCGCAGGCGGTGAAATCGTCACTGGCGCCCGGCAAGGCGGGCAAGGTTCTCCTGAAGCCATAATCGACCCAATTCGATACGCGCCCATTTTGGCTGCCAGCGGAGCAAGAAGCGCCGTGACGCCGTGGGGCGCGTATTCCAATTACAAGTTCCCGATTCGGCACGCGGATCCGACCCGCGGCGTCCTACTCTTTAGATCCTGATCAGACTTTTGCGTTATCAAGCACAAATCTATCTCATGAGTTCGGAGTAACATCGGTGAGCGCCGTGACATTGGAAGAGGTCGACCGTCAAATCCTGAACGGGTTTCGGTTTCTTCGTTTCAAACCGGCGATAGAAAAGCTCTTTCTGCAGGACTACGCGGCAAACCGAGTGAGATTGGCACCGATCTGGGCCATTGTCGGCACGCTGATCTACGACCTCGTCTATTTCGGCGACCGCACCATGATGGCGGACGTCTTTTCTCAGCTTGTGCTGGTGCGATTCGGAATTTTCACGCCTTTTGCACTGTTCAGCGTAATCGCTCTGCGGCGTTGGCCGAACGCGCTAAATTACGACCTTCTCGCAATCTGCGTGGCTGTGCTCGGTGTCTCCTTGCCGATGTCCGTCGCCATGCACAGCGGCAGCCCATACCTCTTCGTCTACCAGAACGGCAATGTCGCCGCTTTCCTGTTCTTCGTCATCGCGCTGGCGCCTCGCTTTCCGACGATTCTCATCGGCCTGGTCCTGATGTGCGCCGTGCAATTCACGACGACGAAACTCAGCGGTGCTTTCGACGATGTCGTCTATACCGGTATCATCACCTTCTATGTAACGCTGACGACTTTCCTTGTGCTGAGCGCTTATTTCACCGAGCACAAGGACCGGCTGAATTTCCTCAACCAGCTTCGCGGCAGCCTGCTGCATGTCCAGTTAGAGCAAAAGTCGGAGCGGGACGAACTGACCGGCCTTTTCAACCGTCACTCTCTCGATCGCGTACGTGCTTCGATCTGGCGGAAGAACGGGGAGATCGCTTCCGTTGCCGTCATCATGCTCGATATCGACAGGTTCAAGCTCTTCAACGATGTCCATGGGCATGTCGAGGGCGACGAGTGTATACGAGCGGTCTGCCAGTGTATTTCACGGGAGGTCGCCGGCAATGGAACCACGTTCCGCTTCGGCGGCGAGGAGATTCTCGTCTTGTTGCCCGATACCAATTGCGAGGTGGCCTCGGCCATAGCCGAGAGAACGCGACGATCCATTGAATCTCTTGCCATCCACCATCGCGGATTGGGCGACGGGCATGTAACAGCAAGCCTCGGCGTGACCTGCGGCAAGACTTCGCAGGAAACGCTCGAAGACCTGCTGAAGACCGCCGATGCGGCTCTCTACGAAGCAAAACGGGCGGGCAGAAACACGGTGACGGTGGCCCGCCCTTCGGCAAAGCTACTCCAATAGCGAAGGCGAAATCCAAAACTGTCCAGCGATTCAGTCGCTTACCGGAGCCTCCGAAGCCGGTTCGCAAAAAACTGTAGAATCGCTCTTGTTCCTCTAGTAGCTAGAGGATGTAGCAATGGTTCCAACACGAAATTGGAACTTGAACATGACGTCGACAACACAACAAAGCCGCTATCGCGTGGAGGGCATGGACTGCGCTTCCTGTGCCGCGAAAATCGACACCGCCGTTCGCCGCCTGCAGGGGGTCGAGGACGTCTCCGTCTCGGTCACTGCGGGTACGATGACGGTCAAGCATCAGGGTGACGAGGCCCTCGCACCGGCCATCGCGAAGCGCGTCACCGGATTGGGCTATAAGGTTATTCCGCTTCCGTCGAGCAACACACAGGTCGCGAAGACAGAGGTCGACAACCATGCCTGTGGCTGCGGCCACGATCATCATAACCATCATGACCATTCATCGCATGACCATGAGCATGAGCATGAGGCGCACGACCATGACCACGGACATGATCACCACCATGACCACGGTGCTCATGGACATGATCATGCCGGACATAGCCACAAGGCGCGGGATGAAGCCGTCGCCGGCCTCCACGGTCATGACCATGGACCGACCAGCGGACCATGGTGGAAATCAGCCAAGGGCCGCCTGACCATCGCCAGCGGCGTTGCCGTTGCCGCCGCCTGGGCCATCGGCAAAATGGTCCCTGAACTGGACGCCTGGATCTTCACCGCCGCCATGCTGGTCGGCCTCATTCCGATTGCCCGGCGCGCATTCATGGCCGCTATAGCCGGAACGCCTTTCTCGATCGAAATGCTGATGACGATTGCCGCAATCGGCGCGGTCATCATCGGCGCCAGCGAGGAAGCCGCAGCCGTCGTCTTCCTCTTCCTGATCGGCGAGCTGCTAGAAGGTGTTGCTGCGAGTAAGGCACGGGCCAGCATTCAATCGCTGACCGACCTGGTTCCAAAGACCGCTCTGGTCGAAGAAAACGGAAAGATCAGCGAAGTACCGGCCGAAGACCTGCCCGTTGGCGCGATCATTCTGGTGCGCCCCGGCGATCGCATTTCGGCCGACGGCGTGATCGTATCGGGCGAGAGCTCGATCGACGAAGCACCCGTCACTGGCGAAAGCACTCCGGTGCGCAAGGGGGCGGATGCCGCCGTCTTTGCCGGCACAGTCAATGGCGATGCAGTTCTGCGGGTCCGCGTCACAGCAGCTGCCGCCGACAACACCATTGCCCGCGTGGTCAAGCTGGTGGAGGAGGCACAGGAATCGAAGGCGCCGACCGAGCGCTTCATCGACCGCTTCTCGCGTTACTATACGCCAGGCGTCGTGGTGGTCGGCGCGCTCGTCGCAATCATCCCTCCGTTGTTTCTCGGCGGCTCTTGGAGCGAATGGGTCTATAAGGGCCTCGCCATCCTGCTGATCGGCTGCCCCTGCGCGCTGGTCATTTCGACGCCGGCAGCAATCGCAGCATCCTTGTCATCGGGTGCGAGACGCGGCCTGCTGCTTAAGGGTGGAGCCGTGCTGGAAAATATCGGTAAGGTGACGGCCGTTGCTTTCGACAAGACTGGGACCCTGACCGAGGGCAAGCCAAAGGTCACCGACCTTGTTGGCCTCGGCATGAGCGAGACCGAGGTGCTTCGACTGGCAGCAGCGCTTGAAACCGGATCCAGCCACCCGCTCGCCCAGGCGATCCTCGGCCGCGCCTCGGCGGACGGGATCGAAGTTCCCTCGATCTTCGACGCAAAGGCGATCGGCGGCAAGGGCGTGAGCGGCACGGTCGATGGCCTTGACGTTTTCCTCGGCTCGCCGCAGGCCGTTGCGAACAAGGTTTCGCTTGCGCCGGAACAATCGGCTCGGATTGCTGCCCTCAATGACGAGGGAAAGACAGTCTCCGTTCTGCTCGCCAAGGGAAGCGTCGCCGGGTTGCTTGCGATGCGCGATGAACCCCGTGCCGATACTGCGGCAGGCCTGAAGGCTCTGACGGATGCCGGCATCAAGACGATCATGCTGACCGGCGACAACAAGCGCACCGCGCAAGCCATCGGCAAGACGCTCGGCATCGAGGTCCGCGCTGAACTGCTGCCGGAAGACAAGCAGCGCATCGTCGGCGAGTTGAAGCGTGAGGGCCTTCGTGTCGCCAAGGTCGGCGACGGCATCAACGATGCGCCGGCGCTGGCCGCGGCCGATGTCGGGATTGCCATGGGCGGCGGCACCGACGTGGCGCTCGAAACCGCGGACGCCGCCGTGTTGCATGGCCGCGTTGGCGACGTCATCGAGATGATCGATCTTTCGAAGCGGACGATGAGCAATATCGGCCAGAACATCACGATCGCACTCGGCCTGAAGGGTGTGTTCCTTGTCACCACGATCATCGGCATCACGGGCCTCTGGCCTGCGATCCTCGCCGACACAGGGGCGACTGTGCTCGTTACCATGAATGCCCTTCGCCTGCTCGGTGGTAAGCGCAAACTCATAGCGGCTTAGACCTATCGAAAACGAAGCGTAGGCGCCGATCACCTTCGGCGCCCATTTGCGTGTTGCGCATATAGCCTGGCAGCGGCGGCGCGGCTCAGGACTTCCGCACAGCAAGATAACGGCGCGGCGACAGGCCGAATGCCTTCCTGAACATCGCGATGAAACTGCTTGCGCTCGCATAGCCCAGACTGTCGGCAACCTCGACGATGCTGTGCCCCGCAGTCAGTTCCTCCAGCGCCAGCAGCAATCGCGCCTGCTGCCGCCAGTTGGCGAATGACATGCCGGTTTCCGCATGAAACAAGCGCCGCGCCGAGCGCTCGGAGATGCCGGCCTGCTGCGCCAGCACATGGAAGGTTTCCTCGCTGGCTGGATGCCTGAGCACCGCTTCGGCGATGCGAAGAACACGCCGATCCGCCGGCATAGGCAGATGGAGGCTTTCGGTCGGTGCTGCACGAACTTCGTCCAGCAAAACGGCGGCCAGTCGACGTTGGGGCGGCGAAAGCCTTTCTTCCCAATGCCAAGTCGCCGCTCTTTGCACCAGCGCGCGCAAAACCTCGCTGACGCTCAGAACGCATGTGCTCGTGGGTAGGCTGGCACTTGCGAGCGGTGTCAGCAGGATGCCCCATCCGCTCAGCACCCCATTGACGCTTGCCTTATGCATCATGCCCGGCGGGATCCAACCCGCGCGCCTTGGTGGCAGCAGCCATGAGCCTGCCGGTGTCCGCATATGCACAAGGCCGCTTTCGATACAGAAAAGCTGACCACGTACATGGGAGTGCCAGTCATATTCGAAGGTTCCCAGGCGAAAGGCGCTGCCGGGTTCATCCGATCCCCAGAAGGCGATGAGGGGCGGACCGTCGGCACGGTCGCCAATGTCTTCCAAGTCCATGTTTGTTTGGCCGCTTTGCTACATTTATCGTCCGAATGTCGTTATCACATCCGTGTAGCACTACGCTATCGTCCTGCTTGTTCTTAAGATTGAAAGCAGAACGGAATCGAATAACTCATGCAGGATTTTCATGTCGTCATCATCGGCGCGGGCCTCGGAGGCCTGTGCCTTGCACAGGGATTGAAGCGCGCTGGCATCAGTTTTGACGTCTACGAGCGCGATGCAGCGCCAGATAGCCGTCTTCAAGGCTACCGCATTCGGATAGACGCCTATGGACAGAGGGCGCTCGCAGCCTGCCTCCCACCGGAACTCTTTGCCCTGTTTCGAGCGACGGCCTCTCGCAACGCCTCGTCCGGCCGCTTCGTCACGCCGCAGCTTCTCCCCATCGAAGGGCGCGCGCCGGCAAGCTGGGATATGGCTGAGGACGACGATACGGGTGACTTGAGCGTCAATCGCCAGACTCTACGCGAAATCCTGCTGGCGGGGATCGAGGGACACGTCCATTTCGGACATGAGTTGAAAAGCTATCGTTGCTTTGAAGATGGCTCGGTCTCGATATCTTTGGAAGGCCTGCCGCTAGTATCCTGCGACCTCCTGGTGGGCGCGGACGGCGTGAATTCGCAAGTGCGCAGGCAACTCGCGCCCTATGCCGAGCCGCGAGACACAGGATCCATATGCATCTATGGCAAGATGGAATTGCCGCTATCGACGACGGCAGAACCGTTGGACGACGGCACCACCGTGGTTTTTGCAGACGGTTGCACGGTAATCTTCGATCTCATGCGTTTCGGCGGGGATTTTTCGGCCCTCGCCTCGCGCCTTGCGCCCGGTTGCCACCTTACGCCAGTGGAGGACTATCTTTATTGGGCGCTGATCGGGCCGCGGCAACGGTTGGGTCTGGAGGAATATGATCACGTTCAGGATTTGCCGGTCCTGCTTACGAACGCCATGCGAGGATGGCACCCAGGCATCAGGCAGATCATCAGCCGAAGCGACCCTGCGACAGTCGCGGCGCTGCCCATTCGCAGCGGGCGCCCCGATGCTCTTTGGCCATTCGGCGCTGTGACGCTTTTGGGAGACGCAGTCCATGCCATGAGCCCAGCCGGCGGACTCGGCGCCAACACGGCGCTCGAAGATGCGCGCGTCCTTGCGGAAACTCTTTCCGATGCCCGTTCGAAAGCCAAGCCGGCCAAGATAGCGATGCTCGACTATGAGGCTGACATGCGCGATCGGGCCGCCCGCGCCATCGATGCATCGGAGCGCGGTGCTGCAATGCTGTTCGAAAATCTTGCCTGAGGAAGAATGCCATGACTATCGACGCAACCACATTCACCTTCCACGACGTCTCCGAATGGCCGATCGTCCGTCAGAGTGCGCAATCCGTGCGACCGGGTTATGCGCAGCAATGGGAACGGGAGATGGACTCCCTGCTCGCCCTTTCCATGCCATTCGTCGTGATCATGGAAGGCGACCAGCCCGCCGAGGATCACGAAGACCGCAAGGCGCGCGGTATCTGGCTCAAGAAAAACAAGGCCGCTCTTGCTACGGTTTGCAGGGCCGTCATTGGGATTGAAGCCAGCGCCATCAAGCGCGCCGCGATACAGGTTCAGATGAGCCTTGCAACGAAAGCCTTCGGTACGAGAATGGAAATCGCCGCCTCGAACACGGAAGCTCTCGCACTCGCCGAGCAAATTCTCTCCGGCCAGGAAAACACAGCCGCGGGTTGAAAATCCGGCATATTGATGACGTTGGGCGTTTTCGCTTCTCTTTGAGGCATGGAAGCGCCCTATCTTCCCGTTTTCCCACCCATGCCAATCGGAAAATCGCCGCACGCTTTTCCCAGAAATGCTCAGCCGGCTTACCGATGTCGCCGGCATGGCGGATCGCATCGTCGACACGCTTTCCGGTGGTGAACGCCAACGCTGCTGGGTTGCCATGTTGGTCGCCGAGGATGCCGAATACCTGCTGCTCGACGAGCCAACCTCCGCCCTTGACGTCGGGCATCAGATCGAGGGGCTGTCGCTGGTTCAGAGCCTCAGCCATGCCAAAGGTCTTGGCGTCGTCGTCGTATTGCACGATGTCAACATGGCGGCGCGCTTCTGCGACCACATCATCACCCTGCATTCCGGACGGATCATCGCCAATGGTTCGCCGGGCGATATCCTCACCACGGAGGCGTTGCGAGCCATGTACGGGCTCAACATGCATGTCATTCAACATCCATCCTCAGGTCATCCTGTCGCGATCCCAAGCTGAATGGCTGTCGGCTGAAGGAGAGAGTGGACCGGTACATGTCCCTGCCGATCCGCCCCCGGGGTCTGTACCCTCGATTTCAGGATGCCGCGCGGCGCAGGACCGGGGCGGCTTTCCAGCCCAATTCCGGTGCTATGTTCGTCACGAAGTCATGCAGGATCTGCCTATATTCCTCGTCGTGAAACTCGTAGGGCAGCTCCAATCGAAATTCGCTGACATAGGGCAGGATCGGATCAGCATGGAGACGTTCCAGAATATCCGCTGACGTACCGACAAGATCACGGGCAAAGAGCGTGCGCCGCTCGCCCTGAGGCGAAAGCGTGCGCTCGTAGCGACCGGCAGCATAATCCGTGTAGCGCTTGCGCGTGACGGCATCGGCACTGTCGAAGGGGACGATGACGCGACCGAGCGCTACCCGTCTCGTATCGCCGCCGGAAGCGCGATAGGTTTCGAGTTGCCGGGATTGTGCGACGAAGAAATCATCAGTCTCCTCGCCGGTCGTAACATTGCCGATCAGGAGATTAAAGCCGCTACGGCCGGCCCAGGCCGCCGAACGCAACGAACCGCCGCCATACCAGATGCGATCGATCAGCCCCTTGGCATAGGGCTGGAGACGTGGCCGCTGCGGCCCGAACGGGGTCTTGATGACTGTATCCTGATCGCCGACATAGGTGCCGCGAAGATTGTCGGCAAAGCGCAGCACTCGCTGATGCGAGAAATCGTGGTTCTCCCAATCGCCATCGAAGGCGAGCGGGCCGATCAGATCGGCGTGCAGCGGGCGTCCGGCACTCAATCCGATGTTGAGCCTTCCTTTCGACAGAACATCGACCGTCGCCAGATCTTCTGCGAGGCGATAGGGGCTCTCGTAGCCGATCGGAATGACGGCCGTCCCGAGCTCTATATGGCGCGTGCGCTGCGTTGCTGCCGCCAGAAACGCGCTGGCAGAGGAAATCCCGGGTTCGAGGTGACGCTGCCGGACCCAGGCGCTGTCAAACCCTCTCTGTTCGCCATATTCCAGAAGCTGCAAAGTCTGCTCTAGTCCGGCCAACGGATCCTCGTCAGGATAGTTGCCTGGTGTGAGAAAACCGATATGGCTGATCGATGGGGCTGGATGGCTCATCTCGCTGTCTCCTCAAAATTTCGGCAAGCCAGGCGGATTGGTCTCTGATTTCTGCAGCGCTTCATCCGCAAGATGCCAGCGGTCGAGTATCTTGGCATAGGTGCCGTCCTGAATCAGTCCGTTCGTCGCGGCGGTAAGCGCGGCTGCAAGGCCGCTACCCTTTCGCGTTGCAATCGCAACATCGGAACGATCCGGCCAACCGGCGCTCAGCGTACCCACGCTCTTGATGTCCTTGTCGCGTGCGGCGATGTAGACGAGCTGTGCATGCGGCTGCACGATGACCTCTGCGCGCTCCGAGCGGAGCGCGAGCAGGCTCGCAGCATCGTCGTCGTAATATTGCAGTTCGATCGGCTTCAGGCCGGCTTTTGTATCTTCATCGCTCCACTTGACCAGAATTCGCTCCTGGTTCGTGCCCGCACCCACGATGATCCTCAATCCGGCTGCATCCTTCGGCTCCTTGATGGAAGCGATCTTGCTTTTGGTCGTCACGAAGAAACCATGCAGACCCTGCCGGTACGTAGAGAAATCGAACTTCTCCTTGCGCTGCTCGGTGACGCCGACATTGGAGATAACGGCATCGTACTTGCCCGATGTCAAACCGAGCGGCCAGTCTGCCCAGGCAACCGGAACAAGTTCCAGCTTCAACCCGAGTGCATCGGCAACGGCCGATGCGTAGTCCGGATCGGCGCCAACGACGGTCCGGGCGTCCGTTGCATAGGCTGCAAGCGGCGGGCCGCCCGGAGCGACGGCCACGGTGAATTTCCCCGCCGTCGCGAATTTGAAACCTTTGGATATGGCAGCGATCGCCGCTTCGTTCCTGGCCGCATGAGTGCGCCCGGACTGTTGCGGGCTGAGGTCGAACTCCTCGGCAGCGCTTGCCGAGCCGAAGCCGATCAATGCAGCCGCTGTGGCGACAAGCACGGTTCTGAAGGTAGGTATGATAGTCACGGAAACTGTATCTCCATAGAAGAAGGATGGGAGCGGACCGGCGCAGGCCCCACCGGCGCCAGCCCGCTCGACCAACATTACGAACCGCTTTTCGGCAGGCCCGCAGGGTTGGTCTTTGCTTGATCGATCGCTTCGGCACTCAGGCTCCAGCGCTTCAGCACTTCGGCATACTTGCCGTCCTTGATCAGATCGTTCACGGCGAGCGTGACGGCATCGGCGAGCCCTGCCCCCTTCTTTGTCGTCACGGCAATCTCAGCCGTTATCGGCCAGCCGCCCGAAAGAGTGCCGACGAGCTTCCTCGTGCCGTTGATCGTGGCATTGTAGGCCTGGGTCGCATTCGGATTGAATTCGACATCGGCGCGGCCGGACTGCAGGGCAAGATCCGCGGCGGCGCGATCGTCGAAATACTGTACCTCGATCGGCTTCAGCCCGGCCGCCACATTCTGCCGATCCCATTCGAGAATGATCTTCTCCTGATTGGTGCCGGCTCCTGTGATCACCTTCAGACCTGCGACGTCTTTGGGCTCCTTGATAGAGGTGATCTTGCTGTCGGCCTTCACGTAGAAGCCGAGGACGTCTTTCCGGTAGGTCGAGAAATCGAATTTCAGCTTGCGTTCCTCGGTGACCGTCACGTTGGAAATGACGGCATCGTATTTGCCCGAGGAAACGCCGAGCGGCCAGTCCTCCCAGGCAACCGATACCAGCTCAAGCTGCAGGCCGAGGGAATCGGCGAGCAACTGCGCGATATCCGGATCGGCGCCGACGACGGTCTTCGCGTCGGCGGCATAAGTGGCGATCGGCGGATCCCACGGATTGATGCCCACCGTGAATTTGCCGGGATTGACGAACTTGAAGCTAGGCGCAATCGCCTTGATCGCGGCTTCATCCTTCTGCGCTCGGACACGATTGGACGTATCCGGGCTTAGGTTGAACTTCTCGGCCGCATTCACCGCCGTGCAGCTCAACGCCACAGCCGTGATCACACCGGCCAACGCGTATTTCTTTCTATCAAAAAATGCCATTTCCCTTCTCCATTTCATCTTTAGGTTGCTGTCGTTGTTACTATTTCCCGAGTGCCGCCGAGGCTCGGCGCACTGTCTTCACCAGCCTGGATTGCTAGAGAACCTTGGCAAGGAATGCCCGCGTCCGCGGATGTCTGGGGTCGTTGAGGATCTGGGCGGGCGCTCCGGTTTCGATCACATGGCCGCCCTCCATGAAGACCACCGTGTCGGCGACTTCACGGGCAAAGCCGATTTCGTGGGTGACGATGACGAGCGTCGTCCCGGTGCGGGCAAGCTCCTTGATCACGTCGAGCACCTCGCCAACCAATTCCGGATCCAGGGCCGAAGTCGGCTCGTCGAAAAGCAGAACCTTTGGCCGGAGCGCCAGAGCGCGGGCGATCGCAACACGCTGCTGCTGGCCGCCGGAGAGCTGACGGGGATAGGCATCGGCCTTATCGCTCAGACCGACGCGGGCGAGCAGCTCCTGAGCGAAAGCAATGGCATCTTCCTTGCTTGCGCCACGGACCTGTGTCGGCGCCTCAATGAGATTTTCCAGAACGGTCAGATGCGGGAAGAGATTGAAGCTCTGGAAGACCATGCCAATATCGGTCCGGCGCTTCAGAATGTCCTTCTCCTTCAGCTCGTAGAGCACTTCGCCCTTCTGCGTGTAGCCGACGAGTTCGCCATCAACCGAGATGAAGCCGCCGTCGACGCGCTCAAGGTGATTGATGGAGCGCAGCAGCGTCGATTTACCCGAACCGGATGGACCGATGATGGCCGTCACGCTGCCGGCTGGCAGGCTGAGCTCGATATTGTCGAGAACCTTCAGCGCACCGAAGCTTTTCGAGATGCCGTGAATGCGAACCGCTCCGCCCTTGGCATAAAGGTCGGTTGTTCTGCGAATGGCCGCAACAGTTCTCGTGCTTGTTCCGGCATTGGAGGCAGCGACGGGAAGCGGCCGGCGCAAGCGCTGAAAGAAGGCCTGAAAGGGCAGCGGAGTCGGATTGCGCACGGCACCCTTGGAAAAATAGCGTTCGATATAGTGCTGGATGACCGACAGGACCGTCATGATGACGAGATACCAGACCGTCGCCACCATCAGCAGCGGGATCACTTCCAGGTTACGGCGATAGATAACCTGTACCGTATAGAAGAGCTCTGGTAAGGCCAGCACGTAAACCATGGATGTGCTCTTGGCGAGGCCGATCAGTTCGTTGAAACCCGTCGGAAGGATGGAGCGCATGGCCTGCGGCAGCACGATGCGGAATGCCTGACGCCTGCGCGGCAAGCCGAGCGCAGCAGCCGCTTCCAACTGCCCCTGATCGACGGAAAGAATGCCGCCACGCACAATCTCCGCGAAAAAGGCCGACTGGTTGAGCGTCAATCCAAGAAACGCGGCTGCAAACGGCGTCAGAAGCTGTGTCGTCGGGTAGTCGAACAGGACCCTATCGGTAAAGGGGACGCCGATGGTGATCGTCTCGTAGAGGTAGCCTAGATTGTTAAGCACAAGCAGCAGGACAATCATCGGGATCGAGCGCAGCAGCCAGATATAACCCCAGGACAGGCTGGCCAGCAGCGGCGATTTCGATACGCGCGCCAGGGCCAATGCGGTGCCGAGGATAGAACCGGAAACGGCCGCAAGCGCTGTCAGGAGCAAAGTTCTGCCGAGACCCACAAGCACGGGTTCAGCGAAGAACCACTCGGCAAATACGCCCCATCCCCAACGGGGATTGGTAAAGGTGGAGTAGAGAACGACGGCGAGAACGAGCACCGCGAAGATCGTCCCCACGATGCGTCCGAGATGCCGCGCTGGCACGATGCGATAACGCGCATAATCCGTCTTCGTCTCGTTTGCTGCACTCGCGGGATCGATGCCCGCGAAATCCGTCGTCAGTGCCATGATGCTTGCCCCTTATGATTGTCGTTGCTTCGTTCGTCGTTACCGTCCGGCGACGGCCAGCCGCTGTTGCTGAGACCCGGAAGTTTCGAGGGAATGGAACCGCGCCAGCTGGCTGATATCCTTTTCGAAAGGCAGGCTCTTGTAGATTTCCGGATCGACCGAGGTATCGAAGAGTGCGGTGTAGCCATTGTTCAGATAGAGGCCGACGGCCTCCGGCTGACGGAAGCCTGTCGTCAGATAGATGCGCTGATAGTCTTGCCGGGCTGCCTGCAACTCGAGTTCCACGAGCAACTTGCGCGCCAGGCCCTGACGCCTGAGATCGTGCCGCGTCCAGATGCGTTTGAACTCCGCGGTTCGGTCGTCATAGTACTTGAAGGCACCGCCGCCGATCGTCTCGCCGTCGCGCAGGAGAAGCAGGAAGTTGCCATGCGGTGGCGCGAAGGCCTCCGGCGGATAACGATTCAATTCGGCAGCCGCACCCTCGGCGTTGAAATAGGTGCCATAGCGGCTGTCATATTCGAAAATCAACTCGTCGATCAGCGGCTTGGCACGCGGATCCAGTGTGTTCGTGTAGAGAAACGTGTCGCTCATGTCGTTCGTCACCTGTTGTCATCCGCGAGGAAAGTTTCGGCGAGCCGCACCCAGTAGCGGGCGGCGGGCGCGATGATGGCGTCGTTGAAATTGTATTGGGCGCTGTGCAGCGGCGCGCTGTCGCCGTTGCCGACGAAAAGATAGCTGCCGGGCTTCGCCTCCAGCATGAAGGCGAAATCCTCGCTGGCCGTACGCGGGCGAAAATCCGCGGCCAGAGCTGCAGACCCAAGTGCGTGTACGGCAACGTTCCTGGCGAAATCCGTTTCGTCCGCATGGTTGACCAGCGCGGGAAAGCCCAGCCGATAATTGACATCAGCCTCGGCGCCGAAACTTTCGGCCTGCGCCCGGGCAAGCGCCGGTATGCGTTCTTGGAGCTTTGCGCGCACGCCTTCGCTAAAAGCCCGCATGGTGAGCTTCATCTCAACGCTTTCCGGAATGACATTCGATGCGGAGCCGGCGTGAATGGATCCCACAGTTGCAACCGCCATGTCTTGCGGATCGATATTGCGCGAGACCACGCTTTGAAGCGCGGTGATGAAGGACGCCGAGGCCAGTACCGGATCGACAGCTCGATGCGGCTCGGCGCCGTGACCGCCCTTACCCACGATCTTGATGACCGCCTGGTCGACGGAAGCCATGGCAGGGCCGACGACGAAGCCGAACTGCCCGGTTGGAACCCCCGGCCAATTGTGCAGTCCGAAGACTGCGTCGACCGGAAAGCGCTCGAAAAGCCCTTCCGACAGCATCTTGCGGGCGCCGGCGCCAATCTCTTCTGCGGGCTGGAAAATCAGCCGAAGCGTACCGCTGAAATTGCCGCTCTCGGCGAGATAGCGGGCGGCGGCGAGCAGGATGGATGTGTGCCCATCGTGGCCGCAAGCGTGCATGACGCCGGGATTGCTGCTCTCGTAGTCGAGCCCGGTCGCCTCCTCAATGGGCAGCGCATCCATATCGGCACGGATGCCTAGGCTGCGCTGCCCATCGCCCCGCTTAAGCGTTGCGACAACACCGGTTCCGGCAATGCCCATTGCGACTTCGTAGCCCCAATCTGCGAGCAGTGACGCCACTTTCTTGGACGTTCGATGCTCTTGAAAGGCGAGCTCTGGATATTGGTGCAGGTCGTGCCGCAGTGCGATGATCTCATCGAGATAGGCGGCGATCCCTCTCTCGACGGGGTCGTTGACCGAAGCAGGTTTGACGATAGCGTTCATGGTGATCGGTCCCGGCTCAGGCGCCAACGGCCTTTGCGGGTTCGACACGATCGGCATCCGCGGCATAACGGCTTTCCCGGAACGGCAGACCGAGATGGTCGCGCAACGTGTCCCCCTTCAGCTGCGGATCGAAATAGCCGCGGCTCGTGAGGATAGGCAGGACATATTTGGCGAAATCGTCGAAGCCTTCGCCGATGACCGGAAAGCCCAGGATGAAACCATCAGCGCCTTCCTGATCGACCCAGCGAATGATCTCGTTTGCGATATGCTCGGCCGTTCCGATGAAGGAGGTGCGCGGCGTCGCCGCGTCAAGCGCGACCTCGCGCAGCGTAAGCCCCTTCTCCTGAGCCGTCTTCTTGATGCGATCGGTGGTGGCGCGGAAGTTGTTGCGGCCAATATCGCCGAGATCGGGAAACTGCTGGTCCAACGGATAGACGCTGAAATCATGGTGATCGAAAAAGCGGCCGAGATAAGCGAGAGCCTCCTCAATGGTTACGAGATCGCGGATCTGGCGATACTTGGCTTCCGCCTCTTCCTGCGTTGCGCCGACGATCGGACCGATGCCCGGGAAGATGCCGACATCAGCCGCGCTACGGCCATGCGCAATCACACTCTGCTTGACCTGCTTGTAAAAGACCTTGGCGTCATCGAGAGGCCCGCCATTGGTGAAGACCGCATCGGCGTGCTTGCCGGCAAGCCGAATGCCGGAATCGGAAGCACCGGCCTGGAACACCACCGGCTGGCCCTGCTTGGAGCGGCCAATATTGAGTGGGCCTTCGATGCGGAAGAAACGCCCCTTGTGATTCAGGCGATGCAGCTTGGTCTTGTCGGCATAGACGCCTGCCTTGCGGTCGCGCACGAAGGCATCGTCGTCCCAGGAGTCCCACAGGCCCTTGATGGCATCGAGATATTCGTCGGCGATCTCGTAGCGCAGTTCATGCTCGGGATGCTCGCGGCTGTAGTTGCGGCCAGATCCTTCAAGTGGCGAGGTCACGGCATTCCAGCCGGCGCGACCGCCGCTGATGAGATCGAGCGAGGCGAACTGGCGGGCGATTGTGAAGGGATCGCTGTAGGACGTCGAAACCGTGCCGACCAGACCGAGCTTCGTCGTATAGGCGGCAAGCGCCGAAAGGATCGTCAGCGGCTCGAACCGGTTGAGGAAATGCGGGATCGACTGTTCATTGATGTAGAGCCCGTCGGCGACGAAGGCAAAGGCAATGCCCGCATCCTCCGCCTTGCGGGCCGTCTTGACGAAAAAGTCGAGATTGGTGCTGGCATCGACCGGTACGCTCGGGTGCTTCCAGGCGTTCATATGGCCGCCCGGCCCCTGCAGCATGATACCGAAAGTGACGTGTTTCTGAACCATGATAGATCCTCCTTGGACGTGCCGTTCAGGCAACGAGGGAAAGGCGTTCTTTGGCGAGCAATTCGATCGAGACGAGCCGCTCGGCGGCCGTCAGCGCCGGTGTGTCGAGCACGAACTCCTCAACGCCGTAGCTGCGATGCAGCGCGTCGAGTTCGGCGCGAATTTGGGCGGCCGTGCCGTGCAGCACGCTCGGCACTTTCTCTTCGGTGCGGTAATCCGTGACACCGGCCTGGCGGGCGAATTCCGCCGCCTGTTCCTGGCTTCCGACATTGACGCTCTGACCATTCGGCAGAAAGAGCTTGACGATGCGAAGCTGCCCCACACGTTCACGGGCATGGGCCTCGCTTTCGGCGGCAAAAGCCGCCAGCGCCAGGATCGGAACCTTGCCGCCTGTTGCCCTTCCATAGGCTTCAAAGGTCCTGCGCAGGTTTTCCGGATCGCCGTTCAGGTGACCGGCAAAAACCAGCGTCCAGCCCTTGTCCGCTGCAAGCTCTGCGCTCTCGACGCTTGCGCCGAGGAGGAAGCGCTCGGCTGCACGAGGGGGAAACGGTGTCGCTAGGGCACCTTCGGACTGGGGTTCTGCGGCGAGATAGCCGTTCAGATCGGATAGCTGCTCGGCAAAGCTCGGCTTCCTTTCCGGATCAACGGCGACTTGCAATGCCCGCGTCGACAGCGGAAAGCCGCCTGGCGCCTTGCCAACGCCGAGGTCGATGCGGCCTGGCGCCAGCGAAGCCAGAAGATTGAATGCTTCGGCGACCTTGTAAGCACTGTAGTGCTGCAGCATGACACCGCCGGAACCGATACGGATCTTCGAGGTTCTGGCAATGAGATAGGCAATCAGCACCTCCGGTGCCGAGCTTGCCAGGTTCGCCATATTGTGATGTTCGGCGACCCAGAAGCGATGATAGCCAAGCTCTTCGGCTCTGACGGCCAAGCGGGTGGTAACGCTCAGAGCATCGGTGGCGCTAAGCCCCTGCTCGATAGGGCTCTTGTCGAGAAGGCTGAGAAGATAGGACATGCCGTTTCGTTTCATCCATAACTGCCTCGATGCCGACCATCAAAGCTATAGTCTATAAAAAGCATAGATTTTACGGAATTTAAGAAACGGCTTTCTCTTTCTTCCACTCAATGCGGAAAAAATAAGCATTTCATCATATGGTAGTGGATAAGCCCGCAGCGAATGTCACTTGGAGCGGGATCGAGTGAAGAACTCGGTCGACTTGCGGTGATGGGTAGCTAGGAGTCTCACACTTAATTTGCCCAACCGGGCGGCTTGGCTTGATGCTCGCGTTGGCGTAACCTTAGATCTCGTTCCACTGAAAGCTCCTGATTGGATCTGGACTCGCGCACCAAAGCGAGACTATGAATTGGTCGCTAACCGATCCGATGGGCGATGGTGATCGACGGTTTTCATCCAACCGCTTGCAAGGATAGTAGGAGTGAGCGTGCCCCTTTCGCATTCCTCAGACACGCCACAGGATCCGCAACTTCGCGCTCTTCTGCGCGTATGGGCCGGAAAACTGGTCGATTCCGATGCCGCCGCGGACCGCGTCGTGCAGCGAACCATCAACATCATCTGCGACAATCCCGAGCTCTTGGATGGCGCTCGAATGAATGAAGCGCTCTTCGCCCTCCTGCGCCGGCACGCCTTCGACGAAAACGACCTCGGAGCGAGCCGACAGAGTAAGGGTTCAGTATCGACTATCGGCAGAGCGTTGGGCGGAGAGACTATAAAGTCCAAATAATCCCCAGCCGGAGCGAGCTGTTGTCAATGCGCCGGCCCACCGAACACGGAACCTTTCCTCCCACCGACACTCCAAGCAAGGCGCCTGTTGTTGGCGTCGTGCCGACCGCTTATGGCCCGGGCTAAAACGAAGCCGTTCCCGTTATGCAGGTCGTCACGTTTCCGCCGACCCATATCGCGTCGGTGTCCTGGATCACACGCACTCGCCCTTCACGCCCGAGAACAGTCCCCTGCGCTGCCGTATAGACAGTTGCGGCAATGCCGCTGCCAATCAGCCAGCATGCGATGCCCGCATTGAGGCTGCCGGTGACGGGATCTTCGAAGCCTGCGGCCGTAAACGCCCGCACCTCGAGGTCGGCATCCCGGCCATCGTCTTGCGGATGCCATGGCGCGCAGACCCCGACCCGAATGCCGGAGATCGCACGGAAATCGGGTTTCAACGCAAGAACCTCCCGGCGGCTTCTCAAAAGCAACGCCAGCCAACCGGGACCATTGTCCACCCATTGCGCCGCGACGACATCTTCGCGCGAAAGATGAAGGCCATTCAGCACTTGCTCGAATAAGGCCGGTTCAAGATCACCCTGCCGGATGAGCGGCGGAGCTGCGAAAGCCAGACCGTCCTCGAACTTCCGCACGCGAATGAGACCGGCTGCGCACTCCTGAACAATATCCCTCCTCGGAAATTCGCCCTGTGCAGCAAGCCACGCATGGCAACTGCCAAGGGTCGGATGCCCCGCGAAAGGCAGCTCCGTCAGAGGCGTAAATATCCGGACACGATAATCCGCTTCCGGATTTTGCGGACGGAGCAGAAACGTCGTTTCGCTGAGATTCGTCCAGTTTGCGAAGGCCGCCATCTGCCCATCCGCCAGATCATCCGCATCCATGACAACAGCGAGCGGGTTGCCGCGCAGTGGTTGGGACGAGAACACATCGACCTGCTGAAAGCCCAACGTCAGCGTCTGTTTCCCTTGCATGGAATCGCACCTCTCCTGCGTCTTTGGAATCCCGCTTGGCCAAGCAGGCTTTCACGGCGTAGGCAAGTGTCTATCGCGTTTCGGCGCCGATCTCGATCCAAATCTCCAGATCTGCATTAAACGCTGAAGACCGGCCAAGACTGCGATATCTGACAGCAGAGCCTTCGCCGGTGGGCAGATACCTGAAACCACAAGCGAAAATTGCCGACGGCATTCGCGCCATCACAACGATCTCTCGCCGGGGCTGGCCGCCAGTATGCGGTCAAGCGGCTCGAACAACTCGGGCATTGCCATCGTCGATGACAGCAGGAGCTTGGCGGGAGGGACGGCGATGACTGTCAGTCTTTGCCCCTTGGTTATCCTTGCGGACACAACGGGGCGCCCCTCCTCGTCGAAGGTCATGATGAGGTCTGGAAAGGACGCTATCCGATGACCATCAATATCGAAGGTCATGAACTCGTTGATGAAGCGCAGCTTCCCCTTCGTGGAGATGGTCACGTGGCCGATGTCCAGGCCGTCGCGCCGTTCACATTGATAGTCGATTACCTCCCCTTCCAAGGCGATCTCACCTTCCATGTGCCGTACCACGGCCTCAACGCCTCCATCGAGCAGCGCCCGCCCAACGCCAATCGCCTGGCTGATCGCACCTGGCGCACCGTTATCGACGGCAAGGGAAAGCGGCACCGGATTGCGGGCGACGGCCACAAGTCCGCCCGCTTCTACGGAAGCACCGCGAACGATGTTGGCCGCTCTCTCCAGCGTTCCGGACAGCAAGCCTTCGACAAAATGCTCGCTGTCGCCGCCTGCATAGGCCTGCTGCGAGCGGTAGCCTTCCATTCTGTGGAGCCCCAATGCCCCCATCAACCCCGTTGGATGAGCACGGCCGTTGCAGGCAAGGTCCAGCACCGGCAATCCGGTCAAGGCGGATTGTAGCCAGCCATTGACGGTTGTCTCAGCTCCGTTCTCATTGGTGTTGATGGCAGCAATTCGCGGCTCCACCTGCCGAATTTGTGTGAGAGCCCGCAGCATATGAGCCGCACGAACATAGGCCCGCGGAGACGAAGGCGCCCCCACGAGTGCGACCGTGACGCAAAGCGTCTCCGGTGATATCTCCCCCGGACTCCACAGTTGCGGGGTCCCCGCCTCTAATGCCAGTCTCGCGGAGCGTAGTCCCTCGTCGATCGATCCTCCTCCGCCGCCGCCGAGAATGGCTCCTCCCAGGACGGCCGGTTCGATGTCGTCTAATGTCAGCGTCCGTTTCATCTCAGCGCAAACCCGCCGTCCGGATAGAGCGTCGATCCCGTCATGAACGTGTTTTGCATGAGGAAGGCCACCGTACCGGCCACTTCATCCGTGGTGCCGACACGCTTCAGCAGTGCAACGTCGCTATACGACGAGAAGGACGCATCACGCAGTTCCGTCGGCTGGCGCTGCCATAGGTCGCTGTCAATCGTGCCGGGCGATACGACGTTCACCCGCACCGGCGCCAATTCCACAGCAAGCGAACGGCCGAGGCCCTCAATCGCGGCATTGCAGGCGCCATAGGCGGCACCGTTCGGCGCCGGACGCACGCTATAGGCACCTGCCATCAACGTGATGGAACCGTCCTTTGCTAGGTGAGGCAGAGCATGTTTGACAGCGTAATATTGCCCCCAAAACTTCGACTTGAACGAGCTTTCCGCCACTTCGTCGGTCACTTCATCTATTCGGCCGCGCGCATAAGACGCTCCTGGCGTGAAAAGATGGTCGATTGCTCCAGCCGCCTCGAAAAAAGCCTTGATCGAGGCCTGATTGAGATTGTCGACCTCAGCTCCTCGTGCCGAGGAACCCAGACGTTGGACCGCCTTTTCGATGCGCTCGCCGTTCCGGCCGCCGACGACGACGGAGGCTCCCAGCGAAATGGCGATCTCCGCGACGCACAAGCCGATGCCGGAAGTGCCGCCGATGATGGCAACTGTCTTGTTGGTAAGCATATTCAGTCCTTGTTGAACGAGTGGTTGGTCGATGTTTGAATGTCGCCATCGCCTTTGGGCGTGCGCGATGTAAGCTTTGCGTAGAATGGCACCAGCACCCGCTGGATCAGCCAGTAGGAAAGCCCGGCGGCGCAAAGTGCGTTTATGGAGGGGATGCCGATACTGATGTAGAAGCCGACGAGGAAGCCTATGGCCCAGCTGAACAGACCTGCGGGATTCCAGGCTTCGCTTGCATCCGGCACCAGTCCGTGGATAGCCGAACGGTCCAACAGAGCCCTCTGCCGACGCAGGACGAAATAATCCACGATCATGATCCCTCCAACGGGAGGAATGGCAACGCCCAGCACAATGAGGAACCCAGTGAACTGTTGAAGGCCGCCCCAAATCGACAACAGGGTCCCGCAAGCGCCGATGACGAGCGTTGCAGTCGTGCGGCCAATCGAAATGCCGAAAACGCTCTGGAAGAAATTCACGACACCGAGCGAGGCGGAATACAGATTCCAGTCATTGATCTTCCCCGTCGAGGCGACCAGGATAATGATACCGACAAAGCTCGTTGTCGTGAGGATGATCTTGACGACATCCGCGCTGCCTACGGCGTGCGCGAGCAGAACGCCGATAAGACCGACCAGATATTCCCCGAATGTGATGCTGACCACGGTTTGCTTGACGACGTCAAATGCGGAGCGGTTGAACCGGCTCATATCAGGCGTAACAACCGCGCCGATAATGAACGAGCCCGCAACCATGGTCGCCCCCGCGGTTAGGCTCAGTGCCGGGCCGGGAGCATCAGAATTGATCAGACTTTGGAGTGAATGGGTCGAGAGTGCCGAAGCGATCGACCAGCCCGCCAGCACCAGAAATGCCGGAACCGTGACATAGGCAAACCAGGCCATTGCAGAGAAGCCGAAGGTGACGACGAGAGTAACCGCCAGACCACACGCCACGGCCCAGCCCCAAAATGGCAATCCGCCCGTCAGGGACTGCATTCCGGAAGCGAATATTACATTCTGAACAGCAAACCAGCCGACGAGACTGATGGCTATGACCAGCGACAGCAAACTGGAGCCGTGTCGTCCGAATCCGGTCCAACGGGCCAGCATCGCCGTGCTCATTCCTTCCCTTTGCCCTGCGATGCCGACAAAGATCGAAACGATCTCCAGGATGACCGCCCCCAAGGTCAGCGCCAGAAAGGCGTCCTTGAAGGTCATGCCGTAGCCGAGCAGTGCACCGACCATGAATTGAGAAAGACACGAGAGCTGGCCAAACCGCTGCATCGCAACCGAGAGCCAGGAATAACGCGCACTCATCGGTACTCGAGTGAGGGTAAAGTCATCAAGATCGTGATTTATGTCTGGCCGATTTTCCATTGTCTGTTCCCTTTTTCTTCGTACCGTGAGCCCGGCACGCGGAACAGACATTAATCGTTCTTTCAATTCTCAGTTTATCCAATTACTCTCAATATATCGGAATTTAATTCCGTTATAGGGGGACACATGATTTCCAGCGAGCATTTGACGGCGATCCGTACGTTCATGCAGGCCGCCAGAAGCGAGAATTTCTCGGATGCAGGTGCAAAGCTCGGCTTGACGAGCTCGGCGGTCGGCAAGGCAGTAGCGCGGCTTGAAACGCGGCTCAGCGCACGCCTGTTTCACCGCACAACGCGCCAAATGACCCTGACGGAAGATGGCGCGCTGTTCCTGCAGGCATGTCAGCGCGCCTTCAATGAGCTCGAAGCCGCAGAAGCAACCTTGACCTCCAGAACGCGCGAACCCGCCGGCAGGCTCAAGATCAGCCTGCCGGAACTGCTGGGCCGCAAGGTAATCATGCCGATTCTGTTGGAGCTGTCGCAGACCTATTCCATGCTGACCTTCGATGTCAGCTTCTCTAACCGGCTCACCGACCTGGTGGAAGACGGCATGGATCTCGCCGTTCGAATTGGAAACGTCGGAAACAGCGCCGATCTGGTCGCGCGTCGCCTGGGTACGCAGAACATCGTCATCTGCGCATCGCCCGACTATCTCACCCGCCGCGGTACACCAGAAGCCGTGTCCGACCTTGCGGGGCACGACTGCATCACCTATTCGCGAAGCGACGGGCGGGCGCCGTGGTTACTGGCCGATGAGACCGGCCTCGTCCGGCAGACGGACGTTTCCGGCACGTTCAGCGTTGGCAGCTATGATGCAATCTATGACTGCGTTTTGCGCGGATTCGGCGTGGCGCAACTCCCCGAATGGCTTGTCGCCGATGCCTTGAAACAAGGAACTGTCGTGACTGTCATGCAAGCCTTCGCTCCGAACGGATTGCCCATTCAGGCCGTATGGCCACATCGACGTGACATGAATCTGAGAACACGGGTGCTGACCGACTTGCTTGTCTCACATTTTCGACAGTTTTAACGGCCTCTCGAAACGGTCGAGATTGACGGCGATCGTCCATAGGGCTGCACATCCGGACAAACGCATTTGCTCGTCGGCGCCCTGCGAATCGATAGATATCCTTGGAGAAGGGTTGTGCATTCCTACCACTTTTCCAGACAATGAGTCTGGAGATATCAATGTTTCGCCAGCCGCAACGGTGGCCTGGCCAGAATCCTGGCGCCAGCGGCTTCTCTTCGCCTATCAAAAGACATTGAAGTTGGAGTATGATGACAATCAGGTCTTTGGAAATGATCGGCTTGTGAGCAAAAATACGAAATCACGCATGAAGTATCGTCCCGTTGTTCTTATTGGCTTTCTCGCCTTCGCAGTTATCGTCATGAGCTCATTCGTCAGCCGCTCCGCTTTGGGGTTGGTTGTCAGAGCCTGCGAGATCAATTCCACCCTCACGGGATCGCCGTATCCGTGCCTCAAAGTCGTTCAGGCACAGGATCCATTGTCTTCCTACGCGGTGCTGCGCGAGCCGACCGACAAGGAACGCACGATTCTTGCGCCACTGGCCGACGTGCCCGGTATCGAAGACCCCCGACTTCTGACGGCAGGAGCACCGAACTATTTTGATGAGGCGTGGCGGGAGCAATCGACCGGCACCGGCCTGCGCGAGGAAGGAGTTTTATCGCAGCGTTTTGCGCTCGCGATAAACGCCGCCAATTGGCGCACACAGGATCGGCTCCACATCCATATGGGGTGCGAGACGCCCCGCTTTCGCGCGCTCTTGAAGACACATGCCGCAGAAATCGTAAGTGACAGGTTTACAAGCCTGAAGACCAGAGCCGGTTGGTGGGCTCTCTTCCACAAGGCTGACGACCTCACAAATCTGAACCCTCTGAAGCTGGTGGCAGACGGTCTGCAGGGAGCCCGCTCGGACATGGAGAACGTTGTCGTTGGCGTCTTCGGCTCGACATTGCCGGACGGTCAGCGCGGCTTCTATATTCTGGCGAGGATCATGGGAGAAAACAAATCTCATGGATCTGCAGAGGACATGATCGATCCCAAGTGCCAATCCTAACGCCCGGCAAGCCGTTGCGACTTTCCTGATATCTATCCATGCAGCATGGATGGGAGAAAGCAAGGGACGAACCTTTGCTGAAGCGTAGAGCTCGAAAGAAGTTCGGCATCGCGTCCGAGCCAGTATCTTACTTTCGTTCCTTGCCACATCTCATCCTTCAAAATGCATAGACTCCATCGTGAGCGCCAATTTGACAAACCATTCCCCTTATAGTCTATAAAAATAGTTTGTTATTTCTATCGATCACCCCGTTCTTGTCGCTAGGCTTCGTCCATTGAAGTCAGGGAACCGCCGGAAATGGACGCCCGGCAAAGGGGACAGATATGAAATTCAAACAACTCGTCGCCGCGGCCGCCTTCGGTCTCGCCAGCATCTCGATCGCGGTTGCCGCGAATGCGGCCGACAAGAAGGTCGTTGTCGGCTATCAAACCGATGCGCTGCCTTCCTCCGTCGCCATTGCCAACGGCGATTTCGCCAAGGAGACCGGCTACACGATCGACTTCCGCAAATTCAACTCGGGAGCAGAGATCTTTGCCGCCATCGCATCGGGCGATGTCCAAATCGGCTATGTCGGCTCGAGCCCATTTGCAGCCGCCGCATCGCGCGGCCTTGAGGTCAAGGCTTTCTACCTCTCGTCCATCTCTGGTATCGACGAAGCGCTTGTGGTGCGCAACGGCTCCGGCATCAATACCCTCGCCGACCTGAAGGGCAAGAAGCTCGCGGCAGCACCGGTTTCGACCGACCACTACCAGTTGCTCGCTCTCATCAAGTCGCTCGGCCTCACGGAAAAGGATGTGCAGGTCTTCGCCGTCCCGCAGCCCGAAATCGTGGCCAGCTACAATCGCGGCGATATTGACGGCGGCTTCGTCTGGGATCCGGCGCTGAGCGAATTGAAGAAAAACGGCAAGGTCCTCGTCACGTCAAAGGACGTCGCTGATAAGGGCGCGCCGACCTTTTCCGCCTGGGTGGCAACATCGAAATTCGCAGCCGACAACCCGCAATTCCTGAAGGCCTATGCCTCTGTCATCAACAAATACTATGCCTCTTTCGCCGCGGACAAGGCGGCTTGGGGACCGGAGAGTGACAACGCAAAAGCACTTGCCAAACTGCTCGGCGGAACTGCGGATCAGCAGGCAGCCGCGCTCAAGAACCTTACTCTCCTGACACCCGACGTACAGGCATCGGCCGACTGGCTCGGTGGCGGCGAAAAGTCGGGGGCGGCGAAAATCTTGAAGGACACGGCAACCTTCCTGAAGGGCCAGGGCAAGGTCTCCGACATTCTGCCGAGCTATGGCGCCTTCGTAACAGCCGATGCGCTCGTGAGCGCAAGCAACTGATCCTCCCTGACGCCGGCGTGCCTGTCGCGCCGGCGTCGAACGTTCGAGAAAAAAGCCATGCTTCAAGTCGATCACGCCAGTGTATTCTTCGCAGCGTGGGACGGGAGAACCGTTCACGCGCTCGATCGCGTCTCCTTCAATATCCCCGAACGCGGCATCGTGGTTGCCCTAGGTTCTTCCGGTTGTGGCAAATCCACCCTGCTCAATGCGATCGCCGGCTTCCTGCCGCTTTCCGAAGGATCCATCACGCTCGATGGTAGGCCTGTCTCCGGTCCGGGCTCGGATCGTGGCGTGGTCTTCCAGAAAGATTCGCTGCTGCCGTGGAAGTCCGTTGCCGATAATGTCGCGCTTGGACTGCAGTTTGCGGGCCTGGGACGCAGCGAACGGCGTGAGCGTGCTTTGGAGTTGCTCCGTCTGGTCGGGCTGACGGACTTTGCCAACGCAACGCCTTATGAACTCTCGGGCGGAATGCGTCAGCGCGTGGGCATCGCCCGCGCATTGGCAACCGACCCGGACATTCTGTTGATGGACGAACCCTTCGGCGCGCTCGACAGCCTGACGCGGGAGCAGATGCAGGAACTACTCATCTCCATCTGGGCCAGAACCAACAAGCGGATCTTCTTCATTACCCATTCGATCGAAGAGGCCCTGTTTCTGGGCACCGAGGTGCTGGTGATGTCGCCGCGGCCGGGCCGGGTCGTCGCCCGCTTCAATCTCGATTTCGTGCATCGTCTGGCCGCCAACGGCGATGCGCGGTCGATCACCACTTCCCGCGAATTTGCCGAACTCAGAGAGGAAATTCGCGCGATCCTTCACAATGCAGACAATATCAGGAGCGCGGCATGACCGACATTACTGGCACTCGCCCCGTTTCCGTCCGTTCGCCGGAAGTAAAAGCAAAGCTTGTTCGCATGCCCGGATTCGGCGTCGGTGCGAAGCCGACAATCGCGATCAGCCTCGTAACCGGAATTGTCTTTTTGGGCGCCTGGTGGTTCGTCTCCAAGCTCGGCCTGGTCTCCCACCTCTTTCTCCCGCGGCCCGACGAAGTCCTGACGCAAATCGGCGTCATCTACCGCGATGGCTATGCTGGCGCCTCACTCTCGGAACACATAATCGCAAGCCTGTTTCGTATCGTCGTCGCGGCGGCGATTGCGATTGCGGTCGGCATTCCTGCCGGCCTGCTGATGGGCCTTAGCCGCTGGGCGAAGGGGATTCTGGACACGCCGATCGAATTCTACTGGCCGCTGCCTCCGCTTTCCTACCTGCCGCTGATGATCATCTGGCTCGGCATCGGCGAAACCTCCAAGATCACCCTGCTGGTACTCGCCATGTTTGCACCGATCTGCCTGTCCGCTCAGGCCGGTGTGCGCTCGCTTCCTCTCGAGCGTGTCAATGCAGCGCGTTCGCTCGGCGCAAACCGGCTGCAACTCTTCCTTTCCATCGTCCTGCCTTCGGCCTTGCCGGAGATCCTGACCGGCGTCAGAATTGCCTTCGGTATTGGCTGGGGAACGCTGGTGGCGGCGGAACTCATCGCCTCGACGCGCGGCATCGGTTTCATGATCATGTCGGCATCACAATTCCTGGCAACCGACGTCGTCTTCGTCGGCATCGGCATAATCGCCCTTTGCGCCTTTGCCTTCACGGCGACGATCCGCATTCTCGAAGCAGTTCTCGTTCCGTGGAAGGGCAAACTCTGAGCGCATGATGGACGGGTGTCACCCATCTCCGTCGCGGCGATACCTTCCCATCCAATACATGCAGGCATGGTCATGAGCAGCAGCGAATTTCTCTGGTACATTCCCAATGACACGAAGCCCGGCCATCGAGGCGACTCCACAGTCGAAAGCCACAACAGCCTGGAAACGTTGACGAACCACGCCAAGGCGCTGGAAGAGCATGGCTGGAAAGGCGCGCTGATCGGCACCGGCTGGGGGCGGCCTGATACCTTCACCGTTGCCACCGCTCTTACCGCAAGAACCACAAGCTTCGAGCCGTTGATCGCCATTCGCCCCGGCTATTGGCGGCCTGCACAATTCGCATCCGCGGCCGCCACATTGGATCAGCTGAGCGGCGGCCGCGTGCGCGTCAACATAGTCTCCGGCAAGGACAATCTCGCCGCTTATGGCGACAGCGAGGGAGATCAAGCGCAGCGATATACCCGCACCCGGGAATTCATGCGGCTGGTTCGCAAGCTTTGGACCGAAGAGAGCGTTACTTATGAGGGTGAACACTTCCGCGTTGCCGAATCAACGGCAGCGCCGCGGATTCAGGCTTGCGGCGAGCGCAGGCACCCCAAGCTCTATTTCGGCGGCGCTTCGGAGGCGGCCGAAAGCGTGGCGGCCACCGAGGCGGACGTTCAGCTCTTCTGGGGTGAGCCGCTTGATGGCGTACGCGAACGGATCGAGCGCTTGAAGTCGCTGAGCAAGGCGCTCGATCGCAATCTCGCTCCGCTGGAATTCGGCTTGCGCATCACCACGCTCGTGCGCGAGACCAGCGCAGAGGCGTGGGCGGACGCCGAAGCAAAAGTCGCCAGGATGGCTGAAGATAACGGCACAGGCTGGCATGATCACCGGCAGTCCATTGCAGTCGGACAGAGACGCTTGTTCGACCTCAATGCACGCGGCGATGTACTCGACGATAACCTTTACACCGCACCGGGCAGATTCGGTGGCGGCGGCGCCGGGACCACATGGCTGGTTGGGTCGGCAGAAGAGGTTGCCCGCTCGCTGCGCAAATACAGAGAGCTGGGCATCACGCATTTCGTCCTGTCGGATACGCCCTACCTGACGGAAATTCAGCGCCAGGGGGATCAATTGCTGCCCCTTCTACGCGACTGATTACCTAAACAGCCGTTAGCTCTACCCACAGAACATCGAGAACACGCGACTTTCCAAGCCGCGCTCCGTCAATTATGACGGTTTCATGACAATAAATGCATGGAGTTTTGATGTTAGGCTGGTTTCGCAAACTCATGCCGCGCGAGGATCGTTTTTTCGATCTCTTCGCGCAGCACTCGCGCACGATCGTCGGCGCTGCTGAAGCCCTGAACGAACTTTTGGCCGGCAAGGACATCGACGCGAAAGGCCGGCGGATCATAGAGCTTGAAAATCAGGCTGACGGCATCACGCGCGATGTGCTGCTTGCGGTGCGGCGCAGCTTCATCACGCCATTCGACCGCGGCGACATCAAGGATCTCATCATGTCCATGGATGACGCCATCGACATGATGCACAAGACGGTGAAAACCATCCGGTTGTTCGAGCAGAAAAGCTTCGATCCCGGCATGCAGCAGATGGGCGAAGTGATCGTCAGAGCCGCGCATCTCGTCGCCGAGGCCGTTCCTCTTCTCGATCGCATGGGTCCCAATGCCTCCAAGCTTGCCAATCTCACGGAAGAGATCGTCAAGGTGGAGGGTCGCGCCGACGAACTCCACGACCAGGGACTGAAGGATCTGTTCCGCAATTACGGCGCCTCCAATGCCATGGCCTTTATCATCGGCAGCGAGATATACGGCGAACTGGAGAAGGTTGTCGACCGCTTCGAGGACGTCGCCAATGAGATCAACGGCATCGTGCTCGAGAGCGTCTGATGGAGGCCACCCTCGCCTTTCCCTTGCTGATAGGGATCATCGCCACTGCCTTGTTCTTCGACTTTCTGAACGGGCTTCATGATGCAGCAAATTCCATCGCCACCATCGTGTCGACCCGTGTCCTGCGGCCGCAATATGCGGTCCTGTGGGCAGCGTTCTTCAACTTCATCGCTTTCCTCTTTTTCGGGTTGCATGTGGCCGAGACGCTCGGAACCGGCATTATCGATCCGAGTATCGTCGATGCCTCCGTCATCTTCGCCGCACTGCTGGGAGCGATCGTCTGGAACATCGTCACCTGGATATTTGGGATACCCTCCAGCTCGTCGCATGCGCTGGTCGGCGGGTTGATCGGCGCCGGCCTCGCCAAGGTCGGCGTAAGCTCGATCGTCTGGCTCGGTGTCTTCAAGACGGCCGGCGCGATCATGATGTCACCCTTGATCGGTTTTATCCTGGCGCTATTCCTCGTCCTGATCGTGACTTGGCTATTCGTGCGACAGACACCCTTTGCCGTCGACAGCACATTCCGCATCCTGCAGTTCTTCTCGGCGTCGCTCTATTCGCTGGGACACGGCGGCAACGATGCGCAGAAGACCATGGGCATCATCGCCATTCTCCTTTATTCCCAAGGATATGGCGGAGGTTCCTTCCATGTTCCGCTATGGGTCGTGCTTTCCTGCCAGACAGCCATGGCGCTCGGCACACTGTTTGGCGGATGGCGGATCGTGCACACGATGGGCTCGAAGATTACCCGTCTCAATCCGATGCAGGGATTCTGCGCGGAGACCGGTGGCGCGCTGACGCTCTTTGCCGCGACCTGGCTTGGCATACCGGTATCCACCACCCACACCATCACCGGCGCCATCATTGGTGTTGGTGCCGCTCGTCGCGTTTCGGCGGTACGCTGGGGTATCGCGGGCAATATCGTGATCGCCTGGATCATTACACTGCCGGCGGCGGCAGCGATCTCTGCACTTTCCTACTGGGGCATGCAGCTTTTCAGGTAAGCAAGCAGAAGCGACGATGAACGAAAATGACCGCGACTTGCAAAGCCGCGGTCATTAAACTTCTTGTTATCAATTGCTTATTGGCAATTATACATGTCCGGCATCAAAACTCTTCCCATGAGGAGGCCGCAGCAGCAGTCGCGCCGCCCGAGCCCGTAAACGCACCGGCGATACGTGACCGCAGCGAACGCGCCGGCGAAGCGGCGGCTTTCGACTGCTCCGTCGCCATTGCGGGTCGTGACTGGCCGCGGTCGCCATTGAGCGCGAACTGTCCAAGCAGCTCGTTCAAGGCAGTGACTTCTTTGGACAGGCTGTAGCTCGCAGCCGTGGACTCCTCGACCATGGCTGCATTCTGCTGCGTACCCTGATCGATGGTGTTGACCGCAGTGTTGATCTCCTGCAATCCGGTTGCCTGCTCACGCGCGGCCTCGACGATCGCACGGACATTGCGATCGATGTCTTCGACTTCCTTGACGATCTGCTGAAGCGACTGCCCAGTTCGCGACACGAGATCCACGCCGCTGTCGACCTGCTGGCCGGACGTCGAAATCAGTGCCTTGATTTCCTTGGCAGCCTTTGCCGAACGCTGAGCAAGCTCACGCACTTCCTGAGCAACGACGGCAAATCCCTTGCCGGCTTCGCCAGCTCGTGCCGCTTCAACCCCTGCATTGAGAGCGAGCAGATTTGTCTGGAAGGCGATATCGTCGATGACGCCGATGATGTTGCTGATCTCGCTCGACGATTTCGAGATGGCCTCCATGGCGGCGATCGCCTCGCGCATGACTTCGCCGGACTTTTCGGCGCCGACGCGGGCCCGTCCGACCAACGAGCTCGCCTCTTCCGCCCGCCGGGTGGAATCCTTGACCGTGGTGGTGATTTCCTCGAGTGCCGCGGCGGTCTCCTCCACCGAGGCCGCTTGCTGCTCAGTGCGTTTGGAGAGATCGTCGGCCGCCGAGCGGATTTGGCTGGCACCGGCTGCGATCGCTTGACCGCCCTGACCGACCGCGCGCAGCGTCTCCTCAAGCTTTGCCATCGACGCGTTGAAGTTCGTCCTCAGCTGATCGAGGTGGGCGACGAAAGGCTTCTCGATGCGATAGACCATGTTGCCATTCGAAAGCTCAGACAAGCCGCTCGCCAGCCCATCAACGGCGAATTGAGTATCGGCCGCGTCCTTGGCCTTCTGCGCCTCACGTTCCAGTCTTTCCCGTTCAGAGAGGCTTCGCCCTGCGGCAGCTTCCTGCTCCAAGCGAATACGCTCGAGCGCATTGTCGCGAAATACAGAGACTGCCGCCGCCATCTGACCAACCTCGTCCTTGCGGCCAAGGCCTGAGATCTGTTCGTCCGTATGGCCGTCGGCAAGCGATACCATACGGGCTCGCAGTCGCTCGATAGGTGTGGTGATACCGCGGGCAGAAACAAGAATTGCGATCAGGATTGCCGCGGCAAAGAGAAAACCGAGTGCGACAAGCGTATTGGTGATCGTGCTCGATGCATGCTCATCAAGTTTATCGCTCTTGGTGTTGATGTTGTCGTTTAAGGTATCGAGCCAGTGGCGGACGGCAAGGACTTCATCTTTGATGAGGGGATCTGCCTGCTTCAGAAGCGTGGTGGCCGTATCGTTGTCATCGACCAGCCCAGCCTTCACGGCCCGATCGGTCAGCGCAACAATGTCATTTGCCTTCGCAGCCAGCTTGTCGATCGCATCCGCTTCGGCTGGAATCAACTGTTTGGCTGTCGCGACGCGAGCGAGAAGAACAGTCTTGTTCTCCTCGTAATCTTTCGAAAACGTCGCCATTGCCGGGTCTTTCCTGCTGTAGACCAGGATTTGATAGGCATTGTAGCTCAGTGCTGTCAGCCGCTGGCTGGCTCTGGACATCTCGACGGCCGCTGTCTCATCCTTCGAAATGAAATTCGAATAGGTGCCAACGCTATCCTTATATTGGCTCGATATAAAGAAGACGCTTGCAACCCCGATCAGGCAGATCGGGATGATGATGGAGAGTACTTTCGTCCTGATTTTGGCATTCTGGAGAAATGACATGATTTGCCTGCTCTCGGTGAAGAGCCGACAATCGCGTGCACGCCGCAGAGTGCGTCCGCGCCAATGATTGCCTGCCGTGGGGGAGTCGGGAGCATCGCAGATAAAGAGCGTCCTGCTCACCACCAATGGCGCTGCAAAGCAACAAAAACATAACTGGCTGACAAATCGGTTAATTTAACTAAATATTACACAATTTTTAAATATGACATAAATATTATATTCTAATAATATCGTCATATATAATCATTGATTGAAGCAATACTTCACTCTCAATCTTTACGTTTAAACACAAGAGCAAATTGCGATGAATTTATACTTTTAGATGCCACATAACACAACAACAACCTTGAGGAAGATCAATATATTTCCCTCCACCCCAACCAGAACCCCTCGTATTCACCCGTACACGAAGATGAGGCACTCGCTTCTTGTCGCAGGCGGCCATCGGCCAGCAGGGATTAGCACCAACTCTCAATAATGGTATATTGACATAAATTTAGCCCGGGCTATATTTTTTGCAGCGAGCTGGAGAGGCCCCATGACAGACTCGATTGCCCGGCAGACCCTGTCGGAACGTACGGATACGCAGATTCGCGAAGTTCTGGCCGGCAGGCGCCGTGGGTTCCGATCCGCCCTTCTTTTCGCAGGCCCGGCGGTCATTGCTTCCATTGCCTACATGGATCCAGGCAATTTCGCGACAAATATCCAGGCGGGCTCCGGTTACGGCTATTCTCTACTTTGGGTCGTGTTGGTGGCGAACCTTATCGCCATGCTCTTTCAGGCGCTTTCGGCAAAACTTGGCATCGTCACCGGCCGCAATCTTGCAGAGCTCTGTCGTGACGAATTTTCAGCGCCCGTCCGTTATACAATGTGGGTCGTCAGTGAAATCGCTGCGATGGCGACGGACCTTGCAGAATTCCTGGGTGGCGCAATCGGCCTCTCGCTCCTCTTCCAGATGCCGCTCATCGCCGGTATGACGGTCACCGCAGTGGTGACCTATGGCGTGCTGTTGATGGAGAAGCGCGGCTTTCGACCCATGGAATTGATCATCGGCGGCCTGGTTGCCATCATCAGCCTTTGCTACATCGCCGAGATGTTCATTGCTCCCGTTGCCTGGGGCCAGGCAGCTCTCGGCACGATCCTGCCGTCGATCCCGGATTCTACGGCCCTGACCATCGCAGTCGGCATCATCGGCGCAACAGTCATGCCGCACGCAGTCTATCTGCACTCCGGCCTCACTCAACATCGCGCTCCGGGCCGCAACGACAATGAGCGCCGGAAACTCGTCTTCTTTTCGAATTGGGAATGCGTGATTGCGCTCGCCGTCGCCGGAGCTGTGAATATGGCCATGGTGATCATGGCATCGGCCGCCTTCCATGCGGGCCATTCCGATGTCGCAGAGATCGAAAGCGCCTATCACACCCTCACACCTCTGCTCGGCGGGGCGGCGGCAAGCATCTTCCTGATCTCCCTCATGGCTTCCGGCATCTCGTCGTCGGCAGTCGGCACCATGGCCGGGCAGATGATCATGCAAGGCTTCGTCGGCTTCCGCATTCCCGTCTGGATACGCCGTCTCGTGACGATGCTCCCGGCATTCGTCGTCGTCCTCATAGGCGTCAACACCACGGAAGCGCTCGTCTATAGCCAGGTCGTGCTATCCTTCGCGCTACCCATTCCGATGATCGCGCTCGTCATGTTCACCCGAAACCGCGCCATCATGGGCAACTTCGCCAACGGCAGGCTGACCGATATCGCGGCAATCGGTGGAACGATCGTCATTCTCGGCCTGAACGCGATCCTGCTCCTCCGGACTTTCGGCATCCCGATCCCCGGCTTCGGCAACGGCTGATCCATATCTGGGGATCGGAGACCGGAGTTTCATAACGGAGTTGCATTCTTTATAGTCAAGGCTAAACGTCATTACACGACTCTTAATCTCATGAGGGTAAGCCGCCTTGACGAAACCACCCGCCGCCCCGGAAAGCCGCCTTGCTTCTACCGAAGTCGAGACGCATGTCGAGGCGTTTCAGAAAAGCCGCGATGACCGGCGCACGGAGCTCATGGAGGATTACGTCGAGCTCATCGCCGACCTGATAGAACATGCCGGTGAGGCGCGTCAGACTGACATCGCGCAGCGGCTCGGGGTAACCCAGCCTACCGTGGCAAAAATGCTCAAGCGGCTGGCGGAAGAAAACCTCATTACCCAGCGCCCTTACCGCGGCGTCTTCCTGACAGAGGAAGGACATCGCCTCGCCATGGCGACGCGGCGGCGACATCAAGTCGTCGAGGCCGTCCTCTGCCGTCTGGGCGTCGATCCCGACACCGCGAGAAACGACGCCGAGGGCATCGAACATCACGTCAGCGAGAAGACCCTGGAAGCTTTTGAGCGCTTCCTGAAGACATGATGGCCACAAGGCAGGACCAAAGAGCCATTTTTGGCACAGCTTCAATAAGAATGAATTGAAACTAGTCTACGAACAACTGCCTGACTTGACCAGTCAGCCGGTATCAACGCAAGTTTTACGAATATTCGCTAGGCAGAATTTAGCGAACCGCCGGTCCCATTGTTTTGCATTCCGCCTATCCGACCGGCACAGGGAATCATGATGAACGCCCAGGATTTTAGTTCCACCATATTCGATCTCGCTCCCGTTGCCATGTGGCTGGAGGATTTCAGCGGAATCAAGGAGCAATTCGAACATTGGCGGAGCGAAGGGGTCAGCGACCTGCGCTCTTTCTTGCTAGCCGATCTGCGCCGCGTGGCGACCTGCTCGCAGAATATCCGCGTCCTCGCCGTCAATGCGAAAGCCCTGGATCTGTTTGAAGCGCAATCTTTCGAAGCTTTGGTTGGCGGGCTTTCCGATATTTTCCGAGGCGAGATGCTTCAAAGCCATGTCAATGAGCTGGTGGCGCTTTGGGAGGGAAAGACGGAGTTTTCGAGCACGGCAATCAACTACACGCTGGGCGGACGCAGACTGGATATCCAGCTTCGCGCCGTCGTCCTGCCGGGACACGAGGCCTCCTGGGACCGCCTGCTGCTGACAACAGAAGACGTGACGGCACGCGAGGAAGCACGGCGCGAGGAGGAACGCCAGCGCCGCTACGCGGAGGGAATGTTCGAACATTCGCCGGTCTCACTCTGGGTCGAGGACTTCAGCCGCATCAAAATCCTGTTGGACGACATCCGCAAGCGCGGCATCATCGATTTTCAGGTCTTCCTCGACGTGCACCCCGAGTTCGTGCAGCAATGCATGAGCGAGATCAGCGTGCTCGACGTCAATCAGGCCACGCTGGATCTGTTCTGCGCGCCGGACCGCCAGACCTTGCACCAACGGATCGGCGAAGTCTTCCGCGACGATATGGAGAAGCATTTTCGCGGTCAGCTCGTGGAATTGTGGAACGACCGCCTCTTCCATCAGCGCGAAGTGCTGAACTACGCCCTCGATGGCTCCGAACGCCACGTTCTGTTGCAGTTTTCCGTCTTCCCGGGCCATGAACACGACTGGTCGCTAGTTCAGGTCGCACTGACGGATATTACCGCGCGTAAGAAGGCCGAGGCCTATCTCGAATATCTCGGCAAGCACGATGTCCTTACCAGGCTCTACAATCGCGCCTTCTACATGGATGAGGTCAACAGGCTGGAACGCAAATCCTTGCGGCCAGTCTCTGCCATCGTCATCGATCTCAATGGTCTGAAGGAGGCCAATGACGAGAGCGGGCACGATGCCGGCGACTCGTTGCTGCGGCGCATGGGAGAAGTACTCTCCAGCGTGGTGTCCCAGCCAAATCACGCCGCCAGGATCGGCGGCGATGAATTTGCTGTTCTTATGCCGGGAGCCGATGAAATGGCAGCGGCCGCCATGGTCGACACCATCAACGAACTGCTGAAGATCAACAATCAGTTCTATTCCAGCGCGCCTCTCAGCGTCGCGGTCGGCGTTGCCACCAGCCTGCAGGGCGAAACCATAGAGGCCACTGTGAAACGGGCCGATCTGGGAATGTACGAGCACAAGAAGGCCCATCATGCGGCGGTAGCCAAGGTGGATATGCATCACGCAAAGCATGGTGCCTGAAGTCGACATCCTGCATTTCTGTCCCTGCTAATGACTGGAAGGCCAGCCGCCAAATATCCGGCAAGCGGGAACAAAAATCCGCCGCGTCTCATTTGGCCTTGCGGACACACGGAGTTTTTACATGGAAGATCAAGCGACGGGCGTCGTCATTGCCACCCGGACGGCCCTGGATCAGGCCTCCGCGCTTGCGGTTCAATATGGCTTCTCGATCCTCGGCGCTTTCATCCTGCTGATTGCCGGCTGGATTCTTGCAGGCGTCGTCAGTCGAGCATCCTACCGTGTCATCTCGCGTATCCGCGGCATCGACGAAACGCTGGCGAGCTTCTTCCAGAACCTCCTGCATTATAGCCTGCTGATCCTGGTGTTCATCACCGTTCTCGGGCAGTTCGGCGTTCAGACCGCCTCTATCATCGCCGCACTTGGCGCCGCAGGCCTCGCCATCGGCCTCGCACTCCAAGGAACGCTTCAGAATATCGCCGCCGGCATAATGTTGCTGATCCTGCGGCCGTTTCGGGTTGGCGAATACATCGAGACGACGAACGTCAAAGGCTTCATCAAGGATATCGGTCTTTTCGCAACGGAAATGAGAACCGCGGACGGCCTCTATCTGATGGCGCCGAATTCTACCCTTTGGAACACGCCGATCGTCAATCACAGCCGCGAGCCCGACCGCCGCCAGGAGCTTTCGATCATCCTCGCCGGTGGCTCCGATATCGAACTCGCGCGCAAAATCATTCTCGACGTGGTCAAATCCGATCAACGTGTCCAGACCACCCCCTCGCCTGTCGTTTATATCGACGATCTGTCCGCTGGCCAGACTACACTGAAGATCGACTATTGGACGATCACTTCGGCCTGGACGCCTACCCGCCAGGACGTCATCTCGAAGCTGCTGGCGCAGTTGGCCGCCGCCAATATCGCACTCAAGTAGCGGCCGGCGCATGTCGCGCAAAAGTGTTGCGCGATTTTGCGACGACGACAGGCGAAACATCAAGAGCCTGAGCCGAGCACCTCTCCGGCCAGCACCTGGATGGCGCTACGCATCCGCTACCATCGTACGCGATAATCCAGGCGAAGATTGCCTGACGGAGTGAGCTTCTGCGGATCGGTGAAGGAAGCGGAGAAGTTGAGGTGTGGGGCGATCGGCTGCTGGAATGATACTGCGCTCGAGAAGATGCTACCAACCTGTTTGAGGTTGCCGCTCGCAGATATGGACGTTCCAGTCCAGGGAACCGCAACGGTTACGGCCTGCGACGCGGTAATCAAGGTCGGTTCGTTTCGCCCGCCCGCATAATTCAGGCTCAAGGACCGGGAGGAGCGCATATCGAGATCCTCAGAGGCAATCCAGCTATGTGTGCGGCCAAAACACAGCGATCCCGCGCCATTGAGCGTGTCAACACGGAGCGCCATTTCACGCATCGGTGAGTTCGAAAAACGCCCCGGGTGGTCAACCGCCATCCACCAGAAGGTTGCAAGCCTGCTGTCGCGAGGGATCGTTCCATTTATCGCACCCGCGAGACCCAGATCGACACCCGCGCTCACATCCCAAGCCAGGGGCAATCGAAAGCCGACCGTGGTTTTATAGGTGCGGGGTGCAACCTTCACCGGCGACCAGATCATCAAGTCACCGGCACTAGGACTGGCATTGGCACCGGCACTTCCAGCTTGCGACAGCGAAAGCACAGTTGCAAGAACGCCGAGCAAGGCGTGCTTTGCAGCAGAAGCCATTCATAGACCCATTTGTTTTCGCCCAGCACAATGATTATCGGGGCGCATCGAGACAACAGCCATATATGCAGCTAGCGCCGCATCAGGCCTCGGATTTATTTGTTTGGTTAGGCACTCGAAGTCAGAGTGCCTCGGAGCCAATGAGGCATCCGCGTGAAGACCACAGCCACCGCAAATCAGGCGGCATCTTCACATGCAAGCATCCCATCCACCGCCGCGCTTGTAAACCCCTTGGCTCAAGTTTTCATTGCAGCGGACATGGAGCCCGGGCTAGCGCTCAGCGGGACACTAAGGCAGCGATGGGACGGTTCCCTACAGCTGGCAAGTTAGGCGACCCGGAGGCCAGCCTTTTTCAGAAGCGGGAGCACCCGATCGCAGAAATATGGAAGTTCCTGCGTGTAGTTGACGAATGAGAGGGCAATGCCCGAATAGCCTTGCTCCGCAATCGCGATCATTTCATCGGCAATTCGCTCAGGCGTGCCGATCAACGGGTAGCTTCCCGCCCCGCCGGCAAAGCGTTGCCGATAGCGATCATAGGCGTCGCGGTCGTGGGACTGGGAGAATTCCTTCTTGCCCGCCATATGCTGGTCGACAGCGGCATGATCCGCCATGGTAACGGCATAGCGGGTGTAATAATCCTCGGCTTCCGCCTGTGTCTCGCGGCAGACGACATGGCATACCGTGTAAACTCCGACCTTCCTGCCGTTCTTTTCCGCCCTCTCGCCTATGTCAACGACATGCTTTCCGGCCTCGGCGATCTCCGTAAATGTCGTGAAGAGGTAGTCGCAATGGCCCGCGGCGAAGTCGCGGCCGGGACCACCGAAGGCCGCGTTCATCGTCACCGGGCGCGGCGCCTGCAGGCTCGCCGGCCGGCTGACGGCTTCCTTCAGATTGTAATAGGTTCCGGCATAGTCGAGCGGTTCATCGGAGGCGTATAGTTTCTCGACGATCTCGAGCCATTCCGCCGCCTGGTCATAACCCTTCTCCACCAGCGGCACGCCGAACATGCCGAATTCCTTCGGATTCCAACCGCAGACGATATTAAGCCCGGCGCGTCCCTGGCTGATGTGATCGACCGTGGCGAGAGACTTGGCTGCATAGAGCGGATGAACAAGCGGCACATGTACCGTCATGAACAGACCGATGCGATCGGTCGCCGCAGAAAGGGCTGCGGCCCAGGTGAAGGTCTCGAACGACCATTCCCGCACTCGGTTCTTGCCGCCAAAGCCGCGCCAGCGGGCGATCGGCAGGAAAAATTCGAGACCGGCGCGGTCGGCGATCTGTGCCGCCGTCAGGTTGTCCTGCCATCCTGCCGTCCAGCGCTCGGGCACATCGGTGATCGCCAGCCCACCATCCGCATTGGCGGAAAAAACGCCGAGCTTCAACCGGTTCGGACCCTTCAACGGATGCGTCTTCATGATGGCTTGCTCCTCCCCGAGTTCACCTTGCACCTGTCCCGCACTGGAGATGCAGCAGCACAATAGAGCAATGTGTGACGCTCGCGAGAAAGAATTTCAAGCTTAAAGTTTATCAATCAACTCGGTCGTTGACTGCAATCGAGGCGGGACCTCGTTTAAAAGCCAGTTCTGAAACAATGTCGCCGTTTCGTTCGTCTGCTTCTTCTCCGGCATGACGATGTAATAGCTGTTCTCCGTCGGCATCGGCAGATCGAACAACGGCAGGAGGATGCCTGATCTCAGCTCCTCCTCGATCAGGTAGGTGGGAAGAAGCGCCACGCCCAACCCGGCTATCGAGGCGGAGATGATCATGGAAAACTGGTCGAAGCGCGCGCCGGGGTAAGCATTCTCGCTCGGCAAATCCTGCAAATCGAACCACTGAGCCCAGAGCTTCGGGCGGGTCGTCAGATGAAGCAGCGGAGCATCGGCCAGTTCCACCGGCGAACGCAGATCCAGCCGCGCGGCAAGCGCCCGACTGGCAACAGGCAGAACCGTCTCGCTGCAAAGAAAAGTCGCAACTGCACCGGCCCAGGCCGGCAGGCCGTAATGAATGGCCAGATCGAAATTATCCTCGTCGAAATTAAAAGGCTTGGAGCGGGATTCAACGGTAACGGCGACGTCGCGGTGTTCCTCGAGAAACCGACCGAGGCGCGGCACCAGCCAGCGCGTGCCAAAGGTCGGCAGGGTAGCCACTTTCAGCGAAAGCTTCATCTGACCCGCGGCAACGGCGCCAATCATCAGCCGCTCCGAACGTAGCAGCAGATCCTTGACCTCCGGCAACAGCCGAAGTCCGGCTTCCGAAAGCACGACGCGCTGTCTCACGCGCTCGAAGAGCTTCAAGCCGGTCTGCTGCTCCAGTTCGCTGATCTGACGGCTGACGGCACTTTGCGTCAGATTGAGTTCCTCGGCGGCGCGCGAAAAATTCTGATGGCGCGCTGCGCACTCAAACGCCTGAAGATTGACGATATCGGGGATGAGGCGTCGACGCATAGTCATTCCATTTCAGCATCAAGTTAGGATTTTCTCTCACAAGACCTGCACGTCAGCAAGATATATTCTGCGTTATAGGAATGATGTAGCCTTTCAGGAAGAGATTACCATGAAGTCCGATCACATCTCGACCAGCGATATACGCAGCGCCTTTTCGGCCGCTATGTCCGCCATGTACCGCGAAGAAGTACCCGCCTATGGCACGCTCATGGAGCTGGTCGGTCGCGTCAACGACGAGACGCTGGCCGCTCAGCCAGTCTTGAAAGAGCGCCTGCAGGCGACCGACTACCTCGACCGCATCTCCGAAGAACGCCATGGCGCGATCCGGCTCGGAACGGCGACAGAGCTTGCGATGATGGCGCGCGTCTTCGCCGTCATGGGCATGTATCCCGTCGGCTACTACGACCTTTCGACGGCGGGCGTACCCGTGCATTCGACGGCGTTCCGCCCGATCGGCGATGCCGAATTGAAGCGTAATCCCTTCCGCGTCTTCACCTCGCTGCTGCGCCTTGACCTGATCGCTGACGAGGACCTGCGCGAAGCATCTGCGCAGATCCTCTCGAAGCGTCAGATCTTCACCAAGGGCGCTGTCGAACTCACCGAAAAGGCCGAGCGCGATGGCGGTCTCGGCAAAGAGGATGCTCAGCGCTTCGTCAGCGAAGTGCTTGAGACTTTCCGCTGGCACGATGAAGCAAATGTCGACGCTGCCATGTATCATCGTCTCCATGACGCGCATCGTCTGATCGCCGATGTCGTGTCGTTCAAGGGGCCGCACATCAACCATCTGACGCCGCGCACCCTCGACATCGATCAGGTCCAGTCGCTAATGCCCGAATACGGCATCGCACCCAAGGCCGTCGTCGAGGGACCGCCGACCCGCGCCTGCCCTATTCTGCTGCGTCAGACGTCATTCAAGGCGCTGGAAGAACCGGTATCTTTCCGCAATGCCGACGGCGCGTGGGAAACCGGCTCGCATACTGCGCGCTTCGGCGAAATCGAACAGCGAGGCGTCGCGCTGACGCCCAAGGGTCGTGCGCTCTATGATCAGCTGCTCGATGCCTCACGCAAGATCGTGCGTCCGGCGGCCGATGGATCGAACGCGCGCGATTATGAAGCCGCGCTCGCTCAGAGCTTCGCCGATTTCCCCGACGACTGGTCGGCTATCCGCGCCCAGGGCCTGGGTTATTTTGCCTATTCGCTGACGGCCAAGGGCAAGGCGGCCGCAACCACTCGCGGCGATATCGAAACACTGATCAATCAGGGCCTCGTTCAGTTCGATCCGATCGTGTACGAAGACTTCCTTCCCGTCAGCGCCGCTGGTATCTTCCAGTCCAACCTCGGTGACGGCGCGCAGCAGGAGTTTGTCGCAAGCCCGAACCAGAAGCGCTTCGAAACCGATCTCGGTATGAAGGTGCTGAACGAATTCGACCATTATGCCGGCATCGAGCAGGCATCGATCGACGCCTGCCTGCAGGCGTTGTCCAAACAAGACGCAGCCGAGTGATGCGATGCGGCGGAAGTGCCGCTCGCAGCCTGGATCAAGACAAGTGGAGTTTGATAAGATGAACATCGCAGCAAAGAACATTTCCGTCGCAGCCGAAGCGGCCGCCATCCTCGAAAAGCTCGGCGTCGATAAGGCGCTCTACACGCAAGGCGACATGCCGTCCTATTCTCCGGTCACTGGCGAGAAGATCGGCAACCTCAAGACCGTTTCGGCGGCTGAAGCGGCTGAGCGTATCGAGAAGGCCGATGCGGCATACCGCGCCTGGCGCCTGGTGCCGGCACCGAAGCGCGGCGAACTGGTTCGCCTGCTCGGCGAAGAGCTTCGCGCCGCCAAGGACGATCTCGGCCGCCTCGTCTCGATCGAAGCCGGCAAGATCCGTTCCGAAGGCCTCGGCGAAGTGCAGGAAATGATCGACATCTGCGATTTCGCGGTCGGCCTCTCCCGCCAGCTCTACGGTTTGACGATCGCCACCGAACGTCCGGGCCATCGCATGATGGAAACCTGGCATCCGCTCGGCGTTGTGGGCATCATCTCGGCCTTCAACTTCCCGGTCGCCGTCTGGTCTTGGAATGCGGCATTGGCCCTGATCTGCGGCGACTCGATCGTCTGGAAGCCCTCTGAAAAGACTCCGCTGACGGCTCTCGCCTCGCAGGCAATTCTCGACCGCGCCCTCGCGCGCTTCGGCGATGCTCCGGAAGGCCTGTCGCAGCTGCTGATCGGCGACCGCGCCATCGGCGAAGTTCTGGTCGATCACCCCAAGGTGCCGCTCGTTTCGGCAACCGGCTCGACCCGCATGGGCCGCGATGTCGGACCGCGTCTTGCCAAGCGCTTCGCACGCGCCATCCTCGAACTGGGCGGCAACAATGCCGGCATCGTCTGCCCGTCTGCCGATCTGGACATGGCACTGCGCGCCATCGCTTTCGGCGCCATGGGCACAGCCGGCCAGCGTTGCACGACGCTGCGTCGCCTCTTCGTTCACAAGAGTGTCTACGATCAGCTCGTGCCGCGCCTGAAGAAGGCTTACCAGAGCGTCTCCGTCGGCGATCCCCTGCAGTCCTCCGCGCTCGTCGGCCCGCTGATCGACAAGGCGGCATTCGACGGCATGCAGAAGGCAATTGCGGAAGCAAAGTCGCATGGCGGCTCTGTGACCGGTGGCGAACGTGTCGATGTCGGCCATGCCGATGGCTTCTACGTCAAGCCGGCGCTGGTGGAAATGTCGAAGCAGGCTGGCCCGGTCTTCGAAGAGACCTTCGCGCCCATCCTCTACGTCATGCCCTATGACGATTTCGATGCCGTCCTCGAAGACCACAATGCGGTAGCCGCTGGCCTGTCCTCGTCGATCTTTACCCGCGACATGCAGGAATCCGAACGCTTCCTCGCAGCCGATGGTTCCGATTGCGGTATCGCCAACGTCAACATCGGCACGTCTGGTGCTGAAATCGGCGGTGCATTCGGCGGCGAAAAGGAAACCGGCGGCGGCCGTGAATCCGGCTCGGACGCCTGGAGAGCCTACATGCGCCGGGCGACCAACACCGTCAACTACTCCAAGGCCCTGCCGCTGGCACAGGGCGTTTCCTTCGACATCGAGTAATCTCCATGACGATCGCCACCACCATAGAAGAAGCGGGCTTTCAGCCCGCTTCGCGGATCGCCTCCATCGGTGTGTCGACCATCCTGCAGATCGGTGCGCGCGCCAATGCGATGAAGCGCGAGGGGCTGCCCGTCATCATCCTGGGTGCGGGCGAGCCGGACTTCGATACGCCTGACAGCGTCAAGGAGGCCGCAAAGGCCGCCATCGACCGCGGAGAGACGAAGTACACGGCTCTTGACGGCTCGCCCGAACTCAAGAAGGCGATCGCCGGCAAGTTCCTGCGAGAGAACGGTATCAACTACGCCGTCGACGAGATTACGGTCGCAGCCGGTGCAAAGCAGATCCTGTTCAATGCCTTCATGGCATCGCTCAACCCGGGCGACGAGGTCATCATTCCGACGCCGTACTGGACGTCTTATTCCGACATCGTCGAGATCTGCGGCGGCGTGCCTGTGCTGATCCCTTGCGATGCTGCGGCCGGCTTCCGCCTCAAGGCGGATCAGCTCGAAAAAGCCATTACCCCGAAGACGCGCTGGCTGCTGCTGAACTCGCCGTCAAATCCATCGGGTGCGGCCTATTCGGAAGCTGATTACCGGCCGTTGATCGAGGTCATGCTGCGGCATCCGCATGTCTGGCTGATGGTCGACGACATGTATGAGCACATCGTCTATGACGGCTTCCGTTTCACGACACCAGTCGCGATCGAGCCGCGCCTCAAGAGCCGCGCGTTGACCGTCAACGGCGTCTCCAAGGCCTATGCGATGACCGGCTGGCGCATCGGCTATGCCGGCGGACCTAAGGCGTTGATCAAGGCGATGGCCGTCATCCAGAGCCAGGCAACGTCCTGCCCCTGCTCGGTTAGCCAGGCAGCTGCCATCGCGGCGCTGAATGGCCCGCAGGACTTCCTTCAGGAACGCACGGCAAGCTTCCAGAAGCGTCGTGACCTTGTCGTTGGCCGCCTGAATGCCATCGAAGGCCTGGATTGCCTCGTGCCGGAAGGCGCTTTCTATACGTTCTCGGGCTGTGCAGGCGTTCTCGGCACGACGACTCCATCGGGCAAGACCATAGCAACGGATGCGGACTTCTGCGCCTATCTGCTTGACGAAGCGCATGTCGCCGTCGTGCCAGGCTCGGCCTTCGGCTTGTCACCTTACTTCCGCATTTCCTATGCGACATCGGAAGCGGATCTCATCGAAGCCCTTGATCGGATCGAAAAGGCCTGTGCGGCTCTCCGGCGCTAGAGCCGGATGATTTCAGGTCTCCTCGACCTGAAATCTCAATCCGCTCCAGAATCAAAGAAGTAGAGCATGATGTTGTCCGAAAACTGCCTAAACTTTTCGGCATCATGCCCTATGGCAACTCCAGCAGGAACGCAAATCCGCCATACGCTTGGAATTGCGTGAAAACAAAGAGATAGAGCATTTCCGTAATTCTGTTTAAAAGCGGAAATGCTCTACTCGTCGAATAAGAAGCCGGAAGCCTTCACGTCATGATACCACGCCTTGTTTCGGCGAAAGATAGTTTGCAACAGCAGATCGGTGCCTTCGCGCGTCGGCTGACGGCACTCGGCTTTCGCGGCGACGTGGAGATGGATGAAGGCGCAAGGACGGTCGCTTCGACCGACAACTCTATCTATCAGCTCAAACCGGCGGCCATTCTCTATCCTAAGGGCGCCGATGATCTGAAGATCATTGCAACGGCCATGTCGGAACCGGCCTTTTCCGACATCACAATTGCACCCCGCGGTGGTGGCACCGGAACCAACGGCCAATCGCTAACCTCGGGCGTCGTGGTCGATTGCTCCAGGCACATGAACCGCATTCTGGAGATCGATCCAGTGCGGCGGATCGCCCGCGTCGAAGCAGGCGTCGTCAAGGACCAGCTGAACAAGGCGCTCAAGCCCCATGGCGTGTTCTTTGCGCCAGAGCTTTCTACCTCCAACCGCGCCACCATCGGCGGCATGATCTCTACGGACGCCTGCGGCCAGGGTTCCTGCCTTTACGGCAAGACGAGCAACCACGTTCTCGGCCTTCGCGTCGTACTCTCGGATGGCAGCGACTGGTGGTCGCGTGCGCTCGACAGCGGCGCTCTCGAAGAGGTCAAGGCACGACCGGATCGCGTTGGAGAGATCTACAGGGTCGCCGATCAAATCGCGCGCGACAAACGCGATTTGATCGAGGCGACCTTCCCCAAGCTCAACCGCTATATGACCGGCTATGATCTCGCCCATCTAAGACGGGAGGATGGCCGGTTCGACCTCAACGCGGTCCTTTGCGGCTCTGAAGGCACGCTTGCCATGATTGCCGAGGCAGAGCTCAATATTCTGCCGCTGCCGGCGCAGGCCGCGCTCATCAATATTCGCTACGATGCCTTCAACACGGCGCTCGAGGATGCGCGGTTGCTGGTGGCCATGAAGGTCGCCTCGGTCGAGACAGTCGACGAGAAAGTGCTTGGTCTTGCCAAGGGCGACATCGTCTGGACCGGCATCGCCCGCTTCTTTCCGGAGGATCCTTCCAGCGCCGCCAACGGCATTAACATCGTCGAAATTCTGGCCGATGATCGCGACGAGCTTGAGCGCAAACTCGCGGAGGTAACTGCTGTTCTGGATGCAGGCCCGCCTGCGCGCCACAAGGGCTACACCATCGCTCGGGGGCGGACCGAAATCGAGGCGATCTGGTCGATGCGCAAGCGCGCAGTCGGTCTGCTCGGCAATGTCGAAGGGCCGGTCAGACCCGTGCCCTTCGTTGAGGATACGGCCGTCCCGCCGGAACACCTTGCGGCCTATATCCGCGAGTTTCGCGCCCTTCTCGATGCAGAAGGCCTGGATTACGGCATGTTCGGTCATGTGGATGCCGGTGTACTGCATGTGCGTCCGGCCCTTGACCTTACGCGTGACGACCATCAGCCGCTCGTTCGCAAGATCAGCGACGGCGTCGTTGCCCTCACCCGCAAATATGGCGGGGTACTCTGGGGAGAGCATGGTAAGGGCGTGCGCTCGGAATATGTTCCCGACTATTTCGGCGAGCTCTATCCCAGCCTGCAGGAGATCAAGCGCTCCTTCGACCCCGGCGACCGCCTTAATCCGGGCAAGATCGCCTCAGGTTCGTCGAAGCCGCTCCTCAAGATCGATGAGGTGCCGTTGCGGGGCGATCTCGATCGTATCATCGGCAACGATATCCGCGCCGCGTTCGACAATGCCGCCTATTGCAACGGCAACGGCGCCTGCTTCGATTTCGACGCCGCAAGCCCCATGTGCCCATCCTTCAAGGCGACGGGCGACAAGCGCTACTCGCCGAAGGGACGCGCAGCGCTGATGCGCGAGTGGCTGCGCCTGCTTTCAGAGCGACATGTCGACCCGCGACGAGAAGCGGAGGCCCAGCGCCGCTCAAGCGGCCTTTCCAGTCTTTTCCGGCGGATGATCAATTCGGTCAATCCGGCCAACAAGGACGATTTCTCGCATGAGGTTCGGGCGGCGATGGATACCTGCCTCGCCTGCAAGGCCTGCGCAGGTCAATGTCCCGTCAAAGTCAGCGTACCCGCCTTTCGATCGAAGTTTCTGGAACTCTATTACGGCCGCTATCTGCGGCCGTTGAAGGATCCGATCGTCGCTGCGATCGAAACGACCCTGCCGCTGATGGCGCGCATCAAGCCCGCCTATAACCTGCTGACCGGATCCAGTGCCGGTCAGGCCTTGATGCGGATTGCCGGCCTTACCGCGCTTCCGACCATGCCCGCGATTTCGCTTGAGCGGGAGGCCGCACGGCTGGGTGTTCAGGTTGCTACGCCGGAACGGCTGGCGAGGCTCTCGCCGCAAGAGCGTGACCGCACGATTGTCATCGTCGCCGACATCTTCTCCACCCATTTTGATCCGGCCGTTGTCATCGCCGCTCTCAAGCTCATGCTGAAGATGGGTGCCAAACCGTGGCTTGCCGCCTCGCAACGAAATGGCAAGGCGCTGCATGTACACGGCTATCTCGGCCGGTTCGAGAAGGAGGCTGCGAAATCGCGTGAATACCTCAACCGCATTTCGCAAATGGACATCCCGCTCGTTGGCATTGACCCATCGATGACGCTGACCTATCGCAGCGAATATGCCGCCTTGCCCGTCGCGAAATTGCAGCGGCCGGTACTGCTGCTTCAGGAATGGCTTGCCGCAAATCTCGACCAATTGCCACAACAGCAGACCTCACCCGATAAGCACTTCACGCTGCTGCCTCATTGTACCGAACGGACAAACGCACCAGCCGCCCTCAAGCAATGGTCGGTACTGTTCGAAAGACTGGGCATCAAGCTGGATATTGCCGACGTCGGCTGCTGCGGCATGGCAGGCACTTTCGGCCATGAGGTGCGCAATCGCGCCATATCCGAAAAGCTCTACGCCATGAGCTGGCAGGGCAAGGTCGCCGAGATGAGCGATCAGAACGTGGTCATGGCGACGGGTTTTTCCTGCCGCTCTCAGGCGGCAAAAATGGAGCGCCGCGCCACCCCGCACCCCGTCGAGATCCTGAACAGTCTGGTCGGCTGAAGCCAGCCGCAGCGCCTCGCAAGCTGCTCCACCACTTCGGCCTTACGGCCTTCTCCACATCGCGACGCGTAAGGGCGCCGCCTTTCTCTTGCGCTTATCTCGCAGCGAGAGTAGCAAGCCTGCCTCAAAACAAATGTGGCGCCCCAAGGCGCCACACTGCAAATTCTGAAAGCAAGACTTAGCTCAGACTGCTTCTCTCATCTTGATCTTTTCCAGGCTGTAGACCTGACCGAAGCGGTTGTTGAGGAAGTCGCCCAGATCGATTTCTTCCTGGCAAACGAAGCCCTTTGCGGAAAGCTTGCCGTTGGCAAGCAGGTCGAGCACAGTCGTGATTCCGGCGGCCGTGGTGATCTGGATGGCGCTCATCTTCTTGCCGGCAACAATGCCCGAATAGACTTTGTTGGCATAGGTTTCCTGCATGTAGCGACCATCGCGCCAGCCGCAGACCGTTACGAAAATAACGACGACGTCCTGCATGGTGGCAGGCAGCGCGTTTTCGAACAGATCCTTCAGAACATCGCGGCGGTTCTTGAGGTTGAGGTCGTTGAGCAGCGCCTTGATGATCGCCTGATGGCCGGGATAGCGGATCGTGCGATAGTTCATGGTGCGAACGCGGCCCTCAAGCGTCTTGGCAAGCGTGCCGAGACCGCCGGAGGTGTTGAAAGCCTCGTAGGTGACGCCGTCGAGGGAGAATTCTTCACGCTCTTCCATGGCCGGAACGGTGACGAACTTGCCTTCGACGATCGCTTCGCACGGCTCGATATATTCGTTGATCAGGCCGTCCGTGCTCCAGGTCAGGTTATAGTTCAGAGCGTTGGAGGGATACTGCGGCAGGGCGCCGACGCGCATGCGCACACTATCAAGGCTGTCGAAACGCTTGGCGAGATCATTGGCAACGATGGAAATGAAGCCCGGTGCCAGGCCGCACTGCGGAATGAATGCAGTCTTCGCGTTTTGAGCCAGTTCTTCCACCTTCTTCGTCGTCGCGACGTCTTCGGTGAGATCGAGGTAGTGAACGCCTGCTTCGACAGCGGCTTCAGCGACCAGGCCGGTAAGATGGAAGGGAGCGGCAGACAGGACGGCAAACTTGCCGGTCAAAACGTTCACGAGCGCCGCGCGGTCCGCAATGTCGACAGCCGCGGTGGAAATCGCGGCGTGGCGGTCGATCTTGGCAAGCTGCTCGGGGCTGCGATCGGTGACGACGACCTTGTAATCGCCGGTCTCAGCGAGCATCAAAGCAATCGCGCCGCCGATTTTGCCTGCGCCGATGACCACTATGTCTTTCATATTATTCCCCTGCGTTTCATGAATAAGATTTTTATAAGTGTAGGCAGCAGCTGAACGATTCATAGCGACAAAAAACGCATTTCGTTGTATAATTTTACGCAATATGACGATCATGTTTTGCAAAGTGCAGGGACAACCATGCAGGTAACGGGTAAAGACCGCGAGTTGTTGGCATTGTTGGGCGAAAATGCCCGTATGCCGGTGGCGACATTGGCCAAGAAACTCTCGCTTTCGCGGACAACGGTCCAGGCACGGCTTGAGCGGCTGGAGCGCGAAGGCGTGATCGCCGGATACGGCGTGCGGCTTTCGGAGGCCTATCTTTCCGGCCTTATTCGAGCGCATGTGCTGATTACCATTGCGCCGAAAGCGCTGTCCGCCGTGACGGCTTCGCTTGATGCGATTCATGCCGTGACGACGCTTCATTCCGTCAGCGGCTCCTTCGACCTCATCGCGATCGTCGCCGCGCCGTCGATTTCCGAGCTGGATCAGCTGATCGATGAAATCGGCAAGATCGACGGCGTCGAGCGAACTTTGTCGTCGATCATTCTCTCGACGCGAATCGCACGCTGAACGGCGACCCTGTTCTGCCTAGGAGGGCCATCCACGGTGCCGAAATCGGGCAGAGCGCGGCCTGAGGATGGTCGCACTTCTGCATCAACGGCGCTTCGTGGGTCCCGGATAAAATCCCTCACCCCGAAGCCGATGTTTCGACCCAAAAATGGACCTGTCACGCCACGCAATATTTATGGCTCTCGCCCATCGAAAGACTTAGAAGAAATACATCCTGTCTTTTCGTAAGGGCTTAATTCCAATGCCGAAATCTCGCTCTGCCCTGGCGAACTAAGCAGGCTGCCTGATGATGCGACCGTCGCGCTCGACGAGTCGTGTTATCTACTCATCCTTGCAGCATCTCCTTCATCAACGACCGGCTAAATGGATCGAAGAGCACCATGCGACGCGCCCTTGGACTGATACTAGCGACCTCTCTTGCGACCGCGGCCCATGCGGAGCCTCTTGCCGATCTGGCTGCAGCACAAAAGGCGACCATCGAAGCCTGGGGCAAGGTTCCGTTTTCACAGCAAAACGTGACCTTTGTCTCCGAGTCCTCGAATGGCTACGGCGTCTACAAGGCGCGCGGCTCGAATGTCTTCAAGCCCGGCGAGCCGATCATCACCTATGGCGAGCCGATCGGCTATGGTTGGAAACAGCTTCCAGACGACCTCTATGAAATGCATTTGATGGCCGATCTCGACATTGTCGATACAAGCGGCGAGGTCCTTTGGAGCAAGCAGGGCTACATGGATACGCGCCTTGTCAGCCACAAGCAAAACATGGAATTCAAGTTCGACATGACCTTGACCGTGGATGGTCTATCCGCCGGAAAATACAAGCTTCATTACACGCTTCACGACATGACCTCGGGCAAGACTTCGTCCTTCGATGAGGAGTTCGAGCTCGCCTCCGGCGGCTGAAGTCGGCGACCACTCTTTCGTCGCCAAGATGGCGGCCGACAATAACACATACCCGTCACCCAACGGGATCAACCCACCGACGAACTGGACCCCCCATGAAGAAGATAGTATTTCTCGCCGCTGCGCTGGCGGCATTCCCGATGCTTGCAAATGCCAAGTCAATCGCCTTCCCGAGTGATGCACCGGTCGCCAGCGTGACCATCCCAGACAGCTGGAAGCCGCAGGAGACGGAAACCGGCATCGACTCGAGCTCGCCGGACTCCGCCATCTACTTTTCTCTCGATGTCGCCACCGGCGATAACGTTGATAAGGTTATTGACGATGCCGTCAATTTCCTCGCCAAGAACGGTGTCAAGGTCGACGCCAGCACCCGCAAGGACGACGACAGCAACGAAGTCAACGGCATGAAGCTCTCGCTCCTGAACTGGCAGGGCACCGATAGCGATGGCGAGGTCAACATCACTCTCGGCCTTCTTTCTCCGGCTCCGAACAAGCTTCTCATCCTGACCTACTGGGGCTCCAAGGAGAACCAGGACAAGCATAAACAAGAAGTGCTCGACATCGTCGGCTCCATCGCGCCGGCGAAATAATGACTTTCGGCCGGAGGCTGCGGCATAGCAGCCTCCGCTTTCACAATCGTGCAGGCCCGCCCGATAGCGGGCCTTTTTCTTTGAAGCCGCTGGGGCGGGATACCTCCACTCCGCTTGTATCTCGCGCCGAAATCGTGGCATGACATAGAGACGAGCGAACCAAACCTTATGGAGTGAGCCTATGAAGAAGATCGGATTCCTTTCATTCGGCCACTGGACGCCCTCGCCGCAATCACAAACGCGCTCGGCCGCGGACACGCTTCTGCAATCGATCGATCTTGCCGTGGCTGCAGAAGAACTTGGCGCGGACGGCGCCTATTTTCGCGTACACCACTTTGCGCGACAGCTGGCCTCGCCGTTTCCGCTGCTAGCGGCAGTCGGCGCCAAGACCAGCCGCATCGAGATCGGCACCGCCGTGATCGATATGCGTTACGAAAACCCATTCTACATGGCGGAAGATGCCGGTTCGGCCGACCTGATCGCCGGCGGCCGGCTGCAGCTCGGCATCAGCCGCGGCTCCCCCGAGCAGGTCATCGACGGCTGGCGGCATTTCGGTTACGAGCCGACTGAGGGTGAGAGCGACGCCGACATGGGTCGGCGCCATGCGGAAGTGCTGCTCGATATCTTGCGCGGCGAAGGCTTTGCCCAACCCAATCCGAGGCCGATGTTCCCGAACCCACCCGGCCTGCTGCGCCTCGAACCGCATTCGGAGGGCCTGCGGGACCGGATCTGGTGGGGGGCCAGCTCCAATGCGACCGCTACCTGGGCAGCAAGGCTCGGGATGAATCTGCAAAGCTCCACCCTAAAGGACGATGAAACCGGTCTGCCGTTCCATGTTCAGCAGGCAGATCAGATCAGGGTCTTTCGCGAGGCATGGAAAGAGGCCGGCCATAAGCGCGAGCCGCGGGTCTCGGTCAGCCGCAGCATCTTCGCGCTGGTCAATGATCTCGACCGCGCCTACTTCGGCAGCAGCGGTAAGGATTCAGACAAGGTCGGCTTCATCGACGAGAAGACGCGGGCCGTCTTCGGCCGTAGCTATGCCGCCGAGCCGGACGTACTGATCGAGGAATTGGCAAAGGATGAGGCGATTGCCGCTGCCGACACCTTGCTGCTGACCGTCCCCAACCAGTTGGGCGTGGAATACAATGCGCATGTGATCGAGTCGATCCTCAAGCACGTTGCGCCAGCTCTTGGATGGCGTTGAAGCAACGCCGTTGCGAAGCGAATTTATCTCTCAGGAAATCGTCGTAACTGCCCGCAATACTTCATTTCTTTGCGGACAGTCTTCTTCTCAGATGCGTCGCGCTGGGACGTCTTGTTGACCTATCGCGCTGTCGGTTCGTGACGTTTCAACAGGATCTGAGCGATCAACACCAGCACGGCCATCGTCGTGGAATAAGTCACCAACGGCCAAGCGCTGTCACCGTCGAGTATGGTGACTGATAGGGTTCCCACGATGCTCACGATCACGCTCTGGATGCAGAAGTAAAATGCGACGGCAGACCCGGCCATATCGCCGAACTTAGCAAGTGCACCATTGGCCGTAACCGAAGCCGCAAACACGATGCCAACCGCCATGATCCAGACCGGCAGCAGGAAGCTTGCGAATGACGGCGAACCGAAGATCTGGCCGAATGCGAGAAATGCGGCACCGCATAGGAGCAACAGCATGCCTCGCGTCACGCAACCCGCGATGCTCCACGTCCCAACGAAGATCCTGGCGAATCGCGTCGTCGCAATCATCACACCGGCAACGGTCGCGAATGCGAGGCTAAAACCAAGCTCCGAGTAGCCGGCATGGCCGATCAGAACACGCGGCGCGGTCGAGAAGAAGACGAAGAAGGTCCCCATAACAGCGCTGAAGGCCAAGGTGTAAACCCAGAAGGCGAAACTGGCGAAGATCGGCGAGATGGACCGCCGCGCATTCGCGGAAGCGAACGGCCGCGTTTCGTGCCACCGGGCCGTCGCATTGATCGTCGCCGCCAGAGCCAGCAACGCGAGCAGCACGAAGATTGCGCGCCACCCGAACCTGTCCGCAATGACTGCCCCGGCAATCGGACCAAGTGCCGGTACGAATGAAAGAATCGCACCGAACGCGCTGTAGATGACAGCTCCTTCCTCACGATCGGCATAAACGTCGCGAACCGTTGCGAAGGTCGCGACGAGCACAGCCGAAGCACCACTTGCTTGCAACAGGCGGCATAGGACGAAGATGCCGGCGGTCGACGCGCATGCAGCTCCAACAGACGCCGCGGCGAAAAGAATCGCTCCGAGAATCAGGACAGGACGGCGGCCAACACGATCAGAAATCGGGCCGAAGATGATCTGCCCCGCGCCGAGGACAATCATGTAGCCGCTGAGTGTCAGTTGGATGACCGATGCCGAGGTGTTCAAGATGCCGGGCATCGACGGCACAACGGGAAGGTAGATATCCATGGCCAGGGAAGCGATGATATCGAAAGGCGCCATCAGCAGCAGTGCCGCCGGCAGCGAGTAGGCCCATGAAGGGCGCGTATATGTCATGAGAATATATCCGCTCGAAAGAATAATCGGGCGGCGACTGCCTACGGTTTCGGTTTGGATGGGATCGACAGGACGCCGCAACAACAAAATGAGCTGTTGCGGCTTATCTATCTGCTGACTTTAGGCTTCCCATGCCAAACGCTCCGCGGCGAAATAGTTGATATTGCTGTGGATAGCCTTAGCAGATCGAACCAAGCCTGACAATCATGCACAACCTTGGCTATAGGCCAGTGGGTGCGCTGAAATGCGCAGGTCCAGGAGCCCAAATAACCGGTCAATCTAATGAATTCTTAACCATGACTGTGGCCTAACTGCTTGTAATTTCTTTACTGGAGCAGATCATGTCGCGTGCATCGAAAATGAACGAGTTGGACAATCGTCTCGACTTCGTAGGACTGGGGCAGGATGCCCGCCAGGCCCTGTCGGAGCTGCAGCCGATTATCGAGCTTGCCGTCAAAGGTTCTCTTGATGTCTTCTACGAGAAGATTACCAAGCACCCCGAGATGTCGAAGTTCTTTTCATCTCCGCAGCATGTGGCGCATGCCAAATCCAAACAGCAAGAACATTGGAAGACAATCGCATCTGGCAAATATAGCCCCGACTATGTGGAGGCCGTGTCTGCCGTCGGACGGACCCATGCCCGCCTCGGGCTCGAGCCACGGTGGTACATTGGCGGCTATGCCGTCATCCTCGAAGGCATAGTGCGGGCAGTCGTCGCCCAGCAGCTGAAGGGCATTCTGCAGCGCAAGCACGAGCAGGCTCTGTCACGGCGGCTCTCGGCCGTCATCAAGGCAGCCCTCGTCGATATGGATTTCGGCATTTCAGTCTATCTCCAGGTGCTGGCCGACGAACGCGACCGCGCCGAAACCGAGCGGGCGGCGGCTCAGCAGGAGCAACAACGCGCGCTCAACGCACTCGGCGTTGCTCTGAACGGCCTGGCAAACGGCGACTTGACGGCGGATATCACTGAAGCTCTGTCGGCCGAATTCGAAGTGCTGAAGAGCAATTACAACGAATCCCTGACATCCCTCGGGACCGCGATGCGGCACATCGAAGACTCGGTGACGCGCGTTCGCGACGAGGCCGGCTCGATCTCGTCGGCCGCCGACAACATGGCGCGGCGCACGGAACAGCAGGCATCGGCGCTCGAGGAAAGTGCGGCCGCGATCGAGCAGATTACCACCATCTCCGAGCAGACGGCAGAGCGGACGCGCGAAGTACAGGCGATCGTGAAGGAATCGGCTTCCGAAGCCGAGCGGTCGCGACAGGTCGTTCAAGAAGCGGTGTCGGCCATGGACGATATCGAAACCTCCTCGCGCAAGATGACCGACATCATTTCGGTCATCGACGATATTGCCTTCCAGACCAATCTTCTGGCGCTGAATGCCGGCGTGGAAGCAGCAAGAGCAGGCGAACAGGGCAAAGGCTTTGCCGTCGTCGCCCAGGAGGTCCGCGAACTGGCGCAGCGCTCCGCCACCGCCGCAAAGCAGATCAAGGACCTGATCGACCGCTCGTCGAACGACGTCCGTCGCGGCGTCGAGCTGGTCAACCGTACCGGCGAAGCGCTGGAGCTGATCGGCAATCAGGTGGCCTCAATCGATCGCAATGTCGGCGCCATCGCCCGCTCTGCGCAGGAGCAGGCCGTCGGCATCAGCGAAATCAACTCCGCTGTCCGCAACATGGATCAGATGACGCAACAGAACGTGGCGCTCATGGAAGAGACCAATGCCTCGACCCGCCACCTTGCCGACATCAGCAACGAGCTTGCCGGCCTCGTCGGCCGCTTCAAGACGGTGCGCTCCGGCTCGCGGACGGGCGCCGTCAGACTGAAGCTCGCCAGCTAAGACAGCCTGCGGCCGTCGTCAGCGCTTGACGGCGGGCCATTTTGAAGAGCCTCTCACCTCAGGGTTCCGGACGTAAGTCCGGGACCGTTTTCGGCTGTTCGGCCTATCCCGGCATCTCCTCGATTTCCGCGATAACCCACTGGCGAAACGCCTTCATCGATGCGGTTTCTGTCCGCGACTTCAATCGCGTCAGCCAATAGCTTCCGGTCATGGCTGTGACCCCAAACGGTTGCATGATTCTGCCGGCCTCGATGTCATGCGAAAACATCGCGACAGGGACCAGCGCGACGCCAACGCCGCGCGCAGCGGCTTCTACCAGCGTCAGCGACGAATCGAACATCCAGCCTCGGAGATGAGGAGGCGGCAGCCCCGCTGCCCGGAACCACAGCGACCATTCGTCGATCCGGTACGATCGCAGCAGTTCAAGCTCGGCAAGATCCGCGGGAGAGCGCAACCGCTCGCCCATGGCAGGCGTGCAAACCGGCGATAGCGGCGCATCCATCAAATGGATCGCTTCTGTGCCGTGCCATGCGCCATCGCCGAAGCGCATGAAGAAATCCAGGCCGTCCAGCACCATGTCCGCCCGGTTATTGTTGGTCTTCAGGCGCAGGTCGATGTGCGGATGTTGCGCCTTGAAGCCGCCAAGTCTCGGGAGAAGCCAGCCGATGGCAAAAGTGCCGACGACGCCGACCGTCAGGATCTCGGCGAAATTTCCCTCCTCCAACTGGCTGAGCGTCGCGCTCATGCGGCGAAAAGCGTCGGTCAGAACCGGCAGCAACGCGTGCCCCTCGTCCGTGAGCGCCAGGCCGCGCGGCAGACGCTTGAAGAGCGTCACCCCCAGCACGTCCTCCAGCGCCTTGACCTGATGGCTGACGGCCGTCTGCGTGACCCGAAGCTCCAGACCTGCCCGCGTGAAGCTGCAATGTCGCGCTGACGCCTCGAAAACACGAAGCGCATTCAGCGGCAGCTGTGAGATGTCCATTGTGTCCTAAGCCCAAGTTTTTCTCATGCCTAAGCCCAAAATTGATCGTTTGTCTAGGGCACGAAGCAGCGGCATAGTCCGCGTCGCAAGGTGATTTTCAGGGTCTCCACGACTCCTGACTGCAAGCCCTCTGCTCAACAAAAATTGAATTGGAACCACGATGACGATCTTATTGTCACGCCGGCAGAGCCTTGCCGGCAGCTTGCTTGCACTCCCTGTTCTGGCCGGGATAAGCGGGATTGGACGCGCAGCGGACAGTGTTTCAGGGGAAGCGCAGCTTGCAGCGCTTGAAAGCAAGCACCCGGGACGCATCTGCGTCAGCATTCTCGACCTGGCAAGCGGCAGGCGCATCGAACACCGCGCGGACGAGCGCATCCTGATGTGCAGCACCTTCAAGGCCCTCTTGGCAGCCCTGGTGTTGGCGCGGGTAGACAAGGGCGAAGAAAGGCTAGATCGGCGTATTCGCTATACGAAAAGCGATCTCGTGAGTAACTCGCCGGCAACTAAAGTGAATGTCGGCAATGCCGGCATGACCGTTGCCGAACTCTGCGCAGCAACCATCACCCTCAGCGACAATGCGGCGGCAAACCTCCTGCTTGCAAGCTTTGGCGGACCGAAGGTGTTGACCGCTTTCTGCCGCAATCTCGGCGACGAAATCACACATCTCGACCGCGTCGAGCCGGAATTGAACTACCACGATTCACCGGGCGACGAGCGCGACACGACAACGGCTGCGGCCATGCTGGAGAACCTGCGTCGACTGCTGTTTACCGACGTGCTGACGCCTGCATCGCGATCACAACTTGCCGCATGGCTGATCATGACAAAGACGGGCGACGCCCGTCTGCGTGCCGGTCTCCCCAAGGATTGGCTGGCGGGCGACAAGACGGGAACGAATGAAGACAAGTTCGGCAATGCCAACGACATCGCGGTGCTGTGGCCGGCGAACCGAGCCCCCATCATCGTCACAGCCTATTGCGAGATACCGGGAATTGCGTCGGACGAGCGCAACGCAGTCATAGCGGAGATCGGCCGTATCGCCGCGGCGATCTGAAGCCTGCAAATCGGAGGCGACAATCGCCATGGGAGGTTGCCGTCCAAATCATCTCTCTGCCGCGTCGCTCGGCGCCGTCTACCACTATAATGAGGACATCATCTTGAACATGCGTTTCAATCCATTGCGGACGCTCGGCGTTGCCGCCTGCTGCCTTGCCTATAGCGGGGCGGCTCATGCCGCAGGTCCCGGCGACCAGGACCGCCTCCGGCAGATGGTCGATGCCACCATCCGACCGCTCATGAAGGAAAATGACATTCCCGGTCTGGCTCTTGCGATCAGCATCAAGGGCGAACGCTACGTGTTCAACTACGGCGTCGCCTCGAAGGAAGCCAGTCAAAAAGTTACGAATGACACGATCTTCGAGATTGGCTCTGTCAGCAAGACTTTTACCGCAGTGCTCGCCTCTTACGCGCAAGTCAGCGGAAAGCTGTCCTTCTCAGACAAGGCGACGAAATATATGCCTGAACTTGCCGGAAGCAGCTTCGACAAGATCAGCCTGCTGGAGCTCGGCACTTACACCGCCGGCGGCCTGCCCCTGCAGTTTCCGAAAGAGGTGACCGATCAGGACAAGATGGTCGCCTATTATCGCAACTGGCATCCCTCCTACGCGCCCGGCAGCTATCGGCAGTATTCCAACCCCAGCATCGGCCTATTTGGCTATCTGGCGGCGCGAGCCATGGGCGAGCCGTTCGACACGCTGATGCAGGACAAGATCCTTGCCGCCCTCGGGCTCAAGCACACCTATGTTCACGTCCCGACCACCGAGATGCGCAATTATGCCTATGGCTATTCAAAGCAGGGAAAACCGATGCGCGTTGGCCCCGGCGCTCTTGATGCCCAGGCCTACGGCATCAAGACCACGGCCTCCGATTTGCTCAGCGTCCTCGAGACCAATATGGACAGTTCGCGGCTCAGAGACGGAACCTTGCAGCGCGCGATCGCTGAAACCCATGTCGGCTACTATAGTGTGGGGAATATGACCCAGGCTCTGGGCTGGGAGACCTACGCCTATCCAACGACGCTTGCCCGCCTGCTTGGCGGCAATTCATCCGACATGGCGCTCGAACCGCACAAGACAGAACCTCTCAACTCGCCGCAACAGCAGAAAAAAGACATCCTGCTCAACAAGACAGGTTCGACAGGCGGCTTCGGCGCTTACGCGGTTTTCATTCCGGCACGGCAGACCGCTATCGTGCTGCTGGCAAACAAGAATTACCCGAATCCGGAACGCGTCAAGGCGGCATATAAGATCCTGACTGCGATCGAAAAGCTGGAGGGCACTGGCACCGCTCCGTAATGGGCAGAAGCGCTCGTTCTCGCTCCATTCGCCAAACAGCCGGCTCTCGAGAAAACCTCAAGGGCCGGCTTTATTCCACCTGTTGATTTCTATCGGCTATTGGACGCCTTGCGCGGGGCAGCATCTGCCTGGGAGGCTTCTGTCCCGTTGAAAAATTCCTGCAGGAGCCGGGTAATCCGCTCTGGCGAAGTGCCCTTGGCATATTCTTCCTGCATGCGACGTCTTACCAACATTTCCAAGACTGACATGTCTTTCACCTCATCAAGCCGGCGCAAGGCAAATGTCGCTCTCATCGACACGCGAGGCAAGTTACAGTTTTTTCATAGTCTTGCGCCGCAAATGTCAAAATCCCCACCCATCACGCCCAAGCCGCTGACCGTCGCCGGATTCTAACTCAAGCGTGATCGTTATCCCCTTGCCAAATGTCGACACATCGTAGATTTGAAAGCGGCCAAACGGTCGGTTGTTTGCGCTTCGTTAACCTCAGTGCTTTAGCGGGCCACACCCCGACCTTTGGATGAGGTCGCATGCAAGGAATGAATAATGCCCGTAAAGAAGAATTCTGCCTCCGATGTTTTCCAACGCAAGATCTCGGATTTCTGTGATCTGAGGCTCGCGCCGCTGCTGCAGCCGCGCAGCTTTGAAAATCTCAAGGGCTTCATGATCGGGCTCATCGTCTTCCAGTCGCGTCCTCCACTGAGAGCCGGACGCGTGGACTTTCAGGAAATCGCAACGCTTTGCGGCATGGATGCCGAAATGAGCCCTGAGCTCAAGCGGGCAGCCCAACCCGGCTTCGATGCGATTCTTCGCTGGCTCGGAGCGACCAAGACCAAGACGACCAGTATCACTCCCATCGCGTCCAAAAGCCCGCTGCGCGTCGTCGGCAAGACGACCATGGGCAGGCAGCCGGAACGCCGCTCTATCGCATCATAAGCCCCTGGCAGCAGCACCGGATCTTTCCCGCTGCGGCGTTCACTCCTCCTCTCGACAGATCCAGAAAAGCTCGCCAGAATAATACCAGTAGCGAACGGGGTGAAATTTTCTCCCTGCTCGCATCATGGAAAGAAGGTGCAGCTTGGCAACCGATATTATTGAGCTGATCAGGAGTGAATTCGCCGCCGCCGAGCTTGAGATCCCCCTTTACAAGCGGCTCAAGACAGCGATCGAAAGCGCCGTCCGCAGTCATGCCTTCAAACCGGGTTCGGCTCTGCCCGGTGAACGATCGCTCGCCGAAGCGCTTTCGCTCTCGCGAGTAACCGTTCGCAAGGCGCTGGCGATGCTGGAAGAGGAAGGCATGTTGAGCCGGCGACAGGGTGCACGCAGCGAAATCGGTAACCGCGTCGAGAAATCGCTGTCGACACTGACGAGCTTTTCCGAAGACCTGCGGGCGCGTGGAATGGAGCCCGGCTGTATATGGCTTTCCAAGCAATTGAGCCGCCCATCGCCAACCGAGATGATGGCGCTGGGAATCTCTGCAAACGCACAGGTCCTACGCATGCGCAGAGTGCGAACGGCGGATGGCGCCCCGATCGCCGTCGAACACGCGGCCGTGCCCGTACGCTTTCTCCCCTCGCCCTCCTCCGTCGGCGATTCCTTATATGAGGCGCTCGCCCAGCGCGGCTTTCTGCCTCGGCGAGCAGTACAGAGAATGCGAGCACGCGCCGCATCGCCCGAAGACGCGCAGCATCTACGTTGCGAGCCGGGCGCACCGATCCTGACGACGGAACGACGCTGCTTTCTGGCCGACGGCGAGATCGTCGAATATTGCGAAACGCGCTACAAAGGCGAGGTCTACGATTTCGTCTTTGAGCTTCAGAGATAATACCAGTTTAAAACCGGTTGCTTTCCAGTAACCTTCGTCTATCGTGACACTCCGAAAAGGGGTGCCGAATGCGTAAGGAAGATCTCAATCTAAGCCTCATCGTCTCATGTCAGCCGGTGCCTGACGGAGCCATGGATGGAGCCATTTTCGTCAGCGGCTTCGCTCGATCAGCCCTCGCTGCTGGAGCGCGGGCCTTGCGGATCGAGTCTTCAACCTATGTCGCAGCCGTAAGGGCAGCCGTTGACGCACCGATCATCGGCATCGTCAAGCGCGACCTTGACGACAGTCCGGTGCGCATCACCCCCTTCGTCGTGGATGTCGAGGCACTGGCCGATGCCGGAGCCGATATCATCGCCTTCGACGCCACCGATCGCCCTCGTCCGGCAACGATCGAGGCACTTCTGGCGGCCATCAAGGCGCGCGGCCTGCTTTCCATGGCGGATTGCTCGTGTCTCGATGATGCAAGACGCGCACTGGCCGCTGGCGTCGATTTTGTCGGCACGACCATGTCCGGTTATGTCAGCGGCCCGGAGCCCGTGGATCCGGATATCGCGTTGATCGCCGCCATGCGGCAACTGACGCCCTATGTGATCGCCGAGGGCCGGATCCGCACGCCTGAACAGGCGGCAGAAGCGGTCTGTGCCGGCGCTTGCGCCGTTGTCGTCGGATCGGCGATCACCAGAACCGAACATGTGACGTCGTGGTTCCACGACGCAGTCTCGGCCGCCTTCTCACAGCGAGAGGCAGCAACCTTGGCGATCGATATCGGTGGCACCAAGACGCTCGCGGCGCTCGTGCGCGGCACACAGATCCTCGCCGAAGCAACAATCCTGACCAGCCGAGAGGCTGGCCCTGATGCCTGGTTGGCCGCGATGGCCGAGCAGACATCATCATGGAAGGGGCAGTACGAACAGGTGGGCATCGCTGCGACCGGCCTCATTCGTGAAGGATGCTGGTCTGCGCTCAACCCGGCCACTCTAGCAATCCCGGACGACTATCCTCTGGTCGCACAGGCCAGCAAGCTGTTTGGCAAGCCAGCCTTTGCCGTCAACGACGCCCAGGCGGCCGCCTGGGGCGAATACAGGTTCGGTGCCGGCAACAACGAGGACACGGTGTTCCTGACCATTTCCACCGGGATCGGTGGCGGCGTTGTGGTCAATGGGCGACCATTGCTTGGCCTTGCCGGCCACTTCGGCCTGCTTCGTGCGCCGACCGACGGTCAATCTCCGCTGGAGGATGTCGTTTCCGGCCGCTGGATGGCGGCAAAAGCTACGGCCTCCGGACATCCGATAGAGGCACCCGAAATATTCGAGCAGGCGCGCCGTGGCGAGACGTGGGCGCAGGCGATCATCGCGCGATCGGCCGCCCGCGTCGCCCTCCTCTGCCGAGACATCCAGATGATGTTTGCTCCCAAACGCATCGTCATGGGCGGCGGCATAGGTCTGGCGCCTGGCTATCTCGAAGCCGTTCGCGCGCAGTTGACGGAGCTTCCTCACCATCTCGCACCGCATCTGGTGGCCGCAAGCCTTGGCCCGCGAGCCGGCATCATTGGCGCCTCTGATCTCGCCGGTCGCCATCGCTAAACAAGCCTGCATACGTCAATCAACAACGATAAAGAGAGGGAACTACAATGAAATTCAGGCATATATCCTCTGCGCTGCTCGCCCTGATGCTGTCGGCAACAGCACTTCCCGGCCTGGCAAACGCTAAGGTCGTCGTCCTCGGATGGCCGGGCGGCTCAGAAGAAACGGCGCTGCGCGCCACGACGGATCTCTATAACAAGACCGCATCGGATGCCGACAAGGTCGAGCTGCTGTTCTTCAACCGCGACGGCTTCTTCGACAAGCTGCAGGCCGACATGGCAGCCGGCTCGAATGCCTTCGACGTCAATCTGGTCGCGACCTATTCGATCGGCCGCTATGCGCCCTATATGGAGCCCGTCGAGCTCAATGCCGAGGCATCGAAAGTATTCGGAGACACCGTCCTGAAGACGATGCAATTCGACGGCAAGCAATATGGCGTGCCGACGGACCTTTCGCTGCACTTCATGTACTACCGCAAGGACCTCGTCGACGCGCTCATGGCCGATCCGGAAGCCAAAGCCAAATATGCCGAGATTTCCAAGAAATTCCTCGGCAAGGAGCTTGCGCCCAAGCAGCCTGACGGTTGGACCTGGGACGACTGGGCGGCCACCTCGCTCTATTTCAGCAAACAGGTGAACCGCCAGAGCCCGGTCCGCTACGGCACCGTGCTGCAAATGAAGAACCTTCTGTTCAACATGATGGTCTTCCAATCCCTGCCGCGCTCCTATGGCGGCGACTGGACGGATGCCAGCGGCAAGGTCACGATCGATTCGGATGCATATAAGACGGCACTGAAGCTCTATAAGACGCTTTACGACGCCGGTGCTTCGCCAAAGGATTCGCTGAGCTACGAATATGCCGAAACCAACGCCGCCTACAGCTCCGGACAGGCGGCGACCGCATTGCAGTGGAATGCGGCTGCGGCCGAGCTCACCGACCCGAAGAAGTCTCCTGCCGTCGCCGACGTTACCGGCGTCGTCGCGCCGCCGGCCGGTCCGAACGGTCGCACCGACCATATTCACGGTCTTGGCCTCGGCCTGAACAAGAACGCCAAGAACAAGGAAGGTGCGGTCAAGTTCCTGACGTGGCTTTCTTCCGAGGATGCGGCTCTGGCCTATGCCCGTGCCGGCGGATCGCCCGCTCTGACGCCCGACGTCGTCGCCAAGGTGGCCAAGGAGCGCCCGGATCTGGTCAAGCTCGGCGAGTTCGCCAGCAAGTATGGCTATGTCATGACCGGCGCCACCTCGGCCAAGGCGCTATCGGTCTATGAACTGCAGGCGAAAGAGTTCACCGGCTACTGGTCGGGCCAGCAGAGCCTCGAGGATGCCCTTGCCCATACCAAGACGGGCATGCAGGATCTCCTGAAGAAATAAGGACAAAGACCGGATGCCCTAATCGGGCATCCGGTCGCTGCAGCTGACACCATGGCTCTTGTAAAACGCACCGAAGGCAGGCTCTACCTGACACCGCTTGTCGGGTTTCTGCTGCTGTTTCTCGGCTTTCCGGCTCTTCTCAATCTCGTCTATTCCGTTTCGACGGTTTCATTCGAAACTTTGCGCAATCCGCAGATCAGCGGCTTTGGCAACTACGTCATCGCCCTGACGGAGCCGGCATTCTGGCAGTCGGTATGGTTCTCGTTGCGCTTCGGCATCATTACCGCCGTCAGCGAGTGCCTGCTCGGCCTTTTTCTGGCGATTTTCCTGAAACCGCTGCTATCGGCGCGGCCCGTGCTGATGGCGCCATTGATGCTGCCGTTGATGGTCGCTCCCGCCATGGTCGGTCTGATGTATCGGCTCGTGCTGCACGAATTTGCCGGACCTGTGCCCTATTATCTGTTCGAATGGTTCGGCGACAGCCCCGCCTTCCTCGATTATACGAATGCCTTTCGCACGCTGCTCGTCATCGAGGTGCTGCAATGGACGCCTTTCGCCTTCCTGCTCTTTTACGTCGCCTATATCGCCCTCCCCACAGACGTGCATGAGGCGGCGGCGCTCGACGGCGCAACCGGCCTGCAGCGGCTATGGCGCATCGACCTGCCGCTGATGATCCCGACACTCGTCGTTGCCTTCTTCATCCGCTTCATCGATGGATTCCGCGTTTTCGATAATGTCTATGCCTTGACCGGAAGCGGCGCGGGCGGATCCACCACATCGCTTTCGATTTACATCTACCAGGCCTTCTTCAAGGAAGGCGCCATTGGCAAGGCCGTGGCCGCCTCGGTGATTTTGTTCATCACCTCGCTTTGGGTCCTCTACGGCCTGAACTGGCTTGGCGCCCGGAGGAGAAGATAGATGCTGAAATCACTCCGCTGGATCGTCTATGGCATCGTCGTCCTTGCCATGAACTTCCCGATCATCGTGACGCTCATCACCTCGTTCAAAACAGCGCGAGAAATCTCCAGCAATGCCGGCCTATGGATCGAACAGCCGACACTCGATAACTACGTCAAAGTCTTTACGGATACCGAGCGCTTCAACATTTTCCTCTATCTTGCAAACAGCGCCGCAGCCGCCCTCATCGGCACCGCGCTTGCGATCCTGCTGTCTTTTCCGGCCGCCTATGTGATCGCGCGCAGCGAAACGGGACAAAAGCTTCTGCTCCCGCTCGTCATCAACCTTCGCGCCGTGCCTCTCATCGTTTTCGCGATCCCGCTCTACATGATGTACCAGTGGCTCGGCCTGCTGGATACGCGGATCGGGCTAGGGCTCATCTTGACGATCGTCAATATCCCGCTTGCTCTCGTCATGCTGGTCAATGCCATCAACGACATACCGACGGAACTCGACGAAGCGGCCACGGTCGATGGCGCCAGCGGCTTCCAGATCATGATCCAGGTCATCCGGCCGGTCGTGCGGCCAGCGCTCGTCACCACCTTCATCTTCGGCTTCATCACCGCCTGGAACGAGTTCCTGTTCGGGTTGATGCTGACGACCAATCAAGCCGTTCCCATGACGGTCGGAGCCTCGTTCTTCTTCGCTGCAAGCGGCGGCGGTGTGCAATGGGGTATGGCATCGGCGGTCATGATCATAGGCGCCCTGCCCCCGGCGCTCCTCGGCCTGGTGATGTACCGGCAGCTTTCGGGCTCGATGACGGCTGGCGCGGTCAAGGGCTAGGTTAGGTTTTTGAAAGCCAGGCTGAAACAGTCCGCGAAAACTGTGTGACTGCTTTCGACATGGCCCAACTCTGCAGCCGTGCCGAGAGATAGCCATATCGACGCCGGTTGAGCGCCGAGGACGCAGCATGCCCCGGCACCGTCCGGTTCGATAGGATGCCGAGCATCAGGCCGCCCTCAGGACGACGTTGAATCCCTCCGCCTCCGATGGCGGGACGAAATAGCTGGAGATCTGCTCGAATTCGGCATCCGAGGCTGCGAAGTCGTGCGTTCCGGCTGCATTGCGGGCACGAAGGCGCGCCTTGCACACTTCGTCGGGTACATCGAGGAAATGCAGGCGATGATCGGCACCGGCTGCCTCGAAGAGCGTCTTCATCCACGCCCGCATTGCGAGCGTGTTCGCTGGAAAATCCAGTACGACAGACACCCCGGCACGGAGCAGATCCTGAACGTGGGGACCGACGGCCTCGCGCAGTCGCCGTGAGCAACGGATGTAGTCCGCAACATCCTTCATTTCGGGACCGAACAGACGGCTTAGCCAAAAATCCTCGCTGATAACAACGGTGGAGGGCATTCGGCTCAGTTCGGCGGTAAGCGTGGATTTTCCGGCAGCGATCTTTCCGCAAAGCATATGCAGCGTCGCGCGATGAGAAGCCTGAAGAGTGCTGTTGAATTCCTGATCTGACATTTCCAACTCCGGGAGAGCCCACGAGACGGAAAAAGAAAACCCGCCTCAAGGCGGGTTTCTTTGCTTGGACAACAGATATCCGACCCACCATTCAGTGAATGGCGAGAATAATCTGCAAGCTGGTACGGCGAACGTTGCACATGCTTTTCAATATCATGCCTTTCGTCGCTGTCAAAGACTGATCCATTATCCCTTCGGGATTGTCCTCCTTGGACGTCAGGAAGAGCTGGCTTCATCCGCTACGGAGGAGGATCGACGCGCAGCTGGACGCCGGCGAGGCACGTCACCAAGAATCCCACCCGGGCGCACCAGCAGAATTATGCAGAGCATGACGCCGATTGCCACGATCTGCAGCGAGGCGGCGCGAGCCTGTTGTTCAGGGGAGAAGAGTGCGCTCGTCAGCGCGCCGGAGCCTGCCCAGATTGCCCAGACAACAATACTGCCGATGATGGCTCCCTTGTTGCTCCCGGAGCCACCAACGATCAGCATCACCCAGACCTGAAATGTCAGGATCGGAAGATAGTTGTCAGGCGCGATAAAACCGATGAAATGTGCCTGTATGGCGCCGGCGAGCCCCATGATCGCACCGCCGACGGCGAAAGCCTGAACGCGATAGAAGCGCGCGCTCTTGCCGAGCGAAACGGCGGCGCGCTCATCTTCACGCAAAGCTTTCAGAACGCGTCCCCAGGGGCTGCGCGCCAAATGCTCGAGCGCAAAATATGCAATCAACAGCACGGCGACCACGACGCCGAGGTTGGCGAAGTTGAAGAGCAACGGTGTCTCGGCAAGGCTGGAGAACGGTCGCGGGATGAAGCCGATACCGAACGGACCGCCCGTCAGCCTCTGCGCATTCAGCGCCACAAGCTGAACGACGACAGCCACACCGAAGGTCGTTATCGCCAGATAATCCGATTTCAACCGAAGTGTCGCCACGCCAATGATAGCCGCAGCAAGCCCCACCACGACCATTGCGCCTAGCCAGCCCACAAGGATCGGCAGATCGAAGCCGCCGACACGCCCGGCGGTATCCGGCGTTGTCAGCAGCGCCGAGGTATAGGCGCCAATGGCGACAAAGCCGGCAAGGCCGACATTGAAAAGGCCCGTCAGTCCCCATTGCAGGTTCAGGCCAAGCGTGATGAACGAAAAGATCAGCGCCGTGGTCAGGAAGAAAGCGGCATAGCCAATAATATCCATCATCGCTCCCTCACTCCGAAAAGACCGATCGGCCGGACGAACAACACCGCCATCAGGATGATGAAGGAGATGGCTGCGCGCCATTCCGCGCCGACAAGCTGAACCGCGGCCGCTTCGGCAAGGCCGATGATCAGGCCACCGAGGACCGCGCCCGGCACGCTGCCGATGCCGCCAAGAATGGCGGCGGCAAACATCGGCAGCAGCATGTCGAAACCCATCAGCGGACGGATCTGTACGAGAATGCCGATCATGACGCCGGCAACGCAGGCGAGCCCGCCGCCGATCAGCCAGGTGACACGCACGACCTTGGCGACATCGATGCCGACGATGCGGGCAAGCGCGGGATTCTGGCTGAGCGCCTGCATGGAACGGCCCGTCTGCGTCCTCGTCATCAGCATATGCACACCGAAGACCAGCAGCGCGGTGACGATCAAAAGCGCGATCTGATCGGGCGTGATGCGAATGCCAAAGCCGACGGGCATAGCAATCTGGATAGCGCGGCTGAAATAGGTCGGGCGCGAGGTGAAGAGGAACTCGAGCAGGCTGCGTAGCGCCATAGAGGCGCCGAAGCTCGCCATGACGACGATGATCGATTGGCCCTTGGCTCGCAGCCGGGCAAAGAGCACTTTGTCGAGCGCAAGGGCAAGAACGCCGGTGAAGCCCATGGCGGCGATGACCGCGACAATCAGCGGCCAGCCAAAAGAGAGCGGACCGATCGGGGCGACCTTGCCAAAGATTGCACCGATGGCGCTGACGACGGCAAGGGTCGCGTAGGTGCCCCAAGCCATGAAGTCGCCATGGGCGAAGTTCGAAAAGCGCAGGATCGAATAGGTCAGCGTCACGCCGATAGCGCCAAGGCCGATCATGGACCCTGTCAGCAATCCGTCGACGATAAACTGCAGGTTCATGCCGCACCTCCGGTTTTGGAAGCAGCCGGGCGCTGGCCGAGATAGAGCTCAGCGACGACCGGGTCGTTCCAGAGCTCCGAGGCGACCCCTTCATGCCTGTCCTTGCCCTCGACAAGCACATAGGCACGGTCGCCGATGGCAAGCGCCGCCTTGGCATTTTGCTCGACCAGCAGAATGGTGACGCCCGATTTGCGGATCTCGGTCAACATGTCGAAGACCATCGAGACGAATTTCGGTGACAGGCCGGCCGATGGTTCATCGAGAACAAGAAGCTTGGGGTGAACGATGAGGGCACGTGCGACGGCCAGCATCTGGCGCTGTCCGCCGGAAAGATTGCCGGCAGCAATGCGGCGATGGCGCGCGAGATCCGGAAAGGTCGCATACATTTCCTCAATGCGACCGGGCACTTCCTTCGGCTTCAGAATGCCGCCGGCGACCTTCAGATTGTCTTCGACCGACATTAGCGGAAAGACATTCTCCGTCTGCGGCACGAACGCAAGGCCAAGCCGCGCCATAGTGTGCGCCGGCGCGCGGGTGATATCTCTGCCTGCCAGTTCCACCCTGCCGCTTTCGACCGGAACGAGACCGGCAATCGCCTTGATGAAGCTCGATTTGCCGGCACCATTAGGGCCGAGAACGACGACGATTTCCTTTTCCGCAACGGTGATCGAGGCTCCGCGCACAATCGGCACGCCGGGTTCATAGCCTGCCACGAGATCGCGAACGACAAGGACGGGCTCGCTCATGCCGCGCCTCCAAGATAAGCCTCAATAACGCGTGGATCGCGGGCGACCTCCTCTGGCGTACCCTCGCAGAGAAGCTGGCCGCTTGCCATAACGAGCACGCGATGACAGAGCCGTGTCACCATATCGATATTGTGCTCGATCAGCAGAAAGGTAACGCCGCGCTCGTTGATATCGCGGATGCGGTCGATAATGGTCTCCAGAAGCGTGGCATTGACACCGGCGGCGGGTTCATCGAGCAGAATAAGGGCGGGATCGGCCATCATGACGCGGGCAAGCTCCAAAAGCTTGCGCTGTCCGCCGGACAGAACGCGTGCAGGTTCATGCGCCAGACGTGTCAGGTGAACGAGCGCCAGCAGTTCCATCGCCTTTGCAAGAGCTCCCCTCTCCTGCTCCGCGACCTTCCACGGGCGAAGGAAATTCGACAGCAAGCGCTCGCCCGCCTGATCTTGGGCAGCCAGCATGACATTGTCGAGAAGTGTCAGATTGGGGAAAGGCCGCGGGATCTGAAATGTCCTCCCGAGGCCGCGTCCGATCCGGCGGTGCGCCGCCTCGCCCGCAACGGGCGCGCCATTCAACGTGATCTCGCCGCTGGTGGGAGCAACGCTGCCGGCCAGCAGATCGAACATCGTCGTCTTGCCGGCTCCATTCGGGCCGATCAAGCCCAGGATCTCGCCTTGCCGCACGTCGAACGAAACATCGCCGACGGCGGTGATGCCGCCGAAACGGCGCACCACGTTCTTTGCGCTCAGAACGGGCCGGGCTTCCTCCCCATGCCGTTCAGTTGTCGTACTCATGAGATCCCTCTGGCCGGAAGACGGTCGCCGCCGTCCCTGATTATTTGATTTGTGATCACACTTGCATTGATCATGCTAATCAGCTTTAATCCACTCTGCAAGCCGAAAAAAGGGATTTCGAATGCAAAAGGCCACCGCCGACAAGAGCGATCCGATTGCCGCACAGCTTGCGCCCGTAGGCCGCGAGACCGTCCAGGACCGTGTCTACTCCGAGCTGCGCCGCGCGCTGATCGGCGGCCTTTTCGAGCCCAGCCAGGTGCTGACGATCCGTGGCCTTGCCGACGCGCTGATGACCAGCACCATGCCTGTGCGCGAAGCGCTCGGTCGGTTGATTACCGAAAAGGCGCTGGAGGCACTTCCCAACCGATCCGTTCGCGTGCCGCCGATCACGCTTGAGCGCATGGATGACCTTCTGCGTGCTCGCATCCTCATTGAAGGCGAGGCCATTGCGCTTGCGGCAACCCGCATGAATTCGCGCCAGATCGCCACCATCGAGGGCATGCTCGGCGAATGGGACGAGATGCGCGCCCTCAAGCACAAAAAGGACGTCGACCGCGAAGTAACGCTCAACCAGGCCTTCCATTTCGAGATCTATCGCGCTTGCGGTTCGGCGGTGTTGATCCCGATGATCGAGAGCCTGTGGCTGCAGTCCGGTCCTTGTATCCGCGTCGCCATATACGCCTTCTCCGACGCCGGCGAAGTCGACACCGCCCATTATCACCGTACCATCGTCAAGGCGATGGCCGCACAGGATGCAGCGGGGGCCCGCGAAGCGCTGATCGCCGATATCAGCCGCCCCTTCGTGTTCCTGCGCAACAAACTTGAAGCCGATTCCAAGAAGGGCCTATCCGCATGAGCCACCGCGCCATCAAGATCTCCGAACCACGCTCCGGTCTCAGCGTCTTTGCGCCGCTGCTGGAAGCCAAGGCGCCTGACAATGCCGCGTTCCTCTGGAGCTACCTCAGCGAACCGCGCGTGGTCGGCGGCATTCATGCCATGTGGACCGGGCCGGAAATCTCCTGCCCGATCCCGCCCGCGCATTTGAAAGACACAGCCTATGCCGTCGCCCTGCCAGCCGAAAACGCGACATTGACGCCGCAGCCGGGCGATATCGTCTTAAGCTATGTGCCACCGCGCATGTGGGGCGGCAATCCCGACGCCATTTTCGATATCGGCCTTTTCTATGGACAGGGCGCGCGCTTGCTCTTCCCGATCGGCTGGCTTGCCGGCAGCGTCATCGCGCAAGTCCGCGTCGAGGAACGCGAACATTTTGCTGCCGGCTGCGGCATCATCCGTCGCAGCGGTGCCTGCGACGTCACCTTTGAGCGCGCGGAGATCTGACATGGCCACAGTCGCCGATGACAGTTTCGAGCTGTTCGACCTCAGGGTCGAAGCCGTTATTCCCGAGGGCAAGCCGATCTATTGCGGCGCCAAGGCGGGCGACTATTTCGAGCTCAAGGGCGAAATGCTGTCCCTGCCGCCGGGCCAGGGCTTTTCGATCTATTCCATATCGGCCGTGCTGCCACTGCTCGCGGCCAAACAGCGGCCAACCCATAAGAACGACTGGATGACCTCGGATGCGGAAATCGCCTGCCCCGACCCTAACTGTGCGAGCCGGCTGCGGATCGTCAGAACGGGCACGCGACGGTTCAGCCATGCCGAAACGACGGCAGTGCCGTTGCCTGAAGGAGAATAGACAGCATGACCGCCAAGACTTTTGAGCTCAGCCCCGGATACAAGATCTCCCGCGTCATCCGCGGCGGCTGGCAGCTTGCCGGAGGGCACGGCGCCATCGACCGCGCCCAGGCCGTCACCGATCTGATCGCGGCTTACGACGTCGGCATCCGCACCTATGATTGCGCCGACATCTATACGGGCGTCGAGGAACTGATCGGCGAAGCGCGCGAGCGCTTGCGCAACGAACGCGGCGCGGAAGCTGCTGGTGCCATGAAGGTGCACACCAAGCTTGTGCCCGATCTTGAAAAACTCGCAACGATCAGCCGCGATTATATTCGAGGGATCGTCGACAAGTCGCTGCGCAAGCTGAAGACCGAGCAGCTCGACCTCGTGCAGTTTCACTGGTGGGACTATTCGCTGCCAGGCCATCTCGACGCGCTTGCCTGGCTCAACGAGATGCGGCGGGAAGGCAAGGTGCGCAATGTCGGGACGACAAACTTCGACACGCCGCATATTGCCGGGATCCTTGCTGCCGGCATTCCGCTGGTCAGCCAGCAGCTGCAATATTCCGTTCTCGATCAGCGCCCATCACATAGCCTCGCCAAGCTGGCGGCCGAAAACGACGTCAAATTTCTCTGCTACGGGTCGGTAGCAGGTGGCTTCCTGAGCGACAAATGGCTGGGACAGCCGGAGCCGGAAATGCCGCTCGAGAACCGTTCGCTCGTCAAGTATAAGCTGATCATCGATGATTTCGGCGGCTGGGAGCTGTTCCAATCACTGCTCGGCACATTAAAGGCTATCGGTGATCGCCATGGCGTCGACATCGCCACGATCGCCAGCGCCTGGGTGTTGGAGCAGCCGCAGGTTGCCGCCGTTATCGTCGGCGCCCGCAATCAGGCGCATGCGCTCGCCAACGCGAAGATCATGGATATCGCACTCTTGGACGAAGACCGCCGGCAAATCTCCGGCATCATCGCCCAAGGCTCGGGCCTTGAGGGCGACGTCTATACCCTGGAGCGCGACCGCACCGGTAAACACGGCTCCATCATGCACTACAATCTCAACGCGGGGAAAGTATGAGCCAGCAACCCTCTCTCTTTCAAAAGGCCAGCGCCGAGGTCCTCGATTTCCATCGCTTCTTCGAGGGATGGTACGATGCCGCAACGGCCGACAGCATCGATTTCGGCCGCTGCGAGCGCACATTCGGTCAGGCTTTTCACATGATCCCGCCGACCGGGCGCGTCTTCGACCGCGCGGGGACCATCGAATTGATCCGCGCAAACCGGGCGACTTTTCAGGGCAATTTCACCATCGAAATTTCGGATATCCGCGCGAGCTATGAAACCGCAGATACGATCGTCCTGACCTATATCGAGGCTCAGTCGCGCGCCGGCAAATTCAGCCGGCGGCAGGCAAGCGCGCTTTTCACCGCAAGTTCATCGGCGCCCAACGGCGTCGAATGGCAGCATCTGCAGGAAACCTGGCTGCAGATGCCGGACAACTGACAGGTTCCTAAAAATCAGAAATGAAAATCGTTGACCGAACAAGGGGAACAAAGATGAAGAAGACGATATTTCAAATCACGACGGCTCTGGCCCTTCTAGCCGCAGCCGGTGTCGCCAATGCCGCGGACTGCAAGGTGACGGTGGGTCTCGTGATGGAACTGACCGGTCCGGCCGGCGAATATGGCCAGGCCGGCGCGAAGTCCGTCGAGATGGCCTTTCGTGACATCAATGCCGCCGGTGGCGTGCATGGCTGCGATCTGGTGACGGACACCCGCGATAGCCAGAGCCAGGGCAATGTCGCAGTCGACGCCGCCACGCAACTTGTACAGGTGAAGAAGGTTCCCGCTGTTATCGGCGGCATCATTTCCTCTGTAACAATCCCGATCCTGACGTCGGTCACCGCGCCCGCTAAGGTCGTCCAGGTCTCCCCGGCCGCCTCTTCGCCGACGCTGACGGCGCTTGGCCGCGACGGCAAGACCAACGGCATCTTCTTCCGCACGATCACCTCGGACTCGCTGCAGGGCATCGCTGCCGCCAAATACGCGATCGACAAGGGCTTCAAGAAGCTGGCGATCATTCACGTCAACAGCGACTTCGGCGTCAACATGGTTGCCGAGTTCTCGAAGGCCTACAAGGCGCTCGGCGGCACGATCATTTCGACCACGCCCTATAATGAGAAACAGTCGAGCTATGCGTCGGAAGTCACGGCAGGCATGGCAGGCAGTCCGGATGGTCTCTATCTCGTCAGCACGCCGGTCGACGGCGCCACCATCGCCCGAACATGGATCTCACAGGGCGGTCCGCAGAAATTCCTGCTCAATGACGGCATGAACAGCCCTGACTTCATCGACTCGGTCGGAGCCGATTACCTCAAGGATGCCTATGGAACGTCGTCGGGTACAACGCCGACGCCTTCAACCGACTACTTCAACAAGAACTACAAGACCTTCTCCGGCATCGAACCGACCAACCCGGCGGCCGACCGCGCCTACGACGCGGGCGCGATCGTCGGTCTCGCGCTTGCTATTGCCGGCGACGACACCTCGAAGCTGAAGGATGACATCTACAAGGTTGTCGACCCGAAGGGCGCGCCGATCTATGCCGGCAAGGAAGAGTTCGCCAAGGCCCTCGGCCTAATCAAGGAAGGCAAGCCGATCCGCTACGAAGGCGTCATCGGACCTGTTTCCTTCGATCAGTATGGGGACATCACCGGCCCGTTCCGTCTCTGGAAGATCGCCGACGGTAAGGTCACGACCGATGGTGAGCTGAAGATGGAAGACGTCTCGGCTCTCAAGGAAAAGATCAAATAGTCTGGCGCAAGCCATTGAAAATATGACGAGGCGCGCGAAACGGCGCCTCGTCCAGGAAACATAGACCAACGATTCCTTTCAGCGGCCGGCATATCGAGACAGCGATCTGGCATAGGTTTTGGAAGATCATCCGCTAATGCCCAGCAGCATTGCCCGCCCCACCAATCCCACGCTCTGGACGCTGACGGCCAATCCGCCGCCGGAACTTGCCCGCGAGTTGCCTTCACGTTGCGACGTGGTCGTGATCGGCGGCGGTTTTACGGGCCTGACGGCGGCGCTTCATCTTGCGCGCGCCGGCCGCTCCGTCTGCATTCTGGACGCAGGACGATTGGGTGCCGGCGCGAGCGGCATGAATGCCGGCTTCGTCGTTCCGAATTTCGCCAAGGCGGATCCGGCGACGGTTCGCCAAAAGCTGCCTCGCGACAAAGCCGACGCCCTTCTCTCTCTCGTCGGCGCGGGAGCCGATCGGGTCTATGCGACCATCGCCGAAGAAGGGATTGCCTGCGATGCGGCCCAGACCGGCTGGTTGCAGCCTGCCTATGGCGAGGCTATGGCCGACGTTCTGCGCCAACGCGCCCGCGATTGGGCGGAACTTGGCCGTCCGGTCGAGTTCCTTGAAGCGCCGGAGATCCAGGACGAAACGGGAATGGATATCTATTCCGGCGGGTTGATCGATCATTCCGGCGGGACCATCCACCCGCTGAACTATCTCTTTGGTCTTGCGCATGCCGTCCTGCGACATGGTGGCAACATCAGCGAAAACAGCTCGGTAGATCGGGTCGAGCGACATGGCAGTATCTGGCGGATCGCCCTTGCGGGCCGGGAGATTGAGGCAGACAGCGTGCTTCTGGCGACGAACGCCTTTACGATCGGTGTTGCGACCCGCATGGGACGCACCGGTGTGCCGCTCAGGGTCTATCAGGTAGCGACCAAGCCAATCGAGGCGGAGACGGTTGCCCGTATTGCGCCGCACCGACGTCCCCTTGGCGACACGCGCTCCAATCTTTTCACCTACCGGCTAGATCGCGACAACAGGCTGATCAGCGGCGGCATGGCCATCAATCCTATCGGCGCTTTCGAGCGTGTCGGCCGCGCCGTCGTCGACCGTCTTGCATCCGAACTCCGCCTGCCCCGCCATCCCGGCGTCGAAGTCGTCTGGACCGGCGTTGCCATCATGACACCGGATTTCCTGCCTCGGCTCTATCGGTTCGGCGACAATTTCTTCGGCGGCATAGGCTGCAACGGCCGCGGCATCGCCATGACGGCTCAGCTGGGTCATGTTCTTGCCAGGCTGGCCCTTGGAGAACAGGCCGCCTCGTTGCCGATCCCACTACAATCCAGTCGCCCGCTGCCCTTTCATAGTTTAACGCCCCTCGTTGCGTCCATTGCACTCGCGCACGCCCGTTTTGCAGACTGGCGTGCCGGACAGCGTTGAAATGCGTGCAAGACTTGGGAGCAATCGCATCGCACCTTCTCCGGATAGTTATTGTCTAGAATTTCTACCGATAAAGAAATGAAGGCGCGGACCGACAGGAAAAAACGAAAAGCCTTTCCTCGAAGCACCGCTTTGAATGCGGCATCGTGACGCCGAATGAAATCGGAGTCCCCCATGAACGCGCAATTGCACCAACTCAACTCCAAGCACCCCCAGGCCACCGTGCTTGAGACCGAGCAGCAGGCGCTCACCGTCGCCCGCGAGCTTGCGGAGCATTTCGCCTCGACCGCATCCGAGCGCGACAGCGAAAGACAGCTGCCCTTTGCGGAAATGGATATACTGGCGCAATCGGGGCTCTTGGCGATCACGGTTCCGGAAGAATACGGGGGGCTTGACGTCTCGAATTCCACACTCGCCGAAATCACCGCGATCCTGGCACAGGCCGACGGTTCGATCGGGCAGATCCCACAAAACCACTTCTACATTCTGGAAGCACTGCGCGTAGACGGCTCCGAAGACCAGAAACGCTACTTTTTTGGCCGGGCTCTTGCCGGCGACCGCTTCGGCAACGCCCTGTCGGAACGCGGAACGAAAACCGTCGGCCATTACAATACCCGTATCGCCCGGGACGGCCCGGGCTACCGCATCAATGGACGAAAATTCTATTCAACCGGTGTGCTCTTTGCGGATTGGATCACGATCTTCGCGCTTGATGAGAGCGAAAAGCTCGTCATGGCCTTCGTTCCGAAGGGGACGGAGGGTGTCGAAATCATCGACGACTGGGATGGTTTCGGACAGCGTACGACCGGAAGCGGCACCACGGTGCTCAACAATGTCTATGTGAATGCCGATCACGTCGTTCTGCATCACAAGGGTTTCGAGCGTCCAACGACGATCGGTTCGGTCGGTCAGATCATCCATGCAGGCGTCGATCTCGGCATCGCCCGTGGCGCCTTTGTCGAAACGCTCAATTTTGTGAAAACCAAGGCGCGCCCTTGGATGGACAGCGGTGTCGAGCACGCTAGCGACGACCCGCTGACCATCGCCAAGGTCGGACAAATTGCTATCCGGCTGGAGGCGGCCACCGCGACGATCGAGCGTGCCGGGCGCAAGGTCGATGCGGCCCAGGTAGAGACCACCGAGAAGAGAGTGATCGAGGCGACCTTGGCGGTTGCCGCAGCCAAGGTGCTGACTACGGAAATCGCCATTGAGGCGACCAACACGCTGTTCGAGCTCGCCGGCACGGCATCCGTCAAGCTCGATCTCAATCTCGATCGGTACTGGCGCAATGCGCGCACGCATACGCTCCACGATCCCGTTCGCTGGAAATACCATGTCGTCGGCAACTACCATCTCAACGACGTCATTCCGCCGAAGAACGGCGCCCTTTGACGATGAGCTGAACCACGGCCCTGTCCGTCGATGGCGCAAATGGCCACCAGGCACCCATGAAGAAGCGGCTTGAAAGCGTGGAGGCGCTCTCAAGCCGCTTTTATGAATAGCCGAGACTAATGAGCCTCTGCAATGACGAGCGGGACCTCCGCGCCATTGGCGTCATAGAGCCTGCCGTTGAGGAAATAGTCGCCATCGTGGAGAACGGCGATGTCCTGATATCGGATCGAACGCTCCGTGCCTGCGACGAATACCGACTGCTGATCGGAATTCCCGATCTTCAGGTGATTGAACAGAAGATTGAGCATGATTGCCATCAATGCCGCCGAACTGATGCCGGAATGGAAGATGGTAATGACCCATGACGGGAAATGCTCATAGAAGGTCGGCGACGCGATCGGGATCATGCCGAAGCCTATGGAGGTCGCCACGATGATGAGGTTCATGTTGTTCTCGTAGTCGACCTTGGCGAGCGTCCTGATCCCGCTTGCGGCAACCGTGCCGAACAGGACAAGGCCGGCACCGCCAAGCACCGAGCTCGGAACCGCAGCCACGATACGGCCGACGACCGGCAACAATCCCAAGGCGACGAGAAAGAGCCCGCCCATTGCGACGACATAGCGACTCTTGATGCCGGTCACGGCGACAAGGCCCACATTCTGCGCGAAGGCGCTCTGGGTGAAGGATCCGAAAACGGGGGCAATGATGCTGGACAGCATGTCGGCACGCAGACCGTCTCCAAGCCGACGCGCATCGACTTTCGTCCCGACGATCTCGCCAACAGCCAGAATATCGGCCGACGTCTCAACGAGGATCACCATGATGACGATGAACATCGAGATGATCGAAGCCGCGTCAAAGATCGGATAGCCGAAGTGAAAGATCTGAGGCAGAGCCACGAAAGGACCATTCGCCACGCGCGAGAAATCCGTCATGCCAAGCGCATAGGCGATGCCTGTTCCGATGACGATGGCAAGCAAGATTGACAGTCTTGATATCGCGGCACTTCCCAGTTTGCTGAGCAGCAAGACGATGACAAGCGTCACGGCCGCAAGCAGAATATTGGCCTGACTGCCGAACTCCGGTGCGCTTCTATTGCCGCCCATGGCCCAACCCGCAGCAACCGGCATCAGCGTCAACCCGATGGTCGTGATGACGATGCCTGTAACGAGGGGTGGAAAGAAGCGCGTGATGCGCGAAAACACCGGCGTGATGGCAAGCCCGATGATCGAAGCCGCGATAACGGCGCCGAGCACGACTTGGATGCCGCCGTGTCCGGTAATGGCGATCATGGTCGCGACGCCGGAAAAGGACACGCCCTGCACGAGGGGAAGTCGGCTGCCGAAGAAGGGCAGACCGATCGTCTGCAGGATGGTTGCGAGGCCGCCGGCAAACAGCGATGCCGTCACAAGCAGACCGATATCGGCGGGTGCGAGACCGGATGCCTGGCCGATGATCAGGGGAACGGCGACAATACCGCCATACATTGTGAGAACATGCTGAAGGCCGTAGGCCAGATTTGCGCCAAGACCGAGCTTTTCATCCTCAGGGGATAAAGACGCGGCATTTTCCTCTGCGGGTACTGCCAAGGTAAACTCCTCCATACCTTTGCGTTTCTCATTTCCTCCAAATGAGAAATACAGGTTACGGTGTCCGACCTCGGATGACTTTATAGAAAAATGCGAAACACCTTATGGAAGACACCGTTTCGCCTATGAATATAGGATCGGGATTGAGCTACGCGTCAACAGTGCAAACGGCTTGCTGAAGCACTCGCTTCAAATGGACGCAAGCTCCGTCTTGAGAAATCAACTTCCAGCCAAAAACCTCCATTCGATCCTTTCGGATTGAATGGAGGTTTTCGACAGCCAGTGGTCTGTCTCTCGCCTGCGTGCTCCTACGGCGAAAATAGGCCTAGCTGTAGAGGCTCACCTCGGGAATCTTGTCATTGAGAACGAACTCTCCGACTTCCTTGGCCTTGTAGAATACGGGATCGTGCAAGGTATGCGTCCGGACATTGCGCCAGAAGCGATCGAAACGATACTTCTCCGCTGTCGACCGTGCGCCGGTCAGCTCGAATATGCGTGATGTGATGTCAAGGGAAACGTGGGTGGCGCTGACCTTGGCGGCATAGGCTTCGGCGGCGACTTCGCCGCGCTCCCGCGCCGTCACCCTTTGCCCCTTGGCAAGAGCGGCTTGTACGGTCGTGGCAGCACTGTCGGCCAAGGCAGCGGAAGCCTTCAAGGCAGCGGTGAACTCGCCGACACGTTCGAGAATATACGGATCGTCGGCGGCACGCTCGGCACCGGACGTGATCCACGGCCTTGTCGTCGTCCGCACATAATCGACAGCCTCGCGCAACGCGCCCTCTGCCGTACCCAGATAAAAATTCACGAAGACCAACTGGATGAGCGGCGTGTTGAAGGTCGCCAGCACAGGTGCCTCGACGCCGGTCGATGCCGCCTTGTCCAGATCCTCTTCGTAGACGGGGAAGTCATGGAATTCGACACTGCCGCTGTCGGACAGGCGCTGGCCAAAATTATCCCAGTCGTCGTTGGCCTTGTAGCCCGCTCGATCGGTCGGGACGGCGAAGCCGACGATCCTGTCATCGAGCGTGGCATTGGCATTGATGTAGTCGGAGACGCGCGCTGCGGTCGAGAAGGATTTGCGGCCATTCAGAACATAGCCGTTGGCGCGGCGCGTCAGCACGAGCCCCGGATCGCGCGGATTGACGGCTGCGCCCCAATAGAGACTGCTGGCAACTGTCTTGCCGGCAAGCTCCTGCGCGCGCGCCTCATCGAAGGCCCAATGAATATATTGGCTATTGACGTAGTGATAGCCGAGAAGCTGGCCAATGGAGCTTTCTCCCCGCGCGAGGATACGCACGAGCCGCAAGGCGTCCACCCAGTCGATACCACCCCCGCCGATTTGCTGCGCATGCAGCGCATTCAACAGGCCTGCATTCTTCAGTTTGACGATCTCCGCAAGGGGTGGGCGGCCCTCACGGTCAAGCTCCGCGGCACGCGTGGAAAGATCGGCGGCAATTTCCTCAGCCCTGGCAAAAAGGATCTCGCGCGTGACATTCCGGTTGCCGGCAAAGACGACGTTGGACTGGCTCATGACGTAAACTCCGGTTCTTTGGCATAAAGCGGCGGACGCGTAGTCCGCCGGCAAATCGGTATCAACTGATTAGAAGAGCTTCTGTGGTATCCAGCTCGCCGTCACTGCATCGCTCGCATTGAAGGCTGGCACCTTCTGCGCGAGCTCCTCGATCGTCTTGACGCCGGCCGTACGCAGCCCCTCCTGGGTCAGGAGCGTCGGCTTGACGGTAATCTGGTGCGGCACGTCCTGCCCCGCGATCTGCAGAGCCGTCGCGCGAATGGAAACGGCTCCCACGACGGCGGGATTGGTCGCAACAGTCGCGACCCAGGGGCTGCCGGGCTCGGTGATTTCCTGGATATCGGCCGTCGAAACGTCGGCCGAATAGATCTTCAGCTTGTTTGCGATGCCAAGATCGTTGGCGGCGAGCTTCACGCCGCGCGCAAACTCGTCGTAGGGAGCGAAAATGACGCCGATATCCGGATTCGCCGTCAGCGCCGCCTTCGCCTGATCGGCAGTCGAAGTTGCTGTCGTATCGCTGACATTGCCGAAGCGCGCCTTTTCGACGACACCGCTATTCTGCTTCTTGAACTTATCCCAGACCTCGTTGCGGCGATCGAGCGGCGCAAAGCCGGCGACATAGACATAGCCTGCCTTGAAGCTATCCCCATTGTCCTTCACGACCTGCTTCAGCGCGAGTTCGGCCAGCTCGTGATCGCTCTGTTCGACCTGCGGGATTTTCGGATTGTTGAGATTGACGTCGAAGGCGACAACTTTGATGCCCTTGTCCAGCGCCTTCTGAACGACGTCACCTAGCGATTCCGGCAGACCGTGGTCGATGACAATGCCGGAGACGCCAAGGTTGATCGCCTGCAGGATCTGCTCGCGCTGCTCAGCCGCATTCTGGCGCCCGGGAAAGACGCGCAGATCGATATCGAGCGCCTTCGCCTGCGCCTCGGCTCCGGCCTGATAGGCCTGAAAGAAATCGCCGGCAGAAATATAGCTGATCAGCGCAACCTTTACGCCGCCCTTGTCAAAGGGAGCAGGCGCACCGCTGACGCCGCCTGCCAATGCAGCCTGCGAAATGAAAAGGGAAATGGCAGCGGCTGACAGGGCAAGCCTTGAAAGGGACTTCATCTTAGCGAACCTCGCGATCGATCTGGAGCGTCGTCTGACGGACAATCCCGCGACGCATGCAATTATTAGATATAATCTCTATGTTTTTAGTAGATTAAATCATCCGATTTTGGTGAGCTTCGGAGATTCTTTGTTCTCCGAGGGAAGACCAGACGGCAAGGCGTTGCCTGAGAGGCACGCGGCGGATCAGCCGCACCAACCGATGCGCTCGAAAGCAAGCGGCCGCTCCACCCGTTTTAGGCAGGTTGCAGGAAACGCCGATCTGCACACACGGTTTGCCGCTCACGGATATTCCCTCCCGCCCGGCGGTTTTGGAAAATCGTTCCTCCCTTAAAGCCGTAAAATCTATCTATTTTATATTCTATTGTTTCATATGCATTGCTGGAGAGGATGCTTTCATGACCGAGAAAAACACGACAGGCTTCGGGCGCCGAGATATTTTGAAGCTGACCGCTGCCGGCGCTGCCCTGGCAACGGCAGGGATTATTTCGAGCAAGGCTTCGGCCGCGGATGATAGCTTGTCCCTGAAGGGCAAGCGCATCGCGATCAGCGCGACCGGTACCGACCACTATTTCGATCTGCAGGCCTACAACGCCCAGATCGATGAGGTGAAAAAGCTGGGTGGCACACCGATCGCTGTCGACGCCGGCCGAAACGATGGCAAGCTCGTATCGCAACTGCAGACGCTGATCGCACAGAAACCGGATGCAATCGTCCAGATTCTTGGCACGCTGAGTGTTATCGACCCTTGGCTGAAGAAGGCGCGCGACGCCGGCATTCCCGTTCTTACCGTTGACGTCGGCTCGACGAATTCGATCAACAACACCACATCGGACAATTGGGGCATCGGCAAGGATCTGGCACTGCAGCTCGTTTCCGATATCGGCGGCGAAGGCAATATCATCGTCTTCAACGGCTTCTACGGCGTGACGCCATGCGCCATCCGCTACGATCAGCTCGTCAATGTCGTCAAGTACTTCCCCAAGGTGAAGATCGTCCAACCGGAGCTCCGGGACGTCATTCCGAATACGGTTCAGGACGCCTTCACGCAGATCACCGCGATCCTCAACAAGTATCCGGAAAAGGGTTCGATCAAGGCCATCTGGTCGGCCTGGGATATTCCCCAGCTTGGCGCGACGCAGGCGCTCACCGCCGCCGGCCGCACTGAAATCCGGACCTATGGCGTCGACGGAAGTCCGGAAGTGCTGCAGCTGGTGGCCGATCCGAACTCGCCCGCCGGCGCAGATGCCGCCCAGCAACCGGCGGAAATCGGCCGCACGGCCATTCGCAACGTCGCAAGGCTGCTAGCAGGTCAGACGCTGCCGCGCGAAACCTACGTGCCTGCACTCCTCGCCAACAAGAGCAACGTCGCCGACATCGTCAAGAAGCTTGGCATCGGCTGATGCGTGGACCGGCGATGCGGCTTCCGTCGCATCGCCACATTGAATGCGAGGGCCTTTTCCAATGACGGCGACCGAACTTCCACCAACGACCGAAAGCCCGGAGCACATCGTTCGCTTCGAAGGCATCGTGAAGCGCTTTGGCGGTGCACAAGCATTGGCCGGCGCATCGCTCAGTGTACGCCGCGGCACCGTGCATGGGCTTGTCGGGCAGAACGGGGCCGGCAAATCGACCTTGATCAAACTCCTCGCCGGCCTGCACAGGCCGGATGAAGGCCGCATCAAGATCGAAGGCAAAGAAATCGATCGGCTGACGCCACATCTTTGCGAAGACCTCGGCATCCACTTCATCCATCAGGACCGGCTCCTGGTGCCGACCTTCACTGTCGGTGAGACGCTGTTTCTCGGAAGGGAGCTACGCCTGGCGGGCACGCCATTCCTCGATCGCAATGCAATGCGACGCCGAGCCGAAGAGATCCTCGCCAATTATTTTGGCGTTGATTTGCCGAAAAATGCTCTGATCAGCGAGCTTTCAACGGCCGAACAGCAGATCGTTCAGATCACGCGCGCACTGCTGCATCAGCCGAAGTTGCTCGTCTTCGACGAGCCGACCGCGGCTCTGGTGCGTCAGGAGGCGGAAATTCTGTTTCGTCTCATCCATCGCCTGCGCAGCGAGGGCGTCACCATCATCTACATCTCTCATTACCTCAATGAGATCGAGGCCTTATGCGACGATGTTACAGTATTGCGCAATGGTGTCGATGTCGCATCGCTACCCATGAGCGAGACCTCGGCAAACGGCATCGCAACGCTGATGGTCGAGCGGGATTTAGGCGAGATGTTCCCGAAGCGGCAAGTCGAACTCGGCGCCGAAATTCTGAAGGTTCGTAATCTCTCGGCAGCCAACCGCTTCCATGATGTCAGCTTCACTCTACGCCGCGGCGAAATCCTCGGCATCACAGGGTTGCTCGGCTCCGGAGCAAAGGATCTTGTCCGAACCCTCTTCGGACTGCAGGCAGCGATGGGCGGCGAGATCGATATCGAAGAGAAAACCTTGAAGCCGCGCAGTCCAGGCGAAGCTGTCGATCATCAGTTGGCGCTGGTGCCGGAAGACCGACGCGGTCATGGCGTAGGCCTCGATCTGAGCGTGGGAGAAAACATCACGCTCTCGAGCCTTGCCCATTATACGCGCCTCGGCTTTCTCAATCGCAGACGCGAGGCAAGCGATACCGACGAGCTCATCAAGCGTCTGCAGATCAAGACGGCGGGACGAGAAGCTCTGGTCCGCACGCTGTCGGGCGGGAACCAGCAGAAGGTGGCGATCGCCAAATGGCTGAGCCGCAAATCGGAAATCTACCTGCTGGACGAGCCGACGGTCGGCGTCGATATCGGCTCCAAGGTCGAGATCTATTCCCTTATCGGTGAGCTTGCCGCCCGCGGTGCGGGTGTGATCGTGCTGTCGTCGGACCTGCCTGAACTCGTCGGTATAACCGACCGGATCCTCGTACTCTTCCGCGGCCGCCTGACGCGCGAACTCGTTTCTTCCCAAACTACAACGGACGAAGTGCTGTCAGCAGCGACTGGAGCCATAGAAGGATTGCGTCATGTCGGCTGACGTCCAGTTCGCGTCCCTCCCTGAGGTTGGCAACACGCGCGCACTGCCGTCGGGCGGCAAGCTCGCCGCCGCGACCCTGCGTTTCGGCTCGCTGCTCGCCTTCCTATCGATCCTGGTGATCTTTTCGCTGACGGCGCCCTACTTCCTGAGCGTCGGCAATATCGGCAACGTGCTCGGCCAATCGGCCATTTCCGGCGTGCTTGCCATCGGCCTGACGATCGTGCTGATCGCCGGGGGGGCCAACGTGGTCACCGGCGGTATTGACCTTTCGCTTGCCGCCAACATGGGTCTCAGCGCAGCCGTCTACGCAACGCTGATCCAGCTGGGTTTCAATGACCTGACGGCAGGTACAGCCGCGCTCACCACAGGCGTGGCGATCGGCATCGTCAACGCACTGGCCATCGTGCTCGCAGGTATTGTGCCCCTGCTTGCGACGCTTGCCGTGATGAATGTTGTCGCCGGTCTGGAGCTGGTTCTGACCCAGAACACCGTTCTTCCCGCCACGACGGATTTCCTGACTGCGCTTTCCGCTTCGGATGGCTTCGGCATCCCTATCCTTGCCTATGTGCTGATCGGCTTTGCGATCATCGCTGCGGCTGTCGTGCAATATACCCCGCTCGGCCTGCGGCTTTACGCCGTCGGCGAATTTCCCGAAGCAGCGCGGGCCGCCGGGCTTCCATTGAAGAAGCTGGTCGCTGGCGCATTCGTCGCAAGCGGGCTTTGCGGCGGTATCGCCGGCGTCCTGTCGGTGTCCTATCTTAGCGGCAGCACGACCGGCTCAGGCGAAATGCTGCTTCCTGTGGTGGTGACGGCGCTGCTCGGTTCGGTCTTCTCACGCCGCCTGGTGCCGACGATCGGCGGAACATTGATATCGACGCTGTTCGTCGGTTTCCTGATCAACGGTTTCCAGCTTCTGAACCTTCCGAGCACGCTCGTGAGTGGCGTTCAGGGTCTGCTCATCCTGGTCGTCGTTTCGGCCACCACCTTGCTGCGCAAACGGGAGATCTGACATGTCCGTGGCTGTTTCAGGAAGGCCTCTGGCCGGCATCAGCCGCTATGGCCTCATTATCGCGCTTGTTGCCGTCTTCTCGCTCTTCTCCCTGGCTGCCCCAACATTCCTCAGCGCCGGCAATCTGCAGAGCATTCTTGTCAACAACTTCACGCTGCTTGCCATCGTCTCGATCGCGATGACCTTTGCCGTCGCGACCGGTGGCATTGATCTTTCCGTCGGCACCGCCGTCGATTTTGCAAGCTTTGCCTTCGTCTCAAGCATTCTGGCCGGCCTGCCGGTGCCGTTGGCGGCTCTGGCGGGCCTTGGCGCCGGGGCGCTGGTCGGGGCATTCAATGCCGCTTTGATCTCCGGTATCGGCGTATCGCCATTCCTGGCAACGCTTGGGACGCTGTTCATCGGTCGCAGCATCCAACAACTGCTGACAGGTGGCGGCAATCCGGTCTATCTGCCACCATCCGGCGTTCCCGAGGCATTTCGTTTCATCGGACATGGTACGATCGGAAGCATTCCCGTACCGCTGCTGATCGCAGCCGTTATCATCGCTGGGGCAGCCCTGCTCTTTGCACGGATGCGCTTCGGACGCGTGGTCCTGGCAATCGGCATCCAGCCGCGGACAGTACGATATTCGGGGATTGCGCTTCGGGGTCACGTTGCCGCGACATTCATTCTTGCCGGCATCATAGCCGCCTTCGCCGGGCTGATCCTGACCGCGACGGTGACGGTCTATATCCCCTCCTCCGGCAACGGCTTCATGTTGAATGCCATCGGAGCCACCTTCATCGGCACGACTCTCTCGCCGCTAGGGCGGCCGAACGTCGCCGGCACAGTGCTCGGAGTTCTGCTCCTAAGCATCGTCGCCAACGGCCTGCTGCTGACAGGCCTGAACTTCTACTGGCAGCAGGTCGGTACAGGCTTACTGATCTTCGCCGTGCTCGCCTTCAGCTTCGTCAACAAGAAAGCCGTCGGCGCCTAAGCGCCGGCTCATCGAAATCATGCAGGAACAATAGAGATGACTCGCGAGATCAGGCTCAACGCCTTCGATATGAACTGCGTCGGACACCAGTCACCGGGCCTGTGGCGCCATCCGCGCGACAAGTCCTGGACCTACAAGGATCTCGACTATTGGGTCCATCTGGCAAAGACGCTGGAGCGCGGCAAGTTCGATGGGCTGTTCATCGCCGATGTGCTTGGCGTCTATGACGTGCTGAACGGCAATGTCGATGCGGCCCTTCGCCATTCCGCACAAGTCCCGGTCAACGATCCGCTGCAGCTCATTCCGACCATGGCTTACGAAACAGAGCATCTCGGCTTCGGTCTGACCGCCTCACTCTCCTTCGAGCATCCCTACACCTTTGCCCGGCGCATCTCGACACTCGACCATCTAACCAAGGGCCGCGTCGGCTGGAACATCGTCACCTCCTATTTGAACAGCGGCGCCCTCAACATCGGCCAGGCGGCACAAACAAAGCATGACGACCGCTACGGCTTGGCGGAGGAATATCTCGAAGTCTGCTACAAGCTTTGGGAAGGCAGCTGGGAAGATGATGCCGTTATCCGCGATCGCGAGAAGGGCATATTCACGCGGCCGGAGAAGGTTCACCCAATCCGCCATTCCGGTAAGCATTTCACCGTCCCGGGCATTCATTTGAGCGAGCCGTCGCCACAGCGCACGCCAGTACTTTATCAGGCCGGCTCTTCGAGCCGCGGCAAGGATTTCGCCGGCGCACATGCCGAATGTATCTTCGTGGCGGCGCCCTCCAAGGCGGTGCTGAAGCGTTATGTCGCCAATGTTCGCGAGGCCGCCGAGCGCGCTGGCCGCAATCCGCGCGAAATCCTATCCTTCAACCTGCAGACCGTGATCCTTGGCGAGACCGATGCGGAAGCGCAGCGCAAGTTCAACGAGTATCGTCAATACGCCTCCCTCGAAGGCGCACAGGCGTTGATCTCGGGCTGGACCGGCATCGACTTCGGGCAGTTCTCGCCGGATGAAGTGCTTCGGCACCGTTATACCAACGCGGTCCAGTCCGCCGTCGAGACCTTCACGACGATCGACCCGGACAAACAATGGACCGTGCGCGAGATGGCCGATTGGGTCGGCATTGGCGGCTTCGGCCCGGTCTTTGTCGGCTCGCCGCAGACGGTTGCCGATCTGATGCAGGAATGGATCGAGGATACCGATGTGGACGGCTTCAATCTCGCCTATGCTGTCACGCCCGAAAGCTTCGAGGATGCCGTCGACCTTCTGGTGCCGGAATTGCAAAAGCGCGGCGTCTACAAGACCGACTATAGCGCGGGGACGCTACGCGAAAAGCTTGGCGGGGGCGGCCCGCGGCTCGCCGCGCCGCATCCGGCGGCCGGCTATCGCAATCTTCGCGATCTCGTTGCACGGGCATCCTAGCCACCAGGCCATGCTCCATCCGATTGCTTTCAGAACTCGGGAAAAGGTTCTGAAAGCATGGCTTCAAGATCGGCCCTTGCCTCGTCCGAAAGATACGGACGCAGCAGGCCCGAGACTTGGCTCAGCCCCCAGTGGACATGGTTTGGCAGCAGGTCGCGAACGCCCTCCTGCAGGCCAAGATAAACCGCCCAATAGGTCGAGACGATCCACATATTCGTCAATAGCGGCTTGCGATCCTCCGCGGCGACGTGGATCAAACCGGCATGTTCCATTCGCTGAAAAATGACATCGACGGATAGCCGCATGCCGCCACTGACCATCAGGATCGGCGCTCTCAAGCCCGGTGCGATCGCCAGCAGGCCCGGAATGTCGCGAAACAGGAAGCGATGGGTCCAGACCAGCGAGAACCATTTGCGCAGAAAGCCGGCATAGGCTTTCGAATCCGCTCCCTGGATGGCATCGGCCTCCTCGAGCAGCGCCAATGCATCGGCCTCGAACCTTGAAAACAAGGCCAGCACCAGCGATTCCTTGGTGCGGAAATGATAGTAGAGATTGCCCTGATTGATGTGGACGGCCTTGGCGATTTCAGCTGTCGTCACCGCCTCTGGCCCCTTCTGATTGAACAGGGACAGTGTCGACACAAGGATCCTCTCGCGCGTGCCGAGCCGCTCGCTCGAGCCTGTTTTTCCGCCTTTGCTTTCCGCCAAGCTCATTCCCTCTTGCAGCCTCAATGCATCCACCCTATGTTTTTTAAGGTAAACACCTTAATCCTGATCTACAAGCACCCATAGTCTTGAACAAGGAGGCTGAGGCATGAACGCGAGCGTTAACGCCGCTACCGAGTCGCCCGGCGCATTTCCGCTCACACCGCGCTCGATGCCGCGCGTGCTCCTTTCCCTGATCCGCAATCCGCTCGATGCACTCCCGCCACAGATCTTCGAAGAGCCCTTCGTCTTCACGCAAATGGCTGGAAAGTCACGGCTCTACCTCGCCGATCCCGAACTGATCTATCAGGCGCTCGTCCGCAATTCCGATGCGCTCGGCAAGGGTGAGGATGTCCAGCGTCTGCTCGGCCCCGCCCTCGGCGACGGCATTCTCACCTCGGACGGCGCGCATTGGAAATGGCAGCGGCAATCGGTAGCCGCTGCCTTTCGCCACGAAAAGCTGCTTGAGCTTCAACCTGCTATGATTGCGGCCGCAGAGCATCGGCGCGATCTTTGGCTCACTCACAGAGGCAAACCCCTCGACCTCTGCCAGGAAATGATGCGCACCACCTTTGACATTATCGTCGAGACGATGATGTCCGGCGGCGACGGTATCGATGTCGATAGGGTCGAGCGCAATATCACCAACTATCTCAAGCCAACCGGCTGGAAATTCGCGCTTGGATTGGTCGGCGCGCCCAACTGGATGCCACATCCCGGCAAGGAAAAGGCAAGAGCCGCCGTCATCTTCCTGCGCGCAACCCTTGCCACGGTGATTGCCGAACGGAGACGCAGCGGCCTCGAACGCCATGACCTCGTATCAATGCTGCTTGAGGCAGCCGACCCCGAGACGGGCCGGATGATGAGCGATGAGGAAATCATCGACAATCTGATGACCTTTATCACCGCCGGGCACGAAACGACTGCGCTCGGCCTTGCCTGGACGCTGCACCTTCTTGCCCGCCATCAGGATTGTCAGGCGAGGCTGTTCCACGAAATCGCCACGGTGACCGAGGGCGGTCCGTTACTTGCCGAGCATGTTGGTAAACTGACCTATGCCAGACAGGTCTTTTCCGAATCCATGAGACTGTATCCTCCGGCGCCGGTCATATCGCGGACTGCCATTCGTGAGTTCACGCTTGGCGCGTACCGGATTCCCGCCGACACGATCCTCTATGTTCCGATATACGCGGTCCATCGCCATGCTGCTCTTTGGGAAGATCCGCTGGTCTTCGACCCCGAACGCTTCGATCCCGAGGCGAGCAGGAGCCGCCACCGCTTTGCCTTCATGCCGTTTGGTGCTGGGCCGCGCGTATGCATTGGCAACGGCTTTGCCATGATGGAAGCCGTTGCGATTCTTGCCACCCTGCTTCAGAAGTTTCGGGTGACCGGCGCGAGCGAAACCTCGCCCAAGCCGGTCATGAAGGTGACATTGCGACCGATGCATCCTTTGCCAATCAATCTTATCGAGCGATAGGCGAAACCGCGCCTTGTCTCAGCCGCCCCAGGTCTGCTCCAGGACGCGGACCCAGTTTTCATGGGCGATTTTTGCGATCGCCTGATCGTCGAAACCATGCGTACGCAGCGCGTCGATCAGCTTCGGCAGGCCAGCGGCATCGCCGAGCGCCTGCGGAATGGTCGTGCCGTCGAAGTCGGAGCCGAGGGCGACGTGATCGATCCCGATCCGTTCTGCGATGTAAGCAACGTGTCGGACGAGGATCTCGAGCGGGGTGTCGGCGTTCTTCACGCCGTCATCGCGCAGGAACAGCACACCGAAATTGATGCCGACCAGGCCGTTCGACTCGCCGATCGCATCGAGCTGCTTGTCCGTCAGATTGCGGCTGTGCGGGCAGAGCGTATGAGCGTTGGAATGCGAGGCGACGAGCGGCGCATTCGACAGCTTCGCAATATCCCAGAAGCCCTTCTCGTTCATATGCGAGAGATCGATCATGACCTTCAGCTCGTTGCAGGCGCGGATCAGGTCCTTGCCGGCATCGGTCAGGCCGGCACCGATATCGGGCGTCGAGTTGAAGCGGAAGGGCACACCATGGGCGAAGACATTCGACCGGCTCCAGACAGGACCGAGCGAGCGCAGCCCCGCCTGATGAAGAACGTAGAGCGCATCGAGATCGGCACCGATCGCTTCCACGCCTTCGATGTGGAAAACCGCGGCAAACCGTCCCTCGGCAATCGAGCTGCGAATGTCGGCGGCCGAGCGGCAAACCTTAACGGCACCATCCGACTGGGCTTCGATGTCGAAAAGGAGCCGGGCCATCGCCAGGGTCTCGTTCAATGCATCGGGCTGCGCGGGGGTGACAAAGTCGACATTTTCGGGGCGCGGCTGGTCCGAAGACGGGATGAAGATCGCGCAAAGCCCACCGGCCAGGCCGCCGCGGCGTGCGCGCGGCAGATCGATGTGCCCTGCATCCTCGCCCTGCAGAAAGGCGTTGACGGGATTCGAGCCGCCACGGCGCAACCGCAGCAGCACATCATTATGGCCATCGAATACGGGAACGAACGAAGATTGGGTCATGTCTCAATCCAAAAATTGTCATTGATACCTGCCTAGGCAAGCTTACTCGGTCGAGCAAATGCAAACCGCGCATAGGCTCTGCGAAAAACGGAATTAGGCGCTCGCAATAGGCGCTGTTAAAGAACCGGGCGAAAATACGATAGCGGCCAAGCCGTGCCAAGCCCCGTCTGCTTGCCACCGAGCCTTTGCCGCGAGAGTGAAAGGGGATTTCGCATGGTTTCCAGACGCCAGTTTCTCATCGGCAGCGGTACGCTGCCCTTCCTGTCCTATCTCGATCTTGCAGAATCGGCATTTGCCGCAACGCCAAAAGACGTACTTGTCGTTGCTCAGCAGCTCGACAACATGACGAGCCTCGATCCGCACGAGAGCTTCGAAGCTGTGGGCGGCGAAGTCATCAGCAACATGTATCAGAAGCTGGTCCGCCCCAACACCGATGATCCCTCCAAGGTCGATCCGGTGCTCGCCGCATCTTGGGCTGCCGATGCCGACAGCAAGGTCTTCACCTTCAAGCTTGCCAAGGCAAGCTTCGCAAGCGGCTCTCCCGTCACGACCGAAGACGTCGCCTTCTCGCTGCACCGCGCGATCAAGATGAACAAGGGCGCTGCGTTCATCATCAATCAGTTCGGCTTCACCGCCGAGAATGTGGAAAGCCGCATCGTCGCAACCGATGCCGACACGCTGACGCTCACGACCGAAAAGCCGACCGCGATCGCCTTCCTGCTCTACTGCCTCTCGGCCAATATCGCCGCCGTGGTCGAAAAGAAGGTCGCGCTCGCCAACGAAGTGAACGGCGACATGGGCAATGCCTGGCTGCAGAAGAACAGCGCCGGCTCCGGCAGCTTCCAGCTTCAGTCCTGGAAGGCGAGCGAAGCCATATCGCTCACGGTCAATCCGCACGGCCCCTACAAGGGCAATCTGAAGCGCGTCATCCTGCGCCATGTCACCGATCCGGCTTCGCAGCTCCTGATGCTGAAGAAGGGCGATGTCGATATCGCCCGTGATCTGACTTCGGAGCAGCTGCGCACCATCCAGAACGATCCGGATTTCACGCTGGTCAGGAAGAGCATCGCCGGACTGGTGGTGATCTCGCTCAATCAGGGTGTTGCCAATCTGGCCAAGCCGCAGGTCTGGCAGGCGGTAAAGTGGGCGCTCGACTACAAGGGCATGCATGAGAACATCGTGCCGCTGACCCACACGATCCACCAGAGCTTCGAGCCGGAAGGTTTCCCTTCGGCAATCAGCGACACGCCCTTCCAGAAGGATATTGCGAAGGCGAAGGCTCTGATGGCCGAAGCCGGGCTTGCCGACGGTTTCGAAGTGACTATGGACCATTATGCCGCCCAGCCCTATCCGGATCTGGCACAGGCCATCCAGGCCAACCTCGCCGAAATCGGCATTCGCGTGAAGCTGCAATCTGCCGAAAACCGCCAGGTTTTGACCAAGATGCGTGCGCGCCAGCACGAGATGGCGCTTTCCGCTTGGGGTACGGACTACTTCGATCCGAACTCCAACGGCGAAGTCTTCACCATCAACAAGGACAATTCCGACGACGCCAAGAGTAAGCCGTTCCTGTGGCGCTCACGCTTCAAGAACGACGACTTCGCCGCCAAGGCAGAAGCCGCCCGCGATGAGAAGGATCCGGCCAAGCGTATCGCTCTTTATGAAGAGTTGCAGCGCGAGCACATGCAGAACAGCCCCTTCGCCTTCATGTTCCAGACGGTGAAGACTGCAGCTTGCCGCAAGGCCGTGTCCGGCTTCCGGCTTGGCGCCCTTTCGGAAGCCAATTCCTATCAGGAGACCAGCAAGGCTTGACCCGTCGGATCAGATCTTTCTCCGCCATTCTGAGCAGCGTCATCCTGACGCTGCTCGGATTGTCGATCGTCACCTTCCTGATCGGCCGCGTCATGCCGGTCGATCCGGTCATTGCCGCTGTCGGCGACAATGCACCCGAGGCGGTGGTCACACGCGTGCGGGCGGAAATGGGCCTCGATCAGCCCCTCCCTGTGCAGTTCCTGCATTATCTGAGCCAGCTTCTGCATGGCGATCTCGGCATGTCCGTGCTGACGAAGAATCCGGTCGCGCAGGATATTGCCCGCTTCTTTCCAGCGACATTCGAGCTCGCGACCGCGGCCCTTATCCTTGCCGCCATCATTGGCATTCCGCTCGGCGTCTGGGCTGCCGTCAGGCAGGGAACGATCACCGATCAGGCGATCCGCGTCGTGTGCCTGGCCGGCCATTCCATTCCGGTTTTCATGCTGTCCCTCATTTCGCTGTTGGTCTTCTATTCGGCGCTCGGCATCGCGCCTGGCCCGGGACGGCAGGATATCATCTATGACGGCATGATCACACCGATCACCGGGTTGCTTTCCGTCGACACCTTGCTTGCCGGCGATCTGGACGCTTTCTGGGATGCGCTCGCCCATATGGCGCAGCCGGTCTGCATCCTTGCCTATTTCAGCATGGCCTACATAGCCCGCATGACGCGCGCCTTCATGATCGACGCGCTAAAAGGCGAGTTTGTCATCACCGCGCGCGCCAAGGGTCTGTCCCTCAGCCGCGTCATCTGGGGGCATGCTTTCCCGACGGTTGCCGTGCAGCTGGTAACGGTGCTGGCGCTGACCTATGCCGGACTGCTCGAAGGCGCCGTCGTCACCGAAACGGTCTTTTCCTGGCCCGGCATCGGCCAGTACCTGACCAACTCGCTCATGAACGGCGATATGAACCCGGTTATCGGCACCACGCTTTTGATCGGCATCATTTATGTAGGGTTGAACCTCGTCGCCGATCTCTTCTATCGCCTGCTGGATCCGAGGGTGCGATGATGCTTGCAACTTTTCGCAATTGGGCTCTCGACGAGTCCCCCGCTTCCCGACGTCAGGCCGCCTGGGGCGATCGCTATCGCATCTGGCTCGGTTTGAAGGGCAATGCCCTTGGGATGATCGGTCTTTCGATCATCACGCTGTTCATCCTGCTTGCGCTTTTCGCGCCCTGGCTTGCAACCCATGATCCGGCGACGCAGGATCTGGCGAACCGTCTTGCGCGTCCAAGCGCTGCCCATTGGCTCGGCACCGACGAACTCGGCCGCGACATCTATTCCCGTCTTCTCTATGGTGGTCGCGTGACCCTCGGCATGGTCATTGCCGTCGTCGTGCTCGTCGCGCCGATAGGTCTCGCCATCGGCTGCATCGCCGGCTATTTCGGCGGCATGGTCGATACCGCGCTGATGCGCCTCACCGACATCTTTCTTGCCTTTCCTCGCCTCGTGCTGGCGCTTGCCTTCGTGGCGGCGCTGAAACCAGGCGTCGAGAGCGCCATTCTTGCGATCGCGCTCACCGCCTGGCCTCCTTATGCGCGGCTGGCGCGTGCCGAAACGATGACCGTGCGTGGCGCCGATTTTATCGCCGCCTATCGCCTGACGGGCGCCTCTTCCTGGCGCATCATCATGCGCCATATCGCCCCGCTCTGCCTGCCGAGCCTCATCGTTCGCGTCACGCTCGATATGAGCTCCATCATCATCACTGCGGCAAGCCTCGGCTTCCTCGGCATGGGCGCACAGCCGCCTTCGCCGGAATGGGGCGCGATGATCGCAACGGCGAAACGCTTCATCTTCGAACAATGGTGGGTCGCAACGATCCCCGGCATCGCCATCTTCCTCGTCTCGCTCGCCTTCAATTTCCTGGGCGATGCGCTGCGCGACGTGCTCGATCCGAAGGGGAACTGATCCATGCTGGTCGAGATCGACAATCTGCGCATCGGCTTCAAGACGCGCACCGGCTTTGCTCCTGCGGTCAAGGGCGTTTCTCTGCGCCTCGGTGCCGAGAAGCTCGGCATCGTCGGCGAGAGCGGTTCCGGCAAGAGCCTGACGGCACGCGCATTGATGAAGCTTTTGCCAAGACAGACCCGTATCGAAGCCGACAAGCTTGCCTTCGACGGCATCGATATCCTGTCCGCCAGCGAAAAGCAGATGCGCACCATTCGCGGCAAGCGGGCAGGTTTCATTCTGCAGGATCCGAAATACTCCCTGAATCCCGTCAAGACCATCGGCAATCAGGTTGCCGAGGCTTGGCGGACCCATAAGGGCGGAAGCCGCCGCGAGGCAGCGGAGGCCGCAGCCAATCTGCTCGAGCAGGTCAAGATCCGCAATCCGAAGGCCGTCGCTGCCTCCTATCCGCATGAGGTCTCAGGCGGTATGGGCCAGCGCGTGATGATCGCCATGATGCTGGCGCCGGACCCCGAACTGCTCATCGCGGACGAACCGACAAGTGCGCTCGATGCGACCGTGCAGGCCGAAATCCTGCGGCTGATCGAGGAGCTGGTCTCCGAGCGCTCCATGGGGCTGCTGCTCATCAGCCATGACCTGCCGCTCGTCTCGCATTTCTGCGACCGCGTTGCAGTCATGTATTCCGGGCGCGTGATGGAGGAGATCAAGGCTTCCGAGTTGCTTTCCGCCGCCCATCCCTATACGCGCGGTCTGCTGAACTGCATTCCTTCGCTTACGCATCCGAAGGAACGGCTGCCCATTCTCGAGCGTGACCCGGAGTGGCTGAAATGACGATAGAGATCGATAATCTGCGGATCCGCTTCGGCGAGCGCGAAGTCGTCAAGGGCGTCTCCTTCCAGGTAGAGGAAGGCGGCAGCTTCGGCATCGTCGGCGAATCCGGCTCGGGCAAATCGACCGTGCTGCGCGCCATGGCCGGCCTGAATACAAGCTGGGCGGGGCGCATCGTCTTCAACGGAGAAGCCGCGTCGCAGCATCGCACACCGGATTTCTTCCGCAAGGTACAGATGGTCTTCCAGGACCCTTATGGTTCGCTGCATCCGCGCCAGACCATAGACCGAATCCTGAGCGAGCTGCCGCTCGTTCACCGCATGGGCGACATCGATCGGCGTATCGCGTCAGCGCTCTCCGATGTCGCCCTGCCCCAAAGCGCCCGCTTCCGCTATCCGCACCAGCTCTCGGGCGGCCAGCGGCAGCGTGTCGCCATCGCGCGTGCGCTGATAGCGGAACCGAAGATCTTGCTGCTCGACGAGCCGACGAGTGCGCTCGACGTCTCCGTCCAGGCCGAGATTCTCAATCTGCTCTCCGACCTGCGTAAGGAGCGGAAGCTCACCTATGTAATGGTCAGCCACAATCTCGGCGTGATCGCGCATCTCTGCACACGGGTCGGGGTCATGATCGATGGCCAGATGGTTGAGCAGCTTACGTCCGACGATCTGCGGCGCGGCAACGTAACCCACCCTCACACACGGGAACTGCGCCGCCTGAGCGTCGAGTTCGAAGAAGCGGAACCGGCCCACTTCATAACTCCTTAAATCGAAATCGATCTAAGGAGTTATGAAGAAATTTTGAAATGCTAAAGCGACCTTTGCGCGTCAAGTATGACGCGCGGCGCTGTAGTCCGCATTTACGAGGCATGCATGTCTGAAACGGTAAACTGGAAGGCGGCGCGGGAATGCGCTGCTCAATTCGCGCAGAGCTGGAGCAAGGGTGAGCCGGGCGGCGCTGTCATCGGCTTCGATGAAAATGGTATCCGCTTTGCCGAAGCCGGCGGCGTCGAAAGCCTGTCGACGCTTGCGCCTTTCACCGCAGCAAGCGTCATTCGCTACGCCTCGGTGACGAAGCATGCCTTTTGTGCGCTGGTACTCGCGCACTCCGACAAGATCGGTCTTGACGACCCTCTAGGCAAGCATCTGCCCGAACTGCAGGCGCCTCTTCGCGATGTCACCGTCGGCCGGGCTCTCGACATGAGCGGCGGCCTGCCCGATACACGCGAATGCCTGTCGCTGCTCGGACTGTCTGTCTATACAGAGACCAAGGCTGGCCCGCTGCTCGATTTTCTCGCACGCCAGACGCGGTTGAATTACGAGGCCGGCACCGAGATTTCCTATTCCAATACGGGCTATCGTCTCGTGGAAGCAGCACTCGAACGACGGGGCGTATTTTTCCGCGATTACGTTCGTGAGGTCGGCGCACAGACCGGCGCGGTACTCGATGCACCCGATGTCTGGAACGATCCGGTCATCGGTCTGGTCCCGGGCTATTGGCTAGACGGAGAGCGCTGGCAGCTTTCGGCCGCCGGCCTGCACATCTCCGCCTCCGGCAGCATGACGGGCAGCGGCGAGAGCCTTGCAAAATGGCTGATCGGCCTCCTCGGCGACAAGGAACCGTTTGAAGGAATTTTGCAGCAATTGTCGGCTGCGCGGCCGCTCGCCGATGGCCGGATAAGCGGTTACGGGCTAGGCTTGCGCGAAAGCCTGCTCGGCAACCGCTCATTCATCGGGCACGGCGGCTCCCATCCCGGCTACAAGAGCTACTTCCTGCTCGACCCCGCCCATAAGACCGGCTTCGTGGTGGTGTCGAATCGCGAGGATACCAATGGCTATAAGATCGCCCTGGAATCCATGGCGGCCTTGACCGGAGAAACCCTGCCGCGCCCATCCCAAGCTCTTCGCGATGGCACCTATGTCACGGAAAGCGGCCCGTGGTGGATCAAGGTTGCCGGCAGCACGGTGACCTATCTCGATGCCGACGAGACGGTTTATGAAGATGAGGGAGCCTGGGTTTCCTCTCGCTCGGCTTCGTCACCGATGCGCCTGAAGATGGACGGCGAGGACATTGTCGGAGAGGTCGGACATGCGCAGCGTCGTTTCCACCCGGTCCGCGAACAAGAGGTGCCGGCATCCCTGTCCGGCGTCTGGAACTCTTCCGAGGGAGCTCGCTTCGAGATCGAAAACGGCCGCGTAGTCATGGGCATAGGCCCGGTGCGCCATCGCATGCCTCTGCACGCTCTCGGCAACGGGCGCTTCCTCTTTACCCTCGTCGATGGTCCGTGGACCAAGCGGGTGTGCATCAATCTCCTCTCGACGGATCGGCTGGAATTGGTGCTCGCCCGGGCAAGAATGATCGAATACCGTCGCGCCGGGTGATTGCATTCCCGGCTCATTCGGGCCAAGGAGAACCAGGCTTTGACAGCCGGTTTCTCTTGGGAGCTTCGAGTGGAAGTCAAATGGCTTGAAGATTTTCTGGCGCTGGCGCGGACGTTGAATTTTTCGAAGGCGGCCGACGAGCGCCATGTGACGCAATCAGCCTTCAGCCGCCGCATCCGGCAGCTCGAGGGCTGGGTTGGCACGAGCCTCATTGACCGCGCAACCTATCCCTCGCGCCTGACTGCGGCCGGCGAACGCTTCGTGCCGGTAGCCGAACAGACGCTGCAGGCTCTCTACCAGGCGCGGCGCAATCTCCAGCATGAGGATGGCACCGATGCGCGCACGGTCACCCTCACGGCGCTGCATACCCTGTCCTTTACCTTCTTTCCGGATTGGCTGAGCCGGCTCAACGCGCGGATCGGGCCGATCGTCTCGCATTTGCGTGCGGACTCCGGCACCATGGAAGAGAATCTGAATTCGCTCATCGACGGAGATTGCGATTTTCTTCTTACCTATCAGCACCTGCACGTGCCGATGCTGCTCGATCCGCAATTCGAGTACCACACGCTCGGCCAGGAAAAGATCCTGCCTGTCAGTGCGCCTGGCACGGACGGCTCGCCGCTGCATCGCATCGAACCCGGTTTCAGCCATGTCAGCTATCAGAAGGCATCCTTCTTCGGGCAGCTGGTGGCCGGCACCATCGGCGAGCGGCTGCCGGCGGATAACCGGGTGCATGTCGGCAGCATGTCGGTCGGCCTGAAGGGAATGGTCGCAGCCGGCTTCGGCCTTGCCTGGATACCGGAAAGCTTGGTCAAAGCAGAGCTGGCAGACGGCCGGCTGGTCTATGCAGCCGAACCTGAATGGAACATCGACGTCGAAATTCGCGTCTATCGTTCTCGTGAGAACCGCCGTCCGATCGTCGGGCGCATCTGGTCGATGCTGGACAAGCCCTGACGATCGGTACCCCGTTGCGACGGATCAGACCGCTGTGCGACGCGCATTTTCCATGTAAAGCGCGCGCAGGCGCTTGAACATCGGCCCCGGCGTGCCGTCGCCGACAGCTGCCCCATCGATGTTCGTGATGGAGACGATGAAGTTCGAAGCGCTCGTCAGCCAGACTTCGGCGGCAGCCTTTGCCTCATCGACGGAGAATGGTCGCTCCTCCAGTGCCAGCCCCGCTTCGCGTGCCAGGTCCAGAATGGCGAGCCGCGTGCAACCCGGCAAGGTCGCCTGACTGTTCGCGCGCGTAACGATGCGGCCGTCGCGGGTGACGATGTAGCCCGTCGAGGACGCACCTTCCGTCACCAAGCCGTTCTCGACCAGCCAGGCCTCATCGAAGCCTTCGGCCTTGGCGGCACGCTTTGCCATGACCTGCGGCAGCAGGCAGACGCTTTTGATGTCGCGCCGCGCCCACCGCTGATCCGGCATCGACTTGACCTTGAGGCCTTTTTCGACGGCAGCGACGTGCTCAAGCGTCTTCGCCTGCGTGAAGATCACCAATGTCGGCGCCAGGTCTTCGGCATAGAAGAAATTACGGTCTTCGGCGCCGCGCGTGTACTGGAGATAGACGACCCCCTCGGTCAACTGGTTTTCCGCCACGAGACACTTCTCGATCTCGACGATCTCGTCAGTCGTTATGGGCAAGCGACCGCCGATTTCGCCCACGCTGCGCTCCAGCCGCGCCATATGGAGGGCACTATCGATCAGCTTACCGTCGAGTACGGCAGTCACCTCATAAATGCCGTCGCCGAACAGGAAGCCACGGTCGAAAATGGACAGATGAGCCTCGTTTTCGGGCAAAAAGGCACCGTTTAGATAGACCGTGCGGATCGTCTGGGCAGACATGAAAACTCCGTGAATGCGGGATGTGGAAATGAAATTCAGATATGAGCCAAGACGCGAAGGCTGATGGCATCGACTGTCGAGCTCTTGCCGGTCGCGGCATTGAAACCCTTGGTTTCGACCGCCATGGCAAGCGAATTGAGGATGGCCTCCTCGGTCGCTTCGATGGCGGCTTCAAAGAGTGGCGACACGACGTCATTGCTCAAGGATGGAACCGTACTCGCCCCCTTTCGGCGCTCAGGGGTACGACGCACGGTCTCGGCCGTCGAAAAGGCCAGCGCATAATCGCCCGAACCGTTGCTCAGCGCCGCACCGGTGCGCGCAAGGCCACCGAAGCAGCGTTGTGCGAGCCTCTCGAGGTTGCGCGAGCAAAGCGGAGCATCGGTCGCGAGCACGATGACGATAGAGCCATCCTTGTCGTGCTCCGCAAGCGTTGCATAGTCGTGGCCGGCAACGATGAGGTGACCGCCGTAATTGGACTGGACAAGCACGCCGAGCCGATAGGTTTCTCCGCGGACAGGCACCAGGCGCGAGCTTGTGCCGATGCCGCCTTTCAGGCCAAACGCGACCGTTCCGGTCCCAGCGCCGACTGCGCCTTCCTCGACCGCCCCCGATACGGCACCATCGATCGCCAGCGAGATTTCATCGACGCGCGGACGCGCGGCACGAATATCGTTGAGACGGGAATCGTTGGTTTCGCCGACCACGGCGTTGATCGACACTATCAGTTCATTGCCGGGCTGCATGAGCGTATGGCGGATGATGGCATCGATGCCTCGCCCGACGGCCAGCGTGTTTGTAAGGATGATCGGCGTTTCGATCTCGCCAAGCTCGACGATCTGCGTGGAGCCGGCAAACTTTCCAAAACCATTGAGAACGGCAAATCCGGCAGGCACCTTGTCCTGAAACAGATTGCCGCCATGCGGCAGGATCGCCGTTGCGCCCGTGCGGGTGCGCTCGCCTTCACGGCAGGTGACATGGCCGACGCGCACGCCGCCGACATCGGTGATCGCGTTCAGCGGGCCGGGCTCGAAATGCCCGGGTGCAAAGCCAAGCTCACGGATTCTATGGCGCTTCTGGTCCATTATTCATGCCTCATAAACATGGCACGACATTACTCTGCCGCGCAGCGGGAAGGCACAACAAAAACGGAATAGTTTCAGACCGGCTTTGCAAAGATGGGCTTCGCGCTCCGGCGCGGCGCAGCGATCTGCGCCCATGCAAATCTCTTCAGAGAAAGCCATGGTTGCGCAACCAGGCCTCCCACCAGGCAGGCCATTCGGCGCTCGGCATAGCCGGCTTCCCCATGCCAAAACCATGACCGCCGCGCGGCAGCCGATGCAACTCGGCGGGAACGCCTGCTCTATTGCAGGCATCCGCCATGATGAGCGTGTTTGCCGGATCGGAGATCGGGTCGTCCTCCGCTTGCACAAGAAAAACCGGCGGACATCCCGAGCGAACCTGCGTTTCGACAGACCATTGTGCGCTGGCCTGCGCCTCGGGATGCGTGCCAACTAACGAACGGCGGGCGGAGGTGTGGTCATAAGGCGGTTTCAGCGTGATGACGGGATAGATCAGCGCAGCCAAATCGGGCCGTGCGGATTGGCTGTCGACCGCATCGACTGGCTGATACGAGGCAAAGGCAGAGCGGGTTGCCGCTAGGCCCATCAGATGGCCGCCGGCGGAAAAACCGAGAACGCCGATGCGCGTGGGATCGAGACGCCGGTTCGACGCTTCGGCACGCATGATACGCAGGGCACGTTGCGCATCCTGCAGCGGCGCGAACGGACCGTTGCTCCACCCTTCCCGCGGCAATCGATAGGTCAGCACGAAGGCCGTAATGCCGCGCGCCGTCAGCCAGCGCGCGGTTGGATAGGCCTCCTGCTCCAGCTCTATGCGTTTGTATCCGCCGCCAGCGGCAATCAAAACGCTCGCGCCATTTGCCTGTCCGGGCATAAAGACCTCAACATTCGGCACGACGATATTGCTGACGGCGCCCCTGTCGCTCTTTTGCAGACTGCCAGAGGGGCCGCCGCCGCCGGGAGGCGGCTCTGACCAAAGGGGAATGATCGAATTTGATGCCGCCACTCTCGCAGAAATTGCGGCAAACACAGTGCCGAGCAGAAAGGAACGCCGATCCATCGCCATCAATTCGAAAACCTAGCCTCTATGTAAAGACACCTGCTATCGGTCGTGATCACAATCATGGATCGCCGTTCTGGACTCCGACGATATGAGGCAAACATCCGTATATGGCGGCAATGTGGTTGCCGGTAGGGCTCCCCGCGATGGGTCTGCGCGACGACAATCTGCAACCTTTAAGGGAGCTTCGTCTGTTGCCTTTCCTCATCATCAATAGCAACACTAGCGACAGATTGACCTGCAGCAAGGCTTGCCTTTTCAAAAAACCGCTGCAAATGAATGCCTTAGCGTGGTAAATATGGAGAGTGAGCGTATGTTGCCACCTTCCATCTCTTCTCGGAAGGGTTTGGCAGCCATGTTCTGTTGAAGCAGTGGGGAGCCTCAGCCTTATCATGGATGAATACGTAACACTGATGCTCTTGCTCTGACGCGGCGGTATCTGAGGAGACCAGATTGCCTGACTTTCGACGCGAGGAACAATCCGCTTTCGGGGAAGCCAAAGCGAAAGAAGATATTGAAGGCGGTGACGACAAGCCCGCGCAAGCTGAACGCCGGCGCTTTCCGCGATCGACCATAACGATCGGCGAAGAGCCACGCCAGCAAATCCCGGCCCTGAAGCCGCTTCTGTTTTCCACGCGGGATCTCGAACCCCGGGCGCAATTTGCAGCGTGGCAGGCATATATTGCTCCCCTCATCGACCTCAGGCTGCCGGACAATATCGGCACCGAAGCCGGCTTCCTCGCGGACCATACGGCCTGGAACCTCGGCGGAATGCTGATCACACAGCAGAGCACGCCGCCACATAGCTATCTGCGCTCGCAGGCGAAAGTGAAAGCAAACCTTGTCGATCACTGGCACATTTCCGTGCTGCGCAGCGGCAGGACATGGACCGAAGTGGATGGGCTCGTCTCGGAAGGCGAGCCAGGCAGGGTCGAACTGCGGTCCTTGGGACATCCTTTCCGAGGGCGTTCGACGGAAGCGAAAACCCTATCTCTTATTCTGCCGCGCAGCTTGCTGTCGGATGCTCCCGCTTCGGCCGACATCAAGAACAATATCGCTCTCTATGGGACCCTCACCAAGCTCCTGATCGAATATCTGGATATTATCGAGCGGAATCTTCTCGACTTCGCCGCTGCAGATCTGCCGCATGTCGTTCAGACGTTGCGCGAGATGATCCTTGCAAGCGTTTCATCCTGGGCTGCCCAATCCGCAGGTACAGAGCAACACAGCATACTGACCCTGACGGAGCGCATACGGCGGTTCGTCGAGAACAACCTCACCTCGGACGATTTGACGGTGGACCGCATATGCCGCGAACTCGGCATATCCCGCACCAAGCTCTATCAGGTCTTCGAACAGGAGGGCGGCGTGCATCACTATATCCAGCGGCGGCGTCTGCTCTCCGCTCATGCGGCGCTCAGCGACCCCGCCAATCGGGAGCAGATCGTCGACATTGCCTTCACCATCGGCTTTTCGTCGGCCGCACATTTCAGCCGGGCGTTCAGCAAGGAGTTCGGCTACAGTCCTCGTGAAGCAAGAAACCTCTCCTCCACCCATTATGCCGGACAGCCGCAGCCGCTGATGCCGGTCGACGGGATCCAATCCTTCGATACTTGGTTGAGGATGCTCGGCCACAATCGCTGACGAATGCCGGCGCCTGTCGTCATCATGAGACAAGGTTCGCCTATTTCCTTCTCCAAGCGACACAACGCTTCCTGACATTATTCGCCCTGCAACGCACACGATACCCCGTTTGGCAATCGTGAAAATGTACGCTGCTGCAAGTTTCAGGATGCATGGCTAACGACACACAATTCGTAACTTATTAAAAATGAAACAAATATTGGAGCCGACATTAGTGCCTTGGTGAGTGGCGAGTTTACCCGGAGTTCACCAGGCAAATCTTAGGGAGCAGATCGATGGTATCCACACGCCAGACAATAGAGATCAGCAAGCCACAACATTCCGCCAACGATGCCTATCGCGCCGTCGAGCGCGAGGAAATTCTGGAACTGGCATTTCGGGATTTCGTGCAGGCTGTCGTCGCGGCGGGCTGGAGCGAGTCGGAAGTCGCGCTGACTTTGGCCGACATTGCGGACGACTACGTCATGGCGCTCGCGGGCAGGGTCGCAGAAAAATAGTGTTGCATGGCCCCCGGTGCTCCGCAGGGGTGAGCACGTAAGGCTATCGGCAACTCTTGACCATGCCGCCGGTACTCCCGCCCGCTAAGGGCGATTGACCGGCGGCATTGGTTTTTCTGGACAAGCGAACGCTTGCTTCAGGCGATACATCTCCGAACATATCCGCAAAGACGTGCGCGACGATGAAACTCAGACAGCATCTTTGGTTCCGTCAGGATATGGAAGCAGCGCTTGAACTTTACACCTCACTGATCCCCGGTTCGTCGATCGGTTGGGTTTCGAACATCCTGACCAGCAATCCGAACGGCCCGGCCGGCAGCGTCAAGTTCGCTGGCTTCACCCTCGCAAGCCGCCCCTACATGGGCTTCGAGGCCGGTCCACTCGACCGCTTCGATCACAACTCCCAGATCATGATCGAATGCGAAACGCAGGCCGAAGCAGATCGTCTGCGCCGCGAGATCATCAAGCACGGTGCCTCGACATCTTGCAACCTGATACGCGACGCCTGGGGCGTTTCCTGGCAGTTCTTGGTCAGGCAAAAGACCGGCAATACCAGTGCGCCAGCACAAGCCGACGCTGTCGGTGCGACCCGATAAAAGGCGATCGCTCCGTCACGCGAAAGGCCCATGCGCCTGAAGGCTCAAATGCCTTAGAGCTTGACCAAAAGAACCATTCCCGGCTTTCGTCAAAGTGCGAAGACGCGCTATGCGTTTGTTTTCACGCAACTTCAGCCGCAAAACCGACATGGCTTTGCTAGAACTACCTCAGAGATAGCGGTCTCCGCGATGCCAGGCCGCAATGCTCGAATGGGCTGATTTCGACAGAAACATGCCTCCAGCCAGACAATAGAGCAACAGGATGATGGCCGCCTCGACAATGAGCGGCAAAAACGCAAAACGCGTCCCTACCGGTTCCTCTTCGTCAGGGAACAAGTCAGGCAAGCTCAGGACCATCGCAATCAAGGGCGACAACAGCACCACCAAGAAGGCGACCGAATGAAACCACAGCTGCCATCGGGGTAGCTTTCCCGCGCCCCAAAAGGCGGCGAGTGGCGCAGCTATATTACATATCACGCCCAATATCGCGGCAAGGGCCACCGGCAAGATCGAATCGTCAAGCATGGATTCCCAATCTCTTTTCGACCCAGGTTAGTACCGGGATAAAGGAATGACAACCTCCCTCAACGCCGCTCAACAGCGGTCGATGCGCGCTGGAAATGCTCGATAATCCCCAGCTTTACTTGATCGTAAAGCCGACCGATTCCATCGCCTTGCCGTTTACCGAAAATTCGATCTTGTAGGTCCCAACCGGCCAGCCATTATTCGGCTTGGTTATATCCGAGTTCACCTGATTGATCATGGAGGTGATGTCCAGATTGACCTCATCGATCTTGTAGTTGGCCGGAGCAACCCCGCCGGTGTCGACGGCAATCCACGCAATGTTCACCTTGCTTCCCGATGCCACATCTTCGGTAAGATCGGCCGAAACGAAGATTTTCGGCGTGTCCGCAGCAAAGCTGTTCTGGGTCGTCTCGGCATCCTTGTCCGTCGAAACGATGATATTCTCAAAGCCGGCAGCCCAAAGATTCGACGAGATGGTCGTCAAAGCCGTCACAGCGAGAGCAAAAAGCAGTTTCTGGGGGCGAAACATTCTCAATTATTCCTCCGATTGAGAAAATGACATAGTGCCAGTATCGCTTTTAGGGCAGCAAAGACTCGCTCGATACTCACACCCGATCGTAGTAATAGCATGCAATGCACCAACAGCCAGTGCGCTGGCCGCCACGACGACAAACTAAAGAAGCGAACTCGACGGGAGACTTAAATGAGCGAGACTTCACCCACGAAACAAGGCGGTGTAGCGCTGGTGACGGGTGGTGGCACCGGCCTTGGGCGCGCGATAGCGAAAGCGCTCGGCGCCGCCGGTTACAAGGTCGTGATCTCGGGACGACGCGTCGATCTTCTCGAGACAGCCGCCAGGGAGTTGGCGGAAGAGACCGGCGCCGAATTTCTCGCCGTTGCCGCCGATGTCAGCGATCCGGTCTCGGTTCGGGCCCTCTTCGACGCAATTGTGAGCCGCTGCGGTCGCCTCGACCTGCTGGTCAACAATGCAGGCATAGGCCTGCCTGCCGTGCCGATGGAGGAATTGAGCTTCGAGCAATGGAACGCCATCGTCGCAGCCAATCTGACCGGTACCTTCCTCTGCACGCAACAGGCCTTCCGATTGATGAAGAGCCAGATTCCGCATGGCGGTCGCATCATCAACAATGGCTCAATTTCAGCGACGACGCCGCGGCCGCATTCAGCACCCTATACGGCGACAAAACATGCGATCACCGGCTTGACGAAATCGACAGCGCTCGATGGCCGTCCCTTTGACATAGCCTGCGGCCAGATCGACATCGGCAATGCCGCCACCGACATGACCGCGCGCATGAGCGCCGGAGTACTGCAGGCAAACGGAGAGATCGCCGCCGAGCCCACCATCTCCGCCGAACATGTCGCCCGGGCCGTGGTTTACATGGCAAGCCTACCGCTTGAAGCCAACGTCCTGTCAATGACGGTCATGGCCACGCAAATGCCGCTGGTCGGCAGAGGCTGACAACCGCCGGGGTTAGATCGCCGGGCGTGCGGAGGGCTTGACCCGCCGCCGCTCGATCAAGCCGCCGACACTGAAGATCAGAATTTCGATCTCGGTGTCGATCTTGTCGCCGTCCAAAAGCCTGACCACATCGTCTATTCCTGACACGGCGTGGCCATCGATTGCCAGCAGATAATCGCCCTCCTGCAAGCCGCCTCGTTCCGCGGGACTATCCTTCTCGACACGGCGCAGCCGCACCGCGGTGGAATGCGTGACGCCCGCCTCCAATGCAATACGTCGATGCAGTTCAACGGTGTCTGCTGCAATGCCGATATAGGCGCGTCTGACGTGGCCGAAACGCAGGATTTCAGAAACGACATGCTTTGCCGTGTTCGAGGCAACAGCGAAGGCGATGCTCTGAGCCCCTTGGATCACCGCCGTATTGACGCCGATCACCTCGCCCGCGGACGATACCAGAGGCCCACCGGAATTACCCGGGTTGAGCGCAGCATCCGTCTGGATGATATCGTCCATCAACCGTCCGTTGGCTGCACGCATCGACCGACCGAGCGCCGACACGATCCCAGCCGTGACGGTCCATTCAAAGCCCAGCGGATTGCCGATCGCGATTGCGATATGGCCGCGTTTCAACGTCTTGGAATCGCCAAGTCGCGCCCAGGCGCCAGGCCAGTCGTTGGCGCGGATGAGCGCAAGGTCGGTGTCGGGATCGCGACCCAGCACCCTGCCTTCGACGGTTGCCCCTTCCGGCGTCTTGATGCGGACCGCTTTGGCGTCGTCGACGACGTGATTGTTGGTGACGACAAGACCGTCGGGAGAGATGGCAAAGCCGGAACCATGCCCGGCACGACCACCGAGGCGCTCGATCCGGCTGACGGCAGGTCCGACGACGTCGACGGCACTCGATACCGATTGCGAATAGGCATCCAGCAGTCCGGCATCGGATGACGGCTGGATGTCACGATCAAGGAAGCCCATGAAAACTCCTAGGACGCGGATGCGTCTCCACGAGGACCGGCAGCAGCTGTAAAAGGCAGGAGGCTGTCAGTTCGACAGGTTGGTACAATTGATATTCAAATGAGAAGCCGCCGGCGCAAGTTCAAGAGCCCTATGTTCGCCCTGCCCGGTGACCTACAACAGACCTCTTCGCCGGCCAAGACGCTGACAGTCTGCGGCCCTCTATTCGGGAACGTCGCCCGACAATCAGGAGCATGATTCCAAGTGGCAGCTGCGCTCGCCCTTTACGATGGCAACTTCAGATATAGTTAGCTGGGATGATTGGAAACGGAGGCCCCAATGATGATCCCAAAACTCGCCCTGGCAACACTCATCAGCAGTTTGTTCGCGTTGCCGGCGATGGCGGCCGGTATTGACTGTGCGAAAGCCGCCTCGACAAGCGACCATATGATTTGCGCAGATCAGACCCTTCGGACACGAGACGCGATGATGAGCAGTCTCTATGCCGCCGCAGTGAAGGAAGTGGATGCAGGCAAGATCAAGCAACAGCAACAACGCTGGTTGAAATCACTGCAATCATGCACGGATGCCGCCTGTGTCCGGCAGGCATATGACGATCAGATCGGCTTCCTTATGACCACCAAGGGCGGGCGCCGCGTTTCCACCAACCTCACCACCGAAAATACTGACGGCAATGAAGGCGATCTTTCCATATTCGGTCCGATCGATGGCCTCGCGGCAGTCTCCGTCGCTTCGACTTTTGTCGGGCCGGGCGGGGCCGATGCGGGCGACGTCAATGCGGACAATGTCAGCGGCGTTATTCCCTTGAAGGACGGGCATGGTAAGCTCTCCGCAGACAATTGCTCCATCGGCTTTGATCGCCTGAACGCCCAGACCTGGCGCGTCTCACAGTCGGGAGCATGCCAGTTTGCCAACGGCGTTACCATGCAAGGCATCTATCGCCGGCAGTGACGCGAGATCGCAGGCAGCAACCCGGCACACGATCAAATTAGCCATCGCGCGGAGCGCAACGGCGCTTTGAAAGGCCGGGAGATACCACCCTGCGGAAACGAAAATGCTGTGACGCGACAATGCACATCACAGCGCTCTAACAGCAATGGTTCATCAGATCCCAGGCGACCAGAGAAGCCGGGGAGCTCCACTCAACAGTCGCGTCGGCAATCAGCCGCCAACGGCGTCAGACGTGCACTTCTTGACGAAGCTCGTCTTGGCGGCGCCGGCAAGCTTCTTTGCTGCCGCCTGGGCGTCGCAAGAGGTCGCCGCATCCTTCGCGCATTTGTTGCTGAAGCTGGTCAAGGCTGCCCCCGCCAGCTTTTTATCGGCAGCCTGAGCCTTGCAGGTAGCATCAGCGGCCATTGCTCCAGTGGCAAGGCAAGTAGAAAAAATCGCAAGTCCGAGCAGTTTGATCATCAAAGTCCTCCGGGGCAAACCTCTGCAAAATGCCGAGGTAACCGGAGTCTAACCGAACGCCTGTCATAGTAAAGACGTCCTCAATCATCGAAGACATCGAAAAATTGCTTTTAAACAGGCTCTACCTTTGGCTCATCGAGCTGTAGCGTCTTGAATCGATAGACAAAAGAATGGAAAGTAACCACATAGGGGCACGCTATGGCAAAGCGCCGCGCCCTCCCCGTCACGTGCCGGCCTCCGTGGCAAATAACAACACGAACCGAACGCTGTTTCAGAAACTTCCACTCACCTCATGAAGACAATTTCAGGCACGAATCTCGAACAGGCCAAATCGCACAATCGGCGTGTCGTGATCGAGGCCATCCGCACCCATGGACCACTGTCGCGCGCTGCAATTGCGCGCATGACGGCGCTGACCACGCAGACGGTATCCAATATCGTCGAAGAGTTGGCACGCTCGCATCTGCTGATCCCGATGGAGGCACAAAAGATCGCACGCGGCCAGCCAATCATTCCTTATACCATCAATCCGGACGGCGCGTATTCCATCGGCCTGGAACTCGGGCGCCAGCGCGCGGCCGGCGTGCTGACGGATTTGTCCGGAACTGTCCGCGCCCGCACAGAGCGCCATGTCGACAGGCCAGGCCCGACAGAGGCGATACCGATTCTGGCTGGCATCGTCGAGGATCTGCAAAAGGCCTTTTCCTTCGATCGGGATCGCCTGCTCGGCGCCGGCATCGCCTTACCGGGGCGCTATGCGGATGGCGGTGTCACATCGCTCAGCCCGCTCAATCTGCCGGGATGGCAGGACTTTCCCGTCGCCAGCGAACTGGAACGGCAGATCAATCTGCCTGTGCTGGTCGAGAACGATGCGACCGCGGCAGCGATCGGGGAGCGTCTCTATGGTGTCGCTCGCGGCCTCGGAAGTTTCGTCTACCTGTTTCTGGCAGGCGATGGTGGTATCGGTGCCGGCATGTTCCTCGATGGCCATCTCTATAAGGGCAGCCGCGCCAATGCCGGCGAAATCGGGCACATCATCGTCGAACCGCATGGAAGGCAATGCAGCTGTGGCAAGCGGGGCTGTCTCGATCGCTACGTGTCGCCATCTGTCGCCTACGAGTATCTCGGCATCGAAGACGCTCAGGAGCTTTCGCCCGACGATCTCGACGCGATGGTCGCGGCCAACAGCCACGGACTGGAGACCTGGCTCGAACAGGCGGCTCAGCCGTTGCGGCAGACGATCGATTTTCTCGAGCTTGCCTTCGATCCGCAGACGATCGTGCTCGGCGGCAGTGCGCCAACATCGCTGTTAACCCGGCTAGCGGCCCGCGTAGAACCGCTCCATATTCCCGTGAACCCGCTAGAAGAGCGCAAGATCCCTCGTCTGATGGTCGGAGCAACGGGCAAGGACACTGCCATTCTCGGCGCCGCCGCCCTGCCGATCTTTTCGGAAACAAATCCGCAATTCGATGTCCTGCAGAAGCCGATCATCCATCGTGCCACTCAGCAAGCAGGATAGACGGTCGAGACGTTCAACCCTGCCAAGCGATTGAACGCAATCAGGCGCGGCAAATGTACCGCGCCTGAGGGTCACGCATCAAGCGGTCAAAATTGATGCAGACCGTAAAGCAGCGGCATCGTGCCGGCGAGCGCCTTGAACCGCTCCCAGGATTTTGCCGATGGCTTCGTCCAGCCGGTTTCCGCAAGTGCGGATAGGCGCGGGAAGACAAGGCGGTCGAAGATGGCGCGATCGGTCATCGACTCCGACCAGATGCAGGCCTGAATGCCACGAAGCTTTTCCTTCTGGGCGTCTGTCCAACCAGCGATGGGATCGAAGGTGTAGAGTTTCTCCGGATCCGAGTGGCCAGCCCAGCTTGCGCCTGGCTCGTCCCAATCCGGGCGCATCGCCATGTCGAGATAGTAGACCTGGCCCGGGCAGACCACCATCTCATATCCGCGGCCAGCCAGCTCGGCGGCGACTTCAACGCTACGCCAGCTGCAGAGATAGCTCTTGTCCTTGTCGATCCTGTCGCCATGCGCAGCCTCTTCCCAGCCACCCGTTATGCAGCCTTTCGAAGCGAGAAATGCCTGGATCTGCTCCAGGAACTCAGCCTGAAGAACCGCGGTGCCGGAACCATCGATATCGTCTGCGCCATGCGTATTGGTGATCACGTTCAGACGCTTGGCATGTGCGTCCGCCACGTCGTCGCCGGCGAGTTCGCGCAGGCGCGCAAGCGCTTCCGGGGAACCGGACCACGCACCGAGCGGCACTTCGTCGGCGCCGATATGGATGGTCTTGAACGGGAAAAGCTCGATGAGTTCGGACAGGATCGTCTCGATGACCTCATAGGTCTTCTCGCGGGCCGGATTGATGCAGTTGTCCGGAAAGCCCTGGACCGAGTAGTAGCTGCCTGCCTCGTCAGGATCTCGAAGCTCGGGAATTGCCTGGAGCATCGCGTAACAATGGCCCGGCATGTCGATCTCCGGCAAAACCTCGATGCCAAGACCCTTGGCATAGCCGACGATATCGCGCACGACCGCCTTGGTGTAGTAACCGCCGGTGCGAGCCGGGCTGGAGCCGAGAAGCGGCGGCATCGGCAGGCCATGCCCACGCCACGCACCAATTTCAGTCAGCGCCGGATAGGCATCGATCTCGACGCGCCATGCTTCATCATCCGACAGATGCCAATGGAAGCGATTGAGCTTGTTCCAGGCAAGCACCGCCATCAGCTTCTTGATTTCAGCGGAACCGTAGAATTGCCGCGCGACGTCGAGGTGCAGGCCGCGCCAGCTCATCGCCGGCTCGTCGATGATCTCGCCGCCTGCCGGGAAATGGAATGCCTGCGGATGCAGACGCGCACCGCGCCAGATCTGACCGATGGTAACGAGACCATAGACGAAGCCGGTCTGCGCGTTCGCTTCGACCGTTATCGTCTCTGGGGAAAAGGCGAGCCTATAGGCCTCGGCGCCCAGACCTTCGACATGGCGCAATTCCACCGGCACGGCACCTTCCGCCTCGGAACGGATCATTCCTTCGGCCGAAAAGAGGTGCTCGACAAGGGCCGTAAAGCTTTTAGCGGCAGCTTGCGCATCCGGCGCCGCGGCCTTCAAGGCGAAGCCTGCCGGCAGTGGACGTCGGGAGGATACCGCTACGTGGTTCGGCCACGGAATGATCGCTAGCGGCACCGGCGGATTTGACGGCACCGGATAGACTTCCGCGCCACGCTTCAACGGCGCATTGCTGGATGATGTGCGCGTCGGCTCGGTGCCAAGTGAAACCGTGGTGCCATCGGCGAATGCGAGATAGGCGCTGTTGGCGCCATCGTTCCAGTGACGAAACTGCCAGCTCAAGGCGCGAACCGTGATGGTCCACGTTTCGCCACCCGCCAGTACGAAGCCTTCCGCCGGCTGGAACTCGGTGAAGTTGGAAAGACGCTTGGAGATCGTTGCGCCTTCGACGATGCCGGCCGGGTCGACACGACCCGGGCCGCTGACACAGAGCGCGAAGCCGGAAAGCGGCTCCGACGAAAGATTCTTCAGCCGCAATACGTAGGAAAATTCCTTCTCGTCGGTCGGCGGGTTCCATGTGGTTTCAAGCCGCAGAGCCAAGGATCGCGGTATGGACATGAGTATTCTCTCTTCCTGAAGGGATTGTTCAAAGCTTGAGCATGCAGGCGTAGATGCCGGGCGCGGAATTGGGGATCTGCGTTGCGCCGACCGTCTTCTCATAGAATTCGGAGGGGCCGACATCGCCGATGATTGCGTAGCCGTAGCCCATCGTCTTCATGTCAGCGAGGCAGGCGAACAGCAGCGCGCGGCCGATGCCGAGGCCCCGCACCTCTTCGGCGACCCCTGTCGGGCCGAAAAAGCCGCGTGCGGTCGCCTCGTGGCAGGCAAAGCCGACCAACTCACGATTGCGCGTGGCGATGAAGCAGGTCGGCGGTTGGCGTGTCATCGCAACGGTCGTCTCGCTTGCCCATCCCTGGCTGAAATGTTCTGCCACCCAGCCGGTGATCAGCCGCAGTTCCGGCGGCAGGGCTCGACGGATTGTAATGCCGCCCTGCGCCATCCGCTCGGGCGACTGCGTGTCAGCCGGCAGCGTCGATAGATTGACCAGATAATCCAAGGTGAAATCCTTCTAATTCGATGCGACGAGCGCACGCATGAAATGATTGGTGCCGATTTGCTCGACCTTGGTGGAGACCGGGCGGGTGAGCGCGCGGATCTTCTCTGCCTGCTCGAGAAAGCGGGCGCTGCCGCCGGTCACGAACCTGCGGCCTCCATGCGGAACCGCTGACAGCAGGAGTTGCGTGTAGGGATGCTTTGGCGCGGACAGCACCATTTCCGTATTGCCCCATTCCACCATCTGGCCGGCAAACATCACGACGATCTCCTCGGCGACATGGGCGGCCGTGGCAATATCATGCGTGATATAAAGCATGGCGAGATCGTTCTCGCGTTTCACACGCGCCAGGAGATCAAGGATGTCCTTGCGGATCGAAACGTCAAGCATCGAGGTCGGCTCATCCGCTACCAGCACGCTCGGCGCAACCGCCAAGGCACGGGCAATGTTGACGCGCTGGCGCTGACCGCCCGACAGTTCGTGCGGGAACTTCTGCCGCGTTACCGCCGGATCGAGGCCGACGCTGACGAGCAGCCGGTTTACATCGTCATCCCGCTCGGCTTTCGGTTTGTCGCCGCCATGAAGTTGCAGCGGCCGCGCAAGGTGATGGTTGATGGCGAAGGCGGGGTTGAGCGACGAGAAGGGATCCTGGAAAACCATCTGGACGTCCTTGCGGTACATCCGCTCTTCCTTGCTCGACCCTTGCGCGCTGCGATCGTGGCCACGGAACAGAATCTTGCCGGCAGTCGGCTTGTCGAGACGAGCGATGATGCGAGCGCATGTGGTCTTGCCGCAACCCGACTCGCCGACGAGAGCAAGCGCCTTTCCCGCGAATAACGAGAAGGAAACACTCTTCAGCGCATGAACCGCGCCGAAATGGCGTTGAACATCCTCGAGCCGGATAACGGGTTCGGCAGTCACAGCCTGTATGTGCGGTTTCATGCGAAAACTCCGGGAGCGTGAGCGCTGGCTGGAAGCTGCGGAATGGCGTTCCAGAGCTTGCGGGTATAGTCGTGCCTGGGCGCCTGGCTGACCTGCGCGACATCGCCAACTTCGACCAGCTCACCCTTCAGCATCACGCCGATGCGATGGCAAAGCTGCGCCATCAGGTGCAAATCATGGGTGATGAACAGCACGGAGAAACCGTAGGTCTGCTGAAGATCGAGCACTTGCTCGAGGATCTCCCGCTGCACGACGACGTCGAGCGCCGTCGTCGGTTCGTCCATGATGATGAGTTCAGGGCGCAGCGCCAGGCAGATGGCGATAACGATGCGCTGGCGCATGCCACCGGAAAACTGATGCGGATAGTCGCTGACGCGATGGGCGGGAATGCCCACCAGCTTGAACATGTCCTCGGCACGGACACGGGATTCCTGACGGGAGCATCCGGTATGGCGGTTCAGTACATCATGAAACTGCGCCTCCACCCGCATCAACGGATTGAGCGAGTTCATGGCGCTCTGAAACACCATGCCGACCCGCTTCCAGCGGATCTTCTGCAACTCGGTCTCCGGCATCTTGAGCAGATCCTGGCCATCCAGTCGGATGCTCCCGCCACTGATCCATGCCGGCGGCTTGGAAAGCCGCGTGATCGCGAAGGCAATCGTGCTCTTGCCGCAACCGGACTCGCCGGCAAGTCCGAAAATCTCACCGCGACCGATGTTGAACGAGACGTCTTTCACCGCGCGGAAATCACCCTTGTCGACCAGATAGTCGATGTTGAGGTTTTCAATTTCCAACAAATTGTCGCTCATTGGCCTGACCTCATCATGCGGTTGCGGGTGCGTGTCATGCGGAACCAGCGGGTCAATGCTGGTCCGGAGCGCAATTGCGGATTGGCGATTTCATCGAAGGTGAAGTTGATGAGCGCGAGGCCAAGGCCGGTAAGCGCGATACCGGCGGCGGGCACTGCAATGTCCCACCAGGCGCCGACCATGATCGCCGAAGCGTTCTGCGCATTGTAGAGCATCGTGCCCCAGGTCACCTTCAGCGGATCGCCGAAGCCGAGATATTCAAGCGTTGTCTGCGCCACGATCGCGTAGATGATGCTGCCGACCAGATTGATGCCGATCAACGGCGTCAGGTTCGGCAGGATTTCGACGAAAATGATGCGCCATGCCGGTTCGCCGATCATCTTCGCAGCCGTGACGAAGTCGCGATTGCGCAGAGCCATGGTTTGCGATCGGGTCATGCGCGCGCCCCACGGCCACGAGGTCAGCGCGATGATGGTCATGATGATGATCGGTCCTACCGTGCCTGCGAATGAGGCCAGGAGGATGAGCAGCGGCATGTTCGGTATGACCAGCACCGCATTGGTGGCGAGATCGAGTACCGCATCTGTCCTGCCGCCGGCATAGCCGGCGATGAGGCCGATAGCGGTGCCGATGACGGTAATGGCGATGCCGGTCGCAAAGCCTACCGAAAGCGAACTTCTCGCACCCCAGACGAACTGCCGATAGACATCACGGCCCATCTTGGTGGTTCCGAAGACATGTTCGACCGACGGAGGCTGATGCGAGCGTCCGACGCGAGCACCCGGTTCGCCCGGCGCGATGATTGGCGCGAAAATCGCCATCAGGCACAAGGCGGCAACGATGATGAAGCCGATGAGAGCCTTCTTCTGGCTGAAAATGGAGCGAAGCGCAAAGCTCATCGTACGCCCTCCCTCAGTCTCGGATCAACAAGGCCGTAGATGATGTCGACCAGAAAATTTGCGGCAAGGGTCGCCATAGTCATCAAGAGCAACTGCCCCTGAATGACCGGATAGTCTCGCGCCACGCTGGCGGTGAAAAGCGTCAGCCCGAGGCCCGGATAGTTGAAGACGATCTCGGTAACGATGGAGCCGCCGAAGACGGCGCCAAGCATCAGCGCCAGATTGGTCAACACGGGCAAAAGCGCATTGCGGGCGCCGTAGCTGAACATGACGGCCCGATTGCTGAGGCCCTTCGCCCGTCCCATGGTCACATAGTCCTCACCCAGTATGACGATCATCGACGAGCGCATGGTCGTCTGGAATTCGCCGATGAGGAACGGTGAAAGCGTTAGCACCGGCAATATGGCATGCATGAAGACGCTGCTGAAGAAGGTGAAGTTGAAGCCCGGGTCAAGATTGGGATCATAGGCATATCCCACCGGGAACCAGCGCAGTGACACCGCAAAGACGAAGAGGATTGTCAGGGCGATGATCACGGGCGGGATCGAGAACATGATGACCGACAGAGGCGACACGACCGTGTCGAATCGTCCGCCGCGCCGCCAGGCCGAGATCGCGCCGAGCACGACGCCGACGCATAGCGAAAAGACAATCGCCGTCACGACCAGGAAGATGGTCCACAGCGTAGCACGGCTCAACACCTGAACCACGGTCTGCGGATAGTATTTGACCGAAACGCCGAGATCGAGGGTCGCGAGGCCTTTGAGATAATCGAGGAACTGCATCATGATCGGCTGATCGATCTCGCCGAAGCGCGCCTTGATTGCCTCGACGGCGGCGGGCGTTGCCCGTGGCCCAAGCTGGGCCACCATGGCATCGACGGGACTCCCCGGCATAAGCCGGGGAAGAATGAAGTTCACGACGATCGCGAAGGCCAGCGCCACCGCGTAGACGCCTAAGCGCCGGCTTGAAATACGCATGTCTGCTTCCTTGGCTTGGGTCTTATTGGACCGGCTTGAGACGCAGCAGATGCATCAGACGCATGCGATTGTTGTCGTGGTTTTCCGGATTCATGACCGGATCCTTGTCGGTAACCCAGCCCGTGAACCGCTTACTGGAATACTGATACCAGGTCGGCCCGTTGAAGACCGGCACGACCGGGAAGTCGTCGGCGATCAGCACCTGAATATCGTTGAAGATCTTCTTGTGATCGCTGTCGGCGGACGACTTGCGATACTGGTCGAAGAGCGCATCGAGCTTCGGGTTCGAATAGCGCGGGGCTGCAACGGTAAGCTTGCCGGCATAGTCTGTGGACAGGCTCTGATAGTAGCCCTGGAACGGCGTGGCGGTATCGGCACGCGAGTTCATGACGACATCGAAGCTGCCATCGAGCAGCTGCTTGCGCCACTGTTCATATTCCGGCGTGGCGACAGAGGCGTTGATGCCGGCAGCACGCAGGCCTTCGACAGCAATCTGCACGGCATCGATCCAGTCCGTCCAGCCGTTCGGCACGATGACCGGGAAGGTGATCGGTTTGCCGCTTGGCGTCGTGCGGAAGCCGTCGGCACCCTTCTTATAGCCCGCGTCATCGAGAATTTTGTTCGCCTTGGCAGTATCGAAGCCCATGAAGGCATCCTTGTCGCCTTCGGCGGCTTTGTTGCGCCAGCTGTCGAAGCGCGGCGGCAGGCCGCTGGCATGCAGGTTGACGACCGGGTAGCCGAAGCCGGCAATATCGACCATCGACTTGCGATCCATAGCCAGGCTGAAGGCGTGACGGAAATTGAGATCCTTGAAAGCCTCGAGATTGCCGGCATTGGTGGACTTGAAATTCATCTCGAAGGCAACGGTTTCAGCCGGCGGCTGCCAGTAACCGTTGTGCTGGGGATCTAGCCCAACGAAGGTCTTGTCGATTTGCGGCAGGAATGAGCCGATCCAGTCGACAGTGCCTTCCGGCAAAAGAGCCAGCATCTGGTCGTTGCCGGAAATCTGCGGCAGGCGCACGCAATCCACATGCAGCGATGCAGCATCCCAATAGTTCGGATTGCGGCACTGTTCGTAGACCTGCGGCGTGAAGCGACGGACCTCGGTCATCGGACCGGAGCCGATGGGCTTTTCGTTCTTGAAGGCGACCGGATCGGCGACGTCCTTCCAGATATGCATGGGAACGACGGCCAGATCGGCGAGCGACTGCGGAAACTCGGAATTGACAGCTTTGAGCTTGATCGTCACCTGGGTCGGTGACGGCGCTTCGACCGACGCGACGGTCTGACCGACTCCAACCGTATCGACGGCGGGGTTCTTCAGCATCAGGTCGATCGTGTATTTCACGTCGGCCGAGGTCAGCGGCTGACCATCCGACCACTTCACACCGGGGCGCAGATCGTAGGTGACAGACAAGAGATCGTCGGAGAATTTGTAACTCGTGGCCAGGCGCCAGACGGGCTTGCCACCGTCATTGGCGTTGAAGATGACCAGCGGCTCGTAAATGAAATCCATCGTGCTCTGGCGACGACCGGCCAGATCGAAGGGATTGAAATTACTGACCCAGCTGGTCTGCTCTTCGATGTGCATCGTCAGCACGGATTCGGCCGCCGAAGCGACGCTTGCGCCGAAAGCCAGCGACACGCCGAGCGCTGCCGTTGCCAGCCACGACGTCTGCTGGAAGAGGTTATGCAATCTGCTTGTCTTCAGTCCCATTTTTAGCTCCCTCTCGTTGACCTCTAGTAGTCAATCAAATTGATTTAATCGTCAGTTTGAGCCGTCGTCAATCCGCTGATTGGAAATCAACAGGCGATGACGCGAGCGCGCGCAGACCTTCGCAACCGCCGATATGGCGACTACCGGAAATCAAAATCACAAGGGAAATGGCGAGCGTCCGGCGTGGGATCGTGGAGAATCGGACGACCTGAGACGCGTTGATAAATGCTTGTTTGTGTCAAAGACCCTTACGAGCGGGAAGCCGAGATAGGGCGCTCGAAAGAGAATGCCGGTCAGAACTCCCGGCATCGCAATTAATGACAGCGATGCCGGGTCCAATTGATTGCGCATGGGCAATCGGGTCGTCACAAGGTCATTCCGCTATCGTTGCGGAAACTTGGAGAAGGGACTTGGATACGTCTGGAAACGTCGATTTCAGTCGAGCGGCTTGTAAGCGATAACGTCCATCTCGACCTTCACATCCACCATCATCGGCGACTGAACGGTGGAACGCGCCGGCGGATGATCGATGAAGTGCTTCTGGAAAACCGCATTGAAGCTCGAGAAATCACGGGCATCGTCAAGCCAGGCATTGACCTTCACGACATGCTCGAGAGTGCAATCGGCCAGTGCAAGCACTTCCTTGATATTGGCGATGACCTGCTCGGTCTGTGCGACGATATTGCCGACGATGACCTCGCCGTTGACGGTCGGGACCTGACCCGAGACGTAGACGAAATCGCCGGCGCGCACGGCCTTGGCGAAGGGACGGCGTTGGCCGCCCGCCTGGCTGTCGGCGACATCAAAACGGATCAGCTTGTTCTTGCTCATGCTCTACTCGACCTTTCTCTGTTGTCGAAATCAGCAGCCGGCATCTCGAAATGATGTCAACGAGGCGCGACTCTTCCGCGCCCTTCCTATCCGCCATAACACGGTCACGCCAGACGTTTCGCCGTTCCGCGCCGAGCTCTCCATCTCGGCATTCCTCATGAGAAAGGTGAAAGACTGCGGATCCCGGATGGCGCCAACACTCGACACAACATCCGAGATCGCAATATTTTCAAAGCATTATAACGTCTTCCTCAACACGTTAACGTTTATGATGAACGGCCTGCAAACCATAGACAGGGGTAGCAATGCCTTCCATGCGCGCCTTCAACTGTAAGGAAAGATACTGCGAGTAGTGACGCGACTGGTGGAGATTGCCGCCATGGAACCAGAGGGCCTCCTGTTGCGTCGGCTTCCACATGTTGCGCTGCTCACCTTCCCATGGGCCGGGATCCTTCGGCGTATCCGAGCCCAAACCCCAGACCTTGCCGACCTTGTCGGCGGTATCCTGATCGATCAGGTCGGCGACCCAACCGTTCATCGAACCATAGCCGGTCGCATAGACAATCACGTCAGCCGGGATTTCCCCGCCATTGTCGAGCTTGATGGAATTTTCGGTAATCTCCTCGACCTGACCGGCTTGCAGTTTGATCTTGCCGTCGATGATCAATTGCGAGGCGCCGATATCGATATAGTAGCCGGAGCCGCGACGCAGATACTTCATGAACAGGCCAGAGCCATCCGCGCCCCAGTCCAGCTGGAACCCGGCCTTTTCCAGTGCCGCATAGAAATCAGCGTCACGCTCGCGCATTTGATTGTAGAGCGGGATCTGGAACTCGTGCATGATCCGATATGGCAACGATGCGAAGATCAAATCGGCCTTTGCCGTCGTCACCCCATTTGCCAGAGCCTGCTCGGAATAGAGGCCGCCGAGGCCGATATCCATCAAGGTTTCCGACCGGACGATATGGGTGGTCGAACGCTGGATCATCGTGACGTCGACGCCAGCTTCATGGAGAGCCGCGCAAATATCATGGGCCGAGTTGTTGGAGCCGATGACCACGACCTTCTTGCCCTTGTAACCGTCCGGACCGGGATGCTGCGAGGAGTGATGCTGCTCTCCCCCGAAACGCCCGCGACCCTTGAAATCCGGAATGTTCGCTTTGCCGGACATGCCTGTTGCAAAGACGAGCTGTTTCGGACGTAACACGACCTCCTCACCGTCCCGGTCGACAACGATGGTCCATTCCTTCGCCTGCTCATCCCATGTTGCCGATTTCGCTGCCGAGCGCGTCCAGTAATTGAGCTCCATCACCTTGGTGTAGAATTCGAGCCAGTCTCCGATCTTGTCCTTCGGCGCAAAGACCGGCCAGTTCTTCGGGAAATCGATATAGGGCAGGTGATCGTACCAGACCGGATCGTGCAGGCAGAGCGACTTGTAGCGCTTACGCCAGGAATCGCCCGCCCGATCGTTCTTTTCCAGAATGATCGTGGGAACCCCGAGTTGGCGCAGGCGTGCGCCAAGCGCTATGCCGCCCTGCCCGCCGCCGATAATGACGACATAAGGCTGCCTGTCGTAGCCGAGCGTTCGCGCTTCCTCCTCACGCTCTTCCTTCCAGGTCTTGCCGCCAAGATTCTGGCCATGCTTGGCGCCGAGTGGACGGGTGAAGCCTGATTTTTCCTCGTGCCCCTTCAACTCGACAAGGGCGGTCAACAAGGTCCAGATCAGGCCGTTCTTGAAACGGACGAGACCGTAACCGCGGCCAACGGCCGTCTCGAAAGAGATCCAGCTTTCCAGCACGCCATCGGCTTCCGCTGCTTCCTCGCCTGCGGCAACCCGGAAGTTCGAAGGCTTTGCGCCGGCAAGCTGCCTTTCCAGCATGTCGCGCACCTGATCGCGGCCTTCGACGGTCTTGATGTTCCAGGTGAAGGCGACAAGATCGCGCCAATAGCACTCATCGGCAAACAACGAGACGGCCTCATCGATACGGCCGGCAGCAAGTGTGTCGCCGAACGTGTCGAGAAGCGACTGTACGCGAGTAGTTGGGGTTTTATCGAGCATTTCATCTCCTCCTGCTCTTTGAAAAATACGAGGCGGCTCCTCAACCACCTCGACGATCGATTGGCTATCGCGACAGGTCGATCAGGATTTTAAGATGGCGGCCTGCGGGGTCGAGCAGTTGATCGAACCCTTCCTCGACGGCTTCGCTCAGTGATACGAATTTGGTGACGATCCTGAGCGCCGGAATCTGACCGCTGGCAATCAGCCGCGCGACGCGCGGCCAATAGTGGGTCGGATAGGCCCAAGAGCCCCTGATGTCGATATCTTTGAAAGTTACGTCGAACCAGTTCAGCGGGTTTTCGTGGGGATGCAGTCCTGTTTGGACGACGACACCCTGCTTGCGCACGGCATCCGCGCAATTCTTCAATGCGTGTTCGTTGCCGACGCATTCGATGGCGATGTCGCAGCCGACATTCCCCTCCGTTTCGCTGCGAACGACATCTCCGACCTTTTCCGATCTAGGATTGATCGTTCGCACCTGACGGAGCGCCTCTCTGGCGAGCGCCAGCCGGGTGTCGTTGAGGTCGGACAGGAAGAGTTGGGTTGCTCCGGCGGCGCTCGCAGCCATCGCTGTCAGAATGCCGATCGGTCCGGCGCCGGTTATCAGGACGCTGCTGCCGGCGGTAACTCCGGCTCGATCACAGGCATAGACGGCAACCGCTGTCGGCTCGACAAGGGCAGCCTCCTCGTCGCTCAGGCTCGCAGGGATCGGCTGTACATTGTAGTCATTGAGAAGTGCTGCCTGCGACATGCCGCCCGAATGCCAGGACAGGCCGGCGAGCGCGAGCTGCGAACTCAGGTGAAAGAGCCCCCGGTCAGCATAATAGTCACCGACGCGCGGCATGATCAGCGGCTGCACCGAGACACGATCGCCGATCTTCACATGAGAAACGCCCTCGCCTACTGCCCTCACAACCCCGCCGAATTCATGACCCAGAACCTGCGGCCCGTGGGCCTTGGTGAAGGGATGCGGCTCCTTTGGCACGAAGATCGGCCCATAGGCATATTCATGCAGGTCGGTACCGCAAATACCGCAGAAGCGATTTTCGATCAGGACCTCGCCCGGGCCTGGATCGGCCGGTGGAGCGATATCGTCTATGCGTAAATCCTTGGCGGCATGGAAGCGGAGTGCTTTCATTCCAGTTTCCTCCTCATTGCTCTTGCAAGGAAGAATGAGCAAACGCCGTGCCAGGCAGCCGTGAGGTCGGAAAACTAAATTATTTCAATCCATTATCCGCCGACAGCAATCCTTACCGTTAGGTGTGCAACACCTTTGCTGCAACAGGTGTTGCAGCGGCTGCCTCAGTTGAGGCGCTTCAGCCTGCGGTGAACGGTGGAGCGGTTGACACCGAGTTTGCGGGCAAGCGCGGAGACGTTGTTGCCGCACTCGTCAAGCGCCTTGCGCAGATCCGTATCGTGTTCAACCCGATCAGGTAAGGCCCCGACTTGATGCAGCATATCGGGCAGGCAATCCAGGCCGATGACGCCGCCTTCGGACAGGACAGCAGCGACGCGAAGCACATTCGAAAGCTCGCGCAGATTTCCGGGCCAGTCGTGGTCGAGCAGCGCTTGGCGAGCACCGACATCCAGCCGGTAGAATTGTGCATTCTCCCGCCCGACACGATGCAGCAGATGATCGATCACGGCATTCAGATCCTGCCTTTCGCGCAATGGCGGCAAGGCAAGCACCACGGCATTCAGGCGATAATATAGATCCTGCCGGAACTGACCGAGCGCCACGAGTTCCGCCAGATCTCGATGCGAGGCGGACAGAAGGCGCAAACGCACAGGCCTCACCCTCAATGCCCCGATCGGCTGCACCTCATTTTCGGATAACACCCGCAGAAGGCGGCTCTGCAGAGAAAGCGGCATATCGCCGATTTCATCCAGGAACAGGGTGCCGCCGTCCGCTTCCTCAATGAGACCGCGCTTGCCCTTTTGGTTGGCGCCGGTAAAGGCTCCCGGCGCGTAGCCGAACAATTCGGATTCCATCAACTGCTCCGGAATGGCTGCACAATTGACCGCCACGAATTTTCCGCTGCCACCACAGCTGTCGTGAATGGCGCGGGCCAGATATTCCTTGCCGCTGCCGGTCTCACCGTGAATGAGGATCGGAATGTCACGCCCAGCAAGCTTGGCCGCCCGGGCCTGCAAGCGCTCCATCGCCGGATCGCCGAAGCTTAAGCTTTCGAACGCGGATTGAATCTTGGAACCATCCGCAGTCGGCATACGGCGTACGCCGGCGGCCGGAGCGATGGCGCTGGCAAAGACAGCAAGCCCGCTCTTGGCCTTGAGTAACCTGTCTCCATTCGGCCTGCCGCGCATGAATTGCGGAAGATCATCCAGCTCGATATCGAAGAAGCGATCGATCGGTTGGCCGATGAATTGACGCGTCGAGATGCCACGCATATTCATCACACGCGCCAAGGCCCCGAACCCACCATGCGTCATGCCGGTGATGCGGCCGCTACCATCAAGCGCGATCGCCGCATCGGGATCGACATCGAGAAACTCCGGGGAGCGCGCCAGGCGCAGCACCCAGTCGTTGCGCGTACGGGTCATCAGGTTGGCCAGCTCGATACGCCGCGCCGTCGAAGCGACGAGATGAAGGGCAAGTTGCTGACTGGTCTTTGCCGTCGGTGAGCGCAGCTGCGAGATGTCGAGAACCGCCGTCAGGTCACCCAGCGTGTCGAAGATCGGCGCGGCGGTACAGGTCAGTCCGATATGGCTGGTATCGAAGTGATCATCCTGATGGATAATGACCGGCTCGCCTGAGACGATACAGGCACCGACGGCACAGGTCCCTGCCCTGTTCTCCGACCATTCTGAGCCGAGGTAGAGCCCGGCCTTGCGCAACTGATTGTCAAAGGTCGGGTCGCCCATGAAATCCACGGTTACGCCGCGGGCGTCCGACAGAAGCAGCACATAATTCTGCTCGACCACCTGGCCGAAGAGTTGCTCAAGGCCGGAGCGGCCGATGCGGATCAATTCCTCCGCCTGCTCGCGATGCTCGCGCAGCTTGGTTTCCGGCACGATATAGGCCTCCTGTGCGGCGGCAGGATCGAGCCGATAATCATTGAGACAACGCAGCCAGGATTGCACAACAGGCGCGTCGCGCGGGCTCGTGGCCCCCATCGCAACGCGCTCGATCTCCTTAATGTGCGACAAAGTCGACACCATGGACCGCTCCTCCCTCAGGGCATCGTCGCATATTCACGGCCTGTCAACAATGTGTCTTTCAGCCGACTACCCATATGCGACACATGTAAACGCGCCATCGATCGAGCCTCGCGACATCTGAACCCGCCCTCCCGCCTCGGCCTTTCAGCGGAAATGAACATGGCGACACCTCAAAAGCAGCGGGATAGTGCGACCCTAGGCAGACGACAAAAAGCATGTCGCGGGCGCATCCATTTTCCCGCATTGCCGCACAGCCCTTGCGCCTTCTGCGGCGGGGTGATTTCATCATATGATTGTTGAGGTTCAGGAGGAGACGTCATGGCAGAACTCGCGCAATCCCTCGCTTCCATTCGCATTCCCGATCTTGCAGGCAAGCGGGTGCTGATAACGGGCGCTTCGACCGGTATCGGTGCAGCGGTCGCACTGGCCTTCGCCGCGCAAGGCATGAAGGTCGGCCTGCATTTCAATGCCAGCCGCGAGCCCGCCGAACGTCTGGCCGCCGAGATCAAGGCTGCCGATGGTACGGTCCATCTGATACAGGGCGACGTCTCCAAGGACGGCGAAACGGAACGCGTCGTCCGCGACGCTGTCGACGCTTTGGGCGGCCTGGATGGATTGGTGAACAATGCCGGCGGCATGCTGGGGCGGCTCCCGACGGCGGCCATGACCGACGAACATTACGAGCGTGTGATGAACCTCAACGCGCGCTCTGTACTCGCCGCGACCCGCGCAGCCCACCCCCATCTCAAGAAGCAGGGCGGCTTCGTCATCAACACCACCTCGATTGCCGCACGCAACGGCGGCGGCAACGGTGCGATCCTCTATGCCGCCTCCAAGGGCTTCGTCTCCACGATCACGCATGGTCACGCCAAGGAATTCGTCAACGACAAGATCCGCGTCAACGCGGTCGCGCCTGGCGTCATCGCAACGCCCTTCCACGAGCGCTATACGAATGACGAGCAGATGGAATTGCAGCGCAAGACCATCCCGATGGGCTTCGTCGGTACGCCTGAAGATTGCGTCGGCGCCTATCTGTTTCTGGCATCGCCGACATTGTCCGGCTACATCACGGGCCAGGTCATCGAGGTCAATGGTGGCCAGCTGATGCCGTAAGGCGTCGCGGCGATCGACTTCCCGCGTCGGGCAATGCTAATCTCCGCCCGACGCAGCTTTCCCGCCACAGGAAGATGGAGCGCATGCGAATGGCAAAGACGCCCATTGAGCCCAGACCTGCAACTTCCGTTCAATTGACGCATCCCGAGCGGCTCTACTGGCCGGACGACCATGTGAGCAAGCAGGATCTCGTCGACTACTACGCTTTGGCCTGGCTGCGCATGGCACCCTTTATCGTCAATCGGCCTCTGGCTCTGCTGCGCTGCCCGGAGGGTATAAGCGGGCCTCGCTTCTTCCAGAAACATGCCTGGAAAGGCCTCAATCCGCATATTGTCGAAATTGCCGACCCCGAGGACGAGGCGAGCGCCAAGTTTCTGAAGATCGAGGACTTTGACGGGCTTGCGGCGCTCGTCCAATCAGCGACGCTCGAAATACACCCTTGGGGCACGACGACAGATCATTGGGAAAAGCCCGACATGATCATCATGGATCTCGATCCCGGCGAGGATGTCGGCTGGGCTGCGGTCATTGCAGCAGCGCAGGAGATAAGAGAGCGCTTCGCGACCCTCGGCCTTGCGTCGTTCGTCAAGACCTCCGGCGGCAAGGGGCTGCATGTGGTCGCCTCCCTGAAGCCCGATGCGGAGTGGCCAAAGATCAAGGATACGGCCGAAGCCATCGCCCATGCGATGAGCGCCGACAGCCCCGACAGATATTTGTCGGTCGCCAGTAAGGCAAAGCGAACGGGCCACATCTTCATCGACTACCTGCGCAACGGCCGGGGCAGCACAGCGGTGGCACCCTATTCAACGAGGGCAAGGCCGGGAGCCACCATATCGATGCCGATTGCCTGGGAAGAGTTGAACGACAAAATCGGGCCGGCGACTTTCACCGTCAGGAACGCCGCCACGCGGCTCGGAAGTACAAATGGCGATCCTTGGGCCAACTTCTTTGAGGCCGCATCGAAACTGAAGACATGACTTATTTGATAAATGGAACCAGGGCCGGCGTGCGAGCCTTATAGTCGGCATAGGCGCTGCCGAAAGTCTCGCTCATCCAGCTTTCTTCGATTTGAACGCGGCGCAGAAATGCATAGAGGATAGCGATGATCGCAAGCACCGCGGCAATATCGCCGCGGGCGATGGCCGAACCGATAATGGCGAGCGTCAGGCCCGAATAGATCGGGTGGCGCACGAGTGCGTAAGGACCGGAACGGATCAACGCGTGGTCTTGCTTGACCGTGATGACGCCGCTCCAGTTCCGGCCGATGTGAAAGCGGGCCCATATGGCGAAGGTGACGCCGACGAACGTCAAAACGGCGCCGACATAATAGACGTTCAAGCTATGCGGGAAGATAAGAATATTGAGAGGTCCGAGCCAGGAACGATGTGCCGCCAGCAGAAAGGCGCCGATCCCGATCGGCACAGTATTGCCGAGGCGCGACAGGGGGTTTTCCTGGCGCACGGTTTTCTTGACGCCAAAAGAGGCGAAGAGCCAGATCAGAATTAAGGCGATCCAACAAGCGGGAATGAACTGATAGACGAGCATCGCTCACGCCATATCTCTATCCAACTCCGGATAATGCCGGAAAATGCCGTTTTCGTTAAACGGAATACGGCGGTCCGATTGAAGATAGCGGGCAATGTTTGGCCGTTTCATGACAGCCGCACGCAAAGCACTCAAGTGCGGATAGCGGTCGGAAAGGTGCGCTGTTGCGCGCGGAAAGGCATAACGCAACCCTTCGAAGACCTGGAAGAGCGATAGATCCACATAGGTCAATCCGCCGCCGAAGATATGCGCCGGCCCTTCAGGATTTTGCTGGAGCACCCGCTCGAAATAGCCAAGATATTTCGGAATGCGATTCTGGATGAATTCTGCCGATCGACTCTTGGCCTCCTCCTTCTGGTCTTCATAATATTTCGAGGTGGCAATGGGATGATGGGTATCATGCACTTCAGCGACAAAATCGGTAATCGTCAGCTGGAGGCCGTTCAACACATGACGCTCACCCTCATTTTGGGGGGCCAGGCGCAGCTTTGGCCCGAGATACATCAGTATGTTTGCCACATGCGGAATAATGCGTTCGCCATCCTTCAAGAACGGCGGCGCGAACGGGATATCGGCATCGGACCTGCTGCCCATGATTGCGATCATGGCCGGTATTCCCTGTCCCTTGCTTGACGGGCCGCGGCAAACATCGACGTAATCGGCGTCGGCTTCTTCCAGCGCCAATCGCACAAACTCGCCGCGACCTTGAATGCTGTCCCAATAATAAAGCTCATAAGGCATTCATCTCTCCCGCAGCATCTCTTGCCGCCATTGCAAATCGATACGCCGTAGCACAGGCCTGCTCGCGCCTTCGGCGGCATGATGCGTTGCTTGCACCTTGCGAGAACCTATCATCGGTTTTGCCAAACGAAAGGGGCCGATCCTGCGCCACGGGCTCGCGAGCCAGTCATTTGCACGGGCACGGCACTTCTTTCTCGTCCTGTTTCAGGAATGAGCGGCCTGCTCGTGGCGCTTGCGCGTTGCAGCCGCTTTCTTGGCCGATGCGGAGCGCTCGGCTGCCGGCCGGCTCGCCGAAGCGCGGCCGCCGATCCTGCCACCCTTCTCTGACGATAGATGGTTCTCCGGGTGGCCGCGACCGGAACCCGACTTCTTGCCGCCGCCACTCTCCTTGTTGACAGTTGCCCATGCGCGTCGCTCCGCTTCGTCACGGGAAACGCCGCGGCTCTCGTAACCTTCCTCGATATGCTCGGCTTTACGCTTCTGCTTGTCCGTGTAAGCAGATTTGTCTCCACGTGGCATGATCTTTCTCCCTAGTTTCGGATGAAAGACCAACCCGTCGTCACGGAAAAGGTTCCGATACCCGGCTGGGAGACGCGCGATTGATTGCGCCAAACCACGTGCGACGGTCGCTACGAGGCGCGCCACGCTGCTTGGCCGACGCGGGAAAGAACATCCCGACGGAGCGATCGATGATCAGAATAAGAATCAATGCCGCCATGAGATAGAGTGCGGCAAGTGCGAGAAGAGAAGTCATTGCGTCCCCCCTGCCCGGTCTACGCAACGGTAAGAACGGCACGCTGCAACGATCGTCGAGACAACAACAAACAGATCATCGATATAGCTAGTACGCATGGCGGGGCTCCCTGACCCCTCCTATAGCACCGATGTGTGACAATTATTCCATGCCTCGCGGCCAAGCCACCGAAATCATTGCCAATATCTCGATGACAACTGTCAAGAAACGAGCGGCTCGACGCTCATCATCGAGCCGCCCTCGCCTCCGCCGCACTCACGGGGCAGCACGTGCATCAGGCCTTGGCTTTGACAGCCTTCTTCGGGGTCCGCCTCGCGGTAGGCTTGTCCGCCGCCTCTTCAACGACGGCAGCCACAGCGACCGTCGGCTGACGCTTCGCCTTGGATTTCGCGCCGAGCTTGCTTTCCTTGCCGACGCTTTTTTCCAGAGCGATGCGCTCGCTGCTTGCCTGCTGCCAGTGCGTAACGTCACGCCCGGTCGGATAACCTTCCTCCTCCCAGATCGCATATGCACGTTTCTTGATCCATTCGTCCCGAGATTCCAACATCTGCTGTTCTCCGTTCGCATCAATGAACATGGTTGGTGATCGATGCCCGTTCTTGAAACGCGGGCTTTCATACCTCCCCCCGAGCAGCCAGGACCCCATGCATGTCGTTGGGTCATGGGGCGATTTCGCGAGTCCCGGCTCTCGAACCGCAGTGGCGCTTCACACTAGGAACACAAATTACCGTGGGGGACGGTAGCGAAGCGGCCGAACGTCGACACTATGAGCGCGACAAACACGCCGTTCAATTAAAAATATCTAATAAGACCTGCTTTCGCACCGAAAACATCCATCTATCAAAGATCGCAAGGCGGCTGATTGCAGCTTTTGCGGTCGTGGATATACTCGCGGCATGATCGACCTTGTGGCTGCCCATTGGGGCCAAATCCTTGCCGTCCTCTCCATCACCATGGGAGCGGCTGCCGCGATCCACGCCGCCATGACCAAAGAGGATGTCCGTGCCGCGATCGGCTGGGTCGGCGTCGTCATCCTGTCGCCTATCGTTGGCGCGCTGCTCTATGCCGTAGCAGGCATCAACCGCATTCGTCGAGCCTCTCTCGGCTCACAGCGCGACGCGCTCTTTCGCGAGAACACCATCGGCAAGCTGGCCAGTTTCGACGCCGAGGACGATCAGGTGCGGCGGCTTTTCGGCGATCGTTTCGGCTCGATGAAAACGCTTGGCGACCGTGTCGTGCGCTATACCATGAGCACGGGCAACACCATCGAAATGCTGACAAGCGGCGATGTCGCCTATGCTGCCATGAAAGCCGCGATCGACGGCGCCGAGCGCGCCATTCTGATGGAGACCTATATATTCGACCGCGACCCCATCGGCTTGCGGATCGCCGATGCGCTGATCGCAGCTGCCAAACGCGGCGTCAGCGTGCGCGTCCTGATAGATGCGGTCGGCGCGCGTTATTCGGTGCCGAGCATCATGGGCTATCTCAGCCAGGGCGGCGTCGATGTCGACGTCTTCAACGGCAACGTCATCATCGGACTGAGATTGCCCTATGCCAATCTGCGCACTCACCGCAAGATTCTGAGCATCGACGGGCGCATCGCGTTTACTGGCGGCATGAACATACGCCAGGGATTCACGCGCGAATTCGCCCATGAACACAGCGCACGCGACATGCATTTCTGCGTGACAGGTCCGGCGGTTGCCGACCTTTTCAACACCGCTGCCGAGGACTGGCGCTTCACCACAGGCGAAGCTCTGGACAGCGACGAATGGCGGATTGCAGTCCCCACCAACGAGCCCGGAGCGCCTGTCTTCATGCGCGTCGTCGCCTCGGGGCCTGACCGAAGCCTTGAGACCAACCACAAGATGCTCATCGGCGCACTGTCGGTGGCGCACAAGACGATCCGCATCATGTCGCCCTATTTCCTGCCGGATCGGGAATTGATCAGCGCGCTCGTCACGGCGGCAAGACGCGGCGTAGAGGTCGACATCGTCGTGCCGACGGCCAACAATCTCGTGCTGGTGGACCGTGCCATGACAGCGCAATTCGACCAGATGCTGAAGAATTACTGTCGCATCTGGCGTGCCGAGGGCCCGTTCAACCATTCCAAGCTTCTGGCCATCGACGGAATCTGGGCCTGTGTCGGTTCGTCCAATCTCGATCCGCGATCCCTGCGCTTGAACTTCGAGGTTGATCTGGAAGTGCTCGATCGCGGTTTTGCCGGCACGATCGATGCCCATATTGGCGCGATCCTGGAGACTGCACACCCGGTCGATCTTGAGAAATTGCGGGCGCGCCCCTTCGTCGTCAGGCTGATCGAGAAGGTACTTTGGCTCGGCTCGCCCTATCTCTGACAGCAAAGCGTAGAGACAAACTGTCCCTGTTGCAGCCTTTTTACATGACAAGGCCAACCATCGGTTCCTATACTCTGGCTGATATGCCCGACATGGTCTGATCAAGGAACGGTCGACGGATAGATGAGAAAAAACAAAGAAAGTCTCCGTGCGAGCATTCTGGAAAGCCTGAAGAACCGAAAGAAGTCGCTTCCCAGGCCGACAGGTCAGCCTGAGCGTCCTCAAGGTACACTGATCGCCTCATACAACGTCCATAAATGCGTTGGCGCCGACCGTCGCTTCGACCCTGAGAGGATCAGCCGGGTCATTCATGAAATAGACGCCGACGTCATCGGTTTGCAGGAGGCCGATACACGCTTCGGGGAGCGTACCGGCCTGCTCGATCTGCGCCGGCTCGAACGTGAAACCGGGCTTACCCCGGTCCCGATCGCCGGCACCCGCAAGGCTCATGGCTGGCACGGCAACGTCGTTCTCTTCAGGCAAGGCACGGTACGCGACGTGCACCAGATCAAGCTGCCGGGGCTCGAGCCACGCGGCGCATTGATTGCAGAAATCGAGCTGGCGCGCGGCGGCAGCATCCGCATCATCGCCGCCCATCTCGGCCTGCTGCACCGCTCGCGCGCCCAGCAGACGCGGCTGATCGTCGATCTTATGACCGACGGCCGCGAAATGCCGACCATATTGCTTGGCGATCTCAACGAGTGGCGTTTGGGCGACCGCTCGTCCCTCAATACGTTCCAGAATGCGTTCGGGCCGTTGCCTCCGGCGGTGCCCAGCTTCCCCTCGACGCTGCCGTTGTTGGCGCTCGATCGCATCATGGCAAACCGGCGCGGCATGATCTCGGCGGTCGAAGTGCATGACACGCCATTGGCCCGCGTCGCTTCCGACCATTTGCCCATCAAGGCTGTGGTCAGTCTCGAGCCGCCCGATACGGAAACCGAGGTTCGGTCGCAGGCAGTCCAAGCTTAAAAGCTTGCTGTGGTCATCACGGCCTCCCGCAGGAAGCCGCGATGAGAGTTGGACTACCCTTTTTGCTCAGGCGGGATTGATGGCGGCAAAAACCTCCTCGTAACGCCCCTCTCGTTCAGCCGAGCGCCGCGCACGGTCTCGCTCGACCAGCACCTCGCCCCGAGGATGGTTTCCCGTTTCCAGCAATTGCATGACTTCCGCCACATAGGCGGCGACTGGGATGGCGCGCGGATCGATCGCCTGATGACGACCGGTAAGCTCGGTTTGCACATAGGGCGGCGAAAGCTCCAGCACTTCGACAGGGATGTTGCGAAGCTGAAAGCGCAGCGATTGCAGCCAGGAATGCAGGAAGGCCTTGCTGGCGCAATAGGTCGGGAAATCAGCGCGCGGAATGAAGGCGAGGTTCGAGCTCGTCGCCATGATCGTCGCTCCTGCCCGTCTCCTGAGCACCGGCAGGAATGCGGCTATCACCCGCAATACACCCATAATATTCGTGTCGACGATAGATTGCGCGTCTGCCGCATCCCAGTCGTCTACCGTCATGTCCTCCGCGCGGGAGATACCGGCATTTGCGATGAGGACATTCAGTTCGGGAAAGCACGCCCGCACATCTCTTGCCAGTTTGGACAATGTGTTGGGATCGTCGAGATCAAGCTGCATTCCCACAAGGCCGGGTCGATCTGCCGCTATCTGCTCAAGCAGAGACAAACGCCTCCCTGTGATGATGACGCGGTTGCCGCGGTCGTGAAAGGCTTCGGCCAGCGCGCGGCCGATGCCGCTCGTGCCGCCGGTTATAAGGATCGTATTGCCGGTCATTCGCATAGTTTTGCTCCATTGTTGCGTGCGGGCTCGGCCCGACGGTTAGAGCGCACCTGTCGGCAGCCTGTAAGATTGCTCCGAGGAAAGCCGAAACAAAGCGACATGGCTGCGCAGGGGGCGCCGGCGCCAATGGGAAACGTCGTCTTCCGCAATGCTCCATGCCGGCCCACGACGCCAGCGCTTGGAGACAAGCAAAGCAAGCGAGAACCGCATGCTGCCGGCCGCCAGGCGCGGAACACAATCGGAGCCATCAAATGGCGGATAATCGGAAATGGGAAAAACGATGTCATACCATAAACGCCTCTCGTATCGAGACCTCCCTGCTGGGACCTTCTCGACAAAGGCGCGTTGGATGACGGTAACGCCTACGACAATGCTACTTGAGCAACTGTATTCCGGCGTCTAGCTTGACGCCGGCTTGTTGTCAATCCAAGGCCCCCTGCACGAGGGAGGCCTTGGATGAATGAAATCACGTAAGGACCGCTTGCGGGGGGACCGCACCGCTGCGCTTTTCACCTGCAGCCGAGAGGATGGCGACCACACAAGCCAAAATGAGCGCAACCGCACCGAGCACCGGCAGGCTACGATAGCCATATCCGCCCTCCAGCAAGGCAGCGCCGACAACCGCGGCAATCGCGATACCGATGTTGAATCCTGATGGAATGAGGGAAGAAGCCAGGCTCGGCGCGTCCGCGGTCCACATAAGGATGCGAGCCTGAATAGGAGTGCCGATAGCGAAGTTGAGCGCACCCCAGACAAAAATCGTGACCGTCATCGCCAGAGGATAGGGGCTAACCATATAAAGGATTGAGAGTGTTACGGCCTGAATGGCAAGCAGCGCAATGAGCGACGGCATGAGCTTCCAATCGGACAGTCGCCCACCGATGAAAACGCCAAGCGTTGCCCCGACGCCGTTGAGCAGCAACACCCAGGGAATGACCATGGCATCAAGGCCCGTCACCTCTTGCAGCAGGGGCGTTATGTAGGTGAAAGGCACCATCTGTCCGATCATCAGAGCAAGCATCATGATGAGCGATGTCCAAACCTGCTGACGGCCGAGAACGCGGACCTCTTTGCCCAGATGGCCGGACTGTCGGGGTTCAGCCTTGGTTTGCGGGATCAACACCCATATTGCCACCAGTGCGAGGGCGCCGACTACGGTCATCGCCCAGAACGTCGTCCGCCATCCCCAAAGGCCGCCGATCGCGGCGCCTGCGGGCACGCCGATGATGTTGGAGACCGTCAGGCCCGCGAGAATTACGGACACGGCGCGACCTCGAAAGGCCTGCGGGACGAGACCAACGGCAACCACCATCGCAATGCCGAAATAGGCGCCATGAGCAACGGCGGTCGCAACGCGGAAGACCAGCATGCTGGCGAAGCTAGGAGCAAGTGCGCAGGCGACTTGGCCCAGGCAGAAGGCTGTCGTGAGGGCGAGAAGAATAGTGCGCCGCGAAACCTGCCGCGTGGCCATCGTCAGGAATGGCCCGCCAATCGCGATGCCCAGCGCATAACCGGAAACCAGATAACCCGCGAAAGGAATGGAAACACCCAGTCCGTGAGCCACATCCGGGAGAATACCCGCAATGACGAATTCGGTAGTGCCGAACGCGAAGGCGGCGAGAAACAAAGCAAATAGGGGCAAGGGCACGTCCATCTCCCATATAAAGGCATAAGGATTTCTTTATATTACAACCAAAAGGACATCAAGCGTCGCTTGCGAGAAAGTGAGCGCAGCGCTGCAATCCGACAGAGCTTTCTATGGTGCAGCGAGCAAAATTTTCAGAGACGGAAGCTGTTGCCGGCTGCATTCAGCGCACGCCGTCTAAAGGCTCATCGGCTCAAGAGGATTATACAGGCACGCACCTGCGCCATCGGCTATGTGCCGCGAACCAAGCTGCGATAACGCTGCTGGCTGCCCATGAGATGCCGCCGCATCGCAGCCCTGGCGACATCCTCGTCCCGGTCAGAAATCGCCTCGGCGATCTGGCGATGTTCGACCTGAATTTGCATGATGTAGTCTGCGTCGGCGTCTTCATCGCGGTGATCGAGCAGGAAGGAGCGCGGTATCATCTTCCTGCCGCTCAGTTCCAGAAACTCCTTGAAACGCGGATTATTGGTTGCATCCGCTATGGCCAAGTGAAAGGCAAAATCGGCGTCGGATGTGGCAGCGCCAGCACGCAAGGCACGATCGATATCCTTGCAGCGCTCAAGGATGGCCTCCTCCTGGGCCGGCGAGCGGCGAATGGCCGCAATCCCCGCCGCCTCCGTCTCGACCGCGGTACGCAGTTCCAGCATCTCGATAATCGAGGAAATCCGGGCGGGGTCGGTCGCCATCAGCTCTGCCAAGGGAAACGGCTGCACCGCACTTACAAAGACACCGACACCGTGCCGCACTTCGACGAGACCGTCGGCGCGCAACGACGCGATCGCCTCGCGAATGACGGTGCGGCTGACCTTGTAGCGTTCGGTCAATCCCCCTTCGCTCGGCAGCCTCTTACCGGCTGGCGATGCGCCGTCGAGAATATCCTGGCGCAATTGCTGAGCGACATAGTCTACGAGGTTGCGTTTGCCGGGAGGCTGCGCGTCGCCCTCTTTGCGCGCGATCATACCCTCACGCCGCATCTCGTTCCTCCTAAATTTCGCCGGCCAATTCTACAGATGTATGATGACTGCGGAAAGGACATATTATAACTTGTTCGCAACGACATTGATCGGGAGACAATCATGTTGCAAACACTATTGCTTACGGGCGCGGCCGGCGGCGTGGGCCAGGCGCTCAGACCGCTTCTGTCGCAAATTGCCGAAAACGTCATCCTGTCCGATCTCACACCGATACGTGACCTGAGGCCGAGTGAGCGTTTCGTCGCCTGTGACCTCGCTGATCGCGATGGCGTCAACGCTCTCGTCACAGGAGTCGATGGCATCATCCATCTCGGCGGGATCTCCGTGGAAAAGCCCTTCGATTTGATCGTGCAAGGCAACATCGTCGGACTATACAATCTCTATGAAGCGGCGCGCGCTGCCGGTAGACCGCGCATCGTCTTTGCGAGCTCGAACCACACGATCGGCTTCTATCGGCGCGACGAGCGCATCGACAACAAGGTGCCGACGCGGCCGGATTCGCTTTATGGTGTATCGAAGGTCTTCGGCGAGGCTGTCGCCAGCCTCTACTTCGACAAGTTCGGCCAGGAGACGTTGTCAGTCCGCATCGGCTCCTGCTTTCCAGAACCACGCAATACGCGCATGCTGGCGACCTGGTTCAGTGTGCGGGACTTTCTGTCCCTCTGCGGCTGTGCCTTCGACGCGCCGCGTCTTGGGCACACGGTCATTTACGGCGTTTCCGACAATGACGAGCAATGGTGGGACAACAGCAATGCCGCCTTCCTTGGCTGGAGACCAAAGGATAACGCCGCCCATTGGCGAGCTGAAATTCTGTCGAAAACACCGCAGGACGATCCGAACGATCCGGCGGTCATTTATCAGGGCGGCGGCTTCGCATCCGCTGGTCACCCGGAAGACTGATCAGCCAAACTCGCCTCGACAACAAAGACCGGTTTCAGGTGACGCTACGGAACAAGGTCCAGCGGGTCGGCCTGAAAGCAACGCGGTTGCGATCGAGCGCGTCCGCCTTGTTCGGCGGCAGCTCGATTTCGATATTGTCATGGCTGGCGCCGATATCGATTTCGAGATGTCGCGTACCGGCGACGCGCCGGCTGGCGATGAGCAGACCGGCGATGGAGCCGCCGTCGCCTTCCTGTAACTCTATGTCGTGCGGCCGGAAATAGAGATGGGCCTCGCCATCCGGCTCGTGCGGCGTGCTCAGCCCCAACGGCCTGTCTTCGAACCATATCTCGCCGCTGGCAATGCGTACCTTGACGCGATTGGATTGACCGATGAAACCGTAGACAAACGGAGAATTCGGCGTGTCGTAGATTTCGTCCGGAGTGCCGACCTGCTCGATGGCCCCCTTGTTGAGCACGACGACGCGATCGGCAAGCTCCAGCGCTTCCTCCTGGTCATGTGTTACGAAAACCGTGGTGTGACCGGTCCGATCATGGATTTCCCGCAGCCACTTGCGCAGATCCTTGCGTACCTGTGCATCGAGCGCGCCGAACGGCTCGTCCAGCAGCAGAACATTCGGCTCGACTGCCATGGCGCGTGCCAGTGCGACGCGCTGACGCTGACCGCCGGAGAGCTGCGCCGGGTAGCGCTTTTCCAAACCGTTCAGCTGCACGAGTTCCAGCAATTCCAGCGCGCGCCGACGAATTTCCTCGCGCGGTGGACGACGCGATGCCGAGCGCACCTTCAGGCCGAAAGAGATGTTGTCCAAGACGGTCATGTGCCGGAAGAGCGCATAATGCTGAAACACAAAGCCGATATTGCGCTGCTGCACGGTCTTTCGCGAGGCATCATCCTCACCGAAGAAGATCTTGCCTTCCGTCGGCGTTTCCAGTCCGGCGATCAGGCGCAGAAGCGTCGTCTTGCCAGAGCCAGACGGACCGAGGAGCGCAATCAGCTCGCTCGAGCGAATATCCAGGGACACGTCATGCAATGCGGGAAAGCGACCGAATTCCTTACGCAGGTTTTGAACGCGAACTTCCATCAAGAATTCCTTCAGTGACGCCTGCTGGCTGCGATCTCTTCGCTATAGCGCATTTCCAGCAGCGTCTTCAGCAATAGTGTGACAAGGGCAAGCAGGGCCAGAAGCGTGGCAACGGCAAAAGCCCCTGAGAAATTATATTCGTTGTAGAGGATCTCGACCTGCAGCGGCATGGTGTTGGTTTCGCCGCGAATGTGACCCGAAACGACCGAAACGGCACCGAATTCGCCCATGGCACGGGCATTGCAGAGCAACACGCCATAGAGCAGGCCCCATTTGATATTCGGCAGGGTGACATACCAGAAGGTCTGCCAACCATTGGCGCCGAGCGAGAGGGCGGCCTCTTCGTCGGCGCTACCCTGTTCCTGCATTAAAGGGATCAATTCGCGCGCCACGAAGGGGAAGGTCACGAACATCGTTGCGAGGACGAGGCCGGGAACCGCGAACAGAACCTGCAAGCCGTGGCTTTGCAGCCATGGCCCAAGCACGCTGTTGGAGCTGAAAAGCAGCACGAACACCAGGCCGGAAATGACGGGAGAGACGGAGAACGGCAGATCGATCAGGGTCGTGAGGAAAGCCTTGCCCTTGAACTCGAATTTGGCGATCACCCAGGCGGCTGCAACACCACAGACCAAGTTCAACGGCACGCTGATGCCGGCAACGATCAAAGTCAGCCGGATGGCAGCAAAAGTCTCCTCGTCGACCAGAGCTTCGAAGAAGGTCCCAATGCCCTTGCGAAAGGCTTCGACGAATACTGCCGCCAGGGGCAAAAGCACCATAAGCGTCAGAAAAATGAGCGAAATCAGCACGAAAACGATGCGTGCGACCCGGCTTTCGGTGATGACGGAATGTTCTACCGTGGAAATGCCAGAAAGATCATGCGCCATAGCCGTACCTCCTTCTGCTCCAGGACTGAATGAGGTTGATGACGAGTAGCATGGTGAAGGAAATGAGCAGCATCAACGTCGCGATCGCCGTTGCCGCCGCATAATTGTACTCCTCGAGGCGGATGACGATCAGCAGCGGAGCGATCTCCGAGACATAGGGCTTGTTGCCGGCAATGAAGATGACTGATCCGTACTCGCCGGCGGCACGCGCAAAGGCAAGCGCAAAACCAGTGAGCGCGGCAGGCGCAAGCCCCGGCAGCAGAACGCGCGTAATCGTCTGGAAACGGCTTGCACCCAGGGTCGCAGCAGCCTCCTCCACTTCGCGGTCGATTTCCTCCATGACGGGCTGTGCCGTTCGCACCACGAAAGGCAGTCCAACGAAAATCAGCGCGATGATGATACCGATCGGCGTGAAAGCGATCCTTATGCCGAGTGGCGTCAGAAACTGGCCGATCCAGCCATTCGGCGCATAGAGCGTCGTCAGTGCGATACCGGCGACTGCCGTCGGCAGGGCAAAGGGCAAATCGACCATGGCGTCGAGAATGCGCTTGCCGGGAAAGCGGTAGCGCACCAGCACCCAGGCCAGGATGAGACCAAGCACAGCGTTGACGAGCGCAGCGACGAAAGCGCCACCAAAGCTCATTCGCAGCGCATAAAGCGTGCGGACATCAAGAGCCAGTGCCCAAAACTTCGACCAGCCGAGAGCGCTGCTTTTCCACAGCAATCCCGACAACGGAATGAGAACGATGAAGATGAGCCAAGCCAAGGTAACGCCGAGCGCCAATCCGAAGCCCGGAATGACACTCGGCTGCCGAAACCGCCACCGTTTGCGGGTTATGGAATGCATTCAGTCTTATTGCCCCGGCTTGTAGATCTGATCGAAGACACCACCGTCGTCGAAGAACTTCGGCTGAGCTTGGCTCCATCCACCGAAATCGTCAATCGTCGCCAGCTTCAAAGCCGGGAAACGTGCGATATCCTTAGGATCGGCCGCTTCCGGCTTGGTCGGCCGGTAATAGTGCTTGGCGGCGATCTTCTGACCTTCGTCCGAGTAGAGATAGTTCAAATAAGCTTCCGCGATCTTACGTGTGCCCTTCTTGTCGACATTGCCATCGACGACGGCGACGGGAGGATCGGCGCGGATGGAAACGGATGGGGTCACGATCTCGAATTTATCGGGGCCAAGTTCGTCGAGCGACAGATAGGCTTCGTTTTCCCAGGCGAGCAGCACATCGCCGAGGCCGCGCTGCACAAAGGTCGTCGTTGCGCCGCGCGCGCCGGCATCGAGAACCGGGACATGTTTCAGAAGCTTGGACACGTAGTCCTGCGCCTTGGCATCGTCGCCACCATTGGCCTGCTTGGCCCAGGCCCATGCCGCCAGAATGTTCCAGCGGGCACCGCCCGACGTCTTCGGGTTAGGCGTGATGACTTCTACACCGTCCTTGACCAGATCCGGCCAGTCCTTGATGCCCTTCGGATTACCCTTGCGGACTAGGAAGACGATGGTCGAGGTGTAAGGAACAGAATTGTTCGGGAATTTACTCTTCCAGTCGGCGGGAATCTTATTGGTCGCTTTGGCGATCGCATTGATATCGCCTTCGAGCGCCAGGGTCACGACATCGGCGTCAAGACCATCGATGACCGAGCGGGCCTGAGCGCCGGAACCGCCATGAGACGCCTTGATGTTGACGGTCTCGCCGGTGTCCTTTTTCCACTTTGCTGCGAAGACGGCGTTGAAATCCTTGTACAGCTCGCGCGTCGGATCGTAGGAAACATTCAGAAGCGTCTTATCCGCCGCCCATGTCGGCGCAACGGCCGCAATCGAAAAACTGCCGATCAGAACTGCTGTGGCGAGAAGCCGGGAAAGCCTTATCGTCTGCATGGATGAACCCCCTTCGTTTGCCCCTAAACCCTATCAACTTGGTCGTATAAAGTAACGAAGACCGTTCCCGTTTTCAGGAACTTCGGAGAACAACATCCCATAGAATCAAAGAAAATGAAATCGCATTCCGGCGCGGGCACATTATCGCAATCACGATAGCCGATGGCGGCCTCAAACCTGAAAGATGGAATAGAGCTCGTCGGCGCTCTTTGCCTGCTTCATCTGCGCCTGCACACCGTCCATCCTCAATCGTCTTGCGATCGCGGCCAGCACGTTTAGATATTCGCTGCGGCCGCCCTCCCCGAAAAGCAGCACGAAGGCCCATTCAGTCGGGATATCGTCGATGGCCTCGAAATCCACTGGTTGAGCGAAACGGGCCAGAAGACCGCGAGGCCGCGTCATGCCCGCAATCGCGGAATGCGGAACCGCGACGCCATTGCCTATTCCGGTCGTCCCGAGCTTTTCGCGCGTCTCGAGCGCCCGCAATACGGCAGCGCCGTCCAGGCCGAAACAGGTCGCGGCTTTCGAGGACAGCGTCTGCAAAGCCCGCCATTTTGTCGGCGCAGCCACTCCGATGAAGACATGCTCGGGCAGGATGATGGTGGAGAGGTCCATGGTCGCTCTTACGGGTCGGACAAATCGATGAATGATGCGCAAGTTTCGCGGATGTTGGTCGAGCACGGGCCTTGCTCGACCAGCATCCAAAACCCGTCATCTCATTCCGGTTCGCGAAGACGATAGCCAACGCCGGTTTCGGTGGTGATGTAGTGAGGCTGATCGGGCACCTGCTCGATCTTCTGCCGGAGCTGGCGGACATAGACCCGCAGATATTGCACATCCGCCGCCGGCCCCCAGATCTGCTTCAGCAGGAATTGGTGGGTCAGCACCTTGCCGGCATGCTGAGCGAGCACGCGCAGGATGTCATACTCCTTCGGCGACAGCTTGATCTCGCTGCCATCGACCTTGACGATACGCTTGACGAGATCGATCGAAAGACCGCCGGTCTGGAAAATCGCCTTTTCCCCCTGCTGCTGCAGGCGGTGACGCAAGGCAACGCGAATGCGCGCCGCAAGCTCGTTGACGCCAAATGGCTTGGTAATATAGTCGTCCGCGCCGCTTTCCAGGGCCTTGACGATACCGGCCTCATCGGTGCGGCTCGACAAGATAACAACTGGTATCTGCACCCCGTCTTCACGCCATTCGATCAAAAGATCCTGCCCGGATTTGTCTGGCAGCCCGAGATCGAGAACGACCAGATCGGGCCGATCCTCGTTGACCGAAGCCCGGGCGGTGGCGGCATTCTGGGCCTCGTTGACAACGTAGCCCTGGGCACCGAGGCCGACACGCAGCAGTTTGCGGATCGGCGGCTCGTCATCGACGACGAGAATCTTGACGGCAGTCGTGTTCATTTCAATTCATCCAGCTTCGGGACATCGTTTGGTCTTGGCATGCGGATGGTAAAGACCGCCCCTTGGCGATCCGTTCGGTTACCGGCAGCAATCGTGCCGCCCATAGCTTCGACAAAGCCGCGGCAGATGGAAAGGCCAAGCCCCGTGCCCGCCCTCACCTGGTCTCCCTTGCGCACACGGTAGAACGTGTCGAAAACGCGCTCGAGATCGGCGGGCGGGATACCGGGCCCCTCATCCATGACGCGGAACACGATATTGTCGATATCGGCCCAGGCTTCGAGGCGAATGGCCGAACAATCCGGGGCATATTTGGCGGCATTGTCGAGCAGATTGAACAGAACCTGCTCGAAAAGGACCGGATCGACCTTCACCATTGGCAGGTCGACGGGAATTTGCACCTCAGCGCGGTGGCGGTTGAGGATTTTTTCGGCGCGCCGCAGCGCACTGCCGACAATATCACCGCCATAATGCAACGCATAATTCGGCTCCATCGCACCGGACTCGATCTTGGTCATGTCGAGCAGGTTGACAATGAAACGGTTGAGCCGTTCGGATTCATCGATAACCGTCGACAGAAGATCGACACGATCCTCATGCGGCAGCGTTTCCAGATAGTCCCGCAGTGTGCCCGCAGCCCCCATGATTGCTGCGAGCGGCGTCTTCAGGTCATGGGAAATGGAGGTCAGCAGCGCCGAGCGCAACCGGTCCGCCTCGACGGCCAGCTTGGCTCGGTCGACATCCGCCACCAATTGCACGCGCTCGATGGCGAGCGCCGCTTGATCTGCAAGAGCGTCGAGAAGCCGCTGCTGCTCCGGCGTCAGAAGCGGGCCTTCGCGGCGGTCGCTGTCGAGACCGATAACGCCGACGGCGGTGCGGCCAGTGCGCAGGGGCACGTACAGGCGCTTGGCACCCGGCAGGGTATCGGCACCGCGACCGGCGGCATGATTGTGCTCCCAGGCCCAGCGCGCCGCGGCGATATCGGCATCATCGAGCGTATCGTCAGGCGGATAGCCGGCCCTGACGGCGATCGTGCCGTACTCCGGCAAAAGCAGAACGACGCGCAGCTTCAACATCGAGGCGAGTTGGAAGGCAGTTGCCCACAAGACATCATCGAGCGTGCCGGTGCCGGCGAGCTTCTTGGAAAACAGATAGAGGTCTTCGGTTGTTCGAGCACGCTGACGCGCGGCAAAGGCCTGCCGCTGCACCGTTGCCGTCAGGTTACTGGCGATAATCGCGACGCCGAGGAAGAAGAAGAAAGCCAGCACGCTTTCCGGATCACTGATCGTCAGCGTGTAGCGCGGCGTCAGGAAGAAAAAATTGAAGGCAAGAGCACCAAGAATACAGGAATAGAGCGCCGGGCGCAGACCCTGTGTCACGGCGCTGGCAAGGACCGCCATCAGGAAAACCAGCGCCAGATTGCGCACGTCCAGAACCTGATCGAGGATGACGCAGAAGCCCAGCGCGATGGCGACATACAGCGTTGCCAGAGCATAGCCGCGCAACTGGAAAGGAGACGGCGAAGGCGCGACTTTGACACCACGATTGGCCGCCGGTCCATCGACCTCGCTGCCGGAAATGACATGCACGCTGATGTCGCCGGCCTTGCGGATGAGATCGTAGGAAACCGAACGCCGCGACCAGTCGCGCCACGACCCGATCTTCGGCGAGCCGATGACGATATGGGTCACGTTGTTGCTGGCCGAATGGCGAAGCAGTTCCTCCGCCACCTCGCGGCCCGGAAGGGTTATGGCCTCGCCGCCGAGCTGCTCGGCGAGCCTCAGTGTTGCAGCGATCGTATCGCGCTGCGCTTCCGTGAGGCTGATCGAGCGATTGGTCTCGACATAGACGGCGGCCCAGGGCGCGCGCAGACGTGACGCCATGCGCGCGGCATAACGCACCAGCGAGGCGGAGCGTGGGTGATGGTCGATGGAGACCAGCACGCGCTCGCCCGCGGCCCAAGGCCCGGAAATGGCATGGGCCTGCATATGCGTCAAAAGCTGATCGTCGACGCGCTGCGCCGTGCGCCTCAGCGCCAATTCGCGCAGCGCCGTCAGATTGCCCGGCGTGAAATAGTTGGTCAGCGCCCGCTCGGCGGTCTTCGACACATAGACCTTGCCATCATGCAGGCGCTTGATGAGGTCGTCCGGCGTCAGATCAATAATCTCGACGTCATCGGCAAGATCGATGATCGAATCGGGCACCGTTTCCCTGACGCGGATACGCGTGATCTGCGATACGACGTCGTTCAGGCTTTCGACATGCTGGATATTCAGCGTCGTATAAACATCGATGCCGCGCTCCAGGAGCTCTTTGACATCGAGATAGCGCTTGGGATGGCGGCTGCCATGCGCATTCGTGTGCGCGAGTTCGTCGACCAGCACCAATCCGGGCCGGCGTCTCAGGATGGCGTCGAGATCCATCTCCTCGAGCGCCCTGCCCTTGTAGTCGACCTCGACGCGCGGGATGATTTCGAAACCGTCTAGCAGAGCCTGCGTTTCGCGCCGGCCGTGGGTCTCGACCACACCGACGACCACGTCTACGCCATCGGTAATCTTTGCCCTGCCGGAAAGCAGCATTTCATAGGTTTTACCGACGCCGGGCGCTGCGCCCAGAAAGATTTTCAGCCGTCCGCGTGCCTCGGCCTTTGCTTTTTCCAAAAGCGCGTCAGGCGAAGGCCTGCTTGTCATGTCGCGGCTGTCATCTGCCATCGGTGGGACGTCTTTCATGACGAGGTTGAGACGGCGCAAACCGTCTCAACCTACTCAACTTACTGTTTCATAGAAGCATCGAGGGCTTGGTTCAATGCCAGCACGTTGACGACCGGCTCACCCAGGACGCCGAACTCCCGGGATTCGACGGCGGCATCGACAATCGCCTTGAGCTTGGCCTCATCCATGTTGCGCGCCTTGGCCACACGCGGGATCTGGAAATAGGCCGCGTCAGGCGAGATATCCGGGTCAAGGCCACTGCCGGAAGTCGTCACCATATCCATCGGAACCGGCAGGTTGGGATTCTGTGCCTGCAGCGTCGCGGCATCACCCTTGATGCGGGTTATCAAGCTCGAATTGGTCGGACCGAGATTGGAGCCACCCGAATTCGCCGCATTGTAGGGCGCCGAAATCGTCTTGGTCGCATCATTCGGGTCGGTGCCAGTCGTGGCCGAAGGGCGGCCATGGAAATACCCATCGGTAGCGAAGTTCTGGCCGATGAGGCTGGAGCCTACGACCTTGCCATCCTTTTCCACCAGGCTGCCATTGGCCTGATGGGGGAAGAGAGCTTGGGCGGCACCTGTCATGGCGAGCGGATAAGCAAGGCCGGTCAGGACGGTCGTAGCAACGACCATGACGATGGCGGGTCTGATTTGTTTCAACATGAGGGAACTCCTTAGGCGAGGCCGATGGCGTTGATCGCCAGATCAATGGCCTTGATGCCGATGAAGGGAACGATGATGCCGCCGAGGCCGTAAATCAGCAGGTTGCGGCTCAGCAACGCGCCGGCACCGATCGGACGATAGCGGACGCCCTTCAGCGACAGCGGGATCAGCGCAACGATGATCAGAGCATTGAAGATGATGGCCGAGAGAATGGCACTCTGCGGCGTCGCAAGCCCCATGATGTTCAGCATCTTCAGCTGCGGATAGAAGGCAATGAACATCGCGGGAATGATGGCGAAGTATTTCGCGATGTCGTTGGCGATCGAGAAGGTGGTCAACGCGCCGCGGGTCATCAGCAACTGCTTGCCGATTTCGACGATCTCGATCAGCTTCGTCGGGTCGCTGTCGAGGTCGACCATGTTACCGGCCTCGCGGGCGGCAACGGTACCCGTGTTCATGGCCACGCCGACATCGGCCTGGGCAAGTGCCGGAGCATCGTTGGTGCCGTCGCCGCACATGGCGACGAGCTTGCCCTTGGACTGCTCCTCGCGCATCAGCGCCAGCTTCATTTCCGGGGTCGCCTGAGCAAGGAAGTCGTCGACGCCGGCTTCCGCTGCAATGGCTGCGGCGGTCAGCGGATTGTCGCCCGTGATCATGACCGTGCGGATACCCATGCGGCGCAGCTCGGCAAAACGCTCGCGGATACCGCCCTTAATGATGTCCTTGAGGTGAATGACGCCAAGCAGACGGCCGTCGCGAGCAACGGCGAGCGGCGTGCCGCCTGCCTTGGCAATCTCGTCGGCGATTCCCTGCAGTTCACGCAGCATTTCGCTCGAGGTGCGCGACATGACCGCCGTACCGTCGGTGCCGCTATTGGCGGCGCCATCGACATAGGCGAGCACGGCATCGACTGCCCCCTTGCGGATCGACGAGCCATCAAGGTCGACACCGCTCATGCGGGTCTGGGCGGTAAAGGGAACGAAAGTCGCCTTCAGGCTCGTCATGTCGCGGCCACGGATGGCATATTTCTCCTTGGCAAGCACGACGATCGAGCGTCCCTCAGGCGTTTCGTCGGCAAGCGAGGCAAGCTGCGCTGCATCGGCCAGATCCTGCTCGCTGACGCCTCGAACCGGGCGGAAAGCCGTTGCCTGGCGATTGCCGAGGGTGATCGTGCCGGTCTTGTCGAGCAGCAAGGTGTCGACGTCGCCAGCGGCCTCGACGGCGCGACCGGACATGGCAAGCACATTGAAGCGGACCAGACGGTCCATACCGGCAATACCGATCGCCGACAGCAATGCACCGATGGTGGTCGGGATCAGCGTCACGAATAGGGCGACAAGCACGACGGTCTGGATCGAACCGCCAGCATAGGCGGCAAAGCTCGGGATGGTGACTGTAGCAAGTACGAAGATCAGCGTCATGCCGGCCAGCAGGATGTTGAGCGCGATCTCGTTCGGCGTCTTCTGACGCTCGGCACCTTCCACCAGCGCGATCATACGGTCGATGAAGGTCGAGCCAGCGGCGGCAGTGATGCGCACGCGGATCTCATCCGACAGGACCTGCGTACCGCCCGTTACGGCCGAGCGGTCACCACCCGATTCTCGGATGACAGGCGCGGATTCGCCCGTGATTGCGGCTTCGTTGACGGAAGCGACGCCTTCGATGACCTCGCCGTCCGAGGGGATGATGTCCCCGGCTTCGACCAGCGCGACGTCGCCGACCTTCAGGCTGGTGCCGGGCACCATCTTGTAGTCGGTACGGCTATTACCGACAAGCAGCTTCGCCTGGGTTTCGGTGCGCGACTTGCGCAGTGAGTCCGCCTGCGCCTTGCCGCGGCCTTCGGCAACGGCCTCGGCGAAATTGGCGAACAATACCGTGAACCACAGCCAGATATTGATCTGCAGTGAAAAGCCGAGATTACCGCCGCCGGTGATGAGGTCGCGCAGGAAGAGGATGGTCGTCAGCATCGAAACGACGGCGACCACGAACATGACGGGGTTCTTGGCAAGCGTGCGCGGGTTCAACTTCTTGAAGGAAGCGCCGATCGCCGGAACGAGGATGCGAGAATCCAGAATACTCGCTGATTTTAACTGGCTCATAAGAGGCTCCAGCGTGAAGAGGAAAAGGTCAGATCGGAACGCTGCCGATCAGCCGATAAGAAATCCGAAAACGACTAGACCGAGGAACAGAGCGATCATCGCCAGGAGGATGGCATCGGATGCGCAGGTCGTTCCGGTCGGACCACGCCCCCTGTCGGAGGGGCGTGGATCGATCGCTTTTCTAAGCTTGCTCAGAAGCGGTTGGCTCATGGCCGTCGTTCCTTAGAAGGCCTGACCGGTGATCATCGCGAGGTGTTCGACGATCGGTCCAAGCGCAAGCGCCGGGAAGAAGGTCAGACCACCGACGATCAGGATCGTGCCGACGAGCAGGCCGACAAAGAGCGGTCCGTCGGTCGGGAAGGTGCCGGCCGAGGCGGGAACCGTCTTCTTGGTGATCAGCGAACCGGCAATGGCAAGTGCCGGAACGATGACCAGGAAGCGGCCGATCAGCATGACGAGGCCGAGCGTGATGTTGAACCAAGGCGTGTTGCCCGAAAGACCGCCAAAGGCCGAACCATTGTTTGCCGCAGCAGAGCTGTAGGCATAGAGGATTTCAGAGAAACCGTGCGGACCGGCATTGCCGACGGAAGCCACTGCCGAAGGCAGCACGGCAGAAATGGCAGTGAAGATCAGCATGCCGAAGGGCAGGCAAAGCACGGCGAGCATCGCCATCTTCACTTCTTTGGCTTCGATCTTCTTGCCGAGATATTCCGGCGTACGGCCGACCATCAGCCCTGCAACGAAGATGGCGATGATGATGAACATCACGATGCCGTAGAAGCCGGCGCCGACGCCACCGATGATAACTTCGCCAAGCTGCAGGTTGATGAGCGGGATCAGGCCACCGATAGCGGTGAAGCTGTCGAGCATGCCGTTGACCGCACCGCAGGACGCAGCCGTAGTGATGACGGCGAACAGCGAGGAGGCGACAATGCCGAAGCGAACTTCCTTGCCTTCCATGTTGCCGCCCTGGATGCCGAGCGCATGGACCAGCGGGTTGCCGGCAGCTTCAGCCCAATAGGTGATGATAACGCCTGCAATGAAGAGAGTGCACATTGCAGCCAGGATCGCCCAGCCCTGACGCTGGCTGCCGACCATTCGACCGAAGACGTTGGTCAACGCCGCGCCGATCGCGAAGATCGACAGCATCTGGATGAGGTTGGAGATTGCGTCCGGATTTTCGAACGGATGCGCCGAGTTGGCGTTGAAGAAGCCGCCGCCATTGGTGCCCAGCATCTTGATGGCAAGCTGCGATGCGACGGGACCAACGGCGATCGTTTGCTGAGCGCCTTCGAGGGTCGTCGCGTTCACATAGGGGCCAAGCGTCTGCGGAACGCCGAGATAGACGTATACCAGCGTCAGCACGATGCAGATGGGCAGCAGCACATAGAGCGTCGCACGGGTCATATCGACCCAGAAGTTGCCGATCGCCTTGCCCGAGGCACGCGCGAATGCGCGGATCAACGCAATGGCGATGGCAATGCCGGTTGCTGCGGACACGAAGTTCTGCACGGTCAGACCTGCCATCTGCACGAGGTAGGACATCGTGCTTTCGCCGCCGTAGTTCTGCCAGTTGGTATTGGTGACGAAGCTCGTAGCGGTGTTGAAGGACAGTTCAGGACCGACCGCAGTCATGCCCGCCGGATTGTACGGCAAGCCGGCCTGCAGTCGCTGCAGCGCATAGAGAACGATGAAGCCTGCAAGGCTGAACAGGAGCAGCGAAACCGAGTAGGTCGTCCAATGCTGGTCTTCACGTTCGTCCGTGCCGGCCAAGCGGTAAAGTCCTCGCTCCACAGGACCGAGGACATAAGAAAGGAGTGTGCGCTCGCCGGTAAACACACGTGTCATGTAACCGCCAAGCGGTTTGACGAGCAGAAGGAGGATCCCGATGAAAATCAGGATCTGGAGCCATCCGTTGAGGGTCATGGAAGTAACTTTCCCTATCCAGCGCTGTTAGAAGCGCTCGGGGCGAATGAGAGCATAGACCAGATAGGCGGTGAGAAAGAGCGTCACGCCGCCACCGAGAATGTAATCGAGAAGCATTGTCGTCCCTCCGACTAGAGGCTGTCGCAGGCCTTGGTGTAAGCGACACAGAGGAGAAAAAATAAAACGCCGATCCCGACAAGAAAAATGTCCATCATCGATCGCGAATCCTTGATTGTTATTGTTGACTGCAGAAGCGATGGGGAGCACCGCAGATGAACAGCGCTTCTTTTCTTTCTGCCAAGGGAGAAGAACACTTCGCGTGCATCTTCCATCGACAATATGCGGCCGAATGGCATTAAGGTTCGAGACGGGCGCCAAAGCAAAGATATAAAAATCTTATAAATGCCAGCTCCGGTCATTCGGGCTGGCGACCGCGTCTTTATAACCTGGCCTGCACTTAAGGACCTCGGCGCGAAAAGCGCCGCGGCGAACTGCACGGAAAGGCGCGCTCAGCGAAGCGATCTTCACTGGATTGGGCGATCTGGATCACGTCCAAAGGAAAAGCCGCATATCGGCGTTCCCAGCGCGACGAAGGTGACGACAGGATAATTGAGCGCTTCAAGAGCTTGAATGGAGGAATGCGGGGAGGATCTACGCGCGGAAAGTGGCCGCCGTGCATTCGCCTGACAAGGATGCTCCGGGCTCCCAGACGGTGGAGCTAGCCGAAAAAAATGACGCTCTAAAAAAGAAAGACCGATGAGCGTGTCAGCGAAAAACCCGCTGAGACAGTGGCGCCCGCCCTCAAAGCTTGCAAGGGCGGGCGCAAATCAATTCCAGGCAGCCAGTTTAAGCGTGCGCAGCATCCGTGCCCTGGATGGCCGAAAGCGTCCAGTCCGAACCGGGCTTGCGCACGAAGGTCCAGAGCTCAACCGTTTCCGATGGCTTGTGATCGTCGCCGTCGACGAGCTTGCCCGTCGTACGATCGAGCATGGCGTCGATGCTGGAATAGCGCATCGCGAGCGTCGCGTATTCGGCATTGTCCTCGCGCCACGCTTCGGCGATATCACCCTGCAGCAGGCGAACGTCGGTTACACTGTTGCGTACGCCATTGGTGGCATTCTCGCCCAATTCTTCCGCAAGGTAGGACATTGCCTCCGGCGTAGTCAGCCGGCGCAGGGTCGCGTAGTCTTCCTTGCCGTAGGCAGACTGGACTTCGGTCAAAAGCCGCTCGAAGCGATCGAGATCGGCCTGTTGCAATCCGATTTCGTCCTCGGCCTGCCGGGCTTTCTGAGCAGCGCCGGCCATCGCACCGCCACCGATCGTCGGAATGGAGAAGGACGGACGCGGCGAGGTGCCGGCATTGTTCATCGCGTTCACATTATAGGGCGAACCCGTTCCCGGTGCCGCATATTGCGTGCGCTGGCGGTTTGCGAAGAAGCGCATGGCAAAGCTGACGGCGGCGATGATCAGACCGATCTGCAGCAACATGCCAAGGAAGCCAAAGCCGCCGCCGAAACCATGGCCGAGCATCATACCGAGCAGGCCACCGGCGAGCAGGCCACCGATCATCGATCCGCCAAATCCGCCGAAGAAGCCGGGACGCTGCGGCACGCCGACCGGTTGCTGCGCGGCGGGCTGCTGAGGTCTGGTTGTCATCGTCCGATCGATCGGAGCGGCCTGTGTCGGAGCCGTTCGCGTTGTGGCGGGCGCGTCAAACGTCCGCGTTCCGCGGCTGCCGAACCCGCCCGAGCCGGCACGGCGTGCGTCGGCAACATCGAAGGTCGCCACAGTGGAAGCTGTAGCGAGCAGGACGATGGCTGCGATCTTGGCAAAACGGGGAACTGCACTCAGCATTGGCTCTCCTCTGATTGAGCGAAAATGGAATTCAGCCACCATATGGGGATGCCGAACTGCGATTGTAAGTTGGTGTGCCGTCAAATTTCAAACCGCAGCGCGTTTTGAGCCGGAAAGCTCGGCGGATTTTGCCGCGAAAGCCCCGAAAATATCGAGGCATCCCGTGCTGGCGCCGACCGGCAATCCGCCTAGTTTTCCTCGGCGCCTTCGAGCAATCCGTCATACACTTCCATCAGCGCGTTGGTGATTGCCTGTCCAAGTGCGTTGCCAGCCGCGCGGACATCATCATCCGTGCCGTCACGTGCTGCCCTGGCCAACTCGAAGCCCTCGCCGCTGACGATCTGCTTTGCGACCTCGATGGCCCACAGACCGAAGTCGCCACGATTGTCGATCTTCATCGCCTCTTCCATGATCAGTCCTGTTCCTTTGTGTTCACTCGCTGCAATCAGCCTCTACACACTCATGTGGAGCAAGGCCAGTATGATGGCGCCGTCGCGCTGCTGATGACCTAGCCTTTCCTTTTGGGATAAGGGGTATCATGGCAAGCCGATCGGTCAACAAGCGCGACCCGTCAGGACGGCAGATCGCCCTAAACCGGCTTGAGAGGGTAGAACCGCGAGGGAAACTGCGCCCTCCCGCCTGGGCGACGAAAACTGACAATTTCCCGAAATTGGAACGGCAGAAGGCCGTGGCAAGCCTTGCGGACGCTGGAAATTGTGGAAATACGCCCTTTCGAGCCCCTAAAGATCAACAGGCCTCGTGACAATGAACGGCTGCAATGGAAATGATTCCTCCGTAACCAATGCGGGGAAGCATCATGACCACCACCAATGAAATCGCAGACAAGATTGCCGCTGATCACAAGCTGACCAAGGCTCAGGGCAAGGCAATCGTCGAAGCCGTCTTTGCATCTATTATCGGAGCAGCTACTTCCGGCGCAGAGACCTCCATTCCGGGTTTCGGCAAGTTCAAGGTGAGTGCGACGTGAAAGTCGCCTAAGTAATTGTTTGTACGGGATTTATATTCCGGGACAAACCTGATGTTCCGTCATCAGTAGCCTAC
>NZ_JACHBG010000011.1 GCF_014207095.1 Martinezella lusitana | reverse complement strand
ATGATGAATGCATCCTCTCCCGGCCGAAATGGCCGTCGACCAATGCGGCGCTGTCAGCATAACTTCGCAAGGAGAAATGGTCATAGCATCTGGCTTTGGCGTACCGTCGATCAGATGGGCTTCGTCCTCGACGTCCTTGTGCAACGTTGCCGCAACACAAAGGCTGCAAATCAGCGCGGCACCTTCAGCATTTCGTCTCCATTCACGATCCGATCGCCAACCTCTGTCATATCCCGCGCAACGACATTCCATCTGCCAATGATCGCCAACTGTCAGAAGTCGCAATGGGAATGTGGTGCAAGATCGTCCACCTGCACGCTGCCTGAGACAAAGTAAAGCCGCAACCTCTCGTCTTCGCGCGGCCAACTTTACAGCGTGTCCATGATCAGTTCGCAATGAATATCTTTGCGCGTCAAAATTGGACCAAGCGCCGGCGAGCTGGAACCATTTCGCGAATCTGGACCGCCTCGATGATCCAAGACCGGTGCACCTTATCAGTCCAATAAAGCCATGGACCAAGGATGGATTGTTCATTTGTGTCGAGATCTCATCCAACGTTGCGTTTCATCGCGCCCCCGCCTGGATGCCGATATCGCAAGTTCGTCAACAGCGTCTTCGCGACAGAACTGATCGGCCTCAAATCCAGATTGGCGTTAGAGCGGTGTGAAACTGAACATCGATGTCCTACAGCGTGGTCGAGAACCTCAATGTCGCTCACATCTGCTGGCGTGCAGTCGCGACGTAGAACGGGCGCCTTGTTTCTTCCGGATTCTGCTGCTAGGGGATCTGTCGTGGCTTGAAGAGCCATGAAATCCGGTCGCAGCCCACCCGGTCAAAACAAGGGATCCTGAATTATGAAGACTATCGTCGTCTGCTCCGGCGGATTGGACTCCGTTTCGCTCGCCCATAAAGTTGCGGCCGAACACCAGCTTATCGGCCTCGTCTCCTTCGACTATGGCCAGCGGCATCGCAAGGAAGTGGAATTCGCCAGCGCCTGCGCCGAGCGGCTCGGCGTACCGCATCAGGTCATCGACATAACGGCCATTGGCAAGCATCTGACCGGATCGGCGCTCACCGACGATGTTGATGTGCCTGACGGACATTATGCCGAGGAGACCATGAAGGCGACGGTGGTGCCGAACCGCAACGCGATCATGCTGGCAATCGCCTTCGGCCTGGCGGCTGCACAGAAGGCGGATGCAGTCGCGGTTGCCGTTCATGGCGGCGATCATTTCATCTATCCCGATTGTCGGCCCGGCTTCATCGATGCTTTTCAGCAGATGCAAAACCATGCGTTCGACGGCTATGCCAGTGTTTCGCTCTATGCACCCTATGTGACGGTCTCGAAGGCAGATATCGTCACCGATGGTGCTCGGCACGCAACACCCTTTTCCGAAACCTGGTCCTGCTACAAAGGCGGTGAGCGTCATTGCGGTCGTTGCGGCACCTGCGTCGAGCGGCGCGAGGCCTTCCACCTTGCCGGCATTGAAGATCCCACCGACTACGAGGATCCCGACTTTTGGGTGGCAGCAACCTCGGGCTTCTCTGCCGAGGAGGTGAAGTGATGTTCAGCATCACCAAGGAGTTCCATTTCTCCGCTTCGCATCAGCTTTCGCATCTGCCTGACGATCATCAATGCGCGCGCCTGCATGGGCATAACTACATCGTCGTGGTGGAGCTTTCGGCCGCGGAGCTCGATGAAAACGGCTTTGTCCGTGACTATCATGAGCTTCAGCCGTTGAAGCGCTACATCGACGATGAGTTCGATCATCGCCATCTCAATGATGTCCTCGGTCATGATCGCGTTACGTCGGAGTGCCTCGCCAGGCATTTCTACGATTGGTGCAAGGTCCGCTTGCCGGAGACTTCGGCCGTACGCGTCAGCGAGACGCCAAAGACATGGGCGGAATATCGGCCATGAGTAAAGCACGCATTCGCGTGAGCGAGATCTTTGGGCCGACCATCCAGGGCGAGGGGATATTGATCGGTCTCCCGACGATTTTCGTACGTACCGGCGGCTGTGACTATCGGTGCTCCTGGTGCGATACGCTGCATGCGGTCGACAGCGACTACCGCGACCAGTGGCAGCCGATGTCTGTCGGTAAAATTTGGTACGAGGTGACGCAGCTCTCCGGAGGCAAGCCGCTGACGATTTCGCTCTCCGGCGGCAATCCCGCGATCCAGCCGCTCGGCCCGTTGATCGCGCATGGTCATCGGGAAGGCTATCGTTTTGCGCTGGAAACGCAGGGGAGCGTGCCCAAGGAATGGTTTGCACAGCTCGATGTACTGGTGTTGAGCCCGAAGCCGCCTTCGAGTGGGATGACGACGGATTGGGCTGTTTTCGACGACTGTCTGCGCATGGCAGGTGGCAAACCGCAGATCGCATTGAAGATCGTCGTATTCGACGAGATCGACTATGCCTATGCGCGGGAAACTTCATTGCGCTATCCCCAATTGCCTCTCTATTTGCAACCTGGCAATCACACGCCGCCGCCGCCTGACAAAGACGACGCCCCTGTAGATGTTGACGGCGTTGTTGAACGAATGCGTTGGCTGGTTGACAAGGTCTGCGATGATCGATGGTTTGAGCCGAGGGTGCTACCGCAATTGCATGTCATCATCTGGGGCAACAAGCGCGGCGTCTGAGCCATCGCCGGCAAATCGCGTATCCTCAATTGGCATTGTTGTGCAGTCATTCCCATTCTTGAACTGCGCCGATTAGGGATCTGGTCTCAGCCAACGACCTGCCGAGCAACAGGTGACCGCGTCTCAAGCTTGATCGTCAGACATAGGCGGTATCTGGGCATCGCTTGTCAAAGCGCGCCGCTACGATTGAGTGAAATCGCATGGACGTCCGCGGTTGCGGTTGTAAATAGCTTTCGCGTTGATTTGTGTCGAGGTTTCACCCGACTTCGCGTTTTGTCGAGACGCTGCCTGGACTTCGACACCGCAAATTCGTCGGTGGCGTCTTCGCGACTGGACGGATCAGCCTCAAATGCAAATCTGGGTCAACGCGTTATGAAACGGAAGACCTCTGCGACGTCTAGGAAGTATCGACAGTTGATCCATAGGACGATTGCGGCTGCGATGACGACAGCGAGGCAGTTTCTTGCGGTTTTCTCGAAATGGATACGATCTCTGGTGGATATGCTCGAATTCCGAAAAGCAGCCTTCGACCAAGGGCCGCTATCATTGGAGATGCTCATCGGGTGAATGCTACTGCGTACGGGAGGGATCGTTGGAAATGGCGTCGTGGCCCGATCGTCTACCGTGGCATCAGGCAGCTTGACAGTATCGCAGTACTCACAATCTGCTACCGCGAGACAGGTTGCTGCAGATGTTTTAGTCGTTTCAGTACCTCCCTGTAACGGCGTGAGAGGGGTGCTTCATAGCCACCTGGGAGATCCACATGCATGTCACCCGAGCCGGCGTTGCGAAGCCCGACTATGCGAGCCCCGTTGACCAGCCAAGACCGGTGCGTTCGTTCGAACCCGGACGGGGTCAATCGCTCCGTATAAGACGATAGAGTTCCACGGAGAAGCAGCCGCCGTCCGTCTTCCAACAACACTTCGACGTAATTGCCGGCGGCACGTAGAGCCAGTACCGCTCTTAGGGGAACCCGTACGGTCTGGCCCCTTACCCGGATGTCGAAAGTTGCTTCACGCTCGAACTCCGGAGCTTTGTCGCGTTTTGGGGTTTGCGCACGCGAGTGGCAGACGGTTAGTAAAGCCGTGATGAGCAGATAAGTTAGGACATCCTTGCGATATTCGTAAAAGCAATCACCTGGCTCAAAATGATAGTGGGCGCCCACTATGCCAAAGATGGTTATTCTCATGACTACCATGGTGACGACATGCTGCGCTGAAAAGCAGAGACTGGCGAACGCGTGGATGAAAACCATGAATAGCCATGGCATCTGACCGGGCCTTGCGTGTCTGAGAGCAAGCACAACAATCCAAAGTGCTCCTAAAATCGAGACACCGCTTGTTGCCTCGGTTACACTTGGGATCCATAATTCTGCATCCGGGCCATGACGGAGTGAGTTGTGGGCGAGAGTGAATATGTTCGAAAGATCGACCGCAGCTACGCCAGCCGCGATTGTCGTGAAAGAGGCCACATCCAGGCCAAATCGACCGACTTTCGTCACGTTGAAATCGCCACTCGTCCCAACACTCATTTTTTCATCCCTCTTGCCTCGCCAACCGTACCTCAATTCTTGTCCATGAAAATGGCTCGATCATAGTCCGGTTTAGCCGACCAGAAAACGCCAATGGTAAGGGAAGCATTTAACGAGCAAAAGCTACAGGGGCACGAACCATATGAGAGAGAATTGCATCTCCGCAATCGCACGGGGCATCGTCGCCATGCTTGCGGTAGCCGTGGCCGCATATTCGTCGCGATATTATGGCGTGCTGGAAAACGCATGGTTCGGTATCGATCCGAAAATAAAGGCGGTCATATTGCAGGCGCCACTGCCCGCGCTGTTGCACATGCTGATTGCTCCTGTTGCGCTGGCCTTAGGTCCGTTCCAGTTCTATCCGGGATTGAGGATGCGTCATCCAAAACTGCATCGCTGGTCGGGCCGAGTTTATGTCGTGACGTGCATTGCAGGTGGAGTTGGCGCGTTAGCTACAGCACCATTTGCGTCGGGTGGGGTGATAGCTGGCCTCGGATTCGGACTTCTTGCCGTATTGTGGATCGGCACGACCGCCGCCGCCTGGATCTCGGCCGTTCGACGAAGTTTTGCACGGCACCGGCTGCTCATGCGGTTCAGCTATGCAATGACCTTTGGCGCCGTCGTCCTTCGTCTCCAGATCCCGATCGGCTTCGCGTTGGGCTACGAGAGCTATTCGAGCATGTCGCCCGTGCTTGCATTTACGTCCTGGATACCCAATGTCGTGATCGTCGCCCTGTATTCGACATGGCAAACTTGGCGCTGTTCTCAGTCAGGTAAACTCAATGCAAGTTCCGCGTCGTCGAGGCCAAATGTCGTCAATCGATGAGGATCACGTCTGGTTGCGGCGGAACGGAATTTGTTCCGCCAGACAGACGGCGACGCCACCTTGTTTCATCGAAGTCAGAGGCAGCGGTTTTGTTCGCGAACTTACGCCGCTGCGCCGGTTACGGCTTTCCACTCCGCCATCGCGCGGATGCGATGAATGTGGGTGGCTAGGGCTGAGCGCTTCTGATGTGGCGGCACGAAAAGATTTCTGACCGCTGAAAAGATCGAGATGAACCATTGCAGACGGCCGACAGATCGGAAGCCCATGCATCATCTGCTCTCGTTTTCGAAGTGGCACATGAGATTTCTCTGCGCGATTATTCAGGCCCTTGTGCGATCGATGTTCGACGCCGGGCATCCCATCTCGTGTTGCCGTCCCCTATGAGCGCAACTTACCGGTGACGATGGGTTTCGGCGTCAGATCCCGCTTTCTCAGCAGCCTGAGTGGCAATCGCTTGGCAGCCTTGGTATCGCGGCGGGCCTGGACGATCTCGTCGAGACCATAGCCGTCCTGGTCAACCGCGCGCCAAAGCCAGTGCATTCTGCCGCCGATGGAAATCACACCTTCGTCCGGATGCCAGATATCCTTTCGCGACGGCTTCTTTCTGCGCAACCGTTTCACACAAGCTGCCCCGAATTTGCGGCCCCGTCGCTGGATCGTTTCGGAAGACACCATGATGTGCCCGCTGCAGAAGCATTTCCTCGACCAGTCGCAGACTTGCCGGAAATACAGTTATACCGCATGGGCATGATCTGCGACGGAAAGCGGCGGTTCTTATAACTGATCGTCGGTTCGCTCATTCCCGCCCAGTTTGCCACAAGCCGTTAAGCCACAAACAATGTGACAGCGCTCCGATTTGTCCTCGACGTCCTGGTGCAGAGCCGCCGCGATGCCAAAGCGGCAAAACGCCTAATGGGGAAATTGTTGAAAGGCCAAGGCGAGGCGCCGCGTGTTGTCCTCACCATAACGGCCTGCGGAAATAAGCACGAGAAGAGAATCAAATGATCGGTCGACTGATATTGATGTATCCGGACGAGATGCGACGGACGGGAGTGTTCTTCCTGCTCGGGCTCATCATGGTTGCGCTCTATGGGCTCGGCATCAGCCCAGCCTGGATCGGCCAAATGCTGCCGGCAACGGCGGCGGACTGGCTTGTTGCCAATCCCGTGCTCGTACGGCTCCTGGGCGCGGTGATGATCGTGCTCATCTCTGCCGCGAACTGGAACGCGTTACGGCAGTTGCCGCGTTGCTGCCAGGTGATTGGCGTTTGGATCGAGCTCTTCGTACTCCTGATGCTGTTCTTTTATTCCTTCAACCTGTCCTTCGCCTTCGTCGCCAAGAAGGCGGGTTTCTACACTCATGGAAAAATCCGTGGCGGACCTGAATGGCGAATGCAAAGAGGGCAAATAATGACCGTCGACGCACGCATTACGGCGTGGCGCCTGATCGGATCTCTTCACCCAATGCCGACCACTGACCGTCAAAATCTGAAAAGCTGCGAACGCAATCGCGCCCTTCTGTCTTGGCCCGGTACAGCGCCCGGTCGGCATGATCCAGCAGAACCCCTAACTCTTCGGCTCCACTAGCGGCGGCAATACCAAAACTTGCCGTAGGACACAGGCCGCCTTGAACGATGCCGGGCGCAGAAACCTTGAAAGCCTGTCTGAGGTCTTCAGCAACCTGGTGTGCCAAGCCGAGATCGGACGACGGCAGCAGAATGGCGAACTCTTCGCCGCCGAGCCGAGCGAGGATGGCGCCCGGAGGAGACTTATGTGAGAGTAGTTCTGCAAAACACTGGATGACCCTATCGCCTGTCGCGTGCCCGAAGCGATCGTTGATCGACTTGAAGAGGTCGAGATCACTCACGATCAAGGCCGATGAGCCTCGATTCGACCGCGCGTGCAGGATCGCGTTTGCGTGGCGCTCGAAGCCGCGTCGGTTCAGCAATCCAGACAGATAGTCGCGTTCAGCTTCAGATCGGATTTTTTCTGTAACGTCGACCGCGATGATCGCAAAAATACTGACCGCCAATGTCGAGCATATCAGCGTGTCGGATATCGAGATGGCAAGCCAATAAGCGCTTTCGAAATCCTCACCGACAAGGGAAGGCATTGCAAACAGAGGCCGACAACCGAAGGTAATCGCAGACGCCGCGACCAGCCAGAACAGCAACGATTCAACAGATGTGCGCTTCGGTCTTTCCGGTATTTCGTCGAGGATAGTTAGACAAATAGCGGCGAGGCCGAGTCCTATTATCGCAGCCCGTGCTACCAGGCTGTCATGCACGACCGTGTAAAATCCAAGGCCAGACAAGGTCGCGAGCACGATGATCACGAGAACAGTATAGTGAGGTCGTTTCTTATATTTCTGCGAAATCCCTACCGAAAGCAGCACCATCGTCAACAGGATCAGCGCGTTACTCACCAAGCGAAGCGGCAAGGTCTGCTGGTTCAGAGCAATAAATGCGATAATGAAGCAAACCGTGCGGATCGCATAGGACGAGGCAAAAATCGCGATGTAAGGCAACCTGCGATGCTGCCACCATAGCGCCAGCAGGCTTATACTAAAAATCGCCGACATTGCTGGGTTAAGTACCCCTAGTACAATGTAACTCATCGCCTCCTAACGCAACAGCCTCCACCGATCTGACCATTACAGAAATTACAGCACAGATCGGGTTTCAGGTAAGTAAAATGACATGGTAAACGCGAGGCGAAACAATACAGCATAAATATTGGGAAATTGAATATTCATGGCAACCAAACGAATATTTCCCGATCTTGTTCAAACAGGATCACGTTCCGCTCCTGCTGGCTCGGAGGCATAGGCGGGCGACTCAGCGTCGTGCGAAGTCTCCGTGAGGAAGCTGTCTCCCGTCGCCAGCTGGCGGCCGAGATTCTGCAAAAAGCTCTCAAACCTTTCCGTGCTTTTGGTGCTCGCGGCGGCCTGAGCGGAATCCGGCAGCGGCGTGATCGTCATCCAGAATCGAATGAACAGTGCGATGGTTTCGCCGAGCACGGCAACAGTAGCCGCTAAGATCTGGTATCTGCTTGTCGACGAACATATTGCGTCTAACTTCACGAAAGATCGTCGCATGATGTCGTCCGAGCTTCTCGGCGATGACCGAGACACCGAGGCCTGCCGTCCTCCAGCGAGCAATCTTACGGCGTTCATCCAATCCAATCTGGAAGTAGGTGCGTCTCATCGCGTCTTCCTTGCGAGTGATAACTCATTGGCATCGTTCACAAGTCGCACGTCATCCTTGAACCCACTGTGACGGCCAACGCAGGAAGGTTTAAGCGTATCGATACATTGCAGGTTGAAAACTGGTTGGCTTGATTTTTCCGCATAGACGAGGTCGGCTGTACTAGAATCGCAATTTTAGTACAGCCGATTGGGGACATACGCGTTGCCGTCTCGCTCGGGTGAACAAGTGATCTCGGTGCCCCAAAGAGCTTCCTCCTTGCACTGACAAAACCGGTGCCGATGACATCAGCTGAGGATCGAAGATGCCCCATCAAGCGCCACGACTGCGACCGCAACAAATTTCGTCATTGTAGAACTGCCGCAAATGGTCGGATCTGCAAGTTCGCTTGACTTTGCGCCGTCCTCTGACACCCTGAAGTATCTTCAGGAATTGGATGATCATGACCCCAGAGCGCTTTTCCGAATGCCTTCTGCATATCCGCTGGACGCCGATCAATCTGGCAAGCGCCCTGCAATGCGACCTGTCATGGGTGGAGGCGCTGGAGGCAGGCAATGTCGAAGTGCCGGCAGGATTGGCGACATGGCTGGAAACCCTCGCGCAATGCCACGAGGCAGCCGGCGTGCCGACCACCTATCGCGGCCGCGGGCACGAGTGATCCTTGTGAAGTCGAATCCGGAAGGCGAACGTAAATCCGGGAGCTGCGGATAGCTGACCCGAAGGGGAGGGATTTGAGATGAATGATGATTTTCGCCTAAAGCTCATCAAGATTAGAGACGAAAAGATCGCGCATCGCGACGAACTGCTTGAGATGAAGATGCGAGCCGCGAGTGCGAAGCAGGTCAGCGGTGATATCGATATTGACGGAATGATCGCCCACGAACAACTCGCGATCGATAACCTCGACGATGCGATTGCGCGCCTCAACTGAGGGCGATTGTTCGCTACCATTCGGCGAAATCTGGCCATCGAGTTTCTCAAGCCGCCGGCTAATGATGCGAAAAGTTGGAGATGTGATGACGAGATTCGCTTTGGCGGTCGGTGTGGTGATTGCTTTCGTTTCTCCGACAGCCACTCATGCCGCAGAGAAGGCGAAACACCCTTCGTCGTACCGAATTTGTTACGTAAGCCGCAGCGGCCAGCGGTGAAGACACAGAAGGCGCGCCGGAAACCTCGCAAAAGAACGGGACACACGAAAAGAGTTAGACCTGGTTCACTTCGCGGCGAAAGGCGCGGGCGATCTCCACCTGACGGATCCCCTTCTCATGCATACGCGCGATGACGCGACGTTCGTCCATACTCAACTGCACAATAGAGCGGGCCATTTCATCCTCCTCAAACCATGGCCATTATTCTCTTCGTTGCATTTGAAAATGGAATCTGCCCAGATGAGTTCCGTCCTAAACAAGGGGCCGATTGCAGAAAGAGTGACCATGAAGTGGCGTTTTGAGGACATACTCACTTTCGTGCGCGTGATGGAGTCCGGCAGTATCACCGCCGCGGCGGAGCGAATGAATTCGTCCAAGTCCGTGCTAAGCAGGCGCATTTCCAATCTGGAGTCCGCGCTCGGCGTCGAGCTTTTTCAACGGTCGACTCGGCACGTCAAGCCGACCGACAATGGTGATGCCTTCTATGAAAGGATGATCCCGCTCATCCACGAGATCAACCAAACCGTCGAGAGACTTTCGACTACGGGCGAGAAGAGCCTTCGAGGTCAGCTGCGCATCACCGCGCCGATGTCGTTCGGCGCGATGTATTTAGGTCCAGTCATTGCTGAATTCGCGCAGCGGCACTCCGGCCTCGAACTCGCTATCGACTACGAAGATAGGCTCGTTGATCTCGTCCAGGGTGGTTACGATATCGGAATTCGCATCGGCCACCTGCGTGATTCCAGTTTGCGAGCGCGCAAGCTATGCGATTGTCCGCGCGTCGTCGTATGCAGCCCCTCCTATGTTGAAGCCCACGGAGAACCCCAGTCGGTGGCGGAACTCGCAAATCACCAAGGCATCGACTATGCCTACGTTCACGCCAATCGCCTATGGCAGTTCGAGCCGGAAGGGAAGGGTGGTTCCCCGGTGAACGTCTCCATGCGCAGCCGCATTGTCATAAACAACGGCGGAGCCATGAGGGAGATGGCGATTGCGGGTCTTGGGATCGCGTCCTTGCCTATTTTTCTCGCGGCCGATGGATTGCGAGAAGGATCGCTCGTTCAAATCCTCCGGAATTACAGGCTGACGCCGTATACGATTTCCGCGGTTTATCCTCCCACCCATCACGTGTCGACGAAAGTGCGGACCTTCATCAACTTCCTCGTTCAGTTCTTCACTGCGCCCTTGCCATGGGAGGACGACGAAGCGGGGCAGCTGGCGCTTCGCCGGCTGCGTAGCATAAGGCGACCTGATGGCTGAAATGCCGGGAATTCAGTTACCGAAAACGGCAAAGCAGCGTCGGACGACGCAAACCCAGCGTAATTGCGGTGGCAAGCAAAGTGATGGCCCCTAGGATAAGAAAGGCGCCGGCATAGCTCAAGATGAACGTTTGTCGCTGCACAATGCGGTATCCGGATCGAGCTACCAGGCGAGTTTCAGCTCCCCACCAAAATAGTCGCTATCGTGACCGCCTGCATGTCGAATTGTGTTACCCACACCGAAATGCACATATTCCGCGGCAGCGGACAGGTTGGCATTTATCGCGTAATCCAATCGCAGCTGGGTATAGTATCCGGTCCAGTTGCTTCCCTGGCCGGCGGTCCCGGCTAGTGCATGGATGGGCGCAGCGTAAATGGCATCACCCATCGTTTCCCGCCACTGCAATCCAATCGCGGCCATGACGGTAGCGGACTCCGTCGGTTTAAAGGTAACCGACGGTTTTACATGGATAAGGTTTGCGTAAGTGGTATAGCCTGCAAGGTTAAAATAGGAGCCATTGGCGAACAGGCTATTGAAGGTTCCGACTGTGTCATCGCCCGAATGGCGGTCACCTGAAGCCCCGTCAAGTTGAAGGCCTAAGCGCGGTTCCCACGCTACATCCTCAAACGTGTAACCAAATCGAGAGCCGACGGCCCATGCAACGACGCCCTTCGACCCAACGGTTCCGAACTGGAACATCCCTTCGATGTCCCAGTCCCACGGCCCGGAGCGACCGAAATATCGGGCATCGATCCCGCTGCGGTTCTCATCACCAGACGCATCGAGGTAGGCAGCGCTTTCTTTATGGTAGAATCCGTAATAGCCCGAAATGCCGCCGTTAGGGACGTCGTGCTCAAAACGGAGGGCGCTGAAACTGATATTGCCGCTGGACGCATCGTCGAACGGCCCTTCGTCAAAATACTGCACGACCTGACTGACGAAGCCCTTGAAGCGCCAGGGTGTCGCGTCCCACTCTGCCCAAACGGCATCAAATGCCTGACGAACGTTCGGACCATCCCGTGACGAGACGAACCGCTGAAGGTCGAAACCGATCTCCTGGCGACCTACGCGGGCAAGAAGCGTGCCTGAATCGAATTCGTGCTTGTATCCGAGGAACGCTTGGCGGAGGTCAAGTTGGTTTTCGTCTGCGGGCGTCGGGGTTTCTTTTCCGAAAGCGCGCACGTCCTCAAACTGGGTGAAAATCTGCCAGGTGTCTAGGAGATGGACGTCGACATGGAATTGCAGACGCTGCAAGAGGTAAGAGTCCCCGCCCACGGCCCCGATGCCGAAGCCAGGCGCGTCGTTGCTTTCAAAGCGCTCGCGTAGATTCATGCCAAACGATATGTAGCTGTCCGTATCACCAACAAAAAGCGGAATGTACTTGAACTGGTCTAGCGGCTCGGTTCGAAGCTTCGGATCCGCAAGCACGGACCAATCTTCTTCCCATCGGTTCGATTTGATGGCCGGGCGCTTCCTTTGTTCGGCGGAATCACCAGCGGCATGTGCGCCAAATGCTTGGGCGTACAGCGCCAGCGCACTCAGACAGATGACGATGCAGGGCCCATTGGAGGTCATGAATTCTCCTCGTTGCATTTGGCCCTGAACGGGTGTGGGCGCCCGGATGCTGAGAGTCTCTCCCCGTGCCGGGTTGCGTCCGCTTTAGGCAAGTATGCCGCATCCAAAAACTGTAGATAAAGTCCACGGCGACGACTGTCGAGCCTTTCCTGCCAAGCTTGAGAAGCAGATCCTAACTCCGCCCTCAAAGGGGCCATTGGCCATAGTTGGGCGTGGCCCTCCTTCGCTACCGGCAGCTTTAAGAGTCGGTTCGAGCACTGAACCACACTTTTGCAGCTTTGGACTGCTATTCGACGCGATCCAAGAAGAACGCAAACTCCGTAGCCTCTACGTTCTTCACCCCGTTCTCGTGGAAATGGCGAATATGCGCCGATTCATTGTGATGCCTGTCCCGATGCTCCTGGGAAGCCCAGTGCTCAACAAAGACAAAGCGCCCTGGGTCGTTCCTGTCGACGTACAGGTTGTAGTTTAGGCTCCCGTCTTCCTTGCGGGACTCATCGGTGACCACTTTGAGATCACGCCGCAACTCATCTTCCTTGCCCGCCTTCGCGCGCAGGACGACGACAATGTTCAGTTCGCTCATTGTAGGAACTTCCTTGTTGTGACAGCTAAATAATAGAGGCCCGAGGAAGTTGGTCTTCCTCGGGCCTCTATTGCTATTAAGCTCGATCGTATCCGAACTGGATGCCTGCGGTGCCGCCGGTTTCAATGAACAGGTCTATGAACTGCGGCACAGTTTCCTGGCGCTTCCAATCCCTCTGCAACTCACAGAAGAGTTGGGCAACGCTGATCATCTTGCCCCCGGCTTGCTCGATACGGCGAAGGGCCGCCTCGTGTGCAGCGACAGAAGTACCACCGACGGCATCGGCGACGACATAGACTTCATAACCTTCCGCCAGTGCATCAATAGCCGGGAAAGTCAGGCAAGCTTCTGTCCAAAGAGCCGTCATGATGAGCTTCTTGCGTCCGGTCTGCTCGATGGCTTGGCGAAACTCGACATCTTCCCAGGAGTTGATGGACGTGCGGTCGTAAGTCGGCACACCTTCAAGTGCCTTCCGAATCTGTGGGATCGGCGGTTTGTTCAGGCCTGTCTTAACATTGACCGTCGAATGCACGATCGGCAACCCATAGACCTTGGCCGCCTTCGACGCTCCGACGATATTGTTAATGAGAAGCTGGCGATCCATCGACGCGATCGAATTCACTTGGACAGGCTGGTAATCGATGATCACAAAGGCTGAGTTCTTTGGACTAAGGAGCCGATCCTTAACAGGATCACGGATAGGTTCGCTGGTCATGGCGTAATCTCCTCTTTGTTTAGTCATTGGTTCAATCGCGCGCATTTAACGCTTGATTTTGAAACGTCGATCAAAGCGAGTAAGCCAAAAGGCCGACAGGTTGAGCGCACATTTGGCGGACGCTGCGTTTGACGGCGACGCCTATCTTAATCTAGCACCGCAGCAGCAGAAAGGGAGATTTGAAGGAGCGAACGCGGCGTTCCGTTCCTTGCAACGATGCTGAGCTTGATTGGCGTTTGCGAATATGCGCTAGTTCAGTCTGATGCCCAATTGTATCCCGTGGATGGTGATGTCCGGTTAACTGCGGCTGGAAGATCTACGGCTATTTCACCGTGATGTGCCAGAGGCCAGTCAGCTACAAACGCCTTCGCTTTCCGCCGTCGGTGATCGCCCACGCAGTCTGGCTGTGTTTCCGATGTCCATTCTGTCTGATGAAGAAACCGGGGTGCCGCCCCAAGTGCATCGTTACCGACAAGCTTGGTTCTGACGGCGCAGCACGACGTCAGATCATGCCGGCGGCCGAGCACCGATCACATAAAGGGCTGAACAATGGCGCCGAAAACTCGCATCTGCCGCTGCGAAAACGGGAGCGGGCGATGCAGCGGTTCCGCTCACCGGCTGCCCTGGATCGCCTCGGCGCGACAGCACATTGGAAGGCCCTGGCCGGAATAGCCGCCTGATCACTCCGAGCCTGCCGAAATGCATACTCGCTCCGATTAAGCTGACATCACCAGGTGCGGGGACTAGCCGCCGACTGATGCGGAGGTAGCCGACGCAGCAGCCATATTGTAGGGCGTTGCTTACGATTACAGACGATCTGCTGGCGTCGGCTCGAACTGGATAATACGACTTTTTGTCAAATAGGACTTTAGTCTGACGCGCTGAAAACCGTAACAGGGCGGGCGGAATTCTCAAATAAAAACAATGAAGGACCGAGTTGGCTTTGGATCGCATCTCATCCTTATGGGGTAAGACGAGATCATTCTATTAGCTAATATGAAAACACGCGGAAAAGCGTAGGCTTTTTCCCGTGTTGGGATGGAGCAATCGTCATCTGGGGGACTCTGATGGCCATGTTGCGGCTGCACCATGCGCAAGCCAGTTCGATCCTGTTCGAAGCCAACGCGACTCCCGAGATGCTTCGTCACGAGACACCGGTGAACCTGTCGCTCAATGCCGCGCGAGCGGGCAACAATTGGCCCGCTTCCGACCTGGGCATGTGGCCGCCCCAATCTATTCCGCCTTGTCGCGGCATGGGCGCATATTTCACTCCTCTCAGGAAACCTGATGCCCTTTGCCGTCCGGCCGTGTCGAACGGATTCAGCTAGGCCAGGGCAACAGCGTCCGCATCGGCGGCACGAGCGTGGCCGCCAAGATTGTCGTGAACATTCAGAGCAACAGTCAGGTGACAAAGGAATTCAACGCGCAGGGCATCCCACTCATTCAGAGCTCGCAGTCATTGAGATCTTGAAAGTCGGGATGGCGCAAAAATGTAGGGAGAATAGCCATGTCATTGATCTCCGTTACCGGCAACGTAATTGCTGACGAAGACCTCGGAATTGTGACTCTCGCGGCCGATAGCGACCCGACTAGCCCCGACAACAACGTTACATTGTCCAATTTTCAGACGGGTATTCCCGCATCGTCTTCGCTTGGCACATCGCTAACGAGCATTGGCCTTTATCCCTCGACGACGACCGGAACCGGCACGACGCAGGCGATCGGCATCTCGGAGAACGCGATCATCAGCGCCACCGTGTCGAATATGATTTTCAGCGATAGCAGCGGCAACACGTTGAACGGAGTCGATTCAGGCTTCAAGGCGATCGATGGTAACGAGATCTTCCTCTATTCCGACCCGACCAATCCAGACATCGTCCTTGGCCGTGAATCGAACAGCGCCGGTGCTGTCGCATTCGCTCTCTTGCTGCAGCCGACAAGCGGCGGCGCGACAGTCTGGGTCGTGCAGTACGAGGCGCTTACCAACACCAACCCTGCCGTGGGCGAGGACGCCAACACGCTCGACCTTGCCAACCGCGTCTATGTCAGCGGGACGTCAACCGCATCATTCAACATCGGCACCAAGGACCCTGGCCAGAACTACTGGTTGCCTTTCACGGATCCTACCACGACCACAACCGTCCTCGTGACCGGGCTCGATGCGAGCTCGGCTAATCCCGACACCGTCAACACCAGTTCGTCCGGCGACGGGAGCGACAGCCAGTCAATCACTCCCACTGAAGGGCTGCGCTTCGATTTCGTTTCCAGCTATACCGGCGGTTCCACAAAGGACAAAACGTTCCTCACCGACGGTACTCTCAACAGCCTCGTCTATAAAGAAGGCACGGGTGCGACCTTCGACATCAGCCAGGTAACCCCCACGGGTGACAAGGTCAACATTCAGATCATTGCTCAGAACGAGACCGGCGCCACTTTCGGCAGCACGCAGACGAATACCTCTGCGAATACCGTGGCATTGGGCGAAATCGACGTTTACACCACTGGCGGAACCTTGCTTGCCTCGTCGACGCGCACCACCGGTAACAACGGCATCACCTTCGGTGGCACCACCAGCGCGCCGAACGGCGTCGTCAACGGACTTGGCGTAGATGAAGTCGTAAAGTTCTTCTCCGCCGGCGGCGCCAACTTCGATCAGTTCGTGGTTGAGAATATCACCGGCACCGGCAACACACCCGGCTTCGACATTCTCAATGTCACGCAAACGCAAACGATTAGCGCGACGACCGAGGTCGGATCGCATATCCTGTTCGAGGATAGTGTGCCGATGGCAAGCGCAAATACCCAGGTTGCAACGGTCGACGAAGATGCGCTCGTCGGTGAAGCCACCGGCGAAACCGGCTTTGGTGGGACCGCCATTGGCAATGTCTCCAACCTCTTCACTCCCGGTGTCGATACGCCGCTTACCTACCGGCTCATTACGGACACATCGAGCCTGCCGACGAATGTGACGTCGCATGGCGTTGCGGTGACCTATGCGGTCACCAGTAGCGGCGGTGTCGATACGCTGACGGCGTCCGCTGGAGCAACGACTGTCTTTACCTTGGCGCTGACAGAGAGCACGGGTGCCTACACGTTCAAACTTTTCGCGTCGATCGACAACGAAACACCTCAGAACGGCTCCCCCGAAGGCACTTTCTCCTTCGATGTCAGCAAGCTGCTCCAGGCAACCGATGCCGACGGGCATTTTGGCGCTGGCGATACGGCCACCGCTGCGGCCAATGCCCTGAAGCTGACCATCATCGACGATCAGCCGACGGTGACGGCCAATAGCCAGACGGCGACGGTCGATGAAGATGCGCTGGTCGGTGAAGCCACCGGTGAGACCGGTTTTGGTGGCACCGCCACCGGCAATGTCTCCAACCTGTTCAATACGGGGGCGGATACGCCGGCGACCTACTCGCTGTCGGGTTCGACCTCTGGTCTACCGGCGCTGACGTCGCATGGTGTCGCCGTGACCTATGCCATCACCAGCAGCGGCGGCGTCGACACGCTGACGGCTTCCGCAGGCGCGACGACGGTGTTCACCCTATCGCTGACGGAAAGTAGCGGAGCCTACAGCTTCACGCTGTCGGCGGCGATCGATAACGAAACGCCGCAGAACGGCTCACCGGAGGGGACGTTCTCCTTCGATGTCAGCAACCTGCTGCATGTCACCGACGATGACGGCAGCACGACGGCGGCTGCGGCCAATGCCCTGAAGCTGACGATCATCGACGATCAGCCGACGGTGACGGCCAATACGCAGACGGCGACGGTCGACGAAGACGCACTCGTCGGTGAAGCCACCGGCGAGACCGGTTTTGGCGGTACCGCCACCGGCAATGTCTCCAACCTGTTCAATACGGGGGCCGATACGCCGGCAACCTACTCGCTGTCCGGCTCGACCTCTGGCCTGCCGGCACTGACCTCGCATGGTGTCGCCGTGACCTATGCGATCACCAGCAGCGGTGGCGTCGATACGCTGACGGCATCCGCTGGAGCAACGACTGTGTTTACCCTGTCGCTGACCGAGGCGACCGGAGCTTACAGCTTCACGCTGTCGGCGGCGATCGATAACGAAACGCCGCAGAACGGCTCACCGGAGGGGACCTTCTCCTTCGATGTCAGCAACCTGCTGCATGTCACCGACGATGACGGCAGCACGACGGCGGCGGCAGCCAATGCGCTGAAGCTGACCATCATCGACGATCAGCCGACGGTGACCGCCAATACCCAGACCGCGACGGTCGACGAAGATGCGCTCGTCGGTGAAGCCACCGGCGAGACCGGCTTTGGCGGTACTGCTACAGGCAATGTCTCCAACCTGTTCAATACGGGGGCGGATACACCCGCGACCTACTCGCTGTCGGGCTCAACCTCAGGCCTGCCGGCGCTGACCTCGCATGGTGTCGCCGTGACCTATGCGATCACCAGCAGCGGTGGCGTCGATACGCTGACCGCCACGGCTGGAGCGACGACGGTGTTCACCTTGGCGCTGACCGAGGCGACCGGCGCTTATAGCTTCACGTTATCTGCCGCGATCGACAATGAGAGCCCGCAGAATGGCTCACCGGAGGGGACCTTCTCCTTCGATGTCAGCAACCTGCTGCATGTCACCGATGACGATGGCAGCACGACGGCGGCGGCAGCCAACGCGCTGAAGCTGACGATCATCGACGATCAGCCGACGGTGACGGCCAATACGCAGACCGCGACGGTCGATGAAGATGCACTGGTCGGTGAAGCCACCGGCGAGACCGGTTTTGGTGGCACCGCCACCGGCAATGTCTCCAATCTGTTCACGACCGGGGCGGATACGCCGGCGACCTATAGCCTGTCCGGCTCGACCTCCGGTCTGCCGGCACTGACCTCGCATGGTGTCGCCGTGACCTATGCGATCACCAGCAGCGGCGGCGTCGACACACTGACGGCATCCGCTGGCGCGACCACGGTATTCACGCTGGCACTGACGGAAAGTACCGGCGCTTACAGCTTCACGTTATCTGCCGCGATCGACAATGAGAGCCCGCAGAATGGCTCGCCGGAGGGCACCTTCTCCTTCGATGTCAGCAACCTGCTGCATGTCACCGACGATGACGGCAGCACGACGGCGGCGGCGGCCAATGCGCTGAAGCTGACCATCATCGACGATCAGCCGACGGTGACGGCCAATACGCAGACCGCGACGGTCGACGAAGATGCGCTCGTCGGTGAAGCCACCGGCGAGACCGGCTTTGGCGGTACTGCTACAGGCAATGTCTCCAACCTGTTCAATACGGGGGCGGATACACCCGCGACCTACTCGCTGTCGGGTTCGACCTCTGGTCTGCCGGCGCTGACCTCGCATGGTGTCGCCGTGACCTATGCGATCTCGACCAATGCTGGTGTCGATACCTTGACCGCCATGGCTGGAGCAACGACGGTGTTCACGCTGGCGCTGACCGAGGCGACCGGCGCTTACAGCTTCACGCTGTCGGCGGCCATCGACAATGAGAGCCCGCAGAACGGTTCGCCAGAGGGCACCTTCTCCTTCGATGTCAGCAACCTGCTGCATGTCACCGACGATGACGGCAGCACGACGGCGGCTGCGACCAATGCGCTGAAGCTGACCATCATCGACGACCAACCGACGGTGACGGCCAATACGCAGACGGCGACGGTCGACGAAGACGCGCTGGTCGGTGAAGCCACCGGTGAGACCGGTTTTGGTGGCACCGCCACCGGCAATGTCTCCAACCTGTTCAATACGGGGGCGGATACGCCGGCGACCTACTCGCTGTCGGGTTCGACCTCTGGTCTACCGGCGCTGACGTCGCATGGTGTCGCCGTGACCTATGCCATCACCAGCAGCGGCGGCGTCGACACGCTGACGGCTTCCGCAGGCGCGACGACGGTGTTCACCCTATCGCTGACGGAAAGTAGCGGAGCCTACAGCTTCACGCTGTCGGCGGCGATCGATAACGAAACGCCGCAGAACGGCTCACCGGAGGGGACGTTCTCCTTCGATGTCAGCAACCTGCTGCATGTCACCGATGACGATGGCAGCACGACGGCGGCTGCAGCCAATGCGCTGAAGCTGACCATCATCGATGATCAGCCGACGGTGACCGCCAACACCCAGACGGCGACGGTGGACGAAGATGCACTCGTCGGTGAAGCCACCGGTGAGACCGGTTTTGGTGGCACCGCCATTGGCAATGTCTCCAACCTGTTCAATACAGGAGCCGATACACCCGCGACCTACTCGCTGTCGGGCTCGACCTCTGGTCTACCGGCACTGACCTCGCATGGCGTCGCCGTGACCTATGCGATCACCAGCAGCGGTGGCGTCGACACGCTGACGGCTTCCGCAGGCGCGACCACGGTGTTCACGCTGGCACTGACGGAAAGTAGCGGAGCCTACAGCTTCACGTTATCTGCCGCGATCGACAATGAGACGCCGCAGAACGGTTCGCCGGAGGGGACATTCTCCTTCGATGTCAGCAACCTGCTGCATGTCACCGACGATGACGGCAGCACGACGGCGGCTGCAGCCAATGCGCTGAAGCTGACCATCATCGACGATCAGCCGACGGTGACGGCCAATACCCAGACGGCGACGGTCGATGAAGACGCGCTGGTCGGTGAAGCCACCGGTGAGACCGGCTTCGGCGGTACCGCCACCGGCAATGTCTCCAACCTGTTCAATACAGGAGCGGATACGCCGGCGACCTACTCGCTGTCCGGCTCGACTGCCGGACTGCCGGCACTGACGTCGCATGGCGTGGCGGTGACCTATGCGATCACCAGCAGTGGCGGCGTCGACACGCTGACGGCATCCGCCGGAGCCACGACTGTGTTCACGCTCTCGCTGACCGAGGCGAGCGGCGCCTACACGTTCAAGCTCCTCGCCGCAATCGACAATGAGAGCCCGCAGAATGGCTCGCCGGAGGGCACCTTCTCCTTCGATGTCAGCAACCTGCTGCATGTCACCGATGACGATGGCAGCACGACGGCGGCTGCGGCCAATGCGCTGAAGCTGACCATCATCGACGATCAGCCGACGTTCGTCGCCAACTCGTCAACCTCCGGAAGCGTGGATGAGGATGGTCTTTCGGCCAATCTCCTCGGCGATGCAGGAAGCGCGACGGCCTCCGGTTCAGTGGCCAGCCTATTCAAAACCGGAGCCGATACGCCGCCGACCTACACCATGTCCACTACCACCTCCGGGCTGCCGGCGCTAACGTCGCATGGTGTCGCCGTGACCTATGCGGTCACCACCGCTGGCGGCATCGATACGCTGACGGCTAAGGCCGGTGCGACCACGGTGTTCACGCTAGCGCTGACCGAAAGTACCGGTGCGTGGACGTTCACGCTCGGTGCGCCCATCGATCAGGTGCCCGGCGCCAACGATGCAAGCAATAACGTGCTGAACTTCGGCAGCCTTCTCCAGGTGATCGACGATGACGGCAGCAAGGCAACTGCTCCGGCCAACGCATGGAGCGTCAAGATCATCGACGACGTGCCAGCGAACTTTGTCCCGGAAGCGATCGTCAGCGGCGACAATGTTCAAGACGTCGCCGGCTCCTCCTTCATTGGGGATCTGACGACCGACACGGCGCTCTCCGGATCCGGAGAACCTGCCGATCCCTATCCGCTGCTCAACATCCAGCAGCATGCGGGCGGCGATGGCTTCGGAGCTTTGACTTTCACCGGCCAGAATGGTTCCTTGCTGATGGGCCAGATCGGCAGCGGCGCGAGCCAGGATCTGCAAGCGAACGGGCATAACATCTACCTGTTTGGCTTCGGTACGGGCTTGTTGACGGCGACCACCGATGCAGCCGGCCAGGGGCTACCGGGCGGCGCAAGCGGAACGGCAATTACAGCTGACGAGGTGTTCACGATCACTACCAACCCGGCGAGCGATCAGTACACCTTCAATATGCTTCAGCCGATCGTGAACGGGGCGCAATTAATCTTCAACGATTTCGCTGACGTGCCGGCCGGCAACTACTCATGGTTCGCGCTGCCCTTTACCCCAGCGCCCAACAACATACCTCCGGGACCGGTGCAAAACACGCATTCTGTTGTTTTCACCGGGCTCAGTGCCGGCACTGACACGGTCAATCCGAGTAGCATCGGCGTCGGTACCGACAAGCAGGCGGTGGCCCCCGGCAAGGCGATCCGGCTCGACTTCGTCGATAATGTCGGCTCGATCAGCGCCAAGACGGCCATGGCAAATCTGACCGGCCTCCACTTCAAAGATCACTACGACGTCACCGAAGCCGGGTTCACGATCAGCCAGATCAACCCGACTGGCAAAACGGTCGATATCCGTCTCGACGCCTACAATGTGCCGACGGCGGCGACGACCTTGCAAACGACGGACACCAACCAGCAGAAGATCAACGACATCAAGATCGTGACGGAAGACAGCAAAGGCAACATAACCGCCACGCTCGCAGATTTCACCTCGAACGGGACCAAAACGATCACCGTCGGCGGCGTCACGGAAACCGTAACCGTCGGCTTCGGACCGTCGGGCGACGCCAATGGCGTGGATTTGACGGGTCTTAAACAACTGCCGGGCGTGTTCATTCTCGCCGGCTCCGCCAACGGTTTCGACCGGTTGCTCGCAACCAATATCGGCACCGTCTATAACAACAAGGACACGTTCGACATGGGCGCCGTGTCCGCACCGATCATCACGACCGGCTCGAATGTCAACATGGCGTTCAACCTCGCGCTGCAGGACTATGACGCTTCGAACAGTGGTCTTAACAGCAACCTGACCGAGGCAGGGACAGGCACGCTGAACGTCACACTGACGCCGAAGCCGATCGTATGACGGGCAACATAGAATAGCCTTTGGCCGGCGGCCCCCTGCGAAGGGGACGGCCGGCTCGGCTTCTCGGTCCTAGAGTTTGTGTGGAGGGTGATATGGACGAGTTGCTTGTAGAGACCAAACCACCCGCAGCCGAGCCGGAGCTGCCGCCGACATATCGGGCAATCGATGCCGGGCTTGCAGGACTGGCAATGATCGCCGGTTACTACCGCATCGCTGCCGAGCCGGCGCAACTTAGCCATCAGCTTGCGCTGACAGGGCGGCTCGCCGCGGCGACGGATATCGTCCGCGCTGCCAATATTTTGGGTTTGCGCTCTCGTATCCTGCACCGCGTCAAAACCAAGCGCCTTGCCAACATTCCCTATCCGGCGCTGATCGGACTTAAGGGTGGCGCCTTCGGCGTGCTGGCGGTCGGCTCCGCCAAGGGCATCGTCAGGCTCATCGATCCGGCCGCCCAGATCGGCCAGGAGATGGCGATTGAGGACATTGCAGCTCTGTCCTCCGGCGAGGTCGTGCTGATCACGCGCCGGCTGGGAGGGACGGGCACCAACCCCAAAACCTTTGGCCTCCGCTGGTTCCTGCCATCGATCTGGCGCTACCGGCGATCTCTTGCCCAGGTCATGGTCGCGTCGCTGTTCGTGCAGCTGTTTGCACTCATCACGCCGATCTTCTTTCAGCTCATCGTCGATAAGGCGCTGGTGCATAAGGGCGTGTCGACATTGACCGCGCTGATCGTCGGCATGGTGACGCTTGGTCTTTTCGAAACGATCCTACAGTTCCTGCGCGCCTATACGCTCAGTCACACGACGAACAGAATGGACGTCGAGCTTGGTCGGCGACTATTCTATCATCTATTCCGTCTGCCGCTGACCTATTTCGAAACGCGGGCGGCGGGGCAGACGGTGGCACGCGTGCGTGAGCTCGAGACGATCAGAAATTTCCTGACCGGGCAGGGGCTGACCTCGCTCCTCGATCTCATCTTCACCATCGCGTTTTTCGCCGTGATGTTCATCTATTCCGCCAAGCTCACGCTGGTCGTGGCGGGCGCGATCCCCGTCTATATCATCATCGCCGCGCTGATCCGCCCGGTCCTGCGCGAGCAGATCAGCGAGCGGTTCAACCGCGGTGCGCGCTCGCAGCAGTTCCTCGTCGAGTCGATCCTCGGTGCGCCAACCCTGAAGGCGGCTAGCGTCGAGCCGATGATGCAGGCGCAATGGGAGGAGCGGCTTGCATCTTACGTCTCCAAGTCCTTTGACGCGGGCATTACCGGCGCGCTTGGCCAGAACTTCATGCAGTATGTGAGCAAGGTGACGACGGCGCTCATCCTGCTGTTCGGCGCCTATGCGGTGATGGACGGAGAGATGACGGTCGGCGAGCTTATCGCCTTCAACATGATCGCTGGCCAGGTCGTGGCGCCAATCCTGCGGCTCTCGCAGCTCTGGCAGGACTTTCAGCAGGTCCAGGTTTCCGTCGCCCGACTTGGCGACATCCTCAATCAAATGCCGGAGCCGACGCCACAGAACCTGCTGACCTTGCCGCCAATACAGGGTGCCATTGAGCTGCGCGGGGTATCGCTGCGTTACAGACCTGACGCAGCAGAGGTGTTGCGCAATGTGACGCTGTCGATCGGCGCCGGCGAGGTTATCGGTTTCGTCGGCGCTTCCGGATCGGGCAAATCGACGCTGGTCAAAGTCGTGCAGCGGCTCTATGCGCCGCAGGCCGGACAGGTTCTCATCGATGGCGTCGATATTTCCCAGCTCGATCCCGGCTGGCTGCGTCGCCAGATCGGTGTCGTTCTGCAGGAGAACACCCTGTTTAATCGGTCGATTCACGAGAATATCGCCCTCGCTGACCCGGCAGCGCCGCGGGCATTGGTGATCCAGGCGGCAAGGCTTGCCGGTGCGGACGAGTTCATCGCGCAAATGCCACAGGGCTATGACACGATTATCGAGGAGCGCGGTACCAATCTCTCGGGGGGGCAACGTCAGCGCATTGCGATCGCCCGAGCGCTCGTCACCAATCCGCGCATTCTGATTTTCGACGAGGCAACCTCGGCGCTCGACTATGAGAGCGAGCGGATCATCCAGGATAATATGCGCGCGATTGTCCGCGGTCGCACGGTGCTGATCATCGCCCATCGTTTGGCGGCGGTGCGGCCGTGCACGCGCATCGTCGGCATGAGCCGGGGCGAGATCGTCGAGATGGGCAGCCATGATGAACTCGTCGCGCGCAATGGCGGCCTCTATGCAAGGCTTTGGGCGCTGCAGTCTGATCAGGCGCGCAACCCTGTTTTGGTGAGGGCGGCGGAATGAACGAGCGAACCACACCTCCACCTCCGCGGCCCCTCAGGCCCATCTCCAAGGATGCGGCGGAAATTACCGGCCGCGACCGCGAATTCCTGCCGGCGGCACTCGAGATCTTGGAAACGCCACCGCCGCCACTCTCTATTGTGATCATGTTGACGATCTGCGCCTTCTTCGCAGCTGCAATTGTCTGGTCCTTCTACAGTCGGCTCGACGTGCATGCGGTGGCCACAGGCGAGATCGAGACTGCCGGTCGCACGAAGGTGATCCAGCCACTCGATCCAGGCAAAATCGCAGCCATTCATGTCGAGAATGGGCAGCATGTGAAAGCGGGAGACCTGTTGCTAGAACTCGACCCTGCGGAAGCCTCGGCGGAGGAGCAGACACAGCGTGACGCGCTCGATTCGACCCTTACGGAAGTCACGCGCCGGCACTTTGCCGTCAAAACGGCCGAGGCTGCGCTTGAAGCGGCGGCCAAATCGGACGAAGCAAGCGCGCCTGCAGCCATTCTTGCGCCACTGACGCAAGCCGCCACCGATCCGGAGCCGCAGATTGACTGGGGCGCCGATTTGCCGAAGACATTCCGTTCGCGAGAGGCCTCAGTACTCTCGGCAGACCTCAACCAGCTCATAGGCGCTTTGCAGAGCCTCGATACGCAGATGGCCCAGAAGGATGCGACGCGCCAGCGCCTCGAAATGGGTATCGAGACCCAGAACAGCCTCATCCAAACACTGACTCAGCTGGTCAACCTGCACGAACAAGCAGTCAATCTGGCCGTCGGGACGAAGATCACGCTCTACACCGCCAAGGAGGAGCTGGAAAAGTCGCAATCGTCGCTTGCCTCCGACAAGGGCGAATTGATCGAGACCAGTGCAGCGCTACGCGAACTCGAGAGCGAGAAAATCAAGACGCTTTCGCAATTTGTCGCTGACTACGAGAACAAGACCGCGGACGCCGAGCGCAAGGCCGACGAAGCCAAACAAGCTCTTGTCAAGGCCAGGGTGCGCCTGGCACGCACCAAGCTCTATTCGCCGATCGACGGCGTAGCACAGCAGATCGCGGTGACTACAATCGGCCAGGTCGTAACGACGGGGCAGCAGCTGTTGATCGTAGCTCCGACCGAAGGCGTTCTGCAGATCGAGGCGCTGGTCGCCAATCTCGACATCGGCTTCGTAAAGCCTGGTCAAGCCGCGGTGATCAAGGTTGACGCATTCCCCTTCACACAATTTGGCGTGCTGCATGGCACGGTCACTCACATTGCGACTGCTGCCGTCGATGAACAGGAGGCCAAGCGCGCGCTCGCCAATGCACCCGCGGCCGCCAACGCCCCGGGACTAGCTTTGGACAGCCAGCCGGGACAGCCAACGAAGTTTGTTTTCCCGGTGACCATCGCTCCGGAGGAACTGGCCATGACCGTCGGCAGTTCAAAGATCCCGCTCACGCCCGGCATGACCGTGACGGTGGAGATCAAGACCGACAATTGGCGCGTCATTGACTACCTGATTTCACCGCTTGCCAAGATCGCTTCCGAAGCGATGAGGGAGAGGTGATGAGACCTGGGGCTCGACCCGTCAAAGGGTCTGCATTTTAACCTGTAAATCAGCATGGGGTCTCGACGCCGATAGGCACAGTAACCCTTTGTCGTCCCAAATACTGGTGGGGTTATTTATCAATGTCGAATCACGCCTTTATCTTCAATGAAAAATTTCACACGGCCCGTTGGCATCGCATTTCCCTCTTTCGCTTAGATTCTCGTCCTCGTTCGGCTGGTCCTTTGATGCATCAATCATTGCCACGGCGGATAGTTTGCTGGAGATTTCAGACGACTTGATTGCCGTTGCTTTTCACGCCTCGTGTCGAGCAGTATTCAAGCTCGATCTCAAGCAGCCTCGTTGCCTGGGCAAGTGCATCTTCTGTCTCTGCGAACAGTCGTGATTTATCACCCATCCTCGCTTGGCTATAATGTCTTGCACGCAGCAAGACGAGTTCGGCCAGGTCGATGCATTCCGATGTCGGGTGGACGAGGTTGAGGCAATACCGCAAATTGATGGCGACCTCGAGCACGAATTCGTCGACCGAGAAATTCAATACTGCACCAGGCGGAGTGGAGCGTGCCAGAAACCTCCTCCAGTGTTGGGTCATCACGGTACCCCTTCTATCGGTTCGATCGAATGAGCATTCATACGTTACATCCGCTGATTTTGCGGACATTGCTGGTTGCGCGACTATCGCATTTGTCTCGGCAAGCCCCTGGAATGTCGACAGTCATATCGGCCGGAGGAACTTGCTTTCAATAACGAAATCATGCAATTGGGCTTCAGTCCGTCTCAGTCTCAGACGTTCGTCTGACCAGATGCTGACGAAAGGCCGCAGGCGCGATTGCTGAAGTCCAAGTTTGACTTCTGGGTAAATTTCACACGGCCTCGACAACCATTTGTCACGAGAATCCAAAATATGTGTAGGCGCGACATCATCTCTCATGGGCGATGTCACGCGCAACGTCGCGCCGTCCTCCTCAAGCTGGCTTTGCTGCGAGCATCTCGTTGATGCACTCTTCGTTCAGCGCGTCAAACTGTTGCGTTGGAAAGGCATTGATGAAGGTGCGGATCGTCTCGTGAAGATCGGCGCCATCCAGACATGACATCCCCCCCGATTTCGCTAGGAAGGCTCAAAGCAAGGTCGGGCTGATCCGAAGTCAGGTAACCGATACCGCGCTCGAGCCAGGAGCGGATCAACGCTTCATCGTTCAACGTCCAGACACAGAGACCAACAGCCACGTGCTGCATAAAGTGGAGCTCAGCTATTTAATTAGAGAAACAGATTGAATTTCATCAATTAATCTATTGGACCGAACGTTTCTTGGGAGCCAAACTACAGCCCTAACGCACAAGATAACGGGAGGATAAACAGTGTCGAAGTGCCATATTCTGCACGACCTGATTCAGCAGCGGACAGCCTTGCCGGTTCCGGGCGTCTATGACGCCTTCAGTGCATTGCTCGTCGAACAGGCTGGTTTTGAGGCCTGTCAGGTGAGCGGTTTCGGCGTGGCCGCGGCCGCGCTTGGCCTGCCGGATATCGGCATCCTGTCGATGCGCGATCAGATCAGCGCGGTGCAGGCCATCGCCAATGCAGTTTCCATTCCCGTGATGGCGGACGGCGACACGGGCTTCGGCAATGCGCTCAACACCTATCACACCGTCCGGTTGATGGAGGCAGCGGGTGCCGCTGGCATCAACATCGAAGACCAGACCTTCCCCAAGCGCTGCGGCCATATGAACGACAAATCGGTTATTCCGACCTCCGAGATGGTACAAAAGATCCGCGCTGCCGTTGCAGCACGGAAAGATCCCCACTTCGTGATCAACGCTCGCACTGACGCATTCGCAACCGATGGCCTCGGCGCGGCGATCAAACGCGCGAACATCTATCTCGAAGCAGGTGCAACGCTGGTTTTCGTCGAGGCACCGGGCAGCTATGACGATATAGCGACAATCGTGGCGCAGGTCCGGGGACTGGTCAGCATCAATATGGTTGGGGCGCCAGGCGGTAAAACGCCTTCAGTCAACCTGGCGGACCTGCGGTGTTTGGGCGTCGCCCGCGTTTCGTTTCCGGGTCTCACCCTATCCAGCGCCGGAGCAGCCATGCAGCGCGCGCTCGAGGCCCTGATACGGGATGGCGATATTGGACGCATCGCACAAGATCTGATGCCCTTCGACCAGGTGACGGCACTGGTTGGCCTTCCTGGCGAACGGGCGCGTGAACAGGAGTTCGCGGCATGAGGGGGGAGACGCTCTTCGCAAAGATCTGGAAGCGTCATCAGGTGGCTGACCTTCCAGGAGATCGGGCCGCATTGCTGATCGACCGCATGACATTGCATGAACTGAGCGGCGGATACGCCTTGCGCGACATGCGAGCCGCCGGAGAAATGCCGTCCCTTCAGCCGGATCAGGCTTTCGCCGTCGCCGATCACGCGATCAGCACCGCGCCGGATCGTGGGCCGCACGATTCCATTAGCCCTGCAGGTTCGCAAATGATCGCTTCGCTGGAGGAGAGTTGCGCCGCACTCCGCTATCGCTATGTCCGCCCGCAGGAGAAGGCGCATGGCATCGTCCATGTTGCCGCGCCGGAACAAGGGTTTGTCCTTCCCGGAATCACCCTGGTCTGCGGCGACAGTCACACCTGCACGCTCGGCGCGTTCGGAGCCCTGGCTTTCGCCGTCGGCAGCAGCGAAGTGACGACGGTGTTGAGGCACAGCGCTCTTATTGTTGAGCGCCCCAAGACATTGCGGATCGATCTGACGGGCCACCTGTCGGCGCAGGTTTCGGCCAAAGATGTCGCCCTGCGCCTTCTCGCCCTGCATGGTGTGAAGTTGGCGCTTGGCTATGTGATTGAATTCTCAGGGCCCCTCGTTGGTAGCTTGTCCATGGAAGGGCGCATGACGCTTTGCAACATGGCTGCCGAAATGGGAACGCGTTATGCGCTGATCGCACCTGATGAGACGACGTTTGCCGCGTTGCGCCGCTCTGTGCCCGCAAGGCCGGAGCAGATCGAAGCAGCAATCTCTCACTGGCGGACTCTGAAATCAGATCATGACGCGGTCTTCGAGCGTGAATTGGCACTCGACGTGTCGAATTTGGTTCCACAAGTCACATGGGGCACCACTCCCATGCACTCGGTAGGCATACCGGACAGCGTACCGGATCCGAGCGAAGCGGGCGATGCCGCCGCCCAAGCCGCTGCGAAACAAGCACTCAACTATATGCGACTTGAGCCGGGGCAGCCTATCAGTTCCGTTCCCATTGACGCAGCCTTTATCGGCTCGTGCACCAATGCCCGCATCAGCGATTTGCGTGCTGCCGCTGCCATCCTGAAGGGTCGCAAGATCTCTCCTGGTATCCGTGCCATGTGCACACCCGGCTCGATGGCCGTGCGGGCCGAGGCCGAGGCCGAAGGGCTCGACCGCATCTTCATCGATGCCGGATTCGAGTGGCGCAAATCAGGTTGTTCGAATTGTGGTGGTCGTGAAGGACCGATCTGGCGGGATCTCCGCGTGATTAGTTCGACAAACCGGAATTTCGAAAACCGCCAGGGGCCCGGCACGCGGACGCATCTGGCCAGCCCCGCAACTGTCGCCGCTTCGGCCGTGACCGGCCGGATCACGGATCCGCGCGCCTTGTTAGGAGACCTGTAGCATGGCTCATCCCTTCCTTCGTCTGAAGGGCATCGCACTGCCGATGCCACGTGACAACATCGATACCGACGAGCTGATTCCGATCGCTGAGAACACGCGGACCAGCACAAAAGGTTGGGGCGACGGATTATTTGCCGCCAAACGTTATCTAGACGGCCTGGGCCATACGCCGGATCCCTCGTTCATCCTCAACCAGCCGCCCTATCACCGCGCCGAAATCTTGCTGGCGGGTACTAATCTTGGATGCGGCAGCTCGCGCGAGAGTGCGGTATGGGCCTTGCGCGACTTCGGCTTTCGCATTGTCGTTGCCGCCAGCTTCAATGAGACATTCAAACGAAATTGCGTGATCAACGGTCTGGCACCGCTGATCTTGCCGCGAGACGACGTCGAACGCTTGTCGCAGCAGGTGATTGCCGATCCAGCACTCGGCATGTCTGTCGATCTCCTGGATAGCGAACTCTGGATCGGTGGAGCGCGAGAGCAAGCCGGAACGATCCCATTTGTCCTCGATCCGTTCTACAGAACCCTGTTGACCACAGGCAAGACAGAAGACGACTTGCTTGGTGGGCTGCGCGGCGCGATTGATCAGCGTCGTGCCGAAATCACCAAAAGCCAGTGCTGGCTCGCCTCATGAAGCCTTGGTGCCGGCGCCCGGCGCCTTGGTCGCATCGTGCTCAAGGCACAAGGCGACAAAATTCCCGAGGACGGGCGCCGGATCGCCCGCACGCGCCACTACAATGATCTCGGTCAGCAGATCGGGTTCTGCGAGGGGGCAGTAGACGACACCGTCACGACGCACGCCTGACAGGACGGCTGGCACCAGAGCGATGCCGAAACCTGCGGCAGCAAGGTTAATGGCCATCACATATTCAGGCGTTTCCTGCGCGATTTTGGCCGTTGCGCCGAGACGAGCAAAAGCTGTAGCGATGCGCGTCCGCATCGCTCCGGGGCCGGATCGGCCATGCGGCAGGACGAGCGGTTCATCAGTAAGATCGGCCAGCGTGATGGCTTGGCGGGTGGCAAGGAGATGGGTGTCCGGTATGGCGCCGACCAGTCCTTCGCTGAGGAACGGCCAGGATCGCAGTTTTTCAGTCGTCGGTGCGGGCGCACGCATGAGTGCGACGTCGATAAGCCGTTCCTCCAACGCGAGGACAAGGTCGTTGGATCGTGCCTGAATAAGACTGAATTCGACACGCGGCCAGCGTTCACGCGCCTCTCTCATGACCAAAGTCAGCTGCGACGCGAAAGAAACAGTTTCCGTCATGCCGATGGCCAGTCGCCCCGTCAAGCCGCGCGCAGCCTCTTGCGCCGCGAAGGTTGCGATCGGAACACGATCGAGAATGGACTGAGCCTCGTGCCAAAAAACAGCCCCGGCTTCCGTCAACTCGATGCCACGACCAACTCGGCGCAATAGAGCGGTTCCGAGTTCATCCTCCAGCGCTTTGATCTGCTGGGTCAGCGCCGATTGCGACACATGAAGCCGCTCGGCTGCCCGGGTCACGTGACCGTCCTCGGCGACGGCACAGAAATAGCGAAGATGACGAAGTTCCATATCGATCTGCATAACTTATCAATTTGGCCAAATCAATCTATTGGACAACGCATTCGCCTGACGAAACACTTGATTGTCAAAAACAGCGCCAAAGCGCGGAACGGGAGGAAGGCTCTTGGAGAAGAAGGCGAAAATCATTGTTGCGCTCTGGTTATTCCAGTTTGTCAATTATCTCGATCGGGTGGCCATAAGCTTCGCTGGCCCGTTCATCATGGCTGATCTTGCTCTGGATCACACCGCGTTTGGCCTGGTGTTGTCGTCGTTTGGCATCGGCTATTTTCTGGCTCAGGTTCCAGGCGGAATGCTGGCCGACCGTTGGGGCGCAAGACCATTGCTCATCATCGCTCCAATTTGCTGGGCCGCCTTCACTGGGGCCACCGGCTTAATGGCAAGCGTGGCTGGCGTGATGACGGCACGCCTCTGTTTTGGCCTCTCGGAAGGAATATCAAATTCGGCTTGTTACAAGCTTATAGGGGATCATTTTGATCCTAGACGTCGTGCGCGAACGATCTCTGTCTGGCTGACAGCCTTCGCGGTCGGCCCGGCCGTGGCTGGCCCGCTGGTTGGCGCAATGATCCATGCATATGGATGGCGCTTCGTGTTCGGCATGCTGGCAGTGCCCGCATTGGTCGCAGCACTTATCAACGCCAGCTTCATTCCTACACGCACGCCATCTCAGGCAGGACCTGCCCAGCATCATTCCAGCCGTAGCTTTGGTCCGGCTTTGCGCCAGCCTGCTCTCTGGGTCATTTCGCTGGCATATTTTGCGTTCAACATCGGTTATTGGGGGTATCTCGGCTGGATGCCGAGTTACCTCGCTGGTGCTCATCACATTGACGTCAAGGCATTTGGGCTTCTTGGCGGCATTCCCTATGCCTGCGCCTTCATCGGGTTGCTGCTGAGCGGATGGCTCGCAGCGGGACCATGCCATCGCCATCGACCGCAACTGCTGCTCACCTGCCATTTGGCCACGGCTCTCGCGCTCTACCTGACCTATCAGGCCGAAACGTTGCCGATGGCACTGATCGGTCTGTCCGGCGCTGCTTTTTTTCTCTATGGCGGCTTGAGCCCATTTGGCGCAATTGTTCTGGATCTTGCTCCCGCCGCGTGTCGTGCGGCCTATTCTGGCGTGGTCAACACTGCAGGCCAGATCGGTGGCGCGGTGGCCCCCTTTGCTGTGGGGTTCTTGGTCGATGTCACGGGCAGTTTTGCGGCAGGCTTCGCCTTCATGGTTTGTGGCCTTGTCGTGGCCGCAGCGTGCCTCGCCGTCATCACGCGGATGCCGACTGCGTCGAAAGGCGAAGTACCTCCAGTGCTGCCTCATGAGACCGGTAACTATGCTAGAGTGGATACGAATTATTAGTGCCGGTTGGGCAATCACCTTGCCGAAAGTTTACCGGCTGTGGGAAGACCGCAGCGAGGACGAGGAATTTGCTGAGACGGACGCTGGGACTGCTTGGGCGGCTTTTCAATGAGATTGCTCGCACAGCTCGACTGGGACCATCTCGCGCGTAAAATCAGCCTCGCCTCGGATACATTTGGCATGTCGTTGACCACGACGGCCATGTTTTCGATGAGATCGTTCAAAGCCGTCGCGATACGAAAGCCACGAGGCGCGTGCCGATCAGGCTGTTGAAGAAGCAGGCATGCCGCCCGAGCGGATCGTCACTGACAAGCTCCGTTCGTATGGCGCGGCCAGACGGGACGTCATGCCGGCTATAGAGCACCGATCCGACAAGGGTCTGAACAATCGAGCGGAAAATTCTTATCTGCCGCTGGGCCTCGGGTCGCCGAAATCGGAGGTGATCCGGGCTGGTGTATTGAGCGGCGAGAGGAGGCTTCTGATCCATCGCTAAAGCCGAACTGAAGCGGCCCGGCGCAGGCTGCTGCGACCTCCAATTTGAGGTCGCAGCGTATCAATGAGGTACGGGTCACTCTGCTATGCGCGATTTCGTCACTTAATGATTATGGGACTGCTGGAAGCCGGCCACATCATACTGAGATACGCTCTTCGGATTCGTGGAGTTCTGCGGCGCGTTGCCGGCGTAGTGTGTTCCCGCGTTCCCATCTGGGTTGAAGGCCGAACCCGGGGCAGTGCTGGCGTGGCCCGGCGTGGCACTTCCGGTTTGAGTGGTGCCAATCGTTTGACTGGGCTGACCCGTCGTCCCTGTTACGGTGTGGACGTTGCCGGCCAAAGCCAAGCCGGTGGAACCTATGAGCAAGGATAGGCCAAGCATTGTCGGCGTGACGAGATGTTTCATGGTGTGTTCTCCTAAAAACATTTAGGCTGCGAGGAGTGAACACTTCGGCCCGGGATTTATTCGCTAGCGTTTTCATTCTTTCACCCTCTGCATAACCGGCTCAGTTCCGCGTGGAACCAACAGATGGCGCCTAGCCGAATTACGCGCCTGACTCGCAGTGATCTATTTGGCAAACTTTGCCAACATTGATTAACATGCTCACACTGTGGAGGCTCGAATGGCAACGATGAATGCATCTCTTGCCGGCGCTATGAAAGATTGGGTCGAGGCGCAAGCAAAGACTGGGCGGTATTCGAATGCTAGTGATTATGGCCGCGACTTGATTCGTAGGGACCAAGCTCGCAGCGATAAGATTGCCGCCATGCAGCGTTTTGTTGATGTCGGTCTCAAAAGCGGCGTTGGTAGCCGATCGAAGAATGAACTGTTCGCTGCGACTGTCGCGCGCGGAGAAACAACGCGCGGCAATCGCCAATGCATTTTAGCCTTTCAGTCGAAGCGGAAGAGGACATCATTGCGATCGCCGAATTAGGTGTGCGCATGTTCGAAACCACCCAGGCCAGACGGTATCATGATGACTTATTCGCTGTGCTTGATCTGATCGCTGCCGGCCAGCGAATGGCTCGTGATCGAAAAGAGATCTCGCCGCCGGTCAGAATTCACCCTTTCAAAGCCCGTCTTATTGTCTGTCGGATTGATGAGGGCGGAGCAATTTTCGTGATCCGAATAGGCGATGGACATGAAGACTGGATTGGCGATTCCGTTTAGGCCTTGCTGTGCGGACGGATAAGCATCGTTGTGTCAGAGGCCTAAAAGCGTGGCCGTGACGTGTATCAGACTATTTGCCGTTATTTAAATCGCTGTATCCTATGGGATTTAATTGCGCGGTCCGCAGTTCTAAGCTCATCAAGAGCTAAACCTTTGTGCAATCCGGCTACAGGCAAGTAGCAATTTCATCGGCTAGGCCAGGTCTCTTGAAGTGTTGCTCCTCGTCAGAACTGCCGGACTGGCGGCGTTGGTCAAGGCATATACCCAGCGATCGAGCGCAGTAGATTGTACGGTGCGACTAAGCTGTTGCTGATAGTGACTGGCTCTTGCGCTCAAATACAAGAAGGTGTCGGCCTCTGGCATTTTTGTCCCGCCCTGGACCAACTTCGAAAGCACCGAACTGTATCGCAAGGGAAGCCAAGGGGAATCCCTCAAGCTCGTCAGAATGGGGCTCGAGAGATGTGATGACGGGATCAGCGAGTGATATCAAGACGCTCGATGTGGTCATCGGCAATCCCATATTTGGACTCGCTGTGCATTTTCAAATAATAACGAAGTTCTTCGATGTAAAACCCCTGGTTTTTTAAACCGGAGCTTTCGCACTCCAGTGGCCATGCGCGACCCATAAGAGATGGATGAATGCTGCTGGCATCAACCTCCTGACCAATCTTGCAGGTGGTTTTCCACGTGCCAATTGGTACTGACGTCGCAGTCTCGAACGAAAAAGAGGCTCCAGCGGTCCATGCAGAGGCGTCCATCATGAGTGCTGTCGTGGTCGTTATCCTCTGGTCTCCCGAAGGCGCGGTGTATCCCCGTGCATTGTTTCTAGATTTTAACTGTATCAGACCCATCAATTCACGATCCATGGTGAAATTCGTGTAGTCTTCCTGAACGCGGGTCGTCCCGCCCTTGTGCGGCTTTATCGTGAACGTGGTCTCTCCGCCTAGTTTCGAGCCGTCTTTCGTTTTCATCGTGATCTTTGCTTCGGATATGACTGGGGCATCGGGCAGGATCGATCGAAGCTTTTCTGCGGCTGTCTGGACATTTACTGGGATAGAAACATCATCCAGCTCCGGGCCGTCGCGGTAGCCGGGTTTGTGGATCTCTTCTGCGATCGACTGAAATGATGCATGCGCTTGGCTCGAAATCGTGTCGCCGGGATGCTTGGCGCATCCGCTGAATGAGCGCCGATAGAGCTCTTTGACTTCCGTCTGGCCGAATTCGTTTCGAAAAATATTAGAACCGGACATGACCGACATCTCGATCAGGACGAAACCCCATCGGATTACTGCTTCGTTGTCCGTGCGCATCGCATCCACCAGGATCTGACACTTGGATTCAGGTGTCATCGTGGCAAGGAGCGTTTGCGTGGATTGGTCGAGAGATTCCATCAACAGTCGGTCCGCTGCGTTCGTACTCCCGATAGTTGTTGCAAAAGCCGCTGCGGCGAGAACTCCCAATGAAGCTAGTTTTGCCATTCTTACATTGTTCCCGTTTTCCTGCTGCAACTACTCCTGCAGGCTGACATGCAGGACTTCTCCCAGGCCATTACCCCTGTCGCGGCTAGTAGCCGACGTGACATCCGGACTTTGGGTGAGCAAGGTGGAGCGATTAGACGCTTGACGTGTCTACAACCGAGGGACGGAAACCTGCTGATCCAGACCCGCTCCATCGGACGTGTCGCTACCGTGTTTTCCACTATGTTCTCAACCGCGAGGCGGAAAGCGTTCGTCATCCGCTTTGGATAGGGCCAGCAAGGGCAAGTGGTCAACTCCAAGTTTCAAACTGGCGGCTCCGGCTGCTGTATCCACCGAGATCATTGACCATGAAGGCACCGTCGGAGATTGGGCTGCCCAATATTAGCTGTTCAGCGACGTCCGCTCCGGACACGCGAAGTGCCTCGGCAACAGTCAGTGAGTCTGCGACGGAGGGTTTTTGCAACAACAGCGTCACCGGTTCTGATCCCATCAAGAGCAATGTGACTTGGCATCGCATGGAGCTCCCAGTGGTCCGTGAAAACAATGGCTTACGTAGCGTATCGGCAAGATAATTGCGCCCCGATTCATACCCCCCTATTCATTCCGGATGAGCGCTTGTACCAATCGCGCCCCGCGACTGCGTGCTCGACCGCGGCACGGACCTTTGAGGATAATTGTCGCGTCGCCGGATAGACTGCGAAGAGGTCGCGTGCGACAGGCTGCCAGCCGTTAAGGTCGACTGTGACGAGTCCGTTCGAGGAGGCGTCGATAACCAGGCTCTCCGGCAGATAGCCGAAACCAAGGCCGCGTCGGACGGCGACAGCACCAAGCGCCAGGTCCTCGATCGTCGCACCTCTTGTCTGTGGTGTAATGTTTGCTTTTTCGCCGCCGCGCTCAAACAGCCAATGGTCGAGTGGTGGTGTCACGACACAGGGTAAGTCCGCCAGCTGGTCGGGGTGGCGTAAGGCGTCGGCGGATGGGGCGAGCTTCGCGCTCACGCATAAGACATAGCGTACGGGCCAGAGTTTGCGCGCGATCAGGCGGCTGTCTCGCAAAGGTCCGAATTGAAAGGCGAGGTCGATGTCGTCTTCCAAAAGATCCGGTGTGCCGTTCGTCAGGCGGAGATCCATCACGAGATCCCGGTGAGCCGCGGCGAACTCCAGGAGATAGGGGCCAAACAATTCCGAGCACGCAAAGAACGGTGCACTTACACGCAGCCGTCCCGTGAGTCCCTTGCCGTCACGGGAGAGGGACTGCGACGCGGCGTCGATGGACTCGATCGCCTCTCCGCAGCGCGCTGCAAAGGCGCGGCCGTCGTCGGTGAGGCCGATCGTCCTTGTCGTGCGGCGTAGGAGTTGGGTGTTCAGTCGGTTTTCAAGAGCGGCAACCCGTCGACTGACCGTGCTCGTTGGCATGTTCAAGGCTCTGGCCGCCGCGCTGAAGCTTCCATGTCGGGCGATCGCCAGAAAGATCACGATATCGTCGTAGCCGAAGCTCATTATGCCACCAATGCAAAAACTATTCCCATTTATACCCGATTGTTGCACTCAGCAAGCAACGATACCTATCCCGTGCAGCAATCATTCGCTGCGCATCTCGAACGCATTTTCGGAGTAAGGGACATGCACATAGGCATCATTGGTGCTACCGGTAACATTGGTCAAAGGCTTCTGGTTGAGGCCACCCAACGCAATCATCAAGTGACAGCGTTCACGCGCAATGCCGCGAATTTCCCGAAAGATGGGGGCGATGTCACCTGGAAAACCATCAATGTCTTCGACGTCGCAAGTCTGGACGAGGGCATGCGCCGCTTGGATGTATTGGTCAGCCTTTATCAGCCCGGCAACGCGTCAAAGAACTTTAACGACACGGTAGAGCGCTCTATCCAGGACCCTACCGTGTACGCCACTGTCGCCAAAAATCTGCTGAAGGCCATGGAGTCCTATCCAGCCTTACGATTGATTGTGGTAGGCGGCGCAGGCAGCCTGGAAATCAGGCCAGGTTTGACGCGCGCCGATGCGGACGGTGAGTTGCGTGAAAGCCTCAAGCTGCTTGGCCTTCCCGAAGACTACGCAGCTGCCGTGCGAGGTCATCGCGATGCGCTCAACATCTATCGCCTTTCGAACCGGCTTTGGACATATGTCAGCCCGGCAGAAGAGATCGGCCCCGGTAAGCGCACTGACCGCTTTCGGCTTGGTGGAGACCAGCCAGTCCTCGACGCAGACGGACGAAGCCGCATCTCCTTCGAGGACCTCGCTATCGCTCTCGTGGACGAAGCCGAATTGCCGCGATATGTGCAGCGACGCTTCACGATCGGCTACTGACATCTCTTCCTGGCATTTTTTAATCGACCGAAAGCCCGGAAGCCGTCGGACGGCAGCCCGTCCGATGGGCCGGCATGATTGGACATGTCGAGCCCCGAAAAGAGAGGCTGCATGGGCCAGATAGTGTGATCAACGGTGGAGTTGACAGGGACGCGGGTGGCTCCAGCAAAGCGCCGCGTCTCGCTCTAAGAGGGCAAGCTAGCATTTCCACGGTGCCACAGGTGCGAACAACCCCTTTGCCCAATCTAGAAATGCGCGCGTCTTTCCGGCAAGAAGGCGTCCGGACGGGACAACCACGAAGATTGCTCCTTCGCCTTCAAGGTCCCAGTCGGCAAGAACCTGCACCAGTTCATTTCGCGCTATGCGATGCTCGACCAGCCAGTTCGTTGCCATCATGATGCCGGAACCTCGGATCGCTGCTTCGACAAGTGCCTCTGCGTCATCGGCAAGGTAGGGCGATTTAACTCGCACAGTGATCCGTTCGCCGTCTGCACCGCGCACGAAACGCCAATTCGGGTGGAAAGCAAACCCCGTAAAGCCGAGACATATATGACGGATGAGATCCTCGGGGTGTTTGGGTAATCCGAACCGGTCGAGATAGGCCGGTGCGGCACAAAGCAACCGGCTGTGATTGGCAATACGACTTGCGACAAGCGAGGAATCTACGAGGTCGCCGATGCGGATTGCAACATCGAACCCGCCCTCCAGTAGATTGGAGTACCGGTTGGAGTACTCAGCTTCTATGCTCACTTCCGGATAACGGGCCAAGAATTCAGGAAGTCGCGGCGCCACCCACATGCGACCGAATGTCGATGGCAGTGTGAGACGAAGTCGGCCGTTCGGTGCTCCGCTGGCAAACTGAGAGGCATCGAACTCCGCCTCTCGCAATTCGGAAAAGCCCACCCGTAGGCGCTCGAAAAGCGCAAAGCCAGCCTCGGTCAGCGAAACCTTGCGCGTCGTTCGCTCCAGCAGCCTCACATTCAGTCGACGCTCCAAGGCAGTTACGCGGCGTGATAGTACCGTGGCATCTCGGCCAAGCGCCGCCGCTGCCTGGACGAACGAAAGGCGCTCGGCGACGGCAGCAAAAGCCATCAACTCATCAAGATCGCCAATCTCAGGCCATTGCTGTTTGTTGAGCATCATATTCATTCCATCTGACTATATTATCGGTTCTGTGCCAATAAACTAATGTCAAATCTCCACATCGCCAAGGAGGTTTCAATGCGCGCCATTCAACTCGATGCTCCGTCTCTCGACGCTCTTAAGACGGTCGATCTGCCCGAGCCTACATCCAGGCCATCAGAGGCTTTGCTTAAACTTCATGCCGCCTCGCTAAACTTTATCGACATCGCAGTCGCCACGGGCGGCCTCCCGGTACCCCGTTTCCCAATTATTCCTGTCGCCGATGGTGCCGGGGAGATCGTCGAGATCGGCGTGAACGATCTCGGGCTCAAGGCGGGGGACAAGGTGATTCCGCATTTCATGTCCAACTGGCAGGGTGGATCCATCGCTCCTCAGAAGGTAGCTGCGATGCGCGGCGTTACATCCGTTGGGTCGCTCGCCGAGTTCGTTGCCGTTCCGGTTTCGAGCCTCGTCAGACTGCCGACGCACCTCGACTTTACTCAAGGATCGACACTTCCGATCGTCGCCACGACGGCATGGAACGCGTTGCAAACTGGGAGGATCGGCCCTGGATCGGTCGTGGCCCTTCTGGGTACCGGTGGGCTTAGCATCATGACACTGCAGCTCGCAAAAGCCGCCGGCGCGACGGTTGTCATCATGTCCTCTTCCGAGGAAAAGCTTGCACGCGCAGCGACGCTCGGGGCGGATCACCTCGTGAACTACAAGGTGAGCCCGGAATGGGACGCCAAAGTGCTTGAGGTCACGGACGGTCATGGAGCCGATCTTGTTCTGGACACCGTGGGCCAGGCGACCTTTGCTCGCTCCCTGAAGGCCGCCGCATTCGGAGGCACGGTATTCACCGTCGGATTTCTCACCGGCACGGCTCCATCGATCAATCTACTCGATATTGTCGTCAAAGCCCTCAATGTCGTGGGCAACAACACCGGCTCCACGGACAATCTCGCGGCTGCGGCCCGCGCGATCGAAAGCCATCGCATCGTTCCGGTCATCAGCGAGACCTATGCCTTCAACGATGCGGCCGCTGCTTATGCCAGACTCGCGGCGCAAGGCCAGCATTTCGGCAAAATCGCCATCCAGCACTGAGGTCCATTCAAATGTCATCCGCTGACTTTCTACGGAAACAAACACATATGTCTTCACGCGTCATTTTCACCATGCTTACAGGATGCCTCATCCTTGTATCATTGATGGCAGCTCCGGCTTACGCTCAATCGCCGACAGCAGAACCTGTTGCCGTCGCGAAACCCGATCTTCATTTCCTGATGCGCTTCTACGCGCCGCTGCAAGCGCCCATAAAGATCGACGACAAGTTGGTAATATTCCAGCCGAGGGAGGGTGGTTATGTTTCCGGGCCTCGGGTGAAGGGAGAGATCGTTTCACCCACCGCTGATTGGGTCCGGACGTTGCCTGATGGAACGATGCGCATCGATGTACGAAGTCTCGTCAAGCTGAGCGACGGTTCCACTGTTCTCGTTACATATGGGGGCGTGCTCGCCAAACCTGCCGCCGAAAGCTGGGAGCGCTTCATGTCTGGGAAGAGAATCTCAGCGCCAGAATGGTATTATGTCGTAGCGCCGAACTTCGAGACTTCATCGCAGACTTTCGGTTGGCTCAATGGCATTCAGGCTGTGGGCAAGTTCGTCTCCATCCAGACCGGACCCGAGGCGCATGTCGCTTTCGACATCTATGAGGTGAGATAAGGGAAGCGTTCGGATTACCCGGTCGATACAAGACGTAGCCGCAGCGCCTTTCACCTGAAGAGACCTTATGGGCAAGCATCTTATCAGGTCGAGTTGCGGCTATCGGGCCTTACTTCCTAGTACAATCTCGTCATCCACGGGAAGCCATCTACCGCTGATCCCGCTTCCGTGATCGGCTCTCATGTCGTGCTCTTCCTGTCGATGCTGATAGCGGCGGCCGGCACGGCGGCGAGGCCGCCTACCGGTCTCTGTCACAATGAGACCTCGCGACGTGGGCTGATCGAGGCGTACGCCGACTACATTTCCCAGTTCCGACGGCCGTTTGCTGAATGTCGATTTTGGAACGCCAAGAGCGCGGTTTACTGCAGTAAAACCGCCGTTGTCTACGAGCTGAACGAAGGCAGCAAGGTCATCAAGATTCAACACGGATGCATACCGTCTATGTTTGTAAACGATAAATCCACAGATAGGCATCTACAGCATGCTCGCCGATTCCTGCATTCTTTGTCTGTCGAGTTTAGTTCGCAAGGAGACAAAAAATGGAACGTTATTCGGGCAAGAAAGCCGTCATCTTGGGCGGCACACACGGAATTGGACTCGCGACAGCAAAGATGCTGGCTGAAAACAACGCCAAGGTGTTGGTAACTGGTCGCAACGCCAAAACCGTAGAGGAAGCGGGCAAACTCGATGAGCACATTGTGGCGATTAAGTCCGACGCCGCTGTGCTTGGAGACATCGACGCCTTGGCAGAAGCCGTAAAGGGGCAATTCGGTCAGTTCGATTTTCTTCATGTCAACATGGGTATCGCGGAACTGGAACCATTTGACCAGGTAACCGAGGCCTCTTTTGATCGGCAGTTTGCGGTCAATGCCAAGGGCGCGTTCTTCTCCGTTCAACGCCTGGCTCCGCTAATTGCCGACGGGGGCGCGATTGTCTTCACCTCATCGGTAGCGGATCAGGGTGGAACGCCGGGGATGATCGTCTATAGCGCGACCAAGGCTGCAGTCATCTCCTTCACCTCAGGCTTCGCCGCCGAACTCTTGCCGCGACGTATTCGCGTCAATGCGGTTAGCCCGGGCTTTGTCAAGACGCCGACTCACGGTGTGGCCGGCCTGTCGGAAGAAGCCCGAGCCGGGTTTGAAGCATTGGGCGATCAGATCACGCCCATGGGGAGGAACGGGACGGTGGAAGAAATTGCCAGGGCGGTACTATTTCTAGCCTTTGATGCGACCTACACGACTGCTGCCAAGCTCGCCGTTGATGGCGGACTCGGACAGAGAATTACGCCGCCGCAGACCTGAGAGGAGGCTGTGGCGTATCGACCGGTCAGTCCGGTCGATCAGGGGCTTAGACTGCGCGGCCCGATCGCGCAGTCTAAGCCGATGGAGGTTCTCTGTGATCTGGCAAGGCCTGGAAGGTCACTCCCGGAGTGTGCCTATGAAGATCAGCGGCTACCTCACGATCAGGTCAGTATCCAACTCCGAGGCAATACAGTTGAAGGTCATCCAGTTTCAAAAGTACTCCGTAAGCCATGGCGAACAGATGTTCTCGGAGACGGATGTTCCGGCGCCAGTTCCTGGACCTCATGATGTTCTGGTTCGCGTTGAGGCAGTCTCTATCAATCCTGTCGATACGAAGATCCGCGCCGGCCATGTCAATGTGCCCGAAGCGGTCGGTACCCTGGGATGGGACGCCGCCGGGACGGTCGTTGCAGGTGGCGCCAAGACGCAGATCTTCAAACCCGGCGACGAGGTTTTTTACGCGGGGACGTTTACGCGGAACGGCGCCAATGCTGAGCTGCATCTCGTCGACGAACGCATTGTAGGTACAAAGCCATCCTCTTTGTCTTTCGCCGAGGCGGCCGCTCTTCCACTGACCAGCCTGACTGCCTGGCAACTTCTGTTTGACCGTCTTCAGGTGCCGATTGGCAAGACCTTTACGTCCGACTCGTTGCTCATTGTTGGTGGAGCAGGTGGGGTCGGGTCGGTCCTCATACAACTTGCCCGACGCCTGACCGGGTTGACAGTGATCGCCACCGCCTCCCGTCCGGAAAGTCGCGATTGGTGCACGCGGATGGGCGCGCATCATGTTATTGATCACAGCCGACCGCTGCGGCAGCAGATAGATGCCCTGGCAGTTTCTCCCGTGACCCTTATCGCATCCTTGACGCATACCGAAAAGCACTTGCCTGAACTGGTCAAGATTGTCGCTCCACACGGCAAGATCGGAGTGATTGACGATCATGATTATCTGGATGCCGTCCCATTGAAGGCCAAAAGCATTTCCTTGCATTGGGAAATGGTATTTACGCGCCCGCTTTTCGAAACGGCTGATTTGATCGGACAACACCGCATTTTGAACGAAGTTGCGTCGTTGGTCGATGCTGGCGTGCTGCGTACGACTATGACGCGATGCTTGTCGCCCTTCTCCGCGCAGAGCTTGGGAGAAGGGCATCGGTTGGTCGAAAGCGGTACAAGCCTCGGAAAGGTCGTGATGTCCCGAACAGCACAAGCAAGTCTCTGATGCGGCGACGCCTACCGATCAGCTCGCTTCCGATAAAGTCGGAGCGACCGCTGTATCGCAGCGCTCCGAAAAGTCAGCCGTTTGTAGATGGTCTGCGACCCTATCTGTCTCAAATGCAGGGGTAGCTGCCTTCGGTGAGGCTGCAAGTAAGCTGTAGCGAGTATTTTTGGTGCTGATTGTCGAAGCTTGCTCGTATTGGCGTGCCTGCTGCTGGTCGCTCGTAACATAGTTGGAATTGAGCAACGCGCCTCAGTCGATTTCAACAGGGGGCGGCGTAAATATAGATGCATACGGAATGTATATGTGACGAACTTAGCGTGACTTGCGGTCGAGTGAACGGCCGGAAGGGCGGGTCGCTCCGAAATAGCCTTTAGGCGTTCGGGGGATCCAATTGAGGGTGGAGCTTAGAAAAAGCAGAGGCAGCAATAGGTTGCCAATATGCCCGTTATGCAACGCGCCGCTTTTGGGTGGCGTGAAGAAAACTTATAACTGAAACAGGAGCTTACTGTGAGTCTGAAATCTCTTCTCCTTGGGACAGCCGCCGCCTTGGCAGCCGTTTCCAGTGGTCATGCGGCCGACGCCATCGTTGCCGCCGAGCCGGAGCCGCTTGAATACGTTCGCATCTGCGACGCATACGGTGCAGGCTACTTCTTCATTCCGGGCACCGAAACCTGCCTTAAGATCGGCGGCTTGGTTCGTACGGAAGGAAAGTGGTTCGACGCCTACAACCCGAATAGCCACAACGGTACTCTCTGGCACACCCGTGCCGAGTTAAGCCTCAACACTGCGACGGACACCGAGTATGGTCCGCTGAAGACCAATGTATTGCTGCGTTGGGATTGGCAAGACGGCGGCGCCACTGGCACGAACCTGAAGTTCGCGAACATCAGCCTCGGCGGCTTTACGGTCGGTAAGCTGGACTCGCAGTATAATCTTTACACGGGTGGTGCGGGCGATGTCATCAACGACGACGTGGTCTATGACGGTCCGTACGAACTGAACCAGCTGACTTACAACTATGATGCAGGCAACGGCTTTACCGCGGTGGTTTCGCTGGAAGACAGCAACTCTGGAGGCAAAGGCGCGTCCTATGGCGCAGGCTGGTGGACGAACGACAAGGCCAACCATTACGCCCCTGACGCTGTTGCCGGTGCTGGCTTCAAGTCCGGCGCATGGGGCTTCAAGGTCGTCGGCGGTTACGACTCGATCGTCGAAGAAGGCGCTGTGAAGGCTCGCGTCGATGCCGACTTCGGCGTGTTCACGGCCTTCTTGATGGGCGGCTGGAACACGGACGGCAAGAAGCTGAACAAGTATGCGGGCACCAACCTCAACCGCTCGGCTTGCCCTGCTGACCGTGCTGATCTTTGCGGCTGGGGTGATTGGGCCGTCTGGGGTGGCGTCGGCGTTCCAATCAATGAAAAACTGAAGTGGAACCTGCAGCTGGCCTACACCGACGCGAAGATCTTTGCCGCGACCACGAACGTCAAGTGGAACCCGGTCAAGAACCTACTGATCATGCCGGAAGTCTCCTACACCAACTTCGATTCTGTCAATCAGGATCAGTGGGCCGGCATTCTGCGCTTCCAACGCAGCTTCTAATCAAAGAATTATCTGGCTTCCTGGTGCCAGATAAGAGGGGCTTGATCTCACCGATCCGTCAAGCTTCTCACCTCGATCGGTTGACCTCCGATCCGAGAGGAAGGGCCTTGCTTTCCCGCAGGGCCCTTCTTTTTTGCGTCTGGCATCCACACTCAGCGTGGATGCTGCGCGTCGTGATTTTCGGCGACCTGGAGTGCTGTCGTGCCTACATCCGCGTCGCCAGATTCTATCGGCAAGCCTGCGCGACGTGGTGGTTGCGAGAGTTCGGCGACTAGTTGATCCGCGATCGCCCGGACCGACGGCAGCTGTCCGCGCCGGCTCGGCATCAGCAGAGTTGTCGTCACCCCGCCCGCTGTCCAGCCCGATAGGACGCGGACAAGAGTACCAGAATCGATAAGGGATGCGCAAAAGCTGCTTGGCAAACAAGCAACGCCAAGCCCGGCCTTAGCGGCTTCCAGCAAGGCGATAGCTTCGTTCGCAACATAGCGGGGCGACAACGCAACCTTCGCTACGGCGCCCTGGCCGTTCCAGAGTGTCCAGGTCATCTCCTGCGCTGACACCATCAGTCCATCGAGTTGGCCCGCGTCCTTCGGATGGGCCGGCGACCCTTTCCTGCGCACGTAATCCTGCGAAGCAACCAACCAGTTCGGATCGAAGCCAATCCGGCGTTGCACCAAATTTGAGTCTGGTAATGGGGCAAGGTGGGCGCGGATCGCGATATCGAAGCCTTCTTGTACAACATCTACGAACCTGTCCGTGGTGTCGAGCATGATGCGGACCTTGGGATATTTGACTGCCAAGCGCGGCAGGAGCGGTGCCAGCGAGAATTGAACCGTGGGCAATGATGCTGTGATGCGCACCGTGCCGCTTGGTTCGGCAAGGCGACCCTTGAGAACTTCTTCTGCGGCTTCCGCTTCGATCAGCATGGCAGCTGCATGGCGATGAAAGTCGCGCCCAGTCTCCGTCACGGTGAAGCTGCGCGTTGTGCGCTGAATGAGGCGCACGCCGACCGCCCTTTCCAGTTCCGCCAGCCGTTTGCTAAGCGTCGATTTTGGAACGCCAAGGGCACGGCTTGCCGCGGCAAAACCTCCATGGTCCACGACCTGAACGAAGACAACAAGGTCATTGAGATTCAACATGTGTGCATTACCCCAGTAGGAAGGTTGTATAGAAGTCTGCCAGTGCTTCGGGATTGGCGTCTTGCGCAATTTCACCGCGTGGCGGGTTTCTGAACGACGGCACGGACGGCGAATCTGTCATCTTTGGCGCCACAATCGGCGATTGCTTCTCGAAAACGAGTCTCTTTGGACCCGTCTGTGCTTGCGGCTGACCTCGGTCCGCAAATGCCGCTTAACAATCCTCTAAAACCTGCATGGCTCTGTCTATCGACGCCATCATCCGTTCCCTCGAGAATCCGTCACGCGCCTGGACCGAGAGCCCTTGCAGGAAGGTCGTATAGAAATCCGCCAATGCCTCCGGGTCGGCGTTAGACGCAATCTCACCGAGCTTCCGGCCTTCGCAGATACGGCGAAGGATCGCGGCATGCCGCGCGCGTCTTAGTGTCGACAGCCATTCTGAAATCGCATCGTTCTCCTTTGCGGTTCTTGGCGCTGAGAGGACCACCATGCAGCCGCGAGGTGTGTCCGGTCGCGTGAACAAGGTCACGGCATCTTCGAGCATGCGCCGCAGAGCAGCACGGGCGGTGGGTTCCTCAGACAGGGCGCGAGAGGCGAATCCCCCATCTTTGGCGTCGTAATCTGTGACAGCCTCTCGAAAAAGAGCCTCTTTCGACCCAAAGGCCGCGTAGATGCTCGCCGACGATATGTGCATGACATCGATAAGGTCGGCCAGCGAAGTGCCTTCGTAGCCACGTTCCCAAAAAGCGTCTCGCGCTCTTTGCAATGCCTGCTCACGATCGAATGCTCTGGGTCTGCCTGCCATCTCGCGTCCTTTCTGGATTGATCAACAAATAATTCACTTGACGACCTTTAACAAGATCCTATTCTGGATTGATCAATCTTGAATGGAGATGTCGAATGAGCACACTTGATGGAAAAGTCGCATTGGTAACTGGTGGTTCCCGGGGGATTGGCGAGTCGGTCGTCAGGCGGTTCGCATCTCTTGGCGCAAAAGTGGCGTTCACCTACCGGGCTGAGGAGCGTAAGGCGGATGCAATCTGCCGCGATCTGCGAGCTACTGGCGCGATGGTGGAAGCCTTTGCTGTGGATGTCACCGATGCGGCCGCGGTCGCCGAGCTCATGCGGAACGTAACGACCACCTTCGGTCACATCGATATTCTGATCAACAACGCCGGAACCTTCGGCGTTCGCGCCATTGGTGATATCGACTATGCATTCTACGCGGAACAGTTCAGTGTGAACGTATGGGGCACGCTTCAGGTCACGCAGGCAGCGCTCGCCCTGTTTCCGGAAAGTGGTGGCCGGATCGTCAATCTCTCCTCGCAAAGGGCGTTTTCGCCGAAGGATCGTACGGGCGTTTATGCGGCATCCAAAGCGGCGGTCTCTACCCTCACACAAGCACTTGCAATCGAGCTTGGGCCGAGAGGCATTACAGTCAATGCCGTTGCGCCGGCTGTGACCCGTACCGACATGACGGCCGCAATCCCTGAGGAAAAGCGTGAGCTTTTGGCGGCCTCGACCCCGCTGCGCCGGCTCGGCGAACCCGACGACATTGCCGCAGCGATCGCCTTCCTCGCTTCCGATGAGGGGCGGTGGATTACAGGTCGGACGCTCTTGGCCGATGGCGGCATTACCGGAGCCTGAGGAGGACGATCATGCCTATTGCCATATACGTGCTCGGCTTGAGCATATTTTGCCTCGGCACGACAGAGTTCATGATTTCTGGTCTCCTGCCGGAACTGGCACATGATTTCCACGTGTCGATCCCGACGGCCGCGTGGCTTATATCGGGGTTCGCTTTGGCGGTCGCAATTGGAGGCCCACCGCTTACGCTGTTGTCGCTGCGCATTCGGCAAAAAACAGCGCTGATTTTCCTGCTTGTGCTGTTTAACATTGGACAGATCCTGGGCGCTGTTGCGCCCAGCTATAACGTACTGATGGTTGCACGCGTGATTACGGCGCTTTCAGTCGGCGCCTTCTTTGGGATCGGTGCGGTGGTTGCGGTGAACCTTGCGGGTGAGGGGAGGCATGCGAGGGCGATCGCGATCATGTTTGGCGGACTGACTGTTGCAAATATCGTTGGTGTCCCTCTCGGCGCATTTATCGGGCAGCATTGGGGCTGGCGGGCGAGTTTCTGGATCGTTGCCGGCCTTGCTTGCATCAGTCTTGTCGCAGTCATCGCCCTGGTTCCAACGAGCAGGCAACCGCCTTCAATCAACGTGAGAGCGGAGCTTCGGCCACTAAAGCGCCTCGCGCTGTGGCCGGCGCTATTGACGACCGCACTCAGTCAAGCAGCCCTATTTGCCGTCTTCAGTTATATCTCCCCGATCCTGACCGAACTCGCAGGCTTCAGCTCTGCTGCGGTACCTCCTTTGCTTGTACTCTTCGGTGCCGGAACCTTCGTAGGGAGCTATATTGGCGGTCGTTTTGCCGATCGCCATCTGAGCCTGAATCTATATGTCGGGCTGCTCGCGCTTGCGCTCGTCGTCGGATTGTTTCCGATTGCGGTGGCCTTGAAATCGACGACGGTCGCCATCGTCTTGATGTTCGGGGTCGCTGCCTTTGCAATCAATCCGGCGCTCCAGACGCAGGTTATGCGCGTGGCGGCTGACGCTCCGACGGTTTCCAGCACAATCAATATTTCGGCCTTCAATATAGGAAACACACTTGGTCCATGGCTTGGCGGTATCGCCATATCCGCGGGATACGGATACGCGGCCCCGGAAATTCTCGCGACAGGATTGGTATTGGCGAGTTTGGTTGCGGCGGCCGTTACCGCGAAGCTTGTCCGTGCGAGTATTAGCAATATTCCAGACCGGCCGGTTCTCGCCGACATCGGCGCCTAGAGGGCATCCGTAGGAAATAGCCAAGCTAGTTGTGATGCAAGCGTGGGCACTGATCGGCATTCGCGTGGGTGGCAAGAGCAACGGCTATCAGAGGTGGGGGCGCAGGCCGTGGCGGAGAACGGATTGGTGATGTCCGGTTAACTGCAGCTGGAAGATCTGCGGCTATTTCACCGTGATGTGCCAGAGCCCGATCAGCTACAAACGCCATCGCTTTCCGCCGCCGGTGATCGCCCCGCCGTCTGGCTGTGTTTCCGATTTCCATTGAGCCTGCGCCGGGTAGAGGAAATGCTATTGGAGCGCAGCATCGCCGTTTCCCATGAGGCGATCCGATGCTGGGCAAAGAAGTTCGGCCCGAACTATGCCGGTCGCTTGCGGCGCAAAGCGCCGGGCCCGAATGATGTGTGGTATCTGGACGAGGTGGTCGTGACGCTAGGCGAGCGGAAACACTGGCTCTGGCGTGCTGTCGACTAGGATGGCTACATGCTCGACGAAATCGTCCACGCTCGCCGCAACGCCAAAGCAGCCAAGCGCGTTCTTGGCCGTCTGATTAAGAAACCGGGATGTCGCCCCAAGTGCATCGTTACCGACAAGCTTGGTTCTGACGGCGCGGCACGACGTCGGATCATGCCGGCGGCCGAGCACCGATCACATAATGGGCGGAACAATCGCGCCGAAAACTCGCAACTGCTGCAGCGAAAGCGGGAGCGGGCGATGCAGCGGTTCCGCTCGCAGCTGCCCTGGATCGCCTCGGCGCGATAGTACATTGGAAGGCCCTGGCCGGAATAGCCGCCTGACCACTCCGAACCTGGCGAAATGCGTACTCGCTCCGATTAAGCTGACATCACCGTTCGAATCCCCAACGGTCAATTGGTCGACTTTTGATCCCACGCAAACGCCGCGTATAGCGCTTTGAATGGTAAGTTTGCGCCCCATCTCGGCCGTTTGGGGCGCCTTTGCGACTCGCCAAATGCAGATACCGCCGACGGTGCTATTCCCATGCTGGGTCCCATCAAAAGGGGCCCAGCATATCTCCGAAGATCTCCCAGTTCCAAAGGCGTACGGCCTCGCCTGCTTTCAATATGGCTAATGGCTAGGCCGCTTGAACCGTTTCGGACAGTTCAGGAACGAGAACTTCTTTGGCGAACTGCCTGAACGTTCTGGCCTGCTTACCTAAAATCGCCTGAACAGCGTTTGTGGTGAAATCGCCCCAGCCACGCGAATAGGCCAGGAGGTAATCGTGAAAGCCTTGGGCGAACCATTCACCCAAGCCCATATCCCTGATGCTTTGGGCAAGAGCTTCGGGCGAGACCGGCCTGTATTTGATCTCGCGGCCAAGCTGCTCAGACAGTTCTTCGGCGATTTCATGGAAGGAAACCGAAGTTGGCCCCGTAAGATCGTAGGTGTTGCCATCCCAAGCCGAACTGAGCAATGCACACCTGGCGACGTCGGCAATGTCACGCGTATCGATCATACTGAGCTTGGCATTGCCAGCAGCGGCGTAGAGGGTGTCTTGCGCCTTCAGGGTCGGCACGTCCGCCAGCAGGTTCTGCATGAAGAAATGAGGCCGCAGGATAACGCTCGGAATGCCGCACACGCGAAGCTCGTCATCAGTTCCCCCGTGTTGTCTGTTGTTGTCCGACGGGCCGTCGGAGCCGGCAAGAAGGGCTGAAATCCGCACGATCCGCTTGATGCCCGCCCGCTTTGCCGCCGCCAACCCAGCGCTTGCCCATGCAGCGGCCTGCTCGTGCGGTGGCGTCACGAAAAGAAGCGTTTCGACGCCGGCGAAGGCCTTATCGAGCGACTCCGCATCTTCGAAGCTGGCAATGACTGTCCTTGCGCCCTGCTGTGCGAGCGTTGCCTCCTTGTCAGGCGAACGAACCATCGCGCGGACAGGTTGGCCTTGATCGAGAAGCGATGGAATGAGGTGCTGCGCGATCTTCCCGGTCGCGCCCGTAATGAGAATTGTCATGGTCGTCTCCAATGTCTGTGAATTGGCGCTGCGCTCGTTCAGTCTTCGGGGAGGAAGGCCGGGTTGTAGACCACTTCCCAAAGATGTCCGTCCGGATCCTGGAAATAGCCTGTATAGCCACCCCAGAAGGATTTGCCGGCCGGCTTAATCAGGCGAGCGCCGGCCGCGATCGCTTGGTCCATCACCGCATCGACCTCGCTCGCGCTCATGACGTTGTGGCCAAGGGTGAATTCGGTCGGACTGGTTTCGGCCTTTTCGATTCCGGCGTCGTGCGCGATGTCGGCGCGCGAAAACAACGCCAGCTTGACGCCGTGCTGAAGATCGAAGAAGACAACTGCCCCATGCTCGAACTCCCTGCCGATGATACCTCCTGTCGGTAGTCCCAGGCCGTCGCGGTAGAACTTCAGCGATGCCTCCAAATCGTCGACACCTATTGTGATCACACTGATTCTTGGTTTCATGGTTACTCTCACTCGCAGTTGCTTTTTGGTTTCGAAGGCCCGATAGGTGACTTGCCTGCCACGCCGGGTTGCAGGTTTAGCTTGAGCCAGAGGGAGGCTCAGTTCTTGAAGAATTCGGCCAACATTGTCGTGAAATCGATGCAACCACGACCAGCAGTTACCGTCGGTAGCTTCTGCGCACGGCCGGTTTCGCCGGGCCTGCGCTCGTTTTTTTCCGCACTCTGGATCCACGAAATGCCACTGGACCGGGCGCCGCCGATCATCGTTGCCCCGGATGGCACAATCGATCTGCAGTGGATCGATGGCATCCTTCGGATTGCAGGCCCCGACAAGGAGGCCAATACCGAGATCATGCCTGCGGGCGCGACCGTTATCGGGTTTCGCTTCCGTCCCGCCGCTGCTGCAGCGTGGCTGCGGATTCCGGCAAACGAGTTGGTTGGTAAGAGGCCGGCGCTTGAGCACCTCTGGGGTTCGAAAGCGACCCGCCTGGCAAACCAAATCTGGAAGTCACAGAAAGGCGGCAAGACAGTCGCGGCGATCGAAGCTGTGCTGGCTGAACACGCGGCAGATGGGCCGACTGATGCGGCCATGAGCGCGGCCTATGCCCTCATCGAGGCTGGTCCGCCGCCGGAGGTGCCACTTATTCCGTGGCTGGCGCGTTCGCTCGCCATGAGCGAGCGAACGCTGCGCAGGCGCTTCGACGAGAGCTATGGCTACGGCCCCAAGACGCTCGAGCGCATTCTGCGTTATCAACGCTTCCTCCGGCTTTCTCGAACGTCCCAATCATCGACGGCGGTAACGGCAGCAGAAGTCGGCTACTCCGACCAGGCGCACCTGGTGCGAGAAAGTAAACGTCTTACCGGCGTAACGCCGAAAGAGTACCGGCGCATCGAGTTTAGTGAACTCTAACGCAGACACAATTCTCGTCGCTAGCATTTACAAACCGCCCGACGATCTTTGAAAGCGCAAGCAGGTCGTCAGGTTGTAAATCGGCATGGGGTTTCGACGCCGATAGGCACCGTAACCCTTTGTACTCCCAAATGCTGGCGGGGTTATTTGTCGATGCCGAATCACATCCGCAAAGCCACGAGTATGACGGCTTCGGAATGCAATCAGAGACTGCTCGTCAGCAGGGCTTGTGAGCTTTTGCAGTTCAGCTCCTGCTGGCGAAAAGGATCGTCTGGGACATCGCCTTTCCGACCTCAGGCGCATCCCGCGATAGTTTCGCCCGTTTCGTCGGGTTGCCCCGGCGAATACCGGCAACGTTTGGCGGGACGGCGGAAAGCTGTTTATGGAGCAGCGGCCAATCGGAGTAAGCACTCCGCGGTAGCGTGTGTCGGATGTGCGGAAGGACGCCGCAGGATCTATCGTCTTTTCGCTTAACTCGCTGTCAACGCGGCCTCGGGAACAGTAGTGCCCCAATCGTTCATCGCAGAGAGCACATCCTGAAGTGAAGCGCCGAGCGGGGTGAGTTCGTATACTACCCTTGGTGGGATTTCGGCATAGGCCGTACGCTTCACCAGTCCGTGCTGCTCGAACCTACGCAGACGGTGAGTAAGCGTGTGCGCGCTAATGCCCGTCAAAGCCCCACGCAGCTCGGTAAATCGCTGCGGTCCGCGCAACAGTTCGCGTACGATCAGCGTAGCCCAGGGTCCGTCGAGAAGGATCAAGAACCGCTCGACGCCGCATTGCGGCAGAATTCTCCCGTTCATCGGATTTTCTTCTATTAGTGCATTTGACGTAACCGATGCACAGAATGCACCAATGGACATCCAATTTCCATAGCCAAAAAGGAGAATCTGATGTCTTACGTTATTCACGGCGCCACCGGCGCTCAGGGCGAGCCGTTGTTTGCACGCCTGCTTGCCGCCGGTAAGGCTGTCGTCGGTGCAGTGCGCAGTCCCGCGAAGCTAAAAGGTCTGTCGGCCGTCGCGATAGATAATGGGTCGGTTGACACGCTGACTGCTGCCTATCGCGATGCCGATGGCGTTTTCGTTCACCTGCCGCAAGCACCGGAGCCGGTGCGCGTCCAATACGCCCAGAATATCGTTGCTGCTATCGAGGCGGCAAAGCCGAAGCGCGTCGTCGCCTCGACCAGCGGCGTCATCATTGATCAACCCGGCACCGCGCTTCAGGCGCCCGACGACAGCGCGGTCATGATTCTCGTAAACGGTATCCGTCAAAGCAGCGTCTCTCATGCAATCCTTGCACCGCGCCTTTATCTCGAAAACCTGATGTTGCCGGTGGTTTTCGAAGCCATCAAAGCTGAAGGCAGGCTACGCTATCCCATCCGCGCTGATTTTCCCGTCTCTTGGTGCTCGCACCTCGACATCTCAGAGGCGGCCGAGAAGCTACTCGCCGATCATGCAGTGAGCGGCATCGTTGGCGTCGGCCAGTTGCCTGGGGTAAAGGGCGCTGATCTGGCCACCAGCTTTGCAGAGCAATTCAGCACGGCCGTCTCCTTCGAATCGCTGGCGCCCGACGAATTTGGCAAGCTGATCGAGCCGATGTTCGGCCCTGCTGCCGCCAATGTCGTCGGTCTCTACACGGCATTGTGGGAAGCCCCCGCAAATGTCATCGCCGAAGAGACCAGCGCGCAGCGTCTTCTGGGGCTAACGCCACGTAATGTCAGCCAATGGCTCGCAGAAGCCCTGGGCTGATATCGCACCCCCTCCATCCCCGACTGATGCCAGAAGAAGCGCTGGAGCAGCAGATGCGTTGCGGCCCAGCGCCAATTTTCGGATGGGCCGCTAGCTCAGCCTCAGCGATTCCAATGAAAGTCGCTATGATAATTCGATGGCACGGTTCCAAGCTGTGCCGTGAACTGCTGGCGCTTGGATAGCACCGTGGTTGCAACGCCGCGGCGACCTCTGCTGCAAATTCCGAGATTGGCGGTTCTGTTGCAAAAATTCCGCGAGGCTAGGGCGATACGTTGATTTCCGTTGTCGCGCATCCCGCATCTTCAAGATGCCGGACGAGTAAAGCGACCGCTTCCGCCAACGCGCCGATCCGATATCGAAAGCTTGCGCAACAATGCGTGCTTCTCGACGGACATTGCCCGTCAGGTTGAAGATTGCCGCCTGGCCCTTGCCTCAGGTGCGTATGATCTCGAAACCTTCGATTATCGAGTAGGCTGTTTTCTATGCTTGAACCATCTCACTGATTTGATCAATTGTTTCAGCGCTTCACGACAGGCTTCAACGACGTTGTTCAGATATTCGATCTGCCGTTGCGTCATAGCCTATTTCAAAATGGATTATCTCAACAGGGTAAGGTTAGATCAGGCGCGTCGGGCGGAACTCAACGCGTTGCCTGCGGCAGGGTAGGCAGGTAGTTCCAGATTCGAGCGAAAGTCATCGCCCACATAGTCGGTGTCGACAATTGCACGCCGCCGCAATTCGGGCAGCAACCCGTTCACCAACAAGTCCTCCTGGTCGGGATTGCCGAAGCCATGCAGAGAAACTACGTCGAGAATTCCGGCCCGGAAGCGCTTTTCGATCGCATCGGCAAGCTGCTCCGGCGTGCCAGCCGCCGACCAATGGCCGGTCTCCTGTGCCTGGATGATGAGTTGCCGCAAGGTTAGCCCCTCTCGCGCATAGCGTCGGAAGACTTCCACGCGTCCGCGCCGTCGGTTGATACTGGTAATTTCGGGCAGCAGAGTCTCCGGCAAAGGCTTGTCGAGCGACAGTTCGGAAAGGTCAAGATCACCGCCAAGCATATCCGCTAATTTCAGGCGCCCTTGCTCGTAGTCAATCTGCTCGTGTCTCTCCTTCAAGCGCCTTGCGACATCCGCATCCGACTCGCCAATGACCGAGTGGAAGGAGTTCATAATCAAAGGCAGGCCCACCGCGCGTCCAAAGCTTGTCGCCCGCCGCCGCAGTTCTGTGGCAAAAGCGATGGCATCCTCCAGTTTGGGTTGCGAGATGTAAACCACCTCGGCGTATCGCGCGCCGACGGTTACGCCTGCCTCCGACTGTCCTGCCTGGAACTGTACGGGGCGCCCCTGTGGCAACGGCGGCACATTGAGCGGGCCGTCGACCTTGAAGTGCCTACCACGATAGTCGATGGGATGGAATTTCGCGGGGTCGATACCGATTGCACCGGAAACTTTGCGCTCGGTCGCATTGCGTTCGTTGGCATCATAAAGTGCGTTCACGATTTCGATGAATTCTGCCGCTCGTTCATAACGCTCCTCCGGGCTTGGCAATGTCTCGCCAAAATTCTCTTCGCCGACCGAGGAGGTTACGGCGTTCCAGCCGGCCCGCCCGCCGCTCACATGGTCGAGCGTACCGATCTGGCGGGCCAGATTGTAAGGATGGTGAAAGGTTGTGGAGACCGTGGCGACCAGCCCGATGTGAGAGGTAGCTTGGCTCAACGCGGCAAGCGCAACGATCGGCTCCTGAATTCCGGCGGTTCCCGCAAGTCCGGCTGGATCAATCTGGAGCAGGTCTGCAGTGAACAGCCCGGTGATCTTTTCCGCCTCAGCCTTGCGGGCGAGTTCGACAGCACGTGTGATGCCCGCAAGGGAGCTTGCGTCGTTTCCCGCAGCAATGACGCTGCTTGCTCCGGTGAGTGTCTTCAGGCGTCGGGTGCGATTGTGGGTCATGGCGAATTTCCTTTGTAGCGGTAGGCGCCAGGCGGAGCCGGTGGTGTGGGCTATGCTTTTCGAGGTATGCGGATGTGGTTTGTGCGCACCGGCAGATCACGGGGTAATACGTCAGGAGAGGAGCCCGCGAGCGCTGAGGAACTGTGATGCTCCGTCACCCAGAAGCGCCGGTCCCCCAGCTCCTTTGCGCGTTGGGCAATGGCTACGCTGCATTGCAGTACTTTCTCGAGTCCATCAATCGGGCGCTTGTTGAGGAAGCTCAAGCGTAGGACATTTGTTCTCATCAGGCTTATCGGCATTATTAATCTTAATAATCCATAGTTTTAATAGATTATTAAATCGAGCAATGATCTTTCAATCGTAGATCGCGCAATGAAAGATTATGCTATGTGGCGCGCTCAAGTGTGCATAGTAAAGGTCCCGGAGAGCGACTAGTCAATTGCCGGGAACAGCTTGCGATCGCGATCAGTGTGCCTCGTGGCTCGTTTCAGCCTCCGGCGCTTTCTGCATTCGTTCTGCCTTAAGGTTGAACAGGCAGTTGAGCAACGACCCGGAACTCGGCGATAATTTATGCTACCGGGCAGTCCGCCGAACCGATAGTGCAACAGCCAGCACAACGCATACACCAACCGCCGCGCTGCAGATGGCGTTTGTATCTCTTCTGCGATATCGAAGTGACGCTTGCTTCCGGCCCCCCGTCAAACAACGCACTTGCAATCGCAACCAATTCTGCCGGACCAACAGCACTGCCGACTTAGAGGCCGGCAGGTGACATACCCGATCCAATGCCCCATTCCTTTGCATCGGTACCGGCCGCGGTGGCAGTCCATGTGCCATTCTTTCGGTCGGCGCTGAACATGATAAAGGTACTTTATGCCTTGATTGGTGATCAACATTCCTATGGGTGATACCAGCGTACAGATGCCTAAACCCTGCTTTCGGCCGGCGACATATGTCGCGCGGCAGAACTGCACGGACCGATGAAATATACTAAGTCGCTGGCAGCGCAGGAAAGCGCCGAGCGCTGCCAGCTACTATCGATCACACGCCTCTGCCCGACAGGGTGGCGGTGTCCGGCACAATGATAGCGAAGCGGTCGGCGAGTTCGGCCAGGGCTGTCTGGCGAACGATCTCGGCCGGGATCACGCCCTTTCCATCAACGAGCGGCAGGTCGCGTGAAGCAGTTGCATTGGCGACGACCGTATTACGGTAACCGAGATCAAGGGCCGCCCGCGTCGTGGTGCTTACACACATATGTGTCGCGAAGCCCGCGATAATCAACTCCTTGCGGCCGACCTCTTGAATTAGATGATGCAGATTGGTGCCGGCAAAGGCATTCGGGAGCGACTTGATCACCACCTTCTCATTCTCGATCGGCAACAGCTCGGGCATAATTGCCGTATAAGGTCCTTGCGGGTCGAAGGCTGCAGCCCCAGGCCGCCCATGATGGACGACATGAAAGACCGGGACATGGTAGGTGCGTGCCAGATCGAGCAGCTTTGCCGCTTCGGCGATGGCGGCTTCTATCCCGGACAAGGGAATGGCGCCGGTGACATATTCGAGCTGGTGGTCGATCAAAATAAGAGCAGAACGATCAAGAGGGCTCGGAGTGAGGGACGCTCCGGCAATCTGAAGCAGGGTCTTTGGAAGGGTCGTCATTGGGGTCTCCATCGGTTTGAATGCCCCGTTTAAATAGCCCGTTCCCTTGCGTGCGATAATTCAGTATCTATTCTCAATGACCGACAAAAAACGCACAGCATCGCTCGATTGGGAAGATGTCCGGTATTTTGTGGCGCTCGTCCGTCACGGCACATTGAGCGCGACGGCTCGAGCCTTGCGCGTCAATCACGCAACGGTGTCGCGCCGTCTGGCAAGTCTGGAAAGCGTGTTCGGACAGCCGCTGTTCGAACGCCGTCCAGAGGGCTTTGTTCTGAACGAGGCCGGTCGCGCCGTGCTTGACGAAACCATTGTCATGGAAGAGGCGGCATCTGCGGCATTCAGGCGCCTTGAGGCCGGCACGGCAACCGCCGGGCTCGTTCGCATAACCGTTGTTCGAAGCCTAGCCGACGGCTTTATCGCCGAACGTCTGGGGCAATTGCTGAGGGCACACCCGCAGCTCGACATCGAACTCATTGCAGATTCCCGAAACCTGAGCCTTGCCCGGCGCGAAGCAGATTTGGCTCTCCGCTTGGGACGACCTGCCAAGGGGGAGTTGCTAACCCGCCGTGTCGCGACGCTCGAGTATGGATTCTACGCTTCGCATGCCTATGCCGCCCGCGTCGCTGCGGGCGAGACGCCGATCTTCATCGGCTTCGATGTCGACAGCGAATCCGTGCCTGAAGCAGCCTGGGTCAAGCGCAGGTTTTCCGGGCGACGGTTCGCACTGCGCAGTAATAGCCAGACGGCGCAGGCTGCGGCGGCGGCCAGTGGATATGGCGTAGCGCTGCTACCCGATTGGCTGGCGCACTCCAGGCAAGATCTCGTTGCTCTCGACATGGGAGAGGCTCCGCCGCCACGCGAGCTGTGGTTAATCATGCGGCCTGATATTGCTCGGATTCCCAGAGTTCGGTTGGTTGCGGATCATCTCATCGATATGTTCGAGCGCAGTACAAGAAACCAGATGCCGTAATGGGCCGGCAGGAGTCGCCACAGCATTGGCGCCCCCATGTTCAGTTGTGACAAGACTTCGACGTGCCGGCAGGTGTAACGAACAGGCGAACCAGAACGAACAGGCTTCCGATAAGTGTCGCAGCACCAATGACCAGAAACGGGGCCTGTGTAGCCACAGCGCGTGGAAGGGAATTGGCGACCAGCGGCCCGGCCATGCCTCCCAACCCCGTTGTGACAATGAACACGGCGTTGGCAGTGATCCGCTGTGCTGCAGGCGCAGCTGCGTTCATTGCCGCGGAACCGAGCGGATAGAGACTGAACGCTGATGCGCCGAACAGCATGGCAATGATCATGATACAACTGGTGCTGCGATCTATGCTCGCGGCAAGCATGAAGGAAGTCATTGCCGTCGCCAACAAGGCGGTCGAAAGGCTGGTTCCGGTACCAAGGCGATCGGAGACGCCACCGGTCACCGCGAGGCCCAGCATCCCGCCGATCATCGCCATCGCCATGAATATTCCGGCAAGAGAACCATCTTTCAGGGCTGCTGCCGCAAAGAGCGGACCCATCCCGTAGAAACAACTAAGGCTGATGCCGGCCGCCAGTCCGACGGCCAATGCCGCCGACGAACTCTTGAGCAACGCAACAAGATCGCGGGTAGCACCAACCGGCGCCGTTGCCATCATGGCAGGTTTTGATGGGAAGCTGCTCCACCAAAACATGCAGGAGACAATCAGCGCCAGCGCACTCAACAATGAAATTGTGGGGATCAGGCCGGCAATAGCCGAGCCGGTTGCCTGAGCGGCATAGAAGATGATCATGTACAGTGCCAGCAACCGCTGCCGATGGGCTGGCGCGGCAATCGTGTTCATCCTGCTTTCAATGAGCAAATACAGTCCCGCTATCGCAGCGCCGGCGCCGATGCGAGCAGCGGCAAAAAGGACAGGATGCCCCGGAAGTAGAAATGACGCGTTCATCGCAGCGAAGATGGCAATGAAAATTATGAAGCTGCGCCGGCACCCCATCCGCGTGACGAGCGATCGCCCGACCAGTCCTCCGAGAAGTACACCCGTATAAAGGCAAGCTCCAAATAGCGCAATTGTCCGCGACGAGAGTCCATCTCTCGCCCAGCCAAGCGGCAGGGAGGTTGCGAGGATGCCGTTTGCTGCCAAAAGGACGGCAACGAGGATCAGAAGTGGGGTGGCCGGTCTCGACATGTTTCTCTCCGTCGGCGTTCGATGTGGACTAGCTGACGTGGTCTCGGTGTCCCAGGGGAGTTTGAACACCCAGCAGCCTGCTTCAGACGGATTGGTAGGAGTAATGGTGCTGCGCGCGAATTCGAAAACTTCGCACCGTGTCCGATAGAATTTGCACAAGACGTGGGTGGCTCATGTGCTACGAGCATGAATAACCCGCGCCATTCTCGACCGCTTCACCAGCGACGGCGAAAGCAAAATCGGTAAGTGCTAACCAGATGGGTGAAGCTTGATCACGACGACCTGTCCGGGTGTTAGTGAAACGGGCATCCGCGATCCAAAGGATTCAGTGCACCAACGAATTGAGATCCGTACGTAACATCAAGTGCATTGCGATGGTTACACTTGTAAAACGGGGGAAGTTGCAGTCATGACACTCCGACAGCAGTAGCCCGATGAAGGCGCGCTGGAGGAGGCCGCCGAACTCCTGCAGCGATGCCGAGGCGTTAGGCGCATACAAGCTCACCGCCTCGCTCGGCACTGACACCTCAAGCGACGCGGGTTCCCGTGCGGTCATGGAGGCGCTCCCACTGAATATCCGGTATTGGCGCACTTCGCCCGAGACTCACATCGGATTGAGATCAACTTCCGGCGGAAGCTATTCAGGCGGCATTTTCTCAGCTTTATGGCCGAGCAGGACGCTTCGGTTGTCGTGACTGAGGCTGGTTCGAGTGCTCATTGCTGGGCGCGCGCGATGACGAAGCTGGGCCATGAAGTACGACTGAAAGCGCTGCAATACATGCGCCCGCCGCAGGAGAATGCGACTGAGACGCAAGGTCAGACTATCACAATGGTCAGAGGTTAAATTGTTTCCATCATTCGACAGTCGTAGCGAAGCGAATGGAGCTGAATTTGACTATATTGGGACCTGTTTACCATCCTCGGCGCAAGTGGGGCCGATGATGAATTTCAAGGCAGCTTTCCTTTTTATCCCGCCCTTGGCAATTGCGATGGCCGGGTGCAGCAGTCTTCCCCTTAAAGACGCAGGCACATTGTCAACATATAGGAATCTCGGCCCTGCGAAAGGAAATGCGAGCAAATCGCGAACCTTTGTCGATAAGAATGGGTTGATCAACATTCCGCGCCGATTGACACCCAAACGGCCCTCACTCTCGGACGTTCGCAATCGCGACTGTAACCGGGATGGCAGGAGGGTTTGCTTAGGTCTTCAAGTCCAGCACGGGAGTTGTCAGCTTATCGAGCGATGATCGAACTGCTGCCTCGCGTCGCTGAGATCAGGCAACGGCGCCGGTCACGGCTTTCCAAAGCGCTATAGCGTGGATGCAGTGACTGCGAGTGGCTGGGCGGATTGCTTGGGACGCGGGATGACGGAGAGCTTTCGAAGCGCCGAGAGGATCGAAACGAACCGCTGCAAGCGACCAACTGATCGGAAACCCTGCATCGTGCATTCTTGGTTTCGCAGCGGCAGATGAGAATTTTCCGCTCGATTGTTCAGACCCTTGTCGGATCGGTGCTCGCCTCGCGGCTTTCGTCCAGCCGTAATTCCTCGACCAGGCAGGTTCAGCGGAAACTGAAAGTACAACCAGACCGTATGGGCAATGATCTGTTGCGGCAAACGATGACGCTTGCAGCCGATGGTGGGACGCTTCATTCCACCATCTCTACGCGCCACGCACCGACGCCGGTTTATGTGATAGCACCATTGCAGATATCGGCGCGAAGACCCCACGCTCATCTACAACCAAGTACTGCTGCAGACCAGTGGAGAAGGTTTGGTGGCAATATCAATTTTGTGACGATCGCCATGACCCCGATCCAAAGTCAATCGAACGGGAGTATAATGGCCGCCAAGGAGGTTCGCAGAGCAGCGTCATTGGTAAAGCACTTTGGCGAAGCCTCCGAGATCAGCAGTCTTGCCGGCGCTCGGTCTCCCAATAGTTCAGGTGGAAACGCAACTCGCTGGCGATGTTCAATTGGAGGGGTCGGTATGATGCTGGAAGATCTATACCGCCTGTTGCGAAGCGGGCATGCCCAGGCGCAGGGCGTGGTCGATACAATGACCCAGCCGATCGTTGTCCTTGACCAGAACCTGTGCGTCTCCACGGTGAACAATGCATTTCTTGAAACATTCAAGGTCGAACGAGAGGATATTCTTGGCAACAGTCTTTTTGACCTGGGCAACGGCCAGTGGGATATCGCCGAGCTTCGGCGGCTCATCGACGAGGTCATCCCAAAGGCCGCGGCCATTATCGGTTTCGAGGTGATGCATAACTTCCCGGCGATCGGCCAGCGTACCTTTCTCGTCGATGCACGCCGTCTCGTCCATACGGATGACAATAGCACCAACATCCTTGTCATCTTCGACGATGTGACCGAAAGGCAGCGCCGCGACGCCGAGAAGGATTTCATCATCGCGGAGACGCGGCACCGCATGAGAAACCTTTTCGCGGTGGTGCGATCCCTCGCGATGCGAATGGATGCGGAGGGCCTAACAGGCATCGACTACCGCAACCGCTTTCTGGGGCGCCTCGAGGTCACTCTTCGTGCGCAGGAGATTGCCGCCGTCAATGAAGCGACCGATTTTGAAACCCTGCTGCGGCGAACGGTCAGCGATTCTGGAGTGAGCCGTCTCCATTGCGAGGGGACTGCCATGCAGATCCCAGGTTCGAAGATCGTGCCAATCAGTATGATGTTCCACGAATTGGCAACCAATGCGTTGAAATACGGTGCGCTTTCCGCTCCATCCGGCGCATTGCATGTCGGATGGTTACAGGAGGGCGGATCCGAGAACCGTCCGCACTTGGTATTCCGGTGGCGCGAAACGGGCGGCCCAACGGTCGCGCCGCCAAAGCGAAGAGGGTACGGCACGGAGCTGATCGAAGGCACCTGCCGACATCTTGGCGGTACTGTGGAACTTAACTTCGACCCAGAGGGTTTGGTTGTTACAGTCAAACTCCCTTGGGAACCTCATGTCCAAACCTGAAAAAGGCGAAGTTGCGTATAGGGTCGTTCTTGTGGTTGAGGACGAATTCTTGATCGCTATGGAGCTTGAGAGTGCGCTGACGCATGGGGGCTTCCGGGTGCTCGGCCCGGCAAGCTCGGTCAATCAAGCGCTTGATCTTTTGGCCAAGCAACGTCCGGATGCAGCGGTGCTCGATGTCACGCTCGGTCACGAGAAAGTTACGCCCGTCGCTCAGCTCCTGACGTCATGGGACGTGCCGTTCATCCTTGCTACCGCAAGCGATGCGGCGGAACTTGCCAGGCACGATGTTTTGGCCAAAGTTCTCAATCTCGGGAAGCCAACCGACATGAAGCGCCTTGTGGAGGTGGTTCGCTCCCTTTAGCCCCGCGACTCCCAATGGCCCACATATCACAGCTTCTTTCAATTGTTTGCTGAAAACACGCCGCGGCCTCCGCGACGTCAATCTGACTTTTAAAGAAGCTCTTGCACTAATGGTTTAGCTTCTGCGCTAAATGCATACCAACTGTTCCAATCCTTTCAAGAGCAAACCACCATTTATATAATTCCAGTCGCTGGCGACTTGCGAACCGGCGGATTTCCAGAGCGCTGAGACCATACCCGCTAAACCCGCGATCGCACGCCTGATGGCGTGCAGGTGTGGCAGCAACTGTCGAGTGTCGGATGGAGCGGTCTTGTCTGCAGCTCATTCAATATGGTCGTGCGCGGGTGATGCATGTGGCCATCATTTGCCTTCCTTTGACAGCTAGGCTTTACGAAGGCTTGCAACGAGACATCTTTCGACTTGATCCACCCGCGCATCCCGTCAGTGCATTGGGGCTAGTTTTCAGTTGAAGCGCTCTGGACCATTTGGCAGCAATCGGTGATGGCATGGAGCTCGATAGGGACCTGGGTTGTGCGATCAATTCGGCGGGACAGCAGCAAGCCATAGAAACTCCTGCTCACCGTCACCTAGAGAAGCGTTCGCCGTCGGAACAGCAAATCAGCCCAGAAATGAACCGCGAAATCACCCGGTACTTTCTATTTAAGTATCGGAGTGAAACCATTGTGCCGGGGTTATAAGTGGAAACGACAATCCGGACGACAACCTCTGACGGTTTTGGCGAGGCTTCCGTTTCGCTGAACGCAAATTCTCAGTCCCGTCCAAACCGGGGTCCGATTTTTTTGTAGCCAAGCACTTAATCCCTTTACGCGCTCATGAAGGAAATGCCTTGAACAGACTTCACCTGACAACCATGACCCTCGCCGCCATGTTTCTGACCACTGCGTCCGTTGATGCTGCGGATTTCTCCATCACGCCGCTGAAAGATGGCGACAGCTTTACCGGTTGCCTCGCTCAGAACAGCGCCACAGGCGTCGGCTTTCTCGCCGTTGGCGACAAGGTCGTCCTGTTTGCCAACTCTTCGAAGTTCACTTTCGCCAAGGGTGACCAGGTGACCGGCTCCTGGTCGGTCGATGGCGGCGCGGCCACGAATTTCTCGTCGACTGCCGATACGGCAGCAACGGCAACGATCGACGTCCCGAACACGACCGAGGCCGTTACGGCGCTGACCAGCGGCAAGGCGCTGAGCTTGACCGCAAACAGCACCACCGTCGATTTCAGCCTCGATGGCGGCGAGAAGGCCTTTATGGGCCTGACCGAGTGTATGACCACCCAGGCGGCGCCGGCCGCCAACTAAGCGGCACCCATTTGCGATGATATGGCGGGTACCACGTTGCCCGCCATATTTATGATCAGCCGGACCACCAAAACGTCCTCAAGGACAGCGAAATGACTTGGATGTGAGGCCTATTCACACCAAGTGGGTACCTGCGTGTCTACGTTGACGGAGCGGATCTAGATTAGACGCTGCGACAACCAGGCCCTCAGTGCAAGTCCGGTCAAGACACAAACCATCAGTGCTCGTCAAAGTTCGGGTCACACGGCGAGCCCGCGATTGATGTGGAAAACACGCTCCGCAATCAGGGTCTTTCGCTCTCGCCCAAGCTTGTGATGTCGTCCTCATCGGGCGTGAGAAGTTTAACCGCCATTGCGACCTTTATGCTACTTCACGCCACTACTGAACCCGATAGCGGCAAGTCGCTGCTGGTCTTGTGGGAAGATCTCGGCATCGGCATCGCAAACACGATTTCGCCCTGCGGCCTTCGCCAAGTACAAGGCCCGATCGGCCTCTCGGCATAAGTAGGGCAAGTCACTTCCAGCCTGTGAGGCTCTTGCAATGCCGATGCTGGCGGTAACGGTGATGTCGGCGGGAAGAGAGGGATAGCGAAGGTCGCAAATCGCTTTTCGGATTCTTTCCGCGTGAAACATAGCATCGTCCGCTTCTGCCGGAAGAAAGACAATAAACTCTTCGCCTCCTTGTCGCGCAAGCAAAGCATGCGGCGGGAGGATTGCCTGTACCGCTTGGCCCATTATTTGGAGGACCTCGTCGCCCGCGGCATGTCCCCAGCGATCGTTCAACTGTTTGAAATGGTCGAGATCGAGATAGAGGATCGCGTCGCCGAGATGGAGGCGGCTAGGCACGGCCGAGTTGAAAAAGCGACGATTATAGAGCCCTGTGAGAGCGTCACGATCGGCCAGGCGCCTAATCTTGAGATGCTGGCGCTCGCTTATGAAGATCACGATGGAGATGGCGAGCACGAACTTGGACAAGATCATCAGGAAAAAACCGTTCGCTACGTCAAGTAGCGGAAACGTGTTAAACGCGAATTCCAGTCCCATTATCAAAGAAAGAACACTCGCACAGCCGAGTATCGCCGCGACCAGCTTGCGAATTGGGAGAGGTTCGCGATGGGCATCGAGTAGGACAATGATTGCAGTTGCAGCCATCGTTAAGCAGCCTAGAAATGTGAAAGTCGTCGCTCTGTATGTATTATTCAGGTGAAAGGCCGTGGTCAAACCAATGACCAGCGTCGCCGCTGCGGGTAAAGCGACGAGCCAGGTCTTGATTTTTCGGTCAGGGTTGCTGATCACGACAAACGCCAACCCCAGCAGACAATATCCGAGAACGGCAAGGACGATGTTCACCAGGCTCAGGGGACCGTAGAGCGCGGGGTGAATCTCGGCATGTCCGGCAAGCGTCGAGCCTCCCGCGAGGACAACAAAACTGGCGACCAGAAGTCCAACCCCACGGCTCTCCGTCGAGGTCAACCGCAAATACCCCAAGGTCAAGGCGCCCGCGATGTAGGATGTCTTTTGCAGAAAGAGGACTGTTGGCATATCCAGTTGGTTGATCATCGAGCACCAAAGCAAGGTCACAGGTTAGTGTTGCTCTAGCTGGTACAGTTAAATATTTTGCGAAGATCGATCGCCTAAATTAACCAGTGATACGCGCCCCAGCCAGGCGCTGTTGATAAAGTACGGCAGCCGTATATTGACCGCCGCCAAGGCGAGGAATGTCGAGAGTAATTTTCTGTTCTTGTCGTATGCGGTAGTACACAGGAGTGGCTTGACAACATTTTGAATGCCCTCAATCCAACGTCGCCCGCGGTCATCGCTGTTCGAATGCTATTGATAGTGACGTACCTGCATTATTTTAGGCCATTTGGAATTGGATTTTCCACTCGTGATCCCGTCGGACAAACAGGGAGCATGTCACCCTCAGCAGCTTGGTATTAGCGGAACAGTAGAGTCGTCACAGGCGTAACGACCACGCCAACCTCAGTCGGCGAAGATTAATGCCCCTGGCTTCGCAAAGCTGAACCTAAATTTGGTGGCCGCCCGGTTGGCGGACAACACGAAGTTTGTATCCGCTTCACAACAGGGCGTTATGCCAAGCGTGTTCGCCAAAGGGTCGTTGGTTCGAATCCGTTCAATTCCACCATTCGGTGCCGACATCAATCCACGTTCCTTTGGAATGGCATGGATCATTGTCAGGTACGCCTCACCCTCCGGTACGAGCTGTCCCAACAGCCGGCCAAAAGCGCGATCTCTGGGCAGATGTCCGGGAGAGAAGTACTCCAGAACATAGGCGATCTGCTGGCCCGGCCGGCCCTAAGCCGAGTTCGCTCCGCATCGCCGGATTTCATGTTGCGCGTCTCCTTGATGTCGATCGACAATCATTGATGCTGCAAGACGCTCAGGCCGCCATCGACCGTAAGGCAGGTGGCATTCATGAAAGGGCATTCGTCCGAGATCATGAAGACGGCAGCCATGGCGATTTCCTGCGGGGTGGCAATACGGCCGCATGGATGTAGTTTCATGGTCTCGGCCTTTGCCTGTTCTGGATCAGGAAAGCTGTTCCAGTAATCGATGACTTTCTGGGTCGCGACGTAGCCCGGCGCCAGGGCATTCACGCGCACGTTCTTCGACGCATATTCGATCCCGAGCGACTTGGTCATGCCGAGAAGTGCGTGCTTGGCGAGCGGATAGGGAAAGGTGTGCGGAATGATCGTGAAGGCATGGGTTGAGGCGATATTCAGAATGACGCCGCCACCGTGGGCGATCATCTCTGGCAGAACGGCGCGGCAGCAGTTCCAGGCGCCCTTGAGGTTGATGTCGAAACAGCGCTGCCAGTCTTCGTCCGTCAACTGCAGTGGTTCGGCAAAGACGTTGACGCCAGCATTGTTCACCAGTGCATTGATGCTACCGATCTCTTCACCAGCTCGAGCGACCGCGGTGCGCACGGCGGCAGCGTCTGTGATGTCGGCGGCCCTATAACCGACATTGGCGCCGTCTCCTTTCAGCTTGCCGGCAGCCTGTTCCAAGAGGGCCGCGTCGTGGTCGATCAGAAAGATGCTCGCGTTCTCGGCGGCATAGGCCTCGGCAATTGCCAGTCCGATTCCCTGCGCGGCTCCGGTAATAAAGATCCGCTTTCCGGAAAGGCGATTTGGCATTTGGTGTTCCTCTTTCAGCTTGTTCCGAAAATTCGGCCGATGAGCAGGTCGCGCTTTATTGCGGATATGATTGCGGCTGCAGGCGAATGGATGCTGCAAGGGTTTCCCCCGGCTGCAGGATCTTCAAGTCTCCCAGATCGGGAAGGTTATGACCATTGGCGATGTGCGACATCGGCTCGAAGCAGAAATAGTCATGGCGGTATGCTGGGATGAAATCCGTATCGGGAATGAAGACGAAGGCGTGCCTGACAGTGGCGTCCGCTGTCAGTCGCAGGCTGGCGCGCTTCTCCGGCCACGCAATCAGCGCCTCACCGCTCCAATCCTCGAGGCCGTTGTTGACCCAGCGACGGGGGAGCGACAACGGCCGCGAGAAATCGAGGTCGGCGGGAATGTCCGTTCGCTGCCCCGGCAAAAAGCCCTCGGTCTCGGTCCTAAAGTGCCGCGCCGGTGCAAAGAGCGTCGTTTGTGCGGTTAACGGAAAATAGGGATGCCAGCCGAGCCCGAACGGCAGCGCGTGAATGCCGGTATTCTCGACGCTCATATGAAGCGTCAGCCCTTCGGAAGACAGGGTGATAATCTGCCTGGCATCGTAGCGATAGGGCGTATCGGCCTCCTGATGGTGAAAACCGATCTGCACTTCGCTGCTGGTGCGGGAAAGAATGGACCATTCCGCCTGCCAGCCATCGCCGTGCAGATAATGAGGATCCGAGGCTGTGTTCGGCCGAAGCCGATAATCGCGGCCTTCGAACGTAAAGTGGTTGTTCCTGACACGGTTGCCGAAGGGAACGAGGGGATAGCAAGCAGAGGAAGACGCATTGGCGCCGTCTTTGGTAGGTCTCAATAGTGCAATTTTACTGCCATCCATCATCCAGGAGTAGTCCAGCAATGTGCCGCCGGTGGTCGATATGCGAGCCGAGAGCAAGCCGTTCTGCAAATTGATGATGCTCATGAAGCGGCTGCTTTCCTCTTGACGGCCAAGGCGGCTCCCGAATGGAGCGGCACCCTATATTCGCGCCATCCAATGTCAACAGATATATAGGATTTATTTTAACCGGATCCACGGTTCATTACAGGTGCGCGCATTGATTTTCTTGAGAAGTTTCCGATTTCCGAAATCGGGACGATATGAGTGTGGCATCCGTGCGATAAAAAATCATACACAAATATTGACTGGTATGATGTTTTTTTCTATTCAAACTCTGCTGCCGACCAATGGCAGAGCGAGATTTCAGGGAGAGAGACCATGCGCTTTTTCAAAGCAGCCATCCTTGCGGGGGCGTTTGCCGTTTTGGCAGCCGGCTCGGCGCTTGCCGAGGACGTCAAGATCGGATTCATCGTGAAGCAGCCGGAGGAGCCCTGGTTCCAGGATGAATGGAAATTCGCCGACCAGGCTGCCAAAGAGAAGGGCTTCACGCTCGTCAAGATTGGCGCCGAGGATGGCGAGAAGGTGCAGTCGGCGATCGACAACCTCGGCGCACAGGGCGCGCGGGGCTTCATCATTTGCACGCCTGACGTCAAGCTCGGCCCCGGCATCGTTGCTAAGGCCACGGCCAATCAGTTGAAGCTGATGACTGTCGACGACCGCCTGGTCAATGCCGAGGGCAAGCCGCTCGAAGACGTGCCGCATATGGGTATTTCCGCCACCAAGATCGGCGAGACCGTCGGCAAGGCGATCGTCGATGAAATCAAGAAGCGCGGCTGGGACATGAAGAATGTCGGCGCGATTCGCGTTTCCTACGATCAGCTGCCGACCGCTGTCGACCGCGTCGAAGGCGCAATCTCGGTCCTGAAGGCGGCAGGTTTCTCAGCGGCAAATATCTATGACGCGCCGCAGGCCAAGACCGATACTGAAGCTGCCCTCAACGCCGCGACCACGGTTCTTAACAAGCATGCTGATGTCAAGTATTGGGTCGCTTTCGGCCTTAACGACGAGGCCGTGCTCGGCGCTGTCCGCGCCTCGGAATCGGTCGGCATTCCCGCAGCGAACATGATCGGCGTCGGCATCGGCGGCGCGGATTCGGCGATCAACGAGTTCAAGAAGCCCGCTGCAACCGGATTCTTCGGCACGGTCATCATTTCGCCGAAGCGCCACGGCTACGAGACGGCCCTCAACATGTATGACTGGATTGCCAACAGCAAGGAGCCGCCGAAGCTGACGCTCACCTCCGGTTCCCTCGCGCTGCGCGGCGACTATGAGAAGGTTCGCAAAGATCTCGGCATCGAATGATTGTCCTGCCAGGATGATGTCCGTCCGGCGGCTCGTTGCCGCCGGCCTTCTCTCGATGGAGCAAGCATGGCTTTCCTTGAATTCAAGGGCATCTCCAAGGGCTATCCCGGTGTCCAGGCGCTGTCGGACGTTTCTTTCAATGTCGAAAGAGGTGCGGTACATGGGCTGATGGGCGAAAACGGCGCCGGTAAGTCGACGCTGATCCGGGTCCTCTCGGGCGACCAGGCCGCGGATACCGGCAGCATCGTCATCGATGGCGTGGAGCAGCACTACAGCTCCGTCCGCGATGCCTTTCACGCCGGCGTCATCGTCATCCACCAGGAGTTACAGCTGGTGCCGGAACTGACCGTTGCCGAGAACCTCTGGCTCGGCCGCTTTCCTGGCAAGGTCGGTGTGATCGACGGCAGGACATTGATCGAGACCGTTCGCAGCAAGCTCAAGGAAATCGGTATCGACGTCGATCCGGCAGCCAAGATTTCCTCATTGTCGATCGGCGCCCGCCAGATGGTGGAGATCGCCAAGGCCGTCATGGTTGATGCGCGGGTGATTGCGCTCGACGAGCCGACCTCGTCGCTATCGTCACGCGAGAGCGAAATCCTGTTTTCCTTGATCGACCGGCTGAGAGCCAATGGCACGGTCATCCTCTATGTCTCGCATCGCCTGGATGAGATCTTCCGGCTTTGCGACAGTCTCAGTGTGTTACGCGACGGCAAGCTTGCCGCGCATCATCCAAAGATCGTCGACACGACGCGCGAGCAGATCATTTCGCAGATGGTCGGCCGCGAGATCAGCAATATCTGGGGCTGGCGCGAACGTCCGCTCGGCGAGGTACGTCTCGAAGCCAAGGGGCTCTCGGGCTCGAAGCTACGCAATCCCGTCACCTTCTCGGTCCGCAAGGGTGAAATTCTCGGCTTTTTCGGCCTTATCGGTGCCGGTCGCAGCGAGATGGCTCGCCTTCTCTATGGAGCCGACCATCGCCACGAAGGTAGTGTCTCGATCGACGGCGTCGCCGTTTCGCCGAACAATCCGAAGGCTGCCATTAGTGCCGGCATGGTTCTTTGCCCGGAAGATCGCAAGTTTGACGGCATTCTTCAGGGACGATCGATCGAGGAGAACATCGCCATCTCCTCGCGGCGGCATTTCTCGCCCTTTGGCATTCTCAATCCGAAGAAGGAAGCCTCGGTCGCAGATCAGTTCATCGCCAAGCTCAGGGTTCGCACGCCCACACGCAAGCAGGATATCGTCAATCTCTCGGGCGGCAACCAGCAAAAAGTCATTCTCGGCCGCTGGCTTTCGGAGCGGGGCGTCAAGGTTCTCGTTATCGACGAGCCGACGCGCGGCATCGATGTCGGCGCCAAGTCGGAAATCTATGAAATTCTCTATGAACTGGCGGCTGGCGGAATGGCGATTGTGGTCATTTCCAGCGAGCTTCCCGAGGTCATGGGCATCTCCGATCGTATCATGGTCATGTGCCAGGGCCGCGTCGCTGCCAATGTTGCCCGCGCCGATTTCGATGAGCGGGCCATTCTGACCGCGGCGCTGCCCGACAAGAGCGCCGCCGGCACAATCTAATTCAGGAATGGTAGTGATGAATTCATTGAAAAAAATCCTCCTCGGCGAACAGGGGCTGGTGGTGATCTTCGCGATCGCATTCGTGATCGTCTCACTCCTCGTGCCGAGCTTCCTGACAGAGCGCAACATGCTCGGCCTGCTACAGTCGGTGGTGACGATCGGCATCGTCGCCTGCACCATGATGTTCTGCCTTGCCTCGCGCGACTTCGACCTGTCGGTCGGCTCCACTGTCGCCTTCTCGGGCATGATCGCCGTCATGGTGTCGAATTCCACCGGCTCGATTCCGCTCGGGCTTGTGGCGGCCCTGATCTGCGGCAGCGTCGTCGGTGTCGTCAACGGCATCGTCATCGCCAAGTTCCGCATCAATGCCTTGATCACCACGCTCGCAACCATGCAGATCGTGCGCGGCCTCGCGCTGATCGCCTCGGATGGGCGCGCTGTCGGCATCAACGATCCGACCTTCTATCAATTGGCGCTGTCGCGCTTCCTGACCGTGCCGACGCCGATCTGGATCATGGTGCTGCTGTTCGTCATCTTCGGCTTCACCCTTAACCGCACGGTTTTCGGCAAGAACACGCTTGCAATCGGTGGCAATCCCGAAGCGTCTCGTCTTGCCGGCGTCAACGTCGTCAATATGCGGATCTGGATCTTTGCCCTTCAGGGGTTGGTCTGCGCCATCGCCGGCATTTTGCTCGCCTCGCGCATTACTTCCGGACAACCGAATGCGGCAACCGGGCTCGAACTCTCCGTTATCTCTGCCTGCGTACTGGGCGGCGTGTCACTCGCCGGCGGTCGTGCCGCCATGACCGGCGTGATTGTCGGCGTCCTGATCATGGGCATCGCCGAAAACGTGATGAACCTGCTCAATATCCAAGCTTTCTATCAATATCTCGTGCGTGGCTGCATCCTGCTGATCGCTGTTCTGCTTGACAATCTGCGCTCTTCGGCGGCAGGGCGTGGCAGCCGCTGATAGTGACCAGATTTCTTGGGGGAAGTTTGCCGAGCTTGCAGTTGCGCATTGATGTCTGGGCGTGGCGCCACTCATGATCGCCACCGGGCCAGCGGAAGGGAGTGCAAGTGATGAGTACGCGTTTGGGGTCATTGCGGACAAAGCAGGGTGGAGCTACCCCCGAACAGGGGAAGCGCACCGTGCGCGAGGAGCTGCTAAAGAAACTCATCCGGCAGATCGTGTCGGGCAGTCTTGCCGAGGGCTCAATTCTTCCAAATGAGGCCGAGCTTTCCGACGTCCATGGTGTCAGCCGCACCAGCTTGCGAGAGGCGATGCAATATCTCTCGGCGCTGGGAATGGTGCGCTCACGAACCCGCGCAGGCACCACGGTTCTCCCACGAGAGAACTGGAACTATCTGGACCCGCTGGTTCTCGATGCTACTCTGGCGCTTAGCAACGATCGCAGCTTCTATGACTCCCTGCTTGATGCGCGACAGGTGTTGGAACCCGCCGCTGCGGCGCAGGCGGCCGCCAACGCCACAGCAAAGCAGCTCGCGCAGATCGCCGAGGCTTTCGAAGACATGGTCGCCGCCAACGCCCGTGACAATGAAGCCTGGAGCCAGGCTGATCTGGAGTTTCACACTGCCATCATCAATGCGAGCGGCAATTGGGTATTCCGCCAGTTCGCCACAGCCATCCGGGCTGCCCTGCTTGCCAGCTTTCGATTGACCAATCGCGCGAGCCAGTCGCATGAGTATGCGATCGCCCGGCATCAGGATGTGTTGGACGCCATCCGCATGCGCCGGCCTGACGCCGCCCGCTTTGCCATGGAGCAACTGATCGGAACCGCCAGGATGGAGCTCAGTGACGCTCTGCGGGCGGCCAACCCAAAGGATCAATCAGCCTGAAGTGAGTTGCAGCTATTCGATGCAGACGTCTCAATTGATCTGAACCGTGAATAGCCCCTAGATTTGTAGGCGCCTTCCTTCCTAATTTTTGAGGCAAGAAGAGCATCATGAGCGGATCAAATTTCAGCGAAGAGTTCAAGCATGACGCGGTGCGCTAGCTCTCTGCGTGTGTCTTCAGCCACGAGAGGATGTGCGGATCATCGGTCGGAAAGGGTCTCACGGCGCTCGCCTTCCATACGCATAAGGTCTTTCAGGATGGCACCCCATTTCTGAAACGATCATTGATCGGGTTTCGCAGCGGCGTGCCACTGCCAGAATATTCAGCACTGCCGATGAGAAGGGCCTCCTTACTGGCCGCAAAGGCCTGTGTGTCACAGAATAGCGTGATTGCGAAGATAAAAAAGCGGTAGATCATCACGGCTCTGGTGGTGGCGCCACTATTGGAGTTGCTGTCAGATAGATCAATGATGGCATCACGGTTGAAATTCCACCAGAAGGAAAGCGATTTTAGGATCGTAGGAAGACAAGCTCCTAGGGCTACTTTTATTTCGCGGGGCTTCCAATTAGTTGCAACTTCGGAAGCTTGCTTTTTTCACTACCGAATAATATTGTTTTATGGCTTATACTGAATGGTTTCCCACGGCAGACGGCATTTCCCCATCTCATTGAAACGTTTGTGTTTGCGGCCAGCTATGTTTAGGTTCCTCTCGCTCCAGAGCCTCTTTGGGTCAGTTATTCTGGCCATTGTTTTGCTGTCGGCAAGTGCTCCCACGGGCGCACAAGAGGCAGGCGATAGAAACATCAGCAGACGCGTCGCCCTTGTCATCGGCAATTCCGCCTATAAGACGCTGCCTTCACTTCCCAATCCCACCAATGACGTAGGGCAGGTGGCGGCGACCCTGAAAGAATCGGGTTTTGCAGTTACGGTCGGGATTAACGTCGATCGCTTGGCTCTGGAAGGCACTGTACGTGAATTCCTGCGCGCCGTTCAGCAAGCCGACGTGGCGCTGGTGTATTATTCTGGACATGGAATTCAGGTTGCCGGACAGAACTTTCTCGTACCAGTCGATGCAACGTTGGAGTCGGCTTACGATGTTGAGACTCAGACGATGTCGCTTGATCTCATCCTGGATCATTTGAAACAGGATTCCCGCGTTCAACTGATTTTCCTCGATGCGTGCCGCAATAATCCTTTTAATGCTCAAAAGTTCTGGATGGCACAGACTCTTCAGCCCGTGGGCACCACTCGTGGTCTTGCGCGCATCGACGGTGCCGTGGGCAGTCTGATCGCTTTCTCGACCGAGCCTGGGCAGGTGGCGCTCGACGGGAGCGGTGCACTCAGCCCCTACAGTGAATCCTTTGTGAAGCACGCCAGCGAGCCTGCAAAGGAAATCCGCCAGATCCTAACCGATGTCCGGCGAGATGTGATTGCGGCCACTGATGGAAAGCAGGTTCCCTGGGAAAATTCCTCACTGACCGACAACTTTTATTTCCGACCGGCGCCAGCGCCACCGTCCGTTGACCCCATGCAGCAGATCACCGTGCAAGCCGGTTCAACCACATCGGACCTGCCTATTATCCCCCCACACAACGAGACCGGAACCACACTCACGGTCACGATTAATCAACTGCCTCAAGCAGGCAAGCTTCTCCTCAACGACGGGCAATTGCAGCCAGGTGAAAAGCTGGCCGCATCGGACTTGCCACGTCTTTCGTACGATGCGACTGAGGTCGCAGCGGGAACGGTTGGGCTTCTGGGCTACAGCGTCGCCGACCCGTACGGCCAGGCCACGCAGGGCGTGGTGGCATTGACCGTTTCTGAAAATGTGAACGCGAAGCTAGCCGAGAGGAAGCGACGTCAGGAGCAACTGTTCCAAGAGATGTCCGCTTATGTCGACGGGCTGAACCGCTCCATGCCCGCAACGATCGGCGTTGGGCCGATCCCGACTCGTTTGCCTGAAGCACCAGCCACCATGACGGACCTGACTCTGAGGGTCACTTCTCTGCCGGACAAGGGCATCGTTCGTGCGGCTGACCGTGCCGTCGAAGCAGGCTATGTCATCGAGGCGAGTGAGCTTGCGAAGCTTACTTACGAGCCGCAGATCGGGACTGAAGGACAAAGCTTCAAGTTGACGCTCCAGGCGAGCGATCCTGGCATTGCACCAGCGACGCTGTCATTGAAACCTGTCCTTGATCCCTGTGACAGTGCAGCGGCAGCGCCGCTTGACCTGCAAGGGGTTACCACGGGAAAGTTGCCGAACGAGATAGATCCCAAGCTAGCACTTCCTGCCTGCACGGAGGCAACGAAGATCTATCCGCAGGTTCCGCGATTCCTTTATCAGCTAGGGCGCGCCCAGCTTGCGAACCGGCAATCCAAGGTCGCGTTCGAGACGATCAAGAAGGCTATGGATGCCGGTCATACCCGGGCAATAGAAAATCTGGCCAGTCTTTATGCGCTTGGCGTCATCGGTCCTAGCGATGTGCGGAAGAGCAGCGAAATTGTTCAGGCTGCAGCCGAGAAGGGCGATCCCTATGCCCTCTACGCCTTCGGCAAGGATCTCTACTACGGACGAGGTGTCACGACCGATACCGAACGTGGAATGAAACTCATGCTCCAATCGTCCGAGCTTGGACATACTTTTGCAATGAACGAACTTGGAAATATCTTTCTGAACGGCATTAATATCGCTGCAGATCCCCAGCGAGCCATAAGATTCTACGAGGTTGGCGTAAGGCACAATGACATCTATTCGATGAATAATCTTGCTCTGATCTATCGTTTCGGCAACGGCGCTCCCATTGATCTGGATAAGGCGCTTGATCTTTTCACCCGGGCCGCCGAAGGCGGGCAGCCCTATGCTCCAACAAATCTTGGCCGCATGTATCGTGACGGTGTTGGCGTTAAAAAAGATAGGGTTGCTGCAGCCAGATGGCTGGAAATGGGTGCCGAGCGGGGTGACTATTGGGGGGCGCTCGATCGGGCGCACCTGGCTCAAGAAGCAGATCAAGGTAAGCCCAACACGACGGATGCCGCGCACTATCTAGCCCTGGCGAGCGCGCTAAACATGCCGGGCACGGGCGACCCCAAAAACCAAGCTGCCACGGAGCTGGCTAACCTGCCGGAAGCAGCAAAGAAGAAGGCCGAAGCAGCTTTCTTGACGGAGTTCACAGCGCAGGAACGCACTTCCTTACCGAAAGCGAAGTCGCTTGACGAACGCCTCGCACAGCTGGCGCATGCGGCATGGGTTAAGCGCAATCCAAGGTATGATTTGTTCTAAATTGGGAGCTGAAGATACTCATGGCAATCAACAGAAAGATGTTCGTTCGTATCCTTATGTGCTCCGCCTTTGCCGTATGCTCTGCGGAGCTGTTGCAGAGTTGCGTGTTTTTTGACCGAGCTGCCGAAAATCGACCCGCCAGAAACCTAGCACCCTCCAAGCATGGGCATGCCAAGGCATTGATCGCCGATGCCGCGCGTGATTCCGGCTCTCATTCGTCTCCCGGCGGCGGTGCATCTTCTGGCTCATCAGGCTCTTCGGGATCATCAAGTGGTTCTTCCTCTGGTTCGTCGTCGAGCTCCTCCGGTTCATCAGGTTCGTCATCGGGCTCCTCCAGTTCATCGGGCTCGTCGTCAGGCTCTTCCAGTTCGTCGGGTTCGTCGTCAGGCTCCTCAAGCTCGTCAGGTTCGTCATCGGGCTCTTCCAGCTCTAGCTCAGGAGGTGGCTGGAACGGATCGGATCGGAGACTAAAGGCGGATATCCGCATGCTTGGCTTTTCGCCAGCGGGTATTCCCATTTACGTGTTCCGCTACATTTGGGGGGGGCCACGTTTCGTAGGCACGATGGCCCAGGATCTGCTGTGGCTCCGGCCCGACGCGGTGCGCCAGACATCTGGCGGTTTCTATCAGGTCGACTACGGCCGGCTTGACGTGCGAATGGTGTCGCTGGATGAGGAAGTTTCACTGGACGGGGACGACAACGTTATGCAGGCGATCGCGCGCGCTCTCAAAAGCGCTAAGTCTGACGATCGGTGTTTCGCGCTGACTCGATAACCCCATGGCTCCTGGAGTAACCAGGCTCGTACCGATTTCTGCGTTTCCGCATATCGGTGGGCTTAAAGCGCAACTTGTGACGCTGACCGGCGTCGCGATTGGTATCGTCTTAAACCTCCTTTTGCGCGTTGAGGCCGGCGCAGCCGTTTCGATTGCGCTGTCGAGCGTCATTGCGGCCTGGGTGTTGGGGGACGGTGCTCCGGTGGCGTGCCTCGCGTGGCAAGCTCGGAAATCCCGTTGTGAACCTCTGCCGGTCTTCTGGCGGCGTATCTTTGTGAAGTTTATCGGCCTTTGTGCATTGACAGGGACAATTATCCTTGCCTGCTCAACCTTTCCTTTTCTTGAGCAGTCCGCCGCTATCGAATGGTTGATTGGCGCCGGGACGATAGAGTTTGGATTGGTTGCTGTCGCCGTCGGAACCGCCATCGCTTATCTGGCTGCAACTGACCGGTTGAGCGAAACCCCGGATGATTATCTTTATCAAGTTGGGCGAGCCGTATTGCTGCTGGGCTTCCGCGAAGCTGACGTGTTATTTGCAATTCGCGTGGTCATCATCAAATGCTTCTTTCTCGTCTTGATGTTTTCGGCAGGTATGACCGCCTTTGCGGATCTTGCCAACGATCCGGCTTGGAACCATTCCGTATTTTCGGCTCACTGGTTCGATGGCGTGGTTCGGCTCATTTATTTGGTTGACGTCATTCTGGCAGCTGGCGGCTATATCGCGACGTTTAAACTTTTCGGCTGGCATATCCGGGCAACAGAGACCACGCCCTTGGGCTGGATTGCATGTCTGTTATGCTATGATCCCTTCTATCCGCTGATCTCGCGGTCGTTCCTGCCTTATGGAGACGGTCCAGGCTGGGCAGCCCTTCTACAAGAAGGCTCGCCAGTCTTTTACGCCTGGAGCGTGGCTACGCTAGTCCTTCATCTCATCTATGTATGGGCTACGGTTTGTTTCGGGCCACGGTTTTCCAATCTTACCGACCGCGGTATCGTTACCGGGGGCCCTTATCGACTTACCAAACATCCGGCCTACATTGCCAAAAATATGGCATGGTGGCTGCTGCTACTGCCAGGCTTCATTGCCAGCGGCCCGATTGAAGGCCTGAAGCGTGCCGGCATGCTGGCTATCGTCAGCTTCGTTTATTTCCAGCGCGCTCGCGCCGAGGAGCGTATGTTGAGCGCCAATCCAGACTATCAAGCCTATTGCGCGAAGATTTCAGAATGGGGCCTACTTGCATCTCTACGAAGGCTTTCGCGCAGATACATCGCTCTGTGCTTCAGGAGCCGACTCCCCTGAACCTGACTGGCTGGAACCCGCGCATAAGCAGGTTTCCCAACGGATAAACATTACGACAGACGCGTCCCTTGCAAGCGTTCGGCGATGCCTCCATCACCTCCACTTTGCGATCTTCCGTGAAACGCATCACGAGTACGACGTGAGATCCCGGCTTATTGAGTGCGTCGCCCGGCTGTAGAGACCATGGGTCGGGTAGCCGTCGGGCAATCTGTGGAATGTCGCTGGTGGCGAAATGCATCTTCAGCCCCCATGCCTCGCTGACGAAGCCGGAACAGTCAACGCCCAATATGTTGGAAAGCGGGGGGCTCTTGGTACAGACATTGCCAGCAGGCACACCCTTCTCAACACCGGTAATAAAATCGGAAACACCCGTCTTGCAGCCCCAACAATAAGGCATTCCAGTTACAGTCTCGCCAAGCTTTCCAAATAGATAAAGCGGACGTCGAATGCGATTCATATTCGGGCATTTGGGCCCGGAAGCCGAACCATAGGATTGGGGCGTTACCACCCAATCCACCGCTTCGAAGCCAATCGCGCGCTCGATGATGTCATTTCGCGTTTTTGGTAACACAGCCACCTGAGGACCAGCTATAACCCTCTTTTCCCTGGTGGGCTCCAGCGGGATTCTGACAGAGAGTTTCTTTTCCGGTTTGCGGCCCGCGAGCTTCAGAACCTGAACGCCTGTCTGCTGCGAGTTCAGGAATAGTACCTCTCCGCGCGGCGCGATCGCGACGAAACGCCGGGAAAACACGCTGTCAGAGTCGATCGCCAGGTCATATACGTTTTCGATGCGCCCCTCCGGCGTATAGCGCACGACCATCATTCCAGTCTTCCGAGGCGAACCGATCAGTTCGACCAGGATGTAAGGCCGGCCGGCCGTATCGATGTCAAGAAGTTCGATGGATCCGATCGGCGTATCGGCGGAGAGCGAAAGCGACAGAAAGTTTTCTTCCGATGTGCTTCGTCTGAGCAGTATTTGCGCCATATCCTTCGCATCGAAGCGGATGTCGGCGACGACATCGCCAAGCCCGCGGCTCGGCACATATTGCGTAACGGCAGGTCTCTTATCCGGCCTGGCGCTGCGTCCGATCTCGTTGACAATGCTGGTCAGCGGTCCTGGCGAAACCGAACCCATCGAGGCGAAGACCGAGCGGGTATAGAGATCGGCGTTGCCGCCATCGAGTGCACGCAGTGTTTGGCCGCCTCCGCCTGCGGCCTCAGTCTTTTCCACTGGCACTATGCCTTCGGACCAAAGATAGAGAGAATTGTGCACAACAGCGAGATCCTCCGGCTCGACATTGGCGGGCAGGGGCAGGACATCCGGATTGTCCTGAGCGCGCTCGCCATTCACTGCCAGAACGCGCGCATTGTTCTGATCGAGAATATAGATGGTACCGTCATCTCCAACGGTAATCGCGGCCGGTCCGGAAGCTTCGACGTCGTTACTGCTCGACACGATGCCAACAGAGCGGGCACCATCACCGCTCGTTAGTTTGATGACGGTGTCGTCGCGCGCGGCGGCTGGCCCTGAAACTGCGATGGTTACTACAACGGCAATGTACGACCAAGGGTTGCGCATAGTTTAGACTCCGGAACGCCCCAAAAGAAAGGTAAGGCAGATATTGAATCCAGGCAATGGAGGCGCTCTCCAAAGAATTTGGAGATATTCCTTGGTGCTAGTACAAGAAACGAAGGTGCCCGTTTAGCGAGAGGGTCTTCGATGATAGATTGGACAGGTGAAGAACTTGCACTTGACGCTGCTCTGCTTGAAAAGATCAGGACGGCGAGGATAAATTTCTCCGACAACGTCTGTGCTGCATCGACGTCGTCGGACGTGAGGCATCTTGCCCAGTTGCGCTCTGAGCCGACCTATCTCATGGCTGAATTCCTGTATTCTCTGAGGGTCTTCGGCATTTCCACGGTGGAAGACATTGAACGCTTCGCGGATCTTCACAACGATTATGTTGTTTCACTGACACGAGATGCGGCAAAGCTTGAACGACTCGGGCTCACCCAAGAGCGAGCGCTCGGCTCGATGTTTACTTCTGACACGAAACCGCGGCTCATCCAGAACTGGTCGGAACGACCAGGGGCGATTGACCAATCCAATCTCGCCCGCTTCCTTGTTGCCGTCATGTCGAGCGAAACCTGTCGTAAGATCCTGATTGATTTCGAGCTTGCCGGATTTGTTGAGCGTAAGCGGTCGCCTTATGGTACCGTCATTATCTGGTCGACCGGCAGAATTGAGAACATTTTCGGCCTGATGCTGCGGAATCTCCGGCAAGCGGTTGAGGTTCTGAACACCGCCGACAGCCAGAAAATGAGCTCAAATTGATGATATCTCTCTGCACTTGAAGCTTTCCAAGGCGATGGATCAGTTGGGCCATCGCTGCTGTTCCAAAACCCAATCATCCCTCCAAACCATTTGACGCTGATCGGCGTTGCCGTGGCAGCGCTTGCTCAGTATTGTTCTTTTGAACCCGTACTTATGCGTCAGTGACCCATTGCAAAACTGGATTGAGATGATGATGAAGCGGAAATTCCTTTTTCTTCCGATCTGTTGCGGCGTCCTCGCAGGTGCATTCGGCCAGACCGCCAGTGCAGGCGATGTGGGTGATGCGCTTGCGGCCCGAAATCCGGTGCTCGCTGAACTGCGCAAATATGATGCGAAGGCCTTCGATGCTGCGGTCGCAATCATTGCAAAGAGCGAACGCTCGCAAGGCATTGCGCCTGGGGTGGGCCTGCTGCCCCAGGCTACATCGCCGGGCCGCGACATGGGTAAAGGCCTGGGTCAGGAGTTTACATCTGGCAACCCGGATGTGTTATGGCTCTACAATTCTTCGTCAGAAGGCATGAATGACCTCATTTCAATTTTGAAGACTGCCGGGCAGAAGCCGAAAAGCTAATCGCCGTTTGCTACCAAAATTGAACATTCAAGTATCCTATCAAGGCCAGTCGATGCTTTTCGACTGGCCTTTTGTGTTCGTTGCTTGTCAGTTCCAAGTAAATTGGAGGCCTCCGCTTTGTCGGGTGAAGAGATTCGTCCCAATTTTGCAGGACAATGCTATTCTCAAGGCAGAGACAATGTGAGATCGTCCGATAAGGGGATTATCCGATGCCACACCGCAAGGCAATTCTGACCACAGTAACCTTCTTGTCCATCTTTCCCATCGCGCCGATATCGGTCTTTGCCCAAACCGACCGAACGTTAACGGAGGCGCCGGCGCAAACTGGTCCGATCAGCGTCACTTTCGATCGTACCGAGGCCAAGTATGCGGTCGGCGAGATTGTGGGCATGTACATCCAAGCCAGCAGTGACTTCTACGTGACGGTTCTCGACATATCCCCGAATGGGGAGGTTATTAAGCTCTTTCCCAACAAATATCAGACGGAAACCTTCGTCGCCGCTGGCAAACGTATCCAGGTTCCCGATCCGGCGAGCGGCGCGAAGCTGCAGGTTTCAGGCCCTGTCGGTAAAGAACAGATCAGAGTACTCTACTCTCCAAAGCCGCTGGAGCTTTTTGCCAATCTGGGCAGCAGCGGCGCCGGTATGTTTCGCTCCATCGACGGAGGTGTCGAAGCGGTTTCGCGCAGCCTGGACGATGCACGTAGCCTTGGCGCCAAAATAGGTAGTGAGACAACGACACTCACGACCGTTGAGAGCCTGCCCGCTGCACCCACAATGCCGCCGGTCGCACAGGTGCAGCCTCAAAAGCCAGAGTCGACCCAGGCTGCAATACAAGCAATAAGACCGAAGGTGCCTGTCGTCACGCCCGAGAAGCCTAAAAACCAGTTCGCTACTAAGACCGGGAAGCCTGCGAAACAGGTTGCAAAACCAAGTACACAGGCCGCGAAAGAGCCAAAGACCTATAAAATCGTAACTCACCTTGCGCCAGGACAGGTACTTGCCGACGACGAACTGGAACTGATCGGCAAGGTTCCGGACAATACGATTGCAGTGACCGAGTTGCGACCCTATCGACCGCAACAGTCGCAAGGTCAGAGGCCGCAGATGCAAATGCCCCAGATGCAGGTGCAAATGCAGATGCCGCAGATGCAGATGCAGATGCCACAAATGCAGATGCCGCAGATGCAGCAAATGCAACAAATGCAGATGCCCCAAATGCAGGTGCCACAGATGCAGATGCCGCAGATTAAATTGCCGGGCGGGCTGCAACTGCAATTGCCGCAAATCCAGCTTCCCATCGGCCGTTCTTCCGAAAAGCCGCAGGGCTCGACCGTGGACGTAGCCAGCACCACACTTCCGATCTGCACGCAGATGCTCGACAAGCTGAATAATGATGTTGCCGCAAAGGACATCGATGCTGCGGCACAAGGCGTCGACGCGATTGCCACCAGCGCTGATTGCGGACAATATCAGGTTGTGGCGCAGCGCCGCATCGCAGCGCTGCGGCTTTCCACCGCTCAGGACATGATGAGCAACAACAAGCCGGCCGCGGACTATGAGCCGCTACTGGCTGCTGCCGACGGCCCGCAGGTCTTGTGGCAGGCATCGGCGACACTGGGTGAAGTGCATTTTTCCGAGCGCCGGTTTGCCGACGCGGCGGGCGACTATCAAAGGGCAATTGAGATTATCAAAAATGAGAGCCGCACACCGAGGGCGCCGCCGCCTGACACAATCGACGACCTGATCCAACATGCCGCCAAAGCCCGCATCCTTGCTGCGAATCCGTCCACTGACAACCCGAACGGCACATTCGTGCCCGTGGAGAAGGACCATCGCAGCGGTGATCTCGGTGGTATCTATTCACAGGATGTGCGTGGAATCGTGCCGGTCTCCATCCCGGTTCCAATCACGTTTGATTTCAATAAGTCGACCTTTACGCAAGTCGGTTCGCAGGCAGCCCAAGAACTGCTTGAGGCGATTAAGCAACAGAAGCCTGAACACGTCGTGCTCGTGGGTCACACCGATCACCGCGGCGCGGATGATTACAATGAAAAGCTCTCAGTTCGCCGCGCTCAGGCTGTTGCGGACTATCTGAAGAGCAACGGCATCGATGTGACGATCGAGGCCAAAGGTAAGGGAGCGGCGGAGCCGATCGATGTCACGGCGTCGGATAATCTCACAACGGACGACATCGACGCGCTCAACCGCCGCGTCGAATGGCGCCGGCAATAAAAGGAAGGCGGAGGAAGAGCCATGTCCAGCCTGCCTTCGATCACCTTCGCCCTAGCGTTGCTCCTGCCCTCAGTGTTGATTGCGGCCAACCAGAAGATCGAGGCGCCCCATCATGGCTCTGTCAGGGCAATGTTGATCGGCATCGATATTTACCGGAATGTTCCGCAACTGCATGGTGCGGTTGCCGATGCAGAGGATCTTTCTTTGTCTCTGCGATTGATGGGCGTCGAGGACATGACGCTGCTAAAGAATGGTGATGCGAACCGTGATGCCATCTTAAGCGCGATCCAGGCGCTGACCGAGAGGACGAAGGTTGGCGATTTGGTGGTACTTGGAATTGCGGGTCACGGTTCGAGCGAGCCTGAGCGCGTAAAGGGCTCCAAACCAAGCGGGCGCGATGAGGTCTATGTGCTTGCGGGCTTTGATACGCGCCCGCCAGGGACGCACGAACGCATTTTCGGGGATGAGTTCAAGACGCTGATCCGAGCCATTGAAGCGAAGGGAGCTGATGTTCTCTTTATCGCCGATACCTGTCACGCAGGGGGGCTCACGCGCCAGGCTGATCCGCGTGCTGGTTCCCTGAGCTGGCGTCAAACGCCAGCCTACACTATCGAACAGGACGATCTGAGCCCGATTTCAACGGTCGCCGATGCTGTCTCAAGTCCGTATGACTTTAAGAATTTGACCTTTCTTGCGGCCGTTGACGATAAATCGAATACGCCCGAAATTACCATCCCCGGTGTAGCGCAACGCCGCGGCGCTCTCAGCTATGCGACCGCGCGCGCTTTTCAGGGGGCGGCGGATCGCAATGGCGATGGGATCGTGAGTCGCCGAGAGCTCTTCGAATATGTCCGCCAGACGGTTTACCAGTACACGGACGAGCGTCAGAATATTTTCACGCAAAGCGCACCGGATGAGGATCTGGACAGGGTGGCGGTGTTCTTCCTCAAAAAAAATGACCTTCCTCTGACTGCAGGCGAGGTCGCTGATGCTCAGGGAAATCAGACGGTTGCCGATCCGTTGAAATCCACACAGGCCTCCTCTGAGGCCGCTCCGTTGCAAAAGGCTGTCGTTGTCACGAAGATCGCAGCTCTCGGCGGCGAAGCTGCGCTCGAAAATCTAAAGCCCGCATTGACGCCCATCAGCAAATCAAACGCAGCCGGGGCCGATCTCGTGTTCGATCCTGCGAAACATGAGGCGATTGCTTCTGGCGATGTGATCGCATCCGATATCGATGCTGCTGATCTTCCTTTCGTCGCCGATCGGATGGCAACGCTTGCCATGCTTAAGACGCTGGCGGGCGCAGCCCCGCAGACCATACGCCTAACGCCGTCGGACGCTGTTTACCGCGAAGGGGCACGGGTCGGGATTTCTGTTCCCGATATCGCGGGACGACGGCTTGTGCTCTTCGACGTTACTGGCAACGGTACCGTGCAATTCCTCTACCCGGTAAAGAAGTACGAAGGTCAACCATTGGACCGCGATTTCGAACTGAAACTCGGTGTCACGAAGCCGTTTGGCACTGATCTCCTGGTGGCAGTAAGCGCCGAGACCGAAATGCCGGATCTCGTTGATTTCCTGAAACAGAACGCCAATCGCCGGACTGCGGGGAATATCGCAAAGCAACTACACGACTTTCTTCCATCCGGCGCCCGCGTCGGATTCACGGTCCTTTACACAGCCGCGGGAGCCAAGCCATGACGAGCATGGAGTCGACCATTTGCCGCATCTTTTGCATCCTCGCCATTTCAGTGTCGATGGTGTCTCCGCTTCATGCACAGCAAACCCCGAACGGCGACGAGGACGGGGGGAGAGTTATCGGAGGACAACCGGCAGCTAAAGGAAAATGGCCTTGGCAAGTTAAGATATTTGCCCCTGATCCCGCACAGCGCGGCCGGTTCGGTGGCCATTGCGGCGGCGCGCTCATTGCGCCGCGGTGGATCCTGACAGCGGCGCATTGTGTGACTGATGGACGTTCCGGGCTCCAGGACCTCTTTGCTCGGGATCTCTTGATTGTCGAAGGCAAGTCCAAAGTCGACAGAATCATTTCGGTTGATGGCCCCGATAAGGCGGGCCTTGCCGTTGAGCGTGTCATTATCCATCCTGACTTTGATCGCAAGGTGTTTGCCAATGACATTGCACTATTGAAGCTGTCGGAGCCGGCGATTTCACGGCCCGCGATGCTTGCTTCCCAAGCCGATCGAGCCACAGTCGAACGCCCTGGACATCCTGCGGTCGTCAGCGGATGGGGTTATACCAAGTCCGACCATGGCTGGGACGACAAATATCTGCCGACCGAATTGCAGGAGGCCGAGCTTCCGATCGTGTCACGAGAAGATTGCCTTGCGGGCTACCGAGACAGTTCAATGCGCACGAATTCCATCGACGACCGAAACATCTGCGCCGGCTACGCAGAAGGCGGCAAGGATGCATGCCAAGGCGACAGCGGTGGTCCGCTTGTCGCGCAACGGCCGGACAAGACCTGGATTCAAATCGGCATCGTCAGTTGGGGTGCAGGCTGCGCAGAGGCACATCATTACGGTGTATATACGCGTGTTGCCGCCTTCCGAGACTGGATTGCCACGGCAACAGGCGGCGACATACCGACATCCGAGGCCTCCCAGCAACTTGCGTTGACACAACCAACTGCGACCGCAGCCGGTTCGCCCGATGTCGAAATCGCCAATCTCTCTGCAGTCAGCTCTCTGACCGCAGGTGCAGCTGCACCAACGCAACAACCAAACCCGCAATCGGCCACGCAACCGATGACATCAGCCGAACAGGCTGTTACCCGTTCGCCCGGCGATCATGCTTTGGTGATCGGTATCGACGACTATGAAATCCCCGAGGCCCGTCTCCAAGGATCGGTCGATGACGTTAAGCTCATGCGGGATTTCCTCAGCGGCACGCTCGGGTTCAAGCCGGAGCAGATCCACACGCTGACAGACCGCAAGGCGACACGCAACGCCATTCTTTCGGAAATCGACGACTGGCTCGTGCGCCAGTCCCGTCCCGGCAGCCGTGTCTTCTTTTACTTCAGTGGCCAGGGGTCAGAGGACGCTGCAAGCGAATTCGCTACTAGCGCCACGCTTGTCGCTTCCGACGCGAAGATAGAACGGAGTGGTGGCAAGATGACCATCACCAATCAAATCCGCGAAACCGAGATCGCGGCGCGCCTGAACAGCTTGAAGGACAGGCATGTAACACTGGTGATCGATTCCTGCCATGTCGGCCCAGGCAGCAGCAGCGCTACGGCGGCGCCATCAGGGATGGTGCGCTGCCTCGGACCTGCGTTGGCTTCGTTGAAACCACCACGGCAGTCCGGCAAGGAAGCGAAGTTTTCCTTCGGCGGGGAAAGTGCGATGGTCTGGTCGGCGGTCGACGCTGGACAATGGGCGTTGGTCGACCACGGGGCCAATCCTCCAACTGGCGTCTTCACCCGTCAATTCATCGCGGGCATTGAGCAAGGAATTGCCCGTGCCTCCGACAAACCCAATGTTAGTAACGCGGCGCTGCTCGACTATGTTCGACGCAAATCCGATGAGTATTGCCGAACGCACGCGGACGAATGCCACTTCACGCCAGTGCCGCAATTCTATGGACAACCAGACGCGCTTGGCCGGGACGTTGTTACCGGTGAAGAGGCAAAGACACCGGTAGCGGCAGTTGAGAACACGTTGAAGACCGACAACAATGCCGGTGTATCGGTGGAGGTTCTGCCGGGTGCAACCGTAAATGTCGGCGACAAGGTCGCAATGCGTGTGTCGACAAAGAAGCCCGGTTATTTAATCCTGATCGATATCGATTCTGGCGGCAAGCTGACGCAACTTTACCCAAACAAGCGATCCATGGGGCTTAAGCCGCCTGCAAAAAACGGAGACAACCGGCTCGACCCGGCTCATCCAGTCACCGTACCGGATGTCCACAACCCCTATACTGGCTTCGAATATGTTGTCGAAGGACCGCCCGGCGTCGGCATGGTCGTTGCTATCCTGAGCGACAAGCCGATCTCGGTGCTGGACCTCCCTGATCTACCGGCCCCGCTTGTGGGGCAGCGCGCCGCTTTTAATTACGTCTACGATTTGGCCCGCAGCCTGCGCGTCGTTGGTAGCGACGAGACGGCCGGTCAGTCAGACAAGTGGTCCTTCGATTCCAAGTTCTACCGCATCCGCTGAATGGGGAGCGAACAACATGATAAGGTTCAAGCTACTGGGCAGTCTCGCCGTTTTACTGCTATCCCTAGGTTCTGCGCGAGCTGCGCAGGAGGTTGATGGCCCAAAGGTACTTGCCGCGCAGGCGAGCCTTGCGGTCGGTTTGATCGAACATTCAATCGAGAGCGCAAATTCGGCCAATATAACGGTCTCGCCCGCCACGCTGGCGGCGGCCTTGGCGCTTGCCTCGCTTGGCGCGACGGAGCAGGGTAAGGCGGCGATCGACCAATGCTTGGGCTTTTCGGGCGCGCTCCAAGGCACCGAAGACATACTGACCGCGATCACCACAAAGACATCGGCAGCCGACCCCTCCCTTAGAGCCGCGGTGACTATCGTCTTCGACAGCAAACTTGCGCTCCTTCCGGGCGCTGCAGGAATCTTGTCATCCCATCGCGTGCATCCGGCCATTGCCGACCTCGATAGTCCCGCGGCGGTCAAGATGATCAACAATTGGGTAAAAGAGACAACACGCGGAGCAATTCCAACGATTCTTGATGCTCCTCCAACTGGGGGTGGCTTCGTCAGTCTCGGCGCGCTTGCTTTCAAAAAGCAATGGAAAACTGCATTCGAGCTCGATGGATCCCCCGCGTCGTTCAAGCGGCCGGACGGATCAAGTGTTTCCGTCCCAACAATGCACCTTGCCGACTCCGAACAGAAGTTTCGTGTCGATGATCGGTTTGCCGCCGTTGATCTTGCCTATGAGGGCGATGTTTATCGCATGGTTATCATTGCCGATCGTGCTGGCAACGGTATCGTGCCCGGTGACCTTAAGGCGCTGGGATCTTGGCTTACGGGTCAGGATTTTCAGACCGGTAAGGGTGAGGTAAAATTGCCGAAGTTTTCATCGAATGAAGGTCGGGACCTGATGCCGGTGCTCAACGCAATGGGACTTGCGCCCGAAGGCGGCTTTCCAGGCTTCACTAAAGACAGTGTCAAATTCGCGCGGATCGTGCAAAAAACGATGATCAAAGTCGACGAGAATGGCACGGAGGCAGCTTCAGCTACGGCAGCCATTGCCGAACGAAGCGCCGACCTCGACGCCACACATGTGATTGCCGATGCGCGCTTTCTCTTCGCCCTGAGAGACACGAAAACTGGTCTGCTGTTGGCCGCAGGTCTGATTGGCGATCCGCAATTTGCTGATGAGTAGAACCAAATTTGTTCCGACGCATTGATGTTGAGGGGATGTAGCGCATGAGAAATGATCTAATGGAACGCTACGCGATCGGCGAGCCTCTTTATGAAAACGAGTTCATTGTCTACCCTGCTGAGGACAAGCGCATGAACCGGCTTGTTTCGATCGTCGTGCCGGATCAATCTCTGAAGGCCGATAAGCCTCGTTTCGATCGCGTTTGGGCATCGATAAGTGAGGCAAAATCGCTCTCAGCGCTCCGCTTTGTCGAAATCGAGGATCTGATCGCGCCGTCGCCGGAAGACGGAAATTTCTACATTGTCGAAAAACGACCGTCGAAAACGCTGCGACAGTATCTGGACGAACAGGAAATCGTCGCCTTCGATCGTGCGGTTGCTATCTGCGAGCAGATTCTTGAGGGCGTGGCGACGTTGCATGGAGCGGGATATGCCCACAACGCGCTCAACGATCAGTGCATCTACGTGTCGGAGGATTATTCCGGGCTGCAGGTCCGCATCGGCAATCTTCATTTGATATCGAAAACTGGCGAGCACATCATCCCGCCCTATGTCCCCGAATTCGGAGCGCCGGAAATCTACGCCTCTGGTACGTTCAGCGCTTCGCCGGCGCTCGATATCTATTCCACCGGTATGATCGCCTATAAGATCTTGCTGCCGCGGCAGACTTATACCGATGTGTTCCATAGCGTGATGATATGGGAAAACGATCACCAACGTGACCAGAGCTGGAAGAATATCCATTTGGATCCTTCCAATATTCTCCCTCGTCTCGACGTCCTGATCAACGGCTTCCCGATCGGGCTTGCGAGTGTCATCGAGCGCATGCTGAGCCGCGATCCAGGACAGAGACAGCGCAATGGGGCTGACGCATTGCAGGAGTTTCGGCAAGCCGCAATGGGGCAAAGCGTCGGTATTTCGATCGCCCCGCCACTCATCGGATCGAAAAAAGCGACAAAGACAAAATGGTCGCCGGTTACAATCGGGCTGATTGCCGCGCTGGTGCTGGTCTGTGCCGGCGTCGGGATCGTTACCATCCCAAAGATACTCGGTCCTGACCCCGAACTTGTTGCAAGCGTTGAGGCATGGAAGGCTGAGGCCGAAAACCGTCGTTCGATGGCGATTGCTGCCAAGGCACCGGAACGTCCCACACAAGATGAGGCGAGGCTTGCCTTCGACGCCGGCTCGACGGCCGCAAGTTCCGCTGAAGCTGCAGTGAAAAAGAGCGACTACGATCAGGCCCTCGCACAATATAGGACGGCGGTTGATCGATTCGGCTCGTCACTGGTCGACATTGCCAAGGATGACGCGATGAAGGCGAGAGCGGCAGCTGTCGATGCTGGCACGGAGAAAGCGCCGTCCTTCATCGATGCCGACAACGGCCTGAAAGAGGCAAATACCAAGATTGCCAAAGATCTGAAAGGGGCGATTGCAGGCTTCGGAAATGTAAGGCTGACTTTTGACGCCCTGGCCAAATCGATGTCCGCAATGTCAGGCGCGCAAAAGAAGGCAGCCGAAAAGCAGGACAGGGCCAATCGCATCGGCGCGCAGGAGGCCCCTGATTTTGGCAAGGCAGTTGGCCTGATAACCGATGCCAAGGACAAGGCAACCCAATGGGATCTCTCGGCGGCAACTATTGGCTATACCGATGCGGCCAAGTTATTCGATGCAATGATAGCGGATGTCCTCGCTTCCAAGGACGATGCCGCGGCCGCCAAGCAGAAGGTTGCCGACGTCAGCCAGTCGATCATTTCGCGTGGCGGCAATTTCGATCCGCAATTTGCAAGCTTTGCACCAAGGATTGCCGCAGCGGACGGACGTTTCGATGCAGAGGCCTACAAACAGGCGATTGCCGCATATCAGCCCATCCTCGCCGACCTCACTGCCTTCGCAGCCCAGGGGTTTTGCCCCGGATCGGCGGGCCTGGCATTTCAGCGCGTTACTGTCGGCAGCTATCCGTTGGCTAACGTCAGGCTGATGACCTCGTCACTTGCTGAGCTCGGCCCAATGCTTGGGATCGCCAACGGAGCCATCAAAATCGACAAAGCCTTTTGCATTCAGACGCACGCTGTCACCCGGGCAGAAATGGCTGCTTATTATAACGCTATCAACGATGCTGGGAGCGCAAGGGTGTATCAGGGTAATTCTGACATGCCGGCCGATGACGTGCCTTTCATGACCGCGCAAAGTTATACGGCTTGGCTCTCGCAACAGCTCAAAACCAATGTACACATTCCCTCTGCGTCGGAATGGATGGCCGGGGCCGCAAAGATCGCGACCGAGAAGCAGCCTGACAATGGCGGCATTGTTCTGCAGTGGAGTGCAACGCCATGCAATTCAAATGGCAACATCGCTTTTATGGCGCAGGAGGGGTCGACCTTCGTTGTCTGCTCTGACGCGTCGGCCGGCGGCATTTTCCGCATTGCGTCGGATCTTCGTTGACCGTGGCAGCGCTGTAATGCACGGCCCGCTCTGGGCGAGCCCCTGGCCGTTAAGCGAACCTCGTCAGCACAGCGCCGCCTGTCCGCAGGCAGGACTTCATGGCTGCGCTCACCTGCCTGCCTGCTGGCAAGCCTTCAGGATTTGGAATCTGGCGCGGTTGCCGCACGCCGATCCATAACGAATCGTGCTGCCGAGCAGTTGATATCGGGCACGGCATCGAAAGCCTGTTGATAGAGACTGTGGGCCATCGGCAGATTGCCTCGGATTTCGGAGGCGACCGCTGCGAGCGCCAAACGTCTGTAGGTGTCGGCGATCGGTGCGACAGCCTTGCCAAGCGAATCGTCGTCCGATGGATCGGCTGAGGCGGCCAGACTGGCGTAACTGACGGTTTCTCCAGTGCTGCGACCACTCACTGCGCCGTCGAAACTCGCGGCGGATATTGTATGCATGCGTCGCGCGCTCTTGATGCATTGAAGGATCCCAGCCGCCTCGGTGTTAACCCGTTCGGACGAGCTGCCACCGGTCGTGCCGTCATCCGAAAACAGCGTGAATGCCACGGCAGTCATTGCGCCGAGATAGACGATCGCGATTGCCGCTAGAAATTCCGGTCGCTTCAGAAGCGGCTTGCCGGGCTTTCCCGCGGTTCCTTCGCTGGGCTTGTCCGCTTTAATCTGGCTTGCTGGAGGTTTTGCGAGAAATTGAAACTCGATATCCGTGGACAGGCGAAAGCTGTCGCCCGGCTTCAGCGATGCGGTTTGCAGTAGCGGCTCGCCTCGCAGCGAGATCGGGTTCAAGCCCATTCGGCGAATAATGAACCCACCATCTGTCTGGCGCTCGATGCGAGCATGAATCGGCGCCAAGTAGGGATCATCCACGACAATATCGGCATGGCTCGCTCGGCCGATCGTGGTCTCCGGTTTGACAAGGGCGTGGTTTCGATTCAAGCCCTTGGGACCGCTCTGGCGCAGGCTCGGTTTGTTTCCACTAAAAAGGAAAAATGCCATGATCAGAACATCCCGCTTGTCGTCATTTCAACAATTGCCGGCGCTAGTACAAGAAGCAGGATAGACACGACGATCAGCATTGCCGGCATGACGATCTTTGCCCGCAGTGTTTCGCTTGCCCTATCTGCCTTTTCCCATCGACGAAAGCGCAGGTCCCGCGCGTGTTCACGTAGAAGCTCAAGTCGGTTGCTGCCTTCGATCTCGCCCTGGATCATCGCTCGGATCACACGCAACACTTCCTCGGCCCTGATGCGCGTTTCCAGACGCTGTAACGCTTCGATCAAGCCTGTGCCGAGAGCGATATCCTTCAGGACTTGATCGATCTCCTCGCTCATGGCGGTATCGGGCGCTGCCTCGGAATAAAGCCGCAAACTCTCCGGCAGTGTCGCCTGGGCCTGCTGCGTCATGACCACGAGATCCAGGAAATACGGAAATTCGCGGGAAATGCGTTGTTTGCGGTTTTGCATCTTGTCGTCGGCAACAACCCAAAAATAGACGGAGGGTAGAGCGCCGAACATGAGGCCTGCGGCGATGCCGCCGATCAAACTGCCGGTTGCCATAGCGAAGAGGACGGAAAGAACGACAAAGCCGATGAGGCTGGAAACGATCAGAAGCGATACATATTCGATACCGGTGACACCGCCGAAGGGTCTACCGGCGTGGATCAGCTTCTGTTCGATCTGATCGCCGAAACCCGAGATGATCGGGCGAAAATGCGCGATGAGGAATTCGACGGGCGTGCGCATGCCGACGCTGTCGACAATGTTCGGCGCCAATCCATCGCCGTTTGCCGATCGGCGCACGATCGGCACCGAACTCAAGAGATCACCGATCCACCATGCAAACAGCATGGCTGTCATTCCGGCACAGACGATTACCAAGGGAGCGGTAAGGGCAACGTTCATCATACCGACACCTTCATCATCGAACGCATCCAGAGGAAGCCGCAGACATAAAGGATAACACCGGCAAATGCGATGACGATGCCGATACCGCTGCCGAGGACCTTGTCGATCAGTTCTGGCTGGGCAAAGAAGATCATCAATACCATCATCAGTGCACCGCCATTGACCACACGAAAATTCATGCGCGCCTGGGAAGAGGAGGTCATGATTTTCTGGTCAAGTTTCCAGATCTCCTTGAAGGACTTGGACATCTCCGTCAGTGGCTCGGCAATATCCCCGCCTTGGCGCGCAAATAGGCCGAGCGCGGCGTCGACCATCTTGAAATGCAGACTCGGGACGAGACGACCGTGGCGATCGAGTGCCTCGACCAGGCTTATGCCCAGCTTCTGCTCGCGGGCGATCCGTTCGAATTCATTTGAGCTTGGCATCTGACCGGTATCGGCGACTGCGTTAACGGCAACCGCGAGTGGCTTGCCGGTCCGCACCGCAGAAACAATTTGATCAACCGCGTAGGGAAGCTGGGCCTCGATTTGCCGCCAGCGCCGCTGTAACAAATATCGGATCGTTGCCTTGGGGAGAAATATGGCAATCGGAACTGCAATGATAAGTCCGAGCAGAGGGCCGAAGATCGCCGCGACGAGGATAAAGACCAGCAGCCCCGATATCGCGTGGGCCAGGATCATCATATAGGGTGGCACAGCGTCTCGGCCGAAGACCTGGGCGGCCTCCGACGCCAAAGCCGTATCGCGCTCTGTCGCGCGCAGCAACGGATCCGGCCACCGCACCGGCGCGCCGGCGACGAGCAGGCCGACGGCGACTGCTCCGAGAATGATGCTGCCAAACTGCAGAATATTGATATCCATGCGGTAGCCCTCAGACGAACATGTCCAATTTTCCGATGCTGCCATCCTCGCCGACATCGATGAGTTCGGCGACAAAGCTGGGCAGATAGCCAGTGAAGGAATGGATCGCGCCGCCGCCGACGCGGCCAACCAGGTTGAAGATCGGTTCCACGATGATCATTCCGGTTTCAGGATCGATTCCGATTACCTCCGATATCTCGGTGATGGCGCGCCGGCCGTTCGAGAGCCGGTTCAGTTGCACCACAAGCTCGACTGCCGCGACGATTTGCTGGCGTATCGCCGTTACCGGCAAAGAACTCTGTCCCTGCAGTACCATGACCTCGAGGCGCGTCATCATATCGTGCGGTGTGTTGGCGTGCGCGGTGGTCATCGAGCCTGCATGCCCCGTGTTCATGGCCTGCAGCATGTCGATCGCCTCAGCCCCGCGGCATTCGCCGACAATGATGCGATCCGGGCGCATTCGTAGCGCATTGCGGACGAGATCGCGGATGGTGACGCTCGTCTCCGATTCTGCCGTCTTCGGCCGTGATTGCAGGTAGACGACGTGGACCCCATCGAGTTGCAGTTCCGATGTGTCTTCGACGGCAACCACCCGCTCGCCGATAGGAATGAACTGGGAGAGGCTATTGAGCAAGGTCGTCTTGCCTGAGCCAGTGCCACCGGAGACGACAATATTCTTACGCGCCCTGACCGCCGCCTCAAGGAAGGCCTTCATCGGCTCATTCAACGCGCCTGCGGATATCAATTTGTTGATGTCTAGTCTGGACTTGCCACCGAATTTGCGGATCGTCAGGCACGCGCCCTTGACTGCAAGCGGGGGGATGACCGCATTCACGCGCGAGCCATCTGGCATGCGAAAGTCCGCCATTGCCTCGCTTTCGTTGATCGACCGCTTGCTGTCGATGCCGATGCGCTCGATGACGGTCATCAGCTGCCGCTCATTGGCGAAGGCGAAGGGATAGCGTTCGAGAAGGCCGAACTTTTCGACATAGATTTCGTCATAGCGCGTCACCATGATTTCTGAAATGATGTCCAGATCCATCAATTCGGAAATTGTCCCCCAGCGATACATCAGATCTTCGATATTGGATCGTAGATGGGCGTGAGCGATTTCATAGCGGTCGCCGGCATTGAACAGGTTCTGGCGGGCCTGGAAGGCCGTCCCGAAGCGCGTGTCGAGCTGCAGGAAATCCGATCGCGTGGACTCGAAATTGAGCTTCAGTTGCAGTGAGTTGATCAGGGCCTTGCCGACATCGAACAGGCGGCGATTGTCCTGGTCTTCGCGCGCCAATTCGGCAGCGTTGGCTGAAACATCGCGACGGGTGGTACGAGCCACCCGTCGCGCGAGCCAGCGATAGACGGCGTTCTTGACAATAAGGAGAGTAAGATCCTGCGGCGTCTGGTCAAGCGCCTCCTTGATGAAGGTGTCGAGGCGCTCGCGGATGCGGCTTCGTGTCTCGTCACGGCCGAAATCGGATGATTTGACCAAACGGTCGTATTGCGTATCTTTGAGTAACCTTTCGTGGATTTGTGTCTGCAAGGCCAGGACGCGCTCCTGCTCTGGAAAAAGCGCAATCGTCTCCGTGACGGCAACCGGCTCGAAGAGCTCGATCATCACGTTTGGTACCCAGATGGACATTCCTGCCTGGACGGCAACCGGCATCCCGGCCCGTAGTGGCTGGTCGTCTAGCCGTGTCGGGTTTCGACCGTAGTGTTGAATAAGCCAGTTTGATCCCGATCTCCGAAGCGCAAATTGTGGAGAGGAGACGTGACTTCCGCGCAACTTGACGACAGTCGCGCTGGGCGGCAAGTTCGATGACGGTCCGTTTTCGCCGATAAAGTATGTCTCGTCGCCGGAAAGCGCCAGGATCTCCCGCCCGCTGCCATCCTCATAAGCGATCTTGAGTTGCATCGTCGATGCTCCTTGCAAGGCGATTACATTTTTGTCCAGTTTATGCTTGGCATCTGCTCGATCGTGCTGTCGCCCGGATTGCGCAGTGCTAGGTTCAGACGGCCGTTCGCCTGCCCCATGGCGAAGATGAGCATCTCAGCCTCTGATGGCGAAACCTCTACCGTGACGTTGGTATAGGTGTTGCCGCCGGTCGTCACAGCACCTTGGGCAGTCGTCGCCGTGCCCACGGCCAGAACCTTGACGTTCTGGAGAAAGGTGCGGGTGACGACGCGGGTACGCGAACTGATGCCGAGTTTGAAATCTTCGGACTGCTTTTTGTATGTCTGAATATCGTCCTGTGCCGCGTCGGGATTTTGCGCCAGATAGGTCTTCAATAATTGGTCGACGGGATTGCGTGGCGTTGCTGTCGCAGGCGTTTCGGCCGGCTGCGGCGCGGTGACTGTAGGTGCGACGGGTTGAACGGGTTCATCGACCGTGCCCAAAATGTCGACATGGCTTCCCGGCTCAACGAAATGGCCAACAGCCTGTGCCGCGTCGACAGGCAGCGTTAGGGCTCGCTTTCCAGGCGTGATCATTTTGGTCAGCCGACCGCCGTCTGCATCATCGAAATATTGGAATAGAAGGACAGAACCGGCAGGAATGTCGACAGCTGCGGTGCGATCCTTCAACCATTCCTGGTAAGCGCCTGCGGCCGGAATCGCCAGGTTTTGCAGTGCCCCAAATCCGGAGGGAAGCATGACGGGATCGCCCAGCATGTCAGGCGTGATCGGCTGGCCACGCGTCACCTTCTTATCCGGCAGCAGCCGAATGAATGCGTAGGCCGTCTGCTGGTTTTTAATGCTCTCGGTCCAGAAATAGAGCAGCGCCGCCGTAACGATGCCGACGACGACGGCGGCAATGAGCTTCCAGTTCATGGCATGTTTCCTTCGATAAGCGGTTGTCTTATTTCGACGACTTCGATCGTTTTGTCGGTATCCTTGCCTCGAGTGTAAATGACATCCGCCTCAACGTTTTCGTGACGAGCATGCAGGGCAAGGACACCACCCCGCCCGGTCCGTGGCGGATCCACGTTAAAGCCCGCGCGTCCGAGGAGGTTGGAGCGCGCGTCCGACCACGCGCTGACTGAGAGATTTCCGGACGAAATGATCGTGCGCGAAATATGGCCGTCGCCCCGATCGCCGATGTCGCTCAACACCTCGACGCCCGCAGGCGGCTGCAATGACGATGGCAGCTTGCGGCTATCGGCTGGCGCGGCAAAAGCGGCGAGGGTGGATCTCACATCGTCGAAGCGGCTCATCAGAGCCTCTGTTCGGTTTGAGCCCGGCAGACGGCGGATTGAAACGGCAATCCCTTGGACCATCGGCACCTGCGATCGCCGGCCTTTCATAGCGTCATTCTGTGCATGCAGGAAATCGCGCGCGACAGCACCGTCACCGTCAAAGAAGCGAACGATCACCGCGTAATTGTCGCCGATATGGCTCACTTTGGGCTGGATGAAAATGTTGGCGGCGCTAGTGAATTGTGCCTCCGATACATCCCCTTCAGGCGCTTGAACTGGCCTCGTGTCGGCTTGTAGGACCTGAAGCCATTCAGCGGTGATATCGGATACGGCACGATTGCTCTGATAGGGCGTGAAGGTGAGCGGTTGGCCATTGACCATAAGATCACGCGGTCGTCGCTCCGGCGAGCCTACGATTGCTGCGAGCAGACTGCTCGCGCTTGCATGCACGGTTCGATAAACATCGGCCATGCCTGGTTGCGCTGTCAACACCTCGCCGAAGAGCACGGCAAGGCTTGCTGCGGCAACGAGGGAAAGCGAATGGAGAGTTCTTCGCGTCATCTCACTTGGCTCCCGGGAAAATGCCATCGAAAAGATCGCCAGCCCCGGATGCTACATTGCGAATCGACTTGCGCAGGGTCGGGTCGTAGCCGCGTCTCGTGGTGTCATTCGTCGAGGCAAAAAGCGTGGAGTCGTCAACCGTGAACCTGTCCGTCCAGCGAAAAGGCTTGGTCAAAGGATTGGTGCTGTATCGATAGACGCGCGTCGCGGTCGCGGTTACGAGTGTCGGCTTTTCATTGGCAAGATCACCGGCGAGATTGTCCGATACGGATTTGGCCTTTTTATTGACGTCGTCCCAGACGAAGGTCCGCGACGGGTCGCCGCCGCCCCCGTTGGAAGGTTGGCTTGAACAGGTCGTACGCTCCGGCCCCTGGCCGGCCGGCAACGCGCTGGCTATTTGCGGAATGGGAATTGGTATTGTTTGCGAAAAATCACTCGTGCAGGTCAGGCCACTGGCCTCTGCAAAAGCAGCGCTGCGGACCTCACGCATGGTATCGATGCGACGAACAGACAGCAAGTTCGCCTGTCTGACGGCTATGACAATCAACAGAATAACCGGTGCCGACAGAATGAATTCGATGGAGGCAAGTCCACGTCCGTCCCGATGCAGACGCATCAGTATCCCAGTTTTCTTTTTCTCATTAATGGGTGTTGACAGTTGACCAGGCATTTGCCCCTCCCTTGTCGAAAGTCGACGTGAGTGCCTTGTAGCTGTCGGCAGCCGGACTGCGTTTGATGGTCTGCGAAACCAGCGAGACGTCATCGACCAAACTTGTCGGTGCGAGCGAAGCAAGCCAGTCCTGCGTATAGAGATCGAAGGATGTATAGTTGTGCACCCAACTCTCCGCATAGGCGAAAGCCGGGGTTTTGTCGCGAAACATCTGGGCCTGCAGCCGCACACGCGGCGCCCTGGAAACCACCACAAGAGCCTTGTACGGCTTGAGTTGATCGCCGGTGGCGCGGACAGTTAGGGGATCCATCGCGTAGATTGGTCGGCCTTTCAGCCAATAGGGCTTCGGCAGCACACCGATGAGAGAGGCGATGCCACCGCCGACGCCGCAAACCTGGTTCCACGTCTTATCAAATTTCCGGGTGAAATCGTTCTCTTTCTTTCTCTGAGCATCTTCATAGCGCGGGGGGCTGTCAATCGGCAGTTGAAACGGGTTAACAACGCCAAGATCAATGCCGGTGAAGTCCTTGAGAGCTTCTTCAGCGCCATCGATCAGAATGTCGCCAAACCAGCCGAGATCGCCACTGAATTGCTCAATGAGCGATTTGACCGGAATTGATGTATAATAGCCCGGGCCGAATGCCTCGTAGAACTCGTAGAACGCCGGCAACTGAGTGTCGGTCCCGCTCTTGTCGTTGACAAAGTCGCGGATGTGGCGCCCGTCTGTGCCGCCAGCCGTCAACGGCCCCTTTCCTATCGGGAAACCGCGTTTTGCGAATTCGCCCCGCATTTGCAAACCGACAGCATAAGATTGCGTACCATTGGTCATCGCAGTGCAAAGTTCATAGTAGGAGGCAGCACTCTCGGCAGTGTTTCTTTCCACGGGTAGGTCGCCGCCCTGACCTTCTTTTGAATGATTGCAGCTTGCCCCTGCATCGCAAGCCGGATGAAAGACAACATGATCGACGTCGTCCAGACGTGCGAGATGCAAAGCCTCATTGCCTACTCGCTCTGGAAAACTGTCAACAAGGTAGTCGTTCATGTCGTTCATTGCGCTAATGATGTCATGTGACTTGCTGATTAAGCCGGGGGGATTGTATTTCAGCATTGAGGCAGCGACGTAGCCAAGGGCCTCCAATGCGCCAGCCGATCGAATGCCCTGGAAGCCGACGCAAGCCGCGTAAAGAATTGGTCCAACTATCGGGATATCGTCATAGACAGGGCAATAGGGTGCACCGGTTGGCAGTCTCCATGTCGGATCGCCCCAGCCGTTCTCGGTGGAATATTGACCAAGCTTTGCCAGAATGGCTGCCGATCGCACCGAAAGCTCAGCAATGGTCAACTGATATGCCGTCGATGTGGCAAGGATCACGGTCGCCTGCGAGGACGCGACATTGTTCATCGCCATGATATTCAGGTAGCGAGCATCCCAATCCGCATGCAGGAGCGCAACCGCGTCGGCAGTATCCTGTGTCCGTTGTTTGTCGTAAACGACTTGGCCGGTATTCAGGATCCAGATGATCATGTAGGCAAGCGCAATCACCATGAAGAGAATGATCGGCGAAAGATAGCCGCGCTGGTCGCAATGGAGGCGGCGGAGGAAAGAAGCGGTCATAGAAGCGTGACCTCCGCCGTTGACAGCGTGTAGTAATTGCCGTCCTTGCGCTGACCGGTCGCAAAAATCCATCCGGCATAGTCAAGAAGCAGGAAGCGGACTTGGACCAATGCGACCACGGGCAATGCCGGCGTGCGCTTCAATGTGGAGTAAGTCGCAATGGGCGCAAGGGCAATCTTGACCTTAACGTTGTCCGTATCGAACATATAAATCGCCTGACGCTGGATCGCGCCCCAACGCGACGAGACGCGCGTCGCCTCAGTGACGTTCTTCAACAGCGATTGCGGCGGTTGGCAGCCGCTGCGGCAATGCAATTCCTTGTAGGGGGCTGCCGGAATGAGCGCGATCCGCGCTGCCGTCTCCGCCTTCTGGTTGGCAATGCTGTTGTCGCAGACCTTGATGTTGAACATCGTCGCATCGACGAACGAGCCAACGCTGATCGGGATCGTCGGGCAGAGATAAACTCTTGCGCTACGGGCTGCCATATAGGCGGCGTAATGGGTGAAGATATGGTTCTTGGCCAGTATCGCAAACTGGAAAACCAGAAACATGAAGAAAACGAAGAGCGGAGTGACCAGAACGAAATCCATCATCGTCGTGCTGCCGGAAGTATCGGCGTGCACAGAGGCGATGTGACGGCGACGCGCTGACAGACGCGGTAAGATGAGCATGGAAGCGAAGGCGGCGAGTGCCAAAGCGAAAGTGAAGAAAAGCAGGCCATGGTCTCGCGGAACCCAGAACGTGCGAGAGTGCAGCATGGAATTCCAAAAGCCGAGATCGGCGAGAGATGCTTCCGGCTGCGAATCCATGACTGCTACCTCACGAATGATAAAGGAGTGAGTTCAGGCAGAAAGAGGCACCAAAGGAGGCCACCGGCAGCTGCGATGCCAAAACGCAACGTATGACGTTCTTTCGGTGCGAGGAGTTGAGCGGCATTTTTGACCCCTGCAGGCAGGAGCAGGGCGAAAAGTCCCACCGATCTCAAAACCTCAACAATATTGGCCCGACGAGCCATCAGGACGATTGCAATGACGCCACCGACCATTATGGCTGCAAGTGTAACATCGATGGCCGGCCAAAGGCCGAGAATGGCACCAAGTGCCGCCATGAGCTTGACATCCCCGCCACCGCAGCTTCCGGCCGCAAAAGCGACGAAGAAAATGAACCCCGCCGCCAGAAGACCGGCGACGGCAATTGCAAGACCGACAAGTCCTCCATGTAGCAAGGACAGTGCGAGACCCGCCAGAAGGCAAGGATAGGTCAGCGCGTTCGGTATGAACCCGCGGCGGTGATCGATCACCGCCGCGGCGGTAGCGCAGGCGACAGCCAATGCCGTCGCCGCTGGAACCTGAGTAAGGTCGTAAGTAAGGTCCATTGCGCCCGCGCCTCCTATAGCGCGTTTGGAACGTCTTTAGCCTTGCTGGTGAGAGACGAGTTTTGGTCCTTGAACCACCCGCCAATCTGCTTGCCGAAAGCAAGAAGCATAAGCATCAGCGGAATGACGATCAGAGCTACGGCCAGCACGATCTGAGCCATGTCGCCGCGTTCGTCATTGTGAACTGCAACTGCAAGAGTCTTCAACTTAGCGAGCATCTTCCTGTTCCTTACTGCTGGTTGGTGACTGGTCGACGTCCTTCCAAAGGTGAAAGCAAACGCATGTCGTCGGCTCGAACGAGCGCTTGCCCGTTCAGATGAACTTCTGCTTTGCTTCGACTTCCCCGGGGGGCCATCGCCCTATTGACGAGACCCATTAAGACCTAAGACTGCGCTCAAGACTAGCCCCGCGTCAAGCAAACCGAACGAAGGGTTCCAATTGCTTTGGAGGGTTGAGGTGACTAATTCGCATAAAATACACTTATCTCCTGTAGCGGCTTGATTGATAATTGTTTTTTTCTTAGTCGCTTGTGACGCTATTTCCAGGCTATATTTATGATATTTGATACCTATCTCTAGATAATGTATATTTTTCAATATGATGTGGCATGTGCCAACATTAGCCGAACAAATGCAACGGCTGGCGTCCGGTCCTTTATCTCCCATGGCGCAAAAGCGCGTTCTGGACTAAGTTTTCTTTTATCGCTGTAGAAATGGGTTGTCGCTGAATGCGCGGGGAGGACTGAGATGGAAATGACGACCAGCGTATTGATACTCGGATTACTTCTCATTCCATTGATGACATTCTTTCCGACCGCACTGCAGATGATGAGTGATCTCTTCACCATGAGTTCGGTCCTGACCGGGATGCCCTTCTGATGAAGGCCGTTTCTGACGACGCTGCGGAACAAGCAACCCACCAAGTGCTAACGCGTGCCCTCGACAAGCTCCTGGATCCGATCCAGCCGTTGCTGAAGGATCCGAGCGTGTCGGAAATTCTTATTAACGGCATATCCGACATTTTCGTTGAGCGACGCGGCAAGCTTGAGAGAGCGGACGTGCGTTTTGCCAGTCGTGAGGACCTGGAGTCGGCGGCTCGCAGCATCGCGCAATATTCCGGTAAGCGGCTTACGCCGGAGGAGGCAAGCGTCGAGGGCCGGCTTCCCGATGGTTCACGTGTGCAGATGATCCAACCGCCTGCTGCACGCACCGGTCTCTGCATCTCGATTCGACGGTTTCTGCGCGAGCACCGAAGTATACGTGATCTTGTGGTCCAGGGCAGCTTGACGGAGGAATCGCTTTCCTTGCTACAGGCGGCAGTTGGCCTGCAGAAAAACGTCATCATATCCGGCGGCACCGGCACCGGTAAAACGACCATGTTGAATGCATTGTCCGAGGCCTTCGCCGACCATGAACGTGTTATCGTCATCGAGGATACATCCGAGCTCCAGATTCGTAAGGAACATGTTGTCTATCTGGAGGTGACCAAGCCCGACCGTTTCGGCAGAGGTGGCGCAGGCATTCGGGAGCTCTTTCGATCCTCGCTGCGCATGCGGCCGGACCGGATCATCGTCGGCGAATGCCGTGGGGGCGAGGCGCTGGATATGATCCAGGCTATGACCTCCGGACACAGCGGCAGTCTCTCCACGGTACACGCCAACACTCCCTACGACGCACTGCATCGGCTCGAGACGCTCGCACTTATGTCCGACATTGATATGCCACTGAAGCCATTGCGCGCTCAGATCGCCTCGGCAGTCGACGTTGTCGTACAGATTGCGCGTTTCAAGCGGACGGGGCGGCGCCGAGTCATTGAGATTTCCGAAGTTAGCGGTCTCAATGCCGACGGTCAGTACGTCATCGAAAGCATCTATAAGCTCGACGGCGGGGGGCATTCTCAGTCCGATGGTTCGTTGCGCTGGACAGGCGTGGTGCCGAACTTTGCAGCAGAGGCGAAGGAGGAGATCGAGCTGCTCGGCACGAGGTCTCCAGAATGGACGGGGCCGGCCAATATGGAAGAGGGGGCTTGACCTAGATTTGGCACAAAGGCTTGCCAGCGATGCCTGGCATTCGGAGGCCACGCCGGCGAGATTGAAAAATGCCTTTTTGCAGGGGGGATGTTGTGAAACTCGACAGGCATGGACGTATCGGTTAAATTTACGCGTCAATCCACCTCGACATCGCCGTCGCCATCACTTTCCCGCTCAGGTCATCGCCCACACCGGACAGTTAGGTTTGTGATGCCCGCCGATTGACCCCGTCGCGGTACGCCGTGTGGTCGTTCGATCAACCGTCATTCTCCTCCCTGATGAATACCCTTCTGTCCCTTCAAGGGCGGTTCCTTTGGTCGTTTGTCTTGCGTGCTACTGCGGGTTGATCCTGCCACTATCGATGACAGAGCAAGCACGCGTGCGAACCTCGCTCACATAACATGTGTCACCCATCGTAGCGATGCCTCCCGCAAAACATCGCGCTGCGATATCGCTAAAATGTCATCCTCCCACGACCATAGGACCTATGCCTTGTGTATTCAGACCATAGTCTGACACGCCATCATAAGGCACTCCTTGGCCCCCACATTATTCGAACGAATGTCAGTTCTTTCTCGCTGGCGCGCCACCTCGATTAGGGATGATATCCAGGCCCATCGTCTATACCACAGGCTCCTTCGGACAGCACTGATCAGGCCTGTCGTTCTTGGGCCGCTCCAAAGGCTGGACAGGACGTCGTTACGCGATCCTGGACCTGATCGTTAAAATGCGACTGACTGTTTACACCATTGGGCAAGGCACGGGCTGTTACCGGGACTACGTTAGATCAACAACGAGAAACCTTAAATGCGACAAGCACATGATGTGGTTGGCGGCGTACGCAAATCAATGAATGACCTAGCTGAAAATCTTATAGCTTTGATCGCCGCAAACCATCCGCCGGCGGTCATTCTCGCAACGCTTATGGGCGAGGCCGCCCTGACTTTCCCGGGCTTGCGGGACGTGGATCTCATGAAGCTGATCGATGATCTTTTAGTGACGGCGGAATTACAATTTGCGCACCGCTCCAAGGTCATCCGGTTTGCAAGATCTCATGCAGTCAGAGCAGCAACCGCGCTGGTGTAATGATCCGCTAAGTTACTCGCTATGCTAGTGAATGGGGCTATCAAAGTGCAAATCAGGCCCTTGATTATTCGCCGTGAAAAAGCGAGACAAAATTGTTACGGTACGAACCTCATCATTTTTCTGGATGCCCCCATGTTCAAGAATCTTGCTCTAGCAGCCACTGCACTAGTGCTGATCATATCAGCAACACCATCGTTCTCACAAAGTATTGAGATCGGTCCTGGTGGTGTGCGCGTCAATCCCGGCATGGAGCCGCCGCCCGTTGACATGGGTATTAGCGAACGCCAGGCCATTCGCATCGCTCGGGATGAAGGCGTGCGCGAGGTCGATAATGTCGCCCGCAGGCGAAATGTGTTTATCGTCGAAGGTTCGGATCGAGATGGCGACGACATAAAGGTTGTGATCGACCGGCGAACGGGTGAAGTGCTTTCGGTTGAGTAAGTATTGACGGCGGACGATGTCGCGCAGTTTTAGAGTGCTGAGCTGCGGATTCTGCCGCAGCCAGGCCTCGATCCGCCGCCCGACCTGGTGGGTTGGTAAGCGTGCTCGTTCAGGTGGTTTCGCTTCGCGCGACCATCTGGACTTTTTCCCAGACGAGATCGGACTTGGGAATGTTGAGCCTGAAAATCGTATTGAACGTATCCGCGAGATGGCCCGCACTTGTGATGCGCTGTTCGCTGATCTTGTCTGCCGTCACGCTGCGCAGGCAATCGTTCTTCAGGGCGACATAGCCATCCGAAGTATGCCGCAGGATGGCAAGCGCGTTTGTGAATGGTGAACCGGGATCCTGGGTCAGCCAGCCAAGCGTGGCGGCAATGGCGCTCTCGTCGCTGTGATCGGGCCGAAAATCGAAGCTGTGCGCGAGGCCGTTCGCATGGTTATTGAAGCGCAGCCAACCGTCGTCCGTGGGCGAGATCGAAAAATCAAAGCCGCGTTGGCTGATCGGTCCGACGGCAAGCGGTACCGGTTCGACGATGGCATCGGCCAGGCCAACCTCGGCAAGGTACGGCCGGTCGAGATCGACACGCAGAGTAAGATGATTGCCGATAGCGGCATCGCCTATCATTTCGCGATTGACGCCGCCGCATAGGCGCGTCACGCGAAAGCCGAGCGCTGTAAGCGCCGCACCGAACAGACCGTTCATCTCGTAGCACCAGCCGCCGCGCTTGCCCTCCACCATTTTGGCGAAGGCGACGGATGGGGCGATCGAGGACGGCCAGCCCATGAAAGCATCCAGCGCCTCCCAGGTGAAGGCCATGAGATGGGCGCGGTGAAGCCTCGACAGACTGTCGACATCGAGTGAAACCGGCCGGTTCACTCCGATCCTTGCAAGATAGGCGTCCAGTTGGCCGGACGTCAGGGTCATTGCATGTTCGCTTGAAGAGGCGCTTGTCATCCTTTGGTTCCTTTTGATGGACTGCTTTCGAGATTTCCGATGCGGCTATGCTGTCAGCCGGCGGTTCATGGTCTTGGTTCCCCTCAAGTGCTGACACGGATGCCTGCCAATGAGGCAAATGGGCGTAAAGCTCCTTCGTTCGCCGATGCGGAGGCAACGACGTTGGGCAGGAGGAGAGGATTTGACATGGTGCCGGTCGCGATGTTCCTGCCGCGATCGGTGGGTGTCAATCACGCGGCGGACAGTGCTCCTTGGGCAGACCTTTGCACGAAGTCCTCAATTTCTGCGACGAGCCGGGCCGCCCCCGGGCCCTCTTCTGCGATGGTACGCCCGAGTGCCAACACCCGGTCGCCAAAGCTCGGCTCGGAAAGGACGCGTCGCACGGCCTCGCAGAGCATTCGCGGTGCTGCCGAAGGATCGAGGCGCAGGCCGACACCGTGATAGGCGACGCGGGCGGCATTGTCGTTCTGATCGCGCCCCATTGGGAGAATGACGAGGGGGACGCCGTGGTACAGCGATCGCATGATCGTGCCGTGTCCGCCGTGGGTGACGACGGCGCCGGCTTTGGCCATGATGTCGTCATGCGCCGCATTGGGAAGAATTGTGACATTCGCCGACGACTGAAGGTGAAGTGCCTCAAGCGCTTTTCCGAGGGTAACGACCACCTCGACCGGCTCCCCAGCCAAACCGGATATCACCCGCTGGAGCACATCGGCCTGCCCTTGATTGGTAGTGCTGAACGATACGAGCACGAGTGGCCGCATTGCGCGCGCCGGCTGGCCCGTCCAGCCTTCGTGAGCCCAACTCGGCATCTCCAGAAGCGGCCCCACATAGCGCACATGGCCCGGCAGATGCTCGGTGGGAAAATCGAAGCTGCTGCTGGTGGCAAGGAGGTGGCGTCCGGCGCTCAAGGGCTGTTCGTGAACATGGGCCAGCGGCGCGACGCCGAAATGAGCGCGGGCGGCGTTGAGGCAAGGCAGGAAGTTATCCCATGCTTGTTCCACCATTGCCGAAACTTCGGCATCGCGTGCCCTGTCCGCCGCCAATCGAGCAGGCTGAAAGCCCGGACCGAATGGCGGATGTCCGGGGAGGGGCCAAAGCGAGATGTTACTTGCGAGCAAGGCGGTCGGAACCCTCGCAACTTCGCCCGCGAGCATGCTGCCGAACAACAGATCCGAGCCGATAAGGATATCGCAAGGCCCCGCTGCCAGTGCTTCGAGAATATCCTCGGCGTAGGCTTGCGCCGGTCCGACGAAGATCCGTTCGCACCCCCTTTGGAAGCCGGCCAGGGAATCGGCGGTTTCCCAATCTCGAATGAAGCAGCTTTCGAAGGTCCGATCCGGCCGGTTTGGCGCGCGCTTCCATGGTAGGAATCGGGCTCCTGCTGCGATCGCCTCCGCTCTCATCGTGTCGTCGGCGATAAGGCGCACGTCGTGGCCCCGGTCCGCCAGCGCGCGCACGGCCGCGAGCGTCGGTGGCACGTTGCCGCCGCCTTCCCATCCGGCTACCAGGATGGACAGATGCTGCCTCGCATCTATTGTCTTTATCATCGCCTTAGTCCCTTCTCGATGGAGACCGGATTAGTGCGCTCCATCCTCCCGCAGCAGGCGCTCGATCGCCTGCGTCATAAGCCGCTGTGTCTCCATCGTCGAATGTCCCTGCGCCCGACGCAACAGATGCCAGATCCAGACATCAGTCTGGACCAACAACTGGGCGAGCCGATCCCTGCGGGCCTTGTCATCAAGCTTGTCGAGCCAGGCCTTGAACATGTCTGCGATCCACTCGCGATGACCTTCGCGTCCGCGATCGAGAATGGGAGCGAACTCGGGAAAGCGCGCTTCCTGCCCGAGCGTGCGCACGATGACGTCGCCGGTGCGTTCATAATCGTCCATCAGGAGCGCGACGATGTCGGCCACGCTTTCTGCGGGCGTGCTCCAACGCTGGGCTTGGATCGAGACATCCAGCCGGGCCGCCATGGCGCTGAGAACGCCGGTCTTGCTGCCGAAGCGCCGTATCACGGTTTGGCGGGTGGTGCCGGCCGCGGCGGCGATGTCGTCGAGAGTGATCTCGTCGAACCAGCGCTCCGCGAGGAGCGCGGTCAAGGCGTCGACGATCTGCTGCTCGGTATCCAGAACCGCATCGGCGCGCGCCGACTGACGATAAGCTCGCGGAGACATGCTGTTGACGCTCTCTCAATTTAATGTTACGCAATGTAACGCGAAATTGAGAGAGTGTCAACCTGGGCTCTGTTGTGATCTGACACCTTCAAATTGGACCGGTTTTGGTTGGAGTTTTCAGATGCATCTTCCTGGTCAGGAATGGAACGGAAAGCGTGCCGGTCTTTGAACCGGGCATGTCAGCTGTCTTTCAGTCTTCATTCAGCAGGCTTAGGAATGCCAACAACGTCGCTGTGACGAGGGATAATTTCAATGGGCCGACTGAAGCGAGGACTTCATCTTGGAGATCGACGGCGCACTCAGGCAAGTCATCGAAAAGCAGCCATTCGTTTGCTTGGCACTTGAATGCGGCACCGTTTAATGTGCATAATAATATGAATTATCGAGCAGTGGCAAAATTACTACGGGGCCCATCGCTGCCCAGTCAAACGGCGAGAGGCAACATTGTGAGGGCATTATGCAGCGCCTGGAACGCCTTGCAAAAGGTAGTTTGCCCCCTAAGAACCTAGAAACGCTCAAGCGGGTATTTGATCAGGTGGTCAGGGGGGCGTGTTTAGATTTCGACGAAAGTCGCCGCGACCGCTTGGCTAAACGACTGATCTTCTTGTTTCAATCCGGATTGATCAATCCCGCTCAGTTAGAAAAAATTGCGATGCTCTGGGAGCTGACCGATGACCAGCTTGCCAAACCGGCGACAGTTTATAAGACGAAACAGCCGGTTTAGAAGTCAGGTGGGCTATGATGGACCCCGTTTAATCTGGCTCCTGTCTCATCAAGAATGTGAGGAGCGCCGCCGATGGTAAATCGTGGGTTTTGATTGGCGCAAATCTGGTGGTTACCGTGGCGATTTGCATTGCGAGTTGTTCAGCCAGTGCGGCCAATCCGGTTTCGTTCATTCGCGATCGAAGCGCTGCATCGTATTGCTTATTCCAGGCCCTCATCTGAAGGTCCAGTCTCATCGTTGACGGATCTTAAGTTCCAGCGCCAAGATCGAATTGCATCGACCACAACTGGACGAGGTTGGCCGAAGCGCGTTAAGGGCGCCGCGCAACTCGCCTGTCGATGGCACGGTTTCGAATATTCCGGCAGAGCTGTAACTTGAAGGTTGTCGAGTGCCGCCGATATGTAGGCCTCTAGATTTCATGAGCCTTCCCCATTTAAGGTTGAGAGAACATATCAGTTCTTTCGCGCTTCGTAGCCTAGCCCGAAGGGTTCAAGTCAGTCTTCTGTGCAACCTAATTGTCCATGGCAGGAGCCTTGGTGGCAGACCTCATGTCGCCCTCCTTCGTGCAGGAGACTGAGCGGGGTCTGTTGCTTTGAACGTGAAGTGATGACCATTCTTTGGGCATACTAGCGATCAGATCGCCACTTACGATCTCGAGGCGAGCACCTGGAGATGCTGATACTGCCGCGCGGTTCACGACATGAGCGCGCAATAGCTTGCGGACCGGGCTTTCGCCTTTATCACTCTGGCGGCAGGCAACGAGTATGATTGCTAGACATTCTTGGAATGTAATCACCGACCTTCAAAGGACTGGACAGAGCTTCCGAGCTCTGAGGAAATCAGCTCGACGGCTCCCTCCGTTGTGGTAGCGACATAGTGAAGTTGGTCTAACGGATGTACTTCTTGAATCGGAATTTACCCGGCCTGGAGTTATTGGCATTCTTCCGGAAGATTGAGAGCTGGTGGAGGACGCGATGATGCCTGCTGATACAATGCACTTCGACAAGTCAACTGGGAACCATGCTGTCGCTTTGGACGTGCCTCGACTAAACGACACGTCCGTCGATGCGATGCGGCATAAATCAGAAGAGGTACTTCGCTTAAAAGCTGATGGCAGATCAATTGATGACATAGCAGGAGAGGCGGGCGTCACCCGATCGACGGTGACCAGGATCTTGCGCTATGTGGAAAGAGCCGCCGCCAGTTAGCTGAAATCTGGTCCGACAAACTCGGCGGACGCTCCCCGAAGGAATTCAATAATTTGGTTGTTGGATTGAGCATCAATTCTATACGCGCGACATCGCCGGTCGTGACGTGAGGGACGGCGTGCCTCATGGAGCCTTCGCCCTGTTCTAGGTTCGCTTCAGCTTCAACGTGACGACGATGACGACGGGAAGGGGCGGGACCGGCACCTGTTCAACATGGGCCAGGAAGACGTTCCCGTTCATCGCCCCACCGTGGACAAACGGTTCGGTCATTCCGGCGAGGCGCAACGCTCACCTCGAAGTGCGCGCCCCCTTGGACTTGCCATCTCAGCCGGGAGAGTTCGGCGGGCCTCGATGAAGATCAGCTCTCTGGATCGAGGTCGAGCTGACCATCGAACCAGACGCGCCGGGCGCTTCAGGACATCCGATCGGTCTTGCTCCAGGGCATGCGGACTTTTTCTAAAGCTCCATCCGTGGCCTCGCAACCAGGCGCCAAGCGCACTCTGGCTGATCCTCACCTGCCGCTCGACGGACAAGCGCTCGACCATTTCATTGAGGGTCACGTCCTTGCGCCCTTCGACCAGTGCGACAACGAGCGCCTCTCGTGCATCCACGGCCGATGATCGTCTCCAGCCTTGTGGCCGAGAAATCAGTTCGCCCTCATTCGCTCTTGCTATCCACCGGATCGCGGTCGGAATTCCAACGCCGAACCGGGCCGCAGACTGCCGAGCTGACATACCCGCCGCAGACGCTTTCACAACCCGTATCCGAAGATCATCGCTCAGTGCTTGTCCCTTCGTCCAACTCTTTGCTGTGGATGTTGAATGAGCTTCGGCGTGTGTCGTCACGTTACAATCGATGCATCGATCGCAGGACATGCTCTAGAATTTCGGACGCGATAACCGAAGTATTATTCGCGCGTTATCTTGAATCAAGAGATGTAGAAATTACTTATATACATAAGCGTGAAGTTCACGCTGGATGAAGCCTTCGTTAGGTTTCTTGGTGAGGAGGTTGCTATGGCAAGCGCTTTTATGAAAGGAAAAAGGACGCAGGATTGGGCAAATCTGCTCCTGGCTGCATGTTTGTTTGTCTCCCCCTGGATATTCGGCTTCACAGCCGAGGTGATGCCGAGCTGGAACGCATGGATCGTTGCTGTCTTGCTCGGTGTGTTGGCGACCGCAGCACTTTCGATATTTGCGGAATGGGAGGAATGGGCCAATCTGGTGCTCGGTCTGTGGCTGATCGCATCTCCCTGGTTGCTCGGTTTTGCCGCCAACGCAAACGCGATGTGGACGGATATCGTTCTCGGCGTGCTCGTTGTCGCGGCATCGCTTTGGGCAGTCTGGGATGTTCATCATCCTCATGCCCACGCTTAGGCGTGGATGCGAGCCCGATATTGACTAGACCCGCCGCGTAAAGCGGCGGGCATGTGATGACTGTTCGGATCACGGCGACCAATTAACGACTGGCATCAGGCGGCGCACTTTCTTGCGCATTTGTTAAACCCGCGACGCCGGAGGTGAGGAACCGTGGGGCTCAAATACTCCGGCCGTCTCATGCCGCCGTCCCGTTCAGAGAATCTTGGCCTTCTTATCTGCCCCGCGAATGCCATACTCGTCGTTGGGCTGGAGCGCTTCTCCATTCGGTTATTTCTCATTGATCGCGCTGCTTTGGGCGCGATTGTTCTTTTCGGGATGCTCGTCTTCGGCTGAGGCTGAGCCATATTGCGAGCTTTTGATACACTGTTTCAGGAATGGCCGGATGGTGCCAGGCCTTACGGACCAGCCCCGAAAAAGGTCAGTCTCGTGAGGATCGTGTAGTGCGATTCCGAAACCATCAGAGCGACGAAGACAAGTATCAGGACCGGGGGAAACAGGATGGCATAGATCAACGCCAGCCGCTCCCACGCCATGTGCATGAAAATCGCAACGATCAGCCCGGCTTTCAGGATCATGAACAGAAGGATCAGAGCCCATCGGAGATAGCCCTGGATGGCGAAATAGTCGACAAGGTAGGAGAAGGTGCTGAGGACAAAAAGCAGTCCCCAGACGAGCATATACAGCCTTATCGGATGCTGTTGTCCGGAATGTGCCTGCCCTTGTGTCATGATGCTATCCTCACCACAGATAGAAGAATGCAAAGATGAATACCCAGACCAGATCCACGAAATGCCAGTAAAGCCCGGTGATCTCGACGATCTCATAGTGCCCCTTGCGGCTGGTGAAAAACCCCCGCCTTTCCTGATCGAAGTCTCCTCGCCACACCTTGCGTGCCATGATCAGAAGAAAAAGAACGCCGATCGAGACGTGGGTGCCGTGAAAGCCGGTGATCATGAAGAAGGACGAACCAAACTGTGCCGCCCCCCATGGGTTCTCCCAGGGGCGGACTCCTTCCCTGATCAGTTTGGTCCATTCGAATGCCTGCATTCCGACGAATGTCGCGCCGAGGACCGCTGTCGCCAACATTAGCAGAGCGGTCTTGCGACGATCGTGGCGGTATCCGAAGTTGACGGCCATGGCCATCGTGCCGCTGCTGCTGATGAGGACGAAAGTCATGATGGCGATCAGGATCAACGGAATTTCCTTGCCGCCAATCGTCAGGGCGAAAACCTCGCTTGGATTGGGCCAGGCGACGGTGGTCGACATGCGAGCCGTCATGTAGGCCAACAAAAAACAACCGAAAATGAAGGTGTCGCTCAAGAGGAAGATCCACATCATCGCCTTGCCCCAGGAGACGTTCTTGAACACCCGCTGGTCCGACGACAGGTCGGCCGCAACACCGCGCAGTCCCGCGGGCCGCAAATGCGGATCATTTGCCGGTCTTTCTATGGATTCCGTCATTATCGAAACTCCTCAAGTAACCAGCTGACGGCAGAGATCGACGAAACTATTCGCCCAACCGGCGAAGAGCGCAAAAAGGATCAGCCAGACAACGAGCATGAAATGCCAATAGATGGCGCACAGATCCACGCTTAAGCGAACTCTTGTGAGGACCGGGCTGATACGAGCGCGGATTGTCGTCCGTGCAAGCACGAAAAGCCCGCCCGATATGTGCAGGCCATGCAGTCCCGTGATCATGTAGAAGAAGCTATTCGATGGGTTATCCGCGAGAACATAGCCTGCCGCCACCAGCTGCCGCCACGCCAGAGCTTGCCCAATCAGAAACAGAACAGCCAGTGCGAAAGCCACTGCAAGAGCCGTATTCAGCATCTCGCTGCGGTCGAGACGAGCTTCGGTTTTTGCCCATTGCAGGGCGACGCTGCTGGCGGCAAGGGCAGCCGTATTCACCCAGAGCAGCCGCGGAATGGGGATACTCCACCAGTCCGAGCCGCTGAGGCGAGTGAGATAGGCGCTGATGAGGAGTGTGAACAAGGCACCGACAACGGCAAGAAAGATGCCAAGACCGACTTTCGCTGTGGTCGCCGACGATCCGCGCATCTCCGCCGCATCGCCCGCAAAACCGGCTTCCAGCCAGGGCTTTGAAGTCAGCCGCTGCCGCGCCATCCACCAGGCGATGATGCAGGCGATACCCGCCATGAAGATCAGAATGGCGCTCATGACAACGCCCTTTCGGATGGCCCGCTCGAGGCCGGCTGATTTTGCGGCAGGAAGTCCTGATCCGCTCCGGGGACACTGTAATCATACGGCCAGCGGTAGACGACCGGTAGCTCCTTGCCCCAGTTTCCGTGAACGGGTGGCGTTTGCGGCGTCTGCCATTCCAATGTTGTCGCTCGCCATGGGTTGCCGCCCGCTGGTTTGCCCCAACGTAGGCTCCAGGCGAGATTGAGCAGGAACAGAAGCTGAGCGGCGCCGACGACCAGCGCAGCGACAGTGATGTACATGTTCAGCGTATGCGCAGACGGCGGTATGAAGGCCGTCTCGCCAAGCTCGTAATAGCGGCGCGGCACACCCATCAGGCCGAGATAGTGCATTGGGAAGAAAATCGCATAGGCGCCGAGAAAGGTGATCCAGAAGTGAATATGGCCCATCGTCACGTTCAGCATGCGACCGGTGACTTTCGGATACCAATGGTGGATGGCGCCGAAGATCACCATGAGCGGCGCGACCCCCATCACCATGTGGAAATGGGCAACCACGAACATGGTATCTGAAAGCGGCACGTCGACGACGACATTGCCGAGAAACAGGCCAGTCAGCCCGCCATTGATGAATGTGACGATAAAGGCGAGGGCAAACAGCATCGGCAATGTCAGATGGATATCGCCGCGCCAGAGCGTCAGCACCCAATTGTAGACCTTGATCGCCGTCGGGATGGCGATGATGAGCGTCGTGGTCGCAAAGAAGAACCCGAAGTTAGGATTCATGCCGCTGACATACATATGATGCGCCCACACGACGAAGCTTAGCGCTGCAATGATGACGATTGCCCAGACCATCATCCGGTAGCCGAAGATGTTTTTGCGCGCATGGGTGCTGATCAGGTCGGAGACAATGCCGAAGGCCGGGAGCGCCACGATATAGACTTCCGGATGGCCGAAGAACCAGAAAAGATGCTGGAAAAGGATAGGGCTCCCGCCACTTTGTTGCAATTGCTGGCCCATCTCGACGATGGCGGGCATGAAGAAACTCGTTCCGAGTAACCGATCGAACAACATCATGACAGCGGCAACAAAGAGCGCCGGGAAGGCGAGAAGCGCCATGACGGTTGCGGTGAATATGCCCCAGACTGTTAGCGGCATCCGCATGAGCGTCATGCCACGCGCGCGTCCCTGCAGCACCGTCACGACATAATTCAATCCGCCCATCGTGAAGCCGATGATGAACAGGATCAACGATGACAGCATCAGGATGATGCCCCAATCGCGCCCTCCGGGCGTACCCGACAGAAGAGCTTGCGGTGGATACAATGTCCAACCAGCACCTGTCGGTCCGCCGGGCGCGAAGAAGCCGACAACCAGGACTATGACGGCAAGAAGATAAAGCCAATAGCTCAGCATGTTCGCATAGGGAAACACCATATCACGCGCGCCAAGCATCAAAGGGATCAGATAGTTGCCGAAGCCACCGAGGAACAGCGCCGTCAGCAGGTAGATCACCATGATCATGCCATGCATGGTGATGAACTGATAATAATGGTCTGCGTCGATGAAGGAAAAATAGCCGGGAAAGCCGAGTTGCAGACGCATCAGCCAGGACAGCGCCAGTGCCACCATGCCTATCGATATGGCGGTTAGCGCATACTGAACGGCGATGACCTTGGCATCCTGGCTGAAGACGTATCTCGTCCACCAGCTTTTCGGGTGATAAAGCTCCACATCCTCGACTTCGGCGGGCCGGATGACCTGCTCGGTGCCGGATCCGATATCGACCATATTATATCCTCCCTGTTCCCTCCAATGCAGTTTTCCGCCTCAACTACACTTATTTACTTGGCCGCCGATTTTTCCGCCGACGCCAGCGACTGCGAAAAGGTCTGCTGTTGCTGCAGCCAGGCTTGATAGGCGGTTTCGGTCTCGACCACGACCGTGCCGCGCATCTGCGGATGGCCGACGCCGCAAAGTTCCGAACAGAGAACTTCGAACGTTCCTGTCCGCATTGGCGTGAACCAATAATAGGTGACCGTGCCAGGGATCATGTCCATCTTGCCCCGGAATTGCGGTACGTAGAAATCGTGTATGACGTCGATCGAGCGCAGAAGCAATTTGACGGGTTTGCCGACGGGTATGTGCAACTCTCCACCCTGGACGATGACATCGTCCATTCCTGCAAGATCATTCTTGTCTAAACCGAGCGGATTTTCCGGGGTGATGTTGCGCGTATCAGCCCGCCCGAGCCGCCCGTCCGCGCCCGGCAGTCGGAAACTCCACTGCCATTGCTGCCCGACGACTTCGACCACGCTGGCATCGGCTGGAACCGTCACGAACTGCTTCCAAACGACCAGGCCCGGCGCGAGCATCGCAGCCACGCCAATTGCGGTTCCCCCGGCAAGCCACCATTCCAGCCGCTTGTTTTCCGGCTGGTATGCCGCCTGGTTTCCGGCGCGGTGCCTGAAGCGAAGGATGCAATAAGCTATGAACAACACGACCGCCGTGAAAACGAAGCCGGTGATCCAGAACGTGATGACAATCGTGTTGTCGATATAGCTCCAATTGGAAGCGATCGGCGTCCACCACCAAGGGCTGAGCAGATGGAACGCAATCGATCCCACCACCAGTAGAACGAGAACCAATACGACAGCCATCGTCTCCTCCCTGACCCGGCCGCGAACGTTTCCACAATCCCATCGCGAAACGTTTTAGTATTATCTCATGAACAAATCACACGGACAATTGCAGCAACGGCAGGAATTCATCCCGGCAAACCGCAAGGGGCATCTCAACGCCGAAGACCGGGTCAGCGGCGTCTATCATTGAACCGAACCCCCGCCGATCCAACCGGCGGCCCAAAAAGCAGCTCGTCCACATCGTGCATCTCGCTATTTGGAGTACTGCTTCAGATAGGCGATCAGATTGGTAATTTCTGTATCGTCCTTAAGCCCCGGGAAGGTCATTTTCGTGCCTTTCACCTTCACCTTGGGATCGTGCAAATAGTCGCGGAGCGATGTCTCACTCCAAACGAGGCCGTCTTTGCCTGCCTGCTGCATTGCCGGCGAGTAGGCAAAGTTCGGATGTGTTCCAGCCGTTCTGCCGAATAGACCGTTCAGCGAGGGGCCGATCTTGTTCTGGTCTGTTTCGGCTATATGGCAAATGGCACATTTCTTGAAAACAATAGCCCCTGCGGCCGCATCGCCCTCCTGCGCGAGAGCGTCAAGCGGGACAGCAGTGGCAAGAAGCAGGCAGATCGGAAGAAAACCGTAAGACATGGCAATCCTCATTCTCTTCATCGCTATTCCAAACGACGCGACTCCCAGCGGACAGGTCGTAACGGCTTGGAGGATGATCCTCGGGGACAAGTTTCCTTTTTTGAATTCAAGGCATGCGGTTCGGATAGGCGGCAATCAATTTCCGATATAAGTGCCAGGTCGAATGCCCGAGGATGGGCATGACGACCGCAAGGCCGACAAAAATCGGGATTGTGCCGACGACAAGCAGCGCGGCGACGATCAATCCCCAAAGTGCAACAGGCCCTGGATTGGCAAGCGTGGCACGTATGCTAGCATTTACGGCTGCGATTGCGCCGACATCCCGGTCCAGCAGCAGCGGGAAGGTCACCACCGTCGTCGCCAACACAATTATTGCGAACGCGAAACCGGCCAGGTTCCCCCAAAGCATAAGGGAGGCACCTCGAGGGGTCGTCAGCACATCTGACAGGAAAGTGAAGACTGAGGTCAGACCGGCTTCGCCGAAAGTTACGGTGTAGATGCGCTGTGCGACAACTAACCAAGCGATGAAAAGCGCAAACAGCATGAAACCTACCGCTATAATCGATGGCAGCGCCGGAGAGTGACGAACCTCCAGCGCATGATGCCATGCGCTATCCAATTGCTGTTCGCGGCGTCGACTGATTTCATAAAGGCCGAGGGCCGCAATCGGGCCAACCAATGCAAAACCTGAGATCAAGGGATAAATCAGCGGTAGCAGGTTAGCGCCGGAACTCCACATGATGAGGAAAACGCCTGTGATCGGATACATAAGACAGAGAAAAACGTAATGTGATGGCTTCTCTGCGAAATCATCAAGCCCCAATCTCAGTGCGTCCATAAGATCCGCGACGGTTATCTTGCGCACTTCGGGGCGCACAAATTCGCCGCTCGCACCAGCCATGATATGGAATGCCACCATAACATCTGTCCTCTTACACCGGGTACCGGCTGGTGGTGCAAAGACGTTCGGCGAATTTTTATCTACAAATCAAGCCACAACCGGCTGCCGCAAACATAGCAAATCTTATCGCTTTTGTCGCCTATTCTTTATATTTTTAATATTATGCACTGTTAATCTATTGCGCCAAATGATCGGCGATTTTGAACGGGGACACGTGGTAAACAATGCTCGCCCGCGGCAGCGAAATCTTACCCCTTACGTGTCCGACAATCGGCTCGCCCCTGTTGCGTCGATGAAATCGAATAAGCGGTCTGTCGAGCGTGACAATCAGGTGGGAAGCAGACTGATGGCGCTTGCCGTATTCAAGCCCAAAACCTTCAGCGCTCTATCCGTCGAAGTGGAACCCTAGCTTTCCACTCCGACATATCTCCCGGGAGGCTTGCACGTTTTGCGTCATCATTTGCCCGGTAGAGCTGTTTCAGTCGGGAATTGGCGGCAAACAAGGTGCATCCAATCCGCGAAACGGATCGCGCCAGGCTTCGATCTGGTTCAATCGATCAGACCAGCGTCTTATGGCTGGATAATCCTCTATCGGGAGGCGCGCCGCGTCGTTGAAGGGCAAGAACGTCGCCATGCGAAAATCGGCGAACGAGATCGTCTCGCCGAGGATCCACGACTGATTGGACAGCTCACTTTCAAGAATAACTGCCGCCCTGTTGAATTGTCTTAAACCCTCCGCAACCATCATGTCGTCACACGGCCCTATATTGTAGCGCAGTTTCGTGCCACGCTCCCAATGAACGGTGTCACACGCCTTCATGAAATTCTCCTTCGCCCAACTGATCCAGCGGATCATGTCCGGCTCTTCGCCGTCGGTTCTCCAGAAGTTCGAGCCGGCATGTCTGGATAGCCAGCAGGCGATCGCATCACATTCCCAAAGCGTTCGACCGGAGTGCTCCAAAATTGGCAAAAGAAGATTGGGGTTGAGCGGCAGATATCGCTCCGATTGTCCCGGAGCCATCGGTGCAGCGAACTCGAACGCGACATCTGTTTTTAGGAACCGCGCAACGGCAACTGCAAGGCGCGGATTGGGGTTTCTGCTGAAATACAACTTCATCTGGTTTTGCCTCCGGTGTCCTTGTCGAAAAGACGAACGAAGGTTCCTCTTTTCGACAATCGCGGATCAAAAATCTTCTCCGAGATACTCGGCAAAGGTCGCACTTTTCCCACGCCAGATGAGTAACGCCGTATGGAATTCAAACAATTTTCAGCGAGCGCTCAAGCCAATGCGCGCGCTAAGAAAACTGCCCCGAGGTCCAAATCCTCAGACGTTGTTCGAACGTAAGTCTCTGATGCGCAATTCGGGGCAAAAATGTCTCGACCGAAGAGCCTTGCGCCTACCAGGCTGTCCGAGCGGTGCTGAGAGCATATGAAAGGCACGATGAAACGTGCGCTGCGAGGGGATTGACCGTGATGGCGCAGTTTCCGGGATAGAACAGCTTATGCGCGTTGAGATGCTTCAACAGCTCATCAACAGTACGATTGTCTGTAAGCGGAAATGAAATTGTCATTGCGCGTTTCCTACAGCGGACAAAAATAGCGTAAGGGAGTTAGGGACGATTTTCTTCGCGCTGCAACAAGAATTTTTTAATGAACAAATTAAAATCGATTAGCTTCATATCTTGATTTTTTAAAATCGATTTAAATGTATGTGGTCGAATTTCGGCCTAAGGCGAACCTCGCATTGAACGCCTTCCTGAACCAGAAGATCCCGCACATCGAACAGGTCGCGGGTGGTGACGATCAAGCGCCGGCATAAACTTTCCAGCAGAAAGGTCAGCAAAGGAAACGAGCCGCATTTTCGCGGAGCGGAAATTCTCGTCAACTTGTTCGCATACAGATCGCTCCTCCGGGCAACTCCGATTGCTAGACCCATCCCATGACGACGCCGTAGACGAGCCCAAGGATCGAGCAGGTTGCAAGCGTCGTGAGCATGCCGACCTTGAAACGGAACACCGCGACCATCGCACCGAGCGTCAGCGCGAAGGAGGCGATATTCAGCGAGCTTAGGACCGGCGCGTCAAAGCTGATCCCGAACCCATGGATCGGGTATGTTTGAGAAAACAGGACATGCAGCGCGAACCACACTGCCAGGTTCAGGATCACCCCGACAATGGCAGCGGTAATGGCTGAAAGTGCCGCCGACAAAGCCTTGTTGCTCCTCAGGCTCTCGATGAACGGTGCGCCGAGAAAGATCCAGAGGAAGCAGGGGACGAAGGTCACCCAAGTGGTCAGCAATCCGCCAAGTGTGGCGGCAAGCAAGGGATTGAGCGAGCCGGGTGCGCGATAGGCGCCCATGAAACCGACGAATTGCGTGACCATGATCAACGGCCCTGGTGTCGTCTCGGCCATGCCGAGACCATCGAGCATTTCTCCGGGTTTGAGCCAATTGTAATGGTCGACCGCCTGCTGGGCGACGTAGGACAGGACGGCATAGGCGCCGCCAAACGATACGGCGGCCGTCTTCGAAAAGAAAAAGCCGATATTCGTGAAGATATTTCCAGACCCGAATACGGCCCACAAGATGAGCGTAGGGGCGAGCCATAGCAGAAGGCAGATTCCAGCGACCCTGAGTGACCAGCCAAAAGACGGCCGCGCGTGCGCCGGTGTTTCCTCACCAAGCGCGGTGTCCGCATCGGCGACCTGTTTCCCGCCGACCTTGGCATGGTTTCCGCCAGGCGAGAACGCCGCCCATCCGGCGCGATTGCCGAGATAGCCAATAATGGCGGCCACAAGCACCACGAGTGGGAACGGAATGTGAAAGAATGCCAGTGCCACGAAGGCTGCACCTGCCAGTCCTCTCAAAACGTTATTTCTCAAGGCACGTCGGCCGATCCGGAGCACCGCTTCGACGACGATCGCCAGCACTGCCGCCTTCAGCCCGAAGAACAGCGCCTGAACCGCTCCGACATTGCCGAAGATGGCGTAGATCCAGCTAAGCGCCATGATGGCGATGAGACCGGGAACTACGAAGAGAATGCCGGCGACGAGGCCGCCCTTGGTCTTGTGCAGAAGCCAGCCGATATAGATCGCGAGCTGCTGGGCCTCCGGTCCGGGTAGAAGGTGGCAATAGTTCAGCGCCTGAAGAAAGCGGTTCTCGCCGATCCAGCGCTTCTCCTCGACGATGATGCGGTGCATGACCGCGATCTGGCCGGCGGGACCTCCAAAGCTCAAGGCAGCCACGCGTGCCCAGACGCGGACCGCTTCGCCAAATGGAATACCGTGGGATGGCGCGCCAGTATGCGGAGAGGGGGAGGCGGGGAGGTTTTCAATCTTGCTCATGGCATGCGCCTCCTTGTCTCAGCCGCGCCTTGCGCGGAAATACTGGTAGAGATTGTCGAAGACCGGCCCGCCATGGAGGATACGCTGTTCGTCCTGCGGGTTGGCGGCGCAGATGCCAGTGATTAGGCTGGCGATGCCCATCGTTTCCTCGCGACCGAATTTTGCATCCTTCAGATCGATGTCATGGACAATCTCGGCGATTGCCTGCAGTGCGGGATCTGCGATGCCAGCCTTGGTGAGGAGGACTTCGAAGCTGCAGCGATCGCCCTCGTGTGTGATCTCGCCCTCGAACATGTCGAAGCGGATTTCGCCCGGATCGGGGACGTATCCCTTGCCGGGTGCAAAGTGGATGGCGGCATCCGGATCGATGAAGCGGCGAATGAGCCAACTACAGGCAATCCGGTCGACATGCACGCCCTTGCGCGTGACCCAGATGCGCCGCTTCAGATCGGCTGATGTGAGAGATTGCGTCGCGGGCTGTTCTTCGACCATGTCCTTGTCCTCTGCGAGCGCTTGCTCCAGTTCCGCAATCAGGCCCTCCGCCGACAGCCGGCCCGTCGCTCCGAAGAAGTCGATCACAGCGATTTCTGCGAGACGCTTGCGCAGGCGATTGGTCTGTGAGCGGATCTCCGCGATGTCCACAATGGCCGCGCCTGCAGCTTCCAGTCGGGCGGAAAGCGTGCGTGCCTCGGTGGCAATCGTTCCGTAGTCTTCATCGCGGGCCGCATCGAACAGGGCGTGCGCCTGCGCGTCGGTCAGGCCGTCGATCAAACGTGCCTCGCACACCATGGCCTCACCGCCGCCCTCAACAATCTCCTTGAGCAACCATTCGAAATCTTCCTGTGTCTCCGCGTTCGCAGGCAACGCGTAGACCGTGCTCTTGACGGCGACGGCGCCGATACGCTGCAGGCGTCGCCAGACCTTCACCCGGAAGTAGGCCGGCTTGCTTGGCAGTTGATGAATCAAAAGCAGCCAGCGGCGCTCGGCGGGTAAGGCATCAGTGCTCATATGCAAACCGTATCATCAAAACTTTAAAATGCAACACTTGTATCATTTTTGATTCAGGCGTAGCGTCGAGGCCGTTGTGTTTACCTAGCGAGGGCACCATGCACCGGATCATGCCGCTCCCTTTCAAACCGCCGCGGCTCGATGGTCTTTCCGAGCGGCTGCTGGCGAGTCACTATGAGAACAACTACGGAGGCGCCGTGCGCCGCCTGAATGCGATCGAGAGACGGCTCGACGAGCTCGATTGGAGCTCCGCCCCCGTCTTCGATATCAATGGGCTCAAGCGCGAGGAGCTTATCGCGGCGAACTCCGCCATTCTCCACGAGATCTATTTCGACGGTCTCGGTGGATCGGGGGATGCGGCCGGAGACCTGGCCGCTGCGCTGGAGCGCGATTTCGGCAGTGTCGCCGGATGGCGCTCGAAATTCTCGGCTTGCGCGAAGGCGCAGGCGGGCGGGTCGGGATGGACCTTGCTCGTCTGGTCGGAACGACATCACCGCCTGATGATCCAATGGGGACAGGATCACACCAATTGCCTGGCCGGCAGCATCCCCATCCTGGCGCTCGACATGTACGAGCACGCCTACCACATCGATTTCGGGGCCAAGGCGGGCGCCTATGTCGACGCCTTCATGCGGAACATCCATTGGGAACGCGTCGCCAACCGCTTCCGGCGGATGACCGCGCGATTGCCCGACATCACACCGGACGAAACCACGGCGCACGAACAGGATATTGCGCCGGAGGATCTGCTGACACGCCTCCAGAGGCAGGAAGACATCGTCGTGCTTGATGTCTGTCTTGCCGAGGACCTGCCGAAGCGGAGCGACATGCTGCCGGGTGCGATTGTCATGCCTCCGGAGACGATCGAAGGCTGGGCCGACGAACTGCCCAAAGACAAGCCGATCATCGTCTACTGTGTCTACGGTTTCCAGGTCAGTGGTGATGCCGTGGCCGAGCTGCGCCGCCGAGGCCTGAATGTGCAGGGGCTCTCCGGCGGAATTGCCGCCTGGCACGCGATCGGCGCCTCGACGGTCCCATTCGCAACTGCTGAAAACCATTAAAGGAGGACAAATCCATGAAATGGGTTACTCGTGAACGCCCGGTCATCGACCGCATTGCCTGTCCCTGGTTGATCGCGAGGTTCATCGACAAGGAACCGGACTTCCTGTTCGTATCGCCCGACCAGGTGCTCCGGGTGGCCCAGGAGACGGGCGCCATTCCGTACGATGTACCTGACGTCGAATATACCCATGTGGGCGAGGGATGCAGTTTTGATGCCTTCGTTGCGAAACATGGTCTCGACAGCGATCCGGCAATCACAACGATCGCCACGATCGTTCGTGGAGCCGATACCGATCGACATGACCTCACGCCGCAATCGGCAGGGTTGCTCGCGATCTCCATGGGCCTCCGGGACCTGACCCCCAATGATCACGAGGTGCTGAAGCATGGCTTCGTGATCTATGACGCGCTCTATGCCTGGGCCTCGCGGCGCAAGGCGGAAACGCATAGCTGGCCGCCCGGTCTGAAGCCGCCCGCGGCTTGATCTCAACCAGATGCAGGGGGCATTCAAGAAGGAGCAAGATGATGCGAAGAGCAGCAGCCATCATTGCAATCCTGCTATCGATCCTCGTTACGTCGGCCCATGCCGACCCCGATTGGGTGGCGGTTGGCAAGGCGCTCGGTCGAACCGGCGCGCAGGTGGCTGGCGGAGTCTATCGTGTCGGGCTGCCGCGCTCGGATCTAAAGGTCATGTTGGACGGTGTGCAGCTCAAGCCGGCGTTCGCACTCGGCTCCTGGCTTGCATTCAAGCCGATGGGCGACCACGATGCCATGGTGATGGGCGATCTCGTCCTGACGCAGCCGGAGGTCAACCCGGTGATGATGAAGCTGATCGAAAGCGGGATCGACGTCACCGCTCTTCACAATCATCTGCTGCGTTCCGACCCTGCGACCATGTACATGCATGTCCTCGGACATGGAGATGCGATCAAGCTCGCAACGATCCTGCACGCGGCGTTGCAGGAGAGCGGAACGCCGCTTTCGGATACGCAGGGTAGTGTTTCCCCGGCTGCGATTGAGCTCGACACCGCCCTTATCGATGAAACCCTTCGCCACAAGGGCAAGGTGAATGGCGGCGTTTACCAGATGAGCTTCCCTCGAGCCGAGGCGATCAAGGACGACGGCACGGATGTGCCCGAAGCGATGGGCTCTTCGATCGCCATCAACTTCCAGCCGACCGGCAATGGCAAGGCGGCGATCACGGGTGATTTCGCGCTGATTGCTTCGGAAGTCAATGCGGTGTTGCGGGCGTTGCGGGAAGGCGGCATCGAGGTTACCGCCATCCACAATCACATGCTCGACGACGAACCTCGGCTGTTCTTCATACATTTCTGGGCAAACGACGATGTGGGCAAGCTGGCTCGAGGTCTGAGGTCGGCTTTGGACAAGGTGAGCCTTTAGCATTCGTGACCGTCTCGGATTGCTCTCAGGCAATCTCTCGCGCGGGTGGTCGCCAACGAAGCCTGTACTTTCTTGTTGGATCCTGGCGTGCTGTCGGAATTCGCAACGTGCAAATTCCCGGGACCGATATTGTGCGCTTAGAGAATGCTGGTGATGAAGCGATCGACACGCGTTTCCGGTTTGTAGAGGGTTTTGACCAGGATCGCCGCGACAAGCGCCGTCAGCGCGCCGCCCATGACGTCGCTGACGTAATGTGTGCCGATATAGACGCGCGAAAAAGACACCAGAATTGCTGACATCAGGAAGAAGAGCCCACGCTTCGGCAGCTTGTGGATAAGGAAGGCCGCGGCTATCGCAAAGCTCGCCGTTGCGTGATCCGAAGGGAACGAAGGATCGCTGCTGCGCTCGATCAGAAGCCGAGTGATCCCAGCATCATATGGGCGGATGCGATGATCGAAGAGCAGGATGATCTGGTTGATTCCGAGCCCTATCAGGAAGGTCAATCCAGCCGCGACCAGGACGTGGCGCGTATTTGCCCGCTCTGAGCCGCTCCACCATTGAGCGGCGACCGCAAGGATGAGCAATGGAACACCGATGTTGGAGATCGCGATCAGGACATGATCCACAAGGCTGTTTCCGGACAAGCTGTTGATCCATCCGGTGATAGCGGCGTCGAGTTCGTACATCTGGTCTCCTATCATCTCACAAGGGGATGCCTCAGTCGGCTGACACCTGCCTGAAGCGCCGAAGCGAGTGAGGACGACGGTGGGCGCTTCAAGCCCTCTTGAAGCGTTCCTTAAAGGCGAGCAGGATCAAACCCGCAATGGAGGCGAAAGCAGCGCCAGCGACGAAGGTGCTGTCAGGCCCGATCCATTCCCATAGTCCGCCGGCAAGGATGCTGGCGCATAGCAGGGCAATTCCGGAAACGAGATTGAAGACTCCGAAGGCTGTTCCCCTCAGATCGCTTGGAGAGGCGTCCGCGACCAGCGTTGCAAAGATTCCTTGCGTGAAGCCCATGTGCAGACCCCAGAGCAAAACGCCAAGAACCAGCCCCGGTAGCCCTGGAACGAAAGCGAGCGTCAGATCTGCTGCAATCAGAAGGCCGACACCGATCAATAGCAACGTGACACGGCCAACACGGTCGGCAAGGGCTCCAACCGGATACGCAGATAGCGAGTAGACGAAATTCATGCCGATCAGCACCAGCGGAACCAGCATGACGGGCATATTGAACCGTTGGGCATCGAGCAGCAGAAAAGCCTCGCTGAACCGGGCAAGCGTGAAGATCGCTGCAACACCCGTTACAAGCCAGTATGTGCCTGGAAGACGCAAGAGATCTGCTTTTCGCAACGGAAATTTCGCGCCCTTGTCGCTCGGCGCTTTTGGCGGTTCCTTGACGACGAAAAGGATGAGGCCGACCGCTACGAAGGCTGGAATAACCGCAACCCAGAAAACCGTGGCGAACTGATCGGATGTCCACCACATGAGAAACAGCGCGAGCGCCGGGCCGAGAAAGGCACCGACCGTGTCCAGGGACTGTCGCAGTCCGAAGCTTGCGCCGCGAACTTCCGGTGGAGATATATCCGCGATCAAGGCATCCCGCGGCGCACCGCGAATACCCTTGCCGATACGGTCGATGAAACGCGCCGCAACCAGCCAGCCGATCGACGGCGCAATCGGAAAAATCGGCTTGGTCAGTGCGGCCATCCCGTATCCCAGCAGGACCAGCAGCTTTCGCTTGCCGAGCCAATCGCTGATGGCTCCGGAGAACACCTTCGTGATCGCCGCGGTCGCTTCCGCGATGCCTTCGATGATACCGACGGAGAGCGTCGATGCTCCAAGAACGGTGACCATGTAGACAGGGAGCAGGGCGTGGATCATCTCGGAGGAGACGTCCATGAAGAGCGAGACGAAGCCCAGTGCCCAAACACCTCCCGGTATCGTTGGCGTCGACCGCCCGCTCTTTCCTGTGACATCGACCATCGGCAGGCCCTTTCGGCGCATCTTGTTCAGGCGCCCTTGTTTTCTTCGTTGGCTTCAAAAACCTGGCGCGCATAATCGTCCAGCAGTGTCTCGCAGGCTTTGAGCTTCTCGGCAGCTGAGGTTGCCAATTGTGCGTCGTAAAAATCGAGCTTCCTGATCCGCTCGAACCATTCCTGAAGCTTCCTCAGGTCTGTGTCTTCTTCTTCGAGCTCGGCATATGTGAACTTCTGCTTGGATATTTCCTTCGCGATTTCCGCCTCGAAGTCGTCGCAGCGTCCGATAAACTCCCGATAGAGTTCATCGCGGTCTGCATTGAAGCGTTCGATCACCTTGTTGAGCTGAGCGTCATCGAGAGGTGCCGAGTCCAGCAGCACGGACTCTCCACCCATCTCGGAGATGTCCAGCTCCGACATCTTCAGCCGTCGAAGGTTCTCGTCTGTGCGGGGCAGGAGACAAACCCCGTTCTGAAGGTAGATCGCGCCCAGTCCCTTAAGGCGCCGCCATAGGGCGACCCTGCGCGCAGCAGGCTCGGCGGGCACCTTATAGGTCAGCAAGATCCATTGACCCAAGCCGTTTCTCCACTCTGTTACGGCCGTTACATTTTCTGTGTGCGATAGCATAGCCTGATCGTTATGGTCAAATCTGTGCCTGAAGCGAGTTGCCTCCGGTCCCGCCAGGTCGGCGCGACAGAGACAAGGCATTCGACGTCGGTATCGCGGGAGGAAAGTTCACGCGCTGCGTAGGCGGCATGGCCCGCAGCGACGACAACAGTCGGCTTCAGACGGCCCAGCGTTTCATTGAGGGACTGGCAGAGTATATCCGGAGGCCAGTTGATCCGTGATTGTGGCTCTGTTCCAAATCCGGACCAGCCGGCAGGGGCTGCCTTGAACCCCAACTTAGGCGCTGCCCGCGGCGGGGTCATTTCCAGTTACGTCGAAATCGAACTGAGTGCGGGCAGGAGCAGGATCGACCGACCTTTTGCGACTTCCTTGGGATACACCGACGACATGAAGCTTCCTATTTCAGGTAGGCGCGGAGCACGTCGATCAACTCGGCCGCACCTTCGTCGCGCTCCTCTTGCGATAGTTCCGCTGCTGCGACATGCATCAGGATATGATCCTCGATGACCTCGGCCATCAACCCGTTGACCGCCCCACGGACGCCGGCGATCACCTGCATGACTTCCGCGCAACCTTTTTCCTCCTCCAGCATCCGTTCGACACCTTCCATCTGCCCGCGAATGCGGCGCACGCGGTTGATGAGTTTCTGCTTTTCGCGAACGGTGTGGGTCATACGGGCACTCCTTATGGCGGCGAGTTCGAACCTTGATCCTATCGCCTAGCACAGGAAGGCATAGAATTTCAAAGTTGACAATAGTTAATATACCCCCCTATGGTATATGAAGAAGTTGCCCGTCGAAAGTTTGCCCCCATGTCATCTCTCGCAGATCTCCTGCAGCAAGGCGCCGCGCACGCCTGGCTGTTCATCCCCACCGCCATCCTCCTCGGAGCCCTGCACGGGCTGGAGCCGGGTCATTCCAAGACCATGATGGCTGCGTTCATCATCGCCATTCGCGGCACGGTCGCCCAGGCAATTATGCTCGGACTTGCCGCCGCCATCTCGCACACGCTGGTCGTCTGGGTCGTTGCGCTCGGGGGGCAATATCTCGGCCGAGGGATGGATGCCGAGACGACGGAACCATATTTCCAGATCGCGTCGGCGGTCATCGTCATCGGCATTGCCGCGTGGATGCTCTGGCGCACCTGGCGCGAGCAGCGGAACGAAGCTGGCCACGATCATCACCATCACCACGATCATGCCCACGATCACGGCGAAGAGGTTCGCAAGATCGATACGGGTCACGGTGTGATGGCACTGGAAGTGTTCGAGGATGGTGTGCCGCCACGTTTCCGTATTCGGTTCGAAACGGGTCATGGCTGGCATGCAAGGGATGTGACGATCGTCACGGAGCGCGCCGATGGTGCACGCCAGGCTTTCGTCTTCGCCGACAGGGGAGGATATCTTGAGAGCCTCGTCGAGATTCCTGAGCCGCATGAGTTCAAGGCAACCGTCAGTTTGGGTCACGGCGATCATACCCATGACTATGAACTGATGTTCGACGAACATGGCCACCATCACGAAGGCCTCAATCTCGGAGGCGATGGCGAGTACATGGACGCCCATGAGCGCGCCCATGCCAATGACATCGCCCGTCGCTTCAAGGATCGCAACGTGACCAATTGGCAGATCATTCTGTTCGGTCTGACGGGTGGCCTTGTTCCTTGCCCGGCCGCGATCACGGTTCTGCTGCTCTGCCTTCAGCTCAAGCAGTTGTCGCTCGGCGCGGTCCTGGTCGTCTGTTTCAGTATTGGACTTGCGGTGACGATGGTGTCAGCCGGAGTTCTGGCCTCGCTCAGCGTGCGCCATGTCCAGAAGCGTTGGTCGGGCTTCAACACCTTTGCCCGGAGAGCGCCTTACGCCTCGGGCATCCTGATGCTCGTGATCGCTCTTTATATGGGATATTCAGGAGTGCGTGGCCTGGAAGGTGGTCACGTTCCGGAGGCGGCTGCGATTACAGGCTCTGCCGGGTCTTGATTGTTATTGGGAGCCGGGAAAGCGGTGATCTTCGGCTTCATATATTGAGATGCGCTTCGGCGTGCGTCGCCACCTCACAATCGATGCATCGAGCGCAGGACATGCTCTAGTCTGTTGAAAGCTGTTTCGATTTGACCTCCGGTTGGTACTGACCCGGCTAAGCGGAGGCAACGCAATAAATACGCCCTTTCTTGCAATGACTGTAATCTCTCGCACTCGATATCGCGTTGTCGCCGGCGTGACGATGTCTCCGGTTGAGAAATGCCGGCCGATGGCTATCGTTGGCTCGGTTTGCCGCGATGCCGTCTTCATTGCATCTCAGTCAGTCATCTCGCTCATCGGAGCCGCGCACCACTCCTCGCCTTCGCCAAAAGGCAGCCTCCTCCTCGGCGGTGATATAATCGTCTGTTTCCAATGATGGCGGATCCGGCTCTTCGGGGTAGCCTGCTTCCAGAAACTCTTCCGCTTCCAGATAAGCCAAGGCTTCCGGTCGAACCTCGACCTCCAGCACATGGACCGCCACCTCGCCGGAATATTCCTTGATCGGCTCGACGTAGGAATAGCATGCCCAAGGGAAGAGCTGGATCATCAACTCATGAAGATCACGTGCCCGAATGCGATAATCGATCCGCATCTCCGGTTCACCTTCGTCCAGAATGATGCGCAAATTGCCGAAGACTGGAGAGGAATCGACCCACTCGTCCCAAATGAATATTGCCGTCTGTTCGCCAATTCTTTCCATCAAGGCGCGATCGACCGCAAATGCCGAACGCAACAATCTTTGCTGATCCGATGAGATGCTTTCCTCGAAACCCAATCGAGCCGATGCATCCAGTGTGTTGGATGCCGGAATGGCGAGCAACGGCTCTTGTCCGAATGCATCGTATGGTTCCCTCTGAACCCACTGCCACAGAACGTCACCCCGATCGGGGTCGAACAGGAACACGCAAACCGAAAGGGAATGGGATGCCCAGTAATCCAGGCAGTGCCTTTCGACCTGATGAAGGTAGTTGCCGCTGTCGTCCGTGCCAGACGACATCAGCCTGATCTGCATCGGCAGAAAACGACCGGTTGACCACCCGTCCTTAAGGATCTCGGCGCGGGCATCCAAGCCGCTCTCCTGAGGATACGATACCCGCCGAAGACACCAGTTAAAGTCTCGGACAAAGATCTTTTCGACAGCGTCGATAGCAGCGCAGATGGCAGGGTCCGTGTGAGCGGCGCTCAGGGCCACGAGGCGCCGCCGTCTTCGGGACAACTCCCCGCTACCGGCTGTCGCAAAGAAGCGATATACCGCCATCCCCGCGGCAACGATTGTCGGAATAACTGTCTGTAGACGTCCAGCCATTGAACTTTGCCGTCGAACTAGCCGGTTCCCTCGCTTACGTGATCGAGCACTGCCAGCAAACCCTTCAGAATGTCCGTCGGGGACGGCGGGCAGCCGGAAATATGCACGTCGACCGGCACGATCTTTGACACACCGCCGACCACGGCGTAGCTCCCGGCGAAGCAACCGCCATCGCGCGCACAGTCACCCAGCGCAACGACCCATTTGGGATCCGGCATGGCATTATATGTCCGCTCGAGAGCTTCCGCCATGTTCTTCGTCACGGGACCGGTGACCATCAGCACATCGGCGTGGCGAGGCGAGGCCACGAACCGCATGCCGAACCGCTCGATATCGTAGAAGGCGTTGCCGAGAGCCTGTGTTTCGAGTTCGCATCCGTTGCACGATCCGGCATCGACGAAGCGGATCGCCAGGCTGCGACCGAGCCTGCGCCGCGCTCTCCTGTCAACGGCAGCCGCGAGCTCTTCCGCCGCCGCATCCGCGCTGACCGGTGCGGGTTCCGTCAAAGGCGGACGGATCAGGCTTTCGAACAGGAGCTTGCGCATGGTCTCTTGCCTCTACAGATCGTGCCCCGAATATGAGCAGTTGAACGACTTGTTGCAGAGCGGAAAGTCGGCGACGATATTGTCCTTGATCGCAGCCTCCAGCAGCGGCCACTGAAACCAGGACGGGTCGCGCAGATGGCAACGTTCGATCTTGCCCGCGGGCGTCAGCCGCAGCCATGCCAGGACATCACCGCGGAACCCTTCCACAAGCGCCACGCCCTCCCGCGTTTCATTGACAGTTGGAACGTCCGCAAGGATCGGGCCATCCGGCAGCCGGTCGAGAATCTGCTCCATGAGCAACAGGCTCTGTTCAACTTCGCGGATGCGGATCCATATCCGGGCGTTCACGTCACCGTCGCGAAGCAGCGGGACGTCGAAGCTCAGTTCGTCATACGGCGGATAGGCAAGGTTACGCCTGATGTCGAAGCCACGGCCCGCTGCCCGACCGACATAACCGCCGGCGCCATACTGGCCGGCAAGTCCACTCTCCACTGTGCCCGTACCGACCGTCCGGTCTTGAAGCGAGGCCGTGTTATCGTAGAGTTCCACGAGCGCGGGAAATTTCCGGCGGAGTTCGACATGCAAGGCCCGTAGACTGGTCATTCCTTTGCTGTCGAGATCAACCGCAACGCCGCCGGGCACGATACGGTCGCGCATCAGCCGGTGCCCGAAAGCGGCCTCAGCCGCGCGCAACACATGTTCACGCAACACGGCGCAATGGGCGAGCATCAGCGCGAAGGCTGCATCATTGCAGATGGCGCCAATATCGCCCAGATGGTTGGCGAGCCGCTCCAGCTCGGCCATCAGTGCGCGCAGCCAAACGGCGCGTTGCAGCACTTCAAGCCCAAGGGCTGCTTCCACCGCGCGCGAAAAGGCATAGGCATAGGCGACGCAGCTGTCGCCAGATGTCCGCCCGGCAAGCCGCAGCCCGTGAGCCAGATCGCCGCCTATCATCAACGCCTCGATCCCCTTGTGGACGTAGCCGAGCCGCTCCTCGAGGCGAACGACGGTTTCACCATTGGCCGTGAAGCGAAAATGCCCAGGCTCGATGATCCCGGCATGCACCGGTCCGACCGGAATTTGATGCAAGCTCTCTCCGTCGGTGGGCAGAAAGGCGTAGGAGAGCTCGGAGGCAGGCGCACTGCACTCTCCGAGCGGAAAGCGCAGATCCCAGCGGCCATGGTCGAGCCACGGCCTATTATCCGGGAGGCCCTCCGGCACCAATCCCGTCAGGTCATGGAGCGCTCGTTCCAGGCGCAGTGCCGGCGGGTGGTATTGCGCGATGGAGGGATAACCGCTCTGCAATTCCTCGAGGCTGAGGACCGCGACCATGCCGGTTTGTTCGTCGAGCAGCGCCAAGTGCACGGCGCCGCGCTCACCCCACAGGCCAAGCATCGTCAATTGTCCCTCTGACAATCTCGACGCAGCCGAGATCCAGGTGGAAGAATCGACAACGGCGCGCGGCCAGGGCTTGTGATGCGAAACTGGACGACTGTTGCGTATGAGATCATCTAACATCGACATAATCCGGCCTCGCTTCATCGAAGAAGATTGGCGATATGCTGAAACCAGGTAACCATCTGGGGCGGCAGGTAAATTCCAGCCGCCAGCACCAGCGCCAGATGCAGGAACATCGGCAGGTATGATGCTTCGGCCGGGGCGAGACTGCCGCGCGGCTGACCGAAAATGGCTCCCGTCAATCGCAGCAATAGAGCTCCGAATGCCACCAGCAGGCCAAATACCAGCGGGATGGCGAGCAACGGCTGCTTTGCGAAGGTCGAACTGACGATGAGGAACTCACTCATGAAGATGCCGGCCGGCGGCAGGCCGGCGATGGCGATTACGCCTGCCAGCAAGCCCCAGCCGAGCCCCGGATGCGTCTCGGTAAGGCCGCGAATGGCGGAAAGCCTCTGCGTCCCCTTGATCTGGGCGATATGCCCGACAGCGAAGAAGATCGCCGATTTGGTCAGCGAATGCATGACCATATGCAGCAGGCCGGCAAAATTGGCGAGCGAGCCGCCGAGCCCGAAGGCAAAGACGATGATGCCCATATGTTCTATGGAGGAGTAGGCGAACAGGCGTTTGATGTCGCGTCGGCGGTAGAGCATGAAGGCGGCAAAGATCAGCGAGATGAGCCCCATCGTCATCATAAGCGGCCCGGGGCTGATGGCCTCCGGCGTGGCGGCAAGCAATATCTTGAAACGCAACACGGCATAGAGCGCGACGTTGAGCAGCAGGCCGGAAAGTACTGCCGAGATCGGTGTCGGCCCTTCTGCATGGGCGTCCGGCAACCAGGCATGAAGCGGTGCCAGTCCGACCTTGGTGCCATAGCCGAGCAGCAGGAAGATAAAGGCGAGGTTGAGAAGAGCCGGGTCGAAGCCGGCGGCATGTTCTACCAATGTCGTCCAGACCATGGCGTCATAGCCGGTGCCGACAACCGCCTGCGCAGCGAGATAGACGAGAATGGTGCCGAACAGCGCAAAAGCGATACCGACGCTTCCAAGAATGAAATATTTCCAGGCAGCTTCCAATGCCTCGTGGGTACGGTAGATGCCGACCATCAGCACGGTGGTCAGCGTCGCCAATTCCACCGCCACCCACATCAGGCCGATATTGTTCGACACGAATGCGAGGTTCATGCCGAACATCATGATCTGGTACATGGCATGGTAGAATCGCAGGTTGGCGGGTGTCAGGCGGCCGATCTCCAGTTCATGGGCGATGTAATCGGCGCTGAAGACGCTGGTGGTGAAGCCGACGAACGCATTCAGGACGATGAAGATGATGTTGAGATCGTCTACGAGCAGATATCGGCCCGGCGGTGGCCTGGCGCTGAAAAAGAGCGAAAGCGCCGCAAGCAGCGTCAAAAGGCTCGCGACAACGTTCAGCCGCGCCGTCATGCGGTAGCCGGGCAGCAATGCCAGAAGGGCGGCCGCAGTGATCGGAATGACAAGGACGGCTGTGACCGCATCGAAGCCGAGAATGGAGGGGGAGAGGGCGCTCATTTCCGCCTCCTCCCCTTGAAGTCGTCCAGTGCCCGGACATCGACCGTATCGAAACGCTCGCGGATGCGGAACAGGAAGACGCCGATGACGATGAAGGCGATCAGGATCGAAAAGGCGACGCTGATCTCCACCACCAGCGGCATGCCCTTGGCGCCGGTCGCCGCCAGCACCAATCCGTTTTCCAGTGACATGAAGCCGACGACCTGACTGACGGCATTGCGGCGCGTAACCATGATCAGCAGTCCCAGCAGCAAAACCGACAGGGCGAAGGCGAGATCTTCCCTAGCGATCGGATCCGCCGACGGGGTCACCCGCAACATGACCACCGTGGCCAGCGCCACCAGCCCCAAGCCGGCGAGCATGGTGGGGCCGATGCCGACGACGGTCTCGATCTCGCGGTGGATGCCGAGTTGACGGATCATGCGGTGCAGCACGACAGGAATGATGATCGCCTTGAAAATGAGAGCGATCGCCGCCGTCACGAAGAGATGCGGTGCATCCTGGATGACGGCTTGCCAGGCGACCGATAGTGTCAGCACCAGCGAATGAAGCGCAAAGACGTTCAGCAGAGCATAAAGACGATCCTGATAGAGCATCATCATGCTGACAAGCACCAGGCCGCCAGCGAGCATGTGAGCGATGTCGAAGACCGAACCGGTCATCAGAGCCCCCTCGACACGAAGCGCAACAGCGCCGCCAGCAGGCCGAGCATCAGCGCTGCGCCGAGGAAATCCGGCACGCGAAACACGCGCATCTTGGCCGTTGCGGTTTCGAAGAGTGCCAGCAAGGCTCCGCATGCAGCAAGCTTGGCGAGATAGGCGGCCAGTCCCACTAAGTAGGCAAGCGGCCCGGCTCCGAAGGCGACAAGTTTCCAGGGAACGAAAAGGCAGGCGATCAACGAAATATAGAGCAGCAGCTTGAGCGATGCGGCAAGCTCGATCATGGCAAGGTGCCGCCCGGAATATTCGAGCACCATGGCTTCGTGCACCATGGTCAATTCCAGATGGGTCGCGGGGTTGTCGACCGGAATGCGGGCATTTTCGGCAACGGCGACCATGATGAGAGCAATGAGAGCAATCGCCAGCGAGACCCGCAGCCCGACCTGCGGCGAGGTCATGAAGGCGGCGATTGAGGAAAGCTGTGTCGAGCCGGCGACCAGGGCAAGCGTGAAGATGATGAGCAGCATCGAAGGCTCAGCAAGCGTCGCAATCATCACCTCGCGGCTCGAGCCGATGCCGCCGAAGCTGGTGCCCACATCCATACCGGCAAGCGCCAGGAAGAAGCGCGCGCTTCCAAGCAATGCGATGATGGCGATCAGATCCGCGGTCCAGCTGAAGAGGAGGCCGGTGGCGAAGGTCGGGATGAGGGCCGCCGCCACCCATGTGGCGGCAAAGATCAGGTAAGGTGCGGTTCTAAACAGCCAGGACGCGTTTTCCGCAACCACCGCTTCCTTGCGCAGAAGCCGGATGAGGTCGCGATAGGGCTGAATCGGGGAGGGGCCACGGCGGCGCAGCAGCCGCGCCTTGAAAAGGCGCACGAGGCCCGTCAGCAGCGGCGCCAGCAGCACGACGATCGACATCTGGAGGGCTTGGACGAAGAGGGCTGATATCATGACCATAACGCCAGTGCCAAAAGCAGGAGGACGAGCGTGAGAAAGACCAGGCTCAGGTATCGCCGGATGGTCAGGAATTGCAGGTAATTTAGTTTTTCGGCCGCAAAGCCGACCGCGCCGACGATGGGCAGATAGACACCTTCCCAGACATGATCATGCATTTCCAGCGTGAACCGCGCCGGCCTGATATCGCCGGGTGGCGGCATGGTGACCCGATCGCGCGCGCGAAAGATCAGCGTGCCGAAGACGCGCCGGATAGGCTGAGCGAAACTGCTGGCGGTATATTGCGTTGCCGGATCGCTTATCGGGAAGCCGCAATCCCAGGCTGGCGCCCGGCGGATGCGTCTCGAGCCAAAACGGTGGACGAGATAGGCGGTGAGCGACGCCGAAAAGAGAATGAAGAGGAAAACGAGCAAGCCGTTATAGGAGCTGCGGGCTTCGGCGATCGGTACGATCGACAGCCATGGAATGTCGGTTTGCGCCGGCATGCGCTGACCGATCAGCGAGAGCGTCACCGGCGCGAGTGAGTCGATGACGATCCCCGGCAGCACGCCGGCGGCAAGGCAGAGGAAAGCCAGCGCCGACATGGCGGAAAGCGAGAAACCGTCGACCTCCGTTGCCCGTTCTGCCAACCCGGTGCGGGGGCGACCGAGAAACGTCACGCCGAAGACCTTGACGAAACAGGCAGCAGCAAGGGCAGCGGCAAGGGCGAGCAGGCCGCCCACCGCTGGCACCAGAAGCTTCAATCCCCACTGAGGCAGGGCAGGGCTCTGCAGGACGGCCTGAAATGTCAGCCATTCGGAAACGAAACCATTGAAAGGCGGAAGAGCCGAGATTGCGATGCAGCCGACAAGAAAGACCACGGCCGTTACCGGCATACGATGGATGAGCCCGCCGAGTTTTTCCATGTCCCGTTCCCCGGTCGCCGTCAGCACGGCTCCGGCGCCAAAGAAAAGCAGGCTCTTGAAGAATGAGTGGTTGAGGACATGGAATAGTGCGGCCGTCAGTGCCAGGGCCGCAGCCAGCCCCATGCCGTTCGCCTTGAAGGCAAGCGCCAGGCCGAGGCTGACGAAGATGACGCCGATATTTTCAATGGTGCTATAGGCGAGCAGACGCTTGAGATCGCTTTCCATCAGCGCGTGCAGTATGCCGAGAACTGCAGTGATGCCGCCGATGGCCAGAACGACGATGCCGAACCACCAGGTCGGCGTGCCGAGCAGATCAAAGACAACACGGATGAAGCCGTAGACCGCGACCTTGGTCATGACGCCACTCATGAGCGCGGAGACATGACTGGGGGCAGCCGGATGCGCACGCGGTAACCAGACGTGTAGCGGCACCAATCCAGCCTTTGATCCGGCGCCGACCAGCAGCAAGGCGAGCACCAGGCCTGAGGTCAATGGTGCGTGTTCGGCGGCTTGCATGGAGGCGAAACTGTAGTTGCCATCCGGTCCGGCAAGCAGACCGAAGGCGAGCAAAAGGGTAAGCGTGCCGAAGCTCGCCATGACGATGTAGAGATATCCGGCTTTCCGGTTGTTGGTATCCCGATGATGGGAGATCACGAGCGCCCAGGAGGCGAGCGACATGAACTCCCAGGACATCAGGAAGGTGAAGGCGTCGTCCGCGAGGATAACGAGGCTCATGCCGGCGATAAAGGCCGGAAAGAACGGCAGCACTCGGTGCGGCGCGTGCTCGTGGCGGCCATAACCGAGGGCATACAGGCTCGAAAGCATGCCGCCGAAATTGACGACCGTCAGAAAGAAGGCGGATAGCGCGTCCAGACGGAAATGACTGCCAAGCCACGGCAGGCCGATGGGAAGCACGAGCGAGGATGCGGCGTCGGGAGAGGTCGCCGTGGCGAGTGCGTCGACCGCTATGGCAAAAGCGATTGCCGACAGACCGAAGCTCAGACCATAAATGAACTTTATCGCCTGTTTCGACCGGGCGATGAAGGCCGCAAAGATTGCAGTTGCGAGCAGGAAGGCCGAGCATGACAGGATCGCGGATAGGGCGGTCATGAGCGAGATCCCGTTCCTCGCCCGTACGTGCCGGGTGCCCCATGTTCCGGCCGCCTGGCCTTCAGCCTCACGCCGCGCCCTCCATCCTGGCTGACGGCGCCCTCGTTGATCACCTCTATGCCGGCTTCGTTTAGGGCCGCTAGCAGCCGCATCAGGGAATCGACATTGCCGCGCACGACATCGGCGCTTGCCTCCATGCGTTGGATTGTCGGAACGGATATGCCCGCCAATTCGGCGAGCTGGCGCTGATCTATACCAAGAAGGGCTCTGGCGGCCCGCATCTGAGCGGCGGTGATCATGGCGGAACCATCACTTATGCTTCATAAGCTCTGATGTTAGAAATTTAGCGTATGCTTACTGATGTTTCAAATCACAATTTTGATGCGGCATCTGCACGTGGAAACGGGCACGACCTAGTCCTTAAAAAAGAGAGAAGGAAAGCCTGACGGTTTTCCGTCCGGCTTCGGAAAGATGTTCGCTCTGAAATCCGGGAAGGAGCAAAGAGCTCGGATGTCTCCGATACGCATCCGCTTTTTCTCTCAAAGATTGTGCGCTCTGAAGCGCAACATGGGGCGTTCGGGAAGACGTTGCTACAGGACCGTTCAGTTCTGGGGCTGGTGATGCCAAAATATCAGATGAACTGGACCCTCTGCATGGCGCCCATGGAATTCCACATCCAGCTCCACGATTCACCCAAAAGTTGGGTCCGGCCATAGCGTCACCCATCACGGCATGGTGCGTCGGGATCCTGTCTCAAGGGCGCAATTTCCTGAACGGCTCGAGTTCTTTTGCGAGATGGCTTGACAAGACGTCAACAATGCCACCTTCTGAGTGAATCCAAAACAGCGGACATATGTCCGAAATATTGGACAGAACAAATGTCACATCAGGGGAACGCCATGACGTCTTCTTTTCGGATCGGCCTGATCGCGCTGGCCGCAACTACAATTCTTTCCAGCCCAGTTTTCGCCGCAGGAAGTAAGCTCGATGAGGTGCTTGCCCGCGGCCACCTCGTTATGGGGACGGGCAGTACAAATGCGCCCTGGCACTTCAAGAGCGCCGATGACAAACTTCAGGGTTTCGATGTCGATATGGGCCACATCATCGCCAAGGCTCTCTTCGGCGACCCTGACAAGATCGAGTATGTCAACCAATCGTCTGACGCTCGCATTCCGAATATCACGACAGACAAGGTCGATATCACCTGCCAGTTCATGACCGTCACCGGTGAGCGCGCGCAACAGATTGCCTTTACGATCCCATATTATCGAGAAGGCGTTGGGCTCATGCTCAAGGCGGACGGCAAATATGCCGACTATGCGGCGCTGAAGACTGCCGGGTCATCTGTCACGATCTCCGTCCTGCAGAACGTCTACGCAGAATCGATGGTTCACGCGGCGCTCCCGAATGCAACCGTCGACCAGTACGACTCCGTCGATCTCATCTACCAGGCACTAGAGTCCGGTCGCGCGGACGCTGTTGCCACCGACCAGTCGTCGCTGGCTTGGTACATGACCCAGAACCCGGGGAAATATAAGGATGCCGGCTACGGCTGGAACCCGCAGACTTACGCATGCGGCGTCAAGCGCGGCGACCAGGATTGGCTGAATTTCGTCAACACCGCTCTTCATGAAGCCATGACGGGCGTTGAATTCGATGCCTATGCCAAGTCGTTCAAAACCTGGTTCGGCAAGGATCTGGCGCCGCCGCAAATTGGCTTCCCGGTCGAATATAAGTAACTGGCTCGAGGGGGCGGGGCTTTCCCGCTTCCTCCTTTAAAGGGCGGCCTGCCATGGGTTATACACTGAACTTCGCTGCCGTCTGGCGCAACTTCGATTTCCTTCTTAGCGGCTTGATGCTGAGCCTCGGCCTGGCGGTGATCTCGATCTTGATCGGGGCTATCCTCGGTTTGTTCGTTGCCTTCGCACTGCTGTCCAAGAACCGTGCCGTGGTCGCGCCGGCGCGAATCTATGTTACCGTAATTCGCAATCTTCCCATCCTCGTGCTCGTCCTGTTCGTGTTCTTTGCCTTGCCGCAGATGGGCTTCCGGTTAGACAAGATAAAGAGCTTTGTCCTGGTCCTCTCGCTCTATTCGGGAGCTTACCTCGCAGAAGTATTCCGCGCCGGTTTGCTATCGATACCAAAGGGACTGACCGAAGCCGGGCTGGCGATCGGCTTGACGTCGATGCAGATACGCACGTCAATCATAGCGCCCCTGATGATCCGCAACGTTCTCCCGTCGCTGTCGTCGACCATTATCTCCCTGTTCAAGGATACCTCGCTTGCGGCGACGATTGCCGTGCCCGAACTGACCTTTGCGGCGCGCAAGATCAACGTCGAAAGCTTCCGCGTCATCGAGACCTGGATGGTTACCTCCGCCCTCTATGTCGTGACCTGTTTCCTCATTGCCGCCGTGATGCGTGTCGTCGAGCGGCGTCTGGCATTGCCGAGGTAAGCCGATGTCCCACACGTTTCTCGAACAACTTTGGATCGCCCGCTACGTCATCCTGAACGGGATTGCGATGACGGTGTCGATTTCCTTCCTCGCCATTCTTGCCGGTTCCATTCTCGGCGTTTTCGTCGGCCTCGCGCTGGTTTACGGAGGCGGCCTGCTGCGACTGATCGTGCGAGCCTATACCGACGTCATCCGGGGAACGCCCGTTTTGGTACTCGTTCTCGCCAGCTACTACGTCTCAAGCGCGGTCGGCATCGAGCTCGGACCTTTTTCGGCAGGCGTTCTGGCGCTGGCGATCTTCTGCTCGTCGCATGTGGGGGAGATCGTGCGCGGCGCCCTACAGGCAATCCCGAAGGGACAGACGGAAGCGGCAAAAGCGATCGGGTTGACATTCCCGCAGACGTTTACTTCCGTCCTTTGGCCGCAAGCGCTGCGCCAATGTCTGCCAGCCTGGGTCAACACGGCGGCGGAAATGGTGAAGGCATCGACACTGCTGTCGGTTATCGGGGTCGCTGAGCTGCTGCTGCGAACGCAGGAGATCATCTCCCGCAACTTCATGAGCCTGCAGTTCTACTTCCTGGCCGGCGCTCTCTATTTCATCGTTAACTTCGGTATCGAGCGCTTCGGCAAGTTCGTCGAGCGCAAGACCACCCTACCATCCTGAGGAGGCCGCGAGATGGCCAAGACAATGCTTGAAATCAAGGGCCTGCGTAAGACCTACGGGCAGCACGAGGTTCTCAAAGGCGTAGACTGCTCCGTGGAAGAAGGCGAGGTCATTTCTATCATTGGTTCGTCCGGTTCCGGCAAGACGACGATGCTTCGCTGCGTGAACATGCTGGAAGAATTCCAGGGGGGCACGATCAGCCTCGATGGCGAGGAGATCGGCTATCATGTCGAGGGATCGACGCGTCGGCGAAAGAGCGAGAAGGAGATCGCTCGTCAGCGCGCGCTCACGGGGATGGCCTTTCAGCAGTTCAATCTCTTTCCGCACATGACCGCAGCCCAGAATGTCATGCTGGGGTTGATCAAGGTCAAAAAGATGCCGAAGGCCGAAGCGCGGGGGATCGCCGAGCGCTGGCTGGATCGTGTCGGACTATCGGCACGCACCAATCATTATCCCGGTCAGCTTTCCGGTGGGCAGCAGCAACGCGTGGCAATCGCCCGCGCGATCGCGATGTCGCCGCGGCTCATGCTGTTCGATGAAGTGACCTCGGCGCTTGATCCCGAATTGGTTGGCGAAGTCTTGCAGGTCATCAAGGGTCTGGCGGCAGACGGCATGACCATGCTGCTGGTCACGCATGAAATGCGGTTTGCCTACGAAGTGTCGTCGCGCGTCATCTTCATGAACCAGGGTGTTATTTGCGAACAGGGTGATCCAAAGGAGATGTTCTTGAAACCTCAAACGGAGCGGCTTGCCGAATTCCTCAGAACGTCCAGCTTCAACTAGAGTGAACCTCCGAACAAGGGTGACCCAGTGTCATAGAATGGGGAAGGGGCCGTCAGACAGAGGCCTGTTCCGTGTCGCTCGATGAAAGACGATCGCCGCCAGGTTGTCGAAAAGCTGATTGCCATACTTACGACGGCGGGTTACAGCGCCGAAGACGCCGTGTACGCAGGCGTGCGACCAAGGGACCGGCGCACGCCTGGCATATTAACGGCATATCTGTTTCGTATCCGTCGACGTGAGTGTGTGCCCAATCGCGCATGCTGGTCGACTGCGAAGTCGAAGGCCGTTGCCTGGCTTGCCGCGCGATACGCGCCAAAAATTGGAGAAGAGCATGGCCGAGACTGGAGTCGACACGATATCGCGGCGCACGCGTGGATTGGATCGTGCCTTTGAGATACTTGAATTCCTGAGGGTCAAGCGCCAGCCAATGCGACCAAACGAGATCGCTGCGGAAATCGGTGCGCCGCGATCCTCGGTCTACGAACTTGTCAATCTCCTGCTCAGCCACGGTATGCTCGACTATTACGGGGGCGATGGCCGGGTCTTTCTTGGTCGTCGGCTCTATTTCCTCGGAACGGCCTATGCCGAACAGTTCGATCTGATGCGAGAATGCGAACGCATGCTGGGACACCTCGCTGAGGAGACCAGGGAAACAGCCCAGATGTGCCTTCTTGAAGGCAACAAATATACGGTGGCGATGATGCGCGAAGGTGTCAGGCCCTTTCGTATTTCCTCCAACATCGGCGAACTCGTACCCATTCCATGGACCGCTTCGGGGCGGCTTCTCGTTTCGCATTTGTCCGATCAGGAAATTCTCGATTTCATCCCGCCTGACGACTATGTGCTGCCTGACGGCAGACGCCTCGATCCATCGAATTTCATCGGCCAGGTCCGTGGCGCAGCACGCGACGGCTATTTTACGTTCAACAGCGAGGTAGAAAATTTCACACATTGCTTCGCAGTGCCGATCCGTCAGGCCGAGGGCATATGTGTTGCCACGCTTTGCCTCGTCGCTCCGCGAGAGGATGGCCTTCGCCATCGCGAGCCATATTTGGCTAGCCTTCTTTCGGCAGCCAATGAGATTTCTGAGAAGCTTGGATACAATGCCATCGACAGAAAAGTCGCCAATCTAGGAAGCTAGACCCGCCAGTTGCCTTGGCTCGGTGCCGTAGGCTCCATGACAACTCGCAGTGTTGTCAGCGCGCGATCAAGGTGACAGTAAGCCAATTTCTGTCCATACCCGAGGTACGGATCGAATCCTCGGGGTGCATGGCATGGCGATCCGCGCTGTCGATATGTGGCGCAGAATGCCTGTGGCTCCGTAGCCGCGTGCCGAAAGTGTGCTGTCTGAGCTCCAGGCAGGCGCGTCGACGATGCCCGACATCCCTGCGACCGAGAATGCCAATCCCCGAAGGCGGATGCAGCATTTCACTGTATCGTCACTCATTGACGCGGGCATACTTCGCCACGATAAGATCGAGCCGAAAAATGTGGCAAGCGCCAGCGAGACAATAACAGGAGTGTAATAGTGAGCGAACCGACCGTAGCAGATGCAATCAACCGTGTTTATGAATCGCTCCAAGCGGACAATGCCGACATCGACTTGCATATCACGACTCTCAAGGCAGCTTTGACCCGAGCCGGTTTGAAGGAGGCCGTGTTCGATCCGGCTAGACTCGCGCATAATAATCGTTCCGGCAGGAAACTTATGCAGGCCTACTTTCGGCAGCGCGGCGTAACGGTGAAATTCACCGCCTCGTGACGCCTTTCAATGATGTGTGACGGGCCGCAACATACATCGAGTGGATCACCCTCAATGAGGCCGGAAACCAAAGTTTGGCCTTCGGACACGCATTGAGGCGCCGCACCCGTTCCGGGGTGCGATGCTGTCAAAGAAACTTGGCAGATCTCCACCCCGAAGCGGTCATTCCATCGAGGTTGAGCCGGGTGAGGCCCGCTGCGTTAAAGTTTAGGAACAGACGCTCAGTTAGTCACCGATCTTGCCCGGTCGTATCGACATGCTGGCGGTGATGGTTTCGTCTTGTTCCAGAACTTTCATTCCGTGACGCGCCGCGCCTCCAGGCAAATTGAAGGCGTCGACCGGATGGGAGACCGGTTCGAAACAGAAAAAGTCGGCGTCAGCGGAGGGTGAGAAGACGACATACTGGTCGAGCTCTTCGCTTGCCGTGATCGTCGCGTTGAGGCCGCGCCCTGGCCAGGAGATCTGCGCATTGCCATCCCATCCGCGGAACCAGTTGTTGATCCAGCGGTTCGGCAGTTGACGCGGCTCGTTGAAGTCCATGTCGGCATGTTGGGCAATCGCATTCTTTGCAGCGGGCAAATGGTCATCGCGCTCGAGCCAGACTTCGTCAGCCGATGCCGTTAGGCGGGTATCGCGGTCACGGACAAACCAGGGATGAAAGCCGACCCCGAAGGGCAGCCGTATCCCTCGGTTGATCACCGAAAGATGCATCACGAGTGATGGTCCTTCGAGAGCGTAGCGCATCTCCGCGTCATAGCGGAAGGGGCCGGGGCCAGCGGCGGAGAGCTCAAGCGTCAGGCTTTCTCGCGTCTGTCCTGTGATGCTCCAAGGCATTGCAAAGGCATTGCCGTGGATCGGATATTTTTCCGTCGAAATGTTGCGTTCGATGGCATGGAACTGCCCCTCGAACGTGAAGCCTCCGCCGGATACCCGGCCGGAAAACGGAACCAGCAGGACATTGGAAAGCTGGAACGGATGCTCGGTGCCGTCCGCAACGCGGCGGAAGATCGGCTGCCACGCGACCCCATTATAGACATCATAGCCTATTGCTCCGGCCCCGAGATCGGGGCGGATGCTTATCCGCGCCAGGTCGTTGTCGAGCGTGATGGCCATCACCAGCCGCCATCGATTGCGATATTCTGGCCGGAAATCATGTCCGAGGCCGGCGAGACTAAAAACAGGGCCAGCTCCGCTATATCCGCGGGCTGGATGCGTTTCTTCAGCGATTGGCTCTCGATGATCCAATCATTGTATTGCTGCAGCCGATCCCCAAAGACGCGCTCCTCGGCTTCAGAGACGACCGCGCCTGGCGAGATCGCATTAACCCGGATCCCATGCGGACCGAGTTCGCGGGCAAGCGATTTGGTAAGCCCGTACATGGCGCCCTTGGACGCGACATAGGGCACATAGCCATCCCATCGTCCGTTGAGCGTGATCGAGCAGAAGTTGACGATCTTGCCGTACCCCTTCTGCTTCATAGCCGGCGCCACGGCGCGCGTCAGTGCGAAGGCTGCTGACGAATTCACCCGTAACTGGTCTTCATATTCTTCCAGAGAAAATTGCTCGAAGGGCTTATTGATGATCAACGCTGCATTGTTGATCAGTATATCGATACCGCCATGGGCCGCGGCGAGCTCGGCTATTTTCTGCTCGCTCTCGGCGAGGCGGTTGAGGTCCTGTCCAACATAGAGCGCATTGCGACCGGTTTCAGAGGTGATACTTGCGGCCAATGGCTCGCCATTCTCTGCCCCCGGCCGGTCGAGCAGGAGCACAATTGCCCCCGCTTCAGCGAGCATTCTTGCCTGCGCCCGGCCAAGAGTACCGAGCGCACCGGTCAGTAGCGCAGTTTTTCCCGAGAGAATTGCCATCTCAGCCTCACAAGAGTTCGTGGACTTCATCTATCGAGGTGTCTGCGGTCTGCCGATCGAAAACGATCTCGCCGCGAGCCATCGCTACGATCCGGTCACAAGATTGGAAGACATGCTGCATGTTATGTGAAATGAAGATGCCCGTCAGGCCCTGCGCCTTCAGACCACGCACGAAACCGATGACCTTGTTCGTCTCCTTGACGGAGAGGTGGTTGGTCGGCTCGTCGAGGATCAGCACCTTCGACTTGAAATGCATCGCACGCGCAATCGCCACGCCTTGCCGCTGGCCGCCGGAGAGCTCTCCTACCAGCGCATCCGGTGAGCGCAGATGCAGGTCGACATCGGCGATCGCCTTGACGCTCTCGTCGCGCATGCGCTTCTGGTCCATGATACCGAAATTGCCGATGCGCCATTTCATCGGTTCGCGGCCAATGAACAGGTTCCGGGCGATCGACATGGTCGGAACCATCGAATTGTACTGATAGATCGTCTCCAGCCCGTGATGCATTGCATCCTTGGGAGAGCGGAAATTGACTTCCCGGCCCTCGATGAGGATTTGGCCGTCATCCTGGTGGTGGACGCCGGACAGGATCTTGATGAGCGTCGACTTGCCTGCGCCATTATCGCCCACAAGGCCGACAGACTCGCCGGGTTTGATGGTCAGCGACACGTTCTTCAGGGCATGTACGCCGCTATACCACTTCTGCAGGTTGCGGCACTCGATAATCGGCTGGGTCATTTGTGCGCCTCCACCTTGATCTTGCGGGACATCTTGCCCATCCAGGCATTGGCGATGACGGCGAACATGGTGAGCATGCCGATCGCGAATTTGAACCAGTTGGCGTCGACGCGCGAGAGCACGAGGCCGTTGTCGATCGTGCGGATCAAGAGCGTACCGATGATCGCGCCGAACACGGTGCCGATGCCACCGGCCAATGCGGTGCCGCCAATAACGGCGGCGGCGACCGCCTGCAGTTCCAAACCCTCGCCGATCGACGGCAACGGCGAGCCGAGGCGCAGCACCTGGAGCAGGCCGGCAAAGCCCGCCAGCATCGAGCAGAGCATGAAGCAGACGATCTTTACACGGCGAACGGGAATGCCCATCGACGCGGCAGCCTCGTTGAAGCCGCCAACGGCGCGGATCCAGTTGCCGAAATTCGTCAGAGAAAGGAAGGCCGTCGCGACAATGGCGATCAGCGCGAACCACAGGAAGGACATGCGCAGGATCGCACCCTGCCAGATGTAGTCTGTAAATAGCCAGGTGGGAAGATTATCAGGCAACAGCGGCGGAAAGCCACCTGAAATGACGATGGTCAGAGATCGCGCGATGAATAGCATGCCGAGCGTGGTAATGAAGCTCGGAATCGAGAACTGCAGCGTGACATAGCCGTTGATGAGGCCGATGACCGCACAGAGAGCCAGTCCCAGCAGAAGCGAAAGACTGAATGGGATTCCATCGTTCAGCATCACAGCCATGGACATCGGCATCAATGCGAAGACCGAGCCAACAGACAGGTCGAATTCGCCACAGATCATCAAGATGGTCACGCCGATAGCAACCAGCGCCATCTCCGGAAGCAGCCCCATGATGCCGCGTATGTTCTCAAACGACAACAATACGCCGTTCGATTTGATCTGGAACAGGACGATTAGAATGATCAACAGCGCAAGCCCTGCCAGCTCGGGCTTATCGAGATAAACTTTCAGAAACCGCTTCATCGGCGTATCGCTCGTAGTAGGTCGGCGTCCCGTTCCGTGGAGCAAGACGCCGGGTGCAACTGAATGGTTCTATTAACGCAGGCCGCGCTTCGACATTTCCATGATCGTGGGAACGTCCTTGGGCGTGACAATGCCCTGGCCGGTATCTATGTCCGACGGTGCAAGGCCGGCGGTCTTCCAGAGATAGGCCTCCATGACGGGCATGAAGCCCTGCATGTAAGGCTGCTGGTCAACCTGGACCTGCACATAACCGGCCGTCATCTGCTGCAGAACCTCAGGAACGAGGTCGAAGCCGCCGAGCAGAACCTTGCCCGGTGCGATGCCGCGGTCCTTCAGCACCTTGGCAACGCCTGCACCCCAGAAGCCGGTGTCGAAGTAGGCCGTCGTGTTTGGATTGGCGTTGAGATAGGCGCCGATGCGGTCGGCGGTGATTGCAAGGTCGGTGGCTGAATCGATGCGCGTGATATTGACCTCGCGATCCTTATGTTCGGCCTTGTATTCTTCGAGGAATTTGGTGACGCCGGCGGCGCGCTGCTCGGACCATGTCTGCCCCGGGGCGTTGACGCCTACGAGCAGGTTCAGCGGGCCGTCCTTCGGAAAGTTCAGGGATTGAGCCTTGGCGAGCGAATAACCTGCCGCGACGAAACCCTGGCCTATGAAAGCCTTGCGTGCATTGCCCTTCGCACCCTGGCTGTCGTCGACATTGACGGCAAGCACGAGAATACCGGCATCGGTGGCCTCCTTGATCGCTGCATCATAGGCCTTGTCGTCGACAATGGCGACGAAGATCGCATCCGGCTTGGTGGCCATAGCTGCCTGAAGGTTTGCGACCGCCTGCTCGACCGAGCCCTCGGTCTGGGTCAGGACGAGCTGGCAATTGGCCGCGACGCGGGTGCACGCATCGTCAAAACCCTTCTTCACCGACTGCCAGAAAGTGTTGGAGGCCGAGGAGTGGCTGATGAATGTTATATTCAGTCCCCCGGCAGAAGCACCGGATGCCATCAACGACAGGCCGAGCGCCGTACCGGCGATCAATTTCTTAAGCATGCTTTCCTCCCTTGTTTTGTAGTAATATGTGCTGCGCTCACTCCGTATCGTCGAACAGCTCCGCGCGAGAGCGGGCGATTTCAGGCAAGGACGTCAGTATCTCGCGCAGATGCAGCCGGATCGCCTCCTCCGCGGCGGTCTTGTCGCCGGCAGCAATGCCATCGATTATTTTCTCATGCTGTTCGATCAACCGCCCGATATGCAGATCGTCGACGGAGAGAAACCGCACGCGGTCCATCTGCGCCTTGACGCTTTCGATCACGCTCCAGGCATAGGACTTGCCGGCTGCGGCAGCGAGCGTGTGATGGAAAAGTTCGTCGAGGCGCAGAAACCCCGTACGGTCGTCGTGCGATACCTTCCGCTGTTCGGCGAGTTGACGGCGCAGCTCAGCGACGGTCTCGGCCGCAGGATCTCCGGCGACCACGCGCACGATATCGGCTTCGATCGCCTCACGCACAAAACGTACGTCCATGACCGACGCCACCGAGATCTTGGTGACAAACGTGCCGCGCTGCGGAAGCACCTGCACCAGCCCTTCCTCGGAGAGCTTGATGAAGGCTTCCCGCACCGGCTGTCGGCTGACCGACAGGGATTTGGCGGCATCCGATTCGGAGAGCCGTTCTCCCGGCAGTAGTTCCGCCTGAATGATGCGCTCTCGCAGGATGCGATAGACCTGTGGGCCAACGGACTCGCCCATCGCGACCACTTTGGCGGGTCTGGCGTTCTGCATGCGACGGTTCTCCTCCCGGTATCGGTCCAATGCGAATTGTCTACTAACCTACTACCATACAAGTCAAGTGTTTTTGCATGGGTCATGCCTCTATTCGGGCCATGCGCCGGTAAACCGTGAATTTTCTGTCGAGATCCACCGCCAGTTCGATACCGTGGCCAGGGCCTGGCGGAACGGTGATCATTCCGTTGGTCACCGTCGGCAATTGCGTCGTAAGGTCGGCGTACCACGTGCGGTAATAGGCGCGCACGCTCTCCTGCACGAGGGCGTTTGGTGCATTGAGCGACAGGTGCGTTGATGCTGAAAGAACGACAGGGCCTGTGCAATCATGCGGCGCGACAGGCAGGTGCCAGGCTTCGGCCATGGTGGCGATCTTCTTTGCCTCGGAGATGCCGCCGCACCAGGAAAGGTCGAGCATGACGATCCCGGCGCTGTCGGTCTCGAGCAGATCGCGAAAAGCCCAACGCGTCGCCAACGTTTCTGAGGCGCACAAAGGTGCGGAACTGGCGGCCGCATAGCGCTTCAGACTGGACAGCGAATCCATCTTGATGGGATCTTCATGCCAGAAAGTGCCGTAGGGTTCGAGCGCACGTGCAATCCGGATCGCCGGGGTAAGCTGCCACATCGAATGGAACTCGACCATGATGTCCATCTTGTCGCCGACCCGCTTACGAATCTTTTCGAAAGGCTCAAGCGCCTTGCGCAGATCAGGTCCCGAAATATATTGGCCGCCGCTTGCTTCCGCAGCGATGTCGAAAGGCCAGATCTTCATCGCCGAAATGCCTTCGGAAAGTAGATCCTCCGCCAGATCGTCTGCGTGTTCGAGGAAGCCGTTGAGGTCGTCATAGTCGCGACCGGGACCGCCTATGCCGTAATTTCCCGTCTGCTGGCCGCTTGCTTCACGCATGTAGGTGTTGCCGGCGCAGGTATTGTAGGTTCGGATTTCCTGGCGCGAAAAGCCGCCGAGCAATTGTGCAATCGGTAGGTCGGTTGATTTTCCGAACAAGTCCCAGAGACCGATGTCGACGGCGGAGTTGCCGCGCATCTCGACACCTGTGGAGCGGAAGCCGAGATAGCCGGTGAGGTCTTTTGAGATGCGATCGATCTCCAAGGGGTCGCGACCAAGCAGTTTCGGTGCGACGACCTCATGGATGTAGGCCTCCACCGTTTCCGCCATGAAGAAGGTTTCGCCAAGCCCGACGAGACCTTCATTCGTATGAATCCTCACCCATAGAATATTCGGGAATTCCTTGACGCGGACGGTTTCGAACGCGGTGATCTTCATCAGTATACTCCCGCCGCTAGCAGTGCTTTCACGGTGAGGTCGAAATGCTCGACCATCGCGGCCTCGCCTCTGGCCGGATCGCCGTTGGCGATGGCCTGCGCGATCGCGAAGTGGCCGTCGATGCTTTCCTGTCGCGTTTCGTTGCTGCCGCGGCTCGCCCAGCCGATCGGCCAGGTGTGGCGCGTCACCACATGGAAGGAGCCGACGATCAACGAAAACATCGGGTTCTTCGATGCCGAGCCGATCGCCTCGTGAAAGGCGATGTCGTGCTCCATGACTTTCTGCGGCTCATAGAAATCGCGCTGCATGGCCTCCGCCAGCGCGTAGATTTCTGCCGCTTCCCGATCGCTTCGGCGCAACGCCGCAAGCGCTACGGTTCGACGCTCAATGGTGCGGCGCACGTCGAAAATCTGCTGGATGGTTGCCTGGTTTGTATGGACGGCGTGATCTGTGATCATCGCCAGCACATCGGCCTTCGGTGCAGCCACCCGCGCCCGGCGTCCGTTGCCGATATCGATCAGCGTCAATGCGGCGAGGGAACGATAGGCCTCACGAACGATGGTTCGCGATGTGCCGGTCTGTTCCGCAAATGCGCCCTCGCTTGGCAGTTCGTCGCCGACCTGCAGGCCATTGTCACGGATATAGGCCTTTACCGAAGTCATGACGCTGCCGAGCAATCCCTCGGCTCCAGCGTGACGTTCTCCGGCATCCTTCGTATCAGAAGAGAATTCCATAAAGCTCTTCTCCAACCTGTATGATAGGTATAAATTAAGCTTGATTTAGATCGTCGATTTCCTATTGTCAATCGCAAGTTTCACTATGAAGAGGGAGGGAATATGCGGGTCCGCATTTTATTCGATGCGCAGGACATCGTGGGTGAGAGCATTGTCTGGTCGAGTGAGGAGGGTGCGCTCTACTGGGTCGATATCGGCGGCAAACGCATTCATCGGCTGGAAGTAAAGACGGGCATGCACCAGACCTGGTCTACACCGGATTTCCCGACATCGATCGGCATGTGCAAGAGCGGTGGCTTTATCGTTGGGCTTGCCCGCGACGTCTGCCTCTGGCGGCCCGGGGGGGTATTCGAGCCTTTTGCAAGGCCGGAACCGGCAAGACCCGAAAATCGGTTGAACGAAGGCCGGGTCGCACCCGACGGTTCCTTCTGGGTGTCTACGATGCAGAACAATCTCAATGCGGATGGAACGCCGAAGGATATGACAGCCAATGCCGGCGCGATCTATCGCATCGATCCGTCGGGCGAGATCAAGCAGTTGACGCCGAATGATTATGGTATCACCAACACAATGGGCTGGACCCGGGACAATCGCTTTCTGTTTGCCGACACGCGCGCCAACGAAATCTATTCCTTTGCCTACGATCCAGAGGCAAAGACGATCTCGGGTCGCCGCACCGTGGTGAGTGGGTTTACGCGCGGCTTGCCCGACGGCTCATGTCTCGATGCGGATGATCATCTCTGGAATTGCCGCGTGGTCGGCGGCGCCGCCGTCGCCCGTTTCAGCGCCGAAGGCGCGCTGCGAGATCTCGTCGAGCTGCCGGTTTTATGGCCCACGAGCTGCACCTTCGGCGGAGCAGATCTTTCCACGCTCTATGTTACATCTGCCCGCTTCACCATGACCCGAGAACATCTTTCTACCCATCCACTCGAAGGTAGTCTGCTGGCGGTCGAAACCGGCTTTCGCGGTGTCGCAGAACCCAAATTCGGATATTGACATACTGGTATGGTAGAATGTTAATAAGCGAAAACGCGTGGAGGAGCGCCCTTTATGGAATTCGAAGGCAAGAGCATCATCGTCACCGGCGGTAGCCTGGGCATGGGGCGTGCTTGCGCGGAGCGCTTCGCAAAGGCCGGTGCACAGGTCCTCATCGTTTCCAACGACCGGCAGTCCGTCGATAAGACGGTGGGTGAGGCCGGCGGCAAGACAAGCGGCTTTGTCGGCGATGTTCGCAAGGCTGCGGATATGCAAGCTGCCGTCGAACAGGCGGTAGCAGAATTTGGTGGTGTCGATATTCTGGTCTGCAGTGCTGGCATCCAACGCTACGGCACGGTGGTCGATACGTCGGAAGATGTTTGGGACGACGTGCTCGACGTCAATCTGAAAGGCATCTACCTCGCCTCGAAGTTTGCCATTCCGGAAATGAGAAAGCGGGGTGGTGGTGCAATTGTCGCCATCTCGTCGATACAGTCCTACGCCTCGCAGGCAAATGTAGCCGCCTACACCGCCAGCAAGGGCGCCATCAACGCACTCGTGCGTGCCATGGCGCTCGATCATGCTGCCGACAACATCACGGTCAATGCCGTTTGCCCAGCCTCGATCGATACGCCCATGCTGCGCTGGGCCGCCGATCTCTTCAAGGGTGACATGACCCAGGATGAGATGGTTGCTCAATGGGGCAAGGGCCATCCGGTCGGCCGCGTCGGCAAGCAGGAAGAAGTTGCCGATCTGGTAGCATTTCTTGCCAGCGACAAGGCTCGTTTCATCACCGGCGCTGACATAAAGATCGATGGCGGCACCATGGCCAAGCTCGGCATCGTGCTGCCGGAGTAAGTTATTGCTTTCATTTGAACGGAGACCTGCATGAAGCGGCCCAAGATCACCGACATCCGCGCAACAACCGTGACCGTGCCGCTCGAAGCGCCGCTGCGGCATTCCAACGGCGCGCATTGGGGTCGTTTCGTGCGCACGATCATCGAGGTGGAAACGGATATCGGCATCGTCGGCCTCGGTGAGATGGGGGGAGGAGGCGAGAGTGCGGAGGCGGCATTCCGCGCGCTCAAGACCTACCTTGTCGGGCATGACCCGTTCGAGCTCGAGCAGCTGCGTTTCAAGATCTGCAATCCGACAGCCAGCCTTTACAACAACCGTACACAGATGCATGCGGCCATCGAATTTGCCTGCATCGATATTATCGGCAAGTTTCTGGGCGTTCCCGCCTATGACGTCCTCGGCGGCAAGATGCGCAATGAGGTTGGTTTTGCAAGTTATCTCTTTTTCCGTCTGCCGAATAAAGAGACCGGCAAGGGAGAGATCCGCACTGCCGACCAACTGATCGAACAGGCGCTGGAACTCAAGCGCAGTCATGGTTTCAAGGCGCATAAGCTCAAGAGTGGCGTCTTTCCGCCTGACTATGAACTCGAAGTCTTCCGCGCACTTGCAAAGGCTGTTGGCAGCGATTCCGTGCGCTATGATCCGAACGCCGCCTTCAGCGTTGAAGAGGCCATCCGCTTTGCCAAGGGTATCGAGGATCTCAATAACGATTACTATGAGGATCCGACCTGGGGTCTGAATGGCATGCGGCGCGTGCGGGAAAACACACATATGCCACTCGCCACCAATACCATCGTCATCAACTTCGAGCAGCTTGCAACCAATGTGCTGAACCCGGCCGTCGATGTGATCCTGCTCGATACCACCTTCTGGGGTGGCATCCGACCCTGCATCAAGGCGGCAGGCGTGTGCGAGACATTCCAGCTCGGTGTTGCCGTGCATTCTTCCGGCGAGCTCGGCATCCAGCTCGCCACCATGCTGCATCTTGGTGCCGTCTTGCCGAACCTCGTCTATACGGCGGATGCGCATTACCACCAGCTCACCGACGACATCATCGCCGGCGGTCCGATGAAATATGTCGATGGCGCCATTGCGGTGCCGGATGGTCCCGGCCTTGGCGTGACGCTTGATCGTGACAAGCTCGGCCAATATGCCGATCTTTACAAGTCGCTCGGCGGTTATCTTTACGATCGCGATCCCGCGCGGCCCGGCTGGTTTTCGACCGTGCCAAACACGCGCTGGGCCGATCCATTGGACGGCAGGGTGGTGGACTATTGAGATTGCATCTTGGCAGGATGCTGCTAGCTACGCGGTGAAACGAACGCGCAACGTCGCCGGTAACCGGGAAGGCCTTATGCTCGTGCGATTGGAAAATATGGAGTGGAAGCCTCTCTTCGCGGATTGTCACCGGAGCGCTTCACTCTCTCTTTTCAGGGATCAGACGTATAAAATTTCCCTTACGTGTCGTAACGTTGATTGCTGTTGATATCTGGCGAAGCGATCCACGCGCGACCAGCGCCTCCGGTCGAGGGATCTTTCCGGGACCTGCATCGATAAAGGCGGCCCACTCGTCTTCGGAGTCGAGCAGCGCCATGAACGATGTCGCAACGATTACCTCGCCGCAGGCGGCGCATCGAAGAATGTATGAGCCGCCGTGGACGACCGGTTCGGCTTTGTCTGATCCACACGCCGTGCAAGTCAACATATCGCTCATTGCGTTATCCCAAATTCCACTGGCTAGAAGACCTCTCGACAACAGAATTCGATATCGCAAATTCGTCAATGGGTTCCCAGCCACCGAATGGATCAGCCACACATGCAAATGCAGATCATAGCGTCGTGAAACTGAAGACCTCTGGCGCATTGAGGCGGTTCAGGGCATCCTATGATGGCTGAAAGTTGTGTTTATGGCAGTTGGAGGAACGCCGATGCGCTGCTTTACCGTGCTTGGACCTTCGCAGACTGGAAAATCGACAGTCGTGGAAAAGCTCGGCTCCCTGGAGGGGGCACCGAAAAAATCCAGCTCCCCTTATGGATTGAACATCACAGAATTCACCTTCGGAAACGAGGCGTGGTGCGCGCTCGACGCGCCGGGGCCCAACGAAGCGCTGGCGCATGCGCAGCACGCGCTTCTTGCCAGCGACGCCTGCATCCTGTGCGTTTCACCGGCACCCGAGGAGGCCGTGCTCGCGGCGCCCTATCTGCGGATAATCGAAGCCTCGGGGACGCCTTGCATCCTCTTCGTCAACCGGATGGACGAACCGAGAGGGCGGCTGAGGGACGTGATCGCCGCGCTTCAGGACTACGCCAACCACACCCTTTTGCTTCGTCAGATCCCGATCCGCGAGGGGGACAGGATCGCAGGTAGTTGCGACCTGATTTCGGAACGGGCGTGGCGCTACCGGGAAGGCCAGACTTCGGCGCTGATCGCAATACCCGATGGTGCCGCCGAACGCGAGCGCGAAGCACGCGCCGAGCTCCTGGAACACCTGTCCGAATTCGATGACTGGCTTCTTGAAGAACTGATCGAGGACCGCGAACCACCCAGCGACGCGCTTTATGCCATCTCATCACGGGTTCTCCGGGAAAACAGGATTATCCCGGTTCTGATCGGTGCTGCAGGTCACGGCAACGGCATGATGAGGCTGATGAAGGCGCTGCGTCACGAGGCGCCGCCGGTCGGGGTTCTGCGGCAGCGTCTCGCTCGTCCAGCAGCCGTCGACGAAGGCAAGCTGGTGGCCGTGAGCTTCCACGCCTATCATCGCCAAAATGTCGGCAAGACGGTGCTCGTGCGCGCGCTTGGTGACGGATTGCGGCAAGGCGCATTGCTTGGCGGCTCAAGCCTTGGCGCGGTACAAAATCTTGCCAATGGACGGTCCAATTCGGCGGTTCTGCCTGCGGCGGGGGATGTCTTCGCCACGGTCAAGTCCGACCACCTGTCTGTCCCTTCGCTGCTGACTACTGGCGCGGTGGTTGCCCCGCCTGAATGGACGGAACCACCGACGCCGATGCTTGAAAGGATCCTGATTCCGGGCAGCGAACGCGATGAAAACAAGCTTTCAGAGACGCTGGCGAAACTCTCCGAGACGGATCGCGGTCTGAAAGTCTTGCAGGAAGAAGGTACGGGCGCTCAACTCGTCCGTGCCCAAGGGCCCGTACATCTGCGTGATCTCTTCCGAACACTGTCCGATGTCTTTCACATCTCAGTGACCGACCGAACGCCCAGCCCGATCTACCGCGAGACGATCACGAAACCGTCGGAGGTTCACTACCGTCATCGCAAGCAGACCGGCGGCGCCGGGCAATTTGCGGATGTGAAGCTCAGCATTTACCCCAACGAGCGCGGCCGGGGCTTCACCTTTGACGAAACCATCAAAGGCGGCGCCGTTCCCCGCAATTACATCCCCGCCGTCGAAGCGGGTGCGCGCGAAGCAATGGAGAAAGGACCGCTAGGCTTCGAAGTCATCGATGTTGGTGTAACGTTGTCAGATGGTCAGCACCATACCGTCGACAGTTCGGAACACGCCTTCCGGACTGCGTCGAAAATGGGGGTGCGTCAGGCGCTTTCGGAAGGATCGACCGTCTTGATGCAGCCGGTTTTTCGCAGCGAGTTTCATATTCCATCGGTCTATTCGGGCAACCTCGTCCAGATCGTCTCCGCTCTCAACGGCCAGGTTCTCGGCTTCGACCGCGATGAAGCCGCCAAGGGATGGGACATCTTCCGGGCGCTCGTTCCGGGCGGCGCACTTGACGATCTGGCGCGAGCGCTGCGCTCGGCGACGCAGGGCATTGGTTATTTTTCCAAGACCTTCGATCACTTCGAGGAACTATACGGCAAGGAAGCGGACGCCATAGTGAGGGCACAAGAGAAATCAGGCGCCGCACACTGAACCGTTCGCGCTGGTCCGTCGACGAGAGAGCGTCGCGAACCACGATATCAAGTTCCTATTTGGAGCAGGTCCAATTGACGATACGGCAGCCGCGATCATTTTCCCGGCAATTTGCAAGCGCGGTATACCGAGCCTCGTCACGCCTCGCGCTCCAGCCATAGCCGAACCCCCTCCTGCTTCCGACGGCGAGAGCCCCGCAGGCATTGCGGAAATACACCACGATCCGACAGTCGTCGGCAAAGGAGGAGCAGTTGGACAGTGCCTCGTCCTCGGCATCGGCCCGCGTGGAATAGTTGTGGGAGGAACCGTATGATCCCGTGCTTCTCGAGTAGGCCAAAGCGCCGAATTCCGCAGCAGAGGCGACGCTCGCAGCCATGGTCAATGTTAGCAGCGCAGTCATTGCAGCAAATTTCAAAGGTGTCATTTCCATATCCTAACAGGGGCTTGAAAGGGGGCTGAACCAACGGGCACTTTTGCGCATCCTCTACGAAGTATCTAATCGAGGTCGCGCGTGGTCGGCACGGTTTCTGAGAAAGGAAATGTACGGGAAACGTCACCAGAACTGGGCGTTGCCTTGGCGCGGTTGTCGCCGATCAGTGCAAAGTGGTTCGATTGCGAGCGAAACGTCGTCATTACATTGACCTGTGCGGTTACAAGAATTCTGAGTGAGAGCAGGCGTGTGCCATTCTTGATCGAGAGTTCCTTGTCGAAGACGTCCTCCAATGTGTCAACGGACTATTTTTGGGTACATTTTCACGCGCAGCCATAGAGACTTCGCCTTCTCAAGCAAGTTCCAATGTCAAGCAGCGCCGAGCATGGCATCGTCAACTTGAGGGAAATCGGACGCGTAGTGACAGGCCATGTCAGCCCGTGATCCGCTCTATCGTCGCCATCGCTTTCCTACCGGAGTCATTTCCAAGCGATTTGGCTAGGCTACAGCAATCTCGCCGCTCCGATTGAATGTGCGGTTGGGTCGACGCACACCTGATTGCGTCCGTTCAGCTTCGCCGCGTAAAGGGCGAGATCCGCCCTTCGATAGAGATCATTGACATCGTCGCCACGCAGGGCAGACGCGATACCGGCGGAAAACGTGTAAGAGAAGTCGGGTTGGTCGGGCAGGGGGCGTGATTGCCTCACGGCAAGCAGCATACGATAAACGATCGTCTCTGCGCGGTCCGGTGTGATTTTGGGGAGAATTAGAGCGAATTCTTCTCCTCCGATGCGCCCAACAATATCGGTCTTGCGGGCGATTTTCTGGAGCGTTGCCGCAAAATCTCTGAGAACAGCGTCGCCAATGCTATGGCCGAAGCGATCATTGATCGACTTGAAGTTATCGATGTCGAGTATGGCAAAACACCCAACCTGCTCGGCTGCACCACCCTGACCACCGACGAGTTCGCCAAGCTTTGGCATGACGAATCTCCGGCTTGGAACGCCCGTCAATTCGTCGGTCTGCGAGGCTTTTAGCGCAAAGTCGCGGTCTTGCCGCAGGGAGCGTTCGTCCGATCGGATCGTGGTGATGTCGCTTGCAACGCAGAGCATCCAGCCACTGTGCTCCATGGTCTCCGTCATCCAGAGCCAGCGGCCATCATGAAGATCTGTCTCGAAGGCGCGAAAGCCGGTTTTCCCTCGTCTTGCCTGTGTCGTCAGCAGCCAGCTCTCGAAATCAGTGGTTTTGATGATCGTTCCGCGCATGGCATGATAGTTACGGCGCATGAGGTCGGACCATAATGGATGCTCGTTATCGTCGATGAACCAGGCCATTCGAAACGCACGGTTGGCGAAGCGAAGACGATCATCCTGATCGTACACGGCGACGAGCGCACCCGACCCTTCGATCAATTGCGCCATGCGCAATATGTATTCTGCGTTACCCAAGGCCATCATGCCCTCAGACTGGTTGTATCGCCCTGAATTGTGACCGGCAGGGATAAAATTTATGTTAGTATGTTAGGATGAGCGAGAAATATTGTCACGCCGTCCGCGGTGTGACGGGCCGAAAATTGACCTTATCAAAGACGAGTCTTGCCGTGGGGCTCATACCGCCGTTGACGCTGCGATGCAGTCGAAAGCCTCATGCCGCAGGCAGCACGCTGATTGGGATGTCGTCGTTCTCGTCTCCGCGTTCGAAGGCCATTTGGTCGGCGAGCTGGCGGAGTTGGTTGAAATCGGTCGGGCCGTCGAAGGAGATGCCGCCGAGGCGGATGGCGACGGAAAGCGGCGCGCCATCCGCGCTGAAGGTGGCGTCGGAGACGCGCGCGCGGATGCGGGTGCCGATGTCGTGGGCGTTTTCGATGGTGGCGCCAGGTAGGAAGATGCCGAGTTCGTTGGTTGCAAGCCGCGCCACCAGATCGCCACTGCGAACCGAGGATTGGATGATCGAGGCAAGCGATTGCATCACGGTGTCGGCCCATCGCGGCCCGTAGCGACGGCTGATGTCGTCGAGTGTATCGATGATGACGGCGACGACGATGCCGCCGGCATCGGCGTCTGAATGCTTGCGCCGGTCGATAAAGTGCTCGACGGCCGCGGCAAAGGCGGTGCCGTTCAGCGTCTTCGTCACGCTGTCGTAGCGCGCCGCCTGGGTGACGTTTTCCTGCATCTTGCGGAGGACGCTTTTGTTGAGCTGCAAGGCAAAAAGCAGCGGAAAGGCCACAAACGCGGAAACAAGTGCTGCACCGACAAATCCGACCAGAAATGGCCGGTCAGGCATCAATAGGTTTAAAATAAGCAAAAGACCAACGGAACCGACCACGGCGCATAATGCGCCGAGCGTGGCCCTCCGCAGGGCTTTGAAAATTGTGCCGGAGGGATGTCGGTGTTGTAGAATCATGTCGGAGTTATACCCGTTCTTAATGCTGCGTTAGCTAAACAGGGGCCTGAAAAAAACAGCTTAAGAAATCCTGTAAAATTTGTTGCTTCGCATGGTTGTTTTCGCGAATTGGCGGCGTTCGGATGAATATCTGGAACCGTTGTCGAGAAGACAAGGGATGGATCCACTTGAGCGCGGATCAAGTGGAACATATTGGCGGCGATATCCGGAGTGCCTTGGGCGATCCGGGGAGCGAGCCAGTTCGTCTGTTGATAGCCATGATCACCCGGATGGCTCGCTTCTTCGACACGATCGGCGCCTCGGCGACCACAGCCGAGCCGGTGCCGCCAAGCCAGGCTGAGTTGGCCAGCTTTTTAAAGCAAGTCGCCGATTTCGGCCGCTGGATAGCTTCCCCCGGAGGAGAGTGTGGCTATCGGGTGTGATCTTGTCGCACCGTTTGTGGGCCGCACAGTTCGCCTCTACTACGCGCCGTCCGAGCCCGGAGAAATCGCCGGCCTCAATGCAGCAAAGAAAAAGGGGGATGGGCGCGGATCCGGATTTCTTACTTTGAGGAGAATCGCGTATTACTAATAAAGCAATACGAAACGTTATGGGATGGGCGATGGGCGTTCAGCAGACACATCCGAGACGTCTTGCCCTTCACACGAGCACCACATTCGAGAGCCTTTCGGCACCCCAATTCGGCGCCTTATGTTTCCGGACTATGGAGAATGGCCGCCCTGAAATATTGCTGATCACCACGCGGGAAACACATCGTTGGACGATACCGAAGGGTTGGCCTATCAAAGGGCTTAAACCTCACGAAGTCGTGGAACGTGAGGCTTGGGAAGAGGCTGGCATCAAAGGCAAGGCAAAAAAGAAGCCTTATGGCTTTTACACCTATCTGAAGCGGCTCGCTGATAGCCGGACAGTAACAGCGTCCGTGGAGGTTCATGCCTTGGAGGTCAAGGAGATCTGTCTCAATTTTCCGGAAACCGGTCAGCGAACATTGATCTGGTTGCCGCCCATTGAAGCTGCGCTCCAGGTTCCCGAGCCGCAACTCAAAGAGTTGCTGGCGGGCTTTATGGCAAATGAGATAGGTAAGATCGGTTCGTGACGTAACCGATACAAGGAATGGCAGGCCGACGAACTGTGTCTATCCTGGAGCCATTGCAGTCAAAATGAGTGTAGATGAGGCTGCGTCGGTAGAGATCGACAAGGCGACTGGAAACGGGAAGTCACCGAGTTTTTCATTCTACGTATGGAAAGTTGGCGAAATCGCTTCGATCGCGGCTGGAGCATGGCTCGATGGTTTCGAAGACGAGCGGCGTCACCACCAGAGCTGAGGATGCGCGGCGTCGGGCGCGAGGTGGACGACGATCTAGCCAAAACTGCGTGCCGGGGCGTGCCATCGACGGTCGCGTGGCGACACGATCTGGATACTCGTCCTATAAGCAGCGCAGCACGCGCATAGCTGCATTGCACAATAAATGTTTTCCATTTGGTCAAAAAACGGGCATAAAGCCCATAGCTGATGCACATGACGGTCTCCTCCCAGTTCCGTCGCAGCAGCTGTTCCCCTCTGGAGGTCTTTGACCTTCACACTTTATGGGCCGCGGTTTCGACCGGCGGCCCTTTTTTCTGCAAGTCCCTCCGCTACCTCGCACTGCTTGGACTCGATGCGCTCGCAACTGCGGGCCGAGGTCTTAGATGGCAGAGTTCCGAAGCTGCATGTCCTTTTCCCACCACCCGCGTGTGCTCACGTTGGTGGCGTCGGCGAGAGCTTCCAATTCCGCGATGTCGTCGCCGGTGAGTGTCATGGTGCTGGCTCGTGCCAGGCCATCGATGTAGCTGGGCTTGGGGACGCTGATGATCGGCGTTGTACCCTTGGCGATGGCCCAAGCCGTCGCGACATCGGCGACCGCAGGCTCCCTGCGCCTGGCCGATCAAGGCGAGCTTCTCCGCCAGCACCTTCAATTGAGACAGAATGCCATTGTAAACTTCTGCCCGGCCACTGCCTTTCGGCAGCGGATTTTCGGGGCTGTACCTGCCGCTCAAGGTGCCCTGTTCAAGCACCATATAGGCGAAGAATGGAATGCCTTAGGTAATCTATTGCCGCACAAATCGGCTGTTTCACACTGGCCCAGTTGATGGGTAAGCTGAAGAACCCGATCTAGATTGGAAACTGCAACACACGGTTGTCGGTGCCAATCCTGCCAAAGTGTCATTCATTTCGGGCTCGTCTCCTTGGCCCGTTTTGCCCGTGTTCTTCGCCGTGATAACGACGCTCTCTCCAACACCATCGACCTGCCCCGGAGCAATGTCAGGCAGAAGGTCGCATCAACCGCCTGAAGACGATTAAGCGGCGATGTATGTAGACACTCCAGCGCTTCTCAGAATGCGAATGCTGCCGATCGAATGGCGATCTCCACACAGCTTGAGGACAGCCCGAAGGGTTCACTCCAAAGTCAGAGGAATAAATTTGCTAAGTAGAGCTTATTATTTCCGAGTGGCAAAATTGTATATGTACGGTTTGCATGTTTATATATGTACAACCAGTATGTTTGTATAAATATATCCATTCCGCATCTATCAAAATACTTAGAAATATCTGGCGCAATTTGATGTATTTTTGCATCTATGAAATTTTTGTGTAGAGGAATACTGACCTCAGTGGAGAAATAGATTTCCCGCATCACCATGATGACTCTAGGTTGCTGAGAGGAGCGATTGGGCTCCTGATAATAGGGAACGGCCGGATTGGCGAACCCCGGAGATGATCTTAGGCGGATCCAAATCTGGCACATCGATTGGAGAGAAAATGAACATCAAGAGCCTTCTTCTTGGCTCCGCTGCTGCGCTGGCAGCAGTATCCGGTGCTCACGCAGCCGACGCAATCGTCGCTGCTGAGCCGGAGCCGCTTGAATACGTCCGCATCTGCGATGCATACGGCGCTGGTTACTTCTTCATTCCGGGCACCGAAACCTGCCTCAAGATCGGCGGCAAGGTTCGTACCGAAGGTCAGTGGTACGATGCCTACAACCCTGACACCCATTTCGGCACCAAATGGCATACTCGCGCTGAGCTGCAGCTGCAGACCGCTTCGGACACCGAATACGGCCCGCTGAAGACCAACACCGAAATGCGTTGGGACTGGAACGACGGCAACCCAACCGCGACCAACCTGCTGCACGCCAGCATCAGCCTCGGTGGCTTCACCATCGGTAAGGAAGACTCGCAGTTCAACGTCTTCACCGGTTATGCCGGCGACGTCATCAACGACGACGTGGTCTATGACGGTCCATACGAACTGAACCAGATCACCTACAACTACGACGCCGGCAACGGCTTCACGGCTGTGATCTCGGTTGAAGACAGCAACTCCGGCACCGGTGCTACCGGCGCCAACGGCGAAGACAGCCACAACCACTACGCTCCTGACGCCGTTGCCGGTGTTGGCTACAAGGCTGGCGCATGGGCCTTCAAGCTCGTTGGCGGTTACGACTCGATCGTTGAAGAAGGCGCCATCAAGGCTCGCGTAGACGCTGACTTCGGCGTATTCTCGGCCTTCTTGATGGGCGGCTGGAACACGAACGGCGATAAGCTTAACAAGTATGCTGGCGCCGGCGGTGCAGGCCCGGCTGCCAATATCGGCTGGGGTGACTGGGCTGTTTGGGGCGGTGCAAGCGTTCCGATCAACGAAAAGCTGAAGTGGAACCTGCAGCTCGCCTACACCGACTCCAAGATCTTCGCCGCTACGACGAACGTCAAGTGGAACCCGGTTAAGAACCTGCTTGTCGAGCCGGAAGTCTCCTACACCAACTGGGATTCCATCAATCAGGACCAGTGGGCCGGTATCCTCCGCTTCGAGCGCACCTTCTAATCTGATCTGAAATAGACCTCCGATCAGAGACGGAGGAAGGCCCTGTTTCCATGAGGGCCTTCCTCTTTTCGGTAGAAGCTCTTTCCGAGACGGTCACTTCGACGCGAACTTGTGTCGGGGAACTATTGAAACCTAATTTGCTGCGAGACCGCGATAGTTTTCCTGATCGGCATTGTTCAGTTCGCTTCTTCATCTGCGAAAACAAGAGCGGGTGATGCAGCGCTGCCGCTCGCCGGGCGCCCGCAACATTTGGTTAGCGTGTTCGCCGCACTCCGGAATCCCACCTCAAGCACTCGCCGTCGACAACCTGAGCCTGGAGGCCGCGCGCCTGATTATGGAGTAGGGCCGCCATTCAATCGATGTCGTCGCGCGGGAAACCGGTTTTGCTGATCGCGAACGTATGCGCTGCGCCTTCGGTCCAGCCACCGCAAGCCATTCGCCGTTTGGCGCAGCTGGAGGAACGGACGTAATGAATCCATCAACGCGTAATTCCTCACTCCGATCTTGGAACACATAGGATTGTCGTCATAAAACCGATACAACCATATCGTCATTGCAGTTGCAGTCTGGAGCAAACCAGAGCTTGGTTCAGATCAGAGCCAAGGTTTCAGTACCGCTGAACGTCCTGTCGAGTTTGCGTTTGGCGGGTAAGGCGAAGCATGATGCCACATCGGCCGACAGACAAGGGAACTACCGTGCGCGCGATATCACTAGGAAGCATTGAAATTTCCAACTCGAAGCCAATGGTCTTCATCGGCGGTGTCAACGTGCTGGAAAGCCGCGATCTGGCAATGCAAGTCGCCGAAGAAATGAAAAGAGAGACGGATCGCCAGCAAATCCCGTACGTCTTCAAAGCCTCCTTCGACAAGGCCAATCGCTCCTCGAACCAATCCTTTCGCGGCCCAGGCATTTATGAGGGCATGAGAATCCTTCAAGAGGTTCGCGACACTTTCGGTGTTCCGATCCTGACGGATGTTCATCTCCCCGATCAGGCAACAGTGGCCGCCGAAGTATGCGACATCCTGCAGCTCCCCGCATTTCTCGCCCGCCAAACCGACTTGATCGAGGCCCTCGCTAAGACGGGAAAAATCGTCAACGTGAAAAAGCCTCAGTTCATGAGCCCGCGCCAGATCGGAAATGTCATCGATAAGTTCGCAGATTTCGGAAACGACAAGGCGATCATCTGCGAGCGCGGGAGCTGTTTTGGCTATGATAACCTGGTGGTCGATATGCTCGGATTTAGCGTCATGAAGGAAGTGAGCGCTGACGCGCCTATTATCTTCGATGTGACGCATTCGCTGCAGATGCGCGACCCGAGCGCAAAAAGTTCCGGCGGCCGCCGAAAACAGGTCTTCGAGTTGGCTCGTTCTGGCCTGGCCTTGGGGCTGGCAGGCATATTCTTGGAAGCGCATCCTGACCCTGATCGCGCCTTATGCGATGGACCTAGCGCATTAGCACTCGACAAAGTTTCCGCTTTCTTGAGCCAAATGAAAGCCGTCGACGAGTTGGTAAAGTCTTTCCCAGCCGTCGACCTTGCCTAATTAGAGTGACATTCCGCGTTTGAGCGCATCTTGGTTACAGGGAGCATGCTGGGGAAGGCGACAGACGCACTTGGAAATAGAATGTACCCTGCTACATGAGATGTGGCGGAGGAGTTGGAATGTCTTCTGTCTGGCAAAGTAGAAATGTCCGCTTGGCCGCCACGCGGCACAACGACCAGCCACGATCTGATCG
>NZ_JACHBG010000010.1 GCF_014207095.1 Martinezella lusitana | reverse complement strand
ATGATCTACTTCTCGGAAACGGTGAGCAACTACACGGTGAAGAACGGCGCCGGCGATGCGATCACCATTGACGGCTTCGACGAGGAGCAGTTCCGTGTCAGCCTGGGCGCCGAGATCGCCCGGTCGTTCCAGCTGGAGGGTGGTGCGAAGGTGACGCCGAAGCTTGGGGTGACCGGCGGCTTCTCCGGGCTCGACGGCTCAGGCGCCTTTGCGGCCGTCACCGTCGGCATGAGCCTGCAGACGCAGAACTTCTGGATGCTCGATGCCTCCTTCCTCCTCAACATCGAAGGCGATGGACAGAAATCCGTCGGCGCCAAACTCGCCGCCGGAAAGAAGTTCTAAAGCAACAGACGATAATAGCGCCTCCGCATGAAGTTGCGGAGGCGCGAAAGCTAGTTTTGCCGTCAGCGCGCCTGTTCATTATGCTGGTCGCTGTGCTCCTAAGCCAATGGTTCGGGCTTGCACACGAGCGCCATCGAGCAGCCAAATTCGCGATCGGGCTTGATGCCTGTTCGGTCAGGACTTTGGGTACGGCGAAGAAATCTCGCTCAACCTCAACCCTTCACTTTGATGAGGACTAAGCAGAAGCCGCGAACATTGCCAAACCGAGCAGGCAACGGGCCGGTCGCGGCGACCAAGTCGACACGATGAACGCTTCGCCGCGACCAGCAGTAGTGGCTCCTAGTCCCAGCGCAATGGCCACGATAAACACGAGCTTTGCGCAATCTCACTCCGGTGCGGTTGCGCTACCGCGCGCGCGCGTCCCGAAAGCGAGTAGGCTCAACAAAGCCAGGCCCCAAACGCTCAGTGCGCCGTAGAGCATCACCCAATCAAAGCCCGCGGTAAGCGCTTTGCGTGCGATCTCGCCGGATAGCTTTGCCATGGGTTCGTTCGCAGTGCTGACATTGCCGGAGGCGATCCGCTCCGCCAGCCTGGGCAACGAGGTAGGATCCGCCGATACCGGGAGCATGGCCTGCAGATTTGCAAGAATGCCGCTCATCAGAATGAATCCCATCACCGCTATGTTGACGGCAAGCGAGATCATTCGCGCACTCATGTCGATGCCTGAGGCCATGCCGGCGCGATCGCTCGAAACGGAACCCGTCGTCGTGTTCGTGACCGGTGTGTTTGTCACTCCGAGGCCGATACCTGCGACGAGGGCGCCAAGCAATGTGACCGGCAGGATCGCTTCACCTGCAGCCGGGCCGAATTTCATAAGCAAAAAGCCGAGCCCGATCGTGAACAGACCGGCGGGGATGACGAGGCCGGGGCCGCGGCGAAGCAAAAGTCGTTCGGCAAACGGCGGTACAATCAACGTCGGCAACGTATAGGCCAGCAATGCAATGCCCGTGGCAACCCCGTCCAGGCCAAGGCCCGCTTCGAACCAGATTGGAATGTAGATCATGAAGGGCCAGAAGCTGAAATTCATTCCCATCGACCCGAAGATTGCGCCTGAGAAGCGCCTGATCCTGAAGACCGTAAAATCGAACATGGGATGACCCTTGGACAGCTCGGTGGCCAAGAAGACGATGAAGCTAACAACCGCAATGGCTGCGGCGCCGAGCGAAACAGGATTGATGAATCCGAGCTGCGAACCCTGCGTGATGTAAAAGACCAGGCAGAAGACCGCGGCGGATAGCGAAACGATACCGGCAATGTCGAGACGTTGGGCATTGGGATCCCGCGTCTCGCGCACGCTGACGACGGCCAGAAAAACCGTCAGGATCGAAATCAGAACATGCACGAGAAATACCCATTCCCAGCCCATGAGCGCGGTGATGCCACTTCCGATCGCCGGTCCGAAGCCGAGGCCAAAGCCGAAGACAATCCCCCACCAGCCAAAAGCCTTCGCCCGCTCGCGCGCATCGCCATACTGCTGCGACAATACTGCGATCTGGGAGATAAGCATCGCGCCCCCGGTCGCCCCTTGTAGTGCGCGGCCAGTGATGAGGATTGCGACGTTGGGCGCGACACCACAGACAAGCGAGCTGAGGCCGAAGGCAATCATGCTGCCGACGAAGAGCCGTTTGCGGCCATAACGGTCGGCGAGCGTGCCGGCCGCCATCAGCACGGTCGCGACTGCCAGCGTATAGGCATTCATCGTCCATTGAAGCTGCTGGAAGTCGGCATGCAAGGTCCGCTCCAACGTCGGCAATATTGCCGGGACGCTCGAAATTTCAAGACCGAACATCATTGCTGAAAGACAGATGGCAGCCAAGGCGAATCTTGGGTCGCCGTGCCGGATATTGCTCATAATTTCGCCTCTCGACATAAAATCCTTGTCGATCGGCGCCGGAACGCTCGAGGGCGTCAGTGCCAATGCTTGTGCATTCTGCAAGACGAAGCGCCATCGACTTTCAAATCTGTACCCGGTACTTGATCATGTTAAAATGCTATGACTAGCTATATCAGTGATAACAAATTTGGATTTATGTGATGTCGCTCGATGTCGATGCCGTGCAGGTCTTTGTCGCCATTGCCGATTTCCAAAGCTTCACACGCGCCGCAGAAGCGCTTGGCACCACGCAGGCGACAGTCAGCGTCAAGCTGAAGCGCCTGGAGGAGCGTGTCGGCAGGAAGCTGATCGAACGAACGCCGCGCCATGTCCGTCTGTCAGCCCATGGCGAAACATTCCTTCCTTCCGCTCGGGAGTTTCTAGCCGCGCATGAACGTGCCGTCGCCGGGCTTTCCGTAACGCGCAGACGCTTCAGGCTCGGAATCGCCAATCATGTCATGGGACCCGAAGTACCGTCCCTGCTGGCACGTCTAAAGGCAGCCGATCCGGCACTGACCATAGAAGTGCGGCTTGACATCTCGCGACCGCTGCTGGAGGCCTTTGAAGAAGGCACACTCGATGCCGTTATTGTCCGCAGCGACGACGACAGGCGCGATGGCGAAATCCTCGGGCCAGAGCATTTTGGCTGGTATGCTTCACGGGATTTCGAGCATCGAGCGGGCGAGCCCCTGCCCCTGGCGGCCCTATCTCCGACCTGCGCCGTGCGCGACATGGCGATCCGGCTGCTTGATCGATCTTCGATCCCATGGACGGAAGTCTTCGTCGGCGGGACAACTGCGATTGCCGCTGCCCTATCGGCCGGGCTTGCGGTTTCGCCGTTTCCACGCCGCCTCGCCCCAAGCGATGTCGTAGATGTCGGCGACGCCCTCGGCCTGCCGCCGCTACCTTCTCTATCCGTCGTACTGCACTCTTCCCTGTCTGACCCAAAATCCAAGGACAGCCTTCGTGCCATCACCGCTGCCTTCCGTGAACATCGAAAGCCGAGCAAGTATCGATAGCGCTAGATTTCCGGCGGCGGAAGCGAATAGAGTCGGAGCAATTCATAGTGCCGGAGCCGTTCATGCCAAAGCATGATCTCACGCACTTCGATCAAAATGCCACATGAAATCATTCATCGAAAATCTTAGTCAAAATCTTCCGCGCGTGTTCCGGCAGCAATAGAATTCTCACAATTACTCCGCGTCGATCAACACCAGGCACGGCGACGCGATCTTATGAATCGGGATATTCGCATGAGTGGGATCTCGCGCGACTTTCTCTATGCAAGCCATCAGATCCGCTGTTTTGCGGAGGTCTCGTCTGGCGGTCCTGACAAGGATATCCTTTGCCAAAGCCATCTGGTCATCTCGTCGGCTGCTCTCCCATTGAGCAAGAGTCGATTGGCCAGTTAATCGACCGGCTGAAACCGAAGTTGAGATGAGCGCGACAAGCCCTGCGATAAGCAACATGCGTCTTTTCACGCGATCTCCCCTGCATGCTCAATCTGAGCGCATCATGCCCTATGGCCATGACAATGGCACCTGTCCTGGTCAATTTAAAGAAGGTTGCGGAAGCATCCCGGGTTGATTGCATGCGCAATTGCGAGCATTGCTCTCTAAAACAGGAAAAAGCCGGCAATCCGCACGCATAGCTCTCGCAAAGGCGTCAAAGGAAAAGAGTGCGCCTTTAAAGCAGCTTCGCCCAAGCCTGGAGATCTCGTGGCTTTCGTTCGCTCCTGCGAGCGTGAGCCACTTGGCGATCCCAAAAGCTCGTCATTGTCATCGCTGGCCGATTGATGTTTCACCCGCCACCCGCGACAATGATGTCGGGAGAATACCTCTGGAGGACGGAAAAATGGCAAGCCACGAGCAGCAGAGTCACTGGCAAGGCGTCTATACCAGCAAGGCCGACACCGATGTCAGTTGGTACGAAGAAAAGCCCGACCTGTCGCTGGCGCTGCTGCGAGAAGCGGGATTGTCTCCGAACATGTCGGTCATTGATATCGGAGGCGGAGCTTCGCGGCTGGTCGATGCTCTGCTCTTACTCGATCAAGCTCATGTCACAGTCCTCGATCTGTCTGCCGCCGCGCTTGAAACGGCAAGGAAGCGACTTGAAGATGACGCTCCTGTAAACTGGGTCGTAGCCGACGTCACAAAATGGAAGCCTGATCGACAATACGACTTCTGGCACGATCGTGCGGCTTTCCATTTTCTGACTTCCGAGACAGACCAGCAAGCATATGTTCACGCACTGGAGGACGGCCTCAAGTCTGGAGGCAAGGCCGTAATCGGTACGTTTGCTCTCGATGGACCGGAAAAATGCAGCGGCCTGCCGGTCGCCCGTTACGATGCCGAACGCTTGCTGGCTACCCTTGGCAGCCACTTCAGGCTCGTTCAATCCCTCCGTCATGAGCACGTGACGCCATGGGGAGCGGTTCAGAACTTTCAATTCACCACTGTCGTGAAGGTTTGAGAACCGAGCATCTCTGAATAGCTATGCGTCAGGGGGCATCATCGCCTTCAAACCGGGCTCACTCCGGCATTGCTCAGGAACACGGCGATGAGAAGCAACAGACCGCCTACGACGCTGATGTGTTCCAGGACGAAATGAAGCTCCTGTGCACGCCGTGGCTGGGGAAAGGTCCAAAAGGCGTGACCATATGGAATCGTCAACAGCGTGAAGACGACGAGCGCACTTGCTGCGATCCATCCCCACTGATTGAAATTGGTGATGACCAGCAATGAGGTGACACTCAGGAAGACGATCGCCGCCGCCGCAACGAAGTGCGGATATGGTAAGCCGGCCCTTTGCACCGCGCCCGCGAAGTCATTGAACTTGGCGATGCCGAGAAAGACGTCGGACCAGAACAGGGTCGTCAGCACAATCCGCAGAGCGAGGAAGATCAAGGGCCAGTCGGCCAGCGATTGAATAGCGGCGGTGTTCATGCTTCGGTTCCCTTTGGTGTGAATGGCCCGGCTGGCGATCCCGCCATGAACACGATGGTGGCAAGTCCCAGGATCGCGACCCAGAACGTCAACCAGAACCCATCGATATAGGCGAGGACGTAGGCTTGCTTCTGCACCGCCGAGCTCAATGCGCTCATGGCCTTTGCATTCCCAAGGCTCATTTCGTCCGCCGAGAACAGCGATGTCCATGCGTTCAGAGACTGCGTGACGCTCTCGTCACCATTGACCAGGTGCTGGCCGAGCAGATTGGAATGGATCTGCTCACGAACGCGTATATAGGTTCCCATGAGTGCGACACCGATCTGTGTGCCGCCAAGGCGCAGTACCTGGATGTAGGCGGAAAAGGCGGTCGCCCTTGCGGGATTGAGATTGGCCACCGCGAACACGATGACAGTCAGAAAAGTGAAGCTGTAGCCGATGGACTGCAGCACGACGACGGGGATGAAGTTGTCGAGCCGCCAGTCGGGAGACAAGGTCGCCCCCAGAAGGCTTGCGGCTGCGAAAGCAGAGAAGCCCAGCATCATCACGAACCGCTTGTCGATCCGCCTCAGGAGGAAAACGCATGCGGGCACCAAGATGAACAAGGGCAAGGTGCCGTAGAGAAGCAGCAAGCTTCCGGTTTGCTCCGGCCGGAGTTGCCCGACCGTGGCCAGGAAGTTGGGAACAAGGGTCGTGTTGGAAATGCAGGTCAGCGTGAAAAATACGGTGGCGACCAGCATCAGGCTGATGTTGCGCGACATCAGCACAGTGGCGCTCGCCCAAGGTTCTCGCACAAGCCACTCGTTCAGGAAGAAGGCCAGGATCAGCGTCACGCCGCCGGCGAGCGTGGCAACCACAACGCCCGACTCCAACCAGTTCAGCCGGTTGCCCTGGTCGAGGCCGACATAGAGCAAGGTGAGACCGGCACCGAAGAGCAGCATGCCGCCCCAATCCGCTTTGAAAAGCAGCTCGCGGTTCACGCGCTCATGCGGCGCCCCGAGATACATGAAGATGCCCATCAGCGGTGCGACCAACGCATCCTGCCAGTACATCCATTGCCAGCCAATCGTCTGGGCGTAAAGGCCGCCAAATGAAACGCCGGCATTGAGCGTGAAGGGCGTCCGAAAGGCATATAGGGCAATGGCCGGAAGCCACCACGACATCGGCAGGTTCCGAAAGATAATCATCACCGTCGCAGGAACGAACAGGCCGAGCAACAGGCCACGGATCACATGAAGCGCCAACAAGGCTTCGTAATCGCCGATAAAGGGAATGAACAGCGATATGGCGGCGTAGAGAAGGCTTGGCACGATGAAAATCCGCCGCACGCCGAAAACTGTCGCAAGCCAGGAGACGGCAGGCGCAATCAGGATCTGCGACCCGAACGCTGCTGTGCCGAGCCAGGCGCCCTCATCGAAGCTCAGGGAGAAGGCGCCTTTCAGATCGGCGAGCCCGATCGCGAACAGCCTGCTGTCGAACGAGGCGATGTATGAGCCGATCATTACTGCTCCGATCGCGAAGAGCGGGTGATGCGAGCGCGCGCCCTTCGAAATAGGCCCTATGTCGAGCGCCGGGATCGGGCTCGTCATTGCAGCGCCCCGGAGCCGCGATCTCCTTCCGCATGAATGCGGGTGACGACCGACATTCCAGCCCGCAACCGGTCAAGCGATGGCTGGTTTTCATCGAGCGATATGCGCACTGGAATGCGCTGCACGACCTTGGTGAAATTACCGCTGGCATTATCGGGAGGCAGAAGCGCGAATTGCGAGCCGCTAGCCGGCGACACCCGCTCGACGTGGCCCTTGAAGGCAACACCCGGCAGGGCGTCAACCGCAATCTCGACGGGTTGGCCCGGAACAACCCGCGGAAGCTGCGTTTCCTTGTAGTTGGCAATGACATGAACCGTCGACTGGGGTACCAGCGAGATGAGGCTGGTGCCGATGCCGACGTAGTTGCCGACCTGGATCTGCCTTTCGCCGACGGTGCCGTCGAATGGCGCGACAACCCGTGTGTAGCCGAGGCGCACTTGCGCGGCTTCGAGGGCCGAACGCGCTGCCGCCAGATCGGCCCTGCGCTGCTGCTGCATCACGCCGAGAACGGTCAGCTGCAGTTGCTGTGCCTCAATGGCTGTTTCGGCGGCCCGCAGGTTGCTCTCGGCCGTAACATGCGCCGAGATCGCCTGCTCGACTATTTGCCGGGACGTGCTTCCCGTTTGCACCAGGCTTTGCTGCCGATCGTTTTCCTGCCGGGTCTGGAGCTCTTTGCCCGCCGCGGCGTCGCGCTGGGCCTCGGCTTGCTTGATCGTGATCCGTTGCAGTGCGAGTTGATTGCCAAGATTGGCAAGGGCCGCCTCAGCCGCAGCGACGCCGGCTTGTGCCTGGTCTGCGGCAATTTTGTAGTCCGTCGGATCGATCTCGATCAGCAGGTCGCCTGTGTGAACACGCTGGAAATCCTGAACCGCAACGGTTCGCACGGTTCCGGTAATGCGGCTCGCCAGGCGGCTCGTTTGTGCACGGATCTGGGCATCATCCGTTGTTTGCGTTGCCGCAAGACTCGTCCACTTCCCCCAGTTCACCGTGACAAGTCCGACAAAACCCAGAACCAGGAGCAAGGCTGTCAACGGCGCGATCAGCCCTCGCAGGATTTTTCGGGCTGGTGAATGTGGATATTCTGTCAGAGAGGCAGATGTTTTTGGGTCGAGTGTGGAGGCGGGAGAGGATGTCATCGTAAAGCCATGAGAAAAGGCCCGACCGCAGAGGGTTCGGACCGAGGAGTATTCGGTCTATATATTCTCCATACTGAAATTCAGTAAGTCAACTAATTTTGGATAAATGCTCGTTTCCGCGGGAGTGCCCCTCACATTCCAAGCCATTCGCCTTCTTTGTCGAGCGTGATGCCGACCCCATCTGGACGCGGCGAGCGGCTTGATACAGATATTCTTTGGCCTGAATTTCAGCAGCCCAATGACTTGCTTACGATCACGCAGAAATATCAGGCCGTGGGAACGGAAGTCACCGGGAAAAGAGGACCTGCATTTTTATGTTGCCGCTCGAAGAAATACTGAATCTCCCCGCATTCCTCATTCGTCGATGCAATCAGATCGCGATCGGCGTCTTTCTGGAGGAAACCCAGGGCTTCGACCTCACGACGGCGCAGTGGGGTGCCCTGTCCCTGATTGCGCATGAGCCAGGCATGGATCAGACGCGGCTGATGGAGCGTTCCGCCCTGGACAGATCCTCCATCACCAAATGTGTCGAGAGACTTGAAGCGCAGGGGTTGATCTTGCGAGAAGTCGATCCCGCCGACAAAAGAGCCAGACGTCTCTCCGTGACGAAAGATGGACTTGCTCTTCTCGATGCGATGTCCGACAAGGTCAGGGACAGCCAGCGCCGCCTTTTGGCTCCCCTTGGCGATGAGGGGGCCGATACCTTCGTGAAAATGCTGCAAATACTGACAGCTGCACATAATGAAGCGAGCAGGGTTCCTGTACGCGCACCACCAGCTTCTGCTTGAGGCATGCAATGATCTCTCGCAGCGGAGCGATAAATTGCGGATGTCCTACGCATCTCGCATCTGTGCATCCGTATCACGCCACTAAAATACATATAGGAAAATGTCGGCTTTCGGTCGCCGCTGCCACAATTACGCCTGCGGTTTCCGGAATTGTCGCTTGCTCGCATACCCCGCCCGCGCGGGGCGCAGTCCCGTGCGTTCTCCGGGAAACATGGTTTGTGAGATGAAGACTATAAGATCGGTTCTTTTGCCTGCTCTGGCTGTGCTTTCGACGAGCGTCTCGGTACATGCCCAGGAATGGAGATATTTGCCTGATTATGGCGACGATGCGGATGGCGGCTATGTCATTCAACGCGATTGGCGGGAACCGCCGCCGCGCTATCGCGACGATAGGCGCTACAATGACAACTACTCCTATCGCGGCCGCGGCGATGAATATTATGACGATGAAGACGAGGATTTCCCGTTGGATCGCCGTCCGCAACGACAGGCTTCGATCGATCCGCGCGCCGTCTCTCCGCAGTTCAGTCCTGGGATCAAGGATGACAGACAGGCAAGTCTGGCACGATCGCCAATCCCGCGCAGCGTTGTTGCCTTCTCCGGCTACGACCCCGGCACGATCGTAATCTCCACCAAGGAAAGACGCCTCTATCTCGTACTCAACGATGGAACCGCTCTCAAATACGGCATCGGCGTTGGCAAGCAGGGCTTCTCATGGAAGGGGACGCAAACGATCAGCCGCAAGGCGGAGTGGCCGAGCTGGACGCCGCCCAAGGAGATGATCGCTCGTCGCCCGGAATTGCCTGACCGCATGGAAGGTGGCCTCAACAATCCGTTGGGCGCACGCGCGCTCTATCTCGGCTCGACTCTCTATCGCATCCACGGCACCAACGAGCCGAACTCGATCGGTAAGGCGGTATCTTCCGGCTGCATCCGCATGGCCAATCCGGATGTGATGGATCTCTACGGCCGCGTCGGCGTGGGGACAAAGGTCGTCGTGCTCTGATCGCAATTCACCGTTGCCGGAGGCTGCAAAGCTTCGGCAAGGCGGGAAACGGAAAGGACGGCAGACGCTACTGCCCCTTGTCGTTCACTTTCGGCTTGCAGACTTCGCCGGCTTCAGTGCGACCAAACGATCTTTGGCGATCATTTGGAGAACCTCACTTGGAGGATGCCGTTTGCTTCGACCAGGTGGGGTCGCCGGAAGGGTCGGCCGACCAGAACTGGATATCTGCAAAATCAATTGACTGCACGACATCGGGTAGAGCGTCTCTGTAGATCCCAAAGCGCGGTTGAGTATCAATGAAGGGGTGGCCATTCTCATCCCGCACGCCGTGATCGAGATAGCCGAGGCGCCCCGTGTAAGCGATATCGCAGGAACGGCCATTGAGATAGACCTGTAAGGCGCTCTCTCCCTCCTGCAAGCTCGGCTTCAGCATCACGTTCACATCGTTCCAGTCACCCACATTCAGGTGCCAGGGACCGCAGATGATTTTGGAGCGTCCGGCATTGCAGTCGGTCGTGCCCCTCACCTTGGCAACGAAGTCTGCTCCTGTGGCGGACGGTATGGCTTCGATTTTGAAGAGCGGGTTGGCTGACTGACAGATCCCAAGGGGCTTCGTCTCTTCCGTCGGAATATTCTGCTTTACCTGATGGATGACCGTGCGATTGCCGATCCCCTGCCAAGGGGCTTCCAGCCGAAAGGCGAAGTGATACCAGATCGGCCTGTCGAACTTGATGATCTGTTTTTTGATCTGGATTTCCACCCGTTCGGTGGGCGCGTCGCCGACACTCTGGTCAGGAGCGTCACCGGGGTGGACCGTGATATGCAGGATTGGACGGGAAGGAGATGAGAGGTCGCAGACGATACGCGACCTCCACGAGGCCGGGTCCAGCCGGCTGCTGATCTTCCAAAGCTTCGATGGCTGTTCGCTACTGGCGGCGCATAGATCGGCAAAACTGCCGGAGATCACGGGCGCGGTATCCTGCGCCACGGCATATGATCCGCTCAAAGTGCCAAGGCATGAAAAAAGGAAGGCAAGCTGTAGAGTTCTCGGGATCATCAACGTCAGCCTTTGCTGGAAAAACGAAGGGTCTGAGAAGCAGTGGTCCAGCCAGCTTTCCCGGCCAAATACTATGGTCGTAAAGCCTCAAACGCAGCTGTAGCGGCGAAAGAATGCAAGTCAAGGGTGTTGCAATTATCCACGATGGCCAAGTCTCGACCAGCCTTGATGGAGCAGGGCCGTGCAATAAGTAGCTCATCATTAGCCGGCAAATCATATTCCCTTGCTGCATCTGATATCAAGGTGCGACGCACCAAGGCTCGGACAATCGCCGGGATCGGAAGATGCCCGCTGGGCATGATCGCGATTGATGGTGAGTTTGTTCTTGCGCTGCCGGTCGGATGGTCGCAAAACATTTTGCAATGTCCGTGGCGTCAGCGCACGAGCGGCATCGAGCTTGGTTGAATTCTAGAAGCGAAAGCAATTCAATGACCCGACAACTTTCCCTTCCGCGCGATCGGATTTCCGTCCTTCTGCTTGAGGGCATCAGCCAGACGGCGGTGGACTATTTTTCATCGTCCGGCTACGCCAACGTCACCCATCTGCCGAAGGCTCTGGACGACAAGGATCTCAAAGAACGCATTGCCGATGCGCACATTATTGGTATTCGCTCGCGCACGGAGCTGACCGAAGAGATTTTCAGCTCGGCTCGCAAGCTCATGGCAGTCGGCTGCTTTTCAGTTGGAACCAATCAGGTCGATCTGGATGCGGCGCGGCACCGCGGGATCCCCGTATTCAACGCCCCCTATTCGAACACACGCTCGGTTGCCGAGCTTGTGATTGGTGAGATCATAATGCTGACCCGGCGGATCTTCCCGCGCTCGGCGTCTGCGCACGAGGGCGGATGGGACAAATCCGCCGCGGGCAGTCGCGAAGTGCGCGGCAAAACGCTTGGTATTGTCGGCTATGGCAATATCGGCTCGCAGCTCAGCGTGCTTGCGGAAAGCATGGGGATGATCGTGCGCTACTTCGATCCCTCGGACAAGCTTCGCCACGGCAACTCGGAATCGATGGCGACGCTCGGAGAGTTGCTGGAGATCTCCGACTTCGTGACCATGCACGTTCCGGAGACCAGCGCGACGCAAAACATGATCACTGAAACTGAGCTGCGCCGGATGAAGAAGGGCGCCCTCTTCATCAACAATTCCCGCGGAACCGTTGTGGATCTGGAAGCGCTCGCGAAGGTTTTGAAGGATGGGCATCTTGCTGGTGCCGCCGTCGACGTGTTCCCAAAGGAGCCGGCATCGAACAGCGAGCGCTTCAAGACGCCGCTGCAGGGCCTGGACAATGTCATTCTTACGCCGCATATCGGCGGCTCGACCGAGGAAGCGCAGGAGCGTATCGGCAGGGAAGTCGCCAGGAAGCTGGTGGAATATTCCGACGTCGGCTCGACGCTCGGCGCGGTCAACTTTCCCCAGGTTCAGTTGCCGCCGCGGCCGAACGGCACGCGCTTCATCCACGTTCACGAAAATCGCCCCGGCATTCTCAACAATCTCAACGAGGTTTTCTCGTCCCGCGCACTGAATATCGTCGGCGAGTTCCTGCAGACCTATGGCGATACGGGTTATGTGGTCATCGAGGCCGAAGGTGCCGGCCAGATCGCGGATGAGATACTTGATGCGCTTCGTCAGATCCCAGGAACAATACGGGCGCGATTGCTCTACTGACGCGAGTCGGAAATCGGCTTTCCGACCAAAGGCGCGCACTGGATAAGCACAGCGCGCAGCCAAGACCATGATGGCCGGCATCCGGCCATCCGTTCATCGGTCTGCAATTCCCGCCGGATCGCGATGACGCGGCGAAACTCCGGGTGACCGGAGGCGCAAATCAGCGCTTGCGCACAAACTCGGTGCGCAAGACCAGCCCCTTGATGGCATCGTGGCGGCAATCGATCTCTTCCGGATTATCGGTCAGCCGGATCGAACGAATGACCGTTCCCTGTTTCAGGGTCTGGCCCGCACCCTTGACCTTGAGGTCCTTGACCAGCACGACGGAATCGCCGTCGACGAGAACATTGCCCGAAGCATCCCGGACCTCTGCAGCCTTTGCTCGCTCCTGAGCAATCTCCGATGCCGGACGCCATTCGCCAGTTACTTCGTCATAGATGTAATCGTCGCCGCTCATATCAGTCGTCTTTCGCGTTTTATGGTCTGCGATCCGTGCGGCCGCCAGATGCTGCCGACGACGGATCATGTCGTCAAACCTCTAGCGGGTGAAAGCGGCTGCGTAAACCTAGGCAGTCGAGATTCGGGATACGCCCCCTAGGAAACGACCGGTCTTCCCGCCCACACCGCACCTGAAGCTTTGCCAAACCTGACTTCAGTTCGCCGATTGAGGAATGGCAGAACCATGGATGTGAGGGGAACATGGTTAATGCCTCCCATACGGCTCAGCGCGCCGTTAACCCTATTTTCCTTGCGACGAATCTAGAATCATGGCTTAGCTTGAGACGGAAAGAGCGCGTCTGACGCCGATAAACCGTCTGAAAACAGAGGCTACCTTGAACGTGATTGATGCAAACCTCAATCGAGCATCAACCTCCGCACACATTACCCAGCGTGCGGAAGCGCTCTCCACGCGATTGCGCGCGGTCGGCGAGCGAGCCTTCCCTCCTGTGGCGCAGAAATCGCTTCGGTCATTCACGTCAGGAGAAGTCGCGGATATCGTCGGCGTATCGGACGGATATCTTCGCCAGCTCTCCCTGGACGGGCTTGGCCCCTCGCCCGATCTCGGAAACGGTGGCCGGCGATCCTATACGCTCCAGCAGATCAATGAACTGCGCCAATATCTCGCAAGCGCTCGACCGAAAGAAGCGGTCCGATTCTGGCCTCGGCGTCGCGATGGCGAAAAACTGCAGATCATAACGGTCGCCAACTTCAAGGGCGGGTCGGCAAAGACGACGACCTCGGTCTACCTGGCGCAAGGCTTGGCTCTGCAAGGGTATCGGGTTCTGGCAATCGATCTCGATCCTCAGGCTTCACTTTCCGCCATGTTCGGTTACCAGCCCGAATTTGATGTTGCTGAAAACGCGACGCTCTACGGCGCGATCCGCTACGACGATGACCGCGTCGCGATGAAAGACGTCGTGCAGCCGACCTATTTTGCAGGCATCAGCATCGTTCCAGGAAACCTGGAGCTGATGGAGTTCGAACATCAAACACCGCGTTACATGCTGCAAAATCGGGGGCGCCCGGGTGATCTCTTCTTCAGACGCGTCGCCGGTGCCATCGATCAGGTTGCCGATGATTTTGATGTCGTCGTCGTGGATTGCCCGCCGCAGCTCGGCTTCCTGACGATGGGGGCGCTGAATGCCGCAACGGGCATGATCGTCACCGTCCATCCGCAGATGGTTGATGTCGCCTCCATGAGCCAGTTCCTGTTGATGACATCCGACCTGGTATCCGTCATCGAAGAGGCAGGTGGTCGGCTCGACTATGACTTTCTGCGGTTTCTCGTGACTCGGCATGATCCCCGCGATGTTCCAGAGCAGGAGATTGTCGCATTGCTGCGTGATGTTTTCTCAACCGATGTCATGGCTGCTGCAGCCTGGAAATCAACCGCGATCGCCAATGCCGGCTTGACCAAGCAGTCGCTCTACGAGCTTTCCCGAGGTGCGGTCGGCCGCTCGACTTATGATCGCGCGATGGAGTCGATCAGTGCCGTCAATCGCGAAGCCATTGGTCTGATCAACGGCGTATGGGGTAGGTAGCGATGATCCATATCCAAGAAAATCAACGGCTTAACATGTTGTCTGCAGACAACATGCCCAAAGCAGCCGAGTTTGCCGGCAAGCCGGTGAAAGGGTCCGAGCCATGAGCAAGCGCACACAATCGATCCGCTCTCTCTTTGCAGCCGGAGCGGAGGACACCCAGCAGAGCGAGAACCGTGGAGCCGTGCAGCGCGTAACCGCCGGAGCCGTCCGCTCGCTGCAGGACACCTTCTCGGAGGTCGAGCGCGAATACGAGGCTTTGAAGCAGAGCATCGGGGAAGGTGCTCTCCCCGTCGAATTGAATCCACTCTTGATCGATCCGTCTCCCTTCAGCGATCGTTTTGCGGATCAGGATGCGACGGCGATCGAGGCCCTCAAGGCCTCCATGGTTGAACACGGACAGCAAATGCCGATCCTGGTGCGGCCGCATGCGTCCGAGTCGGGACGATATCAGGTCGCCTATGGTCATCGCCGACTGCGCGCGGCCGCCGAGCTTGGCATGCCAGTCAAAGCGTACATTCGTGAGCTGGATAATGATCGACTTGCGGTTGCACAAGGCATAGAGAATTCTGCGCGCGAAGATCTTAGCTTCATCGAGCGTGCGGCATTCGCCCATAAGCTCGAGGCAGCCGGCTTCCAGCGTCCTCTGATCCAATCCGCCCTCTCCGTAGACAGGGCGGAAGTATCAAAGCTAATCGCTGTTGTACAAGCCGTACCCGAATGGATCATCGTGGCAATCGGGCGCGCTCCGAAGGTCGGCCGTGGACGATGGCAAGAATTGGCCGATCTGCTTAAGGCGGAACAATCCGAAGCAAAGCTTCGCAAGGCAACGACCGACAGGACCTTTGCCCATAAAGGATCCGACGATCGTTTCGCAGCGGTGATCCGTGCGCTGAAGACGTCGGACAAGGGCGCAAAATCGGCAGTGGTCGCGCCGCTTGTCGCCAGAGCCACAACCGGCTCGCAGATCGCGAAACTGTCCTTATCCGCCAAGCACTGCAACATCCAGATCAGCCGGGAGCGTGACGAAGCGTTTGCGGCTTTTTTGATGAGCCAACTTCCCGCCCTCTATGAGAGCTTCAGGAAGGATAAGTCGCTGCAGGAAGAATAGAAAAGGAAAACTGAGCAAAAGAAAAAGGCCCCCTAAACGTCGCCGTCCTGGAAGCCTCTCTCATTGGTCTAAGCAGCCTGAGAATCGCATTTCCATGAATCGCAGTCAAGAGTCTTTGGCGCCGCTTTGGTGAGCGGGTTTCTTTTGCCGATCAAAAGGTGAAAGACAATGCAAGATGGATATATAACGACGCCGTTCGGGCGGCGGCCGATGACGCTTGCCTCGCTTACACGTCAAACCGCTGCCGGACGTGTCAAAACGGGAAGAACCGTCGACAAATGGAAAGTGTTTCGCGACGCCTCAGAAGCGCGCGAACTCCTCGGCCTGCAAGACCGCACCCTGGCCGTGCTTCATGCCCTATTGAGCTTCCACCCGGAAAGCGAGCTACGCCCATGCGGGCAGCTGATCGTTTTTCCGTCCAATGCGCTCCTGGCGCGGCGCGCACACGGTATCGCAGGAGCGACCTTGCGCCGCCATCTCGCGCTGCTTGTCGAAACAGGATTGATCATCCGCAAGGATAGCGCAAACGGCAAGCGCTATGCCCGTAGAGATAACGCCGGTGAAATCGGAACCGCGTTTGGCTTTGACCTTTCCCCCCTCCTCTCGCGCGCAGACGAATTGGCTTCGCTGGCGCAACAGGTCGCGAGCGATCGTGCAGCGTTGCGTCACGTCAAAGAAGATCTGACCATCTGCAGGAGGAACGTTCGAAAACTGATCTCAGCGGCAATCGGCGAGGGAGCCCCAGGAGAATGGGCTGCCTTTGAGGAGGCCTATGTCGCCGTTCTCAGCCACATGACCCGTTCCCCCAGCCTGGACGAAATCCGGAAAATTCTGCGCGAACTGACCCTTCTCCAGGAAGAAATCCTCAAACGCTTGCAACAATTGGATAATACCGAAAATCTGGGCACCAGTGATGCCCATGATGAGCACCACTTACAGGATTCAAAACCCGAATCTCCGAATGAATCTGAACACGCAGCTCGAAGCGAGATGGGCCGTCGGCCCGATCGGGCATCCTTGAGGCCTACGCTGCCACTCAAGGCATTCCCATTGGAGCTTGTGCTGCGAGCCTGCCCTCAGATCATCAGTTATGGTTCAGGGCAAGGGATCAGGCGCTGGCGCGAACTCGTGGAAGCCAGCATCATCGTGCGATCCATGCTCGGCATCACGGCATCGACCTATCAATCTGCATGCGACACGATGGGCACGGAAAATGCGGCCACGATCGTTGCCTGCATTCTGGAACGAAGCGAGCAGATAAACTCGCCCGGCGCCTATTTGCGCGACCTGACGACACGAACCAGGAGGGGTGAGTTTTCGCTGGGACCAATGATCACGGCTCTGTTGCGACAGCGCGGCGGAGGATTGCCTTCTTCACCAGTCGCTCAACCTCGACCCTCGTGACGGTCCGGCGTGATGGAACTCTCGCTCTTTCCCGTCAGGTCGCAGGGCATCGCCAGGTTCCGTGGGGAGGGGAGGCTTCGTTGTTGTCAGCTGACAACATGCTAAGCCATTGGAAATGGTTATATCTGGATGCAGGTTTCGGGTCGGCGCGGGACCAGAGGGCAAGAAGGCCAAGGATTGGCCGCACATCGAAATCGGAAGGTCTTTTCAAGTTCATCCTAAGAAAGAACACCGCCCGTGCCCCTGCGTCACCCACCTGCCGACATCTTCTCGCGTAGAAGCGCAATGACGTCGGCAACGGAAGGACCGATAATTGGCGGCGGATCTGGCCGCTCGCAAAATTCGCGCCACACAAACAAGGTCATCTCCGCCCCGTCGGTTGCCGTCTCTCCCGGCCCGGCCGCGAAACTATCAAGAAGCCGATATCGGGCATCGCTCCAGAACAAATCCTCGACCCAGCCATATATCGGGATGACGTGAAAATGGATCGGATATCCCGGTGTATGGCCATACCGGCCTATATACACACGCTCGCTGCCAAGGGTGGATTTCAGCAGCCTCTGAAGCTTGGCAAGAAGAGGGCCGAGTTCGCCGAGGGATTGGGGCGAAAGCTCGCTCAGATCGTTGGTGAACGTCTTCGAACTGATCATGAGATAGCCGGGCAGGGCCGAGTTGATGCGGTGGTTCACCGACCACCCCTCAGTCTCGGCGATCTGGAACTGCTCGGGGATGCGATAAACCGTGGCCATGGCCGAAACTATCAGCCTAGGCATCAGAGACAATGGCCTGCGGATACTGATTTCAAGGATTCGATCATGTCGTTGGACCCGTCGAGGCAATGCTGCCTCCACACGCTCGATGAGCCGGCAAGTCGGAAGAGATCAGATGCCGCGCGGCGAGATATCACACACGTGCTACCTTTGGCTGGGGAAGGGTGACCGCCTGGGATGGCTCTTCTTCTCCATGATCTGGGGCCAGTATCGACTTGCCCCTCAATGATCTTGATGTTCCTCGGAGATCGATTGAACTCCATCCGTCGAGGCGAGCAAATATCCTATGTCCGTGCCGAGACAACATTCCACATATCGCCCTTCCGGATGGAGTTCATTGAGTGCCCTCGTAACATTGCGGTAATGTGGCAACCGCAGACTGGCGCCGGCAAACGATTTGGAGGTCGTCATCAAGAGCGTTCGCGACACCTATGGACAAGCCCTGAAATGACAAATGCACGTCGCTCGATCGCCTTCCCTGTCGCCGCTTTGCTGGTCGTCTGCATGGCGACCGTGATGCTGTTGGGAACGGTGCTCACGCTCATTGTTATTTTGAGCATAGGTGGAGAAGATCGCCTACAGATCAATACGAGCGAACTTGCTCGCACGCTGACTGCCGCCGTCACCTATGATGCGGATGGCAATCTTACGCTTAACCGGCTGAAGCTCACCCGGAACCTCGTCAAGTTGGCTGAGGCGCAACCGGCATATTGGTATGTGATCGAAGACGGTCGGCAGGTGCTCACGCGAGGCAGCCAACCCGCGGAAGCCAGGCGTGTGTTCGAGCAGACCCCGCGCGAAGTGCAATATTCGGAGTTTCGCTACCGGCAAGACAATCGCGACATGTTGGGCATCAGGTCGATCAGCAAGGATGGCGGCTTGAAGATCGTTACCGTCGGCGGGATCGTGCTCTCAAATTGGGAAACCGTCCTTGTCGCGCTTGTACCAGGTCCCCCTGCAGGGCTGGTCACTCTGCTCAGCCTCATTCTGGTCGCCACCACATCGATCGCGATCGTGATTGTCCGGGGAACGATCGCAAGTCCGGTGCAGCGCGTTGTACGGTCCGCGGCGCAGATCGACGGGCTGCCCAATGGTCGCCGCATATCAGATGCCGATACGCCAAGTGAGCTGAAGCCGATGGTGGCAGCCTTCAACACAGCGTTGACGCGTATCGACGCCGCCTTCACGGCGCAACGCAGCTTCCTCGCCAACGCCGCGCATGAATTGCGCACCCCACTGACCAAGATGCGCCTGAAGGTGGAACAGGTGCCGCACGGCGAGTTGCGAGACGGGCTGATCCACGACACCACGCGTCTCGGCTCTATCGTTACCACCTTGTTGCAATTGGCGCGCCTTTCCGGTCAGTCACTCACTTTTACTGAGACCGATCTTGCCGCGGTCGCCAGGGTCGTTGCGTCCGATCAGGTGCCGATGGCGCTGAAGCAAGACATCGAGATTGAATTGAGAGCGCCGGCGGGACCCGTGCCAACCTTCGGATCGGAGGCCGCAATCCGTGTGGCGCTCGAGAATCTGATCCTCAATGCCGTCCGGCACGCCAATGGCACGAAACTGATCGTCGTGGAGGTATTGCCGTCAGCCGAAATCCGCGTGATCGACCATGGCACGGGTATCCCAGCCGACGAGCGTGGGAACGTGTTGCAACCATTTGTCCGCGGCAAGCGCAGCACGGGGGAGGGCACGGGGCTGGGGCTTGCCATCGTCGGACAGATCATGGATGCGCATGGCGGCACCGTCTTGCTAGCAGAAACGAGTGGGGGAGGGCTGACCGTGCGCCTGTTGTTCCCCGCCGCTGCTTCCAATGCTCCAGCCTCCACTGTCTCAAACAACTCGAGGCTTGAAAACCCACGCGATACAGCAACCTTGGAAAAAGCGGGCAGATCTTAACATCGTGGGCTTGAAGTGCGAAAAGCGACGGCGGCACCATGTGACGATGGATCAAAGAAATGGGACACCGGCTGATGGAGCCGAATAAGGTTCATCAAGTCACCAAAGGCCCAATCAGCCGGGGTGGGTGGATCGACCGTGGCATGATGTCGGAGCTGACGGAGACCCGTAAGAAAGTTCGACCTGCCTGCCTGCCGCCGACAATGTTGATTCAGGGTACGTCTCGCATCCTCCTCCCGACTATGATAGAAAATTAAGACGGGTCGAATCGTTGATCCATGTTGGTCTATACCGGTCCCCCTTCCTCTCAATGGGCCCTAACATGGCAATATCAGACCTCTCATAATTCATTGAAATGACCGAAGAAATATCCCTTACGGAACGAAGAAAGCCCTTAGTTTCCGCCATCGGTACGACATTTTGGCGACGGAACGACCTGCAGAACCAGCGGCGGGCGATCGACAGACACTATGGTTTCGAAGATGAGCATTCCTCCGCCTCTGGCGGCTGTTTCCATGCTCTAAGTCGGTTAAAACCCATCCTCTGACGCAGCCCTCTGGACGAAGAAAGCGGATAGCGGACACGCCAAGGGCGCCAAACAACGAATGCATCCCCGGGTCACCGAGCGCCCAAGACAGTGTCTGAGGCGCAAGGAAAGCTCTATCTCAACGAGCTGATCTCGTCTGCGCAAATCCGGTTTCCTACCGTCCGGCAACCTCGCTCCCGGCATGGGACAATGTCGTGAAGGTCTTCAATCGCCAAGGCCATGACTGGACGGTGGAAAGGCTGTGTTGAACAGCGCGTCAGATGGTTGGCGAAAGGCTGGCCGAAGCTGAGTATAGCCCGCCAGGCCCCAGCAGGTCAGGTGATGCAGCTCGTAGCGGCGATAGCCATTGCCGATCCCGGCCTGTCGTTGCGCGACATTGCCGCCCAACTGGATCAGATGAGAGAGCAGTCCGCACACGGTCGGAAGACGCGACGCTTGGAATGTGTTTTCCGGTGCAGGAGCGCTGGCGGTCCACCGGCCATTCTAGGATTGATCTGAACATGCCTGAAGTGAGTGGGGAACTAATGGGCTGCTTCTGTATGGATGGCGATTGTGGCGAACACCTCCCATCGTCATATCCCTACCGCCAGCGTCCTGAACGCTGCGCTTCGAGCACTTTGGCGAGGCCAGCCGACTGCATGCCGCCTGTGGCTATCAACTGCTCTGCGATGTTGATATTCCTAACCGACCAGTTTGAGTTGGGACGGCGCGGTGTGACCCGCTGAATATAGGATTGCTCGTCGAGACCCTTCTTATGCCCATCGATCCAGCCCCAGCTGAGGCAGGCGATGACGCAGCCGTTCCAGTCTATGGACGACACTCCGGTTCCCTTTTTGTAGATCCGCACCTGGAGTTCGGCAGCTGTGGCGTGATTTGCCTCCAACCACCGGTCGATCTCCAAACGATCTGCAAAAGCCAGATATCCACTCATGGGGCATGCTCCTGATTGGTGTGACCGGAGATGTATCCGGCGAGTTTGACAAATGCCGAGCCGACCGTGTGACCATTGCCTCGCAGCAAAGCGGGAGCGGCACGCGTCCTGTCGGTCGCAAATTGCCGCTCCATCTTTTGTCACGGCATGATTTTTGCGTAAAACGCGGCTCGCGCTTTTCTGATTAGTGCTGTTGGGCCAAACGCCTCATGCCGGCCAGGCGGGAACATCGAGCACCCAGGTTACACCGAAACGGTCTTTGAGCTTGCCATAGAGCTTAGCCCAAGCCGACGCCTCGAGCGGCTGGATGATCGTCGCCTCCTGGCTTAGCCGCACCCAATAGGCGGAGATCTCGACTGCGTCTTGGCCACGTACGGAAACAAAGTAAGGGATCTCCCCGGCGTTCCAAGCCATGCCGAAGGGGACGTCATGAGCCATCACCGCAAAACCGTCTTCTGATACGACCTGACCCCAACCGACGAGATCCACCTCGTCTGGATTGGTCGTGCCGTAGGCCTGTGCGTGGCTGATTATGTCGATCTTACCTCCGAAGACGCCCTGATAGAATGAAAGCGCCTTGCGGGCGTTACCGCGAAAATTGATATGCGTGACTGTGTTGATTGCCATCTGTCCATCCTTGTGAGAGCCAATGGCAAAGGTATAGTAGATGCCAACTGACACTTTCCGGCAGTTGAAGAGTGGCCCGATCCGATCGCCTGTTCCGCCTTCTCCAGTTGATGCGACAGATGCCGCCACCCATAAGGGCTGCGCGGCTTGCCGAGGAGATGGAGGTGTCACTGCGCTCACTATATCGCGATATCGACAGCCTGCGCGCGGCCGGTGCGCGCATCGAGGGTGAGCGCGGCTACGGATATCGGCTGATCGAGGATTACGCGCTTCCGCCCCAGACCTTTACGCGCAGCGAGATCGAAGTCATCGCGCTTGGCCTTAGAGAGATCAGAGCAATCGGCGACCCTTCTATGACGGTAGCAGCAGAAGCAGTGCAAGCAAAGATCGCCGCGACGCTACCCGATGGGCGTGAGCAGCAATTGCTTCATGCCGTCTCGCATGTCTTCAAGCCTCATCGTCGAATGAACGTGCCGGCCATTGTCGATGTCGTACGTCGGGCTTGTTGGGATGAATACGCGCTCGACATCGTCTACGCGGATCGGAATGCCGAGAACAGTGAACGCACCATTTTACCCCTGGCCGTGGTCTATACAGACCACGCGCTCACCGCGTTGGCATGGTGTCAGGTTCGAGAGGATTTTCGCATGTTCAGGCTCGACAGGATTCAACGAGCCGAAAGGACGGGACACAGCTTTCGGCCCCGAAGAGTGCCATTGCTCAGGACCTATATCAGCCAGCTAAGCGCGCAAGCGCGATGACGGAATGTTTCGTGCCGCCCACCGCTCTTTGGTCATTTCAATTCCGGTTTGGCTGTCTGCAATAGGGAAACACGATGTGAACCGACGCGTGGAGGCGCGTCTCCTGTTGGCGCGCTCCGGCCAACCAAGGCGATTTTGGTGAACCTGGAAAGCAGGAAGCATCACCATTGCAGTGATGTTGGTTCCGCTCGATCAAACAGATCGGGATGAACGGCGGGCACAGGCAACACCGGGTCCATGGGCCGCTGTAAGCACCGGCCTTCCGGCTTGCATTCCGGGCTCACGAGCCTCCCCCTGGCACTCGATGCTTGCTGCAACCTCTCTAGCCCACAATGACGGCGGGTCCTGTTCGCCCATTTGATGGAGATGAGAGATCATCACGCCGAACAAAGTAACAGTTGTTACTCTTTCTATGCCGATCGAAACTCCGAGCGCCCCGCTCCTCCCTGGTCTGCAATACCTAAACAAGCAGCTGAGAGAGGTAACAACTGTTACTCTTTCCAGCTCTTGTTGGTGGACATGTCCTAGCCACCCCGCCGAGGCTGCCACCATCAAGCTACGTTCGGCGCGTCCAGGGATGGCGCTCGGGGTGTGAACAGTCAGAGGCAAATCGTAGCCGCACCGACTATCTTCGCCTTGAGATCGTGCTGTGGTTTGGTGTGACTGCAATCTTGACCGGTAACCCAAGCCGATCATCCAGAGCACGTTTTTTAGTTGCGAGGCCGCCCCGACCGGGCACAAGACGGCGACCTGGCTGGCTGCTTTGTGCAGTTGCGGATGAGTGGTGCGCTCAGGCCGCTGTCCCGTAGATCATCTTGACGCCGCCGGTTCGCAGACCCGCAATCGTCTCCAATATGCCGTCCCCAACACTCGAGATGGTCCAAAGCCAGAGGTGATTATAGCAGGCGGTATGTGATCCAAAGCGATCCGGTAGATTTCCCCGAAGCGCTCCTGAGCGAACACCCGGAAGATATAGTCCGCCTGAAGCGATCATTTATGCGCAGCACATCTTGCGGCAGATAGGGTAGGAACGGCTCGACAGCCCCCCATAGAAATCGCTCAAGTGATATCGGCTCCTCTCGACCTTGACTAAGGATTCGCAGTGACACGAAGGCCATCTTCCCTACGGACTTTGAACCAACTTATCCTGCAGGGACGGCAGCAGAACATAAGGATGAGCCTGGATATGGTCGTTGAAACTATCGACAATGTTGAACGTCCGGCACGGGACGCCGTATGCCATAGGCCAGATCCTGTGATCGCCGCGATACTGACGTCCTTGCCCAGCATCGAAACTCGCGATTTTGAGGGTGACTGGCTTCTGAGGCCAACCCACTTCATGCCGTGGAGGAGCGCAGTGTCGGATGAGCCTGAAGCAAGATCGAAATATTTGGACCTGATAAAGATCCTCGAAACGGAGGCAATTTATTGGCCCTATCTCAGCCATTGGGGAGACTGGATCATCCCGCCAGCGATCTCAATCAATAGTCACAGCCTGGCGCAAGAACAGGAAGGATGCAACTCGCCGTAACCACTTAGACATCATTTCACGCGACACGGCTCGACACGACCGGAGGCTGGACACCATGATGGCTGAAAATGGGTTGATAGCTGCAGCATTGGCGATCGTGCTTTGCATGCAGTCAGCGTCTTTTGCGGACGGCGGAAATGGAGAGCAGATCTTCTTGAGCCGCTGCGCCGTCAGCCACGGGACAGACATGAAGGGCATGAGTCCCTGGGCTGATAAGAGCAATCCACCGACACCCAATCTCACAACGCCCGAGTTCAAAAAGCGTCTACGGGATTATCCCGGTGTCATTGTATCATCCGTGATACACCGCCCCAACAGCGATCTTATTCGAGAGACTTTGCAAAAAAATGGTGTGAAGTTACCTCCTTTCACATGGACGGTTAAGGACTTTCGCGACCTCAATGAGTACCTGACAGATAAGATCGCCAAGACCAAATGATCAGGGTGTTGCGCAATTCCCGGTTACGCATCGCGGATTTCCGGGCAAAGGCTTCTGCAAAAGCTCATAAGAGCTAACCGGCAGAAGTTGAACGTTGTCTCCGGTGATCGGCGTCTCCGGACATGGTGCTCGCTTTCAGGCACCGAGTTGTCGAGAACCATATGTACGGTGATGAAAGCTCAGAGTGTCATTCCAACCTCAGCTGAAATTGCTGGCGTGCCGGGTGCTTCGATGGCACCACAATGACCGTGAAAGGAACAATGAAGCCCATTTTAGGCGGCAATCTCCGGGAGCTCCGAAGCACGCAGTTACGGCACCCCTTCTTGTCTCCACCCTTCTTTCATAAATTCCTCCGAACGGCTCCAGCAGATCCGCTGCATCTGCGCGTACCATGCTTGAGAGTCATTTGCGTTGAAACTTGCTGAAATCTACTTCAGATTGTATTTATTCATCGTGCAATCCGAAAATTCCGCCCACATACAGGCCCGTAGAGCGACATCTTGCGACCGGGATGACCAACGGCACCGCAGGGCTATAAAATCGCATCCTTGGCCATCTATGCCAGGAATTACAATCTAAACTACGCTACATACATAAACAACCATTATCGCGCGCAAGCCGCATCTTCCGATCGACCAACACCAAGCAGGCTCGCGGTTGCCGTCTCATGGGCCAATAAAGGAGCTGCTGCCTGCATTACCCGCCCGCCATCGTCGATGCTGCTAGGAGCGCGGCCGCCCTTCGAGGTCAGCGAACCAGTGAATACAGGAAGGCATCTCTCGGTTCGCTCGAGACATTTGGATGTTGAAGATATCGGCGAAGCATGAGCATCCAGCGACATGCCCGCATTCCGCATGACCCTTGCCGAGGCGACATTGTCGATATCGCATGCTGCCTCGGTCCGATATATCTGCGGATGAGAAAGCGCGTGTATGCTCCCTATCGGCTCACGGCGCGTATCCCGAGGACAGATCACCGCCGGAAAACTAGAGGTGCCGTCCCAATCGCTATGGAACTGTGCTGTGGCCTCCTTTGTTTCCGCCAAATCTACATGCGGACGCCAGGTGAGATATTTCGTCACGTCAGGATCCGTCGCCCACCCGGCAAAAATGGCTGCAGCGTTGGAAGGCTGAATTCGCGCTTACGACAAAGCGCTCCGTGGTGACCGCCTCCGGAGGTCGATATGTTGCGTTCATTCCTCACCCACTTCGTCGCGGAGGAGCGTCTTCGCTGCCATCCGCAATGTCTCGCTTTTCAACTCCGCCTGCCTTGCGTCGCAAGTCGCTTGGCAAAGGGATATGTCATCCACGCATTCCAAGACCGTTCTTTCAATGGTTAGCCAGCAAAGTTATCCACCAACGGCCCAACCAATCCTACTCAAGCCTGATCGAAAGCCCGGCGCTGCGTGAGCAGCCATTGAACGAAAGCGCTTACTTAGCCGAGCGCTTCGCGAGGTTGCATTCCACCGACCAATTCGCAACAAGCCTCTGTCAGATCCCCAAACTGATGAAGCAGGATATCGGGAGCGAACGCCGATACCGGCGTTTCGCTGTAACCGAAGCTGACCAGAATTAGCGGTACATCAGCCGAACGCGCACTTCGGGCATCAGGTTCGGCATCCCCGATCATGATGCTACGCGTGATATCACCACTCACGGCCGCTACTGCTTCAACCAGATGAGCCGCGTCGGGCTTGCTTGCTGAAACGGCATCGACACCCATGACGCAATCGAACAAGGCGATCATCTCGAGTTCGGCCAACAGGCGGCGCGCAAGATGAGTTGGCTTATTTGTGCACACCACTAGCTTAGTGCGGGCGGCTCTCAGCTCCTTCAGGGCTGCGACTGCGCCCGGAAAAGGTAGGCTCTCGTCAGCGATATGGGTTTCATAATAACGAGTGAAGCGCTCAAACAAGGTCGCTGTCCGAGCAACGGGGTTCTCTACGCCCGAAGCGACAAGGCCCGATTGAAGCAACCAGCGGGCGCCGCGACTAACGAAAGCCCGGTTTTTGGCGTAGTCCAACGGCGCGGAGTTTTCACCAATCAAAACGGCATTGACCGCTCCAATGACATCTAGCGCGGTGTCCACCAAAGTTCCGTCGAGGTCAAACGCTATGGTCGTTCCGTCAAGGACAGTAAGGTCAGCCACAACCAGGTTCTCCTTTCGAGGCGCCGCTCCATTCAGTTGATGCCTGAGAGGTCTGCAGAGCTGGTCTATCGCTATCGTAACAGCTGTTACTCTCAGCTTTCGTCATTTTCCATAAACCCCGTCAGCCAGACCGAAGAGAGTACGCTCGAGATTGAGCCTTCGGTCCGTGGCCCGATCGACCATAGCGCGGAAATATCCGCCAGGCTTCGAGATCAGCTCGGGATCACGGATGTATTTCTCAAGCACCGTCGCCAGAATTGCGCTTGCAGTATAGACGCCAACCCTGGCACGGCCGTCAGCCCAGCCAGCTTCCGAAAGTCCAACGACCCGCCTCAGAGCCTCACCAGATCTCGCCAGAGACGACCAGGAAGTGAACTCTATCCCGAGTAGGGCCTGCGCTTCGCGGCAAGCTGCCTGAATGAGGCCGATTGACACGGAACCGAGGACTTCTACCTGCACGGAATCACCGACATCTACTCGAACCGATGAAGCCGGTGTTTGCTCTTGGGCGTCGATTTCCCCGATATCCTTTTCAAAAGCCATCTTGGCAGCATTGCTGCCGTCATAATTTATGTCTCGCTCGTCAGAGCGAGTCCCTGATGGTCTACTATCAGATAAAGATTCTTGGGTTCTATTTATATAAGGCCCGTCACCAGTGTCACCCTCGCCTGACATATTAAGCTCTTCAGCCGATGAGTTGATCTCGTCGAGGACACATTGATGTAGCGTTCTGAACATCTCTGCCCGCTCTTCAATCGCGACATCTGCGCAGTTGATTGAGCTCACGTATAGACGTAGATCTGCCTGCTTTTCCGGGAAGGCTCGGCCGATGTCTTCGAGCGCTCGTGCCAGTCTCTTTACGTCTCTCCTGGCGGCAAGCTCTCGGTTCAGCTTGGCGTGATACTGTTCAACGACAAGCTTGAGCTCTGAGGCTCTTACGCGCGCCGGGGTAAAATCAATTCCATAGCCGGCGTTGATTTCGCCATTGTCGCCACGGTAGATGAAGCGACGCCCGGTGGAGCTGTCTCGATAGGCAGCTATTCCGGCCTCGACCAATCTGCGTATGCAGCGGATGACTGTCCGCTCGGAGCGCATTGTAAACTCGGCAAGCTTCGCATTGGATATGGCAACGATCGGGCGGCCTGTGCCTTTCCAATCATCGGCTCGTGAGAGGCCAAGCAGAATATCCAGGACATGATAGGTCGTTCCGTCGATACCGAGGACGGGAGCAGCCTTCTTCAAGAGAAGCGCAATTTCAGCTTTTGCTATATCAGGGACATCATTGGCCATCGCGAGGCGCGCGCTGGCGACGATCCCTGGCGTCACGCGTCTGAAAGACGCGACAGGTGCCGTTTCGGTCATAGCTTTCCTGCTGCAGCCGAAAACGACCGCAGTCCCACATATATTTTGTGAGGAAGCCAGCAGAAGACTAGGCACAAAAAAGCATCCCTGCACTGACAGAGGCTTGATTATGTGCCGTGACCGTCCTAGAATCAGATTGCTAAACGCTGATGCTTACGGTTCGTTTTCGTTCCGTTGGCTAATGGACCAAGGGTCTGCCGATTGCCGTCGGCGGGCCCTTCTTCATTTCTCCGGCTATTCCATCTTGGAATCCTCTCCCCGCTTAGCCTGAAATTCTTCCACCAAATCCGGCAATCGCTCCAAGAGCCATGTCGAGAGGCCGGGAATGCGGTTGTTCGGGATCGATATGTTCGTCTTCGTGTCCGTTTGGGTCGCGGTAATCACCATGCCGGCGATACGCAGCTCGGTGATTACGGCTGTCTGCTTTTCGCGCTCACCCAATGCCGCGAAGATAAGGGCGAACCGCTGGTCGCTATCACTCTCCGCCCAGTCCGGAGCCTGAACGACGCGCTCAACCGCTTTCGCCTGAGCGCCGGACAGCACCCTGTTCTCGATCAGAGAACCGAGCTTTTCCCATTTCGGCCGTCCTGTCGAAGGGGCAGCACCGATAAGACGAACCAGATCCTCCGGTATCAGGGAGGCGATGTTGGTAAGGATCGAGATATAGGCGAGCCTCTTGCCCTCGTTACGGCCAAGGGCCTCTGAAATCGTCTCTCTGGAGAAGCCCTTCTCCTTCAAGGCGAGCGCAAAGATCGCCTGTTCGATGAATGAGAGGTTGAGGCGCTCCGAGTTTTCGATGCCCTGGGAGACGACCAGTTCCTCGTCTGAGAGCTCGCGGACGATGGCTTTTACCGGACGTTTGAGGATCTGGCAGGCTCGCAGTCTTCTATGGCCATAGGCAGCCTGATAGTGACCAGGCTTGCCCGGCAGCGGCCTTACCAGAATGGGAAGTTTCTGGCCTGCCTCGCGAATTCCTTCGACAAAGGCCTGAAAATTGCGGTCGCCTTCGATATCGAGCCGATCATTGACAAAGGACGGGACCACACGGCTCGGATCGAGCTCGATGATGGTTTCAGACGAGAGGAGCTGATCGTGAAGCCGCTTATTCTCTTCTTCGATCGAGACGAATGCACGGTCCATCGACTTGACGGCCCCTGCACCCACCCGCCGCTTGTCGGCGTCAGGCTGCGGAGGAGGGGACTGCCTACCCAGAACTTCCGGATCCACGTTCCCGAAGAGGCTCTTGATACGCTGGTTTCGTTCGCGCGGATTCGCCATTATCTCCCCCACACCTGCTTGATGTGATTTAAGATCTCGTGATTGACCGCATCAACGGAATCAAGGGCGCGATTGAGTGTGTCACGCCCGACGCTGCCGCGTGACATCTCGTAGAGACTTTTCTTTTCGAGACCGGCGCTTGCGATAGCGGTGGTTTCAACGACGGCGGGCGCAAGGACATCATCCTTAAACAGTGATCGCAGCAGCGTGACGATGTTGACCTGGGGGCCGTCATTGGGATTGTGGCGCGTAATCACGTAGCGAATGAAATCGTGGCTGAGAACCCCGCCACGCTCCTCGATGACCCGCATCAGGTCGCTCATCATGGCCAGAAACTGGTTCATGCTTGCGACGTCAATCATCGCCGGATGGATCGTAATCATCAGTGCCGTGGCGGCGCAAAGCGCGCCGAGCGTCAGATAGCCAAGCTGCGGAGGCGCGTCGATCAGGACGACATCATAATCTGCCCCGACCTCGCCGATCACAGTCGCAAGCCGTCTGAAGAAAATCTCGTTGCCGCGGCCATATCCCTCGGCAATCGCCTGCGGCGTCTCGTGCTCATATTCCATGAGTTCGAGATTCGCTGGGACGAGATCTATTCCATCGAAATAGGTCTGGCGAATGACCTCGCGAATGGGGCGGCGTGCGTCATCATAACGAATGGCGGCGTAGATTGTCTCGTTCTCGTCGACGTCGAATTCCGGCTGATAGCCGAACATGGCCGAGAGCGAGGCTTGCGGATCGAGATCGATGGCAAGCACCCGCAATCCGTGGATCGCGAGATAGTGCGCCAGATGCACCGTCGTGGTCGTCTTGGCCGAGCCGCCTTTGAAATTGGCAACGGCAATAACCTGCAGCTTGTCGCCAGGGCGTCGGCGAGGCAGGAACTCCAAAGCCTCTGCTGGTCGCTTGTGCGCGAGATGCTCCCGCAACTGATTGATCTGCGAAAGTGTATAGATGCGCCGGCCATTATCCTGCCGATCGGGAATGGCACTTTCGCCATCGAGCGACATCTGCCTCAACGTGGACTCGGCGATGCCGAGCAGCGTCGCGACCTCGCGAGAGGTGTAGGTTTTCAGCGTTTTGGCGGATTCAGGCTCGTAGAGACGCTCGCGAATCGACTGCAGCTGCGCAGACAGCAATTGCGACTGCCTGCTGATCTTGTCGGCGGAGGATTCCACCATGTCGGTCGATTGTAGCTTCGCGTTCATTTTTCCTCACGACGGTTTTTTTTCGATCGTCGCCAAATTTCCGTCGCCTCACAGTTAACTGATTCCGGGCTTGGGTCAAATCATAGGTGATAAACAAAGGCTTAAGGGGAGGCGATTGCGCGACGCAGGAGCACATTTCAAGACATATACCCGTTATATTTCAATGCGTTATAGAAATCATTAGCCGGAATCGACTATTGCGCCGCCTCCTGTGAATCAAACGGCCATTGGCCGCGACCTGAGGCTGTTGGAGGGGCTTTGAGTTGCGACTCACTCGTGAAAGCCCGACTCACGCGTTGCAGCCTGCCTCGATTTCGCAGCCCGGATTGTCGTTGAAGCGTCCCTGGCATTGCCTCGTCAACTCCTGGCCGTCGCCCGGCGTAGAGGGCCATCTTCCGTCCTATTGCCCATCATTAACGCCGCAATAATGCATTGGCATGTCACGACCCCGACCTTGATCGGCGTGACCAGGGATTGGAACTGGGCAGTGCGCCTTGGGCCGTGGGCAAGCCATGAGGGGGCGGTGAAATGCTTATGAAAAATTATTCGAATGAAACGCGAAAATCAGGATTCGTTTAGCCTGCGTCCTCTCAAAGAGATTGCTACATGCTTCAACTATAGCCGAGCCGTATCGGGCAAGATCAAACCTGTTGCGGTTGCCGGCAAAATGACATTTCAGGAGTTCATCTATGTCGATCACTGCAGTTCGTTCGCGACTTTTGGGAACAGCATTCACTCTGGCGCTTATGCTCGGTGCGCCCGTCGCCCATGCCGAAACGCCGTCGAATGTCCTCGTCGTTGCCCAGTCGATCGATGACGCCGTCAGCTTCGATCCTGCCGAAGGTTTTGAGCTGACGACGGTACAGTCTTTCAACAATGTCTACCAGCGGCTGGTCCAGTCCAACCGCCAGGACGGCACCAAGATCGAGCCGGCGCTTGCCGCATCGTGGGTCGCCGGCAATGATGGCCGCAGCCTGACCCTTGAACTTGCCGATTCCAAATTCTCCTCGGGCAATCCGGTCCGTCCGGAGGACGTGATCTTTTCGCTGACGCGTGCCGTCAAGCTTAACAAGTCGCCTGCCTTCATTCTCAACGAATTGGGTTGGAAGGCCGACAATGTTGATGCCGCCATCACCAAGGTGGACGAGAAGCATGTGAAGCTGACCTGGCCCGCTGAGGTCGGTTCCGGGTTTGCATTGTCGCTTCTGACCGCGCCGATTGCCTCGATCGTCGACGAGAAGAGTGCTGCGCCGCAGGCGAAGGATGGTGATTTCGGTAATGCATGGTTGAAGACCAATTCGGCCGGCAGCGGCGCTTACACGATTGCCACTTACACGCCGCACGAGGCACTGGTGTTGCAGGCGAACGCCAATTCCAGCGACAAGCCGAAGCTCGACAGCGTCATCATCCGCAATGTTCCCGATGTCGGTGCGCGCCGTCTTCTCGTCGAGCAGGGCGATGCCGATATCGCCCGCGGTCTTTCGGCCGATCAGATCGAAGCCCTGAAGACGAAGGCCGGCGTCAAGGTCCTGTCGGTGCCGTCGGCTCGCACCGATTATATCCTCCTCAACACCAAGGCCAATCCGACGCTCGGTAATCCCGCCTTCTGGGAGGCTGCCCGCTACCTCGTCGATTATGATGGCATCGCCAAGAATCTGCTTCGCGGCCAGAGCTCGGTCCATCAGGCTTTCCTGCCGGTCGGCTTTCCCGGTGCATTGACCGACACGCCTTTCAAGCTCGATGTCGAAAAGGCCAAGAAGGTCCTGGCCGATGCCGGTATCAAGACGCCCTTCAAAGTCGAATTCATCGTCTTCAATGATCAGCCGTTCCTGTCGATCGCGCAGTCGCTGCAGGCGACCTTCGCGCAGGCCGGGATCACGCTCGACATCCAGCCGGGTGTAGCAAGCGACATCTACGCACGCGGCCGCTCGGGCAAATTCGAGATGACGCTGCGCTACTGGATCCCGGATTATTTCGATCCGCATTCCAACGCCAGCGCCTTTGCCATCAACAGGGACAATTCGACCAATACGGCTGCGAAATATGCCGGCTGGGTTATCCCTGAACTGACCGACGAGACACTTTCCGCGGTCAAGGAGCAGGATGCCGCCAAGCGCGTTGCGCTCTATCAGGATATTCAGAAAAAGATCCAGGCGAGCTCTCCCTTCATCTTTACGCTTCAAGGCAACGATCAGGTCGTGCTAAGCGACAAGGTGAAAAACTATGTCCAAGGTCTTAACGCAGACCAGGTCTATTATGACAAGGTGGAGAAGTAAGTGCCGCAAGCGGCAAGCCAATCCGATGCCGACATGACCAACTCCCGCCAGATGAAAGCCTGGCGGGAGTTGTCTTTCGTGCGCTCTTTTCTCTCGTGGGTCTGGTCTTTTGCGCTGACCCTTTTCGGGCTCGCGCTGGTAACCTTTGCTTTGACGCGTCTGTCGCCGATCGATCCCGCATTGCAGATGGTTGGCGATCATGCCAGTCAATCGACATACGAGCAGGCGCGCGCCGAACTCGGCCTCGATCAACCCCTGCCGATGCAATTCCTTCGCTACGTCGAGACGGCCGCGTCGGGGAATCTAGGCCGATCGACCTCAACGGGACAGCCGGTTGCCAAGGATATTGCGCGCACCTTTCCGGCAACGATAGAGCTTGCGACCACGGCGATCATCCTCGGCTCGGTTATTGGCCTCGCATTCGGGATCACGGCTGCGATGCGGCAGGGGACATGGCTTGACGGGATTGCGCGGATCGTCTCGCTCTTCGGCTATTCGGTGCCGATCTTCTGGCTTGGTCTGCTGATGCTGCTGTTCTTTTATGCGCGGCTGCATTGGGCACCAGGTCCGGGGCGTGCCGATGTCGTCTTTCAATATACGGTTAAACCCGTCACCGGTTTTGCCCTGATCGATGCATGGCTATCGGGCAAACAGGGCGCCTTTCGCGATGCGCTGGCGCATCTCATCCTGCCGGCAACGGTACTCGCCTTTCATGCGCTTGCTGCCATTTCGCGGCTGACGCGGGCTGCGATCCTGACCGAGCTTGGACAGGAATATGTCACGACTGCGCGTGCCAAGGGCGCGAGCCTTTCCCGCATCGTCTTCACACATATCCTGCCGAACATATCCGGGACGCTTCTGATCGTGATCGCCCTTTCCTATGCCAGCCTGCTTGAAGGGGCTGTGCTGACCGAAACCGTATTCGCCTGGCCCGGCATCGGCCGCTATCTGACGACGGCGATGTTTTCCGGCGACATGCCGGCGATCCTTGGCGCAACGTTGGTCGTCGGCACGTCCTTCGTCCTTCTGAACGCGCTGACGGATCTCGGCGTCGCACGGCTAGAAGTGGGGAAGAAGCGTTGAGCGCCATTGTCCAGCATCCCTTCGAGGAGCCGTCTTTCCTGCGACGTGTCCTGCGATCACCATCGGCCGCGGCCGGCGGCATCGTCGTCCTCCTCATTCTTGCTGCCGCATTGCTGGCGCCCTGGATCGCGCCTTATGATCCCAATCTGCAGGAGACGGCCAATCGCCTGATGCCGCCAAGTGCGGCGCATTGGTTCGGCACGGATGGGTTCGGGCGCGATCTGTTATCCCGTATGATCTACGGCGCGCGGCCGACCCTGCTGCTGCTCTTGTTCGTCGTTCTCCTGATGGCTCCGCTCGGCATCCTCGTCGGCATACTGGCAGGCTATTTCGGCGGCATCACCGAGCGCATCCTCATGCGCATCACCGATGTCGTCATGTCCTTCCCGCGCCTGTTGCTCGCCTTTGCCTTCGTCGCGATCATGGGACCGGGTTTGGTCAATGGTGCCTTGGCACTGTCGCTGACGAGTTGGCCCGCCTATGCCCGCCAGGCGCGGGTCGAGACGGCAGCGCTTCGCCGCAGCGACTATCTGGCCGCCGCCGAAATGGTTGGCATCAAAGGTATCCGGCTGCTTTACGGTCATGTGCTGCCGCTGGTGTTACCATCGGCGATCATCCGGTTGGCCCTTGATCTATCAGGCATCATTCTGGCCGCGGCCGGGCTCGGCTTTCTCGGGCTCGGCGTGCGCCCACCGACGGCGGAGTGGGGCGCCATGGTCTCGGAGGGCACGCAGGTCATCTTCGATCAATGGTGGGTGGCGGCAGTGCCCGGCTTTGCCATTCTCATCACCTCCTTGGCCTTTAATCTCTTGGCTGACGGTCTGCGTGACATACTGGATCCGCGTCATGGCTGAAGCGCTGCTAACCGTTGAGGACCTGTCGGTTTCCTTTCCTTCCGGGGCCGGTCCGGTGCGTGTCGTCGACGGCATCGATTTTACGGTCGGCCGAGAAATCGTCGCGCTCGTCGGCGAGTCCGGGTCCGGAAAGTCGATGACGGGGAGAGCCATCATGGGGCTGCTGCCGCGCACGGCGACAGTCCAGGCAAAGCGTCTGTCATTCGACGAACGGAACCTCCTTTCTCTTGCGCCCTCCGGCTGGAACGCCCTTCGGGGAAAGGATATCGGGCTCGTCCTTCAGGATCCGAAATATTCGCTCAATCCAGCGCATAAGGTCGGTCGCCAGGTTGAAGAGACATTGTTGTTGCATACACGCCTTTCGGCTGCGGAGCGACGCGAGCGGGCACTCGATATGCTCGACATGGTCGGTCTTCCTGATCCCGCGCGCGTCTATTCGAGCTATCCTGCGGCACTCTCGGGTGGCATGGGGCAGCGCGTGATGATCGCGGCAATGCTGATCAATCGCCCGAAACTGCTGATCGCCGACGAGCCGACCTCAGCGCTCGACCGAGAACTTCAAAACCAGATATTGGCGCTGCTGCGCTCGCTGACCGAACAATTCGGGATGGGGTTATTGCTGATCAGCCATGATCTGCAGCAGGTATCGCGCTTTGCAGATCGGGTGATTGTGCTGAGAAGCGGCCGCATCGACGAGGAACTGGCCGCAGCGGATCTGGCCAATGCGCAATCCGACTATACACGCGCGCTCTGGGCCGCACGGCCGTCGGCTGAAACCTACGGCACCCGCCTGCCGGTCTATGGGGTAGGCACGTGAACGCCCTTTCCGTTTCCGATCTCTCTATTAGCTTTTCCGGCGCACGCCAGTCGTTTACTGCGGTCCGCAGTGTCAGCTTCGACATTGCGAGCGGCGAGACCTTTGGCCTCATCGGTCAGTCCGGTTGCGGCAAGACGACGGTGCTGCGCGCCATCGCCGGCCTAAACACCAGCTGGCAAGGCGCTATTTCCGTTTTTGGCGCGCCGCTTCAGGCTGGCAAAAAGATCGCTGGCAGTCTGCGTGATAATATCCAGATGGTGTTTCAGGATCCGTACTCTTCGCTGCATCCGCGGCACAGCATCATGCGCATTCTCGGCGAGCCATTATCGCTGAGGGGGACAAAGGATATCGATGCTCAGGTGCAGACGGCGCTTGATCAGGTCGGTCTCCCGGCAGCGGCAGGCCGCCGCTATCCGCACCAGCTTTCCGGCGGTCAACGGCAGCGGGTGGCCATCGCGCGCGCATTGCTGTTGCGGCCGAAGCTCTTGCTTCTTGATGAGCCGACCTCTGCGCTGGATGTTTCCGTCCAGGCCGGCATCCTCAATCTGCTCAATGATCTGAAGGAGCTGCACGCCATGACATTCGTCCTTGTCAGCCACGATCCCGGCGTCGTGGCTCATATGTGCGACCGTGCCGCGATCATGGAGAAGGGGTCGATCAAGCAGATCCTCGATCGCGACGGCCTTTCCAGCATGCGCTAGGGTAGGATAGAGCGAGTTCGTTCGATATCGATCCGCTCACGCGCCGGGCGATGCTTGCCTGAGGGCAAGCCTAAACCAGCTCGTGAAACCGCAGGAGCGGAGTGAACGCAAGACGAGTGAAGGCCGGCTATCAGCCTATCATATTACCATGACAGGCCACAAACCTGACGATATCGATCTTGCTGTTTGCCCATTGCGGTATTAGGGCAATCCCCGACATTTGGAATTCTTGAAAGCGTTTATTCATGGAAGGTGGACGCCAATCCATGCCGCCGCTGAATGCACTCGTCGTCTTCGACAGTGCGGCCCGGCTTGGTAGCTTCTCTCGTGCAGGACTGGAACTGGGCCTTACTCAAAGCGCCATCAGCCGCCAGATCGGCAAGCTCGAAGCCTTCATCGGTTCGAAGCTGTTCAACCGACTGCCGCTTGGCGTTCAACTGACCGCGATCGGCGAGACCTATGCATCGGAAGTCAGCCGTCTTCTTGGCGATCTGAGCGCCGTTACCGACGGGCTGCGGGCATGGACAGGCCCCCGGCAGATCACCATTGCCTGCTCGCGTGGCATTGCCGACCAGTGGTTCCTGTCACGCGTCGCCATTCTGAAGGCCGAAATTCCCGGCATCGAAATTCGCCTGCGCGTGACCGACGATGTCGCCCATTTGCGACTGGACGAATTCGACCTTGCAATCTTCTATCGCAAGGAACGACCAATCGGCGTCAATCTCACCGTTCTCGGCCAGGAGGAGATCGTGCCGGTCTCGGCGCCGGGTTCGCTCCACATCATGGAGCAGACCGCGCCCGTTCTGCTCGCCATCGAGGATACGATGCGCGAATGGCAGGGATGGCCGGAATGGTGGCAGGACGCAAAGCTTGCACCGCCGGCCGGTGCGCTGGAATGGCGGCTCGGTGACTATGGCCTGTGCGTGGCCGCAGCCACGCAGGGCATCGGCATCACGCTCGGCTGGACCTGGCTTATAGGGGAGCAACTGGCCTCAGGAACTCTGGTTCCCGTTCACAGTCACATTATGCGGTCGGGTGCCTATTTCTATCTGATGCGTCCGGCTGACCGGCATCAACGAAAGATCGTGCGCGAAGTATCCGATTGGCTGATAGCCAGTAACACGCCCATGTGATCACATGAAAATGATCGGGCCCAGCGAATGGGCCCAATACGTCTCGTCATCTCACTATTGCGCTGCGCGCCTGCGTGAAATCATGCGGAAGCGCGCATATCCGACCACGGTAATAATCAGCCATGCGACCTGCGAGATCAGCGATCCCAGGTTGAAATTCCACATCAGCGAATAGATGAGCGCAACGCCGCCTGCGACGTTGAGCACGGTGACCAAAAAGTCGTCAACCGTCAAAATGCGTAATTGAAGCAACGCATAAGCCGTCAAATAGAAGGCGGCTCCCAAAAGGCCGACAATGTCGGGCATACTCATTTCGAACTCCAGGATTATCCAAATCCAAAAAGGCAGGTTGTGCTTTTCTTGCGAAATGCGCCTCCTGCCATCACGTTTGCGACGCTCCTTTAATCCTGTTCCAGCAAATGCCAAGCCATGCATTTTGCATGGGGCTATGCACAAAAGTCATACCCGAAAATAGAGTATTTGCCCTTGAATATGGGGCCTGCGGTAAGATACCCACCGGCAAAATCCTATGAGCTATGAATTAAACACAGGGGTAACGAATGCTCGAGCAGAAAAACCAGGTTCAATTGACGCGCCGCACATTCATGTCGGGTGTAGCCGGATTGGGTCTGGCCAGCATCGGCGGCATGAGCGGGCTGATCACATCGCCCGCCGCCGCCGCAAGCGAGGGGACACCGAAGAAAGGCGGTTTGCTCAAGCTTGGCATTGGCGGCGGCAGCACCACCGATAATTTCGATCCGCGTCTTCTGAAGGATTGGGTGCCGGTCAATCAGGCCTACATGCTGATGAACGGCCTTGTGGAAATCGACGCCAACAACAAGGCGGTGCCTGAGCTCTTCGAAAGCTGGGAACCTTCGGCAGATGCCAAGGAATGGACGTTCAAGGTCCGCCAAGGCGTGACCTTCCACAATGGCAAGACGCTCGATGCCGACGATATCCTCTATTCGATCAACCTGCATCGCGGTGAAACCTCGTCCGGTGCACGGTCGCTTGCATCGGAGTTCACCGACGTTGCCAAGGTCGATGCCGGTACGATCAGGATCACGCTCAAGAGCGGTAACGCCGATCTTCCTTATGTCCTTTCGGACTACCATTTCCTCGTCGTCCCGAAGGATTGGACCGATTTCAACAAGCCTGTCGGCACCGGCCCCTTTGTCTATGAAAGCTTCCAGCCGGGCGTCCGTGCCCGCTTCAAGCGCAACGAAAGCTACTGGAAGCCGAATACGGCATGGGTCGATGCGGTCGAAGTCATCGTCATCAACGATGTGTCTGCCCGCACGAATGCGATGATGTCCGGCCAGGTCCATGCGATCAACCAGCTCGACTTCAAGACCGTCGATCTTTTGAAACGCAATCCGAACCTCAACATCGTCCAATCGGCCGGCGGCCAGCATTTCTCCTTCCTGATGGATTGCACGCAGGCGCCGTTTACCGACAACAACATCCGGCTTGCCCTGAAATATGCGATCGATCGCGAGCAGCTCCTGAAAACGGCTCTGCGCGGCTATGGTCGCCTCGGCAACGACAATCCGATCCCAAGCACGGATCCGTACTTCGATGCCGCTCTGCCGCAGCGCGCCTATGATCCGGAAAAGGCCAAGTACTATCTGAAACAGGCCGGCATGAGCTCCCTCAAGATCCAGCTTTCTGCGTCTGATGCAGCCTTTACCGGCGCCGTCGACGCTGCGGCCATCGTCCGCACGGCTGCCGCCAAGACCGGGATCGAGATCGGCATCAAGCGCGAACCGGCAGACGGTTATTGGGACAATGTCTGGATGAAGGCGCCCTTCTGCATGTCCTATCGCGGCGGCCGCCCGACCACGGATCAGGCCTTGAGCGTCGCCTATGTCTCCAATGCATCGCAGAACGACACCCATTGGAAGAACGCCGATTTCGATGCCAAGCTGCTGGAAGCCCGCGCCATGCTTGATCCTGCAAAGCGCAAGGAAATCTATGCCGAACTGCAGGCTTCCCTCAGCAATGACGGCGGCGCGCTTATCCCGATGTTCGGCGATTATCTCGACGCCACCTCCAAGAAGCTGAAGGGTGTGACGACACACCCGATGTTCAATCTGATGGGTGCGCGCCTCGCTGAAAAAGTCTGGCTGGAAGCGTAAATGACTGTTCTAATCCTGAAGCGTGTGGGGCTCGGGCTCCTCACGCTGTTCCTGGTGTCGGCGTTGATTTTCGCCGGCACGCAGATCCTGCCCGGCGACGTGGCATCGGCCATCCTCGGCCAGAATGCGACACCTGAGGCACTCGCGACGCTGCGCGAAAGCCTCGGTCTCAATCAACCGCTTCTCACGCGTTACATCTCATGGCTGGCAGGCTTCCTGACCGGCGATCTCGGCACGTCGCTTGCCAACCAGCAGCCGGTGGCCGACCTGTTGTGGCCGCGCTTCTGGAACACCATGGCGCTGGCCGCCTTTGCCGGCATCATCAGCGTGCCGCTTGCCATTCTGCTTGGTCTCCTGACTGCGGTGAGGCGCGGCGGCATATTCGATCGCACCGTCAACATTATCGCGCTGGCCTTCGTGTCCCTGCCGGAATATTTCCTCGGCCTGCTGCTGATCCTGTTCCTGTCGATCCGTTTCAATTTGCTTCCGAGCCTGGCGGATACCTATGACGGAATGACCTTCTTCGAGTGGATACAGGCGACTGCGCTTCCCGCGCTGACACTGCTTCTCGTCACCGTCGCGCAGATGATGCGCATGACCCGCACGGCCGTGCTGTCGGTGATGGATCAGGCCTACGTCGAGACCGCATATCTGAAGGGCCTGCGGACCAAACGTGTGGTGGTCAGACATGCGCTTCCCAATGCGGCCGCGCCGATCGTCAATGTCGTGGCATTCAACATCGCCTACCTGATCACGGGCGTCGTGCTCGTCGAGGCGGTCTTCAACTACAACGGCCTTGGCCGTTTCATGGTCGATGCCGTTTCCAAGCGCGACTTGCCATTGGTACAGGCCGCAGCCCTGGTTTTCGGCGCGGCTTACGTCATTCTCAACATCATCGCGGATGTCGCTGCCATCGCGCTTAATCCGCGTCTGAGGCACTCCCGATAGAGCCATGAAGAAATCTCTCCCCTTCACGGCTTGGCTTGGCCTTGCCATTGTTACCATTGCAATCCTTCTCTTCCTGTTCGGACCGATGATTGCGCCTCACGGCCAGGAGGAAATCGTCGGCGCGCCGTTCGATCCTCCGTCCGCAGACTTCCTGTTCGGCCTCGACCAGAACGGTCGCGACATGCTTTCACGGCTGCTCTATGGCGCGCAGATGTCCATTGGGGTGTCGCTCGCCGCATCGCTGCTCTCGTTCGGCATCGGCGTGCCGCTCGGCTTCCTTGCCGCCATTTTCGGTGGCTGGGTCGACACCATCCTGTCGCGTATCGTCGATACCGTCATGTGCATTCCGGTGCTGATATCGGCACTCGTTGTCCTGCAGGCGCTTGGCTCGTCGCTGCCGGTGTTGATCATCACCATCGCGGTGCTCGATTCCACCCGCGTTTTCCGCCTGGCTCGGATCGTCGCACAAGGGGTCAATGTGCTGGAATATGCCGAAACCGCCCGTCTTCGCGGCGAGGGCCTCGGCTGGCTGATCTGGCGCGAGATCCTGCCGAACACCCTGCCGCCGCTGATCGCCGAGTTCGGATTGCGTTTCTGTTTCACCTTCCTGTTCGTCGCCGGCCTGTCGTTTCTGGGCCTCGGTATCCAGCCGCCATTTGCCGACTGGGGCGGCATGGTCAAGGATAACCAGCAGGCGATCCTCTATGGCCTTTACGCACCCCTCTATCCGGCTGCCGCCATTGCGATCCTGACGGTCGGCATCAACCTCGTCGTCGATTGGCTTCTCGGCGGACGTGCAACGACGCAAGGGGCGGATAGATGAGCAACGATCTCGTACTCAAGATGACAGGCCTTGTGGTCAAGGCGCCGACGGGTGCAACGCTTGTCGATCACGTCGATGTCGAACTGCAGCGCGGCCAGGTGCTGGGGCTGATCGGCGAGTCCGGGGCCGGCAAGTCCACCATCGGGCTTGCGGCAATGGGCTATGGCCGCGGCGGCTGCAAGATTACCGAGGGGCTCATCGTCGTCGATGGCATCTCGTTGATGGAGGGAACGCGGGAGACCCGCGAGGCCATTCGCGGCGCCCGTATCGCCTATGTCGCGCAAAGTGCGGCCGCCTCCTTCAACCCGGCGCACCGCATCGGCCAGCAGATCATGGAGGGGCCGCTCTATCACGGCCTGATGTCGAAGGCGGAAGCCAAGGCCTGGATGCTGGAACTGCTGCATGCGCTGCAGCTTCCCGATCCCGAAACCTTCGCCAACCGCTACCCGCACCAGGTTTCCGGCGGACAGCTTCAGCGTGCGATGGTCGCTATGGCCATGTCCTGCCGTCCCGACATTCTGGTGCTCGACGAGCCAACGACCGCGCTTGACGTGACGACGCAGATCGAGGTGCTGGCGCTCCTGCGCAGCCTGATCCAGCGCTATCGCACGGCGGCACTCTACATCACCCATGATCTCGCTGTCGTCGCCCAAATCGCTGATCGCATCATGGTTCTGCGTCACGGCAAGATGGTCGAACTCGGCTCCGCCGAAGACGTATTGGAAGCGCCCAAGCAGGATTATACCCGCCGCCTCGTTGCCGAACGCGAGGCAAGCATCGCCGGAGAACAGGCCGAACTGAAGACCGGCGATATGCTGCTCGAAGTGAAGAATGCGACGGCCTATTATGGCAAGAAGCTGGTGCTGAGCGATGTGAACTGCCATGTTCGCCGCGGCGAGACACTTGCGATCGTCGGCGAGTCCGGTTCCGGCAAATCGACGCTTGCCCGCATCATTGCCGGCCTGCCTCCGCATTCGAGCGGAATCATCACGCTTGGCGGTCAACGCCTGCCCGGCAGCTACAAGCAACGCTCGCGCGAAGAGCTTCGTCGCATCCAGCTTGTCTATCAGCTTCCCGACGTAGCGCTCAACCCGCGACAGACGGTCGGAGAAATCATCGGGCGTCCGATGAAGTTCTATTTCGGGATGACGGAAGATCAGCGCAAAGCTGAGATCGCCCGTCTCCTCGAGCTGATCGGGCTGCCGACGGATTTTGCCGGTCGCCTGCCCGGAGCCCTATCCGGCGGACAGAAACAGCGTGTCTGCATTGCCCGTGCGCTGGCCGCCAAGCCCGACCTCATCATCTGCGACGAAGTCACCTCGGCGCTCGATCCGCTGGTCGCGGAGGAAATCCTGAAGCTTCTGCGCGAGCTGCAGGACGAGCTCAGCGTCTCCTATCTCTTTATCACCCATGATCTTGGCGTCGTGCGGCGTCTCGCCGACCGCACCATGGTCATGCAAAAGGGCAGGGTGGTTGAAACCGGCACGACGAAGGCCATTTTCGAACCGCCTTACGAAGCCTATACGAAACAGCTCATTACATCAGTTCCGGAGCTGCGCCGCGATTGGCTCGACGATATTCTGAAAGCGCGCGTCGCTGGCTAGCTGGCGGGCGCGGCACAAATGCCGCAGCATAATTCTTGCATTCAAATCCATTGGAACCGACCATGACCGTAAACGTCACAGAGCATTTGTGGATCACCATGAAGGACGGTACGCGCCTCGGCGCACGTCTTTGGCTGCCGGAAGGTGCCGATAAGACGCCGTTGCCGGCCGTGCTTGAATATATCCCTTATCGCAAGCGCGACGGCACGCGTGGTCGCGACGAGCCGATGCATGGCTATTTCGCCGAGAACGGCTATGCGGCTATCCGCGTCGACATGCGTGGCACCGGCGAATCCGACGGACACATGGCCGACGAATATATCCAGCAGGAGCAGGACGATGCGCTGGAAGTCATCGCCTGGATCGCTGAACAGCCCTGGTGCGACGGCAATGTCGGCATGATGGGCAAGAGCTGGGGCGGGTTCAACGGCCTTCAGGTCGCCGCATGCCGTCCGCCGGCGCTCAAAGCGATCATCACCGCCTATTCGACCGACAACCGCTTTACCGACGACATCCACTACATGGGCGGCCTGCTGCTCAACGACAATCTGTGGTGGGGTACGATCATGCTCGCCTACCAGTCGCGGCCGCTCGATCCTGAGATCGTCGGCGCCGGATGGCGCGATGCCTGGATCGAGCGCCTGGAGCGCCTGCCGTTCTTCCCGGCGCTGTGGCTCGAACATCAGCACTACGACGAATACTGGAAGCATGGCTCGATCTGCGAGGACTGGTCGGCGACCCAGTGCCCGATTCTCGCAATCGGCGCCTGGAGCGACAGCTACACGAATGCCGTGCCGCGGCTTCTCGAAGGCTTGCAGGTTCCCTCCCGCGGCATCATCGGACCGTGGGGCCACATCTATCCGCAGGACGGCGTACCGGGTCCGGCAATCGGCTTCCTCCAGGAAGCGGTCCGCTGGTGGGATCAGTGGCTGAAGGGCAGGGACACCGGTGTCATGGACGAGCCGAAGCTGCGCGCCTATCTCTGCGACACGATCGAGCCGACCGGTACACGCACCTTCACGAACGGTCGCTGGGTCGGTGAGGCGGAATGGCCGTCGAAGTCGATTGCGTCGAAAACCTTCGCACTCGGCGCTGACTATTCCCTGGGCAAGTCAGAGGCAGCTTCCGCTTTGCTCGCGATTTCGTCCCCCAACAGCCATGGCAAGGCCGGTGGTGAATGGATGGGTACGGGCTGCGTCGGCGAACATCCGACGGACCAGCGTCTCGACGATGGTGGTTCGCTCAACTTCGATACGGCTGTCCTTGCCGAGGATCTCGATATTCTCGGCGCTCCGATCGCGCGGCTGCGCTTCAGCGTCGACCAGCCAGTCGCTCAGGTGTCGCTGCGTCTGAGCGATATTCTTCCAGACGGCCGCGCGACGCGCGTCAGCTATCAGGTTTTCAACCTCAACCACATTCATGGCCACGACAGGCCGGAATTGCTGGTGCCTGGCAAGACCTATGAGATCGCGATCAAGCTCAACGATTGCGGCTACAGCTTCAAGAAGGGCCACCGCATCCGGCTTTCGGTTGCCACTGGCTACTGGCCGATGGTCTGGCCGTCGCCGAAGCGCGTCACGTTCACGCTCGATACGGGCGCCTCGGCTCTCGATCTGCCTGTTCGCCCGCAGTCGGGCAACAAGGATGAAGTCGCATTCGACAGGCCGGCCCATGGCCCAGCGACGCCGATCACCCAGCTCGATCCCGGCAGTGTGCGCCGCTGGAGCGAACAGGACCACGTGACGGGCGAAACGCTTTACGTGACGGAAGGCATCGGCGGTCTGTTTGGCGAAGGCGTACTGCGCTTCGACGACATCGGCACCGAGCTGAGCCACAGCCTGAAGCGCGAACTGCGCGTGCGCGACGATGACCCGCTTTCCGCCTCTTATGTTCTGACCCAGCAGTATCGCATGGGACGCGAAGGCTGGATGGTCGATATCGACAGCACGACCAGCATGCGCTCGGACGCGGAGAATTTTCATATCTCCGGCGTGCTGACCGCGAAGGAGAATGGCGCGGTCGTCAAGACCCGCGAATGGAAACAAACCATCCCACGCGATCATCTCTAATCGTCAGCCATCGAAAGCCACTCCAATGCTCAGCCTGGAGTGGCTTTCATTATCATGACTTGGATTGATGCATCAGGTTATGCACTCGTAAATTGCTGTTGGTAGCGCAAGGCTCTGATTCAAGCTTCTGCAGGGAGCTGCGGACGGGTCAGCGCTGCAACGAGTTGACAGAATTCGAGTGGTCGGTGGTCAAGCGGGTGTTATCGACCAACGCCGCGCGCGGCTCTTGAGCCAACATCGAGCCGATGCCCGGCCGCAAACGCTGCCCGCCGTTCAGCGCCTTCCTCTATCGCCCTACTGCAAACTTGGCGAACGCTTCTTCGGCGAACTCAAGCATTTCCGTTCCTCGCCACCTGCTTCGGAAAGTACGGCGAAAACCATATCGCTCCCGTCAAACGTGCTTCAGCCAAAATCTGGTTGTGCTTTATGAGCCGGTGACCTAGAAAGGCTTCGCGGACGCTCGGAGAGGCGTTCAGGCAGGAGCCCGACATGATTAAGATGAGCGTTTACTATCCGGCCGATGGCGGCTCCAAGTTCGATCACGACTACTACCGCACCCATCACCTGCCGCTGATCCAGCAGCGGCTCGGCGATGCCTGCCTGCGCTACGAGATCGAGAAAGGCCTCGTGGGTCGCGAACCTGGAAGCGCGCCGGAGTTCGTCGCGGCGTGCCACGTCTACTCGCCGAGCCTGGAGACGTTCCAGGCGGCGTTCGGCCCCCACCGCGCGGAGATCGTCGCGGATGTCGCCAACTATACGGACATCGTGCCCATCGTGCAGTTCAGCGAAATCGTTGGAGTGTAGAGGGCCTCAGCGCGTCAGGTGTAGCCGTTGAACCTTCCGGGATCGGCGTGGTGCTGGCGCACCTGACCCATGGTGACGCAGCCGGTGTCGGACCGGTCGACGGTCGGGAACAGGTCGTTGCTGTCGAAGCAAAAGCGACCTTGCACTCGTGAAACTCGCTTCAGCCACAAAACCGCCGCCTCGTGGCCGGCGGATCGTCGCGCTATTGCCCCATAGAAAACATTTGACGGTCGCATTGTCGACAGATCGTTCCTCAACCCTGGCCAACGGCAAAATCAACGCCCTATGCCGCCATTTGCTCTACCCCGTTAAAGAGGTGTTTCACCAGCACTATCGAAGAGGAATTGAGATGATCAATCGCTATATCCCCGTCGCATCGCTAACAGTTGCGGCCTTGAGCCTGATGTTTATCAGCAACTCGGCTTTTGCACAGCAAGCAACGCAAGACAAGCAACCAAATCAAGTTCAAACAGGTAGCGTTGCCACGGCTGCATCTGTCAGCGATCAAAAAATCGATGCTTTTACAGTTGCCTATCTCAAGGTGGACAAGATCAAGCAGGACTATTCAGCCAAGATAGGAGCAACAGCCGATCCCACCGCAAAGCAACAGCTGCAAGCCGAGGCAAGTAAGCAAATGGTGCAGGCTGTTCAGACGTCACCGGACATGTCGGTAGACGAATACAACGCTATCCTAGCTGCCGCAAAGAAGGATCCGGCGCTCGTTAAGAAGGTTCAGGACAAAATTCAGAAAACTGCGCCCGCACAGCAGTAAGCGGAACGACCGTCGAACAAATGGTCACATATAGCTGCGCCAAGTCCCGCAATCCTGGCGCAGCGCCAACCGCAGTTTCATTGCAATACCAGTGGGTCGGTTTGATGAGTGGCGCCGCTAACCCTTGATCCCGGCTGACAACATGATGGCGCGTGTGATCTGCCTTTGGAAGAGAAGGTACAGAATGGCGACGGGAAGACCGGCCAGAACCGCTGCCGCCATGTCCTTGGCGAAGCGCACGCCGAAGACGTCCTTCACCTGGGTGATACCGACAGGAATGGTGATTGTGGCGTCCGACGTCGCAACCAGGAACGGCCAGAGGAAATTGTTCCATGCCGCGATGAAAGTCGTGATGCCCAGTGCGGTCATGACACCCCAGTTCATCGGCACATAGATCTTCCAAAGCGTCGTCAAATGCCCGGCATTGTCGAGCATCGCCGCCTCGCGAAACTCCTTCGGGATCTGGTCGAAGAACTGTTTGAGAATGATGATCACGGATGGGACGACCAACTGCGGCAGCACGATGCCGCCCCAGCTGTTGATGAGACCGAAAGTGTTCATCAACACGAAATGATTGATGATGAGCGCTTCAGCCGGCACCATCACCGAGGCGATCAGTGCGCCATAGATCAGGCGCCGTCCGGGAAACTGAATCTGGCTGAGCGCATAAGCGCAGCAAACGCTTATCGCCAGCACCACGATCGCGATGATCGCCGATGTGCCGACCGAGTTGATATACCATTGCACGATGCTCGAATGCGCGATCACATAGCGATAGGGCTCAAGCGTCGGCGCCGAGGGAAGGAGCGAGGTGGTTCGGCTCACCACTTCGGTATCGGATTTGAGCGAGGTTACGATCGCCCAGTAAAGGGGAAAAAACCAGATCAGCGCTCCGAGAAGGGTCAGCGCTGTAAGCCCGCGGCTCACCCATTTGCCCGAGGCAACGCTTCTGGTCGCTATTGTCAGGCCTGCCTGCTGATCAATCATCGAAACGCTCATTTTTCGCCTCGCGCACGCAGGAACTGATATTGCAGGACGGAGGCAATCAGGATGATGACGAACAGGATGGTGGCGACCGCTGCGCCTTCTCCGCCCTTGTTCTGTTTGAAGGCGAGGTCGTAGATGACTGTCATGACCACGGATTGCGCATCGGCCGGCGTATGAGCGAAGTAGCCCAGCAGGTAGGGCTGTGCAAAGATCTTGAACTGCGCAATCAGCTGCAGCGTCAGCACCAATGCGGTCACCGGCCAGATCAGCGGCCAGGTAATTTTCGAAAACACCCTCCAGCGGCTGGCATTGTCGAGTGCAGCAGCCTCATAGACATCGGGCGAGATGCTGCGCAGCGCGGCAAGAAACAGCAGGATGTTGAAGCCGATTGTCCACCAGATGGTGACGACAGCGACCGAGGGCATGAAATACGAGGGAGCGCGCAGCACCGGTAGCGGCCGGCCACCGGTAAACAGACCGATAAGGTTCTGGAGCACGCCATATTGCATGTTTGCAATCCAGGTCCAGATCTGCGTCACGACGGAAACCGGCAGGATCGACGGAAGAAAAAAGCATGCCAGGACCAGCATCTGTATGCGCCCGCTCAAGCGGCTGACGCCCATCGCGATGACAAGCGCGAGGAGCGTACCCGGGACGACGGTCAGGACTATGAAATACAGCGTGTTCAGAAGCGCTTTTTGCAGTTGCGGGGACGACAATTGGCGCACGTAATTATCGAGACCGACCCATTCGCCGGGACCGATCAGCGGCGCATTGGTCAGGCTCATCGCCACCATCCGCCATGTCGGATAGGCAAAGATGATCAGAAAGGTAATGACCGCAGGCGCAACCAGCAGCGCTGCGATCATGTTGTCCTTCTTCCTGTTGCTGACTGCGGCCATCTGTTACCTGCCTCGGTTTGCGATCCCGGGGCTTGCTCCAGCCCCGGGACTGTTGACGTGAGATATCACTGAGAGTTCATGTGATCGCGGAACTTCTCAAGTGTTTCCTTGGCATCTCCCTCGCCGTTCAGCGGGCCGGACGCCATGTTCTGCCAGTCATCGTCGAATTTGGATGCGGCACCGGTGAGCGGCGTTTTCGGCATGTAGAAGGCGTTGAGCGCCATGGCCGCATAGTCCGCTTGCGGCTTGAGGGCCTTGTAGGCATCAGACGTGCTGACGGGCAGATAAGCCGGAATATGACCGGCTGCGGCCCATTCCAGGGAGTTCACATTCATCCAATGGATGACTTCGAGCACCGCGGCGCGCTTCTCCGGCGTCATCTTCACCCCGACATTGTTGGGGATCACGAAGGAATGCGAGTCCGACCAGTTGGCGGGCTTGCCCATCCAGGCCGGGATGTTGACCATACCGTAATCGAAACCGTTGCCCTTGGCCTTTTCGGTTTCCATGGTCGGCAGTTCCCAGTTGCCGTTGAGGAAGAAGGCGGATTGCCCGGCGAGGAAGGTAGGGGTGATGGTTTCGGAATCGATATAGGGTTGCGCCCAACCTTGCTTCACCCAATCGGCAACCTCGTTGTAGGCCTTCTCCATCTTGCCGAGATTGTTCCCTTGCAGGAACTTGCCATTGGCGGTCAACTCGCCGCCGAGCTGGCCAAACAGCGTGTAGATATCGCGCAGGTCGCCGTTGGACGAGGCGATGACGACGCCGTTCTTGCCGGCCGTCTTGGCCTTGGCGAGCAGCGCACGCCAGCCATCCAGCGTGTCGATACCGGTGGGTTTGCCGTCAGACCCCAAGACGCCGAGCTCCTTGAGCACATTCTTGTTGTAGTAAAGCACCTCGCCATGCACGTCGAACGGAACGGCATAGCGGACCTTGTCGACCGTCGAAGCGGCGATTGCGTTCGGCGGATAGTCACTATCCTTCAAGCCGACAGCTTCTAGTTCCTTCGGATCGATTGGCGAGACGGTCTTGGCGGTCACCGCACCCGCTAGACGCGACAGGTGGTAGGTCGCGATGTCGGGTCCCTGACCGACGGCCGCCGATGTCTGCAGCTTGGTGTAATAGGGAACGCCCCATTCCAGGGTGGTCCCCTTGATCTCGATCTTGTCCTTGTGCTCTTCGTTGAAGCGCTGGATTAGCGCCTTCATACGCACGCCGTCGCCTCCCGACAGAAAGTCCCACCAGACGACATTTTCGACTGCGAATGCCGGAAAGGCAGTCATGACGGCTATCGCCGCGATCGATGCTTTCAATAGATTACGCATTTTCACTCCTCCAGGCTGATCGGTTTTCCTGCCGGGGCCACCGCGAACGGAAGGCCTTCATGTCTTGCGCCACAGCCTAGCTGGCTGCGTGGTATCCTTTGCCCATGCTGTCAAACAGCGCCGCCTTCGCACCTTCGGCGGCAAAGGCGATTTCCGCTCCATTGCGCACCGTTGTGACGGGCGCGTCGACGCCGATGATCCGCGTGCCATCGCTTAGTTCGGCATGGATGAGCGAGCGGTCGCCCATCTGTTCGACGGTGACGACCCGACCTTTCACCTGGCCATCAGGAGCGACCGTCAAATTCTCCGGCCGGACGCCAAGTGTGAGGTTATCGGTTGGCAGGCCATCGAAGCGAATGGCGGTGTGCAGCCTTGTGCCGGCGGTCGTGACGGCAATCGCGCCGCCCGGAGCGTCCTCGATTTTGGCGACCGGCAAGAAATTCATTGGCGGCGAGCCGACAAATTGCGCGACGTAGCGCGTGCTTGGCCGGGAATAAATCTCCATGGGCGCGCCCACTTGCTCGACCCTTCCCTTGTTGAGAAGGACAATCCGGGTCGCAAGGGTCATTGCCTCGATCTGGTCATGGGTCACAAAAACCATCGTGGCGCCAAGACGTTCGTGTAACTGGGCCAGTTCGAAACGGGTGCGTGTGCGCAAGCCGGCATCCAGGTTCGATAAGGGTTCGTCGAAAAGAAAGACATCGGGTTCGCGCACAATAGCGCGACCGATCGCAACGCGCTGACGCTGGCCACCGGATAGCTGGGCCGGCTTTCGCTCGAGGAGATGTTCCATCTCCAGCATTTTGGCCGCAGCCGAAATCCGGGTTTCGATCTCGGCTTTCGGCGTGCGAATATTGACCAGCCCGAAGGCAAGGTTTTCCCGAACACTCATATGCGGATAGAGCGCATAGGACTGGAACACCATGGATACGCCGCGCTGGCCAGGTGTCAGCTGATCGACGCGACGCCCACCGATCCAGATCTCGCCGCCGGAAATCGTCTCCAGCCCGGCGATCATCCGCAGGAGCGTGGACTTGCCGCAGCCGGAGGCACCAAGGAAAACGATGAACTCGCCGCGCTCTATGCCGAGCGAGATGTCGTTGAGCACCTCCACCGCGCCAAAACTCTTGGAAACGCCGCGGATGCTCACGCCTGCAACTGTGTTGGCCACCTAAACCTCCTCCCGGTCATACGCGGCGATTGATTTTACTGGGGCCGCCTATCCGACCGCAGTCTCGATGACACAATCGAGCAAGGTCGCGGCGACCGGATCGGCGCCGGGAGCCTCACGCATCAGACCGAAGGTCGTTGCCACGATGCGACCGACGCCGACCCTGCGTTCGGCGATCGTTGCGCAGGGCTTGTGGATCCAGCCTGCCATCGTGCCGGCATGAACCAGCCCGTCGAAATGGATCGGCCTGAATCCGGTAATGACGCGGTTGGGATTGACGCCGACAAAAGAGAGGTCGTTGAGCGGGCCGCCGGGCAGGCGATCGAATACGCCGGTGCGTTTCACCCAGCTAAAGCCGGTCACCCAATTGCCTTTCCAGATCGTGCCATTGCGCTCTGTTACGCGCATCTGAGGCATGGCCTGCCCTCGATCGCCTCCGGTCGGATAGTTCCAATTCGGTTGATCATTGCGCAGATTGCCAAAGGGCAGGGGTGCCGCGTCGGCAAGCGTCACGTAGCGGGCACCATGCTCCATGGCGTCGATATCGGCCTGGCTGAGCGTCGATACCACCCGCACATCCGCTTTGTCTGCATTGACCAGCTGGTAGCCAAGACCCGCCAGATAGCGTTCGATTTCCGGCTCTGCCGAGAAGACGGATAGTGTTGGCTTAGCCCGGGCGGAGTAGACGCTGATATCGACGCTGTTGCGCGCGATCTCCTTGCCTGCGACCGCGAGTGAGAACTGGACGCTCGTCCGCTTTCCGGTCATGTCTGCCGCAAAGGACAATGCCAGTGCCGGCAGGCGATGCACCGTGGTCGCATCCTGCGCTGGGACTGCCATCTTACCGGCTGCGGCACCGTCGATGCTCCAGGTTAATTCCGCCGCCGGCAGCACCTTGCCGCCACTCGAGATTTCGAGCTCGACACTGGCAATACTGCCGGCCCAGACCGCATATCGCTGCATGCGCGGCACGATGACCACGTCGCCATTAATCTCATGGAAGCGATTGTGATAGGCGCGCGGATTGCGCTCCATGTCCATCAGGCCGTTCGCCTCCCAGTGCAGGTCGGTGAGCTCGGTGATGACATAGCCCTGGATCGAGGCATGACGGCGCATCTCTTCGATTTCAAACTTCAGCGCATTGAACTGATGCCACTGCGTATCCTCGATAAAGGAGCCGAAAGACGGAAAGACCTTGTCGAACTGATAGGTGCGGAAGCGCTGTTCGACTCCATGCGGATAGGTCGCGCCCTCGCTGTCCCATTCGAGACCGTTGATGAACCAGAACGGCTCCTCGTCATTCCGCTTCAGCTTTTCGGGATGCGGTAGCCCCCAGACACCGAATTCGGAGACGACGAGGGGCTCGTCGCCCCGCCGCGTCGCATCGCCGTTCGGCGAATAGGACCAGTTGGGTCGCTTGGCGAAGGCCGAAACCCAGTCGGCCCATTCGCGCGCCATTTCCGGCACCGAAGCATAGTAGTGGTAATCGTCGATGTCGGAAACGACATGGAAGTTCGGAACGCAGGCGGAATTGTCGACCACCAGTCGCGTCGGATCTTTTCTCTTCAGCCAATGATAGGCGTTGTGAAGCCACAAGCGCTGATCGGTGCTTTCGACGAGACGCGTCCCCCAATCTTCGTTGATGATGGTCCAGATCACGATGGAGGGGTGGTTGCCATCGCGGCGCAGGATACCTTCCATCGTATCGAGCAAACGCTGTGCCGACTTCTCGGTGAACGTCTGGATATTGGGGATTTCCGTCCAGACAAGCAGGCCAAAGCGATCGGCAACGTCATAATAGCGCGGGTCGGGAACCTTGATATGGCAGCGCAGGAGATTGAGGCCGAGCTCTTTCGATTTGCGTGCCTGGTCCTCCAGAAACTCCAGCGACGGCGGCGTGTAGATGCCTTCGGGATAGTAGTCTTGGTCGAGCGCACCGCGCATGTAGAATGGTTGGCCGTTCAGGAAGAATCTTCCGTCTCTCGCCTCGAAGGTTCGGAAGCCGAAATTCTCTGCGGCGACGTCGATGACGATGTCGCGCTGATGCAGTTCGACGACGGCACGATAAAGCGCGGGATCGTCGAGCGACCAGGCCTCGACCTTGGCAATATTCAGCTCGGCTGATGCGTGCGTCTCTGCATCAACTGCAAGCTCGGCGGATGCCGCTACCGTGCCTTTCCGGTCGAAAAGCGTCACGTGCATTGTGCCGGTGAAGGCCGCTGCCAGCTCGACGTCAACGGTCACATCTCCGGTCACGAGATCGGCGCGAATGCCCTGATGCGCGATATGCGCCTCGCAACGGCATTCAAGCCAGACAGACTGCCAGATGCCGCCCAACATGCCGTACCAACTCTGCTTGCCATGCGGAATTTCATCAAAGGGAAAATCGGGGAAGGCTTGTGCGTCGGCGCTCGGCAACGTCACACGCACATCCAGGTGCAATTCTTGTCCATGCATGTCGGCTGGAATGACGAATTCAAACGGCAAATAGCCGCCCTCATGCGACCCCAGCGGGCAACCATTGACGGATACTTCAGCGAAATAGTTCACTGCGCCGAAATGCACGATGACCTGGCGACCGAGCCAGTCTTGCGGCACGGTGACCAGGCGGGAATAGGTTGCAACACCCGCCGCGGCACGCAGATCGGTAAGATGGGCTTGCCAGGGCCCGGGGACAGGGATGGTCGTGCGCTCCCGCCCCTCCAGCTGAAAATCCCAAATCCCATCCAGTGACAGGCGCGAACGCGGCCCCGATTGGGTGTCGGTGAAACGGCGAGAGGCGATGGTCATGGGCCGCAAGCTTTCCAGTTGGATTTAGTCACAAAATAAGTTACATATAGGTTTCGTAACTTAAAAAATTAACATCCGCAAGAGCCGCCGCTTCACATTGTCCGCCAGATTTTCTAACGTGCGTGCCAGCTGTCCAAGAAAGAAACCGAGTGAACGACAAAACGACGAAACGACCAACAATGTCCGACATCGCCGCAAAGGTCGGCGTTTCGCATGCCACGGTTTCACTGGTATTGAATGCGGCGCCCGGCAAGCGCGTATCGGAGGAGATGCGCACGCGCGTTCTCACCGTTGCCGAGGAGCTGGGCTATCGCAAGAGCACGCCGGCCAATGGCCCGATCGGCGGAATCATCGTGCTTCTGATCGACGATCTGATGGCCTCGCATCACGCCGCACCGCTGATCGAGGGCGTGCGTGAAGCCGCCGAAGGGCAGGGGCTTGCGGCACTCACCGTCGTGACTGGCGGACAGGTCGAATTCGCGGAATCCATTCTCGATTACCTGGGCAGGCGTCAGATCGTTGGGGTGATTTATGCCACCCTGATCACCCAGTTGGCCCCGGTACTGCCCGCAAAACTCGGAAACTATCCGACGGTGCTTCTGAACTGCCATCAACAGCGGGCTGAGTTTTCCTCCATCATCCCGGGCGATCTTGCCGGCGGCTTTGCCGCCACGGAAGCGCTGATCAAGGCAGGGCATCGCCGGATCGCCATGATCGATGCGGGCAAGGATAGGCTTGAGGCAGCCCGTGATCGGTTGAGCGGCTACCGTCAGGCGCTGACCACCTATGACATCGCCGTTGATCCCGAGCTGATCGCCTCAGGCGCCTGGTCGCTCGATCTCGGCCGGGAGAAGATGCTGCATCTGCTCGACCTGCCGTCGCCGCCGACGGCAGTGTTTTGTTTTTCAGACCGCGTGGCGATGGGCGCCTATGATGCGATCAGACTGCGGGGTCTGAAAATCCCAGACGATATCTCGGTGGTTGGCTTCGACGACGACAGTCTTGCTCGAAAAATTCTGCCGCCGCTCACCACGCTAAAACTGCCGCACGAGGATATGGGGCAATGGGCAGTGGCCGAACTGCTGGAAAAGATCGCGCAACCCAAGAAACCGCCGGTGCGGCTGAAGATGGAGTGCCGGTTGATCCGACGCGATTCCATCGCGCCGCCGCGCTGAAAAGATAGGAACAGCCGTCCCTGTTTCTGCCAGCGCCGACAGTCAAAACTCGAGCGCTGTGTCGGCCGGAATTCCGGCACCCATGAATTTCCTCTGATGTCGCAATGTTCACAACCGGGTCGCCGGAAAATGCGCCCGTCGACGCGTGAGCCAGCCGTGCCGATTTGTTCACCATCCCGATCGCGATCAGCTTTCATCACGAAAATGAATCGATTGGCCAGAACCGATTCAGAACTCTCGTTGGACGATAAGGAATCCATTGGCGACTCTGATCGCCATGATCCGTCAACCCTACCATCTCTACACCGAACGAACCGAACCGGCGAAAAATATGGCCCGGTTCTATGCCTTGGAGATCTCTGAAACCTTGTTCGGCGAGGCCTGCCTGATAAGGCGCTGGGGGCGCATAGGCGCCTTTGGACAATGTATGATCCATCACTTCGAGCGTGAGGATGAGGCCGTGAAGCTGTTTCTCGACATCACCCGGAAAAAGAAAGCGCGCGGCTATCGGCCGAAGCCCATCCTCTCGCGTCCCTAACGCTCTTGCGAGCCGGAAGAGGGAAGGGCACGAGCCTTTCGGAATGCGCGCAAAAAAGACTGCCGAATTGAACCTACTCTGCCTGACAGGCTTCGTGGTCGGCCTGGTCCTTCAGACATAAGGCAGCCGTTGCCAGAAACCGAGTCACCGCCGGCCTCGTTGGCTCTCCAGCGGTCGCTATCGCCGTCTGCAGCCTCACGTCGAAATGTTCGATGCGTCGGAAAACCAGCTGAGAATGCGTGTTTCTGGTGAGCGATTCCGGCACAAAGGCGACGCCAAGACCGGACGCAGCCTGATCAAGCATGGCGTGCCAGCTGTTCTTTTCCTCGCGCAATTGCGGTTGGAAGCCGGCTTTTCCGCAAGCGGCCAGGATCGAATGATACATGAAAGCCCCTGTTGCTTCAGCGCAGACGATCAGCCGCTCCGACATGAGGTCGCCCAATCTAAGAATAGGCTTTTCCGCCAGCGCATGGTCGGCCGGAAGGGCCGCAACGATCGGCTCCTCACCCGCGGCCCGCATTACCAACTGCGCACCATGCAAGGGCGGATGAAGAAATGCTACATCGATCGACCCGGCAGCTAGCGCGACGGCCTGATCATTGGTCGGCAGATTTCGAAGGGTGACGTCCACGCCGGGATAAAGTGCCTTGTAGCGGCGGATAATGGTTGTCATCTGACCGGCCTGGGGCAGCTCGCAATAGCCGACGGCCAAGGCACCGGCATCGCCGCGCGCAGCATCCTGCGCTTCCTGCACCGCGCGATTAACATGGCTCAAGGCTGCCCCCAGCTCGCGCGCCAGGATCATGCCGGCCTCGGTTAGAACGACCTTGTGCGGCGACCGTCGCAGCAGGGTACATCCGATCGTCTGTTCCAGTTTCTTGATCTGATGCGACAGAGCGGGCTGGGTCAGATGAAGCCGCGCAGCGGCTTTACTGAAATGCAGCTCTTCGACCAGGACACAGAAGCTTTCGGCATATTTGAGCATGTCTGATGATAAAATTTATCTATTAAAAAACGCAAGAAAATAAATTTCCCATTGAAGCGCGGCCATCCTAGTCTCCGCGCACAGGAACATTCGAAGCGTTCCTGTTCGTGCTCCGGGATCTGGCGGGGCGGTACATATAGCCGCCACGAAGGCGGCAGCGGAGGGGAGATTTATGTCGAAAAGAATCAAGGTCCTGCCGTCACTGGCGATTTCGTTGATGACGGTGGGACTTTTGCCGAGCCTGTCACTGGCCGAGGAGAACCGTGCCGAGCTGATGAAGGCGCACCGCGGAGGAACCGTGCGCCTCGTCTCCAAGTCGGCCGGCGGTACAATCGATCCGCAGATCAACTACGCTCCCCAATATTGGAACTATTTTCCCGGTCTCTATGACGGCCTCGTCTCCTTTCGAAAGGCCGGGGGCGTCGACAGTCTCGTCGTGGTTGCCGATCTTGCTGAGGCGATGCCTGCCATCGAGAATGATGGCAAGACTTATGTCTTCAAGCTGCGCAAGGGCATCAAATTCTCGAACGGCAAGGAGTTGACGACCGACGATGTCGTGGCCTCCTTCCAGCGCATTTTCAAGGTGTCGAGCCCGACGTCGGGAACCTGGTACAACGGCATCGTCGGCGCCAACGCCTGTCTTGCAAAGCCGGCCGACTGCACGCTCGATGGCGGCGTTATCGCTGACAAGTCGAACTCGACCGTCACGTTTAATCTGACGGCGCCAGACGCCGAATTCCTCGACAAGCTGTCGATGCCGCATGCTTCGATCCTGCCGAAGGAAACCGCTCCGCAGGATACCGGGGTCGAGCCCATACCCGGGACCGGCCCCTATGCGATTGAGAGCTATGATCCGAACAAGGCACTCGTCTGGGCACGCAATCCTCACTTCAAGGAATGGAGCGCCGAGGCGCAGCCGGATGGCTATGTCGACCAGTTCGAGCTCGATTTCGGCCTGACCGAAGATGCCCAGGTCAATGCCGTCATCAACGGCCAGGCAGACAGCATGTTCGATCAGCCGCCAACCACGCGTCTGGCCGAACTCGGCACGAAATATCCAAACCAGGTTCACCTCGATCCGCAGCTTGCCTTCTGGTACCTGCCCCTCAATGTCAATCTGCCGCCGTTTGACAACGTGAAGGCTCGCCAGGCTCTGTCCTATGCGGTCGACCTGAAGGCCATGGTGAATTTCTTCGGCGGCCGCAACCTCGCGACGCCCACCTGTCAGGTTCTGCCGCCGGGGCTTGAGGGCTATAGCTCATTCTGCCTCTACACCAAGTCACCCGGAGCGGCATGGTCGGCACCGGATCTGGAGAAGGCAAAGCAGCTCGTTGGCGAGTCCGGTACGGCAGGGCAATCGGTCACCATCGTCATTGATGACGGCGAAATCTCGCGCAACATCGGCTCATACCTGCAGAGCGTTCTGAACAAGATCGGCTACACCGCCAGCGTCAAATCGATATCGGCCAATATTCACTTCGGCTACATTCAAAACTCCAACAACAACGTCCAGCTGTCGGTGACGCAATGGTACGGGGATTACCCTGCAGCCAGCGACTTCCTGAACGTGCTGCTTGGGTGCGGTTCGTTCCGCAAGGGGTCGGATTCCTCGCCGAATATATCGGGCTTCTGCAACCAGACCCTCCAGGACCAGATGCAGAAGGCCATGGCGCTCGGGATCACGGATCAGGCGGGAGCGGCCAAGCTTTGGGCTGCGATCGATCAAGACGCGATGAAATATGCGCCCCTGATCCCCCTGTTCAATCCAAAGCAGGTGACGCTGGTCTCCAAGCGCATCGGCAACTTCAAATATTCCACGGCCACCAATGCCTGGGCCTACACCCTGGCCTGGGTGCACTAGGGCGATGATGGAGCCGGGCATGCTAAGTTCTGATCCCCAACAGCTGGATCCTCCCGGACCGATGGCGCCGATTGAGAGTGCCACCTCTCAATCGGCGCGGGTGAATATGGCCGAGCATAATGAACAGCTGGGCGCGCCGACGCCTGGTCCCTGGAGGCAGGCCTTAACCAAGCTTTGGCGCGATCGATCGGCGATGATGGCGGCGCTCGTGCTCTTCGTCATCATCCTGGCGTCGCTGCTCGCACCGGCCTACGCCGAGCGCATCGCCGGCGTCGACCCCTTCAATTCCAGCCTTGAAGCGGAAGTCATTCTGGATGGCCAGAGCGTGCCGGTGCTCGGGCCCTCGACCGAAGGGCTCGGGATCGGCGTCGTACCGATCGGCCCGACATGGCGGTTGAATGCCTATTTCCTCGGCGCTGACGAGCAGGGACGGGACGTGATGGCGAGGCTGCTTTACGGCGGCCGTGCCACCTTGTTCATCGGCAGCCTATCGACGGCGATCACCCTGGTTCTGGCCGCAATCCTTGGCATCTGCGCCGGCTTCTTCGGCGGTTGGATCGATCAATTGCTGTCGCGCGTCCTCGACATCCTCTGGGCTTTCCCGATCTACCTTCTTGCGATTTGCCTTTCGATCGTTCTGCTTACCGCGCATATCGAGATCGGGCCGCTGACCATCGATTCCGGCAGTCTCGTGATCCCGATCGTCATCATCGGCATCATTTACGTACCTTACGTCGCGCGACCGATCAGAGGACAGGTTCTGGCTCTGCGCAGAAGCGAGTTCGTCATGGCCGCCATCGGCCTTGGTGTGCCGCCATTGCGGATCCTGATCAGGGACATCCTGCCCAATGTCGTCACTACGCTCATCGTCTTCGTGCCGCTGATGATGGCACTGAATATCGCCACGGAAACGGCCTTGTCGTTCCTTTCCCTTGGTGTCCAGCCACCCGGCGCCAGTTGGGGCACGATCATCCGAGACGGCCAGAGCCTGCTTTACAGCCGGCCATGGGTGTCGACGGCTCCAGGCCTCGTCATCATCGTCACCATCGTCGCGCTCAATATTCTCGGCGACGGCGTGCGCGATGCCTTCGATCCCCGCGCAAAGCTAAGACCGTGAGGCGGCAATGTTGATTGTTCTCTTCCAGCGCCTCGTGCAGATGTTGTTCGTGATGTTCGGCATCAGCGTGCTTGTCTTCCTGATCTTCTTTGCAACGCCGGGCTCCGATCCGGCCGCCCGTATTGCCGGCAAGAATGCCGCCCCGGAAACGCTGGTTGCCGTGCGTCATGATTTCGGCCTCGATCAACCGCTACCGGTCCAATATGTGGTGATGATGAAGAAGCTCTTCGTCAAGCAGGATCTCGTTTCCTTCGTCAATCGCGGGCTGAAGGTGGTACCGGCCATTATCGAAGCCACGCCCGTGACCCTCTCACTCGTCTTCGGTGCAGCGTTCTTCTGGGTGGTCGGCGGTCTTGCCGTCGGCATTGTCGCGGCAGCCTGTCGTCATAGCATCGTCGACCGGCTCTTGATGATCCTGTCACTGACGGGTGTCGCTATCCCCGTCTTCTGGCTCGGCGAGATGACCAATCTTCTGTCGCAGAACAGATTGCACGATACGATCCTGTTCTCCTGGGTGCCGCCACTTGGCTATGTTCCATTGCACGAAGACCCGATCGGCTGGTTCAAGGCGCTGCTATTGCCTTGGCTGACATTGGCGCTGGGGTTCATTGGGATCTATGGCCGCGTCTTGCGCGCCAATATCGTTGAAATCTATCAGGAAGACTTTATCCGCACGGCCCGGGCAAAAGGTCTGTCGGAGACGCGCGTCCTGTTGCGCCACGCGTTGCGCATGTCACTTGTGCCTTTCGTCACCATGTTCGGGCTTGATTTCGGCGCCCTGGTCGGCGGCGGCGCGCTGATGACCGAGGTCCTCTTTGGGCTGAATGGCGTCGGCAAATTGACCTATGATTCCCTGCAGAGCCTCGATCTTCCGGTCATCATGGCGAGCGTCATGTACGCGTCGTTTTTCGTGGTGCTGGCCAATGCAATTGTCGACATGGCCTATGTCGTGCTCGACCCTCGCATGAGGAGCCATTGACATGACAACACCACTTCTCGAGGTACGCGGCCTTTCGGTCTCCTTCGCCGGCCGCAACGGTATGATCGGCGTCATCGACAACCTGTCCTTCCAGGTGAACGAGGACGAAACCCTATGCATCGTCGGCGAGTCCGGCTCGGGCAAGTCGGTCGCACTTTTGAGCATGCTCGGACTGCTCGATCCGTTTTCCTCCAAGGTAGAGGGTTCCGCCCTGTTCAAGGGGCAGGACATTCTGCGCGCCTCGCAAAAGACCCTGCAGGACATTCGTGGACGCCGGATCGCCCTCATCTCCCAGGACCCGATGACGGCAATGACGCCGGTCCATACTATTGGCTGGCAGATCGTCGAACAGATACGCGCCCATACCGACATATCGAGCCGGGCCGCCTGGAACCGCGCCGTCGAGCTGCTGGGCGAGGTCGGCATCGCCAATCCGCGCATGGCGGCTGAGCGCTATCCACACCAGCTGTCCGGCGGCATGCGGCAGCGCGCCGTCATCGCCATGGCGCTTTCGTGCAACCCATCCCTTTTGGTTGCCGACGAACCGACGACAGCGCTCGACGTGACCGTCCAGGCGCAGGTTCTCGATCTGCTTCGGCGCCTGAGGCGCGACTTCGGATCGTCCATCGTCCTCATCACGCACGACATGGGCGTGGTTGCCGAAATGGCCGATCGCGTCCTCGTGATGTATTCGGGGCGCATCGTCGAACAGGGTCCATGCGACGCGATCTTCGACGATGCCTGGCATCCCTACACCTGGGGTCTGCTCGATTCCATACCGCCGCTGGACGGTCCACGTCCGGAGCGGCTTATCTCCATACCCGGCTCGCCACCGCAGCCCGACAGACGCCCGCCCGGCTGTGTCTTCGGCCCGCGTTGCCGCGCACGGTTGCCGGCCTGCTCCGATTTGCCACCACGGCAGATCGCCCATGGGCGCGAAGCACTGTGCTTTGTCGATTCAGCCGGCCGGCCGGCGGCGAGATCACGGATTTCCAGCAATATGGACCAGCCAGCATGACGGCAACATTTGCCTCTTCATCGTTCCCAGGAGCTGCACCGCTTCTCAGCGTCGACCGTCTTTCCAAGACCTTTGTCGTTGGCAGGACCTTCATTCCCGGTAGCGGACAACCCATTCACGCGGTGGACGCCGTTTCCTTTGACGTCTTTCCCGGAGAAACGCTGGGCCTGGTCGGAGAATCCGGTTGCGGCAAGTCGACCCTCGGCCGCTGCTTGGTCCGTCTTTACGAAGTGAGCTCCGGCCGGGTCCTGCTTGAAGGAACCGATATCGCGCCACTATCGACGCGGCAATTACGCCCCTATCGACAACATATGCAGATGATTTTCCAGGACCCGGCGGCGTCCCTCAACCCGCGCCGGCGTGTCGGCGATCTGCTGGCCGAGCCCTTGCGGGTGCACAAGGTTGCCGATCGAGCCGGGATCGCTGAGCGATTGCGGGAGCTGATGGAGATCGTCAGTCTGCCCGCCTCGTTTCTCGATCGCTATCCGCACGAGTTTTCAGGCGGCCAGCGCCAGCGCATCGGCATCGCGCGGGCTCTTGCTCTCGAGCCGAAGCTGATTATCGCCGACGAACCCGTCTCCGCGCTCGACGTCTCGGTGCAAGCGCAGATCGTCAACCTCTTTGCCGATCTGCGCAAACGGCTGCAACTGACCATCCTTTTCATCGCCCATGATCTGAGCGTCGTGCGCCAGGTCTCGGATCGCACGGCGGTGATGTATCTCGGTTCGATCGTGGAGATCGGTCCGACCGATCTTCTGTTTCAAAGGCCTGCCCATCCCTACACCCAGGCTCTGTTGTCAGCCATCCCCGTGCCCCGCATCGGAGGGGCCAGGAAACGCGAGCGCATCCTGCTCAAGGGCGAGATACCAAGCCCCGCCAACCCACCATCCGGCTGCAGGTTTCACCCACGTTGTCCAGCGGTGCAGGCGCGTTGCAGGACCGAACGCCCGACACTGACAACGCTGGTCGATGGCCGGCAGGTCGCCTGCCACTTTCCCTTTCGTTCATAGGTGAGGCCTTGGCTCGCCAGTCACAAATCCAACCACTGATAGGCATCATGACCGAAACGCTCACCTTCTCCTTCTCTCCCCTCTCGCCGTCCGACCTCGCAAAGCAGCCCGAGGCGACCGTAGTCGTCTTCGTCGGCGAAGATCTGAAGGTTGGTGCGGGCACGGCGGAGCTGCTTGCCGGTCTGGATTGGCAACTGTTTGCGCGTGCCGCTTCCGATGCCGGCTTTCGCGGCAAGACCGACGACACTATGACCCTGTTTGCAGGCCATCGCCGCATTGTCTTCGTGGGCATGGGAACCGGTCGTGCCGCTCCCATCGATCTCGGTGGCCGGGCGGCCGCCGCTGCAGGCTATGCCGCAAAGATCGTCATCGCCGGAGATCTACCGGGAGATGCTGATCTTTCCCCGCAAGCCACCGCAGAACTGGCGCTCGGCTTTCGCCTTGCAAGCTATCGCTTCAACACCTACCGGACCCGCAGGCCCGAGCCGCAGCTCCCCGCCGAGCGGCATGTCTTGATAATGACCTCCTCACCGGAAGAGGCTCAAGTCGCGCATGCGCGCGAAACCGCGATTGCCGAAGGCGTGGAGCTCGCCCGTTCGCTCATCAACGAACCGGCCAACATTCTGACGCCTTCCGAATTTACACGGCGCCTGCACGTACTCGAAAAAGCTGGGGTCGAGGTGCAAATCCTCGGAGAGGCCGAACTCGCACGCATGGGTTTCCGCGCCCTTCTCGGCGTCGGGCAGGGGTCGAGCGAAGAGAGCCATGTCGCCATCCTTCGTTGGCAGGGCGCCGCCGACCCCGATGCGCCGCCGCTTGGCTTTATCGGCAAGGGTGTCTGCTTCGACAGCGGCGGCATTTCGATCAAATCCGCGACCGATTTGGCCGAGATGAAGGGTGACATGGCAGGTGCCGCCTGCGTGACGGGCCTGATGCTGGGGCTTGCCCGTCGCAAGGCTCCCGTCAATGCCCTCGGTGCCATCGGCCTCGTGGAGAACATGCCTGGCGGCAAGGCGCAACGCCCGGGAGACATTGTTCGCTCGCTGTCCGGCCAGACCATCGAGATCATCGACACCGACTATGAGGGCCGCCTGGTTCTCGCCGATTTGCTGTGGCATGTGCAGTCGACATTCCAACCCCGTTTCATGATCGATCTGGCAACACTTACTCACGATATCGTCACAGGCATCGGCCGCGAGCGCGCCGGCCTGTTTTCCAACAATGATGAGCTCGCCGCGTCCCTGGAAAAAGCCTCCTCCGCGACCGGCGAACTCGTCTGGCGTATGCCGATGGGACCGAATTTCGACGAGGAAATGGATTCCAAAATCGCCGACGTCCGCAATATCGACTCGCCGTCTGGCGGGGCGTGCACGGCGGCGAACTTTATTCAGCGTTTCGTCAATGGCGTGCCCTGGATTCACCTCGACATTGCCGGGCCGGCCTACGACCTGCCAAAGAGCGCCATAAGCCCGAGTTGGGGTACGGGCTGGGGCGTGCGGCTTCTCGACCGCCTGACGCGCGACCTCGAACCCCAACGTCGGGTTCGCTGACGAAGCCTTGAACCAACAGATTTCGAACCTTTGTAGGGAAGGGCAGGGCCGTTGTCCTTCTCTGCACGGGGAACCGCAGCGCTCCGTCACCCGACAAGCGGCTCGACAATCGCCGTAATCCGAACCGACCCGGCGCGGAATATCTCCAAGGAAAGGACATCGTATGGTTGGTTCCAGCAGACACATGCAGAGCATAATCAAGCAAGCGCCGGCCGCACATTCCGAGGCGTCTCGTCTGCGCCTCAGCAATGCCACGGCTCGCCTTGGCGCTTTGCTCCTCAGCAGCACTCTGGTGGTGTGCGCCCCGCTTTCAAGCGTCTGGTCCGCAAGCGGTGACGACAAGGCCCCGAAAAGCACGGGCGGGACGTTCGACAAGGCCAACGACATCCCGCCGCGGCTGCAATGGACGGCGAATTTCGGTTATTGCGGTGAGGTCTCGTTCATAAGCGCCGGCCTCTACTATGGCCAATATGTCTCCCAATATGATGCCCGTTCCATCGCAAGCAAGAATGCCGACCAGTCCAAGGAAGGCAGCCAGCTTCTGCTTGGCGTAAACGACGCCTATGCAGCATCGCAAATGCATTTGAATGCCGTCCAATGGAAAAGCACCTCGACGGCGGACCCGAAGAATTTCCTGGCCTGGGTGAAGGAAAACGTCGCGTCGGGCTATCCGGTCATCATCAGCGTCTTTGAGAATCGCCATTCCTTCGATGGATCCAACGACGAAAATGCCGGAGATGCCGAATACGACCATATCGTGCAGGTTACCGGCATCTCATCGAAGCATCCCTTGAGCAAGCCTTCGGTCTATGACGCCGATGATGTCATGACCCTTAGCGACAACGGCCTTTGGTCTCCGACAGGCCAGCCGGCCTATGTCTATCGCTATGCTTCCGGTGCCTTCCAGGCGAACCGGAAGGAGGCGAATTCGGAAACCCATCCCATCTATTCCTTGCCGCGTGAAGGCAGCAATTACGGCGTGGCGATCACCGGGATCATCGACCACGACGGCAAAACGTTGCCGGTTCGTCTCTCCACTGATCGAAAGTTCGAGAAGCCGGCGATGCGCGAGGGATCGAATACGCGTCCGCAGGCTGAGGATCTGACTTTGACGGTTATGGTTTCCGGGCTGACGCCGGGGCTTTCGTACAAGCTCTATCGCTATAGCAGCTTCCAGTCGGTCCCCAGCTCGGGTTTCAACGCCAGCGCGGCGAAAGCGGACAGGACATGGACGATCAATATCCAGGCGGGATCGACCTACATCGTGAAGGAAAAGATCCGGTCCGACCAGATTGCGGTCTATCGCGCCGTCCCGGATACCGCCCCATAGTCCGGGCGATATCGTAGTCTATGTGCCGTTTGCTTCGTCTGATAATAGGGGAAATCGCCTTCGCGCGCCCTTATCGAGGGGAGGCCGCCTGAGCATTGCGGCTTGCCCAGCTCTTGAGCCGCAAGCCGTTCAGCCGGATGAAGCCCTCTGCATCATGATGGTCATAGGCGCCGGAACCTTCCTCGAAGGTCACGAGGTCCAACGAGTACAGGGAATAGGGGGACGTCCGGGCGACGACGCTGACAGCGCCCTTATAGAGCCGGAGCGTCACCTCGCCGCTGACATAGGCTTGGCTCTGGTCGATCAGGGCCTGTAGCATCTCCCGCTCCGGAGAAAACCAGAAGCCATCATAGATCAGTGCGGCGTAGCGCGGCATGATCTCGTCCTTCAAATGTGCGGCAGCACGGTCAAGCGTGATGGACTCGACGCCACGATGAGCTGCAAGCAGGATCGTGCCGCCCGGCGTCTCGTAGATCCCGCGCGACTTCATCCCGACGAACCGGTTCTCGACCAGATCGACCCGTCCGATCCCGTGCCTACCGCCCAATCTGTTGAGTTCGCTCAGAAGCGCTGCAGGTGTCAGGGCGGTGCCGTTCAAGGAAACAGCGTCGCCTCTGTCAAAGCCGACGATGATGGTTTCCGGCTCGTTTGGCGCGTGCAGCGGGTCGACGGTCCGCTGATAGACATAGGAAGGAGCAGTTTCAGACGGGTCCTCCAGCACCTTTCCTTCCGTCGAGGTATGGAGAAGGTTCGCGTCGATCGAGAAAGGAGCTTCTCCGCGCTTATCTTTGGGGATGGCGATCCGATGTTTTTCGGCGTAATCGATCAATTGGGTGCGCGATTGAATATCCCACACCCGCCAGGGCGCAATGATCTCGATCGATGGATCAAGGGCGTTGGCCGCAAGTTCGAAGCGGACCTGATCATTTCCTTTGCCGGTGGCGCCATGGGCAATGGCATCCGCGCCAACCTCTCTTGCTATGCTCACGAGATGTTTGGCGATCAGCGGGCGGGCAATGGATGAGCCAAGGAGATAGTGTCCCTCGTAGAGCGCATTGGCCCGGAACATCGGAAAGACGAAATCCCGCACGAATTCCTCGCGGACGTCGACAATGCGGATGTCTTTGACGCCGAGTGTCTCGGCCTTTTCGCGCGCCGGGCCCAACTCCTCGTCCTGGCCGAGATCGGCCGTGAAGGTCACGACCTCGCATCGATAGGTCTCCTGCAGCCACTTGAGGATGATAGATGTGTCCAGGCCGCCGGAATAGGACAGCACGACTTTCCCGATCTTTTTCGTCATCACCTTCGTCTCCATATCAATCAAGTGAAACGATAGGCCAACCAGCGCGCAATGAGCTTGCAAAGAGTTCATGAATGGGAGAGAATTTGGCAGATTGTGCCAGTATTAGGAAATATAGAGATATATTATGTCAATGGCTTTGGACGAGATTGACCGGCGCATTCTCAAGGTGCTTCAGCGCGACGGACGCATTTCCAATGTCGATCTGGCAAGCGAGGTCGGATTGTCGCCTTCACCATGCCTGCGACGGGTGCGATTGCTGGAAGATGCGGGCATCATCGATCGTTATGTCGCAGTCCTCGATCCTGCCAAGGTGGGTGCGGGCCTCACGGTCTTTGCCCGCGTCTGGTTCAAGACGCAGGATGCCGAGGTGACGCTGCAGTTTGCCGAGGCCATCAGACGCTTGCCTGAGGTCATGGAGTGCTACCTGACGACAGGGGAGTGCGATGCGATCCTGCGTATCGTCACGGCCGACCTCCATAGCTACTGGCGGTTCCAGGCGGATCACCTGACCCGCATTCCAAGCGTGCTGAACGTCAAGACCGACGTGCCGATGGAAACGCTGAAGCGCAGCTTCGAGCTACCCCTGGCATCCTGACGCTTGTTGCGTCTCGGCTTTGGCGAACCCGCCAGCCGTCCGGATCGGGTGAAACTTCGAGCTCTACCAGGCACCTATGAGCGCATTGCCGAGGAGAGGTATTGTCTTATTGTTTCCGTGCTGATCGCGGAGGGTGATTGACGATTGCATTTGCTTGGGAGATTTGCGGAACCAGTTGGTGGCAACGGTGGCAAGATCCCCGATCATCGGACGCCTGCGCCAATCGGCAAATCGCCGGCTCATCGCCTCAGGTTCGGGACGATAGAAGAAGTCGCCTGATTTTTCGAGATCATTGATTGACGAAGCCATCGACGAGAGCGGGCGTTGGAACATTTTCGAGGGCAGCTGCAGATCCCCAGCATTTTCGTGAAATGCCGGAGCCATGAAGTCGAGCACCCAGCCGTCGGCTTCGATCCAGCAGTGAAAGTTTTCTCCGGCGCCGGACACGTATCCGTCCTCGCGATGATCAGCGAAAAGGATGTGCTTTCCTTCAAGATTGTAGGCGGCAAGGCCGCCTTTGGGTTTCGCCTTCAGCTTAAAGTGGTGTTCGAGGATGAAGGCACCGAATGTGCTGAAATACATGGAAGCCGCATCAGATCCGGCATTCTCGTTGATCAGCAGGCTGTTGATGACCTTATAGATCCGGTGATAGTCGCTTTGCTTGATCAGCATGTTGGTCCAATCCCAAACCCGTCATTTTGCAGCGTTCCGTAAGGGATGGCATTGCCCGTGTAAACAACGGATCTCATCGTAATACCATCAGCTCCGCGAATCGCGCTCACAGAACAATGACGGTTTAACCGGGGTTGCGCATGCAGAGGGATAGTATCTCTTGAGAGTAATTTCCCGTATGCGATGGAGCAGGGTAGCGTCGACCCGAAGACTCAGCTATTCACCTTTTGCAGGGGAGATACGCGATTCTAGGCATTCTTAAGGCAAGGCTGATCGATTAGTTAAGCAACTTTAAACGTCAAAGGATCATGATGTCTGAACATTCGCGCTCGCTGGAGTCGACAAGGCATTGCGTAGCGGACCGAAAGCCGAAAGGGACCATTATTTACATAGTGGTTGCAGCCGTTGCGATTGTTACCGGGGTTACCTCCGCGCGCCATGACAGCCCGGCACCGGCAAAAGCGCAGATCGTGAAGCTGCTTCAGTAGAGGCGGATGCGCTCGAGCCGGCCGTATGGCCAAAGCCCGAGCTTCATGCACTTGCCGCAGAACTTCACGTCTTTTTGAACCTTAAGCGAGTTTGTAGCGCCTAGCCGGCACTGAACGCGACAGGTTTGGCATCAGCGCCTGGCGGGCTCCCTCATAGGCCTGAAGCAATCCGGCATCCTCAAGCGCCGGGATGGTGGCAAACTCACCGTCGGCGAGGCCTGCCAGCGAAGCATCGACCATGCTTTCCGCCGACATCACGATCTCTCCCGGCAAGTGCTCGACCGGCGTGCCGGCAATACCCCAGAACTCTGTTGCGGTCGCTCCCGGCAGCACCACCTGAATCCGGATATTCTTGTCGGCAAGCTCGTGCTTCAGCGACTGGCTGAAGGCAAGGACAAAAGCCTTCGTTCCTCCGTAGACGCCATTCAAGAGCTCCGGCGCAATCGCCACGATCGAGGCGATGTTGACGATGGTCCCATGCCCGCGGGCAACGAAGCCCGGTACGGCGGCATAGGTGAGCCGCATCACAGCCGTCACGTTGAGATCGATCATATCCTGCATCTTGTCTGCGTCGGATGCGATGAGTGGCGCGGTGCCGCCAAAGCCCGCATTGTTGACCAGGACGGTAATGCTCTGGTCTTCTCTCAGCACCTTCTCGACCCTGGCAAGATCATCCTTGCTGCCCAGATCGGCGGAAAGAGTTTCGACGGTACGGCCGGTTTCATCGGTGAGCCGGCTCGCCAGAGCCCTCAGCCGCTCGCCATTACGGGCCACCAGTATTAGGTCATAGCCCTCATTTGCCAGCCGGTGCGCGTAGATCGCGCCTATGCCCGACGATGCGCCCGTTACCACCGCCGTACCCTTATGTTCCTGTGTCATGGTCGCTTCTCCAATTTGCGCGCCGGCCCGATGCCTTGCGCTTGCAGAGAGTTTTACACCCGCTTGCGGATGGCCTGAATGTCGAATATACAACCTTTTAGGACATATTGCTTTCAAAGGAGTCGACACGATGCAGCAAGTCGCTTTCCTGCTCTTTCCCGGCTTCCAAATCATGAGTCTTGCAGCGGTCTCGGCCTTTGAGTTTGCCAATCTCGAGCTCAACGAGAAAGTCTACGACATTCATTTCCTCTCGGAGACAGGCGGGCCGATCGCCAACTCGCTCGGGATGATCATCGATACGGAGATAATCGGCACGCCCGATTTCGACACGCTGATCGTCGCAGGGGCAGTTGACATCAAACTGCCAACCAAAGGGGAGGCGGATTTCATCCGCGCAGCTCTTCCGGCAACACGTCGTCTCGCCTCGATCTGCACAGGCGCCTTCCTTCTGGCTGAAGCCGGCATTCTCGACGGTCGGCGCGCTACGACCCATTGGTATCTCGCCCGCGAGCTTCGCAACCGCTATCCGCGGGTCAAAACCGAGGAAGATCGCATATACATTATCGACGGTCCCGTCTGGACATCAGCGGGTATGACGGCCGGCGTCGACCTGGCGTTGGCGATGGTCGAAAAGGATCATGGGCAAGAGATCGCCCGTGCCGTTGCCCGCAAACTCGTCGTCTATCACCGGCGCGCCGGAGGGCAGTCGCAGTTTTCTACATTGCTGGAACTAGAGCCGAAATCCGACCGCATCCAGAGCGCGCTTGCCCATGCGCGCAGCAATCTCAAATCAACGTTGTCGGTGGAGGAGCTTGCGGATGTAGCGCATCTCAGTCCACGCCAGTTCAGCCGCGCATTCAGAGCCGAGACGGGCCAATCGCCGGCCAAAGCGGTCGAGAACCTGCGCCTGGAGGCCGCGCGCCTGATGATGGAGCAGGGCCGCCATCCAATCGATGTCGTCGCGCGGGAAACCGGTTTTGCTGATCGGGAACGCATGCGCCGCGCCTTCGTGCGCGCCTTCGGTCAACCACCGCAAGCCATTCGCCGTTTGGCGCAGCTGGAGGAACGGACGTGATGAATCCATCAACGCGTAACCCCTCACTCCGATCTTGGAACGCAGTTGCAGGCTATCCAGCTTGCCAGGCAAACCAATGAAGAGCTTGCCCTTGCCGGATGCGGCCTGGGGGGCATGGACATGACCACTATGACCGCCAAACTCGCACGCAATCCGCCGGTCGAAGTCTTGCAACTCCTCATCGACTGGCCGAAACTGCAATAGAAGCTGCGGTCAGGACGCGGCTCTCCTTAGTACTCCGTTCCCTCTTGTTACTGCTGCATTCTCCCTTGATTGAGCTGATGACCCAGAAACACACGCGACGCGCTTCGTCCCACCCTTGGATCGATACTGTCTGGCAGACCGTTTGCCTCGAAGACGGGGTCTACAAGGCGACGCCCGATGGGGCTTGGGATCTGATCCTCGGCGTTTCGCCTGATGATGACGCGGTTGTCTTTCTCACCGGACAGGCAACCGAGCCAGTTGACGTGCCCTATCTCGCTGGCGAGCACTCGGTGGTGATTTCCTTCGCGGCGCATGTATACCTCGCTACCGAGGATAAAGTGCGGACCGGCGCGGAAGTCCGTTGGCTTTCGGTCACCGGCGAGCGCTTTGAGCTCGACGGGACAGATCTACCGCTGCCGACCTTCGAGGACGCTGAGGACCTGGTTGACCAGATGATCCGGGCGGGGCTGTTAAAATCGGATGATCTGGTCGCGAGGGCATTTTCGGACAGTCCCAAGGCCGCATCCCAGCGCTCGGTTCAGCAGCATTTCAAGCGCACCACCGGCATCACCCAGAAGGATTTTCAAATGATCCGGCGCGCGCAGGAAGCAGTGCGGCGACTGAAACGGGGTGAGGCGCCGGCCGGAGTGGCCGCCGAACTCGGCTATACCGACCAGTCGCACATGATCAAATCCATCAAAACGATCATGGGTCACCTGCCGTCGAACCTTGAGCTGGTCCACAAGCTTTAAGCGCCGGGCGGAGGACCCCGACGCCATCAGCCCGCTAGAAGCGAGGCGAACTCGCGCAGGTCGCGGGCGAAAAACTCCGGATCCTCCCATGCCGCGAAGTGCCCGGCCTTTTCCATATCGTGGAACTGGATCACGTTGCCCTCAGTCTGGCGATCGGCCCATTCGCGCGGTAGGCGTACGCCACCAGGGATCGGCACTTCCGTCGCCACAGCAACCGGAACGCCGGTATTCGTGCCCTTGATGGTCGGCGGCTGCATCGCGTTGGCGGCATAGATCCGGAAGGATGAAGCCGCCGTCTCGGTCAGCCAGTAGATCATGATATTGGTGATCAGCTCGTCATGGCCGAACCGCTGGTCTGCTTCGTCGCCGACGCCCATGCCGGCCATGAAGCTCATGATCCACGCCGCAAGGCCGACCGGCGAGTCGTTCATGGCGAAAGCCAGACTCTGCGGCTTGGTCGCATGCACCAGGTTAAAGGCGCCATGGGTGAAGAACCACTTCTGGATCGCGCCGGCATAGGCCTGCTCCGGTGCGGTCAGCACCGAGAAGTCTGTTGTATAGTCAGGATAGCCAACATCGGTCACGTGGTAGCCGAGCAGCACCTCGGGATGGCGCTGGGCCAGCGACATCGCGATGATCGAGCCGCTGTCGCCACCAGCCGCGACGAATTTTCCGTAGCCCAAGGTTTCGGTCATGAGACGGGCGAAGAGGTCGGCGACTTGGTCCATCGGCAGAGCCGTCCGACCCGAAAAGCCGGTGCCGGGAATGGAGGGGACGACGACATGGAAGTCTTTCGATAGCGCCTTAATCACACGGTGGTAGCGGTAGAACGAATCTGGCCAACCATGGAGGAGGAGAAGCGGAACTGCATTCGGGTTCGTCGAGGGGCGGTGAACGAAGTGCAGATCGATGTTGTCGACCTCGACCTTGAAATTGCCAAGCGCATTGAGGCCCTTCTCGGCCTTCCGCCAGTCGTACTCGTTGATCCAGTAGTCGGTGAGCCGCTTGAGATAGTCCAGGCTCGTGCCCATGGCCCAGCCGGCCTCAGCCGGTTGATCGGGCCAGCGGGTGTGTTGGAGCCGATACTTGAGATCCGCGAGCTGCGGCTCAGGAATGGCGATTTCGAAAGCTTGAGGGCTGGTCATCGTGGCGGTCTCCTGTGAATGGGCTGCGTTTCCGGGAAAGCCCGACAGAAGAGCTGAGGCGGCGAAGGTCTTGGAAAAATCTCGACGGTTCATCTCTCATCTCCGTGCTTGGCAGATGGGATCAGAGTATGAGGAGGAGCCGCGAGGAGATTGTAAAAAAACGAAAATGACGGCCCGACATCGAACGTCACTTACGGGTTTGATCGGTGTCTTGTCGCGGGGAAGTCCGTCCGGTTGGAGTTGAGTGCTTAGGGCGTTACCGGGTTGCGTGGGCATGTCTGCCAAAATACCAATCTAAACGAATTTAAAGTTGGTTGGATTGAAGCGGTTAGCGCGGACCGACCTAAAGCTTTCGAGGGTTGGTCAATTTTTCATTTCGCCCGACAACTTTCGAAGACCATCCGCTTGAGCTTCCTTCCAGCGTAGCGCAGGAGACTCACTTAGCTCCATGAGCTTTACTGCGCCACACGCCTGGGCTAGCTTCTCTCGATGATGCATAGCGCAAACATTGCAGCCCGGCGTATTCCACGGCAGGACCGTTCACGTCAAACGGTGGAAGCCGTTCTTGCCGCTGTCCCCCTGGTTTTGAAGCGACACGGTGCGGGCGCGATGACGACGAACCGCATAGCCGAGGTGGCGGGGGTTAGCATTGGTTCCCTTTATCAGTATTTCCCCAATAAGCGGTCGGTTTTCAGTGCTTTGCATGAGCGCCATGTAGGGGACGTGCGGAGCGCCCTCCAGCACCACATCGCCGATTTTGGATCATCGTCGTTCAGCGAGTTTGTCGTCGGCCTTGTGGAGGCGCTGGTTGATATTCATTCCGTGGACGCGGAATTGCACCGGTTGGTTTCCACAGTGATCAGTGAGGGACCGGAGCATTTTCGCGCCGCGCTGCACGCGGCTTTTGCCGGGGCCATTACCCGATGTGGCGCCAAAGACATGGACCGTATTTTGTTTGTGCTGCCAAATCTGGTTGAAGGGCTTGTGCATGGGGTGACGCTGTCGCCGCTCGCCTCCCGCGATGCCAAGGGTGAAGCGGTGACAGCAACGCTCGCCTATTTGGCGATCCACCAGGAGCTTGGCCGATAGGTCCGTTTGCAAGCGAGCAGGGTCGCCGGTCGAATACCCTCAGGATCGCCTTGCTCTTCCGCCAAAAGCGCCGATGTTTTCCTCGATCCAATCGGCAAAGCTTCTTGGCGGGCGGCCAAGCTGTTGCTCAACGCCAGTGCTGACCGTGGCAAGACGACCTTCGCGCACCGCACGCCAGATATCGACCAGCGCTTCGGCATAGGGGCGATCAGCCCACATTAGCGCCCCGGCCAGAGCTTCTGCGTCCGATATGGTTTCATAGCGGATGGGCTCGCCTATAGCGTTACCGATAGCCGTCACCATTTCCCGATAACTCAGCGCCTGGCAGCCCGTAATGACCAACGACCTATTCCGGGTATGCTTCTGCGTTAATACCGACACAGCGACATCAGCGATGTCGCCGGGGTGAATGAAGGCGATCCTGCCATCGCCGGTCGAGGAGAATAACGCTCCGTCCGTGCGGATCGAATCCGCCCAGCTCAAGGCATTCGACATGAAGGCCGCGGTTTGAATGAATGTGTGCGGCACACCACTCCCGCATATGGCCGCTTCGCCGCGCGCGTGCCAAGGGCCTGTTCCGATGCCGGTTATGGCATCGAGCGTCGAGAGCTTGACGAGATGCTGGATGCCGGCCGTGCGCGCTGCCAGCGCACAGGTTGCATCCCTTTCGGCCAGATTCGGGCCGGTGTTGATGAGAAAGAGCGCCTCGCACCCCGCAAATGCCATCGCCAATTGGTCAACAGGCCCGGCAAGGTCGCCAACTCGGATTTCGACGTGATCGCCGTAGAATTTCCGCGCCTTCCTCCCGTCGCGGGCCAGCACACAAGGCAACTCGCCCCCGTGGAGCAGGCGCGTCGTGACCAGAGAGCCGATATTTCCCGTTGCCCCGGTAATGAGGTATTTCATTTCAGATCACTCCAGGAGCGGAGGATCTCGAGTGCAATGCGCTGCTGTCCGGCCTCGGTGAAGTGGAGTCCATCGTCCATCAGCAATGCGTCGAGTGACGGCTTGTCGAACCGTTGGAAGAGATCAATCACCGGGTCGTCGAGCCCGCGCATTGCCGCTGCAACTTCTGCAACGTCCTTATTCAGGAAACGCACTCCGAATGCAGCGAGTGCCCAATGGTTCGACACCCGGTTTTCATTCACGGGAACGGGCGTGACCCAGATGCGCCGCGCCTTGGTTTCTCTTGCGATCCGCGATCGAAGCTCGGCAAAATTCCGGGCCGTCTCTGCGTGGTGGACAATGGTCTTGGTGGGTTCGTTCCCTTGCGTTCTCGCGTCATTCAATCCGATAAAGAACAGGATCCAGTCCGGTTCGCCGGCGAGCACCTCGCTGATCCGGATCAGTGCATGGGTGGTCGTGTCGCCGCTGATTGCGCTGGCCACCACGGATATGTTGTCGGACGGCCGACGTGCCGTAAGCATCTCTTGCAGGATGAGCGCCCAGGATTGAGGATCGGACGTGCGGCTGTCGCCCAATGCAAAGACCCGAGCGCCTGCCTGCAAAGGAAGCCGGTCGACCATTGCTGCAATCTGCGGGTCCGCCAGCAATGCTTGCGTCGCATTCTTGGCGCCTGCCGCAAGCCGTGCGAGTTCCGCTGAATAAAGGCCGGGATCAAGCCCCAGCAGAGCAGCGCACGCGGCTTCGTTGAGCGAAGCCGCCCCGGGCAGCGAGGCGACCGTCTTCTCCGGCTGAAAGACCTTTACCATCCACTGCATTTGTTCTTTGGTCATGTTCATGACAAGAGCCTCTCGTGAGCTTTAGGATCGCCGCATTATGGGGCGATCCGTTTGATTGTCAGCTCGCGTCTCTGTGCATCTAAATCATTGAAACATAAGCGCTTCTTGATCTGTTGCTCAGATTCCTGGCGTCGCGCTCACTCAGAAGACTGCTCCCTGGTCGTTCCTTCGCGTTGCCGAAACATCGTTCCAATGGCCGGAAGTCCATTCTGCAATCGTCAACCAGATCATCGCGGGGCCAAATCTCTTTGGGATACGGAGCGCCGAGATCTTTATGCGCTTTGGACGTGGGCGCCCGATAGTCTGTTGTAAGGAAAGTGTGCTGTAACAGCACGGAGCTGAGGCGTTGAAAACAAATCGGGAGAGTCCGACGCGACTTAATAGACTGGCCCGTCATAAACTCGTTGCAAACGGTGCTTGTGTTTACAAAAGCTCTGAGTCACAAATGTTTTGTGAGGACCGCGAGCGCCACAGGACGGAAAAATCCGTTTCTGCATGGGGCAGCGAGATAATGATAAAATATAAGGGGAGGAGAAGCTGGATATGAAAACTCGTGTGGGAAAGCACTCTATTGTCGGCGGCCTGATCTGTGGTGCGGTGCTGCTTGGCGCAGCAATTCCTGCCATGGCGGAAAAGATCGGGAATTGTGAAATTACGGGAACCAAGGGATCTGATCCGATCAAGCCGGCAGTTGCCGGGCAGCTGACTGTTCAGACCACGCTGCCGGCACCAGCTTGGTGGAATGGCGATTCACCGGATGCAATGAAGGACGGTTACGAATATTGCATGGCCGTCAACATGGCCTATCGCGCCGGCCTCGACAAGGTGAAGGTCGTCAACGTGTCCTTTGACGCGCTCGTCGCCGCACAGACCAAGGATTTCGATATTGCGCTGGCTGAGATTTCCATCACTGACAAGCGCAAGAAGGTGGTTGATTTCTCGACGCCCTATTTCGACTCCGATATCGGCGTAGCGGTCAAGAAGGGTACGAAATACACGGCCGATACGGTGAAGGACATGCGCTTCGGCGTGATGCAGGGCACCACCGGCGCGAATTTTGTCGATCAGAAGCTGAAGCCCAAGGAGGTCAAGGTTTTCTCCGATACCGGCGTGCTGTCCACGGCCCTGATGTCCAACCAGATCGATGCAGCCTTGCATGACACCTCGATTATGCTCGGGGTCGCCACCAATTCGCATGGTATGATCGGAGTGCCTTATCAGTACACGACGGGCGAATCCTATGGTGCTCTCTACCCCAAGGGATCACCCAACGAGACTGCATTCAACAAGATGATTGAAGACATGAAGAAGGACGGCACCCTTGCCGGCCTCTCCAAGAAATATCTCGCCGATGCCTGGGGTGCAGATCCGGCCCAAATCCCCTATCTCAAGCCCTGATCTGGCTATCGAACCGGATCGTCGTCTCTGGCGATCCGGTGCTGTCGTTCCCATAATTGCCTGATCTTGCCGGGATTTCTCCGACATCGGACGGAATGGGGAACGGCACCTTCGCCCAGATTTGTTCTGACGCATTTTCCAACGAGAAACCAAGTCCATTCCGGAAAATGCCTTCAAAGCAGAGGCATGAGATGTCCGAAAATACCCCTAAACCGGGGACCAAACCACTGCTTGGTCTTTATGAGGGCGGGCGTAGCTGGAGTGCCAGCGCACCGCCGAAAGACACGACGAACTGGGCCGCGACCGCCTTGATCGTCAGCATCTTCATCCTGCTTGCTAGCTGGAAAACTCTGCGCGACATCTATGGAGCACTGACCGAACTTGATGCCGGTGGCAGCATCTCGGCCGCCTTGTTGGTGTTGTGCGGTCTCGTCATGTTGCTGCTGCTGCGGCCGGCGACCAATTCGTGGCGTGCATCAGCCATGGCCAAAAATGCTCTTGCCGGCAATGACCTGATTGCCGCACGGATCGCCGCCGCAGCATCACGCGAGTCCGCCTTTTCGACGTTAGGCTACGGGGCTGTCATTGTGCTCCTGCTCGCCGGGGCACAGTTCCTGATGGCCAACGATCTCGCCGTCAGCCGTACCTTTGTGCAGCTGCCATTGATCTTCAGCTCCTTCGGCCTCGTGCTCAAAGCCTTCTGGGTTAACGTCTATATATTCGTGCTCGCAGAGGTACTGGTGCTGATCTGGGGCTTGGTCGTCGCGATCGCCCGGCTGATGCCGGGCGAGGCCGGTCGGCCAGTGCGTATGATCGCGACCATTTACACGGATATGTTTCGCGGCATGCCGGCGATCATCAATATCTATCTCATCGGCTTCGGCATCCCGTTGACGGGCCTGCCCTATCTGAAGGATCTGTCGCCGGAATCCTATGCGATCATAGCGCTTACCCTCACTTATGGTGCCTATGTTGCCGAGGTCTACCGGTCCGGTATCGACAGTATTCACCGCAGCCAGGTTGCGGCGGCTCGATCTCTCGGCCTGTCCTACATGCAGACCTTGCGTTATGTCGTGCTGCCGCAGGCGGTACGGCGCATCATCCCGCCGCTGCTTAACGACTTCATCGGCCTGCAGAAGGATACGGCGCTCGTCAATGTTATTGGCTCGATCGATGCATTCAATCAGGCACGTATCGTCGGCGCCAACAGTTTTAATCTGTCGCCGGTAACGACGGTAGCTCTGCTCTTCATCGTGATCACCATCCCGCAAGCCCGCTTCGTGGACAGGCTGCTCGAGCGTGAGCAGCGCCGCACGCAGTCATAGCTGATCTGGAAAGGTACGACCGATGGCGATGATCGAAATTCGCAACCTGACGAAATCCTATGGCCATGTGAAGATACTCGACGGGCTGAACCTCGACGTGGACGAGCATCAAGTCGTCTGCCTGATCGGACCTTCCGGTTGCGGTAAGTCCACCTTGCTGCGCTGCCTCAATGGACTGGAGCAGATCCAGGATGGCGAGATCCGCTTCCATGGCGATCGCATGTCCGGCCCTGGTGTCGACGTCAATGCGCTCCGGCGCGATGTCGGCATCGTGTTCCAGAGCTATAATCTGTTTCCGCATATGAGCGTGGTTGAGAATGTCATGCTCGCGCCGACCAAGGTTCTGGGTCAGAAGCGCGGGGAGGCCGAAGCCCGCGCCCTGTCATTGCTGAAGCGTATCGGCCTCGAACATCGAGCGACTGCCTATCCCGATCAGCTGTCTGGCGGCCAGCAACAGCGCGTCGCCATCGTGCGGGCGCTGGCGATGGGGCCATCGGTGCTGCTTTTGGACGAAATTACCTCGGCGCTCGATCCCGAATTGGTGTCCGAGGTATTGAACATCGTGCGCGATCTCGCGGCCGAGGGCATGACCATGCTGCTCGCTACACATGAAATGGGATTTGCGCGCGAAGTGGCGAGCAAGGTCTGCTTCCTTTATGGTGGCAAGGTTCATGAGGAAGGTCCTCCGTCCCAGATTTTCGGCGACCCGAAGGAGGAGCGCACGCGCAGCTTCCTGCAGAGCATTATCGAGGCAGGACGGCTGTAGGGAATTCAGGTTTGAACCACAAGCTTGGCTCTGGCCGGAGTGATGGTTGTCCATCGCTCCGGCCAGATTCTCTATTCTTTCAGTCCTATGGCGTTGGGCGAATCGAATGAAGATCGGTATGGGTATTAAGCGGCCTGCTTAGACAGAGCTTGCCGTAATATTGTAACGCAGGCCAGTGGCTCAGCGAGCGCCTGAGCAGGAGCGTATCGCTCGGTGGGAGTAGCCAGTTCTATGATTGATGACCAGAATGCAACGACAACTTCGCGCAGCCGGTTAGAGCGGATTTTGGCGCTGTTGGAGGATCGGAGCAGCAGCGAGCATACGTTCCTGAAGGTCTATCACAAGGAGGCGCGCGCTGCCGCCGACGCTTCGGATCGCCGTCGCCACTCAAATGCGCTCTTGGGACCTCTCGACGGTACGATCATATCGATCAAGGATATTTTTGACGTCGCTGGCGAGCCTACGCTGGCCGGTTCGGTTATCCGGCGTGATGCTCAGCCTGCTCAAATGGATGCCTTGGTGGTCCAGCGCCTGCGGAGAGCCGGGGCCATTATCCTTGGTAAAACAAATCTCGACGAATTCTGTTTCACCACCACTGGAGTCAATCCACACTACGGTACGGCCGCCAATGCCTGCAATCCGGAGCTTATTCCGGGAGGTTCATCTTCTGGTGCGGCCGTGTCCGTGGCCGAAGGTACCAGCGATATAGCAATAGGGTCGGACACTGGCGGCTCCGTTCGCATTCCCGCGGCATTGAATGGCGTTGTCGGTTTCAAACCGACGGCTCGACGCATTCCAAGCGATGGTGCCTTTCCGCTGTCGCCGTCGCTCGATTCTATTGGCCCGATTGCACGTTCAGTTGCCGAGTGCGCATACGCGGACGCTATCATGGCAGGGGAAATAGCAAATGCGGTGACTGCACTTCCTTTGGAGGGTATCCGAGTAGGGGTGCCAAAGGGATACTTGCTGAGTGATGTTCACGGCGAAATCGCGGCGGCCCTGGAAAATGCTCTGGACCTGTTGCGGAAGAATGGCGCGTTGGTTTCGGAATTCGATATCGATGACGTCCTCGAGCGGATGCGTGCGGCGACCAGCGAAGCGTCCATTGCCTCTGTTGAGGCGGCCGAAATTCATGCCGATTGGCTCCAGGCCGGTATCGGGCCTGTTAATCCGCGCGTCTCCGAACCATTGAGGCGTCGGCTGAATTTTCCTGCCTGGGCCTATTTGCGGATGATGCGCACGCGTAGCGAATTGATCGCGGAAATGGATCATCGTCTGACATGCGTCGATGCGCTCGTGATGCCAACGGCTCCAATCTTTGCGCCTCGTATCGACCATATCATTGCTGACATAGCCTTTGCAGAGCAAACGGAGGCTCTCCTCCTGAGAAACACGCAGATTGCAAATCAATTCGACTTAACTGCCATCTCGATTCCCTTGCCCCAACTTTCCTTGCCAGCAGGACTGACCTTGATGGCGCGCAATGGATCGGACCGACGGCTTCTGGGTTGGGCAGCAGGTGTCGAAAAGCTGTTGGCTGCGATTGGTCCTTGATAGGGATCGGCGCCTTCATTGCACGCGCCAATGCCCGGTGCTCCCTAGCTTATCTGCGTGAATCTGCTGGCCAGTAACTCCTCGCAACCATGCTCTTTGAGGGCAACCTTCAAAGCCGCCTCATAGTCAGGCTGCGCGCTTTCGAGGCGCAAGCGTCCCTTGTCGGTCAAGACCGTGTAAACGCCGCGCTTGTCGTCCGGGCAAAGATCGCGGACGGTTAGCTCGCTCCGCTCCAAGCGTTCCACCATCCGCGAGACCGAGCTTTGGTTCAGGCGCAGATGCGAGGCCAGTTCCTGCATCCGCAGCTCGCAACTGGGTGAACGAGACAAGACCTCGATCGCCCTGTAGTCCGATAGGCCAAGCCCGTGCTTGTCCTGCAGGACCTTTCCCAGGTCAGTTTCGATATTGGCTATCACATGAATGAGCTTGAGCCATGAATCGCTTCGCTTTGACATGATCGGCACGGACTCCTGTTGACTTGTCAGCCGGACTTCCTTCGTATGTATGTCCATGCAAGCACTGACTCAAGGGGAGTCCGCGCTGTTACGATCTGCTTGGCCCGGAGCGGAACGCCAAAAAGGGGCCTAGTCCCTCCGAGACCGCGAGTTTACTTACCATCGGCGACCGCCAGGTTTGCGGATCGTTGGCGAAGAGACTGTAGGTGCTGCGATAATCGAAGCCTTGTGCTGCAGCCTCATCACGGTCGACCGCGAAGAAGAAGACTTGCGAGATACCTGCATAGAGCGCGCTCATGTAACACATCGCGCAAGGCTCGCCTGATGCCAGTAGCGTTGCACCGTGGAGATGGGTTGCACCATGTGCACGGCAAGCATCACGTATCGCCTCGACTTCCGCATGGGCGGTTGGATCGTAAAGTTCCCGGACGCGATTGACGCCACGTCCGACGATCGCACCAGCCTGATCGATGACGAGAGCAGTGAATGGAATACCGCCGTCGTGGACATGATCCACGGAGAAGGCGACGGTCTCCTCCATGAGTTGCTTGTAGCGGGGTAAAGCATCCGCGGTCATCAGGTTTACCCCTTCAGTTTTGCGCTATCGGCGAGCTTCAGCCAGACGACACCGGCGATGATTACCGCCAGCCAGAAACCTTGATAGAGCGTCAGGGGTTGATGCAGCAGGACGCTACCGAGAACGGCGGCGCCGACCGAGCCGATGCCGGCCCATACTGCATAGCCGATCCCGACATCGATGGTTCGCAGCGCCGAGCTTAGAAAATAGAGCGTCAGCAGGAAGAAAATGAGCGCCGCGGCTGACCAGCTCAAGACGGTGAAGGCTTGGCTGCCCCCGACGCTGAGCGCGTAGCCGACTTCAAAGGCGCTGGCGAGCAGCAGCATGATCCATGCGCGTCCGCCGCTTTGGGATTTGTGGTCCATGGTTGTCACTTTGGTTTCCTTTCAGGTGAGATGGGATTGAGGGGGAGGGCGGTGCCTTATGCTGCACCGCTGAGCCGCAGGCCGACGACGCCACCGATGACGAGGGCTATACCGAGCGCCTTTTTCCAGTTCAGTCTCTGTCCGAAGAACAGCGCGCCCAAAATGGCGATCCCGACGCCTGCAACGGAAGTCCAGATGGCGTAGCCGACGCCAACGTCGAAGGTGAGAAGTGCAAGGCTCAGGAAGTAGGTGGCGATTGCGCCGCTGAAGAGGGTGGCGATGGTCCAGCCAATTTTCGTGAAACCTTTTGCATTGCCTGCGCTGATTGCCACCGCGATCTCAAAGATCACGGCGATGCCAAGATAGAGCCAGCTCATTAGGGTGTCCTTTCGTTGCTGGGGTGGTCTGTAACAGCCGAGGCTACGGATCGGCTGATAGCTATGTTAAGGGTCGTCATCATTCTCACTATTTCATGTATGTACATGCAATATAATGCCGACGCGCGGAGTGTCAATCTATTTGCATGTACAAATAACTATATGCCCGAAATTGGTCGCATGGGCACTGTAAAGTTAACGTCGTTTAGGCGACGGGATGCCTCCCGGCTTGCCATGCCGATTACGTGCGGGCGATTTCCGCCCACATGTGTATGGCTGCGGCGCGCAGTTCGCGATGGTGGTTGGCGGAAATGTCGTGACGAGGGATGTGGAAGAGGTTGGCAATCGGATCGTGAATGGAGACGAAACGCTGCAACTGTCGCCGTGACTTGAAGCGCTTCATGATCCGCTCACGTCGTCGGATGGGCTGATGGGAGTTCTCCGCTCGATTGTTAAGGCCTTTGTGGGATCGATGCTCGATGCCCGGCATGATCTCTCGTTTTGCGGCGTCATAGGATCGGAGCTTGTCCGTCACCACTACGCGTGGCGCACGGCCCTGGCTCTTCAGCAGCTTGCGCATCAGCCGCTTGGCTGCACCGGCATTGCGGCGGCTTTGCACGAGAACTTCCAGCACAAATCCGTCCTGATCAACGGCGTGCCACAGCCAGTGCTTTTTGCCACCGATCGAAATGACGGCCTCGTCGAGATGCCATTTATCGCCGAGTTGGCCGCATGAACGTTGACGGATCTGGTTGGCGAAGGTGCGGCCGAACTTCTCTGCCCCCAGCCGGATCGTTTGATGTGAAACGATGATCCCCCGCGCCGCCAGCATGTCCTCGACCATACGCAGGCTGAGCGGAAACCGGTAATACAGCCACACGGCGTGGGCGATGATTTCGGCTGGAAAACGATGGCGGCAGTAAAGAGGATCTCGGTCTGTCATGGCCGAGCATCCCACATTCAAATCCACGCTTCGTTAAGTTGACGATGCCCGGAGCCCATGGGTTATCCCAAACTGGCGAAGCTTTATCATCAGCGCCTCGGCACCATAGAAGACATCGAAAGCCGTGCGGTGACATTTGATTATCAGGAGCGTTTCTGGGCGATAGATGCTCTTTTGGACAAGATCATGCAGGGCACGGCGGAATTCCGTCGACGAACCACAGGATGACGGATGCGTCGATATCGACTCTAACTTGGTGGAAAAAACCATCCACCGCCTGGCCATAAACGCCGCAATGCGCTGTTTGATGGCCATGATGAAGGTGGTCGGAATTGGGCCCGGTTCGCCAGCCTGACTGACGCTTGCAAATGACGGCGTCGGAATCCTACGCATCTTCGCGTCCCGCGCCCTCTTGGGTGCAACATGTCCCCTTGTCTTTGCTGAGGTGGCTCGCGATCGCTTAATCCGGCAACGTGTAGCGGAACTGATAATCGTGCTGCCCCGAGGTGACTACGATGTTCATAGTCCCCGCCAGCCCCGTCAGTCCTTCCGTAGCGGAGTCCGGCACGACGGCGACCGTCAGCGATTGCGCGCCTTTATCCATCAGCCCACTATGCTGGAGGGTGAAAGTACCCTGCCGACCGTTGAGGCTGGCAGTTACGCGTTCCATCGCGACATAGCCGGCCGAGCCCTCAACGCTGCTGCGGAACGCAAGCATTTGGCCGACGCTGGTGCCTTGCAGATCGCCGTGAAAGGTCTTGTTGATCGACATGCTTCCAATCGGGCCTTCACCACCGCCGACCGGCGCGAGTTTCACGTCAAAAGTGCCTGTCGCTTCGTTCTTCATGATATTCTCCGCGTCGATTGCAATCGCTTTACCACCCTGATCCCTGCTCTTCAATAACGGCGTGGGCACGTCGGTCCATAGTTCCTGATTGGGGATACTCAGGCGACGATCGGCACCTGCGCGATTTAGAGGATGTCTCGGTAGCGCCGCCTTTGGCAAACGGGGGATCGTGCGCTTTTGATCTCATCAGCTGTTGCTCGCTGCGTTGAGAACGGCCTTGACCGAGGCTGTTTCCGTGACATCGAGGATATGTTGGCGGAGCGCGGCATCAACATCTCATTCCAGACCGTCTCGGAATGGGCGGAGAAATTCGGCGGACATTTCGCCAATGATATCCGCAAGCGATCGGTGGGCAGGCTCGGCGACAAGTGTTGGGTTGGACGGCCCCCGAACGGCATCGAAATGTGCCAGAGTGAGCTGTTAACGATCTCAAACGAAGGAGCCGTCCGTGGATCAGATTATCCGTATTGGCATGGATACGTCAAAGGGCTCTGAGGGTTAGTTGCCCGATATACTGAAGGCGGCTCCTTGAGCCGCCTAGATTCACGGGCTCGATGCCGACTTGCTTACCAATTGTCGGCCGGTCGCTGATTGGCCGTGTCACCGTAATAGAGCGAGGGAAGCACCTTCGCCAGGTAGCTGAATTCCGAGTGGCAATGCCTCATAAGGCCAAGGCCGATCTCATCCGGCACCTCGTGCCCCGTTTGGGCGGCATCAAGACCAAGCGCGAACCTGCTCCGCAACACCAGCCCGTCCGGTGTATCTCTCGTAACATGCATCATCCGGCCAGTGATGGGAACGCCAGCAGGATCGAGAACGACCCTGTCACCAAAGCCGATGCCAGCATAAACCACGGAAGAGACATCGCGTCGGTCCAGCGCTTCGGTGAGCGCTACCTGTCCGAAGTAATCGTTCGGCTCAAGGAACTTGATCGTCGCCACCACCGGGGGGATTTCGCCGAGCGATTCCGCAGCGCGGATCGTCGCTCCGATGTAGTTCTTACCCTTCTTCCAGTTCTCGTCCCATCCGAAGTGGCGCTTGTGATCGTTAGGGTGCCACCAGAGAAGGTGCTCTTCGGTCTCAAAATACTTGAACCACCAGTCAAACATCTGGCCGGTGCACCCGTGCATGACCGTGCGGCAGGCGACGACAAGTGTTCCTGAAGCGAGGCGTTCCACCCCCATTTCCAGTGGGATCGGATGAGAGCGCAATAGTGCTTTAGGCAACGCGACTTCGAGATCGATTTCCAAAACCTACTTCCTTCCATTTAGGAAACGACTATCGTTTCCTAAATGGAAGTGCTAGACCCGTCGTAGACTTGGGTCAAGGAGTGGTTTGATTGGAAAAGAGAGCGCGAGGACGTCCTGCTCAAGATAGAGCGGCTCTGAGAGCCCATCTCGTCGGTGTGGCTACGGAAGTCTTGCTTGACGGAGGCTTCGCGCGATTTTCCATCGATGCGGTAGCAAAAGCTGGGGGCTTTGCGAAGAAGACGATCTATTCTCTGGTCTCAAACCGAGAGGAACTCGTCGGCGAAATCGTAGCCTCATGGACCGAAAGCTATTCGGCCCAGCAGTTGCAAGGCGAACCTCGCGTTACTGCAATCCCAAGCCTACTCACACGCATTCACAGGGTCGCCCTATCGCGCGACGCGGTGTCGCTTTTCCGGATGATCGTCTCGGACCCCGAAGCGCGGGCGCAGCTTGGACATGTCTATGGCGAGAACGGGATCGAGCAAGGCGTCCGCTCTCTTGTCGTGTGTTTGCAGGCTGAATGCAAGCTGGAACCGGCAAAGTTGGAGACGGTGGCCCGCGCAATGCTTGCTTGGCTAATCGGTGAGCCCCTTCGACGAGCTGCATTGGGACTGGAGCAACCATATAAGTTTTCAGACAAAGAGGTGGATCGACGGGTCAAGGAGTGTTTAGAGCTTTTCGCCCCGATCATGGCAGAGCTGGCTCGGGAAATTTGAACAGCGGGGATAAGTGGAATTTCTGCCTGACTTCGGCTTAGATGCCGGGAACAGGAGATACCATGACGAGACGACCGCGCCGGAACCACAGCCCGGCTTTCAAGGCAAAGGTGGCGCTCGCCGCGATCAGAGGCGAACAGACGCTGGTGGAATTGTCCCAGCAGTTCGATGTGCATGCCAACCAGATCAAACAATGGAAAGACCAGCTCCTTGAGGGAGCGACAGGCGTTTTCGGTGATGAAGCGAAGGCGGAACCGGCGGGTCCGACCGTCGATGTCAAAACACTGCACGCCAAGATCGGCGAACTGACACTGGAGAACGATTTTTTATCAGGAGCGCTCGGCAAGGCGGGATTGCTGGGCGGGAAGAAATGATCGACCGCTCACACAAACTGTCGGTCGCACGTCAGGCGAAGCTTCTCGGCTTCAGCCGTGGCAGCGTCTACTATTCTCCACGTCCAGTGTCAGACGGCGATCTGGCTTTGATGCGCCGGATCGACGAACTGCATCTCGACTACCCTTTTGCCGGAAGTCGAATGTTGCAGGGGCTTTTGAGAGGAGAAGGGTTGAATGCCGGGCGGCTGCACGTCGCCACGCTGATGAAGAAGATGGGCATCGAGGCGATCTATCGTCGCCCGAATACCTCTAAACCCGCGCCAGGGCACAAATTTTACCCTTATCTCCTGCGCAAGCTGGCGGTTACAAGGCCCAACCAGGTCTGGGCCATGGATTTGACCTATATCCCCATGGCGCGAGGCTTCGTCTATCTTTGCGCTGTCGTGGACTGGTTCAGCCGATGTGTTCTGTCGTGGCGATTGTCAATCACGATGGAGGCGGACTTCTGTATCGAGGCGGTCGACGAGGCACTTGCGCGTTACGGCAAACCCGAAATCTCAGCGCGATGCTTGCATCGTCGCGACAACACCGACCAGGGATCGCAGTTCACCTCCATCGACTTCACCGCCGTGCTGAAGAAGGCTGAGATTGCCATCTCGATGGATGGCAAGGGTGCGTGGCGGGACAACGTGTTCGTCGAACGGCTCTGGCGGTCGATCAAATACGAGGAGGTCTATCTCCATGCCTACAAGACTGTGTCCGAAGCCCGCGCTGGCATTGGTCGGTATCTGACCTTTTACAATAGCCGACGCCCACATTCATCCCTTGACCGGCGGACGCCGGATCAGGCCTACTTCAACGCGCTGACGCCAATGATGGTGGCGGCATAATCGAGGCGGAAATCCACTTAGCGAAACGCCCGAAACTGTTCAGACAAACCGAGCCAGCTCTATCCGGGTGGCAGAGGGGACCGGGACTCTGATCAGGCTCAACCGCTTGAGCTATATCGCGCCATCATCATCATGACGGCTTCCTCGACGACGCGCTGGCGTTCGGCTTTAGAGGGCGGTTCTCCAACGCCTACCACACGCAGCCAAAGCAAGGGCTCGTTGAGCAGGCCGAGAAACTGACGTGCGGCAAGCTCCGCATCGGGGATGTCGAGCGCCCCGTGCTCGTGGATCTGTTTCAGATAGCTGATAAGAGCACGCATGGCCGGCGCTTTCCCTGCCTCGAAGAAATTGCGCGGCAGGTCAGGAAAGCGCGCACCCTCACTGATGACCATGCGAAGGAATGCGACCGCAACGGGAGGCTCCCAGAAATCGACCACAGCCTTGCCGAGCCGGCGGAGACCGATGGCGGGATCGCGCAATGCCTCCACGTCGGCGGCAATCTCAACCACCGGAAAGTCCCGCCAAACACGCTCGACGGCCGCCGAAAACAACGCCTCCTTGCTCTCAAACTGATTGTAGACCGTTCGCCTGGCGGCGCCGGACTCCTTGGCCACAAGGTCCATGCTCGCGCCCTCATAACCGTGAGCGAGGAACACACGCATCGCTGCTTCCAGAATCGCGTCCCGCTTGGGCATCGCCGCACGAGTGGCGGTCTTGGTCGGGGAAACGGTCTTCACAGAACGCGGATCTGCCAAGGCAATCTTCTCCTGTTGACTGCACTGCACTGTGCAGTGTAATTTGGCACTGCACTGTGCAGTGCATAGGAGATACACGATGTCAGGGGCAATTGCCACCAAGCTCCCCTCAGATGATCGCTGCAAGCAAGGTTGTGAACCGTTTGCGGCGGTCGGCGGACTTTCAGCGCAGAGCGTGCTTCGCCGGCATCTGAAAAACGGCCTGATTGCTATCCCGAAATCGGCGGACCTCGGACCGCTGACACAAAACCTCGGCCTATTCGATTTCAGCCTTGACGCCGGCCACAACGCTTTGCCGACATCCCCGACCTCATTTGCCGGGAGAAAGAAAAGACGATGACACTCGATCCCGATATTGCTGCCTTTTTGAAACGGACCGCATCCGCTCCGCCGCTAGAAAGTCTGTCGCTCGAAGAGGCACGGGCTGCGTCCAAAGGACTTGTTCAGCTCCAAGGACCTACTGAGCAGGTCGCGCAGATCAACACATTCAGTGTGTCGACGGTCGATGGTGCGGCCATTCTCGTCAGGATTTATAGGCCGATCATACCACTGTCCGATCCCGCACCTGTGATCGTTTTCGCGCATGGGGGCGGCTGGTTTCGTTGTACACTCGACGACTACGACAATCCCTGCCGTTCACTGGCCAATGCCACGGGATGCGTTGTCGCCTCCGTGGACTACCGGCTCGCGCCGGAGTTCAAGTTTCCGACTCCGCTCGAGGATTATTATGCCGCCGTGAGCTGGGTTGCCGCCAATGCGCAAAGGATAGGCGGCGATCCAAGCCGATTGATCGTTGCCGGCGACAGCGCTGGAGGCAATCTCGCTGCCGCTGCGGCGTCAATGGCGCGCGACCGGAATGGACCGAACATCGTCCACCAGCTCCTTTTTTATCCCGTCACCAATTTTGGGTTCGAGACGGAGTCCTACGAGGCGTTCGACACCGGTCATATGCTCACGCGTGCGGCAATGAAGGCGTGCTGGTCATACTACCTTGCCGACATCGCCGATGGTGGCAGCCCATATGCATCGCCCTTGCGCAGTCAGAATTTAGCCGGCTTACCATCGGCGACGATTCTGACTGCCGAGTTCGATCCGCTACGGGATGAAGGCGAGCAGTATGCTCGCAGGCTCTGCGAGGCAGGCGTCGCCACTCAACTGCGCCGACTGTCGGGCATGATTCACGTCTGCATCCACTTCTTGGGAATGGCCCCGGCCAGTCGGGTGCTTTTCGATATAAGCCGGGAAGCGATCAAAGCCCGCTTTGGAAAATCGGGAGCTTCCTGACGAACGTTTCAGATCTGAAGCCGAAGCAAGCACTCTGAACTGGAATAGTACAGGCGCCCTTGCTTTCCTGCTGCGATTACAGCCGATCTGATTTGGCTTTGCTGCGGGGGCCGCCCTGTCTACCTAGGCCCGTGAGCAGCGCGGAGCAGTCCTTGCGCCGCGCACGCGATTTAATCGATGCGACCTGACAGACATCCAACAGGCAGAACAATTGCTGCAAGGTGGGCGGACATCACGACAATCGCTGCTGACTTGCTTTATCAAAGAAATGCAGGCTCGGGGTTTTGAACGAGATTTGTATTTTCTGTCCGGGGACGAGCTCGGCTCGTTCCCGCATGACCCAGGTGAGCTCCTTGCCTTCCAGATCAAGTGCGACGTGGGTTTCCGAGCCCGTGGGCTCAACAACGTTGACGGTTGCGGTCACACCGCCTTCGGAAGCGAAGGAGATATCTTCCGGGCGTATGCCCAAAACAACGTCGCGCCCATCCGACTGGCCGGGAGCGTTGGAGAGTTCGATGCGGATTCCAGTTGCCAACATAAGGGCCGGCGAGGTGCCGCCGGTGACTTTGCCTTCGAGGAAGTTCATAGCCGGTGAGCCGAGGAAGCCTGCAACGAAGATGTTTCTCGGCCGGTCATATAGCTCGAGCGGCGAGCCCACCTGTTCTACCTTCCCACCCTGAAGGACGACGATCTTGTCGGCCATGGTCATGGCCTCGATCTGGTCGTGGGTCACGTAGACGATCGTTGTCTTCAGGCGCTGGTGCAGCGCCTTGATTTCGGCGCGCATCTTGACACGCAGTTTGGCGTCAAGGTTGGAGAGTGGCTCGTCAAACAGGAAAACCTTTGGATCTCGCACGATGGCGCGACCCATGGCGACACGCTGGCGTTGACCTCCGGAAAGTTGGGCGGGCTTGCGATCCAAAAGCGGCTGCAGCCCCAGTATCTTGGCGGCATCGCCAACTTTCTGGTCTATCTCGGCTCGCTTTGCGCCGGCGAGCTGCAGTGCAAAGCCCATGTTCTGCGCCACCGTCATCTGCGGATAGAGCGCATAATTCTGGAACACCATGGCGATGTCGCGATCCTTCGGCGGCAGGTCATTGACGACCCGCCCACCAATCGAGATTTCACCGCCGGTGATATCCTCAAGGCCGGCAATCATGCGCAACAACGTTGACTTGCCGCAGCCCGAGGGGCCGACGAGAATGACGAATTCGCCGTCCGAGATCTCTACATCGACACCGTGGATGATGTTTACCGCGCCGTAGGACTTCCTGACGTTATTGATGGTCAACCCGGACATGACATTCTTCCCTTCTGGACCGATCAGTGCTTCTTGCGGATGCGAAGCGCCTGGTATGGCTTGCCTGGTAGTTCAACACCGAAAGCGGCATCCGCTTTGCCGCCGCGCACGATGGCGCCATGGCGCGTCGGATGCGGGATCGGTGCGTCCACCTTCCTTGCCGGCGTAATCGTCATCTCCCATGTGTCGATGACATCGACATCATAGTTGGTTCCATCCTTCGGCAATCCGGTTGACCAGATGACGGGCTGATGTTCGCCGAGATATATGTAGCTGACATCCCCGTCATGCGCGCCGGAGACGCGGGTCCACGGCCATTCGCCGAAAGAAGCCATCGGCTCGAGGCCGTTGACGACATCCTGCTCGAGGAGATCGCGCAGGAAGCCGATGCGCTTCCAGGCCTCGCCACGCAGTTCGCCGCCCTTCGCCCACCAGATGAGGTCTTGCGGATGCGAGTAGGTTTCGCCGTGCCCGGCATAGCCGCCGCGTGTTACCGTGATCCAGAAACGATGCACCAGTTCCTCGGCCGTCAAGTTGCCCCAGGACTGGATGATGTTGCCTTCATATTCCGGCTCGTCGTTGACGACGGGCTTGCCATAGGCGTCACGCCATTCCTGCGTGCGCTTCACGTCCCAGTTCTGAATGCAGGTATGGGTGACCCAGGGCTTGCGATGATCGAAGTTCATCGTCGGCTCACCATTGTGGATCGACTTCAGGTGGCCGTAAGGATCGTTCTCTTCGAGAATGTGGAAATAGCGGTCCCACTGCTGCAGCGGCTTGGTGTCGAGCAGGAAGTCATACTCGTTGGCAAGCGCCCACCAGACGTTGCGATAGGCGGCAAGGCGTGCAGCGAGATAGGCGACATAGCGGAAATCCTGTTCGGCCGACATGTCGGCGTAGCCCCAGCGATCGTAGGGGTGGAACATGATGATATCGGCCTCGATGCCGAGATCGCAGAGCGCCGCGACCTGGCTCTCGAAATGGCGGAAGAGGACTGGGTTCGGACGATCGAAGTCTTCATTGCCGTCTGCGTCTTTTTCGAAGCAGGCGTAAAGCGGCTCGTTGACGTTATAGGGATAGTCCTTGGGGAAGACGCCCATGCGGATCTTGTTAAAGCGCGACGTCTTCAGCGTTTCGAGCGTCTGGGCCTGCATGTCGAGTGGCTGGTGTGTCCAGGCATAGCAGGTGGTGCCGAACGACAGGAACGGCTTGCCGTCGGCATAGGCGAAGTGGAACTTGTTGTGGACGTGCACGGGGCCATGGTTGCTCGTCGATGGCTTGGTCGCGACGAAGGAGCCGGTCTTGCCGTCGAGTTCCGATGTCGTCGAGCGTGTGCGGAACGACCATTCGCCTTCATTGTCGGGCATGAATCGAACGCGATAGACGCCATCGCCATCGTAAAAGCCGGGCACGCGAACCTCGCGGCTGTTCTGGCTGAAAACGGCATCGAATGCTACATCGAGATAGGGATTGCCACTGGAAGGGCCATTGAAGGCCGCTTCGAAGACACCCCATTTTTCGACGGACGCGTTGGACATGAAATTCTCCTCGGAAGATATATGGATGGTGCGACCGCTCAGCCCTTGACCGCGCCGGAGGTGAGGCCGGAGACGAAGTAGCGCTGGAAGATCAGATAGACGATGGTGGCCGGCAGCACGGTCATGACGATTGCCGCGTTCAACTGGCCGTAATCATTGGAAAACTGGCCCTGGAAGGACATCAGCCCGAGCGGCAGTGTCCACATGTGCTGGTCCTGCAGAAGCACGAGCGCCATTGCGAATTCGTTCCAGGTGGAGACGAAATCGAGGATCAACAATGCGGCAAGGACCGGCAGGCAGACGGGCAGGAATATCCGCCGAAAGATGGTGAAGTGGCTTGCGCCATCGATCAGGGCTGCTTCCGACAATTCCTTCGGAATGCCTCTGAAGAACCCGTGCAGGATGAAGACCTGGTAGGGCACGCCGAAGGCAATGTAAGGCAGGATCACGCCGGGATAGGTGTCGATCAGCCCGAGCGAGTTGACCAGCGTAAACAGCGGCGCCAGCATCACCTGAAAGGGGATCATGGTGCCGAAGACGATTGCGAGCAGCAGCAGCTTGTTGAACTTCAGGCGGATCTTGGCAAGCGCATAGGCCGCCATTGCCGAGAGAAGGAGCCCGATCGGCACTTTGATCACGGTAATGATCGCGCTGTTTAAGAAGGCGCTTGCGAAATTGCCGCGCCCCCAGGCGCTTGAATAGTTGTCAAAGGCCGGCTCGAGCGGCGGCATGAACGCGCCAGTCGACGTCACGTCGGCCTGGGTCTTCAACGAGGTAAAGACGATGAACACGAAGGGCGCGAGCCAGATGGCGGCGACGACGAGAAGCGCGATCCATAGGCCGATCAAGACAGGATCGCGCTTGCGCTTCGCCGGGATGATGGTCTCGAAGCTGTCTGGCATTGATGTTGCCGATGCTGCCGTCATTGTTCGGCCTCTTCGTGCTTCTGCGTCCAGCGCAGGTAGGGAATGACGACGACGATGGTGATCAGCAAAAGCACGACCGAGATCGCAGCACCGCGGCCGAAATCGAAGATCTGCATGGCTTGAGTGAACGCCCAGAGTGCCAGCATCTGGGTGGATTGCGCCGGGCCACCACCGGTCAGGCCGTAGACGATATCGAAGGCCTTCAGCGAGGAGATGACCGAGAGCACCAGCACGATGGTCAAGGTCGTGCGCAGGGCAGGCAGCGTCACATAGCGGAAGATGTTGAAGCGCCCTGCGCCGTCGATGCGCGCTGCCTCGACCAGCGTTTGCGAGACATTCTGCAGACCGGCAAGAAACAGAACCATGGAGAAGCCGACGGACTGCCAGAGGTAGGCGACGAAGACGGAATAAAGCGCGATATCCTTGTTGCCGAGCCAGTCCTGGATCCAATCCTGCAGGCCCATCGACGTCAGGATTTCGGTGAAGAGACCGAAGAATGGATCGTACATCCACTTCCACATCGTCGCGACCGCGATCGGCGCGATGATGACAGGCAGATAGAAGATGGCGCGGAAAGTATTGCGGGCAAAGAGTTTCTGATTGAGGCTGAGGGCCAGCAACAGGCCGACCATGGGCGGAAAGATCACACACATGATCGTCCAGATCACGGTGTTACGGAACGCGACCCAGAAGACGGGGTCTTGTGTGAAGACATATTGGTAGTTCGCCAGGCCGACGAACGGTCGCTGCGGATCGAGGCCGTTCCATTTCTGGAAGCTCAGCACCACCACGTTCAGCATCGGATAAAGCGCGAAAATCGCGTAGATCAGCATGGCCGGCGCAAGCAATATTACTGCCTGAACGCGGGGATCCTGGGTTCTGTTGCGCAATGACATTCTGGTTGCTCCCGGCGGCAAGAGACGCTTGGGCATGAGGGTGAGGGAAGCCGTCTGCCGCGATTGGCAATCGGAGTGGCGGCCTCCCTCGATCGATCAGGTGCGACCGGAGATGAAGCTCTGCAGTTGCTTGACAGCATCGGCCGGCTGAATGTTGCCGGAAGCGACGTCGTTGATCACCCGGAAGTATTCGGTGGTGACGTCAAGCGGGAAGGCCTGGTCGCCATTCATGTAGACCTTGCCGTAGGTCTTGAAGATCTCAAGCCATTTCGCCTCGAGCGGCTTCTGGTCCTTATACTGCACATTCTTGTTGACCGAGATCGAGCTGATCTGGCCGACGAGATCCTGCTGCACCTTGGTCGACAGGAAATAGTCGAGGAATTTGGCGGCAAGATCGGGGTTCTTGCTCTTGGTGCTGACGTAATTGTATTCGGCGAAGCCATAAAGGCGGTTCGTATTCGTCGGGAAGGGTATAACGCCGTAGTCGTCGAGGTTGGCCTTGCTGCCACTCAGCTGGCTGACCAGCCAGTCGCCTTCGAGCATCATTGCAGCACGGCCGGCGACGAACAGTGTGTAAGACTGCTGATTGCTGATGCCCATGAACGGCTTCAGCGTATAGTCCTTCGTCCACTTGGCAAATTCGGTAAAGGCGTCGGTTGCACAGGCTTCCTTCGTCCAGTCGGCCTTCATGGCCATCAGCGCGTCATGCTTGTCTGCGCCGCATTTGGTTTCGAGCAGCACGTCCATCAGGCGCATGACGTGCCAGTTGACCGAGCCGCCAAAGGTGAAGGCCGGAATGCCCGCCGTCTTGAGCTTGTCGGCCGCCGCAAGCAGCTCCTCATAAGTCTTCGGTTCCTGGGCGATGCCGGCCTTCTGGAAGAGCTTCTTGTTGTAGTAGATCGCCTCGCCCTTGAAGGTGAAGGGGACGCCATGCTTGCCGCCCGGGTAAAGGTCGGCAAAGGCCGCTGCAGATGGAAGCAGCTCATCGGCCCACTTATATTGGGTGTAGTATTTGTCGAGCGGCAGCGATAGGCCCGCTTTCACATATTCGCCGCCGAGGCCGAGGCCCGCCCAGCTGAAATAGATGTCCGGGCCCTTGCTGGAACCTGCCGCCACGCGAAGTGCGGTCTTATGCTCGTCGACGCCACGCTGGACGATTTCGACGTGGGTGCCGGGATTGGCCGCCTCGAAGTCTTTCGCGACCTTCTTCAACGCGCCGTTTGCGGCGCCATTGTCGAAGTTCAGCGTCCACATCGTCAGATCTTCTGCGGCAACATTGGTTGCCGACAATGCCGCCGCAGCGATCGCTGCAGCACCGAACCAACGCATATATTTGGTGTTGATAGCCATCTCCCGTCCTCCTCTGAGCAAAGCTGATCGCGGTTTTGACAAATAGTTATCAACATGTCAACTGGTATGATGAGATAATCAGCATTCGGATGTTGCTCACTCTCAGGCGCAGTCATCCCTTGCCACCAACTTGCCCTCGCCAGCTCTCCCCGCCGCCGGCGACCGGCTTCCGTTTCTCGACGGGCGCCTGTCGTCCTTTTGCGGCTGTGGGAGCGCACAGAGCGCGCTGGAACGGAGTGTCAGCCTGCCAAGTCCACAGAAGCGGTGGCATAGGCTTCGAGCGCGAGCCGTCGGTCTCCCGGGTGTTTCACCAGGCGGAATTCTCCAAGCCCGATTTCCTGCTGGCGAGGGGTGATGTTGACCATATGGAGTTGTCGCGCCAATCCGGCAGTCCCGGTAATGAAGGCGAGAACGGCTGTCGGATCGGATGAGAGGCATTCCTGCCAGCTGCGGCCCGCAAGCCGGGACAGGGTGGAGACCGCAGCAAAGAGCGGCCGTGGCGTTCCAGGCGCCGAGGGTTCACCCTCCGCAGCGATCACCCCGAAGGCCCCCGTTAGCGCCGAAAGCGTCAGGCATTCCAATCCGGCGTCGAGGATGCGGGCAGCGTAGCCAAGCGCGAAGGCATTGCCGAAACGCGCATTGTGCCGTGGATCGCTATTGGCCATGGCGATGCGACCGCCGCGCGGATTGTCCATGGTCCGGCTGCCATAGGGGTTCTGTCGCATCGCTATGGTCGAAGGGCCGATGCGGTAGGGCTTGTCGCGGTAGATGGCGCGCACCGAGCGCGTGATGAAAGGCAGTGCTTCCAGCGTTTGCATGACGCTGAGATCGTCGGCTGCATGCACGATCGGATTGGTGCAGTGGGTGATGAATGCAAGCATGTCCGCGGGAACGCGTTTGCGATTGAGCTCGGTAAAATAGCTCAGCATGCCGCCGCCAAGACGCATATCGACAAAGGTGGCGCGAGCGGCTGCATAGACTTCTTCGAGAGGCGGGCATTCAGGCCACTTGCTGCCCGGCGGCGTCGATTGCCGGTCAACCGACGGCGATATCACCAAGGCATCGGGCTTGAAGCCCGCATCTCGCATCAAGGTGGCGATCTGCTGCGTTTCAGCAAGAGGAGGAAGACGGCACGGCAGGGCGATTTCCACGGTCGATCGCCCGGTGTGACCTGCTGCAATGGCCGCAAACGACTTGAGGGCATCGATGCCGTGACCTGCACCGGGATCGAAGTGAAACAAGAGCTCTTGCGGTGCTATTTCACGCAGCCGGTCGCGGGCAACAAGGGTGGCCTCGGCTTCCTCGGGCGTGATCGCAAGCCCGATTGCCGGCATGGTACCGGACTTGCCTCCCAGGCGCAGTGTGATCGGAAGGGCGGCGGTCGCGGGCGTGCGGGTGGAGCGCCGCATGTCGCCAAGGGTGAGAACGACGCGTTGCCGCACCGGTTCGCCGGCGGGAATATGATACGGCCATGGCAAGGCGAGAGGCCGAACATAGGTCTTATAGGAGGCATCGGACCAGTTGCGCTGGTCTTCCATTTCGAAAGTATCGCCTTCCATACGGCACTCGGCCGTGACATGCGGTGAGACGCTATGTGTAATTGCGCGCATGTCCTTGAAGGCCTGCCAAGGTTCGATAAGGTCGGGGAAATGCGTGTCCTCGCGCCGACCATCGACATGTTCGACCGACACCGGCATTCCGGCGACCCCGATGATCGGATGCAGGACGCAAAAGCCGCAGCGGTTGGTTTCGAACCCGGTTGCGGAATGTGCTTCCGCTTCAAAGATCAGCGCTTCGCCCTCTTCGGCAGCAATTCTCACGTCGATCGCCAGCTCTGTGTCGAAAGGTCCCGCGCATCGCGCGATGTAGCTTAAGGAAAACCCGTTTTCACGCTGATCGACCCGCAGATCGTCGATGCGAGGCGCATATGTGCCCCAGTCCCGATCGCGAACCAGATAGGAAACGGCACGCAGAACTTCGGCGCCATCATAGCAGATGGTCCGCAGGTTCCCGTCCTTGAAATCCGCGGTAAGCAGGCCTGCCGTCAATCTTGTGGGTGACGTTTCCGTATCGCGCGTGCCGTAGAGCTGAAACGGATCGATCTTGGTCGTCATTGCAGCAATGCTCCGATATCGACCGTACGCCCGCTCGCTGCACTATCGTAGGCGGCTTCGACAAGCGCGAGCGTTTTGAGATTGTCTGCTCCGGACGTGGATGTCTCTGTGCCGTCTGCCAGCCGGTCGGCCCAATGCTGCTGGATCGCCAGAACGCTTTCCTGAATATTATGCCAGGGCCGCGACGCCCAGGAGAGAAGCTGTGGCGAGACATCGGAGATCGCAACGCCGTCGGGTCCAGTGACCTCGAGACGATAGCCCTGCGACAGCCTGATCGAACCCTTCGTGCCGTCGAGTTCAATCAGCGTTTCCGGGAAGGGCTCCGTGGAAAGCCTGGAAGCATAGCTGACGTCGACGATCGACGTCGCGCCGCTCTCGTGGTCGAGCAGGATCGTGGCGACATCCTCGCCCTTGATCGCCGGATTGACCCGCTTCGTGCGGGCCGTCAGCGTGGCGACATCACCGAGAATGAAGCGGGCGATGTCGAGCGTATGGATGCCGAGATCCTCGATGATGAAGCGCTCGCCTTCGGCAAGATAGGGCTGGCCGGAGAAAACATCAAAGCCGGACCGGAAGGAGAAACGGCCCCAGAAGGGGTCGCCGATCGCACCCGATCGGAGAACCGTCTTGACCGCCTGGATGGGCGTCTGCCAGCGGAAATTCTCATGCACCATCAGCGGCACGCCGGCCTGGGCGCACAAGGCGACCATTGCCTTGGCATCGCCCAGGGTCTTTGCAAAGGGCTTCTGGCAGATCGCCGGGACTTTATGGGAAGCCGCCATTTCCACCAGAGCGCGGTGACTTGCCACCGTCGTTGCGATATCGACGAAATCGAAGCCGCCATCCGCAAACATGGCCGCAGCATCACCATAGCGACGCTCGATGCCGAACTGGTCGCCGACGAGCTTCAGTCGCTCGGGGTCCCGGTCGCAGATCGCGACGATTTGAGCACCCTTCACGTCCTGCCATGCGTGCATCTGATTGATTGCGAAGAAACCGCAACCAATCAATGCGCCTTTGAGTTCCGCCATTTCAACCTGCCTTTGCCATTTGCATGAGAGTGACGCGCTGCTGCAGGCGTCGCTGCGCCTGGTCCACGACCACAGCGATGATAATGACCAGCCCCTTGATAACCATCTGCCAGAAGGATGACACGCCCATCATCACCAAACCGTCCGAAAGGATGCCGATGACGAAGGCGCCGATGATAGTACCGCCTATGGTGCCGCGACCGCCCGACATGGAGGTGCCGCCGAGCACGGCTGCTGCAATCGCATTCAGTTCGAAACTTTCACCCGTTGCAGGATGCGCCGCCATCAGCTCCGACGAAATGACAATGCCGACGATGGCGGCACATAGGCCGGAAAACATATAGACGAAAATCTTGACCACATCGACGCGAATGCCGGACATGCGAGCGGCGCGCTCGTTTCCGCCGACGGCGAAGATGTGCCGGCCGATCGGCGTCGAGCGGGCAACATAGGCGGCGATCAGGGCCAGAACGATCAGGATCCAGATCGAAACCGGAAGGCCGAACAGGCGTCCGGCGCCGAACACGTCGAAACCGGTCGTGTCATATTCCGGCCGCCCGACCAGGTTCGGAAAGGTCTGGCCGTCCGAAGACAGGAGCGCCAGGCCGCGGGCGACATAGAGCGTTCCGAGCGTGGCGATGAAGGGGGCGACGTTGAGCTTGGTGATGAGCAGACCGTTGATGAGCCCGATCAGCAGCCCGACGGCAAGGGTGATGAGAATGATCTCGTAGATGTTGAAGTAGACGGTATAGCCGATCGGCAGTTCGACGCCGTTGAGAATGAGGGCGCCGGCCACCATGCCGCAAAGTCCGACGATCGAACCCACGGAGAGGTCAATGTCGCCGGTCACGATTACGAAGGTCATGCCCATGGCGAGAAAGGCGTTGAGCGCCACGTGTTTCGACATCAGGATGACGTTGGCGGTCGAGGTGAAGTTCGGCGCGAAGATCGCAAAGAAGATGATCACCGCAAAGAGCGCAATGAAGGTCCTGAGCTTCATCAACGTCAGGAGGACGGAGCCGTTCGAGCGATTGGCCGCAAAGGCGGAGGATGTGTCTGCCGTCATGATGCGAGTTTCCCTGTATGTCCGTGTCCCTTGGCCGATGCTTTGATGATGGCCTCTTCGGTGGCTTCGCTTCTGTCGAGAATGGTCACGAGCTTGCCGTTGCTGAGCACGGCGATGCGGTCTGAAAGTGCCATGACCTCTTCAAGGTCCGATGTTGAAAACAAGATTGCCAGCCCGTTGCCGGCGAGCCGGCGCATGGTGCGGAAGACGTCGGCCTTGGCGCCGACATCGATGCCGCGGCTCGGTTCATCCATCAAGAGCACCTTGGGGTCAGTCATCAAAGCCTTGCCGATGACCACCTTCTGCTGGTTGCCGCCCGACATGGAAGTGACCTCGAAATCCGGATTGGGCGCCTTGATTGCGAGATCGCGGATCATGTCGCGAATGGCGGTCTTTTCCGCTGTTGCATTGATGTGAACGAAGAGACGGGCGAAGCGACTGAGGCTCGCAAGCGTCAGATTGCTGGCGATCGACAAGACCTGCACCAATCCTTCGCGCTGGCGATCTTCGGGGATCAGGGCCAGCCCCTTGCGGATGCGCCGAGTGGTGTCGCGGGCGCGGACCTCCTCGCCCTCGATGAAAATCCGCCCGGCCGAATGCGCGTGCCGGCCCATCACGCATTCGAAGAATTCGCTGCGCCCGGCACCCATCAGTCCGTATATGCCGAGGATTTCGCCGGCATGCACGGAAAGCGAGACATGATCGACGGAAAGGCCGCCGGTGCGCCTCGGCAGGCTGATATCCTCGACGCGAAAGGCCTCCTTGCCGATCGCATGATTGCCGGATTTGGCAAAGACCTTGGCATCGGACCCGATCATCGAGCGGACGATCCACTGCGTATCGATGTCGCGAACCATGGCCTGGCCTGTGATCTGCCCGTCGCGCAAAACGGTGATATAGTCGCCGATGCGCATGAGCTCTTCCAACCGGTGCGAGATATAGACGATCGCAACGCCCTGTGCCTTCAGCTCGGCAATGACCTTGAAGAGAATATCGACCTCGGCTGCCGAAAGGGCCGATGTCGGTTCGTCCATGATCAAAATGCGGGCATCAAGCGAAATCGCCTTGGCGATCTCGACCAGCTGCTGTTGCCCGATGGGAAGATCCTCGACCATGGTCTCGGCACTGATGTCAGCGTCGAGCTTCCTCAGAAACCCGTTTGCCCTGTCGATCTGAGCCTTGTGATCGATGCCGAGAATGCCGCGCGTGATTTCGCGGGTCGCGAACATGTTCTCGGCGACCGACATGTTGGCGAAAAGGTTGAGCTCCTGGAAAATCATGCCGATGCCGCGTGCCTGGGCATCGGCCGGACTGCTGAAGGAGACCTCCTGGCCCTCAAGCAGAATGCGACCCGAAGTCGGGCGTTCGACGCCTGCTATGATCTTCATCAGTGTCGACTTGCCGGCGCCGTTTTCACCGACGAGTACATTGACCGAGCCGCGATGGAGTTCGAGATTGGCGCGCTTCACTGCGACGATGCCGGAATAGACCTTGGAGACCTCCTCCAGGCGCAGGATAATGTCATTGCCGGATGCGGTGCCCATCGTCATTGGCCCAAGGTCAGAGCTGAAGGCGTTATCAGCGGCAACTGCCCCGAGGCAGGCTGCGGGAACGCCCCTGTCACATTGATCGTCTTGCCTGCGAGACCGTCACGCGGCAGGGCGGCGAGAAAGGACGTATTGACCTTCTCGTTGAAAGCTTTGCCGAACTGTGCCCATTCGATCTGGTTCTTGAAACTGTTGAAGTCGACGAATTCAAGCGCATCGCGAATTGCCGTTCCACGGATGGCAGGTCCGATCTGGACCTTGGCATCGGGCTTGCCGTCGCCATCGACGTCCACATCCACCGTCGCAGCACGGGATGCTGTGTCGACCGCGACGATCTTGCCGCCGAGTTTCACCGCAAAGGTCCACGGCGAGCCGGATTGCTTGCGCGGGTTGCCGAATTTGGCTCCAGCCTCATCCGGGCTTGCGGCCGCCAATTGCTGCACTGTCTTCAGGTCGCCGGCGCGCCTATCAAGATCCGATACCGCCTGCGACTGCCAGATGGCATCGACCCGCGCCGTTGGATCGAAAGCGTTCTTTGCCTCTGCAGCAGCCTTTTCCTCGGCCGTGGGCGTCTTGACGATCTTGCATCCGGGTAGTGCTGTGACCAGCATGATGGCCACAATCACCCCTACGATCCTCGCCATGCAATGCACCTCAATTTCTCGATGAAACAATACGGAGAGCGTGCTGCACGCTCTCCGCCGCTGCATGGGTTGCCGTTAGTTCTTGAGCGCGAAGGTTTCGAGCTTGTCGGCATTGCCGGTGTTGATGAGAATGCAATCCATCAATTGCTTCTCCTCCTTCGGCACGGTTTTGTTCTTGATGTACGCATCGGCCTGCTGCACGGCCATCTGTGCCTGGGCATAGGCTGGCTGGAGCACGGTTGCCTTGATGCCACCGGCCTTGATGGAATCGCGTACGTCGTTCGACCCATCGAAGCCAACAACGATCACATCCTTGCGGCCGGCTGCCTGAAGTGCGGCAATCGCACCCATCGCCATCGTGTCGTTGCCCGAGATCACTCCCTTGATATCCGGATTTGCCTGGAGAATGGTTTCCATCTTGGCGTATGCCTCGGTCTGGCTCCAGTTTGCCGACTGTTTGGCGACGAGTTTCAGGTCCGGAAAATCATTGATGACATCGTGATAGCCCTGAGAACGGATGCCGGCATTGGTGTCGGATTCCTTGCCAACAAGCTCGACGTAATTGCCCTTCTCGCCCATCAGCTTGACGAATTCCTGAGCACCGAGCTGGGCGCCCTGATAGTTGTTGGAAACGATCTGGGCTGCCGCAACGCCAGTGGCGTTGATTTCACGGTCGATAAGGAAGGAGGGGATGCCTGCATCCTTGGCCTTCTTGACGGCGGCGACGGTCGCATCTGCGCCGGCATTGTCGAGAATGATGGCCTTGGCACCGCGCCCGATTGCCGTGTCGATGACTTGCGACTGCTTGTTGGCATCGTCGTCATGGGTCATCACGAGCGCTTCATAGCCCAGCTCTTTCGCCTTCGCTTCGGCGCCGACCGCCTCGGCCTTGAAGAACGGATTATCGTGGGCCGGCGTGATGATTGCGATCAGATGGGCCGAAAAAGCCGGCATTGCCGTTCCCAGAGCAAGCACACCGGCAAAAGCTGCAAGTGTCAGTTTACGCGTCAGTTTCATGGTCTCCTCCCAGTTATGAAACAGGCCCTGTTCCCGGCAGGGCGGCAAAGGGAGGGCGGTACCCTCCCCGGGGACGTCGATCAGGTGATGCGACGGATGCTCTCGGCGATTTCCTGCGGTTCGAAGACCTTTTTCCAGTCGTCGCGCATCAGGGCAGGAATGCCGAATTCGATGGCCTTATTGCATGCGTCGGAAAACACGCCGTCGACTTCCTTGAAGATGACGGCACCGAGCACGTTCATATGGCCGAGCAGGAAGTCACGGGCAGCTTCTGCTGGAACGCCGCGGGTGATGCACTCGTCCATGGCCTGACGCATAATGACCAGCAGCGAGGCGCAAACGGTTTCGGAAAGGCCCGGCTCGAGCATTGCCATCTGCTCGACGGTGACGCGGTGCGACCGCATGACGGGTGCCCAGATGACCTTGGCGATTTCCTCGCCGAGGCCATAGGCGCTCTCCGGTCCCTGCATCAGTGCCGAAACGATATGCTGCTTGGCAAACAGACCGCCGAAATGGTCCTTCTTTGCCTGCATTTCGGTCTCGTCGTTGAAGATCGGCGGATGGCATGGATGGGTGACGAAATAGGTCAGATCTTGGCGCTGCGGCAAATGGCCGGCAAAGGGCGCGGCAGCGTCGAGCGCGACGACCATGGTGCCCGGCTTGAGCTTGTCGACGATGCCGGCGGCAACCTTGCCGATCGCGGTATCCGGCACTGCGAGGATCACGACCTCGGCACCGTCGAGTGCCGCGTCGGCCGGTACGCAATCGACGGAAAGATCATGTTTCAAACGAGCCTTGCCGGCATCGCTGACCTCGACATGGCGCACGTCAAAGCGCGAGCCTTTCAGGTTCTTGGCGAGCCGGTAGCCCATTTTGCCGCCGGCGCCGAAAAGAGCAATTGCAGTCATATTGGTACCTCGTTCACTTTCAGATTGTGGTAGCGCAAGTGGTATGATGAGTCAATGAGTATGCCATTGGATTGATGCGGCGAGGCTAAGATGCCCTGCCGGCCCGGATTTGCGCGAAATAGTCGTCGGTCCCGACCTGCCCGCCCTTCAATGCGATCTGCAGGCCGTTGGTGGGCGCGTAGCCGCCATGGGCAGAGCACAGCGGCGATCCAGGCGTTTGCGGCAATGGAAGAAGCGTCGTCAGCGCCTCGACACGGAGTTCTTTCAGGGCGTGGCTCGATGTATCTCCGCCGGCAATAACGGCGCGACAGAGGTTTTCCTGCTCGATCAATCGTCGGAGGATGGTTCCCAGCGCCTGACCGAGGAGGTGGCGAGCGCCGGGTATGCGGTCGATGTCGCCGCCGCGGTCGGCCGAAGGGCCGAGTGCCGTGTGAAGAATGACGCTGCGGCCAGCTTTCAGACTGGCCATGCCTGTCGCGACGGCTGCGTCCAGCGTCTGTCCGGCATTCTCGCCGACAAGCGCCAACGGGTCGAGATCCACACAGTCGAAGCCTTCAACCTTGGCGTGACTGATTTGCCGCTCCGTCGTCGGCGACACGCTGCCGGAGACGACCGCCAGGCGATCGACCTTGCCCGGGGTTGCGAAATCCGGCTTTTCGCCGATCAGGCTTGCGCTGCGCCAGACATTGAAAAGGGCATATTCAATGCCGGAGGAGCCGGCGACGAAGGCGTTGCCTTTGCTCGCAAGGCGCCAGAGCTGGTGACCGGCGGCGGCCTGCGTTTCCGGACCGTCGACGTCAAGCAGCAGGATGGTTTCGCCGGCTGCGGCCAGTTGATCGATCCGCTCGTCGGCATCGGCTGCGCGGATCGTGACGAGGTCGGCCAGACCAACGTGAAGAGATGTTTGCTTGCTCAGATGCGCGGCCAGATCGGCCTCATCCATCGGTGTGACCGGATGGCGGCTCATGACCGGATGCCGGTCGATCCGGAACACTCGGCCCTGATAGGCCGCAAAGAGATGGCCGAAGGCGGTGTAGCGCTTCAGCTGGGGCGCCCCGACGATGACGGGCACGACGGATTGCTCGAAAAGCGCCTTGCCGATCTCGATCGCTCTGCCGATGCTCCCGACCCTCGGGCTGGAATCGAAGGTCGAGCAGACCTTGTAGTGGCAGATGGGGGCATCAAGGCTCCGAAGCCATTTGAATTGAGGCGTCAGATGCTCGTCCATCCATTGCGGTGTTTCGCTGCGGCTGGTGCCGGCAATGCCGATGGCGCGGCAGTCCTTGAACCGCTCCAGCATGGCCTCGTCTGGAATGCCAAGGAAGAGGGCAGTCGGCACGCCATTGGAGGCAAGGGCCTCCATGACGTCAGTCGAGCCGGTGAAATCGTCGCCGTAATAGCTGAGGAGAAGTTTGGACATTGCTGTCAAGCGTCCTTGCCGTCACTGAATTTCGCAATCGAGGCGGCGAGTTCCGGATGGTCCCTGGCATAGTCGGAGAGCGGAATGTCGGATACCGCTGCCTGCCAGGCCTGCTGAATGGCGCGAACGCCGGCAGCAGGCCCGAAAGGATGGCTGACGATGCCGCCGCCGCAGAGATAGAGAAGATCCGTGGTTCTGCCTGTGCGCTGATAGGTCTCAGGCGCCTGACCGCCCCATTGGCCGGAGCCTGCAACGGGAAGCGGGCAGTCGGATGGATCAAAGAGCGGCGTGCTGATGGCCTTGAAGGACTCGACGAAACTGTCGTCCGGCTCCCAGTATTTGACCCTGATGCCGTTGATCTGAAACTGATCGACGCCGAGAAGGCGCCAGAACTGCTGGTAGACCTTGAAGTCCATGCCGGCGCCGGGATGGCGGGTCAGCACATCCCAGCCATTGCGATGCGCATGCAGAACCAGCCCTGACCGCTTGCGCAGGAAACTCATGCCACCGAAGCCGATCGAATTGATATTGACGACGGCGCAATTGCCGCCCGCCTTCAGCACCAGATCGTGATTGCGCATCATCTCGTCGGGATCGGCATGCGAAATGCCGAAGGCATACATCACCTTCTTGCCCGTCTTTTGTTCATGATCGAGGATCAGCGGCATGATGGCCTCGACGCGCTCCTTGAGCGGCGAGTAGGCGGGGCTCATCAGCTTTTCGTCGTCCTTGATGAAATCGACGCCGGAGCCGATCAATTCGCCAACAAGCGCGGCCGTTTCCGCCGGCCGCAAGCCGAGCGCCGGCTTGACGATGGTGCCGATAATCGGACGCCCGTTGACGCCGGTCAGGCGCAGACTACCGGCAACGCCAAACTGTGGGCCAGGATGCGCGTCACGGAAGGCCTCGGGCAGCTTCATGTCGACAATGCGGATGCCGGTCATGCCCTTGATCGAGAAGACGCCGCCGATCGCAATCGTCATGAGCGCGGAAAGGTCGGTCCCGATCGCATCCAACGGAAAGCCGATGTCGACATCGGCCCTGTGGATCGGGCCTTCTCCATCGCGAAGTTCTGGCCAGGTTGGGTGCTCTCTATCGGGCAGGGGACGGATCGCCGTAACGCGCGCCGCCACGCGCGCCTTGAGCTCTTCCGTTTCGCCGGGAACGGCGACGAAGGTACCGGTCGACTGATCGCTGGCGATCTTGCGGGCCATTGCCTCGATGTTGCCCGGCGTTTCGATACGATAGGTGATGATGATGCTCATAAGAGACCGAATACTCCTTTCGCCGATGATTTTTCACATGGCGCCAACTGGTAATCTGGTATAATGAGTATTCCAATTTCCGCAATGGTTTTTTTGCCGGCATTTAGGAACAGCTTTCGAATGGGCTTCCGTCGCGGCATCAAAAATGCATAAGGGAGAGGAAGCTTTGAGAAAGCGGGGGGCCATGGGCGAGCCAGTCGAGCAAATCGTACGTCGAAAGCTATCGGATGAGGTATTTGACCGGCTTGAGCGGCTGATCACATCGGGAGAACTGAAGCCCGGCGACGAAATGCCGTCCGAGCGCGTTCTGATGGAACGCTTCGGCGTCGGACGCCCCGCCATTCGTGAGGCCATGCAGGCCCTTGCGAAGATGGGTCTCGTCAATATTTCGCATGGCGAGCGCGCGAAAGTCCTTCAGCTCACGGCAAAATCGATTTTCCGACAGGTCGATCTGACAGCGAAGATCATGCTGTCGCAGTCGTCGGATTCACTCGAGCAGCTAAAGAGCGCACGCATTTTCTTCGAGCGCGGGATGGCGCGCGAGGCGGCGCTGCGGGCGACGCGCAAAGATGTCGATGAACTCCACGAGATTGTCGAGCGGCAGCGTGCATCGCTTGGCGATGCCGACGGCTTCATTTCCGCCGACATGCAGTTTCACACGCGCATTGCCCAGATTTCCGGGAATCCGATCTTCACTGCCGTCAGCGAAGCCATGTTGGCGTGGCTGAAGACATATCATACGGACATGCTGATCTGGACTGGTAAGGAGAAGCTCACGCTGGTCGAACATGAGGAAATCCTCGCGTGTCTGGCGGAAAACGATGCCGATGAGGCCGAACAGGCGATGCTGAAACATCTGGAGCGCTCGCGCTCGCTCTACTCAAAGTGACATCGGGCCCAGCCTGCTCTCGGGCAAGAATGCGCACTCACGGATTCGCTCTTAAATAGGCGATGACGTCCTCAATTTCAGACGCGGTCCACAACCCACCGAAGCGCATGCTGGTGCCCGGGACCTTCGATTTCGGACTATACAAATATTCGGCTAAGGTCTTCTCGTCCCAGGAAAGGCCATCGGCAGCCGCCTTCACCATCGCCTCCGAATACCGGTAGTTCGGAACTGCCGCCGCGCGGCGGCCGACGACACCCTTCAAAAACGGCCCAAAGCGATTGGTCTCGGAATCGACGGAATGGCATGACGCACAGAGCCGAAACACACGCGCTCCGTGGGCGATGTCTTCAGCCATTGCTGAAGACACAAACGCCAAGAAGGCCAGCCCGGGCAACATGCACCAGCCGCATCTCAACCAGTCTCGCCTTTGCTTGTGGGGTTTCAACAGCATCCGGATATTGCACGAGCGATTTGAACCGATGTGGCAGTAAGCCTATCACTACACTTTGTTTGATCAACCAGCCTTCGCAGCCTCGACAAATGCGGCGATCTTGTCGATGTCCTTGCGGAAGCCGCCCTCGGGCAAGGGCTTGTTGGTATGTGTGAGCGAGTCCACGGCCCATGGCTGCACGGCGGCGATCGCTGCTTTGACATTGTCGGGTCCAAGGCCGCCGGCGAGGATGACGGGCAGCTTGCTTCGCTTGACGATTTCCCGGCTCAGAGACCAGTCATGGGTGACGCCGGCGGCGCCGATGCCGTCGATATGAGCCGCAACGGAATCAAGAATGAAGGAATCGGAATAGGGTTCGAAGGCTGCAGCATGATCAAGCGCCTCCGGCCCCGTCATGGGAATAGCCTGCAGGATCTTCAGGCGAGGATATAGGGCGAGCAGCCTTTCGCGCAATTGCTGCACATGCCGCGGCGTTACCAGTTTGATGTCGCCGCAAAGGTGCAGGACGTCAGGACGCACGGCCGCCACCATATCGGCGATCAGATCGAGATCGCTTTCGACAGACAATGCAACACGCTCCGCCTTGCCTTTCAATGCATCGACGATCTCACGGGCTGTGTCGAAATTGATTTCGCCCGGCAGACCGCGATTGGACGGCGTCACACCAAGATAGTCGACGCCCGCCGCGGCCGCGGCCAGTGCTTCGGAAACGGTCTGCATCGTATAGATTTGAACTTTCACGGAACTACCTGCTTTAATGACTAGATTGATTTTGGAAGTATGGCGTTGACCATGCGCTCTTCGGTGAGTTGGGCGCGCTCGGTATTGCGGGCGACAAGAGCGGAATAGAGGGCATCGATGAGTGTCATCTGGGCAATCTGCGCCGCCATTGGCTCGCTGCCCTGCTCATGAGAGACGCTGACAAGAACCACATCCGCCAATCTTGCAAGCGGCGAGGCGCTGTTGCCGGTGATGCAAAGGGTCGCAGCGCCTCTGGCCTTGGCTTCCTGAAGGATAAGCACGGGGTCGCTGGTAATGCCGGAATAGGAGATGACCACGACCAGGTCTTCCGGCCCCACAAGCGCCGAATGCATGATCTGCAATTGTGAATCGACCGGCGCATCGCATCGCAATCCAAGCCGGATGCAGCGCTGATAGAATGCCTGTGCGACGATACCGGAACCACCAACGCCGCCGACGAGGATATGTCGTGCGCCGGCGATCAGATCGAGCGCCTTCGTAAACGTCGCCTCGTTCAACACGCCCTGCGTGTCGCTGATGGCCTGTGCGACGGCACGAAACAGGCGAGCGGCGGCCTGGAGATCACTGGCCTCGGGCTCGTTGCCGGCCCCATCCCGCGTATCGCGAGGTTCCTGCGCCAGCGCCAGTTTAAGATCCGTAAATCCCTCGAAGCCGGCGGTGCGGCACATGCGCAGCACAGTCGTATCGCTAACATCGGTTGCCTGGGCGATCGCCGACATCGAATGGCGAATGGTGGCATCGACATTTTCCAGGACCCACAGCGCCACACGCCGTTCCGATTCCGATAATTTCGGCAGAACGCTTCGCAGCCGGCTGCTGGCTGAGTTCACTGGACCACGCAGGTCAACGGTCATGACGGTTCTTTCGCTGGCGGACGCTGTCGATACAAAAGCTAGCATGCTGATGTTGTGGTGTCACTATAGACAACATGATTTTGTTGTGGCATCACTGCATAGACGTAGCGGAGGGGCTGCGCGGATTTTTTGAGGAGGGTGAGGAGGATATGATGAAGCTGAAAAGTCTTCTCATGGGAGCGGCTCTAGTGCTCGGCGCAGTTCCGGCAATGGCCGGCCAGCTGACGTTCTGGCATGCTTATGCAGGCCAGCAGGACAAGGTCGATTTCATCAATTTCGCGCTCGGCGAATTCGCCAAGAAGCATCCGGACATCAAGCTGGATGTCGTTGCCGCCGAACAATCCGCCTACAAGACCAAGCTGAACACGGCGATGGCATCGGGCAATCCCCCGGACGTGTTTTACACCTTGCCTGGCGGCTTTTTGAACGCCTTCGTCAAGGGCGGGCAGATGTATGCGTTGGACCAGGATCTCGCCAAGGATGCCTGGCGCCAGAGTTTCCTCGAAAGTGCCATCGCTCAAACGAGCAAGGACGGCCATACCTACGCAGTGCCTGTCGACGTCGATTCCGTCGTCTTCTGGTATAACAAGGCGCTGTTTGCCCAAAAGGGCTGGGCGGTTCCCAAGACCTATGACGAGCTGATGGCCTTGGCCGAAAAGATCAAGGCCGACGGCGAAGTGCCCTTTGCTCTCGGCAACAAGGATTCCTGGCCGGCCACTTTCTGGTTTCAGTATCTGGAAATGCGCCTGAAGGGCTCGGGCGTGGTCGCATCCTTCGTCAACGGCGATGCCAAGGCAACCTTCGGTCCCGAAGGTGGCAAGGCGTTCGAGAAGGTCGCGGAGATCGCCAAGAAGCAGTATTTCCCGACCGGCTTCAACGGCATGAGCGACCAGGAGGCCAACATGCTGTTCCTGAACGGCCAGGCCGCGATGATGCTGAATGGCACATGGCAGATCGGTGCGTCCGCCGATGCGCCCGAGGGCTTTGAACTTGCGTCCTTCGCCTTTCCTTCCGTTCAGGGCGGTGCGGGCGACCAATCCGATGTCCTTGCCGGCGTTGCAGCTTCCTTCGGAATCTCACAGAAGGCCGAAGACAAGGCAGGTGCCGTGACTCTCTTGAAATTCCTCACCTCGAAAGAGGTGATGACCAAGTATGTCGAGCTGCGCAAGACGATGGTGACCGTCAAGGGCGCGACCACGGAAGCTGCGGCCGGTCCGGTGCTCTACGCCATCAGCAACGGCCTGGTCAGCGCGGCCGGCCATCTCGACTCCTTCTACGATACGGCCATGCCTCCGGCTGCGACCAACACCTATTACACGTCCCTGCAGGGTGTTCTCGATGGCTCCGTTGCGCCCGCAGATGCTGCAAAGCGTCTCGAGGACGCGCTGAAGACCAGCAAATAACGCTCGGTCTCGTCAAATCAAAGGGCCGCCGCATAAGCGGCGGCCTTAAGGCAAGTCCCAAAACCGGCAAGATTATGAGCACTGACGGCCTAGCAAAAACACACAATCGGGCGGCACTTCTGTTCCTTTCGCCAGCCCTGTTGCTCATTTGCGTTTTCGTCGCCTATCCGGTCGCCTATGCCGGCTGGCTCTCGTTGTTCCAGTGGGACGGCGCCTCGGCTCCGATTTTCGTCGGTGCCGGAAATATCCTGCGCCTTGCAGCGGACTCTGTCTTCTGGTCGTCGCTTGGGCGCAATCTTCTCGTTGCCCTTTCCGCCATTGTCTTTCAGGTGTTCCTGGCGCTGGCGATCGCCTATTGCCTCGTGCGCATTGTTCCCGCTTTTGGCCGCATCTTTCTGTTCTTCTATCTCGTGCCCGTCATGGTGAGCGAGATCTGCATCGGCCTTCTTTGGCGCTTCATGTACAATCCCTATTTTGGGCTGGTGAATGCCGCCTTGAAGCTCGCCGGTCTCGATAGCCTGAAGCGCGGATGGCTTGGCGAATCCGACACGGCTTTCACCGCTGTCGTCGTCGTTATGAGCTTTACCTATCTCGGCCTCTACGTACTGTTGTTCACCTCCGCGGTGCGCAGCGTGCCTGAAAGCGTCTACGAGGCGGCCGAGATCGACGGCGCCGGCGATTTCCGCAAGTTTTTCTCCATCACCATTCCCATGGTATGGGATGCCGTCCGCGCCAATTCATTGCTTGCGATTATCGGCTCGCTCAAGACGTTTTCCCTGGTATTCGTATTGACCAATGGCGGTCCGAGTCACGCCAGCGAAGTGGTCTCCACCTACCTCTACAAGATGGGCTTCAGCAGCTTCCAGATGGGTTATGCGGCCACGATCGGCTTTGCGCAGATGGTGCTGACTGCGCTTGCAGCCTGGATCGTTTTCCGGTTCCTCAAGCGCAAGGGGGACGCATGAGCACCGCCGTCCGCCGCTGGAGCCTCACGCACAGTGTCGTGCTTGTCGTCCTGACGCTGCATGTGTTGCTGGTCATCTTTCCTTTCATCTGGATGATCTACAGCACCTTTAAGACCAACAAGGAATTCATGCGCTCAGTCTGGTCGCTGCCGACAAGCTTGAATTTCGATGCCTATATCGGTGCCTGGAGTGGCGGCGCGCTTGGTGGCTATGCAGTCAATTCGTTGATCATCATGGTCGGTGCGACATTGATTACGGTATTTGCCTCGACGCTTGCTGGTTATGCGCTGGCGATCTACCGACCGCGCTGGATGCCGGTGCTGGAGCTGTCGCTGACCGCTGCTATGGCGATCCCAGCCTATGTGGCGCTGGTCCCGCTCGTTGTCATGCTGCGTGGTGTCGGCCTGCTGGACACACATCTGGGTGTTATTCTCCCGACTGCCGCTTTCAACATACCCGTTTCAATCTTCATCATGCAGGCGTTCTTCAATACGCTGCCGCGTGAGCTCTTCGACGCAAGTCGCGTCGACGGCGCGTCCGAATGGCGCATCTTCTACAAGATCGCGTTTCCGATTGCCCGACCAGCCATGTTCACGGCCGGCATCGTCAACATGATCTGGGTCTGGAACGATTTCCTGTTCCCGATGGTCTTCATCAACAACCCCTCTCGCAAGACGTTGCCCGTCGGCCTTACCGATTTCGTCGGAGAGCACATCACCAACTACCCGGTCATGCTTGCAGCGATCCTGATCGCCGCGGTGGCACCGCTCGTTCTCTTCATTTTCTTTGAACGCCAGATCACGGCCGCCCTCGTCGGAGGCGCCGTGAAAGAATGACCCACAGGTCCGATTTTTCCAGGAGAAATGCCATGTCTTCCAAAAATCTCGATTTCGCCAGCCAAGCCGTCTTCTACGAGCCGGAAGAACATTCGCAATCGATCAGCTATCCGATCTATATGTCGGCGAATTTTCAGTATGGCGGCGACATTTACGACCAGATCGTGGCCGGCGCGCGCAAGGAAGTGAACATCTATTCCCGCTGCGGCAATCCGACCGAATACAAGCTTGAGGAGCATATAGCGAAGTTGACCGGCGGCACTGCCTGCCTTGCGACGGCCTCCGGCATGGCGGCGATCTCGCACGCGCTGTTCGGCATCCTGAAGGCCGGCGATCACATCGTCGCGGATCTGACGACCTATTCGAGCACGCATGAGTTTTTCGATCACCGCGCTCAGGACTTTGGCCTTAAGGTTACGCTTGTCGATTGCACGGACGTGCGTGCCGTCGAGAACGCGCTGACGGAGGAAACGAAAGTTCTCTATGTCGAGGCGATCGCCAACCCAACGATGAAGGTGCCGCCGCTGCGCAAGCTGGTGGAACTCGCCCATAGCCGCGGCATCGTCGTTATCTGCGACAACACCTTCGCGTCGCCGGCTGTTTGCCGCCCACATGAATTCGGCGTCGATGTCGTGGTCGAAAGCGCAACCAAATTCATCGGTGGCCACAATGATGCGGTTGGTGGCGTCATTACCCTGAAATCCGAAATCCTGCCGGCTGACTGGCTGGAGGATGTACGCTGGAACACGCTGAACAAGCTCGGCGCGCCACTTTCGCCTTTCAATGCATGGCTCCTTTTGCGCGGTGCACAGACGCTGGCGCTGCGCCTTGAGAAGCAGTGCGCCAATGCGCTGGCACTTGCCAAGCATCTGGAAGCACATCCGCGCGTCAAGCGCGTCTTCTATCCAGGCCTGCCGTCGCATCCGAACTATGCATCGGCAAGCGAGCAGCTTCGCGGCGGCGGCGCGATGCTGTCCTTCCAGGTGGATAACGAAGAAGCCGGCGTTCGCCTGCTCAAGCGACTGAAGCTCTGCTCCTTTGCAGCCAGCCTCGGTGGACTGCGCACCACCACGCAGGTTCCCGCCACCATGGCCTTCCTCGACATTCCAAGCCAGGAGCGCGAAGCTATGGGCGTGGTCGACGGTCTGGTGCGGTTCTCTGTTGGTATCGAGCATATCGACGACATCATCGCAGATGTCGATCAGGCCATCGAGCAAATGCTCGTCGATCTTTGAGGCGAATGGAATGGCAGTGGTTGCCCTTTTGGGCGATATCAATATCGATCTCGTCCTCGACATTCCCGCCTATCCGGGCGAGGGTGGCGAGGCGATCGCGACAGGTCAGACGGTGGCGATCGGCGGCTCGGCGACGAACACGGCGATCGCGCTTGCGCGCGCCGGGCACGAATGCCGCTTAATTGGGCGTGTCGGTCAGGATGCGTGGGGAAGGCAGGCGCTTTCCGAATTGCAGAAAGCCGGGGTCTCGACCCGTTGGATCGGCCAAGACCCGGCCGAGCCCACACAACTGAACATGGTTGCTGTTAGCGCGACGGGCGAGCGTACCATGTTCGCCTATCGCGGCGCCAATGCGCAATTGTCGGCCGATATGATCGATGAGGCAGCACTTACCGGTGCGGCGCTGCTGCATTTGTCCGGCTACGCATTCCTGCAGCCACGGCAGGCGGGAGCGGCGTTGCGCGCGATCGACATTGCCGAGCAGCGAGGGATACCGATCACGCTTGATGTTCCAGGCGGCGTTGTTGCCGCTTTGGCAGAAGCGCTCCGGCCGCTATTGTCGAAACTGGACACAATCCTGCTCGCCGATGGTGATCTGCCGCAGCTTCTGGGGCGGCCGAGAGATGAAACTCTGGAGAGCCTGGTTGCCGATTTGTTGGAGCAGGGGGTCAAGCGGGTGGCGATCAAGGGGCACGGGACGGATTCCCTGCTGCGCCAGGCGAATACCGGCGATAGCGCCCCTTGGTTTCCCGTCGAGGTGGTCGACACGGTTGGCGCTGGCGATGCCTTTGCCGCCGGACATATTCATGGGCGCATAACTGGGCTCCGCGGCGTCTATTGTTGCCGCCTTGCCAACGCCTTCGGTGCCGTTGCTGTGACCCGCAAGGGCGCAGGGCAGGCGATGCCCAGTCTGGATGAAGTCCTCAATCTGATGACCGGCGCTCGATAGTCCCTGGAAATTGGGACCACAGGACGACAAAGCCGAAATGCTCTCGATCATACGGCATCCAACCCCGCACCAATGGCTTGTTGCTTGCGGTGGTATCACGAACCGCTAGTCAAGTATTCGCCTGGCCGGCAGCCGCAATTCGACACCGAAATGCTGCGAGAACAGCTATCGCTTGACATGGGTGCATGCGAAAGCGATGTTGCCAAAATGAGCAAAAACGTACTCGACGTGCTATATCGTATGTGTCCCCTGGCAGGACATTAGCCCGTTCCCGGTCGCGGTCGCGCCCCGGGAGGCGGGAGCGACAGCGTTTTGTTCTTTTGCGCGACTCAACAACCAATAGATTTCATCCGCCAAGAATTGAAACACTTGGCTACAGGAGAGTTCGCGTGAACGACACTGCAAATGCGGTCGGCAAGCCGCCCATCATTGTGAGAAGCGCCGACTATGCAAGATTAATCGCTTTGGCGCAGGCTTCGATGGATAGAGAGACTGTAGTCGGAGATGAGTTGATGGCTGAGCTGGAACGCGCGTCAGTCATGGTCGACGAGTCCGCGGTGCGTCAGACCGTCCAAATGGGGTCGACCGCAACTTACACGACCGCAAACGGCGAAGCCCGAACCGTCACCCTAGTTTATCCCGGCGAAGCAGACATCGAAGAGAACAAGGTCTCGATCCTCACCCCCATCGGGGTGGCGTTGCTGGGCTTATCGAAGGGCCAGACGATCAACTGGATCGCGCGCGACGGGCATGTCCGCGTCCTGTCGATCATTGACGTTGGGCGCTGATTGCGCTCGATGGAGTTGTGAACGTCGAGTGCCGCGCGAAATGTCGACGCCCCGCGCTGCACTCTCCCAAAGCCACGTTATGCTTTACGTCGTTATGAGATGGTCTCTCGACTGCACCGCTATCCTGCTGCGGCCCCCATTTGCTTTACCGGCCGTGTTCCGGCACTGTACGCCAGTGCGTTCACGAACCCTACGGTCATTCCAGCCAAGCCAAGTTCTTGGCTCGGAATCTGTCGCTGCGGGAATTTGCAATATCGGTTCCATCGGTTCTGATCCATTCAAGAGCAATCGATTGCAGCTTCCGTAGGTAGTCTCAGGTCAACGATAGCGATCTCTATGCGCAAGTGAGATCTATCGACGAGCGTTCGACGCCGCTGATCTACAGAGTTCCATCAGCGCCATCGACAATCCTATATCTTCGTCGTGGGGGACGATGATCTTGCGCAAGCGGTTTGACGGGATGACCGCTTCGGCTCCCATACTGGTGATCGTTTCCTGCAAGACATTGCCGTCATAGGCTTTATCTGCCAGCACGGCATCGCCGCTCTGTCCCTCCAGAAGAGCCGGCGTTTGTGTGATGTCGCCCAGCTGACCGGCGGTTACGATGAAGCGCGGCGGTCGGCCAAGGGCATCGACCAGCATGTGGATCTTGGTGGTCAGTCCGCCTCAGGAACGCCTTAGCGCCTGATCTTTGGCCCCCCTTTTTCGGAGGGTGCTTGCTGATGGGCACGAACGATTGTGCTGTCGATCATCAGATACTGGTTGTTGCGGTCTGTATTCAGCGCCTCGAACACCCGTTCCCATATACCGGCATGACACCAACGCTGAAGCGTTTACGCACCGTCTTCCATTTGCCATAGCGTTCCGGCAGGTCGCACTAATGTGCGCCCGAGCGTAAAATCCACATACCATGTCTCGGTGTTCGAAGTCAGTTTGTTCACCTTCACACTTTGCAAGGCGCAAAATCCTATGTCTGTTTTTAAAATATCCGTCGCGGAACGCCTAATTCTGCGGCGGGGTGGAAGCCAGGCTATAAAGCCGAACAAAACTCGGAATTTTTGCGACAAGGCCATACCTATCACGGGATCGCACATTTGAAGGTCACGCACTTACGTCGTGACTCCAGGTACATCGTTCAGCTGCATGATCGGCGGCGAAGAGCATCGGCGTTCCAACTGCGAGACCGAAGCTGAGGCAAATTGGCGATCTGTAGGGTGCAGTCCTTGTCATCGCAGTTACTTCTGCCGTGCTGAATATAGGGAACCGGCAGATAAACCGGCAAAATAGGTTCACAAATAATCCCATACCATATTGATTTTGATCGCTTTACAAGCGGCAGAGAAACCGGCATAAAAACGGTATGGATATTGCATTTATGGAACCGTTGGTGCCCTCGGACGAAAAGGGCGCCCTTGGAGATAAAGTTTTGACGCTAGTTGGCGAGGCCAATCAGCTGGCCGGTCGAGTTCACCCGATTTTGGCTGGTTCGATCGGTGACCTCGTACGTTCCATGAATTGTTATTACTCCAATCTTATTGAGGGGCACGACACGCACCCACGCGACATTGATCGGGCGCTGGCGAACGACTTCTCTGAGGAGCCTGAGCGGCGGGAGCTTCAACAGGAAGCTATCGCCCATATTCATGTTCAGAAATTGATCGATATAGATGACGATCCAGATGTCTGGCCGGCTTCAGCCGCCTATGCATCTTGGCTCCATGAGGAGTTCTGCTCTCGCCTTCCCCCAGAGATGCTCTGGGTGTCTAATCGCACGACTGGCGACCGTGTGCCAATCATTCCAGGAGAGTGGCGAAACCGGGACGTCCAAGTAGGCCGCCATCTGCCGCCCGAACCAATCGATTTGCCGCGTTTTATGGTCCGGTTCGATAAGGCCTATCAGAGTCCACCATTAACCCGATCGCAGCAACTCCAATCTGTAGGTGCCGTCCATCATCGTTTTCTTTGGATCCATCCTTTCCTTGATGGCAACGGCCGTGTGGCGCGTCTGATGTCGCATGCGCTCTTGAAGCGCCTTGGCGTCGGGACGAGCCTCTGGTCGGTCGCCCGGGGTCTCGCGCGAGAAGAAAAGAAATATAAGGCGCTTCTCATGGCTGCCGACGGTCCGCGTGCTGGCGATCGCGACGGGAGGGGTAATCTCACCCATCGGGGGCTGGTCGCTTTCTGCGACTTCTTCCTCGACCAGGCGATCGACCAAATCCGTTTAATGAGCGGCCTAATCGAGACCGATAAGCTTCTTATGCGCATCGAAATCCACATCGAGGAAGAAATCCGCGCCAAGAAACTCCCCAAGGGCAGTTTCCGGGTCCTTCGCGAGGCTGTCCTGGCTGGTGAGGTGGAGCGTTCGAAAATTCAAATGATAACCGGTTACGAGGAGAGGGCGGCGCGTAACGTTACCTCGGCGCTCGTCGAGCGCGGGATGCTTTCCGCGACTTCGCATAGGGCGCCGCTTCGCCTCGCCTTCTCGGCGGACACGGCCGAGCGGTGGTTTCCAAACCTCTACCCAGCCAATGCGGGATCAGGCAAATGAAGGAACAGACAGTCATCCTCGTCAGGCGGTTTTATCCGGCAGCGCCACAGCGCGGGGATTGGGAGTTTCTCAACCCGGTCGCCGGCGGCACTGCCCAGCATTGGCGCGCTCTGGAGAACCTCTATCGCGTTCTCATTCTGGCAGAGCCTGGCGCCGGAAAGACCTTCGAAGCCCGCAATCAGGCGCGCAAGCTTGCTGAAAAGGGTAAAAGGCTTTCTTCATCCGGATCGAGAAGCTCAATAGCACCTTCGATACCGCCTTTGAAATCGGCACCACAGAGGCGTTTGAAAGCTGGCTTGCATCAACCGAGGAGGCCTGGTTCTTTCTGGATTCTGTTGACGAGGCGCAGCTTGAGACGCCGCGGGCGTTCGAAGATGCGATCCAATTTTTCGGTTCGCGCAGGGCATCGATATTCCCGCGGAGCTGCTCTCCCAGGTCGCAGCACAGCTTCACCGGCCGCGTATCGCACTCACCGGCGACTATCTCTGGAACGAAATTGACCGACCCCTCGAACGCTTCCGGCCGATCCGTGCTAACCGCTTCAATCCAAACAACTTCGATCTCCCTTAGATGGTATTATTGTAGAAATGCCCATGGAGCCCCAATCTTAGCTTCCGGGAAGAACGCAACTCGCTACACTCGCCCGCAAAAGGCTCAGGTTTTCTTCGTCGCTTAGCCCGTGGACGCCACCCGCGGGGGCTTGTTGAAGCGATGCCTTCAGATTTTCGACAAGATTTCGATAATCTGGCAATGTCCGATTGAGCCTTTTGCGAAGATTTAAGCGAACTGTGAGTATGCCGCCCTTCAAAATTTCACCCGCTTGCGGGTCGTTCCCGAACTTTGCCAAATACGGTTCTCCCGCCTTACGGAGGCAAATCATTTGTTCTGCAGCATCCAGCAGGGCCGAGCTTGTTTCGCCCGGTTTGAAATAAGTTGAACTCGCCGTCAACGTGCCTGCAGCGAGCCCGGCGCCCTTGATCAAATTCAAATTAGCGTCGTAAAGCATACCCCCGGCCGCCACGCCAGCAGATGCGATGATACCGAGCGCGGCAATATCCTGCGCGCTGGAAGCTTGGTCGGACAACGTGATATACTGGTCCGCTAGCGCGCCCGCCAACTTAGTATTATCGGCCAGAGTTTTCGTTCCCACATCTTTATTTTCGATATATTTAATTTCAGCTCTATGCACTACATTCGCACTCACGCATCCTCCCAAAAGGCTAGATACGCACAATAACATAATTGCTTTTTGACGCGGTTCTAGCAGCACTTTATTGACCTCCTCGCCAATATTTACTGAAACTAAGCTTGATCTCCCAATCCGCGAATCTCGCAGTACCCCACAGAAATGAGATTATGGTCGCGCGTGATTATTACTTGAACTCGCACTGCTTCAACGGAGAGGTGGATTGATTTGTAGACTTATGCACAACATTAAGATGCAGACGCCATAGAGCTCTCGGAACTGCGCCAGCTCTCGCCATGCGGGGCCGCGTTTGAGACGCGTGCTGCTCGCGAACCGTACGCGAAGCGGCACTACCTCCTTTCAGCCGGGTTGACGCGTGTCCAAAACCGCCTGTGGGCAAGCGCGTCGTTCTGCGAATGTCAAACTGCTGGGGTTAGCTAGTGAGGTATCAATTGGCGCTTCAGGTTTAAATCCGGGTGCTTGTTGCTCATCCAAAAGCCCTGCGCTGGAGGCCCAAACGGTTCCTCGTGCTTTCCACGCGCTAATTTCCTCCGCATTCAAGAGCCGCTCCCCCAGATCAATGTAAAAAGCAACATCTCGTCCAAGCCTATCCATCCTCTGATTGTTTGGGCGAACGTTACGAGCGATTGCCTGACGGACTTGCCACGGTTTTGAATCGGGTGCACGGCGCAACTGGTCACCGATGGCCTTTTTTATCTCATCATAATCAACACTGGTGTGAGCGGCGCGATCTTTGAAGAAACCGTAGTCCGCTTCCGTAGGGACGAGGTGATTAGCGGCATACGCATAGTAAAATGAGGCGACTTTTCCCCCGTCGAGGCTAGTGCTTTTATAAAGGCGATCGAACGTTTCCCTGGCGGCCGGAATTGCCCCCAGAGTCCTGAAACCTGATTTCCACGCCGCTCGCCTTCCGGGAGATGCCCAAACCGAACACAAGTAGGTCTCTAGGCTCCGATCCTGATCCCGATCTCTCATTTCGAACATACGGCGGATTGCCGAAGCTTCCCCACCAAAGGAACTGTCGATATACCCCGGATCCGCTTTGTCCAATGCTTGGAGAATAAGCTGCACCTCGTGGCCGCCGCCCGCAGTGGCGCCGTTTGGTCCCCAGGTCAGATAGGATCTGGGGTCATTTGAATAGCAGAGTTTGTTCCCGCGGTTCGGATCATAGAGCGGATTGGACTGGCAAAAATTCCATTCCATCTCCGTGTAGTCGGTGGCCTCGTAGGTCAACATGATGGTTTGCGCTCGCTGGTCGAGCGAAGGAGGCGACATCTCCGGCAGCAATGCCATCCAAAATGCTGTCGTCAACGATCCTGCAGCTGCTTCGGCATCCCCCGCTAGTTTCGGCGCTATTTCGGGGCACTTGCTAAGGAGACCAAGCCCGTATCGCGTTGCGGGACCAAACCGTCCATCGACGTTGGAGGCAACATTTTTGCCACATGCTTTCAGCCCGGCTATCATTGCCCGCTGGAGGTTCGCTACAGGTCCAAATTTACCGTCGAAAAGCGGCGCGCCGTGGAACTTGTAAAGTGCATCAGCGTAGCAGTTTACTGACGAAAGCACGATTAGAATCCCTGCGAGCACGGATAACTTGAGCCTTGCCATACTGTTCTCCGATAGGGTCGAATGCGTTACTATTTATCGCGGCTACGGCCTGGGATGTTTGTCAGATCGAAATTGAAATACGAAATACGGTGGGATGCATACCCCTCGCCTATCGTTTCGCATCATCCATTTGCCGTCGGGCCGGGTCTGCCCGTAATATTGGGCCTTGTCATAATCGCGATTGACGACTTCGCGAAAGAACGCGCTGTGATCGAGTAGCCGCGCTCTCTCATTGAACTTTAAGAGAGCGTCTCTTCCGGTATCTGCCATCGGTTTCACGCAGATGTAGTCGTCTCTACAGGGTGAGGCCGCGTCGCACGCTCGAAGACCAGCAAGGGATGTAAAGGTTGAAAAACACTGAGCGAGCGTTGTGTTGTCTGAAGAGGCGTTTCCAATTCGTTCCACGCAATCGTTGAAGCCCGTGGACGCCACCAATCCGCAACTCGCTTCGTCTGGCAGGCCGATGCATTCCGACAAGCGCAGCATACCAGCGGGAAATCCGCCTGTTTGCTGGTCCCTGATCTCATCCCGCGTTGTTGGGTGCTTAAGGCCTTCATAATACTCTTGATGAGCACCGTAATAAGAGTTCCCATCCGGTGCGTCTTTTGGGAGAACGTTCGCAGGAATTAGCGTTGTCGGACCCGAAGGTGCCGTCCTCTGATAGCTGTCGATGCCAAAGGCTTTCGTGGCTACAATTCCGACCTGGAGCGGATCGCCAACCTGTTTTCGTTCGCCCTCTGGCACGCATGTTCCGACAATCGGCTCATTCGGTGTCTTGAAGAGTTGCTTGCACTCCAGGTGGGGCTGACAAAGCCATTGTCTCTGCGTCGAAGAGAGAGCATTTGGCACAACACAGGCGCCTCCCCAGCCACCAAGTAGCTGCGTCCCTTCGAGTTCGGCAACAAAGCTATTCAAGGGACGAGAGGAATAGCTTGCGGCGAGCTCGTACTCATTCAGCTTGGCATTTGGCCGCGCGGCCATGAGTGTTACGATCTTCCTTCTTCTCGGCTGATCGCCGTAAAAGAGGGGAGAACCAGCAAGTGCCACCGCGTTTTCACGAGGAGTATCATCACGATCTTGCCCAGGGAAATGAAACCCTGCAATTGCGCGCGTCTGATGACATCCTGTACAAGCACTTTCGTTTAGGCGGGCCCGAAAGTCGTCGGGTGACTTGATAAAGCTGGTTTGCTGTCCAGTGGCCGCAAATCCGTCCAAAGCAATCTTGATTTCATCGTCGCTAATGATCTGTTGCGACGGCGACGTCGCATTCCAAAACAACTGGTTCTCCGAGCGGACGTCCCCCCCCGGAGAGATTGATGTGGCCGAGTAGGACAGAAATTCGCTCGGGATGTTTAGCGTTCCCCTGTCAATTGAAGCAACTACAGCAGGACGCTGCAGGTAGGCGACGAGCTTATCGCGCAGACGGCTTTTTTCAACACAAGCCGCCGATCCATCAGTTTGAGAACATAGGAGGTGAGAGCGATCGATTTCGTTTGTGAGTAGCAGTGGTTCAAACACTTGATGCTTTGGGACCCACTGGAACACTCGCATCAAGTACTTCGCCTGCGATCCGAAGCCGTGTGCGTGCTCTGTATCCCCCGCGGCAAACCGGTAGGCTTGTATGTTCAGTTCAAGTCTCAGTAGATCACTACCATTGATCAACGCTAGAGGGCCAGTTGCCGGATCGAGCAGCATATCCGCTGTCCACTTCCGACCCGCACTTTCGTCTGCCATGTAGGCAACCCACCGCCTTGCGATCTCCCGGCAGCTGACTTTGCTTCCCTTTGGCAAAGCCGGGAAGACCAGATTCATTGTTATCGGCAATCGGGATTTCTGAGCGCCATCCCTCAAATTGTATCCAAATCGGTATATGATGGCGATCTCACCGCAAGATTGCTGCTCGTCGGTGAGACCACTACCTGCGTCCTTAATGAACTGTCGATCCATTCGGTTAATGACGCCGACGAGCTCAGCCTTGGAGTCCGGATGACTTAGAAACCGTAAATCCATCTGCATTCCACTATCAGCGCCGCCGTCCTTACGAACCGTATCGATCTGCTGAGTGACGGTTTGAAGCACAAGTCGAGCGATCCGTAGGTTGAAGGGGTTACTATTTCTTTCCGCTCCCCTTGTGGCTGCCTTAGCGTTCATGAAAGAGACAAAATTTAGCGGTCCGTTGCACAAAATGAGAGACTTGCCGCAATCCAATTCCTGCACAATGTCCGCTCGATAAACCGACGGCCCGACGATGCCCGGAGGAATTGATCCGGAGAAGTCGTTCCCAAACGCCAAATTTTGGGTCACACAGAGACAGATATAGAAAATACAATGCCCCAATCCTGCGAGCCTTTTGGATGAGACCATCCCACCAGCCGACCGGCATCGCAAGAAACCACAGGAATTTCGCCAGTGGGCCAGGCTCCATTCTTTAGATAGTACATTGATCATCCAATGATGAGCGAGCGTTGCCCGCCGGCGAGTGCCCCCAAAGGTAGGGATAGCGCCGCCGACCTCGGCGTTCCGCCGCAACAGGCCACGATCGGTTTCGTTTGGAATGACCTCATCTGTTTTGAAAGACACAGTCCCGTTTCCCGCGCTTCGAGGTGACTAAGCCTTAGTCCACGCGATGAGAAATGAACCCATCTTCAGGCAGTTGATTATTTCTTCGCTGAACGCTGCGTCGACCGCCGGGCATCCCAAGCTACGGCCCACGCGGCGATTTCTCTGCGCAAAGTCGTCACTCACATAGTCCGCTGAGTGAACGACAATTACCCTGTGACGAGCGAGATTATTGGTAGGCTCCAGTCCGTCGAGCTTCATCGAATACCCATGCTCGCCGATGTAGGTTTCGGCGCACTGATAGACTCCGAGAGATGACATGTTCGAACCATCCTCGTTTGAAAAGGATGTCGCAAATCCGGTATTTTCCAAATCCGATCCCTTGCCGTGGGCGCAGAGATAGGAATTGACGCTCTTTGCTTCGATATCAAAGATATGAAATCGCTTCTGATCTGAACGTTGGCGGAAATCTATAACTCCCCAAAATCGCGGGTGGCTCGCCGGAAACCTTGTATCGCGAACGTCAACCATGTGGGTCATCGGTTCCGATAGCGACAGCGGCTCAGCGAGGGCAAGTAAAGCAGTCCGCTCGTTATCGAAGCGATTGCTGACGAGATCGAGGGAAGCAGCCAAAAATGGCGCCGCGGATTGATCTGACACCATTTGGACCGCGGCTATTTGTGAACTCGATTTGGACTGAAGACCTGAGAGGAAAATAGAGTAGTAACCTGCGATGATGGCAGCGACCGTTGTCTTTTTACCAGCTACAATCTTTTTCTCTTTGCCATTAATGATTTTGCGAGCACCAACAGGATCGTCGACTCGTTCCGAGAAATATCGTCCCAGTGTATGCCGACCGTCAGAATCAGCGCGAAACCAACCTTCTTTCATTCCGATGCACATTACGTGCGCGGCATAGTCGGGGCGCAACGCTAAATCGGGATACGTAACGAAATCCGCTCCAACATCGTCCCCTGCTCTCTTGTAGTTTTCTTTATGGGTTAGCTGCACGTAGCCGCGGCCATAGTACGGGAAATAAGGAAGGTGAGCTTTTCGCCATTCCTCCGAGTTCCAAAAGGCCTCCCTGACCGGTTCCATTTTCGCTGCCGTTTCGTGTAGAGCGGTCGCGAGCATGTATGCAAGCCAACGGACGTCTGCACCAGGCAGCTGTCCTTCAAAGCCGTCTATGATAGCCTTTATGCCTGCGATCTGTGTCTGCCCGCGCAAGATGGGAAGATCCGCAGTGACATGATCAACAAAAGACTGATTGAACAGAGACATCGACTGGCCCTCCCCCAGAGCTCGTTAAATGCCACATGGACGTAATCGTTATGATCAGAACTGAATATCGACAGCTGGAAAAAAGGCGCCTGAAGGCGGCTTCTTGTCGGAGCATTCGCTGCCTTGGATCACTGTGCCGCCGTTATCACTAAAAACTTCACCCTCATGGTTGCTCCAAGCGACAATCGCTTCCGGCGTCATTCCCGAGAAATTTGCTGGAGGCCCCACGGTCGCATCATCACCAGTCTTTCCGTCCCACCAGAAAAGCTTCGGTGGTGGATTACCTCCATCTGGTTCCGAGCCACCAATAATAATATATCGGTCGTCAACTCGAACTATATCTCGCACGCCACGGCCCCTCGTGCCTGGCCCGTCCGAAAGATCGAGGGTGACGATGCGGCCGATCTTGGCCGCCGCATTTACACCAGGCGCAAGCGAGACAAGTTCCAACGGATTGTCGATTTCAACCAGTATGGCCCTGTCACCGGGCAGCGTCTCGGGCCCCCGCAGGCCAATTAGCAGGTGGCCCTCCGGCGTATCCGCCATGCCCTCTATGTTGAGCCCCGGAGCCAATCGATCGTCGGTGCGACCAAGCGCCCCTGCTAGATCACTGCGTAAATTTCTGTAGAACGTACCCGCACTTTCGAGATCACCGTTCACCGTTACCTTTGTCGCAAACAATACCTTCCGCTTTTTTTTGTCATCACCATCCTTGTTGAGCGAATGCGACGTAAGCCAAAAGATCATATCTCCGATACGCGCGGCCGCCTCAACGTCTGATACCTCGCCTAGTTCAAATTGTCCGACAGGTTTAGGCTTACCCCGATCATAGGTAAGGATCTTATCGAAATCGTCGCTCGCGATAGCAACGCGCGATGCGTCGATGGCCACCGCAGCTGACGCTTCGCAAATACCCGTATACGAGCGACCCCCCGCGTCGGCAGTCACCGGCAGGAATGAGGAAAATAACAACAAGAAGCGTAGACGGCTGCCATTTCCCACTCGGACCCCTCCGATGACACCCAGCCTCTCGGTAAAGTCGAGGCGAAAAACAATAAAACACTCGCAAAGGGTGCGCGTCAAGATAGCAAATTCACTCGGTACGCTCAGCCGGATGGGCCATAGGTGGCAATGGCCGATCTCGGGCTAGTCCGATTGCTGTCACTACCAACAGGCGTTCATGCCTACTAGTCACGGAATACCAGACGAGGTTAATTCTGGCTGTGCCAAAACGGTCGTTGCGAAAGCAATATAGTTTACGAGCAGGTGCCAACGAGGGTTGTAGGCCCGATGTATTGAGAAAGATCGTCGAAGGCGACCCCATTAATCGTTATTAATCCTTACCGAAACTTTGCGTCTCCGCCCATTCCGCACCGACGGTCGAAAGAATTGTCTCGACGCTTTAGTATCCATCGATAGCCAGCGCTTTCGAGACTTGGCGTTAGCGACACCCGATCCGTCTCGCAGAGTCGACCGCTCCCTAAAGCGGGTCGCACCGAATCCCCGCAGCCAGGGCGCGATGCAAAAGTCCTCATCACCGGTCAAAATCCCGACCGTATCCAAGACGCGGTCATCGCCCCGCCGGCGACCCCGAAACCGAGCGACAGCGGTAAGGGTACTGACAAGAATAACAAATCATATCCGTGCCTGCTCATCCGTTCGGAACTCCAAGCGATCATTCGCCGAGCAACTCGGCTGAGCCACAAACAACGAGGATAGCCCACAGCGCGTGCAGGTCGTCATCGAACCCGCCATCGAACATGGCGTGTCGCTGTCGATCCTCAAATATCTCTCACGCACGTTGGAATCTGCAGAGATTAAGTTCGTTGACGGTGGCCAGATCTCAAGGTCGAGGACGACCGGCGCGAGCGGCACAAGGCCATCGCTTCGATGGCGCAAACCGGAGATCTCCAGGGTCTGTTCCGCAAGGCGATCGACGAGAAGTTCAACATTCTGATTTCCGGCGGTACATCGTCCGGTAAAACGACCGTTGCACGAGCACTTCTGTCGATGGCGGACGCACGAGAGCGCATCATCACGATCGAAGATGCGCAGGAGCTACATCCACCGCATATGAACCAGGTGGGGCTGATTGCCGACCGCAAGGAGAAATCTGCCCGCAGCCCGTCGCGCCTTCTGGAAAGCTGCCTGCGCATGCGGCCGGACCGCATTATTGTCGGCGAAATCCGTGGCGTGGAGGCCTATGACTTCCTGGAAGCCATCAATACCGGTCATCCCGGCGCAATCACCACCATCCATGCCGATAGCCCAGAGCTTGCATTCGACCGGTTGGCGCTGATGGTGATGCGTTCCGGCGTGCGAATGACCTATGGCGAAATCATCCACTATGCCAAAAAGACGATTGACCTCGTCATCCAGGTCGGTCGTCGCCACGGGCAGCGTGGGGTTCTGGAAGTCTATCGTCCCTCGCAGAACATGGATTGACTAGGAACGCCGGTAGGTCTGCAACCAGGGAAGAAAGCGGAGCCAGCAAGCGGCTTGTAGGCTCCCACTCGGCCGGATCGTGTCGATCTGACGAGGTGGCCGGGATGAACTGAATGGGGCGCCGGCCATCATCGGCGTCCAACTCGAATAACTGCAGAGGCAGAGCGTGCTGCGAGACGCCGAAGGTAGGTCTTGAACCCATTGGGGTTGGAGCAGCACGATCCTCTCGTGCCGCAATGACTTGGCAAAATCAGCCCGCGAGGCTGGATATCTCAAGGGAAGGGCTGCGCTCGCTGCATTGTAATCCGGCGTGAATCGAGACTTACCAACCAGGTCCTTTGTCTTCCGCTTCGACATTGTCGTCGTTTGCATGACCGGTATCGGTAATCGCATCTCTAACCACAGCGGAAAGCCGGCCAACCTCCTCATCGGAGAGCTCTTTGAACAACTCCCTTTTCTTCTTCGAGATGCCGCCTTGCTGCATGAAGAGGCGCACGAACAACGACGCCTGTCGGTTGGGCATATCAATTGCCCGGTTTAGCGCTTTGAGGGCCGCGTCGAACAACGTGATGTAATCAATTTCCTCACGTAAGTCCTTTTGGACTGTGTCCTCAATTTTTGCATATGTGAATTCGACGTGTTCAGTGGCATCAAAATAGCGGAAAAGGTGGTCTGTATCGTTCTTGACGATGATGTTGTACTCTTTGTCCCATGCCCAAGCTGTTCTTTCCATAACGGGCGTCGAAAGGCTCTCCAACGTCCTATCGTATCCGCGGACATCTCGAACGATAGCCGCCGAGATCGGAAAGAGAAAATTGGGCGGCGTAAAGCCCTCTCTCGATAGAATGTTATGAATGAGAAACCGATGTATACGGCCATTGCCATCTTCAAACGGATGTAGATAGACAAACGCAAACGCAACCACTGCCGATGCGATGACGGGGTCCGACATGCCTCGTAGACGGTGACACATGGCTCCCCAGTCACGCATAAGCTCTTGGATATCCTCCGGCTTTGGGCAAATAAAATGTACCTTCTCCTGGTCGGGGCCGATAGTTTCACCGACAAAGTTCTGGAAATCTCGGAACGCAGTTGCCGCATAACGCCGGTCGACAATCACGTTCTGGAGTTGGATCAGATCATCGAAGCTTGATGGTTCAAAGGACGCCGTACTCTTCAAGGCGGCAACGAAGCGCTCCGCCTTTTGTGCCGTCGCCTCTTCGTGCTCGATTTCGAAAGAGGACTTCGTCTCCTTCGTAAAAAGGTATTGAATTGCTCGCTCCAACACCTCGGGTCGAGCGCTATTCACGATTTCCTGGGCTCGCTCATTCAGCGCCGAAGTGCGATACCTACCAATTGCCTGAGAAGGCTTGACAGTGAAACACATGCCTGAAACGCCAAGCATATTGTCTACGACGCGATACCGCGGCAAGTTTGTGCCATGGGAGCCTATATTCAATTTTGGATTGAGGGCGTCGACATAGTTGCCGGACGAGGCGTCGGGAAGATTGAGGTTTTTTCCGGTGAACCACTCGTAAAGGAACCAAGCGCGCCGGGAAAATGCGCCAGTCGGCTCACTTTCTACCCATTTTTCCAATTCGTTGGGATCAGCCGCCCTCATGGTCGCAGCGATGACACCCATATCGAGCGTTTCGTGTTTCAGCGCGAATTTCAGGTGGCCGGCAACCGTATCCGATGGCGCGTACACGAGTGGATATTTTTCTATGATCCGGCGTCCTTCTATGATCGTCTTTCTCGACGTCGGTCCGCACCAGGATTCGGCAGGAGGCGGGATAACCTCCAGTTCCAAATTGTGATACAATGCATTTTGGCCAACTCGCCGTTCTAGCATGCTCAATCCCCGATCGATATCGATCGCTACTTTGATGCAGTTATGGCTCCTGGCGCCTAAAAACACAACAAATTGCGGGGAAATTCTCCTAGCCGTCTAAAAACGATTATCGTCGTTTAAAAACGTTGAATTTTGGCACGATGTGTCAAAAATCAATATCGGGCTGCATGGCTTGGCAGTGCTTATTTAGGGTTGTTCCTGTCGGATGCGAGGCTTCGAGACCGCGTTCTGCCCGGTTTTTCGGCCGATCGCGTCAAGAGGCGGATAAGCCCCTGATGAAGCCGTTCGACGTGCTCCGGATCATGGATGCCCGCCAGTGATATATCCGTTGATCATCCGCTCCTTGAGCGTAGGCAAATCAAGCGGACCGAGGTGAGGAAGCAGATCGTTCTCTTCGGAAAAATCACGTCCATAACAAGCGCTCAGGATTCGCACACCGCTTTCATGCAGAGGCGCGGAGACGCCAGCTATGCCCTAGCTAGTAATCAAACTCGAGGTGTCCTCTCAGGACCGTCAGTTGGCGACGCGGCCCTCCTCGATTTCGCCGGGCAGATTGCCTCAGAGAACCTCAGCGCGAGAGTACCCTATTCGCCTGCGAAGGATTGGATCAGGCACCATCCGCCTGGGGAGTACCTTCGAGACGATGCAGTCACGATGAACGTGGCTGCTAGGATTTCGGTTGGTTGTTTCACGGATACAAGCTTTCGCACGGGTTTGCATTTCTATCCAAAATCTCTTTGATTTTATAAAATCGTGTGTATTGTGGAAATTAAGAGGGTTAGGAGGATCTGTTATGAGCAACGCACGCGAAAACCATCGCGAGAACACGGCGGGCCGTGCAAATGTCGAAGACACCCCGGAGCTGCTGGCCTACTATGATGATCTGGAAAAGCATAAGGCCGGCGCCCTGTGGACGGTCGCCAACAAGATCGAGCCTTGGGAGCCCAAATCGGCGTCGGTGCCTGTTCTGTGGCGTTATTCTGACCTGCGTGATCACGTGCTGCGCTCAGTCGAGTTGGTTACGCCCGAAAAGGCTGGTCGCCGTGTGATCTACCTCAACAATCCCGGCCGGCAAGATGTTGCGGCCGCGGTTGGTTGGCTCTATTCCGGCCTTCAGGTGATGCATCCGGGCGAGGCGGCCTCTGCCCATGCGCATTCCGCATCCGCCTTGCGCTTCATCATGGAAGGATCGGGCGCCTATACCATCGTAGACGGTCATAAGATGACCCTCGGCGCGAATGATTTCGTTCTCACGCCAAACGGCACCTGGCATGAGCACGGCATTTCCGAGGACGGTACGCCCTGCATTTGGCAGGATGGTTTGGATATCCCACTGGTCAATGCGCTCGAAGCCAATTTCTACGCGGTGCATGAGGATTTGCGCCAGGCGGTGGGCCACCCGATAGATGACATGACGGCGACCTGGGGGAACCCTGGCTTGCGGCCGGCCGAAGGCAAATGGGGTCACGCCTATTCGCCGCTGTTCAAATATGAGTGGGCACCGACCTATGAGGCGCTTACCCGCTACGCCAAGGCCACTCCGGGTTCGGCGTTCGACGGCGTGTTCATGAACTATGTCAACCCGATGACGGGTGGGCCGGTCATGCAGACGATCGGCGCATCCATGCAGATGCTGCGCCCGGGAGAGGCGACCAAGGCCCACCGACACACTGGCAGCGTCCTCTATCAATGCGCCAAGGGCAGCGGCTACTCCGTCATCAACGGCAAGCGGTTTGATTGGAAGGAGCGCGACATTTTCTGCGTACCCTCCTGGGCCTGGCACGAACATGCCAACGCCTCGGACCGCGATGATGCCTGCCTGTTCTCGTTCAACGACATGCCGGTCATGCATTCACTCGGACTCTATCGCGAACAGGCGTTCGCGGACAATGGCGGCAATCAGCCGATCAAGGAATAAGGAAGATATATCATGCGTCTTGTAACCTACCGAAGCGGAGCGGAGGCTGCGGCAAGGCTTGGTGTCATCCAGGGCGATCTCGTCGTGGACGTGGCGTTGCTTGGGCAAACGGTCGGTGTGGATCTACCCGACACGATGCTGGGCTTGATTGATTTCGGACGCATTGGCGTCGAGCGGCTGGGGGAAATCCTCAGCGATTGTCAGGGTCGCTTCGCTGCGGGGATCGCTCAGCCGCTGGCCAATGTGAAGCTGCTGGCTCCCATTCCGCGTCCGCGCAAGAACATTTTCGGTATCGGCCTCAACTATGTCGAGCATGTCGCGGAATCGGCAAAGTCGCTCGATACGTCTAAGGACCTCCCGAAGCAGCCGGTTATTTTTTCGAAGCCGCCGACGACGGTCATCGGACCCGGTGACGCGATCGAGCACAATGCGCGCATCACTCAACAGCTTGATTGGGAGGTGGAGCTGGCAGCTATCATCGGCGTCACCGCCAAACGCGTTTCCAAGGAGCAGGCGCTCGCTCATGTCTTCGGATATAGCGTCATGATCGACGTCAGCGCCCGTGATAACCGTCGCGCTGGACAATGGATATTCTCCAAGGGTCAGGACACCTATGCACCCTTCGGCCCCTGCATCGTCACGGCGGATGAAATCCCTGATCCGCACGAATTGGATCTCTGGCTCACCGTCAACGGCGTGGAAAAGCAGCGTTCCAATACGCGTTTCATGCTCTTCGACGTGCCGACGCTGATTGCTGATATCAGCTCCGGTATCACGTTGGAGCCGGGTGACATCATCGCCACGGGTACGCCGGAGGGGGTAGGCGCTGGCCGCACGCCCCAGGAATGGATGTGGCCAGGCGATGTCGTCGAAGCCACGGTGCAGGGAATAGGTACGATCCGGCATCCTGTAGTCGCCGTCTGACGGCAAACAAAATCAAAATCGAAGCCTCTGGCTCCATTCAACAAAAAGGGGAATTTGATATGTCACTGAAATGGACAAGACGTAGCCTTATGAACGTGGTTGCGATGGGCGCCATCGTCGCCTCGTTTCCGGCGATGGCGCAGGATAAGCCGCCCGTCACGATCGGGTTGATCACCACGCTGTCGACGCCGGCCGGCTATATCGGCGAGGATATTCGCGATGCCTTCAATCTTGCCCTCAAGGAGGAGGGGGGCAAGCTTGGTGGCGTGCCGGTCACGCTGAAAGTCGAAGACGATGCACTAAAGCCCGCCAACGGCAAGCAGATCGTCGATAAGATGCTGGGTGACAACATCAAGCTCTATACCGGCATCAACTTCTCCAACGTACTGATGGCGGCCCTGCCGAGCGTCTTGGGTGCAAATGCTTTCTACGTGAGCAACAATCCCGGTCCTTCGCCATTTGCCGGTGAAAAATGCAATCCGAACTATTTCGTTGCTTCCTATCAGAATGACGCCTTTCACGAGGCTGCCGGCCTTGCGGCCAACGAGCTCGGCTTCAAGAAGATGGTCATTCTCGCGCCGAACTATCAGGCCGGGCGCGATGCGCTTGAGGGCTTCAAGCGGACGTATAAGGGAGAGATTGCTGGCGAGATCTATACCAAGCTCGACCAGACCGACTTTTCCGTCGAGCTTGCGCGCATCAAGTCGCTTGCGCCCGAGGCCATCTATCAGTTCCACCCCGGCGGTGCGGGTATCAATTTTGCCAAGCAATATGCCAATTCGGGTATGAGCACATCGATCCCGATGGTCATTCCGAGCTTCTCCATGGATGCGCGCATGATCGCGGCGACAGGCAATGCTGCGGACGGCGTGTATGCCTCCGCGCTCTGGACCACAGAAACCGACAATTCCGCCTCCAAGGCTTTCGTCGAGGCCTTTCGTAAGGACTATGGCCGCGATCCGACGATCTACGCCGCACAGGCTTACGACACTGCTCACCTGATCGGGGCGGGTTTGAAGGCCGTAAACGGCGATCTCAGCAAGGATGGCGATTTCCGCAGTGCCCTGCGCAAAGCCGATTTCACGGCGATCCGCGGCAATTTCAAGATGGGGTCTAATCAGCATCCGATCCAGGACTACTATCTGACGAAGTTTGAAAAGAACGCGGACGGCAAGATTGTCCAGAAAATCGTCAGAAAGGTCGCATCCGACTACCACGACGCCTATGCGTCCAAGTGCTCGATGAAGTAACGGCGCTTGATGACGGCCCCTTTCAGGGAGGAGCGCAAGCAATCCCTGGATGGGGCCTTCGGCTTGCGTATTTTATGGTGAGGAAGGTGAATGTTGCTATTCATCGAACAAGCGCTCAATGGCCTGCAATACGGCGCGATGCTTTTCATGCTGGCGTCCGGGTTGACGTTGATTTTCGGTATCATGGGAGTGATCAATCTGACCCATGGTGCATTTTACATGGTCGGAGCCTATTGCGCCGCCTTCACCATTCTTGGAACAGGAAGCTTCTTATTGGGGATGGTCGCTGCGGTTGTAGGGGCCGGCTTGTATGCCATGGCGATTGAGCTTTCGGTTATTCAGTGGCTCTACCGACGCGATCATCTCTATCAGGTTTTGGCGACACTCGGGCTCATTCTGTTCACCAATGAGGCCGTCAGCATGATCTTTGGGCGTCAACCGCCATTCGTGGACATTCCTCCTGCTCTGCAGGGTGCCGTTCCGGTCTTGCCGGGGTTGGATTACCCCGTGATGCGCCTCGCATTTATCGTCGTCGGAGCCATCGTTGCGGTGGGGTTATGGTTGCTCGTCAACAAAACTCGCATTGGCATGCTGATCCGGGCGGGCGCGGACGACCGGGAAATGGTAGATGCGCTCGGGATCAACGTCCGACGCCTTTACACCATGCTCTTCGGTCTTGGTGGTGCGCTATGCGGACTGGCAGGGATAATGGCCGCGCCGCTCCTGGCCATTGAGATCGGAATGGGTGAACGGGTTCTCATCACCACTTTCGTCGTCATCGTCATCGGCGGTGTCGGATCAATCCGTGGCGCTCTTGTCGGTGCGTTGCTTGTTGGCATGGTAGACAGTATGGGGCGTGCTTATCTTCCGCAATTGATGCAACTATTGCTGCCTCCTTCTACCGCTGACACACTGAGCGCCGGGCTCGTGTCGGCCAGCATCTATCTTTTGATGGCCGTGGTACTTCTTTTCCGCCCATTGGGCCTGCTACCGGCGAGGAGTTGATTGATGCGATCAACGAGATTGACGATTATCGTGATCGGCCTTGCGGCATTTATATTAGTTCCAATGCTGGCGGGACTGGCAGGAAACGCCTCTATCGAGGGGTTGGCGACGCGAGTCGTCATCTATGCGATCGCATCCGTTAGCCTCGATCTTATCATTGGTTACGGAGCGCTCGTCAGCTTCGGTCATGCCATGTTCTTTGCGCTTGGAGGATATACCGTCGGCATTATCGCCTATCACACTAGCAACGGGGAGCCTCTCTGGGGCTGGCAAGGCACGAATGCAGCCCTCATCGTCTGGCCGATCGGCTTACTGGCATGCGTTGTTCTTGCGGTGGTCGTTGGTTGGTTTGCACTCAAGACCAGCGGCGTCCAGTTTATCATGATCACGCTCGCCTTTGCGCAGATGGTATTCTTCGTCCTGGTTTCGCTGGCGACATATGGTGGCGACGACGGCCTGCTGATCAATGCCCGCAACACCTTCCCTTTGATCGACATCGCCAACGGATCGACCTTCTATTATCTCTGCCTGTTTACATTGGTCTTATGGACGATGTTCTGCATGATGATCGTCAGCTCCCGTTTCGGCCTCGTCTTTCAGGCACTGCGGCAGAGTGAACGGCGGGCCATCAATCTCGGCGTTCGCCCTTTAAGTTTCCGGCTGACCGCCTTCGTCATATCTGCCTTCGGCACCGGGTTGGCGGGTATTCTCTGGGCCAATTATGCTTTGTTCGTGACACCGGATATGGCCTCCTGGTCGAAATCCGGCGAGTTCATGGCGATCGTCGTTCTCGGTGGCCTCGGCACATTTATCGGACCGATCGCCGGCGCCGCCGTATTCATCATCCTGGAACAGATCCTTTCCGGTTGGACCGAGCATTGGATGATCATCATGGGACCGACCTTGACCCTGATTGCTCTGTTCGGACAGCATGGCATGCTCGGGCGTCTGCTGGGGAAAAACCATGGCTGATCCGCTCGCTTCCGTTCTTGTCCTTGAGAACCTCCACAAAAAATTCGGTGCGTTGGTCGCCACCAATGGCGTCAATCTCGATATACGGCAAGGCGAGCTTCACGCGCTGATCGGTCCGAACGGTGCGGGAAAGTCCACTCTGATCGCGCAGATCTGCGGGGAAATCCGCCCTGACTCCGGCCGCATCCTGTTTGGCGGGCAGGATATTACCAGCTTGCCGGCCTATCAGCGTGCACGCATGGGTATGGGACGTTCCTTTCAGCTCACACAGCTATGCGCAGATTTCACGGCAATGGAAAATGTCTTGCTGTCACTTGAAGCGAAGGGCGGCGGCTCGATCGATATTTTCAGAAATCCACGACGTAATGCCGTCCATCGAGAGATGGCCCAAACTTGGCTTGAGCGGGCGGGGCTTGGCGACCAGGCAGACCGTGTCGTGTCCAACATGGCACATGGCCAGAGGCGGCAGCTCGAGATCGCAGTCGCTTTAGCGCGTCACCCGCGGCTGATCCTGCTTGACGAGCCAATGGCCGGAATGGGATCGGAGGAGTCCGCGTCGCTGACTGCGCTGTTGCAGGATCTCAAGCGGGAATACCCCATTCTACTCATCGAACACGACATGGATGCTGTTTTTGCCCTTGCCGACAGGATCAGTGTTCTTGTCTACGGCAAGGTCATTTTTACAGGGACGGCGAGCGAGATCCGCGCTCACCCTGAGGTCCGTGCCGCATATCTGGGGGAGGAGGCTTGATGCTGACGCTCGATAAATTGGAGGCCGGATATGGTCAGGCGCGCGTCTTGTTCGGCATGTCGTTGGAAGCGAAGGCAGGCGAGATCATCTCACTGATAGGCCGCAACGGTATGGGCAAATCGACGACCGTCAAATCGATCATGGGCATGCTCAAGCCAACGGGCGGAACAATCAGGTTCGCGGATACGATCGTCAATCATTTGCCACCAAATGCCATCGCACGGCTGGGCATCGGGCTGGTGCCAGAGGGCCGGCGCGTCTTCCCTTCATTGAGCGTCGAGGAAAACCTGGTTGCGACCTCACGCCCCGGAGCGTGGACGCTACAGCGCGTCGTACAGCTCTTTCCGCGGCTGGAGGAGCGCAAGCGCCAATTGGCCCGAACTCTGTCTGGAGGGGAGCAACAGATGCTGGCGATTGGCCGCGCTCTGCTGACGAATCCCAAGCTCCTCATCCTCGATGAAGCGACAGAAGGACTGGCGCCGATCATCCGCACTGAAATCTGGCGTTGCCTACACGAATTGAAAAACGTCGGCCAGACTATCCTGGTTATCGACAAGAACCTGTCCGAAATGGCCACCTTGGTGGATCGCCACAACATCATCGACAAGGGGCGAGTGGTATGGACAGGCAGCCCTGACGAACTTGCGAAAAATCAGGAACTCTCACATCGCTATCTGGGAATTTGACGATGACTGAATTCACTTATGAGGGTTACGACATCGCGGCTTTGGATGTTCAATACAATGCGCGCGCCAGCGTGGCCTCCTTCGAGGATGAATATGCAAGGCTCGTGGATGTCAGCAAGGCAGTGATGCAGAATTTCGAGCATCAAGCGAGGATCGTCTACGACGAGAGGAGCGGTGAGACGTTCGACATCTATCCCGCCGGCAAGAACGCGCCCTTGTTCGTCTGGATCCATGGCGGCTACTGGCGTGGCGGCAATGCGGCCGACAACGCTTTTGCCGTGCCGGGCCTGCATGCCCACGGCTTCTCCGTAGCGGTGATTGACTATACGCTGGCGCCCGCCGTCACGCTTGACGAGATCGTTCGACAGGTGCGTACGGCAATTTCCTATTTATATCGCAATCGGAGTTCCCTTGGCATCGGGGCTGCTCCGTTCGTTGTCGGAGGAACCTCAGCGGGCGGTCATCTGACAGCCATGCTTCTGTCCGATGACTGGCAACGCGCTTACGACGTGCCTGACGGTATTGTCGGTGTCGCGCTCGATCTTTCCGGCCTGCACGACCTGACGCCCTTGCCGCATACTCATATCAATGGCTGGATGAATTTCGATGAGGCCATGGTGGTCCGCAACAGTCCGCAGTTCATGATCCCGAAGACCTCCTCCGCGTGCCTGATCGTCTCGGTCGGCGGTCTGGAGACTCGAGAATTTCGCCGACAGACGTCCGCCTATGCTGCCGCCTGGCGACAAGTGGGCCACCAGGCCGTGATCATCGATATGCCGGAGCACAATCACTTTGATTTGCCTCTGACGTTGCAAGCTCCGGATGGAAAGCTCGTGCGCGCGGTTCTTGACGCCTGCGCCAGATTTGAGAGGAGGAGCTTTTGATGGTTGCGCGTTGGAAAGTGGCGGTCGCTCAGTTTGGGTCTATTCCAGACGATCCGATCGCATCCGCGCGTAAGGCTGCTGGCATTATCCGTCAAGCGGCCAGTGAGGGCGCAAAATTGGTCGTCTTCCCGGAGGCTTTTCTTGGCGGCTATCCAAAAGGAGCGTCTTTCGGTTGCCCTGTAGGAGTGCGCAAGCCGGAGGGGCGTCAGGCATATCTGCAATATTACAACGCGGCCATCGACCTGACCGGTACGGAAATCGGGATTGTCACTGAGGCGATAGCCGCAGCCGAAATCTTCGTCGTCATTGGATGTATCGAGCGCGATGGCGGAACCTTATATTGCACCGCCTTGTTCTTCGATGGAAAGAACGGGCTTGTCGGCAAACACCGCAAATTAATGCCCACGGCAGGCGAACGGCTCATTTGGGGCTTTGGCGACGGTTCGACCATGTCGGTCTTCGATACGCCGATGGGCCGGGTGGGCGCGGTCATCTGTTGGGAAAATTATATGCCGATGCTGCGCATGCATATGTACTCCCAGGGGATCAGCATCTATTGCGCTCCGACTGCCGACGATCGCGACAGCTGGCTTCCTTCGATGCGACATATTGCGCTCGAAGGGCGGTGCCACGTACTCACCGCGTGCCAGTATCTGACGCGCGACGCCTATCCGGGCGACCATGAATCTTCTTTGGGCAACGAGCCGGATACAGTCATGATGCGTGGCGGCAGCGCGATCATCGATCCGCTCGGCAACGTGCTTGCCGGCCCCCATTTTGGCGGCGAGGCAATCCTTTATGCCGAGATCGATCCTGATGACGTCCAACGTGGCAAATTCGATTTCGATGTTGTCGGGCACTATGGTCGCCCCGACATCTTTCAGCTGACGGTCGATGACAGGCCCAAGAACACCGTCAATCCGCTTTCCACAATTGGGAAAGGATGATGCCATGCGATTTGACATGAACCTGCTGTCAGGTCAGGAGCGTTACAAGATCCTTGCCTCCTCCATCGTCCCGAGGCCGATTGCATGGATTACGAGCCTTTCGGCCGATGGCATTCGAAACGCAGCACCTTTCAGCTTCTTTAATATGATGGGCAATTCGCCACCGACCGTCGCTATCGGCTTGATGCCGCAGGCGGGCCAATTGAAAGACACGGCCGCAAACATTCTCGCAACAGGCGAGTTCGTCATCAATCTGGTTGACGAGCCGAATGCGCAAGCCATGAACCTCACCTGCATCGACGCCCCTTCAGATGTCGATGAAATCGATCTGGCGGGACTTTCCGTTGCGCCTTCCGATACCATCGCACCACCACGGATATCGACCGCACCGGTCAGCATGGAATGCCGCATGCTGACATCGATTGCAACTGGCCCACTTCAGACGATCATCGTTGGAGAAGTGACTATGGTGCACATTCGTGACGACTTCGTGCTGGACGCCGGGCGCTGTTACATTGACACGACCCGTCTCGGCCTGATCGCGCGCATGCACGGAAGTGGGGGTTACCTTCGTTCCGGCGATTATTTTCAGATCGATAGGCCCGTGTGGAAAGATTATGATGGCAAGAATCGCAAAAGCTCGTGAAAGCAACCATCTGTCCGAGCCGCTGAAGGAACAGGGAGCAGGCCGAGTAGCGCAATGACACTCGCAGAAACCGCATACATTAGTTTGCGCAACGATATATTGCATGGTCGGCTAGCGCCTGGGCAAGCCCTGCGGCTGGAGTTTCTGAAAGCGCAGTATGGCCTTAGCTTTTCGCCGTTGCGAGAAGCGCTGAACCGGCTGCATGCGGAGAGATTTGTCGTCAATGATCCTCCGCGAGGATTTACGGTTGCGCCAGTCTCTCCTGCGGAAATTCGCGACGTGATGAGCGTGCGCATTCTGGTTGAAAGCCAGGCGTTGCGCCTGTCGATAGAAAAAGGCGACGACGATTGGGAAACCGGGCTCGTCGCCGCATTTCATAAGCTCGACCTCCAATCGAGTCGTATGAAGGAGGCAGAGACCGTAGGCGACAACAGTGCGCTGACGCAATTCGAGACGCGCCACCATGAGTTTCATCGTTCCCTCTTAGCCGCCTGCGGCTCGCCGCGGCTGCTAAGCTTGTTCGAGCAGTTGTACGCCGAAACGCAACGCTATCGCTTGCCTAGCTTTCTTGGCGAGGGTCCGATTTCCTCTAGCCGTAATCTGTTGGCCGAGCACAGCGACATCATGGAGGCTGCTCTTGGTCGAAAGGTAGAGGATGCCGTTCGGCTCCTACAGGCCCACTACGAACGCACTGCGCAGGATATCGTCGGCGCACGGTGAGAGATAACCTTGCGGCTTTGTCAGGACAGTCTGTAGTTTGAAACCGTCGTGGTCGACCGACCTTCGTTTTATCGATTAGAATTTGCGCGTTCTACCGAAGGAGCGCAGCAGCAAATTGACCGAAACGGCGACCTTGTCGATGTCGGGAATGTCTTGCGAATATTCTCCAGTATAGAGCTTCACGATCATTTCGTCTCGAATAGCACCGTCGAGGTCGAAATGGAGGTGGAGATAATAGGCTTGTCGATCACCGCCCCGGCTTACGCTCCTGCGCCGTTGGGTGACCTGCCTCAGTTCGGTTTCGAAGGGTGCAAAGCCCTGGAGATGCAGCGAGACCAATTTTGACTCGAAGCGCGAATCGACCGGCACGGCGACAACGGCCTTGTCCAGCGCCAGGCTGACCAACCGGCCGGGAACGTCGTCGACTCCGGCTGGTTCATCCAATTTGAACGCATGAAACAATCGTTGGGGTTTTTCGAAGCAAATCAGCGATGCAATCACCAGAACGACAATGTTGATGCCTGCCCAGAAGGCGGCGATCGGAGAGAATTGCGCCTCAATCTGTGTTGTCTCGGGAACAATGTCGATCATGAGCCCGATTGCCGTAATCGTAATCAAGGTTGCAATCCAGGTGAACGTATATTTGTCAAATTGATTGGCCTGGTTACTACTGCCTTTCGGCGTGACCCTGAAGGGCTTGCCGAATGGCCTTACCAGGCTCGAGATGACGGTCGGTAGCATGCGAAACGTTGCGAAGGTTCCGACGGCACTTGAGATTATGGGCAAATATCGCGTTGGCGTTATCCAGAGCATCAGAAGGAAATAGGCCGTCAGCAGCGGAACCTGGTATGAGACGTAGTCGGCAATATCCGTGAAATAAAGTGGCAAGAATCCGAACCAGAGATAGACAATCGGGATGACCAGGATCATCAAGCGGACCAGGTACTGGACGATCCATGAGGCCGGCAAGAACATGATGCGCTGAAAAAGCGATAGTCCTGGGCCGCGCAGCGGCCCGTTATGCAAGTAAAGCGTTTGAATACCGCCCTGACACCAGCGCTCTCGCTGAACAAAATAGCCGGTCAGATTTTCGGCCGCGAGGCCCATCGATAGGCGCTCGTTCAGATAGCGCGTCTTATAGCCCTTGTTGAGCATGGAAAGCGTCGTAAGCAAATCCTCAGTGATCGACTCCGTTGGAAAGCCACCAATCGCGTCGACTGCTTTGCGGCGGGCGATCGAACATGACCCGCAGCAGAAGCTGACATCCCATCCGTCCCGGCTGGGAGCGATCTCATCAAAGAACAGGCGCTGTTCATCCGGCCAAATATTCTCAAGCCCCAAATTCGTCTGCACGGGATCGGCATTGAAAAAATGCTGGGGTGTCTGGACGATGCCAATGCTTTCATCGGAGAAAAAGGGCAGGGTTCGACGAAGGAAGTGCCGGTAGGGTACGAAATCGGCATCGAAGACGGCGACGAACTCACCAGAGCTTACCTGCAGCCCATTGTTCATGTTGCCGGCTTTGGCGTGTGCATTGTTGTTGCGTGTCACGTGAATGGCGTTCTTCTCTTCGCAGAACGTCTTGAGCCAATCACGGCGCTGGTCATCCAGGACGTAGACTTTGAGTTTGTCTTGCGGATAGTCGAGCGAAAGTGCGCCGACAATCGTTCTTTCCAGGACATCGAGGGGCTCATTGTAGGTGGGAATAAAGACGTCCACTGTCGGAAGGTCGCGATCCTGACGTGAAAAAAAGATCGCCCCAAGCTCGTCTGTCTCGGTGCTTCGATTGACGTAACGGCTCATGAGTACGAGGAAAAGCACGACGTCCACAAATGCCAGAAGCTCAACGAAAAATACCAGCCAGACCCAGAAGAAGTTGGCCCCATCAAAGGGGTATGGAAGGACGGTTTGCGTGAGCCGCCATACCACATAGCGCAGTGCGACGGCGCCGACAAAGGCGCAGGTGACCAGTCTGGTCCAGCTATGATGGCGCGACCAATTGAATGGCCCCAGCAGAAAAAATGCCATCACAAGGAATGTCGGAACAAGCGCTAGAAGATACTGAACCACAGGTTTTTGACCCAATTCGTAATGCCGAACCCGTGCCTTGGAAACCGAACTTGCACGGTTCGTCCGACTTGGCAGAAGTTTTGGAAGTCGCCGTTCATAAAGGAAGGCTCTAGAAGAACCCGGATACGAGCATTGCGCTGCGACGAGACCGGCAGGCTGGCGGCAAAGGAATCCGTGTCCGTTGCCGCCGAACTTCCCTTTACGGAAACGACGGTTCCCTTGAACACGTCGCTGCGCCCGAGCAGCCGAACTTGAGCAACCAACCCCGGATAGATTTCGTCGTAGTCAACTTCCGGCAGAAGGATGTCGACGAACAGTTCCCGGCAGTCAAGAATCCGCATAAGCTCATTATTGAGCACGACATTGGAGCCATTCACGACGTTTCGGCTCCATACGACGCCATCGAATGGCGCCGTTGCTGCTGCCGACTCGAGGCTACTCACTCGAATGCCTTCTTCCGTCAGTTGCTTTTCGATCTCCGTGGCTCGGGTTTCATTCTCCGCGATCCGAGAATTCAGGTCGCTGATGTGAACGATAACTTCATCCTGGCGCTGGCGGGAGTAAGGCACGTCGTTTTGACCGTCTCCGAAGACGAAGATACCCTTCCGAACGGCGTCCAGCCGCTGTTGCAATTGATCGACGGTCAGATTGCTCACTTCGACCTCGCCACCAGTTGCGGCACCGGCTGCGCGGGCCGCATCGACCATTCTTTGGGTGAGAATGCCCTTGGACTCCAGTTCTTTCCGGCGATCGAGATCGACCTGAGCGGCGAGATCTTGTGCCTGTGAAACCTCGACCCTTTTCCGCAGGATCTCGACCTCGCGCTCAAGATTGGAAATCGTCGCTTGTTTGAAGACTTCCATGCGGGTGGCGAGTTGCTCGCGAAGTTGTGTCAGATCCTCGCGTTCCTTCCTAAGCGACGTGACGCGATCGCGTGCCGTATTGCGCTCCGCTTCGAGTGACGCCAGAACTGCGCGGTTGACGCGCTGATTGTTGATCTCGGCGAGAGTGTCGCCGGACTTGACCGCGACGCCGACTTTGGCGGGCTCGCCCGAAATCACGCCGTCGATGGGCGCATTGATAAGCGCCAGGCGGGCGTTGACGGTACCGTCCCGGCTTGTATAGCCGGTTATTGCTGGCAAAGAGACCGCAATTGCAAGCGCCAGCAGCAGCAGACCTACGGTGACACGGGTGATGCGATGATTCCAAATCATGTCAGCTTACAAGACCATCGGGTTAGCGGTGATCGGACCACCGATTTGGCGGCCGGCAAAATACAACCAAGTCTTGTGTAGTTTAGCGCAGAGAAAAATAGCGGCAAGTGGCGGCTGTGAGCTTGTGTTAATGAAGGCGTTGCGGTGTCCCATTAACAGTCGCTTTGATGCGGCACTGCAAGCTGTGCTATCGCATTCCTGGGATGCGTTCCTACCAGCCTCATTGAGGTCCGGCCAGCAAAGTAGGCTGATCAGAGGCAAAGCGTCGGACGGCGATATTTTGAGATGCCGCGTTCTGGCGTTGCCCCAATCATAGGCGGCAAAGAGCGGCGAGGGAGGCAGTGCAGCTTTCTGAAAGCTGGCTGTCGGCTGCTCGACGAATAGATGGTATTTCCTCCCGGAATACACGTTGTAGGTCAATCTTCCTTTCCCCTCGAATGCGAGCGGATCGACTTGGAAGTGCTCAGCAATCGCGCCAATGTCGGTTAACTTGGAGGGCGCCCTTCCTTGCCGGAGACCAAATTGCCTTTTTGCATGGGCCTTCTGTTTTCCAAGAGGCGCAAAAGCAGATTCCCCTTTCTGTGGCGGTGAACAAGATCGATATCACTGACGAGCTTTGCCCCACCTTCGCGGCGCTCCAGGGTAATCTTGCGGCTGTGGAAGGCTTCCAACTCGGCGCGGTGCGCCACGCTGATAATGGTGACCTTCGGCAATTCGGCTATCACCATCTCCATCATTCTATCCTGGCTCTTCTCATCGAGGGCTGACGTTGCTTCATCGAGCACGATGATGTCGGGATCGTGCAGCAGAAGGCGCGCAAATGCGAGCCTCTGCTTCTCGCCGCCCGACAGCGTCTGATCCCATGGCGCTTCTTCCTCGATCTTATCGTCGAGATAGTCGAGGCCGACCTTTCCTATGGCGGCCTTGATTTCGTCCGTCGTCCAGTCGTCGGCCGCACGCGGATAGGCGACCGCACGGCGAAGCGTGCCTGACGGTATGTAAGGTCGTTGGGGCAACATGAACAAACGGCTATCCGGATGGACGTTGACGCTGCCATGGCCCCAGGGCCACAGACCGGAAATTGCCCGTATCAACGTGCTTTTGCCCGTGCCGGATTCTCCGGCGACCAACACGCGTTCGCCCGGGTCGATTTCAACTTCCGTTTCCTTGACCACGGAGGTGCCGTCGTCGAGTGTTACGGAAAGATCGTTGAGGCACAACATCGCCTCGTCGCCCGTTTCGCCATGCTTGATTCGTCCAAGAGTATCGTTCGCTTCGGCTCGTTCGAGCCCGTCAAGCGATGTCATAAGCGAGGCGACACGATGCGCGGAAGCGTTCCAATCGGCAAGGCGCGGATAGTTGTCGACCAGCCATCCAAACGCGGTCTGAACGATGGCGAAGGCGGAGGCAGCCTGCATCACTTGGCCGAGCGTCATGCTTCCTTCGAGAAATTTGGGCGCACAAAGCAGGACCGGCACAACAGGCGCAATCAACATGGACACCTGCGAAACAAGGGTCGTGCGCATGTATTGGTGGGCGAGCAACGCCCACTGTTTCAATACATTCCCGAAAGTCCGCTCGAGGTCACTGCGCTCTTCTTCCTCCCCGCCGAGCAACGCGATGCTCTCGCCGTTTTCGCGGACATGCGTCAGCGTGTAGCGAAATTCCGCTTCCACCTGGTTCTTGACCTCGGAGACCTCGACGAAATGCCGACCGATAACCGCCATGGAGGTGGATGTGATCACGGCATAGAGGACCGCGGTAACAACGAGGAAGCCGGGAACTGTGAAGATCGAACCTGCGATCTGAAAAGTCAGGGCACCGCCGATCGTCCAAAGCACCACGATGAAGGTCGAGGCCGACACGAACGCGGAAATAACACCGGCGATGAAGTCGACTGGCGATTCCGTGGCGATCCGTAAATCCTCCGAAAGACGAGCCTCGGGATTCTTGTGGTCGTCACCGCCGATCAGGTTGAGTTGATAATAGCGACCATTGGCGAGCCATCGGGCGATCAGGGCGGTCGTCAGCCAGAAGCGCCATCGTCTTTGGATCATCATACGAACGTAGACTTGTACTGTGACGAGGGCGACGCTACCGAGTACGAGCGGCGGAAACACCGCACTCAGGAAATAGACGGCGTGAGCGTTACGTTGCTCGATCGCGTCAAAAATTGCTCGGTTCCAGATATTGATCCCATACTGAAAGCAGACATTGATGCCGATCAATGCAAGTAGTCCGACCGAATATGGCCAGGCAAAACGATCTCCACGACGGCTCCAATAGCCTCTCGCACTTATCCAGAAACGTGTGAGCAAATACCTCTTGCGTGCGCGCTCGGTTTCCTCAGGGGTCAAATCCGGGTCAGGTTCGACTAAATCGGGTGGCTGCTCGGCCTCGACAGTCGAACTCTTCTCTTGCTGCGACCTTTCGACATCAGCCGACTCGTTGCCGTCGACCGATTTCGGGCTGGATTTAGTGTCGGTCATAAGCAAGACAACGGCCCATCATTCAAAAGGTTTCACCCTTCGATGACGGGGCGCATCGGCTCAATTGGATGGCACGCCCGACCGAAAGATCGTGCGCCTGCATCCCATCGCCGGATTGGAGCGCGACACTGCCGAAAAGACATTGCGATGGCTCGACGACTCTAGGGAACCGACGGGCGCAACCAGCGTTTCCATGGCAGGAGGAATTTACCATGTGCCCGCAAACGCCGCCGAGAGCCTCAGTCTTCGCACCCGCGCTAGGACTACCGAACCCCATACAGTACTTCCCCGAGCCATCGCCTCGTCTTCCCGCTTCAGAGAGCGAAAAGGAAGCCTATGAACAGGGCGTGAAGGCTGGAAAGTGCGAAGCGGAAGACAGAAAGAACCCCTATCCCGACGATAGTGAACAGGCGAAAGCTTACGAGCACGGCTACCTTGACGGCCAGAAAATCAGGTTCGTGGAGATGTAGCGCCGAGCAATAGCGCGCTCGCGATCGTCCGTTCTGACACTGGGAGAGCCTTGCTGATCTTTGTAGCCTCGGTGCTGTTGGGGAAATAGCTTTGTGCAGTTTTATGGAACTCTGCGTTTCCAGCTACGTTTGCTGATCGTGCTCTTATTCGTCTGGGAGACGTTCACAGGAGGTCGCCATGTTGAAGTATCCTATTTTATTCAGCATTATGGTGTTTCCAACGGCTGTTCTTGCCCAGTCTTCTGATCTGGAGGCAACCTGCAAGACTGTCGCCAAGAACTTCTTTCTATCGGATGGCCTTGCTATCGGGACGGTGCAGTCTTTTCCTGAACTCAAGCCGCCTGGCGTGCGCATGACTTACTCCACACGGCCAGGCGCTGCCGCGGCCGATATGAGCGACACGTTCGAGTGCGAATTCGAGAAGGCGGACAAGCCTCACAACCTTGTCAAGTTCTGCGTCTCAAGCACATGCTATGTGCCCAATGACGGCGATGCAGAGCGCAAGAGACATTTTGAAGAAATGCGCATTCTTTTACAACGATCTGAAAAATAGCAACTCTTCAAGATTGAATTGATCGCCTTTGACGGCGTAGGCCTGCTTCAAGCGAGGATCCCCATGCGCGCTCCGGACGTCGGCCACTGCGACGCTGGGAGGGGGCTAGGGCATTCAGGGCGGATCGTCGATCTCCGTCGATTACTCAAAGGCGCGCGCCAACCATCCGACAAAAAGTAAGAGCTGCTGGCTGGCACGCGATCGTGTCTCTTCGCCTCAGCGCCTCATCACATTCATGATGAGAGAAACGACGAAGAAGATAAGAAAGATAAAGAACAGGACCTGTGCGATAGACGCAGACGCGCCCGCTATGCCGCCGAAGCCAAGGGCACCTGCGATCAAGGCTACGACGAGAAATACCAGTGCATAATAAAGCATTTCGCTCTCCATTCGTTGCTGAATGAAGAACGGAGCATAGGGCACTTTGTTCCCTGCATGCCGGGTGGCGTCAAGCAGATCGTGCCGCTTGTCTCAGCCATGCCTGCCTGCTTCCGCTGCCCGGTGGTGGTGGTTCGGCGGCGTCAAGGTACATTTTCACGGGAGCTGTGAGCACAAACCAAAGGCTGGCGCCAAGCAGGAAGAGACCCGCTGTCTCATCACCGGCGGAGACACAGAAGGGAAAGATGATGGCTGTGAACAAGACGGTCATACGGATCGCCCATTCGGCCTCTCGTTTGCGAGTGGCTGCAGCCGCAAGCGCCTGATAAGATCGCATATCGTAATTCCGCTCTGTTCGGGAAGGGAGCAAAAGGCGCAATGACGGTACGGAAAGCATGATGAGCGCGCCGATTGCGAAAACGTAAACCGGTCCGTTCAGCAGCAGGCCGCTTGCCGACATAAGGACAAGGATGACGACGAGGCTCCACGAGGGGGAGAGCTTCTGCGGAGAATGGCCAGTTTGCTTATGCCACATCCGCATGGCTGCCGATCCGCCGCGAAGCAGCGGAAGGTCAATGTAGCGATTGAGGAATTCCATGATGCGCCCTTCCAATGTCGGCGCAGTCAGACATCAGAACAATCCGGCGTCAGCATGGCAAGATTGAACATCCGGCAATATAATTTGCTCCACTGAGCGCCGGTCCCCCCGCGACGGATGATGCGGTCGAGAACCAGACGGTGATTGCCTGAGCGAGGATGGCTGTGGGTACCGTTGGTCATCACGAAAGGCACGAAGTCCATAGCACCTGTGATAACCGTCATAATCCGGGGGAAGAGCGGTCTAGGCTCGGTCCCTCCGGCGGATCAACTCCCATTGCCGGGCGTCCGCAGCCTCACCGGAGGGACCGAAATTCATGCCGGGTCGTTCGCTTCCGCCGCTGCGGCGAAGGCATCGAGTGTGCGGGTCGTATAGACCAGCGCCGCCCCTGCATTCACACTTATCGCGACACCGAGCGCTTCTGCGATCTCGCTTGCGGTTGCGCCGGCTTTTTTGGCCGCCGCCGTGTGGACGGTGATACAGCCATCACAGCGCAAGGTAACGGCAACAGCCAGCGCGATCAGCTCGCGCGTCTTCGCGTCAAAATGGCCATTCTTGGCGTTGGCGGCGCTGAGCTGGGCGTATCCTTTTACCGTGTCCGGCGACAGTTTGGCCACATCGCCAACTCCGGCGACAACCTGGCTTCGATAGCCGTTCCAATCCATCATATGCATCTTTGGTCTCCTTTGTTGACGAAGGGATACTGCACCTCCTCGATCTGCCTGTTGATATCCGCCGGGCGCAACGATATGGCCGAGCGGATCAAATTGCCTGGGCGCGCTCATGACTGGACACCAAGACGTATTGGGCTTGCTTGCCCCACTGCTGAGAGTGCGGCCGGAGTTGCAGGATTTCTGCCGTTTCGGCGGCAGCTGGCGCTCGGCCCATAGGTCGGAAGCTAAGGGCTGGGCAGCTTTTCATATCGTAACGAAGGGTGCCTGCTTGGTTGAGCGTAAAGGGCAGCCGACCATCCGGCTGGAGGCGGGCGATGTGCTGCTGCTTCCAAACGGTGATGCCCATGTCGCTTATGGCGGCGACGGAGATCATGTTCATCAGGCGATCCGGATCACCGAAACAAATGCCATCCGCATCAAGGAAACGGAAGGAAGTATCTCCGAGACCGAACTGATCTGTGGCCGGTTGAATTTGGAAAGCGCAACCAACGATCTACTGCTGATGCTGCTGCCCCAGGCAGTCGTACTTCGTTTCAGCGGACAAGTCGCTTGCCGCCAACTGGTGGAGACCATCCGCGACGAGCTGGACGCCGATCGAGCCGGCGCGGCGGCAATCGCGCGCGATCTGGCAAGCGCGCTCTTCGTCATGCTTTTAAGGGCGCATCTGGAGGCCGAGCCTCCGGCAGATGGGCTACTGGCGCTTCTTGGTCATCGTGAAACGGCAAAAGCGGCTCTTGCCATGCTCGGCGCACCGGCGCGTCACTGGAGCCTGGACGAACTTGCCTCCATCGGCGCGGTTTCGCGCGCGACACTTGTCCGCGCCTTTCGCCGCATATGCGGAATGTCGCCTCTTGCCTTTCTCACCGAGATAAGGCTCGGGATCGCTCGCAACCGCATCGCTCACACGACAGACTCACTGGGCGAGATTGCTGCCGATGTCGGCTACCAGTCAGAATCGGCGCTGAGCCGGGCTCTCCTTCGCCATTTCGCCATTCGGCCTGGCGCCCTGCGTCGCGCAGGCGCTGATCCCCGACCTGATTGAGGTTGCCGCCGAGGTTTTATCCGGCTTCGAGTGGTGTCGGTTGCAATTTGAGCCGGCAGCGACGAATAGCCGCCCCAAGCCAAGTGTGCGGATTGCGCCACGCTCGGCGGCTTCCTACCAGGCCAGGCCTGGTCACCGATGATCTAACCTCCGTTAGAATCGGCAGGAAATGCTTCTCCGATTGCGTAAAAATGCCCTCCTGCAACATGGTGAAGGCTGCGCCATTCCGGCCCGGCAGTCTCGAAATGCCAGTGTCCGTCGCGAAACACGCGATCATCCGCCCATGCGGCGATAACCTCTGCGATGAAGAGATCATAGGCATCTTGAATGTGCGGCTCGCTGATCAGCCGGCAGGCAAGCCATGCAGAACAACCTTCGACAAATGGTAGGTCATGACCCGCCATCTCGCAGATCGACACCCCTGAATTTCGGAGCTTATCGGGCTCCTTGTACAATGTCCTGCTACCAACCTCGCGTGTCAGCTCGAGTTGTGCGACGGTTGGCACTTGCACCACGAAAACTCCGCTAGACTCAATCAACGAGCGTGTGTGAGCGATCGTGTCGACGACGACAGTGAGCTTCGGAGGGTCAATGTCGAGCCCGCAGCACCAGGCTACTGCCATGACATTGTCGACGCTGCCGTTGCGTGCGGACAACAGGACAGTCGGGCCGTGATTGACCAGGCGAAACGCTTTCCTGAGCTCTACGGGTTTGACATGTTCATTCATTGAGAAAACCAAAAAAGATGATGTTGTTCGGCGGTGCACTCACAGATCCGCAACCTTGGGAATTGCCAAGCGGAAGCTAGATCAAAAACCGCGTGCGAAAAAGGTTTCGGTGAGCTCATCAGGTTGCGGGAGCCGATAAAGTACGCGCGCTATGTCGGTGGAAAACGCCGTGTGAACCGGGTGTGCTCCAAAACGTTTGCCAGCCGCCGTGTCGCAATATCCGCCTCCGCAATCGTCAGCCCCGAGAAACCCAATAGCAGCCGCGGTTCCGGGGAAGCCGAGATATGCATCGGCGAGACCGGAATGACGACGACACCGCCCTTCAGCGCAGCTTCGGCCAGTGCCTGGTCATCGGTCCATGTGCCGGTGCTTCTGACGGTGAAATGAATGCCCTGTTCAGGCACCTGAGCGATCAGATGGGCAGAGAGCCGCTCTTTCAGGAGCATGGCGAGATTGTCGCGGGCGGCACGATAGCTTTCGCGCAGGCGGCGCAGATGGGCCGGGAAATAGCCCTCGTTGAGAAAATCAGCGACAACAAGCTGGTGGAGTGGCGCCGGGAAGCGGTCGATGATCGGGCGCACCGCGCGGAAGGTAGCGACGAGATCGTCGGGAACGATCAAATAACCGACGCGGAAGCCCGGCAGCAGTGCCTTGCTGAAGGTGCCGGCGTAGATGACCCGCCGCGTCGCATCGAGGCCCTGTAGCGAGGCGATCGGATGGCCGTCATAGCGGAATTCGCTGTCGTAGTCGTCCTCGATGATCCAGCTGCCGCGGGCCTGCGCGAAGGCGAGCAGCTCCAGCCGGCGCGCCAGCGGCAGGGCCGAACCTGAAGGATATTGATGCGACGGGGTGACGTAGATCGCCGCCGGCGCTGGGCCGTCATGGAGAGACAGCCGCTCGGTAATCAGTCCCTCGCTATCGACAGGCAGACCGATGATCTCGGCGCCGTTCAAGAGGAAGGCAAGCCGCGCCGGCGGGTAGCAGGGATCCTCGATCATCACGCTCTCGCCGGGCGAGACGAGCACACGAATGGCAAAATCCAGCGCCTGCTGGGTACCTGAGCTGATGAAGATTTGACCGGGATCGCAGCGCACGCCGCGCGAGGCGGCGAGATGGGCTGACACGGCCTGGCGTAGCGATAGTTCACCCTGCGGATCGCGGTAGCCGTCGCTGGCATAATCGATATGGCGGTTGGCAAGCCGCTTCAAGAGCCCGGCGGTGCGCTTGTCGTGGATTACCCGGCCGGTGGCAAAGGCGATCTGGGCGGGTGGCGAAAGGTCCGTGCGCATCGCCAGTCGCGCCGCGGTGGAAATTCCGCGCCGCGCGCTATTGTCAGCCGGCTCGCGCGCGCCGCCGCTTCCAATTGGCATTGGCGGCAGGCCGGCGGCGACATAAGTGCCGGAGCCATGCCGCCCCTCTGCGTAGCCCTCTGCGATCAGCATCTCATAGGCCTCGGCGATCAGCCCGCGCGACAGCGACCATTCGACCGACGCCGTTCGGGTCGAGGGCAGTCGGTGGTCGGGCTGCAGCGTTCCCGCGACGATGCCGTCGCGCAGTTGCAGATAGAGCTGACGCACGGCGGGAACGGACGAGGACGCATCGAATTCGGGCAGGAAACCGGCTGCCGCACTTTCGCGGCGGAGGGTCCGGGCGCCGGTCTGGCGGGGTGAAGTGGCTTGCATCATCGACTCGAAGTGGCTCTGGAAATTATCTCCATTATCTACTTTCATCAGGCCACTTTCAACCGTTGCCTGGAAATGCCCATGCGCCAGTCTGCTGCACCCTTCCTTTTCACCGGCACCATGCTTGCTGCGGCAGGCTATGGCGCTACCTTCCTGTTTTCGACCTATTACCGTGCCCATGGCGGCAGCGATGTCGATACCGGTCTGACGCTCGGTGCCGCCATGGTGGGAACCTTCACCGGCGTGCCGCTGGTCGGCTGGCTTTCCGGGCGCATCGACGCGGCGCGCATGAGCGCCATTGCCAGCGCCGCCGTGGCGCTCGGGTTCCTGCTGCTTGCCTTCGCTGGAGGCAGCGGCCTCGGCCTACCGCTCGTATCGGGCTTCCTGGTTGGGCTCGGCTGGGGGATGTTTTATATCGGCGCTCCGATGGCGCTTTCCGAGCGTGTCACCGATGCCGATCGCGGTTTCTGGTTTACCCGCTTCGGAGCCTTCCAGATGGCGGGAATCGGTGGCGGCCCTGTCATTCTCAACCTTGTGCTGACGCAGGCGGGGCTCTCGGTCGAGACCACCTTCATGCTGGTCGGGGCTGCATGCCTTGCCGCTTCCGTCCTGCTCTGGAGCTTCGGTTCGATGGCGCCGGGCGCGCCGCGAACGGTTGCACTCCGCCCTTGGGTGCGCGATATCGGCGCGATTGCCCGTAGCGCTTCGATCCGGCCAATCCTGATGGTCGCGCTCGGCGCCTGCGTCTTCTCCGGCTTGCTGACCTTCCAGTCCTCGCTGGTCGAAGGCACGGCGGCCACGGCCTCAACCTTCTTCGGCGTCTATGCCATCACCGTCGTTGCCGCCCGGCTGTTGCTTGCCCGCTTCCTGGCAACGCTACCGCAGACGCAGCTTGCCGCCGCTCTCTTGACCTCGATGTGCCTGGGTGTCGCCGCCATGTTCGGCATCGGCATCCACCCGGCTTTCCAGATCCTCTCGGCGATCCTCACCGGCATCGGTTACGGTCTCGTCTATTCGGTCATCCAGACCTGGGCCGTCAACAACACCGTACCCCGCTACCGCCATGCAGCGCTGACCTGGTTCGCCATGTCCTACTTTGTGGGCATATTCGGCTTCCCGGCCATGGGCGGTTGGGTGCTCGTCCATTTCGGACGGAATGTCTTTCTTGCGATCATGCTCGTCGCGGCGCTGGCCGAACTCGCCATCGCGGCAAGTATCGGTGGGAGATTGAACGTGAGCAAAAGTGAAACGAGACGCGCTCGTTCCTAAGATGGGTCGCCTCAACGCTCGTTGACGATCGATCGGATGCGCGCATATCTCGAGGGGTATCGCCCATTGCAAAGTTAAGTCGACACCCCTCCAGTCGCGCGCATTCTACTGACCGTCCGCTGGCGCTAGACTTCGAGCCGGACGTGGAATCGGGGGGCTGGTCCTCCAAACCTGAGCGTGCCTCCAAGACGTTCGATCGACATCTTGACAATGGCAAGCCCGAGCCCGCTTCCGCCGGGCATGGAACGCGGTGATCGATAGAAGCGCTGAAGAACCTTCTCCTGCTCGTCGACCGAGATGCCAGGCCCTTCGTCGGAGACGATGACGCTGAGCTTCCCGTCGGTCGCTTGTGTTATGCATTCGACGACAGATCCGCACGGTGCATGCTGCACTGCGTTCTCCATGATGTTTCGGATCGCCAGTCGCAGAAGTGATGCGTCGGCAGCAATGGAGATAGGTCTTGCCCGATGGCGCGGTGCGTAGATCACCTGGACGCCCCGCGATTTCTGCAGGAATTCGAGATCGTGTGCGACATCGAGAATGAGGGCCGAGACGTCGACCATCTGTTCGGGTCGGGCGACACTTTCAACAGCCTCGACCGCCGCCAGGTCGATAAGCTGTCGCGCCATCCTGCTCGTTCGGTCGACGCTCTGCTCGATCCGTTTCAGCGCCTGACGCTGCACTTCCGGGTCGGTCGAACGTATTGCGACCTGCGCCTGCGTCTTCAGTCCCGCAAGCGGTGTCTTCAGCTCATGCGCAGCGTAGGTGATGAACTCCTGCTCCCTTTCCCGGGCAGACTGGACGCGAGAGAGCAGACTGTTGAGGGCGCGGATCATGGGGCGAAGCTCCGAGGCTGTGCTCCGGTCGACAAATGGATGAAGCTGCGAGGCGTCGCGGGCGGTCAGGCTTGCTGCCAGTCGCGCTAAGGGAGCCAGTCCTTTGGATACCGACAACCAGATCAGCCCGACCATCAATGGCATGATGAGGATTGCCGGATATAACAGGCCCTTGATGACATCGTCGACCAGGCGGTCCCGGACCTGCAGGCTATCCCCGACAAGCACTCTCACGCCAAGGTCGGGCTTGATTACGGCATAGACGCGCCAGGCCGCGCCGTTGATCGTCGTGTTCTGGAACCCAGTAGCGTGATCAGAAAGCGACGCGACGGGCGCGCTGTCGGACTTGCTGAGCAGCTTCCCGCTGACCGACCAGATCTGGCAAGCGAGCTGACGCTCATAGGACGGAGCTTCCATAGGCTCGGCTTCAAGGCCTGACCCGGAACTTGTAGCCTCGCCGGTGAAGCCCGCCATGACAGGCCGATCTCCGACGAGCGAACTGACCATTTTAGCGGACTCGACCAGTCGTGCGTCGAGGACATGTTCAAGACGCTCCTTGGTGCTCGCATAGATCCAGACGCAGGCCGAGAGCCAGACGACACCAGTCATGAGAAGAAGAACGGTAAATAGTCTTACCCTGATGGACATCAGGCGATCCTTCCTACCCGGTAGCCGACTCCACGGACGGTCTCGATAAACGTCGTGCCGAGCTTCGCCCGAAGCTTGTGGACATGGACCTCGATCGTGTTGCTTTCGACGTCCTCCTGCCAGCCGTAAAGTTTCTCTTCGAGCACCGACTTGGAGAAGATCATGCCCGGGTTCTGCATGAGCGCGTTGATGATCGCGAACTCGCGGCGTGAGAGCGGGATGATACCGCCGTCTTTTCGAGCCTCCATCCTGGCAGGATCAAGCGTCACCCCCTGGCTCTCCAGAATACCTTCCGCACGTCCTTCGCCGCGTCTGATGATGGCCCGCAGGCGCGCAGCAACCTCGTCGAGATCGAACGGCTTGCCGAGATAGTCGTCAGCCCCGGCATCAAGGCCGGATATTTTGTCGGCCGTCGCGTCCTTGGCTGTCAGCAACAGGACAGGCACCCGATCGCGGCGGTCCCGGACGTACCGCAGCAGGTCGAGGCCAGTTCCGTCGGGGAGCATCACGTCAAGAACGACCGCGTCAAAGCGGACGTGCTCAAGGGCAGAGCGCGCATCCGCCACCGTCGTCACTGTATCGACCGTGAAGCCGGCAAGTTCCAATCCGACCTTCAGACCATCAAGCAGGACATCGTCATCTTCCACCACGAGCAGGCGCATCGAACACTCCATCTGTCGGCAGCGGAGATCTCCGCTGCGTACCTTAAGGCTGCCTTAAGCTGGCGGCCGCAGGTCGTATCTGTTAATGGCCTATCCCATAAGGAGAAAGAATGCGTCTCAATCTTCCGTTCGCGATCCTTGTCTTACTGTCGTTATGCGGCTCTGCATTTGCCGTCGATGCGCCGATGAGGATGGAGGACGCCTTCAAGCTCTCTGTCGATCGGTCAGGCCCCACTGCGACGTTCCGGTGGGAGATCACAAAGGGATATTACCTTTATCGCGACGCCCTCGAGGCAAATACGGACGATGGGAGAAAACTCGATCTGCAGACGCCATCGGGAGCGATGAAGGACGATCCCGGTTTCGGTAGCACCGAGGTCTATTTCGATCAGGTGGCGGCAAAGCTTGCCAACGCCCCGGTAAAGCTCAAGGTGTCGTTCAGGGGCTGCCAGGACGGCGGCATATGCTATCCGGTCCGCACGGTCCAGGTTGATGGCCTGCGCATGGCGTCGGACGACCCTTTGGCGCCGCGGCCGCCAGACGCCACCGCTTTCAAGTCCTTCACGCCCATTCCGCCTTCAGCGATCGCGGAGACGGTCCAAAAACCTGCGACACCTGCCGGTGCAGGGATGGTCGAGGGAATCCTGAGCCGCGGTGGTATGGCCCTACTGCTGGCATCCTTCGTGGGTCTCGGCATGCTTCTCGCCTTCACGCCTTGCGTTTTTCCGATGTATCCGATCCTTGCGGCGACCCTTGGGCGGCAGGGCACTTCGCTGTCGCCTGAACGGGGATTCTTCCTGTCCGTCGTCTATGTCGTCGCGCTCGCTGCGGCCTTCAGCCTCTTCGGCGTGCTTGCCGCATGGCTTGGCCAGAGCTTCCAGATCGCGCTTCAGTCACGAACGGCCGTGGGGGTGATGGTGGGGCTATTCGCTCTTCTCGCCATCGCCAGCTTCGGAATGGTGGAGATCCAGCTACCGGCATTCCTACGGGACCGACTTGCTCGTCGCCAACGCGCGCCCCGCGGAACGATCGGGTCGACGGCCGTTCTGGGTTTCACTTCCGCGCTGCTGCTTGGCCCGTGCGTGACTGCCCCGCTTGCGGGTGCGCTCCTTTACATCGCCAAGACTGGCGACATCGCGCTTGGCGCCGCCGCGCTGTTCGCACTCGGGATCGGGAAAGGCATCCCTCTTATCGTCATCGGGACGTCGGGGGCAGCGCTGCTGCCGCGCGCGGGCGCCTGGATGACCCAGGTCCGGTGGCTGTTCGGCTTCATGTTCCTCGGCACCGCGGTCTGGTATCTCGACCGTCTGGTCGAGCCGTCCGTGACGCTTGGACTTTCTGCGGCCGTTCTCGTGACCGTCGGTGTGTGCTTCGGTGCATTCGATACCATGCCTCCGGGGACGGGGCTTGGGCGGAGGTTGGTAAAATCCGGCAGTCTTCTCGCCATTCTCTATGGCGCGTTCCTCGCCTTTGGAGCAGCAAGCGGCGCGACAAGCATGCTCCAGCCGTTGAAGAGATTCGGCGGCAGCGTCGCGACGACCTCACCCGGCCTGAGCAAGGCGAGTTTTGCGAGCGTCTCCAACGAGGAGGAACTGCGGAGCGCTCTTGCGAAGAGTAGCAAGCCGAGCCTCGTCTACTTCACCGCCGACTGGTGCGTTTCGTGCCATGTCATCGACCGCTCGGTGCTGAGCGACCCCCGGGTTGCCGTTGGCCTTGCGGATACTCATCTTGTCATTGTCGATCTGTCGCAAATGACGCCGGCCAAGCAGAAGCTGATGACGGACAACGACGTTGTCGGCCCTCCGACCATGCTGTTCTTCCGCAGTGACGCTTCTGCGGCCGACAGTCTGGTCGGCGAGATCTCTGCGCAGGATGTGATCGATGCTGCCGCGAAAGCAGCAGCCACCGCGCAATCCATCAATTCTAGCAGGGGAGCCCCTTCATGAACCTTACACGCCGACATTTCACAGTGGGCGCAGCCCTTGCCGCCACACTTCCTCCCTCAGTTGCGCGAGCCATGGCGGATCCAACCAGTCGCGAACTGGTTCTCAGCGATCCCGAAGCGCCTGTTCTCGGCAATCCGAACGGTGATGTCACCGTGGTCGAGTATTTCGATTATCAATGCCCATACTGCAAGACGTCATACGAGACGGTCCGGGAGGTCGTCGAGCAGGATGGCAAGGTCAGGCTCGTGATGAAGGACTGGCCAGTCTTCGGCGGCGCGTCGATCATCGCGGCGCAAGCGGTGCTCGCGACCGCAAAGCTTGGCAAGTATGAGAAGGCGCTCGATGCGATGTTCCACACGCCCATGAAACTGCAGCAGACCGATGTGGAAAAGGCGCTTGCCAAGGTCGGATTCACCTTCGACGACGTCGGCAAGGCCGTGGTCAAGAACCAGGCATGGATTTCCAGCCTGCTGGATCGCAACTGGCTGCAGGCGTCCGCCTTCAAATTCGTTGGCACCCCTTCCTTCGTGGTGGGGTCGACGACCTTCGCGGGCGTCCTCGACCGCAAGGGTCTGAAGGACGCGATCGCGAAGGCACGTGGCTAGCCCTGCTGACGGGCCTTGGCAAAGAGGTCCGTGAACTCGTCGGCGCTCTGGATTGCCCCGGGAACGAGATATTTGCCGACGATGAAGGCGGGCGTGCCGCGCAGGCCGAGCGACCTCGCCTGATCGTCGTTCCGCTTCAGCAGCGCAGAGATCTCCGTTTCATGCTTTGCAAGATCATCCTGAAGGCGGGCGAAGTCGACACCGTCGGTGTTTCTGACGACATCCCGCATCTCGTCAACCTTCACCTTAGGTGTCTTGATCGCCATCAAGGCCTCGTGGACGGCGTCGTAACGGCCCTGATATTTTGCAGCGAGCGCAAGCCGGGCGCCGTCAACCGAGTCCTTCGTGATAATCGGCCAGTCCTTGTAGACCAGTCGCACACCACCATCCTTCGAGACCGCCTCACGCATCGGCACGGCCGTCTTCTTGCACCAAGGGCAATTATAGTCGAGGAAGGTGACCACGGTGAGATTCCCCATCGGGTTGCCGGTGACAGGTGCGGCCGGATCGCGCAGAATCATCTCCATGCCGAGGTCATCGTCCGCAAAGGCGATCGCCGGAAGTGCTGCCGCCGCCGCAAGGACGGACATCTGAAGAAAGGCGCGACGTCCAAGCGCCCCTATTTCGATTTCGTTTCTCACATCTGCTCTCCTTTTCAAGACTCTGGAATGGACGTCACGCACTGGGTTGCTCCCGCATTGACGGATCGGGCAGGACGACGATCGTGCTGCCGTCCCGGACATTGTTGTAGAGGCCGATGACATCCTGGTTCAGGAGCCGGATACAGCCGGACGACACCGCCTTGCCGATCGAGAATGCTTCGGGGGTGCCATGAAGGCGGTAGAGGGTATCCTTCCCACCCTGGTGGATGTAGAGCGCCCGGGCGCCAAGCGGATTTCGAAGGCCGGGCGGCATGCCACCATTCTCCTTGCTGACCGGTCGCAGGCGCGGATCACGCGCGACCATCTCGTCCGGCGGCGTCCAATTCGGCCAGGCCCGCTTGTAGGCGACGGTCGCCCGCCCCGACCAGGAGAAGCCATCACGACCGACGCCGACGCCATACCGCATCGCCTTGCCACCAGGCAGGACGTGGTAGAGGAACTTGTTGGGCGTGTCGACGATCAGCGTCCCGACCGTTTCGTTCGTCGGATAGTCGACGACCTGCCGCCTGAACCGTGGCTCGACCTGTCCCAGATCCACCGCCGGGATTGGAAACTCTTCCTGCGGCATCGCCGCATAGATCGCGAGTGCGGTTGGGAGTGGATCATGGCTGGCTGGCGCGATTAAGGAAACGGTCTGTATCGGAGGCGTCGTGGTGGAACAGCCTGCGAGGAGACCCGCGACTGCGGCCACGAGAAGCGTTCGGCGGCGAATGATGATGTCAACGTCTTGCATTTCGAGTCTGTCTCCGCTTTGAAGTCAGACAGACGGGGACCACCTTAAGCCAGTCTTAAGGCAATGGGAAAATGGCCGCCGTGAGCGTCAGACAAACGGAATGGATTGCATGCCCCTTCACCAGCGAGAGAAAGCTCATCTGGGAAATTCCGGCCGGATCCCATCGCATCTTGGCATTGTCCTTGCCGCATTTCTCCTCTCGCTGTGCTTTGTGCCGCGTGGCGCGGTGGCAACGCCGGGGGCGAAGCAATGCGACGCGAAGACTTACTCTGTCCCGCTGCCCGATCCGGTCTCAGGGCGCAGATACCAGTTGTTCGTCAGTCTTCCCCAAGGGTTTGATCCCGCAAGTCCCGCGCTACGTCCGGTGCTGTTCCTGGCAGACGGGGGCCGGGCGTTTCCGCGTCACATCTGCGAAATCCGTGACCTGACGGAGGCCGATAAAAGGGACCTTGTCGTTGTCGGGCTGGGCTACGCGGATGGCGAATCGCTAGAGGATAGCCGCCGCCGTGATTACACGCCGACCGCCCAACCTTCGACGGGCCATGTCTATGGCGGATCAACTGCCTATCAGGCATACATCAAGGACGTCGTCATTCCGTTCGCTGAGGCGCACTACCGCACCGACCCGGCCAGACGGATATTCTGGGGTCACTCCTATGGCGGGCTCCTCGCGACGACCATCCTTCTGCGTGACCCCGGCATATTCCAGACCTACATCATCGGCAGCCCGTCCCTTTGGTATGGTTCACACGTGATCCTGGAGATGGAAAAGCAGTTCGCAGCCGGACATCACAGCCTTCCGGCAAACGTCTTCCTCTATGTCGGCGGCAAGGAAGTCAGCCGATACGAGGCTGGCCGCCACGGCTTCACGAAGGACATGGTTGAGGACGCGAAGACCTTCGAGCAGCTTCTCAGATCAAGAAGCTATGAGGGCCTGACGACGAAATTTATGGTCATCCCTGATAAGGATCACGTCACCTCAGTTGGGCCTGGCATTACATGGGGGCTGCGTCTGGCGTTCCAACCGGGCAGTTGAGCCCATGACCTACCGATCCCCAGCCAATCTTGGAGGGCCGAACGCTCTTGCCGACCGGCGCCTCTTGCGAACAACGACCCAGCAAGTCCATGTGACCGACCATCGGACGCCGGATACGAGATGGGCGAGACGGCCATCATTCCAGCAAGGCCTTTCGCGCTAGCCCCCGCGCCGCCGCTACAGCCGCATTGATCACTACCGTTGCCGAAGTGGCCTTCAATCCTTGGTGCTTCCTTCCCAGGTTGCGCTGGCAATATCCCGCTGGTCTTCCATGTAGGACGTGACAGCGTCGATCTCCTCAGGATCGACCGCGGTGCTGACAAGGGTGGCGATGATCTCGACACTGTCTGCGCCTCGATCGGTGACTTCAACATCACCAACCGGATAATCGGCTTCTTCCAGACGTTCGATCAGAAGATCTCGCATCTCCGGCATTGCCTCGCGACTGGTCATCACCTTGACTTCATAGGTTGCCTCGGCGGCCTGTTCATTGATCGGGATACGGTTGATGACATTGACCAAGGGGCGCAGCAGTGTGTTTCCGGCAAGCACGAAGACCGTCAACAACGCAGCCTCGGCAATCATATCCGTTCCGGCGCACGCGCCCACGGCCGCCGAGCACCACAAGGTCGCCGCAGTATTGAGGCCCCGGACATTCATACCCTCCTTCATGATCACGCCGGCGCCGAGAAAGCCAATTCCCGAAACGACATAGGAGATGACGCGTACGGCTTCGGTGGTTCCAGCTATACGTTGCGCCAGATCGACAAAGGCGGCAGCACCGACTGCCACAAGCACATTTGTGCGCAGGCCCGCCGTGCGCTGGCGGTATTGACGCTCAGCTCCTATCAGCGTGCCGAGGAGAAAGGCAGCGGCAAGACTGATCGTGGTGTCGAGAAACGGATAAAGCTCGAACGTGCGCACGAACTGCATGAAAAGAGCCCCAAGAATTCTTAGCCGGATATTCCGATGGCAATAGCATGCTCCAGGCAACGGAAAGATGACAGCGATTGACTTGCCTGGTGGTTCACCCCGGATTCGCGCTGGGCTATAAAGTTCTGATCGCACCGCGTCGGAGGCCCGTTCGAGATGCCGAAATACCATCTTTCTGACTTGCCACTGATCGACAATGGCAGTGCTCCTTGTGGCCCCTCGCAGTGCATTCCGCTCTCCGATGCCGGCGGGCTCACCCAGTTCGGTGCCTGGATCGTCGTGATTCCGCCTGGCTCCCGGAGCTCGATCCCACATTGGCATTCATCCGAGGACGAGTTGATTCAGGTGCTCGAAGGCGAGGCGGTGCTTCTGGAGGGCGGCGAGGCGCATGTCCTCGGCCCCGGAGCCGTCTGCGCCTATCCCGCCGGCCTTGCCCTGTCGCATAGTTTCGAGAACCGCTCCCACGCACCGCTACGCCTTCTTGTCATTGGCACGCGATCGGGAAAGGATGTCTGCACTTATCCCGAGGCTGACCTTAAGCTCATCATCGATGATGCTGCCGGGATCAATGAGTTCCGCAACGCAGCGGGTCAGCCGGTCCCGAACCCTTATGATGGCTGAAGGCGCGACTTTGACGTCAAACGATGCGGAACGGTAGCGCCCATCAATTCTCGCCGCGAACCATCATGATTTTCCGTAGCACGCGCTGCCTCAGCATGGGGACGACGTTGATGACGCGCATTGCACCCCGCATGAAGGTAAGTTGCAGCCTTCCTGCAGCCGGCCGATGGATCATGTCGGATGCGCTCATCTGCTTCTTCGATTCTCTGACCGCCTCGGCGCTGTAGCGAAGCATCTCGACTTCATAGGCGTGAATGGCCTGGAGAAGTGGTTTCTGCCCTAGACTGGCTGCGATAAGTGACTTGCCGAGGAGGGCGGCATCACGAAGCGCCGTATTGGCGCCCGCACCGCGCCCGGGCGTCATGGTATGGACCGCATCGCCAAGCAGAGTGACGTTCGAGCTGTCCCAAGGCGATAGCGGGACCGACGTTCTCATGGAGAGAGAGGTTAGCGCCATGGGGTCGGTCATCTGTATGAGCGCGCGCATATGCGGATGCCAATTTCGGGTCAGCTCCAAGCCGAGCCGTTGCAGTTCCACTCCGCTCAAGGGTGCGGGATCTTTAAGAAAATTCTGGCGAGCGCCCCAAAGGGCCCAGCTGATGCTGTCGACATCGAGAAATTCGAGAAAATTCGGCCAGCGTGCGGCGAAGTCCCGACTGGATCGGTTTTGCGAAAATTCGAGCGAATGAATGATGGCGCCGAAGCCCCTCGGCGCCATGATCATCGACATGCCGTGGAACATCTTCTGTGAAAGCAGCGCCTTGCTCTCGGCGGTCATCGGAAGCTTGCCGCCAATGGCAACGATCCCCGTGTCTTCCAACCGGGCTTGTGGCAGGCGCTGTTTGCGAACAGCCGAGCCCGATCCATCGGCACCGACGAGGACATCGCCAGTCGCGCGGCTCCCATCCTCGAAGCAAGCGGTTACCGTTCCATCCGGATTATGTTTAAAGCTCTCAAAGCGCTTGCCGAAGGAGACCCGATCTTCGAGCCCCATGAGCAGAACGCGCCGCAGCGTCTTGCGGATGACGTTTTTCTCGCCATCCATTGCGTCGGTCGCGTGACCATCCAGTTCGAGGCATAGAACTTCTTGGAAACGCTCGGTGAGCATGCTGAAATTGGTCGGCGCCCGGGCACAAGTAGCCGCGAACAGATCATATAGATCTGGCGGAACACAGGCCTTGAGTGCACGACTTCCAGCCGGACTGATACCGACGCGGTAGCCGCCGGTATCAGCGTTCGGCACAAGATCGCGCTCAAACACGGAAACGTCGATATGCGCTTGTTTCAGCGCTTGAGCCAAGGCCAGTCCGCCGGTTCCGGCGCCGATAATCAGAACGCGCATGGGATCACTCGAGGTCCTTTTTTTGTTCAGACGAGAATTCAGCGGCAATCTGCCGAAGCCACGCCTCGCTCCACGTGAGGCGCCCGGCGCGGAGATCCTCGGCAACGGCCTTCACCCAGGCAAGTTCCGCGGCCTGCACCGATCGCAGATATTCCGACTCCAGCAGGAATAGCCGCGGCACTGCGGCCGCCTGCTCCAAAAGTTCCGCTGTCCGTTGGAGCTCCACCTCGATCGCCTTTGCCCTACGTTCGAGTTGCTGCAGGACGTCTTCGGGAGAGAGGAGCGGCAGGAAAGAAATAGCTGCCGGAAATTCAGGATATTCCATCGCCGGCTTCGAGAGGATCTCGCGCATCCATGCGATCACGATCTCCCTACCTCTTTCGGTGATCTCGTAGACGGTGCGTTCGGGTCTCTTGTCGGCACGGGCGGTCTGGCGCGCCAGGATCAGGCCATCCCGATCGAGCCGCTGGATCGTCTGGTAAAGGCTGGCGCGCTGCGAGACGTTGATGACCTCGTCCTTGCCGCGCTCCTTGATGAGGAGCTGCATTCGATAGGGATGCATGGGTGCCTCAAAGAGCATGGCCAGTACGGCAAGGGCGATGGGAGAGCGTTTAGGAGTTTTCATAGTAAGATTAATACTAGTTATATTATGACTAATCAACCTCAAAATGAGACCACTCTCGGCGTTGGTGAACAAGGACTATGATCGATGCCAAAGCTGATGGGCATGCGCTTCCGGCGATTTTCGAATTCGGATTTGCCGCCATATCTCGGGGGGCGTCCGGCCGGAAAAAGCGACGAGCCGCAGCGCAAGCGCATCAACTTGCGTCTTTCCATGTGAGCGCACAAATCGCCTGCTTGTGAAGGATAGGGGCCACCGACTCTTCAAATTGAGCAGGAGCATCAAGCAGGAACGGGCCTTGCGTTTTCGAGGTGCACCGAGATGGCCAGCGCTGCCTGTCTTAAAGCGACCTGCTTGGTTTCTCGCCCCTGCACAGCATGTGAGCTTACTCCGATGATCGGTGAGAGCAGATGCACGAGGACATGCTGCTTGTCCGTCCTGAGCTCCACGGGACCGGCTATCTGCGGAAAGAAACGCGAGTGATCACCATCTGCATCATGCCCGCAGCCATCGCAACTTCCTGTTCGAGGTTGCATAACGAGGCTGCAACGGCCCCCCGGGAGGGGTTCTCAGCCACCTCCAGTTGTCTCAATAGCGGCAGGTCGTCCCAGGGCTTTCATTTTTGCTGCACTGCATCGTCGAATGTCGGTTTACAAAAGTATTACTATATGATGTTTTGACCGTGGGCCTTGGAGATGGCCCTTTGGAGGACATCATGAAATTGAAGACTGCACTGATCAGCGCTACGATCCTTGCTGCCTGCATGTTCACATCTGCATCGGCCAAAAATCTGGTCGTCGGTTTCTCGCAAATCGGTTCGGAATCCGGTTGGCGTGCGGCCGAAACCACTTTGACCAAGCAGGAGGCCAAGAAGCGCGGCATCGATCTGAAATTCGCAGACGCGCAGCAGAAACAGGAAAACCAGATCAAGGCGATCCGTTCGTTCATCGCTCAGGGCGTTGACGCCATCCTGCTCGCACCGGTCGTGGAAACCGGTTGGGATGCCGTCTTGAAAGAGGCCAAAGAAGCCAAAATCCCTGTTATCCTGCTTGATCGCACGATCAACGCGCCGAAGGATCTCTATCTGACGGCTGTCACGTCTGATCAGATCCACGAAGGCAAGGTTGCCGGCGACTGGCTGGTGAAAGCGGTCGGCGACAAGAAGTGCAATATTGTCGAGCTGCAGGGTACGACCGGCTCTTCGCCGGCCATCGCCCGCAAGAAGGGTTTTGAAGAGGCGCTCAAGGGCCACGACAACCTGAAGATCGTCCGCAGCCAGACTGGCGACTTCACGCGCGCCAAGGGCAAGGAAGTCATGGAAAGCTTCTTGAAGGCCGAGAATGGCGGCAAGAGCATCTGCGCGCTCTATGCCCATAACGACGACATGGCCGTCGGCGCCATCCAGGCGATCAAGGAAGCCGGCTTGAAGCCGGGCAAGGACATTCTGACCGTATCGGTCGATTCCGTTCCGGATCTCTTCAAGGCGATGGCCGCCGGCGAGGCGAATGCAACCGTGGAACTGACCCCGAACATGGCCGGTCCCGCTTTCGATGCGCTCGATGCCTATCTGAAGACCAAGAAGGAGCCACAGAAGTGGATCCAGACCGAATCCAAGCTCTACACCCAGGCGGATGATCCGCAGAAGGTCTACGAGCAAAAGAAGGACCTCGGTTACTGAGGCGAAAGCGCGATCGCAGCGGGTTGGCCATGCCGCCGGTGCGATCCTCATGAAAGATGCCGGCGCCTCGACGGAAGCGCCGGCTATCGCTTTCGCCCACTGGCTCAATGCAAGGACATCAGTGCTTCATGGCTCACGACGTCGAGCGACTTCTGACAGCGACAGGCATTTGTAAATATTTCCCCGGCTCGACCGCTCTCGACCATGTCGATTTCACATTGCTGCGCGGCGAAGTTCACGCGCTGCTTGGCGAAAACGGCGCCGGAAAATCGACCTTGATAAAATGCATGACCGGTGCCTACCGGCGTGATGCAGGCTCGCTTGTTCTTGGCGGAGCCGAGATCGATCCGCACGACACACTGGCGGCGCAAAAACTCGGGATCGGGACCGTCTATCAGGAGGTCAACCTTCTACCCAATCTGAGCGTGGCGGAAAACCTCTTCCTGGGGCGCCAGCCTCGGCGGTTCGGCATGGTCAGCAGCCGCATCATGAATAGCATGGCGAGAGAACTTCTGGCGCAATACGGGATCGATATCGATGTCAGCCGTCAGCTCGATCGCTTCTCAGTTGCGATCCAACAGGTGATCGCGATCGCTCGAGCAGTCGATCTCTCCGGCAAGGTTCTGATCCTTGACGAGCCCACCGCAAGCCTTGATACGCACGAAGTCGAAATGCTGTTCGGCATCGTCAGGCGATTGAAGCAGCGCGGCCTAGGAATTGTTTTCATCACGCATTTTCTTGAGCAGGTTTACGAAATCTGCGACCGTATCACTGTTCTGCGCAACGGCCGCCTGGTTGGAACACGTGACGCGGAGGATCTTCCACGTCAAACGCTGATCGCCATGATGCTCGGACGCGAGCTTGCGGAGACTGAAAGTGCGGCCAGGCAGACCGAGACGGAAAATGGCCCGGTAAGGTATCGCTTCACCAACTTTGGCAAGCGCGGCAAGATCAAGCCTTTCGATATGGAGGTGCGTGTTGGTGAGGTCGTCGGCATAGCCGGTCTGCTCGGATCGGGGCGAACCGAAACCGCCGAAGTGCTCTTCGGCGTTGAGCGTGCCGATAGCGGTGAAGCAAGAATCGATGACAATGCAGTGACGTTTTCCAACCCGCGCGCCGCCATCAGGAATGGCTTCGGCTTCTGTCCGGAAGATCGTAAGACTGATGGTATCATCGGTGATCTTTCCATTCGCGAGAACATCATCATGGCATTGCAGGCGCGGCGGGGCTGGGCAAGGCCTTTGGCCCGCAGCGAGCAAAACGCGATTGCCGATCACTACATCAAGGCACTGGATATACGCACGACCGACCGCGAAAAGCCCATCCGGCTTCTGTCCGGCGGCAACCAGCAGAAAGCGATCCTCGCGCGTTGGCTGGCGACCAATCCGAGATTTCTTATTCTGGATGAGCCGACCCGCGGCATTGATGTCGGTGCCCATGCGGAAATCATTCGCCTGATCGAAGATCTCTGCCGGCAGGGAATGTCTCTCGTGGTGATTTCGTCTGAACTTGAAGAACTCGTCGCCTATAGTTCCCGCGTCATCGTCCTTCGGGATCGCGAGCACATTGCCGAGCTGACTGGAAGCGACGTGACCGCTGGAAACATCGTCGAGGCCATTGCCACGGCTGAGAAGACGAGGGAAGACGCATGAATCCGCAAATCAAAGCTTCCCTGCTTCGCTTGATGCCGCAGCTCATTGCGCTTGCGGCGATTCTACTGCTGAACTTCGTCATGTTTCCGCAGTTCTTCCATCTTGAAATTCAAAATGGCAGGCTCTACGGAAGCTTGATCGACGTGCTCCGGCGCGGTGCGCCTGTGGCGCTTCTATCCATCGGCATGACCTTGGTCATCGCCACCAAAGGGATCGACCTCTCTGTCGGCGCAGTCATTGCGATCTGTGGTGCGGTAGCCGCATCTTCAAGCGTTGCCGGCTATTCGCTTACCTATACCCTGTTGTTGACAATCGGTATCGGCCTAGCGTGCGGATTGTGGAATGGTCTGCTCGTCGCAGCCCTCGATATCCAGCCGATCATCGCGACGCTGGTGCTGATGGTTGCCGGCCGCGGCATAGCGCAATTGATCACCGAAGGTACGATCCTCACTTTCAACAATGACGCGCTCATCTTTCTTGGCAGTGGTTCCTTCGCGGCACTGCCCATGCCGGTGGTGATCTGGCTGATCGTGGCACTTATTGTCATCCTGCTCGTTCGCCGCACGGCTCTTGGCGTGCTTGTCGAAGCCATCGGCATTAATCGGCGGGCAAGTACGCTGTCCGGCATTCGGACTCCGGTACTGCTGATGGCTGTTTACGTGTTGAGCGGCCTTTGCGCTTCGATCGCCGGTATCATCGTAACCGCTGATATCAAGGGCGCGGACGCCAATAATGCCGGTTTGTGGCTTGAGCTGGATGCAATCCTTGCCGTGGTCGTTGGCGGCAATTCGCTGCTGGGCGGGCGCTTCAGCATTGTCGGTTCGCTGATCGGAGCAATGATCATTCAATCGGTCAATACAGGCATCCTGCTCTCGGGCTTTCCGCCGGAGTTCAACCTGGTGATCAAGGCGATCATCGTCATTATCATTCTGGTCATCCAGTCGCCTGCCATGCAGTCCGCGACCGCGTTCTTCTGGCGCCGCCGCAATGAGGGGCAGATGGTGCAAAAGGAGCAGGTAAAGTGAATTCGAAATATCTTCCGCTCCTTGCGACGATCCTCATCTTCATTCTCGCCTATGCCGGCTGCGTAACGCAGTATCCGAACATGCTGTCGACCCGGGTCGCCGGCAACTTATTGACCGACAACGCCTTTTTGGGAATTGCAGCTGTCGGCATGACGTTCGTGATCATCTCAGGAGGCATCGATCTGTCGATCGGCTCGATCATCGCTTTTACCGGTATTTTCCTGGCGGTCGTCCTTCGCGACACGACGATCCATCCCCTGGTCGCCTTTGTCCTCGTCCTTGTCATCACTACGATTTTCGGTGCCGGCATGGGCGCGATCATCCATTATCTCAGCATGCCGCCCTTCATCGTCACGCTGGCCGGAATGTTCCTGGCGCGGGGCATTGCCTTCGTGCTGTCAATCGACAGCATTCCGATCGAGCATGACTTCTACACGCAGCTCAACGATCTCTATTGGCTGATGCCCGGCGGCGGTCGACTGACATTGATTGGCGGCATTATGCTGCTCGTCTTTGCCGGCGGCATTGTTCTGGCGCAACGCACACGTTTCGGTGCGAATGTCTATGCGCTGGGAGGTGGGGCACAGACGGCTGAGCTCATGGGCGTGCCGGTAGGCCGCACGACGATTAAGATCTATGCCTTGTCCGGCTTTCTTGCCGGTCTATCCGGAATAGTTTTTTCCATCTACACGTCAGCGGGATATTCGCTTGCCACGGTCGGCGTCGAGCTCGATGCCATCGCCGCTGTGGTCATAGGTGGAACATTGCTGACGGGAGGAGCGGGGTTCGTCGGAGGAACACTCATCGGCATTCTGATACAGGGTCTCATTCAAACCTACATCACCTTCGATGGAACGCTTTCCAGCTGGTGGACGAAAATAGTGATCGGCTTCTTGTTGTTTGCCTTTATCGTAATGCAGAAGGGCCTCCTGCTGCTCTCCCGCCTCAATCGACAATATGTCTGAGGGAAGGACGGAGCGCTTGCCTAGCAGATTTCTTGGCACCCGAAAAACCGAGCGAAAGTCGCGAACGAGCCATGGTCACGTTGTTGACGCCCTTGGCAAGGCCATCGTCTCCGGCGCATTTCCGGTCGGGACCATCCTCCCGGGTGATAATGAGCTTCTGGAGCGCTTCAAAGTGTCTCGCACCGTTCTTCGCGAGAGTATGAAGACGCTTGCAGCGAAAGGGCTGGTCGTGCCGCGCGCCCGCGTGGGCACTCGGGTTACAGATAGAATTTACTGGAACATGTTCGATAATGAGGTCCTTAACTGGCACTTCGAAAGCGGAGTGAACAAGGAGTTTCTTCTTCACCTCTACGACATACGCATGGCATTCGAGCCGCTCGCGGCCAGCCTGGTGGCGGAGCGTGCCAGCTCCGAGGACATCGATCTCCTGCGCCGGCTCGCAGTCTCCATGTCTGCCCCACATCATTCCGCGGACAGTCTTGCCGTGGCCGACCTGCATTTCCATCTGGCCATCACCGAAGCTTCGCAGAATCCGTTCGTGCGATCGCTCGGCGGGCTCATCGAGGCGGCGTTGGTCGGCATGTTCCGCATGAGCGCGCCAGCCTCGACCAACGACTTCGCCAATATTGCCGACACACATATGGCGATCGTCGATGCCATCGCGGCGCGGGACGGTCTCGCCGCGCACAAAGCCATGGAGTTTGTGATCGTCGAGGGGCGCCAGCAAGTTCTCAGCGGTTTCGCCGCCCTCGCGCATGCCTGACATCCATCTCAAATCTCGTTCCAATCACGTTTGCGAGATGGCGTCCAAGGGAGGGACCTGTGGCCGAAGCAAATACTTTCTTGCGCCTTCGATATGGTGCTTGAGCAGTGAAACGGCATCGTCGGTTCGTTTTTCAATATAGGCGCAGGCCATCCTTTCGTGGTCGTCGAGCCACGATGGCGTTTCGTCGATCAGCGTGTCGTAGCGCGCCGAATACATAACGCAATTCCTACGCAATTCCTCAATCATGGCAAGCTGACGCTGACGGCCTGCGGGCGCGTAAAGCGTCGAGTGGAAGAGCCAGTCGCCCTCAACCCATCCCGGCCTGCCTGCTTCGAGAGCGGACTTTTGAAGAGCGTACTTCACCTCGCCGTAATGGGCCTCGGTGACGGATGCCATGGCATGCCGCAGCAGATCGCATTCCAGCAGTATTCTCAGATCAAACACCTGCGAAAGTTCGTTCTGGTCAAGTTGAACGACCTGAGCCCCTTTGCCGGGAATGAGAACGACCAATCTCTCTGAGGCGAGTTGCTGGAGCGCGTCTCGCACGGGTATGCGGCTCACCTCAAACCGCTCTGCCAGATCTGTCTGAGACAGCCAGGTTCCCGGCGGCAATGCACCCGTAAGGATTTCCGATCTGAGTTGTTCGCTAATCGACATCTTGCCTGTCTGAGTTTTTATGTATACGCGTATACATATCAGAATCCACGCCATGCGCAAGGAGGGAAGGCAATATGAAAATGACCGTCGAGGTGCATTGGGAGCGCGAAGGGGCCGTCTTCACCGACAAACGCTACAGCCGGGCGCACACGTGGCGCTTTGACGGCGGTCACGTCGTGCCGGCGTCGGCATCACCGCATATCGTGCCCATTCCTTATTCCGTGGAAGCCAACGTCGATCCGGAAGAGGCCTATATCGCGGCGATCTCCAGCTGCCACATGTTAACATTTCTCTCACTTGCGGCGCCAAAGCGGATCGTCGTTGAGAGCTATACCGACAAGGCGACTGGCGTGATGGAGAAGGTCGATGGAAAATTGGTTGTCAGCCGCGTTGAGCTCAATCCAACCATTACCTATGCTGGCGAAGCGCCCGCCGCGGCAATGGAAGCGGAACTCCATCACTCGGCCCATGAGCAGTGCTTCATCGCAAACTCCGTCAAGACGCATATCGAGGTGATCCCATAGATACGTCGTGGTTTGTTCGGGAGGGCAGACGAAGTTTACAGGTACAATGGAAGCAGGACACATATGAATCCCCAACGGCAACCCGGAATCCAGTGTTTTGAACGCGACTATGACGCAGTCCTCTTTGACATGGATGGAACACTGGTGGATTCACGCGCCGTCGTTGAGCGCGTCTGGTCGGGCTGGGCTCGGCGACATGGGCTGGATCTTCAGAAAATTCTGGCAGTCTCCCATGGCCGCAGGACGATAGACACTGTCCGTCAGTTCGATCTTCCCGGCATGGATCCAGCCGACGAGGCACGGCAGCTCGAAGCAATTGAGGCGGCGGACGATGAGGGCATCGTCGCCGTTTGCGGTGCTCAGCAATTCGTCGACCAGTTGGGGAACGACCAGTGGGCGGTTGTGACTTCCGCTGGCCGTAGCCTCGCGGTCAAGCGCCTGGCGGCGGCAGGCCTGCCCATTCCCGAGATCTTGATTACTGCGCAGGATGTTGTTCGAGGGAAGCCCGACCCCCAAGGGTATCTTCTTGCCGCGGAGCGACTGAGCGTATCGCCCGGCCGGTGTCTGGTCTTCGAAGATGCGCCGGCAGGGATCGAGGCCGGGATGAGAGCGGGTTGCGACGTCGTCGCAATAAAGGCGGCCCAGCCCTTTCCTTTTGATAGTCCCTGCCGCTCGATCCTTGATTTCAGCTCCGTCGCGTTGGGCAATGGCCCCAAGGATCGTTGGCATCAGAGAGCTTGTCTCAAGGCCATTGACAAAGTTGTTGGCTCGGCGAGAGAGTCCGCGCATTTACAACATCTTATCAGTTTGCTGGTGTATTGCCCGCGTCTGTATGGGGGCTGATCCAAGCAATCGATAGCAGGGATGCCAGTTTCGGAGAGAATGCCTTGAAGGTGGTCTTTATTGTCGCGTCTCCGAGGGATTCCATGTGCGGTGTGGCCGATTATACGACACGACTTGCGGCAGCGTTCGCCGGAACGGGCGTTACTGCCGTTGTTGAATATCCAGCCGACTTCTCGCTCTCGACGCTTATGGACATCAGGCGGCGACATGGCCGCAACGCTGCTTTTCATCTGCAATACCCATCGCTTGGAATGGGCAAGTCGTTTGGGCCGGCGCTCATACCTCTTTTGTTTTCATATTCATTCGTGACGCTGCATGAGTTCCGGCTTTTCTCGCTTGCCCGGAAACTGATCTTTCTGGTCTATGCGCTATTGTCGAAAGCTGTCGTCTTTTCCAGCTCAGAAGAAAGGGATCTCTTCGCTCGCTGGTTTCCTTTTTCGAAAAGCCGGCTGGTCGTCATGCCGATCGGTAACAACATCCCAAGACATACTGTGCAGCTCGAGCGTCGAGCTGCGCGCAGGATCGTCTATTTCGGGCAAATTTCGCGGGATAAAGGAATAGAGGTCTTCATTGAGACCGTGCGCCGCCTCAAGACGGCGGGGCGCGACATCGAAGCGGTGATGATAGGGGCGCTCGTGGATGGTCACAGCGAAATCGTCGAAATGGTCCGCGCCGCTGAGAGGGATCTTGGAGTGCGCCTGGCACTGAGCTTGCCCTCAAATAACGTCTCGCGAGAGCTCGCAGCAGCCGATATGGCACTTTTGCCCTTTCCCGGCGGCGTTACAGACAAGCGTGGCTCGGCGCTCGCATGTCTCGATCATGGTGTAACGCTACTGACAACTCATAGCGAGACCACGCCGGATTGGTTGAAGCAGGTCTCCTATCCGATAGAAGACGCTGAAAGCGCAACACTCATCGTCGCCCGGCTGATCGATGGCGCGTTGCCTCCGGACCCAGCGCCGGAGATTAGAGCCACCGAGCTGAAGGTGCGCGAATGGCCGGAAATCGCAAGGCGGCTGATCGCGCTTTACAAGCGCTCTATCGCTGAGCGGCCCTAGGAATTCGCAGCCATCGATGGGCTGTTCTGTTCCCGGTCGCCATTTCAGCGAACCTCTGATCGGCCCTCTTTTGCGCGTTTGCGGTTGGACTTTGGGACGTAGAGGAAAAGGCAGGCCGTTGTGCGATCGATGTTCGACAGCGGACATCACGTCCCGCCTTGCCGCTCCGTATAAGCGCAGTTTGTCGGTGATAATCCGCTTCGGCGGCAGGTCTTGCCATCATGCTGATCGCCAACTGGACATTTCAATTGCCGGCTTGAAATAGGTCAATGATATCGGCTGCTCCGCTGCGGCGAGCGGTCTCAAGCAGCTTTGCATTTCGCGTGACCTGCCTCGATGTCGATATAGCAAGTTCCTCAATGACATCCTGGTGACTGAATGAATCAATGCCAAGTCGAAATTCGGGTCGAGCCGCTGCCAGACTCGACAACTCAGGTGCTTCCCGATCCGGGAATTTTTCTCGGATGTGCCTTCCAAAGAGGGTCGAGTTTAGTCTTCCTTAACCATATTGCTATTTTTTAGGACCATCGAAACGGCGAGTTAACCTTAACGGATTGGGTTAACAGGCATGATGCTGAATGCCGCTACCGGTCTAGGTCCGGAATGTCCCTTATTCTAACAATTGCCAAAAACGGGGCAGAAATTTAATGACGAGCATTCTTACCAACAACGCTGCAATGGCAGCTCTCCAGACGCTGCGCGGCATCAGCGGCAGTCTGCAGCAGACGCAGAGCCACGTTTCGTCCGGCCTGCGCATCGCCAAGGCTTCGGACAACGCTGCTTACTGGTCGATCGCCACCAGCATGAAGTCCGACAACGGCGCTATCGGTGCTGTTTCCGACGCTCTCGGCCTCGGAGCCGCAAAGGTCGATACGGCTACCACGGCCGCTACCAGCGCGGTCGACATCGTCGGCCAGATCAAGAACAAGCTTGCAACCGCCATGGAACCGTCGGTTGACAAAAAGTCCATCCAGGAAGAAATCGGCCAGCTGCAGCAGCAGCTGCAGAGCGTTGCTCAGTCGGCTTCGTTCAACGGCGAAAACTGGGTCATGGCGAAGAACGGCGGTTCGGCTTCGGTCGTCTCCTCCTTCATCCGCGGCACCAACGGCACGGTTTCGGTCAGCTCGACCAACTATAAGTTCGACACCGGCGCGACCGGTAACGTTCTGTTCGGCGCGAACAACGGTGCGATCGACACGGCATCGGGCATTCTCGGCAGCAAGACGTCCATTGGCGGCACCCAGTATTCGGTCTTCAGCCTTGACATCAGCAAGATGACGTCCGGCCAGATCTCCAGCGCCCTGAACATGGTTCAGACCGCTCTGAACTCCATCGTCAGCATGAACTCGCGCCTCGGCTCGATCTCGGCTCGCATCAACCTGCAGACGAGCTTCGCTTCTTCGCTCTCCGACTCGATCCAGTCGGGCGTTGGCAAGCTGGTCGATGCCAACATGGAACAGGAATCGAGCAAGCTGTCCGCTCTGCAGACGCAGCAGCAGCTCGCCGTTCAGTCCCTCTCGATCGCCAACTCCTCGAGCCAGTCGATCCTGTCGCTGTTCAAGGGCTGATGAGGAACTTCGGCGTCTGCCGCCGGGTGACACGCAGAATAAAGATTTCACCGCGCCCTCTTTTGACGGCGCGGTTTTCTTTTTGGCTCTCATGATGATGGTCCAGGGCAGGTATGCTACAGAGTGAGCGAATACACACTGGGTGTGCCATGCCATGATTCGGGGTTCGATCTTACTGCCAAGGTTGCCATTCTCAATCGATACCGCCCTCTTGCGATTGTTGATCGCGTAAGACAGTGACACAGTCCCGACATGGCCGCTATTTCCACGACGATGATCTCTACGCGCGCGACGGCATTTCAGGCTGAAGAGCTGGTGCGGGCATTCAAGGCTCATCCGGCATCGGAATTGATCGGCAATCTGGATACGATAGTGATGATGGTTCGAGCCGGGTCGCAGCTCTTGCCACTCACGATCAACGATTGGCGACGGTCGCCAACCTGCTATCTTTGCTGTCCAAGCGTCGCCTATATCGACTATGCCCGCGAGGAGCTGCGCAATCTGGCCGAAAGCCCGGCCACGATGCAAATACTGAACGGCTTTCTGAGGCTTGCGATGCCCTTGATGCAAGCGACCGGGTTCGATCATCAGGTTCAGCCCAACAACTGGCTGATGGCAACCAACATCGGTTGCGCTCTCGGTTGTCTCGAGATTCAGCAGGTGACACAGGAGCTGCTCACGTCCCATCCGGGCAAGGCGATCGTCTGGCGCTCGTTGAACGACGTCAGCGATCTGCCGACAATTGCCGACTTCCGCGCCTGCGGTTACGGGCTCTATCCAGCTCGGCAGGTCTACCTGTTTGACTGCCGCAAAGAGCAGGTGCGGGTCCACCGCGATGAAAGGCGCGACATGGCGCTTTTGATCCAGTCCGACCTCACCGTCGTCGAGCACCAAGACATTGCGCCCGCGGATTTTCAGCGTATCGAGCTGCTTTACGCGAAGCTCTATCTCCAGAAATATACCAGCCTGAATCCTCAATACTCGGCCTTGTGGCTGCAACAGATGTATGAGGCTGGCATCCTGCAGTTTTACGGTCTCCGCAATCGCGACGGGCAGCTCGACGGCATCATCGGCTTCTTCGACCGAGGTGACGTCATGTCGGCGCCGGTGGTCGGCTACGACACAACAATCGACGTGAAGGCTGGCCTCTATCGTCGACTGATGGCGATTGGGTTGCAGCGCGCCAGGGAACATCGGCTGCTATATAACATGAGCGCTGGAGCGGCTTCATTCAAGCGGAACCGTGGCGGCGTTCCCGCGATCGAGTATAGTGCAATTTACAATCGACACTTGTCATGGAAGAGCCGTGGTGCCGCGGCAATCGTGCGGACCATACTGCAGAAGGTAGGCATCCCGATCATGAGGAACTACAGGCTTTGAGCGATCAGAAAATCGAAGGATGGGTCGCGATCGCCCAATCAAGGGCCGTCCGCAATAAGCCCCTGCGGGTATTGGTGGGGGGCAGGGCATTTGTCCTGTTCCGTGCGGATGGCAAGCTCCATTGTCTGGCGGATATCTGCCCGCATCGCTCAGCGCCACTGTCGCATGGGCGTGTTGTCGATGGTGCAATCGAATGTCCCTATCACGGTTGGCGGTTCGATGGTGCCGGGGCATGCAAGGCCATGCCGGGCCTGGTCGGGGCGATCCCTCGGACACTTGTGCCATCCTATGGCGTTTGCGAGAAAGACGGGCTGGTCTTCTTTTCGGCACACGCCGTCGATGCGATCCCTTATACCACTGTGCTTGCTGCAGCCGATACGGTGTCGATGACGGTCGAAAGCCGGGTCACGTCGTCGCTGGCCGAAGTGGCTGAAAACATTCTGGACGCGACGCACACCCATTTCACGCATAGGGGGATTTTACGGGGTTTGAGCGCCAGACGTTACCGGGTGACCGTAACCGTGACCGGTGGCGACGGTTGGGTGGAGGCGCGCTATGTGGGCGAGCCGAAGCAGGAAGGGCTTGTCAGTCGGCTTCTTGAAGGCGAGCGCTCGATCAGCATCGGTCGCTTCCGTTATCCTGGCATCGCCGAGCTGGAATTCTGGGGTGCAAAGTCGATCAACCTGGCGACGACCTTTCACCTGCGTCAGGAAACCGACGATATGGTGCACGGCTTTGGCATTCTTTCTGGTCCGCGGCAGCGGAACTTCGGTTATCTGAAGGCGCTCTTGTTCAAGCCGTTCTTCCGCATCGCCCTACGCCAGGACCAGCATATTCTTCACGCAGCTGAAAAGAACCGCAGGCTGTTTGGTCAACGCCGGCCGATGATTGGACCGCTCGACATCATGCGCCCGCATATCGATGCCATTCTCTCTGGCCAGAGGCCTGAGGTTGCTGAAAAGCCGACTATATTGGTGATGGAACTCTAAGGCGGATCTTCTATCTGCCGAGCGGTTCGCCGTTCCATTCGATATCGGCAGTTGCTGCAGCTTTGAGCCCGGTGCGTCTGCGGGCTGCGACGCAAACTATTTCGGCCAGAGCCTGCAGTTGCGCTCGCAGCATCGATCGATCGCCGGGCCAGGCTGCGATATCACCCATGCTGCGGAAATCGCCGAACCATCGTCGGAGCGCCCGGTCGCGTATAGCCGCCGGTAGACCGTAGCAAAGCATTGCGAGCGGCAGCGTCATCGCTCCGGTCAGCGACGCATTTGCTGAATGACCGGCAACAAGGGCTTCTGCGAGACCGTCCGCACCGCCGAAATAGTGCAATCCGCTGGTCGCTCTTGGATTACACTCGATAACCGACAACCGGCCCTGGGCGTCATGGCGGAAATCGAAGGAGATCTGGCCAGTCCAGCCATTCGCGCCAACGAAACCGGCCACGAAACGACGGATATGCGGGTTGCTAACAGGTTCAAAGGCAAGGCTTGCACCTTTCCCGGCCCTATAGAGCGGCCGGTAGGCCTGCAAGGCCTGAATTTCTCCGTCTCTTGCCAGTGCCCAGCAACACAGCTCTTCCCCGGGCAGGAAGGTCTGTGCCACCCAGGGATCGGTTGGCGAGGGCAGAATTCGGTCAAGTTCAGCAGGTCTGGGCCTGATCAAGACGCGCTCTGCAAATCGCGACCAGACCGGTTTGAAGACAAGGTCCTTGCTTGCTCTCCGACAGGCGTCAAGGTCGCTCGAATTGCGCAGCAGCGTTGTCTTCGGTGGATCTGCGCCGAAGCCTGCCGCCATCATGGCAAAGCTATATTTGTCGTGCACGCGGGCGAGGAGTTGAAGGGGCGGCGCGACAAGCGGGATCACGGCGCCAATTTCGTCGCGAGCAGCCGCCAGAAAGAAGATTTCCTCGCAGGTCGGAAGGACGAGATCGCAATCATAGTCTTTGACGACGCGTTCAACGGCCTTGGCATAGGTCTGAAGCGCATTGCGAGGCTCGGGCAGTCGGACGTAGGCGGCCTTGAAACGCGTCGCCCGCGCCATCGCAAAGCGATGGCTATCGGCAAGGATGACGCGATTGCCCGCCATGTGCAGAAGCCGCGCCCAGTGCAGGGCAACCGGTGCACGTGCGCCGGTAATCAGAACGGTCTTCATTCGCTGCTCCTTGAGGCATGCCACCGCCGCTCCACACGGCGCAGCTTAACGGCAGGCGGTAACAGGATCCGTCTCTCAGTCGAGATGTGCGGTTGGGTGCCGAGTTTCTGCAGGAGCCGCGCAAGCGCCATTTCTGCGGCAATGACAGCGCTCGGCGAGACCGTATCCGGCAATATCAACTGCAGCTCGTCAGGTCCGGTCTGGAGAAGGCGGAAATCGGTGATACTTCGATCTGAGTCCAGAATTGCGTTGCGAAGCACATCGGGCGTGACCAGAACAGACCTGGCACCCGGCGTCCGCGGAAGTTCGAAAATGTCATCGCAGCGGCCGATGACTTCGGCCACGGCACGCAGGGGCGAGCCACAGGAACAGGCTCCTGTCCGCATGCGCAACAGGTCGTTCATCCGGTAGCGGGCGACCACTTGTGTCCGGCGGGTAAAGTCGGAAACGACCGGTGATACGAGGTCACTATCCGGCACGGGCTGCAATTCGAAATGCATGACATCCTCGGCAAGATGCAAGGTGCCGTGGGCGCAGCTGGTCGCAAGCAGACCTTCAGTCGCCATGTAGATCTCACCGAGCTTTGTTCGGTAGCGTCTCTCGATGGCTTCTCTGTCGACGGGATCCAGAACCTCGGCGGCGCTGAAGAGCCGTTTCGGCGCCAATGTGTGGTCCTGCTCGGCCAGCCAACGCAGAACTTTCGGCGGCGCAATGATGGTGTCCGGCGCAAAGCCGACAATCTCCGGCGCGATTGCTGCCACGCCCCGGCGCAGATCGAAAAATTCGAGATTGAGCCGCCTTGTCCGATTGGCTGAATCATAAAGCGCCGTGTGCAGCGGCAGGATCAGCGCGATCCGTGCCGTCTCGAAGGGAAAGGCGGGGAGCAGCTTGCCGAGCATCACGCCCAGCCATTCGTATCGTTCGGCATTGGTGATGACGAACAGTCCGCGATTGCCGCTGGTTCCGGTGCTGGCGCCGATAATATATCCGTCTCGCTGTTGGTTGCTGTTGAATAGCCGCCAGCCTTCGGCACTTGACACTCCGGCGCTGTTGAACTGCTCGAACGTCGCCATCACGATCGATTTGTCGACGATCGGCAAGTCGTCGAGTTCGCCAACGTTTCGGTCGCGATAGTAGCCCTTCGAGCTCACGGTATGGCGCAGCCAGCTGCGGATGCGTCGTCGTTGCCATGCTTCGACGTCGGCCCGCGTCTTCAGACGGCGCGCCAGCAGGCGCGTGCGCACAAATGAAGCGATCAGCCGCAGAATGGGAAAAGGCTGACGGACAAGCCTCATGACCGCTCTCCGCCAAAGGCGGTGGGATTGGATGGTTCGTGGCAAAGCATGACCCGGCCGCCTTGCGCGGCGAAGCGTCTGACTTTCTCCATCGACCTTGCCGCAGCATCGCGGTCGCTGTAGATCAGCCGCGCTGGCCCCGATGGAGCGCGCTCTTCGTTAACCGCGCGAAGCAGCCATTGCGTATCGGTCGCATAGAGCAATGCCGGCGACATGTTTGGCCAAAGCAATCCGAAATGGCCGAGTGCATGACCGGGCAGCGGCACGGCAAGACAAGAGCCATCCGCAAAGAGATCGTAGCCGTCCCCAAGATCATAGGGGAGGGCGACCGATGGCCGGCTATCGACAGAGATCAACCGATTGCGAAAATCCGCGGGAAGCAAATCCGGAAAAAAACCGTTATGTAGTTGCTGCCGGTAGGTCATGGCGGACAGTCTCGCGTAGGCCGCTCCATCTGCGAGGAACCGTGCTCTGGGAAAATCACAAAGGGCGGCGATGTGGTCGGCATGAAAATGCGTGACGACGATATAGGTGACATCCTCCGGTCCGATCCCATGGCTTCGCAGAGTGGCGATCGGGGAGGCCTCCTCGATAAGGCGCGGTCTCAGAACAGCGTTATAGAGCTTCATGGCCAGGGAGCGCTCGCGGCCCTCGGTGATGCGTTTGGTGTATCCCGTGTCGATCAGCACCGCTCCAAGCTGGGGACGGCCCCACAGTCCGTAGCGCACCGCGATGTCGATGAAGGTCCATCGTCCGCCACGCAGCACCAGGCGCTCGGGCGCGCGTATGACGGCACTGTTGATAAACAAGGGACCGCTCATCGCGCGGCACCTCCGCCGAAGGTTCGAGCCAGCCCTTCCGCAAAACGGATCTGCGGCCGGAAGCCGATTTCCCGCCGCGCCGCCGAAATATCGAGCGTCTGCGTGAAAGCGAGAATGCCAAGAGCATAGGCGGTAATGACCGGCTCCGGCCTGTCGCGCTGCAGCCGGGCCATCGCCTCCGCCAAGCGCGCCGCGCTCAGCGCCAACGGCCAGGGGACGGTTTGCCACCGAACCGCAATTCCAGCCTTTGCTGCGACACTTTCGATGATGAGGCGCAAGGGCAGGGCTTCATCTCCAGCGATATTGTAGATCCGCCCGGCGATTTGTGGCGGGGCTTCTATCGCGCAGAGGATCGCCTGCGCGACATCGTCGACATGGGTGAGGTTGGTGGACGCGCGGCCACCGCGCAGCAAAGGCAGCGGACCCTTTGCCACCGCCCTGATTAGCCTTGGCAGCAGCGCTACGTCGCCAGGTCCGTAGATGGCGCGGGGCCGCAAGATGATCGGGGAGAGATCGGACGCCGCAAGCACATCGCTCTCGGCGATTTGTTTGCTGTAGGCATAGGCGTTGACGGGCTTGGGAAGCGGGGCGTCCTCGCGCAGGTCCGCCTGATCACAAAACCGGAAGGTGACGCTCGGCGACGAGATGAAGACGAAGCGACGTACACCTGCTGCCCGCGCCATCGCCATCGCATGGCGGGTGCCCGCAACATTTGCTTGCTGGAAAGCCTCTCTCAAACCCCAGGCCGACGAGAGCCCGGCCGCATGGACGAAGATATCGGCACTGCCGAGCTCTTTCAGTACGGATTCACTCGGCGATTGACTGACATCGACGCTGACAAACCGCGTTCCACCTGTCTCGAGATCACGACCCGTGTCGGTATTTCGGCCAAGGCCGACCACGTCATGGCCAAGCTCCCGCAACAGCGTGCAAAGCCTGCCTCCCAGAAATCCCGTTGCGCCGCTGACGATCACCCGCATGGAAATCAAACGATCATGGCAAGGCCGCCGAACGACAGTCCTGCCGAGGTGCCCAGCATGAGCATCTTCATGCCGTCGGTCAGCCGGCCCGATGAGCGAGCGATATCGAGGGCCGTCGGTATGGAGGCTGCGATCTGGTTGCCGTGGTCACGCATGATATTGACAATGCGCTGCTCACCGAAGCCACATCGATCGGCCAGATGCGCCAGGGCGATGGGACTTGCCTGGTGCGGAATGACAAGATCGACGTCGTCGCGTCGCCATCCGGCCGCAGCAAGCAGACGTTCGAGAAATTTCTCGAAATAGGAAATCGTATGGCGGAAGAGCGCGCGCCCATCCATCTCAAACACAGCATGGCGCGCGAAGGCCTCGGGATCCTTGTGAAAATCATAGCGCGTCCCGCCTGCGCCCAACGCACAGTCTTCATAGCCGGATGGATAGGTTTCCATGCGAGCGGCAAGAATACCAGCAGGCCCGTCTCCCGGAGCGAACAGGGCGGCTGCGGCCCCATCCCCGAAAAGGGCGGCAACAAGCGGATCCGTCTGCCATGGCAGGCCACGGGAGGCTATTTCCGAGGAGACGACCAGGCAGCACTTATAGCTGCCGCCGGCAAGGAATGAGGCCGCGATGTCGCTTGCCGTTAGAAAGCTGAGACAGGTCGAGTTGACGTCGAAGGCGGCACAGGCCCCATCCGGGATGCCAAGCCGTCTCTGCAACAACGGCGCGGTTGCAGGGATGGACTGATAGGGAACGGCGGCCGCGAAAATCAAGAGGTCGACATCGCTCGCCGCATAGCTGGCAGCTGCCAGCGCTCGCTTAGCCGCCAATTCACCGAGGTCGATCTGGTCTTCAGTCTGACAGACGTGGCGTGATGCGATCCCGACATGCTGTTCGGTCCAGCCTGGAGCCTGTCCAAGACGGGCGTCGATCTCTGTCGACAGCAATCGCGCTTCCGGTACGGCGCACCCGGAGCCAACGATCTTCATTCCTCGAAATGTGGAGGGCATCCATCTCCTCGGTGTCAGCAATCAGGTTTCGTTGCTGTATCACATCTGTGCAGCCAAAACGCCCAATTTTCACCGCGTCCACAACTGCCGCAGGGATTGAGGACCTGAACTTGCTGAGCGACGATACCCATGCTGCCTGCTTGTCAAAACCGAGAAACATTGGTCAATCAGATGAAATGGGATGGGGCAACCCCGAGGGGCGACGCGGCGTTCGGTGGTCGCTTATGGGACTACGAAGTGCATCCCATTGATTTGTCTAGGGCGTTATTGCGGTTTTCACCGAGTCGCTCGCCTGCTCCGAACCTGGTTTTGCGGTCTGGTTTGGGTGAGACGATTGCTTCTCTTGTTGTGACCAGCTGTGTATCAACACGACTCTGGTGGCACGGTAGATAGCTGCGAGGACCTTCACATGGTCGGATAGGGCGGCCTATGCGAATATGCTTAAAAAGCGCAGGTCACCCCATGGGAGATCAACCCTCAAGCTCTCGCCGCGCACGCCGAAATCATTTTATCGTTGCTCGGCATCATCGTAGACGCGCCGATTTTCTTCAATCCTGGACAAATTTTCCATGAGCCAGGAATTGATACCCTCCAGGGCGCGTAACATTCCCGACCCCATATCGGTCAGTTCGTATTCGACTCGTGGCGGTACCTCCGGGAAGTAGTAACGGGCAACAAGGCCATCTCGCTCCAGATTTCGCAGCGCCAGCGTCAGCATGCGTTGCGTGATCCCGTCAATTTCTTTCTTGAGTGCGGAGAACCGAAGCCTCTCTGCGCCCGCACGCGACAGATGCCAGAGAACTTGAACGGTCCATTTGTCCCCGAGCCGTCCGCAAATACCGTTCGATGGCAACGGCCTGAAACCGCGTCCACCCTCAGGCTGTTCGTCCGATGTAGCAACGACCATTTCTTCCAAAGCGTATCATCCTTGTGCCTGAGGCTACGAAATGTGCTGTCTTCCGATGCGAATCAATTCGTATATATGGATAGCCCTTGTTCTGAACGAGGGTATCCCATGACAAATCACAGACGTCCGATCCTGGTTTTGGGGGCGACGGGCCGGCAAGGCGGATCGGTTGCCAAGGCACTCCTAAAGGCGGGCTGGAATGTTCGCGCTCTCGTTCGTGATCCCATCCATCCCGTGTCGGCGGCGCTGCGGGAACAAGATGTCGAACTGGTGCGCGGGTCGTTAGACGACACGGACATATTGGCCGCTGCAATGAAGGATGCCTACGGCGTCTTCAGCGTCCTGCCATCCGATCTGTCAGCGGAAGACGAAGTCCGGTATGGAACATCCATCGCTGACTTGGCAGTAGCGAGCAATGTCGATCACTTCATCTATTCCTCAGGGGCGAGCGTCGGCGACAAGCCAACCGGGGTTCCGCGTTTCGACGCCAAGCCTCGTATTGAAGCGCATATCCGCACACTGCCGCTGACGGCAACCATTGTGCGACCGCCGATCTTCATGGAAATGCTCGTTCGCCCCGGCTTCGGTCTGGACCAGGGCCGGCTGACGTCCCTGATCCGACCGGATCATTCGATGCAGCTGATCGCGGTAGACGACATCGGGAAAATTGTTGCCGCACTGTTTTCAGACAAATCGCGCTTCGCAGGGACTACAATAAGGATTGCTGGCGATCGGATTACGGGACATCAGCTCGAATCTGCTCTCACGCAGGCCGCAGGCCGCCCTATCGCCTATGCACGGTTTCCAGATGAAGTATTGGCAGCCAACACTGACCTCGCACACATGGCGTCGAGCTTGGAGAATGGACCGCTCGCAGAGCCTGTCGATCTGAACCTCATGCGTGAACTTAATCCAGAACTGCTCTCATTCAGGTCCTGGCTTGCTGGCCTCGATCGTAAGGCGCTCGATGCCGCGTTCGGAAGAAATGGCGAGGCGGATCAGTCTACCCGGCTTTAGTCTCGGGCAGCTGAAAGCACGCTTTGGCATCTCCTAACCTGCAAGCCGTAAGCGATCGTGCTTGCGCTAAATCGCGTTGCCAACCTTGAAATCCTGCAGGGCATAGTGAATTTGCTCGCAATTTGGACCAGCGAGCGCTGAAAATTTCTGGAGCTATGGCTCAATGCGGCGGGGTGTCGATGAACCGTTCATGTGCGAAACCGGCACTTTTGCGGCACTTGTAAGTAAATATGCGATTCTGCCGGCCTCAGACGCCACGTTGGAGAAAAACTTCACTCTCCATCAGACCAAGGTCCGTGTTCAACGCAGATTTATCCGGCTAGTGGGTGATCGCCCCGATCGCCGATACCACTGCCACCCGTCGGCGGTCTGCCCTGCCATCAGACTAACCTCTGATGGCAGGGCAAAAGCTCCAGCGATTGATCGCCTGCGACATTTGCGCCGGAGAATGAGGACAAAGCGGCAGGTCTGGGGTGAGAGCCTCCTGGAATTGCCGGATTGTCCGGAAACCCGCCCCGCCGACTGTGTGCTCCCTCGCTGAGCAGATCATAGTCTCAGCGAGGCCGAGTCAGAACTGGCGATAATCCCAAGCACAGTGAGCTCGATCCGCTACACGCGCGAGGGAGTTGTCAGTTATGGTCGAAAGCCAAGGCTTGGGTCTGAGCGCGAGATATATGCGCCTGCGGGACTTTAGCTGGGGGCCGCCTGCCGTGGCCTTATGGATCAACTGCAGAGCTACTCAAGCGTGCTTCACTCGGCCTGAAAATGGGATCACTATTTCGCGCCATTGATCGTAGGAAAGCCGGATAGCGGGTTAAAGCACTGGAAGGCGCGGAGTTTGCGCTCTCCGCGTACCGAATCCTCGCATCGGTCGATCAGCGGTTTCAGTCTGCCGTGATCGGCCTCGGCGGCACCAGACCAATATTCGACCTGTAGATGCACGAGTTCCAAAGGACATTTCTCTCGACCTGTAGATCAGATCACAGATTGACTTGGCGATCGGCGGTTCGATTGCTACTATCAGTTTTATGACGGCTCTCTCTCACGCCAGCCCGCTGATCCGGCCCCTGTTTCGGCTGCCATCGCTGACGTTGCAACTGCTATGGCGCTTCTGGCCGCAGCTGATGGCGCTCTGGTTGCTTGGGCTGATCGGAAACGCACTTCTCAATGAACTTGCCGTCATGATCGGCCGGCTGAATGCATTGGCGGGTTTGTCGACCCTGGCCCTTGTCGTGCTTCTCAAACTGGTGATCATCGTCGGGCTTTTCGAAACCGTGCGGCCCGGATTACCGGCACTTGATGCTGCCTCGCGCGCCGCGGCCGCCCGACCCGAAGCTGAAACAGGCGAGACGGTCGCAGAGCCGGGTTTTACGTCGATCCTTGCGCTGACGCTCGTGCCGTTCTTCGCTTACTACGCAGCCTGGGGGTTCCTGGGTGATACGGTCAGAGAATATTCCCGACTATCGCTCGACCTGATGCTGGCGGGAGAGGGGTATGCGCCGCTGAAATTCGGCAGTAGTGCCTGGTTGCTGATTTCGGTTGCAGTTGCCTGGGTAGTTCGGCGCTTTGCAAAGTTCATGCATACGCGATCAAAGGCTCCAATCTGGGCGATCGTCATTGTGGTTTGCGAGGCGAACTGGGCATTTATCGGTCTCTACGTTGTTTCCACCTGGGAGGGCGATATCCGCTCCTGGGTTGCTAGGCTTCCAGAAACGGTCGGACATTTCCTCGGCTTTCTCAACCCGGTTGGCGATGCCGCAGCGGCCACCGCTTTTCCACCAACTGCGGAAGCCGCTTCGATTTCTCTTTCCAAGCAAATGCGCGGGCTCTTCCTATACGCGCTCTATCCCGTCGTTTGGCTGACTCTTGCTGCCTTGGTCTACGGCTATGACATCAATGGAGAACGACCGCTGACGGAAGGTCGCATGGCGCGCGCCGTTTCGCGCTGGGAGGCGTTGCCGAAAGCGATACGCGACTTCATCTCGCACTTCATCGCGGGAACGGCAAAGCGCTATCGCGCCTTGGCCGAAGGGGTTGGCCTGACCCTGAATTCCGGTGTGGGACTGACGCTCAGCGTCATTCTGCTTTATCGGGTGCTGGATTGGGGGGCGGCATGGGCCTGGTATGGCATATCCCGATTGATCGGTCCTTATGATCTGCCTTTGTGGCAGATGATTGCCCAGGCCATCACGCTATTCTTCGGTAGCCCGAGTTCGCCGGGTGATGGCGTTCTCATCATGCCGATCAAGATTTGCCTGCTTGCCGCTGCGCTGGAGATCGGTTTTGCGCAGGGACGACAATGGCGGCGAAGCGGCAACGGAACCCCAGAGCCGGATGATTTCAACTCTTCCCGGCCCCAAGCGTCGAACCGTGCCGGAATAATAAACTAGATAGAGGCCGATGCCCTTTGAAAGCCGCGCCCGCTTTGTGGCGTCGTGCTAGGCGGCGTGGACAAATTTGAGCCAGTATCTGGCGGTGGCCAGATGGACCATGCCGAGGAAGCTGTTTGCCAGTTGGTCGTAGCGTGTGGCGAT
>NZ_JACHBG010000009.1 GCF_014207095.1 Martinezella lusitana | reverse complement strand
CGTCAATCAGCATCGCAGCCAATCAAGGAAACACTAGAGCGAAGGTCTTCGTCGCCAGCAGCGCCGCCGCCCTCGTCAGTGATCGGGCTTATAGAGAATGCACCGCGCCGCCGTCAATAGGAGTTCTGAGAGAAATTGCGAAAATCTTACAAGATAGTGATTTCATTACGATTTCAAATCTTCGCTACAAGTGCCGCCCAAAACTCGCGTTTAGGAGCGGCTCGGCGGCTTATCATAACCGTTCTGCCTGAGATCACGCATTGAAGATGTCGACTGAACGCGTGCGGCACCCCCTCTCCCTCCCCTTTGCATCCACCTGACGATTACCCTGGAATAGATCCACCGAAGGGGTGGGATACGCCGACCATGGCTGGCATGTCCCGTCATCGGCCGGTCACGCAGGGGTGAGACTGTTTCTTGAAGCGATGAAAGTGGAGGTTCGTCGCACAATCGCACGGAGGGCGATTTCATGTCCGATATTACAGTCTGGGCCAATAACGACGTCGTTCAGATAGCGTGGCGGTCCGATAAGCCGATCGAGACTTGTCTAGGCTTCGCGATCGATCGCGCGGAGGTCTTGCCCACAGGAGGCGCTCGCGACTGGGAAGCACTTCCCGCCTGGGTCGGCTTCACCGGCGAGACCAACCCCGCCTGGCAAATGAAGGACACCTGGATCTGGCCGATACAAAAGTTCAGCTGGAAGGATCTTACCGCGACACGCGGCAAAACCTATCGCTACCGCGTGACACCGGTCGGCGGCGAGATCGTCGATGGACAGCGTCTGGCGGCGATTGCCGGCATCGTCCCACTTGAGAGCCAGCCTGTAACCCTCACAGAGAAACACGGGCATTGCAGCGCCTATTTCAACAGAGGCATTCTCTCTACCCAGTACCTGGCTCATCAGATCCCCGCGGGGCCAAGCGGCGCACCTAATTATGTCACGCTGAAAGGCCGCATCGATCAACCGGGGGATCCGCTGCGCGAGAACCTCGCCGGCCAACTCATCGATGGACTGCTTTCGCTCCTGCGCCGGGCCGAAACCGAGGGCGGCACATGCTATGCCGCCTTGTATGAGCTTAACGACGTCGAGCTGGAAGGAGCACTGCTTCAGGCTTCACGACTGTCCATCATCCTTTCGAACACTGGTCCCGACGACCAGGAAAATCATCCGGCGCGGCAAGCGCTACACGAGAAAGCCGCCAGCAATCCCAACCTGCAGATCTTCGATCGCTTTGTTCCCGGCGGCCATATCGGCCACAACAAGTTCATAATCTATGCGGACGCGCAAGGCGAACCCCAGGCCGTGTTGCTGGGCAGTACAAACTGGACCGACACGGCTGTCTGTGCCCAATCCAACAATGCATTGGTCGTCGAGGATGCAACGCTGGCAAAAGCCTACAAGGATTATTGGGACAGGCTGCTTGCCGACACCGAGAATGACGATGCAAAGCAAGGGCGCGATCTGCGCAGCTCGGACGCTGAGGCCGGTGCGACTGACATCGCCTTGGACCAAGCGGCGGCCACGGTCTGGTTCTCGCCGAACACTCCGCATGCACGCCCAAGCCATCTGTCTGCGGATGCGCCGCCGCCGCCCGATTTGTCAGTCGTTTACCAGCTCATGCAGCAAGCCAAGACGGCTGTCGTGTTCCTTGCCTTCCAACCCGGTAGCCCGAGCATCGTCGACGAGCTTGCCCGCCTCGGAAATGCAAGGCCTGACCTCTTCATTCGCGGCGCAGTGACTGACCCCAACGCGGCCCAGACGTTCAACACGACGCTGATCCATCGCTCCGGCGAGCAGCCGGTCGACGTCGTGCCGGCGTCGGCGATCGACGATCAGTTCGGCTATTGGCAAAGAGAGCTGCTCAAAGCAGGACCAAGCGCCCATGCCATCATCCACGACAAGATTGTCGTGATCGATCCGGGGCAACCGGGCTCGGTCGTAATCACCGGCAGCCACAATCTCGGCTACCGCGCATCCATGAACAATGACGAGAACATGCTGCTCGTCTCGGGCCATGACGAACTTTCGAAGGCCTACGCCGTTCATGTTCTGGATGTCTATGATCACTATCGCTTCCGCTACATGATCCAGAAGGGCGGCACCCATGCCTTTTCGGGTCTAAGTCGTGACGCGAGCTGGCAGGACAAGTATTTCGCGCCGGACAGCAGTGCACGCAGAGATCTGGACGTATGGTTCCAGAACGGCGCGGCTAAGGACTAAACATGCAGGCCTTTTGGGGTCGTCCGGCGGAGATCGAGACCATTTCCACCATACGAGAGGCCTATCTCGCCCCATCTCCGGGCAAGGTCCATGACGGCTGACTTTTCAATCTGAAGTCAGCCGTCAATGCGTGCCTGCACCGCCTCAGCCCGCCATCCGGTCCGGAGAACGCAAGATTGCAGCGCCTCCTGCCGCCTGCACCGCGAGACTTCCGTATTCGATGCCCGCGGCCAAGGCGCTGTTTACATCGTGACCTTCGAGCCAGGCATCGATAAACCCGGCATTGAAGGCATCGCCCGCTCCCGTCGTATCGACCACCGGGACATCTTTCGCAGCCAGATGGGCCTGCGTGTCGGCTGAGCGAAGCCAAGCGCCCTCGCCTCCCGCCTTCAATGCGACGATCGGAAAGTGCGTTGCGAGAACATCAAGCGCCTTAGCCGGCTCGTCGTGACCTGTAATAGCCTGCGCCTCTTCGCGATTGGGCAGGAATATATCGACGCCCTCGCAAGCCTTCAGCAGGCCAGGATCGAAAATCAGCGTCTCGTCCCAGCTCGGATCGAGCGAAACGGTAAGCCCGGTAGACTTTGCCTGCCGCACCAAATCCGGGATTTCATGCAGTGTGGCGAATTCGGCGATATGGAGATGCCCCGCAGCTTTCCACTGCAGTGCATCAGAAAGCGTTGCGGGCAGCGCCGCACCCGCCCGGCGCGACAGGAATGCGCGATCATTGCCGATCACGCTTGCCACCGTCACCTGCGGGCCGGCATCTTCGGCGCGCTCCAGAAAACGCAGATCCAGGCCATCGATCGCAAGATCCGGCTCGATGCCGCGCGACAGGCCGTCAAGGCCGAGACGGGCGACGAGCGCCACCGCCCTGCCCGCATGAGCGAGATGCGCGGCGGAAATGAACGCGCCGCCGCCGGCTGCCAACTTCATATTTTCGGCAAAGACCTCGCGCCCCGGCTGCGGCAGTGACTGCAGGCCGGTGAAAATGAGGTCACAGTAAATCCGTCCTATGCTGAGGACCGCCGGACGGTTCAATTGTTGTGATGTCATAAGCGGCCCAGGCTCTTTTCGGTCTTGGCATCGAAGAGATAGAGGCTGCCCGCAGGAGCGGAGACCGAAAGCGTGCTGCCGGCCTCGGGGATAAGCTTGCCAGGTGCCGTTGCGATCACCGATGCCCCGTTGACATCGAGATGAACCAGCGTTTCCGCGCCAAGCGGCTCCACGGCCGTGACGGTTCCGCGCAGCGACAGGCCGCCTGGTTTGCCCTCCTCGACCCTCAGATCATGCGGACGAACACCGACGAGCACGTCGCCATCCGGTATAAGCTCGATCCCGCTTCCGTTGCGCCGGCCTGCCGTCAGGTTCATCGACGGGCTGCCGATGAAGCGTGCCGTGAACACATCGGTCGGATTCTCGTAGAGCTCGGTCGGCGTGCCGGTCTGCAGAATGCGACCGTCGCGCATGACGACGATGCGGTCAGCCATGGTCATGGCTTCGACCTGATCGTGCGTCACATAAACGGTGGTCGTCTTCAGGCGTTGATGCAGTCGCTTGATCTCGATACGCATCTGCGCACGCAGCTGCGCATCGAGGTTGGACAGCGGCTCGTCAAAGAGGAAGGCAGATGGGTTGCGCACCATGGCGCGGCCGATGGCGACGCGCTGGCGCTGACCGCCGGAGAGAGCCGCCGGGCGACGATCGAGATAAGGCTCCAGGCCGAGTGCCTTGCCGGTCTCCTCAATCCGCTTGTCCTTTTCCGCCTTGGACAGTTTAGACGTATAAAGACCAAAACCGATATTCTGACGCACGGTCATATGCGGATAGATCGCATAGTTCTGGAACACCATGGCGATGTTGCGCTGCTTGGGGTCGCGCTCGTTGACGATAGCGCCGCCGATCTTCAGATGACCGCCGGAAATATCCTCAAGGCCGGCAATCATGCGCAGGGTCGTCGATTTGCCGCAACCCGAAGGCCCGACGAAAACGACGAATTCGCCGTCCTTGATTTGCAGATCGATAGCCCGAACGGCTTCGACCTTGCCATAGCGCTTGACCAGCTTTTCGAGTTCGATGGTCGCCATCAGCGTGCCTCCACAAGTGCACTGAATTTCTCTTCAAGTTCGCGCGCAGCTGATGCTTCACTTGCTGCATGTCCGGACGCCAGGGCCTTAAAACGATCGGCCTCTGCCCTGTGCCGCGCAAGCGCCGCGTTCATCGCCTTTGGTGACGGTCCGCCGAGCCGGTCGCGCACGGCGACGAAATGCTGCGGCGAGACCAGCTCCTCGAACTTCTCACGATCGAAAGACGGCTCGCGGGAGGTAGCCTCGCGAAATGCCTCAAGGAACGGCTCGAAGCCATCCTTTTCCAACCCACCACCGAGCGCGACGACGGCGCGCGCTACCTTCGCCGCGATCTCATGAGCCTGCCGGAACGAAAGACCCTCGATACGCACAAGCGAGTCCGCCAGTTCCGTGATGGTGATGCAGGAGCGACGGATATTTTCGGCAACGCGCGACGGGTCGATGCGGATCGCGCCGATGAAAGCGGCCAGCAGGTCGAGGACGCGGCCAGCTGAGGCAAATGCCTCGTAACCCATCTGCTGCGTCTCGCCTTCGCTATCGTTCATGTCGGTGAATGGCGTGTTGTGCATCACGTCGAGAACCGTGCGCGCCCGGCCCATGGTCTGGCTCGCCAGATGGCGCATGTGCTCGACCGGTACCGGATTGCGCTTCTGCGGCATGATCGAGGAGATCTGCACGAAAGCATGTGGCACGTAGATCTGGCCGACTTCGAAGCTTGTCCAGAATTGGAAGTCCTGGATGAGGCGGCCGAGGTGCAGGAACATCAATTCCAGCGCCGAATAGGTCGAGGTGATATAGTCTACAGCGGCGATGCAGCTGTAGGAATTGGACAGGGGAGCCTTAAAGCCCAGCAGCTCGGCGACGCGCGCGCGATCGATCGGGAAACCCGAGGTCGTGATCGCCGCTGCGCCCATGGGGGACAGATCGACGATAGCGCGCGCAGCTTCAAACCGCTCGAGATCGCGAATGAGAACCTCTATCGCCGCCGAAAGATAATGACCGAATGTCGATGGCTGCGCCGGCTGGCCGTGCGTATAGGCGACGATCAGGGTCTCCTTCTCACGTTCGGCAGCAGCGATCATCGCATCCAGAAGGTTGCGAACCTTTGATGTCAGCGTGTCGATACGCTCCTTCAGACCAAGCTTGAACAGCGTGTGATCTATATCGTTGCGCGAGCGTGCCGTGTGCAGGCGTCCTGCGATGTCAGCACCGATGCGAGCCTTCAGCTCTTTCTCGATGAGGAAGAAGAAGTCTTCGACCTCGCCTGTGTAAGTGAGCTTGGAGGGATCGATCTCCCGATCGATAGCCTCCAATGCGCCCGCGATTGCAGCAGCCTGCTCGCGGTCCAGAATGCCTGTTTCGGTCAGCATCACCAGATGTGCGCGGTCGATACAGCGGAAGCCGTCGACATGGTGGGTCTTGGCGCCATCGAAAAGCGGACGAAGAACGGTTTCCTTGTAAACCGGATCGGGGAAAACGCTTTTATCGGAGAGCCGGGGATCAAGATCGGACATGGTTCAACCCTTGAGGCCTGCGAGCATGACACCGCGGACGATGTAACGCTGTAGAAGAAGGAAGACGACGAGTGTGGGAAGCGTAGCGATGGCAGCGCCCGTCATGATCATTTCCCACTGGATGGACTGCTCGACGGCAAAGCTCGAAAGCCCGACCGGCAAGGTATAGAGCTCCGGGCTCGTGGATACGATCAACGGCCAGAAGAATGCGGTCCAGTTGCCGAGGAAGGTGAAGATCGCAAGCGCTGAGAGCGCAGGCGTCACCAGCGGCATCGCCACTTTCCACCAGATCTGGAATTCGTTGAGGCCGTCGACGCGAGCGGCTTCAAGAAAGTCGTTCGGAACGCCTTCGAAGAACTGCTTCATGAGGAAAGTGCCGAAGGCCGTCATCATCCCTGGGAACATGATGCCCCAGTAGCTGTCCAGCCAGCCGAGCTTGCTCGACATCAGATACCACGGAATGACAAGCATTTCCGTCGGGATCATCAGGGTAGAAAGAATGGCAAGGAAGATGAAATAGCGGCCGCGGAACTGGAACTTCGCCAGAGTGTAACCGACGAGGCTGTCGAAAAAGACGTTCGACAGCGTGACGACGACCGCGACGATCATGGAATTCATGAACCAGCGCAGGAAGCGCCCGTCAGCGAGAATACTCACGTAATTTTGCAGCGTCGGTTCGGCCGGGATCAGGCGCAGATCGTAGACCTGCCCCGCCGTCTTCAACGAGGTGGAGAACATGAAGGCCAGCGGCGTGATCATAATGAGGCCGCCGATGAACAGCAGCGTCCATGTCAGGATACGGCCGGGGCGCAGGTGCTCGAACGGCAAAGGTTTGGCTTGAGCCGGCATTGTCATTTCTTTTCCCTCAGAATCCAGAGCTGCAGCAGCGAGACACAAAGCAGGATGGTGAAGAGAACGACGGTCTGCGCAGCCGCATAGCCCATCGCATAGGAGGAAAATGCAGTCTGGTAGATCATCAGCACCAGCGGCTTTGTCGAACCGAGCGGTCCGCCGGGATCGTTTGTGGTCATGTTGTAGACCTGATCGAAGATGCGCAGGAAGCCGATCGAGGAGAAGACGACAAGGAAAACCGTGGTCGGCTTCAGAAGCGGGATGGTGATCTTGCGCAGGATCGCCCATTCGCCGAGACCGTCGATGCGCGCCGCCTCGTAGAACGTATTGGGGATCGCGCGCAGACCGGCCATGAAAATGATGATCTGGAAGCCAAGGCCTGCCCAAATGGAGGTTGCCATGATGGCATAGAGCCCTTGATCGACCGAGCGCAGGAACCCCTGCTGTGGCAGACCGACGGCATTGAGAATGTTATTGATGAAGCCGATGGGCGCAGGCTGATAGAACCAACGCCAGACCCACGCCATGGCGGCTGCCGTCGTCAGATAGGGCAGGAAATAGAGCGCACGGATGAGCCCGTGCATGAAGTGCACACGGTCGAGAAAGTAGGCGATGGTGAACGAGACCAGGAGGCTGATCGGCGTGCCGATCAACAGGTATGTAAAGGTGTTCTTGAACACCTTCCAGAATTCCGGATCGGAGAACAGCTTCTGGTAATTGGCGATGCCGATAAATTTCGGCGGATTCATAAGATCCCAATCGGTGAGAGAAAGCCAAAAGGCTTCCAGCGTCGGGTAGAAGCGGATCACCGAATAGAACAGGATCGGCAGGGCGAGAAAGCTCCATACCCAGATCAGCCGTCGTGTGCGCATGGAAAGGCGATCCGTAAGGCGATTGCCCGAGGGCCGGTTCGCCATACCGCCTGTTTCAGCCGTCATTGTCATGTTTCAAAACCCTTCGGCAGCGGAAAATGCAGTGCCGTGGACAGGCAGGAGAAGACGAAGCGGCATCCGCCGCTTCGTCGGTTTGCCGTGGCCTTTACTTGGCCGCGTCGAGTATCGTCTGCTCGGCCTTGGCGGCCTGATCGACGGAATCCTTGACCGGTTGCTTTTCAAGGATCACGCGGTTGGCCATATCGATCGCAATCTGGCGCTGCTTCTGTTCATCAGCGAACATTGTGGTATGCGCATATTCGAGACCCTTGAGGAACGGGCCATAGATCGGATCGGCCAGGTTTTTCTCGGTCATGGCAGCGGAGCGCCGCGCCGGCAGTTCACCCACATCCTGCAGCCAGATATCCATCGCTTCCGGCGAGGAGATGTAGTTCAGGAACTTCTCGGCGGCCTTCAGCTTCTCACCACTTGCCTTGGCGCTGATGCCGTTGGCAAAGTAGCTGGCATAGTTGGAACGAACACCCTCGGCATTGGCCGGGAGTTCCGTCACACCCCATTCGAAATCCTTGATGCTGCGGAAGGAGCCGAGGCGGAAAGTGCCGTCGATAGTCATGGCCGCCTTGCCGGCGCGGAAGGCCGCCTGGCCTTCGTCCATGAACTTGACTTCGCCGACCTTATGCTCGGTCTGGAGGCTCGTATAGAAACCGAGCGCCTTTTCACCGGCGGCATCGTTATAGGCGACCTTGCGGTCATGCTGGGTGTACGGCTGGCCACCGAACTGGCGCACCAAAACTTCGCGCCACCAATGTTGATCCTGCCCCGGCATGTCGAGCGTGATGCCTTCAGCCAGGAGATTACCCGAGGCGTCCCGCTTCGTCGTCTTCTTGGCAGCTTCGACCAACTCGTCGAGAGTCTTCGGCGGCTTGCTCGAATCGAGGCCTGCGTCGGTGAACGCCTTCTTGTTGTAGAACAGGGCCAGCGAACGGACGGCCGTCGGCAACCCGTAATACTCGTCACCGCGCTTCATGGCGGAAACGATCGGGAAGAATTCGCCTTCGATCTTGTCGTGCGGGAAGGCGTCTTTCGGCAGCGGCTGAAGAATGCCGCCAGCTACGAACTTGTCGAGCCAGCCGTAGAAGAGCTGCATGACGTCAGGGCTTTTGCCCGCCATTTTCGCGGCGATCACGCGGGTCTGATAGTCATCGTAAGGGAACGTGACCTGCTTGACCTTGATGTCCGGATTGGCCTTCTCGAAATTTGCGATCAGCTTGTCCATCGCCTTGACGCGCGTCTCGAAGACGTACTGCCAGTATTCGATTTCGACAGCCTGAGCGGCGTTGGCCGCAAGGGCACTGAACCCTGCAACCAGACCTGCCAATAATAGCTTACGCATAAATCCTCCCTTGTGCCCCCATCCGCCGGTTTCCAAAATGCGGTTGCCAGGCTTGGCTGCGGATAGGCACCTCCCATCCGCATGTTCCACCATATGCCGCACAGCGAATGCACGACACCAACTCCTTGCTCGATGCGAGAACCATGTTTTCGCAATGAAGCCGGGCGGCTCTCGCCACCCTGTCCTTTACGCTTCAACTTTAAGCGCGTTTTGTCAATAAGATAATTTAGTTGAATTAATATATTGCTGTTAAGAACGCCGCGCGCTATTCCTTCAGGAAGGCAGGAGGACCCATGACACAGCAACCGGCAAAGATGCCGCTGGCCGTTACTCTCGGTAAAAACCCGGAACGGATCCGCGATCATAATCGCCGTGTCGTACTCGACGTGGTGCGCCGTCATGGGCCTTTGGGCCGCATGCACATCGCCCGCCTCACCCATCTGACCGCGCAGGCCATTGCCAATATCGTCGACGAGCTGGTGGCGGATAATCTCCTGATGCAGCTTGGCCGCCTCAAGACCGGTCGCGGCCAGCCGCCGATCCAGTTCGCTGTCAATCCCGAGGGTGCGATGACCATCGGCGTCGAGATGGGCTCGACCCAGATGGTCACGACGGTGCTTGATCTTTCCGGCACGCCGCGCCGGCAGCATGTCCGTCCCGTTCTCGATGTCAGCGCCGGAAAGCTTTCGGCGCAGTTGCGGGCCGAAGTCGATGCCGTCAAGGCGGCCTTTCCTGCTCGTCTTCTCGGTATCGGCGTCGTCATGCCCGGCCCCTTCGATATCGAAGGCATGAGTTCGGTCGGGCCTACGACCCTGCCGGGCTGGTCAGGGATCGATGCTGCGGAAGTTCTGAGCAATGCCTGTGGCGAGCCGGTCATTGTCGAAAACGACGCGAACGCCGCGGCTGTCGGCGAGCGCCTGTTCGGCGCCGGCCACGCGATCTCCAATTTCGCCATGATCTATTTCGGCGCCGGCATCGGCCTCGGCCTCATTCAGGATGGCGCGCCGTATCGCGGCGCGTTCGGCAATGCCGGCGAAATCGGCCATGTGGTCATCACCCCGAACGGACGCCAATGCGCCTGTGGCCAGAAGGGCTGCCTCGAGACCTATGCCTCCCTCCATGCTCTGCGCGAGAAGCTTCACGCCTCAGGCATTGAAAACACGGATTTCGACGCGCTCGAAACGCTGCATGCTGAGCGCAACCCGGTGCTGATGAATTGGCTGCAAGAGGCGGCCGATCATCTCGCACCGATGATCGCCATGATCGAGAACATCCTTGATCCCGAAACCGTAATTCTCGGCGGCATGTTACCGGATGCCATCATTGACGACTTGATCCGACACATGGGCGAATTGCCCATTTCCGTCGCAAGCCGCCGTGCTCGTGCCTTGCCGCGCGTGCTACTCGGACAGACCGGCCAGTTCACCGCCGCGCTCGGCGCAGCATCCCTGCCGATGTTCGAGGCAATGACGCCGAAGCTGGATATGAACTCAGAATTGTAAGAGGTCCGCGAGGAACCATGCTCACTGCCCTGCAGCGCATCGAGCGCCAAAAATCGTCCCCTGCCCTTGTTCGCCTGCATCGGGCACTGAACAGACTGCGATCGACGGTGACGCTGATGCACACGGGCGCGCATCCTGACGACGAACAAAGCGGGCTGATTGCCTATTTCCGCTTCGCACTCGGCATAAGGGTCGTTGTCGCCTGCTCGACGCGCGGCGAAGGCGGGCAAAATGCGCTCGGCCCGGAACGCGGCGGCGCGCTCGGCGTGATCCGCAGCCGGGAAATGGAAGAGGCCGCACGCGTTCTTGATTGCGATATCCATTGGCTCGGTCATGGTCCGGACGACACCGTGCACGACTTCGGCTTCTCCAAGGATGGCGACGGCACCTTCGCGCATTGGGGCGAGGAAAAAATCGTTGAGCGTCTGGTGCGCGCCTATCGCACCGAACGCCCGGACATCGTCCTGCCGACCTTTCTCGATGTTCCCGGCCAGCATGGCCATCACCGCGCAATGACACGTGCGGCCGAGAAGGCCGTACGGCTTGCGGCAGATGAAAATGCCTATCCAGAACACATCGCCGAAGGGTTGAGGCCATGGCGGGTGGCAAAATTCTATCTGCCGGCATGGTCCGGCGGCGGGGATACCTATGACGACGAACTGCCGCCTCCGGACGCGACGCTGGAAGTCCATGCGTACGGCCGCGACGAGGCGACCGGGGCGGATTATGACCGGATCGGCGAATGGTCCCGCGCCTGTCACGCGACCCAAGGCATGGGCCGCTGGCCGGACGTGCCAAAGTCCAATTGGCCCTTGCATCTGAAATTACCGGAAAGCTATCCGGAAGAGACGATCTTCGCTGGCCTTCCTCAATCATTGACCGCGCTCGCCGCGACAGACGGGTTGCCCGAAAAGGTCGGGCAGATGCTGATCCATGCCCAGGCCGCTATCGAAGATACCATTGCCGCCTATCCGAAGCGCGCTGTTATCATCGAGCGCCTGATCGATGCGGCAAAAAGCCTGAAAGCGGCGCTGACCGCCTCGCCTGCCGATTTTCTGCGGCGACACGGACATCGGTTGGAGCAAAAGCTTCGCGAGGTAGACGCCGCCTTGATGGAGGCATCTTCGCTGTTCGAGCGCGCCGGCCTTGATGAACCCATGCTGGCTTCAGGCGGTGAATCCAGCCTCATTGTCGAATATGGAAGCGGCGTCCGCGATATTGATGTGACGGCCGAAGTTGTTCTGCCAAGAGGCTGCGTCGCTACTCCCGGCAACCGGAAGGATGGCCGCGAGAAGTTTGCCATCTCCATCTTGCAACAAGCGCCGCTTTCGCCTCTGTTCGAACCCGCCTGGCGCGCGCTTGGCGGCAGCGGTCAAGCCTTCATCCGGCTCAAGGCATCGTTTGACGGTCATGATGGTGTCGCCTGCTTTGATCTGGAAGAGCCACTCCGCGTGGTCCCCTCGACATCACTTCGGCTGGATCCGCCGGCTTTGGTCGTATCCACACACCAGCAACAGATAGCAGGGTGGCGGATCGGGCTTGTCGCCGAGGGTCAGGCGGACAAGATCGCGTTCAGCCCACAGAAGGGATGGAGCGCTGAGGTTGAGGGAGCAACAGTGGAGTTACGAGCACCGGAGGAATTAAAACCCGGTCTTGTTCGTCTGCTGCCCACAGTCAACGGAAGGCCTGCGTGGCAGACGAGCACGATGAGCTACCGGCACCTCGGCAACACGCTTTGGCGCGAACCCACCGCATTGCAGATACTCGCGGTCGACCTGCGCCTACCCGATGCACGCATCGGCTACATCGGCGGCGGTGCCGACAATACCGGCATCTGGCTGAAGCGGATGGGCTTCGACGTCACCGAACTCGAAGAGCATCATCTGGCAGGCGATCTCTCGCAATTTTCCACGATTGTGGTCGGCATATTCGCCTTCGGCCTGCGGCGCGATCTGGCGGCAGCGACGGATCGGCTGCATGATTTCGTCGAGCAAGGCGGCCACCTCGTCACGCTCTATCATCGCCCGACGGATGGATGGCATCCGGATCGCACGCCGCCACGAAGGCTTACGATAGGCTCGCCTTCATTACGTTGGCGCGTGACCAATCCCAAGGCGTCCGTCACCATGCTGATGCCGGAACACCCTCTGCTCACCGGACCGAACGCCATCAGCGAGAGCGACTGGAACGGATGGCACAAGGAACGGGGGCTCTATTTCGTCTCCAGCTGGAATGATGCCTACCGGCCTCTCCTGTCCATGCACGACGATGGCGAACAACCCCTTTTCGGCGCGCTGGTTTCGGCCGAAATCGGCCAGGGCCGGCATACGCATACAAGTCTTGTCCTGCATCATCAGCTGGACCGGCTCGTGCCCGGCGCCTTTCGTCTTCTCGCAAATCTGGTCCAGCCTGCCCGATAGAACGCTACCGCGTCGGACAGAACAAGTAGACGCACCAAACCTCTCCGCCTTGGCTAAGGCTCCCTCCGGTGGTCGCTTCGACTTACTAGACTTGCCGCCTGATTTTGGACGCGGGATAAAGGTGGGCCAGCCTTGATCGTGGCGCTTCAGCTCGGACAGCCCATCGTCAGCCTAAGGATCGCAGGAGCTTTTCCGCCCGAAAGCCTTTCGGCAGCCATCGTTCTGGTGCCGTGTCCAATCTCTTTTGGTGTCGACATGTCACACCGCGGAACGGCATCGCGGGGCTATTTCAATGCCCGTCGCGGGCAACGGCATCCTGCGGGATGCTCCCGGTCAGGTTCTTGCGATGGAAAATGAAAAGACCGGCGAGCACGATAATGACCGATCCGACGATGATCTGCGCATCGGGGATATCTCCGAAGAATAGGAAACCGAGTGCGATCGCCCAGATCAACAGGCTGTATTGCAGCGGCGCGAGCAGGGATGCCGGTGCGAGTTTCAAGGAGCGAGTGATCAGCATGTGGGCGCTACCGGCGACAACGCCAAGCGCGAGCATGGCTCCCCAATCCAGCGTCGATGCCGAGCGCCAGTTGCCGATGCTCAGCACGAGCCCCGTCGCGAGCGCAGCGACGGTCTGCCAGGCGACGAGCGTGGCATCGCTGGTATTACGCAGCTTTCGGCTGAGGATCAGCGTCATCGAGAAGGCGAGGCTGCCGCCCAGGCCGAAAATCGACGGCCAGGACAGCATAGCCGCTGAGGGCCGCAGCGCGATCACCACGCCGACGAAACCCAGCAAAACGGCCAGCCAACGCCGCCAGCCGATCCTCTCGCCAAGGAAGAAATGCGAGAGCGCCGCAACATAAATCGGGCCGGCCATGTAGAAGGTCATGACATCGGCGAGCGGCAGATAGGCAACCGCAGCATAGAATAGAGCGACATCGGCGGTCGTCATGACGACGCGCAAGACCTGCAACCGTGGATGCTCTATCCGGAAGAGCGCATCGCTTCCTTGCCGCGCGATCATGGGGGCAAGGATGGTAAAGGCGCCAAAGGAGCGTATCACCAGAATCTGGCCGACGGAAAAGCTCGCGACCAGCCACTTACCCATGGCGTCATTTAGCGAGAACATGAAGTCGCCGAGAACCATCAGAAGCACGCCGACAAGCACGAGATTGCTATTCGCGCCCGCTTTGCTGGAATTCATAATGTGTCCTCTGCAGAATCTAGACTTCGCTAGACGGGCTTTAGCCGGTTTTGCTCCGGTCCCGCAAGGCACACTCGCACCCGTTTTGGTTGAACGAACTCCCGACGGTTGTCACGCTGACGGAAGCGATGCCGTCAGGTCTCAAAACCGACGGATCCCTGTCTCGCCTTCGTTGGAAAGCGTTCGCCGCGACAGCCATTCGAAATGTGACTCCCAATCGTCAATGGTCCACGCTGCATCCTTTGAAACCGGCTCCGATTCCGATACCGGCGGTGCAGTAACGACCAGACCGGTCTTCACGAGACCTCCTCCGTTTCTTGACAATGGCAAGCCATAATGCCGGCATTCGGATCTCCGGGAGAGACGGCATGTGGACACTTCCATTGCAGTTTTTTGGTTGCGCTGACGACCTAGCCACCGCGGCCAAGGAAGAGACACCGGCGAGCCAAAGCTTGCCGGCTGGCTACTCGTCCCAGCGCCCGTCTTCCGGAAGGCACCCGGTCGGTATCGGCACGAGCGGTAACTCTCTTCAACCGGTCGGCCTTGAATGACGATGAACAGCTTTCACCTACCCCGTGAGACGCCCTTGAAAATTCTGCTGCTTGAAGACGAACCCAAAATGACCCGAGCCTTGCTTGATGCACTGCGACGTCGTGATGTGCTGGCTGACCACGTTCGCACCATCGCCGACGCCGATGCCATGATCTGTACCGGTACTTATGATGCCCTCGTGCTGGATCGCCGTCTGCCGGATGGCGAGGGTCTGGATTTCGTCGCAACACTTCGCCAACGCAGGCATCCCGTGCCGATCCTCATACTGACCGCCCTCGGCAGTGTCGATCATCGTGTGGATGGTCTGGATTGCGGCGCCGACGACTATCTTGCCAGACCGTTCGCGCTCGAAGAATTGCTTGCCCGGCTGCGGGCACTGCGCAGGCGAGGTCCGTTGGTTTCTGATCGGAATCTGGACTTCGGCAATCTGACCATCGACCCTCGGAGCAATGAAATCTGCATCGCCGGATCGGTGATCGAATTTTCACGGCGTGAGTATCTGGTGCTTGAAGCCCTGTTGCGCCGCCCGAACCGTATCGTCACGAGGCCCAATCTGATCGACGCGGTCTATACGCTGGAAGACGAAATCGAGTCGAATGCGCTCGACGCGCACATCTCCCGTATTCGAAAGAAGCTTGTGCTTGCCGGAGCTGCCGTCGAAATAAGGGCCGTGCGCAATCTTGGCTATCTAATCCGATCAAGAGTGCAGACCGCCATCGCATCCTGACGGTCAAAAACGCCCGGCGCATAATTTTTCGATCCGCTACAATCGGCGGGGCAAACCTCAACGCCTCCCCCCAGTTCTCGCACCTCCGCTTTAACTCAATATTTATGACAGTCGGAATGGATGCGGCTTTTTCACGGTTGAATAACTGGTTCTCGCTATTGTCCATCGACAAATGAGAGAGCCGCAGATGACGCGACAGCCGGGTAGACCGTCGAAATCGATGAACGCTGGTTCGAACGGAGGCGATGAGTGCCTCCTCCAACGGTTCGATGCGCTGCAGGAGCAGCATCTGTCGCTCACCGAGCGATATGAATGGCTCGAGACGATGATCAACTATGTTCCGGACTTCATCTATGCCAAGGACAGAGATGGCCGTTTTCTTTTCGCCAATCGAGCCATTGTCATCAATAATGATTTCAACAATGTCGAAGAGCTGATCGGCCTCACCGACGCAGAAATCCACTCGGCAGCCGACGCCGAGAAGATCGACGAGGTCGAGCGGCGCGTCATGGAAACGGGCGAGCCCGATCTCGGCGTCGAAGAGAGGCGCATCCGAGGCGAAGGATGGCTGATGATGTCGCGCGTGCCGCTGCGGGACCGGAGCGGTAACATTATCGGCGTGGTGGGTGCTTCCAGGGATATCTCCGCTCGCAAGCGCGCAGAGGAGTTGATGAGCACGCAGACAAGACTCTTGCAGGATGTGGCAAGAGGCGTCGATCTCGGATCATTTCTCAGAGACGCCCAAGCGCTTCTCGAGAGATTGCTCGATGGAAGGCGCGTCCATTTCCAAGTCGATGACAGGCAAGCCGAGGTTTTCACGGAGGAGGCCGTCGAATTTCCCATCCTGTCGCGCGACGGGGGCCGGCATGGTGTCTTGATGGTCGCCAAGGCCTGGGACAATGATGACGCCGGCCTCATGGAATTCCTCGCAGGCGTGGCGCAGACGGCGGGAATTGCCATCGATCGCCACCAGGACATCACCCACATAGCCTATCTGGCGGAGCACGACGCTCTTACAGGCCTGCCGAACCGCACGCTGCTCGACCGCAAGCTCGGAGAGCTTCTGGAAAAATCCTCCCGCCAGCAGAAATGCGTCGCTGTCGCTTTCGTCGACCTCGATAATTTCAAGTTCGTCAACGACAGTCTCGGCCATGCGGCCGGTGACGAATTACTGAAGGTCGTCGCGCGGCGAATATCGACACAGATCCGAAACGACGGCATCGTCTCACGGATCGGCGGCGATGAGTTCATCATCGTTCTGGAGGAAACCTCCGTTCCGATGTCCGAACGCTTGCGCGCCATTCTTGAGGCGATTTCCGCACCTTTAACGATAGACGGCGTCGAAATTCGTGTTACCTGCAGCATTGGTGTTGCATGTTCCGGCGAACACGGAGACACGGCATCCGAATTGTTTGCCAGTGCCGACATGGCGCTCTATCGCGCCAAGGAATCCGGCCGCGACCGCATTCAGCTGTTCACGCATGCCATGGGAGAAGAAGCGCGCAACAAGCTCGTCCGCATCGAAGAGCTCCGGCGCGCCGTGGAACGAGACGAGTTCGTACTCCATTATCAACCTCAAAAGGACATCCGCACCGGCAGGATAATCGGCGTTGAAGCGCTGGTGCGATGGCAACACCCGGCTGAAGGCCTGCTGCTTCCGGGCGCGTTCATCCCCCTGGCCGAAGAGACGGGGCTCATCGTCGCGATCGGCGATATCGTTTTGCGCAAGGCTTGCCAGCAGAACCGAAACTGGCAGGACCGTGGCCTTGCCATGCTGCGAGTGGCCGTGAACGTATCGGCACGGCAATTTCTCGAACGCTCGCTGACGGATCAGGTGTCATCAGCGCTTCAATCCGCCGGGCTCGATCCCCGTTGGCTAGAGCTTGAGCTGACGGAGAGTCTGATCATGCGCGATCTTGAGGGCGCCATAGAGCGCATGCGCGAGCTGAAGCAACTTGGCGTCAGCCTTGCGATCGACGATTTCGGCACCGGATATTCGAGCCTTAGCACCCTCAGACGGTTTCCGTTGTCGCGCTTGAAGATCGACAGATCCTTTATCGCGGATATCCCGCACAAGGCCGGCGACATGGCAATTACCGCCGCCATCGTATCGCTTGGCAGGACGCTGGAACTCGAAGTTGTCGCCGAAGGCGTTGAAACCGAAGAACAGGCGCATTTTCTCGCAGGCGCCGGATGCGAAATGTTCCAAGGCTACCTGCTTGCCAGACCCCTGCCTCCTTCCGAGGTTGAAGACCTCATTCTGCAGATGACGACACAGAGGGATGGCGATTGACCATAATCATCGGCAATGCCAGCCGGCAGCATCAGGCAAACGTCACGATTTCGATCCAGTTCGCGCCGGCGCTGACCGGGTATCGACCGACGATATCAAGTTCGCCACCATCCCTGTCGATGGCATAGACCGAGAGCCGGTCTGACTTTTCGCCTGATGCCACCAGAAAGCAACCGGATGGGTCGATGCGTATGCCGCGCGGCTGCTGCTCCGTCGGATAGCTGGTGACGTAAGTCAGTCTGCCGCTTTCCTCATGCGCGCGAAAGAGTGCGATCGTGCTTGTGGTTCGTTCGGTCGTATAGAGAAACTTGCCATTGGGCGTGATGCCGATGTCGGCAGCCCATACTTTCGGCTTGCCGTCATCCACCGGAGCCTTAACCGATGGCGCGACACCGGGAGACAGTCCAGCGTCACAGGGGGCGGATGCAACGCTCTCGACCTCAGTCAGCGTTCCATCGGACGGATCCAGCACATAATGGATCACATGTCCCGTCAGCTCCGTCAGGACATAGAGAAATTTGTTGTCCGGCGAGAGCGCAATGTGCCGTGGGCCGAAACCCTGCCCCGTCGAGATTCTCGCCGGCTCATTGGCTGCCAACACGCCGCTTTCCGGATCGACGACGAATTGCAAAATGGCGTCGGAACCGAGATTTGTCGCAAAGACATATCTGCCGCTCCGATCGCTGAGGATCGAATGGGCGTTGCGTCCCGTGGGGATTGTCTGCCGCTCTCCCTCTGTAACAAGCCCGTCCTTGGTGATCGCGAGTGCCGCAACTTTGTCGCCACCATAGGATGCCGCGAGAAGCAATCGGCCCGATGGCTCGGTGGCAATGTAAGCCATACTGTCGGACAAAGGGGCTGTGGCCCTCTGCTCCAGCCTGCCGGTCTCCGGATCTATTGCCAACGTCAACAGGCGATAGGGCTGCGAACGGATGGCGACATAGAGATGTCCCTTATCCGCGCCAACGGCCATCGGCATGGCCATTCCGCCGGCATCGAAGGAGGATATCCAAGAGAGAGCGCCGTTCATCCTGTCCATTTCGTATATGTCGACCGTCCCCGCGACTGCCGCGGAAACATAGACGAAGGTCCGGCCGGAGCCGTTGGGCGAAGATTGAAGCATTGTCGCTTTCCTCAAGCTCGGGTAGCCAGCCTCGCTGCCTCTCGAGCTACTTTTCTAACGAAGATCATCCGGCGGTGGTGACAATCTTCTCCAGCATCACCATTTCCTCTGCGGTCAGATCGATCAACGGAGGCCGGACGGGGCCAGGATCCCGGCCGAGAACACGCAGCCCCGCTTTGATGATCGACACGGCATAACCTTTTCTGCGATTGCGCAAGCTGACCAATGGGAAAAAGAAACCCTTGAGGATCGCGTCCACCGTCGACTGATCTCCCACACGCAAAGCGGCGTAGAACCGCTGGGCCAGCGCGGGTACGAAATTGAAAACCGCGGACGAATAGGTCGTCACGCCAGCGGCGAAATAGGCCTGCGCATAGACCTCATGGGTTGGCATACCGCCGACATAGACCAGCCGATCTTTGAGCGTCGTCGTAATCTCGATCACCTTGTCGACATCACCGACGCCGTCCTTGTAACCAATGAGATTGGGGCACTCGTCGGCCAATCGCGCCAAGCTTTCGGCTGTGAGTACGGCGTTGTCGCGATTGTAGACGATGACGCCGATACCGACGGCCTTACAGACCGCTTTTACATGGGCGATCAAACCGACCTGCTCGGCAAACATCAAATAGGGCGGCAGCAATAGCAAACCGTCGGCACCGGCCTTCTCCGCCGACCTTGCGATGTCTACGGCAAGCGACGTACCATAGCCGGTTCCAGAAACGATCGGCGTGCTGCCGGCTGCAGCCTTGGCTGCACGAACCACCTGCGGAACTTCCGCGGGATTGAGGGAGAAAAACTCGCCGGTACCGCCGGCAGCAAACAGTGCCGCAGCATCGTAACCTGCCAGCCATTCGACGTGATTGCGATATTGGGCCTCGTCGAATGAGAGATCCTGATTGAAATGCGTGACTGGAAAGGACAGCAGTCCACTGCCGACGGCCTGCTTCAGTTCATTCGGGTTCATGGCGAAATCCTCTTTTGTTCAACGGACAAATCCAGTCTCAGCCCTGACCGAGCGTCTGCAAAAGTGCGGCGATATAGCCGTAGCAAAAGGCAAAGGCGACGCCTGTGGGGTCGCGGCCGCTGATGGCCGGGACATGATCCGGCATCAACATGTATTCATAGCCGACCTCCCGATAGACCCGGACGGAACGGGCCATATCCATGTCGCCTTCCTCGGGGAAGGTTTCCATGAAAGACAGCTTGCCGCCACGGATGTTGCGGAAGTGGACGTTGAAGATCTTGTTGCGCGTGCCGAACCAGCGAATGATGTCGTTGATCTCCTCGCCTGGATTATCGAGCATCTCGCCGACCGAGCCCTGACAGAAGTTCAGTCCGTGATACGGGCTTTCCCGCATGAGAACGAATTTCTTCAACCCTTCAACGGAGCCCAGCACGCGCGTTACGCCACGATATCCGGGCGGGGTGTACGGATCATGCGGATGACATGCCAGACGGACACGATTGCTTGTCGCCACCGGAACGACGCGTTCCAGAAAATAGTCGATCCGCTCCCAATTCTCGTCCTCCGACAAGACGCCGGCAAGGCCGGGTGCTGCCTGCTGGTCGGTCTTGTCCCAGCGAAAACTCGCATTCATCGAGCCTCCCCGACCGGGTTCGTCCGGGGTGCGTGGAATCCCGATGAGGTTGAGATTGTATTTTGCCGAGGGGATGCCGGCCGCTGCGACATCTTCGATCAACTTGCAGACCGCATCGATCTGACGATCGCGATCCGGCCCAGCGAGCAGAATGTCGGGATAGGACGCGTTCTCGATCGATTGGGATGGCAAAGGAAGCTGGATCATATCCAGAATCAATCCGAAACTCTCGATCTTGTCGCGATGCCGCTCGAGATCAGACAACGTCCAGCTAGCCGGCTTTCCCGGAGGGTCGGCACAGATATGCTTTACCCCCAGTTGCGCGAAAACCCGATAGTCATCGTCGTCGCGCGCCTCGACCTGCGTTCCCAAGTACACTCACCGCACCTCCCGTGGGACTCATATCATATGACATAATATGACTCAAAAAGAGAGTCGAGCCCTATTGCGGCCGCTGTTCCGCTAATTGCCGGTAGCGCCGCTGGCTTGCTGTCATATGCGCACGCATTGCCTGACGCGCACGCTCTGGATCCTGATCGGCAATTGCTTCGAGGATCGCGGCATGTTCGGCATGAACCCTCATTAGATAGGCACGATCATTGGCTTCCGGCAGGGTCGGAAATTGCCCGCGCGGGATGGTTCGCAGACCGAAATGCCTGAGCACGTCGACGTAAAAGCGGTTGTTGGTGGCATTCGCAACGGCGAGATGAAACTCATAGTCCGCCTCGATCGTCGAAAGCCCTTGCTCTATGAGCGCAGCCATCTTTCGATTGGCGGCGGCGATCGCCGCCTCCTGCTCGGCAGTTCTGCGATAAGCTGCTATTGCGGCCGCCTCACCTTCGGCCGCCATGCGGAACTCAAGCAACTCCAGCGTCTCGGGGATGCTTTTGACCTCGATGGGCGTCAATAGCTGACCGGATCTTGCGGTCGCCTCGGAAACGAATACTCCTTTGCCCTGGATGGGTTTGACAAAGCCGGCGGCTCTCAGATCGGCGATCGCTTCGCGCACGACCGTGCGACTGACGCCGAATGTCGCCTCCAACTGTGGCTCGGTCGGGAGCTGGTCGCCCGCCTGAAGTCTACCGGCTTCGATCTGCTGACGCAGTTGGTCGATGACCTGCTGAGCCAATCTCTGCCGTCCCCGGCCTGATGTCGTCATTCTCTTCCTCTCCGCACAGCGACATACCGATCCTGATAGACCTTCGTCGTATGCTCACTTGCCTAATCATAATATGACATAAAGTCGGCCTCTCCCGCAATCGACGGGTCACGACGAGCTCTCCGCATGACCGATGCTCCCGCGCCAACGGCATACCCCTTGGGGTAGCTCCCCATCTGCCACCACCGGCGCAGCCCGGACCATGATCGGGTACGTCGACAACGGGCGCGTCGACCAACCGCTACGATCTGACCCGTCAGTCAATCGTTACGAAATTGCCTCGCGAAATTCAATGCTTGCGATGATTTATCTGTTTTAATTCAAAATGATACTTCCGTTTCCGGAAGTCATTTATCAGGAATACCGACGACGCCCAGGGGCGCACTGCGGCATCGCAAAGCCGATTCCGAAATTGCTATATTGACATTTGTCGAAAGCAACTCGAATATTGTAAATATCAGTGCTCGACGACAAAGCTCGGTTCCGATCGATCTTTTGGCCCGGCATCCAGAGTGCGGAGGGGAACGTGGAATTCCTGCTTGAAGTAGAGGGGCTGAAGAAGTCCTTTGGCGGCGTTGCCGCATTGCGCGATGGCCGCTTTCAGTTGCGCTCCGGCTCGGTTCACGCCCTGTGCGGCGGTAATGGCGCGGGCAAATCGACATTCCTCAAGATCCTGATGGGCATTCACAAGCGCGATGCCGGCTCCATTCGCCGACGCGGCAAAGAAGTGGAATATGCGAGCCCCGCCGACGCGCTTGCCGCTGGCATTGCCATCATCGAGCAGGAACTCAGCCCCATTCCGCATATGACGGTTGCGGAAAATATCTATCTCGGTCGTGAGCCGTCTGCCCGCTTCGGCGGCATCGATTTCAAGACGATGAACCGCAACGCGCAGGCGCTGCTCGATCGGCTGCAGTTCAACATTCGCGCCACCCAATTCATGATGAACCTTTCGGTTGCCCAGGTTCAGTTGGTCGAGATCGCCAAGGCGCTCAGCCACGATGCTGAAGTGATCTTCATGGACGAGCCCACCTCGGCGATCGGTGAGAAAGAAGCGCAGCAGCTCTTTGCGACCATCGAGAGGCTGAAAGCGGAAGGCAAAGGGGTTGTCTATGTCTCGCACCGCCTGTCAGAAATCTTCCAGATCGCCGATTCCTACACGGCCTTCCGCGATGGCGCCCATGTCGGCAGCGGCGCTCTTGCCGATATCGATCGGCCCGGCCTCATCCGCATGATCGTCGGCCGCGAGCTCGGCGAGGAATACATCAAGACGAACGTGCCGACAGCAACACCAGGGCTGGAAGTCGCTGGCCTGACGGCCGCAGGTAAGGTCAACGACATCTCGTTTACCGCTCACCAGGGCGAAATCTTCGGCATTTACGGCCTGATGGGATCGGGTCGAACCGAAATCTTCAACTGTATCTTCGGCGTCGACGCAGTCAGCAGCGGCCAGGTCAAGCTTGCCGGCGACCCCATCGTCGTTCGCAAGCCCGCCGAAGCCATGCGGCACGGCATCGCGTTCGTGACGGAAGACCGCAAACTCACGGGTCTCAATCTGATCGACAGCGTGCGCAACAACATCTGCTTGGCAAGCCTTCCCGAAATGAGCCCGCATTTCTCGATGGATCGCCGGGCCGAAGCCAGCGCCAGCCAGGACATGATCCAGCGATTTGGCATCAAGACGGCGCGCGACAGCATGCCCGTCTCCGGCCTTTCAGGCGGCAATCAGCAGAAAGTCGTGCTTGGCAAGTGGTTCCTGCGCAAGCCGAAAGTGCTGCTGCTCGATGAGCCGACCCGCGGCGTCGATGTCGGCGCCAAGCGCGAAATCTATCGCATCATCTGCGAGTTCGCCGCCGAGGGCGGCACAGTCATCATGATCTCATCCGAAATAGACGAGGTTCTCGGCATGTCTGACCGCATCCTGGTGATGCGCCAAGGGCGCGCTGCAGGAATTCTCAAGAGGGAGGAGGCCGACGCGCAATCGCTCGTGCATCTGTCGACCTGACGACGACAGACCACGAAGCCCAGAATGAAGCGCCCGGCAACAAGAGGTATTTGCAATGTCCGCCACCGACAATAATCAATCCAATTCCTGGTTCAGCTCGGACCGCCGCAGATTGATCATTCAGGAATACGGGATCTTTCTCGCCTTCCTGCTGCTCGCGGTCGTCCTTTCCTTCTCGAACCAGTACTTCCTGACGGCCGGCAATATCTCCAACGTGTTGCTGCAGACCTCGATCAACGGCGTGCTGGCAATCGGCATGACATTCGTGATCCTGACCCGCGGCATCGATTTGTCCGTCGGCTCGGTCGTCGCACTCACCGGTATTGTGAGCGCGAGCTTCGCAACGACTTCGGCGACGGCTGGCATCGTCGGCGCGCCCTATCCGCCCTATGTCGCGCTAGCAGTCGGCCTGCTCGTAGGCGTCGCCTGCGGCGCCGTCGTCGGCCTCATCGTTTCGCGCTTTGCCGTGCCTGCCTTCGTTGCGACGCTCGGCATGCTGTCTGCCGCCCGCGGCCTCACACTCATCTATGGCGGCGGCAAGCCGGTTCCGGCTCTCACCCCCGATTTCCGCTGGATCGGCACCGGCAGCGTCCTCTCCATTCCGATGCCTGTCATCCTGCTTGCCATCGTGTTCATTGTCGCCTGGTGGGTCCTCAACCGCACCCGCTTCGGCCGCTACATCTATGCCGTCGGCGGCAACCCGCATGCTGCCATCACCTCGGGCATCAATGTCAGCAAGCTGCGCTTCCTCGTTTATGTCATTTCCGGCGGTCTTTCCGGCCTAGCAGGCATGATCCTTGCGGCCCGCACCGGTTCCGCTCTGCCGCAGGCCGGCATCGCCTACGAGCTTGATGCGATCGCAGCCGTGGTGATTGGCGGAACCAGTCTTTCCGGCGGCGTCGGCCGCATCACCGGCACGCTGATCGGCGCCCTGATCATCGGCGTCATGAACAACGGCCTCGATCTGATGGGGATCCAATCCTACTACCAGCAGGTCCTCAAGGGCGCGCTGATCGTCGGCGCCGTCATGCTCGACCAAAAGAGAAATCTGGGCGGCTGAACCCGAAAAATTCGCAGTGTTCGCACTTGCAAACCAAACGGCGTGTCACGTCGGCCGCCGAACTTCCAACGGAGGAGAATTGTAATGAAGAAATTGCTTATTGCTCTTGCTGCAGCGACCGCACTCCTGGCGTCGCCAACTTTGGCGCAGGAAAAGAAGCTGAAGATCGGCGCGGCACCTTACGGCCTCAACGCCGAGTTCATGCAGATCTGGTCGGCAGCGCTGAAAGAACATCCCGCCGTCAAGAACGGTAACGTCGACCTGACCATCTTCGACGGCCGCTACGACGCGCTCGTTCAACAGGAACAGGTCAACACCATGATCACGCAGAAGTTCGACGCGATCATCTTCGTGCCGATCGATATCGAAGCCGCAGCGACCGCCGTTCAGGCCGCGCACGACGCCGGCATCCCGGTCGTCGGCTCGAACACTCGTGTCAACTCCGATCTCCTGACCTCCTATGTCGGCTCCGACGACACGATCTCCGGCTACATGGAAGCCAAGACCGTGCTCGACAAGATCGGCTGCAAGGGTAATGTCGTCATTCTCGAAGGCCCGATCGGCCAGTCGGCGCAGATCTCCCGCCTCGAAGGCAACAAGAAGGCGCTTGCCGAGTGCCCGAATGTAAAGGTCCTCGAAGATCAGACCGCCAACTGGTCGCGTGCCGAAGCCCAGACGCTGATGGAAAACTGGCTGACCTCGCATCCGGGCCAGATCAATGGCGTTATCGGCCAGAATGACGAGATGGCACTTGGCGCGATCGAAGCGATCAAGGCAGCCAAGCTCAACGTCAAGGACTTCGCCATTGCCGGTATCGATGGCATCACCGATGCGCTTCACGCCGTCAAGCAGGGAACGATGACCTCGATCCTTCAGGACGCAAGCGCTCAGGCCCAGGGCGCACTCGACCTCGCGATCTTCGCCGCCAAGAAGGGCAGCTACAAACCGGAATCGAAGATCTGGGAACAGTATCCGGCCATGCCATTCAACGATGGCAAGGACAAGAACTACAATGTTCCGTGGACCCCGGTAACGACCGGGAACGTGGACAAGCTGCTCGAGACCCGCAAGTAAGATCATTGCGGCGGGGCGAACATCTCGCCCCGCTCCCCCAAGGACAGAGGCTTGAAAAAGATGACCGAGACATCTCCAGACATTGATTTGAACTTCCCGCTGTCGGGCAAGACCGCCCTCGTGACGGGCGGCGGTTCAGGCATCGGCGCAGCCGTTGCAACGGCGTTCGCGTCGAAGGGCGCAAAGGTCGCCGTCCTCGATATCAATGTTGATATGGCGAAGGCAAAGGCCGCCGAGATCGGCGGCGGAGCGGCACCCTTTGTCTGCAATGTCTCCGATCCCGCTTCGGTCAACAAGGCAGTCGGCGACGTCGTCTCGCATTTTGGCGGCATCGACATTGCCGTCAACAGCGCCGGCGTCGTCTTTCTGGCACCGGCCGAGGATCTGTCGCTCGATCATTGGGACAAGACGATCAGTATCAATCTCAAGGGTACATTCCTGGTTACGCAGGCCGTCGGTCGCGCCATGATCGCTGCCGGCAAGGGCGGCAAGATCGTCAACCTCGCCTCGCAGGCAGGCACCGTCGCCATCGAAGATCATGTCGCTTATTGCGCCTCCAAATTCGGCGTCATCGGCATGTCCAAGACCTTTGCCGCCGAATGGGGCAAGCATGGCATCTGCGTCAACACTATCTCTCCGACGATCGTGCTGACCGAGCTCGGCAAAAAGGCCTGGGCCGGCGAGAAGGGCGAGGCTGCCAAGAAGCGCATTCCGAACGGTCGCTTCGCTTTCCCACAGGAGATCGCAGCCGCTGCTGTTTTCCTCTCCTCTTCCGGTGCGGACATGATCAATGGCGCCGATCTACTGATCGACGGCGGCTACACAATTCTTTGAGCGCAAACGCGCGATAATTCTACAGGAGGTACCATGCAGCGGTTCATCAACAATCCGGATGAAGTCGTTGAAGATACTGTGAAAGGCTTCATCAAGGCACATTCGGATATCGTCCGTCTGGCTGACAATCCGCGCGTCGTAGTCGCCAAGGACGCACCACATGCCGGAAAGGTCGGTGTGGTCACCGGCGGTGGTTCGGGCCATGAGCCAGCCTTCATCGGCTATACCGGCAAGAACATGCTGGATGCGGTTGCAGTCGGTGAGCTTTTCTCCTCTCCGACGGCCAAGAGCTTTCACGACGCCATTCGCGAAGCCAATGGCGGCCGTGGCGTGATTTGCCTCTATGGCAATTATGCCGGCGACAACATGAATGTGAAGATGGCCATCAAGCTTGCCGCAAAGGACGGAATCGAAGTCGCCACCGTTGTCGCCAACGATGATGTTTGCTCTGCACCGCCACAGGAACGCGAAAAGCGCCGCGGTGTCGCCGGCGAGATCTTCATGTGGAAGGTTGGCGGTGCCAAGGCTGCAACCGGAGCAAGTCTTGAAGAAGTCCGCGTCACCGCACAGAAGGCGATCGACAGCTGCCGCTCCGTCGGCATAGGCCTCGGCCCCTGCACCCTGCCCTCCGTCGGTCATCCGAACTTCCAGATCGAGCCCGGCACGATGGAAGTCGGCATCGGTCATCACGGCGAGCCGGGCGTTCGCGTCGAGCCGTTGAAAACGGCGGCCGAGATCGCAGACGCCATGTGCCAGATCGTTCTTGACGATCACAACCTGCCTGCGGGCAGCGAAGTCGCCGTGCTCGTATCCGGTCTCGGCGCAACGCCGGTCAACGAGCTGTATATCCTCAACGACACGATCGAGACGAAAATCTCCGAACGGGGCCTGAAGATCCACAAGACCTATGTCGGCAACTATTTCACGTCGCTCGAAATGGTCGGCGCGACGCTGACCGTGATGGCACTCGATGAGGAGCTGAAAGCGCTTCTGGACGTCGAGGTCAAATGTACGACTCTGCTCTGAGGGAGGACGCACGCATGCAGACATTCAACAATGCAACAGCCGGCGGCATCGTCCTTTCGATGGCCGACCGCATCGTCGAAAACCGCGCCTATCTCAGCGAGATCGACGGCAAGATCGGTGATGGCGATCACGGCGTCAACATGGCCAAAGGCTTCGGTATGGCTGCAGAACGGCTGAAGGGCCAGAACCAGTCACTGTCGGCTTCGCTCGACACGCTCGGCACGGTGCTGATGACAGAGATCGGCGGCTCCATGGGTCCGCTTTATGGCGTCATGTTCACTGAGATTGCCGAAAAGCTCGAAGGTATCGATGCAATCGACAGCGCCGCTTACAGCCGGGCGCTCCATGCCGGCCTTGAAGGCGTTCAATCGATCGGCTCGGCAAAGGTCGGCGACAAGACGTTGCTCGACACGCTGGTTCCAGCGATCGAGGCCTTCGATGCAGCGAACGCAGCCGGCAAATCCTTCGCCGACGCGCTTGATGCCCTGATGGCTGCAGCCGAGGCAGGCCGCGACTCCACGCTCAATCTGGTCGCCAAGATCGGCCGCGCCAGCCGGCTGGGTGAACGCTCCCTCGGTGTACTGGATGCAGGCGCCACCTCCTGCGCGATCATCCTGAAGGAGCTTTCCCTCGGCGCTCGCACCCAGCTGCATTAACGGGCTCTCCCAAGACCGCGCGACCCCTCAATAGACTGGAGGGGTCGCACACCGCTTATCCCGACAAGAAGCATTTGCAAACGCCCAGCATTGCTTCCATCTTCTGGCGGGAAAAGGGAATCGCTATGACAGGCAAGGCAAGTTCGGCCAGCAAAACTGGCTCAGGAAAGGCGGGCGCTCCGGACGCAATCGACGCCATGCCGCTGCGCTATGGCGACGACCCCTATGTTTGGGCCTGCTGGCTCTACTATGAAGACGGCAAAACCCAGGGCGAGATCGCCGATATCATGGGCATATCGCGGGCGACCGTAAATAGTTACCTGGCCGATGCCCGCAGCCGCGGCATCGTCAATATCTCGCTTGAACCCTCGCGCCTAAGTTCCCTTTCCATCGCGCTCGAACTGAAGCGGCATTTCGGGCTGCATGACTGTCTCGTCGTCCCGAGTGACGATGGAACACGGCCGTTGATCGACCGTCTGGGGACGGCAGGGGCACAGGCAATCGCCAAGCTGCTGAAATCGGGCGATACGCTGGCAGTTGCTTGGGGGCGCACGGTCCTTGCAGTCGGTGAACAATCGAATGTCCCGAACCTTCAGGATGTGACCGTCGTTCAGGCGACCGGCGGCACGCGGGCGCGCTTTGCCTATACGCCGGAGCTTTGTGCCGCCGCCTTTGCCAACGCCACCGATGGCAAGCTTGTCAACATCACCGCTCCTGCCATTGTTTCGACGACCGAGGTGCGCGACATCCTCTTGGCGGAACCACTGATCGAAGACCAATTCGCTGTGCTCTCGAAGGCCAACAAAGCGGTCTTCAGCGTGTCATCGCTGCGACCGAATTCGACGATCCATAGCAGTGGTTTCTTCGAATCCGTCTCGCTGCAGGACTATCTGGCCAAGAACGCGGTGGGCGTTGTCGCAGGACGGTTCATCGATGCGAAAGGCCAACCCGTCGCAGGCCCTCTCGATGATCGCACCATCGGCATATCTCTCGACATGCTGAAATCGATCGGATTGCGCATCGCTGTTGCCGGCGGCTTCGACAAGGTACCTGCGATCCTCGCGGCGTTGCGCGGCGGCTACATCAACGTGCTGATCACGGACGCCGCCACGGGGCGAGGCATTCTCAACGCCGATGGCGTCACGGCTCTGGATCAGAAGGCGAACCAACGGCCAAGGGCAGACAATAGCGTCTCGCTGCCAAGCAGCTATCGCACGCATATCAAGAAATTTCTCAACAATCCCGACGATGTCGTCGACGAGATGCTGGATGGCGTCGTCAAGGCACATGGCTCGCATGTCGCGCCGATCAAGGGGTCGAACCGAGCGCTGGTTGCGCGTGACGGCCCGCGACCCGGCAAGGTCGGCCTCGTGATCGGCGGCGGCACGGGTCATGAACCCGGTTTTCTCGGCTATGTCGGCAAGGGCTTGGCCGATGCCGTTGCCATCGGCAACATCTTCTCCTCGCCGCCGCCCACCCCCATCCTCGAATGCGCGAAAGCAGCCTCCGGCGGGCAAGGCGTGCTCTTCGTTTACGGCAATTATGCCGGCGACGTCATGAACTTCGAGATGGCCGCTGAAATGGCGCAGGAGCAGCAGATCGAAGTCCGCACGGTGCTGACGACCGACGACATTGCGTCGTCTCCCATCGAAGACAAGGAGGGGCGTCGCGGCGTCGCCGGCAATTTCTTTATCTTCAAGGTTGCCGGAGCTGCGTGCGACAAGGGCTTGCCGCTCGATGCCTGCGAGGCCGCAACACGCAAGGCCAATGACCGGACCTTTACTATGGGTGTGGCGCTCGAACCCTGCTCGCTGCCGCAGACCCGCCGTCACAATTTCGAGATTGGCCCCGACGATATCGAGTTCGGCATGGGGATCCATGGCGAGCGCGGCGTGACGCGCGAAAAAATGATGAGCGCCGACGAGATTACGGACCGCGTCATGGATCGGATCTTTGCCGAGATGAAGCCGGCCGCCGGGGACCGGGTCGCGGTGCTGATCAACTCCTTCGGGGCCACGCCAATGATGGAACTCTTCATCCTGTTCCGCCGCGTCGAGCAGCGCCTGAGCGCCAAGGATATCAAAATCGACGCAAACTGGGTGGGACACTACTGCACGTCGCTCGACATGGTCGGCGCATCCATATCCATAATGCATCTCGACCAGGAGCTGACCGAGCTGTTGCACCATCCGTGCGACGCTTTCGCTCTGAGGGTCGGGTGATCGTATAAGAATGAGCCCGGCAGCGAAAGAACTGCTGGGACCGGGAGGAAGACGATGTCGGAAAATGCCGCTCGATGCCTGGGCAACATGTTTCAGCGCATATCCATCGCAATCAATGCCGAGAAAGACCGTCTCTCGGAATTGGATGGCGCGATCGGAGACGCCGATCACGGGATCACCATGTCCCTCGGCTTCATGGCGGTGAATGCGGAACTCGCCAAGCTCGACCCCGCACAGGCCCTGCCTTCCGAGATTTTTGCCGTCGCGGCTTCAGCGTTCCTCGATGCGGTCGGAGCATCGACCGGCCCGCTATACGCAACCGCCTTTCGCCGAGCGTCACAGGCGCTGAAGACCGACGAATCGCTGTCGCCGGCATGCCAGGCAATGATCGTTGATGAAATGCGGGCAGGCATTCAGCAGCGCGGAAAGGGCCAGCGCGGCGACAAGACCATGTTGGATGCTTGGATCCCGGCTGCCGAAGCTGCCCTCGACGCCAGAACGCGTTCGCTCGACGCCGCCGGCATGTGGAGCGCCATTCTAGAAGCTGCGGAAGACGGCGCAAACTCTACGAGCTCAATGGTCGCCGCCCGCGGCCGGGCAGCCCGCCTTGGACAAAGATCTCTCGGACACATCGATCCCGGCGCAGCATCGGCGGTGACAATTTTGCGCGCAATGCGCGATACGTTCGCGGAGGAGCGCGCTGGAATTCTTTCCTCACGGGCCTGAAATCTGGTCATTGCCCCGACCACGGGGCCGCTGACCGACGCAGATCTCCCGCCTGAAGCCCTCCATTCATGCGTGATGTCGAAGATAGACATGTTCCCGGTATGATAGTATCAATCTCACCTTGTTGATGTACCCATCCCCTAGGTTCAATCAAAAAAGGCTGTCAATTGATGCATACAAGGATAGGTTTTGCTTTCGCGCTTGCGCTTCTTTCGGCCTCCCCGGCTCTGGCTGATGCCTGTGCGAGCCACTTTGAGAGCAGCGGCGTTCCGCTGGTGACCGGCATCACCTATAAGACATGGGTAGTCGTTCCGTCAGTCAACCCGAACGCCGCCTTTGACAAAATTCACCGCGCCATTCTGGCCGATGGTTTTCTGGATGTGAAAGCAGAGAAAAACCTTGGCACATTGACAGCCCAGCAGGAAACGAGCGGCTCCGGCCGACCGCAAACTCTGCGCGCCGTTATCCGCAAAAACGGCAAGGGCAGCCGCGTCGATGTCGTTTTCATTGTCCAGCCGGGACAAGTGGCTCCGAACATGACCAAGAACCTCTGCCGCATTGCAAATGCCGCCGGCGAATGAGGCGCGCTGATAGCGATCCCAGATGCGATTGCTGGGGATCGCTATCCAGGACTTCACCCAATGAGATGTGGCGCCGCCCATTGGCCGCGCCACATTCTCGGTCGGCTATAATTTTCGAATATTTCGCGCCCCACACGATCAAATGCTGATCATGTCCGCGGTAAGAGCGTATTGCCATCATTGTGCATCAATGACCCGATGTTTCCCCAGCCACAGCCGGACCGCGCTTCACCAGCGGCGGTCGTCCATGACGTTCAGAGCGACGCGGTGATCCCACCATCAACGTAGAGAACATGACCGTTGACGAAGGAGGAGGCGTCGGACGCCAGGAAGATACACGCGCCGATCAACTCCTCCACCCGCCCCCACCGGCCGGCCGGTGTGCGCTTTTCGAGCCATGCCGAGAAATCGGCATCGGCAACCAGTGCCGCGTTTAACGGAGTGTCGAAATAGCCGGGCGCGATGGCATTGCATTGCAGCCCGAACCGAGCCCAGTCCGTCGCCATGCCCTTCGTGAGATTGCCGACTGCACCTTTGGTCGCCGTGTAGGGCGCGATTGACGGCCGCGCCAGCGCCGTCTGCACGCTCGCTATGTTGATGATCTTGCCGGCACCGCGCTTGATCATATGTCGCGCAACCGCCTGACCGACATTGAAGATGCTGGAAATATTGGTTCGCAACAGCTGCTCGAAGGCATCGGCTGGAAACTCCTCAAGCGGCGCACGAAACTGCATGCCGGCATTGTTGACGAGGATATCTATCGCACCCGTTTCTGCCTCGAAGGCGTCGATGGCATGCCGCGCAGCGCCATGATCGGTCGCGTCGAATGCTAACACGTGCGCCCTGCCCCCGAAGCCTTCCGCAGTCCTGGCGAGCTTCTGTTCGTCGCGACCGTTGAGGATGACGTCTGCGCCAGCATCCGCCAACCCCTTGGCGAGCGCGAGCCCGATACCCTGGGATGAGCCCGTGACAAGGGCGCGCCGCCCTTTCAGATCAAAGAGACCAACTGACATCATTTCCTCCGTTTGCCAAATTGCGATACCAGAGAGGGGTCGAAATGGACACTCCGAATTCACGGCGGAATATGTCTGAAGTGCCATGCTCTCCGCTTGCGGAGTCGTTTGAATGCGGTATCGATAACACAACGAACAGGCCGTGTAACTTTACGGGAGGTATTGCCGCGATGTCGTTCTTCGAGACCATTGACCCCACGTTCGGCACATTCGTTCTCGGCAATGCGCCTCTCAAGCAGCTGGCAACCGGCTTTGATTGGGTCGAAGGGCCGGTCTGGTTCGGAGACCTGAATTGTCTGCTTTTCTCGGACATCCCCAACAATCGCATCATGCGGTGGGTGCCGGGTCTCGGCATCAGCGTGTTTCGCGAGCCATCCAATTTTTCCAATGGTCACACACGCGACCGGCAGGGCCGGCTCGTCAGCTGCGAACATGGCGGAAGACGCGTAACCCGTACCGAATATGACGGATCGATCACGGTGATCGCCGATCGCTATCAGGGCAAACGGCTGAATTCGCCCAATGATGTCGTCGTCACGTCGGACGGCGCCATCTGGTTCAGCGATCCGCACTACGGTATTGCAACGGACTATGAAGGGCACCGGAGCGAGCAGGAATTGCCTTGCCATGTCTACCGCGTCGATCCGTCCGGTGCGATACAAGCGGTGCTGACCGACTTCAATTGCCCGAACGGCCTCGCCTTCAGCCCGGATGAGAAAAAGCTCGTCGTCGCCGATACCGGCCGCATGCATGGCAGCGATCCCCAGCATATCCGCGTTTTCAACGTCGGCGATAACTGGCGACTATCCGGTGGCGAGGTGTTTCATGTGATTTCGCCCGGCTGCGCTGACGGCATGCGCTTCGACAGCGATGGCAATCTCTGGTCGTCGGCGGCCGATGGCGTTCATTGCATTGCCCCCGACGGACATTTGATGGGCAAGATCCTGGTGCCGGAAACGGTATCCAATCTGTGTTTCGGCGGCCGCGGCAAGCACAAGCTTTTCATAACGGCGACCACCAGCGTCTATGCGATTTCACTCAACCGCAACGGCGCGCTCTAAGATACTCTAGGGTCGCAGACAATCCCACACGCATTTGACCGGCCAAGCAAAGTCAGCTGCCGCATGGCAACTGGAAAGTAGAGGTAGTGCCTTCAGCGCAAATCCGCCCGGGCAGTGATTTGCGTCTGTGAAGCTGCATTGGCCATCGGGGCCAAATCAGCGGGCAGGGCGAATTCTTTCGCACGCTTCTGCCGGCGCGCAGCATCCTGCAACAGGTTCGCCATACCGCTAACAGAGATATGATCCGCCCGCATAATCTGCCGGATGAGCGGATCTTTAAGAACTTCGGTGATCGTCAGGTCCCTATGTGTCATCTTTATCTCCTGTTCGATACCACACAAGATAAACGGCTTTATTTGCAGCGCGATGTCAGAAGCCGGACAAAAACAAGGCAGTTCGTTCGATTTTGTTACAGAATAATTGCAAAACCGCTCTCTGACATATTCACAAATCACAATACGACCCTAGTTGTCGATTAACGAAGGCGTGTTCCACCGTGGTCAGCCTGCGTGGGAGGTTCAGTCGTTCCGGGAGGATGCAATATATTTGCAATAGTTCGGAACATAATTTTGCGACTTTTGTGTCTATTGTCATCTGACGCCTGAACTTCGAAGATTAAACATTTATCAGCGATCGGCCCGCGTCATGTACTCAGACCAAACTACAGAAGATGAGCGCCTCATCTACCATGCAGATCTCCTCAGCCAACTTTCAAACCCAAAGCGTCTTGAGGTTTGTATTTACCTTTCCAGCCACGAAGAAGACGTCAATAGCCTAGCCAAGAAGCTCGGAATCTCGCAATCGGCGCTCAGCCAGCATCTGACGCGGCTTTATCATTCAGGAATAGTCAAAGTACGACGCCAGGCGCAGTTCAGGTACTATACCTGCGATCATCCTGGAGTATTGCGCATCCTGCAGACCCTGTCTGAGGTTTTCGATCCCGACGCCGAGCGGTTGGCATCAAAGGCTGCGGACGATGCGCATCGCGAATCCTGAGGCAATGCGGGCCATGCTTCGACATATGAGGCAACCGGCCGCTAAAAGTTTTGCCTCCCCGTCCGCACCATGGCGATGAAGCTGGCCAAGGCGGGCATATACGGCAAGACACCGACGCCGGATCGTTCCCGATCTGCCGCGTCAGCTGACGCCTGCAAATTTCCCGGAGATGGTAAGATCCGGATAGTAACCTGACGGCTTGTCGCCGACCGTCTGTCCGCCGGTCATCGAACCCTGGATCTCCGGCCCGAAGAAGGAATAGGGGAAGGTCGATTGCAAGGCGCTTACCTCATTGAGCCTTTGGCGCAGCTCCGCCGGAATCGTGAACTCCAGCGCACCAAGATTGTCCTTCAATTGCTCGAGCCTGGTTGCTCCGATGATGATCGAGGCGATGCCAGGCTGCGTCATCGCCCAGTTGACGGCCACTTGCGCCATACTGCGCCCGAGCTCCGCCGAAACCTTTTCCAATTCCGCAACGATCGCCCAGTTGCGTTCCGTGAATTTCTGGAAGCCGGGGTTGGTCGTACCGCGGACCGTTTCAAGCCGGCCATCCACTTGCCGCGCCTCGCCTGCCCGATATTTCCCGCTCAGAAGACCACTCGCGAGCGGGCTCCACGCCATGATGCCAGCACCATATCGTGTGCCGAACGAAACGAACTCGTTTTCGATATTGCGTTCGGCAAGCGAATATTCGAGCTGAAGCGCCGATAACGGTTCATAGCCGCGAAATTCCGCAACCGCCTGAGCGCGGCTGGCGTACCAGGCCGGCACGTCGGACAAGCCGACATGCAGCACTTTTCCCGACTGGACGAGATCATCAAAAGTCCGCATCACCTCTTCGGGTGGGGTTAGCCGATCCCAGCAATGCAGCAGATAAAGATCGATGTGATCGGTGTTGAGGCGCTTCAACGACCCCTCGACGGCCCGCAATATGTTCTTGCGGCCGTTCCCCGCAGCGTTCGGCGTTCGGGCGGTGAGGTTCATGGTGAACTTGGTGGCGATGACTGCATCATCCCGCAATCCCCTTTCGGCAATGAATTCACCGAGCCAGGTTTCCGACGTACCGCCCGTATAGGCATCGGCCGTATCGAAGAAATTGCCGCCGGCATCGACATAGGCATTGAAAATGGCGCGAGCTGTTTCCTTGTCGGCGCCCCAGCCCCATTCAGTGCCGAAGGTCATGGTGCCGAGAGCAAGCCTGGTTACTTTCAGCCCGCTATTGCCGAGGGTGTAGAAATTCATGCTCATGAGCGCGCTCCTTTTTGAAGGCGCCGGCGTAGTGGGATCGTGGCGGTGCCGGCCGTTCGCTGGACACAAGTTCGCCGACTTTGATCGCCTTTATAAGATCATTTAATTCGCATGCATTATGCGATATTGCTCAGCAATGGATCGAGATCTGCTGACACATCTACCCATCATCGTCGCCGTTGCGCGCCGCGGTGGCTTCGCGGCCGCCGCCAATGAGCTCGGAATGAGTGCTTCCGCCGTCAGCCATGCCGTTCGGCTGGTCGAAGAACGGCTCGGCCAGCCGCTCTTTGCGCGCACGACACGCAGTGTCGCGCTGACGGAAGCGGGCAGGAGCCTGATTACCACCATCGCGCCGGCCCTTCAGGACATTCACGAGCGAATGGAACGCATAAGGGCCATAAAAGGAAGGCCAAGCGGCCTGCTGCGGATCAACGCAGCCCGTGTGTGCTTGTCGCTTGCCGTCACGCGTGTCATTGCGGCCATGGCCGAGCGCTATCCGGAAGTGGAAGTTGAGATCTTTTCCGACGAGAGGCTGACCGATATCGTGTCCGAAGGCTTCGATGCCGGCATTCGCATCGGCGAAATGATCGCGCAGGACATGGTGGCAGTTCGCCTCACCCCGCCCTTCCGTTCGGTCGTGGTCGCCTCACCCGATTATATCAGCCACTTTGGTCGCCCGATGATACTCAGTGACCTCTCAAGCCACAATTGCATCGGCTATCGACTGATCCGCTCAGGCGGGCTCTACGAATGGGAGTTCGTCGAGGACGGCCGGGACGTCGCTGTCGCCGTGCAGGGCCCAGCAATCGTTACCGAATCCCACTCGGCAATCGAGCTGGCGCTGGCAGGCGTCGGATTGGCCTATGTATTCAAACCGCTGGTGCGCGCAGATATTGATGCCGGCAGACTGATTCAGGTCTTGAGCGAATTCGCGGTCCTTGAGGCCGGCCTTTTTCTCTACTTTCCTCGCCGTGCGGAACTTGCGCCGAAACTGCGGGCCTTTATCGACACGGTCCGACACCTCGGCCGAGAATCCGCAAATAGAGAGTAAACGTACCGATCGCATCTCGCGGAAAAGACACGCCCCATTCCGGCACTACACCCCCTGATCTTGGGGCCACCGCGCAGCCCTGCGGCCCGCTGGGCTCTGGAATTGACCCGCGCCTTGTCACTTGACAAATGCAGCGGAGACGAGAGTTACGACTGATCCCGTCCCTCCCAAAACCTGAGCTGGGATTAATAAAGTTAAATGCGCGCTCGTCGATAAAGGACCAAGAAAGGCTCTGCCGCGTTGGAGTCTTCAATCATGAACACCATGCCATGCTTCTCTCCTGTGCACGTTGTTCGCCACAGCACGGGCGAAATAAAAATAGTCAAGGACGCCGGCGACGCCTGGAAGACGCTTCTGGACGACTGGCCGGCGGACGAAGGCAGCTGTTTCATGTCCGCACTCCTGATCTGCATGGACGTTCAACGCGGTGAGCGGCCTGCCGAGGAAGCGCGTCTTGCCTTTATAGCTGCGGCGGTCGAAGCAGGCGTTCCCGTGCTGTCGTGAGGAAGCCGCTTCAGCCAAAACTCTCCCCGAATGATTACAAGCAGCGGCGGCCCCGACCGAAACCGGCTCGCCACTCGCGATGAATCGGCCTATGAGAAAGGCGACTAGCATCCTCAAGTTCGAAAGTTTCCGATGATGGAAAGAAAATGGAGCAAGGCGGTCACGATCGCCCTTGAAAATCCGGAGGAATGGATGGTCATCGACACCACCCAGGCAGCGTCCTGGGCGTTGATCGAAGACTGGCCCCTCGACGAAGCGCCCGCGCTCGACAGAGCTTTGCTCGTATTCGCCGACGTGATCGCCGGAAAGCGCACGCCCGAAGATGCACGGCGCGCGTTCATTGCGGCGGTAAAGGAGGCTCAAATACCAATGAAGGATGAGTAAAGCTGCCCTCGCCCGGATTTGAGTTTCGCGCTTCGCCAACCGTTTGGCCGGCGCTCGGCGGTAGATGTGTCGCTTCCAACCACATTTCGAGCGACAGAGCGGATGTGCGAACCTCGAAAGATCATACTCGGTAGAGATCACACCCCTCCTTGGCGTCACTCCACGCTCCACGACCCTATATTCAACAGGCAGCTCGGCTGTCTGGCTTTGACCGTAGAGAGATAGTGCTTACCGCATCCGGCGAATGCACGACATCTATCCTTCAGCCGATTAGCCGCGGCGTGCGAATGACCTTCAGGAACAGCGCATTCATCGCGTCGGTAATGCCCTGCGTCGGACTGACTTCGAAATAGAGGCCAGGCGATGCGCAGTTTTGCAGGTCGGTGCCGATCTGCGATTGGAATGGGGCAATCCAGGTGTTGTACCAGGCGTTCTGCGGCAGCGGTAGATAGGTGGTGTAGAGAATGGCGATCTTGACGTTCTGGTTCTTGAGCGGCTGGCAAAAGGACGTATCCAGCGGCTCCTGGCAGCGGCCGCCGGTGGTCGGCTTCGTGCATGTTGTCGGCTTATAGCTGTCACCGACGCCATCGGTCACGAAAAACAACACCTTCGCCCGGTCGGAACTGGTCGTCCCACCGCCGCCAGTACCGATGATCGGCTTGATCTGGGTTAGCATTGTATCGAAGCTTGTCGTCTGGTCGTTGTTGTAGCCTGCATATGGAATGGTCATCAGGTCGACCGCGCTGGTCGTGCTCTTGACCTGCGTCATGTCAGACGAGAGCGCAGAAACGTTGGTCAGACCGGCAGTCTCGGCCTTGCTTCCAAAGGTGTAAACCGCCATGCGATATTGATCGGGGGTCGTTCGGTTCGTCGTCGCCGTGTCGGTCAGCGATTGCGTCGCCTGGCGCACCACGTCGATACGCATCTGCACTTTGAGGCTCTTCGCAAGATTATAGTAGTTATTTGTCGTATTGACGTTGTGACAGGCGAATGCACATGTATCGGTTGTATTGGCCTGCATCGTCTTGATATCGTTCGCTGTCGCCCCGACACCCATCGACGGCGTATTGTCGAGCAGCATGTAGAAATCGATGAAGCTTGCCGTCTGATATTGAGCTGACGCGACTCCACTGATCGGAATCGTGGTTTGGCCCAGCAACTGCATCAGCGTCGTCGGTACAGTGGCGGAAAAGCTGACGTTGGCGGATATGATGTTCGACGCTCTCGTCACCGCGATATTCACGTTGACAGGCACATTCTGCAGATCGCTCGATACCTGGCCGTAAAAGAGTTTGTTGGCGTCGTTCTGACCGATGGTGACTGTTCCATCACTGGTCATGGCCATTGCGGCCGCGACCGCTGGCGACGAGGTCGCGATGGCACCGACAGCCGCCGCGTCCGCAGCATTGTAGAGTTCATTCCTTACCACAAGCGCATCGGTGACATCGATGGCAAGGCCGGCCGCACCGATCAGTGGGATCGCCAGCAGCGCCGTCATCATCCCGAAATTTCCCGACCTATTGGCGATCAATTTTCGAGATTGCTTATATATAGAGCAGAAGGATTTTGCGCCGACCTTCAATATCTTCACGAACAAACTCTCTATGGTAGAAGTTACAATAACAAATACCGTATAAGTCGAAAGCAACAGTACTTTCAAATATACTTAAGAATAGTATCGACGATAAACATTGAAATTCGGATAATGGAAGAGAATCTATTTTAGATGTTTTGAATTTAGAGAAAATTTACCGAAAGGCAAAATTATACTTTGGTATAGTCAAAAATATTTCGAGCAAAAAATCCGGCACGACAGATGAGGCCTAATTTATTCTAACGATTGATATTTTGGCCGCCAAATCCTGCGCTGGGCAATTCGAAACTCGCGTGAATTGCGGCCTTTTCCGGTAATTTGCGCAGGTCGCATTTACCCGATTTTTAGTGTTTACCCCCGAAAGCGTCGTTCATCTACTTCAACTGTGACGGGTGCAATACCAAACCTCCGTCACTCCAGTGACCAGATTCGGGATTTTCTGAGTGCGCGTCCTTTCATGCATCGTCACGGCACATAATCTGTGGCTCGTCTTCCTTGCGGCATTCGTCTGTGTCAGCGGCGGATGGATAACGCTCAACCTTCTACGACGGGCAGAGAAGACACATGGCCTTCAGCGCGGCGGATGGATCTTTCTGACCGGAGTGGCTGCGGGCGCCTCGATATGGTGCACCCATTTCATCGCCATGCTGGCCTACGAGGTCGGCGCGCCTGTCGCCTTCGACCCGATCCTCACCATGGCGTCGTTTCTGCTGGCCATAGCTGGGTGCTCCGGCGGTTTTGCGATCACATTGTCACGCAGGCCGAACATAGCGCCGGAACTGGGTGGCGCGGTCGTTGGACTTGCCATTGCCATCATGCATTATACCGGCATGATGGCCTATCATGTTGACGGCATCGTCGATTGGGACAGGACTTATGTTTTTGCCTCCGTCGTGCTTTCGGTGACATTTGCCGTCCTGGCGCTTAATCAAGCCATTCGCCGCTCCTGGCGCTTCGCTCCTTTGGCTGCACTCGGCTTTTTCGTGCTTGCGGTCGTCTCGCTGCATTTCACGGCAATGACCGCCGTCTCCGTTACGCCGCTGGCAACAGGCGCCGGCATCGTCGATTCCTACGCGCTACAGGCCATGGCCGTCGCGGTCGCGGGCGGCGGCTTGCTCGTCATCGGCACCGGCGTCGCGAGCTACATGATCGATGAGCGCGCCTCGCGCGAATCCATCCAGAAGCTCCAGCACATGGCGCTGAACGACATCCTCACAGGCATGCCCAATCGCGGCAGCTTTAGCGACTATCTCAGCAGCGCCCTGGAACATGCCAAGGAAGACAGTGCGAAGCTTGCCGTGATCGGCATAGACCTCGATCGCTTCAAGGAAATCAACGACCTGCGCGGCCACAAGGCGGGCGATCAGGCGCTGAAGGCAATCGGGCGCCGCCTCCTGCGCGTCGTCAAGGACGGCGAGTTCGTCGCCCGCGTCGGCGGCGACGAATTTGCAGCCGCCAAACGCTTCGAGCATCAGAGCGAACTTCTGGATTTCGTGGCGCGGCTGGAAAAAACCCTGTTTGAGCCCATTCGCATCGATGATTTCGAAACGGTGACCGGCGCCAGCATCGGGGTTGCAATCTATCCCGACGACGGCATCGATCAAGAGCGCCTTATCAGCAATGCGGATCTGGCAATGTATCGCGCCAAGGCCGATGTCGGCCGCGCCGTATGCTTCTATGAATCCAAGATGGACGAGGCAGCCCGCGCGCGCCATACGCTGGCGCAGGATCTACGCCGAGCCGTCGAGCTTAATCAGCTCGATCTGCACTATCAGGTGCAAACCTCGGTTCAGACGGGCGAGATTTGCGGCTACGAAGTCCTGCTGCGCTGGAACCACCCCGAACGAGGTGCGGTTCCGCCCTCCGAGTTCATCCCAATCGCCGAGGAGAGCGGCACGATCCTCGTCATCGGCGAATGGGTCTTGCGCAACGCATGCAAACAAGCCGCCGCCTGGAGCAAGCCCTACAAGATTGCCGTCAATCTCTCGCCGGTGCAATTCGCCCATGCGGATCTTGCCAAGCTCATCCAATCGATCCTTATCGAAACCGGCCTTTCGCCGTCGAGGCTCGAACTGGAAATCACCGAGTCGACAATCATCGCGGACAAGACCCGCACGCTGCATGTGTTGCGGCAGATCCGGGCGCTTGGCGTCACCATCGCCATCGACGATTTCGGCACGGGCTATTCATCGCTCGACACGCTGCGCTCCTTCCCTTTCGACAAGATCAAGCTCGACCGCTCCTTCATGAACGAGGTCGACAACAGCATTCAGGCAAAGGCGATCGTCCGCGCGGTGCTCACGCTCGGCAAGAGCCTCGATATCCCGGTTCTGGCTGAGGGCGTCGAGACCAACCATCAGCTGGAGATTCTCCGCGTGGAAGGCTGCGACGAGGCACAGGGCTTTTTCCTCGGACGCCCTAAGCCTGTCGGACAGATCTTCGAGATGGGACAGATGGTGGAGAAGGAGCTGGCATCTCCCTTCTCGGGCCGGGTGCCGCCGCAGCGTATGCGCCGCCGCTGAACACCAAGTTGAACTGCATCGGCGAAGCCGCAGCGCCCCGCCGATGCTGATCCACTATGCTTGCGATGGCAGTCAGCGCGTCAGACCAGACGGTCGGAAACCTCCCCAATCCATTCCCTTGCAAGCTCGATCGTCACTATTGAGCGGATATCGGCGGCGTTGGCTGCGACCAGAAGTTCGTATCGACCGACGGCAGCACGAAACGCCTTCGCCTCCACGTCGAAATAGCTCAGATCGCGCGGGTAGACGACGAGCGAAGCCCTGGCCGTCTCGCCCTTTGCCAATTTGAGCTTGGCGAAAGCCCGGAGTTCCTTGTCCGGTCTCTCGACCACTGAGCCGAGCGGCCGCACATAGAGCTGCACGAGCTCCGATCCCCTTCTATCGCCGATATTGGTGACGTCGACAGTGACGGTGATGCCGTCCAGAGCCATTTGCGCCGCCGATGCCTGCGCCTTGCCCCAGGAAAAATCCGTGTAACCGAGACCGAAACCGAAGGGAAACAACGGCTCCACGCCGCTGTTGTCGTGATGCCGATAGCCGACGAAGACGCCCTCGGCATAACGAACATGACCATCCTTGCCCGGATAGACGGCCTCGTCACCGATCATTGCGGAATTGTCCGACAAGTGCCTGGGAAAAGTCTGCGGCAGGCGGCCACCCGGCTCGGCATCGCCGAACAGAACATCGGCAACCGCATGCCCCAGCTCCTGGCCCGGATACCACATCTGCAAGACCGCCCTTACCTTGCCGAGCCACGGCATCTCGACCGGGCCGCCTGTCTGCAGGATAACGACGGTATTGGCGTTCACCGCTGCCACCTTCTCTATGAGCTCCTCCTGTCGTCCGGGCAGCCGCATATCTGGCAGATCAAGCCCTTCCGTATCCCACTGACCGTCGCGGCCAACGAACAGCAACGCCACATCCGCGTTGCGCGCCGTCTCGACCGCCTCCGCCATGTCCTGTTCGCCCAGCGGCTTCTCAACGCCAAAGCGCACAGCCGTTATGTTGATACCTTCCTCCATCGTTGCCGAAGAGCAATATTCGACCACGACCTGGTATCTCCGGCCGGCCTCAAGATGGATACCCTGTCTCTGTTCGACGTTGGCGGTGCCAAAATAATTGTCGCCGCGGGTCCAGCCGTCAAAGCCGTTCACGACCAGCCTGCCATCGACATAAAGCTTGGCGAGACCGGCGTTGGTCATGCCGAACACATGCTCGCCGCTCTCCGCGGGCACGTAGGAGGTTGTCATGCGCGCGGAAAAATCACTCGGATCAAGCTCTGTTGACGGCAAGTCGAACCAGAAAAACTCGCCGACATGGGCCGGCTCGGCCACAACCGGCAGGCCGGCCAGGCTACGCGCCTTGAAGTACTCGACCCTGATGTCACCTGAGAAGAGGTTGATCAGCCTGTTGTTGCGGCAGCCGACCGCGTGGCGGATGCTATTGGCGTTCAATAGCGCCTCGCGGATCCCCTCAAGCGGGCTGATCCGATAGTGAGCGGCAATCTGGGCGCTACCGCCCCCCATGACACGCGCTTCTGCAGCATTCGGCCCAAGGACCGCGACATGTCCAAGACCGGCCTTATTAAGCGGCAGGATGCCGTCATTCTTCAAAAGCACGGCACCTTCAGCCCCCAGCTGCCGGATCAACGCACGATCCTCGGGCAAATCCAGCGCGTGCTCTGCAAGGTCGGGAGCAGACTCGAATGCCCCGACATACTCCAGCAATTTCAAAATGCGACCGGCAGCCGCACGCACCGTCTCGGGCTTGACCTCACCGTTGCGCACCGCCGCGACGAGCTTTTCGCCACGATCCCGCGCAGGCCCGGGCATCTCAAGATCAAGCCCGGCATTGACGGATGTTGCGGTCGAATGCGAGCCGAACCAATCTGACATGACAATCCCGTCGAAACCCCATTCGTCACGCAGGACTTCGGTCAATAGCCACGGGTGCTCGCTCGTATAAGTGCCGTTCAGCCTGTTATAGGAAGACATGACTGCCATGACGCCAGCTCTTTTAACGGCCTTCTCGAATGGCAGCAGATAGATCTCGCGAAGCGCGCGCTCATCGATATCCGACGACATGGTCTGCCGCTCGATCTCGGATTCATTGCCGACGAAATGCTTGATCGTCGCGGCAATACCCTGGCCCTGCACGCCCTGGATATAGGCAACCGCAAGCTCCGCCGTCAGCATCGGGTCTTCGGAATAGCACTCGAAATTGCGCCCGTTCAGGCCGGAGCGATGAATGTTGACCGTCGGCGCCAGCAAGACCGACGCACCCTTGCTTTTGGCCTGGCCGGCAATGGCCACCCCCATGCGCTCGACAAGCGCCGGGTTCCAGGTCGCGCCAAGGGCAATGGCGACCGGGAAGCATGCGGAGTGGACACCAGCTACCAGCGAGCCCGCGCCCCGCGCGCCGTTCGGTCCATCCGTCACCTTGATCTTCGGAATGCCGAGACGCTCGACTGGCACCGTGGTCCAGAAATCGGCGCCGGACAGCAGCGAAACCTGCTCCTCAAGCGTCATCCTGTCGAGAAGATCGTCGATCATGGGGCCTCCCTTTATGTTTTCGGCTCGCTCCCCGCATCCCATCTCGAGGAGATCCGCATTTGATGTAACCAAATCATAAACGCGTTCAAGGCCGTCAAGCAATCGCGATATGTCAATGAAATATCATATGTTTTCGGCACCGCTATCGCGATTGCCCGTGCGGATGCGCCCATTTTTGCCAGGCGAAAGCGTCGATGCGGCACCGGTATCCGTGCGGGTCGCCGCCAAAGCTCGACTTCGCTAAAATGCGAACGATCTTTTTCCGAATAAATTTGACCGCATTGGATTTCATGAGCGCAATTCATGGAGCCGAGTATGCGTTCATTCCTCATCGCTGCAAGCTTTATCCTCGTTGCCGGCCTATCGTTTTCGACGGTAACCACCGCAAAGCCGGTGACCAAAGCCTTGGACGCGCCAACCCGCCAATTCGCCCGCGTGGTCACGGAGGCGAACGCGCCAGTCGGCTGGGCCGGCTTCTGTTCGGCACAGCCTGCGGAATGCACGGCGGCGGAAAAATCCGATGAGTTCATCACGCTTGGCAAGGAGCGCTGGGCGCAGTTGCAGCAAATCAACACTCTCGTAAACCATGAGATCCAGGGAGTCGGCGACAACGACCATTACGGCATCTACAAGCTCGGCATCATCAACTGGTGGACCTACCCAGACGATGGCGCCGGCAACTGCAACGACTATGTTCTATTGAAAAAGAAGCTGCTTGTGGAAGCCGGATGGTCGCGCTCGGCACTGCTGCTGACGGTCGTTCTCGACAAGAACAACGAGGGCCATCTCGTGTTGATGGCCCGCACGAACGATGGCGACCTCGTCCTCGACAATCTCACCGACACGGTCAAAACCTGGGAAGGGACGGGCTACACCTTCATCAAGCGCCAGTCCGCTGACAATCCGAACAATTGGGTTCGTCTTGAATCCGGCCGCACGCCGGAACAGCTCGCCATGATCAGCAAGGCGTTGGCCGGTCACTCGCAGTGATTGGCTGACCAGTAGGTATCGACAAGACCTTTGCCATCCTGGTCGAGGATGGCGAAATTGCCCGGTATGATCACGAAAAAGCGTTCGCCGTCATCCGCGCCGGACGATGTTTCAACGCGGCCGCAAACGACAAAGCCCGGCATTCGCTCGCTCGGCTTGGCGGTCAGTATATGAACGGCTGATGGCGAGACGTCGAGACGCCGCGCAACCGCTGCCTTTGCGAGTGCCGGAACGTCGGCCATCGTCGGCAGGGCTTCACCTGGCGCCGCTGCAAGCAGGATGCTGCCTGCCATTACGAGATGTTTCAACGCAATTCCCTCGAAAACCATGCCCCCTCGAAAAACAGGGTGGCAAGTCCGAAACTCGCCTTGGCAGTATTGACATCCACGACTGCAGCCAGAGGCTGCCTGAGGCTGCCTGAGGCTGCCTGAGGCTGCCTGAGGCAAAGTTTATTGTGATTCGCCGGGCAGAAGAAGCGACCGCCCTTGCCTTTGCAGGTTGATCGACTATGAAGATCATCCCCGTGCCGGGGAAAATTTTTGAAAGTCAACTTGCGTATGCTTACAAGCCTGTCGAGAATTCCGGCACTCAGTCTTCTTGTCGTCCTTACCTTGACGAGCGCCAGCTTTGGTCACGAACTGGTGCGCGTGCCGCCCGGCAATCGCAATAGCACGCAGCCGCCGGTTCCGAACACGTCGGCATTGCGGGCGAAAGCCTTCAACACGACCTACGACGAAAAATACCAGAAGATCGTCGGTGTGCTTCGCGAAGACAAGGATCTGATGGCTTCGATCAAGAAGGCCGCACAAGCCTATAAGATCGACCCGATCCATATCGTCGGCGCGCTTGTCGGCGAACACACCTACAACATCACGATCGTCAACAGGGTAAAATCCTACTACGTCAAGGCACTGGCCTATTCACAGGCGGATTTCAAGTTCAGCTACAAGGACATGAACGTCCAGTCCTTCGTCAAGAAGCCGGAATTCGCCCATTGTGACGCCTTCACCGGCAGCGCCGAATTGTGGGAATGCCGCGACGAGACCTGGGACAAGAGCTTTCGCGGCAAGGTGATCGATGGCGTCACCTATGAGAACATGACGTTCCAGCGCGCCTTCTTCCAGCCCTTCTTTGCCGGACAAACCTTCGGCCTTGGCCAGATCAGCCCGCTCACAGCTCTTGAGGCCACCGACCTGGTGCATGCGACAAGCGGGCTCTCGAAGCTGTCGGCCGATGATCCGCAGGCGATCTATCGCGACATCATGGATCCCGATCGCAGCGTGATCTATATCGCTGCCATCGTCCGGGACGCCATGGATGTCTATCGCGCCCAGGGTTACGACATCAGCGAGAATCCGGGTCTGACGGCCACGCTCTACAATGTCGGGCAGCCGCGGCGGCGCGCGATTGCTCTGCGGCAAGCCGCAGATGCTTCAGGCGGCAAGAAGCTGCCGGAAGAGAACTACTATGGCTGGCTGGTGAATGACAGGCTGCCGGAATTGCGTGGCCTGCTCGGGCAGAAATAGTCGAGCTTTGCATTTCGGCATCCACGAGTGAATGGCATTGCCTGTCTCAGGCTGCAATTCCAATGAGACCGCTTGCGATCTTGCTTTCGACCCAGACGCGCTCGTTCTGCCAGTCGTGGCGCTTCCATCCCTGCCAACCGAAACCGCACAGGCTGATCTGCCACTCGGAGGCCGGGAAGTTGGCGAGAGCGTAGCAGATGCCGAGGAAGCCGGTGCTAGGGAAGACTTTGCGCATCCGGTTTGCCGTGATGCCGAGTTCGGCGCAACCGTCGGCGTAGAATTGCGGCGGCATGATTCGGATCTCTTTGCCGGCATGCCCCATGAGTTCGATCGCCTGCGTGGTCCAATCGGCCCTGCGCCCACTCAGACGCTGGAAGAGATTGGGCCGGGGATGATATTTGCGGATCACCTCCGGGTGATAGGCAAGCATCAGGATCTTTGCGGATTTAAGCGCCGCATTTTCCAGAAATGCCGGATCAGCCATCCGCAGATGCAGGGCTTTACTGGAGGCAGCCAGCATGAGCATGTCCGTTCGCGTGCCGCTCTTGTCGTCCGCCAGGTTGGGCTCGTTGAAGCGCATGACGAAATCAGCGCTGTCTATAGCCCCGGAGAGATCGTTCTCCAGGCTTCCATTGCCGACGATAAAAGCAGTCTTGCGCGCCAATTACGGTTGTCCAGCAAATTCCGGTGCTGAGTTATCAGCGCCATCTGACAATGCGCTGAACTGATGATGAAGCGAAACCTTGCTCTGGTTTCCTCTCCCAACGGGGGCAGTTTTGAGAGGTAGCTGGTCCGCCCCTTCACACTTCAGCGGGGTCGGCGCCACATTGCCCACCCAAATGTGCGGCGAATAAGGCCGCAATGTTACAAAACGTAAACGAACTTTAACCGGTGTGGCACCAGCCGAAACCTCGCAGGCTCGCTGGGATTTCAATAGCAACCGCGCGTGCTTTGTCCACAGAACTGACATGATAATGACGGCATTCTAAAGGCATCACGGCTCTTGGGAGCCTCCTTTGCCCCCCCAAATTTTGGACTCAATTGCCGCCTGCGAGACTCAATTGTGGACGAAACACTTGCCACCGACATGACGCGCAGGCGATCGGGCACCACACAGCCAATCGTAACCTCCACCGCGACCGGCCTTACTCTTCTCACAACGCTTTAGCGGGGCCTGGCTGCTCAGATTTCAAGCCTTTGTCATAAGGATTACACCCTCTGTGCATTAATAGACGAACCACCGTCGCCGCCTGAGGTCGACGGGTCGACACAAGGGCTTCTTGTGTCTCTCACCCACCAGGAAATTCCCGCCGAAGAAAGTCTGCCCATGTCCGGCTCGACCGCTGCCGCCGCCTCCATCTCGTCCCGTTCCTCCGAAATTTACGATCTCCTGTCGCGCTCCAATCGAGAAATCATCACCATAGCTCACCGCGGGGTGTGGTCGGCGGCACCTGAGAATTCGCTTGCCGCAATCCGTGCTGCCGCCGAACTCGGCGTCGAGTTCGTCGAAATCGACACGCAAACAACCGTCGATGGGCATCTCGTCGTCATCCATGACAAGGCCCTCGACCGGACGACGTCCGGTAGCGGCATAGTTGGAGCAAGCAGCTTCTCCGCCGTTCGCGATCTCCGCCTTCGCGACGGCGCAGGCGGAGAGGCAGCCGCACTCACTGATGAACGAGTGCCGACTTTGGAGGAAGCTCTCGAGGAAGCTCGCGGGCGGTTGTTCGTCAATATCGATACGAAGTTTCCGCATGAATTGCCGCTGGTAATCGCCGCGGTCCGACGGCTAGGTGCGGAAGATCACGTGATCATCAAGTCGGATGTTGTGCCCGAGAGCGGTGACTTTCCCGTGCTCGCCGCCGACTGGTTTGGCTCCATTCCGCACATGCCAATGTTCCCTGTCAGGTCGGGCAAATTTGCCGTCGATCTCAGGCTCATCGAGGCGCTGCGCGCACCGATGGCAGAGGTAAAGTTCACCGATATCGCCGACCTCGCAGCCGGCCGAGAAGAATTAGAGCGCCAGAACATCCGGCTCTGGATCAATACCCTCGACGTTTCCCACAATCTCGATTTCAACGACAGCCGGGCCGTCAATGATCCCGAGGGCGTTTGGGGCGCACTCATCGAAGCGGGCGTCGGCGCCATCCAGACGGACACCAATGTCGAGTTCAAGCGATGGCTTTCGAGCCGCAAGCCGGCATAAATCCCGCCACCCTTTTCTTGGCCCTAAAAACAGACAAGCCCGGTCGATCGTGTGGATCGCCGGGCTTGCTGCGTCTTGGGAGACTGGTCTTAGCGAGCGTTGTACTTCGCGTCGACTTCGTTGATGGCGTTAACGTTGCCGGCCGAACGGCCCTTCTCGTCGAAGGTCTGCGCCAGGAAGGCGTCGGCGATAGCCTTGGCAAGCTCCGTGCCGATGACGCGAGCGCCCATGGTGATGATCTGGGCGTTGTTCGATAGCGCGGCGCGCTCCGCCGAATAGGTGTCATGCGTCAGGGCCGCACGGATGCCCGGCACCTTGTTGGCAGAGATGCAGACGCCGATGCCGGTGCCGCAGACGAGGATGGCCTTGTCATAGGTGCCATCGATGACGCCGGAGGCGACGCGGTCGGCGAGATTGGCATAGAACGCATCCGGACCTTCCTGGGTGCGCGAAACCTCGCTCACTTCGAAACGATCCTTCAGATGATCGGCGAGAACCTTGGCGAGGCCTTCGCCGGCGCTGTCTCCAGCAATAGCAAGTTTCATGATGATCTCCTTCAGAGTTTGCCGGCGCACTTGGCGAGGATGTCGAGATAGCCCTCGACGTTCCAGGCGGAGCGCCCGATGAAAAGCCCGTCGACGTTCGGGCAGGAAATGAGCTCCTCGCAGTTTTGCGGATTGACCGATCCGCCGTAGAGGCATGGAATCTTTCGGCCAAGCGCCCTTTGCGCGACCGCGATGATCTCGGCCTGGCGTGCATCGGCATAGGATGGTTCGGCCGGAATCCCTTTTTCGCCAATCGCCCATACCGGCTCATAGGCCAGCAGGATTTCCGCCTGCTTCTGCTGTTCAGAAAGCTTCGAGAGCGCGCCGACTACCTGTTCACTCAGGATTTCTGTCGCGCGGCCGCTTTCACGATCGCTCAGCGTCTCGCCGATGCAGATGAGCGGGATCAGACCATGACGAACGGCCGCCTCGGTCTTCAGACCGACGGTCTCATTGGTTTCGCCGAAGAATTCGCGACGCTCCGAATGGCCGAGCTCGACGATGTCGAGATTGCAATCCCTGAGCATCAGTGGAGAGATCTCTCCGGTCCATGCTCCCTGATCGGCCCAATGCATATTCTGGGCACCAACCTTGACGGAGCTTTCCGACAGGATCGATTTGACTTCGCGTACCGCGGTGAACGGCGGGATGATGAAGCGTTGGATGCGGGCATCGCGCAGACCATCGGCGACACGCAGGGCCTCGGCGAAGGCGCGCGCTTCGGCGAGCGTCTTGTTCATCTTCCAGCTGGTGCCGATCCAATAGCGGGGCGTCTCTGTCATGTCATATCCTGAGTAGAAGCGATGGTAAGGGCGATATCGTCACGGCGGAACCGTTCGAGCGTTTCCGCGTCCGGCGCACGATCTGTGATGATTGCATCGAAATCGGCGAGATCGGCCATCACATGCAGGGCCGTGTGCCCTATGCGCTGGTGATTGACGAGCAGGCAACTCTTGGCGGCCGATGCGATCATCGCGCGTTTCGCGCGCACGACATTGTCGTCCATATGATAGGCAAGCCTACCGGAGATGGCCGGTGTCGACAGGAAGGCGATGTCGGCTCGCAATCGCGATAGGGCCTCCTCGGTGACGACGCCCAGAAAGGCGTTGAACTTGGCGGAATAAACCCCGCCAAGCGCGATGAGCGTTATGCCGCTTTCATTCCTCATCCTGTCAATGATGGCAGCATTGTTGGTGATCAACGTCAGCGGTCGTTTTTCCAGCAACATCTCGCCGAGAACGGCCGCCATCGATCCGTCATTGACCATCACAGTCATGCCCGGCTCGACCAGCTCCAGCGCACGGCGCGCCATGGCGAGCTTTTCCTCATGGCCCTGACGCTCGCGAAAGCGGAAATCGCTCTCGAACTGCGTGCCGGCATCGATCGTCGCGCCGCCGCGAACCTTGCGCAGCACGCCCGCCTGCTCGAGATCATCCAGATCGCGATGAATGGTCATCTTGGACACGACGAAGCGATCGGCCAGATCGTCGAGGTCGACGGTCTTGTGCTCGACGAGCAGATTGATGATCGATTGCTGGCGCTCTTCTCGCTTCACCCTACCCTCCGGCCATTGCCCGAGTGGAATTGGGAGAAATATAACATATCAATATCACAATTCAACATTTCAATTGTGATATTGATGCGAAATCACGTTACAAACTGCGTCGACTACACTTTCAACAAAGCCCGCGCTGTTCGTTCATCGGTAATCAAACCGTAGAGACAGCGGCTTTTCAGCACGGCCCGGATGGCCTCGACCTTCGGCAGACCACCGGAGAGCGCAACCAGTCGTTCCTCTTTCGAACGCGGCAGCGATGCTGAAAGCGTGCGCGCCGTCAGCGTCGTTTCGAGGATATTGCCTTCCGCGTCGAAGAAATGGCCGAGGATTTCGCCGACGCCGCCGGCTGCGGTGACTTCCTTGATCTCGCGCGGCTCGACCATGCCGGACAGGACGAGCTGTGCTTCCGTATCGACGGTGCCGAGACCGACAAGTTTCAGCTCGGCGCCGTTGGCAAGATCGAAGACTTCCCTGACACCGCGCTGCGCCAGAAGAACGTCGCGATCCTCGCGCGTATTGGCAAAGAACGGCACCGGCATCACATGCGCCTGCATACCGGTCTTTTCAGCGATGCGGTGCATAACGTCATAGGGATTGGCGGCATAGTTTCTGGTCAAACCACCGAGCAGCGACACGAAGCGCAAATCCTTGGCATTGACCCGTGCCAGATGATGAACGGCCGACGACAGCGTGCGGCCATGGCCGAGGCCGATGACCTTGTTGCTGCCGCTCTCGATCTCCCGGCGGAGGAAGCCGGCGCCAGCTTGGCCGAGCGCGCGAAACTCAAAACCATCCTCACCGAGGTCTGGAGCGACCTCGCAATATTGCAGGCCGAACCGCGCCGACAGCTCGGTTTCCAGCTCAACGCATTCGACGATGTCGCCGTCGATCGTCACTTTCACGACACCCTCGGCGACGGCACGCGCGATCAATCGGTGTGCCTTGACCGAGGGAACGCCGAGGCGCTTTGCCACCTCAGACTGTGTCAACCCGCCGGCATAGTGCAGCCAGGCCGCCCGCACGGCGAGCGAAGCATCAGCATCCGTCATCGACCGTTCCTCTTCATCATGTCACGCATATGGTTCCGCCTGCTTATTCTTGGGGTCCCGATTGCTTTCCTGAGGCATCGCGCATCGCTGATTTGCCTGGAGAATCGGAACTCGATTACCTCTGCGGTTAGATATGCAAGTCACCGACGCCCGTGTCGATATGAGGAGCCCAGAAGGCGACGCTTTCGGCGATCTGCGAGATAACCTGCCGATCGTTCGGCTCACGCTCCTTGAAGGACAGTTCAAGGCAGATCTCGTTATCTACGGCGCCACCTTGAGCGAAGGCCTCGAGAAGCGGCGCAGGCTGGATACGGCCCTTGGCGTTGAATTCCGCAGTAAAAGGGCGGTGCCCACCCTTATCCATAAGGCTCTGCTTGATGTGAATGATCGGCGAAACCTTCGGGACAGCACGCGCCCACGCGTAGGGATCAAAATCGTCCGGGTTTGCGGACGTAACGTCTCCGTGGTCGATGTCGGCCATCATCCACATTGGTATGGCAAATGGCGCCTTCGTCAACCGCTTCTGCAGGGAAAGACAGGCCTCGATCGTCTCGCCGAACTCGCGGCCGATGCTCATCGGCTCCCAAAAGATATAGGAGAGACCGGCAGCGCGGGCATGTTCTGCCACCTCGCCCCAGCAATCGATCGCGATCTGGATGAGCTCCTCGCGCCGAGTAGGATCGTCATAGTCCTTGTAGGTGAAGATCGCGAATTGCGTGCCGACGGAATGTCCGCCGAGCTCAGCCGTGATATCAGCAAAGGTCTTGAACCAGTCGACATAGTAGCGGCGAACGTCCTTGTCCGGATGGCCAAAGTGGTTGAGTCGGCCGTAAGGACCGGTCATGCCTGACGTCACGCGGACGCCGGTGCGCTTCAGCGCGGCCTGCATATCACGCGTCAGACGGCGAATGACAGGCGCCTGCCAGCTTGGATTGATGAACTCATGCGTCAGCTGCAGATCGCGGATGCGCAGATCGCGCGCCACCGTTTCGATCAGGTCGGACGGTTCCGCAAAGCGGTTCACCAGTGGATTGGTGTTGAGTGAAAGCGTCAAGGACATCGATATCGTCTCCCGGCAGATGTCGGTTGGTTCAGGCGGCAAGTGCCAGTTCGGTATCGAACCAGGCGGAGAATGCCGCCTTCTCCTCGAGCGTCATGCGCAGCCCTTCCTTGGTGCGGCGCATCAGCACGTCCTCCGCCTTCTGCGCCCATTCGGAAGCTGCCAGATAACGAGCCTCGGCCTCGTAGAGATTGCCGCCGAAATGGCGGCCGAGCCCTGCGAGCGAGGTTGCGTCGCCAACGATGAGCTTGGTGCGCGCACCGTAGAGATGCCCATAATGATTGACGAGCGCGCGCGGCATCCACGGATAAGCGCTACGGAGCGTATCCGTGAAAGACACATAATCGGCATTTGGAATTTCACCGCCCGGCAACGTGGCGCCACGTGTCCAGTCGTCGCCCATTTTCGGAAAGAACCGCGCGAGCTTCTGCATCGCATGTTCGGAGAGCTTGCGGAACGTCGTGATCTTGCCACCGAAGACATTCAAAAGCGGCGCGCCACCGGTCTCATCGAGATCGAAGACATAGTCGCGCGTTACAGCAGACGGATTGCCCTTGCCGTCGTCGAAGAGCGGGCGCACGCCGGAGAAGCTTTCCAGCACGTCGGAACGGCGCAGCTTTTCCTTGAAGTAGCGATTGACGGCGGTGATGAGATAATCGATCTCCTTCTCGTCTGCCTTCACCTCTTCCGGCTTGCCTTCATAGGGAATGTCGGTCGTGCCGATCAACGCCTTGTCGCCTTCGTAAGGGTTGATGAAGATCACGCGCTTGTCGTGGTTCTGCACCAGATAGGCCTGCTGGCCGTTCCAGAATTTCGGAACGATGATATGGCTGCCCTTCACCAGACGGACACTGCGGCTGCTGTTGGAGCCGGCAACGCGGTGGACGATATCGTTGACCCAGGGGCCAGACGCATTCACCAGCGCCTTGGCGCGCACGGTGCGCACCTCTCCTGAGCGCTCGCTTCGCATCTGGACGATCCAGACGCCCTGATCGCGGCGGGCGCTGATGCAGGCCGTCCGCGTCAGGATCTGCGCACCCTTGGCGGCGGCATCGAGCGCATTGAGGACGACGAGACGTGCGTCATCAACCCAACAGTCGGAATATTCAAAGCCCTTGGAATACTGATCGAGGATCGGAGCGCCCTCGGGATCACGGTGAAGGTCGAGCGAGCGCGTGCCCGGCAGCTTCTTGCGGCCGCCGAGATGATCGTAGAGGAAAAGCCCGAGGCGCACGAGCCAGGCAGGACGATCCGACGGGCTATGAGGAAGCACGAAACGCATCGGCCAGATGATATGGCTTGCGGAATTGAGCAGGACTTCACGCTCGATCAGAGCTTCACGCACCAGACGGAACTCGTAATATTCGAGATAGCGCAGGCCGCCATGCACCAGCTTGCCGGAACGCGAGGACGTTCCCTCGGCCAGGTCGCCTTTTTCGCACATCATGACCGAAAGACCCCGGCCGGCTGCATCGCGGGCGATGCCGGCACCGTTGATGCCTCCGCCGACGACGAAAAGATCAAAGATTTCCGGTTCCATCATGTCATGCTCCTTCGGATGCCTTTGGCATCATCAAATCAAATCTGAATACGGCGCCCGCTCACGGTGCCCGGCTAGTGCTGCGCCAGCTTGTCCCAAGCCGGCGCGATCGCCTGCCGCACATCCTTGTAGGCGTCGAACAGTCGGTCATAGCGCGCAGCATTTTCGGCATCCGGCGCCTCGGCGTCGCCGAGCAGCGGCGTCACCCAGTCGGCGATACAGCTGTCCATGTCGGGGTAGGCACCGATGGCGACCGCCGCCATCATGGCAACGCCGGCAGCACCGGCCTCCTCGCGATCCGAAATGCGCACCGGCGCTCTGACGGCGGCAGAAAGCGAGCCGCGAAGTGCGCGCGAACGGGCAGCGCCCCCGGTGATGCGCAACTCCGACGGCATGTCGCCCATGGCCGCATAGCAGTCACGCGTGGCCATGCCGAGCCCTTCGACCACGGCCCGCAACATGTCGGCAAAGCCGTGCCGCGTCGAAAGCCCGGTGAAACCGGCACGGGCATGGGCGTTGACGAAGGGGCCGCGCTCACCAGCCTCGGAAATATACGGATGGTAGAGTAGGTTCGTCGGGCGCGCTTCGGCAAACCAGGCATCGATGCGCGCTATGAGGTCGGAATGGGAAACTTTCCTGCCGCCTTCGGACATCAGATCGGCTGCAATCCGAAGAATCCAGTCGATATTGATGGTCGCACCCATATTGGTCTGGACCTGGGTGACAATGCCCGGGATCGGCAAGGCGATGACATAGCCGGTTCCCTCATCGTTGAGCTGGACGTCCGGCACGGCTTTCGCACGCATATGGACGCCGGTTGAACCGATCGTCGAGCAGGCGGCATTCTGACCGCCCGTCCGCACACCGGCGCCAAGCGCGGTCATGACCATATCGACATAGCCGAGGCAGACAGGCGTTCCCGCCAGTAATCCGGCCGTTTTTGCCGCGTCAGCGGTTAGAGGGTGGCTGATCTGAGTACCATCGATGATGTCAGGCAGAAGCGAACGCCGGCGCGCAAGGCCGAGCGCATCGATAACGATCGGATCATATTGCCGATTGCGAAAATTGCCGAAGGTGAAGCTTGCTTCCGACGGATCGGTCGCCCGAACACCCGTCAGGTTGAGATAAAGCCAGTCTTTGCAATGAAGCGATGCCTCGGCCCGATCCAGAAGTTCCGGCATGAAGCGGTCCATATGGGCGAGCTGCGTGCCCTGCTGGCAAGTATTGAGGCCCGTGCCGGTCGCCTCGAAGCGGGCGCGATTGTCCGAGCCGGCGCTCAGCCGCGTCACGGTCGGCGCAGCACGTGCATCGAGCCAGAGCCATGCGTCTCCGACAGGAGCATTGCCGGCTCCGACGAGCCATGTGCCATCACCCTGCCCCGTTACCGCAATCGCAGCCGTGCGTGACGCAAGATTCGCCACCTTCTCGCCAAGGCCGCGCAGTGCGCTGATGCAATCCGCCCAGGTTTGCCTCAGCGACTGCGTTACGGAACCATCATCACCCGTCTCATAGCGATTTCGCGCCGACGCGGAGGCGATCTGCCGGCCGGACAACTCGAAGGCGACTGCCTTGAGAACCGAAGTTCCCGCATCGATCCCGATGATGATCCCGTCACTCTTAGGCACTGTGCACCTGCCCCATCACTGCCCGCCCCGCACCGGGGACGCTCGCATTCGCCAAAAACATATTCATTCCTCCCGGTCTTATCCCTAACGCTCGTTTTCAACCATCCGCGCCTACACCCATAGGGGAACGACCCTAGATAGAGCATCAGTCGCATTCGACGCCGCCAAACCATACGCAAATGCAACCACCATATTGATCTCTCATTTATAACACAGAGATATCATAGTTGCAGTAATTTTTTTCTGGTATTGTAATTTTTTTCAGCTAAAATGTACGGCATGAAGTCCTACTCGGATCGGCGACGAAGCTGCCGGAGCGGGCCAAGGAAAAGAACTTTCGGGACGCATGCGTCAAGCGGAGAAGCAAACTCAAGTTGCGATCGCCTTGAGCAATCTCTCCATATTACTTCATTATATCAATGCAATAATGGATTTTTCCGCACTCTAGAAAAGCTCCATTCACAATATGATCGATGACTCCGCGCACGATTGGCAGAATGGAAGCGATAGAGTGTAGGGAGGCGAGGGACTCACGTTTGCGAGAGCACGGAGAACAGACAAAGCCTTGCTTTTGCCGATTGACACCTTCCGAAATTTATAACATATGAAATACGGTTATTAACACAACTCTATCACGGAAGCCGTCGATATCGATGGCCACAGAACCAAGACGGGCGATCGGAGGAGACGGTCACTCGGCATGCTGAGGAGGCTCCTGATGCTGAACTCCCTTTCCCGTCGCGGCACGACCTGTGGCCGAGCGGAATGCCCGCAGGTCCAAGTGCGCGCATTGGCCACAGCTGGATCGTAGCCGGCACCGCAGCACCTTTTCTCCCTCTCCATCAGGCAATCCGGCACAATCGCCGAAGGTCGTTTGAACATGAATACGCAGACTCAATACACAACCGCCAAGCCAACAGGCTCCAAGCTCAAGATCGCAGCCGGCATCGCCGCAGTCGTCATCGTGATTGGCGCCATTGCCGCCGATACCAAGGTCGTCACGATCGGCTCCCAGCACGATGTGCGCGAACAGGGTTTCCAACCGAATAGCTACGGCGCCCAGGAGTTTCCGAAGGTACAGGCGGATATCGAGAAGCGCGCCGTCGATGCGGTGACGCTCGCCACCGCCGTCCTCGCTGATAAGAAGGCGGCGGGCGAGAAATATGGTGTGGCGACCAGCACCGGCCCGGTGCTGCCAGTCTCCCTCACCGGCGCTTTTGGTGACCGCAAGGCCAACCTCAACGAATTCAGAGTCCAGGGCCTTCCCGAAGGCGTTGTCATTCGCGTCCAGACCGGACCGGCGATCAACGGCACCGAGCTTCGCGACGCGACCGGCAATATTCAGTTCGGGCAGTTCACCAACCAGATCGAATATCAGGACGCCGGCTCGGCTATCAACAACGAGATGAAGAAGGCGACCCTTGGCAGCCTCGACCCGGAAAAGCTGACGGGTAAGACGGCAACGATTGTCGGCGTGTTCAAACTCATCAATCCCAAGAACTGGCTTATCACTCCCGTAAAGGTCGAGCTGAAATGAGCCAGGCGAGAGAAAAACAGGCGCGCACGGGCGAAGTTGTTCTCGCCGCCCGTAACATTGCCAAGTCCTACGGCAACGTCCATGCCCTCAAGGGTGTGAATTTCGACATTCGCAGCGGCGAAGTCACGACGCTCTTTGGCGAGAACGGTGCCGGCAAGTCGACGTTGATGAAGATCCTCTCCGGCGTCATACAGCCGAGCTCGGGCGAAATCGTCCTCGATGGCAGCGCTATCAGCTTTGCCTCCTCCACCCATGCTCGCTCCTGCGGCATTTCCATCATCCATCAGGAACTGAGCCTCGCTCCCAATCTCAGCGTCCGTGACAATATCTTCATGGGTCGCGAGATCCTGAAAGGTGGCGTGGTCGATTTTGCCGAGGAAGAGCGCCAGACACGCGCGCTGATGGAGGAGCTCGAAGAGGACATCGATCCGCTCACCCCAGTCGAAGACCTGCGCCTCGGCCAGCAGCAGATCGTCGAGATCGCCCGTGCGCTCTCGGTCAATTCACGTATCCTGATTATGGACGAGCCGACATCGGCGCTCAGTGCCACCGAAGTCGAGGTCTTGTTCAAGGTTATTCGCGATCTGACCGGCCGCGGCGTGTCGATCGTCTACATCTCGCATCATCTCGAAGAGGCGCTGCAGATCACCAATCACGCCGTCGTTCTGCGCGACGGCAATATGACGGCCTATGCCGAGCGCAAGGACATCGATCTCGAATGGATCGTGCGCAACATGGTCGGCGACAATTTCGACCTGGGCAGTCCACCGAGCGGCTACAAGATGGGCGATGTCGCGCTGACGATCGATAACCTCACCGTTCCCGGCCCCTCGGGTGCCGCTTACAACGCGGTCGATCGCATGTCGCTTCAGGTCCGTACCGGCGAGATCGTCTGCATCTACGGGCTGATGGGCGCAGGCCGCACCGAGTTGCTCGAATGTGTCGCAGGTCGCCTGAGATCGAGCGGTGGCCGTGTCCTGCTCGGGAACAGTGACCTCGGCAATCTCAGCATCGCCGGCCGTATCGCCCAGGGCCTGGTCCTAGTGCCTGAAGATCGGCAGCGCGACGGCCTCGTGCAAACGATGACCGTTGGCTCCAACCTGTCGCTCGCCAGCATCGGTGCTTTCACCAAGGGCCTGTTTACGTCGACCGGCCGCGAGCGCTCGCTTGTCGACGCGTCCATTCGCAAGGTTCACATCAAGACCGATGGCGGCGAGGCTGCGATCGGCTCGCTTTCGGGCGGCAATCAGCAAAAGGTCGTCATCGGCAAGATGCTGGCGACGGATCCGAAGGTGATCCTGCTCGACGAGCCGAGCCGCGGCATCGACATCGGCGCCAAGGCGGAAGTCTTCAAGCTTCTGGCCGAGCGCGCCAAGGAAGGTCTGGCGGTCATCTATTCGACGTCGGAAGTCGCCGAATGCCTGAGCATCGCCCATCGCATCATCGTCATGCACCGCGGCAAGATATCAGCCGAATTCGGTCCCGACGTCCCCAAAGAAAAGATCATGGCCGCCTCCGGCGAAGCAGTGGTCGCGCACTAGCCGCATTCATGGAGCACTGATTATGTCAGTCACGAACATCACAGATAAAAAGCCAGTTTCGAACGGACAGCGGCGGAATTTCAGTCTCGTGCGGCTGATCCTGGAAGGGCGCGCCTTCTTCGCGCTGATCGCCATCATCGCGGTCTTCTCCTTCCTGTCGCCCAATTACTTCACATTGGATAACTTTTTGATCATGGCATCACATGTTGCCATTTACGGCATTCTGGCCATTGGCATGCTGCTCGTTATCCTCAATGGCGGTATTGACTTGTCAGTCGGCTCAACGCTCGGTCTGACGGGCTGTGTTGCGGGCTTCCTGATGCAGGGCGTCGTCCTGTCAAGCTTCGGCATCATTCTCTATCCCCCAGTATGGGCCGTCGTGATCTTGACTTGCGTGCTTGGCGGGATCGTTGGCGCAGTCAACGGCGTACTCATCGCTTACCTGCGCGTTCCAGCCTTCGTCGCCTCTCTCGGCGTCCTGTACGTCGCTCGAGGCTTTGCGTTGCTGATGAGCAACGGCCTTGCCTACAACAATCTCGCTGGCCGTCCAGAACTCGGCAACACGGGCTTTGCTTGGTTGGGTTCCAACCGTCTAGCCGGCATCCCGATCAGCGTTCTCGTGCTCGCTGCGCTCGCAATTATCTGCGGCCTAGTCCTCAGCCGCACCGCCTTTGGCCGCTGGCTGTATGCTTCAGGCGGCAATGAGCGCGCTGCCGATCTCTCCGGCGTTCCGGTCAGGCAGGTCAAGATTGCAGTCTATGTTCTGTCGGGTGTCTGCGCCGCGGTTGCAGGTCTAGTCCTATCCTCGCAGTTGACCTCCGCCGTGCCGATGGCTGGCAACACCTATGAGCTAACCGCAATTGCTGCCGTGGTTATCGGTGGAGCGGCATTGACAGGCGGGCGCGGCACCGCGCGCGGTACCATGATTGGCGCCTTTGTCATTGGCTTTCTGTCGGATGGCCTGGTGATCATCGGCGTGTCCTCTTATTGGCAAACCGTTTTCACCGGTGCCGTCATCGTGCTCGCCGTGCTCATGAACAGCATCCAGTACGGACGCCGGACCAAGTCCAGCTGACGCTGCATACGAACTTGTCACTGATCGGAGACTTCCGACCAGTGAAAGAACCGCCGGCCCGCCGGCATCACCAAAGCTCATCAAAAGGGAGAGAGACTAATGTTCAAAAAAGGTTTGCGCATCGTCATGGCAGCGGTTGCTGTGGCGCCGCTTCTGACCGGAGCCGCATGGGCCGCCGGCCAGATCACCGTGATCGTCAACGATCCGTCCAACCCCTACTGGTTGACCGAGGGCAATGTCGCCAAGGCAACTGCTGAAAAGCTCGGCTACACCGCAACGGTCGGTGCCCACAAGGGCGATACCAACACCGAGAGCAACCTGATCGACACGGCTATCACCAACAAGTCGGTCGCCATCATCCTCGATCCGGCCAATGCTGACGGCTCCGTCGGCGCGGTCAAGAAGGCCGTTGCCGCCGGCATCCCTGTTTTCCTGGTCAATGCTGAAATCAACCAGGAAGGCCTTGCCAAGGCGCAGCTCGTTTCCAACAACGCTCAGGGTGCCGCTATCGGCGCGCAGCAGTGGGTCGAAGCCGTTGGCGACAAGGGCAAGTATGCCGAACTCTTCGGCTCGCCCTCCGATAACAACGCCGCGACCCGTTCGAACGGCTATGAAACCGTTCTGACGCAGTACCCGGACCTGCAGAAGGCTGCCAAGGAAGTTGCCAACTGGGACCGCACCCAGGGCCACAACAAGATGCAGTCCATGCTGCAGGCTCACCCTGATATCATCGGCTTGATCTCCGGCAATGACGAAATGGCGCTCGGCGCGATTGCCGCTCTCAAGGAAGCCGGCAAGCTTGCCAACGTCAAGGTCGGCGGCTTCGATGGTTCGCCGGACGCAGTTGCCGCCATCAAGGCCGGCGAATTGCAGTACACGGTTCTGCAGCCGGTCGCAGTCTTCTCCGAAGAAGCCGTCAAGCAGGCCGACAGCTTCCTGAAGACCGGCAAGACCGGTGCCAAGAGCGAAAAGCAGCTTTTCGATTGCCTCCTGATCACCAAGGACAATGTCGCCAAGTACACGGCGCCGTTCGTTCTGGCTCAGTAATGATAACGGGGGTGCCGGAAGCGGCATCCCCATCCTTCCAGCCGCCGCTGGTGGCTTCCTGACAAAACATCAGGCATAACTTGCAGTAATCTCGGTAGCGAACTGTTCTTTCTACTCTTTTTCTCTAGAATTCCATTCGCTGCGGCAAATGTAATCCGCAAGGCTCAGCGTCAGAGGCCAACGTGACAGACAAGACAAGCCCCATTGCCTTCCTCCAGGATGAACTGCCAAGCGACAGCCGGCAATCCCGGCAGATCGCCCGCCGGCAAATGATCGCCGAGGCGGTGATGGCGGAGAATTCCATCCGCATCGAGGATTTGACGGAGCGGTTCGGCATCAGCCTGATGACCGCGCATCGCGATGTCGATGAATTGGTCAACCGCGGCCTCTTGCGCAAGACGCGCGGCATCGTCACGGCGACCGCCACCAGCCTGATCGAATCCAGCGACGTTTATCGCGCCAACCGGCAGGCCAGCGAAAAGAAGATGATCGCGACCGCCGCCATGCAGTTCATCGAACCCGGCCAGGCGATATTCCTTGACGATTCCACCACGGTCCTGCAGATGGCGTCGCAACTTTCGGCCAAAGTCCCGGTGACGGCGATCACCAATTCACTGACCTTGATGAACGCGCTGAAGGATATGCATGATGTGAACCTTTTGGCGCTTGGCGGGCAATATTACAATTGGTGCAACGCCTTCATGGGCCGCATGACCATCAATGAAATCAATCGCCTGCGGGCAGATGTTGCCTTCATTTCTATGTCGGCCATCATCGATGACGTCGTCTTTCATCAGTCGCCCGAGCTGGTAGACATCAAGCGCGCGATGTTCAACAGTGCGGCGCGACGCGTCTTGCTGATGGACCACACCAAGTTCGAGCGGCGGGCTCTGCACAGTTTTGCCGCCCTTGACGAGTTCGACGTCGTCATCGTCGATGAACAGATCCCGGCGACGCATCTCGAACGCATGCAGAGCAAGAACATCAACGTGGTCGTCGCCAGGAGCGACAAAGAACGATCCTGACCATTGCGGCCATATGGCCGGCGCCGGATCCTTCACCATCGGGAGTAACAGGAATGCCGAGTCTGCTCGGAATCGACAGCGGTCTCACCGTCACCAAAGCCGTGATCTTCGATGTCGACGGAACGCCGCTTGCAGTCGCACGGCGCCGCGTGACCCAATTCATGCCGCACGCTCGCCATGTCGAACGCGACATGGACGAGCTCTGGACGCAGACTGCAGATGCCATCGCAGAAGCAATCAAGCTCAGCAATCGCTCTGCAAGCGACATTCAGGCGATCGCCGCGACCGCCCACGGCGACGGAATCTATCTGCTCGACAGAGCGAAGAAGCCGCTCGGACGCGCCATTCTATCTCTCGATAGCCGCGCAGGATCGGTCGTCGAACAATGGCTGAAAAGCCCGGTTGCCGACGAATCCTTGCGATTGACCGGTCAGGTGCCGCATGTCTCAGCACCTTCGGCGCTGCTTGCGTGGATCAAGGCCAATGAGCCCGCGCGCTTCGCTGCAATCGGCCATATTCTAAGCTGCAAGGACTGGCTGCGCTTTTGCCTGACGGGCGTTACCGGCACGGACCGCACCGAGGCAAGCACCTCGTTCACCGATGTTTCAACCCAGGCCTATTCTGCGGATGCGCTGAAGCTCTTCGGCGTTGCCGAGGTGGTGGGCGCGCTGCCGCTTGTGTCGCGGTCCGATGAGGTCGTCGGACATGTAACGGAAGCCGTGGCAAGACGCACAGGCCTTGCCGAAGGCACGCCCGTTGTCGCCGGCCTGCATGACGTTACCGCGTCCGCACTTGGAGCAGGTGGCTACGGCGAAGGGGTGGTTGCGGTCATTGCCGGAACTTATTCGATCAACGAGACGCTTTCTTCCACACCGCGTGTCGATCGCCGCTGGTTTTGTCGTAACGCCATTGCGCCAGGCCAATGGAACAACATGTCGATCTCGCCGGCATCATCGGCAAACTATGAATGGTTTCTGGACAAGCTATGCGCCAGTGAAATCAAAAACGCTGAAGCGGCAGGCCAATCCATTCACGCCCTGCTCGCACCCGAGATCAAGGCAGCATTCAACCGGCCATCGAGCGCATTGTTCCACCCCTATCTGTTCGGCTCGCCCTATGGTGTCCAGGCAAGCGCCAGCTTCTTCGGCCTTGGCGGCTGGCATGATCGCGGCGACATGCTGCGGGCGGTTCTTGAGGGGATCGCCTTCAACCATAAGATTCACGTCGATGCCCTAAGCGACGGTTTTTCCTTCAATCAGGCAAGGCTCGCGGGCGGCGTGTCGCGCAACCCGATCGTCGTGCAGATGTTTGCCGATATCCTCGGCATGCCGGTTACGACCACCGAAACCGACGAGGCCGCGGCTTGGGGAGCAGCCCTTTGTGCCGGCGCCGGCATCGGTGTCTACGCGAGCCCGCAGAGCAATCCGCGTGATGTTGCAGGGATCGCCACGACCTACCATCCAGACCCGCATCGTAGCGCCGAGTATCGGGTTCGTTATGATCTCTTCAAGGACATTGCCGAAGCCATGACGCCGCTCTGGCCGCGGATCGGTAATCTCGCCTCCCAAACCTCCCAAGACTAGACCGCCAATTGCGCCGCGCGGGGCAAGCTCTGCCGCGGCAATTCAGCAGGACGATGATGTTATGACCGATATGGCTGCCGATCTGAAACAACGTTTCTCGCAACTTCAAGACGGGGATATCGACGTCGTCATTCTCGGTGCAGGCGTCAATGGCGCCGGACTGTTTCGCGATCTCTCGGTACAGGGCATCAACTGCCTGATCGTCGACAAATCCGATTTCGGTTCGGGGACGAGTGCAGCACCGTCGCGCCTGATCCATGGCGGCCTGAAATATCTGGAAACCGGCGAGTTCCGGCTGGTCGCTCAATCGGCGCTCGAGCGGAACCTTTTGTTGAAGAACGCACCGCATTGCGTCGAGGCGCTACCGACATTCGTACCGATCTTCTCGTGGATGCGCGGCATACCCGCCGCGCTTCGAACACTCTTCGGATCAACGACAGCGCCACGCAGCCGCGGCGCTGTCTTGATCAAGATCGGGCTTGCGCTCTACGACTTCTTCGGCTCGCGAAACCGCGTGATGCCGCGCCACCGGTTCCTGCTGAAGGGTCGTGCGCTCAAGGAAATGCCGCATGTGACACGCCAGATCGTTGCTGGCGGTATTTATTACGACGCCAAGATCAGCCGGCCGGAGCGCCTGGTCTATGAATTGGTCAATGACGGGCTTGAAGCCAATAAGGGCTCGTTGGCCGCCAATACAACGACACTTGTATCGTCCATCGACGGGCTGCTGACCTTCCGGCGCTCGGACGGCTACGCCTTCTCCGTCCGGCCGAAGCTTGTAGTCAACGCCGCCGGTCCGTGGATCGATCATGTGAATGCCGCACTAGGGGCGCCCGCCCATCTGATCGGCGGCACCAAGGGGTCGCATATCCTTCTCGATCACCCGGAACTGGTGCGCAGCCTGAACGGCCATATGATCTATTTCGAGGCCGATGACGGCCGTATCTGCCTTGTCTACGGCTATCTTGGCCAGGCACTGGTCGGCTCGACCGACATTCCCTGCGACGACCCGGACAATGTGCGATGCGAAGAGCATGAGATCGACTATTTCATCGACAGCGTGCGGTCACTGCTGCCGAGCCTGCGCTTCGACCGCGATCAGGTCACTTACAGTTACAGCGGCATCCGTCCCCTGCCCGCCTCGGACGCCTCGTCACCGGGCCTCATCAGCCGCGACCACTCCGCACCGGTCTTCGAACCGCAGCCGGGACGCCCTTTCCCGATCATCTCGCTGGTTGGCGGAAAATGGACGACATTCCGCGGCTTTGCCGAAGAAGTGGCCGATACCGTGCTTACTCGCCTTCAGCGTAACCGCAAACAGTCCACCGAGCGTCTCGCCATCGGCGGCGGTCGGGATTTTCCGACGGGCTCCAACGAGCGTGCAAGCTGGATTCGGTCGATCGCCGTCAAAACCGGCGTGGAGATAAGCAGGGCGGATGAGCTACTCAGCCGCTACGGCACAACAGCCGCGGCAATCCTTGCCCATCCATCGGACTATAGTGACAATCAACGTATCACCGGCGCGCAACGCCACAGTGCGCTCGAGATCGATTGGATCGCACGGCAGGAACTGGTCGTCCATCTCTCCGATATCGTCTTCCGCCGCACGACTTTGGCAATCGAAGGCCTGCTGACGATCCAGGGCTTGCGCGAAATCGGCGCAATTGCCGCGACCGCTTTGAAATGGGATGCCCAACGCCTCGCCAAGGAGATCGACGATGTCGTCATGGCACTTTCGAAATTCCACGGCCAGACATTGACTGAAGAAGGCGCACGTCGGACAGCAAGCCCGGCGGCGCGCTGATCATCTGTCGGAAAACCGCCAAAGCTCAAAACCACCTCCTTTAGCGCTTGGCCGTCTCCGCGACCTATAGCGACCGAATGAGCATGATCGGTCACGGCCAGCTGTGCTAATGTTTTCTACCGATCGCCCACCGATAGTCATGGCCCCCATGCTGTCCGCACGGAGATCAGCCCGTCTCAGATCGCCGTAGAGCACGTGGCATATGCCGCGGCAGCGGCGGCAAGCTATCCATCCGGACGTTGACCCTCGGCATATCGCTCATAATTGCCCATATCGCAGAGGACTTCGTCTGTATCCCAACACGGCCTGGCACCTCACACGAAACCTCTCCTTGTTTCGATAAAAACATTTGACTGCCGATGGATCAGATGTTTTCTATAGATAAAAAACAAATCCGGCGCGACTGAGGGATGGTTCGAGGCCATCCCGAGCGAGCTGGAACAGCAATCAATATTGCATCTATGAGGCAACTTGCGTGAGCTCGCGGATAATCCAATTCGGCACAAGCCGGTTCTTGCAGGCACATGCAGCACTGTTCGTGCATGAAGCAAAGCAGTCCGGCCAGGACGTCGGCCCGATTACCGTCGTACAGGTGTCCGGCGCGAACAGCCGCAGCGGGCGCGTCGCAGCCTTCAACGACACAAATGGCTACCCTGTGATTGTCCGCGGCCTGTCGGACGGACTGCCCGTAAGCCATACGGTGCAGGTCAAAAGCGTCGTACGCGGCCTTTCCGCGACGGAAAATTGGGAGGAACTCTCATCGCTCTTTGCCGAGGATGCCGAATTCGTCATCTCCAACACTGGCGACACGGGTTATCAGACCTCGCTGGAAGAAGATCGCCGTGGTAATGACGGCGAGATTCCGCGCTCCTTCCCCGGTAAGCTTGCAGCTCTCCTCGTCAAGCGCTGGCAACGATCCGGCCGCCCACTCGTTATTCTTCCCTGTGAGCTGATAACGGCCAATGGGAAGGTTCTAAGAGAGGCGGTCATCGATTGCGCAACGCGCAACAGGCTGCCGGCTGACTTCTTCGCTTGGCTCGACGCCCATGTCGCCTTCGCCGAGACGCTGGTCGACCGTATCGTTTCCGAGCCGATCGATCCGATCGGTGCCGTCGCGGAGCCCTATGCGCTTTGGGCAATCAAACGCGCACCGGGAGTGCGACCGCCCTGCAGCCATCCCAGCATCGTGCTGACGGATGACCTCGAACCCTACGAGCGCTTGAAACTGCATATCCTCAATCTCGGCCACACCTTTCTTGCCGAAATCTGGCAGCGCGAAAATCGATCTGCGGATGAAACCGTGCGCGGCATCTTTGCGGACAATGACGTTTGCGCGAGGTTGGAGACGCTCTATCAAAGCGAAGTACTGCCCGGCTTTGCCGCAAACCGCATGGGCGACGAGGCCAGGACCTATATCGCAACGACCCTCGACCGCTTCCGCAATCCATTCCTCGATCACCGCATCGCGGATATCAGCCAGCACCATCGCGAGAAAGTCGATCGCCGCATTCGCTCGTTCCTTACATGGGCAGGTGAAGTGGGAAGTCATTCAAGTGCTCCCACGTTGAGGGAAATCGCCGCGCGGTATCCACTGAAAGAGGTCGCTCAATGATCGCTTCTGACAAACCAGAATGCGTTACCCTGGGGATCAGCGAAGAGCTAGCAGAAGCTCCAGACCGTCCTTTTGTCTCCGCATGAGGCGGCTATTTCCAACACCGACAATCCGTCCCGAGCCCTTGAAGAGTGCATCACAATGAAGACACTGATCTGTAACGAACCCGGTAAGCTCTCGCTGATTGAGCGCGATGTTCCCAAGCCAACCCCGGGAGAGGTACTGGTGCGCATCAGACGTGTCGGCATTTGCGGCACGGACTTCCATATCTACCAGGGCAAACACCCATTCCTCCAATATCCGCGCGTCATGGGCCATGAACTCTCCGGCACAGTCGAAGATGCGAATGGCTCTACCCGTCTCCGAAACGGCGAGAATGTCTACATCGTCCCCTACCTCGCCTGTGGCAAATGCGTTGCCTGCCGCCGCGGTGTGACCAATGCGTGCCAGAGCCTCTCCGTTCTCGGCGTACATTGCGACGGCGGGATGACTGAATTCATCTGCGTCCCCGAGCAGAATGTCGCCTCGGCGGGCAAGGCTTCGCTGGATGAGGCTGCCATGATCGAGTTTCTGGCCATCGGCGCCCACGGGGTCAAGCGTGGCGGCATCACTGCTAGGGATCGCGTCCTCGTCGTCGGCTCAGGCCCGATCGGCATGTCTGCCATCATCTTTGCCAAGGCGCGCGGTGCCGACGTTACGGTCATGGACATGCGCGAAGACCGATTGGAATTCGCCCTCGCTACGCTCGATGCCGACCGCACACTCATCGCCAACGATGAAGCGGAGGCGCAAGCAAAACGTCTGACCGATGGCGACTTCTTCGACGTCGTTATCGACGCAACCGGCAACGCCCGCGCCATGCAACGCGGCTTCGGCTTTATCGCCCATGGCGGCCGCTACGTCCTTGTCAGCGTCGTCCGCGACGATATCACGTTCTCGGATCCGGAGTTTCACAAGCGCGAAGCCACGCTATTTGCCAGCCGCAATGCGCAGCCGGATGATTTCGCGGAGGTTGTGAAGCAGATGGCGAATGGTCGGGTGCAAACAGCAGCATTGAACACGCATCAAGGTTCGTTAGACGACGGACCGGAAGTGTTCAGGGAGTGGTTGAGGCCGGAGGCGGGAGTGATCAAAGCGATCTTGGCGGTCGACTAAGTTGCCACATGATAAAATCGCAAACCGTCAACCTACATCCGAAGTGGACCTGCATTGCAACGCGCGGCAGTCGGCAAAGACGCGGCAAGATTTTCCCGCCGCGTTAGCCCTTATGAAATATGTCGATGTCGGGTACATCAGGCCTTATATCGGTTTATGCGAAGGTCTCTGCATCTGCTAATAGTGGTTGTCGCTGATCCTTCGGAGAAAGAGTGAGGGCCTCGTTAGCGCCCCAGTCGATCGCGATCTGCGGGTCGTTCCAACGAATGCCACGATCACTCTCGGGAGAGTAATAGTTAGTGGTCTTATAGAGGAACTCGGCATTATCGCTCAATGTCAGAAATCCGTGCGCAAACCCTTCCGGGATCCAAAGCTGGCGTTTGTTTTCCGCGGAGAGAAGGACGCCGACCCACTGTCCGAACGTCGGTGAAGATTTGCGGATGTCAACCGCGACATCATAAACTTCGCCAACCACGACACGCACGAGCTTGGCTTGAGCATGAGGCGGCAGTTGGTAGTGGAGACCACGCAGGACACCCCTTCCCGATCGACTATGGTTGTCCTGCACAAAATCGGCGCTCCTACCGATCGCCGTATCAAATTTCGCTTTGCTAAAACTTTCAAAGAAGAAGCCGCGATCGTCGGAAAAAACCGCTGGTTCGATGAGCTTAACATCCGGAATGGCGGTATCGATAGCTTTCATCTATTTCTTGCTCAAAGTTCGCATGAGAAACACCAGCAACTCACAGTACCGCGGTATAGAGTTAGAATATTTTCTCACCTAGGATCCCAAGGAGATATTGCCCATAGGCGTTCTTCTTGAGCGGATGCGCCAACTCCTCAACTTTAGACGCGCCGATCCAGCCATTGCGATAGGAAATCTCTTCGGGACAAGCAACCTTCAAGCCCTGCCGGTTCTCGATTGTGGCAATGTAGTGGCTCGCCTCCAGCATCGAGTCATGCGTGCCGGTATCCAGCCATGCATAGCCCCGCCCCATGGTCTGTACCTCTAACTGGCCAGCGTTCAAATAATGCGTATTGACATCGGTTATCTCCAATTCACCGCGCTGTGAAGGGCGGATGGATTTGGCGACATCAACGACTGTGGCATCGTAGAAATAGAGTCCTGTTACCGCATAGTTGCTCTTCGGCACACTCGGCTTTTCCTCAAGGCTGACCGCCTGCCCATGACGATCGAACTCGACGACACCATATCGATGCGGGTCTTGTACGTGATAGGCGAATACTGTCGCTCCAGCCTGCCTACTACTCGCATCATGGAGCAGACGAGTAAAGTCATGGCCATAGAAAATGTTGTCGCCGAGGACCAGAGCGGATGGCGCCCCATCTAGAAACGCCTCACCGATCAAAAAGGCCTGTGCCAGGCCATCCGGACTTTGCTGGACCGCGTAGTCGAGCTTGATACCCCATTGGCTGCCATCGCCGAGCAACTGTTCGAAACGGGGCGTATCCTGCGGCGTAGAGATGACAAGGATCTCGCGAATGCCAGCGAGCATCAAGGTCGTTAGCGGATAATAAATCATCGGCTTGTCGTAGATTGGCAGTAGCTGTTTGCTGACCGCAAGCGTTACTGGATAGAGACGCGTTCCCGAGCCACCGGCAAGTATGATTCCTTTGCGTGCTTTCGTCATCGTTGTGCGTCTCGTCTTCTTTCCATTCGTGCTTGTCCGTTGCCCTAGTGACCAAAGCCACACACGGTTCTACAGCATTCCACTCATGTCGACCGCAAGCTTGCCACGACATGGTCAACCCCCTCCTGCCATGCAGGAAGAGTAATGCCTAAGCGGTTCATAAGCTTTGTGCAATCCAGCTTTGAATTGGCTGGCCGTTTCGCCGGAGTGGGATATTCCGCGGTCGATATAGGCTTGAGCTTATCGATTGAAAGAGCAAGTTTGAAACCTCCTGCCGACGCTTCACGAACGATGTGCTCAGCATAGCCATGCCATGACGTATTGCCGCGAGCGGTTAGATGAAAGGTCTCTTTGAAACCATCTGTTGTCTGCAAATTCGAAACGCGTTCGACGATCGTCCGCGTAACGTCGGCAATCAGTGCTGCCGACGTCGGCGCGCCCAACTGATCAGCCACAACATTCAGCTCGCTTCGTTCCTGCGCCAGCCTGAGGATTGTCTTCAGGAAGTTGCTGCCGTGATGACCGTAAACCCAACTGGTTCGCAGAATGACATGACGCACGCCAGAGGAACGGACTGCCTCCTCGCCGCGCCACTTACTTTCGCCATAGACAGACTGCGGATTGACAGCGTCCCCTTCCGCGTAAGGGGTATTCTTCGTGCCGTCAAAGACGTAGTCAGTTGAGTAATGGATGAGCAAGGCATCGTTGTCGGCGGCCCAGCGCGCCAGGACCCCGGGTGCGGTAGCATTGACTGCCATCGCCAGATCGACATCGCTTTCAGCGCGATCTACCGCTGTATACGCCGCAGGATTGACGATGATACGCGGTTCGTGCTCCCGAAGTACGGCAAGGACGCTTGCTTCATTGGCCAGATTCATTTCCTGGCGCGTCAGAGCGACAACTCCACCCAAGGGTGCAAGTGAGCGCCGCAACTCATACCCGACCTGTCCATTAGCGCCGGTAACTAGAATGGCGCTCACGACTGAGCCTCATATTGTTTGCCGACCCAGTCGCGATAGTCGCCGCTGGTGACGTTGCGAACCCAATCTTGATTGGCCAGATACCATTCGATCGTCTTTCGAATCCCGGTCTCAAATGTTTCCTGCGGCTTCCAGCCCAGTTCACGCTCAAGCTTGCCAGCGTCGATCGCATAGCGACGATCATGGCCAGGCCGGTCCTTTACGAAAACGATCTGATCACTATAGCGGCCACCATCGGCCTTCGGCTTGAGCTCGTCCAGAATCGCGCAGATTGCATGCACGACATCGAGGTTCGGTTTCTCGTTCCAGCCGCCGACATTATAGGTCTCGCCGATCTTGCCTTCCTGCAGCACTCGCCGAATGGCACTGCAATGATCCCTGACATAAAGCCAGTCACGAATCTGCTGCCCATCACCGTAGATAGGAAGGTTCTTGCCCAAGAGCGCGTTCAGGATCACTAGCGGGATCAGCTTTTCTGGAAAATGATAAGGGCCGTAGTTATTGCTGCAATTGGTCGTCAATACCGGCAGACCATAAGTGTGATACCACGCACGGACCAAATGATCTGACGCCGCCTTACTGGCGGAATAAGGGCTGTTCGGCTCGTAGCGATTGAGCTCGTTGAAAGGAGCATCATCCTTGGACAAGGTACCATAGACCTCGTCAGTTGAGACATGCAGAAAGCGGAAAGCGGACTTCTCATCCTCCGGTAGGCCATCCCAATAGCCGCGTACAGCTTCCAGCAGGTTGAAGGTGCCAACCACATTCGTTTGGATGAAATCGCCCGGGCCGTGAATGGAACGGTCCACGTGGCTTTCGGCTGCAAAATTGATCACCGCTCGCGGCCTATGCCTGGCAATGAGCTCGCTTACCTGCTCGCGGTCGCCAATATCGCCATGCACGAACACATGACGATTGTTGCCTCTCAAATCCTTCAACGTGTCCAGATTACCCGCATAGGTGAGTTTGTCGAGATTGATTATCGTTTCGTCATGCCTCTCAAGCCAGCTGAGGACGAAATTCGCGCCGATGAAGCCTGCCCCGCCGGAAACCAAAATCGTCATCTAAAACCCATTCCCATCCAAATCGTCTGATAAAACTGAAGCCACAGTGGCTATATAGCGGAACGTGCGATCGCCAAAAGATTTTTTGGCTCCGCATAAAGCAGCAGGATCGTCGAGCACTGCTATATTTTCCGACTTCAGGATAGCAGTTCAAACTCCGACGCTCTTCAACCATACACAACTATCAATTGCGATTCATCGTATGATTGCATCGGAATTCCCTCGATTTCAATAAAATCAATCTTCTCGAACTGCCACCATGCACGAATAACCAGGGGTCGATTACAGAGTTCATAATAGTCGATTATCCACGAAATACCATTGCTCTGGGTGTTCGCGAACAATGGGTTCTATTATTGCATTCAGAACGCCAACATCCTCAATAATCTGCTCTTCAGTGCTTGGCGTTTTCGGCAGTTTGAACGGCTCCAGTGCCTGCAAGGCAAAACTGGCTCCACCATCCCGCCTGATGAACAGCGGATAGATCAACGCATTCGTCTTTCGCGCCATTCGCGCAACAAGGGCATAGTTGCTTTCGAGATGAGCTGGTCGTCCGAAGAAGGGCGCCCGAATGCGACCACCAAATGCTTCGTCACAGAATATCAGCAGGTTGCCGCCACTCTCCAACATCCGCAGCGCCGGGCGCACATAGCTGCGGCCAGGCTTCAAGATACGCGCTCCAGGCCCCTTCCTACGCATCCTGTTTGCGATGTATTGCCGTGATCGGCGTTTGGGGGGATCGTAGTTAATTCCGAAAGGCAAGCCCATATCGAGAAGGCACCAGCCCAGCACCTCCCAATTGGCAACATGTGGGGCAATAAAAATCACCGGACCATCGGCGCAGCGTTCGACCATGTCATCCATGCCGATCTTGCGGACGTGACGGCGAGCCAGCTGGGCCACCGCGGAATACTCCACCATCTGGCGACCTTGTGAGTCCGCATAACGCTCCAATAACTCCTTGAGTTCGGCTTCGCCCAACTCCGGTCGGATTGCCTTCAGATTAGCAGCAGCGCGTGCATAGGCTCCTTTGTGGAACCGCGGCGCCAAGAACCTCCCGAGCCACCCACCAACTGCCGAGCGCGTCCGAACAGGCAGGAGCGTCAAGGCGAAGTACAGGAAAAGGTCCACGGCATTGTCGATATTGTCGTGGAGCCAATAGCGCAGGAACGTTTTGCGCTGATGGCCACCGGCTAGGAAGTCGGCAAGCGGCGGCGCCTTTGGAGCCTCATAGGTCCAGGCCTTGCGCTTTTGTGGAACGGGTGGCGTGCCGTTGTCACCAACCAGCATCTGATTAGCGCCTGTGCAACGTAACGGGTATGCCGCCACGAGGCCGCAAAGTCAGACGGCATTGCGGCTGAACATTGTGACCCTGCTTCACGCGTACGCGAAAACGCTGGGCAAGGATCGCAAGGCAGAGGATCGCCTCGGTAAGACCGAACTGCAAACCGGGACATACCCGAGGGCCGGCTGCGAATGGAATATAGCTGTAAGGCGTCGGTCGCGTATCACCCAAGAAGCGCTCTGGATGAAAGCGATGCGGCTCGGGGAAAAGCGAGTCCGTGCGATGCAAAATCCATGGCACGATCAACACGAGGGCCGCCTTGCGCACCTTCACATCGCCGATTTCATCCGGCTCGGCCGCCTGTCGAGCCAAAATCGGAACCGGCGGGTAAAGCCGCAGCGTCTCCTCGATCACGGCCCGGCACCAATCAAGCTTTGCGACGTCGTCTATCGATGGGACACGGTCGCCGCAGACGGCCTCAATCTCCGCGTGGACAGCTTCTTCCACCCAAGGCGCACCCGCGAGCAGATACCATGCCCAGGTGAGGGTCGCAGCCGTTGTCTCATGCCCGGCCATGAAGATGGTCGCTGCCTCGTTCCTAAGCGCGACCACATCGAGTTTCAGTTCCGGGTTGCGCTGCTGCCGGCGGATCAGCAGTTCGACCATCGAGCTGTTGTCGCCCTTGCCGGCGAGATGATCTTCGATCACCTGGTCAATAATGCGATGGATGCGCTTGACCGACCGACGCAGGCTCGGCGTCTTGACGATTGGGAGTCCCTCATCAAAACCAAGGAAATAGCCGAGATTGATGGAATCGACCAAAGCCTGATAGCTGGCGAAACCTTCCGTCACGGCATTGGCGCTCTCCTCGCCAAGGTCGTTGCCGAAAACGCTCCGCGAGATGATCTCCGCAGTCAGCCCCGCCATTTCGGACAGGGCGTTTACTTCCGTCCCCTCGCCTAGGCGCTGCCATCGGTCAACAAGTTCGCACGCGGTCGTCTGCATGATCGCACCGAAGGCGGGCACGCGGTTCTTATGCACGATGTCCGAGACCAGCGGCCGGCGTTGCTTCCAGGTCTCTTTGTCGGAAATGAACAACCCGTCGCCGAGCAGATACTCAAGCGCGCGGCGCATCTGCGGCGTCTTGCGCTCGAAATTCTCATGCCGCTTGGCCACTACATAGCGGATCGCATCCGGAGAATTGACGATGACGATCTGACGCCCCAGAAGCTTGAACTCGGCCACGTGCTCGCGGTAATCTCCCCGGCGCCAGATCGACAGGAAGTCGCTGCGTGCCTGCAGCATGAGTTTTAGCGGCTGACCGGGCTTCCCGCTGTAATATGCGGCATGCGCTGGCTCGAAGTACCGCGATGCCTGATCGGTACTTTCGACAATCTCGGTTTTCTGATCAAGCCAGGCCAGCATTTGGGTGCAGAACTTTCGCGCCTTGCGGCCGGTAACAATGGAATAATGATCGGATACGACACCATCCGACGATGCCGACTATATTCATTTCGCAACCGCAGAAAAGCCCCAGCCTCATCAAAGTGGGGACTTCCGCTCTCCTGCAGCTTTTAAGACTGCGCGCACCAGTCACGGCTTCGGAGACTTTGATGGCGAGTCCCAGCGGCCCTTAAGAGCGCCGCCGCCCATCCGACATCCAATCAAAATATATAGTGAATAAAATCATATAGTTATCGATAAGGCTTTGCCTCCGCTCTAAGTGGATACCGCCTTCCACACCCGTCAGCGTGGAATTGCTTACGAGGCTACTGTTTAACCTCCATCAACAGACATGCCGCCGCGAAATTAACCCTCAGTTAACCATATTCACCATTATTCACTATACCGAATACAAAGACTTGATTCCCCCAGTCGGCGCGCAATTTGCCGATGAATCTGACCATAAACAATTGTCGCGATCCCGAGATATGCTTTCTATAAAGACTATAGCGCTGATTACTTTGGCCTGCCTCGCAGCCGGCTGCACGACGACTGGTCACGTAAAGCAGTCTATCGGCGTAGAAACTGTCGACAATGAAAAAGCGCTGGCATTTCCACCACCGGGCGGTCCGGCAATCGTCAATGTGGTCGAGCGACGGCATGGGAAAGATGTGGATCAGACCATTTCGCTTGCCACATCGTCGTCTGTCCCTGGTCAAAATTTCCTCAAGGTTCAGTTCTTCGGCGTAGCGGGGCCAAATCAAGGTCTCGGGAGCCGGCCTTTCAACACAATCAATGAACGCGCGATCGCCCGCGAAATGGCCTCGGCTATTCCAGGCGTGCGCCTCGCACGCTCGGCGATCCTCGTCCAGAATAGTTATGGACCATTCGGTTACGCTTCCGGCCAAAGCAGAACCGGCGATACCTGCCTCTATGCCTGGCAGCAGATTCAGGCTGGTTTCGCGCGGCAGCTCGACCAGCGCAATTTCGGTATGGTGCAGACGAGGGTCCGGCTCTGTGATGCCCATGCCACCGAGCGCCAGCTCCTGAGTACCGTCTACGGCTACACGATCGCCGGCCATTTCGATGGCGCTGCTCTGGCGCCCTGGGGCACGCCGCGCGGAGCCGAGGCCGTTCTCGGCAAGCCGGGCGAACTGGTCTACCCCGACACGGCCCCCTATCGCACGCCGCCGATCACCATCGGCTATCAGAACCGTCCAGTTCAACCTCTCCGTCGCCCGGCCGTTATACGCCGGCCAGCCGTGGTGCCGCCGCAGCCACAGGTGCAGCCGGCCCTTCCGCCGATGATCGGCCCACGTGTGCCATTGCCGGATGGACAAAGCGACCCATCTCAGACGGGTGGCGCGGGTGGGCCGTCGTCGATGCTGGTGCAGCCAGCACCGGCGAATACCGTGAGCAATATTATCGTGCCTTTACCGGACTGTAACGGAGACGCTGGCATATCCGGGACATGCCGCCGTTAGGCGGGCTAGTCTCGGGGCGCCAGGATGGCGCCTGGCAATACCTTTGAAGGAACTTCGATGCAGACAGCACGCAGCATCTTGATATGGGCCGTAATCGCGTTTTGCGGGGTCGTGCTGATCACATTGCCGGTCAACCTTCAGACGCAGCTGATCGCCAGCACTGTCGCCGTCACCATCATGGCGATCATCAAGATCCTCAAGCGTCAAGGCACCTGGCGGCTGGTTGCGCTCGCCTTCGGCACGGCTATCGTACTGCGTTACGTATACTGGCGGACGACCAATACACTTCCGCCTATGAACCAGCCGGAAAATTTCATTCCGGGACTGCTGCTCTACCTCGCCGAAATGTACAACGTGGCGATGCTGATGCTCAGCCTCTTCATCGTTGCCACGCCTCTGCCTCCACGCACCGCGCGCGCATTGAAGACGCAGCATTTCCCGTCCGTGGACGTTTTCGTACCCTCCTACAATGAGGATACGAACCTTCTCGCCAACACGCTCGCCTCGGCAAAGGCGATGGATTATCCGGCAGACAAACTCAAGGTCTGGCTGCTTGACGATGGCGGCACCGCGCAAAAACGGCATTCGACCAAAGTCCTGGAATCAGAGGCCGCCATCGCGCGGCATGACGAACTTAAGCGGCTCTGCGTCGACCTGGATGTCGAATATCTCACGCGTGAACGCAACGAACATGCCAAGGCCGGCAATCTCAATAATGGCCTCGAACACTCCGACGGTGAGTTGATCGCCGTTTTTGACGCCGACCACGCACCGGCGCGCGACTTTCTCTTGGAGACGGTCGGCTATTTCGAGGACGATCCGAAACTCTTTCTCGTCCAGACGCCGCACTTCTTCATCAATCCCGACCCGCTGGAGCGCAATCTGCGCACCTTCGATACCATGCCGAGCGAGAACGAAATGTTCTACGGCATTATTCAGCGTGGCTTGGACAAGTGGAACGCGGCGTTTTTCTGCGGGTCAGCCGCAGTTCTCAGCCGCAGGGCGCTGGAATCACAGAACGGGTTCAGCGGTATCAGCATCACGGAAGACTGCGAAACGGCACTCGCGCTGCATGGCGCCGGCTGGAATAGCATCTATGTCGACAAACCGCTTATCGCGGGCCTGCAGCCGGCGACCTTTGCAAGCTTCATCGGCCAGCGCAGCCGCTGGGCGCAGGGCATGATGCAGATCCTGCGTTTCCGCTTCCCATTGCTGAAGCGCGGCCTGAGCCTGCCGCAGCGCCTCTGCTACATGTCGTCGACGCTGTTCTGGCTCTTCCCCTTCCCGCGCGTCATCTTCCTGTTCGCACCGCTTTTCTATCTCTTCTTCGACCTTGAGATTTTCACAGCCTCCGGCAGCGAGTTCCTCGCATATACGCTTGCCTACATGCTCGTGAACCTGATGATGCAGAACTATCTCTATGGCTCCTTTCGCTGGCCCTGGATTTCCGAACTATACGAATATGTCCAGACGGTGCATTTGCTGCCGGCCGTCATCTCGGTCATGCTCAACCCGCGTAAGCCGACATTCAAGGTTACTGCCAAGGACGAGTCGATCTCCGTCAGCCGGCTCTCCGAAATCAGTCGCCCGTTCTTTGTCATCTTTGCCGTGCAGATCATTGCTCTCGCGGTGACGATATACCGCGTCTACGCCGAGCCGTATAAGGCCGACGTGACACTTGTCGTCGGTGGCTGGAACATCATTAACCTGATCCTTTCAGGGTGCGCACTCGGCGTCGTCTCGGAGCGCGGCGAGCGCGCCTCCTCACGGCGTGTACGCGTCGATCGCCGCAGCGAATTCGGTTCCGGTGACAGATGGAATGCCGCCTCCATCGAGGACGTTTCCGTTCATGGCGCCCGATTGAACGTCTTCAATAAGGATCTCGGTCCTATAAAGATCGGCTCCGAAGCCACCCTCCGTTTCCAACCCTATAGCGGTGCGGACATGGTCACTTTGTCGATCATCATCCGCAACATAGAGCCAATGGGAGACATCACCGCCATCGGATGCCAGTATGCCCCCAAGGGCGCTGCCGATCATCGACTGATCGCCGACCTGGTTTTTGCCAATTCCAACCAATGGACGAAGTTCCAGCAGGCGCGGCGGCGCAACCCCGGCATCATCCGCGGAACGATCTGGTTCCTCGGCCTGTCGCTCTATCAGACCAGCCGCGGCTTGATCTACCTCTTCCGAGGGGTGGGGGGTGAACGGGCGCCGCAACGGCAGGACGCAAAGGCGAAGAGCTGATGAACCGCGTCCTCCCTGCTCTCATCTTGCTGATCGGCACCACCGTCGCGCAGGCTCAATCGACGCCATTCGACATGTCCGGCGAACGCCCCAAGGGCGAGCCGCCGGTCACGCCGCAGATCCTGGCGCCACAGACGAGCACACCACAAGCCGTGCCGCCGAAAACGGCCGCGCCCCCGGCTGTAGTGCCGCAAGCTGTTGCCCCACAGGCCACCCCGCCTGCCGTCGCGGCGCCGCCAGCGGCCACCCCGCAACCTCAGACTGCCACGCCGCAATCAGTAGCGCCTGCCGCACCCGCGCAAGCGACACAGCAGGCAGCGCCGAAAGTCGAAAAGGCCGTAGCCGCCGCAGCGGCATTCCGTCGCTTTGTCGTTCCCTATTCGAAGCTGCGCCTTGAAGGCGAGAACGACCACAAATCCTGGTCGATCTACCTCACCCCGGAACAGGCTGCCGCACCCGTAAAATTCAATTTCTCTTATCAGAATGCGGTTGTCGTCGCTCCGGAAGCTTCGCAGCTCACCATTCTCCTGAACGATCGCGTCGTTCATCAGCAGCCGATCAGCTCTTCCGACAATCCATCGGACATCAGCTTCGACATCCCGCGCGGCCTCCTGCAGCCCGGGGCTAACCTGCTAACCTTCGATGCCTCGCAGCGGCATCGTACCGATTGCGACATTCCGTCGACCTATGAGCTCTGGTCGGATATCGACCCGGCAAAAACCTATCTGACGTTCGCCGGACGCGAAGCGGAAAAGCTCTCAACGACGGATGCAATACGGGCAATCGGCGTCGACTCCAGCGGCAAGACGCAGTTCAATCTCGTGGTGCCGGCTTTGGCACAGCCAGGCTCCACAAAGCCGATATTGCGGCTCGCCCAGGGTCTGGCGCTGCTTGCTGGAATGCCCAATGAGATCTTCTCGTTCAGCACGGACACGTTGCCGCCTTCAGGCCCGGGAAAGATGACCGTCGTCGTCGGCACACCGACCGAACTGCAACCGGTGTTTGCCGTGCCGCCTGCGGCTCAGAACGGCGCCGTGGCGACATTTGCGACCGACCCGCATGGCGGGCAGCAGATTTTGCTCATCAGCGGCCCATCCTGGCAAGCCATTTCCTCGGCCATCGACATGGTTGTGTCGCCGACTGAGAAAGACCCGGGTACACGGCGCGACCTGTTGGTGACGCAGCGCTGGACCGCGCCTGATGCCCCATTGGTCTACTCTGGAACCAGCCTTTCCTTCGAACAGCTGGGCGTCAAGACAGCGGAATTCTCGGGCCGGCGCTTCCACACCAGCTTCAACATCGCAATTCCATCCGATTTCTATGCGAACGCCTATGGTGAGGCCACGATCCTGCTCGACGCCGCTTATGCGAAAGACGTAAGGCCGGGCAGCCACATAGATGTCTATGTCAACGGCAATATCGCGACGACGAAACCGATCACTGCGACGGGCGGCGGCATCTTCCGGCAATTGCCCATTCGCATCACGATGCGGCACTTCAAGCCAGGTCTCAATACGGTGACGCTCGAAGCCATGCTGCTCGCGGATGAGGATTCGGCCTGCGCGCCCGCGGCTACATCCAGCACGACGCCACGCTTTGCGTTGTTCGACACCAGCCAGTTCCGTATTCCTGATTTCGCAAGAGTCGAGCAGCGGCCCAATCTCGCGGCACTTGCCGGCACCGGCTATCCGTACAATCGCGATGGCGAAGCCACGGCGCTGTTCGTCGATCGGATCGACGCAGACATGCTGTCGACGACCGCGACACTCCTGGGCCAGATGGCAATCGTTGCAGGACATCCCATCGCGGTCGAGCCGATAGCGTCATCGAGTGCGGTCGGTAGCCGGAATGCAATCTTCATTGGGTCGATTTCACAATTGCCGTCGACCATCCTCTCGCAAATGAATATTGCTGCGACCAGTCAGGTGGCATGGCGCCCCCCCACACCGGGACAGGGTGCGGCTCCGGATTCATCGGTGACCATCGCAGACTGGCGTTCCCGCATCAGCGGCGGCTTGTTGCAGGGACAGGTCGACAATTTTCAGCGATGGATGCATCGCAATTTCGATATCTCGCTGAGCTCACTGCGTTTCATGCCCGGTTCGGAGCAAATCTTTACTCCGTCGAATACGAATACGTTTTTGATTGCTCAGGAGGCGAACCCCACGAATGACGGGACCTGGACCGTCGTTGCCGCACCTAGTGCCTCCGACCTGAGAGCTGGTGTCGAGGCCATGACCTCGCTCCTCAACTGGTCGCAGATTAGCGGTCATATCACCGTCTATTCCGGCAAGACCGGAAAGATCGATACCGTCGCGGTCAATCGCTTCGACTTCGTCATGCCTGAACCGTGGTCGCTGACCAACTATAGGCTAATCGCCGCCAACTGGCTTTCCAGCAATATCCTCTCCTACGCCTTCCTACTGGTCATCGGCTCGCTGCTTCTCGGTATAGCCACGGCAAACATCCTCTCCAAGATCGGCAGGCGAGAATGAGACGCCGCCGTTCGATACTCGCCTTGTGCTGCGCCGCCGTTTTCGCGATCGCCCAGCCGGCCGCGGCACAACGCGCCGCAATCGATCCGCAAGCATGGTCCCTCTACAAGGCGAGGTTCCTGGACGCAAACGGACGCATCCTCGACAATGGCAACAGCGGCATCAGCCACAGCGAAGGCCAGGGCTACGGCTTGCTGCTCGCCTATCTCGCCAACAACCCGGCGGATTTCGAGCAGATCTGGTACTTCACGCGGACTGAGCTCCTGTTGCGCGACGATGGTCTGGCCGTCTGGAAATGGGATCCGGCAGTTACTCCACATGTGACTGACACGAACAATGCTTCGGATGGCGATCTGCTGATAGCCTATGCCCTGGCGCTTGCCGGATCTGCATGGAACAACAAGGACTATTTGCAGACGGCTGCAGCAATGGCGAAGTCGCTCTTGTCGCATGTCGTGATCGATACGGGCGGGAGAACGCTGCTCATTCCCGGTGTCGAGGGCTATCAGGCACCCGGTCGCAAGGACGGCCCGATCATCAATCCATCTTACTGGGTCTATGAGGCCATTCCCGTGATGGCGCTACTGGCGCCGTCCGGCCGATGGCAAAAGCTGAAGGACGACGGTCTTTCGTTGCTGCGCTCGATGCAGTTCGGCCCGCGCAAATTGCCTGCCGATTGGGTCAGCCTACGGGCAAAGCCGGCGCCGGCCGACGGTTTCGAACCGGAGTTCGGCTATAATTCTGTGAGGATCCCGCTTTACCTGGCCCGCGCTGGCATTACAGACAAATCCCTGCTTACACGACTGCAGCAAGGCATGACCGTCGAAGGAGACGAACCCGCGACGATAGATCTGGCGTCGGGCAAGCCGAAAGACCTGCTCTCCGAGCCCGGTTATAGAATTGTTAACGATGTTGTGGCGTGTGTGGTAGGCGGGACGAAACTGCCCGCTTCGGTTCGGCAGTTCGCTCCGACACTTTATTACCCGGCCACTTTGCAGCTGCTGAGCCTGGCTTTCGTTACGGAGAAACACCCGGAGTGTTTATAAAGTCCACCTTGATCATGGCTTTCATGGCCGTCGCCGTGGCGGGGTTCACCCTCGCCACGAAGGATCTCGACACGCCGGAAGACAAGATCAAGCTGGCGAGATCGAACCGCCTCGACCCCTTGGTGACACTCGTTGCTGAAACCAAGGCCGCTGCCCCCGGACAACCGGTCGACCTGAAGACAATCGCCGATCATATTCAGGCGGCAGCACCATCTGCGGTGCTTGCCGATGTACCGAATACGGCGCCAACGACAGATACCAAAGCCGATACAGCCGCACAGGCCACGCAGCAGCCACAGTCGGCGGCCACGCAGCCGGCACCGCAACAAACTTCGCAACAGGCGTCCACTCAGGCTCAGCCCGCCGCAGCCCCACCGAAGGTGGATGAAAGCGCCTTGCGCTATTTTGCGAGCCGGGGCGATAAGGCGCGTCTTCAGGCGGAGATTTCGCGATTGCAGACGCTCTATCCGAATTGGACGCCGCCTGCTGACCCGCTTGCCGTTCCGCAGAATAGCGACAAGCAGCTGGAAGCCATGTGGCAGCTCTATTCCGAGGGCCGCTATGCGGAAGTGCGCAAGGCAGTAGCCGACCGTCAGGCCGCAGAGGCTGGGTGGCAACCACCCAGCGACCTTCTGGAGCGTCTCGCGATCGCCGAGGCGCGCACGCGCCTCATCAACGCCTCCGATCTCAAGCAATATGCGACTGTCATCGATATCGGCTCGAAAAACCCGAGCCTCCTCACCTGCAGCGATATCGATGTTCTCTGGCGCGTCGCCGAAGCATTCATCAGCACTGATCGGCCGGCGCGTGGACAGGACGCCTACAGCTACATCCTGAAGACCTGCACGAACCCGCAGGAAAGGCTTGCGACCATCCAGAAGGCCTCTGCCCTCTTGCCCTATAAGCCGATGCAGGATCTGCTTGCCCTTGAGAAGCCGGATGGCAATGGCGGTCGCGAGTTCGACAGCATACGGACGGATTTGGCGCGACGCTTCGTAGCTCAGGGCAATGACGATCCGAAACTGACAGTCTCGCAGGACTATCTCTCCCAGGTCGAGCGCGTGGCCCGTAGCCAGGGCCTTGCCTCGGACGAGGCATTGCTCGGCTGGTACTATCTGCGCCGCAGCAACTACACCGACGCCGAACAATGGTTCAAGGCGGCCCACGAAAAAGCGGACTCCGCCGCGATCTCGCAGGGTCTCGCCCTGGTGCTGATTGCCGATCGCAAGCCGCAGGAAGCTGAGGACGTCATGTATAAATGGCGCAATGAGTCCAAGGATGCGATGGCGACCTATCTGGCGGCGACCGCAAACCTGATGGCATTGCAGCCACCCGCCAATCTCACCGAAGAAGTGCTGGGACGCGTCGCCGCCGAAGTCGTGAAGCAGAAATATGTCCCGACCGCCCAACAGTTCGGCTGGTTTGCCCGCTCGATGAACCAGCCGCAGGCGGCAGCCCGCTGGTTCGAGACGGCCCTGCGCTGGAAGTCCGATGACGAGCCTTCCGCCTATGGCCTTGCAATCACCCGCAATCAATTGAACGATCGGCAGGGTGTCGCCGAAGTCCAGCGGCTATGGGCCGGCCGATCGCAGCGCATCGCTGTTCTTGGCGAACCGGCTCCGCGTACGCCTGCTTATGCGCCATTGCCCTCGCCGAACCAGGCCGCGCAAGTCATCGCGCCGCAGCTTGTGCCGCAAACCCAGCCTCAGAACGCTCCTTTGGTTGCCCCTCAGGTGGTGCCGCAGGCACCCGTCGACCAAGCCTATGTGAATACACAGGTCGCCCAGCAACCCGTGGTGCCGGCTCGCCGCACGGCCCCGGTCGAATATGCCGAACCTGCTGGTCGCACGAAAGTGGTCGCTCGCACGACCCGCCGACCGGCCGGGTGTACCACGACCATCAATGCCAAGCTTCTATCGCCGTCCAATGCGCTCTCGCATGGCTGGTGCCTGATGAACCTCAACCGGCCAATGGAAGCCGTACAGGCATTTGGCGTCGCGCTCGACAGCAGCGATACCAAGTCGCGCGAAGAGGCGGCCTATGGACAGAGCTTGGCTTATCTGCGCGCCGGACTTGCGAACAACGCCGCCGTCGCCGCGACAAAGGCGCCGATGAACCATCAACGGGCCGCCGAACTACAGGTCGCCATCCTTGCCGACCGCGCCCTTGCAGCCTTCAACGGCAAGCGCTACCACGAAACCCTCCTCTATCTGGATCAACGCTCACAGCTCCAGCAGGAGCGCACCGATCTGATGGTGTTGCGCGGCTACAGCTACCTCAATCTAAAAATGTATGACGATGCCCAACGCATCTTCACCGCCGTAGCCGCCACCGGCAACCGCGACGGCAGCCGCGGGCTCAGAGACCTGATGCTGGCTCTGCATCCGCAGCCGGGGGAATATTGAGATAGGATGCAGCGGGGAGCGGTAAGCAGATTTTGGCTTCGGCAGGAACCGGGTTGCCGGAATTTAGCGAGCGGCGTTAATTAAGTTTTGATAGCACAGAGCCTTCAGTGTCAATGCCGCGTGAATTTTCCTCATAAGTAACGAAGTAAAATTCCCTAGTCATGCCGATGTGGAAGTTTGGGAAAATTGGGTATTTTTGGGCGGCCGACCGCATTGCTTTTGAGGTGGAGCAAATGCTGGGGGGCGATCACGGCTTTGGATCGGACATGCTCCGGCATCAGCTCGGCATGCTGCCGCAGCCGATAGCTTGATCCTTCGATCTGCACGACAACGGCATAATGGAGCAATCTGTCGAGCAGCGCTGTCGCGACTACAGGGTCACCAATGATTTCATGATGCCTGTTTCCTCTATCACCTATTGCGTTGAGCGCAAGCGCGCAGAATGTCGATCTGGTCCTCCATTAATTCGATCTGCCATGGTTGTTCTTTCACTAGCTGCCGGCCTTGAGTCAGGCCGCGTGCCAAGTATTTGAAGATGGTCTGCGGCGTAATGCCAAGAGCTGCAGCAGCTCCTTGGACGGAATAGGTTCCGTCTGGCCATCCGAAGGGATTAGAGTTAGTTCCGTTGATTTTGACCGTGGGTATACCCCAGCGTATGCGCAGGAGCCAGACATTCTCACCTTTGAAGGCGCAATTCTATGCAGCAAGGAAGCCTTCCGCGTTCAGCGCTGACGCGATTTCCTTGTCCATTTTACACAAAGCGTTCGTCTCCGTTATGCGCGTTTGTAATTGCCGATATTGAGGTAGTCGCCGTAGGTGTGGGCTCTTCTCTGGGAGAGTGCTCGCTCATCGCTCCCGTTTGCCACAGGATCTAGATCCAGACCTGTCCTTGCAGCCGGTTCTGGTCGAGAACGACCTCGCAGATAATGAGGCGCAAGATGCTCTTTCGTTCGGCCGCCGTGGTCGATGTGGCATGCCAGATGCCTGACAGGCTCTCTCTGAGTGCCAGTAACCCGTCTCGATCTGCATCGCTCAGGACGAGGGGCTCGTCGGATCGTCACCGTTCATAGTCCTGCTCGATGGTCTCGGCTGCACGCAGTTTCTCTTTCTATCCACGTTCCAGCGAACGTGCCACCAAGTGATTTTCAGGCTCGACAGCATCATATTGGCGCCGTGCCCTTTCCGTCTCGTAGCCCGCACGTTCGCGCCGCAGAGCCCATTGAGGCTCGAGTTGACGTCCCCCCTCTTCCATCTGGCCCAGTGCGGCAACGGCGATAGCGATCCTGTCCGGCGTCAGAGCTTCGAGTAGAATGCTTTCGACGCGTGCACCTCCTGGCATAACGGCCCTCCGTCGTGGCCGCGGTCGGCACGGCATGTGTAGACTGGGTAGTTTCCCGCAGGGCCACTGTAGCGCAAACTCATCCGGCGACCGCCCCCCCCCCCCCACAGACAGCGACGCCCTGCAGCAGGGTGGCGCCCTTGCGTGGCACGCCCGAATGGCCGGCTTCATAGCGGTTGATGTTGTTCTCCAATCGCCGTTGGCTCTTCATGGACTCCTCCCAGCCGATATAACCAGGATGGGTCGCTTCCAAACAGACCTCCCAGTCCGCGATGGGGACCTTAGTTATCCGGGGACGATAAGCGTCCTGGCGAACGCGTCCGCCAGTCTGCCGCCGTCTACCATGGACATTGGTCCCAGCATAGCCGGGATTGTGGAGAATACTGACCACGCGCGGATTGCTGGCCTCACGCCAAACCACTTCGTGCAGCGCCTGACCACGAAGGGGACGCATTGGCGGCAAATTCTTCTTGCGTAGATAGTGCGTCACTGCCCGCGCGCTTCCTAGGTCAGGATGGTTTATTCCATCAACCGCTGGCGAACGATCCTCTCAAGTGCCAACCCAAGAGCCAGCGAGCAAAGACCAACCAGTACGAAATAGCTGCGATCAAGATACTCGGAACTATAAGTCGGGTAATATGCAACCCTCATCCATTCGACTGACTGCACTACCGGGAGCCAAGAAAGCGGTCGCGCGACAAATTCTGGCAGTGACGACAATACAAATAACGATCCTGACGATATGTACACAAGAATCATCAATATAAAATAGATCGTAATAAAAATCTCAAAACACATAGCGAGAACGCCCGCCAGTATGCCCATACCGATAGCAAATAAGATTGTTGCCAGATAGGCAAATACCGCATCACTCAAATCGTTCGGTATAACATTACTACCTAGCATGATTAAAATACACAAAGCCAGGAATAGTGTTATAGCTGCGGCTATGATCTCCAAGAAAGCGCGAGCTAATAGAATATCGACAGCATGCACGACTGGGAATGCCATCATCGGCCTATTCATTAGCAATGACATCGCCATGAAACGCGATACATACATGAACGCAAGTGTAGGAATTAGCCCTGTCGTTAGGAATAAAAGCATATCGTCGCCGTAAGGTGCACGCCGCCCCATAGCAGTATTTACCAAAAGCAGAACTAACATATGAACTAGCGGCCAAAGCGAAACGACAAGAAAACCTATTCCATGATTAAAGAAACGGCTTCGCATATCCCGCAAAAAAACCGCATGCATTACGTGAAACATACTCATTGCAGATTCGACTGCGCACATTTTTACATCTTTGTTTCTTATGCAGTCTTTTGACATATTGAATCCACCAATGCCCACCCTAATACTGCAGCAATCGGTGGAAACTTTGGGAGCAAAACAAACCGGCCACAGTTCTATTTCCCTTTAAGCAGCACTAACGATTTCCGCGCAAACTATAATACGATCGAATACAGCCCCATCAAGGCAACTACAGTCAGAAATTCCTTAACTCAGCTGAATTCCTACGCAAGACTGATTTATACGATTGACAACAGGCGCGTAAAAACTCGCGAATTATCCGAGCACGACGCTCGAAAGCTTCAACGTTACCCAGCAGCCCACAATTTCTTAATGCCGAAACAAAAAGACCAAACCCTGATCATGCGCGATTGCCTCTCTCAATTTTGAACATGAAATCAATTGGACCGTCAGCCTAATCATTCTCATACCAAATCCCTAGCCTTTCTGCCAACCCACAGCATGCTGACGCCGACCAATTCAAGGCGCCCGCAGTCCTACAAACAGCATTTCGGAACTCGCTTGCTTTCTTCATAGGGCATTGTTCGTGCAACCCGCATTAGTTGAAAAGAAATTTCTAACCAGCTCTTGCGATAGCGCCTCTAGAGAGGCTATCAGACATCAGTCTGACTGACGAACTGGGGACCTCAAAATGGCACAGATGCCAACTGGCGGCGTTCGCGCCCGAGCGCCGCTTCGCCTCGGCCTAGCAGGCGGTGGAACCGACTTATCGCCGTTTTGCGATGAATTTGGCGGTTACGTGATGAACGCGACGGTCAGTTTATATGCCTATGTCCACCTCGAGCCTAACCCGCGAGGGCGCTTGATTTTCGATGCTGCGGAACAGGGACGGAGATTTGAAACCGAAGCATCACCGAGCGTCTCGATTGACGAGGGCACGCTTCTACATTGTGGCGTGTACAATCGCATCGTTCGCGAATTCAACAATAACGAACCGTTGCCTCTGAGTATCCGCACCACTGTTGACGTACCCGCTGGGTCCGGCATGGGAGGCTCCTCTACCCTAGTGGTCGCTCTGGTGGAGGCGTTCCGCCATTATCTCAGGCTTCCGTTGGGTGAATACGACGTTGCTAGATTGGCTTTCGAAATTGAGCGAGAAGAACTGACGATTGCCGGAGGCAAGCAGGACCAATATGCTGCTGCTTTTGGTGGTTTCAATTTCATGGAATTCTATGACAATAAAAGAGTCATAATTAATCCGCTCCGAATGCGACCCTCGACTATCCAGGAGTTGGAAGCATCTCTCGTGTTATACTATACCGGGAGATCAAGAAGTTCTGCACAAGTCATTGAGTCTCAGCAGAGCCAACTTGCGGAGAGAAACCAGATTTCACTTGAAGCGATGACGGCTTTGAAGAGAGAGGCCCTTGAGATGAAGGAGGCACTTTTGAAAGGCCGTTTGGATCTAATAGCGGAAACGATGGCTCGGGGTTGGAAAGCAAAAAAACAGACTTCATCGAGCGTTTCAAATGCGGAGATCGATAGGATTCTTGGTCTTGCTCTCGCGTCAGGAGGCTTGGCCGGAAAAGTGTCTGGTGCAGGTGGAGGTGGTTTCGTATCGATTATCGCAAACCCGTCGGAGCGCTATCGGGTTATTAATGCCTTAAGGAATGAGCCTGGACAGTTGCTCCCAGTAGTTTTCACGAATGAGGGAGCGTGCTCATGGAGGCAAATTCTTTGAGTGACACCTCCCCCGATCATTGGCGACCGACTCGTCAGCTTCTTATCCTGGTTGGAGGTAAGGGCACCCGATTGGGGACTCTTACTCAGAACACACCAAAGCCCTTAATGCAGATTGACGAGAATACTGTTTTTCTTGATCATTTGATAGCCAATTTTGCTCGACAGGGCTTCGATGACATATTGCTTCTGGCAGGGCATATGGCTGAGCAAGTTTCGGATCGCTATGACAAAAGGCAAATTCTGGGTGCCAGTATACGAATAGTGAACGAACAGCAACCGGCCGGAACGGCCGGCGCGTTGGCTCACGCAAGTGCCCTCCTTCAGGATACGTTCTTGCTGGCAAATGGCGATACGCTCTTTGACGTCAATGTCAGACACCTTGAGCCGGTGCTAGCTGCAAATTCCGAAGCTGAAGGCGTAATCGCTCTAAGGCATGTCGAGAATGCGGGCCGATACGGCGCCGTCGACATCGCGGATGGTCACGTGATAGCTTTCCGTGAGAAGGATTCTCATTCCACCAGCGGCGGCCTGATTAATGCGGGTATCGGGTTATTTCGCAAAAGCATATTGTCTCGCATTACTGAGATACCATCATCTTTAGAACTCGACGTCTATCCCCGAATGGTAGAAGAAAATTACCTGCTTGGACAGGAATTTTCAGGCTATTTTATAGATATAGGACTCCCAGAGACCTTGGAACAAGCACGGATCGACATACCAAAATTGCAAAAGAGACCCGCTCTCTTCCTAGATCGGGATGGAGTAATCAATGAAGATAGGGGTTATACATTTCGCGTCGGCGACTTAAAACTAATTGACGGTGCAATCGAGCTAATTCGGCTGGCAAACGACTTTGGCGCATTCGTAATCGTCGTAACAAACCAGGCCGGGGTCGCCCGTGGTTTCTACGAGCTATCCGATGTCGAACGATTTCACCGTGAGATCGAGAACGTACTAATTCGCAACGGTGCCTTTATCGATGCCTTCTATGTGTGCCCGTTCCATTCTGAGGCAATTGTTCCAGAGTATTGTCACCCTGACCATCCCAACAGGAAGCCAAACCCGGGAATGCTAATTCAGGCGCTGACAGATTGGCCTATAGACGCTGCAAAGAGCATAATGATTGGGGATAAGGAAAGCGACATCATTGCAGCGGAACGAGCGGGTATCAAAGCTCTGTTATTTAAGGGGAGTAGCCTAGCGGATCTTCGGGATTTTGTTTCTAAACAGATTGCGCGACAGTAACTTATTTTTAAGGCCTCACGAGAAACGAGCTTGCTATGAATAACAACCTTAGATCTGCTGTGCCTTACGATAGAATTTATTGTCATCTAGTTGATGAGCTTTTGCCATTTTGGAGTACTGAGGGGCGCCACAGAAATGGGTGCTTTGTTGAGCACCTCGATATGCGCGGCGCTGCGGTTGATCCAGGTTTCACCAGAGTTAGGGTGCAGGCCAGACAAATCTATGTTTTCAGCCACGCCGCGCATCACGGCATCTTCGGCTCGAATGAAGTTGGCATAAAGTCGGCGGACTTCTTAATCAAGTCAGCTTGGCTGGGAGCGGAGCGAGGTTGGGCTAAGCTAATTTCGCAAAGGGGCGAGGTATTGGACGACACCTCTGATTTGTATGATATTAGCTTTGCGATTTTTGCCTTGGCTTGGGCATACAGAATTAACAGAGATCAGCGGTATCTTACAGTTGCACTTCAAACAGTAGATTTTCTAAGAAGAGAAATGCAGCATCCTCTCGGAGGGTTCTGGAATGACGCGCAGCGGTCATTCCCAAGGCAGCAAAACCCTCACATGCACTTGATAGAAGCGATGAATGCCTGGGGAGAGGTTTCTCGCGACGAGCGATTCTATAGACTAGCAGCAGAAATCATTGACCTTTTTCAAAGTCGTTTGGTCGACTCGAATACCGGTGCCTTGGGAGAGTTCTTTCAGGACGATTGGTCGCCCCTTGATGGACCACACGGTGACATCGTAGAGCCAGGTCATCAATTTGAATGGGCATGGATTATTGGCCATTATGGGAGAATTTTCGGCGATCCAAAACCTGACTTAATGAGAAAATTAATAGCCTTCGCTATGAAATATGGCTTTCGTGAAGAAAAAGGTCATACTATCGATCAGGTAAATAGAAATGGCGCAGAAATCTCTCCAAACACTAGACTTTGGCCGCAAACTGAAACAATAAAGGCCTGCGTTGCGGCAAGAGAGTTTCTTGGCGAGAATCGCGATTTAATTATAGCGAAGGTTACTAACACAATTTTTTCTCGGTTTTTCAGTCCCGCCCCTATACGAGCCGGCTGGATTGATCACTACGATCGAGACGGCAAGCCTCTTGTCGACAAGATTCCCTCCAGTTCTCTATATCACGTGGTGCTAGCGTTCCTCGAGGTACTGCGCCTCAAGGGGGTGATTTCGATGTCAAATTCAATCAGCTAGGAGAATAGAGTTCCTAGATTGGGATCAATTTGCAACGTGATTGGCGGAAGCTTTGGAAAAATTTGATGGGTGCGCCCATATCCTTGGTGAAGATGTCTGGCTTTGTACCTATCAGCCAACGCCAGATTTGCATTTTCCTATTGCGGCCGGCACAGATAGCCTTTGGCGCGTGTTAGCGTGGTCGATCATCCAAACTTCGACATCGGGCGACTTAACTTATCTCGTTATTTTGACTCCTAGCCACCCAGGTAAGCCGCAGCGTCTCCCGGAGCTAACTGAGTTGACAATCGACACACAGTTCGGCTCAGTTGCGGTAAGTATAACTTCCCTTAGAGCTGTTGAATCCCTTAGCGCGGAGCTTAAGCAAGCAGTTGTCGCAACGCTTCTACGGTGCCTTGCGGATGAAACTGAAAGCCTCGTTTCCAAGATCGTGGCTCTCTTGAATAGAAATTTTGGACGCGAATTGACCTCATACCCGTCCCTTGACGCAAAGAGAACGCGATCTTCGCACGAGATTTCAATCCCGGGCATACACGCACCACGTTATCTCTCCTCGATTGGTTCCGATCAGTCGAAAGTTGCGTTAGTGAAATCCATTACTTTTGATTGCGCCGATGGAGGTCACACTTTGATCGCCACGGAGAGTCAAATAAGCAGCGGCAGGATCTTGGTCATCTCTGAGGCCGACGCTAAAATTGCTATACTTAGGTAAGCGTTGATGGGAAAACCCGTTATTCTTGTTATCGCACCCATGCCTGTCTTCCCTTGTAGTGCGGGAAATCGGAGACGATTGCTGTCAACATGCGATTTCTTACGAGATTGCGGTTTTGAGATCGATTTCGTCTATTTGGCTCATGAAGACCAAATCTATCGCAGATTCGCGCAGACCCCACCCACCGATCAAAAGAAGATGCAGGAGTATTTTCGACGAGTATGGTTCCTCGAGCTAAAGCATCCGATCAGATTAAACACCGGCGCTTCCGCGTTTGAGCTAGATGATTGGTGCCCTGAGGAACTCAACGACTTCGTCCGATGGTATTTTGAAGACCATGGAGCCGCTTCCGCCGTTCTCGTGAACTACGTCTTCCTCTCTGCCTGCCTTCTTCAGGTACCTGCGGGTGTTTTGCGCATAATTGATACGCATGACAAGTTCTCTGAGAGGCGAAATCAATATCTTCCATTCCGCCTAGCACCGAATTTCTTCTACACAAGTCCCGCCGCAGAAAAGGAAGGCTTGTCTCGCGCCGACATAGTTATAGCTATCCAACCAACAGAACAGAAGTATTTTTCTCATCTTATCGGACGTGAGGTAAGTCTTCTGATGCCAAACATTCCGGTTGTGCAGAATTTTGTCTCGCCAACCAAAGTGAGAGCGATCGGGTTCATGGGTCACGGTAACGACGCGAATCTCGTTTCCATAAGCCAATTTGCCTCGGCCTGGCAACAGGTATGGCAACCTTCCATGCCAGTGCTTCTCATCGCTGGCGAAATCTGTAAGAGTATGCCAAGCGAGATGGGACCAGGCGTTAAGATCCTCGGTTACGTCGAGAAGCTCAGCGATTTTTTCAATGAGGTGGATATCGTCATCGCGCCCATGCTAATGGGAACCGGCTTAAAGCTAAAAGTCATCGAAGCCTTGGCTCATGGCAAGCCGCTGGTGGGTACAAGTGTGGCGTTCGAGGGACTAGAAGCTCAGTCGCCCGACCACAATTTTCGTTCAATTCACGATATGATTAGCCGAATACAAGGGTTGGCGGCGACGCCGAAGTATTTGGTCGAGTTAACAGCCGCCAGTAAATTCGTATTTGAAGCCTATAGCCAGAATGTGGATCTCGGGGCTAAGCGTCTCAGTGATAAGTTATCTTGCGCACATGTATCTCGTAGCAGTAATTTACCTCCGTTGTTTCCGTCGACGGACACGCGAAGCTCGAGCCACCAGATTGGCCCACTGGTACTGACGTCTGCAATGACACTCGGGCTTTCCGAGGTCGCCGATCATGCCATCTACGGAAAGCCTCTTGCGACCGAGTTCCTCGTTTCTCGGACGGACCATCACGAGTGGCAGACGTGCTCTGCGCCAGAACGCCGGTCGTGGTGGGTTCGGCTTGGTACAAATTCTGTTGAATCGCGGGAGGAGTTATGGAGCCTTGCTGGCAAGAGAATCAATATTGCTCCCTCGTTCACTGATCGGCCTATGACTGATGAAGCGAAGAAGCTCCAAATGCTCGCGATGAAAGTGCTATCTACTGCCGAGCCTGATTGGAGTACTGCGGCAATTTTTGTTGCAGCAGATTCCGATAACATAACAATAACCTTCCAAGCCCCTTCGTTCCTATTGCACCAGGCGACCCGCTCGTATGCGTTCATTTTACATGATGGTCCTGACGGCACTGTCAGACTGGAGGGGGTAGCAATCTCGCCACTATCCTTTCTAAAGTTGCCTCCGCTAACAATGACATCGCGTTGTGGCGATACTTCATCCTTGCCGATGGTTCTTCGTGCCGTTGTTACGCAACACCTACCGACAACAAGTTTTGCGCCCACGAAGCTATTACTGATATCGAATGGCCTTTGTGGTCACGTTGAGTTAAACCAGACCGTCCAATAGTTTCGGTGTTAAATGGTTCAACACGCACCATGCATTATTGGGAATGTGAATATGTCTCATAAATCAGATCAACTTAAAGCAGTTGACGCTGGAATAGGTCGCCAAGTCGCCCAATTGCACGCGAACCTTCTCGTTGAAGCCATTCGGCTAAATGGCCAAAAGATACATTTTACTGCGCAGACCAATCCCGACATTTCGATCGTTATTGTATCATATAATGCTGCTAACCTTCTTTGCATGACACTAGCGAATCTCGCTAGCCATCAAGCAGGCGAGAAATCAAAGTTTGAAGTCATCATCATCGATAACGCTTCGGATTCTGAAACGCGAGATATTCTAAATCGAGTCGAGAACGCACGCATAGTCTATAATGAAAAGAACGAAGGGTTTGGACCTGCCTGTAATCGAGGGGCACATTTAGGATCGGGACGCCATATTCTTTTTCTCAATCCCGACATCGATTTGATGCCTGGTGCGCTAGACGCAATGGTAAAGGGATTTGAGTTGTACGACGACGTCGGCATCGTTGGCGCGCGGCTGGTATTCCCGGGCGGAACACTTCAAGAAGCAGGAGCATTCTTCTTAGACGACGCACAGCTCACACACCCATACTTGCGCGGCCTTAGCGATCCCAGTGCTCCCGAGGCTCTGTTTGCGCGCGAAGTAGGTTATGTGTCTGGCGCCGCACTTATGATTGAACGTGACCTGTTCGAGAGACTGGCTGGGTTTGATGATGCCTTTGCACCGGCATACTATGAGGATACCGACCTGTGCCTACGATGCGCCCAACTTGGTCGACGCATTATCTATCAGCCAAGAGCCATTGCTTTTCACTACGAAAATGCAACCTCACCTTCTCGCGAAAACGTGGAGACACTGCTTTCCAAGCATAGAGATGTATTGCTTAAGCGCCATAGAAACTGGCTTTTCGAATCGGGCGCGTCTCCTGCAGGGTTCATGACCCGAGAGCCGGATCGAAACAGATTCCGTGTCCTGTACATCGACGATCGTGTTCCGCATGTGGACAGCGGAGCAGGTCTTCCTCGTGCTAACTCGATCATCAACCTAATGACCAAAATGGGATATTTGGTCACCATGCTACCAGTATATGATATTGATTCAGAGCCAAGCGCGCGTTATCGCGACGTCGACCCCAGAATAGAGATTCTGGAACCTGGCGCGCTCGGCGAACTAAAGCGGATTATTGATCAACGCCCGGGATACTACGATCTGCTTTGGGTCAGTCGACCACACAATGTCGATTTCGTAGTAAAGACATTTCTCGAATGTGGAGTTCAATTAAGAAACTGGGTGAAATCTCGCATTGTCTTTGACACTGAAGCACTATTCTCGGCTAGACAAGCAATTATGGAACTTAATCACGATAAGCATATAGACAGCTCCTTGCTTCGTCACGCGATACGATTAGAGACATCTTTTTCCAACTTAGCTGACGTCGTAGTTTGCGTTTCTAACGGCGAAAGCCAATTGTTGAAGAAAATTGGCGGTGTCACTCACGTCAAAATACTCGGGCACCTGATGACGAATGAACCAGGGCCCTCAGCTTTTGAAGATCGAAACGGAGTTCTATTCGTTGGACCGCTCGTTGAGGATGGGACGCCCAACGTTGACTCTATTGATTGGTTTCTAACTCACGCATGGCCGATCGTTTCCGCGCGACTTGGCACACGGGCCCGTCTTGTATTGGTGGGCAATATTACACGAGAAATTCGGACGAAATTCGAGCGGCATGATGTCGTCGCTCTTGGTCGAGTTGATGATCTTCAAGACGTATTCAATTCCGTCCGACTATCTATTGCACCGACCCGGTTTGCCGCCGGGATCCCACAGAAAGTCCACAATTGTGTAGGACACGGCGTGCCGATGGTCATAACCCCCCTGCTGATGGCACAGCTAAGCTGGAATGACAGCGTAGGATGCTTGAGCGCTCCGTGGCAAGACGCGCGAGCTTTCGCAGAAGCCGTGCTAACGTTGCACGAGGATCAAGCAGTTTGGCGCGCAGTCCGAGAACGAGGTCTGAAACAAGTTTACGATGAATGTAATCAAGAGAGGTTTCGCCACGATCTACGAGATATCTGCGAGGGACAGATGTTCCTATGAAGAAATTAACCTCACGGATTAATTCGATAATCGCCTCAATCGCTACCCCGTCGAGTAGAGCCCTATTTGACGAAGAGTTCTATCTACAGCAATATCCAGACATCGCGTCGGCAGCCGTAGATCCCTTCAAGCACTTCTTACGGTATGGTATCCAAGAAAATAGAAGACCAAATGTCTATTTCGATCCATCTTACTATATCTCGCAACTCAGCTATCAGGTAGCGAATCCTATCAAGCACTACGTTAGAGTAGGCGCAAAGTTGGGACTTGACCCTCATCCTGAATTCGACTCAGCTTGGTATCTGGAGGTGTATCCGGACGTGCGAAAGTCGGGAATAAATCCGCTTTTTCATTATCTAAGACATGGCAAGCGAGAGGGAAGACGAACGGCTCCAGAATACCGAAAGGTCTTCGGAAAATCTATGCCCGCGGCGTTAGGCTATCGCTTACCAGAATATCAAAATATCGTACTCAGTAGTAGTCGCGTATTGTCAGGCGCATACATGTACCATCCGGAATTAATTCTCCCACTACAGCTACCTAAGCATCAGCATAAGGCGCTCAGCACGGCGCTAGTTCTCACCGGACAACGTGACAAGCGGAGCGTCAATATAAACCTATCCATCAATTCGCGTTTGCAACCAGTGTCCATATGCATTGCTTTCCAACACTGCCATGTGCAGTTCAAAGACGAAAATTTGACGATTGGATGCCAAGAGGTTATTGCTTTCGAAGTAAATGAAGGTGCGCCGAGCTTCCTAATTGCAGCCGGTGGCTCAGTTTTACATTTTAGTCGCTAGGCTAGGCCGTATTGACAAAGTTACATCAGGCGCTTGTGGTCTCCGATGACGGAGATATGCTCAGGGAATGATGACTTCTCCTTGTCCTGTCTACCTTTTCAGAAGCGCAGGTTTCGCCCCATCCGGCGATACAGTCAGCGTTGCGCCGCTGGATTGCGTTGTCGCAGTTTACGATAACGGAGGTGTCATTGGCGAAGGTGGCCTGTCTTCGGCCTTTGGCGGGGCGGCAGTCTTCAAGAACGATGCGTCCGGAGATTGCTTCGTCGGCGTATGAGGAGCACGCAACGCCTCACGTTTCCGCAAGGAGCTTCGGGCTCATATGCAGATTGCGGTTCACAAGGAAGCGCCAGACGCGCGGCTTTCTTTCTGGGGAGCGGAGAAAGAGCGGCCTAAGCCTGTGCGCCAATGAAGGGCAACCAGAGTTTGGCTGGGGCCAGCGCCAGGAAGCCAGCAAACGCATCCTCGTCTTGTCATAGCGCGTAGCGATGCGCCTGAACTGCTTCAGCTTATTGAACATGCGCTCGATGCGGTTCCGGTCTTTGTATGCAACGTAATCCCACGGTAGCGGGCGCTTCCGCGTCGAGCGCGATGGTATGACAGGACGAGCGCCATGCAGCAGGAGTTCTTCGCGGATTGCATCCGCATCATATCCCTTGTCCGCCAGCATTTTGCGCAGCCTGCTGACGGGAATAGCAAGAAGTTGTGGAACCGCCTTGTAATCTGATGCCTCACCGCCCGTCAGGACAAAGCCGAGAGGGTGTCCCTGACCGTCTGCTCGGGCGTGGATTTTTGTCGTAAAGCCGCTGCGTGATCGACCAAAAGCCTCCTTATCAGCCCCCTTTTGAGCCAGCAGCCTGCGAATGACCCCGAACGGTCGTGCTGTCGATCATATGCTGCCAGTCGTCGGTTAAGCCAAGCTCCACAAGGGTCTCAAGCAGAGCGTCCCAGACGCCTTGCTCAGCCCACCGTCGGAAACGGACATAGACAGAGTTCCATTTTCCGTAGCGTTCGTGCATGTCGCGCCACGGGCAGCCAACGCGCAGGACATGCAGCATCCCGTTTAAAAAGCGCCGATTATCGTGAGCGGGCCGCGACTTGCGTCCCCGTTTCCGGGTAGGAACGGCTCGATTACACGCCATTCCTCGACACTCAAATCGCCTCACGCCAATACTGCCTCCTAAAAAGCAGTCTTGAATCACGCTTCAGCCGATTTGGGAATCCACTTTGTCAACACGACCTAGTCTGCGCTAGCATAATTAACGCGATTGATCGTATAGCGCGAAATATGCTTCTATCAAAGATCGAAAACTATACGACCGTTCATTGTGGAGCGACGCGGGCACGTCGGTGGGCGATTCCACGCCTTTGAAAAGGCAACTTTCTTCAAAGATTGGTTTATACCTTTCTCTAAAAATTCGGAATTCCGGAATTATTATCTGATTTAACGTATAGGGATAGCCAACTGAGTTTCTACTACTAAAAGGTACACCAGCCTTCTGGAAAAGCCGCGCAAGCATTTCGACTAATACCTCATCCACAGGATGATTCATCGTATAAAACAACTTCTTCCGGCGGAAATTATTGACTATATAATCACTTATATTAACAGAAGCCCTCTTTTCTCTAGACTTTAACTGGTTAGTTGATTGCTCTACGAAATCTACATCACCCTTCCACACTGATAGATCATGCGCCAGTAAAGCAGTTTCCTCGACTGTCGAGCCATCCCGCCAGCTATCAATTATCCATTGAAAATGATAATCGGCCAGTGGCCCCACAATTTTTCCGTAATCATTGTATAGATAACGTATACCCGGAAAGTAACCATCGAAGTATATATTCGGCCAGACAATTACTTTTTCGCCATATCTATCTTGAAGAACCCCATTTCTGATCAACTCTAATGAGTAATCTTCACTCAAGCGCTGCGAGAAAATGAAATCAGCTCTCATTAAACTATCAGCTAAAAAACCTGAACTGTCTTCATTTATCTCCCAAATCGGCGGCACGGCAATCACATCAACTTCAACGCCTAAATGGCCACACAAGCTCTCGAAAGCTTGTGCCTGGCAATTGCCAATAAAGACTACCTTTGGCCTAGTTTCGCTCATCCAATTTTCCTAAAGGCCAAACAGCATACGCCATTATGCCAATGGTTTGAGTCGTAAACCTCAACGTCGATGAAGTCATGCTTATCAAACAATTCCTGGGTGATCGTGTTCACGTGCCCGGGGACACGATTTACTTCTTCGAACGGACAAGCAATAACCACCGCTCGTCGGGCAATATTAGCCATCTGCTCGATGAACGGATCCAGATCTGGAATATGCTCTATAGTGTGACTACACGTTACAACGTCGTATGACTTAGCATTCAGATCGAATATATCTCCAGTCATTGGGTAAATATCTTCGAACTCACTTTCAGCTATCCGCTGAAACTCGGGGTCAAGATCGATTCCATAAACCGGATCAAGTTTAAGCCGTGTGAATGCAGTCGGATGATGCAGAAGTCGAAGTAACGCTAAGCCGGAACCCGTCCTGGGTCCAACATCAAGAAGGCTCAGCGTCTCAAAACCAAGTATATTCTTCGAAATATACCTAGAAAGATCGCCATAGTAATTCATTGACTGGCTGTCACACCGCAGCCTCATCAATGCTTCTTCCGAAGCATTTTCCTTCAGCGGACTAAATACTGAGATCAAGCTTTTCACGATTTTCTTTCCTCACTGAGGCTTTTGGTGTCCTAAATAAGGCTTCAGGCACGCAAACAGACGACTCAGAACTCTTTCAGCTTCAGAAATTTCATCTAAATGTACATAAGTGAACAAACCGGAATCATTGCCTGTACGATGCGCCGGATCAAAAGCAGGTAGCTGCGACCCGGACCACAGCACTTGTTCACTCATAAGAGCAAGTCCCTTTGAAGCAAATGGATCGTGATGGTGCATCATAAATCGTGAACCCGCCGCTGTAGCATAAACCGACATTGCGCTCCAATCCCTGCCGGACAATGCTAGGTCCGACAGCACCATAAAGCTGTCGCAAGCGTGCTCTCGACGGACGATATCTAGTGCCCACCGTGCCAGCTGACCATTTAAAATCCCTGGAAATACCGTCGGCCCTTCATACGAATGCGGCGGAAGTCTCCTGGTGATCGACTTTGCATTTCCCCACCATTCTGGGTGAAAGAAATGGGCCTCCCATGTGGTCCTTGCTCGCAGCCGCGGCAAGAGGGAGTTGATTGACAGTGGACTAATCGCGAAAGCCCCAACTGGCAGCACCAAAGAATAGTCGGCGGCGCTTCCTGCCGCGAAGTAGAGCCCAGCTAATTGCTCCCGGTACCAGGGTGACAGCGCTCCCGGGAATGACGAAACCTGGCAAACCTCCTCGGGCGTGTGGACATTCAAACTACCCCGCAGCTTGGCGTTGACTTCACCAATGACGGTAATGTCCAGTCTCTCCGAGATGGGGGAGAAGAACTCCAACGATCTTAGCAGCGCATCGAAGAAAATTGCCGTATTCGGCTTATTATCAACTGCCAATATAGCAACTTTTATCTTCATAGAAGTCTCTCAATCACCTTGTTGATGTATGCTATTGAAAATTAATAGGAATTGGCAAATTGAGTTCATCGAACATCGCCTTCCACGCGCCATCAAAAACTGACTGTCCTGCAAGCGCTAAATATAACTTCCACGCTTCTTCGCCGTGCTCCCTCCTTCGCTTCTCATCTACAGCAAGCTTCTCAAGCTCTCGGGCAAACTCTTCGGGTTCATTAAAGCACCTTGGCGGCGTCGGCAGACGGTCGGCAAGCCCACGGAAGGCAACATCCGTCGCAACAAATGGCGAACCATACGCTAAAGTCTCCAACGTTTTTATTGATATACCACTCCCTCTACGGTCCGGGAGTACAACCACATTAGATAACGCGCGGATGTCAGCAATATCATCGACAAACCCGCAATAGAAGACTTTTTCTAATTCTCCATATATAGGCCTGAGGGACGAACAAACCCGACCGACGATACCTAACGTGAACGACTGATCTTTGAGGTGTTTATCAAACACTTCGTCTATAAACCATACTGCAGATTCAACATTCGCCGGATGGGAATCGCCTAACAGCAAAAAGTCAAATTTGTAGACATCTCTAAAGAACCCGCTCCAATCATGGTTATATGACATTGCGCTAATGGACTCATACTGCTGAGGCTTCCTATTCGGGGGGATATGAGGCGTGATTACTTTAGCGCTGCGATTTGCAATCAATAGCTGATCGTGTTCAAATTTTGACACGTTAACGATTGCATCATAGGATTCGACTTCGTTTAATTCTTGTTGAAAGAGCTTGTCATATGATTCCGGTTCTTGGGTAAGCGGATTACGAATCGGCCAATGCACCATTTGACGACTCTGTATGTCGTGGGTCTCAAGGATAAACGTTCCTCCACCGACACGACGAGCAAGCCTCGAGTTGAATACATGGTTGACAACTGTGACAATGGACTGGCGAGTCAACGACTCCACTCGATTGTCCCAAAGCTTGTTGGACCCAATGTTTGAAAGGTAATGTTCAAAGCCATTTGGTTCACCCACAGATAAGTCAAAATCTACGTCGGCCTCCCGAAACGCAATTCGTTGGATGTTTGCCCGCATTTTAAGTGAGTTCTCATAGAGCATGCGCCAGAAATATGACATCGCTTCTGATTGATCCGCAGCTTTATCGAGCGCGAGTAGCTGTATCACGAAATAGCCAGCTTCGAGCAAAAAGCGAATTTGCGCTTCAATAGCATACGAACTCCCAACACGCCCCCAAAGCGGCATAACAACTGTCGCGATTGGGGCCTTTTTCGAGATCACCATCGACGGCAGCTGCATGGATTGCAGAAGTCTGCCGATTACATCCGAGCCAAACCGCTTATGCGCGACTGAGACCCGCTCAGATGAGCGCGCTGGATCGATCCGCAAAGCGGTGGCGGCCAGCAAGACGGTTGACGCAACATCAGCAATCTCGTCATAAACATAAACATCTGCATACTCCCCCCCATCAGCCAAAGGTGTCCCATGCGGAACCACGCAGGAAACCCCAAGAACTGCGCAATCGTGCAGAACGGCGCTAACGCGTTTCCTATATACCTCCTCCCGATAGGGGAGCAAAATTAAGGCGTTAGAGACAAGAAATTTGATATAGCTATCATTCTCTTCTGTATACAATAATATAAATTTTTCACTATCAAGACCAGCCACTAGTTGAGCAGCCTTGGCCCGGTTTCTACTATGAAATGCGAGATTGACACGGACGGTGAACCCCTGCTTTTCAAGCAGATCTACAGTGCTTTTTACAATTTCCATCCTAGGCTGATCGAGATCAGCTATTCTTACACCGAGCGAAACCACTCCATCGCGAACGTCGGAACTAACAGACTTTCGAATCTCCTGATAACCGCCGTCACCACCGACCGCTTGTATGTAACGAGTCCAATTGGTGAGGCCTTCGAACAGCCCCACCGGAACCCCAAATTGCGCTTCCAATTCGTCGCGCAACTGTACACTCGTCGCAAGCAGGAATAGCCGACGGAAAGGTGAGCCCGTCTTAAGCCGCAACGCTAGAGAACCAAAGCTTGAGTAGGAATGATAGCGGTCAATGAAAGTCCTTGCGTCGGGTGCTTCAGCCCCGAAGTGAAAGAGGAAGTAAGCATCAACATCGAGCAGCTGGTCGAGATGAATGGATATCTCAGACAAGCTCTCCATCATGCCTTGCGTTGCAGTGTGGAGAAAAACAACGTCGCCTTTCTGGAGATCTAAGTCTAAAAGCTCCCGAGCGAGCGCAATTGCGAAGTCATCTCTATTAAATGGAGTAACAAGAGGCTCATCTCGATCGGCCTCTGCCTCTTCCACGACTTTCGCGTGAATTCGAGTGGCGACAATTTCCGCTTTGATAGCGGTCCAACGCTCTACGCCAATGTGATCCTCTTCCTCCTTCGATCGAGCAATCTTAGCGTTAATATCACTAATAGCTCTATTTGCAGCCGCGTCGGCGAGCTTAATTTTCCGCCGCTTGGCGCCTGAGAACGGCCGAGAAACTATATCTCCATGCATATAAAAACTATAGTTAAAGATATTTCTTTGATCAACGCCAACTCCATTGATTTCACTGACAGTTGGTGATTCAATATTTGCAAGTAATGTAAATTCAAAATCCCGCTCCCGCGCGGAATCGATAAAGGCCATGGCATATTGCCATTTGTCGCCGCCTTTTCCATCGAAGCTTGGATCAATGAGGACAAATTTCCGTTTACGACCCATAGTGTTTCTCATAACTTCCTTGGCGTTACATCTCGTTAGCAGAATTCAGGACATTTCCAAATTTGGCCCTACCCTATGGCGCGAAATCCGTCAACGTCATGAACAACCACAACCCGAAGCAGACGACCTCTAACAACTAAACGGATATAGAACGTGAGTGGCAGCCCTTGCGAACGGGGTTAAGGTTACTTCATTCAACGCCACTATTTCGTCTCCATTAGGCAGCGCGACGGCAGGTCTCTTCCCTCCGTTTGTCGGGCAACTCGGCTATAGAGAAACTGCTTCGATGACGCCGTTGAAGCAAACAGATTCAGGATTGAAACGAGCAGATTTCGTTGCATTCTCAGTTTAGGTAATCAATATTTCCGGGCCAGTTGCCTAAGCAGAGATAGAGTTAGCCGGACATCGAAGTAACACGGCCCAAATGGCTCAATGGGGCGTTCCAATCTCCGGTTTGAGGGGTACGTCAGCTTGCAGTCGAGCCCCTTGCAGTATCAAACGTTCATGAAATCTGGCGAAGAACCAGTGCCAACAACCTGTTGGAGCGTAGCCCGCAACCGGGAACCTTTTATCGACGATTTTAAGGCATTTGCATGCCGGTTGCTGTCGTATAGACGCGATAGACTGAACGCGTAGCGGTGATGAACAGCTGATTTCGACGCGGACCACCGAAGGTGAGATTGGCCACCGTCTGAGGAATTTTGATCTTGCCGATCAACGTACCCTCGGGCGCAAAGCAGTGAACGCCATCACTCGCACTTGTCCAGATATTGCCCTCAACATCAACCCGAAACCCGTCCGGGATACCGGCGTCGATCTCGCAGAAAACGCGGCCATTTATGAGGGCTTTGCCGTCCACGACATCAAAGACCCGAATGTGCCGCGGAGCAATGAGATCATGGCTCGCAGCGGAATCCGCCACATAGAGCCTGGTTTCATCAGGTGAGAAAGCCAGACCGTTCGGTTGGCCGAAATCGTCGACGACGACTTCCAGCGCGCCCGTCGATGGATCAAGGCGATAGACATTGCGCGTTGTCTGCTCAGGTTCGGCCTTGTAACCCTCGTAATTCGAAAGGATACCGTAGGTCGGATCGGTGAACCAGATTGTTCCGTCCGAGCGCACGACGACATCGTTCGGCGAATTCAGACGTTTGCCCTTGTAGCTGTCCGCAAGCACAGTGATGGAGCCATCAATCTCGGTACGGGTCACCCGGCGGCCGCCATGTTCACAGGATACCAAGCGGCCCTGTCGGTCGCGGGTATTGCCGTTGGTAAAATTCGATGGCGCACGGAAGATCGACACACCACCGCCTGGCACCCAGCGCAGCATGCGTTCATTGGGGATGTCGCTCCAGATCAGGCATCCGGTATCGGCAAACCAGACAGGCCCTTCCGCCCAGCGGCATTCGGAATAGAGCTCCTCCAATCCGGCACTTGGCACCACAAGATTGCGGAAGCGGGTATCGTAAATCTCATAGAGGGGCGACACGTCATGCGGCATTTCGAAGGTCCTGCAATTGGGAGGAAATGGTGTCAGCGGCCACCGGCTGGGCGGCCGCCTGCGACAAGGATGACTGCAATAATGATCAGACCGGTCAGAACGAGCCGCGGGCCTGCGCCGAACCCATAGGTGTTGAGCATGGACACGACGAGGAACATGAAGAGCGAGGCACCCCATATTCCCGGAACATTCGAGTCTCCTCCGGCCACCGCGGTTCCGCCGATGATGACAACGGCAATCGACATCAGCAGATATTCTGCACCCATATTGAGGGCGGCACCGCCGGAAAAGCTCGCCAGCAGATAACCGCAGATCGACGCCAGAGTGGCGCAGAGCACATAGGTCACCAGCCGCGTGCCGTCGACGGGAATGCCTGCCATGCGCGCCGCAAACATGCTCTGCCCGATTGCCGAGATCCACCGGCCGTAGATCGTCCGCTCCAGCAAGACCCAGGCAAGCACCGAAAGCAGCAGCGCAACGAGTGCGATATTGGGGATGCCAAGGAAGCCTGACGTCGTGAAATCGGCCAATTGCTCCGGCGGCTTGATGCGCAGGCCACGATTGCTCCATATGGCCGTCGATTGGATAATGAAACTCATCGAGAGCGTTGCGATGATCGGCGGGATGCGCAAAAGCTTGATCAGCGCATAATTGCCGATACCGACTCCAAGCCCGATCAGCATCGACACCAAGAGGCCGGGCACGATCATACCGTCCTCGACATTCATCAGCTTCAGCGCCACGGTGCCCGCAAGTGTCATGGTCGATGGTACGGAAAGATCGATATTCCCGGGACCGAGCGTGATGACGAACATCTGCCCGATCCCGACGATCACAGAGAAGGCTGCGAACGTCAGAGCTGCCTGCGAGAGGCCGATAGAACTCGCCCCACCTGTAAAAAGAACGGTCACAAGCCAGACGATGATCGTGGCGAGAAAGGACCAGATCCACGGCTTTCTGTCGAGCGCGCGAAGGGCGATCATGAGTGTTTCTCCCGCTTCTCGACGCGGTTGAGCAGAAGCCGCAAGGCGAGCACGATAATCAGGATGGCGCCCTGCGCACCGATCTGCCAATCCGGGGAAATCCGCAGAAATGACAGAAACGAACCTGCCAGGGTCAAGGTCAGGGCACCGATGACGGCTCCCACCGGCGAGACGCGGCCACCGATGAATTCACCGCCACCAAGTATGACGCCGGCGATCGACAGCAGCGTGTAGCGCAAAGCGATATTTGCATCGGCGGAGGTCGTCAGTCCGACCAGCGCAATGCCCGATAGCACAGCAAACAGACCGGCAAGCCCGTAGGCTGCTGCACGCAACCCCAGGACAGACCAACCGGCACGCTGAAGCGAACGTTGATTGCCACCGACCCCGCGGATGAGAACGCCGAAGGAAGAGCGCATGACGATCAAGTGAGAGACAAGTGCGATAACGACGCTTGCTACGATTGCCACAGGGACGAGCGGTGGCTTTGACGTCATCAACCAGCGAGCCCATTCAGGGGCAGTCCCCCCGGGTGCTGGAAGCAACAGCACGGCGAGGCCGCCCCAGACAAAGCTCATGCCAAGCGTGACGACGATCGATGGCAGGTCCTTGACATAGATAATCACGCCCATAACGGCATAGACGGCAATCGCCGCGGCAAGGATGAGGACACCGAGGAGCGGCGACGACTGCAGGTAGGTCGCCGCCACACAGGCCGTGAAGCTCACAAATGTCCCCATCGACAGATCGAGGTCATTGACTGCCATGATCATCATCTGGGCAATCGTCGCCAGCGCGATCGGGACTGCGAGGTTGAATAGAAGATTGAGCCCGACATAGCTCATCGCCCGTGGCTGAAGGTAAAAGACCGCGATCAGCAGGACGGCAAGCGAGAGGGCCGGGATCAGGAGACGCAGGGTCGAGGACGATGGACGGATCATGCGCCCTCCCCTTCAAAGGACGCTGCAAGCACATTTTCCTCCGTGATATCGTCTCCGACCAGCTCTGCAACAATTGCGCCGTCACGAAACACGTAGGCACGGTCGCAAAGGCGGATCTCATCCATTTCCGTGGAGTACCAGATGAAGGTCCGGCCAGTCGAAGCCTCGTCGTTCAGGATCCGATAAACTTCCTGCTTGGTACCAATGTCGACGCCGCGCATGGGATCATCCATGAGCACGATCGGAGACGTGGTCGCCAGCGCGCGGGCAAACAGGACCTTTTGTTGGTTGCCCCCGGACAGTGAAAGAATGCCGTTTTCCATGGTCGGAGTTCGGATCTCGATCCGCCCCTTCCAGTCCGCACCAAGGCTCTCTTCCCGCTGTCTGTCGACCAGGAACACCCTCGACATATCGCCAAGGGATGCGATGCTGAGATTTTTCAGGATGTTCCACAAAGGGAACGTCCCGTTCAGGCAGCGGTCGCCGGCGACGAAGGCGATGTTATCGCGCCCACCCGTAAACCAGCTGCTTGATAAAGAGCGGTGAAGATCAAGCAACATATCGGTCTGACCATGGCCGGCAAGGCCAGCAAGACCAATCACCTCTCCCTTGCGTGCCTCAAAGGGAAGGCCCTGCCCACTACGAGGAGGCAACGCTAGGATCTCCGGCGTAGCAACACGTTCGCCACCTTTGCGCTTGCGATCCTGCTCCTTGACGACGCTACCCATCGCCTGGACAAGGCTATTCACACTGAAGTCCCGCGCGGCGCGATCTGCAACGACACGACCGTCTTTCATGACCACGATACGGCTCGCGGTTGTCAGGATTTCGCCGAGAATGTGTGATATCAGCATCACCGCGCCGCCAGCTTGAACAAAGCCGCGCACATAGGCCATCAGTTGGGCCGCGAGCCCCGCATCCAGGGAGGATGTCGGCTCGTCAAGGATAACGAGTTTCGGCCTTTCAGTGACGGTCGAGAAGATGATGGCGATCTCCACCATCTGGCGCTCGGCGATGGAAAGCTCGCCAACCGTGCGCATGACATCGATCTTGTGGCCAGCAAAAATCTCGTCAAGCTTGGCACGAACGATGGCAGCCGCACGTCGACGCCAGCTCCAACCGGAAAGGCCGTGATGCACGATGCGCATGTTTTCGACCACGGTCAGATTGGGAGCGAGCGAAAGCTCCTGAAAGACACAGCGAATACCGTGTGTGCGCGCAGCATTGATGCCATGCATCTTGGCGTCGCCATCATAGGCGACCGTTCCCTCGTGGGGGCTGAGGCCACCATTGATGACATTGACGATCGTCGACTTGCCGGCGCCGTTGTGTCCGACGAGGCCAACGCACTCGCCGACATGAATGGCGAGGTCCGCTCCATCCAGCGCCTTGACGGCGCCGAAATGCATCTTGATGCCTTTGACCGAGACGACAGCTTGTCGCTCGGTCTTTTCTTTCATCACGCTATTGTCTTTGACTGAAACCATGGATCGTCCGGCCGGGCGTTGGGTCCAACCGGCGCCACCTTTCGTCAGCAGCGCCGGGCTTCTAATTCGAGCAGAGCGATTACTTCGCCGCAGCGATAACCTTCTTTGCGTCATCCAGTGTGTATTCGACGTTGGCAACACCGCCGGCCTGCGTCGTCGCAAGGTTGGTTTCGAGGTTATCCTGGTCGATGCGCAGGAACGGCACGACCAGATCCTTCTTCACCTGCTGCCCGTCGAGAATCTGTTGGGCCACCCAGAATGCAAGCGTCGAGACGCCCGGAGCGATCGAAACCGACATGGTCTCATAGCTGCTGGCATCCTTTTCCTTCTTCCACCAGGCAAGCTCGTCCTGTCGGTTGCCCATTACGATTGTCGGCATGGTGCGCTTTGCAGCGGCGAATGCCTGGGCCGCACCATATCCGTCACCGCCCTGGGTGACGACCGCTGCGATGTCCGGAAGGCTTGGCAGGATGCCGGCCACGGCGCGTTGCGCCACGTCCTGCGCCCAGTCGCCATGAACCGAGCCGACGATCTTGAACTGCGGATATTTGGCAGCTGCGTCATGGATGCCGGCGGAAATCTCGTCATCAACCGAGACACCTGCGAGCCCGCGAATTTCCAGCACATTGCCGCCCTTCGGCATCTTCTTGGCGAGATAGTCGATCTGGCTGGCGCCCATGCCCTTGAAATCGACGGCGATCCGCCATGCGCATGGTTCAGTGACGATACCGTCAAAGGAAACGACGACGATTTTGGCGTCGCAGGCTTCCTTGATGGCACCATTCAGCGCGGTCGGGGATGCCGCATCGATGACGATCGCATCATAGCCCTGTAGGATCATGTTCTGGATCTGTGCGGCCTGCTCGGTCGCCTGATTTTCCGCCGTTGTAAACGGATCGGCGGCCGCAACTACGCCCGTTTTAACCGCTTCACCGGTCACCTTCTGCCAACTGGTCAACATGGCCTGACGCCACGAATTGCCGGCATAATTATTCGACAATGCAATCTTCTTGGATGATGTGTCTGCAAAAGCGGAACCCGGCACGACAACGCAAGCGATGGCGGCGGATGCCAGAAGCATCTTCGCAATATTCATATTTTCCTCCCAAAGAGCCCGTACTTCCACTTCTGGGCCAAGATTTTCGAAGGCGCTCCTCAACGACCGATCGAAAATAATATTTGCACTGAAGGTTCCCCCGTCAGTAGAAACAGGATGTCCGAGATTGTTACGCTTGTACAGGCGCTTAACGGATGAGACATTGCGGGATCCCGCAGAAAAAATGCGCAAATCCGCAGGACGGACAGCTCGGATAGGCGCTTAATAGCGTAGAATTCGCATATTGAGATCGATCGGAGGAGAAGCGATCGACATACTACCTGGGAGGGTTTGTTTTGCGCAATCTGGCGCCGGCGTCGGTCTTCGACCACTACCTCAACATATCGAGGCTACTCGCCGGTCAACTCGACTTTCATTCCGTTATCCAATCGGTTGCCGCTGAAATCAGCCATGTCATCCCACATGATCATCTGGACGTCTGCATCATTCTGGTGGATGAGCAATTCCACACCGCATACGAGACCGGGCTAGAGACGGATTGGGGGCGCCGCTTTCCGGCGCCCGTGAGCAATAGCCCTATCCGGACACTTCTTTGGGGAGAGACTGAGTACCTCTTGACCGATGACGCCTGGAGCGATCCGCAATTCCATTTCCAGGGCGCCTTCTCGCATCCGATCTTTCATCAGTCGCTGCATAGCCGTCTGCATGTGCCTCTTAAGGTTCAGGGTCACGTTATTGGCGCCCTCTCCTGCTCAAGCCACCGGACCGGCCTTTATACGATGGAAGATATCGAAAATGCGCGCGTCATTGCCGATCTCCTCGCCCCTCACTTCTTTGCCATCCGCGCCGCGGATCAGGCGAAGCGCTCGGCAATCGTCGAAGCGGAAGCGCGCGCCCGCGAAGAGGGCCTGCGACTTGGCGCTCTGAAACTGACCGAAGCGCTCGAGGCCGAGCGTCAGCGGATCGGCATGGACCTGCACGACCAAATCCTTGCCGATCTGACCCGTCTCTCACGTCGACTGGAGCGCCTCGCACGCCAGCCCGATGTCACAGGTGAAGCACTTGAACCGCTGTTTCGCGGATTGCAGCATAGCATGCATGATCTTCGCCAGATCATTGAGGAAGCAAAACCCTCTGTCCTTCAACTGTTCGGCTTCGCGCAGGCGGTCGAGAACCACCTGGAGCGATCCATCCAGGAAAGTGCGGCCACTTTGACATGGTCGCTGAAAGACGAGACCGGCGGCGCCATTGATTGCCTTGAACAATCCGTTTCCATCGCCCTCTTCCGCATCGGCCAGGAAGCCATCAACAACGCAATCCGGCATGCTCAAGCGAGTAGTATAGAGGTCCAGTTGAAAGCGTCCGAGAGCGCATTGACCATTGAGGTTATGGACGACGGCCTCGGGCTTGGAAATGCCCGCAGATTATCTGGAGGCGGCATAGAAAACATGAGAACCAGAGCGCGCCTTATCTCGGCGCGTTTCGCGATCAAGGCAAAGGCGGCAACTGGAGGAACGCTGGTTAGCGTCAGTTTGCCGATCGCCGCCAAGCCATCGGGAGGCGCTGCGGCATGAAGGTTCTGATCATCGAGGACGATCCGCTTCATCGCTCCTACCTCAACGAAGCCATCCGCGCGGCCCTTCCTGAATGTAACGGCGTGCTGGAGGCCGAAAACGGTGGCACGGGCGAGCGGCTGGCCCGCGACTGGAAATCCGCCCACATCGTCATGGATCTGCAGATGGGTCAACGCAATGGCATCGAGGCTGCCCGCACGATATGGAAAGAGCGACCGGAGACACGTATCCTCTTCTGGTCAAACTACTCAGACGAGGCCTATGTTCGCGGTGTCTCGCGCATCGTACCGGCTGGTGCCGTCTATGGCTATGTCCTGAAATCCGCCTCTGACGACCGGCTGAAACTGGCACTCCGCAGCATCTTCATCGAGAGCCAGTGCGTGATTGACCGCGAAGTCCGCGGCATGCAGCAAAAGAGCCTCGGCAACACCAACGGTTTCACCGAGGCCGAGTATGAAATCCTGGTCGATATCGCCCTTGGCCTGACCGATCGCGCCATCGCCCAAAGGCGCAACCTCTCAGTGCGCAGCGTACAGAACCGTTTGCAGCAGCTCTACGTCAAACTCGGCGTTTATCAACCGGCCGGCAGCCAGGACGATGATAGCCGGTTCAATTTGAGGGCACGAGCGGTTGCCGTTGCGTTTCTTCGAAAACTGCTCAATCACAATGCACTTGAGCGGGCAGAAGCCGATCTCAGCGCCTGGCTAGTACGCCAGCCACATAATAGAGCCTAGATGAGCGGGACTGTCGATGCACCATCCGCATCGACGGCCAATATAACAAGCGGCGACAGATGCCGTTGGGGGCTTTAAACGAGTTACAAAAGCACCGTCTGCAGGCGCTCCACCGAGTTTGCCGAATCGAGCAATAAACCATCACTTAGGGCCTCCCTTGCTGATCGCTATGCGGGCTGATTTTAGAGCTGTCGCTCTGCATTCGTCACCCTTGAGTTGATTTATTTACGGAGAGGCAACCGATCCGCATGTAGACTACCCCTGGTAGTTGGGGGCAAGGTGATATGCTGGATGTTTCAAAACCGCGACTATTGTTGCTCGCGGGCACGCCAGTTTCGTATTTTGCGATCTGGATACTGGCGAAAATTTCTGGTCTCCAGCTTGAACTGAAGGCTACGCTTGGCTCAATTTTTGCGATAGCACTTACCATTTGTGCCGTGAGCATTTTCGCGACCAAACGTAAGATGCTGACGCTCCGAGCAGTTGTCGAATGTATGGGTTGCGGGCTGCTATTAATCTTACCGAATGTCATAGCCACCTACTTGGCCATGAGGGCAAATTTTCCGCTCGCAGATGCTCAGCTTTCACGTTTGGATAGCTGGCTTGGTGTGGATTGGCGTTCTGCTATGATATGGCTGGATAAGAATGGCCTACTGGCTGAGATATTAAATCAGGCGTACCGAACATTCAGCTATCAATTGCTATTGTTCCCACTGATCCTGATCGTGGCGAAAAGAAGCGCCAGAGCCTATCAAATGATCATCGCATATGCGCTAATATGCTTTATCGCGAGTGGCATCTCGACGCTGTGGCCAGCGGTGGGCACGTATGTTTTCTACAATTTTGATCCGACCACTTTGCAGAATATTGACCCTACCTATGGGTATGAATTTCTAGCGCAGTTTCAAACCGTGCGAGAAGATCCAAATTTCGTATGGAGCCTTGAAAAGAGCTCAGGCATCCTGACCTTCCCATCGGTTCATGCGGCAACGGCGACCCTGTGCGCCTGGGCCATGTGGGACCTGCGCCTGTTTCGCTATCCCGCTTTGGCCTTGAACATCGCGATGGCACTTTCGGCCGTTCCCTCTGCAAACCATTATGTCGTCGATGTGCTAGCGGGTTGCCTGGTAGGACTTTGCGCCATCGCGGCTGTTGTCTGGCTCACCAAGACCAGCAAAGTTCCCGCGCTGGCCGACATCAACAGTAGCAGCCTCCCATCATATCCTTGAGAAGGCCTCAACCCGCTGGGATCAGTAAGACCCGCATCCTTAAAATGAAGACCATCGTGCGTGCACATCACGCAATCAAGCTTGACGTCTCCCGTTGAATAATTGTCTATTGCTAGCAATAGACAATTATTCAACCCGATGGAACTTCCGATGCCCGCCATTTCATCTGTGATCCTGCTTAATCCCATCGACGATGTCGCGGTCGCGCGCGCCATGATCCGCGCCGGCAGTCCAACAGGTATCGACGGTTTGATCGCGGCGGACCAGATCCCGCGCGGCCACAAGATCGCAGTGTGCGACATCCAGGCGGGACAGGAGATCCGCAAGTTCGGCCAACCGATCGGCGTTGCGACACAGTTCATTCCGGCGGGCGGCCATGTCCATTTGCAGAATCTGGCTGTGATCGAATCCGAGCACCCCTACCAGTTCAGTGTCGACATTGAAGAGGCAGGCATGCTGCCGCAGGCGGACTGTCGGACCTTCATGGGCTTTGATCGCGGCGCCGGCGGCGTCGGCACCCGCAATTTCATCGGCATCATCACCACGGTGAATTGCTCGGCAACCGTCTCGAAATATATCGCCGAGCATTTCAACCGCACCGGCGGCTTGGATGGCTTTGACAATGTCGACGGCGTGGTGGCTCTCACCCATGGCGGCGGCTGCGCGATAAACACCAATTCCGAGGGGTATCGTTATCTGGCACGCACCCTTCAGGGTTACGCGCGCCATCCGAATTTCGGCGGCATCCTGATGATCGGCCTAGGCTGCGAAACCAACCAGATCGGGCCCATCCTCGAACACTACAAGCTTGAAGAAGGAAACCGGTTGCGCACCATGACCATCCAGGATCTGGGCGGCACTCGCAAGACGATCGCCGCCGCATCCGAGATGATCCGCGATATGCTGCCCGAGGTGAATTCCGCCAAGCGTACCGTTCAACCACTCTCGGGTATCAAGCTCGCTCTGGAATGTGGGGGGTCAGACGGCTATTCGGGGATCTCTGCCAATCCCGCACTCGGCTACGCCTCCGATCTGCTCGTGCGCAATGGCGGAACCTCGGTATTGGCGGAAACGCCGGAGATCTATGGCGCGGAGCACCTGCTGACACGCCGCGCGGTCACGCCAGCGGTTGCAGAGAAGCTCCTTTCGAGGATTGACTGGTGGCGCGATTATACCCGCCGCAACGGCGCCGAACTCAACAACAATCCCTCCTATGGCAACAAGCTCGGCGGCTTGACGACGATCCTTGAAAAGTCACTGGGTGCGGTCGCCAAAGGCGGGTCCATGCCGCTCAAGGCAGTCTACGAATATTCTGAGATCGTTGACGAACCCGGTTTCGTCTTCATGGATACACCCGGCTACGATCCCGTCGCCGTCACCGGCCAGGTGGCAGGCGGCTGCAACGTGATCTGTTTCACGACGGGTCGCGGATCGGTTTCGGGCTTCAAGCCGGCGCCGTGCGTCAAGATCGCCACGAACACCGAAATGTATAACCATATGCGCGAGGATATGGACATCAACTGCGGCGACATCGTCAGCGGCGACGACACGATCGAGGCGGCCGGCGAGCGGATCTTCGAAGAAATCATCGCTGTCGCCTCCGGAAAGAAGACGCTGAGCGAGACCTTCGACTATGGCGACAACGAATTTGTTCCGTGGCAGGTCGGCGCGATCACCTGATCCAGTGCTGCGGTGGCGCCCTTCAAGATTCTGTGTCATTTGCGACCGATCACAATCAGTTGCTACGTCTCCCATCTTGAATTTAGCTAGATTTTGATCGATCCCCTCAACCGGACCGAAAGCGCGGTTTGCTACGCCTCCCGCAACCGGGAGATCCGAGAATGTTTAAGTTCGTTGCGCTGGCCGCGCTCTGTCTGGCCGCATCCTTCACGATGGCAGGAAGCTATACATTGCCTCCGAAGCCTCTGAGCCTGTCGGTGCGGCCGGACACGGATCCGGCTTGCAACATCAAGGGCAATATCAGCTCCTCTACGGGCAAACGGATCTATTATGTTCCGGGCCAGAAACATTACGACGCGACGCGCGTGACTTATTCCCGTGGCGAACGCTGGTTCTGCAGCGAGACGGATGCTCAGGCGGCCGGCTGGCGAAAGTCCCAAGTGCAGTAGCGACGAAGATCTCGATCATCCGCGGACCGTGGTGCCACAGCTTCTCTATGCAGCTATGAAATGAAACTGTACTCGTCGGGCCGGTAGTGTTCACGGATATAGGCGGCGCGGGTCAGCACATTGGGCTGCGAATTGGTGATGTGATCGCGCATGGCTTTGCGCAACCCCTCCTCATCGCGTTTTTGCACCATCTGGAAAACACCGATGTGCTCGGCAAGGAATGGCTCATATTCGGGCTTTTTAATGCGACTGCCGACGACATGCTTGCTGAGCGTGAGGATGCAGTGCGTTCGCTTCAGGATGTTCAGGAACTCCTTGTTGGGGCAGGCCTGGAGACTGCGTTGATGAAGATCAAGCTCCAGCTCGTACATGGTGGAGGCCGAAACATCGGGATAGTCCGCAAGCGCCTGAGACAGGCGTGACAGCATCGCATCGACATGCCCCTTCGAAAGCCCATCCAACGCGCTTGCCAGAGCCACCGGTTCGATCTGCGCACGTACCTCATAAAGGTCGCGGATACGCTGACTGTCGAGCGGCACGATCGACCAGCGAAAATTGTCGTCCTTTTCGGTAATGCCGAGCGTCTCCAGCTTCAGCAGAACATCGCGCGCCACGCCACGCCCAACGCCGAAATGGCGCGCAAGCTCGTTTTCATTGATGCGATACCGGCCAAAGAAGGAGCGATGGACGACGATACGCTCGACGTCTTCATAAAGCGCCTGCCAGGCAAACATCGGTCTGTCGTCATCGCCGGCAAGTAACTTGCCGAGAAAGTCACCAAGTTTCAGCCGCGTCGGCGGCGTTCCGGCCGCACCAACGATAAAGCCGCGCCCGTCGAACCGGGCAATCAATCCATCATCCAACAGCAATTGCAGCGCCTGGCGTACCGGCGCCCTGCTGCTGCCCACCAGATCGGCAAGAGCAGCCTCGCTCAACACAAGTCCCTTGGGGAGTGCTCCCCCGAGGATCTCTGTCTTCAATCGCCCATGAAGCTCTTCATAAAGGCTGGTCTTGCGCGAACCGCCGCTCTCTGACTGTGATACGCTCATCTCATCCAATGTCTCGCTTCTTAGGCCACAGCCCGGGAAGAGCATCGCACGAATAGTCGTTGCACAACAATATGGATGAGGTGCTTGCAGCTCGGCAGCCAGCAGCCCAGGCGGAGTATTCCAAGAGCAAGCTCATGCCGCGCCGCACAGACATCCGGTGTCGCAACGAGATGGCGTAGGTAGGTCTGGCCGATCAGAAACCAAGCTCTATATGTCTAAGATAGACAGGCGGCTAACAAGTTTATTCGCCCCGATATGGAGGTTTGTGTATGACTAAATCTTCGCGAAAGGCGATCGAAGACCTAAGCCTGCACGAGATATGTTCACGTCTTGAGAAGCTTGCCCAAAGGGCCAAGCGTCTTTCCGAGAAATATGCCGGAAGCGAAATCGCGGCCGAAACGCCGGCCGATGAGATGACACCGCATTCATAGCGGAGGTATTGCTCTCGCGATCAAAGATCGAACCAAGCGTCTGTTCGACGAAATCATTCATCCTGCTTGGGCGACGAAGATTGCACGCAGCTCCGTTTCCATTCTTCGACCGTGAGAAAATTTCAACGGCATCGCGTACGCCTCATGAGACGCCCCAAAAGGTTGCGTCTTGTCGACGAAATCGAACCAGGCGCTGTCAACTAGGCCGCTTTCTCTATCCGCTCCCCTGATCGCGGTGGGAGATGACGTCAAACCGTTCACTTAAACGGCGAGCTTACGTGGCAAGGAAGCCGCCGTCGACAGTCAGAACCGTTCCCGTCACCATTTCGGTATCCGACGAAAGCAGCATCGCAATCGTGCGCGCGACATCGTCAACTTCAGCAAAGCGACCAATTGGGTGGCGTGCCATCATTGGTTCGGATTTGGCTGGATCCCTCCATGCTTTGAGTGCAAGCTCCGTGAGCGTGATCGTCGGGGCTACAGCATTGACCCGGATGCCATGCGGCCCGAACTCCTTTGCCAGCACACGCGTCGCCCCTTCGAGACCGGCTTTCGATGCCGCATAGCAAAGATGCTCCGGAAAGCCGCGGTGTCCGGCAATCGACGTGATATTGACAATCGCGCCACTGCCTCCGGCGGCCACACGCGCACGGCCAAACTCCTGACATGTGATCAGGGCGGCGCGCAAGTTGATACCCATCACGGCCTCATATCCCGCCTCGGTCATATCAAAGCTGGTTTCGAGAACGTTGGTTCCAGCGCTATTAATGAGAAAGTCGGCAGTTCCGGCTTCCTTCATCGCCGCCCGGGTAGCTGCGGGTTCGGCAAGATCGACTACGATAGACCGACCACCGATTTCAGCCTGCAGGCTTTCGAGATCCGAGGCAGTGCGACTAAGCGCAATCACCTGCGCACCACGCTCTGCCATGATCCTGGCGCAGGCACGGCCAATTCCCTTTCCAGCACCGGTAATGATGACGGTCTTTCCCGCGAACTGCATAGCGTTCTCCAATGGAGCTGTTTGATTTCTCGGTCTACCGGGACGCTCCATGCGAGCCCAGTAAGGGTTGAGGCGAATGCCATGGGCGGCATTTCCCGGCGTCAGGAATGTCGCCCTGCTTCGTGAAGGCGTTTCCGCTCCTCAGACACGATCAAAATTGGTGGGAAGGACCAGCATATCGCGAATGGTGACAGTGCGTTTGCGCGTTAGGATATATTCGACAGCATCGGCAACCTCACTCGGGTCGATAAGACTGCCGGACTCCTTTGCCTTGCGCAGGTTTTCCTCTGGCCAATCGGCAAGAAGCGCGGAAATGACCGGACCGGGTGAAACCTGAGCGACGCGGATCCCATGGGGGATCATCTGACGTCGCATCGTCTGCACGAAGCAGGTGATCGCCCATTTCGAAGAGGCATAGACAGGTTCCCAATGTACCGGGTAGTGGCCCGCGATCGAGCAGGTGACAACAATATCACCGGTCTTGCGTTCGATCATATGTGGGACGACGGCGTGAACATTTTTCATGACGGCATTGACGTTGAGAGTGAGCATCCTGTCGATCGCTTCGCTGGTCGTCTCGGTCAGATCGCCACCGATGTAAGTGCCGGCATTGCAATAGAGAATGTCGATGTGATCGACCTTCTTGAGGATTTCCGGGATCATCGCAGCGCAGCTTTCAGCATCGATCAGGTTTGTCACCTGCGGCACTGCCTTGCTTCCGATTTTCTCGGCAAGCTCCGCGAGCCTTGCTTTGTCCCAGTCGACCATAACGACCGTCGCGCCAAGCGAAAGGAGCTTTTCGGTGGTGGCGAGCCCGATACCGGAAGCCGCGCCGGTAATGACGGCAATCTTGCCTGCCAATGATTGAGACATGCGCATTCTCCTGTGGTTTGGGAACGACGTGAGGCAGTCACCGCCATTCAGGGGCGATGTAGATGGCAAGTAGGATGACAATGCCTCGAATAATGTCCTGGAGGTAGGGATCGATCCCCATCAGGTTCAGCCTGTTGCCGAAAATACAAAGCAGAACCGCACCGGTCAGCATACCAAAGATGAGGCCACGACCACCTGATGTTACCGAAGAAGCTGGCCAACATGGATTCTCACCACCACAGAACACCTGTCGATAAAACGGAAAGCGTCGGTAAGCCCCGACCTCCTCTTCCGTCCGCCCAATCACAACCGCGTGTCAACCCGCTTCGATTGGGTAGTGACGTCGGCTGCAACGCTCGGGCATCTTCCCGAATATCGCAAGATTCGAGACTTTTACTACTCTGCGGTTTCGTCATCGACCGGGTCAACCCTTCGAAAACAAGACCCGCAGAATTTGATCCAAGCACGCCAGATTCCATGCTGACTGTGCTGATGCCCGCCGCGAGACCGGCGGCAGGCATCTGCTCTTCGGCTCGGAGAGAGTGTGAGCCTTAGATGTTGGCGAGCAGGTCGTTGATGCGCGATTCCATATCGGAAAGTGCGGCATCCACGCCCTTTTGACCGGTGATCGCCGCGCTCATCTCCTGCCCGATAATATCCTGGATCGCAAACTGACGCTGAACGGCCGATGGCAGCGGCGTGCCGAGCTGAGCGATTGACGAGATCGTGTCACGATGCGGCAGGGCCTTGAACTGGGCCGAGTCTAGAACCGCCTTGACAGCCGGCAGATGGCCGGTCCGCGACCAATCGAAATCACTGTCGTGGAAGAACTTCAGGAATTTGCCGATGGCGGCGGTTGCCTCCGGCGAACGATCCTTCTGCGAAACGGCCCAACTGTGGCCGTCGGCATATTGCGCCTTCTTGCCGGCAAAAAGCTGAGGATAAGGATATACGGCGTAACCGCCCTTGTTGAGGGCGGTGCCTGCCTTTTGCGACGACGCCGTATAGTCGCCGATCACCCAGGTTCCATTCAGATGCACGCCGCCATCGCCATTCAGGAAGGCATTGATGCTGGCAGCATAATCGAGATCCTTGGTCGTATCCCCGTTGTCATAGATCGCCTTGTACATCTCGAGAACCTTCTTGGCTTCGGGCGTATTCAGCTTGACCTTCTTCGGATCGGCGAAGAAGCCGGCATCCTGCTGGAAAAGGTAGGTGTAGAGATTGCGGGTGTAGAGTGCGACCTCGTTGGCGAGGTTCTGCACGAAATAGGGCTTGCCCGTCTTTTCCTTGAACTGCTTTGCCTGCGCCAGGAGCTCCTCGGCGCTGGTTGGAAGCTTCGGCGTACCGTCGGCATTGACGAGACCGGCCTGTTTGAAGAGGTCCATGTTGATGTGGAAGAGCATGGTCCAGTTGTCGATCGGCAGACCGTAGATCTTGCCATCCTTGGTCACGCCGCCAAGGCTGGCATCGGTGAAATCGGACGGCGCAACACCAACCGATTTCAGCAGATCGTCGAGCGGCACGATCAGGCCCTTGGACTGATAGTCTGCGAGCACGGACTGGTGGATGGTCACGATATCGGGCGGATCTCCGGCCGCAAACTGCGCCGTCAACTGGTCGTAGCCCGGCCACTCGACCGTAGTGACTGCGACGTGAATATCGGGATTGTCGGCATTGAACTTGTTGATGAGCGAGGTGATGATCCCGCACTCGCCGACGGCCTTGCTGACGTCGGTGTTGGTACCGAAATCGGCATCACAGGCGCCGAAGAAGCGCTGGACGGTGAGATCGGTTGCGGCAAAGGCCGGCGTAGCGCCGACGAAGGCGATGACCGATGCCGCGGCCAGCATGTATTTCCTCAAAGCATGCGTCATTCCAACTCCTCCTCTTGAGTTCTTTGATCACTGGCTGCAAGCCGCCCCAAGAGGCGGATTGACCATCGTCGCGTTGCCACCTCGTCAGCGCACGGCGGCACCGGAGACGGCGGTCACGATGTATTTCTGGAAAAACAGGTAGAGAACGAGGATCGGTGCCCCGGCGAAGACCGCTTGCGACATCAGAAAGCCGAGGCCCTCGGATTGTGCGAAGTTGGTCTGGGTCGAGGCAATGCCGATCGTCAGCGTGTACATTTCCTTCTTCGTTCCCGAAATCAGCGGCCAGAAGTAGTCATTCCAGGCGCCGAGGAAAGTGAAGATGCCAAGCGTCGCCTGGGCTGGGATCGTCAGCGGCAGGAGAACCGCCCAGAAGATCTTGAAGCGGCTGGCATTGTCGAGAAGTGCCGCTTCGTCGAGCTCTTTCGGGATGGCCCGAAAATACTGCGTCATCAGAAACACACCGAAAGGTGCCGACAGACCCGGCAGGACCAGGCCATGATAGGTATTGTGGAACTTCAGCCAACTGAATAACTGGTGCCGGGCGATCAGGACGGCCTGTTCCGGCACCGCAAGGCCGAGCAGCACGATGATGAACAGCACATCGCGGAAGGGAAAATTCAGCCTGGCAAAGCCGTAGCCGGCAAGCGAAGACAAGATCAATGTCATGATCGTCAAACCGCCGGCAACAATGACACTGTTTAAAATCCAGCGGAAGACCGACGAGGTCGCAAGGATATTGATGTAGTTGTTGATCGTGTAGGGGGCATGGAAGACGGCGTTCATATCCGCCATCAATTCCTTGTTGTCCTTAAGCGAGAGCCCGATCACCCACAGCACCGGCGCCATCATGATCAGAGCGCAGAGGATGGCAAGGAACAGGATCACCCGATCGCCAGTCGAGCGACCCACCATATTGCCAGCGGAACCCATACTCATCCTTCCTCTCCTTTGCGGCGCGAGATGAAGTACTGCGCCATGGCAGCAATCAGGATCAGGACGAACAGAACCTCGGAGGCCGCAGCGCCCAGTCCAAGGTCCCATTTGGTGAAGGCCGCCTCGTAAATGTAAAACACGATCGGTTTGGACACATTGTTCGGGCCGCCGAGCGTCATCAGTTTCGACTGGCCGAACAGCTGGAACTGAAGCACGACCTGAATGATGAGAACGAGGACGAAAGTACGTCGGATCGACGGCAGGGTGATATATCGCAGCGTGCGCCAGCGGCTGGCATTGTCGAGTGCGGCAGCCTCGTAAATCTCTGCCGGCACCTGCTGTAGTGCGGAGAGAAAGAGCATCATCGGCAAACCGATGCACCACCAGATCGTCGCAATCGCAATGCCAATCATCGCAAGGTTCGGATCGGACAGGAATGCTGGTGAAGTCGCGCCGAACCAGCCATAGATCGTGGCAAGCAGGCCAAAGTTGCCGATGAAGACGATGCGCCAGATCAGCGTCACGATCGTTACCGACAGCACGGACGATGAGAAATAGATCGTGCGCAGGACGGCCGCCGTCTTCGTCTTCCGGTTTAGCGCCAGAGCCAGCATGAGCCCGAGAATGGCCAGAGCCGGCACGGTCAGGAAGACGAAGTAGAATGTATTGCCAACCACCTGCAGGAAGATCTTGTCACGGAACAGGCGCACGTAGTTGTCGATTCCGACAAAGCGTCCGGTGCCGAAGGCATCTGCCTTGTGCAGGCTTAGCCACATGCCCCAGAACAAGGGTATGACGAGCAACGTGACAAAGAAGACGAGATAGGGAGCAACGAAAAGCGCGTTGCGCCACAGCGGAGCGTTGATGTTCTGCACCTTGTTCCGGGTGCCGGCCCTAGTGGCCGATCGAGCTTGCGACAACGTCACGTCAGCCATGGCCTGGTTCCTCATTATGCCAGGCGCGCCCCTCTGCATCGAAAATATGGCTGCGGGTGCCGTCAAGCATCAGCGCGATTTCCTCGCCGATGGCCACACGACTATTGCCGATGTCTTCGGCCACCAAAGTGCTGCCGTCCTTAAGGCGCGTATAGAGAAGCGTGCGGTCGCCCAGGCGTTCGAGCACTTCGACCTTGCCTGTTGTCGCCGCATCGGCACCTCCTGCGGGCTTTACCGCCTCGGCCCGAATGCCCAATGAATGCGGAGCGGCATTGGGGCCTGAGGCACGGATTGCCGTCTGCAACATCGTGCCGTCGGGCAGCCTGGCGCACAGGAAGCCGTTGCGCTCGGAAAGGCCGACGTCGAGGAAATTCATCGTTGGCGATCCGACGAAAGTGGCGACGAAACGACTGGCCGGACGTGAGTAGATCTCCATCGGAGAGCCGATCTGCTCGATCTTGCGGTTGTTCATGACGACGATACGATCGGCAAGCGTCATCGCTTCGATCTGATCGTGCGTCACGAAGATCATCGTCGATTGGACACGATTGCGCAGTTGCGCCAGTTCGACACGGGTGCGCACCCGCAACGCCGCGTCGAGGTTCGACAAGGGCTCATCGAAAAGGAAGGCCTTCGGTTCCTTGACAATGGCGCGGCCGATCGCGACGCGCTGCCGCTGGCCGCCTGAAAGCTGGCCGGGCTTGCGTTCCAACAGATGGCTGATCTCCAGCATGCGGGCAGCTTCGGCAACGCGAGCAGCAATCACGTCCCGCGCAACATTGATATTTCGCAGGCCGAACGCCATGTTGTCGGCGATCGTCATATGCGGGTAGAGCGCATAGCTCTGGAAGACCATGGCAACATCGCGTTGGCCGGGCGGCAATGTGTCGATGCGCTGCCCATTGATCGAAATGGCACCCTCGTCGACGCTCTCTAGGCCCGCAATCATCCGCAAAAGCGTCGACTTTCCGCAGCCGGAAGGACCAAGGAACACCATGAATTCGTTGGCTTTGATAGATAGAGACAGACCGTCAAGGACGGTCACGGCGCCATAGCGCTTACTGACATTCTGGATTTCGATATTCGCCGTCATCCGACCACCTCGATGAGGCAGTCAGAATCCGAAAAGCCGATACGACTATGTGTCTGACATGTGCGAACCGTGCGAATATCCATCATGAAGAACGGACACGCGTCAGTCGGCAACAGCGCCAAAACAGAAGCTTCTGCTTCCATCTCTTCCTCCCAGTGGCACGCCAAGACCGATGTATTGACATTAAATCATACTAATTCGATGTCGATGCATCTTCGATATAGATCGGAAATCCTGATTTACAATTCAAGCCTGTAAACGGATCACTCGATACGACAAAGGGGCGATCTTTGCGCTGAGTCTGCCATCCGCAACCACGGCGTCCGTCGCCCTGACCGGCGCGACATTGAAGGGCGCCTCGGCGGTATTGGTGATGGTGAGGTCGGGATGGGCAATGACCTGATCGTCGATGACCTTCAACGTCCCGAACTCAAGTAGGCTGACATCAAGGTCAAGTGCTTCGGTCCCGTGACGATTGACGATGAAGAATGTCAGCGCACCGGCATCCGCATCGTGAACTGCGGAAACGTCGAGGTATGGCACCTCGCCGAGCTCATCCACCTTATAGGTGGGGCTGTCGACCATCAGCCTCAGCGCCGTACCGCGACCATAGACCGAGGCGAAGTAGTAGGGATAGAAGATCGTCTGACGCCAGGCCGCCCCACCCGGCGTCGTCATGATCGGCGCGATGACGTTCACCAACTGCGCGAGGCAGGCGATTTTCACCACATCGGCGCGGTTGATGAAGGTGTTGAGAATACAGCCGACCTGCAGCACGTCCTCGAAATTATAATCATCTTCGAGGAGTGCTGGGGCATGCGGCCAGCCATTGGCGCCGGCAAGCGTTGCCTTGTCGCGCTCCTTTGAATGGTACCAGACATTCCACTCGTCAAACGAGATATAGACATCCTTGGCCGAACGCTTCTTGGCCTTGACGTAGTCTATGACCCCGGCAACGGTACCGATATAGCGGTCGAGTTCGAGGCTGCGAGCGAGGTAGTTTGCGGTGTTCTTGGCGCGGTTCTCGAAATACATGTGCAGCGAAATGTAATCGACCTCGTTGTAGGTATGGTCGAGAACAGTCGCTTCCCACTCCGGATAGGTCGGCATGTGGGCATTGGACGATCCGCAGACGACAAGTTCCAGGCCATTGTCGAAGGCCCGCATGGCCTTGGCGGTTTCATGCGCCAGGCGACCGTATTCGTCCGCCGTCTTGTGACCGATCTGCCAGGGACCGTCCATCTCGTTGCCGAGGCACCATAGCTTGACGTTCCAAGGCTTAGCCCGGCCGTTTGCGATGCGTTTGTCGCTCCATTCGCTGCCGCCGGGATGATTGACATATTCGAGGAAATTGCGCGCCTCGTCCAAGCCCCGGGAGCCGAGATTGACCGCGAGCATCATTTCGGTGTTGGCGCTGACGCACCAATCGGCAAATTCGTGGATGCCGACCTGGTTGCTTTCCGAGGTATGCCAGGCAAGATCGAGCCTCGTCGGCCGGCTTTCCTTGGGGCCAATCCCATCCTCCCAGTTATAGGCCGAGACGAAGTTGCCGCCGGGATAACGCACGATCGGGACGTTGAGCTCCCTGACGAGATCGATCACGTCCTTGCGCATGCCGTTCTCATCGGCGGTCGCGTGCTCCGGCTCGTAGATGCCGGTATAGACGGCGCGGCCAAGATGCTCGATGAACGAACCGTAGAGACGCGGATCGATGTCCGAGATCGTATACTTGCCGTGCGCGGTCACCGCAGCCTTCATGATATCCTCCACTTTATCATATTTTATGATATATATCATAATTTGAGATGAATAAAGCGGAAGCCGCGGCTGCGGTCAAGGGTAAATATCAGAAAAGCCGATTGGCTTAGCGAGTCCTGATGCGCAGCAGGATATCCTGATCGTAGTTGCCGAAGCCGCGGCCGAATATATTGATGCCGCCGGGATGCTTGGCATCGTCGCGCACGCCGATCCGCAAGCGAATCGAATGGTGCTCGTTGAGCTTGAGATCGGCCAGCGTCACGTTCGAAATGCGTAGGCCGTCGACAAAGGCACCGTCATCATTGATGCGGAAGCTTTTCAGCTTTCCGTATTGCGATCCCTTCAGCTTCCACCAATCGGGCGTAAAAACCCCGCGTTTGTCGCCGAAATCGCCGGGTGACGTCCAGGTTCCAATATCGACACCATTGACGGTGAGGGTAATGTCGGAGGGCCAGTCCGCACTTGTGCCGGGCACTTCAGAGCTCAACTCCATAACGAATTCGATCTCACGAACATGGGCATTGGTCAGTCGCGCGTTGTTGGGAAACTGGTACTCGACATGCCCACGCGTGAACCAGATAAGCGCCGTTTTCATCCTGTCGGGATCAAGGAATGTTGCCGGGACGTCGAGCAGCCCGATAATGCCGTCCACCGAGCAAAGACCACACGGCGCCGTCACATCGAAGCTTGTATAGAGACCAAGTGGCATCGCCACCTCAATGGCATCCGGTTCAGCTTCCTTGATTTCATTCTTGAAGACGACGAGGATCTCGTCATAGACGCTGTGGCAGACCTTCTGATTGCCCTTGCGCGCCTTCTGCGTCTCGGTGCGGATCAACCCTGCCTCCTCGAGCATCTGCACATTGGTCGAGACGCTGGATTGCGGCAAATCAAGGATTTCAGCGATTTCGTTGACGTTCAGCGCGCCTCTCTCGTGCAACAATTTCAGCACCGAGATCCTTGCCGGCGATGCAAGTCCCTTCAGGACGGACATACCCTCCTCAGGGTGGACGACGAGAAAATTGCGGCTCATGGGGGTCCGATCAGCAAGATATGAATGCGTATCCTCGTTCTATATCAATTTAGCTGATTTAATCAATCGGATGCGCAGCGGTCGCCCGCCCTTTGAGCTAGCAAGACCCAGCCATCGGTTGCCTTCGGCTGCCTCCGGCGCCTTCAACATTCACGGGTGTTGCATTGACCCGTTATCCCGATCAGGCCTGTCGGAAAACGGGTGCATGCTGCAGGCCTCAACGGGATCGGCAAGACCTCGGCGCCACATGGCCGCGCTACAACAAAATCTTGAGAAAAGCTTTTCCCATCTTGACTATCGCTATGAGAAAAGCTTTTCTCACATCAATTCATTTAGGAGAGGTCATCTGCAAAATCAGCGTACCAAAAGCGGTCGAACGACGATTCACGATGTTGCGGCGGCTGCCGGCGTCAGCATTTCAACGGCATCGAAGGCATTGAACAATACCGGGCGGATGGCAGAGGAGACGCGCGACCGCGTCAAGCGGATGGCAGCGGAAATCGGCTTTCGTCCCAATGCCCTTGCCAAGAGCCTGCTCAGCAATCGCAGTTTCACCATCGGCCTTTTGACCAATGATACATACGGCCGCTTCACGCTTCCGGTGATGGCCGGGATTACAGAGGCGCTCGCCGATCACGGCGTCTCGGTATTTCTCTGTACCATCGAAGACGATCCGGCGCTCGGAAAGGTTCATGTGGACGCCATGCTCGACAAGCACGTCGACGGCATTATCGCTTCAGGAAAAAGGATCGATCGCCGGCTGCCGGTGGATCTCTCCAATCTACCCGTGCCGGTCGTCTATGCTTTCACCGAGGGCGCGCCCGACAGCGTGACCTTCTGCGCCGACGATTTTCAGGGCGCGACCCTTGCCGTCAAGCGGCTGATCGAGCTCGGTCGCCGCCGGATCGCGCACGTTACCGGCCCGGAGAGTTTCGTATCCGTGCGCGAACGCAGCCGGGCCTATCGCGGCCTTGTCGGCGACGCCTTTCCGGTGCTTTACGGGGAATGGTCGGAGGCCTGGGGGCATGAGGCGATCGCGAAGCTATGGATGGCGCCTGGTCCGAAACCCGACGGCATTTTTTGCGGCAACGACCAGATCGCGCGTGCGGTCGTGGACGGGCTGCGTGAGCGTGGCGTGCGTGTACCGGAAGATGTCTCGGTGATCGGCTTCGATAACTGGGAAATTGTCGCTGCCCAGACCCGCCCGCCGTTGACGACGATCGACATGAATCTGAAAGCGCTCGGGCGCGAGGCAGGATTGACGGTCCTGGCGCTTGCCGAAGGACATGCCGTCGAACCGGGCATCAGGACGTTGCCGTGCGAATTAATCGTTCGGCAATCTTGCGGAGGAGATTCCAAGCTTTAGTGCAAGAAACGAGGCAATGGGAGTTGCCTCAAGGGAGGAGAAACATGATGAAGCGATTTCTGGCCGCAACCGGCCTCATATCTCTATGCCTTACATCCTTAGCATCTGCCGAAAACATCTCCATGTGGGTTCGAAGCGGCATTGGCGATTCCTTCAAGAAAGTCGTTGAGGCCTATAACGCCGGTCACGATGACAAGGTCGCGCTGACCGAGGTACCCTTTGCCGAGCTCGTACAGAAATATGCGACGGCCATTGCCGGTGGTCAGGCGCCCGACGCGCTGTCGATGGATCTCATCTACACGCCTGCCTTTGCTGCGGCCGGCCAGCTTGAGGATCTGACCGACTGGGCCAAAAGCCTGCCCTACTTCAACTCGCTTTCGCCCTCGCATGTGAAGCTCGGCACCTATGACGGTCATGTTTACGGGCTACCGCTCTCCGTAGAAACCTCGGTTTTTGCCTGGAACAAGGATCTGTACAAGAAGGCCGGCCTCGATCCCGAAAAGGCGCCAGCGACCTGGGCGGAAATCGAACAGAATGCGGAAAAAATTCGCGCGCTCGGCGGCGACACCTATGGCTTCTATTTCTCCGGCGGCGGTTGTGGCGGCTGCATGATCTTCACCTTCACGCCGCTTGTTTGGGGTGCCGGTGCAGATATTCTCTCAGCCGACGGCAAGAAGGCGACGCTCGACACGCCACAAATGCGCAAGGCTGTCGAGATCTATCGCAGCATGGTGAAGAAGGATCTGGTGCCGGCGGGCGCGGCAAGCGACACCGGTGCCAATTTCCTCAGCATCAGCAACGGCAAGATCGGACAGCAGAGCATCGGCGCCTTTTCGATCGGTACGCTGATTACGCAATATCCCGATATCCATTTCGGCGTGACGCTGATCCCCGGCGTCGACGGCAAGCCCTCTTCCTTTGCAGGGGGCGACAATTTCGTCATCTCCAAGGGTACGAAGAAGCTCGATGCCGTGAAAAAATTCCTCGAATACACCTACTCGCTCGACGGGCAGAAGATCATGGCGAAATACGGCAGCCTGCCGACGCGCAGCGATATCGCCGAGCAGGTGCTTCAGGGTCTCGATCCGCGCATGCAAGTCGGACTGAAGGCGATCTCCATCGCCAAGACGCCCTACACGCTGCAGTTTAACGATCTGATCAACAGTGCCAACGGCCCATGGGCGGGCTTTACCAACGCCGCCATCTTCGGAAACGATGCCGACGGCGCCTTCTCCAATGCCCAGTCGGAAATGCAGTCGATCATCGACAACGCACAACAGTAACCGATCCATCAACGCCGGGGAGCGCCGAGAGCTTCCCGGTTCCTCCATCACAACATCGGGAGCATTCCATGGCCGGCCCTGGAGCTATCGCAGCCGCACGTCCGCGAAAAAGGCGAAGGCGTGCCGACTGGCACGGGTTTCTTTATATCGCGCCGGCCATGGCGCTCGTCTTGATTTTCTTCGTCCTACCGGTTGGCTTCACTGTCTGGATGAGCTTCCACAACTGGCCGCTGCTTGGCAATCCGCGCTGGATCGGCCTTGGCAACTACGCGCGTATGCTCTCGGACGTGCGTTTCATGTCGGCCTTGCGCTTTACCGCCTATTACACCGTCGTCGTGACAATCGCGATCTTTGCGGTTGCCTTTCCCCTCGCCTTCTTCGTCGAGAAGCACAGACCGTTCGTCGGCGTCTACCGCACGATCATCTTCCTTCCGGTCGTCGTCGGGCTTGCGACAGCGTCGTTGCTCTGGGTCTGGCTTGCCAATGTCGACAGCGGCTTTTTTGCGCCGGTCGCACTGGCGCTTGGTCTCGTCGACAAGAGACCGAACCTGCTTGCCGATTTCGACATGGCATTTGCAACCATCATCGTCATGGTCGTCTGGAAGATCGCTGGCTTCACCATGATCATTCTTTTGACCGGCCTGCAGGCAATACCGTCCGAACTGACCGAGGCTGCCCGGATCGATGGCGCGAAACGTTGGCAACGTTTCCGGCATCTGACGCTGCCGCTGATGCGCCGCACGATCGCGCTTGCGCTGATCATTTCCATCACCGGTTCGGTGCTTGCCTTCGATCAGTTCTACATCATGACATCAGGTGGCCCGCAGAACCGGATGATCTCGGTGGTCTATTACATCTTCAACCAGTCCTTCGTGTCCTTCAATCTCGGCTATGGCGCAGCGCTTTCCATCGCGCTCCTGGTCATCCTGGTGCTGATCAGCATCGTCCAGCTCTGGCTGCTGCGCGTCGGGGAGGATAAGCCATGACCACCGCAAAAGAGCGTCGTGCGAGGCGCAAGCTCTTCGGCAGCATCGGCTACCACGGCATCGGCGTGGTCATCGTCATTTTCTTCTTCGCGCCGTTCGCGATCGCGTTGCTGTCCTCATTTAGGCATGGATCGGAGGCAAGCCTCCCACCGCTCCCGCCATGGCCGACGACCGGCTTCAGCTTCGGCGCCTATCGCTCGCTCGATGGCTTCGGCGCCGGCGTCATCCAGCATACGCTGAACTCGCTCTTCGTCTCGGTCGTGACCGTGCTTTTGACCGTCATCGTCAGCCTGCTCGCCGGCTACGGTTTCTCGCGCTATCGCTTTCCCTTCAAGAGCGCGCTCTTCATCCTGATCATCGCGACGCTGATGATCCCCTTCCAGTCGATCCTGACGCCACTCTTCATCATCCTGGCAAGGCTCGGCCTCAACAATTCGCTGATCGGGCTGACGCTCGTCTATGTGACGCTGCAGCTTCCCTTTTCCGTCTTCATGATGCGCAACGCCTTTGACGCCGTGCCGAAGGAAATCGAAGAGGCGGCGCGCATCGACGGAGCACGCGATCTGAAACTTCTGTTCCGCGTCCTCTTCCCCTTGGTGCTGCCGGGCGTCGCAACCGTTGCGATCTTCGCCTTCCTCAACGCCTGGAACGAGTTCCTCGCAGCGTTAGTACTCCTGTCGAGCAACGAGAAATTCACCCTGCCGGTGCTGATGATCGCCGTCAGGACCGGCCGTCTCGGCGCCGTCAACTGGGGCGCGGTCCAGGCCGGCATCGCCGTCATGACCATCCCCTGCGTCATCGTCTTTCTGCTTCTGCAACGCTACTACATGCGCGGGCTGATGGCCGGCGCGGTGAAATAACCCTTTCAACAAGGATGAAACCATGTCTGACAGAGAAAACCGCCAGTTTCGCCCGCTTCCCGTCCCGAATGTCGAGCTTGCTGGCCTTTTCGGCGCCCGCCAGGATGCCATCTGCAACTCCACCGCTGCGACGCTGCTCGATCGCTGCGTCGAGGCCGGCATGATCAAGGCCATCGATGTCGGCCAGACAAGCCCCGGCATCGTCATTCCCTTACAGGCCTGGTCGGGCTCCACGCAGATGTTCTGGGACAGCGATCTCGGCAAGTCGGTCGAGACCATCGCTTACTCGCTCTACAGGCGCCCGAACCCCGAGCTTGAAGCGCGCGCTGACGCCATCATCGATATGTATGAAAAGCTGCAGCAGGAGGACGGCTATCTGAACGCCTGGTTCCAGCGCGTCCAACCCGGCCGCAGATGGACGAATCTCCGCGATCATCACGAGCTTTATTGCGCCGGCCATCTGATCGAGGCGGCGGTTGCCTATTATCAGGCCACAGGCAAGCGCAAGCTGCTCGACATCATGAGCCGCTTTGCCGATTACATGATCACCGTCTTCGGACATGGCGAAGGCCAGCTTCGCGGCTATTGCGGCCACGAGGAAGTGGAACTTGCCCTCGTCAAGCTCGCCCGCGTCACCGGCGAGAAGAAGTATCTTGATCTTGCGAAATACTTCATCGACGAGCGCGGCCAGGAGCCGCATTTCTTCACCGATGAGGCAATTCGCGACAGCCGCGATCCCAAGAATTTCGTGCAGAAGACCTATGAATACAGCCAGTCGCACCTACCGGTGCGCGACCAGACGAAGGTCGTGGGCCATGCCGTACGCGCCATGTACCTCTATTCCGGCATGGCCGACATCGCCACGGAATATAACGACGACACGCTGACCGCGGCCCTCGAGACGCTCTGGGACGATCTGACCACCAAGCAGATGTATGTGACCGGCGGCATCGGACCTGCAGCCTCCAATGAGGGCTTTACCGACTATTACGACCTGCCGAACGAAAGCGCCTATGCAGAGACCTGCGCCTCCGTCGGACTGGTCTTCTGGGCGAACCGTATGCTGGGTCGCGGGCCGAACCGGCGCTATGCCGATATCATGGAAGTAGCGCTCTATAACGGCGCAATGGCGGGGCTGTCACAGGACGGCAAGACCTTCTTCTATGAAAACCCGTTGGAAAGCGCCGGCAAGCATCACCGCTGGACCTGGCATCATTGCCCCTGCTGCCCACCCAACATCGCGCGCCTGCTCGCCTCCGTCGGCTCCTATATGTATGCGGCAGCCGACAACGAGATCGCCGTCCATCTCTACGGTGAGAGCAAGGCCCGTGTACCGCTCGCCGGCGGCACGACCGTGCAGCTTTCCCAGACAACGCACTACCCTTGGGATGGCGCAATCCGCTTCGACGTCAGCACCGATCGAGCGGCAAGATTTGTGCTGTCGCTGCGCATTCCCGAATGGGCCAAAGGCGCCACGCTCGCAGTCAACGGCGCTTCGATCGATCTGGCAACGGTGACGATCGATGGCTATGCGCGCATCGAGCGTGAATGGCAGGCGGGCGATGTTGTCGACCTTGCGCTTCCGCTTATCCCGCGCACGCTGTTTGCCAACCCGAAAGTCCGCCAGGATGCCGGTCGCGCTGCTCTGATGCGTGGGCCGCTCGTCTATTGCGTCGAGACCACGGACAATGGTCGCGATCTCAACGGCATTTCGCTTTCCAGCGATCCGGCCACTGCGAAAACCACGGAGATAGCCGCGCTGGAAGGAGCGGTCGCACTCGATGTTGCCGTGACGCGGGAGACGGCTGACTGGGGTGCGGATCTCTATCGGACCGCACCGCCAAAAAGCACTTCTTCGACCGCGCGTTTCGTTCCCTATCATCTTTGGGACAATCGTGAGCCCGGCGAAATGCTGGTCTGGGTCCGCGCCGACCAGATGCAGCGCGGAGCCTGAGATGACAAAGAACGGCATGCGCCTGACCGGCGTCCGCAAGAGCTTCGGCGGGCTGGAGGTCATTCACGGCATCGACCTCGACATACTGGAAGGCGCATTCGTCGTCTTCGTCGGCCCCTCCGGCTGTGGTAAATCCACCTTGCTGCGCATGATTGCCGGACTGGAGGAAGTCACTGACGGCGAGATTGCGATCAAGGGCCGAGATGTCACCGATCTCGATCCTTCCGAGCGTGGTATCGCCATGGTCTTCCAATCCTATGCGCTCTATCCGCATATGAGCGTACGCGACAATCTCGGTTTCGGGCTGAAGATGGCACGCGTTGGAGCTTCGGACATCGAAGCGCGAGTCAAGGCCGCCTCGGCGATCCTCAAGATCGACCATCTGCTGGATCGCCGGCCGGGCCAGCTTTCCGGCGGCCAGCGCCAGCGTGTCGCAATCGGCCGGGCAATCGTCCGCAAGCCGGACGTCTTCCTGTTCGACGAACCTCTTTCCAATCTCGATGCCGAGCTTCGTGTCTCCATGCGTATCGAGATCGCCCGACTGCATCGCGAGCTCGGCAACACGATGATCTACGTCACACACGACCAGACGGAGGCGATGACGCTTGCCGACAAGATCGTCGTGCTCAAGGACGGCAGGATAGAACAGGCAGGCAGTCCGCGCGAGGTCTATGAAGATCCCGCCAACAGTTTCGTGGCGGGTTTCATCGGTTCACCGCGGATGAACATGGTCCAAGCGGAATGGGTCGGTAGCGGTCTTGCAAACACGGCTGGCGGCTACATCAAGACTGACATACGGCAGGCAAGCTTGTCCCCCGGCGAACAGCTGATGCTCGGCATGCGCCCGGAGCATCTGACAGTCGTCTCGGATCGGGATGACGCCATTCGGGTCACAGTTGATTTCGACGAATATCTCGGCGGAACGCGCTACCTTTACTGCCAGAGCGAAGATGGCCAAAGCCTGGTTGCCGAGTACCGCGACGGACCGGAGATCCAGCGCGGCGACATCATCCATCTCTACTGCCATCCTTCGCGCCGCCGCTATTTCGACACCCAGGGAAACCGCCTGCGCTGATCGCTCAGTGGCCGGGTAACATCAGCCGGTCAGCGCCTGGCCAGAGCGACCACCTAACGACGAGTTCTGCTACTGCTTAGCGGTCAGTCGCCATCAGATAGGCAACTGCAAGCGTCACCGCCTCCAGCGCCAATCCTTGACCTCCGGCATATCCTCGCCATGCTGCCTGACATAAGCGTGATGTTCTACGAGCTTCGCCTCCAGGGCCTCCACGACGTCAGGCACTTTCTCCGCAAGACCTGGGACACGGCTGATTGCTTCGAGCGCCAGATGATAGCGATCGAGCTCGTTCAGAACCGTCATGTCGAATGGGGTAGTCGTCGTACCCTCCTCGATAAAGCCGCGAACATGGATGTTCTGGTGGTTGGTGCGTCTGTAGGTCAGCCGGTGGATGAGGTAGGGATAACCGTGATAGGCGAAGATCACCGGCTTGTCCGTCGTGAAAATCCGATCGAATTCATGATGGTCGAGCCCATGCGGATGCTGCTCGGGATCCTGCAAGGCAAGAAGATCGACGACATTGACCGTGCGGATCTTCAGGTCGGGGATTGCAGCATGCAGCAGCATGACGGCGGCCAGCGTCTCCATGGTCGGAACGTCACCGGCGCAGGCCATAATGACGTCGGGTGCGATCGTATTGTCCTCATAGCTTGCCCAGTCCCAGATGCCAGCACCCGCTTTGCAGTGGGCGATTGCTTCATCCATCGTGAGCCATTGCGATTCCGGTTGCTTGCCCGCCACGATGACGTTGATCCGGTCGTAGGTTTGAAGGCAATGGTCTCCGACCCAGAGCAGCGTGTTGGCATCCGGCGGGAGATAGATGCGGACAATATCGGCCCGCTTGTTGGCGACAAGATCGACGAAGCCGGGGTCCTGATGGGAAAAGCCGTTATGGTCCTGCCGCCAGACATGCGAGGTCAGCAGATAGTTCAGCGATGAGATTGGCTTGCGCCATTCGAGTTCACGGCTGACTTTCAGCCACTTGGCATGCTGGTTGAACATGGAATCGACGATGTGGATGAAGGCCTCGTAGCACGAGAACAATCCATGCCGCCCAGTCAGCAGATAGCCTTCCAGCCAGCCTTGGCAAAGATGCTCGCTCAAGACCTCCATCACCCGGCCATCGCGTGCCAAGTGGACATCGTAGTCCTCGATATGTTCCATCCAGACCCGGTCGGTCACCTCGAAGACGCTGCCGAGACGGTTCGATTCCGTCTCGTCCGGGCCGAAGATGCGGAAGTTCTTCTCGTCGGCATTAAGTTTCAGCGTGTCCCGGAGATAATGCCCCAGGATCTCCGTCGATTGCACCTGCTTGCTGCCGCGGTCATCGATCTCGATCGCGTAATCCCCGATCGGCGGGACCCGAAGCTCCTTGCGCAGAAGGCCTCCATTGGCATGGGGATTGGCGCCCATGCGCCTTGCGCCGCGGGGCGCGAGCGCCTTCAACTCCGCCTTGAGCTTGCCCTGCTGGTCGAAGAGGTCTTCGGGATCATAGCTTCGCATCCAATCTTCGAGGATTTTTCTGTGGCCATCGTCTTCCCGGCAATTGGACACCGGCACCTGATGGGCTCGCCAAAATCCCTCGACTTTCTTGCCGTCCACCTCCTTCGGCCCCGTCCACCCCTTGGGGCTGCGAAGCACGATCATCGGCCAACGGGGGCACGCCGCAGGCGCATTGCCTTCCCGTACCGCGCTCTGGATCGAGCGAATGCGATCGAAAACCTGTTCAAAGGTTGCGGCCATCTGCCGGTGCATGCTTGCCGGCTCGTGGCCTTCGACGAAAAATGGCTCGTAGCCGTAACCTTCGAATAGATGCCTGAGATCCTCGTCGCTCGTGCGTCCGAGAATAGTGGGGTTGGCGATCTTGTAACCATTGAGATGCAGGATTGGCAGCACCGCACCGTCCCGGGCGGGATTGAGGAACTTGTTCGAATGCCAACTTGCGGCCAGGGGACCGGTTTCAGCCTCGCCATCTCCGACGACACATGCGACGATCAGTTCGGGATTGTCGAAAGCTGCACCGAACGCATGGACGAGAGCATAGCCAAGCTCCCCGCCCTCATGAATGGAACCCGGGGTCTCAGGCGCAGCGTGACTCGGAATACCGCCGGGGAAGGAAAACTGCTTGAACAGACGCTGCAGCCCGTCGGCAGTCTCGGGAACCTCGGGATAGATCTCGCTGTAAATACCTTCGAGATAGGTGTTGGCCACCATACCGGGACCACCATGACCCGGTCCGCACATATAGATGATATCGAGATCGCGTGCCGTGATGATGCGGTTGAGGTGGGCATAGATGAAGTTCAGTCCCGGCGTCGTTCCCCAATGTCCGAGCAGTCGCGGCTTGATGTGCTCAGCCTTCAAAGGTTCGCGCAAAAGCGGATTGTTCATCAGATAGATCTGCCCAACCGACAGATAGTTTGCCGCCCGCCAATAGCGGTCGATCAGGGACAGTTCCTCGGGCGAAAGCGGTGCGGCGACTGCGGTCATGTTCGTCTCCTCGTTTTCGTCACGCAATGAGCCCTATCGTCTCATCGGCGATCACTTGTTCCTCGTCGGTTGGAATCACGAATAGCTTGACGGCGCTGGAGGTTGCGTTGATCGAGATCAAATTGCGCTCATTTGCGTCTCCGTCGATCTCAATACCTAACCATTGCAACCTTTGCGCAACGCGGGCTCTAATCTCCGGCTGGTTTTCGCCGATGCCCGCGGTGAAGACGATCGCATCGAGGCCGCCGACCGTAGAGCACATTCGGCCGATCTCCCCGGCAATGCGCAGACAGAACAGATCGATGGCCTCGGCGGCTTCCGGACGCTTGTCCTGCAAAAGAACGCGCGTATCACCGCTGATGCCGGAAACGCCCAGCAGCCCGCATTCATGGTAGAGGAAGTCCTCGATTTTCTCAGGCTGATGCAGGCCGCTTCGCATCAGATAAAGCAGGGCACCGGGATCGAACCATCCCGGGCGCGTTGCCATCGGAATGCCGTCAAGCGCTGAAAACCCCATGCTTGTGTCGCAACTGATCCCGTTTTCCATGGCGCAGAGGCTGGCGCCACTGCCGAGATGACATGCAATGACCTTGCCTCGTGCCACCGTCGGATCGATCTCATTGAGCTTCGAGGCGATGTATTTGTAGGACAGCCCGTGAAAACCGTACCGGCGCACGCCGTCATCGTGCAACGCCCTCGGGATCGCAAGCCGCCTGACAATATCTGCTTGAGAAGAATGAAAGGCAGTATCGAAGGATGCGGTTTGCCGAATGTCGGGGCGAAGTTTTCGAAGCGAGCGAATGACGCGCAGCGCCTGCGGCTGGTGCAAGGGCGCGAGCGGGACAAGGCCCTCCACGCGTTCGATATTGGCATCGTCAAGCAATACCGGCCCTTGAAACTGCAGACCGCCATGAACGATGCGGTGGGATGCCGCAAGCAGGGTACCGGGGAGATGGCCAAGGATGTGATCGAGGGTCTCGCTGACGACGGAGACGAAATTCTCTGCGTTATCTCCTGTAAGCGTCTTTTCGTATCGATCGTCTCTGATCGAGTAGGCGAGCGTCAACGGCGTCTTATCGAAGTCGATCTTTCCGCGCCCGATATTCCTGGCATGGCGGCCTGTCTGTTCGAAGACCCCGATCTTCAGGGTCGAGGATCCGGCATTGAATGTCAGCAGGACGTCGTCGGTCATGATAAGCCTCGGATCAGAGGGTACTGCCACCCCAAGTTAGGGCATTTGCGCACGGAAGCAATCAAGCAAGCAGGCCCGTGCGACGCTATATCGCAACTGATAGTTGTCAGTCTTGTGACAGAACTAACGAGCTGTGCCTTGGTGGTACAGGCGAAAAATCATTCGCATTTCAGCAGTCTTGCAGCTCTGGACAGATACGACGGACTGCCGCAACAGCATCACCGTACGATTATCTCAGGAACTTCCTGAACCTTCCTAGAGCCAAGAAAAACAAAACCCCGCCGATAGCAAGCAAGGATAAAAGCTGCGGCCAGACGACATCTATACCAGCGCCTCGAAAGAGCACGGCTTGCGCCAGAATGACAAAATGAGTGTTCGGCGCAAGAAGCATGATGTTCTGAATGATATCGGGCATGCTTTCGCGCGGTGTCATGGCACCGGACAGGACTTGCAGCGGCAAGAGCACCAGAATCAGGAGCAAGCCGAATTGCGGCATCGAGCCCGCGACGGTAGCCAGAAATATTCCCATTGCCGTCGTTGCAAAAAGCTGGAGCGCTGTTCCAAGCAGAAACAGCGCCATCGAGCCTTCGATAGGTACACCAAGCAGACCCTTGACCACGACGAAGACAGAGAAAGCGGTGGCAACCAGGACCACGAGCCCCATCGACCAGATCTTGCTCAGCATGATCTCCAGCGGGGTTACGGGCATGACGAGCAAATGCTCGATCGTGCCATGCTCCTTTTCGCGAATGAGGGCGGCACCCGTCAAGACGATTGAAAGCATCGTGATCGAGGTGATGATGTTGTTGATCGAGCCGAACCAGGATTTGTTGAGCTGCGCATTGAATCTGGCCCGCAAGGTCAGCTCCACCGGCACGTTACTGGCAGCGCGATAGCGCTTCATGAACTCGTCGACCTCGCTTGTGACGATGGTCTGGATATAGCCGCTCCCGGAGAAAGCCTGGCTCATGCGGGTGGCGTCGACATTAAGCTGGATGGCCGGTTGTTGCCCCGCCATGACCTTGCGTTGGAAGTCTGGGGGGATGTTGAGCGCAAAGGTATCGAGGCCCGCATCCATTCGCTGATCCATCTCTGCGATGGAAATCTGCTTTGGCGGCACGAAATACGGCGGGTAGAACGCCGTGCTGATACGGCCCGACAGCGGCGACTGATCCTCGTCGACGATGGCGACAGCCGCGTTGTTCAACGTTTCCGGCAAGGCGCTGGAGCCGGTGTAGATCTGCAGCGTGAATGCATAGACGACGAGCAGGACGAGCATCGGATCGCGGGCCAGACCACGCAACTCCTTGATCCCTAGCTGCAGGATATTGGACAATGCCATGTCAACCCTCCTGCTTCTTGATAAGCAGCGTGCCCAGGATCGAGAGGATCGGGATCGCAATCAATAGCGGAATAAAGGAGCCGTAGAGGCCTGCGAAGTCGAGCGCCTTGGAGAAGGTGCCGCGAGAAATCGTCATGAAATAGGTTGCCGGATAGAGCTTGCCAATCAATGCACCTGCGCCCTGCAATGACGAAACCGGGTCGATCATGCCGGAATATTGCGTCGCAGGTATCAGGGTCAGTAGCGCAGTGCCAAAAATGGCCGCGATCTGGCTTTTCATGAAGGACGAGATGACGATGCCGATCGAAGTCGCGATGATGACATAGAGCAGCGCCGCCGTCAGATAGGTCAGATAGCTGCCGGTAAAGGGGACGCTGAAAACCAGGGTGGCAAAGGCTGTCAGCAGAACAAAGTTCAATACTCCCAGCGCGATATAAGGCAATTGCTTGCCGATGAGAAACTCCAGCTTGCTGACGGGCGTGACGTATAGGTTGATGATCGAGCCAAGTTCCTTCTCGCGCACGACACTCAAGGCTGCAAGCATTGCCGGGATGAGCATCAGCAGCAGCGGGATGACTGCAGGGACCATTGCCACCAGGCTTTTGACGTCCGGATTATAGCGAAAGCGCGTTTCGATCGTGAACGCGCCTTGCGTGGCTGCTGATCCATAGAGCTCCTTTGCCTTGCGTGCCAACCAGCTGGCGTGCATGCCCTGAACATAACCCCTGACCGTTTCGGCCCGTTGCGGCATGGCTCCATCGATCCATGCGCCGATCTCGACATTGTCGCCGCGCAACACGTTTCGTCCGAAGCTTGGCGGTATCTCGATGGCAAGACTGAGTTCGCCGTCGCGCATGCGGCGATCCATGTCGGCATAGTCCTTGATCGGTGCCTTTTCGATGAAGTATCGCGAGCCGGCAATATCGAGCACGTAGTCGCGGCTGATGGTCGAATCGTCGCGGTCGAGCACGGCGAAGGTCAGATCCTCGACATCGAGGTTGATGCCATAGCCGATCACGAACATCAGGATAACGCTCCCGAGAACGGCAAGCGTGCCGCGAATGGGATCGCGCTGCAGCTCCAGCGCTTCACGGCGCGTATAGCTGAACATCCGCCTAAAATCGAAGAGTCGTCGGCGGGCCGGCGTTGTGGGTGGCTCGTGAGCGTTTGCCATCACGACAGCCTTGGCTTCTTCGCCTCGAACGATACCCGAGGCTTCCTCAAGATAAGCAATGAAAGCATCTTCCAGCGTCGCCGCGTCGCGGCTGCGGGCGATGGCCGCCGGTGTGTCGCTAATCAGCACCTTGCCCGCGTGCATCAGCGAAATTCGATCGCAACGCTCGGCCTCGTTCATGAAATGGGTCGAGATGAAGATCGTCACATCGTCCTTGCGCGAGAGGTCCACGAGGATCTGCCAGAAAGCATCGCGCGCAACCGGGTCGACACCCGAGGTCGGCTCGTCAAGAATGAGAATGTCCGGCGCGTGAATCATTGCAACCGCAAGCGACAGCCGCTGGCGGATGCCGAGCGGCAGTGCGTCCGGCAGCGCATCCATCACATTGCCCAGCCCGAAGCGATCGGTCATTTCGGCGATGCGTGCGGGGATCCGCTCTTCGGGCAATCTGAAAAGACGGGCATGAAGATCGAGGTTCTGCCGGACTGTCAGTTCGCCATAAAGTGAGAAGGCCTGGCTCATATAGCCGACCCGGCGCCTGACCGCCATGTCGCTGGCGTCGACCTTGCGGCCGAAAAGCTTAGCTTCGCCTTCGCTCGCGGCAAGCAGGCCCGTCAGCATCTTCATCGTCGTGGTTTTGCCGCAACCATTCGAGCCGAGAAAGCCGAATATCTCGCCCTTGGGGATCTGAAAGCTGACATTGTCGACGGCGGTGAAATCGCCGAAGCGCATGCTGAGGTGACTGGCCTCGATGGCGTAGACACCCTCAGCCGCCTTCGGACGTGGCGGAATAATGATGTCGTGGTGGTCACGCCGATCGGCCTCCGGAAGTAGAGCGATGAATGCAGCATCGAGATCGCTGGTCTGCGTGCGTTCAAGAAGTTGCTGCGGAGTACCGGTATCAAGGACCTTGCCGGCATTCATCGCGATCAGCCAGTCGAACCCGGCCGCCTCCTCCATATAGGCGGTCGCGACGATGACGCTCATACCGGGCCGGCTTGTCCGAATGCTGCCGATCAGCTCCCAGAATTGCCGGCGCGATAGCGGGTCGACGCCAGTGGTCGGCTCGTCGAGAATAAGCAGGTCAGGATCGTGGATGAGAGCGCAACACAATCCGAGTTTCTGTTTCATGCCACCCGACAGTTTCGCCGCCGGACGCTGCGCAAACGGTCCGAGACCGGTGCTGTCGAGCAACTCGGCGATCCTGGCTTTCCGCTCTTCCTTGTCCTGCCCGAAGAGGCGCCCGAAGAAATCGACATTCTCGAAGACGGAAAGGGTTGGATAGAGATTCTTGCCAAGCCCCTGCGGCATGTAGGCAATCCGTGGGCAAGTCCGGTCGCGATGTCGGGCATCGCCCATGTCTCCGCCGAATACCTCTACGCGTCCCGTCTGCACGGCGCGGGCACCTGAAATCAGTGACAATAGGCTGGATTTCCCGACACCATCGGGGCCGATCAAGCCAGTCATCCGCCCCGATGGAATATCAAGCGCGATGTTGTCCAGCCCGATCGCATTTTTGTAGACGAGCCTGACATCGGTCAGCCTGGCAACCGCGACGTCGCTTTTGTCGTCCTTCAATGTCTGTTCGACGGCTTCGACCATGTCGTCAACCGCTACTTGACGAGCTTGCGTTCGAGATTGTCAGGCCATTGCGCCTGCGGATCGAGGCGAACATAGGCCATGCCAGGCAGCCCCGTTTTGACATATTGGATGTACTTCTTCAGAAGCTCCTGAGGGATCTGGGCGCGAACGCGGAAGGTGAGTTTCTGCCGTTCCTCCTCGGTTTCGACGGTTTTTGGCGTGAATTGCGCAACGTCCGCAACGAACGAGACCTTGGCGGGGATCGTATATTGCGGCGCCGCATCGAGCACCAGACGAACGTCCGATCCGATCGAGGTCCGGCCCGCCTGTTCCGTCGGCAGGAAAAAAGTCATGTAGACATCGCCGAGGTCGACGAGATTCAACACTCGGCCGCCAGCTGCAAGCACTTCACCCGGCTGGGCAATGCGATATTGTATCCGGCCATCCCTCGGAGCCTTGAGCGTGCTGTCGGATATATCCGTTTCTATGCTCTCGATCTCGGCCTTTGCCGCATCGACCGCCGCTTCTGCATCCACCACTTGCGCCTTGGCAGCGTTGATGGCGGCATCTGACGCCGCAAGAGCTGCCTGTGCCGAGGCAAGCGTCGCCTTGGCTGACTGCTCGTTCGCCTCACTGTCGTCGACGATTTGCTGCGAGACCGTGTTGCTGCTCAGCAGCTGTCTGTTGCGGGCATTCGTCTTGCTTGCGGAATCGAGCTGGGCCTTGCGCTGTTCGATGACAGCCATAGCCGAGGTCTTCTCCGCCAGTCGTTGGGCAACAAGGCTATTCGCCGTATCGATCGAGATCTGCGCGCGACGAAGCTGCGCTTCTGCCTGGCGCTTTCGGGCACTGAGTTGAGCCGTATCCATTTGAGCAAGCGTCTGGCCGGCGGTGACGAAATCGCCCTCGCGGACCAGCAAATCCTGCAATCGCCCGGCAGTCTTGGTGGAAATGTCAATTTCGACGGCTTCGATGCGACCATTGCTTGCGGCAAAGCCGGCGGGAAGGCTGGGGGCATGGATCTTCGTCCATGCGTAGTAGCCAGCCACGGCAATGATAATGATTGCGCCCGCAAGCCAGGTCTTTCGTGAAACAGCCATTGCACTCTCCATAACCATCGGCCCGCACGCTCTTGGGCCACGCACTCAAAAAACTTTAAGCTCTCAACTGCCCACCGCATGCCAGACCATCCGGTCGGTATTTCGAAACGGTTTCATCTCAAGCGACTCTATGGTCGGGCTACGGCTTCACCGAGCTTATCTTGAACGCAAAAAATGCAATCCATGAGCGCGGCCATACCAGGCAGATCGACAACGAATACGGGAGGCGCGTTCGTTAAGAGCGAGCCATACGCAACCTTGCAGGCTACATCGGTGATCGCAGTTTCCTCAAGCTTCGTCGCCGTGAAGCCGGCGGCGATGATGTCAATGATGCCAGCAACCGCGAAGGCAATGGCATCAATTCTGCGCGCCGATAAAGCGCCGCTATCATGGGGGAGCCTCATCTGTTCGAACCGCGCCGGAGCGGCTTATCAGAATGCGACGGTAGCAAGGAGAGTTGTAGTTTTCAATGCTTCAAACAATTCAAGCGAGTTTCGTATTTCGGATTCGATGTGGTCGGTTGTAGCCCTCTGGCAAAGAGCATTGAAAAGCGGGAAGTCGCAAGAGTGGTCACCAGCGGCGAAGGGTCGCGGCTTATGCGATCGGCAACACGGGATGTGAAAGAGGAAGTGACTGGGTCGGGCCAATCGACCGGAAGCTGCAGCTTTTGCCAAGTCGCCAATGCTTTTGAGTGCCGATGGAAATCGCCACCGTGACCGGACGCCAGATATTCCTTTTCGAGGTTTTCGACGCCATTGGTTTGCGTAAACCGGCCAAATTTGTGGCGTCATCACCGAATCGCTTCATGAGAGACGACGTGACGCGGTCGGTCTGCATGCTTCGGTATGTCCTGGTCTAACGACAATCAGTATGAGAACCACAACGTGAGAGTATAGTCTCGATGGCGGAGCAATGCGCTGCGGCAGGTGATCTACGCTTCGGTCTGGGCGGCCGAAGTCCATTCCTACTGGCGCCTTAGGCTCACCGCAGAGCCATGCTCCGCGATAAGCTCATGGTTACGGAATACCATTCTCGCAATCCAATTGCGGGTGCCGGTGCATAAGCCTTCGATGCCTTGCCCCCAGATTGACGACAGCCTCAATCACGAGTGGCGGCACATTTGCGTGGGAATCGAATGTGCTCAGCCTTAGAAGGCGTCGCCGGTTTCCCGCCAGCTGCGAAGCAAGGCATGTAACTCTTCACGATCCTTCCGGTCGAGCTGCGGCAGCCCTGGAACTCGAACCGGGCCGACATCCAGACCAGAATAGCGGACCGCTTCCTTGACGACCGTGACATTAGCGCCGTTACGGAACTTGGTGCGCATGCGCTCGAAAGGTTCAAGCTTGGCCACGAAGGCACGCGCAGCGGCAAAATCGCCTCTGGCCAGGGCAGCATGAACGGCAAGTGACAGCTTTGGCGCCACATTGACCAGTCCGGAAGTGAAACCACGCGCGCCTGCTGCAGCGAAAGTCGGCGCCCAGCTTTCGGCCAAGCCGCAAACGAACAGCGCGCCATTTGGATCGGAAGCGGCAATCGACCGTGTCAGCAGCATCAGATCGGTTGTCGCAAACTTGATGCCGACGATATTTCCGTGTCCAGCCAGCCGAACCATATCGTCGACGCTGAACCCTTCGGCACGGACGTAAGCAACGAGCGGCAGAGGCGAAGCCTCCGCCAAATCCCGGAAGTAATCGATCTGTGCCGCCGGTGCGGCAAACGGATCCACCGGTTGATGCGACATGAGGGCCGAAGCGCCCATCGACGCGGCGTCCTTCGCCATTCGGATGGCTTCGCGCAGCGAGCGGCCAATCGCCGCCGTGACTGGCGCCTTGCCGTCCACGCCGGCGACTGCAGCTTCGTGGACACGGCGGATTTCGTCCGGCGTCAACGCATAGAATTCACCGGTATTGCCGGCTGCAACGATGTTATGGATACCGGCAGCCGCGACGCGCTGGTAAACCCGAGCCGTTACCCGTGCTTCCACCTCGCCGCCGGCATCATAGGCCGTGACGGGAACGCCGGATACGCCAGCCAACGCGTGCCGCATGATTTCTACGCTCATCTTCCTACCCTTACCCTTCTTGCCCGCTGAGACGGACACGAACATACTTCAAGACGTGCCTCGCCTCTTCCCGCGTGTCCTCAAACTCCCTAAACGCCCTGGAACATGCGGGCGCGCGCATTCAATATGTGGCGTTTCATGGCATCGTGCGCTTCAGTCTCCTGACGCGCAAAGATCGCCTCCACGATCACGGCATGTTCGTCCTGGACGCTGCGGATCTGTTCGGGCGTCCGCTTGAGGCTGAGACTTCGCGTGACGGAGTGGCCAATGGCGAAATGCGGCCTGAATAACTCGCGGGCAGAGACATGAAATTGATTGCCGGTCGCGATGGCAATCGCATCATGCAGTTCCTGATCTTCCTCGGCGCCAAGCCTGCCTTCGCGCAGACATTGTTCAATCTTTTGCAGCGCAGCCGAAATCCGTTCCTTGTCGGCGGGCTGCCAGTTGCGGGCAGCAAGCTCCGCCGCTTCAGCTTCAAGCCCGGCGCGAAATTCGAAGAAGCGCTGGACGTCGGCGAGCGATCCGACCGGCACCATTTTGAGGACTGACGAATCCGGCTTCTGGCGAACATAAGAGCCAGACCCCTTGCGGGAAACGATCAAACCGTCGGCACGCAGCCGTTCCAGTGCATCGCGGACCACAGGCCGTGACGCACCAAACATTTCTGCGAGCCTGGCTTCCGCCGGCAGGCGTTCGTTGACCGGGAATTTCCCCTCCGCAATCATGCCGACGATCCGCTCATAGATGATGTCGCCGAAGCGCGTCGCGCCCGTAATGGGTTCGTTGGCGACAGAGAGTTTCATCATCATCCTTCTTGAATGCCGACCAGCGACAGCCATAGCGCATTTCCTGCGCGACAGGGCTACTAAATCTGTAAAAATCTGTCAACTCTTGTAATTATCTGAGAACAGCATATGGTCTCGACGCTGCGCCAGAGGGGTGCATCGCGGCAGGTCGGGAGCTTGTCGCATCGGTTGAGGCAAAGCCCGGCCGAGGTAAAAATGGGAGGGATTCGATGCGCGATGAAATATTGTCCCGCGGCGTCAGCAGACGTGCCGTCCTCAACGGCATGGCAGGAATGGCAGCGCTGTCTCTAGCCGGCCGCGTCAGCGCCGCCGATGCGGGCGGCGAAGCACCCGCGCTGGCTCAGCTCGTCAAGGACGGCAAACTGCCGCCGCTGGCAGACCGGTTGCCGAAAAAGCCGATGGTCCTCCCCCCTTATGAGAAGGTCGGGACCTATGGCGGCACCCTACGACGAGGCCTGCGGGGCTCCTCCGACCATAACGGCATTCTGCGCATGGTGGGCAATCAGAGCCTGGTGCGCTGGAACCTCGAATTCACTCAGGTCCTGCCGAACCTTGCTGAGCGTTGGGATGTCAATGCCGACGCCACGCAATTCACCTTCTACCTCATTCAGGGCGCGCGTTGGTCTGATGGGCATCCATTCACGGCCGACGACGTGGTCTTTGCCATCGAGGACTGCGTCAAGAACACCGATCTCTATAGCGCAACACCGGCGCAATTGACCGTCGCCGGCAAGGCTGTCGATGTCGCGAAAATCGACGACTATACGGTGAAGTTCAGCTTTACCGCACCGAACGCGCTTTATCTGGAAAATCTCGCAACCCCGCTCGGTCAGCATCCGACGCTGTTTCCAAAGCACTACTGCAGCCAGTTTCTGCCAAAATACAATCCGAACGTCGCCGAGGATGCCAAGAAGGCCGGCGTCAGCAACTGGCCCGAACTCTTCCGCGCCCGCTGCGGCGATATCGAAATTCCTTCACGCTGGGGAAACCCGGCCAAGCCGACGCTCGACCCCTGGGTCATCAAAGAGCCCTATAGCGGCGGCGCCACCCGCGTCGTCATGACCCGTAACCCATATTTCTGGCAGGTCGATACTGCGGGCAATCAACTCCCCTATGTCGACGAGATCAACTTCGGCATATCACAGGATGTGGAATCGCTGATGCTGAATGTGATCTCGGGCAAGATCGATATTCAGGAGCGCCACATCAGTGTGCTCGCGAACAAGCCGACGCTCTCGCAAAACATGAAGAAGGGCGACTATCGCCTTCTCACTCTTATTCCTTCCAGCTCGCAGCAATGCCAAATCTACTTCAACATCACCCATAAAGATCCGGCCATGCGCAAGATGTTTGCCGACAAGTCTGTCCGGCAGGCGCTGTCGCTCGGCGTCAATCGGCAGGAAATCATCGACATCGTCTACTTTGGCCAAAGCCAGCCGTATCAGGCCGGACCGCGACCGGAGCATCCCTGGTACAACAAGAAATACGCGCGTCAATTCACCAATTACGATCCGGACAAGGCCGGCGCGATGCTCGATCAGGCCGGCTACGGTAAAAAGGACGCAAACGGTTTCCGCCTGCGGCCGGACGGCCAGAAAATGTTCTTCACGATCGACGTCATTCCGACCCTCTATCCCGATCTGGTCGATGCTTTGGAACTGGTCAAGGCACATTGGGCGCAGATCGGCGTCGACATGAAGGTCAATACGATCGAGCGTGCCCTTTATTATACCCGTGGTGACGACAATGCGCACGACGCACAGGTTTGGCCCGGACCAGGCGGTCTCGACCCTATGCTCGATCCGCGCGATTTCTTCGCCTTTCATCCGCAGGGTTCGCGCTACGCAATCCCATGGTCGGTCTGGTACACCTCGAACGGCAAACAGGGCGAGGAGCCGCCGGAAAGCCAGAAGAAGCGCATGAGGCTTTTCGACGAGGCGCGTTCAACGGCCGATCTCGAAAAGCGCGGTGCCGTGATGAAGCAGATCTTCGACATCGCCGCCGAAGAGTTTGAAACTGTTGGGCTTTGCCTTGCGGTCGGCGGTTTCGGCATCATCCGCAACAATCTGCACAATGTTCCCGAAAAACAGCCGGACAGCTGGTCCTGGCCGAATCCGGGACCCGCCATGCCGCAGCAGTTCTTCTTCACCAGCTGATCACACCGATCAAGCGCCGTCCTCCATGGGCGGCGCTCTCCTTCATGCGGAGCTGCCCGTGGCAGCGCTTACTGCGAGAAATAGCCATGCTGGTCTTCATCGGTAAACGCCTCTTATGGATGATCCCATCCCTCTTCGCTATCAGCTTCCTCGCCTTCGTGCTGATCCAGCTACCGCCGGGCGATTATGTCACGACCTATATCGCCACGCTCGCCTCGTCGAATGAGGTGGTCGATCAGAATACGGCTGCGCAGCTGCGCGAGCGTTTCGGCCTCGATCAGCCGATGCTCATCCAATATCTGAAGTGGATGTGGGGCATTCTTTCGCGCGGGGATTTCGGCATCTCATTTGAGTGGCAGCAGCCAGTCTCGGGCCTCATCTGGGAACGCATGGCGCTGACGCTTATTCTGGCGCTGGCAGCCCTGATCGCCACCTGGGCCATCGCCTTGCCGATCGGCGTCTATTCCGCCGTGAAGAAATACTCGATCGGCGATTATTTCTTTACCGCCTTCACCTTTCTTGGCCTCGCAATCCCCTCCTTCCTGCTGGCACTGGTGCTGATGTATGTCGCCGCCGTCGAGTTCGGCCAGGATGTCGGCGGTCTCTTCTCCTCCGAGTTCGAGACTGCGCCCTGGAGCATCGCCAAAATGCTGAACCTCCTGTCGCATCTCTGGCTTCCCGTTATCATTCTCGCGGTGTCCTCGACCGCCAGCCTGATCCGCGTCATGCGCGCCAATATGCTCGACGAGCTGCCAAAACCCTATGTGACGACTGCGCGGGCAAAGGGTCTCTCGGAGTTTCGGCTTCTGGTCAAATACCCGCTGCGCATCGCGCTCAATCCCTTCATTTCGACGATCGCCTGGCTGTTGCCCAATCTCATTTCGGGTTCCGTCGTCGTCGCCATCGTTCTCAATCTGCCGACGGCGGCGCCATTGCTGCTTCAGGCCCTGATGGCGCAGGACATGTATCTTGCCGGCGCCTTCGTGCTTCTGATCTGCGCGCTGACGCTGATCGGGTCACTCATCAGTGACATTCTGCTTGCCCTCGTCGATCCTCGCATTCGGTTGGAATAGGAGCAGCCCATGGCCGATATTGCCGTTACAAATCTCCGTCCCGACCGAAACGCCGTGGCATCGCAATGGCAGCTGATCTGGTGGGCATTCCGCCGTCACAAGCTTGCCATGGTCGCCCTCGTCGTTACCGTGCTGATGTATATCGTTGCGATCGTGCCGGGCTTCTTTGCGATCAACGATTCCAATCAGCAAAACGCACGCGCAACCTTCCACCCGCCGCAGCGGGTGCATTTCATCGACACGGACAATGGCTTTTCCTTCGGGCTGCACTACTACCCGCTGAAACTGACAAGAGACCCGGAAACGCTTGCTGCCATTTTCAAGGAAGACACCACGAAGCCGGTCTCCATCAGGCTGTTCGGGCGCGGCTACGACTATTCCGTGCTCGGCCTTTTCACGACCAACATCCATCTTCTTGCATCCTCGGATAAATCGACGCCACTCTTGCTGTTCGGTGCGGATCGGCTCGGCCGCGACGTCTTCAGCCGCACGGTCCAGGGCGCGCAGATTTCGTTATCGATCGGGCTCGTCGGCGTGTTCTTCTCGCTGGTGCTCGGCATCGTTCTTGGAGGAATTTCAGGCTATTACGGCGGCAAGCTCGATTTCTTCATCCAACGCTTGATCGACTTCGTACTGTCGCTGCCCACCATTCCGATCTGGCTCGCCATGGCGGCGGCTCTGCCGCAGGGTTGGCCGGCAGCGCTGCAATATATGATGATCACCATCATCCTGTCTCTGACCGGCTGGGCGCAGCTTGCCCGCGTCGTGCGCGGCCGTTTCCTGTCATTGCGCACCGAGGAATTCGTGGCTGCAGCAAGACTGGACGGCGCCAGCGAAGGGCGCATCATCTTCCGCCATATGCTGCCAAGTTTTGCCAGCCACATCATCGCCTCGATCACGCTTGCGGTCCCAGCGATGATCCTCGCCGAAACGTCCCTCTCCTTCCTAGGCCTTGGCCTGCAGCCGCCGACCATCTCCTGGGGGGTTCTACTGCGCGAGGCGCAGAACATCCGCTCGATCGCAACGGCGCCGTGGCTGTTCCTGCCCGGTGTTGCCGTTGTCATTGCCGTCATGGCGCTCAACCTTCTTGGCGATGGCCTGCGCGATGCGGCCGATCCCTACAACAAATGAGGCGGGCATGACCGACATTGTTTCCGTGAACACCGCTCGCCCATTGCTGCAGGTCAAAAACCTGACCGTCGACTTTCCGCTGCGAACCGGCACGTTTCGCGCAGTCGACAATCTATCCTTTGCCATAGAACCGGGAAAAACGCTCTGCGTCGTTGGGGAAAGCGGCTCGGGGAAATCCGTGACGGCCCGCTCGATCCTGCAGATTGTCGATGCGCCCGGCCGCATCACCGCCGGCTCCATCATCCTGAATGGCGCAAACAGCAATTCCGTCGATCTCGTCAAGCTCAATCCGCGCGGGCGACAGATCAGGTCGATCCGCGGGCGTGACATCGCCATGATCTTTCAGGAGCCGATGGCCTCGCTGTCGCCGGTCCACACGGTCGGCGACCAGATCATGGAAGCGCTGCGCCTCCACACGAAAATGAGTAAGGCCGAAGCACGCGCCGAGACGATCTCCCTGTTGAAACAGGTGGAGATCCCCTCCCCGGAAAAGGCGATCGACCGCTACGCTTTTCAATATTCGGGTGGCATGCGCCAGCGTGCCATGATCGCTATGGCGCTTGCCTGCAAACCGCAGCTTCTGATCGCCGACGAGCCGACGACGGCACTCGATGTAACGACGCAGGCCGAGATCCTCGACCTCATCGCCCGGCTGCAAAAAGCCAATGGCATGGCGGTCCTGTTTATCACGCATGACATGGGCGTCGTCGCTCAGATCGCCGACGACGTGCTCGTCATGCACAATGGCGTGGTCAAGGAATATGGTCCGGTCGAGCAGATCTTCCATGCGCCGAAGGACGATTATACGCGCATGCTGATCGGCTCGGTGCTGAAGCTCGAGCGGAAGGCCGAAATCCGACTGGCACGCCCGCCGCTCGACAGAGCCGCGGCGCCGATCCTCGAATTGCGCAACGTGTCGATGGCCTTCGGCGAAGTCCGCGCTCTCAATGATGTCTCGATCTCGCTTTCGCCGCGCGAAACGCTCGGGATCGTCGGCGAGAGCGGATCAGGCAAGACGACGATGGGTCGTTCGATCATGCGTCTTATCGACCCAACTGCCGGGGAAATCCTTTATCGTGGCTCCGATGGCGGCGTCACCGATTTGGCAAGCGCGAAAGGGACAACTCTTGCGGCCGCCCGCCGCGAACTGCGCATGGTGTTTCAGGATCCCTTCGGCTCCCTTAATCCGCGCATGACCGTCTCACAGATCATCGGTGAGCCGTTGCTCGTCAACGGCATCGCCAAGGGCCGGGCACTCGATGAACGCGTTTGCCATCTGATGGAGCAAGTCGGGCTCGATCCAAGGTCGCGTGAGCGCTATCCACATGCCTTCTCCGGCGGTCAGCGCCAGCGCATCGGTATTGCCCGCGCCATAACCCTCAATCCACGCGTGATCGTCGCCGACGAGGCGACGTCGGCTCTTGATGTTTCCGTACGCTCCCAGGTACTTGATCTATTGATGCGCCTGCAGGACGAACTCGGCCTCGCCTATATCTTCATCAGCCACGATATCGGCGTCATCCGTTACATGTGCGACCGGGTCGGCGTCATGTACAAGGGCCGCCTTGTCGAGGTTGGCGATGCCGACAAGGTCTGCAACGCACCCGAACATGCCTATACGCAAGCGCTGATCTCAGCCATCCCGCGCCCCGATCCGCGTGATCGGGACCGCTCGCGGCGCTTCCGCTATGTCGAGCCTGAGACCGTCAAAAACGGGAGCGCCGCCTGATGGCTTGCATCCTCACGGCCCCAGCAATCACGTGCCGCCGCTTTGGCTCGCCTTGGCAAATGTTTTCCCATCTGCGGCGCCTCCCATGCCGTATCCATGTCAATCTATAGAAGGAAAGTTAGATGAAGATCGACCGCATGCGGGTGTATATGACCCGCGACAAGGATCGTCCGCGCGTCATCGTGGCGTTGGACACGGATGACGGACTGACTGGCTGGGGCGAATGCTACAATCATGGCCCCGATCTGGCACTGCCGCCGATCCTCGACTATCTCTACGGCTTCATCGCCGGCCAGGATCCGAGCCGCATCGACTATCTCATCAACCTGCTGATCCAGCAGAGCCGTTTTCCGCCGGGAGCCCTTGGCCTTTCGGCGATTTCCGCGCTCGACCATTGCCTCTGGGATCTCTCAGCCAAAGCCCTCAATGTTCCGGTCTACAAGCTGCTCGGCGGCGCGGTGCGCGATCGCATCAAGGTCTATGCCGGCGTTTATACCGCGCCGGATGCTCCGGCAGCGCGCGAGGAGTTCGATCGCCTGAATGCCGAATGGGGCTTTACCGCCTTCAAACTCAGCCCCTGGCGCATCGACATGCATGCCCACCGCTGGGGCAATGTCGTCAAGGCATCGGCCGATTATTTCCGCTCGCTACGTGAGACCGTGCGCGACGACTATGAGATTGCCTTCGACGCCCATGCGAAGATCTTCGAACCGGTTGCCGCGCGCCAGCTCGGCAACGCACTCGCGCCTTACGATCCGCTTTTCTATGAGGAGCCGCTGCGCCCCGAAAATATCGAGATGTGGGGCGAACTGAAGCAGGGTCTCAATTGCGTGCTCGCAACCGGCGAATCCCTCTATAACCGCAACGAGTTCCTGCGCCTGTTGCAGGTCAAGGGCGCCGACCTCATCCAGCCCGATATCTGCGTCGTCGGTGGTATCAGCGAGATGCGGCGCATTGCGACCATCGCCGAGGCGCATTTCGTCGGCGTTGCCCCGCACAATCCGATGGGTCCGCTCGCAACCGCCGTCAACGTGCATTTCTCGGCCGCCGCACAGAACTTTAGGATACTCGAATACCGGCTGCCGAAGGGCCAAGCCTATGTCTATGGCGGCAACGAGATCGAGCAGCGGCAGGGCGAAACCCGCTATGTCGTCGATCCCTATCTGCCGAAGGATGGCTATCTCGAGCTTCGACCCGACCGGCCCGGCTGGGGTGTCGAGATGGATGAAAAGGCAATGGAAGAGGAAGGCTATATCCATTGGCAGCGGCGGGTGCCCAAACGCCCGGATGGATCCTATGCCTTCGCCTGAGCGGACGGTGCGAGCCTGAATGCAGGATCTGCATCCAAACCGATAGAGGGGCGGCCTTCAGCCGCCCCTTTTTTGACGTAAGTCATCACATGGGCTTGCCGGCTATCACTTCGCGCCTGCGGCACCTGAATTGCCAAGATCCTCTCTTCGTGGAGCCCTCGGTATCATGCGGCCGATGACGAGAACCAACAGCGCCGCAGCAAGCAGACAAGCAGCAAGGAAGAACATCGGCGCGATCGTGCTGCCGGTCGAATCCTTGATCCAGGGAACGACGTTCTGGGCGACAAAGCCGCCGAGATTGCCGACTGAATTGATGGCAGCCAGCCCCGCCGCAGCGCCTGCCCCTTGTAGGAAACGCGACGGCAGGCTCCAGAACACCGGCTGCCCGGCGAAGATCCCGGCGGCCGCGACGCACAAGAAGGCGAACTGCAGGGTATGGTCGGGAATGACGGCAGAGAGAACCAGACTGACCGCGCCGACCAATGCCGGCAAGACGATATAGGGCGTCTTGGACTGCGCCTTGTCAGCGGCTGCCGGCACTGCATAAAGGGCGATGGCGACGAGAAGCCAGGGAATGATGTTCAGGAAGCCGTTCGTTGTGTTGCTAACGCCGAAGTTCTTGACGATGGTCGGCAGCCAGTAGCTCAGACCGTATGCAGCCAGCGGAAAGCCGACATAGCAAAGCGCCATCAGCAACACGCGCGGATTGATGAGCGCGCGGAAGCCGTCGGCGGCATTCTTCTCCATGCTCGAATTTTCCGCCGCGAGCCGGTCCTTGAGCCATGTCTTTTCGGCGTCGCTGAGAAACGCCGCCTGGGCAGGCAGATCCGGCAGAAAGAAGAGCGTGATGATCCCGGCTATAACTGCGGGTATGCCGGTGACGAGGAAGACCCATTGCCATCCGGCCATGCCATAAAGGCCGTTTAGATCGAGGAGCATCCCCCCCAGCGGCGCACCGATCGCATTGGCAAAGGCACTGAAAATCATGAACAGACCGACCATCGTGCCGCGATAGGCGGACGGATACCACAGCGTCAGGAGGTATAGAACGCCTGGAAAGAAGCCTGCCTCGCAGGCACCGAGCAGGAAGCGGAGGATGTAAAACATCGTCGCATTCTGCGTGTAGGCCAGAGCGATCGTGACTATCCCCCAGGATATCAGGATACGCGCAAACCATCTGCTGGCGCCGAACCTGTCGAGCAGCAGGTTGCTCGGCACCTCAAAGATGAAATAGCCGATGAAAAACAGCGACGCGCCGAGACCATAGGCATATTCGCTCATGCCGAGATCGCCGACCATTTCCAGCTTCGCGTAGCTGACATTCTGACGATCGATATAGGCGATCAGATAAAGGATGCCCAGAAACGGCATGAGCCTCCAGGTGATCCTGGAGATGAGCTGCTTTTCATCAACCACGCCTCGTCCTCCCAGAAAAATGGTTCTGATTGATATAGATAGCGTAACTGGCCGTTTATCAATGCGCTAGTCGGCAAAGCTGACTTTGCCCATCGAGCTTGCGGGTGACACAGGCGCTACTTGTCTCCAAAGCGGGAGGGCAGCCACGACCGGGTCCCTCAGGCGACGCGTTCGAACTGGGTGCGAATATGTTCGATGTAGTGCTGGCCGGGCGAAGTTGCCTTGACCATGGCCAGCGCCGCCTTCTGCGGCACGCCGGTGAACTGGCGTTCCTCGCCATTCTTGAAACGGATGTAGAGCCGCCCGTCATCGGGACGGAAAAAGACGGACTTGATGATTTTCGACGAAACCGGAAGTTCATGCATGGGGTCACCTCACTTTCATCGGGCTTTTCGCATAGAAACCCCAAAAGATGGGTGAAGTGACCTAGTTAATGAAAGATAGAGTTGTATCAGCGGATTTTAGCGATTGCCTTTCAAGAGCTTACTGCTCTTTTGGCAGGGCATCGTCGACATAAAGCGCCGCAAATTCCGCGCTCGGCGGTATCGGCTTTATGATGTCGATCAGCACCCCGTTCGGATCGGCGGTGATGAAGTGGCGCTGACCGAAAGCTTCGTCTCGAATGGCAAGCAAAATGGGCAGGCCGGCCTGCCGCAGACGGTCATAAACGGCATCGACGTCATCTACCTCGAAGTTAAGCAATAGTCCCGCAACCCGCCCGCGGCCCTGCTCCGGAATGGTTTCATGCTGCCCGTCCAGAATGGCCAGGTTGATCGCGCCATCCTGCCCATGCTGCAGATGCACATACCAGTCGCTGGCGAAATTCTCCTGAAAACCGAAATGCATCTTGTAGAAGGCCGCAGTCTCCTCAACGCGCTCCGTCATGATCACAGGGTAATAGCTTGTCACCTTCATGCTTCACTTCTCCTCAAAAAAGACATACAGTCTGCCTGTATTTTCGCAAATAACATACAGGCTGCATGCATGCAAGATTATCGCTCCAATCGGGAAAGAACCGAAAAGACCAAGGCCGCGCTCATCGCCGCAGCGCGCGCGCTGTTCGTTGAAAAGGGCTATGCCGAAACGTCGACGCCGGAGATCGTGGCGGCGGCCGGCATCACGCGCGGCGCGCTCTACCATCATTTCGAGGACAAGCGCGCGCTCTTTCGCGCCGTCGTCAACGAGGAGGCGCTTGCCGTCACAGCCGCGATCGAAGCGGCGACGCCTGATCGTCTTTCAGCTCTTGATGCACTGATCGCCGGCAGCAATGCCTATCTCGATGCGATGCGGGTGAGCGGCCGTACACGGCTTTTGCTGATCGAAGGACCGACAGTGCTCGGCTATCTCGACATGAAGCAATTGGACGAGGAAACCACGGCACTGACCCTGCAGCACGGGCTGGAAGCAGCGCTCAATCTGGGTCACGCCTCCAACACCCCAGCCGACGCACTTGCCGACATCCTTTCTGCAGCCTTTGATCGGGCAGCCCTTGCGGTCGATGCAGGCGGCGATACGGATCGATATCGCGCAGCGATAGCGCATCTGATCCAGCATATTGCGGGCTGAGGGACATACGCACCTGATGGCTGAAGATCGCAATTCGCCAGCCACGAAATTACCGACCGCCCAGACTGTTTCTCTCCAATGGAGACATGTAGGCCTTCATCATTTCGCATATTATTTGAGCATAGCTGTTGCTTGACACTTTTTTAGACGCCTCCTATGATTTTTTTACCAAATGATCAAAAAGCAGGGGAACTAAAAAATGACCAAGCAGATCATATTGACACGCCGTGCCGTCATCGCATCCGGCATTGCCCTCGGCGTCGGTGCGCTTGCACCGGCTGCTCGAGCGGCAGCGCCACTCAAGGTCGCAGGCATTCACGCCTCGCCGGTCGAAAATGCCTGGAATTCCTGTCTTCACAAAGCCCTTCAGGACGCTGCCAAGGAAGGCGTCATCGAATACGTCTTCTCTGAGGGAGTCTCGGGCACGGACTATCCGCGCGCCATGCGCGAATATGCCGAACAGGGCAACAAGCTGATTATCGGAGAGGCCTATGCAGTTGAAAAGGAAGCCCGCCAAGTCGCAGGTGACTATCCGGACACCGCCTTCGTGCTCGGCTCAAGCGGCGAGGCTGCCGGCAGCAATTTCGGCGTATTCGGCACATGGAATTATGACGGCGCTTATCTTGCGGGCATGCTCGCCGGCAAGATGACGAAGTCGAATGTCGTCGGCTCCGTCGGCGCCGTTCCGATCCCCGAAGTCAACATGCTGATCAACGCCTTCGCCGCCGGCGTCAAGGCGGTCAATCCGAACTGCAAGCACCTCGTCTCCTTCATCGGCACCTTCTTCGATCCGCCCAAGGCGCGTGAGGCCGGTCTCGCACAGATCGACGCAGGCGCCGATGTTCTCTTCGGCGAACGCATCGGCACGGCCGATGCCGCCAAGGAGCGGCATATCAAGTCCGTGGGATCGCTGATCGACTACACGCCGCGCTACCCCGACACCGTCTTTGCCAATGCGATGTGGTATTTCCGTCCCATTCTCAATGCCGCCATCGCCGACGTTGCCGCCGGCAAGCCGGTCGGCCGCAACTACACGGCCTATGGATTGATGAAGGAGGGCGGCAGCGACATCGTCTACGTGAAGGGCACCGCATCGGCAGAAGCGGAAGCGGCCATGGAAAAGGTCCGTGCCGACATCAAAGCTGGCACCTTCGAGGTGCCGAAGGTGCCGGATCAGCCGAAGTAACCCTCCGGTTCGATCATGAGCAGCCTGTCATTCGCCGATGCCACCGAGCTGGCCGGCGCGATCAAGGCCGGCAAGCTCGCCTGCGTGGATGCCACGCAGGCAGCTCTTGCCGCCTGCGTCAAGCAAGACGAGCTTGGCGCCATCACCTATCTCAATCCGGAGGCAGGGCTTGCGGCAGCGCGCGCCCTGGATCAGGAGGCGTCAGCGCATCCAGAGCGCTTCGCTGAGCGCGCCTTTGCCGGCGTGCCGACGGTTGCCAAAGATCTCGGCGGCCCCTTTCCGGGGCTGCCAGTGATGGCTGGCTCACGGCTGTTCATCCGTAGCGGCAATGGCGCAGACAGCGATCTGGCCGAGCGCTTTCGCGATGCCGGCCTCTGCGTCTTTGGCTTGAGCACCAGCCCGGAGTTCGGCTTCTCCCTCGCCTCCGAGCCGGCAATCGGGCCGATCTGCCGGAACCCTTTGGATCCGATGAGAACTGCCGGCGGCTCGTCGGGTGGAGCCGCGGCCGCAGTTGCCGCCGGCATCGTGGCAATCGCCCATGCAACGGATGCGGGCGGCTCGATCCGCGTGCCGGCCGCCTGTTGCGGCCTTATCGGGCTGAAGCCGACGCGCGGCGCCGTGCCCGCCGGCCCGTCCTTCGGCAATCATCTTGGTGGCATAGCCAGCGAACTCGCCGTGACCCGCTCCGTGCGCGATACCGCGCGGATCTTCGATGTCATACGCGGTCGGACACGAGGACCTTTCGCTGATATCACGCAATTTTCCGCCAAGACCGGCAAGCTTCGCATTGGGCTTCTGGCCGACACCGGACAGCACTATGCGATCGAGCAAGACAGAGCCGAAGCGGTGGAGGCGGCGGCCCGCTTGCTGGAAGGACAGGGATACGAATTGATATCCCTTCGTTGGGAGGACGTAGAACGCGCCGTTGAGGCCAGCGCCCGCGCCTTTGGCGATATCATTTCCGTCAATATTGCCAGCCTGATTGACGATCTCGACCTGGACATGCGCGCCGCCGAGACGATGACGCAGGCCTTCATCACGCGCGGACGCGCCATGCCGGCAACAGCCCTTTGGAGCTCGCTCAATGGCGCCGTAAGGGCCAGCCGCAGCCTGTGGGAGATCTTCGACACGGTGGACGTCATCGTCATGCCGATGCTCGCCTCGGCGCCACCGCTGATCGGATCCTTCCCCACGGATCATTCGGACACCGAGCTGCACCTTGAGCGCATGACCACCTTTGCGCCGCTTGCCTCGCTTGCCAATATATCCGGCTTTCCAGCGATCACGCTTCCCTTCGGCGAAGATACCGAAGGATTGCCGCTGCCGGTCCAGCTGATGGCACCCATGGGTGAGGATAACCTCTTGCTGCAGCTTGCATCTGTGCTCGAGGCCGAGCAACGTTGGCAGCACCGCTTCCCGATTGCAGGATTTCCGAAATGAGCATTCCTGTCCTGACCATCGAAGGTGTCAGCAAGCGCTTCGGCAGCACAATTGCCAATGACAATATCTCGCTGTCATTGGCAAAGGGCGAGATCGTTGCCCTGCTCGGAGAAAACGGTGCGGGCAAGACGACATTGATGAGCATCCTCTTCGGGCACTATGTGCCCGACACCGGGCGCATCCTCATCGACAACGTGGAACTGCCGCAGGGCAAACCGCGCGCCGCAATCAAAGCCGGCGTCGGCATGGTGCATCAGCATTTCTCGCTCGCGCCGAACCTGACCGTCCTCGAAAACATCATGACGGGTACGGAGGTACTCTGGTCGCTCAGGTCCCAAACGGCGGCAGCCCGCAAAAAGCTCCTGGCGATCTCCGAGCGCTTCGGCCTGAAAGTCGATCCCGACGCGCGCCTTGGCGATCTCTCCGTCGGCGAGCAGCAGCGCGTGGAGATCCTGAAAGCGCTATACAACGATGCACGCATCCTGATCCTCGACGAACCGACCGCGGTTCTCACTCAGATCGAGGCGGAGAAACTCTTCTCGACGCTGAAACAAATGGCGGCACAGGGCCTGTCCTTGATCTTCATCTCTCACAAGCTCGATGAGGTCATGGCGACGGCCGACCGTATTGTCGTGCTGCGCGGCGGCAAGGTTGCAGCCGAAAGGCAGGCGTCTCAGACCAGCAAAGCAGAGCTTGCCGAACTGATGGTCGGACATCGCGTCACACGCCCGACCAGGGAAAAAAGCGTACCTGGCGGCATCGCACTCGAAGCTCGCGACATCACGTTCAAAAGCGACGGCGTCGAGCGCCTGAGGAAGATCAGCTTTCATGTCCGTGCGGGCGAGATTCTCGGCATCATCGGGGTGTCCGGAAACGGCCAGGCGAGCCTGGGCCAGATTCTGTCCGGCACCGTAAATCGTTCCTCAGGCGAGCTTCTCCTATTCGATAAGCCCGTCGGCGATCTCGACGTCGCCGCGATCATCGATGCCGGTATCGGACGCATTCCGGAGGACCGAAACCGCGACGGCGCCATCGGCGAAATGGCAATCTGGGAAAATGCCGTGCTCGAGCGCCTGTCCTCCTATTCGAAACACGGACTGGTCGACAAAGGCGCAGGCATGGCCTTCGCGCAGGAGATCATCGAGGCATTCGACGTGCGCGGCGGCAATGCTGTAACCCGCACCCGCCTATTGTCGGGCGGAAACATGCAGAAGCTGATCCTCGGACGCAATCTCCATGAACGCCCGCGCATCCTCATCGCCGCCCAACCAGCGCGCGGACTGGATGAGGGCGCTGTCGCCGCCGTTCACGGGCGCATTCTGGAAGCTCGCCGGCAAGGCACTGCCGTCCTGCTGATCTCGGAGGATCTGGACGAGGTCATTGCGCTGGCCGATCGCATCCAGGCAATCGTCGGCGGGCGTCTTTCCCCGCCCATCGATGCCGATGAGGCCGATGCACGGCTGCTGGGGCTGATGATGGCAGGCGAATGGAAAGAAAAGAGCAGGGCCGACCATGCGATTTGAACGGCGAGAACACCGCCCACTCTACATGATGATCCTCGCGCCCTTGCTTGCCATCATCGCAGCCCTCGCGCTCGCCGGCATCCTGATTGCCATTGCCGGCGCGCCGGTCTTCGAAGCCTATCGGCGGATCTTGCTTGGCGCCTTCGGCTCGCGGCTCTCGGCAACAGAGACACTCACACGCGCAACACCGCTGATCCTGACGGGGCTTGCCGCCGCCGTCGCGTTTCGCGCCCGCCTGTGGAACATCGGCGCCGAGGGGCAATTCTATTTCGGCGCCATTGCCGTTGCAGCATTCGGGTCGAAAATGCTCGCCGGTGTGCCCGGCCCTTTCCTCATTCCGCTCCTGATGGTGATCGGCGCCATCGCCGGAATGATCCTGATCCTCCTGCCACTATGGCTGCGGCTGCGCTTTTCCGTCGACGAGGTTGTGACGAGCCTCATCCTGAATTTCATCGCCGTTCTCTTCGTCTCCATGCTGATCGACGGCGTGCTGAAGGATCCGACGGCATTCGGCTGGCCGCAATCCCAGGCTCTTGTCGATCAGGCCATGCTACCGAAGCTGATCGCCCGTTCACGCCTTCATATCGGCTTTGCAATTGCGATCGTCATCGCGGCGATCGTCTATTTCGTCCAGTCGCGCACCGTCTTCGGCGTGCAATCGCGGGCAGCCGGCCTCAACCCGTCGGGCGCTGTCTTTGCCGGCGTTCGCCTCGGCTCGACCCTCGTCAAGGTCGCATGTCTTTCGGGCGGGCTGGCCGGCCTTGCCGGTGCGATCGAAGTCATGGGCGTCAAAGGTTATGTGACCACCGATCTCTCGCCCGGCTTCGGCTATGCCGGCATCGTCGTTGCGATGCTCGCAAACCTCAACCCGCTTGGTGTCGTGCTTGCGGCGATCTTCACCGCAACCATGTTCGTCGGCGCAGATGGCATGAGCCGCAGCCTCGGCATCCCCACCTATATCGCCGACGTCACGGTCGCCCTCTCGCTACTGACCATGCTGATTGCATTGTTCTTCACGCAGTACAGGATCCGCCGATGAGCACGCTGGTCGACATCATTGCCTCTGCCGGACTGTGGGCTGCCGTGCTCAGGATCGCCACACCGCTGATCTTCGGCACGCTCGGCGCGCTGCTTTGCGAACGAGCCGGCGTCCTCAATCTCGGCATCGAGGGCATCATGACGTTCGGCGCGATGATCGGCTGGCTCTCGGTCTATCACGGCGCCGACCTGTGGACCGGCCTTCTGATCGCAGCGATCGCCGGCGGCATTTTCGGCCTGCTCCATTCAGCCCTGACCGTGACGCTCGGCCTGTCGCAGCATGTTTCTGGCCTTGGCGTGACGCTCTTCGCATCCAGTTTCAGCTATTACATCTTCCGGCTGGTCGTGCCGGTTGCCGGAACGCCGCCGACCATCACGCCCTTCCAGCCGATCTCGATCCCCGGCCTCTCGACCCTGCCCTTCATCGGCCCGGCTCTCTTCACCCAGACGGCACCGACCTATCTCGCGATCCTGGTGGCGCTCGTCATGGCCTACCTCATTTTCCGCACGCCGGTCGGGCTTGCGATCCGCATGGCGGGTGAAAACCCGCATGCCGCCGAGGCCCAAGGCCTCAACCCGATGAAAATCCGGTACGGCAGCATCATCGCGGGGAGTGCCTTGATGGGCATGGGCGGTGCCTTCCTGACCTTGTCAGCCTTCAACAGCTTCTTTCCGACGATGGTGCAGGGCCGCGGCTGGATCTGCATCGCACTGGTGGTCTTTTCGTCCTGGCGGCCGGGCCGAGCGCTGTTCGGCGCCTTGCTTTTTGCCTTCTTCGACGCATTCCAATTGCGCCTCCAAACCGCAGTCCAGGGCATCCCCTATCAGATCTTTCTGATGACGCCCTACATTCTGTCCATCGTCGCCCTTGCCGTCATGAGCCGGCGAGCCCGCGTGCCGCAGGCGCTGATGCAACCCTATCGCCGTGGCGAGAGATAATCCGAGGAGCCTTTCATGTTCGATCTGATCATTCGCAATGCCAATCTGCCCGATGGCCGCAAGGGCATCGATATCGCAGTCAAGGATGGCAAGATCGCAGCAATCGAAGCCTCGATCACCACCGAGACGAAGGACAAGATCGATGCGACGAACAGGCTGGTGAGCCCGCCCTTTGTCGACCCGCATTTTCACATGGACGCGACGCTATCGCTCGGTCTGCCGCGTATGAACGTTTCCGGCACGCTCCTCGAAGGTATCGCGCTTTGGGGAGAGTTGCGCCCCATCGTGACCAAGGAGGAGCTTGTCGATCGGGCGCTACGCTATTGCGATCTCGCCGTCACGCAAGGGCTGCTGTTCATTCGCAGCCATGTCGATACCTCCGATCCCAAACTGGTGACGGCTGAGGCGCTCCTGGAAGTGAAGGACAGGGTCAAGCCCTATATAGACCTGCAGCTTGTCGCCTTCCCCCAGGATGGTTACTACCGCGCCAAAGATGGCGTCGCCTCGCTTGGGAGGGCGCTCGACATGGGCGTCGACATCGTCGGCGGCATTCCCCACTTCGAGCGCACGATGGGTGAGGGCAAAGCCTCGGTCGAAGCGCTTTGCAGGGTCGCCGCCGATCGCGGTCTTCCCGTCGACATGCATTGCGACGAAACAGACGACCCGATGTCGCGCCATATCGAAACTCTGGCAGCGGAGACGATCCGCTTCGGACTGCAGGGCCGCGTTGCCGGCTCGCACCTGACCTCGATGCATTCGATGGACAATTATTACGTCTCCAAGCTCATCCCGCTGATGGCGGAAGCCAAGATCAACGTCATCCCCAACCCGCTCATCAACATCATGCTGCAAGGCCGGCATGACACCTACCCCAAGCGGCGCGGCATGACGCGCGTGCGCGAACTGATGGATGCGGGCCTCAACGTTTCCTTCGGCCATGACTGCGTGATGGATCCCTGGTATTCGATGGGCTCCGGCGACATGCTCGAAGTCGGGCATATGGCCATCCACGTCGCGCAGATGGCTGGCATCGAGGATAAAAAGAAGATCTTTGACGCCCTCACCGTCAACTCCGCCAGGACGATGGGCCTTGAGGGATACGGGCTGGAAAAGGGCTGCAATGCCGATCTCGTGGTGCTGCAGGCCGTCGATACGCTGGAGGCGCTTCGCCTGAAGCCCAATCGCCTCGCCGTCATCAAGCGCGGCAAGATCATTGCCCGCTCAGCCCCACGCATCGGCGAGCTTTTCCTTCACGGCAGGCCACAGAAGATCGATGGCGGGCTCGACTACGTGCCCGTCAGGAGCTAGCGAACCGTCTCGTGAGCCACAACTAAGCAGTCCACGGCTCAGGCCTCGCTCTCACCGCATAGCGGTGTCTCGCAACACTCTTGTTGCGGGACATCACGCGACTGCGTTGTGCGATAACCACTCAAGTCAACCAACTTTGACCGCCTCTTTCCATCAATCCATCGCGCATATAAATCACATATGCGCGACTAATATAAACTTCACTTTACAACTAACATGTCAGCATGATACGCACTGATCTCACAAGATCGGGAGGATCGAATGAGAGAGAATTTTGGCCTGTCGGCGGCCTTGGCAACCCCTTTTGACGCTGAGGGCGAGATCATAGTTGCTGGCGTGATCGCACAAGCCAAGCATTGCCTTGCCAATGGCTGCAGGAGCGTCACACTGTTCGGCACGACGGGCGAAGGCGCCTCGATCGGAATGCAGGAACGCCAGCAGGTTCTCGCGGCAATGCTAGAGGCCGGCATCGCTCCCAGGCAGATCGTCATGGGCGTTCTGGTCGACGCCGCCGAGGACGCCGCAGCGCAGGCAGCCCAGGCGCTCGCACAGGGTGTTCGCGGCATCCTTCTTGCTCCGCCGTCCTATTTCAAGAACGTCAGCGACGATGGACTTTTCAAATGGTTCGCCGCCGTTTTCACCATGCTGGGCGCCCATGCCCGCGACGTGATCGTCTACAACATTCCGTCGGTGACGATGGTACCACTTTCCGTTTCTCTCGTCGGGCAGCTCCGCGCGGCATTTCCGGAGGTCGTGGTCGGCGTCAAGGACTCCTCAGGCGACTGGCCTTATACAGAGACGCTCTTGAAGACGCATGGCGACCTCATCATTCTGATCGGTGACGAACGCCATCTGGCGCGCGGCGTCCGCCTCGGCGGGCAAGGTGCGATTTCGGGCATGGCGAACCTGCTTCCCCGCGAAGTGCAGGCCATGGCCGAGCAAGGCGTTGATGACGCCAACGTCGAACGTTTCGTTGGAGAATTGCTGAACTATCCGGTCATCCCGTCCATCAAGGCGATCCTTGCTCGCCTTGCAAATGACGCGAGCTGGCTTGCGGTACGCCCGCCACTCGTGCCAATGAACGCTCAGGATTCTGACAAGCTCTTTGCTGCCTTCGACGCATTGTTTCGCGCCAAGGCGGCTTAACCGAACAACCCGGAGCTGCCGATGGACGGACCAGGCGAACAGCCGACGTTGAGGGAAAAAGCCTATGAGAGCTTCACGCGCCACCTTCTGGCGCGCGACGTTCGCCCAGGCCAGTTCATCTCACAGCGACGGCTCGTCGAGCTGACGGGGCTGACGCTCGGAGCAATCCGTGAGCTCATTCCGCGCCTGGAAGCCGAAGGACTGATCAAGACGGTGCCGCAGCGCGGGTTGCAGATCGCCCATATCGATCTGGATCTGATCCGCGAAGCGTTTCAGCTTCGTCTCTTCCTGGAAAAGGAAGCGGTGGCATTGTTCACCTATTCGGCGTCGGACGACACGATTGCCAAGCTCTTGAAGGATCATCGCGATATTGCCGATGCCATCCGCTCTGGCGATAACTCTCCGGAACTCGAGCTGCATGCGCAGTCGGTGGACTGGGGCATGCATGACGCCTTCATCGACGCGCTTGGCAACACGATCATCTCGAATGCCTATCGCGTCAATTCCATCAAGATGCGGCTGATCAGCCAGGACAGATTCCGCATCAATGGCCATGTCGGGCCGGTGATGGAGGAACATTTGAAAGTGCTTGAGGCGATAGAGCGGCGCTCGGCCGACGAAGCCGTCACAGCACTCGTCTCGCATATCGGCGGTGCCCGGGACCGCGCATTGAAGATTTGAATGGGTTTGAATAACAAGGCCGCGAATGAGGAGATTCTCGGCCAAAGGAGGAGGAACAGAATGTCATCGTCATTTTTCAATCCGACACGTCGCAGCTTCATGGCCGGCACCGCCGCGCTTGGCGCAGCAAGCCTTCTGGGTGTTCGCACCGCATCGGCCGCCGTAGACTGGAAGCGCTTTTCCGGCACGACGCTTGAGGTCAACCTGATCAAGAGCCCGCGCAGCGAGACGATCCTCAAATACTTAAGCGAATTCGAGGCACTGACCGGCATCAAGGTCAATGCCGAGGCAACGCCCGAGCAGCAGCAGCGGCAGAAGACGACGATCGAGCTTTCCTCCGGCAAGCCAAGCTTCGATGTCGTGCATCTGAGCTATCACGTCCAGAAGCGCCAGTTCGAAAAAGGCGGCTGGCTCGCCGATATCAGCGGCTTCATGAAAGATCCGTCGCTCACCGATGCGTCGCTGACGGAAAGCGACTTTGCCGAGGCGGGCCTGAAATTCGCGAAGGATTCCGCGGGCGTCATGCGCTCGCTCCCCTTCTCGGTCGACTACTGGATCGTCTACTGGAACAAGACCCTGTTCGAAAAGAAGGGTCTCACCTACCCTGCAACCTTCGAGGACATGGTCAAGGCCGCCGAGGCTCTGACGGACAAAGCGACCAACACTTACGGCTTTGTCGCGCGCGGCCTGAAGAACGCCAACGCGCCGGTCTGGACGACATTCATGCTCGGCCATGGCACGACGCCACTCTCGGCCGACGGCAAACTGCAGACGGAATCGCAAGGCGCCGTCGACGCCGCCAAGCTCTATCAGCGCCTGATGACGAAATCGGCACCTCCCGGCGTTTCCGGTTTCAACTGGGCCGAAGCACAATCCGCCTTCTTGCAAGGCAAGATCGGCATGTGGCTTGACGGCGTCGGCTTCGCACCGCCGATCGAAAACCCGGAAAAGTCCCGCGTCGTCGGCCAGGTCGGCTATGGCATCATGCCGAAAGGACCGAATGCGCAGGCAGCCGCCACCACCGGCGACGGAATCGGCGTCACCGCCGCCAGCCAAAAGAAGGAAGCAGCCTATCTCTTCTGCCAATGGGCGATTTCGCACGACATGGGCGCGCAGCTGTTGCAGGCCGGCGCCGGCGTTCCCTTCCGTCAGTCCATCCTGGAAGATCAGAAGGTGCGCGAAGGCGTGAAAATGCCGGGCGCATGGCTGGATGCTGTGGCGGGTTCCGCCAAGGTCTCGCAACTCGCCCTGCCCGTCATCATTCCGGTCACCGAGTTCCGTGACATCTACGGCGTCGCGCTCACCAATATGATCGGTGGCGCCGATCCTGCAAGCGAACTGAAGACGGCGACGGCGCAGTTCGAGCCGGTATTGGCGCGAAGCGAGGGATAATGGCCTCCGTGAGCATCGAAGAGACCAGAACGAAAGCTGAGAAGAGGAGCAAGCCGCAAAGGCTTGCTCCCAACTACTGGCCCTTCGTCGTTCCGGCACTGATCGTGATCGCCGCAGTCATTGTCTTCCCCTGGGTCTTCACCCTTTGGATGAGCGTGAACAAGTGGACGCTCGGTCAATCGCAAAGCTTTATCGGCTGGAATAACTATGTCCGGTTGGCGACGGACGCGCGGTTCTGGGAGTCACTATGGCATACGGTTCTCTACACCGTGCTGTCCGTGGTCGGCCCCTTGGTGTTCGGGACGCTTGCAGCGCTGATCTTCGATTCAAATTTCCCGCTGCGTGGCTTCCTGCGCGGCGTCTTCGTCATGCCGATGATGGCAACGCCGGTCGCCGTGGCGCTCGTATGGACGATGATGTTCCATCCTCAGCTCGGCGTACTGAACTACCTGCTATCGCTGGTCGGCATCGGACCGCAGGAGTGGATCTATAATCAATCCAGCGTCATCCCGTCGCTCGTTCTGGTCGAGGTATGGCAATGGACGCCGCTTGTCATGCTGATCGTGCTCGGCGGCCTCGCCTCGGTGCCGCGTGAGCCCTATGAAAGCGCTGAAATCGACGGCGCCAATGCCTGGCAGAAGTTTCGCTATCTAACGCTGCCGATGATCTCGCCCTTCCTGATAATCGCCATCATCATTCGCGGCATCGATGCGATCAAGAGCTTCGACATCATCTATGCGATGACCCAAGGCGGCCCCGGAACAGCGTCCGAGACGATCAATATCTACCTCTACAATACCGCGTTTTCCTATTACGACATCGGCTATGGCTCGGCCATGGCGGTGGTGTTCTTCATTCTCATCGTCGCGCTTTCCTTTATCCTCCTGATGATGCGGCAGCGGACGAAATGGACTGACGCGGAGGGGCATTGAGATGAAGCGTTCGACACTCAACCGCATCGGCCTGCTGTTCGTGGCGCTGGTGATTGTTTCACCCGTCGTGCTGTTCTTCCTCTGGATGATCTCGCTTTCGCTGAAATACGAGATCGACAACGGCGCTTATCCACCGATCCTCATTCCTGATCGCATTGCCTGGACGAACTACGTCAACGTCTTCCAGGAAAACAATTTCTTCCTCTATTTCTGGAACTCCATTCTGGTGACAGGGGCAGCAACCCTGCTTGCGCTCGTCATCGGCGTACCGGCCGGTTACGGTATTGCGCGGCTTAAGGCTGAGAAGTCCGCCATCGTCATCATGATCGCCCGCATGACGCCGGGCCTGTCCTTCCTCATTCCGCTGTTTCTGCTGTTCCAATGGCTCAATCTCTTGGGAACGCTCTGGCCGCAGATCATCATCCATCTCGTCGTGACAGTCCCGATCGTCGTCTGGATCATGATCGGCTATTTCGAGACCACACCGATGGAACTGGAGGAGGCTGCAAGCATCGATGGCGCAACACCGTGGCAGGTCTTTCGCCTCGTCGCCCTGCCGATCGCGCGACCTGGCATCGTCGTTGCCTTCATTCTCTCGGTCATCTTCTCCTGGAACAACTTCGTCTTCGGCATCGTGCTTGCCAGCCGCGAGACCCGCACGCTACCGGTGGCAGTCTACAATATGCTCTCTTTCGAGCAGGTCAGCTGGGGGCCGCTTGCGGCTGCCGCCCTGATCGTGACGTTGCCGGTTCTCGTGCTGACGATGTTCGCGCAACGGCAGATCATTGCCGGCCTGACCGCCGGTGCTGTCAAATGATGCAGCCTTCGTTCCAGAGAAACCCATTGATGAAGACAAACGGAAAGCGGCTTTGAACCCTCCTTCCATTTTCGATCCGCCAGCAGATGCCCCAAAGCATGTCCTTTGCGTCGGCGCTGCCGTCCTTGATACGCTGTTTCGAGTTCGCACGCTGCCCTCCGGCGAGGGCAAGGTCTTGCCGTATGAGATGCTGCAGATCGCCGAAGGCATGGCTTCGAGCGCGGCCTATGCCGTTGCTCGGCTCGAAGGACGAGCGAGCCTCTGGGGTGCTGTCGGCAGCGATGAAACCGGCGAGCGGATCATCCGTGATCTGACCGCTGCCGGCGTCGCCACCGAAGGCATGCTGCGTGTCGAAGGCGCCCGGTCTGCCGTATCGACAATCCTCGTCGACGATCACGGCGAAAGACTGATCGTCCCCTTCTACGATCCGAAACTGCATCACGACGTCAAAGACTTCACGCATGACGATGTCGCCGGTTTCGACGCGGTACTCGTCGACGTGCGCTGGCCATCCCTGGCGCTTGAAGTACTGCGGACAGCACGCGGCCTGGGCAAGCCGGCCGTTCTCGATGGCGATGTGGCACCGGACGGCATCATCGAACGCCTGGCACCGGAAGCGACCCATATCGTTTTTTCCGAACCTGCCGCCCGACGCCTTACCGGCGTTGCGGACTTCGCGGAAATGGCCCGCCTCCTGAAGAAAAAATTCAGCCATGCCTTCATCTGCGTAACAGCCGGGGCCGCCGGAAGTTTCTGGTTCGATGACCAAGGCGATCTCATCAGACACAGTCCGACGATTGGCATCAGGGCCTTGGACACATTGGCAGCCGGCGATATCTTTCACGGGGCCTTTGCGCTTGCAATCGCTGAAGGGATGACGCCGGCGGATGCAATCCAGCTCTCATCGGTTGCCGCGGCCATGAAATGCGAGGTTTTTGGCGGGCGGTCGGGCGCTCCGACGCGGGCCGAGGTCATCGCGCGGATGAACGCGGCTCAACTGCCAGGCACGCCTTAGGCGCAGACAGTCAGTTCTTGGTCCAAGGGCGGGTCATCCATCGGTTAAGGGGATGACAGCGATGCACGCGTGGATTATATCAGTCTCCGCGACTCAAGCAGGAGGATCGCCCAGATGAGAAATTTCGGTTCCAACTGACGCTGACTGGCAGCACCGAATTCGGGCTGTCCCTCGGTCCGCTCTCGCCCATTCCCATCCTCTTGATGCCCATGGAGGGCATATATGCTTCGTCGTTTCTTCTCCTATTATGCACGCTATAGGAAGCTGTTTTTCCTCGATTTCGGCTGCGCTGTGCTCGCAGGCCTGCTGGAACTCGGCTTTCCCCTGGCAATCAAGCTCTTCATCGATCAACTGTTGCCGAGCCGTGACTGGAGCCTGATCTTCGGAACGGCTGCGCTGCTGCTTGTCGTCTACGCGCTCAACACTGGCCTCTCTGCCATCGTCAACTATTGGGGCCACGCACTCGGCATCTCGATCGAGTCCGACATGCGTCGCCAGGCCTTCGACCATATCCAGAAACTGTCCTTCCGCTATTTCGACAACAACCGGACCGGACATCTGATCACGCATGTCACCAAGGATCTCGAGGAAGTCGGCGAGATTGCCCATCACGGCCCCGAGGATCTGTTCATTGCGATCATGACCTTCATCGGCGCCTTCCTGCTGATGTTCAGTGTCCATTGGAAGCTCGCGCTGCTGACCACCACCATTGTGCCCTTCATGACCTGGTTGGTCAGCCGCTACGGCTCGAAGATGACGCTCAATTCACGCAGCCTGTTCGGCAAGGTCGGCAATTTCAACACCCGCATGCAGGAGACCGTCGGCGGCATTCGCGTGGTCAAGGCTTTTGCCAACGAGAAATACGAGAGCCAGCTGTTTGCCAGCGACAATGACGACTACAAGGCGACCAAGCTCGACGGCTACGCCTATATGACGGCAGGCATCGCTCTCAGCTACTTCAGCACGCGTCTGGTACAGCTCATCGTCATGATGGCAGGAACTTGGTTCGTCATATCGGGAGAGCTGAGCTATGGCGGTTTCGTCAGCTTCCTGCTGCTCATCAATGTATTCTTCCGGCCGATCGACAAGATTACGTCAGTGATTGAAACCTACCCCAAGGGCATTGCGGGCTTCAAACGCTTCCTCTCGCTGATCGACACGGAGCCGGATCTTGCCGACCGGCCGAACGCCATCGCGGTCGATCACCTGAAAGGCGATATTGCCTACAAACACGTCAGCTTCGGCTATTCCGATCAAAGCGCGATCTTCAATGATCTCACTTTGACCATCGCTCCCGGCGAGACAGTCGCTTTCGTCGGCGCATCTGGCACCGGCAAGACGACGATCTGCTCGCTGTTGCCGCGCTTCTATGACGTCACATCGGGCAGCATTACCATCGATGGCATCGATATCAGGGACTTGACGCAGACGTCGCTGCGCAATCAGATCGGCATCGTGCAACAGGATGTCTTTTTGTTTGGATCGACCATCCGCGAGAATATCGCCTATGGAAAGCTCGGCGCGACCGACGAGGATATCATGAAGGCGCTGCAGCGCGCTTCACTTGCCGACTTTGTCCGTTCGCTGCCCGGCGGGCTCGACACGCCGACCGGCGAGCGCGGCGTCAAGCTTTCGGGCGGTCAGAAACAGCGACTTGCGATCGCTCGCATCTTCCTCAAAGACCCACCGATCCTTATTCTCGATGAGGCCACCTCCGCGCTCGATACAGCCACCGAGTACGCAATTCAGCAGGCCTTGCTGGAACTGGCGAAAGGACGCACCACCCTTGTCGTCGCGCATCGGCTTTCGACGATCCGCAACGCCGATCGCATCATCGTCATGGGTGATCGGGGCATTGTCGAGCAGGGCTCGCATGACGAGCTGATCGCACGCCATGGCGCTTACGCCCGGCTGCACAATGCCCAGTTCGGGCTTTACGCCTGACGGGCTGGTATCAACCGATCATGGCAAGCCGAGCCTTCGCATCTCGGCTTGCCACTCTTACATGTCACCCAACTGCGCGGGCAAGATCGCCGCACACTTTTGCCCGATGGGCTTTCGCCCTCACTGGAAATCAAACACGCTAAGGCCTGTCGCCATCTCGTCTAGACCAAGCGGTCGCGTAACCGGCGGCTCTGCCCTTGCAAGGCAGCCCTGGCGTTCGCACAAGCGACAGGCAGGACCGATCGCAACCGGCATCGAGCTCAGTGCCTTGCCGTAAACCACCTCATCGCGGTGCGCGATGTCGCAGCCCACGAGAAGCGCGGTGCGGCGAATCCTTTCGCCAAAATCCGCCCGAGGGCCTTCGATGGTCCGCGATATCGTCAGAAAGCCCAGACCGTCAGGCATTTCCGTGGCTTCGGTCAGTATTTGTCCCGGCTGAGCAAAGGCGGTGTGAACGTTGAGCTTGGGACAGCCCCCACCGAAACGGGCCTGGGGGAAGCCCTGTGCCCCAGCCTTTCGAAGGCGATGACCGGCGCTATCGACTTCCATCAAAAAGAAAGCGATGCCTGCGGCACCTGGACGCTGTAACGTCGTCAACCGTGTGGCCGCCTGCTCGTAGGACACGCCGAAACGCGCGCCGAGCCCCTCAATGTCGTAATGCAAGCGCTGCGCCGCCGAAAGATACGCGGCATAGGGCATCAACAGTGCATGCGATGCGTAGCGCGCTAATTCGAAGCGGGCGATCCGCCTGGCTTCCGGCGTTGAGAGACCAAGGGCGTCGACCTCGACGGCAAGTTCGTCACGCATGACAAGTAGCGAAACCTCGGTTGCGATCTCGCGAAGCTGGTCGAAGGGCGACAACCGCTCCGAAAGGAACAAGCGCATGGAGTGCCGGTCGTAGCGCCGCCGCAAACCGGGCATGGCGTGCACCGGCAGCAGACGCACGGCAATGCCATGTTCGCTTTTCAGCCAGGCTTTCAGAGCGCCGGCGATATCGTCGCCGGGCACAAGGCGGGCGTGAAAGGCCTCGGCGGCATCCTCGATCCCGGCAAAGAAATTCGCCCTGCCATGCAGTCGATCATGCACCTCATCCAGCGGCAGGCGTGGACCGGCAACCTCAGCGATCCTGCCCTCGCGGGACAGGAGTTCGGCAAGATCCGACAATCTCGCTGCCTGTTCCCGATAGGCCCGATAGAGCCGGATCATACCATTGGCGGCATTGGGCGCCGCTTCAGCAAGTTCGATCAGCTCCTGATCGCCCGGGATCTCACCGACCAGCAGCGGATCGGCGAAGATTTCGCGCAACTGCCCGGCATTGCCACTTTGCTCGCCCTGCAATTCGTCGAGGTCCACCTTGTACACGGCCGCCAGCTTCAACAGCAGTTGCACGGTCAACGGTCGCTGATTGCGCTCAATGAGATTGAGATAAGACGGTGATATGTCCAGCGCCTGCGCCATCGTCGTCTGCATTAGGCCAAGACCAGTACGGATGCGTCGAACCCGAGGTCCGGCAAAGATCTTGCGCTCGGCCATTTGTCATTCCTTTTACAGCGGTACGCCGGAGGTGTGATTTACACTATTTACAAATTTACACATCCACTTTGTCAACGATAACACATCATAACCCCTTTATCCATTGGGGATTATCGGTTTTCCTGGCCATTCACACGAGTATTTTGTAAATATCGTCATGCATTCAACATCGACATCACGATCAGAAGAACAGCATTGGGAGACTGGCATGACAGATTTTTACAAACTGGTTCCAAGCGCACCGACAGGCCGTTTCGATGGCGTCGAACGGCCCTATACCGCCGAGGATGTGAAGCGGCTGCGCGGATCTGTCGCCATTCGCCACTCCCTGGCCGAGATGGGTGCAAACCGCCTGTGGCAGCTCATCCACGAAGAAGATTTCGTCAACGCACTCGGAGCGCTTTCCGGCAATCAGGCCATGCAGATGGTTCGCGCCGGATTGAAGGCGATCTACCTGTCGGGATGGCAAGTTGCTGCGGACGCCAACACCGCATCGGCCATGTATCCCGACCAGTCCCTCTACCCGGCCAATGCCGGTCCGGAACTGGCGAAGCGCATCAACCGGACACTGCAGCGCGCAGACCAGATCGAGACCGCAGAAGGAAAAGGTCTGTCGGTCGACACCTGGTTCGCTCCGATCGTTGCCGACGCCGAAGCCGGCTTCGGCGGCCCTCTTAATGCCTTCGAGATCATGAAGGCCTATATCGAGGCAGGCGCTGCAGGCGTCCATTTCGAGGATCAGCTGGCATCGGAGAAGAAGTGCGGCCATCTTGGCGGCAAGGTTCTGATCCCGACCGCCGCCCACATCCGCAATCTCAACGCAGCTCGTCTGGCGGCCGACGTCATGGGCGTACCGACATTGGTCGTTGCGCGGACCGACGCGGAAGCCGCCAAGCTCCTGACCTCCGACATCGACGAACGCGACCAGCCTTTCGTCGATTACGATGCGGGACGTACGATCGAGGGCTTTTATCAGGTCAAGAATGGCATCGAGCCCTGCATCGCCCGCGCCGTCGCCTACGCACCGAATTGCGATCTCATCTGGTGCGAGACGTCGAAGCCGGATCTCGAGCAGGCGCGGAAGTTCGCGGAAGGCGTGCATCGGGTACATCCGGGCAAGCTGCTTGCCTACAATTGCTCGCCGTCGTTCAATTGGAAGAAGAACCTGGACGATGCGACGATCGCCAAGTTCCAGCGCGAGCTGGGGGCGATGGGCTACAAGTTCCAGTTCATAACGCTTGCCGGCTTCCATCAGCTGAACTTCGGCATGTTCGAGCTTGCCCGCGGCTACAAGGCCCGCCAAATGGCTGCCTATTCCGAGCTGCAGCAGGCGGAATTCGCAGCGGAGGTCAATGGTTACACCGCCACCAAGCACCAGCGCGAAGTCGGAACCGGCTATTTCGACGCGGTGTCGCTGGCAATCACCGGCGGCCAGTCATCGACTACGGCCATGCACGGCTCGACCGAGCATGCCCAGTTCAAACCGGCAGCAGAGTGAAATCGAGATCAAAGGAGGAGAAAGACATGCCGTCGATAGCACGCGTTCGCGAGAGAGCCGAGGAGCAATCTCTCACCATGAATTCCGATCAGCAGGCCGTTATCCGCATGCTGGCCAATGAACTGCACCGCCTCAACCAGGCGGTCATGAATGCGGTCGAGGCGGGCGTCTCCGTCGAACTCGTCCGCTCGTCCCGCCACCATGGCGGGGACGGCAACTGGGGCGACCTGTTGATCCCGGTCGTCGTCGCCAATGCGGCTCGTCCTGCCTGACGGGCGCAGCTCAGGAGCATGCGGTGAATTCGCATTGCGGCGGCCAACACGCTTTGGCCGCCGCAATGCCGTTTGATCAGAAGGGATAATGCTGCGCCGGATCTTCGATGGTAATCCATCTGAGATCGGTGAATTCAGCAATTGCCGCCTTCCCACCGAAGCGGCCATAGCCGCTGCCCTTGACGCCGCCGAACGGCATTTGCGCCTCGTCGTTCAGGGTCGGGCCGTTGATGTGGCAGATGCCGGACTGGATACGCGCCGCCACGGCCAGGGCGCGCTGCACGTCGCGACTGAAGATGGCCGACGAGAGACCATATTCGGTATCGTTGGCGACACGTACGGCTTCGTCTTCATCGGCGACGCGGATGATCGGCTTCACCGGACCGAAGGATTCTTCAGCATAGACCCGCATATCCGGTGTCACGAAATCGAGCAGCGTCGCCTCGACGACGGTGCCGGTGCGCTTGCCGCCCGCAACCAGTTTGGCTCCCTTTGCCTGCGCATCGGCAATCAGCTCTTCCATCTTCTTGGCTGCATCGAGGCTGATCAGCGAGCCGAGGACCACATGACCGCGCGGATCGCCGGCCGGAAGTGCTGCGGCGCGCGCGGCGAGCTTGGCAACGAAGGCATCGGCAACAGCCTGATGCACAATAATGCGCTCCGTCGACATGCAGATCTGGCCCTGATGCATGAAGGCACCGAAAATGGCGGCATTGACGGCCCCATCGATATCCGCGTCGTCAAGCACAACGAGCGGCGCCTTGCCGCCAAGTTCCAGCAGTGCAGGCTTCAGATGCTTGCCGCTGAGCTCCGCGATGATCTTGCCGACCTTGGTGGAGCCGGTGAAGTTGACGCGACGTACTGCGGGGTGTGCGATCAGCGCTTCGACGATCCGAGGCGCATCTTCGGGTGCGTTGGTGATGACGTTGATAACCCCGGCAGGAAGGCCGGCCTCCGTCAATGCGGTCGCGATCAGCCGCTGCGTGCCGGGGCACTGCTCGGAGGCTTTCAGGATGACGGTGTTGCCGCAGGCGATCGGCATGGCGATCGCGCGTGTGGCGAGAATGACAGGTGCATTCCAGGGTGCGATGGCAAGGCAGACACCGGCCGCCTGACGCACACCCATGGCAAGCGTGCCGGGTTTGTCTGACGGAATGATCTCGCCGCCGATCTGGGTGGTCATCGCCGCGGCCTCGCGCAGGATATTGGCCGCCAGCATGACGTTGAAGCCGGCCCAGGGTGCCGTCGCGCCTGTCTCTTCCATCATCAGGCGCGTGAATTCACCGACCTTCGCATCCATGATATCGGCCGCCTTCGCCAAGATCGTGCGACGTTGCCCTGGACCGGTGCTCGACCATGCGGAAAAGGCGTTGGAAGCCGCCTCGATCGCGGCGGCAACATCTTCAAGACCAGCGGCCGGTGCGCGGCTTGCGAGCTTCTCGGTAAAGGGGTCGAGGCGGTCATAAGTGCGCCCGCTGGCCGCCGGCCTGTCGACGCCGTTGATGAGAAGGGAAATATTCATCTGTTGTCTCCTGATGAGGATGTTTTCCAATGCAGTCGCGCAAAAGTGCGTAGCGGTTTTGCGCGACATGCGTGAACTCAAAGACCTAAAGCGCGAGGAGCGAACCCGAAGGTTCGCGATGCGCTTTAGAAGCCGAGGACATCGGCATTGATGGAGGCTTCGAGCCCGCCATCGACCGGAAGATTGGCGCCGCTTACCCAGCGCGCGCCATCCGAGCAGAGGAACAGGATCGCAGGCGCGATGTCAGCTGACGTTCCGGCCCGCCCGACGCGCGTGATGTCGCTATCGACGCGCTCGTCACCGAGCACCGCGCGGAATTGCTTGAGGATCGGCGTCTCCACCGGGCCGGGGCTAATGGCGTTGACGCGAATGCCGCGATCCCTGAACAGCGGCTGATGGGCCGCCTGCATGGTCCAGAGCAGTAGCAATTCCTTGGACAGCGGATAACCCTCTTCGTTCTTCAAGCCGTGCTCCGCAGCGACGGCAGCGACGTCGGGAAAGCCCTCGATCGCCGTCAGCGTCTTTGCCCGCTCCAGATTGGCCCGCCAACCATAGCCTGCGATCGAGGCGACGTTGACGATCGCGCCCCCCTCCCGCAAATGAGGGGCGACCACCTGCGAAAGCGCCCGCAGGCCATAGAAATTGACCGCAAGCGTTGCCGCGATACCAGTACTGCCGGAAAGGCCGGCGACGTTGGCCAATGCGTCGACCCTGCGAGGCAATTGCCTGACGATATCGGCCACGCCCGCAGCGTTCGAAATGTCGCCTTTGATGAAGGACGCGATGCCCTGCGATGGTTCGCGCACGTCGATCCCGATAACATCAGCGCCCAACTGGCCCGCAAGTTCAGCGGTGCGTGCGCCTATACCCGAAGCGACCCCGGTGACGACGATGGTCTTGCCGAAAAGCATGATTTCACCTTCCTCATGAAACGCGACGATTGGCTGTGTCGCTATTGCTTGTCTTTGAAAAGATCCGAGATGGTCAGCCGGTAGCCGACCGGCAACAATTGGAGATCAAAGCGTCGCTCGATCGCGCCCCACAGACCCTGCGGCAAATAGAGCGAAAACAGCAGAGCTGCCGCGCCGAGACCAACCAGATACCAGACCCCCGTCCCGCCAAAGACGGTTTCAATCACGAAGAACAACAGCGCCCCGAGGATCGCGCCCTCGAACTTGCCGATGCCGCCCACGAGCACCATGAAGATCATGTAGGCCGTCCATTGCACGCTGAAATAGGTCTTTGGCTGGAAGGTGACCGCGGTCGCCAGCCACAATCCGCCGGCAACGGCGATACCAAAAGCAGCAAGAACGAAGAGCAATCGCTTGGTCGCGGCGACGCGGACGCCGACTGAGGTTGCTGCGTCCTCATTGTCACGGATCGCCTGCATCGCAGCGCCAGCCCGGCTGCGCATCAGGGCAAAGAGGGCACCAAGCAAGGCGATCATCGCTGCAAGTGCCAGCCAGTAGATCGCCACTCGCCGCACACTGTTGTCATAGCCATTCAATGCAATGAGCGAGGTGCCGGTTTCCCCCTGAATGAGCCGATCGAGATTGACGAGCAGATGGGCAAGCTCGGCGAGCACCCACATGCCGATCGCAAATTCCCCACCCTTCAGCCGCAGCATGAGCCATGACAACGGCACGGACAGAATGCCGGTGATAACAGCCGCGGCAAACACCGAGACAAATGGATCCAGTCCTGCATCCGCCAGACGAATGGTGAAATAGGCGCCGAGACCGAAGAAGACCTGCTGGCCGACGGAAACCAGACCGCCGAAGCCCGCCAGCGCATTCCACATGGCAGCAAGGACGACGTAAATGAACAGCGTGGTCATCCGGTCGATGGCGCCGGCCGCGAGAACCGCGGGCGAAGCGGCCAACAGGATGACAACAACGATCATCAGAGCCAATGTCCGTCGGGACGAGGCGGTCCAGCGCTCGACAGATATTCCGGGAACAATCGTGGTCATGTCGGGCTCCGAAGAAGAGCGCGGATCCTACTGAGCCCCGGCAAAGGGAGCTGGCGGAGCCGAACGAATAGGACGAGCAGAAAGGCGATGTGGCCACCGATCAGGAAACCCTGCGGGTGGATTTGAGCGCCGATGGATTGCGCCAGGCCGAGAACGATGCCGCCAAACAGGGTTCCCCAGAGAGAACCCGCACCGCCGATCACCGCCGCTTCAAACGCAAACAGCAGCTGCGGCCCACCCGAATAGGGATTGAAGGTCGCCCGCATCGCGAGGAACGCCCCGGCGATGCCTACGGTGACCATGGTAATCGCGGTTGCAACCGCATTGACCTTGCGAGCGTCGATGCCGACGAGACCTGCCGTATCGGGATCCTCCGCCGTCGCACGAATGGACCGGCCGAGGGCGAAACGGCTGAGGAAGAGCTGCAGGCAGCCGAGAATAACGATCGCGCTCGCCATCATCAGCACGGCCAGCTTACCGACGAAGATATGGCCCGGCAGTTGCCAAGAAGCGTAAGAGAGATTGCCGATAAACGGCGCCAGCGAGCGCGTGTCGGCGCCGAACTGCTCGAACAGCAGATTGTCGATCACGATCGACAAGCCGAACGTCGTCAGGATCGGCAGAAGCGTGCCGCCGCGAGCGCTTCGCTCGAGCACAAATCTCTGCAGCACCCAACCCATGACCGCCATGACTGGCAGGACGATCAGCAAGCCGGCGAAAGGCGGAACGCCGAGTTTCGCAGCCAGCAACCAAAGGCCGTAGGCAGCGACGACGGCAAGGCTGCCATGCGCGAGATTGATGACGCGCATGACCGAGAACATGAAGGACAATCCGCAGGCGATGACGGCATAATAGCCACCGAGCAGGACACCTTGAAGCAAGGTATTGATCATGACGCGCTCCTTTCGGCCGTTGCCCGATGCAGGCCGAAATAGGCTCTGGTGACATCGTCGCGCGTGACGCCTGACGCCGGTCTATCAAGGACGATATGCCCCTCGAGCATGCAGATGATGCGGTTTGCCACGCTCATCGCCCGCGACAGGTCCTGCTCCACGAGAACGATCGTCGTGCCGGATGACAAAAGGCCTTGCAGCTGTTGGTAAACCCGATCCACGACCAGCGGCGATAGCCCAAGCGATACCTCGTCGAGCAGCAGAATATCGGGATTGCTCATCAGCGCCCGGCCGATCGCAGTCGCTTGCTGTTCGCCACCCGACAAATGGCCGGTCTTGGCATGGCGGCGCGGCTTCAGATTCGGAAAGGCGTCGAAGACCCTCTCGACCGTCCAGGCGCCCTTGCGGCCCGAACTCTTGCCGAGCAGCAGATTTTCCTCGACCGTCATTTGCGAAAACAACCGCCTGCCTTCCGGCACCAGGGCAATGCCTTTCGCAATGCGTTTGTGCGACGGGATGAGCGTGATATCGGCGCCGTCGAGCAAGATCTGACCACCGGCGGGAAGATGCGCGCCGGCAATGGCGCGCAGCAATGTCGTCTTGCCGGCACCATTGGCTCCAACGAGGGCGAGCACTTCACCCTTGGCGAGGTCGAAACTGAGGCCGCGCACTGCTTGCAGCAAGCCGTGGCGAACATCGAGATCGCGAATGGAAAGGATCGTCATGCGGGCGTTCCTCCCAGGTAGGCACGCACCACGTCGGCGTCGTTCATGACAGCCTTCGGATCACCATCGGCAATGATCTTACCGGCATCCATGCAGATCAGCCGATCGACGACCTGCAGCAGGATATGGACCATATGTTCGATCCAGACGATGCCGATGCCCCGGCGGCGCAATTCGAGAATGGTCTCGACCAGTTCCGCAGCTTCGCCGTCGGTCAATCCACCGCCGATCTCGTCGAGCAGCAGCAACCGGGGGGCCGTTGCAAGGGCGCGGGCCAGTTCCAGTCGCTTGCGGTCGAGCAGGCCAAGCGTGTCCGCCCGGCGGTTGGCGACGCCGAGCATGCCGCAGAGCCGCAAGGAATCAACCACCCGCTCATAGGCCTCGTCGCGCCCGGACGCCTTGCCATGGGAGGCGGCGACAAAGACGTTTTCGAAGGTTGTCATGCCACTGAATGGTTTGGGAATCTGATGCGTTCGCACCAGGCCAGACCGACAGCGATCGGCCGCCGTCAAGGCGGTGACGTTCTTTCCATCGAAGGAGATCGTCCCCGCACTCAGCGGAAAGGCACCGGCGAGCGCGCTCAGCAAGGTCGTCTTTCCCGCTCCGTTCGGACCGACAATGCCGACGGCGTCGCCGTCTCCCATGGAAAAATCGATGTTTTCGAGAACCACAAGCGCCCCGAAGCGCTTGTGGATTCCCTTGGCCGACAGGAAATCCCGGTCTGGCCTATGTCGTTCTTGCTCCCGCACGATAGTCTCACCCATTATAAGCAATGAGCTTGGCCGCGACGGGCACGTTCGGATCGGTCGCGTGCTCAGTGACGACATAGTCGAGCGCGAATTTCGAACCTGCAGGCGCCTTCACCCATTGCGTGCCGATGATCGGCCCTGGAGACACGTTGGCGACGGGACCGCTGGTGAAGTCCACCTTTCCGGCGATCGTGGTTGTCTTCAGCGTGCTCATTGCCTTGGCGACGGCCTCCTTGCTCTTGGCATCGGAAGCAGCCTTGAGAGCGTCAAAACCGGCATCGAGAAGCGAAAGGCTCGCACCGAGCTGCTGAGTCCATTGCTTGCCGCTTACCGCCTCATAGCCATCGGCAAGCTCGGTTCCGGAGACACCCGTCAATGTCGACTTGTAGGGAAAGGCCTTGTGCCAATAGGCGGCACTGCCGATGTTCATGCCGAGATCGCCGAGCGCCTCGATGTCAGACGGAAAGAGCCCGGTCTTTGCGATCTGGCAAATCTTGATCTGCTGGGTGAGCCCCTGCTGCGCCGCCTGCCGCCAGAAAGCGGCGAAATCCGGCGGGATCGGGAAGCTGTTGAAGATCTCCACGCCTTCCTGGCGAAACAGCGCGATCTGCGAGGAGAAGTCTGTCGTTCCAGTCTCGTAGGCGCCGGGGTCGACGATGGTGAAGCCGGCCTTGGCGAGCGCCGGCGCCAGATTGGCGCGGATCGCATTGCCATCCGCATCGTTCGGATACATGACGCCGACCTTCTTGTTGGTCTCGATCAGGTTCCACTGCGAAATATAGGTCTTCAGGAATTCTCCGACGCCAAAGCCGAAATGATAGGTCCATTTGAACGGCGACGGTGCGCCGGGCTTGGCGCCACGACCGAAATACCAGGCCTCCCACGGCATAACGGTCGACAGGCAGGGAACGCCCGCCGCCTCGCAGGCATCGGCAACGGGATTGATCGTCTCCGGCGTCGAAACGGCCAGCATCAGATCCACCGCCTGATTGTTGATAAGATCCTTTGCCAATTGTCCGGCCCGTGAAGGATCGGACTGCGTGTCGCGGTCGAGGATCTCCACCTTCCATGTTTTACCCCCGGCCTGCAGGCCGCCGGCCAGGGCCTTGCGCGCGAGATCCAGAACATAGCCATCCGTCTCACCGAAACCGCCAAGCGGCCCCGTGCGCGGGCTGATAAAGCCGACCTTCAGCGTATCGTCTGCGGCAAAAGCGGCACGGTTGCCGATTGCCATTGCGGTGGCACCGGCTGCCGTCGCCGCCATAAACCCGCGCCGCGTCAACCCACTCGTCAATATCGGTCTGTTGAACTTATCCGTCATGTGATCTTCCTCCCTTTTTGTCGGAGCCCTCTTACTCCGCATGCCCTTGTGCATTTCCGGCCGCCAACGTCAGATCGGATAGTCTCGCCTGCCCGATGCAAGCGTGATCCAGCGTAGCTCCGTGAATTCGTCGATGGCCGCCTTGCCGCCAAAGCGGCCGTAGCCGCTTGATTTGACGCCGCCGAACGGCATTTGCGGCTCGTCTGCCACCGTTGCTTCGTTGATGTGGCAGATACCGGTCTCGATGCGCTTTGCGACGATGAGCGCCTGATTGATGTCGCGGCTGAATATCGCGGACGACAAGCCATATTCATTGTCATTGGCGACGGTGATCGCCTCATCGATGCTCTCGACGCGGATAATCGCAGCGACCGGCCCGAAGCTTTCCTCGCGATAGATGCGCATGGCGGGCGTTACCTGGTCGATGATCGTGGCGTCGATCAAAGTGCCGCGCGCTTGCCCGCCACAGGCGATCACCGCCCCTTTCTGCGTGGCATCTTCCACGAGGGCGCGAACACGCCTTGCCGCTTCCGCAGTGATCATCGTTCCGAGCGGCGTGTTGCCGTCGCGCGGATTGCCCGCGACAAGTGTCTGAGCCTTCGCCTTGAACTTGTCGACGAACTCATCGGCAATCGCCTCCATCAAGATAATGCGTTCGGTCGACATGCAGATCTGGCCCTGGTTCATGAAGGCACCGAACGCGGCGGCCCGCACGGCCTCATCGATATCGGCATCGGCAAGCACGATGAACGGCGCTTTGCCGCCAAGTTCCAGCAGGCATCGTTTGAGATGCCGCGCCGAGGCTTCGGCGATGAGACGGCCGACGCGCGTCGAGCCGGTAAAATTGATCCGGCGCACGGCAGGATGCGCGATCAATGTCTCGACGATTGCCGCTGCATCCTTGGGAGCATTTGTGATGACATTGACGACACCCGGCGGGAAACCCGCATCGCGCATCACCTCGCCGATAAGGCAGTGAGTTCGAGGGCAAAGTTCGGATGCCTTCAGGATGACCGTATTGCCGCAGGCAAGCGGCATGGCGATAGCACGGACGCCGAGAATGATCGGCGCGTTCCACGGGGCAATCCCAAGGCAGACCCCGGCTGGCTGACGCACGGCCATAGCGAGGCTGCCTTGGTCGCTGGAGGGTATGATTTCGCCAGCGACCTGCGTCGTCATGGCGGCTGCCTCGCGCAAAATTTCGGTTGCGAGGTCACAATTGATCGCAGCCCAGAGCGCGGTTGCTCCGGTTTCGCCGACCATCGCTGCAACGAATTCTGCCCGACGTGCCGTCAGAATGTCGGCCGCTCGGTTGAGACATATCCGGCGCTCACCAGGCCCGGTCTGCGACCAGGCGGGAAAAGCCGCCGCTGCGGCTGAGGCAGCGCGGGCGGCATCCGCCACCGAAGCCGCCGGCGCGATGGTGGCGACATCGCCGGTCGCCGGATCGATGCGTTCGAAAGTGGCTGCGTCCAAAGCATCGGACGCTTCATTATCGATCAGCAGCTTTGCCACAAACATCGCGATCGTCCACATTTGTGCAGGCACCGCCTGCAGTTTTCCGGATGGGAGAGGGACGCAGGCCGGCGTAGCGAGATGGAACCGCAAGCGCCTGATCGTTCCTGTGGAGGCCTCCTCCCAAAGGCTCATGGAGAGAGATTACGTGGTTACCGAGAGCTTTGAATGTGATTTTCTGGGTTAATATTGCAAGTATCTGGCAATCATGTCATCGGTTCGTCATGCCACACAGAGGAGAGTGCGTTGGTTTCCGACAGCGGCATTCATCTGCATGCGCGAGGAGAATGGCACGAGCCGTCATTGACGCTTCGGACGATCCGCTTTCAGAAGGGCCTATACGCGCAGTTTCATCATCTCTACGTGCTGCAAGCGGGAACGGCGACATTGGCGCTGGAGGGAGAAGAGCCAAGATCCCTGCAGGCACCGACCATCGCCTATATGCCGCCGCAGTCGCGCTGCGAGCTGCATATGGCTGCCGGGGCCGCGTGCTTCATCATTGGTGCCTCGCCGCAAATCATCGTCGACGCAATCGGTGATCGCGCCGAATCCTATGCGCTCAGAATCTTCAGCGAGCGGCCATGGTTCATGGCCGAGCCGGATGCCGGCGCCGTCAACGAGCTGCAGCCGCTGGTCGCGGGCTTCGTGCGCGAGCTCGGCGACCCCTCCCGCGCCTCATGGATGGCGATTGCAGCCTATATGCGCCTGATCTTGATGGCGCTTTGGCGGGCCGCCGGCACGGAAGCTGCCGAGCAGCGCGGACGTGGCGGTGGAGCATCGGTGCTGCAAAGATACCGGCAGCTTGTCGAGATCGGTTTCCGGCAGCATCGATCGATAACGGATTATGCCCGGGAGCTCGGCGTGACCACGGATCGGCTGCACTCCATCTGCCGCAGCGAGCTTGGCCGTTCGCCCGTTCAGTTGCTGCACGAGCGGGTCGTGCAGGAGGCGAAACTGCGATTGGAGCGATCCGCTCGCACCGTCCAGGAGATTTCCGATGGGCTCGGCTTCCGCGATCCCACTTATTTCAGCCATTTCTTCAAGAAAAAAACCGGCTTCTCGCCCGCCATCTATCGAGACCTCGCCCGTAAGAGCGAGGCCTCAACGGTCACCTTGTCCTCGGGCTACGCCGATTGGCCCTGATATCGGGACATCCGGATATCGATCATACGATCAGTCCCTTCATCGGCATGACATGATCGGAACCTGGGAAGACGTCGCGCGCCAGCACCGCAGGTGACGCACCAAGCAGATCGACGGCGATCCCCTTGATGACTGCGCGCAGGTCGGTCGTCGCGGCAAGATCTCGGCCGTCACGCAGTTGCGGCGGCTTGAGACCCGGCCAATCTGCAATCACCCGGCCGCCCTTGATCGCACCACCGGCAAGAAAAGCCGTTGTCCCGGTGCCATGGTCGGTGCCGTCCGTGCCGTTGACCTGCGCCGTCCGGCCAAATTCGGTCGCAACGACGATCGCCGTATCCTTCCACACCGGTCCAAGTTCTTGCTGGAAGGCCGCCAGTGAATTATCGAGCCCGACAAGCAGCTTGTTCAGCCGGTCAACTTCACCGGCATGGGTGTCCCAGCCTTCGAAGGCAAGGGCAGCGACACGGGGACCGTCATCTTGCGCCAGCAGGCGCGCAGCGCCTCTCGCCATCTGCTCCATGCCTGTCGGATCGCCAGGACCGCCCCTTGCCTTGACGTCGAGCCCGGCCGCGATCTTTCCGGTGGAAATGCCCTCCGCCAGGATTTTCGCGAAAAGCGGATCAGTGTGAGTGTAGAGATCCATCAACCGCGGCGGCAAGTCGTCGCTGACGGGCTGAAGATTGGACGGCGACCAGCCGAGGACCGGCGCCTTGCCTCGAATAACCAGCGGCGCATTGGCGCCAACCGACAATCCACGGACCGCCGATGCATCTGGAGAAACTTTATCGCCCTTGGGAAGCCCCTCGAGCATCCGATTCAACCAGCCTGAATCGACGCGGCCGGGCATTTCATAACCGGATTCCAACACGTCCTGACCGTCGAAATGCGATCGATCGCGATAGGGCGTCGCGCTGGCATGGACGACAGCCGCTTGTCCCGCACGATAGAGCTGGTTGAAATTCGGCATCGAAGGATGCAGCGCAAAGAAGCTGTCGAGCGGCAGCGCCGCATGCGGACCGCTCGTCGTCATGGCGATCGATTGCCGCAAAGCCTGATAATCGGGGTCACCAATGGGTGGGACGGCCGTCAACCCGTCAAGCGCACCACGCAGGATGATGGTGATGAAACGCGGGTCACGCCCGCCCGCGGCATAGGCGAAGCGCGGGATGAAGGCCCAGGCAAACAGGGCACCGGAAGCGCCAAGAATGGCGCGGCGAGTAGGAGTCATCAATTCGCAAGTCATGATCAACGCCTTTGAAATTCGGGGGAAAGGTAGGCGATCGCTAGGCCCTGACTGCGCGTTTCCGCTCGCGACACGGCCTGCAGCGTTTCCTTCGAAAGAAGCGGCCCCAGACTGTCGGAGATGAAACGGCGGGGATCGATCTGCGGTGGCACCGCATTCGCTATCATGTTGGCAACATCCATGCGCATGCTAAGGCTCTCGCTGGACGCCCAGACATCGACGGTATCGGCAAACCCGTTCGGTCCGGCTGGAGCCCAGAATGGTTGACCCATGGCATTCAGGGTGCCGAGAATGACATTCGGCTTCGGCGTTTCGCCGCTCGCGCGCAGAAGCGCGGTCATGAATTCCAGCGGCGAGCGAACCTTTGAAAGTGTTGGATTCCAGGCGTCTTCAGAGCCGACGAGCGCGCTGTAGACGGCCGAGAGATCGCCATCGGTCTTGCTGAAGGTGGCAGCAACCGTCTGCACAAGTGCCGGCGGCGGCGTGTCGGCGACGAAATGCCGGACTAGCTTCGTGGCGATATGCTGCGCGGTCGCGGGGTGGCGGGCAAGATCCCGCAGCACTTCACGCCCCTGCCCAACGCCGTTGTCGGCATAGGTGAGACCAAGGAGTGTCTGATCGCCGGGCTCATGTGCGCCGGCATTGAAGACGAAAGTCCCGGGAGCGCCGAGCTTTCCTTCGGCGCGCGCCACCGTCCAGCCGGTGATGATCTTGGCAAGCGTCGTCACGTCGGTCTGCGTGTAGCCGCCATTGACGCCAAGCGTGTGAAGTTCCAGCGTTTCGCGAGCGAGGTTTTCGTTCAGACCGCGCTTCTTGTTGCCGTTGGCTTTGGAGTTTGGCCCGATCGACTGCTGATTGTCGAGATAGCCGAGCATGGCCGGATGGGTTTCGACGGCAAGCAACATGTCGGCGAAACGCCCGAAGACATGCGGGCGAATGGCTTCGCGCTCGAAAGCGCCGGCAACGATATGGACCTCTTCGCTCTTCGAGACTGCGACCGCGAAGTGGTTTGCCCAGAACATGGCAAGCCGCTCGCCAAAACCGATGAGCGGCTGCCGGATGGTGCCGTTAAAGCGGGCATCCACCTCGGCAAGCAGGATCTGCTGCGGAAGATAGGGCATGGCGGGCTGCATCGGCTTGTCGGCAGGCTTGCCGGGTGGCGGCACCATTGCCTGATTACCCGGTTGGGCAGCCATGGCACCGGCAGGCTGTGGTGCAGCCTGCTGCGGCCGTGGCGGACCTTGCACCAGCTTGTCCTGCGGCGCGGCGGCAACAGCAGTGACCGCCTTCTGCCTCGCCTGCTTGCGCTGCTCCTGAAAAGCATAAAGAGAAACCAGAAGATTGGCCGTCGATTGAAGTTCCGGCCCGACTGGAACAGGAACGAAGCGTTCGGTGATCTCTTCCATTAATGCTCCGCGCGGATCGGATGCGATCGGCGCGGTGCCATTGTGGTCAGCTCCCAACCCGAACCGGGAAAGGGCGAGCGCGGCATAAACATCATTCGATTGCTGAGCCATGTTCCTGCCAACTCCTGTATCAAACACATAGCTTAAACGCGAGTGCGTTTCCGATCCGTCGGTCGGCGAGTGTGATCATTTCGTGACGGCGGCCCTCGGCACGCTGCGCCGGATCATGCTTTCGGCAAGGGCGCGGCGTTCGTCGTAAGAAAGCGTTGCAGCGAAATCCACGGCGCGTTGCTCAAGCTTGGCCCGCAAGCCGATATCGGCGTTGCGCGCCCTTGCCAATGCAGCCGAGAGTGCCGCCGTATCCAGTGTCGGCTGGCCTAAAATCGAAGCGGCATCGACCTTGGCCTGCTGCGCATCGAGAATGGTCTGGCGCTCTTCCTTGCGTGCCTCGTTGAGAGCAGCCCTCAGTGCCTTCCTCTCACCCGACGGCAGTTGTTCGCCGCCCAGGGGCATTGCACCGACGGGTGCCCGCGAATTGCGGATCCAGGTCAATCCCCCGCCCGCCAGCCCCGCGATCAGAAAGGTGTTCAACACGAGCAGCGCTATGACCAATATTCGGAAACTGCGATCTGTCATTGGCTTTCCTGCGTTATGGTCACGTCCGATCCGATGTCGCCGAACATGGTGCTCGTCCCCTCCGACACGACGGTGGCTTCCGATGTTAGGCTTGGCGCCAGCACGGCGATGGCGACGCTGCCGGCAAAGGCGCCGGCAAGTCCGACGCCGACAAGACCAATGCCCGCCGAGCCGAACCGGAACCAGTTGCGGATCCGCGACCGGCGCGAAAGCTGCCCGACGATCTGGCTACCAAGGCGCGCGGAAACCGGTTTCAGCGTATAGGTGTCAAGCAATGCATCGAGATCAGCGGCGCGATCCAGCACATCATACGCATTGTTTTGTGCGGCATATTCGCGGGCAGCCGCGCGCTCTGCCTGCGGCCAGCGGCTGATATCGCCGCCATAGGCGTCGGCCATGTCGGCGAACCGCTCGCTACTCATCGGACCTGCGATATGTTCAACCATCGCCCTGCTCCTTCAACAAAAGCGCCTGCAACGAGCGCCTTCCCCGCGCCAGCAAGCTCTCCAATGCGTCCACGCTGACATCCATGATCGCAGCCGCTTCCACATTCGACAGCGCCTGATAGTAAACCAGAATGATTGCCTCGCGCTGCCGAGGCGCAATCATCTGCATGGCCAGTTCCACCCGCCGCGATGGATCTTCCTCGCTCATCAGCCCCGCATCCGGTGCCGGCCCCTCATATTCGATTTCGGGCGGCGACTCGGCCAGAACGTCCTTGCGCCGGCGCAGGCGGTCATAGCAAAGGTTGATCGCCACGCGATGCACCCATGTGCTGAAGCGAGCGTTGCGCTGGCGCCAGCCGCCGGCATTTTTCCACACGCGCAGGAAGGTTTCCTGCGCCACATCCTCAGCTTCGGCGGCATCACCGAGCATTCGGGTTGCCACTGAAAGGATACGCGGCAGCTGCCGCGTCACCATCATGCGCATCGCCGGCACATCGCCGGCGGCGATGCGGCCCACCAGATCCCCTTCCAGGTCGCCATTCTCGGGCGTGCGATCCCTTTTCATCGACAATCGCCACCGTCCAAAATTCGAGCGCTCTGCGCATTGCACGCCCCTTCCCCGCCGTTGACAAGAGGGCTGTGTCTGTTCGTCTTTCCCGGCACGGGATACCAATCCGATCGCAGCGTCTCTTTCCTTCGACATGAAGCATGGGGTCTCAACCGTTGAACGGCCAGGCTGTCGAAATCCGTCGCTCCGGCATCGCCGATCTTGGATTATTTCCGCAGACCCGATGTCTCTTTCGGGAACCACAAAAAGCCGGCTCGCGCAGGCCGGAAGACCGCAAGGTCTCCCACCGAGCTGCCGGCCCATGCAAAAATCCGAATACCGAGGCGATTTCTTATCAGAGTGTCAGCAGGTCGGTTGTCGTCTGATCCTGCGTATCGGAAGCGTAGAGATTGCCAAGTTCCGCGGGCTGCGGGCGCTGCGCCTTGACTGCCGCTTCGAACTGGCTTTGCGTTAGGGATCCCGAGCCAGACGTATCAAGGCTGCCGAACAGTGCAGTCGCCTGATCCGCACCCATGTCGGACGGTCGCGCAGCAACGAATTCAGCTTCCGTGACATTACCGTCGCCATCGGTATCCATGGAGGAAAAGGCCTTGGAGAGCTCCTCATCGCCCGTCCTGCCGCCATGGTGCATATGATGGCCGGCCTTCATCGCCTTTGCCAGTTGCTCTTCGGTGAGCGAGCCGGTCTTATCCTTGTCGAAGCTTTCAAACAGCTTGCTAGCCTGGTCCGCACTGACACTTGCCGGACGCGCGGCAACGAATTCCGCCTCGCTGATATCGCCATCGCCATTGGTGTCCATGGCTTTGATCAGATCAGCCTGCTTACTGCGTTGAGAGTTCGCCGCCGCTACAGATTGAGAGCTTGATGTCGAGCCGGCAGAATCGCCGTCGGAGTTCGCGCTCGAACTGTCAGCATCGCCACCGCCGCTACCGGACTGAAGAGTGAGAATAACGTTCATCAACTGCGCGATCAGTTGCTGGGCGGCAGAAATCTGAGACTGGTCGTCCGATGACGAAGAGGTACCTGCATCGGGTGAAGAGCCGGCGGCCGGGATCAAGGATGCCGAATCGTCGTTGACAGACGATGTTGAGCGAGATGTCTGATACTGAAAATAGCGATTGGACAGAACTGAGGTAATGCTCGTCATTGGGGCCTCCAGGTGCGAGCGTTGAGAGGGACTCCGATGGCCTGCGCGCCACACGAACTCAACACAGAACCGCCAAGGCACGCCCGCGCAGACGCAATGCCACGGCTCTTGACCATCGATATGGGCGGAGGATTGCCGAGGACGGAGATCAAAGCCGCTCTGTGCCCCGGTTTGGCGGATAAAGCCAATCATGAAGCGGCTGAACTCAGAATCGCCCGAAGTTATTTGTCGCCGTCATGGCGCTATCGGCATCTGCACATTTTCGATATTGCACTTCCCAACGCCGCGAAATTGCACAGGGAAACTTGTGCGTGGCTTATAGGTGCTTGACGAATACCTCTCGTTGCGATTTTCTTTCTCGATTTTTAGAGAATGTCCAAACTTCGCTTCGCCGCCCTATGCTGCAGATCCAAGAAGATGACGAGCACCGGTGCGACGTTGATGGAGCAAGAAACTAAGAATAAGAATGAGGGGGTCGCTTGAGAATGGGCACATGTGGAGAACTGAATGAGGCGCACTAAGGAGGAGGCTGCAGAAACGAGGAATGAGATTTTGCAGTCCGCAAAAGCGCTGTTTCTCGACAAAGGATATGAAAACGTAAGCCTGGAAGAAATTGCCACGGCGGCCGGTGTGACGCGGGGGGCGGTTCACTGGCACTTCAAGAACAAGCAGGGGCTGATGTTCGCAATCCGCGACGAGGCCCAGCAGCCATTCGATGAATTGGCCGAGCGGATGTCGCGGGAATTGCCGCCCAACCCACTCGACCTTGTTGCCGACGCCATTGCATCCATATTCGAGGACGTTCAGCACGACCCGCGCAAGCGCAGCATGCTGAAGGTCATGATGCATCTCGATATGGCTTTCTGCGACGGCACGACGAACCGTGCCAGCTCCTTCCGGCAGGACATGCACGACAATTTCGAGCGTATTTTCAAGTTGATGAATGAGAAGACCCAACTGCCGTCGCCCTGGACGCCGGATACCGCTGCGTCAGCGCTGACAGCCGTCATCGGCGGCCTGATCACCGAATGGACGCTGGATCGGGGCAATTTCCAGCTCGTGCCTTGCGGGCAGATGTTCATCAAGATGGTTTTGAAGACTTGGTTTCCGTCGGTCCAGACACACGACATGGCGACGCCTGTCGCCTGAAACTAAAAAGGATCCGGAGGGAAAGCCGGATCCTTTCTCTTTGATCGGAGGTCAACCGATCACGATGAGAAGCCTGACGGATTGGAACATCAGGCCTCTCTTACCCGGCGCGGGGCCGGGTAATCTCTCAATTAGAAGCTACGCTGGAAGCGCAGGATACCAGCCCACTGATCCTGGTTCACAGAATCGAAGTTGGTGTAGGATACTTCCGGTTCGATGAGCAGGTTCTTGACCGGGTTCCACTTCAGGTTCGTGGTCGCGGCAAAGATCTTCGAGTCGGTGTAGGCGAGCTGCAGATTCCACTTCAGCTTTTCGTTGATCGGAACGCTTGCACCGCCCCAAACAGCCCAGTCACCCCAGCCGCACTTCGACGCATCCGTAACGGGGCAAGCCGAACGGTCGACGTTGGTGCCGGCATACTTGTTGAGCTTCTTGCCGTCGGTGTTCCAGCCACCCATCAAGAAGGCCGAGAATACGCCGAAGTCAGCGTCTACACGAGCCTTGATAGCGCCTTCTTCGACGATCGAGTCGTAACCGCCGACAACCTTGAAGCCCCATGCGCCGGACTTGAAGCCAGCACCGGCGACAACGTCAGGAGCGTAGTGGTTGGACTTGTCGTCTGTCCACCAGCTGGAGCCGTAGGAGTTCTTGCCGTCCGAAGTGGAGTTGCTGTCTTCGAGCGAGATGACTGCCGTGAAGCCGTTGCCGGCATCGTAGTTGTAGGTCAACTGGTTCAGTTCGTACGGGCCGTCATAGACCACGTCGTCGTTGATGACGTCGCCGGCATAACCGGTGTACGAGACATACTGCGAATCGGCCTTACCAACGAGGAAGCCACCGAGGCTGATGTTGGCGAACAACAGCTTGGAGTCTGTGGAGTTGCCTTCCTGCCAGTCCCAACGCATGACAGTGTTGGTCTTCAGCGGGCCGTATTCGGTGTCGGTCGCGGTGTCGATGCTCAACTCTGCGCGGGTGTGCCAGAGCGTGCCGTTATGGGTGTTCGGGCTGTAGGCGTCATACCACTTGCCTTCGGTACGAACCATGCCGCCGATCTTGAGGCAGGTTTCGGTGCCCGGAATGAAGAAGTAGCCTGCACCATATGCGTCGCAGATACGAACGTATTCCAGCGGCTCTGGCTCAGCGGCAACGATGGCGTCGGCCGCATGGGCACCGGATACTGCTGCCAGCGCAGCAGCGGAGCCGAGAAGAAGGCTCTTGATGTTCATTATAAACTCCTGGTTTTAATTCGCATTTCGAACTTACCGCGAGTGCAAAGCTGCAATACCACCTCAAAATTCGGTTCGGTCGAAACGCGACAGGCAGCCCGGCAGATACGCACATAATGTTGGCTTGAGTCCCCTCTAACCTCCATACTTGACCCCGCGGCAAAGGCCTTGAAATGCCTCTACCGATCCGGCCGATCACTCGACCGCAAGACAACTTGTGTCCCGCATCTGAGTTACAAACAGTCCGTATGTTTGTCAATTATGTGAAACCCAACCTGGCATTAGTCTTGAGTGCTGTTGCCTAAATGCAACTCCTGCCTGAGAGCCGTCGACATTTCCCCAGCCATGGAAATAACGTGTCTCGCATATCGGCAGGAGCACATGAAACACTCGCCCCGCATATGCCCACGGGTTAACCGGCACAGATGCATGGCATGCCGATCCGCAACCGTTAGTGGGGCCGTCCTGTCGGCAAGCGCGGCCGGAGCAGGAAGGCGGCACCCTCGTCCTCAACAACTTCGCCATGACGAATCAGCAGCTTTGGTCGAACGTGACCCATGACAACCCCAGCAGGGTTGACAGCAACGGAAGAGACGGCTTAGCCTTCCATCATTCACCAGGGGGGTCCCGGCAAGGGGCTGAGATACTGCTAGCGTGCGCAGTGACCCGTTGAACCTGATCCAGTTCATACTGGCGTAGGGACGGTGCGAGCGCTTGAAGGCTTCGGATTCCCGCTTGGATTCCATGCCGGCGTCTTTTCATCATTCCGGCTGATGACTGGGTCTCCAACCGCAACTTGGAGCCTCAAACCATGACCATTGCCGCAAAGAACATCACCCCAACCGTTACCACCGGCCCATTGCCGGCGTCACGCAAGATCTATATTCCCGGCGATATCCATAGCGACATCCGCGTGCCGATGCGCGAGATCAGCGTCCATCCGACAGCCGGCGAGCCGCCGGTCGTCGTCTATGATTCGTCGGGTCCCTACACGATCGAAGGTGCCGATATCCGCATCGAACAGGGCCTGCCTCAGCTGCGCCGCGACTGGGTGCTCGCCCGAGGCGATGTCGAAGCCTATGAGGGCCGGCATATCCGCCCGGAGGACAACGGCTTCGTCAGCGGCGACAGATTGACGCCGGAGTTTCCCGGGCAGCGGCAAGCTTTGCGGGCCAAGGACGGCAAGGCCGTGACCCAGCTTGCCTATGCGCGAGCCGGTATCATCACGCCGGAGATGGAATTCATCGCCATCCGCGAAAACCTCGGCCGCAAGGCGAAGGCCGAAGCCCTGGTCCGCGACGGCGAAAGCTTCGGAGCCCATATTCCCGACGATGTAACGCCGGAATTCGTCCGCCAGGAAGTCGCCGCCGGGCGTGCGATCATCCCGGCTAACATCAATCATCCCGAAAGCGAGCCGATGATCATCGGGCGGAACTTCCTGGTGAAGATCAACGCCAACATAGGCAATTCCGCCGTCACATCCTCTATGGCGGAAGAGGTCGAGAAAATGGTCTGGGCCGCGCGCTGGGGCGCAGATACGGTGATGGATCTGTCGACCGGGCGCAACATTCACAACATCCGCGAATGGATCATCCGCAACTCGCCGCTGCCGATCGGCACGGTGCCGCTCTATCAGGCGCTGGAAAAGGTCGGCGGCATTGCTGAAGATCTGACCTGGGAGGTCTATCGTGACACGCTGATAGAGCAGGCCGAACAGGGCGTCGATTATTTCACCATTCATGCCGGCGTGCGCCTGCATTACATTCCGCTGACCGTCAATCGCGTCACCGGCATTGTATCGCGCGGTGGCTCGATCATGGCCAAATGGTGTCTCCATCACCATCGCGAGAGCTTCCTCTACGAGCATTTCGCCGAAATCTGCGACATCTGCCGCGCCTATGACGTCTCCTTCTCGCTCGGCGACGGCTTGCGCCCGGGCTCGATCGCCGACGCCAACGACGCAGCGCAATTCGCTGAGCTAGAGACACTTGGCGAGTTGACCAAGATCGCCTGGGCAAAGGATTGCCAGGTGATGATCGAAGGCCCGGGCCATGTGCCGATGCACAAGATCAAGGAGAACATGGACAAGCAGCTGGCCGTCTGCGGTGAAGCGCCTTTCTACACACTCGGGCCGCTGACCACGGACATCGCGCCGGGCTACGACCACATCACCTCTGGTATCGGTGCGGCGATGATCGGCTGGTTCGGCACCGCTATGCTCTGCTATGTCACGCCCAAGGAGCACCTCGGCCTGCCCGACCGCAACGATGTCAAGACCGGTGTCATCACCTATAAGATCGCCGCCCATGCGGCCGATCTCGCCAAGGGTCATCCGGCGGCGCAAGTGCGTGACGACGCGCTGTCGCGCGCGCGCTTCGAGTTCCGGTGGGAAGACCAGTTCAACCTGTCGCTCGACCCCGATACCGCCCGCAGCTTCCACGACGAGACCTTGCCGAAGGAAGCGCACAAGGTCGCACATTTCTGCTCGATGTGCGGCCCCAAATTCTGTTCCATGCGGATTTCGCACGACATTCGTGCCGAGGCGCAGAAGGAAGGACTGGATGCGATGGCGGCCAAATACCGCGACGGCGGCGACCTCTATATGCCGGTCGACACGTCGGCCCATCCGGCCGAATGAGATGCGTGTGCTCATCAAAGGGGCCGGCGTTGCCGGCCTCACCGTCGCCCACGAACTTTCCCTTCGCGGGGCAGATGTAACCGTTCTGGATCCATGCGCGAACTTCGATCAAGCGGCCTCGTGGCTCGCTGGCGGCATGCTGGCGCCCTGGTGCGAACGGGAAAACGCCGATGAGGCCGTGCTCAAGCGCGGCTTTGATGCCGCCGACCGATGGGGGGAGATTCTACCTGGCGAAGTCGTGCGCAACGGAACTCTGGTCGTCGCGTCGACACGCGATCAGAACGAGCTGAAGCGGTTCGCCGCGCGCACCACCTGTTATCGCTGGGTCGACGAGAATGAAATCGCGGTTCTCGAACCCGCCCTTGCCGGGCGCTTCAGGAACGGACTGTTCTTTGCGGAGGAAGCCCATCTCGATCCTCGCCGCGTGCTGCTTGGTTTGAAAGCACGGCTTCTGACACATGGTGTTGCTTTTGTTGCAGCGGATGTTTGCGAGGATGATTTCTCTGAGATCATCGATTGCACAGGCGCTGCCCGGATCGGACACACTTGTGACCTGCGTGGCGTTCGCGGCGAGATGCTGTATCTCCACACGGAAGAGATCACGCTCGCCCGACCCATCCGCCTGCTGCATCCGCGCGTTCCGGTCTATATCGTCCCCCGCGACGACGGGCTTTTCATGGTCGGAGCCACCATGATCGAAACGGACTTCGACGGGCCGATCACGGCACGATCGCTGATGGAACTGTTGAATGCGGCCTATGCACTGCATCCGGCCTTCGCCGAGGCCACCGTGGTCGAAACCGGTGCCGGCATCCGCCCTGCCTTTCCCGACAATTTTCCGCGTGTGACCCGAGAAGGCAAAACCACAAGCCTCAACGGCCTTTACCGCCATGGTTTCCTATTGGCGCCGGCAATGGCGGTCGACGTTGTGGATCTTGTCTTTCCCGAGGAGTCAAATCAGAGGAGCCCCAGATGCGCCTGATTATCAATGGCGAGACCCAGACCATCGCCGTCACCACACTTTCACAGCTACTTGCAGCGCTCGACTACGAGGGCGACTGGCTCGCAACGGCGGTCAATGGCGATCTCGTCCACCGGGAGGATCGCGACGACCATGCGCTGAACGACAATGACAGGATCGAAATCCTCACTCCGATGCAAGGGGGCTGAACCATGCTCGATCTTTACGGCGTCAAGGTCGCATCACGCCTTCTTCTCGGCACCGCGCGCTATCCTTCACCATCGGTTCTCGCCGAGGCAGTCAAGCGATCCGCGACGGAGATCGTCACTGTGTCGCTACGGCGCGAGGCGGCAGGCGGACGCAGCGGCGGCGCATTCTTCGAGATGATCCGTCAACTCGGCGTTCGCGTTTTGCCCAACACCGCCGGATGCCACGGCGTCTCGGAAGCGGTACTGACGGCAAAGATGGCCCGCGAGGTATTCCAGACCAACTGGATCAAGCTCGAGGTGATCGGCAATCATGACACGCTGCAACCGGATGTCTTTGCACTGGTCGAGGCGGCGCGGATTTTGACAAGCGAAGGCTTTGAGGTCTTCCCCTATACGACGGACGATCTGGTCGTGGCCGAACGACTGATGGAAGCCGGATGCAAGGTCCTCATGCCTTGGTGTGCGCCAATCGGTACCGCGGCGGGGCCGCTCAATCCGTCCGCTCTTCGCTCGATACGGGCGCATTTTCCCGAAATGCCGTTGATTGTAGACGCCGGCATCGGCCGGCCCTCGCATGCGGCAACCGTCATGGAACTGGGCTTCGATGCAGTGCTGTTGAACACCGCCGTTGCCGGAGCACGCGATCCGGGCATCATGGCAGAAGCGTTTGCCGGGGCCATCGATGCCGGAAGGCAGGCCTTCAATGCGGGCCTGCTGGAGCCGCGCGACATGGCCGTGCCATCAACGCCGGTCATCGGAAAGGCGGTGTTTGCATGAGGCTCGATCCATTTTATCTGATCGTCGATAGTGTGGCATGGATCGAGAGGCTGGTGCCGCTCGGCGTCAAGCTTGTGCAATTGCGTATCAAGGATCGCCCACTTTCGGAAATCCGAGCGGATATCCGCAGGGCAAAGGCCATCTGCGCGACCAACGGATGCCAATTGGTCGTCAATGACTATTGGCAATTGGCGATAGAGGAAGGCTGCGATTTCCTCCATCTCGGCCAGGAGGATCTGGCGGCGGCAGATCTCGGCGCCATCCGAACAGCGGGGCTGAAGCTCGGGCTTTCGACCCATGACGGCGCCGAGCTGCAAACAGCGCTCGCAGCCGACCCCGACTACATCGCCCTCGGGCCGATCTACCCTACCATTCTGAAAGCCATGCCTTGGGCACCCCAAGGTCTCGAACGCATCGGCGAGTGGAAAGCCATTGCCGGCAATATTCCGCTTGTCGCGATCGGTGGCCTGACCGTGGAGCGGATCCCCGGGGTATTCGAGAACGGCGCCGACTGCGCTGCCGTCGTGACCGATATCACGCGCAATCCCGATCCCGAATCGCGGACACTGGAATGGCTGAAATCGACACGCAGGCACGATTCGGTTGGCTGACCCATTGCGGAATCGCCTCCAGAACGGCAGAGTTTTCAGGCACTGGCGCCGATGAACGGCCCATTCATAGAATATTCAGCTGAACATAATCATGCTTTAGACGTTGAATAGATAGCTCGCGTATTCGCTGAGCACGAAGACTGCTTTGGAGGTAGTCATGATAAAGAAAAAGATTCTCACGGTTTTGCTGGCCGCAACGGTGGTAGGCGGCGCGCTGGCTCCCGCAAGCTACGCACAGGCGCAGTATTATGACGGTCGAGCACCCTATCGTGGCGACTGGCGTGGACATGACGACTGGCGCCGCCATCACCGTCACAACAATGGCGCGGCAATCGCAGGCGGCCTAGCTGCCGGCCTCATCGGCGGCCTTATCGTCGGCGGCGCCCTTTCCAACCGGGGTCCGGTCTATGAAGTCGCCCCCCCGCCGCCGAGATGCTGGTTCGAGAGCCAACCGGTTCAAAATCAGTATGATGACGGCTATCACTACGAGCGCGTGCGCGTCTGCAACTAAGCAGCCGATGAGCTGTCTGCCCTCTCAGATGCTAGATCTGATGAAGAATTTTGATTTGCCGGCGGTCTGACCGCCGGCAATATATATTTGGCGACTATCCGCCCACTTAAAGACCATGCGTTCTCGGATAGGCATTCGGCTCGGGAAAATTCCGACCAGCAAGGCTCGTGGGATCAGGCCGCCAGATCTCGATACCCAACGGATAGCAGGGCGCCGCATCGCTTGAGTGGCCGCTGCCGCAATCGCCGCCCGGGCAGGCGGAAATGGCCCCCAAAAGATCAATCTCCGCAAAGAATTCGATGAAATCGCCGGGCCGCACTGGGCTCGCTTTCATGAAATATTGATGGGTGTCGCGCGTAAAGCCCGTGCACATGAAGACATTCAGCACATCATGCACGTGCATTTCAGCGTCCCGAACGGGAATGCCCGTTGCTGACGCAAGCGCGCGCGACAAATTCGAGTGGCAGCAATGGTGGTAATCATTACCCTTCAGCAGCCGGTTCGTATAGGGATCGCAGCGCGTGCCGATGACATCGTGAACGCCGGCGCCATCGTTATCCCAGCCATACCAGCCAAGCGTGTCATGGGTAATCGTCGCCATCGGGCGCAGATAGGGCAAGTTGCTCCACAACCGATCGCCGACGCCGACATGCGTGGCGTGAAGCGCTCGCGTTTTGCCGCTAAAGAAGCGCTCCGAAAGGTCGTCGGCATTCCACAGATTGAGGTCGCCGACCTGCGGCCCCTCCCTGCCGACGATGCGAAAAAAGTGGCCCTTCGGCACCCGAAAGCCGCCGGCTTCCCGCGGTGGTACGATGATCTCGTCGACCTTAGTCATGCTTTGCCTTGCGGCCTGAAGAATATTCAACCCGGAAGGCGGTAAGGTCTCATTCGGATAGACAACGACCGGCGGCTTGCTGCGCCGTTCCTCTGCATCAGCTGGCGCGGCAACATCGCGGATTTCTTGCTTCATTGTCATATAGGTCCTTGGACGGTTGAGGATTTTAACCTTGCTTGCATTCGAAGCGGGCAATGTCGCAAGCGGCGCCATCCATGCTACGATTGAATGCGCACTGTAAATCGATCGCGACCACAAACAACGCTCAATGTTCTTGCTCTTTGGCTAAGTCACGCTTAGCCTTATTCCATGCGCCACATCCCCTATGCTTCTCTTCGCGCCTTTGAAGCGGCCTTGCGCCACGAGAGCTTCGCCAGGGCCGCAACAGAGCTCAATCTTACGGCCGCAGGCGTAAGTCAGCATGTCAAAATCGTCGAAAATTGGCTTGGTGTTGCGCTGTTCACGCGCCATGCCCGAGGGGTGACGGCAACAGCAGCCGGCCGCGAATTTGGGGCGGCCGTGACAAGTGGCCTCGGGCAAATCGAAAGCGCGGCGCAAAAGTTGGCCGGGACACGCCATGACCGACCGGTCAGCATCGCATGCATCGCGTCCGTCGCCACTCGCTGGCTGATCCCGCGCTTGCCGAAATTCAGAGAAGAACATCCCGATATTCGCATCAACATCGTCTATGCGCTTGATGCCAAGACGCCGGAAGCGGCAAGTGTAGACCTGTTGATCCGGCACGGAATCCAACCCAGCGCAAATTCCACTGCCCTCTTGAGCGGCGAGACACGCCCCACCTGTTCGGCTGAGTACCGACGTCGGCACGGCCCCATCGAGACACCGGCCAAACTGCTCGACCTCGAACTTCTTCACGACGAAACGCCAGCCTCCTGGGCGCGCTGGTTTGCGGATACAGGGATTGGCACGCCCTTGAGACCTGGCCCCGTCTTTGCAGACTTCAGCTTGATGATCGGATCAATCGTTGGTTCCCAGGGCATCGGTCTCTGCCCCGGCGCGCTTATTGTCGAGGAATTGGCCAACGGCACCTTAGTCACTCTGTTCGAATCACCTTTGGATACCGACAAATTCTATTGGCTGATCGAAGCCGATCATCTTTCCAGGCAAGCCGAAACGCTGCGTGATTGGCTGGTAGCAGAAAGCTGCAGATCTCAATCGGGGCATCATTCGTAAGGCATCCATCTAAACAGCAACCGCCCTCACCCAGTCTGTAAGCGCTTTGATCACCCGACCAGTTTCCTTCGTCGCACTGCGTCGTTTAGGCGCTGGCGATATCCACAAGTGTGGCAACTCCAGCCAACCAAGATAGATGGAAACTATCGATTCTTTCTGATTTATCTATTTTGCTTATTGCGGCGCACGCACTATGTTGCGGCGCGAAATACATCTGTCCAAACATTGCAAGGGTACCATGTCCGTTCTCAATACCGCCGTTAAGCCGTTCAAAGCCCAGGCCTTCAAGCAGGGAAAATTCGTCGAAGTCACGGAAGCTGACATCGCTGGCAAGTGGGCGGTCTTCTTCTTCTATCCGGCCGACTTCACCTTCGTCTGCCCGACCGAACTTGGCGACGTCGCCGACCACTATTCCGAGCTTCAGCGTCTCGGCGTCGAAGTGTTTTCCGTCTCGACAGACACGCATTTCACCCACAAGGCCTGGCATGACAGCTCCGAGACCATCGGCAAGATCCAGTATGCCATGATCGGCGACCCCACGGGCGCGATCACGCGTAACTTCGACGTCATGCGCGAAGCCGAAGGCCTTGCCGACCGCGGCACCTTCGTTGTCGATCCGGACGGCGTTATTCAGGCCATGGAAATCACCGCAGAAGGCATCGGCCGCAACGCTGTCGATCTCCTGCGCCGTATCAAGGCTGCTCAGTATGTTCGCTCGCATCCGGGCGAAGTTTGCCCGGCAAAGTGGGAAGAAGGCGAAAAGACGCTTGCTCCTTCGCTGCAGCTCGTCGGCAAGATCTGATCTCAGAACCATTGGCCTTCCCTGAATCAGGGGAAGGCCACCCAATAGATACGAGAGCCTATACGTCCGCCGCATCAGGCAGGCGACGAATTCCCATTTCCTGCAGGAGACATATCGATGCTTGACGACGCGCTGAAAAGCCAATTGAAGGCCTATCTGGAGAAGGTCATGCGTCCGATCGAGATCCGCGCCAATGTCGACGACAGCGCCAAGTCGGCGGAAATGGTAGCTCTTCTGAAGGACATCGTCGGTCTTTCTGACAAAATCACGCTTGCCGAACAGCGCGATGGCAGCGAGCGTGCGCCTTCCTTCGCATTGACGAGCCCCGGCCACGATATCAACCTGCGTTTTGCCGGCATCCCCCTCGGACACGAATTCACCTCCCTGGTGCTTGCATTGCTGCAGACCGGCGGTCACCCGCCGCGCGTCGAACAGGCGATCCTCGACCAGATCCGCGATCTTAAGGGCGAATTCCGCTTCGAGACCTACTTCTCGCTATCCTGCCAGAACTGCCCCGATGTCGTGCAGGCATTGAACCTGATGTCCATCCTCAACCCGCAGATCAGCCATGTCGCTATCGACGGCGCCGTCTTCCCGAAGGAGGTTGCCGACCGACAGGTCATGTCCGTGCCGACGATCTACCTGAATGGCGAGGTCTTCGGACAGGGACGCATGGAAGTCGAGCAGATCATCGCCAAGCTCGACACGAGTGCGGTCAAGCGTGCCGCCGAGAGGCTGAAGACGCTGGAAACCTTCGACGTCCTCGTCGTTGGCGGCGGGCCGGCCGGTGCCGCTTCGGCAATCTATGCCGCCCGCAAGGGCATCCGCACCGGTGTCGTTGCCGAACGCTTCGGCGGCCAGGTGCTCGACACGATGGCAATCGAGAATTTCATTTCGGTTCCGCATACCGAAGGGCCGGCTTTTGCCACGGCGCTTGAGACGCATGTGAAGGACTATCCGGTCGAGATCATGAATCTGCAGCGTGCGCAGAAGCTCGGTCGCCACGGCGATCTCTTCGAAGTCGAGCTGGAAAGCGGCGCGACGCTGAGGTCCCGTTCCGTCATCCTTTCAACGGGCGCACGCTGGCGCCAGATGGGCGTGCCAGGCGAAGAGCATTATCGCAACAAGGGCGTCGCCTATTGCCCGCATTGCGATGGTCCATTGTTCAAGGGTAAAAGCGTTGCCGTCATTGGCGGCGGCAATTCCGGCGTCGAGGCGGCGATCGATCTTGCCGGCCTCGTCAAGCACGTCACGCTTATAGAATTCGACAGCAAGCTGCGCGCCGACGACGTGCTGCAGCGAAAGCTGCGTAGCCTTGCCAACGTCGATATCATTCTTTCGGCGAAGACGACGGAAGTTTTGGGCGATGGCAGCAAGGTCACCGGCCTGGTCTACGAGGATCGCGCGAAGGGCAACAATCACACCCTGGCACTCGAAGGTGTCTTCGTGCAGATCGGACTGCTGCCGAACACCGAATGGCTGAAGGGCACGATCGTCCTTTCGGCTCGCGGCGAAATTGAGGTTGACCATCACGGCCAGACATCGATCCCAGGCGTGTTTGCGGCCGGCGATTGCACGACGGTTCCCTATAAGCAGATCGTCATTGCTCTCGGTGAAGGCGCAAAGGCTTCGCTTGCAGCCTTTGACTACCTGATCCGCACGTCTGCGCCGGACGAAGAAGAAGCCAAGGCCGCCTGATGACACGAGACGTCTCATGACGTTGAGGGAACTGGAATATCTCGTCGCGCTGGCCAAGTATCGCCACTTTGGTCGCGCGGCCGAGGCGTGCCTTGTGAGCCAGCCGACCTTGTCGGCCCAGATCCGCAAGCTCGAGACCGAGCTTGGCACGCCTCTTGTCGAGCGCGATTCCCGCTCTGTCATGCTGACGGATTTCGGCAAGGATGCCGTGGAGCGGGCAACACGAATTCTCGTCGATGTTCAGCAGTTGAAGAATGCAGCGCTGCTGCGACAGAATCCGGAACTCGGCGTGCTGCGCCTGGGCATCTTTCCGACACTCGGCCCCTATCTCCTGCCGCATGTCGTGCCTCCGATCCATGAGCGCTTTCCCGAGCTTGAACTGCTGCTCATCGAAGAAAAGAGCGGCACATTGCTGTCGCGTCTGAGGGACGGCGAACTCGATGCCGCGCTCCTTGCCCTTCCTGTCGATACCGATCAATTGCAGACGGAGTTCCTGTTCGAGGAGCCGTTCCTTCTGGCAGTTCCCAAGAAGCACCCGCTGGCCGAGCGCAACAGCATCGACATGGACGATCTCGGCTGCCACGAGCTGATGCTGCTGGAAGAGGGCCATTGCCTGCGCGAACATGCGCTGGACGTCTGCCGACTCTCCGGCGCAGGCCACCGATCGTCCTTTAAGGCAACAAGTCTGGAGACTTTGCGTCTCATGGTCGGTGCCAATGTCGGCGTCACTTTGCTGCCTGCGCTGGCAACCGTCAGCCCCATGATGTCATCGGACAAGATACGGCTGCTATCGTTCGAAGACGGCAACCCGACGCGCCGGATCGGTCTTTGCTGGCGCAAGAGCGCGCCGACCGGTCCGCTGTTGACGCAACTTGCCGATATCGTTCGCTCGACGGCACAGCAATTGCTGCAAATCGGGTAGAAGCGTGAGTACCAGACCCGGACTCAGCGAAAGCTACCTATAACGGGCCGGCGTGTCTTCCCGGGTGACCAGACTATCTCGACCCCTCTGAGCCCTGCCGCAATTTGGTGAAAGCCCATCACCGGAACAAATGTCCCGCGCGGCGCATTCCCGAACATATGGCACCCCTGTTCGGTTGTTTGCAAAGGAGATGGCTATGGACCAGAACACGATCGATCGGCTCAACTCGATAAGTCAGGAGCTCAATGCCCGAGCTCTTGCTCTGTCCAAGGCTGCGGACGGCCGCGACCACGCGCTCATCATGTCGGCACTCGGCGTTATGATAGAGGAGGTGCGATCTTTGGAGCAGAAGGTCGCCCGCTTGGATGGCCCGAAAGGGATTGGCGCGGCGGGCTCCTGAGCTTGCTCCTCGTCACAATCTCAAGCGGATCGCCGCGACTGAACGCGGGGTTTCGGCTATGTCAGCCTTGAGTTTGGCGATATCTCTGCCGGCATTCCCTTATCAGCAAGAGGGTTGATATCGTCAAAGGCTTTCGGCGGTAACCGTCAGAAAGCGAACCGGCTCGGGATCGATATCCGTGTCGATCAGCCCCAGCCGCTTCAGCGTCAGGTCGATGGCGCGGCGCGCCTGAACTTCCGGCGCCTGGTCAAGCACGATCGTCATCAGGCCTTCTTTCAGATAGCCGCGCGTCGCATCGGATAATTCATGCCCGACCCAGAAGACCGGCCGCTGCCGATGGCGGCGCAGAACGGTCGCGATCGCGGCGTTGTCGCCACCGGCACTATAGAGGCCGGCAATATCGGGATATCGGGCGAAGGCGCTCGTCAGCAACTCCATCGTCTTCATTTCATCGTCTTCATCGAACATGACCTCGACGAAGCGATGCGACGGGTTTGCCTGATGCCGCAGATAGTCGGAAAATCCGCGGATGCGTGCCTTGTGGTTTTCGTAAGCGCCGCTGTGACAAAGTGCGAGGAAAGTGCCGGCGGTACCGGCCTGCATGCGCGCCATATAGAAGGCGGCCGTGCGGCCGGCAGCTTCGTTGTCGATGCCGACATAAGCAAGCTCCCGAGCCGGCCGCGTCATGATCTGGACGACGGGTATGCCGCTCTCGGCAGCGTGGCGAATACTGCCGACGACATCAGGGTGGTCGGGCGCGACGACGATCAAGGCAGAGCGCCGCGTTTTCGGATTTGCGATGTGCCTGGAAAAATCGGCCGGGTCGTCCTCACGCGCGAAGGTCCTCTGGATCTGTATATCCTTGTCGAGCAGAGCGGCGATGCGCTCGAAGGCGCGATTGAGCCTCGAATAAAAATAGGTCTCGGGCCGCAGCAATACGACCTCGATGCGCACAAGACCGTGTCTCGTGCCGGCAAGCGGCGCGCGATAACCAAGTCGTTTGGCTGCAATGAATATCTTCTCCGCAGTCTCCGGCAAGACATTGCCGCGCCCGTTGAGTGCACGCTCCACCGTTGCGGCACCAGCCCCTGCGGCAGCCGCCACATCCTTCAACGTAACCTTGGCCACCTACCCCTCACCCTTCAATGCGATGATCAGATTTGATCATAGATTCGCAGCTCGCGAAAGAGACGCAAAGCTCAGCCGAAACGGGCAACCAGGAAATCGATGGCGCTGCGCAACATAGCGGTCGGGCGTCGGTCAGGCGCATAGACCAGATGCATCGGCGTCGGCTTGTAAGACCATTCCGGCAACACGAGCTCCAATCGGCCAGCATCAAGATCGGCTGCCAAAAGTAGCTCCGGCTGGAGAACGATCCCTGCTCCGTGCAGGGCGGCAACACGCAGAGCGCCTCCCTGGTTGGCGGTGAACCTTCCCTTTATCGCAATCTCACGGACCTCACCCTCAGGGCCAACCAAGTGCCAACGGCCTTGCAAACGCCAATAGGAATGGCCCAGGCACATGTGATTGAGGAGATCCTCCGGAACTTGCGGTCGGCCGCAGCGATCGAGATAGCTTGGCGATGCCGCGAGAATACGCCGATAGGGTTTTAGCGGGCGAGCGACCAGGCCGGAATCCGTCAGGTCGCCGATATGGATACCGAGTTCGTAGCCCTCACCGATCATGTCATGCAGATTGTTGTCCAGCGCCAGATCGACGCTGACGTCGAGGTTCTGATGCAGATATTCAACCAACGCCGGTACAAGGCTTTGCGTCCCGAAGCTGACGGGCGCGACGAGCCGCAAGCGCCCACGCGGCGCTGACTGCAGTTCGAATGCGGATTGTTCGGCCAGCTCGACCTCGGCCAGCACGGTCTTACAGCGCTCGTAGTAGAGCTTACCGACCTCGGTCACCTGGTGGCGGCGCGTGGTGCGATGAAGGAGTCGGGCGCCGAGCCGTTGCTCTATCGTCCTGATGTGTTTGGCGACCATTGTCGCCGATACCTGGCTGACATCGGCGGCAGCGACAAAACTACCATGCTCGACCACCCTGACGAACATCGCCATGCCAGCCAACTTGTCCATGATTGCGTACCCATAGGTTTGGAATGAAGCAAGTGTGAGCGTATTTATCGCTCCAGAGTTTTGCAAGATAGTCTGTAGCGCCAAACAATTGGCGACATTTTCTCAAGGAGTTACCCATGCCCATCTTGCGCTTGGAAATGCATCCCGGCCGCACACAGGATCAGAAGCGCGCCTTCGTTCGCGAGGTGACCAAGGCGGCCGTCGAAACGCTGGCTTGCCCACCGGAATCGGTGGAAATCATCATTACCGAGATTTCGAAGGATTCTTGGGCAATGGCGGGCAAGCTGAAATCGGATAGCTGAGCCAATTCGACCAGGCCATTCCTGCCTGACGGTCCGAACGCGGCCGTCAGGCAGGATCTGTCGCCAAACCCTGACGGCCCCACGCCTCGGCCCAATCCATCAACCGGGCCAGCTCCTGCTTGAGGGAATGCGAGTGAATAATATCGGCGGCGTGATCAATATTGATGCGGGGATTGTAGAAGATCTCGATCTCCTCGCCGCTTTCCCGCCTTGCCGCTTCGAGGCGGCTCTTTACATCCTCTACCTCGGCCTTGACAGCAAAGTACCGCTTCATGACCTCAACTAGGTCGCGGTCGCTTGCATTCATTTCCATGCATACTCCACCTTACTAATTTTAGCCCTCGGCAATGATCCGATTCGGATGGCGAAATCTAGATCATCGCCTTGGTGACAGGATGGGGTATCGTCGAACGCGGCCAAATTGCACCCACGCTCGAAATGGCATAGCAAAAGCTATTCAGCGCGCATCGCGATCTTTTCGATGCGCATTCTGCACTTAAAATCCTGGGCTTTACGCGTGCCGTCGTCGCAAACCGGTCCACAGTCTTGCGCGACATGCTCTAGGACCAGTTTTCCTTCACCGACTGCATCACCACATTCGTGGAGGTGCTCGCGACGAAAGGCAGGCTGGAGATCTTCTCTCCCAGGACGATGCGATAGCGCCGGATATCAGAGGTGCGCACCTTCAAGAGATAGTCGAAACGTCCGCACTAGAATGACCTGCTTGCCTATCGAGCAACCAAGGCGGCAACGCGATCGATAGCCGCAGAGAAACCGTGTAGTGATACTGGAAAATTCAATCCGTTGCCGCCGTCGGCAACGACCTTGAGATTGAGACGGGAGCCGCTTTTCAACCTGCCAAGCGTCTCCGCATCGATAGCAAGCAAGGCGACACAGCCATTCGGCAGACAAGTGCGAAACCGCACAGGCTTTAGAGGCGGCTGATCGTCGATGTTTGTCGTGACGCCAGCATCAAGGGCAGTTCCGAAGGGTAGCAACAGCGTTGCGACAGCGCTGCGATCAGGTCGAACCTGTATTTCGACGGCGAGCAATCTCTGGCCATTTTGCTGGGTTTGATCTTGCTGGATCAGACAAGCCAGCGTCTTTTCGCGCTGGCTGCACGCGACACGCCAATCCTGATAGGTCTCCTGCAGGCTCGAAGCGCCATTTGGCAAAGCTGACTGCGCGACGGCAAAAGAAGCAAACATCAGGGCAAAGCTTCCACAGACAAAGGCGAGCGTTGCAGTTGATATGCGCTCGACCGCTCGAGACGGATAGAATGACGAACGTGACATGGAGCAGACCTTTCAGTTTCAATGCCATCTTCTGCTTGTCGTTTCTGAGACAACCAGGGCCGGTCTCGGGTCCTTGACAACAGGTAGCGACCGACGCTTTCACGCCTATTCCGACGGAGGTTTACGGGATCACGTACAAACCCATTCGCGAACGAGGCACTGAGAGCCGGTACGCTCACATGCCTTAAGCGCAAGGCCTTCAGCTTCACGGCGCGTCGGTGCCGAATTCGCACCCCACGGCGTGATGCGCTTGCTACTTTCTTTGCCGACGGCAAGCGCACCGCAATGATTGTATGGAAAGCCGGACTTATCGTCGTCATCCCAGTGACGATGATTGCGGAAGATGCTGACAACGACGCAATTACTGCCCTTATCCCGCTCGCAATGCTTGAGGGCGATATCCATGGCTTCCTGGCGTTTGTCGGCTCCCCAGAAGAAGCCGTATTTTTCATCAGGGGCGGAATAGGCGATGGCTGCCCATATGCCGCGCTCGTCAGGCGGCGGAGCCGGCGGCTGCTCTGTCGTAAAAAGATCGGCCGCCCACAGATGGGCCGTGGAGACAAGCAGCACGCCTATCGCTGCAACCACAGATTTCGATCTCATTTTGCGCTCCCTTGCTTTCCTGCTGCCGAAGCCACCGATATGACGACGCAGCCGCTTCCTGTCGGCAAAAGCATTGCATCACCACCTTCGTTACCGAGCTGGTAGACACCGATCTGGTCAAGATTGTTGACGAGTTTGCTTCCATTCGGGAACTTGGCCGAAACTTCCGGGCAAGAAGCCGGGAACGGTGCGACGCGAACCATTGCTCCTTCGCAGCCGGATGCGACTGGCGCTGCAAATACGATGCCGGCGGCCGGTCCGCTGTAGCCCTGCGTTGCATAGTTCATGCCAACGAGGGCCTGTACCGCATGCTTGTCGGCCGCCTCACCGTTCCACACCGATTGAACATTGTACTGCGTGCCGTTGGTCAGTAGCTGTCCGAGAACCGGGAAAACGGTCGAACAGGAGTGCAGACCGGCCTGCTTGGCGTGCTGGAGAAATGGCGTTTCGGGCAGCGCCTGGTTGGCGTCGTTCGCCGCCGCAACCGCCGGCTGGGAGAGAAGGTTACCCAACACATCATATCGGAAGGCGGCATAGGCGCCAGCGCCAGCGATTGCGATGGCCATCACCGAAAGGGCGGCGGTCTTTCGCCAGCTTCGCTTCGGCTTGGCTTGCTCGACGGCCAAGTTCTCAATAGAGGCACCCTTGGTGCTTCGCGACATGATGCGATCGTGAATTGATTGCTGGGTCATTGAAATCCATCCGTCACTTTATCGCCTTAACCGCTGTGGAAAGGCCTTTGAGATTTACGGTCACGCTGATCGTGCTCCCGTCCACAGTCGGATAGGAAACCGTTGGCGCCGCATTCTTTGAAATCTGCTCGCGCAATACGGCTCCGACCGGCAGCATGCCGACGCATACCGTATTGTTGCAGCCGTTGAACCTAACCTGTATCGGCTCCTTGCGGCCCTCGAATTGCAGCAGGATACCACCGTCGCTTTTGGCAACCGGGGCCGCACGCAAGATCATATAGGGGTCGCCTTTCTTCGTCGCGGCGAGCGACCAGCTGAATGCGACCTGCCCGGCCTCGTTCTCGATGATCTGAGTGACGTTGCAGACCCGCTGGCGGATCTTCAGATTCTCGTCACAGATAAGCGTCCAGTTTTCGAACGGTCGAATGACCCTTTGATAATCGCCAGGCTTCACCTGCGCAGGTAACGCCACGTCGGAAGGTCTGATGCGATAATCGACGAGAACCATGTCTTGTCCGGCCGCAATCGAGCCGAACAAGAGCATGCAAAGGACGAAAGTCGGCACGCCGGCGAGCGCTCCTCTTAGCATGAGCGCTCAATTCAACGTGACACTGAGGCCGGCACCGACGCCCACCTGGCCTCCTGCGGCAGTGCCAGACAGATTGCCTCGAATTCGTCCATCTTCGCTGGTATAGCCTGCGCCGAATGCGAGTGCGCCTTCACCCCTCCATACGCCACCGCCAACGGCGACGCTCAGCTTGCCGGGACGATCGTCATAGCGAAGCGATGCCGCGGCAAGCCCGATCGCTGCCGCCTGTCTCGCCTCGGACCTGATGTCGCCGAGCTGCTGGTTCAACTGCCCGAACTTCTGATCCGTATAGTTGTTAGCGGAAGCCAGCGTATTGGCGGCAGCCGTATCCGTGTAGGATTTGACCTGAGTGATGCTGTCTCCCAATTGGGCCACATTCACCGCATCCGTCGGGGCAACACCCCTGCCGACATTGGAAATGACCACCGGCGCATTCACATCACCGCCTTGCAGCGTGATACTGTTCTTCTTGCTGCCATCGGGATTGAGATCATAGGTAACGGCGTTCTTGGTGATCGTCCCGACACCGGTCTGCAGGCTGTCGATCGCCTGATTGGTCGCATAAAGCTGCGATCCATTGATGGCGTCGGTGCTGTCGGCCGAAATGCGGCCGGCAGCGACGTTCGTGATGGTTCTTTCTGCCCCTTGCGCACCCACGCTCACCGTTCCGACAGGGTTGGTGCCGGCAAAGTCATAGTGCTTTCCCTGAAGGGTGGTGCCGGATGTACCAACAGCCGCCTGCGTTACGGAACCGGACCCTAAAGCCACATCATTGGCATTATTGGCCTTCGCCCCCTGACCGAGAGCAACCGCACCCTGACCGACGGCGGTGGATCCGTTGCCTGCTGCCAGGCTGTTCGTGCCGCTGGCGACACTCTGCGGACCGATCGCAATGCTGTCGGTGCCGCTTGCGATGGAGTCCGCCAGAGTCGAGTTGGCGTGGAAATACTTTATGCCACCGCCATTCATGATGTTAGTCAGCGAGTTATCAACCGCCCCGAAGGCATCGTAGACCGTGCTATAGTTGTTGCCCTGGATGTTGTAGGTAGGGCCGGTGATCGACCCATCAGGGTTTACAGTCGTATTGCCTCCGATCAGCTTAGTGATGTTCGTGCCAAGCCCCTTGAGCTGGCTGACATTCACCGCATCCGTATCGGCTGAACCAGCCGCGAGATTGGTCAGCTTGCGTGCCGAGCCGGCCGAGCCGATCGAAACCTCGCCGACCGAGTTTTGCGGGCTTGTGAGTGCAAAACCGGTATAGTTCGTCTGCGCGCCCACAGTGGTAGTGGATTGGGCACCGAGCGCAACGCTGTTGATGTTGTTGGCTTGCGCGCCAGCACCGAGCGCCACCGATTGCACGCCCGCAGCCAGCGAGTTCGTGCCGAGGGCAACGCCGTCGGCCAGCATGACGTGGGCATTCTGGCCGATGGCCGTTCCGCCCGGAGCAATCTGGTCGACGACTGCGCCATTGCCGATACCGATGCCATTGTCGCCATTGACAATAGTCGTCGGGCCGACCGCAACCGATTCAGCGCCGACAGCAAGGGAATCACCGGCAGCCGAGTTCGCATGGAAGTATTTGCCTGGTGTTGTCGCCACGGAAGCAATGGCACCCTGGAGCTGGCGAACGGTAACGGCATCCTGCGCGCTGGTGCCGTCCGCGACGTTGATAATCTGTCGGTAGGACGTGCTCGAGCCGACCGAGACGGCGCCCAACAGGGTTTTGTCCGTCGTATTGTATTGGATGAAGTTCGTCGGCCCAGCCGCAATCTGACCCGCCGCCGGAGCGATGGCACGATCGGCAACCGATCCGGAGCCAAGAGCGACCCCACCAACAATGGTGGCCTGGCTATCTCTTCCGAGCGCAAGGGAATTGTCGGCAACCGAGGTGGCATTGTAGCCGACCGCCGTAGAGCCGATGCCCTGAGCCGAGGAATCGCTAAGGGCGAGGGTGCGATCGTTGGTGCGGACATATCGAACGCCCTTACCGTTCGCATCGGTATAAGTCGTCGATGTATCCCCGGCGATGTTGTTGATCGTGTTGCCGAGATTGGTCAGGTTGCCGCCGATCGTGGTGACCGTTGTGTTAAGACTATCGACTGCTCGGTTCGTGGCGAAGAGTTGCGAACCGTTGACCGCGTCCGTCGAGCTGCCGTTGAGCTGGCCGGCCGCAACATTTTGAATCTGTCGCTCGGCACCCGCCGAACCCACGGAGAAAGCGCCGGTCGGATTTGTGCCTGCAAAGGTATAGGCGGTACCGCCGATCGTTGCGCCCGAAACCGCCGTTGTCGCACCTGACGAAGCATTCAGACCGATGGCCACGTCACCGGCATTGTTAGCGACCGCATTCGGTCCGACTGCAACCGAATTCACCCCGATTGCCTGAGAATCCGGCAGCGTGGAGTTGGCGTGGAAATACTTGATGCCGCCGCCGGTGTTGATGTTAGTGATCGTATTGTTCAGATTGGCGATGTCGGTCGTGTTCAGATCAACCTGCTGGTTGGTCGCAAACAACTGCGAGCCGTTGACGGCGTCCGTCGAACCGTTGTTGAGCCGGCCCGCCGCGACATTGGTGATGGTGCGCTCGGCGCCCGCTGCGCCGACGCTCACCGTCGAGGTCGGTGTCGTACCGGCGAAGTTATAGGTATTGCCGCCAATCACAGTGCTCGGGGTGCCGACCGCTGCAAGCGTCGACGAGCCCGAACCGAGCGCTACATCACCGGAACTGGCTGTCGCTGTCGCACCATTGCCCAATGCGATATTGCCGACAAAGCCGGAAGCACCCGCGGTGGAACCGTTGCCGAGCGCAACCGAGCCCTGACCGATCGCCTTGTTGCTGTTGCCGATCGCAACTGCGCCGGCGGCCTGGTTGGCCGCAGTGGCGGTCGCCGTGCCATCGCTGTTGGCGATATTGTTGGCGCCACCGGTGAAGGCGCCTGTGCCGCTGGCATAGCTCGGGTCGCCGAGCGCGACCGCGCCGTCGCCATAAGCGCTATTACCCGCGCCGATGGCGACCGCCTTGCCGCCAGATGCCTTCGCATTGGTGCCCATGGCAATCGCATCGGTTGAAGAGGCATTGGCACCATTGCCCATGGCGATGGCCGATTCAGCGGAGGCGGCGGAGTTCGGGCCAATGGCAACGCTGCTCTTCTGGCTTGCATTGGCCGCCGCGCCAAAGGCAATGCCGGATTCCCCCGCAGCCGACGCCGCCGTGCCAATCGAAATGGCGTCACGTCCCGATGCGGTCGCACCGCCGTTGAAGGCGTTGCCAATCGCGATCGTGCCTGCATTCAACGCCTGACCGGCGCCGATGGCCACTGCCGAGTTGACGGCGCTTCCCTGACCGGAAGCCTTTGCCCCGGCACCAAGCGCCACATCATATCCGCTGACGGCTGTCGACCCCTGCCCCACCGCCGTGGCCGCCACTCCGCCGGCATTGGCGCTGACACCGGCGGCCAGAGAATTGTCTCCCGTCGCCTTTGTTCCGGATCCGTATGCAGAGGAATTTGTGCCACTGGCGACAGCCGTACGTCCTGTAGCAGTAGAATTGTCACCGCTCGCGCTGGCACCAGCGCCGGTGGCAACGGACAGGACACCACCGGCATTGGCATTGTTGCCGAGCGCGACGCTGGAGGTCGCGGTGCTGGCGACGACAGCGCCGGAGCCTATTGCAACAGCACCACCGCCAGCGAGCGCCCGTGCCTGGTTGCCCAAAGCAACCCCGAAATCTCCTGACGCAACCGTGGTAGGGCCGATGGCGAGCGCGTTGGTCCCGGATGCGGTGGCTGTCGTGCCGAGGGCGATAGTATCGGTGTTCGAGGCCTTGGCAAGGTAACCCATGGCCGAGCCCCTCAAGCCGGAAGCAGCTGCCCCATTCCCAACCGCGGTGGACTGGTCGGCCGTTGCAGCGGCCGACGTGCCGAAGGCGCTGGATCCTGTCCCCGTCGCAGATGCGCTCGAACCCACGGCACTCGACCAGGCTCCTGTGGCGTTAGCCGCTGTTCCGAGCGCTACTGCTTCGAAACTAAATCCGGTCGGTGCCGTGCCACTGGCATTGGCATTCACGCCGATAGCAATCGGGGAACCCTGGCCCGTCGCCACCGCCTTTGAGCCGGTGCCCATCGCAATACTGCCGCCAGCGGCAGTATTGGCAGTCGCGCTGGTGCCAATTGCCAACGTGTTCGCCGACAGAGCCTGGGCGCTATTCCCGAAAGTCGTGGCGCCGACGCCGTTTGCAACGCTGTTGACGCCAAAAGCCATCGTCCCATCACCCGTGGCATGGGCCGCTCCACCCATAGCGACAGCATTGATGCCATTCGAAATGGACAAGGGACCGAAAGCAATCGCATTGATGCCGGTAGCGGAATTAGCGTAGCCGACGGCGATCGCACCGGCGCCGTTTGCACTGTTGCTGGAGCCTAGCGCTGTGGCGTTCCGGCCAATCGCATTGGTGCCGTAGCCAACGGCCGTCGCGCCAGCGACAGAGGCGACGGTTCCGCAGCCGATCGCCGTGCCGGCCGCAACTGCGCTCGGATTGGTGCCACAATCAGCGGCATTGACATTGACCCCGTTACCAATAGCAAGCTGCGCGAAAGCTGCCTGCGGGGTCATGCCACCGATAAGGACAAGCAGCGCTCCGGCAGTGCCGCCGGCTGTCGGCACTCCCAAACCAAGCCGAAGGCGTTTCATGCCCAATACACGATGAGCCGTTCGCAGGACTGCCATCAGCCTGCGGCGCGCGGAACGACTGTCACGTCTCTCCGGCCCCCGATTTCCAACAACATCAATAGGCGATTTAGTCTGCAGACGTTCCCCAACGCACTCGCTCATGCTGCTTTCTCCTCGCTGCTATCTGGACGACCGAGCACGCGTGAACCCGCATCGGCGGCTGCGTCGTCATTGAAATTATGCACTTGCCGAAGCGCGCGACCCATTTTGGCGGCCTGGCTTTCGAGCTGTTCGCGGACGGTATCGACCCATGGCTGCGTCAGCTCCGGAACGCGATACAATGCGGCGTCGGCACGATCGGAGGGGAGCTTCGTCGTCACCAGGGCGCGGCAAACATCGAAATGGAATAGCGGCTCCCCTTCTCCATAAGCCGGAGAGGTCAGGCCGAAGACAAGGGAAGCAAACAGATAATCGACTTCCGCGCCGCTCAGGCGGCTGGCATATCGGTCTTGCAAGGCAGACCACGCTACCTCGATCTTCGGAGCAAAGATTTCAAATTCAGGGAATTGAATGTCCATAGAGCACCGGATGGTTACCATCCGGGAACATGGCCTTATTTCGCAGCAGCGGTATTTTAGAAAATTCCGGACTTTTTTTAGAAAACTACGGTTTTTGCGCAGCCACATGGAGGTGTGACGGCTTTGCCACACCCATTACGCGTTGCCCTTCAACCCATTCAATCCGGCAATCTCGGAGCTCTTCCGTATGGCTTCGGGCCGCCATTGTTCGAGACCCTTTCTCGGCTCGACAAGCTATCGCTCGAATCGCAAATCTTTTGGCGTGCGTCCTCGGTATCGCTTCATCGTCGTTGCCAAATGGCTTTGATCCGAAAAGCCAGTTAGATAAGCGATTTCCGCAATTGGTATCTCGCCCTCAATGAGCATTCTTTCCGCCGAATCCAACCGCATGTTGATGAGATAACGGTGTGGCGGCATTCCAAACGTCTTGGCAAACCTTATTATAAAGTGATTGGCCGAGATGCCGGCGACGGCTGCCAGTTCAGCGACATGAACCCTTTCCGTAAAATGCTCACGGAGATATTCTTCGATGCGACGGGCACTTTTGGAGGAGAGCCCTCCCCTGGGCGGCTGAGGCTGTTTCATATGGCTTGCATAGGTACGAAGGACATGCGTGCTGAAGAGAGTAACCAATGAATCAAGATAGAGTTCATTCGGAGTTGCTTTCCCGGTTAGTTCGGCAGACATCCGCTGCGCAATGTCGAGAGCTATCGGATCGACGACCCCGAAAGCAGGCGGCCGTAGTTCTACGTTAGCAAGATCGAACTCCTGAAGCGCCAGTTCCGACAGGGTGCCGGGAGGAATGGCGACGACGAGATTTTTCCTGACTTCGGACCAGGCAAGGCTACTGTCCACACCGGCGGGATTGATGATGAGACAGCCAACCGGCGCATCATATTGGGTGATCCGGTCACTGCCGAGAGACGCTCGCAAGCCGCGCATGGGGGCGAGCACGATTCCCATCGCATGCTCCTTGGCCAGAAACGTCTGCGATCCGGGTTTGCGCACCGAGCTGATGACGCTCCCGTGCATCATTGCCCTTCTTGGACCTACATTTTCTGGAATTATGTCGAACACATATCGATCGGCCCGCTCCCGGACCTCAGCCGCACAGTCCATTTTCCGTCGCCCCGCCCGAACGAAATTACCCAAGTTCCGATAGGCACGCGAGGTCCCATACGTGTATGAGATCTCGATTTGCTAATAAGGCTTGCCCAACGCTGTCGCAAAATCGGCCTATGGAGGAGAAGTAAATAGTACAAATCACTGCGTTTGAAAGGGGCACTTTTCACGTAGAAGGAGAGAATAACTTATCGGAACCTCTCCGCTGACTGACAACCAAATCTGCCACAGATCCGGCGCAACGATATGATGGAATTCCGCTTCACTAGGCGACGTGGCTGATAGCCAGTTGGCCGCTAATGATCATCGCGATGGTTCTCGTAAAGATCCCAAGCAACGTCGATCATTGCCAGAAGAATATCCTTCTGATTCCAACCGGCAGCGACTGCAGCTTGAACTATTTCTTTGACAACCGGCTGCAATTGGCGCTGGCACTCACCCGAAATGTCGGCAGCATCGCTTGCTTGAGGTGCCTTTTCAAATTTGAATTCAGCCATGAACGTTCTCACACAGATAATATATCCCAGCCATCACACTCCTAACATAAAATTAATCCGAGGGAACGCTGAATAGGCCATGCGAAAGCCGATCATCACACAGCCACAATGCTCGAAGTAACCCAAACTAAATGATAGTCTTCAGTGTAATACAATTCGCGAACTTGTTCTCTATCTCAGAATAGGTGCAAGAAAACACAAATTACTCAGTTTGTTGATCACTGACGCCACAAGCCTGAGGCTAAACTCCACGCAGATGGGTAGACAGACGCGACTAGGGAAGGGTTCCTCGGATTTGAGCAGGCGGGAGGAGGAGTTGGAGCGACCGCAATTTGTTGAGGCCGATGGCGTCACACTTAAATTCGGTCGGATGGGACTTCCGGCGGCTCCGACACGGAAGGGGTCATGTTGCGATGTATGGCATCGATCCAGCATCCGTGAGCAACAAACTCAATGACAGGCTTGCGGAGGAGGCTATTGGCGGTGGATGCCTACAACCTTGTCTACGCCGCCCTCCTCATCAGCCCCGGTCTGCTTGCCGATATTTACGGGCATCGCCTGACTTTCATCGTCGGCTGCGTTATCTTCACCATTGCAAGTCTTGGATGTGCCTCAGACGCGCGGCAATCCCCTCCCCGACCATAACGGAAAGCAGCCGCGACAATCACCGCGGCGCGGACATTCGCCCTGCATGCTGGCCGGGCCGTTTGGTTTGCACATGGCTCTTCTCCGGAAGCTCAAAGCGATGCTACAGGCGGAGCATAGAGGCTCCGCCTGTAGTCGTCTTCTCAAGCCGCCAGCTTCAGCGCGTCGGCAAGCTGGGTGAAATCGCTGGCTGAAAGGCTCGGACGAACTGCGAAATCGATGACTGCCTGGAAGATGTCCGGCGGCGCATCCTTCTTCATGGCGCCCAAGAGTGTGGCGCGCTCGACTGGATTGATCGCCGGGATCATCATGCGCATGAAGGCCATGCTCATTTCCGGTGGCAGGGAGGCGATGATGCTCATCTCGATGCCGAGGATTTCGTTGTCGGTAAAGTTGCGCCACAACAGCGGGGCGGTCATCGTTTCCTCCTCGTGCATATGCGCGAGGTCGTCGGCCATATAGGCCGCGAAAGCGAGATAGAGCTTGCGGCCGCAAGCAGGCTTGTGCGATGGCCAAGCCCTTTCCCAAGCGACAATCAATTCTTCCAGCTCGCCGAAGGCGGTGCGATGGTCGTCATGCTGCTCATCCACCTTGACGGTCGAGACGCCCTTGGCGGCGAGCTCCACATGGATATTTTCGTCCTCGTGGCTGACATGGGACGCGGCGAGCATCAGGTAGTTGCGCAGGTCGCCGATCAGCAAGGCCGTCTCCTGTGCATCGTGAGAATCGGCCGTGCCGAGGCGGCCCAGCAGGTCACAGCCGGCCTTGCGCAAGCCCTTGTGCACCGCCCCGTAGATATCATAACGCCCGTTGAGATCGGGAATGCTGGTAAGCGAGAATTCGTGGCCCATGATGATTTTCCTCTTGGTTGACCGGCACCTTTTCCTGTGTGCCGGGCTAATGGCCGAGAGATAGCCGAGGCCTTTCCAAAGCGCTTCCTAAAACCATCCTAAGCAATTGGGACGATTGCTAAGAATATCCTAAGTAAATATTATTCCCGCATTTCAGGGGGGAAAACATTGCTAGGGCCGGAACTCGTAGAATTCATAGAAAGTCCTGTCATGATCCTGTTTGCGACGCGCGACGAAGCCGGCCGGCCGATGATTGGCCGCGGCTCGGGCGTACGCTTCGACCGGCAGAGCAGGCACATACACTTTCTCGCGTCCCGCTGCCAATGGCCGAAGGCTGTGGGCGAAGCACTAGCCGGTCGGCCGATTGCCACGACCTATGTGCGGGCTGACGACTACAAGGCCTGCCAGATTAAGGGGCGGATCCTGGAGGCGGAACCCGCAAGTGCCGCCTGGCAGGCGTTGGGCCAGGCCTACGTCGCAGAACAGCTCTCGCGGATGCTGGCGCTCGGCGTCACCCAGATGCAACTCTCCAGCACGCTCTCGGACCAAGAACTCGTCTGCCTGACAATCGAGCCTCGGGAGATCTTCGAGCAGACGCCTGGCCCAGGCGCCGGACGCAGGCTAACGCCGGAAGCTGCCGCATGATTCCGCTCGAAAGGCTGCGTGACAGTTTCGAGGGCGTCATTCCCTCCATCATTGCCACGATCGATGCGGACGGAATGCCCAATATTTCCTATCTCTCGCATGTGCATTACGTCGATGAGACGCATGTCGCGCTCTCCAACCAATTCTTTTCGAAGACTGCCACTAATGTGGCACGCAACGGGCTCGCGACCGTGATGGTAGTCGACGGCTATAGCGGCGAGCAGCACATGCTCGATCTGGTGTTCGAGCGCTCCGAGATGGAGGGAGAAACCTTCGAACAGGTGGAGGTCCATCTGGCGATTCTGGAAAGCCGGCTGACCGGAATCATGAAGCTGCGTGCAGTCGACATCTACCGGGTAGAAGATTGTCGGGCCGTACCGGCCGCCAATCCGCTGGTCGAGCCGGAGCCGCTCCACCTGCCCGACCTTATGGGCAAGGTGGCAAGGCTGGCGACGCAGATGTCCGACTGCGGCGATCCAGAAACGCTGCTCGATGTGGCGATTGAGGGCCTGGGCGAGCTCTTCGGCTACCGGCATTCAATGGTGTTGGTGCCGGACGGCGAACGCAGCGGACTGACGACGATCGCCAGTCGCGGCTACGGCCGCTTCGGCTTCGGCGCCGAGGTTCCGCTCGGGCGCGGCATTATCGGGGCAGCAGCCGAGCGACGGCGCAACGTGCGGATCACCGACCTCAGTCGCGGCCAGCGCTACATCCAGGCGGTGCGGGCCATGGCGGGCATCGAGGATACGACGCCGATCCCGCTTCCGGCGCTCGACAAGCCGCTCAGCCAAATCGCGCTGCCGTTTGTCGCACGAGGACGGCTGGTGGGCGTGCTGTTTTCCGAATCGACGGAGCGTTTCGCCTTCCGTCATCGCGACGAAGAGGCGCTGACCGTCATCGCCGCGCATCTGGCCACCGCGCTCTCCTTCCTTTCCGACGAACGCGAGAGGACGGAGACGAACCAGCACGAGAAGGCGCAGGTGCCGACCGTGGAGATTGCGAACGTGCCCACCGGTCGACGGATCGCGGTGCGCTTTTACCAGCGAGATGGCTCGTTGTTTGTCGACGACGACTATCTCATTCGCGGCGTGCCCGGACGGCTGCTGCTGCACTTTCTTGAAGACTATGCACGCAGCGGCAAGCAAGACTTCCTCAACCGTGAAATCCGCCGCGACCGACGTCTGCAGCTGCCGGACTTCAAGGACAATCTGGAAACCCGGCTGATCCTGCTGCGCCGACGACTGGAGGAAAAGTCCGGGCCGATCATGCTCCAACGCGTCGACCGCGGTCGCTTGCGGCTGACACTCGCCGGTCCGCCCGAAATCGCGGTTATCAAGGACTAAAGAAAAGCGAGGGAATGGTCATGCTTGTCCACGCGGTGATGACATCGCCCGAAATGGCGGCACGCATCCGCACATTGGTGCTCGCTAAAACAGGCCCCCCTTACCGACGGCCGTCCGGAGATTATCGCGATCGAAAGCCCTTTAGGCATGTCCGAAGACGATGTGCCCCGTTTTGCTGCAGCACTTGACCAAGCTTCCAAGCATCCCGTAGCCCAAGCCATCGTTTCGGCTGCTCAGCAACGAGGTGTAACGCTACTGGTGCCATCGGATGCAACCGAGATCCCGGGGGAAGGCGTTATCGGAAAGGTCGCCGGTCGGAGCGTCATCGTGGGTGGAGACGATTTCGTAGCGCGGCAAACGGGTCGAACGGCAGGTCGTCATCAGGCACTTTCGACCGGCTCGGTACTTGTTGCTGTCGCCGAGGACGGCCGTTTGGCTATCTTACGCCTGTGCAAGGCTCTTCTGCAGGAGGTGATCGACGTTGCCGTCATTCTGAATGCTCTGCGGGCACTGCGCATCCAACCGCATCTGCCGGCCGTCTGCGAGCCAAACTCGCCCGATAGTGCGATGCGGCGATCAGTCGCCTGAGCCCCTCCCCCCTAAGGTATTCCGGAGCTCGGCGATCGTGCGGCTAAGGCTTTCTAACGAGACCCGATGCACGAAGCGAGGCCAAAGACCATGATCCCACTCCGATGTAGCACCCAAGACATCCAAGCCCGGCACGGCCTTGGTTTTCGACAACGTCAAGCGGGCATATTCGAGCTTGTTTCGACCGATACGATGCACGAGCGCTCCGAACGTCACAACAATATGCTGGCGGAGGACGACATGGGGATGAATGGATCACAAGGGTGACTCTGCAGCAGATACGTCCAGCCGGCTGGAAAGAGGCGCCCGTTCGTCTATGGCGATGACATTAAGCCAATAATCGTGCAGCCTCGCTTGATCATCGGCTTGGTTTCAAGACAGGTGCCCATCGGAGCGGCGATTTCATTGAGCAGACGCACCGGAAAGATGTGATGATGAAGCAACACAGATGCAACGGGTTCGAATAAGGAATTGGGATGGAGAGTGTCGAATCTTTTGAGCGGCTTGGTTTGGCACTGGCTATCGGGGCAGTCGTCGGTGTAGAGCGCCATTGGCGCGAGCGCGAGGAAAGTGCCGGAAAACGGACCGCGGGCATCCGCACTTTCATGATCGCCGGCATGCTGGGCGGTCTTTCGGGCCTTCTTGAGCAGACGCTTTCCGTCGAGCCGGCAAGGTATGGCCTGGTCGTCATCGCCATGTTCGCGATCTTTAGCGCAATCTTCGGCCTCTATCAGTTTCGGGAATTGCGCGCAGAGGGCAATTACAGCGTCACCACCACCGTCACAGCGATGGCGACATTTGCGCTGGGATCCCTCGCCGTACTCGGAAATGCGCGGTTGGCGGCGGCAGGCGGCGTTGCGCTCGTAGCGATCCTGGCCAGCCGCGAAATACTACATCAGTTCGTTCGAACATTGAGTTGGAATGAGTTGCGGTCAGCGATTGTTTTCCTTGCGATGGCTGTCATCGTCCTGCCAATCCTGCCGACCGCACCACTCGGCCCATTCGGCGGGATTTCTCCTGCCGACACGTGGCAATTGGTCGTTCTTCTCGCCGGCATTTCCTTCCTGGGTTATGTTGCAGTCAAGGCATTCGGGCAAGTTCGTGGAGAGATCGTCGCTGGAGCGGTCAACGGCTTGGTATCGTCAACCGCGATTGCCGTTACGAATGCCCGCCTTAGCGCGGCGGGGCATTCGGCTGCACTCTTGGTTGCCGGCGCGACGGCCGCAAACGCCGTTTCGTATCTCAAAGTACTTCTCTATATTGCTATTCTTGCGCCACCGATCGCAGGCCGCCTCAGCCCAGCACTCGTTGCCGCCGCCCTCGTGATGGCCGGTTTCTCGCTGATCTTTGCTCGGAATGATACCGCGAGACATACTGAACACCGCGCACGAAATCCGTTCGAACTGCTTTCCGTTTTGAAAACTGCGCTCCTTCTTGTGGCTGTCGGCTTTTTGGCGCGGGCCGCGGCCGCCTTTTTCGGGCAATCTGGTTTGCTCGTTGTCTCAACGCTCTCCGGGCTTGCAGATATTGATGCGATCACCGTCACAATTGCTGGCATCCTTGACACCATTGGTGCTGAATTTGCCGCAACGGCTCTCGGTGCGGCCGTTATCGCCAATACGCTGGCAAAGGCGTCATATGCTTTGACCCTTGGAAGTCGCGACTATGGTGCACGCTTTTTCTTGGCGAGCGCCACTGCGCTGATGGCTGGCGTCGGCATGTTCGAAGCAACGCCGATGGTGGAGCGGCTCTTGACGGAGCACTTACTGAAATAACGATCAGGACAACTCGGTACCTTCGTCTGCGCCAGATCGAATCTGAATGCTCAGCCCGATGAAGGCTTGCCCCCCGGGGACCAGTGCATTCTCCATGAAGGTCAAATGCGCGAGGCAGTCCTCGGGCGTTTAGTGGGTAGAGGCGCTCCTGCCGCGCCAATATTGATACCGATCAATGCAAAGGCACCGTTTCCCGACAGACTGCATCGCACGAGGGAAACAGGGAGAGCAAACCACGCGCGGAGCCAAAGGCGACAAGCCGCACTGACCGGCCTCCACAGCTTTTCCCTCGCGCAGAAACGTAGAGGGTCGCAGCTGGGCGCCGGCTGACACAACCGTTGAAAAGCTGTCGTAACCGAAGGTGAGGAATAATCGTGCAAGCAAAAGACATCATGACACGGAACGTCATCACGGTCTCGCCAACCATGAGTGTTCGAAACGCAGCCATTTTGCTCAGGGCCAACAACATAAGTGGCCTTCCGGTAGTCGGCGATGACGGTGCGGTATGTGGAATATTGACCGAAGGCGACCTTATGCCGCGGCTCGGGAGCAATTGGGGTCCGATCGGCAAGGGCACGAGCGGCGCCGATGAACGGCACGAACTGAGCAACTATATACAAATCCACGGTTGGTCCGTCGCTGAAGCGATGAGCCGCGACGTGATAAGCGCGAGCTCCGATACGGAAATCGGCCGGATCGCCGGCATAATGACCTCTCACGGGATCAAACGAGTTCCTATCATCGACGGTTTCCAACTCGTCGGCATCATCAGCCGGTGCGACTTGCTGAACCTGATTATCGATGCGCCTGTCGAGACGATCGCGAGGGGGGACGAGGCACTGGGGCTTGCCATCCGGACCCGGCTTGCGACGGATCTCGGGATTGGCCACGACAAGGTCGAGGTCGTCGTCAAAGACGGACAGGTGCAGATTCGGGGGCGGCTCGATTCCGATGTCGAGCGTCGGGCGATCCGGGCCCTTATCGAGAGGGTGCGGGGCACCGGCGGCTATACTGATCGATCCGTAATTTCGCCTGCGAGCGTCAGCAATATTTCTGACAGTGCCAAATGAGCGAGGAGCTGTTAGCCGACCGGCCGAGATCTTGGTATTCGCGACTTCCGGATCGCTTGGCGCGTCTGCGCCAACATCCGCTCGCCAAAGTCGGACCGGGTCTCATCACCGGTGTCGCCGATGATGATCCGAGTGGTATCGCAACCTATTCCCAAGCCGGTGCACAATTTGGCCTGAATATGCTTTGGGCCATGCCGGTATCGTTTCCGATGATGGCCGTCGTCCAGGCGACTTGCGCACGGATTGGTCGTGTGACCGGGCGCGGGCTCGCAGCAAACATAAAGAGCACATTTCCGCCAGTTGTGCTCTATGTGGTGGTGTTCTCGCTGCTGATAGCGAACATATTGAACATCGCCGCCGATGTTGCCGCGATGGGCGAAGTGGCGGAGTTGGTGACCGGTTTCAACCGTCATTTGATGACAATGCTCTTCGTCTTCGGCACGCTCGCGCTTCAGGTCTTCATTCCCTACCATCGTTACGTGTCATTCCTGAAATGGCTCACAATCTCGCTTTTGGCTTACGCGGCGGTCCTCTTCACCGTCCATGTCGATTGGAACCAAGTTGCTCTAAGGACGGTCTGGCCGGCAATCACTCCGACATCGACCTATGCGGCGGTCGTCGTCGGCGTTTTCGGCACGACGATCAGTCCCTATCTTTTCTTCTGGCAGGCCTCGGAAGAGGTTGAGGAAATGCATGCAGCACCGGAGGCGAGGCCGCTGTGCGAAGATAGCGCAAATGCACCTCGCGAACTTAACCGGATTGGCTGGGATACGTGGAGCGGTATGCTCTATTCCAACCTTACCGCGTTCTTCATTATTCTGGCGACCGCCGTGACGCTGAATGTCGCCGGTATCACGCAGATCGACACTGCCGCTCAGGCCGCCAGTGCCCTTCGACCGCTGGCTGGTCCATTCGCGGCCCTTATATTCGCGCTTGGAATTCTAGGCGTCGGCCTCATAGGCGTGCCAGTGCTCGCGGGCTCCGCCGGCTATGCTTTGGCGGAAGCGATGGGCTGGAAATTCGGGCTGGAGCGAGCGCCGAATGATGCCCGGGGCTTTTATGGCGTCATTGCAATAAGTGTGCTGCTCGCATTGATCATTCAGTATTCACCGATCACGCCCATGAACGCTCTATTCTGGAGCGCTGTCATCAACGGGCTCCTCGCGGTCCCCCTGATTGCCGTCATACTGTTGTTGGCTGCAGATCCAAAGGTCATGGGACCCTATAGGATAGGAGCTATATCGTCATGGATCGGCTGGATCACCGTCGCGCTCATGGGGGTAGCCGCGGTCATGATGTTCGTTCCGGCCTAGTTGAAACAGCGGCCTCGCCTTCGCGCTCAAGCCCTTGAGTCCGCTCGTCTGCTATGCGGAACTGACGTGCCGGCTGAAATCACCCTATCCTCCATGCCGCATCGCAAATTTGACACCGATCAAAGCGCCGCCGCGAAGGTGTTGATAACTCTGGGTTCATCACGCCGCGCAAGGCCTCCCCTCGCTGCGCTATGCGTTCTGAAAAGGAGACGAACATGCTGATCCAAGCCGTCATGAATGCGCCCGCAATTACTGTGGGTCCGGCGATGTCTGTTATCGATGCCGTCAGGATTATGCTCGATCATCGCGTTAGCGGTCTTCCGGTCATCGCCGATGACGGCAACCTTGTCGGCATAGTTAGCGAAGCAGATTTCCTTCGCCGCGGCGAATTGAGCACCGAACGCAAGCGATCCTGGTTGCTGGAGTTTCTGACAAGCCCTGGCAAGCTCGCCGATGAATATGTGCTCTCCCATGGTAGGACCGTCGAAAAGGTAATGACGTCCGAGGTCGTGACCATAGCTCCAGATGCCGAGCTCGCCATTGCAGTGGACCTGATGGAAAAGCATGGCGTCAAACGCTTGCCGGTCGTCGTCCAGGGTAAAGTGGTCGGAATCGTCTGTAGATCCGACCTGATGCGGGCATTGGCAAACATGCCGCCGAAGGACAAGCTGCCAGCCGGCGACGACGAGATCGCGAATGCGGTGATCGCAGAACTGGCGCATCAGAGCTGGAGCCGGAACGGCTTCATCAATGTCCATGTGTCGAACGGCATCGTCGAACTGTCGGGCAGCGTTTTCGACGAGCGAGAACGTCTTGCTGCTAAGGTTGCTGCAGAGAACGTGCCAGGGGTCAAATCCGTTATCGATCAGATCGCCTGGATCGATCCCTATCTCGGCGTTGCAATGCCGGCGCCAGATACGCCGGTCGAGACGATACAACCACCTTTAGCGTGAGGCGATGGCACTCGATCAAGCCGCCATCCCACCTGCATTATTCATGCCGTAACGATCCGATGACCTGCGCGACAGCTTCGTCTGTTCCGGATCGTTGGGTTGCCATCTTCAGTCCGGCGCATTTGGCGCCGCCTTCCTGTCAGACACACCGTAGGGGGTGGGAGAAAGACTATGGAACTTGATATCGTGGCGTTATCGCGCCTGCAGTT
>NZ_JACHBG010000008.1 GCF_014207095.1 Martinezella lusitana | reverse complement strand
TCTGGGCATACTCGCCAACACCATCAAGCCAGAAGAGTGCGCCAACTACTTCTCAAACGCAGGCTACGCTTCCGTCAAAACATGAAACGCTCTAGGCCTGAATTTCTCATGCAAAGCCACCGTGGGGCGGTCTAACCAATTGCAGAGAGACGGGAAGAGACTGGAGCGGGTGAAGGGAATCGAACCCTCGTATTCAGCTTGGGAAGCTGCTGCTCTACCATTGAGCTACACCCGCCTGCCCCCCTGAGATGTCCAACAGTTGGCGGTCAGTGTCAAGATCGGTCAACCGACTTCTCTCGTCTTCAATTGATCAAATACCGTCGACAGGCGTCAGAAAGGTGCCTGGCTATTAATGCCCGTTTCCTAGCAATGGCGCGGCAGAATAAGAAACATCGCGGGAAGCATCATTGTTCCGAACAAGGCGCCGTTCGAAATATATGGCAGAAGACGTTTGCGCTTCGGCTTTTTGCGACTTCTCGGTTTCGGAAGAGGGCCGAAAGGGCCTTCACCATTTGATTGAAAATAAAAGAAACCAATTGCCATATGTATCAGCACGGCGACAACGGCGATCGATAGTATGACGACAGTGCGCGCCCATGCACTCGCGGCGCACTCCACCTGTCGATCGTCGATATTGAGACCCGTAGCAATCCTGACAACCCCAATGACCGGCAAATACGCGAACAAATAAACGAGCATCATATATGCCGCTCCGAGCTTGCCGGTTGGATCATTCGGTAATTTCATATGCGCACATCCAAATAGACAGCGGAGTCTCACTTTTATCGCTGTAAATTTATTCCATGAGATGCGAGGGCGCTCCGCTTCTGCCACAAGATGAGTTCATTACATTCTTTGAGCAAGATTATAGTAAAAAGGGACGCCTGATATTCATCGGACATCCCAATACGCAGCGTTTACTGTTTTCCGGAAGGGTCACTACAACCGGAAGTGCTTCGAGAGCTTCAGGCCCTGCGCCTGATAGTTCGAGCCGAGGCCGGAGCCGTAGAGGCTGCTCGGCTGTTCCAGCATGTGTTCATAGATAAGGCGACCGACGATCTGCCCATCTTCGAGAATGAAGGGCACTTCATGGCTGCGCACCTCGAGCACGGCGCGGCTGCCGCGACCGCCGGCCGGCGCATGGCCGAAGCCCGGGTCGAAGAAGCCGGCATAGTGGACGCGGAATTCGCCGACCAGCGGATCGAACGGCGTCATTTCGGCGGCATAATGCGGCGGCACATGCACCGCTTCGCGCGAAACAAGGATGTAAAATTCGTCGGGGTCAAGGATGATTTCGGTGCGGCCGCGGCTATAAAGCGGCTCCCAGAAATCGAAGATGTCGTGTTGGGCTTTTTTGTCGACATCGACGACAGCCGTGTGATGCTTGCCGCGATAGCCGATCAGTCCTTCCTTGTCGCCGGCGAGATCGATCGACAGCGCGATGCCGCCGCCGGTGATGTTAGGCTTCTTGCTGGCGACCAGCGTCTCGGTTTCGTGCAGCGCCAAGAGTTCCGGCTCGGTGAGCAGGGCCTGCCCGACGCGGAAGCGGATCTGCGAGAGGCGCGAGCCGCGGCGCACGACGATGGGGAAGGTGCGCGGGCTGATTTCAAGATAGAGCGGGCCGGAATAGCCGGCTGGGATCTTGTCGAACTCCTGCGCCCGGTCGGTGATGACGCGGGTGAAGATGTCGAGGCGACCCGTCGAACTCTTCGGGTTGGCCGAGGCCGACATGTCTTCCGGCAGGTCCAGCCGCTCCATCAGCGGTACGATATAGACGCAGCCGGTTTCCAGCACCGCGCCTTCCGAGAGGTCGATGACATGCAGCTTCAGCCGATCGAGCTTGTCGGCAACGAGATGTGAAGGCCCTGGCATGAAGCTGGCGCGGACGCGGAAGGCGTGCGAACTGAGCCGCAGGTCAAGACTTGCAGGCTGGATCTGATCGACGTCCAGTTCTCTCTCGCTCGTTAGCCGCCCTGTTTCAAAGAGCGCTGCTATGGCGCGGTCCGCCAGAATTCCAGTATTGCGAGCCATCATGCCCTTTCTTCAGCCCACGATCCCTCCGGTCGAAAGCGACCCGCAGGCTTGTGCGCCGATTGAAAATGTTGCTGCGACCCTTGACCCATCCTAACGGACACAGAGGCAGTAATTTGTCGCCGACAAAACCAAACTCAGGGAATTGACGCAAGCCGTCAACGGCAGTATTGCAACTTATCCCGTGGTGATTTGGCCGGTCGGCTTGCAGCCACGTTAAACAAATGGCTAAAAAGACCGGGGTTGAACCGGTCTGCTTTTGCGACCGGTTTTTTTGTTTGAAAGTGGTGATGGCATGAGCAAGACTTGGCGCCCCGCAACCCAGCTCGTACACAACGGAACGCTTCGTTCGCAATTCGGCGAGACCTCCGAAGCGATCTATCTGACCCAGGGCTTCGTCTACGATACCTCTGAAGCGGCGGAAGCCCGCTTCAAGGGCGAGACCGAAGGTTTCATCTACGCCCGTTACGGCAGCCCGACCAATGACATGTTTGAAAAGCGCATGTGTGCGCTGGAAGGCGCTGAAGACGCACGCGCCACCGCTTCGGGCATGGCCGCCGTCTCCGCCGCTATCCTCTGCCAGCTGCAGGCCGGCGACCACATCGTCGCGGCCCGCGCGCTCTTCGGCTCCTGCCGCTGGGTCGTAGAGACACTGGCTCCGAAATACGGCATCGAATGCACCCTCGTCGACGGACGCTTTACCGAGAACTGGGAAAAGGCCATCCGCCCGAACACCAAGCTGTTCTTCCTGGAAAGCCCGACCAATCCGACACTCGAAGTGGTCGATATCGCAGCCGTTGCCAAGCTCGCCAACCAGATCGGCGCCAAGGTCGTCGTCGACAACGTCTTCGCGACGCCGCTCTTCCAGAAGCCGCTGGAGCTCGGCGCCCATATCGTCGTCTATTCCGCCACCAAGCACATTGACGGTCAGGGCCGTTCGCTCGGCGGCATTATCCTCTCCGACAAGCAGTGGATCGACGAGAAGCTGCAGGATTATTTCCGCCATACCGGACCGGCCATGTCCCCCTTCACTGCATGGACGCTGCTGAAGGGCATCGAGACCTTGCCGCTTCGCGTTGCCCAGCAGACGAAGAACGCCGCCAAGGTGGCCGATTTCCTCGCCGAGCAGACCAACAAGGTCGCCCGCGTGATCTATCCGGGCCGCAAGGACCACCCGCAAGCCGATATCATCGCCAAGCAGATGAGCGGCGGCTCGACCCTGATCGCCTTCGAACTCAAGGGCGGCAAGGAAGCGGCCTTCAAGCTGCAGAACGCCCTGGAGATCGTCAAGATTTCCAACAATCTCGGCGACAGCAAGAGCCTGATCACCCATCCGGCTACCACGACGCACAAGAACCTCACCGACGAGGCACGTGCAGAGCTCGGCATTTCGCCGGGCACCGTGCGCTTCTCCGCGGGCATCGAGGACAGCGACGATCTGGTCGAAGATTTTGCCCGTGCGCTGGAGCAGGTCTCCGCCTGATATCAATCGAGCCGCCCGGGTGCTTTTCCGGGCGGCTCGATCTACCCCTCCGGGGCCATGCTTCAGGGACTACCTGCCTTTCAGCTCGCCGCCCTGATTTGAACCTGACCGTCGTGCAGGAAGAACATCTTGTCGAACAGCTTCAGATCCAGAGGGTTCGGCAGCCGAACGTCCTCCGGATCAGGGACGGGCTTCAGCGCAGGATCGTATGAGCGGTCGATCTGCGAAATGAAGACGATGATCGCACCCCTGTCACGCGCAAACGCCTTCAACGTCTGAACCTGAGCCATCAGCTCCGGCTTTTCGCGCTTCTGATCCAGCAGCTGCAGATAGTCGACCACAGCGAGGGTGCCACTGGGCGCCATCGCCAGCTTTGCGATGATGTAATCGGCGCTGATGGCGTCGGAATTGTCGAACGCGAACAACGCGGCAAATTCCGCGTGGTCGGCATCGATCATCCGGAAGCGATTCCGGACGACCGTCTCCGTATCCTCCAGCGTGAAAAACACGCCGCGATTGCCAAGCTTCATGGCCTCCACGGCAAGCCTCAGGCTCATGAGGGTCTTGCCATGACCAGGCCGGGCGCCGACCAGAACCAGATCGCCCGGCTTCAGGCGCGAATACAGCTCGCTGACTGACACGTCGGTGTTGGCTCTGGCCGAGAGCAAGCTCCAGCCTTCAAACCCTTCGCTGGCCGCGATGCGATCCAGCGCGGCATGCAACGGGATATTCTGCTGACGGGACAGCAGCCTCGCCTTACGTTTCAAATGGTAAACAGGGGCAGAAAGCCTCATCTAAACCTCCTATTGCGAGCAATCATCGCAACCCCTCCTTATGCCAGCGCTCAAACAGTCGGTTTGAAGATCGAAAACCCTGCATGAAAAATGCTTTCCCGAATGGAGGGGGGAGGCGCGGGCCGCGCCAGAATCAGATGATAGCCGAAAACCGGTTGCCGGAAAATCTCAAGCAAACGCCTGTCGAAGAAACATTCCATGAAGTCGGGCATTACGCGTATCAAGATTTTGACGACGTACTGACAGCGCAGAGCAGGAACACCGAAGTGTGCCATCAGCCGTTGCAAGCGTATATATCTGTCACGGCACCAGCCGGCGCGAATTGCGGTAGACAAGCCCAAATGATAAGCGGTGCGAGATACTTTTAGTACGCCTTACTAACTTGTTTTATCAGTCATAATAGCTGAAATTAGGAGCGGCTGACCTCGAGGCGCCAGATTTCATCACGCCGTTCCTTGACGGATTGGATCGGTTATAGGATACCGCTAGATATCCTGCACTTTGCGGGAGTGACAGAAAGCGGATAATATGCCGCAGACTTGGAAATGCTGAGGCGGCGATGAGGCTTGAATAAGCGCTCGACGGTTCAGGGCAGTGGCAAGGTAACAGGCATGTATCGCGCCTTAACACGCGACATAGAAGTGGTCGTGGAACCGTTTTATCTGGAGGAGCAATCCGATCCGGATGATGATCGCTATGTCTGGGGATACCGCATCGTCATCTCCAACCACTCGAAAATGGCGGTCAAGCTGGTGACGCGCTACTGGCACATCACCGACATGAACGGCATCGTGGACGAGGTGACAGGCCCCGGCGTCGTCGGCGAACAACCGCATCTGAAGCCCGGCGACACCTATGAATATTCCTCGGGCTGCCCGCTGGACACGCCGTCAGGAATGATGTTCGGCCATTATCAGATGGAGACGGATGACGGGGAGCAATTCCATGTCAAGATCCCCGCCTTCTCGCTCGACACGCCCAACCTGCTGCGGACGCTGAATTAGAGCGCCGCGCTTCCTTTCGGAAGTGCAACGGTCGCTCTATTTGATTTTTACGCATTCTGCGCGGAGATGCTCTGAAGCGGCCTCAGGCCGCTTCTATCTCGGATACTTCGAACCGATAGGTCGTCGAGCAGAACTCGCAGGTCACCGCGATTTCGCCATTCTCTTCGCTCGCCTGGATCTCTTCAGCCGAAAAGCCCTTCAACACGCCCTTCAGCTTGTCACGCGAGCACGAACAGCGGTCGTAGACGGCTTTCGGTTCGTAGACGCGCACGCCGCGCTCGTGGAAGAGGCGATAGAGCAGACGCTCGGTGCCGACTTGCGGATCCGTGAGCTCATCGGCATCGATGGTCTCGACCAGACTGCGCGCTTCCGACCAGGCATCGTCCTCGGAATGGTGGCGCGCACCGGTATCGCCATCGCCGCCATGCAGGTCCGGCTGCCGCATGCGCTCGGGCGCTTCCGGCAAGAACTGGGCGATCAGGCCCCCTGCCCGCCAGCGATGACGTGGCTTGCCGTTCTCGTCACGATCGAAAAGCTCGGCCGCGCCGAGACGAACGCGCGTCGGGATCTGTTCCGACTGGCGGAAATAGGTGCCGGCGATCTCCTCGAGCGACGCGCCGTCGAGAGCGACGATGCCCTGATAGGGCTGGCTGAACCGGCCCTGGTCGATCGTGAAAGCGAGAACGCCCTTGCCAAGCAGCTGCTCGGGTTCCGTCCGGCCTTCCGCTACAGCCTTTGCCAGCGCTTCCTCGTTGAAGCGGGCATAGGCACGGACATTTTCCGGCGTCGAGAAATCGGCAACCAAGAGGTCGACGGGACCGTCACCCTTGGTCTGCACGGTGAACTTGCCTTCGAACTTCAGCGACGTGCCGAGCAGAACCGTCAGAACGATGGCCTCGGCCAGAAGGCGGGCCACCGGGGTCGGATAATCGTGCCGGGCAAGGATCGCATCCAGCAACGGACCAAGCTGCACGGCACGGCCGCGCACATCGAGGCCCTCCACCTGAAAGGGTACGACGTGATCGTCACCGGCGAAATCGAATTGGCCCAGCGAGGCTGCATTTTCGGCCATTGCTTTACTCCTACTGCGCCCGCGCTCTCAGGCGCGGCTTCATATCCTCAGATCGCGCCCAGGCACCAAGCAAGAATCGACTTTTGCGCATGAAGGCGGTTTTCCGCCTCATCGAAAACAACGGATTGCGGACCATCGATCACTTCGTCCGTCACCTCCTCCCCGCGATGGGCGGGCAGGCAATGCATGAACAACGCGTCTTTGTCGGCCTGTGCCATCAAAGCCTTGTTGACTTGATAGGGCTGGAAGACGTTGTGACCGCGGGCCCGGTGTTCCTGATTCATGGACACCCAGGTATCGGTTACCACGCAATCGACGCCGGCGACCGCACGGTCTGCATCATGCGAGAGCAGGATTTCGGCGCCCTCGTTGCGGGCCCAGTTCAGATAGTGATCCTTTGGCTCGGAACCAAGGGGTACCGCCATGTTCATGCGATAGCCAAAGCGTGCGGCACCTTCGATCAACGAATGCAGCACGTTATTGCCGTCGCCGGTCCAGGCGACAGTCTTGCCCTTGATCGGGCCGCGATGCTCCTCGAAGGTCATGATGTCGGCCATGATCTGGCAGGGGTGCGTGTCGTCCGTCAGCGCATTGATAACCGGAACGGTGGCATGTTCCGCCAGTTCGAGCATGCGCGCATGATCCGTGGTGCGGATCATGATCGCGTCGACGTAGCGCGACAGGACCTTAGCGGTATCGCCGATCGTCTCGGCGCGGCCAAGCTGCATTTCGGTACCGGAAAGGAACAGCGTCTCGCCGCCGAGCTGGCGCATGCCGACATCGAAGGAAACGCGGGTACGGGTGGACGGCTTCTCGAAAATCATCGCCAGCATCTTGCCGGCAAGCGGCTTGTCGGCCGCGCCCGCCTTCAGCGCCTTCTTTCGCACGATCGCATCATCGATGATGTGACGCAGATCGGCAGCCGGAACGGCTGAGAGATCGAGAAAGTGTTTCGGAGAAGCCATGTCCTTACCTGTGCTCCAGAAAAAACAATAACGCCCGCGTGGGGCACGCATAAGCCCTTAAATCGGCACCGATTTATGGAGAGCTTATGCGATTCCTAAATGTTACTGCGTCCTTTGCGCGTCGTCTCGACGCACGGCGCAGTAATCGCCCCGACTGCGGGCGGTAAACTTAAGCCGATTTCCTGGTGCGGGCAGCGCGCGCACGTTCGGCCGCACGCTCGATGCGGGCAAGGCCTTCGCGTGCTTCCTCGGCGGTGACGACGAGCGGCGGCAGCAGGCGGATGACGTTGTCGCCGGCGGGCACACCCAGCAGATGCTCGGCTCGGATAGCCTGCAGCAGATCCGCCTGCGGAATGGCCGCCTTGATGCCGAGCATCAAACCTTCGCCGCGTACATCCTCGATGATATCAGGGAAGCGGTCTTTCAGCGAGGCAAGACCCTGGCGGAAGACCAGCGCGACATCGCAAACATGCTGCAGGAAGCCATCGGCAAGCACGATGTCGAGCACCGCATTGCCAACGGCCATGGCAAGCGGATTGCCGCCATAGGTCGAGCCGTGCGTGCCGGCCTTCATGCCGGAGGCGGCTTCAGCCGTCGCAAGGCACGCACCGAGCGGGAAACCGCCGCCGATCCCCTTGGCCACAGCCATGATGTCAGGCTTGATGCCGGCCCATTCGTAAGCGAAGAGCTTGCCCGTGCGGCCAACGCCGCACTGGACTTCATCCAGGATCAACAGCAAGCCATGCTCATCGCAGATCTGGCGCAGGCCGCGCATGAACTCATTGGTGGCTGGGCGAATACCACCCTCGCCCTGCACCGGCTCGATCAGGATCGCCGCCGTCGCATCGGTAACTGCTGCGCGGACGGCGTCGAGATCACCGAACGGCACCTGATCGAAGCCCGGAGCCTTTGGGCCGAAACCCTCGATGTACTTTTCCTGGCCACCGGCTGCGATCGTCGCGATGGTGCGGCCGTGGAAGGCGCCCTCGAAAGTGATCACATGAAACTTCTCGGGATGCCCCTTGGCGAAGTGATAGCGCCGCGCCGTCTTGATGGCGCATTCCAGCGCTTCTGCACCGGAATTCGTGAAGAACACCTTGTCGGCGAAGGTGACATCCGTCAGCCGCTTCGACAGCTTTTCCTGACCGGGCACTTCATAGAGGTTCGACAGGTGCCACACCTTGTCTACCTGCGCCTTCAGTTCGGCCACAAGATGGGGATGGGCATGGCCAAGCGAATTGACCGCCACACCAGCTGCGAAATCGAGGTAGCGTTCGCCACTTTCCGTCACCAGCCAGACGCCCTCGCCTCGCTCGAACCGCAGCGGAGCACGCAGGTATGTGTCATAAAGCGGCGCGGTCTCGGCCATGGCCATATCTCCTCGATCACAACTTTAAGGACCAATCGCTTCCGCTTGATGAAACGGGTCCGAAAAAATCAAAAATGCCGCCTTGCGGCGGCCTGGGCACTATTGATGTTTTGCACCGCGATGTCAACAAAACTGGCGATTTAGCAAGTGCGAGAAAGCGTCTGCGCGCAAATGGATCGCGTTCGGCACGGCATATTGCAGAAATGCCACGCCGGGGCAGCAAGTTGGGGAAAACCCCGAAATCGATTCCTCAAGATTCTCGCGACTCTTGTCACGGAGTCAGCCTCACACTAGGTTAAAAAGCAATTGCTAGACTGCATGCGGCGGAACTAGTCACCACAATTTTAAAGCGTTTCGTGCCTCGATCCCATGCGAGGCAATGGTGAAGGATTCTGCCACCGGAAACGCGACAGCGGAGACAGGGCATGAATTGGACAGACGAACGCGTCGAGAAGCTGAAAAAGCTATGGTCCGAAGGGTTGAGCGCCAGCCAGATCGCGGCGCAACTGGGTGGCGTGAGCCGTAATGCCGTCATCGGCAAGGTGCATCGCCTGAACCTTCCCGGCCGAGCGAAGGCGGGTGGCACGGCAACGGCTGCTCGCACGCCGAAGCGCACTGCCTCGGCGCCAAGGGCTCCGGCTTACACCTCGCGCGTCGCGACCCGTACGGTTGCCCGCCAGCAGGGTGCAACCATGCTGAAGGAAGAGATCGAGGTCGATGCGGTCAACGAGATCACCTACCGTCCCGCGGCCAACGTCGTCGTTCCGATTTCGCGCCGCCTCGGCCTGACGGAACTGACGGAACGCACCTGCAAGTGGCCCGTCGGTGATCCGTTGAAGGACGATTTCCACTTCTGCGGCAATGACAGCCCGGATTCCTCGCCGTACTGCACCTATCATCAGCGCATGGCCTACCAGCCGGTGCATGATCGCCGTCGCAACAACGGCTAAGCAGCGAATTCAAGAATTCAGACAACGAAACGGGCCCCTCGAGGCCCGTTTTCTGTTTCCGCCGCTATGTTGATGCCTGAGGGGCTGACCGCTCAGGCCTCCATGGAATAGCCCGCGCCGCGAACGGTACGGATGACATCCTGCATATTGGAGAAGTTTAGCGCCTTGCGCAGGCGGCCGACATGAACGTCGACGGTGCGTTCGTCGACATAGATATCGTGCCCCCAGACGCCGTCCAGCAGCTGCGAGCGGGAGAAGACGCGGCCCGGCGAGGACATCAGGAATTCCAGCAGGCGGAATTCCGTCGGACCCAGCCGCACTTCGCGGCTCTTGCGATGAACGCGATGGGTTTCGCGGTCCAGCTCGATATCGCCGCAACGCAGCACCGTAGAGAGAACCTCCGGACGGGCACGCCGTAGCATCGCCTTGACGCGCGCCATCAACTCCGGCGTCGAGAACGGCTTGACGACGTAATCGTCCGCGCCGGTGGAAAGGCCGCGCACGCGCTCGCTTTCCTCGCCGCGGGCCGTCAACATGATGATCGGCAGGCGCTCCGTCTCCGGCCGCATACGCAGCCGGCGGCAAAGCTCGATGCCAGACACGCCGGGGAGCATCCAGTCGAGGATCAGAAGATCGGGGATGCGCTCCTGGAGACGCAACTCGGCTTCATCGCCTCTGAGGATCGTGTCGACCTCGAAGCCTTCGGCCTCAAGATTATAGCGCAGCAGAACGCTCAGCGCTTCCTCGTCTTCTACAACAGCAACTCTCGGAACCATGCGCCTTTGGTCTCCTTTCTTCGCTTCCAGATTATTCCGTCACCGCGCCAACGGTGTTTGCAGTGTCGTCCTTCGGACGTTCGCCTTCCGGCTGTGCGCCTGTCGCCATGTAATAGATCGTCTCGGCGATATTGGTGGCATGGTCGCCGATGCGCTCGATGTTCTTGGCGCAGAAGAGAAGATGCGTGCAGGTGGTGATGTTGCGCGGATCTTCCATCATGTAGGTCAGCATCTCGCGGAAGAGCGAGGTGTACATCGCGTCGATTTCCTCGTCGCGTTCGCGGATCGAGACAGCCTTGTCCGGCGACCGCGTGGCGTAGACGTCAAGGACTTCCTTGAGCTGGCCGAGCGCCAGTTCGGAAAGATGTTCGATGCCGCGGGCAAGCTTCCGCGGAACGCCGGTGCCCTGCACGGCGATGACGCGCTTTGCCGTGTTCTTGCCAAGGTCGCCGACGCGCTCCAGATCGGAAGCGATGCGGATCGAGCCCATGATTTCGCGCAGATCGGCCGCCATCGGCTGACGACGTGCGATGGTGACGATCGCCTTGTCACCGACTTCGCGCTCGGCATGGTCGAGAACGACGTCGTCGGAGATGACCTTCTGTGCGAGAGCGGCGTCGCTGTGGACCAGTGCGCGAACGCTGTCGCTGACCATCTGTTCGGCCAGACCGCCCATTTCGGCAATACGGCGCGTCAGGAACTTCAGGTCTTCGTCATAGGCAGAGAGAATGTGAGTGGAGACCATTTTTCTTTCCTCAAGGTGAACTGTGTGAAGGGAGCCGCGCGCCTGACATCATCAACCAAAACGGCCCATGATGTAATCCTGCGTGCGGAAATCGTCGGGATTGGTGAACATCTTATCGGTGTCGTTCTCCTCGACCAGATGGCCGAGATGGAACATTGCGGTGCGCTGTGAAACGCGGGCAGCCTGCTGCATGGAATGCGTCACGATGACAATCGTAAAATTCTCCCGCAGCTCGTGAATGAGATCCTCGACTTTTGCCGTCGCAATCGGATCGAGCGCCGAACAGGGCTCGTCCATCAGGATCACCTCCGGGCTGACGGCAACAGCGCGCGCGATGCACAGGCGCTGCTGCTGCCCGCCCGACAGGCTCGTGCCTGCGTCGTGGAGCCGATCCTTCACTTCGCCCCAGAGACCAGCCTTCTGCAGGCTGGTTTCGACGATGTGCTCGAGATCGGCCTTCGAACGATGCAGGCCGTGTATGCGCGGGCCGTAGGCGACGTTCTCGTAGATCGATTTCGGAAACGGATTGGGCTTCTGGAAGACCATGCCGACGCGCGCGCGCAGCTCCACCACATCGATACTGTTGTCGTAGACATCCTGATCGTCGAGCGTGATCTTGCCGGTGATACGGCAAGTCTCGATCGTGTCGTTCATGCGGTTGAGGCAACGCAGGAAGGTGGACTTGCCGCAGCCGGACGGGCCGATCAACGCCGTGACCGTATTGGCGCGGATATTCAGATTGACGTCGAAAAGCGCGCGCTTTTCGCCGTAGTAGACTGAAACGTCCTGGCCGATCATCTTGTAGGGGATCGTCATCATCTTCTTGGCCAATGCTCGTTCGCTTCCGGCTTCCGTCATCATGTTCATTTCGTGCTCCTCCCCTACCAGCGCCGCTCGAAGCGACGGCGCAGCAGGATTGCGCCGATATTCATTGCAACGAGGAAGAAGAGCAGGACGATGATGGCCCCGGAGGTTCTCTCAACGAAGGCACGCTCCGCTTCGCTCGCCCACATGTAGATCTGCACCGGCAGCGCCGTCGAAGGATCGAGCGGCGAAGCGGGATAATTGGCGACGAAGGCGACCATGCCGATCAGAAGCAGCGGCGCCGTCTCCCCGAGCGCGTGGGCAAGCCCAAGGATCGTGCCGGTCAAAATACCGGGCATGGCGAGCGGCAGGACATGGTGAAAGACCATCTGCATGCGCGACGCGCCGAGGCCAAGTGCGGCACTGCGGATCGATGGCGGTACCGCGCGCAGCGCCGAGCGCGTGGCGATGATGATCATCGGCAGCGTCATCAGGCTCAGCACGAGACCGCCGACCAGCGAGGCCGAGCGCGGCAGCCCCATCATGTTGATGAAGACCGAGAGGCCGAGCAGGCCGTATACGATCGATGGCACGGCTGCGAGGTTGTTGATGTTGACCTCTATCAGATCCGTAAGCCGATTTTTCGGTGCAAATTCCTCGAGATAGATCGAAGCGGCGACGCCGACGGGCAAGGCGAGCACAAGCACGGTCAACATCAGATAGAGCGAGCCGATCAGGGCAACACCGAGGCCTGCAGCTTCCGGCCGGCTCGAATTGCCTGAAAGGAACAGGCCGCTGTTGAAGGCCTTGTAGAGTGCGCCGCTATCGCGGAGCTGCTTCATCCATGCGACCTGCCGATCCGACACCTTGCGGTCCTTCTCGTCGGCCGTCAGATCGATCTGCCCCTTGTTGGCGGAGTCGATATTGGCGCTGGCAAGAAGCACCATGTTTGCGGTCGTGCCGATGATGGCGGGGTTGGCAACGACCTTGTCGCGCAGTGCGATCCGGGCGCTGTCCGACACCATGGCCGTCGCCTCGCGAACGAGCGCGCGATTGGCGGGATCAATACCAAGCATCTTCACCACTGCGTCACGCACAAGTACGGGATAATTGGCCGATATCAGCACCTTGGGATCGTTGGAACGCTTGCCCGTTGGATCGACGACTTTCTCGGAGAACTCGATCGGCAAGACGAGCGATGTCTGGACGAAAGCCGTATAGCCGTTGCGGACCACGGTCGACACCAGGATAGCGAGGAAGACGACGCCAAAAATGACGGCGGCAATTCCATAGGCGCGAAAGCGGCGCTCGGCGGCATAGCGCCTGGCAATGCCGATATCGCGACGCACCGGGGCGTCGGGTGCAAGCCCGCGCGGAGTTTTCTGTGACGAGGAGGACACGATATCGCTCATTCGTACTGCTCCCTGTAGCGGCGGACGATGTAGAGCGCATAGACGTTCAGGCAGAGCGTCACGCAGAACAGAGTGATGCCGAGCGCGAAGGCGACGAGCGTCTGCGGCGAGGTGAACTCCAGATCGCCGGTCAGCTGGTTGACGATCTTTACCGTCACCGTCGTCATCGGCTCGAAGGGATCGAACTGCATGCGCGCCGCCACGCCGGCCGCCAGCACGACGATCATCGTTTCTCCGACCGCGCGCGAAGCCGTCATCAGGAGTGCACCGACGATACCGGGAAGCGCTGCCGGCAACAGGACGCGCTTGACGGTTTCGGAGCGCGTTGCGCCAAGCCCGAGCGAACCGTCACGCAGCGAGCGCGGAACCGCCATGATGATGTCATCCGACAGCGACGAGACATAGGGGATCAACATTACGCCCATGACGAAGCCGGCGGTCAGAACGCTCTGCGCCTCGATGAAGCTTGTGAAGCTTCCGGTCACCAGGCCGTTGATCTCTGCCGAAATATCCCTGAGGAAAGGTCCGACCGTGACGAGGGCGAAGAAGCCGTAAACGATCGTCGGAATGCCGGCCAGCACCTCGAGCATCGGCTTGGCGATGGAGCGCACGCGTGCCGAGGCGTATTCGGCCATGTAGATCGCCGCGAACAAGCCGATCGGCACGGCAAAGAGCATGGCGACCAGACCGATATAGATCGTGCCCGCCAGCAACGGGATCAAGCCGAAGGTTCCCGATGTCTGCGTGCCTGCGCCCGTGAAACGCGGGTCCCAAACGGTGCCGAAGAAGAACTCGCCTGCGGGCACCATGCTGAAGAAGCGCGCAGCTTCCGACAACATCGAGACGACGATCCCGACCGTCGTCAGCACGGCGATGGAAGACGCGATGATGAGCGCCCCGAGAATGACCTGCTCGACACGATTGCGCGCGCGAAAGCGTGCAGCGATGACGCGCAGGCCATAGGCCGCACACAAGAGCGACAGCAGGATCGCCGACACGCTCATGACGATCCGGCTGATTTCGCGCATGCCATTATATTTGTTGGCCGCATCGACCATGTAGCCGGTCGGGCGGACCGCCAGCGGCACGCCCTTCTGCGCCAGCAACAATTGCAGATCCGCCGTGCCGCCCGCGACGTCGGCAAGCTCCTGGCCATCGAGAAGGCGCATGCCATGGGCGATGCTGCGCACCATGCCGTAGCTGAGATTGAGTTCCGCGCGCGGAAGAGCTTGCACCTCTTCCGGGAAGGATTTGATCACGAAGCGGTCGATCACTTCCGGGCTGGCGATCGACCAGACGCAGACGAGCGCCAAAGCGGGCAGCACAGCCCATATGGCGGCATAGGCACCGTGATAGCCGAGCCTGGAATGCATCGAAGAAGGCCTGCCGCCCGACAATGCAGCAGCCCTCACCCGCCCCAGCACGAAGGCAAAGGCGCCGATGACCGACACGCATAACAGCAGCAATGACACACTCATTCCAATTCCCCGGCCAGCGTCGGCGCGATGGAATTTCGCGCCGACGTGCAGTCCTTACGCACTTACATGATCTTTCCGTCCGCAAAATCCTTGCGGATCTGGTCGCGCTCAGCATCCGGCGCGGGCACGAGGCCGTATTCGGCCAGCGGGCTATCCGGCCCGATCATCTGATCGCTGGTGAAGAAATCGACATATTCCTTGAGGCCCGGGATAACGCCCAGATGCGCCTTCTTGACGTAGAAGAACAAGGGACGCGAGACCGGATAGGTGCCGTCGGCGATCGTCTGACCCGATGGCACGACGTCGCTGACGGTCGCGACTTTCAGCTTGTCCGCATTGTTCTGATAGAAATACAGGCCGAAAACGCCGACGCCGTGCTTGTTGGCGTTGATGCGCGCCAGCGTCTCGGGATAATCACCGTCGATGTCGACAGCCAGACCATCCTTGCGCACGGCAATGCACTTCTTCGCCTGCTGATCGGCATCCTTGATCGCGGCCTTGATGACGTCGAGCGCACCCGAGGCCTTGCATCCAGCGGAGAGAACCCGCTCCTCGAAAACCTCGCGCGTGCCGTGCTTTTCGCCCGGAATATAAGCAGCGATCTCGAAATCCGGCAGAGACTTATTGATCTCGGACCATTTCCTGTAGGGGTTGGCAACCAGCTTGCCATCGACGACGACTTCGGCTGCAAGCGCCTTGTAGAGATCAGCGGGCACGAACTTGATGTCCGGATTGCTCTTGTCGAACGCAAAGACGATGCCGTCGTAGCCGATCTTGACCTGCTGGATATCGGCGACACCAGCTGCCTTGCAGGCGCCGATCTCGCTATCCTTGATCGGACGCGATGCATTGGCGATATCGATGGAGTCGGTGCCGACGCCCTTGCAGAATTCCTTGAGGCCGGCGCCAGAGCCGCCGGATTCGACGATCGGCGTCTTGAAGTTGGTATGAGTTTCGCCGAAGTTTTCGGCAACGATCTTGGCATAGGGGAATACGGTAGAGGAACCGGAAATCTGAATCTGGTCGCGGGCCACGGCAGCGCCGGCAAAAGCGGCGGATGCGACCAGCGCGAGAATAGACAATTTCAACGCGTTCATAATGAATCCTCCCTGACGGGCTAAAAGAGCACGACGGTGGGCGGTACACCCACCAGTTTCAGCGCTTCTTTCTTACCGGCCAAAGCACCGCCCTTTTATGTCAGGCGAGTGAAACAATTATGACAGTCTATCCTTTTGAAACTTATAGGCTAATTCTCACCCAAAATCGCCTGTCTCTAGCAACTTCAGAAGCGGACGGTAAAGTCCGTTCCCTTTCCAACTTCCGACTTGACGATCAACCTTGCACGGTGCCGGGTGAGAATATGCTTGACGATGGCGAGCCCGAGACCGGTGCCTTTCTTCGAGCGGCTGTCCTCAACGTTGACGCGATAAAAGCGCTCGGTCAGGCGGGGCACGTGCTCGGCCGGTATGCCCGGCCCCTTGTCGGAAATGACCACCGCGACCGCCTGTCCAGGCTCGTTCATCAGCGAAACCTCGACGGACTTGCCTTCCTGGCCATACTTGCAGGCATTCTCGATCAGATTTTCGAAAACCTGCACCAGCTCGTCGCGATCACCCAGCACCTCTACCTTGCCGGCCGGGACTTGCAGGTTGATCGTCACGTCGAGATCGCCTGCAAGCGGCAGCAGCGAGTCCCGCACATGGCCGAGCAGCGGCACCAGATCGACCTTCTGATCCGGCGCAATATGCGACTTCAGCTCCAGCCGAGAGAGCGACAGGAGATCGTCGACCAGCCGGCTCATGCGGGTCGCCTGATCGAACATGATGGCGAGAAAACGCTGCTGCGCCTTCGGATCCGACTTGGCTGGGCCCTGAATGGTTTCGATGAAACCTCTCAGCGACGCCAGCGGCGTGCGTAGCTCGTGGCTGGCATTGGCGACGAAGTCGGAGCGCATGCGATCGATATGGCGCAGCTCGGAAATATCCCTGAACGACAGCAGGAAAAAGGTGCCGGCCTCGGCTTGAGGCAGATCGATCGGCGCGATGCGCACGATATAGACGCGCTCGGAAGGCAGCCGCTCGGAGTGTTCGATCTGGTTCGGAGTGTTGGTCGCGATTGTCTCGCGGACCATATCGAGCAGACCGGGAGAGCGCAGCTTCGACGAAATATGCGCTCCGATCGGGAAGGCGCCGAAGGCCTTTTCAACTGCGGCATTCTGGACCAGCACCGATGCCTCGCGATCGATGATCAGGACCGGCGCGTCGAGCGCAGAAAGGCCCGCGAAAGCGGTATGCAGCAGAGCTTCCGGATCGACAGGCGCCGGCGTGGTCGGCGCGGGCACGGCGACCCGCTCCACCAGCGGTGGCCGGATCAACGCGACGATGACCGCAATGGCCCAGATCCAGAACACGACGCCGGTATGGATACCTTCAACAAGCGCAAGCACCGCAATTAGCGTCGCAAGAATCAGGATGGCGCTCTCCTGCCGCAGCCGCACCGCCAACCTCCTGACAATTGACCATTCGTCTTCCAACTGCGCCCGTCCCTTCACCTGCCACCATGGAATTCTGGATCACGCGTCTTATCCATGATTCATGACAGAAGTATTCGGCTGTATCCACAGAAGGCGGAAACTGACAACAATAAATGTAGCCGGCAAAAGGGCGCAAGGCCAAAGGGGTTGAAACTATTGAATAAAAGCGCCAATTTGCCCGAGGAGCTTTTTGCCGCCTTGCCGCGGCAGGATTAGCAAAGCGTAAACGACCGAGGAGCCGGGACATATGGGAGAGGAAGTCAAAAGCCGCGCTGTAGAGCTGGATATCCGCGGGACCAAGCGGCTATTCGACGTCGACGATCCCGTGCTGCCGAGCTGGATCGACGACGAGGCGCTGACCTCAGGCAATTATCCCTACAAGAAGAAGCTCAAGGAAGAAGAATATCTCGACGAGCTGAAGGCGCTGCAGATCGAGCTCATCAAGGTGCAGTTCTGGCTGCAGGCGACGGGCAAGCGGGTAATGGCTCTGTTCGAAGGGCGTGACGCCGCCGGCAAGGGAGGTTCGATCGCGGCGACGTCGGCACATATGAACCCTCGCCTGGCGCGTGTCGTGGCACTGACCAAGCCGACGGACCGGGAGGCCGGGCAATGGTATTTCCAGCGCTATGTCGCGCAATTTCCGACATCAGGCGAATTCGTGCTGTTCGACCGTTCCTGGTACAACCGCGCTGGTGTGGAGCCGATCATGGGCTTCTGCACGCCGAAACAATACGAGCAGTTCCTGAAGCAGGCGCCACAGATGGAAAAGCTGATCGTCCAGGACGGCATCTACTTCTTCAAATTCTATCTCGATATCGGCCGGGAAATGCAGCTGAAGCGCTTCCATGACCGATGCCACGATCCCCGCGCCGTCTGGAAGCTCTCCTCGATGGATATCGCCGCCCTTCCCAGATGGAAGGACTATAGCGAAAAGCGGGACCGCATGCTGAAGGATACGCATACGGACTATGCGCCATGGACCGTCATGCGCGCCAACGACAAGCGGCGCGCGCGCCTGAACCTTATCCGTCACATCCTGCTGACGCTCGACTACGACGGCAAGGACGAGAAGGCCATCGGCGAAATCGACGACAAGATCCTAAGCCTGGGCTCGGCCGGCTTCAAATAGGCGCAGGGAATACGCGCGGCCGTTCTCCGGCCGCACTTGCGTCAGAAAGCAACGCGCGCGACCCGGACTTATTGCCCGGGCAAGACACGGATAGCGTAGACGTTGATGCCGCGCGCCTTGCCATCGACATCGCTGTTGATGATCAGTCGACCGGAAGCCGTCGGCGCTTTCGCACCATCGAAGCGAAGCTGGAACAACGCGTCCGTTTTCTGGCGGCTGGCGGTGAAGCGATGGCGACCGCAACGACCGAGCGTGCCGAAATCGCACTCCACCGTGATCTGTGTCGGCGCGTCCGATGTCGACTGCAAGGTCAACGCGATCGTCGAAGATTTGCCGACCACCTGCTGCAGCACATTGGTCGGTATTTCCACGGAGGCACTGCCATCCGGCCCGCTGCTGAGGGAGGTAATTCGCACCGCCGGCCCCTCATTCTCCGAAACATTCTCGGCCTTCGCCTGCGCTCCGGCCTTCACCTTCGCCGCGTCCGTCGGCTTCAGAACTTCGATCCACTCTTCTGAGAAACGGTTTTGGGGGTCGATGACCGCCAGCCCAGGATTAGCAGGGCCGCTGTTGTCGTCCTCGTCGGCTGTGTCATCTTCGCTGTTGTTGCCGCTGAAATCCTGCGAGTCCACATGCGCCGGCGGATTGCGGACGCTGGTATCTCTCTGCGCTGCCGACATGAAGACGCCAGAGGTCTTGATCCACCACGCACCGACACCGAGAAAGGTCAGCAGGATACAAAACACCAGCAAGCGCGAGAAGAACTTGCGCGGCTTGCGGCGAACCGCGGCGCGCTCCGGCTTGAAATTCATCGTCCGTGCCGATGCCGGTGCGGCGGCGGCTGGCCGCACGTCGCTGTCGGCGCCGAGATGATCGGCAGGCCCCGCACGCATATCGCCGAAATCGGCCTGCGGATCGGCAGGCTCGACCGAGGGGGCCGCTGCCGGGCCGGCATTGCGCGAGAAAGGCGGATCGTTGTCTCGAGTTTCGCCGCGCACGCTCATGACCGGTTCGGATCGCTGTGCTGCCTGCCTGGGCGCGGCGCGCGGAGCAGCGGGGGAAACATGTGGGGCACCAAGCTCCGGCGAAGGGGGCGTCGCTTGCGCGGGGCGGAGGCGTTCCTCGGTCTCAATCTCGCGTATGGTCGCCTCCAGCCGCTGGCGCTGGGCCGCGACGACGTTGACGTCGGTAATGTCCTGTTTACGGAGACCGGCCTCCAATGCCTGTCGTGCCGACTGATAGATGCGAGCCCGGATTTCCGGATTGGCGCGATCGGACCGATCCAACGCGCTTCTGATAGCCGTTTCTAATCCGCTCACATCAGGTCCTTTACTCTCACTCGCAACATACGCGCATACTCTGCTGGCAAGGCGGCCATGGTCTTCAGCATTCGTTAACCGGATTCGGTAACGCCACGCTTGTCAATACGCAAGCCTTCGACAAGTGCGGCGAGCACTCGGGCGGGGATAAATGCCAAAGGCGACAGTTTTGCGATGGCCGGTTGGACGATCCGGCGGGCCGTGGCGCCTGGATTGCAGGCCGCGGGCATTCCGTGCCGCGCCACTTCCCACCCCGCAGGACATCTGCTATGCCTTTGACGTTTTCGTAAACGTCAAAAAAGGGATGATGTTCATGGCCCTCCCCTCGATCCTGACCGAACGTCTGCGGCTCCCGGTGGTGGCCTCGCCGCTTTTCATCATTTCCCATCCGGCACTGACGCTGGCTCAATGCAAGGCCGGCGTGGTCGGCTCCTTCCCGGCATTGAACGCGCGCCCGGAAAGCCAGCTCGACGAATGGCTGGCCATGATCACCGAGGATCTCGCCGCCTACAATGCCGCAAATCCGGATCGTCCGGCGGCTCCATTTGCGGTCAATCAGATCGTCCATGCGTCAAACAAGCGCCTGGAACACGATCTGATGCTCTGCGTGAAATACAAGGTGCCGATCGTCATTTCCTCGCTCGGTGCAGTGCCGGAGGTGAATGCGGCCGTGCATTCCTATGGCGGCATCGTGCTGCATGACATCATCAACAACCGCCATGCCAATTCGGCTATCCGCAAGGGCGCGGACGGGTTGATCGCGGTCGCCGCCGGTGCGGGCGGTCATGCCGGCCGTCTCTCGCCCTTCGCGCTCGTGCAGGAAATCCGCGAATGGTTCGACGGGCCGCTGCTGCTTGCCGGTGCCATTGCGACAGGCGGCGCCGTGCTGGCAGCCCAGGCCGCTGGCGCCGACCTGGCCTATATCGGCTCGCCCTTCATCGCGACGGAGGAGGCCCGTGCCATCGATGGCTACAAGCAGGCGATCGTCGAGGGAAATGCGAGCGATATCGTCTATTCCAACTATTTCACCGGCGTACACGGCAACTATCTGAAGTCTTCCATCCTCGCCGCCGGTTTGGACCCCGACAATCTGCCCGAAGCCGACCCGTCCAAGATGGACTTCGAGGCAGCCACGACCGGTGTGAAGGCCTGGAAGGACATCTGGGGCTCCGGCCAGGGCATCGGCGCCGTGAAGGCCGTCCAGCCCGTCGCCAAGCTTGTCGACAGGCTGGAGGCGGAATACCATCAGGCGCGGGCTCGACTCGCCCTTTGAGCATACAGAAGGCAGACTTGTTTTTCACAAGCCCGTTCGCTTTTTTGTCAAATGGCAATTTGGACGCTTGAAATCTGGTCGCATAGACTGTATCAGCGCCATGCAAATCGCGAGGCCGAACCGAATGCCTCCGGAATGCCGCTTTAGCTCAGTCGGTAGAGCACATCATTCGTAATGATGGGGTCACGTGTTCGAGTCACGTAAGCGGCACCACTTTTCTCCGTCAGGCAACTGAAAAGAAAACAGGTTTGCCTCCCCCAATGGTTCCTGTCCGCCTTCGTTAATTCGGTGCAGGCCGAAAAATGATCCCCGTCACCTTCTAAAGTTCGCTCTCGGATCTCCAGATCCGCCATACCAGCGGTTAAAACTCCTGCCCCGACGATGGCTCTTTCGACAATCGCGAGCCGACTTCGAATAAGACAAGAGAATTGGTCGGGTTGATGTTGGCCTTTTCGCCCCATGAGGCGACCGCCTTGAAATGATCATTTTTGGTTCAGCCGGCGTTCAGGCGGCACGGAATCTAATGCGATCAGAGGGGCTGGATGGAGAGCGAAATGAATAGGATCTTGATCACATCGACGCTGCTCGCTGGTTGCTTTCTCGGCGGAACAGCGAATGCAATGCCGGCGCTTGAAGCCGGTATGGCAGCAACCGAGCAGAAGCCTGTCCTCGTCGACTATGCCTGCGGTCCCGGCTGGCACCTGACGCGATGGGGCAATTGTCGCCGGAACTATTGGCAGCCGTCGCCCGGGTATGGCTATCGCCGCGGCTACTATGGCTGGTACGGACCTCCCGGCTGGCGCGACCGTGGCCCCCCACCCGGCTGGCGCCATCATCATCATCATGAAAACGACGACGATGAGGGCGACGACGACTGACTGAAGCTTTCGGCAACGACCTGTTTCTCGGCATTGGTTCCTATCAGTGTCGCCGAGAAACGGTCTTGTGACCGGAGCCCAAGGAAATGGCCAAGCTGCCCTACACGCCCTTTGCCACGAAATGGTGTTGGATCGACAACGAACTCGACTGTGTTTCAGGCCGCTTGGCTAGCCGCCCGATAATAGACGTCCCCGCAGCATTTCCGGATGAGGCGCGCTTACAGCCGCTTCAGGGAAAGCGAGAAATGCGCGTGGGATTCCAGGGCGAGGTATTCGAATTGCCAATGGAAGGCCTTGCAGAATTTCGTGCAGGCTTCGACTACACCATGGGGACGGCATCCACCGCATTGCCGCTGCGAAAGTCATGACCGGCAATTCGCCCTTGCGGCCTCACCTTGCTGTTGCTGATCACCAACTCTTCCCAGGTCGTCTCGAAACCATGGTTGGTATCGATATAGACCCAGTCAAAGAAGCCGTTGAGAAATTCCGCTGACCGGGCGGATAAATAGCCCTACACGATCCGCAGCCGATCATTTTCCAGTGCGCCTCGGTACTTCGTCTTTATCTGCTGCATGCCGTCTTGAGAACGGGGCGTATCCCAAGCATCGATCAGGTATAGCTCGCGCGGCGCATTCTCTTCGAGGATCTTGCCGGTAAAATCGCCAAAAGCCGCGCCGATATGCCTTCGCCGCGCTTCAAGGGCTTGCCTGCTCATCAATGGCACCACCTGTGATGGCCGTTTCGATATCGCCATTCCGTGATAATGATTGACACCCGTCGCCGCGGATTCGGCGGCGACAGCTATTTCATCCGAATTACTTATGGTTCCAAGGATATCGTCATGATCCACGTTCTCGCCATTCTGACCGCGCTGCCCGGCAAGCGTGCCGAAGTGCTCGAAGCTTTTCTGGCCAATGTTCCGGCCGTTCACGCCGAAGATGGCTGCATCGAATATACTGCTGTCGTGGATGTCGAAGGAGCCGATCCGGCATTTGGGCCTGACACATTCGTCGTGGTCGAGAAGTGGGCAAGCATGGATGCGCTCAAGGCGCATGCTGCCTCTGCACACATGGCAGCCTATGGCGAGAAGGTGAAGCACCTGATGACCGAGCGCGCGGTTCATGTGCTGAACCCGGCATAAGCCTGTTACTGCCCGGCTGTCCGGGCGGTAACGGCCTCAGAGAACGGCGCCGAGGGGCGCCGTTTTGCTATCGGCGTGGTCGTCAGTTGTGCGACAAATGCGGCTCGTTCGGATACCGCCAGTATCCGTGGCCACCGCGCCACCCGCCATGATAGTATCCGTGATCGCCGTCCCAGCCATGATGATGGTGGTGTCCACCAAATCCGCCAAAGAAACCGAACGAGTAGAATGGCTGGTAGCCGCCATAATAGGGCTCGTCGTAGCCATAATAGGGCCGGTAGTAATAGGGAGAAGGGCGGTAATAGGGACGATAGTAGTAGCGATGATAATAGTAGTGCCGGTAGACCATCATGTGGTGATGGTGGTGATGATGCCAATGATGGTAGTGACGACGCGCTTCGGCATGGGTTGCAGGCAGCGCGAGCATGCCTAGCGCTATGAGCGCTGTTGCCAGAATTTTCATATCCAGCCTCCTTGAATGCCGGACGCAGACGCGACTCGGATCATTCGTGTCGCCCGGACCACAAGATAAACGCGATTACACCCTCAAAAGTTCCGATAACCACTGCATTGCAAGCGGTTTCGCGGCACGGCCTCCTCGGGTGCCGAACGAGCCCCCGGCTGTGTACGCCCGGACGAACCTAACCCGCCTTAGCGCGAATATGGCGCGATAATTCCGTCAACTGCGGGACGGCGGGCATTTTCGCGTCGTGCCCATATCGCCCACCAATTCGCCAACCGCCTGCTGAATCAATCGGCAGGCCTCGACCGAGGCTTTGCGGCCATTATGAGCGAGATGATAGGACAAGGGCAGGACTTCCTCCGGATCGACGATCCTCACCTTATCGGCAATCGGCAAGGCGCTGACACGGCCAAGAAACGAGACGTAGCCGTGATTGGCTACCAGGTCGACGATGACAGGCAGCGAATCCGCCGAGGTGATGTCGCGGCCGCGAAACCGGCGCCTGTCGCGGCTGTCGTAGCCGAAGGCGGTTGCAGCATTGCCGATACCGGTGCGGGGGCTTGGCACGCAAAGCGGATGATTTTCCACGAGCGCTACAAGCGTCTCTTCCGTGCTGTCGGGCGGGGCTATCGCCACCATGTCCGTCGCCACCAGTTCCAGATGGTCGAAAGCGTCAAGGCCGAAGACGGAATCGACGATGGCGACATCGATGCGGCCGGAGCGGAGCGCTTCGCGCAGATCGTCTGCGGTCATCAGCATCAGCGACAGCATGTTGCGGTTGCCGCCGATATTCCATCGCGACACGAGGCTTGCCAGCGAGCGGGCAACCCAGCTTTCGGCACCGGTCGGGATGATGGAGCCGATGCGCACGGCACGCGCGGTCCGCTGAAAGCGCTCGTCCGCAGCCGCCTTCATCTCGTCCCATGCCTGCGCGATCCCGGCCAGAATGGTGTGCACCTCCTGGCCCGCCTCCGTCAGCACGGACCCCTGCGCCTGCCGTTCGAACAGGCGGAAGCCAAACAACTCCTCCAGATTGGCGATCTGCAGGGAAAGCTGCGGCTGTCCGAGCCGCAGGCGGCGGGCGGCGCGATTAATGCTGCCCTGGTCGGCGACTTCGAGGAAGCGCTCTATGGTGGCGATCTTCAGCGACAGGCGTGCCGCCCACTGCGCATAATCCTCCGGCGCCGGCGGCTCTTTCATCAGGACAGAGAGCTGGCGAATGCCGGCTAGAACCGGCTGCAGCCCTTTTTGTACTTTCGAGCTGGCAAGCAGCGTCGCCAGTTCGCCGGATGCGCGTTCGACGAGCTTCAGAGCGAGCTCCGTTTCCAGCCGGCGAAGTGCGCTCGAGACCGTCGAGGCGGAAAAAGAGAGCCGGCGTGCCGTCTCCCTGACCGAGCCGACGGAGAACACCATGTCGGCTATGACCAATGCGCCGAGATACATGCTCTTTTTCCTTCCAAGCCAAATGCGGCACCGCCCTCCAAGCCATGGCGGCGCCTGCGATATCCCGACGATATGATGTGTTCTTGAAAAAAGATATCCCTAAGCGGAAGGGCGATGGCTATCGTCACTTCGTCGCCTAACTGATCCAGCCGCAAAAATGAGATCGGAACAGCGCCAAAACGGGTAAGGGGAACAAAAACAAACGCACTTGCCCCCGAAAAAAGAAATCCAATTTCGCGCGAATGTCGAGTACGCTCGTCATAATCGCGCGACTGCAACGGGAATCCGGAGCGACATCGACTTTTCCGCGATGAGCGCTACGTGCTCGAAGCAGCCACGAATTCGCCAGTGGGCCGCCGGCCCACTCGAAGCTTGCGCGTCCGCACAGTGGCCTTGAGGCGACGCGGATAAGCAAGACAAAGGTTTAACGGGGTACAAAGGGAAACATCATGCTCAAGAAGCTTGCACTTGCCGCCACGCTGACGGCCTTCCTCGCTAGCGGCGCCAGCGCCGCTGATGTCGTCGTCTCCTCCAAGATCGATACCGAAGGTACGCTGCTCGGCAACATCATCCTCGCCGCACTCAATGCCAATGGCATCAAAGCACAGGATCGCATCGCACTCGGCACGACGCCGGTCGTGCGCAAGGCGATCACATCAGGCGAGATCGACATCTATGCCGAATATACCGGCAATGCCGGCTTCTTCTTCAACAAGGCAGACGATGCGGCCTGGAAGAACCTTCAGCAGGGCTACGACCTTGCCAAGAAGCTGGATTATGACGCCAACAAGATCGTCTGGCTCACGCCTTCGCCGGCCAACAACACCTGGGCTCTCGGCGTGCGCAGCGATGTCGCCGGCCCTGCCAAGCTGAAGACCATGTCCGACTTCGGCAAGTGGGTCGCCGGTGGCGGTTCGGTCAAGCTTGCGGCCTCCTCCGAATTCGTCAATTCGCCGGCCGCCCTGCCCGCTTTCGAGACCACCTACGCCTTCAAGCTGAAGCCGGAGCAGGAAGTCGTGCTCTCGGGCGGCGACACCGCAGCGACGATCAAGGCTGCTGCCGACCAGACCAACGGCGTCAACACCGCGATGGTCTACGGCACCGACGGCGCAATCGAAGCTGCTGAACTGACCGTTCTCGAAGACGACAAGGGCGTGCAGCCGGTCTATGCGCCGACGCCGATCATCCGCGAGGCCGTGCTGAAGGCCAATCCGAAGATTGAAGAGGTTCTCGCTCCGATCTTCAAGGGCCTGACCGCCGACGTGCTGCGCAAGCTGAACGGCCGCATCCAGGTCGATGGCGAGCCGGCTAAGGCTGTTGCCGAATCCTACCTCAAGGACAAGGGCTTCCTGAAGTAAGCCTTGCCGCTGCTCTTGCGGCTCCATTTTGATAGAGTGGAGCCGCGGGAGACTTTTCTATGGGCATGATCTTGTCCGAACCCGCCTTGAATTTTGGGCTCATGCGTTGACGGAGCTTGCCTGATGGAAGATGCGCTAGCGGTCCGCAGAGTGGATCGTCTCGGAGTGGTATTGGTGGCAGGCGGCTTGATCGCAGTAGCCTGGATGCCATTCATCATCGTCAAGGCAAACCGCATCGCGGCCGGTAAGCCGCAATTGCTCACACAGCTTCTTGGCCAGCCGATGGCCCTGACCCTGCTCGCACTTCTGGCCGTGACAGCCCTGGCTGCTCTTTTCCTGCAAAGCCAGGTCGTCCGCCTTGGCATCGCGACGCTTGCGATCGCCATGCTCATTGTCACGCTCGGCTTCGTTTCGACCGCTGCGACGCCAGCAGGCAGCACCGTGGCGCGTATTACGCCCGGCGGTTCTTTCTGGGTTTTGCTCGCCGTCGTAGGGCTGGTGATCTCGGACGCGCTGGTGAAGCTGCGATTGACGCCCTGGCTGCGCGTGGCGGCGCTTGCGGTCTACGCCGCCCTGCTTGCCGCGGTGCTGCGCTCGGGCCTGCTCGACAATCTCTCGATCATGAAGGAATACGCCAATAATGCCGACAAGTTCTGGCATGAAGCGGTCGGCCACGTATTCCTGTCTCTCGGCTCCGTCGCCATCGCCATCGTGCTTGCCCTGCCGCTCGGTATCTTCTGCTATTGGCAGCCGCGCATCCGTGCCGTGGTATTGCGAGCGCTGAGCCTCGTGCAGACCATTCCAAGCCTGGCATTGTTTGGCATCCTCATGCTGCCGCTCGGTTATATCGCCACCAATGTGCCCCTGGCCGCAGAGATCGGCACTAAGGGGATCGGCGTCGCGCCGGCGCTGGTGGCGCTCGTCATCTATTCGCTGTTACCGATCGTCGCCAATACCGTCGTCGGTCTTGCCGGCGTCGATCCCTCCGTGCGCGATTCCGCCGCCGGCATGGGCCTGACGCGCCGGCAGATCCTGACCGGCATCGACCTGCCGCTTGCCTTTCCGGTCATCCTCACCGGCATCCGCATCGTGCTGGTGCAGGCAATCGGCCTCGTCACGGTGGCGGCGCTGATCGGCGGCGGCGGCTTCGGCCTCTTCATCTTCCAGGGCATCGGCCAGACGGCCAATGACCTCGTCCTGCTCGGCGCCGTGCCGACGGTCTTTCTCGCCTTCTCATCGGCCGTCATCCTCGATGCGGTCATCGACAGCATTCGAGGACAACGCGCATGACCAACATGATCGAACTCAAGGGCGTCACCAAGCGTTATGGCAGCGCAACCGTCGTCGACGACGTGACCATGAGCATGGAGAAGGGTACAATTACCGTCATCGTCGGCACCTCTGGCTCCGGCAAGTCAACGTTGATGCGCATGATCAACCGGCTGGTGCCGATCACCGAAGGGCATATTTCCGTCGGCGGCGAGGACATCATGGACGTGCCCGCGACGGAGCTTCGTCGCCGCATCGGCTATGCCATCCAAGGGCACGGATTGTTTCCTCACCGCACGGTCGCGCAGAACATCGCCACCGTGCCCGAACTGGTCGGCTGGGAGAAGTCGCGCATCGACAGGCGCGTCGAAGAACTCCTCAACCTCTTCCATCTCGATCCCGGCACCTTTGCCGGCAAATATCCAAGCCAGCTTTCCGGTGGCCAGCAGCAGCGCGTCGGCGTAGCGCGCGCCCTCGCAGCCGAACCCGAAGTGCTGCTGATGGACGAACCCTTCGGCGCGCTCGACCCCGTCATCCGCGGCAAGGCGCAGGACGACCTGCTTGCCATCCAGAAGCAGTTCGGCACGACCGTCATCCTCGTCACCCACGACATGGACGAGGCTTTCCACTTAGGTGACAGGATCGCAGTCATGAGCGGCGGCAAGCTGCTGCAATGCTCTGAACCCGAGAAGATCCTGACGGAGCCTGCCGATCCCTTCGTCCAGCAGCTGACCGGCACCTCCGACCGCGCATTGAAACTGATGTCGCTGCTGCCGCTCAAGGAGAGCATGCAGCCGCCAAGGCCCGGTCTCGGCTACCGCCTGCCGCAGACGCTCAATCTGCGCGATGCGCTGGCCGAGCTGATCTGGCAGGGCGCCGACGAAGCGACGGTCGAAGACGAACGTAAGATGCCCGTTGGCTCGATCTCGATCCAGCATCTCATCGAGCTGGGCCGCAAAGCATGAAGCTTCTCTTCGCCAACCTCTTCCGCCTTTTTGCGCTGGCGTTGCTGCTTGTCATGCTGTTCCGCCCGGAATGGTTGACGCCGGTTCTGGCGCCGCTCACCAAGTTCGGGGCGTCGCCGATCTACACACAGAATAGCCTGCCGAGCCTGGCGCTCAGCCATCTGGAACTGATTTTTGCCTCGATCGCCGCAAGCGGCATTCTGGCCGTACTCGGCGGGATCTTCGTGACGCGGCCCATCGGCGCCGACTTTCTGCCGCTGTCGCGGGCAATCGCCAATGCCGGCCAGACCTTTCCGCCTGTCGCCGTGCTGGCGCTTGCCATCTCCACCACGGGCTTTGGCGCGGTACCGACCCTGATCGCACTCTTCCTCTATGCATTGCTGCCGATCTTCGAGAATACGGTTGCCGGACTGCAGCAGGTGCCGGCCTCCGTGCTCGACGCCGCCGACGGCATGGGTATGAATGGCTGGCAGCGCCTGTTTCGCGTCGAGCTGCCGCTTGCGCTGCCCCTGATTATCGAGGGTCTGAAGATCGCCACCGTGATCAATATCGGCACCGCGACCATCGGCTCGACCGTGGCCGCCAAGTCGCTCGGCGAAGTCATCATTGCCGGCCTGGTCAACGACAATACCGCCTTCATCCTTCAGGGCGGCCTGATCGTTGGCCTGATGGCTGTATTGATCTATGACGCAATGGAGATGATCGAGCGGTCCGTGACAAGCAAGATCGGCCTTCAATCCCATTAGGATCGAAGGCGTCATCCCGCGGCACTGCCCTCAGTTCATTCAAAACCGGTCAGTTGCCTTCGCCTGATGGCAAGGACGCGCCGGGCACGTAGAGCGAGATCGGTCTGATCTCATAGACAGCGGTCGGATTGGCACGGCGCAATTCACGTGCGGCCTCGACCGCCCGCTCTATCGACGGGAAGTCGACCACGTAGAAACCGAGCAACTCTTCCTTGGTTTCGGCAAACGGGCCATCAATGACAATTCCCGGGCCTTTGCCACGCAAGGTGACGGCGTTTTGCGTCGAGCCGAGCCGCGCGGCGGGACCGAGCGATTTTTGAGCGACCAGACGATCATTGACCTCAAGCAAGTCCGTCATGAGCGCGGCATCTTCCTCCTCGCTCCATGATTCAACGATGCCTTCTTCGTGATAGGCCAGAATAGCGTAGTACATGGCGTCTCCCCATTGAGCCTATGTCTGAGCGCTGCGGAGTAAAGCAGACGGAACGGCATCCAGAAACCCCCGATCACCAGGCGCAGCGGTTTTCCCCGCGCTTGCCTTCAACGGGCGCCGGTGGCATTGGCTTCTGGTGGAAAATTGATGCAACCGATGGAGATCCTGATGGCCAAGATAATTCACTCGATGATCCGCGTGCTCGATGAAGCGCGCTCCGTCGATTTCTACGGCAAGGCCTTCGGTCTGAAGATTGCCGACCGCGTCGCATTCGAAACCTTTACCCTGATCTATCTCAGCAATGCCGAGACCGGCTTCGAGCTGGAGCTGACCGTCAACCAGGGTCGCACAGAACCCTACGCGCTGGGTGACGCCTACGGCCACCTTGCCGTCTCCGTCGACGAATTGAAGGACGAGCATGAGCGCATGACGAAGCTCGGGCTAAATCCCGGCAAGATCGTCGAGCTCAATCGCGATGGGAAACTCTTTGCGTTGCTTTTCTTCGTCACCGACCCCGACGGTTACAAGATCGAGGTCGTGCAACGGCATGGTCGGTTTTTATAGAGCTAGACAAAACACAGCCCCGCTTCGGCGGGGCTTAACTTGTCAGCTCCGTCAACGCACTCACATCCAATAGGGGGGCACGCCAAAATAATCGTGGCTCTTGTGGCCATGATCCTTGTGGTCGTGTTCATCCTTGCTGGCGAAGCGGCGCGCCTTTTCGATGTCGTTCTTGGTCATGCTGACCCGATAGCCGTCTATGCGGGCATCATAGCGCAGCTTTTCCCAAGGCAGCCGGTAGTGATCCTGACCGATGCCAAAAAAGCCGCCGAAGCTCAGAATGACAAAAGCAATGCGTCCATCGCTCTTCTCAAGCATCAGGCGTTCAATATGACCAATCTGCTTGCCGTCGGAGCCGAATACCCGGGAGCCTTCGACGCGGTCGCAAGCAACCAGCATCGACATGTCCTTGATGTAAAGGTCACGGCCATGGATATCGGCACTCTCTTTATGCATGTGCGCACCTCCTTTTGGATACGCTTCACATAAACTTTGGAGCGTCCGATCTGCTCTTTGAGGCAGCACGATGCTCCGATGGGTTTACGCCCACGGGAACATTAACGCTCCGTTATGGTAAAAGTTCCAGCATTTTTTTCAAAACCGTAAAAAAACGTGAGCGCACAAGAAATATTGACGTTTACGTCAAGGTTATTGTAGCTTTCGAAGCGCTCGAGTGATTTAGTTGAGAGCGAGAGCTGCAGCGCCATGAAAAGCGGGAGACTTTTCAGTCGCGCGATGACACTCTACCTAACCGCCGTTGAACATGGCGGGGCGTGGTGATGGTGCGTAAAGGAGGAAGTGCGCATGAATTCAATCTCCGCTCCTTCGGATAGACCGCAGGTCAAGAAGATTTGGCTGGCGTCCTATCCGGATATCGTACCGGCAGAACTGCCGCCGCTGGAGCATGCATCACTCGTCGAATTGCTGGAGGAGAGCTGCGCCCGCTACGGCGGTCGCCCCGCCTTCACCAGCATGGGCAAACCGATCACCTATCGCGATCTCGATACGCAAACGCGCAAGATCGCCGCATGGCTGCAAAGCCTCGGCCTCAAGAAGGGCGACCGCGTCGCCGTGATGATGCCGAATGTGCTGCAAAATCCCGTTACCACCTATGGCATCATTCGCGCCGGCCTTGTCGTCGTCAACGTGAACCCGCTCTATACGCCACGCGAACTCGAGCACCAGCTGCGCGATTGCGGCGCCAAGGCGATCTTCGTCCTGGAAAACTTCGCTCATACGGTGGAGCAGGTTCTGGCGCATACGGATGTTCGCCATGTCGTCGTCACCTCGCTTGGCGACATGCTTGGCCTCAAGGGTCACATCGTCAACTTCATCGTCCGAAAGGTGAAGAAGCTGGTGCCGGCCTGGTCCATACCCGGCCATCGCAACTTCAAGGCCGTGATCGCCGAGGGCGCGCGCCTGCCGCTGAAGCCATCCGAGCTGACGGGCAGCGACATCGCCTTCCTGCAATATACGGGCGGGACAACGGGTGTTGCAAAGGGTGCGATCCTCACCCATTCCAATCTGCTCGCCAACCAGCAGCAACTGCTGCTCTGGTTGGAATCGGCCTACATCAACAAGCCGCGCCCCGAGCAGCTGACCTTCGTCTGCGCCCTGCCGCTCTATCACATCTTTGCGCTGACCGTGAACTCGCTGATGGGCATGTCGCTCGGCGGCCACAATGTGCTGATCGCCAACCCGCGCGATATACCGGCCTTCATCAAGGAACTTGGCAAATACAAGTTCGACATGTTCCCCGGCCTGAACACCCTGTTCAACGCCCTGATGAACAATCCCGAATTCGCCAAGCTCGATTTGTCCAATACGGCGACGCTCGCCGGCGGCATGGCGGTGCAACGGCCGGTCGCCGAGCGCTGGCAGAAGTTGACGGGCGCCTGGATCACCGAAGGCTACGGCCTTTCCGAGACGTCACCGGTCGCAAGCGCCAATCGTTTCGACAGCCCGGAATTTACCGGTACGATCGGCCTGCCGCTGTCAGGCACGGATTTCGACATTCGCGACGAGAACGGTAATTCGTTGCCGCTCGGCGAGGTCGGAGAAATCTGCATCCGCGGCCCGCAGGTCATGGCAGGCTACTGGAAGCAGCCGGCAGAGACGGCGCGCGTGATGACACCGGATGGCTTCTTCCGCAGCGGCGACATGGGCTTCATGGACGAGCGCGGCTATACCAAGATCGTCGACCGCAAGAAGGACATGATCCTGGTGTCGGGCTTCAACGTCTATCCCAACGAGATCGAGGAAGTCGCCGCCGTGCATCCGGGGGTTCTGGAGGCGGCTGCGATCGGCGTACCCGATCCGCATTCCGGCGAAGCGGTTAAGCTCTTCATCGTCAAGAAGGATCCCGCCCTAACGGAAGCGGATGTGAAGGCTCATTGCGCGGAAAACCTCACCAACTACAAGCGCCCGCGCTTCATCGAATTCCGCACTGAACTGCCGAAATCGAATGTCGGCAAGATCCTGCGCAAGGAGTTGCGCGGCTGACATAATTCCATGCCATTCAAGGGGCCGCTCGTCTTAATCCGCGAGCGGCCTTTTTTCTTTTTGGACGATAGGTGAACTTGATTTACGCCCTACATAGGGAATAGTTTCCGCGACCAAACTCAAAGCGTCCAGCCATGTCTGACAGCCGGCTACGCGAACCGCAAGGAGCCTCCCATGAACGCCCTCGTCGATCAACTGAAGAGCACTGCGTCGGCAACGAAGGTCACGGATATCCGCGCCGCCTTCGCCGCCGATCCCAAACGCTTCTCCCACTTCAGCGCCTCCTTCGACGACCTGCTGATGGATTACTCCAAGACGGCGGTGAACGACGATATTCTCGCCCTTCTCGAGAAACTAGCAGCCGAAGGTGGCGTCGCGGCCAAGCGCGAGGAAATGTTCTCGGGTGTCGCCATCAACTTCACCGAAAACCGCGCCGTGCTGCACACCGCGTTGCGCAACCGCTCCAACACGCCGGTGCTGGTCGACGGCAAGGACGTGATGCCTGACGTCAACGGCGTTCTCGCCGCCATGGGCAAGTTTGCCGACGGCATCCGCTCCGGCGCGCTGAAGGGCTCCACGGGCAAGGCAATCACCGACGTCATCAATATCGGCATCGGCGGCTCCGATCTCGGCCCGGTCATGGCGACCCTGGCGCTTGCTCCCTTCCATGACGGTCCGCGCTCGCATTTCGTCTCCAACATCGACGGCGCGCATATCGCCGATATCCTGAAGCTCGTTAAGCCTGAAACAACGCTGTTCATCGTCGCTTCGAAGACCTTCACGACCATCGAAACGATGACGAACGCTCAGACCGCGCGCAAGTTCATCGCCGACGCGCTCGGCGAAGCTGCCGTGCAGCATCATTTCGCCGCCGTCTCGACGGCGCTCGACAAGGTTGCCACCTTCGGCATCGACAGCGAGCGCGTCTTCGGCTTCTGGGATTGGGTCGGCGGCCGCTACTCGATCTGGTCGGCCATCGGCCTGCCGCTGATGATCGCGATCGGCCCGGAAAATTTCGGCAAGTTCCTGGACGGCGCGCATGCGATGGACAACCATTTTCGCAAGGCACCATTCAAGGAAAACCTGCCGATGCTGCTTGGCACCATCGGCTTCTATCATCGCAATGTGCTCGGCTATCCGACGCGCGCAATCCTACCCTATGACCAGCGCCTGTCGCGCTTCCCGGCCTATCTGCAGCAGCTCGATATGGAATCGAACGGCAAGGGCGTCACCATCGATGGCACGCCGGTTGAAGGCAATTCCGGCCCAGTCGTCTGGGGCGAGCCCGGCACCAACGGCCAGCACGCCTTCTACCAGCTCATCCACCAGGGCACGAGCGTCATCCCGGCAGAATTCATGATCGCCGCCAACGGCTTCGAGCCGAACCTGCGTCACCAGCACCAGCTTCTGATGGCCAACTGCCTGGCGCAGTCGGAAGCGCTGATGAAGGGCCGCACCTTTGAGGAAGCCAAGGCACAGCTCACCTCTAAGGGCATGGACGACAAAAAGGCCGATTTCATCGCACCGCACCGCGTCTTCACCGGCAACCGTCCGTCGATCACCTTCGTCTATGACAAGCTGACGCCCTATGCGCTCGGCCGCCTGATCGCTCTCTACGAGCACCGCGTCTTCGTCGAAGGCGTGCTCTTCCGCATCAATTCCTTCGACCAGTGGGGCGTCGAGCTCGGCAAGGAACTGGCAACGGGCCTGCTCCCGGTCATCGAAGGCAAGGAAAGCGCTGCCGGCCACGATTCCTCGACGCAGGGGCTGGTGGCTGCGCTGGCAAGCCGCGCGAAGTAAATATCTTCATCGGAAACAGAAGAGCCCGCCTGAAGCATCAGGCGGGCTCTTTTATTGGAAGGTTTGAAAGTCGAGCTGCTTAGAGCCCGATCTCGTGCGCCCAGGGCGGGTTGGCACCAGCGCGCGACACCGTGACTGCCGCAGCCTTGGCGCCCAGAGCCAGTGCATCCCGCAATGCTTTCTCGTTGAGTGAAGCCACCTGTGCCTTGGTCAGCAGATTGTTCATCTTCAGCGATGCCAGGATGCCGGCATCGAAGGTATCGCCAGCCCCGACCGTATCGACGACGGTGACGCGCTCGCTCGGAACCGGAACCTTCAACGACTTTGTGTAGCCGGTCGCGCCTTCCGCACCCTTGGTGACGACGACGAGCTTGGCGCCCCGGTTCAGCCAATGAGCGGCGAGTTCATCGTGATTGCCTGCAATGCCGAACCATTCCAGATCCTCATCCGAGAACTTGAGAATGTCGGACATGGCTGCCATCCGGTTGATGCGGCCCATATGGGCGGCCTTGTCCTTGATGAAGCCGGGACGGATGTTCGGGTCGAGCGAGATGACGCGGCTCTGATGCTCGCGCTTCATCAGCGCCTCATAGGTCGCGCCGCAGGGATCGGGGATCAGGCTGATCGCGCCGAAATGCAGGGCTTCGCAATCGTCGCCGAGCGTCGGAAGATCCGCCTCGGTGATCATGCGGCCAGCCGTACCTTCATCGTAGAAGGCATAGGTCGCTTGGCCGTTGACGAGCTTGACGAAGGCAATCGTGCTCGGCCGCGGCGTGATGGCGCAATAGCTGAAATCGACCTTGGAGGCCGACAGAGTCTCGCGCAGGATCTCGCCCATCATGTCATCGGCGATGCCGGTGAAGAAGCCCGTGGGGATGCCGAGACGCCCGAGCGCTATCGCGGTGTTGAAGATGGCGCCGCCGGCATAGGGCGCAAAGCCCTTTTCGCCCAGCGTCGTATCCCGCGGCAGCATGTCGATCAAAGCTTCGCCACAGCACAAAATCATTCCGGCCTCCCAAAGAGCGCGTCTGTCTTATCCAGTCACATAAATCGATTAGATAGATTCACTGCAAAAGCAAAGCGTCAGTTTGTGGGCAGCTCCGAAATACCGCCGTTGCGGCCCGACCAGGCGAGCGGCGCATTGAGGAAAGCCTCGACTTCGCCGAGCGTTTTGTCGTCGAACAACTTTTGTTCCTTGGCGACGGCAAGCACATCGCGCCAGGTAGCGAGATGCTGAAGGCGGACCTTTTTATTGGCAAAGCGTTCCACAGCCTCGGGGAAGATGCCGTAGTAGAACAGCGCCATGCCATGGTCGACGATGCCGCCGGCTGCGCGAATGGCATCGACGAAGGTGAACATGCTGCCGCCGGCCGTCGTCAGATCCTCGATGACGAGCACGCGCGCGCCGTCCTTCATATCGCCTTCGATCTGAGCATTGCGGCCGTGGCCCTTCGGCTGCTTGCGCACATAGATCATCGGCAGGTTCAAGCGCTCGGCCAGGAAAGCGGCAAAGGGGATGCCCGCCGTCTCGCCGCCGGCCACGCAGTCGAACTGCTCGAAGCCGACATTGCGAACGATGGTGCTGGCGGCAAAGTCCATGACCGTCGAGCGGATGCGCGGATAGGAGATCAGTTTGCGGCAATCGATATAGACCGGGCTCGCCATGCCGGAGGCGAATTTATAGGGCTTGTCGGCGCTGAAATGGACCGCCTTGATCTCCCAAAGCATCTTTGCCACCAACTCAGCCATGACGGCGCGATCGGTAAATGTCATCTGGGTCATGCGGGGGCCTCCTTCGCAGCGCTAATGTTCCAGCGGCAATAGCAGCAAGCGGCCCGGGTTTCCAGACGAATAGACGCTTTTGCCAACATCCGCGCGCGAGAGGCGACCCGTACCCTTATCGATCAATACCGAGATCGGCGGGGAGCATGGTCTTGAACAGCGCGATCACCTTGTCGCCCTCCTCCCTTTCGATCGAGATCGCATAGCGGACGGCGGCGGCGACCAGCTGCATCGTCAGCCGGGCAGTTCTTGCCAGTTCGGAATGATCGCGCTCCGGCCAGAGACGTTCGAGAACCGTCAGGAAGGCCTGGGAATGCCACTCCATATCCTCGGCATCGATTTGTTGCAGCAGCTTATCGGCATGGGTGGCATGCCAGATGTCGCGCATGACAGGCTCATCCAGAAACATGGCGTAGTAGCCATCGACGATGCGTCCGAGCGCAGCCTGGAGCTGATCCCGGCTTGTGATCGCGGCCAGCTCATCCTCGACGCATTGCCGCCCCTGATCATTGTAGCGTTCGGCCAGCACGCGGATGATCGCCGTCTTGTCCGGGAAATATTGATAGAGCGAGCCGAAGGATACGCCGGCCTTCTCGACGATCTCGCCCATGCGCAGCGCATCGCTGCCATTTTTCGCAATGAGCTCGGATGCCACCGAAAGGATGAGATCCACTCGCTCGCGACCGCGTTGCTGGCTGGGTATGCGCCTCGGTGTGCCTGCCTCCTCCTTGCTGCGCCTGCGTCTCGCGATCGGTTCTTGCGTCATGTCATTCCCTGCCTGTGGCTGTTGACAAGCAATATAAGAGAGTTTATCACATTTCGCAAATGAGAGAATTTATCACATTTTACCCAGAAGGAGTTTGAAATGCAGATGCAGAACTCGACTGTTGCCATTATCGGTGGGCGGGGAAAGACCGGCGGTCGCGTCGCCGAGCGACTGGAAAAGCGCGGCATCAAGGTTCGGGCCGCCTCGCGTTCGACGACGCCTTCCTTCGATTGGCAGGATCGCAGCACTTGGCATCAGGCTCTGGAAGGCGCTTCCGCCGCCTACGTCACATTCCAGCCAGACCTTGCCGTCGCCTGGGCGGCGGATGCGATCGCGGCATTTGCGAAGACGGCGATCGAAGCCGGCGTGAAGCACATCGTTCTGCTCTCGGGCCGTGGCGAAGATGGCGCGATCCGTAGTGAAGAGAGATTAAAAGCGGCCGGAATAGACTACACGGTGTTGCGCGCCAGCTGGTTCAACCAGAATTTCAGCGAAGGCGCTTTCGTTGACGGGCTTCTCCAGGGAAAGCTGGCCTTGCCGGCCGACAATGTCGCGGAGCCTTTCGTCGATGCCGATGATCTTGCCGACGCTGCCGTGGAGTGTCTTGTCGATCCGCGCCACCGCAACCAGATGTACGAGATGACCGGGCCGCGCGCCCTCACATTTCGCCAGGCGGTTGCCGAAACCGCCTTGGCATCGGGCAGATATATCGGCTACGAAACTGTTCCCATCGATGCCTTCATCGCCGAAATGACTGCCTACGGCCTGCCGCAAGAGGTCACCGATCTCCTGCGTGAGCTTTTCACACAGGTACTCGATGGCCGCAACTCACCTGTCATGGATGGCGTCAGCCAGATCCTCGGCAGGCCAGCAAAAGACTTTTCCACTTATGCCCACGAAACCGCCGCTACCGGCATCTGGAGTGCCCAGTCATGACCTTTCCGATCACGAATATCGCCCTCATCATCGCAGCACTTAGCAGCGGCCTTCTCGCCGGCGTCTACTTCGCCTTCTCGACCTTCGTCATGCAGTCCTTCGCACGCCTCCCCGTCGACCAGGGGATCGCCGCGATGCAATCGATCAACGTCACGATCGTCCGCTCGCCCTTCATTGCAGTGTTCCTGCTGGCCGCGGCGCTGTCGCTTTTCATCGCCGTCATGGCCTTTCTCAACTGGCGGGGCACCGCCAGCGTCATGATGCTGACGGGCGCTGTGCTCTACATCGTCGCAAGCTTCCTGTCGACCATCGTGTTCAACGTGCCGCTCAATGACGCCCTCGCCAAGGCAGACGGACATACCGCCGAAGCCGCGCAGCTGTGGGCGACCTATCTCAGCGACTGGACGCAGTGGAACCATGTCCGCACGGTCGCTTCTCTTTTGGCCGCCTGCGCTTTCGTAAAAGCCCTGTTCTGAACATCTGGAGACAATAGTCGCCAGCCAGTCCGAGCGATTTTATCGGCTAGACGGCGTGCAGATAGGCCGCGACCTCGACACGGTTGCGGCCGTTTCTTTTTGCCTCATAGAGCGCCTTGTCGGCGGCGCGAAGAACGTCGTCGAAACCGATCCCCTTGACGGTACCGGTGGCAACGCCTGCACTGACGGTGCAGGTCACGATCTTGTCGTCGACCTCGATCGATCGCGCGGCAAAAGCGTCCCTCACCCGCTCGGCAACCTGCTCGGCCCGGCCGGGCAACGTATTGTCGAGCACCAGGGCGAATTCTTCGCCGCCGAGCCGGGCAACGGTATCGGAAGAGCGCAGCCCCACGGACAATTCCTGGCCGAAAAGCTTGAGCACGAGATCGCCGGCAGCATGGCCATACTGGTCGTTGATCGTCTTGAAACGATCGATGTCGAAGACGATGACGGCCATGGATGGGCCGAACGTACGTCGCCCGTGAAGATCGAAAAGCGCGCGGCGATTCAGCAATCCCGTCAGGGAATCGGTAATCGCCTCCTGGCGATGCAATGCCGCCTGACGCCATTGATGCAAGGCGAGCGAGAGCGCACCGATGCCGGTCATCCCCGCGATGCATACTGCAAGGCTGAAATCCTCCGCCCAATTGTCTGGCGCGCGGCCGAGCACAAACTTGCCATCGGCAATGAGCACCGCCGCACAAAGGCAGAAGGAGATTGCGGTCAACGTATAGAGCGCGGTAATGCCGTAAAGCGGCGTCGGCGCCTCACGCCGGCTTAGCCAGTACTCGCGCGCAGTCAGGAGCAGCAATGCGGCGATCACGAGGTTGTCGCCGATGAAGGCCAACCCATCATAGCCGGCGAGCATCGGTCCAACCGACGCAGCTATACCGATCAGGCATCCGAGAAAAAACCGCCGCGCGGACAGACGGCGCGTGCGAAACTGATAGCCGGCTACCCATATCGTCGAGAAGCCGATGAAAAACAGGACAAACGTCAGGATGGCAAAGATGGGGCGAGGCTTGTCGACATAGTGGCCGTAAATGAAAATGCCGCCCACCAGCGGCACCAGGCCGGCAGAGCATGTCAGAAGAAAGGTATCGGGCCGGCGAGAAAACCAGCTTCCCACCAACGTAACCGCAAGGCAGGATGCGGAAACGCCAAGAGCGAGAAGGAGTGAGTTATAATCAACCAGCATCATGCTCTTTCAACGGTTTCATCATGACCGTAGGGATCGATGCCACGCTAGTCCTCAACAGGTATCAAATTGGTTACAGCAATTAATAAAGAAAATAGATTTCAACAAAATATACGTGCCATTTGGCGGCAAAACACGAATATTTTACCGCCAATACTGCGCATCACTCAGAATTATTTATATAAGTAAGTACTAAATTAGATTTCAACATCCCAATGCAGCGGGAACATGGGGTCAAAAACGGTCACCAGACCGGCTCCGGTCTCGATCTTCGCCGGGAACGTCACAGCCTCGGCGCGACGCACCAAAGTGATGTTATCGTCGTTGACAGGCAGCCCGTACCAGGCCGGCCCGTTCAGGGATGCGAAAGCCTCGAGCTTGTCCAGCGCGCCCTCCTCCTCGAAGACATGCGCCAGGCAGCTCATGGTGTTGATCGAGGTGTAGATGCCGGCGCAACCGCAGGCACACTCCTTTAGCGGATCGACATGCGGCGCGGAATCCGTGCCGAGGAAGAACCTGGCGTCGCCGCTGGTTGCTGCTGCGCGCAGCGCCAGGCGATGGCTCTCGCGCTTTGCGACCGGCAGGCAATAATAGTGCGGGCGAATGCCGCCGACGAGGATGGCGTTGCGGTTGATGATCAGGTGGTGCGTCGTGATCGAGCCTGCCAGATTGGCCTTTGCCGACCTGATGTAGTCCACGCCGTCCGACGTGGTCACATGCTCCATCGTCACCTTCAGCTCAGGCAGGCGCTGACGCAGCGGATCGAGAACGGTTTCGATGAAGACTGCCTCGCGATCGAAAATATCCACGTCGGGCGTCGTCACCTCGCCATGAACGCAGAGCGGCAACCCGATTTTCGCCATGCGCTCCAGCACCGGCATTGCCTTGTTCAGATCGCGCACGCCGCCGTGGGAATTGGTCGTCGCGCCGGCTGGATAGAGCTTGACGGCGGTGATCAGGCCGCTCTTCTTGCCTTCCTCGACATCGTCGGGGTTTGTGCGCTCGGTGAGGTAGAGCGTCATCAACGGCTGGAAGCGATCGCCCGCCGGCAATGCCTTCATGATGCGTTCACGATAGGCTGTCGCGTCCGCTGTCGTCACCACGGGCGGCACGAGATTGGGCATGATGATGGCGCGGGCAAAATGCCTCGATGTGTCGCCGATCACGCCTTCCATCATGGCGCCATCCCGCAGGTGCAGATGCCAGTCGTCAGGACGGCGGATGGTGAGCTTTTGCATGGGCGCGACCTCTGGAATGTGAGCACGAACTCATCCGAGGGCGATTTCATGGCCTTCGGGATCATGCTTGATGATATCGCGCTTCGATAGCACCAACCAGCATCGCAAAACAATCCGCGACGGCAGTTAAATGATCGTGAGGTCAGTCCTGAACGATATCGATGGTGACGTCCGCCTGGCGGCGATTTTCGAGAATCAGCCGGCCGTTCGGCAGATCGTTGCCATAGACTTTGGCGCCGGCGGCTTCTTCGTCGAGGTCATAGCCCCGCCAGCGCGCCCAGAGCCGCTCTTCCAGCACTTCGATCGGCGGCGCAAGCATGATCGAATAATCGAAAACGCCCTCAAGCTCCGCCCATTTCCCCTGGCTGAACAGCAGGTAATTGCCCTCGATCACGATGAAGCGATGCTCGGGCGAGACGATACGAGCGGATGCGATGGCAAGCTCGCGCGAGCGGTCGAAGACCGGCACCAGCACTTCCTGATCGGCAGCGCGCACGGCCTTGACGATGTCGAGGAAGGCGCGCACGTCGAAACTCTCGGGCACACCCTTCCGCTTCAAAAGGCCTTTTTCGATGAGGACGGCATTGTCCATATGAAAGCCGTCCATCGGCAGGACCTCGGCGCTTTCACCCCTGGCCTGCAGCGCCTTTGCGACATTCTCCGCCAGTGTCGACTTGCCGGCGCCGGGCGGTCCGGCGATCGCCACCAGAAACCGCCTGGTGTCGCCGGCGCGAGCAATGATCTCGCCGGCGATGTTCTCGAGAGAAATACTCATGCGGCGACGTTCTCCACCGGCGGCGCCTTGGCGCCGGTCATGAAGGCGACGGCATCGGACATGGTGTAATCCTTGGGATTGATGACGGTCAGGCGTCGTCCAAGGCGATGGATATGAATGCGGTCCGCCACCTCGAAAACGTGCGGCATATTGTGCGAGATCAGCACGATCGGCAAGCCGCGAGCGCGAACATCGAGGATGAGTTCGAGAACCTTACGGCTTTCCTTGACGCCGAGGGCGGCCGTCGGCTCGTCCATGATGACGACCTTGGAACCAAAGGCTGCGGCGCGTGCCACGGCCACGCCCTGACGTTGACCACCGGAGAGCGTTTCCACCGCCTGATTGATATTCTGGATCGTCATCAGGCCGAGTTCGGAAAGCTTGTCGCGCGCGCGCTTTTCCATTGCCGGCCGGTCGAGCATGCGGAATACCGAGCCGAGAATGCCGGGTTTACGCACTTCGCGGCCGAGGAACATATTGTCGGCGATGGAGAGCGCCGGCGACAAAGCGAGGTTCTGATAGACCGTCTCGATGCCGGCTTCGCGTGCTTCCATCGGAGAGCGGAAGTGAACAGCCTTGCCCTCGAGCTTGATTTCGCCCTCGTCCGGAATGACCGCACCGGAAATCGCCTTGATCAGCGAGGATTTCCCGGCACCGTTGTCGCCGATCACGGCGAGGATCTCGCCGGGATAGAGGTCGAAATCGGCATTATCGAGGGCGGTCACACGGCCATAACGCTTGACGAGACCGCGGGCAGTGAGGATGGGTTCGACGGTCGTGGTCATGCCGATACCTTTCTGATCCATTGATCGATCGCGACGGCGCCGATGATGAGAACGCCGGTCAGAAGCACCTTCCACTGCGGGTCGGCTCCAAGCATGTTGAGGCCCATCGACACAACACCGACGATCATGGCGCCGAACAACGTACCGAGGATCGAACCGCGGCCACCGAAAAGCGAGATGCCGCCGATGACGGTTGCAGTGATTGCCTGAAGATTGAAATCGGTCACGGCGGAGGACGGCGACACCGAGCCGTTGCGGCCGATCGAGACCCAGGCGGCAAGAGCGGCAATCAATCCCGAAACGCCGTAGACCGCAAGGAGCACCTTCTTGGTCTGGATGCCGGCGAGTTTCGCTGCTTCCGGATCGTCGCCGACGGCATAGACATGCCTGCCCCAGGCGGTGTGATTGAGAACGTACCAGAGGCCGATGACCAGGAGTACCATGGCGATGACGCCAAGGGTGAGCACCGCGCCGCCGACACGGAAGCTGGTGGCGAAAAGATGCAGCAGAGGCGCCTTCTCATCGACGTCAGTGTCGCGGATGGTTTCATTGGCGGAATAGATGAAGTTCGTCGCCATGACGATATTCCACGTGCCGAGCGTCACGATGAACGGCGGCAGCTTCATGTTGGCGACGAGGAAGCCATTGAGCAATCCGCAGATGCCACCGACGATCAGGCCGGCCACCACGGCGATGGGCGTCGGCAGGCCGTAGGTCACGGCGACATTGCCCATGACAACCGAGGAGATGACCATGATGACGCCGATGGAGAGATCGATGCCGGCAGTCAGGATGACCAGCGTTTGGGCCGCGCCGAGAATACCGACGATGGCGATCTGCTGCAGGATGAGCGTGAGCGTGTAGGCGGAGAAGAACTTCCCGCCGATGGCGATGCCGAAGATCACAATCGCCATCACCAGGACGATCAACGGCACCGCCGCTGGCGTCGAGTGCAGAAAATGCTGCACTCGCTTCAGAAGAGAGACCCTATTGTCCTCGAACGACGCGACCTTCTTGTCGCTGCCATCGAGAACACGTTCGAATTCTTGTGCTCCGGACATTTTGTTCCTCCGCCACCGCGCCGGACGCGCGGAAACCGCCGGCTGTTGGAGCCAGCCAGGATATGAACCCGACCGACATGACTGTTGCGATTGTCTGCTCCCTTTGTGAAGAGCCGCGCCAGCAGGCGCATGACGCGGCTCCCCAAGGGACTATATCACAAGCGTGAAGGGCTTAGCCCCAGCACTTTGCGAGGCCTTCCTTGGTGTCGATGGACTTCAGGCCGGGAACCGGCTTGTCCGTCACCAGGGAGACGCCGGTGTCGAAGAACGTCTTGCCTTCGGTCGGCTTCGGCTTTTCACCCGAGTCCGCGAACTTCTTGATCGCCTCGACGCCGAGAGCGGCCATCATCAGCGGATATTGCTGAGCGGTTGCACCGATGGTGCCATCCTTGACCGACTTTACACCCGGGCAACCACCGTCGATGGAGACGATGAGCACCTGCTTTTCGAGGCCGACGGCCTTCAGAGCCTGATAGGCGCCGCTTGCTGCCGGTTCGTTGATCGTGTGGATGACGTTGATGCCGGAGTCCTTCTGCAGAAGGTTTTCCATGGCCTTGCGGCCGCCTTCTTCATTGCCGTTGGTGACGTCATGGCCGACGATGCGCTTATCGGTTTCGTCACCGATCTTGTTCGGATCCTTCGGGTCGATGCCGAAGCCGATCATGAAGCCCTGGTCGCGCAGAACGTCGACGGACGGCTGTGACGGCGTCAGATCCAGGAAGCCGACCTTGGCGTCCTTGACCTTGTCGCCCAGCGTTTCCTTGGCCCACTGGCCGACGAGCTTACCGGCGAGCAGGTTGTCGGTTGCGAAGGTCGCGTCAGCCGCATTGGCCGGCTCCAGCGGTGTGTCGAGCGCGATGACCAGCAGGCCGGCGTCGCGCGCCTTCTTGACCGAGGGAACGATGCCCTTGGTGTCGGATGCAGTGATCAGGATGCCCTTGGCACCGTCAGCAATGCAGCTCTCGATCGCCGCAACCTGGCTTTCGCTGTCGCCATCGATCTTGCCGGCATAGGACTTCAGCGTCACGCCGAGTTCCTTGGCCTTGGCGGTCGCGCCTTCCTTCATCTTGACGAAGAAGGGATTGGTATCGGTCTTGGTGATGAGGCAGGCGGATACGCCGGCGGCCTTGGCAGGGGCTGCGAAGGCAACGCCGAGCGCCAGAGCGGCGATCGCTGCGGAAATAACAGATTTCTTCATTCAATCCTCCCGATGTTTGAAAAGCCGGATCCCCCGGCAGTCACGGGCCGAAGCCCGGCGTAGAGATGCGAAATGCCTGTCAGATTGTTTCCGTTGGACCTCCTCCAAGGCCATGTTCGCATCCTCGACCCCTATATCTGAGCCTAAAGATTTCCGGCTGTCAATAAATAAATCGGATTGAATTATTAATTCGATATGGCATTCTGGAAAAATATCAGGCATGGCCATGATGGAAGGAGCAGGCCCATGTCTCTCGTGCACGACCCGGAGGACACACCCACAACGCCAGCGATTCTCGACCCCAGCGGGGGCGCGAACCAGCTTGGCGTGCGCGCCCATAACGAGCGGCTCGTGCTGTCGCTCGTGCGCCGTCACGGCGCCTTGTCGAAGGCCGATATCGCTCGACGCAGCGGGCTGTCAGCGCAGACGGTCTCCGTCATCATGCGGGCGCTGGAGAAGGATGGGCTGCTGTCCCGCGATGCTCCGGTGCGCGGACGCGTCGGCCAGCCATCCATTCCGATGCGGCTCAATCCCGACGCCGTTCTCTCTTTCGGTGTGAAGATCGGGCGGCGCAGCGCCGATCTGGTGCTGATGGATTTCGTCGGCGGCATCCGGATGCAGCTGCATCAGACCTATCCCTACCCGCTGCCGCAGGACATCATCGCCTTCATCATTGCCGGCATCAAAGAGCTGGAGAGCAGGCTCAGCGAAGAGCAACGCGGCAAGATCGCCGGCATGGGGGTCGCAGCGCCGTTCGAGCTATGGAACTGGGCCGAGCAGGTGGGCGCCCCGCCGGGAGCCATGGATGTCTGGCGCGGATTTGACCTGCGGGCCGAAATCGCCGCGCGCGTTGCCCATCCTGTCTTCCTGCAGAACGACGCCACCAGCGCCTGCGGCGCAGAACTCGTCTTCGGCGTCGGCTCGCACTACCCCGATTTCGTTTATTTCTTCATCGGCTCGTTTATCGGCGGCGGCATCGTCCTCAATTCGTCAATCTTTGTCGGTCGGACGGGAACGGCCGGGGCGCTCGGCCCCCTGCCCGTGCGCGGCCGCAACGGCGAGAACCGCCAGCTTCTGGAGATTGCCTCGATCTTCGTGCTGGAGAATCTGTTGAGGGATCACGGCTTCGATCCGCGCCCCCTGTGGTACTCGGCGGATAATTGGGTCGATTTCGGCGAGCCGTTGGAAATCTGGATCCAGGACACGGCAAAGGCCCTGGCTCAGGCGATTGTCGCGGCCGCCTCGGTCATCGATTTCAGCGCTGCCGTCATCGATGGCGGTTTCCCCGACTGGGTGCGCGAGCGCGTGGTGCGGGCGACCATCAAGGCGGCGGCCGAACTCGATCTGCAGGGTGTCGTCATGCCCGAAATTGTCGAGGGTGCTGTGGGGCCACAGGCCCGCGCCATCGGCGGCGCCAGTCTGCCGATCTTCGCGCGCTACCTGATCGACCAGAACGTTCTTTTCAAGGAGATAGAGCATGCTGAAGGGCATTGACCCGCTATTGAGCCCGGATTTGCTGGCGACCCTGCGCGCCATGGGCCATGGCGACGAAATCGCCCTCGTGGACGGCAATTATCCCGGTCTTGAACACGCACGTCGCCTCATCCGCCTCGACGGCCATGGCGTGATCCGTGTGCTCGATGCGGTACTCAGCGTGCTGCCGATCGACGACTTCGTGCCGCAGGCAATTTTCCGGGCGACGGTCCGCCAGGACCGCGACGCGGTCGATCCCGTTCACGCAGAGATGATCGAGTGTTGCGCCCGACATGTGCCCGACATCCGGGTCGTGCCGCTGCTACCGGCGGAATTCTACGAGCGGGTGAAGCAGGCGCATGCGCTGATCCAGACCAGCGAGCCGCGGCTCTATGGCAACATCATTCTGCGCAAGGGCGTGATTTATCCGGAGGTGTAGACGGGACCGCACCGAAAAGCCCCTCATCCGGCCTTCGGCCACCTTCTCCCCGCTTGCGGGGCGAAGGGGATGGGCGCACCTGCGGCCTTCTTTCCAGCCTATTGCTTAGGCGAGAATGCGGAGTTAGTCCCCTCTCCCCGCGTGCGGGGAGAGGGTTAGGGTGAGGGGCAGAACTCCCCAGACGATAGGAGCCAATGGCCCTATCCCCTCAAATATCGCCTGCCGAAGGCCCCCAGACATCCGTCATGGCAAAGCCTTCCGCCATCGGGTCGAAAGGATCAAGCGCCACCTGACTGAGACCGAAGGTGAAGCCGCGGCCGGTGATCGTTGGGATGATGGCCGCCTTGCCGGCAACTTCGGTCTCCGCCTGCAGGCCGACCTCGAATTCGGAATCGATGATCGAGCGGGACTTGAAGACATCGCCGACCTTGGCCTTGCCGCGGGCATGCAGTGTCGCCAGATTGGCGGAATTGCCGGTGCCGCAGGGTGAGCGGTCTGCACGGCCGGGCCACATGGTCGTGCAGGTGCGGATGGCGCCATCGGGATCGATGTCGCGGAACATCACATAGGCAACGCCCGAGATCGCCGGAATTTCCGGATGAACCACCGTCATCGCCCGGTTGATCGCATCCTTGATGACCATGCCCGCCTGAACGAGGGCAGCCGCATTGGCCTTTTCGATCTTCAGGCCAATCTGGCCGACATCGACCAGACCATAGAAGATGCCGCCATAGCAAAGGTCGAGCTTGATCCTGCCCCATTGCGGCGTGTCGAGCTCGACATCGAGCTCATGAACGAAGGACGGCACCATGGTCAACCGCACCTTCTCGCAACGGCCGTCGCGGCACGTCGCCGTGGCACGAACGAGGCCAGCTGCCGTATCGAGCGTGACGACCGTTTCCGGCTCCTTCATCTCGACGATACCGGATTCGAGCAGTGCCGTAGTCACGCAGATGGAATTCGAGCCGGAGCTTGCATGCGCCTGGTCGGGCTGCAGGATGATGAAACCGGCATCGGCGTCGGGATGCTTGGCCGGCAGCAGCAGGTTGACGGAGCCAATCGGCGCGCCGCGTGGCTCCAGCACGAGGAAGCGACGCAGTTCCTGACCCTTCGGGTCGGTGTTCAGCCAATGCAGCTGCTCGGCGATGGTGTTGCCGGGGATCTTCGGCACGCCGCCGATGGCAACCTTACCGATTTCGCCTTCGCAATGGACATCCAGCAACTGGATCGTGCGCTTCCATCTCATCTCATCTACTCCAATCAAACCTGTCGCGTAATGTTGCCATCGACCAGCAAGACAAATGCCTTGTGTTGCGGGTCTGAAGCGCGTCGCTATCTCTGAGACTTGCTTCTCATTCTAATGTTCATTCTCATCGTTTTCATCGCGATTGCGCGAAAGCAGCGTCAGGACACTTATCCCGTTAATCTCACCAGCGCCGACGCCAACTACCAAACAGCCTAGAACATTGGTTATCCACGGCGTGTCGAAGAAGGCAGCGAGAGTGAAGCACGCCGCAAAGAATAAGCAGAAATATACAAGCCGCTTTATCTTCTCGCCTTTTGATAGGCGGGGTTTTCTTTTGCTTTCATTCAGATCGGGCAATGCAAACTCCCGTCGGGTCTTCGATTTTGCGCACGTGGACGTCGCAAGACCGATCCGCATTTTTGCACAACATACTCGACTCCTCGCGGCGGCAACGCGATGCCGGCCCGATGCGGTATTGCTGCCGACGATCAGAACCGTACGCTTGTTTTCGCCCATGCCGAAGCCCGCCCGCAAAGTGTCGCCATGTCCGATATGGCGCGACTCTGTGATATATCAGTTTGAGCGAACTGGCTATCGGCTTTTGGAGAACGAATCCGATGCGCGATCGGAACTCTATTGCCGCAATGTCTCGCCGACATTGTTGCCCGTCGCTTCGACGCTATCGCCGAGAGAGCCGACCGTATTGCCCGCCGAGGCACCGACACGGCGCCACTGCTCTCCGTAATTCTCACGCGTGCGAGGATCGAAGATAGCGATCGGGGCGCTGACGGCCGCGCCGGCAACGCTGCCGACGGTCTGCGCGGCGCCAAGCGCAACCGCACCGACGGCATCGCCGATGCCGACATCGGAATCGGTGATCGTCTGGCCGGCAATCAGCCGGGCACCGATGAGCTTCACCACTTCCGGGCTCTCGGCAAACTTGCCGTGGTTCAGACCATCGCCTGTCTTGAGCTTGGTGAGATCGAGCACCGTGATGCCCTGCTTCTCCAACTCGCTGCGATAGGGCTCGGCCGCCGGATCGATCTGGCCGAGACGGTCGACATTGCCGGAGATGCGACGCGACAGGGAAAGGGCCCGGTCGTCACGCGAGACGAACAGGGTGAAATGCGGCTTGTCCTTACCGAGCGCTGCGAACTGCCGCCCGAAGACGTCGACATCGAGATCGGGCGAAGCCAGGATAACGTTCTTGATCTTCGGCGTAACGCTGCCGTTGCGGATCGCCATCTGGCGGATAGATTCGACGGCGAGCCAACTCCCCATCGAGTGGGCCATGACCGTGATATCGCCGACAGCGGGATCGGCGGCGACCCGGCGGAGCAGCTCTTCGAGCGAGTCACGGGAATAGTTCGTACTTTCCTTGTCATAGGCGTAGTCGAAGATGCTCGCCCGCGACGGCCATGTGAAGACGATTGGTGCGACCTCGGCGTGGGAATCGTGCACGATCTGCGCAAAGCGGTAGACAGCATCCTCATACCGATTGTTGAAGCCATGTACGAAGATCAGCACGCGCTTGTTCTTCGGCAATTCCGCATGCAGCCAGCCGCGGCCGTCCGCTTCGGTCGCGAGCGGCTTGACCGCAAGGGTGACAAAGTTCTTCAAGGGGTTGCCGGGCAAGCGGCTCGGCCATTGCACCTGGCCGACCTTACGGTTGGCTTCCGGCGGAATAGAGATGCTGACGGCGTCGATCTTCAGCCCCTGACCGCGTTCGCCCGAAAACAGGATCGCCGGATCCTTGTCCGGCAAGCGTGTTGTAGCGACCAGCAGATCGACCTTCGAGGTTCCGGGCACGTTTTCACTGACTGGCCGCATGACCCCGACGGGACGGCCGCAGGCCGCCAGCGACAGCGTCACGGCAATGGCGACAGCTCGGAAAAAGGCTCTTCTCCGTCGGCCCGAACTCGCCATACGCTGCATCATGCAACCTTTCTTTAACGCCTTACTACCGCGCCACTCTACGCATCAGCGTCCGTGGCGCAAGCAAAGAGACCGATCCCGGGCCAGATGAAACAATGCTAATTCGCACCAGCATTGCAAAGGCGCAACGCCACGGCCGAACGGAAAGCATGCGATACAGGAAGAAAGTGGGAGGTGCTGGATAAAAAAAGAGCCCGACGCGGGAGGAGGATGCGTCAGGCTCTTTGATCCGGATTGGCAACTGGGAGGAGGAGTGTTGCCAATCAATGAAGGCGCGCTGGGAGGAGGAGATGCGCTGCCTTCGAAGGGGTAAATATAACGCCCGGAGAGTCGTGAACAGACTATCTTTCGCAATGCAGCATTGCGCCCAACGCATTGCTTTTACCCACCTATACGGAAAATTCCGCATAGCAACGGCAAGCCGGGCTTGCCGTCGCCTATTTTAAAGCCGCTACGGACTGAAGATCGGAGATTCACATCCTCCAGTTTGTTGCTTTAGCTCCGTCTGCCGGAGCGACGCGCTCTACGCCGCCTTGAAGGCTTTCTTTCCTTCGGCATCCAACGCCGCGAACTCCTCATCCGAAAGCACGATGTTGACGGCTGCCGTGTTTTCTTCGAGATGCTTGACTTTGCCCGTTCCGGGGATCGGGAGCATGACCGGGCTGCGCTTCAGCACCCAGGCAAGTGCGATCTGGCTCGGTGCGGCGCCATGTCTCTTGGCAATGGTGTCGAGAAGCGAACCTTCCTTGGCGAGATCGCCCGCAGCAAGCGGGAACCACGGAATGAAGCCGATGCCGTGCTTTTCGCAGTAGTCGAGCACATCTTCACTGGTGCGATCGACCAGATTGTAGCGGTTCTGCACGGTGACCACCTTGAAGTGCTTGGAAGCGGCCTCAATCTCGGCGACGGAGACTTCGCTCAAGCCCGCATGGCGGATGATGCCATCGTCGAGCAGTGACTTCACGGCATCGAACTGCTCGGCGGCAGGCACCTTGGAATCGATACGATGAAGCTGCCAGAGGTCGATCCGGTCGACACCGAGATTGCGCAAGCTCTTATGCGCCTGCTGGATAAGATATTCAGGACGACCCAACGGCACCCAGACATTCGGACCGGTTCGCGTCAGGCCACCTTTGGTGGCGACGACGAGATCCTTGCCATAGGGGTGAAGCGCTTCCTTGATCAGGCGCTCGGAAACGTCCGGACCATAGGAATCGGCCGTGTCGATGAAGTTGATGCCGAGCTGCGGCAGGCGCTTCAGGGTTCGGACGGCTTCGTCATGATCGTCCGGCTCCCCCCATATGCCGGCACCGGTGATGCGCATGGCGCCGAAGCCGAGACGATGGACGGGAAGGTCGCCGCCGATCTTGAATTGACCGGACTTGGCTGCGTCGAAATCTGACATGGTTCTGTCCCTTTACTGATCTGAATATAGATGGAGTTCCCGGCGTCGAAGCGGCCGGGATTTGTCGAGAAAATCGAGCTGTTCGCGAAGGGGGGATTGAGGTCGCGACCACAGACTAGATGGGTCTGCTATCCGGCATATGCAATGCACGGCCGCTTGATGACCTGATCTTTTCGGCATGCCTCCATCGATGCAGCCGCAACGAGCGGTCGATCAGAGGCTTTTCCGGGGATCAATCGGCGGGCAGATGCTGCCGTGCCAGTACGCCAAGATCGGCAAGCGTGGTCCAAAGTTCGCGAAACATCTCAGGCGCGAACCGCTCCAGCGAAATCTCTTGCCGCCCGCCATTCCAACGCTCGCCGCCGATGCGAAGCATGCTGACGACGGCAGCGGCAAGCACGCTCAACCGAAACCGCTCCTCGTCACCACCGCGACTGCGGGCTTGCAGAGCATCCACGAGCTTTCTCTCAAGCTTTGAATATTTCAGCTGATCGCGCGCACGAAGCGCCGGCGTGTTGTGGATCAAGACCGCAATGGCAAGGTGCTGCGGATCGGAAATGGCGGCGTGCAGAGCCGCATTGATGGCCGCCTCGATGACTTCAGCGAGCGACGCCTCTGCCGGTTGGGCAGCGACGGCTGCGATCAATGCGTCCGAAAAGCCATCCTGCCAGGCGGCGACGACATCTTCCTTGCTCGGGAAATAGTCGAAGAAGCTGCGCTTGGAGACGTCAGCGGCCTCGGTGATATCTTCGATGGTGGTGCCGTCAAAGCCGCGTGCGAGGAAGAGTTTCAATGCCGTGGTTTCGATGCGCTCGCGGGTCTGGCGGCGCTTCCGTTCGCGCCGGCCTTCCCTCACCGCGCTATCGCTGCCAGGCAGATCCGCCATTCGTTTCCCCGCTATGCATTGGCTTCGGGCCGTCCCGTATCGGCCTTGCCGGCTTCCTGCGCAAATGCCCCGACGCCGACATTCCCCTCGGTGCTACGATATTTGGAGCCGCTAATCGAGAGCTCCATCGGATTCTGCCGCGATATCCTGTAGACGCCGGCGGGCGGAATGTTGCGAACGGTGCCGCCGATGCGGGTGCCCTTCAAGCCGAGACTTTCCAGAATCGTCCGCGGAATAGGACAGCGAGGACCATAAGTGAACTGATAGAAGGCCCCGCCCGGCTTCATCGATTCGAAGGCACCGCCGACAATGGCCGCAACCTTCGAAGGCGGCATGGACAAGAGCGGCAAGCCACTGACGACGGCGCCGAAAGGGGCGTCATCGAAGAGGCCGCAATCGCCGAGCTGCGCCGCGTCCATCCGCACGACCCGCGCCTCCGGAAAGCGGCCGCGCAAACGAACCGCAAACTCCTCGCCGAACTCGACCAGCGTAAGGGCATTTTCCGGAATACCGCGGGCGAGCAAGGCGTGGGTGAAAACACCCGTGCCGGGGCCAAGTTCGAGCACGGGACCGCCCAACGGATCGATCTCCTGCGTCATCAGCTTCGCCAGCCGTTCGCCCGAAGGCGCAACTGCCGCGACCCGCATGGGATCGCTGACCCAGGAGCGGAAAAACCGCACGAAATCGGCACATGATGTCTTTGTGGTCATTCCGCGAATCCAATCTCCGGCTGCGATTCGAATGAGTATGCGATGAGGACCGAGCAGCGTGGCATTTCAAAGGCGTGCCACGCCATTAGGCGGCCGAAAAGCGTTGATATGCAAGGGCTACCGCGTGATTTTTCCATTGCATATTTTCACTAATTACAAACTTGCATTTAGTGCAATAAATTACCAACTACAATGGGCGATGCCAAATCTCTCGACAGGAGTTCGCCATGCCAGATTGGACAGTGAAAGACATTCCGCCGCAGACAGGTCGAATAGCCGTCATTACCGGAGCCAATAGCGGCATCGGCTATGAGGCAGCCAAGGCCCTGGCCGGGGCAGGCGCGAAGGTGATCATCGCCTCGCGCAACGAAAGAAAGGGAGCCGAAGCGATGGCGTCTATCCGGGCCGCAACACTCAATGCAGACATTGCGTTTGAGCCTCTCGATCTCGCCAGCCTCGATTCCGTCGCACGCACGGCTGGGCGCATCGCCGCCGCCGTGCCGCGCATCGACCTCCTGATCAACAATGCCGGCGTCATGGCAATTCCTGATCGGCACGAGACCGAAGACGGCTTCGAGATGCAGATGGGGGCAAATTATGTCGGCCATTTCGCCTGGACGATGCGGCTGCTGTTCGGTCTGGAACTCGACCGCATCGCGAGCGCCGAGGGCTGGAGATTGAAAAGCACTGCCGCCCATCCTGGCTATGCCGTCACCGGCCTGCAGAGCGCAGGACCGCGCATGGGCCGCAACCGCCCCGGGCTTCTCGAGCGCTTCGGACAATTGGTGGGGCCTCTCTTCTCGCAATCAGCCGCGGCAGGCGCACTGCCGACGCTCTTTGCTGCCACCTCGCCGCAGGCGGAAGGCGGCGTCATGTATGGGCCGAAGGGCTTCTACGAGCTGAAGGGGCCGCCGATCCAGGCATGGATTGCCCCACACGCTCGCGACCAGGTCGTTTGGCGCAGACTTTGGGATATCTCGGAACAGTTGACCGGATTGAAGCTGCCGCTACCCTCGGCGGCATAAAACAAGGCCCCCGCCGCGAATACGAAGAGGGCCACGCACTCAGTTCAGACGCAGCTTACGGGCTCACGCACTGGCGGCGAGGACCGTTGGTCGGCTGATAGGTGTTGTCGGAAGCGCGATAGGTCTTGTAGCGGCTGGCGCACCAGCGAACATGCGCACTGCCGCGCGGCGGCTGCGCAACCGCCCCGCCAATGATTGCACCTGCAGTAAAGGCAGCCATCGGATACCACCAGCCGTCATTGTAACGGCGATAGCCGGGCCGGGCATGATTATAGCCGCGATAGCCGTGCCAGTAGCCCGGCCGATGATGCGGGCGGTGGTGCGGACGATAATGGGGGCGATGGTGTGGCCGAAGATGCCTGTTTTGATGGCGATACTGCACATCGATGACACCAGCAGGCTGACCGCCGCCTTGCGCAACCAGCGGTTGGACCATCGGCTGGATCGGTCCCGCAACGGCCGGATCGAAAGACGATATCGCCAGCAAGGCGCTCAATGCGGTCACAGTTACCGTTGTCAGAAGTCGTTTCACAGCTCTTCTCCTCTCGAGTCGTACTACTGTTGAACGGCGCGTAATGATTGAAAATGTTTCATAATATTATCGCTTGTGCAAGTATGCATAGCAGGAATATAGATAGGAAGCCTACCTATTAATTGAGGCAAGAAGCCCATGATCGACACTGACCACCATCGCGGGCTGGAAGAAGCCCATGCGCTTGCCGAAGCACTGCGCCCTGCCCTGCACCGCCTTTACCGGCAATTGCGCCGCGAAAGCGACGATCCAGGCTTGTCGCCGCTGCATGCCTTGCTGCTCGTTGCCGTCATGCGACAGCCGGGCATCGGTGTTGCCGAACTTGCCCGGATGGAAAAGCTGCGCGGCCCGACAATATCAGGGCATGTGAAGGCGATGGAGCGTGACGGTCTCATCATACGCTCGGCGCCCGACCCCAGCGATCGCCGGCGCAACGGCCTGATCGCAACCGAGAAGGGTCAGGAGCTCATAAAAAGTCTGAAGCAAAGACGAACGGACTGGCTCGCATCCGAACTGGTCAAACTGTCAGCCGACCAGCGCGCTGCCATTCGGGCAGCGATCGCACCGCTTGAGGAGATCGGCCAATGAGCGGAGAGCGTCTGCAAGCAGCGCCGCCGGCGACGCCCGCAGCGGGAGATCCACCCGACCGCCGCGAGATCCGCGCGGTCATTCTCGGCCTGATGATCGTGCTTGGCCTCGGCGCTATAGACCAGAGCATCGTCGCGACCGCCCTGCCCCGCATCGTCAGCGACCTTGGCGGCCTCACCCATCTCTCCTGGGTCGTCAGCGCCTATGTGCTCGCCTCCACCAGCACCATGCCGCTCTACGGCAAGCTCAGCGACCAATACGGCCGCAAGCCGATGATCTATACGGCGATCCTGATCTTTCTGCTCGGCTCCGTCCTCAGCGGCATGGCGCAGACGCTGATGCAGCTGATCATCTTCCGGGCGATCCAGGGCATTGGCGCAGGCGGATTGATGCCGCTTGCGCAGATCATCATCGGCGATATCGTGCCGCCCGCCAGACGCGGGCGCAACCAGGGCTCGATTGCGGCCGTCTTCGCGGTCTGTAGCGTTGTCGGCCCGATCGCCGGCGGCATCATCACCGATCTTCTGTCCTGGCACTGGATCTTCTACGTCAACCTGCCGATTGGCGCCGTCGCCCTCGTCATGATCGGCCGCGCGCTCAAGCGGCCGCACCAGTCTCGGAGCCGCCGCATCGATTATCTCGGCGCCGCGCTGCTGACGGGTTGCACGACGAGCTTCCTGCTGGTGCTGGCACTCGGTGGCAATGAATGGGCCTGGAATTCGCCGGAGATTTTCGGACTGTTCGCCGTCGCGCTGGTGCTTTGCGGCCTCTTCATCCTTCATGTCCGGCGCGAACCCGAACCGGTGCTGCCGCCGGATCTCTTCCGCAACCGGTTGTTCATCGTCGCCTGCATCGTGCTCGCGCTGACCTTCATGGGCATGCTCGGCGCAAGCCTGTTCTTTCCGTTGTTCTTCCAGATGGTCATGGGCGTCAGCGCTTCGCATTCCGGCCTGCTGACAGGGCCGCTGATGATCGGCGTCGTTATCTCCTCGATGGTCAACGGCCGCGTACTGCTGCATCGTTTCGGGCGATACAAGCCCGCACAGATCTGCGGCCTCAGCCTTGCGACGGTTGCCTTCGCGATCCTTTCCTGGGCCGCCGCCAGCAGCCAGGGTTTCTGGATCATCGAGCCCGCCGTCTTCGCTCTCGGTCTGGGGCTTGGGCTCGTTATGCCCACAATGACGATTGCGGTGCAGAACGCGCTGCCGTTTTCGCATCGCGGCGTCGGCACGGCGACACTGGCTTTCTTTCGCTCGCTTGGCGGCCTCATCGGCGTTACCGGCTCGGGAGCCATCCTGGCCTATCGCGTCCAGAACGCCGGCGGACTGCTGGATGGCGTGCATATGTCGTCACTCACCGAAGCCGGCATGAGGGAGCTCGCCACCGCCTCTCCGGAGGCGCATGCCGCCGCTATCGCACTTTACCGCCACGCCATTGCTATGACCTTCGCGACGGGAACGGCGATTGTGGCGCTGGCGCTGATTGTGCTGCTCTTCCTGCCGGAATTGCCGTTGGCGACGGATCATCGGCAAGACGCACCGCGACCCAGCTGAACCGACTCCCGTGGCGGTATAGCTTTTGCCCGCGCGTGAAAATCTGACCGACAGCTTGTCGGATCACGGCTCCGGCATTCGTCATATGGTGAAGGCCGGCAATCGGCCTGCTCGGAAACCTCGATAGGAGACGTCATGACCCAGTATCTGGTCTCAATCCACCATCCGGACGATTACAATCCATCCGTGATGGAGGACGAAGCGATGCACAGCGATATCGACAGACTCAATGACGAGATGAAGGCTGCCGGCATCAGGATTTTCGTCGGTGGCATGCACCCGGCAAGCGCCGCGACGTCGCTATGCCCTCAGCCCAATGGCGATGTGCTGGTGACGAATGGACCGTATCTCAAGACCAAGGAACATGTGGGCGGCTTCTGGGTGCTGGAATGCGCTGACAAGGACGAAGCTCTGGCCTGGGGACGCAAGGCCGCAGCTGCCTGCCGCGCGCCGGTAGAAGTCCGCCAGTTTCACTGATTGCCGAGGAAGGTCGCGCCAATAGCACGCCTGCCTAACCATGGCTCGCTGCTCGTTATGCGCAACCACGCCTAACGTTCACCATCATCACAAATTTAAAAGAAAAAATGGCGCACCCGAAGAGATTCGAACTCCTGACCCCCAGATTCGTAGTCTGGTGCTCTATCCAGCTGAGCTACGGGTGCGTGCCGAAACGGAAGAAACCGTTCGGTGTGGGCGGTTCTCTAAAGGGTCCCTTGAGGGAATGCAAGCGGATTTGTGAAAAAGATCGCGATTTTCGTTCAAGATAGTGACAAGTGTTTGAAAAAAATCAGTTTTCTTGCAAGCTTTTGCTGCGGTAATCGTCGAGAGATACCGGGCGGTCGGGAATCTCGATGCGGAATTGCGTTCCCGCCACAGGTTTTTCCACCAACGCAATGGTGCCGCCATGGGCAAGAACCAGCTCGCGGGCGATTGCTAGGCCAAGGCCGGTGCCTCCGGAACGAGCGGAACCGCGAAATGCGGTGAAAAGATTCTCTCGCGCCTTCTGCGGCATGCCCGGGCCGGTGTCGTCGACGGTGATGCTGACGACGCTTCCTATCCGATGCGCCGACACAGTGATGCGCTTGACGCTCCCCGCTTCCGCATCGCTGAAGGCAATCAGCGCCTGATGGGCGTTGCGGCAGAGATTATGGATGACGCGGAACAGCTGTTCGCTATCGGCATCGACTTCAAGATCGGAGTTGAGCTGCTCGAGGAACTCGACGCCGCTTTCCGGGTCGATCGCCAGAATGTCCCGAACCTCGGCAATCAGCTCCACGAGGTGAAGCTTGCGCCGGCGCGGCGCCGATTCGGACGTCTGGCCGTAGGACAGCACCTCTGTCGTATAGCCGACGGCGCGATCGATGGTGCGCAGCAGCTTGGGTGCGAATCGCTTCACCATAGGGTCGTCGACATCGACAAGCCTGTCCGACATCAGCTGTGCGGCTGAGAGGATATTGCGCATGTCGTGATTGATCTTCGAAACGGCGAGGCCGAGGGCGGCGAGGTTCTTCTGCTGCTTCAGCGTTTTCTGCAGCTGCGTCTGCATGGCGGCGAGATGGCGGCCGGCCACCGCGAGCTCATCGCGTCCCCGATCGGGCACGAGGATACGGCCGGGATCTTCGGGGTCGTCGGAATAGGCCTGCATGCTGTCAGTGAGACGGCGGATGGGGCGGATCATGATGCGGTTGATCGCAAAGAAGATCAGCGTAGCGGTGAAGAGCGAAATCAGGATGGAAACGAGGAAGACGCTGCGCGAATAGGCAAGCATGGCGTTGCGCAGGCGCGTGTCCTTCAGCACCACTTCGATGCCGGTGCCGGCATCGCCGCCAACGGGTCCGAAGACGCGAATGATGCGGTTACCACCGAAGATGAGCGTGTGAAGCGCATCCTTGATGGCCGTCAGCTGCGATACATCGCTCAGATCGTACATGTCGTCGACCGAGGCCGGCATTTCCGCTGTCGCCAGCAGACGCGAGGTGCCGTCCTTGCGCAGAACGATGGCCCGCGTGCCGGTGGCCATCAATGTTTCCTTCTGCAGCGCGCGCGGCAATTCTGCGGTCTGCAGGCCGTCGATGGCGATGGCAGCAGCAGCAGCCGTGCTCAGCCGGTCTTCCAACCAGCGCAGCCGCATATTGGCGACGGAGGGCACGAAGATGAGCACCTCGGCCAAAGACATGAAAACGACCGTGAGAATGAGGAGCTTGCCCGAGAGGCCGCCAAAGATGCCGGTCGGCCTGCAAAGCCTGGCTAGACCGACCTTGTCGGCCTTGCCCTCCCTTGCGACGTTTCCGCCCTGCTCACTGTCCATTTCAAATGTCCCGCTTCGCCGCAAAGCGACCTGATGGCGACTTGTCGAAATGGCATAATAGGCGATTGTGGGTTTTTTTCCAATCGAGTCGCGATCGAGGGACCCTATAGCGCCAACGGCAAGTGCGGCTGCGCCCGGCGCAACCGCGTCTCTCATCTATCGCAACGAGATCAGAATTCTTCCCAATTCTGCGCGGCGGCGGCCGTGGCGCGGCCAGCGCCGCCGCCGAAGGCCGTTGCGACCTTGTCGATCATCCGGCGCGCCGGCGATGGTGCCGGACGATGCGTTTCGGCGCGGGCCGCCATCGGAGCTGCAACATTGCCTCCATCGACCTTGAAGCGGGAGACCAGCCGTACGAGGCCATCAGCCTCGCCTGCCAGGCGATGGGTCGCAGCAGAGGTCTCTTCGACCATGGCGGCATTGCGCTGCGTGACTTCGTCCATCTGGTTCACGGCATTGTTGACTTCCGACAGGCCGGTCGCCTGCTCGCGTGCAGCCGTCGCGATGGAGTGAATGTGATCGTTGATCTTCAGCACGCGCGCCTCGATGGTCGAGAGCGCCTCGCCGGTCGCCTGCACCAGCTTGACGCCGGCCTGCACCTCGCCACCGGATTTGCCGATCAGCGCCTTGATATCCTTGGCGGCCGTGGCAGAGCGTTGGGCAAGCTCGCGCACTTCCTGAGCGACGACGGCAAAGCCCTTGCCCGCCTCGCCGGCGCGCGCAGCCTCAACACCAGCGTTGAGCGCCAGCAGATTGGTCTGGAAGGCGATGTCGTCGATGACGCCGATGATCTGGCTGATTTCGCCGGATGCCTGCTCGATGCGGCCCATGGCGTCGATCGCGTTGCGAACGACCGTGCCGGAACGGGCGGCATCGTCCTTAGCCTCGCCCACCATGACGCTCGCCTCGCGTGCCCGCTCGGTCGAATTCTGAACGACGGAAGTGATCTGATCGAGCGCGGTCGAGGTTTCCTCAAGCGCTGCCGCTTGCTGTTCGGTGCGCTTGGAGAGGTCGTCGCTGGCGTGACGCAGCTCGTTGGTGTTGGAGTTGATCGAGCCGGTGGTCTCGCGCACTTCGCGCATCGTGCTCTTCAACGTAGCAAGCGTCGCATTGACGTTCTGCTGCAGCTCCGCAAAGGCGCCCTGGAATTCACCCTTCATCGATTGGGTCAGATCGCCTTCGGCCAGGCTTGCGATGACGCGGCGGACTTCGCCGATGCCGACATCAACGCTGACAAGCAGCTCGTTCACATTGGTGGCGAAGCGATTGAGATTGGCGTCGCCGTAATCCTTGTCGATGCGGCGGCTGAAATCGCCGGCCGCTGCAGCCGAAACGGCGAGCGACATACTGGACTGTAGTTCGTCGCTTCTGGCGCGCATCGCCATTTCTTCGGCATTCATGCGGCGCACGGCATTGCCGTTTTCCTTGAAGACGTCGACAGCGGCGGCCATCTCACCGATTTCGTCGCCGCGTCCCGCAAACGGCACCTCGATATCGAACTGGCCGTCGGCCACCTTCTTGATCGCGTCAGTGACCTTGCGGATCGGGCGGCTCAGGTGAACCGTACCGATATAGGCGCCTAGACCGACGCCGGCGCCGATGCCGACGACCATGATGCTGAGAACGACCCACAGGATGTTCTTGTGGAAGACGGCGATCTCGGCTTCCGCCTTTGCAAGTTCCGCCTTGTCGGCCTGAACGACGGCGTCGATCTCAGCCTGGAAGGCTTTGCGATTGGCGCGGTTGGCCTCGTTGTTGCCCTGCTTGCCGGCAGCGTCCGGACCCTCGGTCACGCCGAGACGGGCCGTTTCCGTGCGAAAGCCGCGAAACTCCTGGGCGCGGGCCTGCAATTTGGCGAAGTCGGCTTTCTGCGCTTCCGGCACCAGGGGTGACCAGGAGGCCAGGACCTTGTCGATTTCGTCGAGATCGGACATCAACCCATCGGCGAAGCTCTTGGAATCCTTGGCCGAAGCGGCCGCATAAATGCCGCGCGCCTCCATGACCACCGCGGTTACATAGCGGTTGAGACGCTCGCCCATATAGGCGCGGCTGGCAGTCTGCTCGTAACTCTGCAGTCTCTGGTCATATCGACGCAAAGCATAAAGAGTGGTGGCGCCGATCAGCAGCGCCGCCCCGGTCATGACGAGTACAAGCAGATTTACTTTGCCGCGTATTTTCAAGATATCCCCCAAAGGCCGTCAGCATCGCCGGAAATGGGCGAGTTTTGCCAGTAGGATCCAGATATCGGCCAAATTCATTAATGTTATCTTGCTGCAATTTTAGTCAAAATGCGTGGATCAATACTTGTTCTTTCGTCCTATTTCAGCATTTTCGAATATTTCTGTGCGCGCGCCGTCAATCGACCCGACGCTGTCGGGATGCTGCGTCAACAGGCGGAAATCCCGGATTTCAAGGAATCTGCGCCGGTATAATTGACTTTAGGGGCCTCGATCCTTATAAGCCCGCGCACGTTCGGTCATGGAGCCTGCATTTGCGGGCCAAGTCCGTTCGTCATAATCAACAACGCTCCTTGCTATTGAAGCAAAGCTCAAGAAGGGCCGCACTCCGCGGTGTTTAAATAAATGAAGCGTACCTATCAACCATCCAAGCTTGTTCGCAAGCGTCGTCACGGCTTCCGTGCCCGTATGGCTACCAAGGGCGGCCGTGCGGTTCTTTCCGCTCGCCGTAACCGCGGCCGCAAGCGTCTTTCGGCCTAACGGCCGAAGTGCCCGATGATCCAGGATGGCGGGCAAATTGACGAATGAACGACCCAAAAAGACTGTCGGGCGGCTGAAAAGCCGGCCGCAGTTTCTTGCAGTCCGTGAAGGCGAGAAGCGCAAGGGCGGCTTCTTTCTCCTAGAGATGCTGGACCGCAAGCTTGCCGACGCCGACCCCCGCGTTGGTTTTACTGTTACCAAAAAACATGGCAACGCAGTGGAGCGCAATCGCATGCGGCGCAGGCTGAAAGAAGCCGTGCGTCTTCATGCCGGGTTTGCAATGCAGCCCGGACACGACTATGTGGTTGTCGCGCGGCGCGATGTGCTGACCGCACCTTTCGAAAAACTGGCAAGCGAACTCGTAAGCCGCATCGAAAACAGGCCGAAACATCGGCGGTCGGAAACGGACCGCTCCAGGAAAGTATGATGGAAAACAACCGCAATTACTTCATAGCAATTGCACTGTCCGTGCTGATTGTTCTCGGCTGGCAGTTTTTCTATATGAACCCGCGCCTTGAGGCGCAGCGCCAGGCCGAACAGGCCGCCAAGCAGCATCAGCAGACCCAGCAGGCTCAGACGACCCAGTCTCCGGCCGCAGGGACCGCAGTGAACGGTGCGCTGCCGGCAAACGGCCAGACGACGTCGACGGTCCTTACCCGTGAGCAGTCGGTCGAAAAGACTGCAGCCTCGCGCGTTGTCATCGATACGCCCGCGCTTGCCGGTTCCATCAACCTGGAAGGCGCTCGCCTCGATGACCTGCGTCTGAAGAGCTATCACGAGACCGTCGACAAGAGCAGCCCGATCATCACGCTGTTCAGCCCTGCCGACACCAAGGACGGCTACTTCACCGAACTCGGCTATGTCGGCAACGACGCGACCGGCGCGGTTCCCGGTCCTTCGACCGTGTGGAAGCTCGCAGGCGGCGACAAGCTGACGGATAAGACGCCGGTCACGCTGTCCTATACCAACGACAAGGGCGTCACCTTCTCGCGCACGATCTCCGTCGACGATCGCTATATGTTCACGATCACCGACAAGATCGCCAACAGCAGCCAGGCTCCGGTTTCTCTGTCGAGCTATGGCCGCGTTACGCGCTACAACAAGCCTGAGACGCCCTCCGCATACGTTCTGCACGAAGGCTTCATCGGCGTTATTGGCGACGATGGCCTGATCGAGACCAAATATGCCTCGACCGAGAAGGAAGCAACGACACCGGCAAAGTCGACCGGCGGCTGGCTCGGCATGACCGACAAGTACTGGGCCGCAACCGTCGTGCCGCCGCAGTCGACGGCCTATGACGCCCGCTTCTCGCATTTCGCCGACGGCACGCCACGTTATCAGGCCGATTACAAGCAGGATGCGATCACGGTCGCTCCCAGCCAGTCGATCGAGCTGAAGAACCTCGTCTTCGCCGGCGCCAAGGAAGTTCCGGTCATCGATCGCTATGAAACCAGCTATTCGATCCCGCGCTTCGACCGCCTGATCGACTGGGGCTGGTTCTATTTCATCACCAAGCCGATGTTCAAGCTGATGGATTTCTTCTTCCGCTTCTTCGGTAATTTCGGCGTCGCCATCCTCTGCACGACCATCGTCGTCAAGGCGCTCTTCTTCCCGCTCGCCAGCCGGCAATATGCCTCCATGGCGAACATGAAGCGCATGCAGCCGAAGATGGAGGAGCTGAAGGCGAAGTTCGGCGACGACCGCATGGGCCTGCAGCAGGCGACCATGCAGCTTTACAAGGAAGAGAAGATCAATCCGATCGCGGGCTGCTGGCCGGTGCTCCTGCAGATCCCGATCTTCTTCTCGCTCTACAAGGTGATCTACATCACCATCGAGATGCGTCACGCGGCGTTCTTCGGCTGGATTCAGGACCTTTCCGCTCCAGATCCGACGTCGATCGTCAACCTCTTCGGCCTGCTGCCCTTTGCGGCTCCGACCTTCCTGCATCTCGGCGTCTGGCCGCTGATCATGGGCGTTACCATGTTCTTCCAGATGCGCATGAACCCGACGCCGCCGGACCCAACCCAGGCGATGATCTTTAACTGGATGCCGCTGGTATTCATGTTCATGCTGGCAAGCTTCCCGGCCGGCCTCGTGATCTACTGGGCCTGGAACAACACCCTCTCGGTGATCCAGCAGTCGATCATCATGAAGCGCCATGGTGTGAAGGTAGAGCTCTTCGACAATCTGAAGGGCCTCTTCAAACGAAAACCGGCGCCATCGAAATAAATGCAAAAGCCCCGCTTCGGCGGGGCTTTTCGTTATTTGGCAGCAGGTGCGACCGACGGGAACTCCGGCATTAATGCGCCGCCCACAACGGTCATCGCAACGCAGCGATGGAGAATAGGGCAACGATGGAAAGCCCGCCCAGAGCGGCCGTGACGGCGACTGAGGGCGTGATGCCGATGTTCTCCATAGCGAAGGCCAGGATGAACGGGGCAAAAGCTGAAAGGGTCAGCCGCGCCGCCATCATCTTCCCCTGAAGCTTCCCGTAGCCGTCACTGCCGAAAAGATGCAGAGGCAGCGTCCCGGTGACGATACTGAGGAGGCCGTTGCCCATGCCGAAGATCATCGCGAAGGCCATGGCGCCGGGCACGGAGGGAGCCGAAAGCAGAAGCACCAGCACTCCACCCGGAATCAGCGTCGAAGAGATCACGGCCAGATGGAGGGCGGGCAGGTTCTTGCCGAACACCATATTGGCGAGGCGGCTGCCGACCTGCGACGGGCCGAAGAGCGTCCCTACGAGAGCGGCGGTCGCGCCAAGACCGAGACCGGACAGTAGCGGCACCAGATGCACCAGATGCACCAGAATAGCCGAACTGACGAGCGACATCAGCGAAAAACCCGTAACCATGATCGCAAAGCCAAGGCGACGGCGAGCAGGTGGCAACACACCCTCGACAAGCGGGGCGACGGTCGATGCCCTCGCCCGGTGCATGGTTCCCTGACGCGACAACCAGGCGTGGATTGGCAGGCAGATACAGAGGTTGAGGACGGCGAAAACCAAATAGACGTTCTGCCATGTGAGATGCGCATGAAGTGCCGTGGTTATCGGCCAGAAGATTGTCGAGGCAAATCCACCGATCAGCGTCAGATAGGCGATACTGCGGGAGGCGACCTGCGGTCGGATTTGCACGAGCAGCGCAAAGGCCGCGCCATACTGGACCAGATTGGCGGAAGCTTCGATCGCAACAAGTGCTGCGACGTAGGCTGCCTTGTTGGGCGCAAGGGCACAGGCGGCCAGAGCGACAGCCGCCGCGAAGGAGCCGATCGTCATCACCCGGGCGGCGCCGATCCTGTCGAACAGCACGCCCAGCCATGGGGCAGTGAGGCCGCCAATCAGAAGCGCGGCCGACAGCGCGCCGAAAACCCATTCGCTCGACCATGCGAACTGCGCGGCCATATTAGGCGCGAGGATGCTGAAGCTGTAATAGAGGGTACCGTATCCAATGATCTGCGTGACGCCGAGCGCGAGCACGGCAAGAAGTGGCACCCGTTCAGACAAGGCGCTTGCCGTCAGCGCCGAGAACCCGCTCGCCATCTTCTTTGGCGAACGGGCCTCTATGCGTATCAGGTAGGATATCCAGGACGATTTCCGAAGGCCGGGCCAGACGCGTGCCCATGGGAGTGACGACGAAGGGGCGGTTGATCAGGATCGGATCCTTCAACATGGCATCAAGCAATTGGGCATCGGTCAAGTCCGGATTGTGGAGGCCGAGCTCGGCATAGGGCGTGCCCTTTTCGCGGATCGCCTGCCGAACAGTCAAACCCGCATCGGCAATCATCTTGACGAGATCATCCCGAGTTGGCGGATTGCGCAAATATTCGATGACGGTCGGCTCGATACCGGCATTGCGGATCATCGCCAGCGTGTTGCGCGAAGTGCCGCAATCGGGATTGTGGTAGATTGTAACATCCGTGGTCATGGGGCGGTTTCCGTTTCAGCAAGAGGTTGAGGATCGCTGGCTTCCATCAGCAGCCAGCTGACAAGCAATACCGCCAGCAATGCACCGAGGACTTCCGCGACAATAAAACCCGGCAGATCGACAGGACGAATGCCGGCGAAGGTGTTCGTCAGTGCGCGGGCGATTGCGACAGCCGGATTGGCGAAAGAGGTGGAAGCTGAAAACCAGTATGCAGCCGTGATATAGAGGCCAACCAGCCATGACACGGCGTCGGTGCGAAACCGCCGGCCCGCGAGGATGACGAAAACAAGGCCGAACGTGGCCGTCACCTCGGCCAGCCATTGCGCGCCGCCGCTGCGAATGGTCGTCGACGCCTGCAACAACGGCAGTTCGAACATGGCATGCGCAAGGAATGTTCCGGCAATGCCGCCGAGGATCTGCGCAACGATATAGCCCAAAGCCGACATGGCGGTCAGCTCGCGGCGCAGCGTGAAGGCCAGCGATACGACCGGGTTGAAGTGAGCGCCGGATATCGGCCCCAGGACGATGATCAGCACGATAAGTATCGCACCCGTAGGCAACGTATTGGCGAGCAGCGCAAGCGCCGCATCGGTCGTCAGCCTGTCCGCCATCATGCCCGAACCGACGACCGTCGTAACCAGAAGGCTCGCGCCCAAGGCCTCCGAGACAAGGCGGCGCGAAAGCGGAAAAGATGTCATGGCTTCAAGCCCGAGATCAGCATGTTCATGGAACGTTTCTCGCAGCGGGTGCACAGCAGGCAGCGACTTGCGTCGCCGACGCGCAGACCTCCGGGTGCCCCGCGCAGCAGTCTTCCATCAGGAAGCGGACGAGACCTCCGAGCACATGGAAGTTGGCGGTGTAGACGATAGAGCGGGATTCCCGTTGCTGGCCAATGAGGCCGGCCCGATCCAATTCCTTCAGGTGGAACGAGACATTCGAGGGCGATACGTCGAGCTTCTCTGCAATCGCGCCCGCAGCCATGCCATCAGGACCGGCAACGACGAGCATGCGAACGATCTGCAGACGGGTCTCCTGAGAGAGTGCGCCGAATGAAGCGAGGGCTTGACCTTCATCCATATTTCAACAATCCTTGAAATGTTGAAATATGGAGTACCTCAAATGAACGCGATCGACAAGAGCCTGGCTTCGGATATCAACCTAGGCCTTCTGCTTGAGACCTTGGCCGGAGCCCGCGATCTGCCCCTTATATTCCGCTATGACGGCCGGCCCGTGAGGCCGGGCTATCATGTCACGGAAGTTAAAGCCGGGCAGTTTTCGGCACTGGACTGTGGGGCCAACCCCGAAACATGGGCTGAGATCTTCGTGCAGCTTTGGGATATCGAGGAAGGCGACCGCATGCATATGCCGGCGGGCAAGTTCGCCGCTATCATCCGCAAAGTTTCCGAGCACGTGCAGCTCGATGGTGCCGCAAGGCTGACCTTTGAGGTAAGCGACGGGGTGCAGCCGATGCAGCTCTACTGCGCATCGGCTCCCGCTATCCGTAACGGGGCGGTGCATGTCGACCTCATTCCCCGCGCGGCTAGCTGCAAGCCACGTGACCGGTGGCTGGTCGAGCAAGCTCAAGCAGCCGCTTGCTGTGGGCCAGCAAATGCCGTCACGTGTTGCGGTTAGCTATTACCGACTCTTTGAGGTGGCATCGAAGCTCGGCGTACGACGCCCAATGCCGATCAAAACTTGACTTTCGCGGATAAAACCCCGAAGCCAATGCACTCATTCAAGCAAAAGACCGAGAGCATGGCCGACCAGACGACAAAAGACGACAAGCCACTTTTCGGGCGCCCGTGGATCTTCATCCGCGGCGTGCCGTCGATGAAGTTCCTGCCGCCGGAAGGGCCGTTCGAAGTGGCCTTCGCCGGACGCTCGAATGTCGGCAAGTCGTCGCTGATCAATGCGCTGGTCGGACATAAGGGCCTGGCGCGTACCTCGAATACGCCGGGGCGTACCCAGGAGCTCAACTATTTCGTTCCAGACGGCTTTTCCGGCGAAGGCGGCGACCTGCCGCCGATGGCGCTGGTCGACATGCCCGGCTACGGCTATGCCGAAGCGCCGAAGGATCAGGTCGACGCCTGGACCAAGCTGGTGTTCGACTATCTGCGCGGGCGCACGACGCTGAAGCGCGTCTACGTGCTGATCGACAGCCGCCATGGCATCAAGAAGAACGATGCGGAGGTTCTGGACCTGCTCGACAAGGCCGCCGTGTCCTACCAGATCGTGCTCACCAAGACCGACAAGATCAAGGAAGCGGGCCTGCCGAAACTGCTCGCCGACACAGCGGAGAAAATCCGCAAGCGCCCGGCCGCCTATCCCGGCATTCTCGCCACTTCCTCGGAAAAGGGCGCCGGCCTTCAGGAGTTGCGCGAGGCCATTGGGCTGACGGTCGGCATCGACGTTTGAGCAATTAAATCAATCTCTGCGATGAGGCCGCCGCTCTATGCCGCTTGGCGAGAGCGACGGCCGTGTTGCCGCGGAGGATCACATCTTCGGCAACAGCACCTTGTCGACGACGTGGATGACGCCGTTCGACTGCTTGACGTCGGCGATGGTGATGTGAGCAGTGCCGCCGGCCTCGTCGGTCAGCGTCAGCTTGCCGCCCTTTTCCATGGCCTTGATGGTGCAGCCGCCGACTGTTTTCAAATCGTACTCGCCACCCTTGCTCATCGCCCATTTCTTGAGGGCGGCGGCCATATCGTCACCGGCGACGACATGGCAGGTCAGCACCTTGACCAGCGTTGCGTTGTTCTCCGGCTTCAGCAGGGTGTCGACCGTGCCCGGAGGCAGTTGCTTGAAGGCTTCATTGGTCGGCGCGAAAACGGTGAAGGGGCCTTTGCCTTCGAGCGTGTCCACAAGCCCTGCTGCCTTCACGGCGGCGACCAGCGTCGTGTGGTCTTTCGAATTCACGGCATTCTGGATGATATTCTTGCTTGCGTACATCGCCGCCCCGCCCACCATGGGGTCCTTGGCGTAGGCCAGGCTCGCTCCGGCCGAAACCATTGCTGCCATCGCGCCGATGCGAATCACGGTCTTGATCATGACTTGTCCTCTTCCTCTTTTTGCCCCGATCGGTCGGGGTCAAAGGAAGGTACGCAGGCGTATGGAGAAGAGTTTCAGCCGATGATGTTTTCTGGAGAGGAATTCGTCAGGGCAGTTGGATCGTGCCGGAGGCAATTACGTTGCCCGTTGGTTTGCCTGTCGGCGAGCCCCCGAAAGGCTCGACGCTGATGGCGATAATCGCGCCTTCCGTCAATTTGCTGTGAAGCTCCGGCGGCAGGCTGATCTCGCCCTCACCGGTCTGCGGCAGGATACCCAGAGCCTCGGCAGGATCGCTGCCGCGAATCAGCCAGAGTTCCAGCGACTTCTCATCCGGCTTGCCGGCAGCGACCGGCGTCACCTTCAAGCGGCCATTGGCGACATCGTAATTGGCAAGGAGATTGACGGAGCTGTTCTGGCCAGAAAGGGATGCGGTGAGCTGCTTGCCCTGAACGGGACGGGGACCCGCTTCGTTCGTAATGGCGAAGACCAGAACACCGGCCGCCAGAAACAGCGAGCCGAAGGCAACCGAGCGCCAGAGTACGAGCGACTTCCACAGGTGGGCGCCAAGCGCGGCCTCCCCGAAAATCCGCTTTTCGATCTTCGGAAACACCGCTTTCGCGGGCGTTGCCGATTCGTATTCCTCGTTGAATTCCGAGAGATTCTGCTCCCAGCGGCTGACGATGGCCGCGAATTGGCGGTCGCTGCGCATGCGTCTCTCGACCTTCTGCCGATCCTCCAGCGAGAGCACGCCAAGCACGTATTCTCCGGCCAGGACTTCGTCGCGGGAGCGGCCTCCCTTGCTTTGATCGGGCGTACTCATCGGTCCATGCACTCTCTTAGTCTGATCAGGCTCCGGCGCAGCCAGGTGCGCATGGTATTCAAAGGTACCGAGTGTTGATCGGCGAGTTCCTGGTAGCTCAAACCCTCGACATAGGCGCTGCGAACAGCCCGGGCGCGATCAGCTTCCAACTCTTCCATGCACCTGTCAATCCGCCTGCCCTCTCCCTTAACGATTGCTTGCTCTTCCGGGTCCGGTTCTGTGTCGGCAAGATCGTATGCGCTGTCGATTTCGTCAGCAACCGGCTTGCGGGCACGAACGAAATCGATGGATCGATTGCGCGCAATCGCCGCCAGCCAGGGCATAGCCCGCCCCTCGGAAGGGGCAAACTGCTCGGCACGCTGCCATATCTTGACGTAGACTTCCTGCAAGACTTCTTCCGCGTCTGTTCTATTGCCTATGATACGCAGGCAAACACCATAGAGTTTTGGACTGGTGCGTTTGTAGAGCACTGCGAAGGCCTTTTGGTCGCGCATGGCGACACGGCCGATCAGCGCTTCCGTCTCCTCGCTCGCCGCCATCCGACACCCCACTCAGACGCCTGGCCCAACATTAAGACAAAAGTGCGCCCAGGCAAGCTCGCCGACGCGATCAATTTTGACAGTGCTATTGTGACACAGCATCAACTTATGCCGACATCATTATTCCCTCTGTCAAAAACTTGAGATAAAAGGCCGCGAACATTTTCGAAGGGTGCACCATGTCCGAAGCCCACAGCGAACTTCAAGCCAGCCTGCTCGCACAGGCGCTGCCCTACATGCAGCGTTACGAAAACAAGACCATCGTGGTGAAATACGGTGGTCACGCCATGGGCAACGTCGAGCTCGGCAAGGCGTTCGCAGCCGACATCGCCCTGTTGAAGCAGTCGGGCGTCAACCCGATCGTCGTCCACGGCGGCGGCCCGCAGATCGGCGCCATGCTAACGAAGATGGGTATCGAATCGAAATTCGAAGGCGGCTTGCGCGTCACCGACGCTAAGACGGTCGAGATCGTCGAGATGGTGCTCGCCGGCTCGATCAACAAGGAAATCGTCGCGCTGATCAACCAGACCGGCGAATGGGCGATCGGCCTTTGCGGCAAAGATGGCAACATGGTCTTCGCCGAAAAGGCGCACAAGACCATCAAGGATCCGGATTCCAACATCGAGCGCGTGCTCGATCTCGGCTTCGTCGGCGAAGTGGTCGAAGTCGACCGCACGCTGCTCGACCTGCTTGCCAAGTCGGAGATGATCCCCGTCATCGCCCCGGTCGCTCCAGGCCGCGACGGCGCCACCTACAACATCAATGCCGATACCTTTGCCGGTGCGATCGCCGGTGCGCTCAGCGCCACGCGCCTGCTGTTCCTGACGGATGTCCCGGGCGTGCTCGACAAGCAGGGCCAGCTCATCAAGGAGCTTTCGGTCGCGCAGGCGCATGCCCTGATCGCCGACGGCACGATTTCCGGCGGCATGATCCCGAAGGTCGAGACCTGCATCGACGCCATCAAGGCCGGTGTTCAGGGCGTCGTCATCCTCAACGGCAAGACGGCCCACTCGGTACTGCTCGAAATCTTCACCGAGCGCGGCGCCGGTACGCTGATCGTTCCTTAAGGACAATACGCCCTTCCCGAGCGGGGTAAGGGCGTATCTTTTCATTGCCCGATGCGATGCGCTCAACCGAAATCGGTTGAGCGGGTCAGATCTTCCCAGGCAGCGATCTCCTCGCTGAAGGCAGCGAGCTTCCCCCGCACCAAATTCAGCGCGTCGGTCCCGAGCAGCAGATGGACCGGCGGGTTTTCGGACGCGACCAGCGCCAATATGGCGGCAGCTGCCTTATGCGGGTCGCCGGCCTGATTGCCGCTCTTTTCCTCGCGTGCCTTCCGGATCGGATCGAACAGCTCATCGTAGTCGGCGATGCTGCGGCCGGAGCGCACCATGGAGCGCCCAGCCCAATCGGTGCGGAACGATCCGGGCGCGACAGCGGTCACGTCGATGCCGAAGCCCTTCACCTCTTTCGCCAACACCTCGCTGATGCCCTCCAGCGCGAATTTGCTGCCGCAGTAATAGGCAATGCCGGGCATGGTGATGAAACCGCCCATCGAAGTGATATTGATGATGTGCCCGGCACGACGGCGGCGCATGAAGGGCAATACCGCCTTGATCATCGCAACGGCTCCGAAAACGTTGACATCGAACTGGCGCCGCATCTCGCCAAGCGGCGATTCCTCAAGCATACCTTCGTGGCCGTAGCCGGCGTTGTTGATCAAGACGTCGATCGGCCCCGTCTCCGCCTCGATACGGGCAACCGCAGGCTCGATCGCATCGAAATCGGTTACATCGAGAAGCACGGCTTTGGCCCGCTCCGGCGCGATCACTTCGAAATCTGCTTTGCCATCGGCATTGCGCACCGTGCCGACGACGCGATGGCCGGCGGCGAGCGCCGCTTCGGCGAAGGCTCGACCGAAGCCGGAGCTGACGCCGGTGATCAGGAATAGTTTGCTGTGTTTCGAACTCATGGGAGGCTCCTGGCTGTTGACACGCTCACGCTGGATGAGCGGTTGCGCTCCGCCTAAGTGGAGACGATGCGACAGCCAGTCCAATATATTGCGGTGGCTTTGTTCATATCTTAAAGATATATCGCCTCAGTTTGGAAGAGTACGGATGGAACTGCGCCACATCAGATATTTTCTCGCCGTCGCCGAGGAGTTGAATTTCACCAGAGCCGCGCGACGGATAGGTATCGGGCAGCCGCCACTCAGCAACCAGATCCGCGATCTGGAAGACGAGATCGGTGCGCCGCTGTTTCGCCGTTTGCCGCATGGCGTTGAACTGAGCGAGGCAGGGCAGGTCTTCCTGCCGGAAGCCCAAGCGATCGTGGCCAGGGCCGAACAGGCGAAGGCTTTGGCATTGAGGGCAGCGCGCGGCGAGCTCGGGCGATTGCGGATCGGCTTTACCGGTTCGGCGGCCTTCAGTCCGATCGTGCCGTCATCCGTGCGCAGTTTTCGCCGCGCCTATCCGGAAATCGATCTGACATTGGAAGAGGCTCATACGACCCGACTGCTGGAGCGGCTTGAGGCGGAGGAGCTGGATGCAGTCTTCATCCGGCCGGGCGACGCGGATCCACCCTCTTTCCGGTCGCACGCACTTGCAGAAGAGGCCATGATGATTGCCCTGCCCTCAGGCCATCCGCTGGCGGGGGCGGCGAGTCTGCCTCTATCTGCCCTGTCTGGAGAGCCCTTCGTGCTGTTTCCGCGCATCGCCGGGCCGAGCCTGTTCGACGGGATCATCGCCGCCTGCAGGCAAGCAGGCTTCGAACCCGCCCTCGGGCAGGTCGCGCCGGAGATCACCTCGATCGCCAATCTGATCGCCGTGGAACTCGGCGTTTCGGTGGTGCCGTCGGCAATAGCTCAAATCCGGGTTCCCGGCGTCGCCTATGTTCCCATCTCCGGCAACGCGCCGATCGCACGGTTGACGCTGGCAACACGCCGCGATGAACGCTCCGCCGTCGTGCAGAATTTCATCGCGCGCGTGCTGGCCGCAAAGGCCGAACTCGGCTGATCATTCCTGCCGATAAACCGCCTCGGCCTCGCTCTTCAGCATTCCCATGATGGAGCGATAAGGCGCGGCGCCATAGCTGATGCGGCTGACACCCAGATCGGCCATGGTCTGGTTATCCGGTGTCGTCGGGCGCACCATGATGTTAACAGGCAGGGGCGAGCGCTCGCAGAGGGCGCCAATCAGTTCCGGGTCGACTAGGCCTGGCGCAAAGAAGCCGCTCGCTCCTGCCTCTGCAAAAGCGTCGGCGCGCTTGAAGGCATCGTCGAGCAGGATCTGATGGTGGGCCGTATCGCTTTCTTGAAGGAAAAGATCCGTGCGCGCATTGATAAACAACGGAAGTTCGCGCCGGTCGGCCATCTCCCTGATAGCGCGAATGCGGGCGACCTGGGTCTCGATCGGATGAACGCCGTGCCCGCCGATCACCTGGTCCTCGAAATTAATGCCGATGGCGCCATGATCGACGATCTTTTCGACATTGGCAGCGACTTCCTCTGGTTCGACGGCATAGCCGCCCTCGAAATCGACCGACAGAGGCAAGTGGCTCGTCACCGAAATCAGCTTGGCGGTGACCGCCAGCAGCGACAGCGGAATAGCCTGCCCGTCCCCGAAGCCGTTGGCCGCAGCAACTGCCCAGCTGCCCGTGGCCAGCGCTTTCGCACCCGCCTCCGTAACCGCCTTGGCCGAACCGGCATCCCAAATATTGAAAAGGATCAGCGGCTCGCCCTTCTTGTGCAGCCGCGCAAACTCCTGCGCCTTTTCCACCTGACTCATCGCATCCCCTTCCGAAAAGCCCGGCCGGGCAATTTCCTCTCCATCACCCGAAAGGGCTCAAGCCCTCCCTCACCAGCAAATAGAGCAAAACCCCGGAAATCAATGGTGGAATCATAGCCGGCATTGGATCAACCGGCAATGTCCGCAAGGCCTATATGCCACAGCATGAATATTTTCCTTTTCCTTGGCCGAGGCGGCGTGTCATAACCGCGACCATGAGCCAGCCAAAAACGCTATCTGAGCCGTCAGATTTCTCCGACATCCGTGACTGGGTGTTCGATCTCGACAACACGCTCTATCCGCATCATGTCGATCTCTTCGCGCAGATCGACAAGAACATGACCGCCTATGTCTCGGCCCTGCTGCAGATGGAGCGAGAAGATGCGCGCAGGCTGCAGAAGCAATATTATCTTGAGCATGGCACGACCCTGCAGGGGCTGATGATCCATCACGGCATCGACCCCATTGATTTTCTCGAGCGGGCACATGCGATCGACTATTCGGCACTGACGCCGCAGCCGGAGCTGGCCGCCGCCATCAAGGCGCTGCCGGGGCGCAAATTCATCTTCACCAACGGCAGCGTGAAGCATGCCGAGACAACCGCCGGCGCGCTGGGCATTCTCGACAATTTCGACGGCATCTTCGATATCGTCGCTGCCGATTACGTGCCGAAGCCTGCTGGCAGCACCTACGACAAGTTCATGAGCCTCAATCACGTCGATACCAAGAAGGCGGCGATGTTCGAGGATCTGCCGCGCAACCTCACCGTGCCCAAGGCGCTCGGCATGAAGACGGTGCTGCTCGTGCCGCAAAACATCGAGGCGACCAATGTCGAATGGTGGGAGCGCACGACCGGCGAAGACGACCACATCGACTATGTGACCGACGACCTCACGACCTTCCTCAAGGCGCTGATCTAACCATTCATAAGGCTGGGGTTACGAAAGTTTCATCAGCGTTACAGAGGTTTAATTGGTCGTTTTTGACGGCCAGCCGTATCGTTTGACCATTCCTCGACACGAAAGGAAAAACGATGAACGGGAAAAAAATTCTTCTTGCAGGGCTTTCCGCAGCCCTTCTGGTGGGCGGTGCCGCTCAGGCTAGCTTCGCTGCCCAAGGCGATGAAGCAAGAGGCGGTCATCACGGCAGACACTGGCATGGCCCCCGCTTTTCACCGGAAATCGTCTATGTGCGCATGCTGAAGCAATTCGGCCAGCCCGGTGACACCAAGGTCACGCGGGATGAGGTCAAGGCCGGCGTCGACAAGCTCTTCGACCAGATCGACACCAACCATGACGGTCAGATAACGCCCGGCGAACTGCGCTCCTATCGTCAGGAACGCTTCAAGGAGTGGAAGGCCGAACGCGCCAAGGCCGACGGCAACGATCAGGCCAAGACCGACCAAACCAAGCCGGATCAGGCAAACGGCGATCAGGCCGATGCCGACAGCAAGGACAACGATGGCGGACGGCATCACCACGGGCCGCGTGGCCGCTTCATGCACGAAGCAGGCATGATGCGCGGTCTGATGGTGTTCCACCGCATCGACAAGGATGAAAACGGCCAGATCAGCAAGCAGGAAGCCGAAGATGCGGCCAACAAGCTCTTCGACCGAATGGACCGCAACCATGACGGTGTGATCTCGCTGGACGATATGCCGAACCGGCCGCTGCTGTAGGCCGACTGATCTCTAGCGATCCGAAATGAATGCCATCGCATTTCACGGCTCGCGCGTTGACCGAAATGTCATAGCGAAGGCCCGCCCTCGCTCATGCGACGGCGGGCCTTTCGTTTTCAATGGCCGTTTTCGTTGTGGCCGTTGTCGTGCTCGTAGAAATCCGCGACGATCTTCCAGGCTTCCTCCGCCGTATCGACGAAACTGATCAGGTTGACGTCGTCGGGGGCGATGGTGCCGAATTCGGCAAGCGCATCGAAATTGATGATGCTGCGCCAGAATTTTTCGCCGAAGAGAATGAGCGGCAGGCGCTCCATCCGGCCGGTCTGGATGAGCGTCAGGCATTCGAACAGCTCGTCCATCGTGCCGAAGCCGCCCGGGAACACCGCGATCGCCTTGGCGCGCACCATGAAATGCATCTTGCGGATCGCGAAATAGTGGAAGTTGAAACTCAGTTCCGGCGTTACGTAGACATTCGGCGCCTGCTCGTGCGGCAGGACGATGTTGAGGCCGATCGAAGGGGCGCCTTCTTCGGCCGCGCCGCGATTGCCGGCTTCCATCACGCCCGGGCCGCCGCCGGTGACGACGACATATTCATGGAAATCGAAGCCGGCCGAATAGCGGGAGCAAAGCCGCGCGAACTTGCGCGCCTCTTCGTAGTAGACCGATGCGGCCTCGAGATTGGCGCGCTGCACGTCGTTGCGCGCGGCCCAGGCATTAGTGCCGGGTGCCGGAATACGGGCGCCGCCGAACATCACGACGGTCGACTTGATGCCCTTCTCGGTCAAAGACATCTCGGTCTTCAGCAATTCCAGCTGCAGACGGATCGGCCGCAACTCCTCGCGGCACAGAAAATCCTCATCGGCATAGGCAAGCCGGTAGGAGGGCGACATCGACTGCGGCGTGCGCGGCACGGATTCCGCGCGCTTCTTGTCCGCCGAGCTCGTCTTCAAGGGGTCCCATACCCCATCCTTGCGCCGCAGCCTGCCGTTCTTCGACTTGCTCATCTATTCATGCCTTTCGAATCGATCATGACGAGCCATTCCCGCCCGAAGGCGCGAATAGCCAAGCTCTTGCATATGCCCCTACAACGCCTTGATTCCAAGCTCAATCGGCGCGGAAAAGACATTCCATTTTCAGGCTCCATGCTATAGGACCAATCGACCATATCCGGAGCCGTTGCCGGAAAACACGATAGGCACTGACGTTTTAAGGAATTCCCATGAGCGCTAACGATCTCGCCTCCCTCGAAAAGTCCATCGAGGCCGCCTTCGACAATCGCGACAATGTGAACACGTCGACGCGCGGCGAAGTCCGCGACGCCGTCGAGTCGGCGCTCAACCTCCTCGATAGCGGCAAGGTTCGCGTCGCCGAGCGCGGTGCGGACGGCAACTGGACCGTCAATCAGTGGCTCAAGAAAGCGGTTCTGCTCTCCTTCCGCCTGAACGACATGAAGGTCGTCGAAGGCGGCCCGGGCAATGCGACCTGGTGGGACAAGGTTCCCTCGAAATTCGAAGGCTGGGGCGAGAACCGCTTCCGCGAAGCCGGCTTCCGCGCCGTGCCGAACGCGGTCGTGCGTCATTCCGCCTATATCGCTCCCAACGCCATCCTGATGCCGTCCTTCGTCAATCTCGGCGCCTATGTCGGCGAAGGCACCATGGTCGACACCTGGGCGACCGTCGGCTCCTGCGCTCAGATCGGCAAGCATGTGCATCTCTCCGGCGGCGTCGGCATTGGCGGCGTGCTGGAACCGATGCAGGCCGGCCCGACAATCATCGAGGACAATTGCTTCATCGGCGCCCGCTCGGAAGTCGTCGAAGGCTGCATCGTCCGCGAAGGTTCGGTGCTTGGCATGGGCGTCTTCATCGGCAAGTCGACGAAGATCGTCGATCGCGCCACCGGCGAGATCACCTATGGCGAAGTTCCGCCTTACTCGGTGGTCGTCGCCGGCTCGCTGCCGAGCGGCAACACCATGGCAAACGGCCAGCCGGCCCCGAGCCTCTATTGCGCCGTCATCGTCAAGCGCGTCGATGAAAAGACCCGCTCGAAGACCGGCATCAACGAGCTGTTGCGCGACTGATCTTGAAACTTTTGGAAGCGCGGTTGCCACATCGCGCTTCCCTTATGCTTGCCGGGTAAGCATGCCTGTGCGATTGCTGGAATCGCGGCAAAGAATTTCGACTCGTCGTCGACCCTTTGCCATCGCTTTGCCATTTCCCGCCGGATAAATTACCCCCGATGACCGTTACCGATCCCGTCACCAATCTGCAGACCCTCATTCGCTGTGCTTCCGTCACGCCTGCCGAAGGCGGGGCGCTGACCGCACTTGCCGACATGCTGGCGCCGCTCGGCTTCAAAGTCGACCGCATGACGGCGACCGAACCGGGAACGCCCGATATCGAAAACCTCTATGCACGCCTCGGCACGGACGGGCCGCATCTGATGTTTGCCGGACATACGGATGTCGTCCCGGTCGGTGATGCCGCCTCCTGGAGCCATCCGCCCTTTGCCGCCGACATAGCAGATGGTGAGCTTTTCGGCCGCGGCGCCGTCGACATGAAGGGCGGTATTGCCTGCTTCGTGGCCGCCGTGGCGCGTCATATCGAAAAGCACGGCAAACCCGCCGGCTCGATTTCCTTTTTGATAACGGGCGATGAAGAAGGGCCGGCGATCAACGGCACAGTCAAACTGCTGCAATGGGCCGCCGAACGCGGCGAGACTTGGGATGCATCGCTCGTCGGCGAACCGACCAATCCGGACCGGCTGGGCGACATGATCAAGATCGGCCGCCGCGGCTCGATCTCCGGCTTCATTACGGCTCACGGCGTTCAGGGTCATGCGGCTTACCCACATCTTGCCGATAACCCGGTGCGCAGCATCATCAAGCTGACCGAGGCGCTGCTCGACCCGCCCTTCGATGCCGGCACGGACAATTTCCAGCCGTCCAACCTCGAAGTGACGACGATCGATGTCGGCAACGCCGCCACCAACGTCATCCCCGCCAGGGCGACCGCTGCTTTCAACATCCGTTTCAACGACACCTGGACGGCCGAGACGTTGAAGGCCGAGATTATCGCCCGTCTCGACGCGGCAGCCGCCGATGAAACGCTGCGCCCCGGGCGGGCGCCGGCAAAGTACGACATCACCTGGTCGGAACGGCCCAGCCACGTCTTCCTGACGCGCAACAACGCGCTGATCGCCTCGCTCTCTTCCGCCATCGAGAACACGACGGGTCAAAGGCCTGTGCTTTCGACGACGGGAGGCACTTCGGACGCCCGCTTCATCAAGGACTATTGCCCGGTGGTGGAGTTCGGGCTGGTCGGCAAGACCATGCATATGGTGGATGAACGCGTCGCAGTCTCGGATCTCGAAACGCTGACCGGGATCTACCAGACCTTCATCAAGCGCTGGTTCGAGAATGCCGACCTTTAAGGAAGTCCAATATTACCTGTCCGGCCTGTGGCTGCTGATCCGCATGGATGCGCGCGGCTTCCAGTATCTCGACATATCGGACCGCGGCATGCTCCGCTCCTTCTGGGCCATCGTCTGGAGCCTGCCGCCGATCGGCATTTCCTGGCTGTGGTGGCGACAGGCCTATCTGATCGCCATGCCGCCCGAAACGTCGACGGGCCTTGCCTTCTTCCTGCGGCTGGCGCTGGTCGAAGCCACAAACTGGGTGATCCCGCTCGTTCTCGCCGGCGTGCTGCTGCTCATCTTCCGATTCGGCGACAAGTTCGCGCCGATCGTCGTCACGGTGAACTGGCTCTGGGTGCCAACGTCCTATCTGAACGCACTGCTCATCGCGCTGATCGCCTTCGTCCCCGGTTCCAAAGGATTACTGGCGCTTCTATCGCTGATGCTGATGGCGGCGACGATCTTCTCGCTGGCGCGAGTTCTCAGAATGATCTGCGGCGCTCATCCGCTCTTCATCGGTGCGCTGACGCTGGTGCTGATGATCCCCAGCATGCTGCTGACGGACTTCCTCCAGCGCTTCCTCGGCGTCTATCCGCCGGGTTGAGGCCGGCGCCTATCGTGTCACCACTTCGCCGTCTTCTTTCGTGAACGGACCGATATCCGGATTCGGCAGGATATCCAGTACGAGCTCAGAGGGACGGCAGAGGCGCACGCCCTTCTCGGTCACCACGATCGGACGATTGATCAGGATCGGGTGTTCGATCATCCGGTCGAGCAGCTGATCGTCGGTGAGATCGGGACTGCCGAGGCCGAGTTCGTCATAGGGCGTTCCCTTTTGCCGAAGCAGATCGCGAACCGGAAGGCCCATGGCAGCGATCAGCTCCACCAGTTCTTCACGACTGGGCGGCGTCTTCAGGTATTCGACAACGACAGGCTCCTCGCCGGACTGGCGGATCATCGCCAGCGTGTTGCGCGAGGTGCCGCAGGCAGGATTATGATAGATCTTCACCGTCACCGGCATTCTCCCCTTCGCCGCCGGCAGCACCGGCGCCATCGCGATAGTCCACCTGCATGAAATAAAGCCCGTCCGGCGGGGCGACGGGGCCGCAGGCCTTGCGATCCCGAGCCTCCAGTGCCGTACGCACATCGTCGGGCGTCCATTTGCCCTCGCCCGCAAGCTTCAGCGTGCCGGCGAAGGAGCGGATCTGATTGTGCAGGAAGCTCTGCGCTGTGGCGCGGATCTCGATCAGCTCGCCGTTGCGCGTCACATCCAGCCGGTCGAGCGTACGCACCGGACTGTTTGCCTGACAATGCGCCGAGCGGAAGGTGGTGAAATCATGCTGGCCGACAAGGGTCTGCGCGGCGGCATGCATGACCTCGTGATCCATATCCTTCGGCACCCACCACGCGCGTCCGGCTTCCAGTGCCAAAGGCGCCCGGCGGGTGATGATGCGATAGAGGTAATGGCGGCGAATGGCCGAAAAACGCGCGTCGAAGCTCGCATCGACCTCTTCGATATCGAGAATGGCAACACGATCGCCGGCCATCCGCAAATGGGCGTTGAGTGCGTTGCGCAGCGTGTAGATCTTCCACTCCTTGGAAAGATCGGCATGCATCACCTGTCCCATGGCATGCACACCGGAATCGGTGCGTCCCGCGCCGCGGATCGAGACCGTTTCGCCGGTCAAAGACCGGATGGCACCCTCGATCGCCCCCTGCACGGAAGGGCCGTTCTCCTGGCGCTGCCAACCGACATAGGGAATGCCGTCATATTCGACGGTCATTTTGTAACGCGGCATCAGGCTTGCTCCGAGGCAAGCAGGGTGCCTGGCGCAATCGGCGTACCGCGCAGGAAATCGGCTGCAGCCAAGGGCTTGCCGCCCGCCTTCTGCAGCTTGGTGAGCCTAACGGCGCCAGTGGCGCAGGCAATGACGAGATCGTCCGTCAGCACTTTGCCGAGCTCTCCATTGCCCTCGGCCAGTTCCGAGCCCAGCACCTTGACGCGCTCCGGGCGACCGGCGATATCGGCTTCGAACCAGGCGCCGGGGAAAGGCGACAAGCCGCGAATGTGATTATGGACATCAGCCGCCGGCTTGCCGAAATCGATGCGCGTCTCGGCCTTGTCGATCTTGGCAGCATAAAGAACGCCTTCGGACGGCTGAGCCGTCAGCGGCAGCTCGTCATGCTCCAGCTTGTTCATGGCCTCGGCCATGGCTTTCGCGCCCACGAGCATCAGCCTGTCGTGCAGTTCGCCTGCAGTCATGGTGTCGCCGATCTCGACTTCGCGTGTGAGCGCAACCGGGCCGGTATCGAGCCCCTTATCCATCTTCATGACCATCATGCCGGTCTTGGCGTCACCAGCCATAATCGCCCGCTGGATGGGGGCCGCACCGCGCCAACGCGGCAGCAGCGAGGCATGGCCGTTGTAGCAACCAAGGCGCGTGCCTGACAGAATCGCCTCCGGCAGCAGCAGGCCGTAAGCCACGACGACAGCGACATCCGCATCCAGATCGCGAAAACGCTGGCGCTCGTCCGGATCCTTGAAGTTGACTGGAGTGAAAACAGGCAGGCCCAGCAACTCGGCCGCCTGATGAACCGGCGACTTCTGCAGATCAAGCCCGCGCCGGCCACCTGGGCGCGGCGGCTGCGTATAGACCGCACGAACCTTATGCCCGGCATCGATCAAGGACCGCAATGTCGGTACGGAGAATTCGGGCGTTCCCATGAAAATGATGTTGAGCGACATGCGATCCATCCGGCTTAAAGTATGAAGGTTCGAGCGACCGGATTCCGGCGGCCTTTGCGCCATATGGGTCAAACGCTAGCCGCCATCGGACAGGTCAGGCGCGATGATCGATCGTTCCGGTCTCCGCATCGTAGCGAACAAAGGCCGCAGCACCAAATGAAGCGGCCTTTGCCAGGAAATGCCTCAGAGAGCCTTGGCCTTGGCGGCCTTGGTGAACTTCTTGATCACCATCTCGCGCTTCAGGCGCGAAATATGGTCGATGAACAGCACGCCGTTCAGGTGGTCGATCTCGTGCTGCACGCAGGTCGCCAGCAGGCCGTCAGCCTCGGTGAGCTGCTCCTTGCCGTTGCGGTCCAGATGCTTGACGGTGACGCGCGCCGGGCGCTCCACTTCGGCATAGTAATCCGGAATGGAAAGGCAGCCTTCCTCATAGACCGAACGCTCGTCGGACGAAGCGACGATTTCCGGATTGATGAACACGAGCGGCTTCTTCTCTTCGCCTTCGCGCGCAACGTCGATGACCAGGAGACGGCGGGGAACGCCGATCTGGATCGCCGCAAGGCCGATGCCGGGCGCATCATACATGGTTTCCAGCATATCGTCGGCGAGACGCTGAATTTCGGTATCGATCTGCTCGACAGGCTTTGAAGCCTGACGGAGCAGCGGATCGGGCAAAATGATGAGTGGCTTGATCGTCATGACGTCTCCCATAACGCATCTTGCGGTGCGATGGAATCGCCAAGATGGTGGTGGCGTTGTGTTTTTTCGTCGACGGCGATCTAGGCACTCGCAGGCCGCCTCGAAATTTTGTTCACGGTTTGATCTGGATATTCGCCACGATTTTGTTATGGTGCCGAGAAGACTTCCACGAGCGCGCCAGGTTTCATGTCCTTCATCCTCTTCGGCCAAGCCATTTCCACGGTCCAGCTTCTGACCGGCCTCGTCATTCTGCTTGCTATCGCGGTAATCGTCCTCTTCGTCCGCAGCAAGGCACGGGCGGAAGACGATGCGCTCGACGCCGAGCACACGATGGCCGCGCTGCTACGGTCGCAGGCGGAGATGCAGGGACGGCTCGCCACCATGGCCGAAGTCTTCGGCTCCAGGCAGGCCGAGCTCAATCAGGCCATCGGCCAGCGGTTAGACGGCATGTCACAGCGCGTGACGGCGACGATCGGCGAGCAGACGCGCTCGACGCATGAAAACCTGCGCCGCCTTCAGGAGAGGCTTGCCGTCATCGATGCCGCGCAGACCAATATCCAGACGCTGGCGAAAGATGTCGTCGGCCTGCAGGCTATTCTGTCCAACAAGCAGACGCGCGGCGCCTTCGGCCAGGCCCGCATGGAAACTATCATCGCCGATGGACTGCCAATGGGCGCCTATGCGTTTCAGGCGACGCTATCGAACGGTTCGCGGCCGGATTGCACCATTCGCATGCCGAACGGTTCGCCGCCGCTTGTCATCGATGCCAAGTTTCCGCTGGAAGCCTGGAACGCCATTCGCGCTGCGGCAAGCCCCGAACATGGCAAGATCGCCGCTCAGCAGTTTCGCCGGGATCTGGAACTGCATATCCGCGACATCTCAGAGAAGTATCTCATACCGAGCGAAACGCAGGACACGGCCTTCCTCTTCGTGCCGTCCGAGTCGATCTTTGCCGAGATCCACGAGAATTTCGAGGCGATCGTGCAAAAGGCGCAGCGTGCCCGCATCGTCATCGTCTCGCCCTCGCTGCTCATGCTGTCGATCCAGGTCATCCAGGCAGTGCTGAAGGACCAGCGCATGCGCGAGCAGGCTCACGTCATCCAGAGCGAAGTGGCGCATTTGATGGACGATCTCTCGCGGCTCGACGAGCGCGTGCGCAAGCTGCAGGGCCATTTCGCCATGGCACAGAAGGATGTCGACATGATCGTCACCTCCGCCGACAAGCTGGCAAGACGCGGCGAGCGGATCGAGGCGCTGGAATTCGAGGCCGCGAAAGAGCCTGCCAAGACGCGGCCGGAGGAAAGACCCAAGCCGGTCGACAACCGCACGAGCCAACTCAAGCTGAGGGTGGTTGACGAAGACTGATCGCTTCGGCAGTGTCGCGCCCAATCGATGCACGATCTCAAAAGAGATAAGATGGCCTCCAGGCAGGATCGTGCAGGACAGAACCCAGGGCAGGATATCGCATGATCACTATCTTCGGCTCCATCAATATGGACCTTATCGCCACCACGGATCGCTTGCCGAAGCCGGGAGAAACCGTCGCCGGTAACGGCTTTGCCACCGCAGCCGGCGGCAAGGGTGCCAATCAGGCGCTTGCCGCGCGCCGTGCAGGGGCAACGGTGCGGCTCAGCGGCGCGGTCGGCAATGACAGCTTTGCCGAACCGGCACTCGCCTTGCTCGACGCTGCCGGCACCGATCTTTCGACCGTCAAGCACGTCTCCGAGCCCACAGGCACGGCACTGATCCTCGTAGGCGGCGACGGAGAAAACATGATCGCCGTCGTTCCTGGCGCCAACGGCACGAATACGGCCGAACACGCAACTGCCGCCGTCGCCGCGCTGAACCCCGGCGATACGCTGATACTGCAGCTCGAAATTCCGGTTGCCGCCGTCGAGACGGCCCTCGGTGCCGCCAAGGCCAAGGGTGTGCGGACCGTGCTCAACCTCGCCCCCCTGATCCCCGAGGCCGCGCGCCTTGGCCGGCTCGCCGACATCGTCATCGCCAACGAGACGGAATTCGAGAGACTGGCCGGTCAGGACAACATGTCCGCAGCAGAGCGCGAGAAGGCTCTCGTTCGCTTGCACGGCGAGACTGGCCAGACGCTGATCGTGACACTCGGCGGCGACGGCGTCATTGCCATTCGCGACGGCGAGGTTTCCCGCGCCAAGGGCCTGGTAATCGAACCGGTCGACACGGTTGGCGCCGGCGATACGTTCTGCGGCTATTTCGCGGCAAGCCTCGATCAGGGTATGGACTTTCAGGCCAGCCTTCGCCGCGCGGCGGTCGCCGGTTCGCTCGCCTGCCTCAAGCCGGGCGCTCAGCCATCCATTCCGGTCGCCAGCGAAGTCGCCGAGAAGCTCTAAGTATAAAACCTCCTAAATACAGTGGAGCGCAATTAATTAAATTTTTGCGCTTCCATATCATTCTCCTCTGGCCTGGCGCGTATACCCTTCCGGCCGCGGCGGCAATTCTCACGGCGGCTCTATGACAGGGCCATCCTGCGCCGACTTTGCATGCGGATAATGTGCATCCCACGCATCGCTTTTTGAGGAAATGATGTTCATCTTTCGTATGAAGTCGCTTGCGGCCAAGCTGATCTTGGTCACCGGGCTGGCGATTGCACTCGTCCTGCTGGTCTCCAACTTCCTGCTGATCTCGCAGACGCGTGACCGCGTCGAGGCCTTGACGATGGATCAGGCCAATACCGAAGCCAAATCTATTTCCAACGAAATCGCTGCCAATCTCGGCGAAATGGCCAGCGCCGCCCGTTCCATGGCCGCCGTTATCGGCCGCGCACATGAAGGCCACAACCTCGACCGCAAGGGTATGATGAATATCCTCAAGGCGAACGTTGAGCAGAACGTCTTTGCTTTCGGCAGCTGGTTCTGCGAGCAGCTCGGCGCACTCGACGGCAAGACGACCGAACTTGCCAACAACAAGGATCAGGGCGTCAACGAAAAGGGTGCCTTCGCGCCCTACTGGTCGAAGACAAAGGATGGCGGCATCCAGTTCTCGACCTTCGACAACGATTATACGGCTGCCTGGTGGAAGCTCGCCGCCGACAGCGGCAAGGGCGCGATCACGCCGCCCTACCTCGCACAGGGCACGGACGTTCCGACGACCATGAGCTCTATCGCCTATCCGGTCATGTCCGGCGGCAAGATGATCGGCGTCGCGGGCGTCGATATCTCCCTCTCCTCGCTCTACACGAAACTTCAGAAGCTACATCCGTTCGGTTCGGGTCGCGTCCTGCTGGTTTCCCAGGATAACAAATGGCTGGTCGCGCCGACCGCCGATCAGCTGATGAAGGAATATGACGGTTCCGGCGCAAGCGTCATCAAGGCCGCGCTGACCTCCTCTTCCGCCAGCATCCTCAAGAACCTCTCGGAAAAGGGCGGCGAAGAATTCGACCGCGTCGTCTATCCGTTCGCCGTTCCGGGTCTGAACGCCACCTGGGTCGTTCTCATCGACGTACCGCGCAGTGCGATTGCAGCGCCAGTGCGTGACCAAACCTTCACGATGGTGGTCTCCGGCATTCTGGTACTGATCGCCGTCATGCTCGCTCTCTACGCGGCCGTTCGCGGCTTCGTGCAGAAGCCGCTTGCCGGTCTCGTTGCCAGCGTCAAGGGCCTCAGCGCCGGTAACTACGCCGATCCGATCGTCGGTCAGGACCGGGCTGACGAAGTCGGCTCCGTCGCCAAGGCGTTGGAAGGCTTCCGCTTCGCGCTTGCCGATACCAAGCGCCTCGAAGGCGAGGCAAACGATCAGCGCCAAGCTGCCGAAGGCGAACGCCGCCGCTCCGAAAGCGAGCGCAATGAGAGCGTCGCCCTCCAGCGTCACATCGTCGGCATTCTCGGCCACAACCTGGCTGAGCTGTCGAAGGGCAATCTCAGCCAGCGCATCACCGACGACTTCCCCGGCGAATATGCCCAGCTGAAGCAGGACTTCAACGCCGCGCTGGCCAGCATCGAAGAGACCGTGCACACGGTCAATGTCAGCGTCGGCAACATCGGCAGTGGTACCGGCGAGATCAGCAACAGCGCCTCCGACCTTGCCCGCCGCACGGAGCAGCAGGCCGCGAGCCTAGAAGAGACCGCGGCCGCCCTCAACCAGCTGACCGCACAGGTCAACTCCAGTGCCGAAAATGCCCGCACGGCAGCAAGCAGCGTCAATGCAGCGTCTCAGGATGCCGAGCATTCCGGCGAGGTCGTGCAGAAGGCTATCGCCTCCATGCACGGCATCGAACAGTCTTCTCTGGAAGTCTCGCGCATCATCGGCGTCATCGACGAGATTGCCTTCCAGACCAACCTGTTGGCGCTCAACGCCGGCGTGGAAGCTGCCCGTGCAGGCGAAGCCGGCAAGGGCTTTGCAGTCGTCGCGCAGGAAGTGCGCGAGCTGGCGCAGCGTTCGGCCAATGCCGCCAAGGAGATCAAAACGCTGATCAACACCTCGGCAGGTCAGGTCAAGGAAGGTGTCGACCTGGTCGGTCGCGCGGGCGATGCCCTGCACAAGATCGCCCAGCAGGTGATGGAGATCAACGGTCTCATTCGCCAGATTTCCGCCTCGGCAAGCGAGCAGGCCATCGGCCTCAAGGAAATCAACTCGGCCATGAACCAGATGGACCAGGTGACGCAGCAGAACGCGGCAATGGTCGAGGAGACCACGGCCTCCAGCGTCACCCTTGCCGAAGAAGCCCAGACCCTTCGGGGCCTGGTCGCACGCTTCCGCACGTCGCACAGCGCGCAGGACAATGCAGGTGCGTTGAGAGCTGCGGCCCAGCAGATGCGCGCCCCGGTCTCGTCACGCAGAGCGGCAGCCCCTGCTCCGGCTCCGGTACGCCGGGCTCAGCCACAGACGCATGGCGCCACGGCCCTTGCACAGGACGACTGGGAGGAATTCTGAGCCGCCTGAATTTAATCAATAAGAAGGCCGCCGGAGCGATCCGGCGGCCTTCTTCATTTGCCGTGACGATCAGATGCGGGCAAAGCGTTCCGTCAGCAGCGCGAAGAAGCCATCGGCATCGACATCGCGCATGACCTTGGCGTTGCGCTTGCGGTCGGTAACATGCCACCAGTCGACCACGGTCATACCGACCGTCAGTTCGGAGGTCACTTCGATTTCGACGTTGCACTCGCGGCCCTTGAAGAGTTCCGGCTTCAAGAGGTAAGCAATGACCGTGGGGTCGTGCAGCGGGCCGCCATCCGAGCCGTATTTCTCGATATCGAAGCGCTCGAAGAACTCCAGCATTTCGACCATGGCCTTGGCCGGCGGCGTGCCGACGGCGGCCATACGGGCGACGCGATCCTTGCGGGTGAGCAGCTTATGGGTGACGTCGAGCGGCATCATGACGATCGGTACGCCCGAACGAAACACGACATCGGCCGCTTCCGGGTCGACATAGATATTGAATTCGGCGGCCGGCGTGATGTTGCCGCCTTCGAAGAAGCCGCCGCCCATCATGACGAGTTCGCGCACGCGCCCGACGATATCAGGCGCCTTCTGGAAGGCCATTGCGATATTGGTCAACGGCCCGAGCGTGCAGAGCGTGACGGCGCCTTCCGGCTCGTTGCGCAGCGTGTCGATGATGAAATCGACGGCATGGCCCGGCTGCAGTTCCATCGTCGGCTCGGACAGTTCCGGACCGTCGAGGCCGGTCTTGCCGTGCACATGTTCGGCGGTCACCAGTTTGCGCTTCAGCGGGGCGTCGGCGCCGGCAAACACCTTGACGTCGCGGCGATTGCAGAGCTCGCAGACGATGCGGGCATTGCGGCTCGTCAGCCGCAGCGGCACGTTGCCTGCGACGGTGGTAATGCCGAGAACATCGATCTCCTCGCGGCTGCCGAAGGCGAGGAAGATCGCTGCGGCATCGTCCTGACCAGGATCGGTATCGATAATGATTTTTCTGGGTTCGGTCATATCTGTAACTTTCCTCCGGTGCAGATTGAGAGGCTTTGTCGCGGGTCCGGTCCGGCTTTGTCAAGCGCTCGCATGCCGTGTCATCGAACGATTTTCGCGGATGAATCCGATCTCGCGGATGCGAAGAGATGATGCCTTGCACTGATCGCCGCGCACTCCCATATTAGGACAACCGGGTGCTGAAGATCAGGCCCGGAACAGTCGCTTGATACCAAGGACTTGACGATGAGCCGGACGACTCCCTTTGCCAGCCCGTTGCTTCTGGGCTTCGACACTATGGAAAAGACGCTGGAGCGTATTTCCAAAGCCAGCGACGGCTATCCTCCCTACAATATCGAGCGCATGCGGGCAGACCGGCTCTCCGGCGAGCCGGAGCGACTGCGTATCACGCTTGCGGTGGCCGGTTTTTCCGAAGACGAACTCGATGTGACGACAGAAGAGAATCAGCTTCTGATTCGCGGTCGCCAGATCGAACAAGGCGAGCGCGATTACCTCTATCGCGGCATTGCAGCCCGTCAGTTCCAGCGCGTCTTCGTGCTTGCCGACGGCATGCAGGTTCTCGGCGCCGTCCTGAAAAACGGCCTCCTCTCGGTCGATCTCATTCGACCGGAACCGGATCGCATAGTAAAGAAAATTAACATTTCGGTCTCACAGTAGGACAACGGCCTGGAGCCGGATGATTTCACGTCGAATCGGCCTGGAAGCAAAATCCGCTCTAGAATCAGATAACTAGAGCATGATGTCGGCTGAAAGCCACTGACACTTTTCCGCACCATGCTCTGGGCCGTTGGTTCCTCATACTGGAGGTACGAGCATGTTGATGAAAGAAGCTACCGCCCGCCTGACCCAATCCGAGCTTGCCAATATCGGCGCCGGTGAGGTTGCCTACATCAGAAAAATGGACTGGAACGAAGTATCGCGCTGCTTCCCTGAAGCACCCGATATTGATCCGGAGGTTGACCTGTGGGCGCTTTTCGGTGCCGACGGCACACCGATCTTACTGACGGACAATCGCTCCAGCACTTTCTACCGTGCTGCAGAAGATGAACTGAAGACCGTCAGCCTGCACTAAGCATATCGCGCAAAAGTGCGCGGCGGTTTTGCGAAAACGAGATGCGCAAAGCCAATAAGGCTTAAAGCGCAGGAGCCGCGTCTGAACGATTGCGACGCACTTTATCGCAGGTATCGCTCAACGGTGGCGCTCGCCGTTCGCATCGACTGCGCGGAATTTTGCCGCCCGATGCATGCGCATCATCCAGACCGCCTTGCATGGCGGTCCGAAAAGGCATGATGCGCGATCTGAGGTTTACTATCTCAGCCTGATAGCAAACTATCAGATTTTCCTGAAGGTCAGATAGGCGGACGAACGTCCTTCGCGACGGGCCTTGGCCTCATAGCGGGTGCTCGGCCAGCCCTCATAGGGGGTCAGCCAGTCGGCGGCGTTACGCGCTGTCCACTCGAAGCCGCCATGCGTTTGGCAGTGCTGCAGCGTCCAGTTGACATAGGTGTCGATATCGGAGGCAAAACAGAAGAGAGCGCCCGGCTTCAGCACGCGATGGAAGCGCGTGAGGTTGACCTGCGAGACGAAACGGCGTTTCCAGTGCTTCTTCTTCGGCCAGGGATCAGGATAAAGCAGATCGATCTGATCCAGGCAGTCATCCGGCAGCCAATCCAGAAGCTGGGTAGCGTCGTCGTTGTAAACACGAATATTGCGCGCACCGGTCTCGCCGACACGCGCAAGCAGCTTCTGCATCGAATTGACAAAGGGCTCGACGCCGATGAAACCGGTCGTCGGCTGTTCCAGTGCCCTGTGGATCAGATGCTCGCCACCGCCGAAACCGATCTCCAGGCGCAGACGCTCGGTCTGCACCGGGAAGAGATCATTCAGCGGCTGCGGCGCCGGAGCGGAGAGATCGACGATATATTGCGGCAGCAAGGCTTCCAGCGTTTCCGCCTGCTGGCCGCGCAAGGCCTTACCCTTGCGCCGCCCGAAGAATGCTTCCGTCGCCCGCGACCGGCGCTCGACGTCGATCATGCAGCTTCCTTGACCTTCACGGCTTCCTTGAGGGCCTTCACCAGATCCGTGCGCTCCCAGGAGAAAGAACCGTCACGGCCGGCCTTGCGGCCGAAATGACCATAGGCCGAGGTCTTGGCGTAGATCGGCTTGTTGAGGTCGAGGTGACGACGGATGCCGGTCGGCGAGAGGTCCATGTTCTTGCGGATAGCCGCTTCGACCTGGTCCTCAGTGACGCCCTTGCCCGTGCCGTGCAGATCGACATAGATCGACAGCGGCTGAGCGACGCCGATGGCGTAGGACAGCTGGATCGTGCAGCGGTCGGAAAGGCCGGCGGCAACGACGTTCTTTGCGAGGTAGCGGGCAGCATAGGCAGCGGAACGGTCTACCTTGGTCGTGTCCTTGCCCGAGAAAGCACCGCCGCCGTGCGGGGCTGCGCCGCCGTAGGTGTCGACGATGATCTTGCGACCGGTCAGGCCGGCGTCGCCGTCAGGACCACCGATGACGAACTTGCCCGTGGGGTTGATGTACCACTTGCAATCGGAGGCAATCTTCAGGTCGCCGAGAGCTTCAATGATGTAGGGCTCGACAACGGCGCGAACCTTCTTCGAATCCCAGCTGTCGTCCAGATGCTGGGTCGAAAGCACGATCGAGGTCACTTCGGACGGCTTGCCGTCGACGTAGCGAACCGTCACCTGGCTCTTGGCATCCGGGCCGAGCTTGGCAACTTCGCCCTCGCCCTTCTTGCGGGCGGTAGCGAGGAGCTGCAGGATCTTGTGCGAATAGTAGATCGGCGCCGGCATGAGATCGGGCGTTTCCTTGCAGGCGTAACCGAACATGATGCCCTGGTCGCCGGCACCTTCGTCACCCTGCTGGTCGGCGGCATTGTCGACGCCCTGGGCGATATCGGCGGACTGCGAGTGCAGGAGGACGTCGATACGCGCCTTCTTCCAATGGAAGCCGTCCTGTTCGTAGCCGATATCCTTGATGGCGCGACGAGCGGCGGCCTTGAACTTCGAAGGATTGATGACGTCGTTGCCGTCCTTGTCCTTCTTCATCAGGCTCGGCGGCAGACGAACTTCGCCGGCGATGACGACGCGGTTGGTGGTGGCAAGGGTCTCGCAGGCAATGCGCACGCCCCATGGGTTTACGCCGGTCTTTGCGGCCTCGCGGTAAACCAGATCGACGATTTCGTCGGAAATGCGGTCACAAACTTTATCCGGGTGACCTTCGGCAACAGACTCACTCGTAAACAGATAATTCGCGCGCATGCGGGATTCCCCTCAAAGAACAAAAATCTCTGCATTTGATATTCGCCTCCGCCTCGAAAAACAAGACGAACAAGGACATAAATATATCTTTATATCTCGGCTGAAGTGATAAAATTTTGCCGTAAACGCACAAAAGGCGGCCAAAACGACCGCCTTTCGACTTCAGCATTCCGATGCCCCCTCGAAATGCCTATTCAGCGTCCGCTTCCGCGGCAAGCGCCTTGACCAGCTCGACGACCTTGCGCCGGACCTTGCCATCGGAGATTTTCACGAAGGCACGATTAAGCTGCAACCCCTCGGAAGAGGACAGAAAATCGACGACATAGTTGGAGCTGGATGCTTCGGCCATGCCACCCGCATTGGCCGCGTGCTCACCCGGGGCATCTTCGAAGAAGAAGGAAACCGGGACATTGAGGATGCTGGAGATGTTCTGGAGACGACTAGCGCCAACGCGGTTGGTGCCCTTTTCATATTTCTGGATCTGCTGAAACGTAATTCCGAGGCTTTCGCCGAGCTTTTCCTGGCTCATGCCAAGCATCGTGCGGCGGAGGCGTATGCGGCTACCGACATGAATGTCGATGGGGTTCGGCTTCTTTTTGTTTTCAATCATCATTTTACCCTAACATAGGTTGAATTCAGGACCTGCCACCCGGTACCCTTCTCCACCCCTATAACGCCACGTTGCAGCCGACGCCCCCAAGGCCTCCAGTCTACGTTTAAAAGGCGGATAGCTAGCACTATGCAATTTTAGGGTTTTTTGGTCAATTCACCCTTGGAATAAAACCCATGCGTGAAATGGCAGCAACGAGGCCGACCAGGCCGACAATCAACCAAAAGTATGTTTTCCGGGCCTTACCGTCGACGCTCGAGACGGACGCACCACCCAGGGTAGCATCTATGAACCCTTGCTGATTATAGCCGATGCCGGAGAGTACGCGCCCCCGCGGATCGACGAAGGCTGAAATGCCCGTATTGGCACTGCGAATCAGAGGAAGCCCCTGCTCTACCGCCCTCACCCTGGCCTGCAGGAAATGTTGATAGGGACCAGGCGTATCTCCGAACCAACCGTCATTCGTAACGTTCAAAATGGCATCTGCCTGTCGAATCTCCTGAGTCATCTCATTCGGGAAAATGATCTCGTAACAGATCAGCGGGTAGAATTTGATGCCGTTGGGCATGGTCAACAGCCGCCGCTTGGTGGCGGCTGAAAACCCACCCGGCAACTCGACGACGTTCTCGATGCCGAGGTAGCTCAGAATGTGCTCGAAGGGCACATACTCGCCGAAAGGCACGAGATGGGTCTTGTCCGAGGCGTCGATGATCTGGCCGCGGCCATCGATGACGTAGATCGAATTGTAATAGCGTGGCGGGGTGCCTGGTCCCATGTCTTCGACGCGGACGGCGCCGGTGATCAGAACCTGATCGTCCTCCAACTGATCGGCGATGCGCGCGAGCGCATCCCTGTTATCGGTCAGGATGAACGGAACGGCCGTCTCCGGCCAGACGATGATATCGGGGCGCTTGCCGCCATTTGCCGGCGGCTGCACGGAGAGCGCCAGATGCTTGTCGAAGATGGCGGTGCGATCGGCATCCGTATCCATCTTCGCCTGCTGATCGATGGAAGGCTGAACGATGCGCACGACAGGTGCCGTTTTGCCGCTCACGGCCGGCGCCTCCGGCAGATGCAGCACGTAGTAACCGTAACCCACATGGGCTGTGGCAACAAGGATCGCAAGCCCGATGCCGGGGACCCGCCCTTGCCGCGTGCCGAGCAAAGCCGGCGCGGCGAAGACGAAGACGGCAAGCACGGTAACACCAAGCACGCCGATCACATGTGCGGACTGCATCATCAGCGGAATGGGCATGGCGCCATAGCCGATGGCATTCCAAGGAAAACCGGTGAAGAGGAAGCTCCGCAGCCATTCGAGAATGCCGAAACTGAAAGCGAGCGCCGCGATGCGGCCTACGCCGTCGGACCACAGTATCCGGGCAAGCACGGTCGCGGCACCGTAGAAGATTGCCAGGAAGGCCGGCAGGCCGAGAATTGCCAACGGCAGGGCCCAGGCAAACTCCTCGGCATCGATCAACAATGCATGTCCGAGCCACCAAAGACCAGCAACGAAATAACCGACGCCGAACAGCCAGCCGGTGAAGAAGGCCGGCCATAGCCGACCGAAAACGCCGCTATCAGGGCTGGCCGCGACACCGTCGAGCAGCCAAACCAGCAGCGTAAAGGAGATGAACATTGCCGCAAAGAAGCCAAACGGCGGCAAGGCCAGCACGCCGATGGCACCAGCTAGAATCGCAAGCAACGCACGTTTGAAACCCCAGACGAGGATCACCCTGCCCGAAAGCCATTCCATGCGCCAGCTCCGTCAAACTTCGAATCAACTGGCGGCAGTCTTTCAAAGAATTGACGATTTGTCCCGCCGAAGCGGCATTTATTGGCGGGCTGCGTTGCGTTCGGACGATGTTTCCTCGGCAATGGCTTCCGGTGGCAGCAAGTCACGCTCGCCCCCTGCGGCCTCGCCTTCAAGCTTGACCGTCGGGCGCCGACGCGCAGCATGGCGCTTGCGGGTGATGCGTACGCGCTTGATACGGCGCGGATCGGCATCAAGGATGTGGAACTCGAAGCCCGGCAGCGCCTGCACGACTTCGCCCCGCACCGGAATGCGGCCGAGCGCCGAGAAGATCAGGCCGCCGAGCGTGTCCACCTCGTCCACCTGCTCGCTGATGTCGAAATCCGGACCGATCGCCTCGGCGATCTCCTCCAGCTCGACACGGGCGTCGGCGACGAAAACATCTTCCGAGACACGCTTGAACATGACTTCGTCGTCATCATGCTCGTCGTCGATGTCACCAACGACCATCTCGACGATGTCCTCATGCGAGGCCAGTCCATCCGTACCGCCATATTCGTCGATGACAAGCGCCATCTGCGTGCGGTTGACCTGCATGCGGCGCAGGAGGTCGGACGCCAGCATGGATGGCGGAACGAACAGAATCTTGCGGATGATGCCGGCCTCGGCCAGCGTCTTCTGCAGATCGACGCGCGAAAGATCGAAATTCGGCTTGGCCGAGCGCGGCGCCTTTTCGGTGGCGGCACCGGTCGTGGCGGCGGCGGCCGTCTTGGCGCTGCCGGCGCGACGCTTGTTGCGGGCCTGCTTGGCGACATAGGACAGGAGGTCGCGGATATGCACCATGCCGCGCGGATCATCCAGCGTTTCGGCATAGACGGGCATACGCGAACGGCCGCTTTCCTCGAACAGGATCATCAGCTCACCGATGGTGATGTTCTGATCCACGGCTTCGATATCGGCGCGCGGCACCATGACGTCTTCGACGCGGACTTCGCGGAAGCGCAAGATGTTGTGCAACATCGCCCGCTCGTCGGGCGAAAAGGCGTCGTCATCGGCTGCGTTGGTCATCAACGCGTCGGCGAGATCCTCGCGCAGCCGCGCAGCGCCCTGCGCCGGGCGGAGGATGCGCGCTGCACGCGCCCAGAATGAAGATTGAGATCGCTTGCCGCTGCTACTACTGCCTGCCTCATCGGAGGAGGCTGCATCGGCTCCATCTTTGGCCTCGGGGGCCGGTCTTGTCGTAAAGTCGCTCATTGTTCCTGGTCAGGCAGGGTTCAAATCAAATGGGGTCTTGTCCCGCATAGGGATCAGATAGGCCAAGACTAGCCAAAATGCGAGTCTCCAGCCCCTCCATTCTTTCGGCTTCGCTATTATTCATATGGTCGTAGCCGAAGAGATGCAAGAAACCATGGACCATCAAATGGGTCAAATGGTCGTTAAAACTCTTCTCGAGATCGATCGCCTCGCGCTCAACGGTCTCCCTGGCAATAATGATATCGCCGAGCATCGGACCGGGCCTGCCGCCGGGTTCGAGCGGGAAAGCAGGGAACGAAAGAACATTTGTCGCCTTGTCCTGCGAGCGCCATTCAGCATTGATCTCGCGGATCGAGGCGTCGTCGGTGAATACCAGCGACAATTCGGGCGCCATTTTCGGAAAGGGCTGCTTTTCGTGTTTCTTCAGATAGGCTGCAGCCTCGCCCAGCACGCGCTCGGCAAGCGACTGCAACTCTTCCTCGGAGGGCCAATCGCCCTCCTCCACGCTGATCTGTATGTCGAGTTCTGCCATGAGTGTTGCGCCGCAGATCAGATCTGCGGATTGCTTTCCTCGGCTTGAGCCGCATAGGTCGAGTCATAGGCCCGAACGATGCGCGCCACCAAGGCGTGACGTACGACGTCGGTATCCTTGAAGCGGACGATGGTAATGCCTTCGACACCGTTCAGCAGATCCAGCGCCTCGACCAGGCCGGACTTGACGCCGCGCGGCAAGTCGATCTGGCTCGGATCGCCCGTTATGATCATCCGCGAATTCTCGCCGAGACGCGTCAGGAACATCTTCATCTGCATGGATGTCGTGTTCTGTGCCTCGTCGAGGATGACGGCGGCGTTGGCGAGCGTGCGACCGCGCATGAAGGCGAGCGGCGCGATCTCGATGACGCCTGCGGTGATAGCGCGCTCGACCTTGTCGCCCGGCATCATGTCGTAGAGCGCGTCATAGAGCGGACGCAGATAGGGATCGACCTTTTCCTTCATATCGCCGGGCAGGAAGCCCAGACGCTCGCCGGCTTCGACAGCCGGACGCGACAGGATGATCTTTTCCACGGCGCCGCGCTCCAGAAGCTGGGCAGCATGCGCGACGGCAAGATAGGTCTTGCCGGTACCGGCGGGACCAACGCCGAAGACCATTTCGGAGCGCTCCAGCGCCCTAATATAAGCATCCTGCGTCGGCGTACGCGCAATGATGGTCTTCTTGCGCGTCGAAATCTGCGCCATCGTCAACTTTGCTTTTCTCTCCATGGTCGGCAGCGTCAATTGGTCGTCGGCGGCAACCGCCATGCGGATTGCCCCTTCCACGTCGGAACGCTCTACATTGCCGCCTTTTTGCAGCTTGTCATAGAGGTAATCGAGCGTGCGGCGCGCCTGATTGGTGGCGAGGACGTCTCCGGTGATGACGACGGAATTGCCGCGGGCGCGAGCATCGATGCCGAGGCGTTCCTCAAGCAGCTTCAAATTCTGATCGAACTGCCCGAAAAGTTCGCTGGCGAACCGATTATTCTCGAACGTCAGGGTGAAGTGATTGGCGTCGCTCGCGGTGCGGGGCTGGCGCGATGAAGAAGAAACCAATTCCTGTCCGTTCAAGCGGTGCGGCTCCTTTGATCCGTCCGGAACCTAGAGCAATTCAGCAAAAAGGCTGTTGGTGCTGGTTCCGGTGATTCGTACGTTAATAATGTCACCGATTTGCGATGCTTTTGCATCAACATTCACAGATTGCAGCCAGGGAGAGCGTCCAATCAACTGGCCCGGCATCCGGCCCGGCTTTTCCAGAAGGATATCCACTGTTTTGCCCACGCAGGCCTCTGCAAACGCATGCTGCTGCTTCAGCAGCAATGCCTGCAATCGCTCCAAACGCTCGGTCTTGACCTCTTCGGGCACCTGATCCTTCAGCTCCGCGCCGGGCGTGCCCGGCCGCGTGGAATATTTAAACGAGAAGGCCTGTGCATAATTCACCTCCTCGATTAGCTTCAATGTATCCTCAAAATCCTGGTCTGTCTCCCCCGGGAAACCGACGATGAAGTCGCCAGAAAGTGCGATATCCGGCCGTGCAACCCGGATTTTCTCGATCAATGCCAAGTATTCCGCAGCCGTGTGCCGGCGGTTCATCGCCTTCAGGATCCGGTCCGAACCGGCCTGAACCGGCAGGTGCAGATAGGGCATCAGCGTGCGCAGATCGCGGTGCGCGCCGATCAGGCGATCATCCATGTCGCGGGGGTGACTGGTGGTGTAACGCAGGCGGGCAAGACCGGGGATCTCGGCCAGGCGATAGAGCAAGTCACCCAAGCTCCAGGCTTCGCCGGTGGGGCCTGCACCGTGCCAGGCGTTGACATTCTGGCCGAGCAGCGTGATTTCGCGCACTCCGCCATCCACAAGTTTTTGCGCCTCCTCGACGATCTGAGAGACCGGACGGGAGACTTCGGAGCCGCGCGTATAGGGCACAACACAGAAAGTGCAGAACTTGTCGCACCCTTCCTGCACCGTCAGGAAGGCGGTGACACCGCGGGCGCGGATCTTTGCCTTCTCGGCGATCGGCAGATGCTCGAACTTGTCCTCGATCGCATATTCGGTATCGACGACGCGCTGGCCTTCCTTGGCGCGGCGAAGCGCGTCCGGCAGGCGATGATAGGTCTGCGGGCCGATGACGACATCGACGGCCGGCGCGCGGCGAAGAATCTCCTCGCCCTCGGCCTGCGCCACGCAGCCGGTGACGCCGATCATCATCTCGCGGCCGTCCGCAGCCTTGCGCTTCTTCATCTCGCGCAGGCGACCGAGCGCGGAATAGACTTTTTCGGCCGCCTTCTCGCGGATGTGACAGGTGTTCAAAAGGACGAGATCGGCCTCTTCCATGTCCTCGGTCGGCTCATAGCCGTCGCGGGAGAGCGCATCGCTCATCCGCGTGGAATCATAGACGTTCATCTGGCAGCCGTAGGTCTTGATGAAAACCTTGCGGCTGTTGGAGCCATCGCGGGTGCCGAGCTGCAAAGCGTCGGTCGCCGGGGCATCGAGGGTCAGGCTGTCCTTGGTCATGGGCCGCTATGTAGTGGCTTTTGCCTTCGGAGAAAATGGAAAAGTTGGAATCACCTGGAAATCAAGCGATCTCGCGGCCGAGCAGGCGGCTGGCGAGCAAATTGCGGATGCGCCGCGCGATGGTGGCGCTGACTTCCTTGCGGTTGGTGCCAGCGCGATAATCGACAGCTTCGCCAAAGCAGACGTCGACATCGATGGCGCCGCACTGGACGATACCCTTCAGATGCGGCACGAGCTCGATATCGCCAGGCCATGCCGTCAGCGGGCGATAATAGCGGCCCATGGGCGTGCCATGAACCCGGGTATAGGCGACAGCAACGGGCTGAACATGCACAACGGCATCCGGCGCTTTCGGCAGGGCCGCAGCGGCGGCACCAAACAGCGAGGATTTGACCTCGAGCAGCCGATTGCCGTCGGAGGTCGTTCCCTCAGGAAACAACACCATGATTTCGCCATCGGCCATGCGGTCGGCGATCTCGTTCACCTGCTCGCCCGTCTTGCGTTTCTGCTCGCGCTCGACGAAGACGCTCTTCTGCCATTGTGCAAACTGGCCGAAGATCGGCCAATCCCGCACTTCCGATTTGGCGATGAAGGAGACGTCGGCCACTGCCGAGAGCACGAGAATATCGAGCCAGGACGAATGGTTGGAGGCCAACATCAATGGCCGGCTCGTCTCCATCTTGCCGACGACATGAATGCGTACGCCAAGCCAATAGCAGACAATGCGGTGCCAGTAGCGCGGCAGATAGCGCCGGAGCTTCCAGTCAAAGCGCAGGCAAAGGATCTGCAGAGGCAGCATCACGGCGCTGACGGCGCAGATGACCACGGCAGCACAGCCGATGCGCAGCCAGGTCATCAAATCATTCGCTCCTGCATGAAAGGCTTCACGTCAAGCTTCGTCCTTCTTCAGCGGGATGCCGTAAAGCTCCAGCCGGTGGTCGACGAGTTTGAAGCCGTGTTCGCGGGCGATGCGCTCCTGCAGCGCTTCGATCTCCGGCGAGTGAAATTCGATCACCTCGCCGCTTTTCAAGTCGATCAGATGGTCGTGATGCTCTTCCGGTACGGTTTCGTAGCGTGAGCGCCCGTCGCGGAAATCATGGCGGGCAAGAAGGCCGGCATCCTCGAACAGTTTAACCGTGCGGTACACGGTGGAGATCGAGATTTTCGCATCCACCTGCACGGAGCGTCTATAGAGCTCCTCGACGTCGGGATGGTCCTCGGAGCTCTCGATGATGCGCGCGATGATCCGGCGCTGCTCCGTCATGCGCATACCGCGCTCGGCGCAAAGCTCCTCAAGGGATTTTACGGCATCATCCATCAATTACTGTCTTCGGCCTATTGCACTGTGACAACGGATAGCGCGCCGGATTGCCGCCCTATCTGCTTGTTTTGCCGCATTTGTGCGACGCCAAGTGATGCCACCTGGCTGCAAAATGCTCTAGCGAAGAACGCGGCTCATGACAAGCGCCGTCGATTTCGCGCCATTATCGCCGACATAGTAGGCCTTGCGTTCGCCAACCGTCTCGAAACCAAGCTTGCGGTAAAGGCCGAGCGCCGGCTGGTTGCCACCGTCGACCTCGAGGAACATGGTTTCGCCGCCACGATTGCGAGCCTCGCGAAGCGCCGCCTGCATCAACCGCCATCCGAGACCGGCGCGTCCGAGCTTGGCATTGACGGCGATCGTCAGGATTTCGCCCTCGCCCGCCACATGCCGTGCGAGCACGAAGCCCGGGAGCGCTTTCTTCAGGATGGCATTGGTCTGGCGGGCAACGAAGCCGAAGGTGGTCTCCTGTGAGAGGAGATCCTGAAACTCGGACTCGTCCCAGACCCGCGGAAAACGTTCGCCATGCAGGAGCGCCACTTCGGCGCAATCCTTCAAGTCCATCGGGATGATTTCGTATTCGGCTTTGAGGGTCAGATAGGATTCGAGCATTTCTACTGCCTGGCAACTGCGTATCCGGCCTGCGGTCTGGCATCGGGTCCGCGAAGATAAAGCGGCTTCGGCTTTTCGCCGGCAGGTTTGCCAGCGCCCAGCCGGGCGACGATGGCAATCGGAAATGCGTCTGGCCGCTCCGCCGGCGGCGCGTCGCTCAACCGGGCGACAGCCGTTCCGGTGACGACGCCGTCGAAGGCAGCGGCAATTGCCTGCGCTTCGTCGATCGTCACGGCCCGAGCCTCGTCCAGCGGGTTGCCGTCGACATCGAAGCTCTGGAGATAAATCTCCTCGCGCTTGGCATCGATCGCAGCCAGAACCGACTTGCCCGGATTCTGTGTTCTGGCAGTCGCAGCCATGACCTCGAGGGTCGTGACGCCGATTGCTGGAACGTTGAGGGAAAGCGCAAAGCCGCGGGCGGCTGCAACGCCGATGCGGATGCCGGTGAAGGAACCGGGACCGACGGTCACGACGACACGTTCGACGGCCGAAAGCGCCGTGTTGGCTTTCGCCAGCGCTTCGTCGACGACGTGCATCAAATGTTCGGCATGCCCCCGTCCGATCGTTTCCGTGACCTCCCCCATCACAGAATCACTGCCGCTATCATACACAGCGGCAGCGCAATCCACACCTGCCGTGTCGAGCGCCAGTACGATCATATCAATTTTTCCGAAAAGCCGCGCCTGAGGCGCGGTTGGCTTGTCTTAAAATGCTCCAGTATGGCATCGCGACGTTCTGGCATAATCCTATCCAAAAACCGCCGCGCACCTTTGGAACCATGCTTAGACGGCTTCGACTTCCTGCACCTCGGGCACGAAGTGGCGCAGCAGGTTCTGCACGCCATGCTTCAGCGTCGCCGTCGAAGACGGGCAGCCTGCGCAGGATCCCTTCATATTGAGATAGACCTTGCCGTCGCGGAAGCCGCGGAAGGTGATATCGCCGCCATCCTGGGCAACGGCAGGACGGACGCGGGTATCGAGCAGTTCCTTGATGGTCAGCACGATGGATTCATCGCCTTCATCGAAGAATTCGCCGCCGGCATCCCGCGCTTCGGACAGAACCGAGCTGGAGCCCATGACAGGCTTGCCGGACATGAAATGCTCCATGATCGAACCAAGGATGGCAGGCTTCAGATGCTGCCATTCCTGACTTTCCTTGGAGACGGAGATGAAGTCGTAGCCGAAATACACGCCGGTAACGCCCTGGATTTCGAAGAGGCGGGCAGCAAGCGGCGAAGCCTCAGCTTCCTCGGCGCTGCGGAATTCAGCCGTACCGCTTTCCATCACCACCTTGCCCGGCAGAAACTTCAGGGTCGCGGGGTTCGGTGTCGCTTCGGTCTGAATGAACATCTTGATCTCCATGCGGCGGGCACAAACCCGGTCCCAACTTTAGAATATTTCAAAAGAAATAGGCCTTTTGGCCGCTCAATTCAAGAGAGTGTTTCTCAAGAAATGGCTGGCTTTTATCAGCTGAGCGCGTCGATTTCCTCGTTCGTCAGCGTATCCGGCAGCACGGTGACCGGGATCGGAAAAGCGGCGGCGCGGCCGGCGATCGACGAAACAAGTGGGCCTGGCCCTTCCTTGGCGGAGCCGGCGGCCAGAACGAGCAGCGCGATGTCCCGATCCTCTTCGATCACTGCATTGATCTGTTCGGCCGAAGCCCCCTCGCGAATGACGATTTCGGGATCGATGCCGACATTCTCGCGGACACTCTGGGCTGCCTTGGCGGTCGCCGCCTCGGCCTCCTCACGCGCTTCCGCCCGCATGATCTCTTCGACGCCGAGCCATTGTTGGAAATCGCCCTCGGGGATCACATAGAGCAACACGAGGCCGCCATTGGAATTCTTGGCGCGCCGGCCGGCATAGTGAACGGCGCGCTGGCATTCGGGAGTGCCGTCAATGACCGCCATGAACTTGCGGCGATGGCCTTCTAGTCGTGAAAGTCGTGTGGATACCATGAGACGACTCTGACATCGAAGTCCGTGCCGTGGCAAGCCCCGTTTTTAGACCCAATGGCGGTTGCCGTTCAGTGACCTAAAAGTCCATGAGCCTTGCCTCACCCGACACTCGGATGGAGCTTCCAACCGCGGTCGGGATATCGGCATGCAGGCGGGATCGCATTCCCATATCCTCACCCTGGATGACCTCGATGGATCCGCCATGCGGCCAGGCAATGTCGCGCAGATATCCGGCAAAGGCCGCCGTTGAAGCCCCGGTCGCGGGGTCCTCATAGACACCGCCCGACGCAAAGGCATTGCGTGTATGGAACAATTGCCGCGTTTCGGCGTAGGCAAGGAGGATCGTGACCAAACCTTCGCGGACCATCAAAGTGCGGCCGGCATCAAGATCGTAGGCCATGGCGGCAAGCGCATCGCGGGATTTCAGGGCCAGCATGAAGTGATCGGCGCCGCCGTGGATCAGCGCTGCGGGAATGGCCGGATCCAAGTCGTCGGTCGAATAGCCGAACAGTGCCAGCACTTCCGACACCAGCTCGGGCGTCGGCGCCTTGCTTCGCGTGGGCGGCGACTGTAAGGCCGCCGTGAGCACATCGCCTTTCCGGTGCCCTTCGACGGTGATATTGGCCTCGTTGAGCGCGAGCGCAAAAATTCCGTCCCCCTCCTGCAACGCAAAGGCCGCACCAAGCGCGATCGTCGCATGACCGCAGAATGGAACCTCCGACTGAGGAGAAAAATAGCGCACTCTCCAGCCTTGCCCTTCGGGGCAGGCAAAAGCGGTTTCGGAGAACCCGACCTCGGCTGCGATGCGTTGCATCTCGGCGGCCTCAGGCAGGACATCGGCTATCAAGACGCCGGCGGGATTACCGCCAGCTCCATTTTCCGAAAAAGAAGCAATCCGCAGAATATTCAAAATCGGCCCATCCGTTCGCTGGTCTTGGCGCGCCACTTAGGTAACGCGCCAACCGATAAGATATCAAAAGTCTCAATAGAGAAAGCCGATAATGTCGCGAACCTGCTTCATGGTGACGTCGGCGCGGGCACGAGCGCGGGCGCTGCCGTCGCGCAGAACGGCGTCGATATGGCCCGGGTCTGCCATCAGGCGACGCATTTCCGTCGTGATCGGCGAGAGCGCGTGCACGGCAAGATCAACCAGCGCCGGCTTGAACACCGAGAACTGCTGGCCGCCGAACTCCGCGAGAACGTCAGCCTTCGACTTGTCGGCAAGAGCTGCGTAGATGCCGACCAGATTGTCGGCTTCCGGGCGGCCCGCAAGACCGGCGATTTCGCTCGGCAAGCCATCCGGATCGGTCTTTGCCTTACGGATCTTCTTGGAAATGTTCTCCTCGTCGTCGAGCAGGTTGATGCGCGAGAGGTCGGAAGCGTCTGACTTCGACATCTTCTTGGTGCCGTCGCGCAGCGACATGACGCGCGGCGCCGGGCCATCGATCAGCGGCTCGACCATCGGGAAATAGGCATGCACCGGCTCATCGCCAACGGTGATGTCGATGCCATAGCCTGTGCGGCGGATATGCTCCATGTAATCCAGATTGAACTTCATGGCGATGTCGCGGGTCAGCTCCAGATGCTGCTTCTGGTCGTCTCCGACAGGAACATGCGTGGCACGATAAAGCAGGATGTCTGCGGCCATCAGGCTCGGATAGGCGTAGAGGCCGAGCGAGGCCTGCTCGCGGTCCTTGCCGGCCTTGTCCTTGAACTGCGTCATGCGGTTCATCCAGCCGATGCGGGCAACGCAGTTGAAGATCCAGGCAAGCTCGGCATGGCCCGGCACGGCCGACTGATTGAAGACGATATGCTTTTCCGGGTCGATGCCGGCGGCGAGGAAGGCCGCGGTGATCGAGCGCGTCTGGTTCGGCATGTCCTCATGCACGAGCTGAGCCGTCAGCGCGTGCATGTCGACGACGCAATAGATGCAGTCGTTGTTGGCCTGCAGGGCCACGAACTTGCGGATCGCGCCGAGATAGTTGCCGAGGTGGAGGTTGCCGGTAGGCTGAACGCCGGAGAATACGAGCGGCTTGAATTCGGTCATGTCATCCTCAAAAGGCTTGTGGAGGGCCCGGGTGAGCGGCGCTCAACCCTTGGTTCGAGCGGCTTATGCACGCGGTATCGACAGGGATCAAGAGGCTATGTGCCACAGCCTCAGGAAGAATGCTGGATCAGGTCCCAGGTGTTGCCATAGGGATCGGCAAAGACGGCCACCGTGCCATAGACCTCATGGCGCGGCTCCTCCCGGAACTTGACGCCTTTGGCCAGCATCGCGGCGTGATCGCGGGCGAAATTATCGGTCTTGAGAAAGAAGCCGACGCGGCCGCCGGTCTGGTTGCCGATCGCGGCGCGCTGGCTGTCGCCTGCCGCCTGGGCGAGCAATAAGGCCGCCCCTTCCGCGCCCTTCGGCCTGACGACGACCCAGCGCTTGCCCGTCGGCTGCACCTCATCGTGGAGACAATCGAAACCGAGGCAATCGCAATAGAAGGCCTTGGCACGATCATAGTCGTCGACGACGAGGGCAACCAGAAAGAGGGACTGAGGCATTGGATAACTCCGCATGTGATGAAATCACCTCCCGCCGAGCTTGCAGGGAGAGAGCACAGACAGGCGACTATGGACAAAGAGCGCGCGCGCAGCAAACCGGATTGATCGTGTTCTTGCTCTTAAGGTCTGCGCGATGATGCATCCTGCCCGCAAACGCTTCGGAGAACCGCCTTTATTGGACCGGACGAAGCGACTTGGCCAGCTCCGGCGCCGAGGCGAAATCCGTCTGGACCATGCCAATCAGACGATAACCCGCAGCCTCATAAAAAAGGCGCGCCCTCTCATTGGCAACGACGTGCATCCGAGCGGCTCCCAATACTACCGCACGGGCTTCGGCTGCTGCCAGCAGCTGGGCTCCGACGCCATTTCGCCAAAGTGAGGGAGCTACGAAGAGGTCTTCCAACTCAGCCTGAGAAGCATCATCTCCGGGCAGTATGGTTACAAATCCCGCGATTGTTCCCTCTAGCTCCGCGACGATGATGTGCGGCAGATGCTCCTGCGAGACCTGCCGTGCATCCGGCAAGTTCTGCAGTTCCTCGACAAAGTCTCCCCACGCGACCGACGCACGAAACTTCAGCTCGCCAAGCTCGGTGAGATCGGCCTCGCGTGCCTCACGCAGATGAATCTGCATCTTCATGCGGCGACGGCTTCCTTGCTGCTCGGTTGCCGCGTCGGGCCGCCAAGAGGCTTGCTCATTCGCCATTCACCGTCTTCGCATCGGGAGCGGCGGCTGCCGGACGCTTGCGGTTGATGTTGCGGCGGATCATGCCGAGATCGGCGCCGCCGATCAGGAAGGCAACAACGAAATAGACTGCCATGGCGATGGCGATCAGCAAGCCGAGCGTGCTGACCTTGCTGACGAGAGTTGTGCCAGACGCCAGATATTCTCCCCAGCGGTGCTGGAGATAGATGATGACTCCGGTCATGACGCCAGCCGCAACGAGCAGCAGAGCGGTGCGACGGGCAAGGGCCCATTCCCAGGCAAGATGACCCCGGCGCAAAAGCGTCGTGAAGAGCAGGACCGTGCTGATCCAGCCGGCCGTCGCCTCGGCGACTGCGATGCCGGGCGCCCCAAGATAGGGGAAGAGGCTGAGCGCGATCGCGCAATTGGTGGCGACGGCGACGGCGGAGAAGCGCATCGGCGTCTTCGTGTCCTCGCGGGCATAGAAGCCCGGCTGCAGCGCCTTGATCAGCACGAAGGCCGGCAAGCCCAAACCGTAGATCGCCAGGATCGAGCCGACGATGATGGTGTTTTCCTGATGGAAGGCGCGGCGCTCGTAGAGCACGCGGATGATATCGTCAGAGAGAACCCAGAGCGCCATGGCGGCCGGCAAGGTCAGGAACAGCACGAATTCGATCGAGCGGTTCTGCAGATTGCCGGCTTCCTTCACATGACCCGACTTCAGGGCGCGCGCCAGCTCCGGCAGGAGCACGACACCGACGGCGACGCCGACAACACCGAGCGGCAGCTGATAGATGCGATCAGCATATTGCAGGGCTGCAATCGCGCCTTCGCGGCTCGACGCAATCGCCTGGCCGATCATCTGATTGATCTGGGTGATGCCGCCGGTGACGGCTGCCGGAATGGCGAGGATCAGCAGGCGCTTGACGTTCGGCGTAAAGTGCGGCCAGCGGAAACCGATATTGATGCCGGCAAACCGCACGCCGATATAGACGACGAGCAATTGCAGGACACCCGCAACAAGCACGCCCCAGGAGAGATACCAGGCGGTCTGTAGCGGCAGAGCGCCGAAATAGAGCGAATAAAACAGCGCGCCGATCATCACGACGTTAAGGAAGACGGGCGCCACGGCCGCCGCGAAGAAATGATGCAGCGAATTCAGCATGCCGCTCATCATCGCCGTCAGCGACATGCACATGAGATAGGGGAACATCACGGCCGCCATGCGCACCGTGATCGTGAACTTGTCTGGATCATCGGCAAAACCGGGCGCGATGATCCAGCGCACGATCAGCGGCATGCCCAGTTCCATCACGACGGTGATCAGGAACAGGACCGAGAAGAGAACGCCGAACACCTCTTCCGAGAAGCGTTTCGCGCCCTCGATACCGTTCGCCTCGATCTCCTTGGCAAAGAGCGGCACGAAGGCGGCATTGAAGGCGCCCTCGGCAAACAGGCGGCGGAAGAGATTCGGAAAGCGGAAGGCGGCGTAGAAGACGTCAGCCATCGGGCCGGTGCCGAGGGCTGCGGCCATCAGCGTTTCGCGAGCAAAGCCGAAGATGCGGCTGCCGAGCGTCGCGCCACCGACCGTGATGAATTTCTTGACTAGGCTCATACGGCTGAACCGGCTTTCTTTTCAGTGTCTGGGGTTTCGGCGGCAACGGCACGCGTGGCGGCCGGCGCGATGATGCCGGACGGCATGCGCTCGCGCATTTCGTCCTCCTCACCCGCCATCACAGCCTTCAGGCGCGCGGTAATGTTGGCCCGCTTGTTTTCGTTGGCGATCTTCTGCCCGACCAGATCGGTGACGTAGAAGGTGTCGATCACCTTCTCACCAAAGGTGGTGATACGGGCAGATTGAATATCGAGCGACAGATCCGAGAGGACGGCCGTTATCTCCGACAAGAGGCCGGTGCGGTCGAGACATTCGACCTCAATGACCGTGAACTTGTTGGAGAGGCTGTTGGTGATGATCACCGATGGCGGGATGACGAAGGCCTTGTTCTTGCGCCGGTTCTTCGAACGTGTCGCAATGACTTCCGGCAACCGCTTGCGACCGGCCAACACATCCTCGATCATCTTGCCGATGGTGCCGGCACGGCGCAGCTCGTCGGCATCGTCGGCAAATTCGCGGCTGACATGGATGGTGTCGAGAGCGCGGCCGTCGGATGTCGTGAAGATCTGCGCGTCGGCAATATTGGCGCCGGCCGCAGCGCACGCGCCGGCGATGACGGTCAACAGGCGCGGATGGTCGGGCGAGAGCACGGTGATCTCGGTAATGGCATGGAAGCTGTCGGTGCGGACCATGGTGGCGAGCACCTTGCCCGCTTTATCCGTCTGACGGATGAACTTCGTATGCCGAACCTGATCTTCCAGCGGCACCGATAGCAGATAGGGCTGATAGTGCAGCTTGACGTAGTTGTCCCGGTCCTTCCTGCTCCAGTCGGCAAGCGCCTCGTCGAGCGCCTGAGCAGCGGCCTCTGCGCGCTCCTTGCGCGACACTTCGGAGAAGCCGCCGGCCAGCAGCAGCTCGGTCTCATAATAGAGGGTGCGCAGCAGCTGACCCTTCCAGCCGTTCCAGACGCCGGGGCCGACGGCGCGAATATCGCAGACCGTCAGGATCAGCAGCATCTTCAACCGGTCGAGCGACTGCACGCGGTCGGCAAAATCGATGATCGTCTTGCGGTCCGTCAAATCGCGGGTCTGAGCGACCATCGACATTGTGAGATGCTCGGCGATCAACCAGACCACAAGCTCCGTCTGCTTCGGCGAAAGACCGAAGCGCGGGCAAAGCTTGCGTGCCACCTTGGCGCCGGCTTCCGAATGGTCCTCTTCACGGCCCTTGGCGATATCGTGTAGAAGGACTGCAACATAGAGGGCGTCACGATCCTCGATGCCGGGCATCAGCTTGTTGGTCAGCGGATGGATATCCTCAACCTTGCCCCTGTCGATCTCCGACAGCACCTCGACGGCGCGGATCAGATGCTCATCCACCGTATAGTGGTGATACATGTTGAACTGCATCATCGAGACGATCTTGCCAAATTCCGGGATGAAGCGGCCGAGCACGCCGGCCTCGTTCATGCGGCGGAGGATCAGGGCCGGATCGCGTTTCGACGTCAGAATGGAAAGGAAAAGCCGGTTCGCCTCCTCGTTCTCGCGCAGATCGTTGTCGATCAGATTCAGCGAGCGCGTGACGCGCTTCAGGGCATCCGGGTGGAATTCCAGCCCGTTGATATCGGCGACGAAAAACAGCCGGATCAGGCTGACAGGGTCGCGCTTGAAGACATCGGGATTGGCGAGCGCGATACGGCCGCGATCCTCGACGAATTCGACGGTGCCGGGGATCTTGCGCGAGCGATTGGCAAAGCGGCTGATGACGCCGGTAAGCCCCGGCGTGGCCTTCGCCTGCTGGTCCTCGAGCGCGGCGCAGAGGATGCGCGTGAGATCGCCGACATCCTTGGCGACAAGGAAGTAGTGCTTCATGAAGCGCTCGACGGCGGAAAGGCCGGGGCGAGCGTGATAGTCGAGCGCTGCCGCGATATCGCGCTGGATATCGAAGGAGAGCCGCTCCTCCGCCTTGCCGGTCAGGAAATGCATGTGGCAACGCACGGCCCAGAGGAAATCCTCCGCCTTCTCGAAGAGGCGGTATTCCTGCTTCGAGAGGACCCCGAGCTTCACCAGTTCGACCGGATCGCGGACATGGTAATAATATTTAGAGATCCAGAACAGCGTGTGCAGGTCGCGCAGACCGCCCTTGCCTTCCTTGACGTTCGGCTCGACCAGATAGCGGGTATCACCGGCCTTGCGATGGCGCTCGTCACGCTCGGCAAGCTTGGCGGCGATGAATTCCGGGCCGGTATTGGTGACGATTTCCTTGTCGAAACGCGCCTGCAGCTCACGGGTCAGGGGCTCGTTGCCGCAGATATAGCGGGTTTCGAGAACCGCGGTGCGCACCGTCATGTCGGATTTGGCCTGACGGATACACTCCTCGACAGTCCGCGTGGCGTGGCCGACTTTGAAGCCCATGTCCCAGAGCATGTAGAGAATGAACTCGACAGCCTTGTGGGTCTCGCCGTCCGGCTTCGGGTGGAACAGAAAAAGAAGATCGATATCCGAACCCGGCGCCAGCGTATCGCGCCCATAGCCGCCAACGGCTGTGACGGAGAAACTGCCGGCCTGCTTCGGATAAACGTGCTGGACCGTGAAATCGTAGAGAACCGTAATGATCTGGTCCTGCAGCCAGGATATACGGTGCGCGCAATCCAGGCCGCCGCCCTGAGCATCCAGTAGACGCCGGGCCTCTTCGCGCCCTTCCTGGCTCGCCCTTTTCAGAAGAGCGAGCAGCGCTGACCGTTCATCGTTCTTGTCCAGATGGCGCTTGGCAAGTGCCTCGCATTCCGCCCTAAGTGCGGAAACGTCGAGAACAGCCGGAAAATCGATGTCATGCATTTCCATGCTCTGCCGACCGGATTCCTGTTCTTTGACGGCGGGCCGCCGCCGGCGCGCCTGTCCTTTTGTCTGCATGCGCTATAGCCTCTTTGCCGGGCGATTGACACAGGCAATCTGCGCCCGCATTCATCATCCGGCGTGAGCCAAGCCCGTCGAGCCGACAATCTCGGCATTTTATCGGGTCAAGGTTGATGAAGCGTGACGGCAATCAACGCAGAAATCGGCGGTTTTAGGGCGAGAGCATGATGCCGAAAGGTGTCAGCGGCTTTCGACCGATATCATGCTCTAATTCCTTGATTCCAAAATTGATTCAGACTTCAAGTCAAATTGACCTTAGGTCTGAATCCACTTTGGGCATCTCAAGCGTCCGCCTAAGCTCGTTCAAGCTATGAAGGATGTTGCGCGACTGGGCACCGATCTGCATCACCATTTCGCGCTCGCACTCCCAGTAACCGGCCTTGGCAATGCTGGAACAGATGTCGGAAATGCGGCTACACGACAAGGTGATATTGAGAAGGCCGCGATCGGACTCGCAATCCGGTGCTTCGCCCTCGCCGCAGATCTTGCCGCGCGCGGCGATCGGAGAAAAGCGCTCGGCCAGAATCCGGACTTCGGCGAGAAGATTTTCGAGATGCATGCTTTTATCCTTGGAAGTCGCCTTCGATCAGCCGGCTTTGTTCAGGGTTTTCTTCAGCTCGTAGAGCACATCGAGGGCGGCTCGCGGCGTAAGGTCATCGAGGTCGAGCGTCTTCAACCTCTCTTCGACCTTTGACGGCTCACGCCGCCCGACGGCCTCCTCGCGGCGAACCGCGACCTGGAAGAGAGGCAGATCATCGATGAGTTGGCTTGCCGGATTCTTGCGGTCCGCATCTTCGAGGCGCGTCAGAACGTCGCGGGCACGCGCCACCACGGAAGCCGGCAGGCCGGCGAGACGCGCCACCTGGATACCATAGGAGCGGTCGGCAGCCCCCGGCCCGACCTCATGCAGGAAGATGACGTCGCCATCCCATTCCTTGACGCGCATGGTAGCGTTGGAAAGCCGGCCGAGCTTCTCCGACAGAACCGTCAACTCATGGAAATGCGTGGCGAAGAGGCCACGGCAGCGGTTGGCCTCATGCAGATGCTCGACGGCGGCCCAGGCTATGGAGAGGCCATCGAAGGTCGCGGTGCCGCGACCGATCTCGTCGAGGATGACGAGGGAACGTTCGGTCGCCTGATTGAGGATCGCCGCCGTCTCGACCATCTCGACCATGAAGGTCGATCGTCCCCGCGCCAGATCGTCAGAAGCGCCAACGCGCGAGAAGAGGCGGTCGACAATGCCGATATGGGCTGATGCTGCGGGCACGAAGGAGCCCATCTGCGCGAGAATGGCAATCAGCGCGTTCTGGCGCAGAAAAGTCGATTTACCGCCCATGTTCGGGCCGGTCAGCAGCCAGATAGCGCCGTCCTTGCCGTCGGACTTCGGCGAGAGATCGCAATTGTTGGCGACGAACGGGCCGCCGGCCTGACGCCGCAATGCCTGCTCGACCACCGGATGGCGACCGCCTTCGATCGCAAACATTCGGCTGCCATCGACGACGGGCCGGCAATAGGCCTGCTCTTCGGCAAGCAGCGCCAGTCCGGCCGCGACGTCGATCACCGAGAGCGCACGGGCACCGGCCTTGATCGCCTCGGCCGCAGCCACGACGGCCGCGACCATGCGATCGAAGGCTTCGAGCTCGATGGCGAGCGCCTTGTCGGCCGCATTGGCGATGCGGCTTTCGAGATCGGCGAGTTCCGTGGTGGTGAAGCGCATGGCATTCGCCATGGTCTGGCGATGGATGAAGCGCGCCTTGGCTTCGCTCGTATCCGTCATCGGCCCGGCATTGCCGGCCGTCACTTCGATGAAATAACCGAGCACGTTGTTATGCTTGATCTTCAGCGACTTGATACCGGTTTCCTCGGCATATTGCAGCTGCAGGCCGGCGATGACGCGGCGCGACTGGTCGCGGAGTGCCCGCACTTCGTCGAGCTCGGCATTCGCGCCTTCCCGCAGGAAGCCGCCGTCACGCTTCAGCAAGGGCAATTCGTCGGCCAGGGTCGCGGCGAGCATCGCTTCGAGATCGGCGGGCAAGGCGCTGAGCCCGGTGAGTGCTGCCTTCAACTCCTCAGGCAGGAGCGCCGCTCCGAGCATGCGGGCAACGTCAGTCGCGGCTGCCAATCCCTGACGGATCGCCCAGAGATCACGCGGGCCGCCGCGGTCGAGCGCAAGGCGCGACAAGGCGCGCGGCATATCGGGCACATGCTTCAGGGCAGCTCGCAGATCGCTTGAAAGTGATGGCTCGTCAGCCAGGAAGCCGATCGAATCCAGACGTTCGTTGATGCGCTGGGGATCGGTAAGCGGCGACATCAACCGTTCGGCGAGGAGGCGAGCGCCACCGCCGGTCACGGTGCGATCGATCGCCTTCAGGAGCGAACCATTGCGATCGCCGGAAAGCGTTCGCACCAGTTCGAGATTGGCGCGGGTGGCGGGATCGATGAAGAGTGTCGAAGCGCCGCTTTCGCGCTCCGGCAGGCCGAGCGGCGGCCGTTCGGCAAGCTGGGTCTTTTCGACATAGGCGATGGCAGCAGCAGCTGCTGCCAGTTCGGCGCGACTGAAGGTGCCGAAACCGTCGAGCGTCGACACGCCGAAGTAACGGGTGATGCGCCCCTCAGCGCTGGCGCTGTCGAACAGCACGGCCGGCTGCGGAACAGCGGTGCGCCCGAGAATATCGAAAATCGGCTTCAGTTCCGGATCGTGGAACATCGTATCCGGCAGGATCAGCTCTCTCGGATCGATGCGCAGGATATCGGCGAGCAGTCGCGAAGCTTCCGTCTCGGCGAGACGAAAGACACCCGTTGAGATATCGATCCAGGCGAGCGCAAGCTGCGGCTCGGCACCACCGCGAATGCGGGTCAGCGTCATCAGGTAGTTGGATTCCGAAGGCGAAAGCAGTTTTTCTTCGGTAATCGTGCCTGGGGTCACCAGGCGCACGACGTCGCGGCGAACAACCGATTTGCCGCCGCGCTTCTTCGCCTCGGCCGGGTCTTCCACCTGCTCGCAGACGGCGACGCGGAAGCCAAGCGCGATCAGCTTCTGCAGATAGTCGTCGGCGGCATGAACGGGCACGCCGCACATCGGGATATCCTGCCCCATGTGCTGGCCGCGCTTCGTCAGCGTGATGCCAAGCGCGCGCGACGCATCGATGGCGTCCTCGAAGAACAATTCGTAGAAATCGCCCATGCGATAGAACAAAAGCGAACCGGGATTGTTCGCCTTGATCTCGATATATTGCTCCATCATCGGAGTTGCCGAAGCGCGGCTTTCCTCCGAGGCAAGCTCGGCGGCCGAGAAAGCATCGATGCTGGTGTTTATACGTTCGTTCACGGAGGTGCAGTTTTTCCAAAAAATGAGGTGTCACCCTATCCGCGCGCCGGTATAGAAGACAACAGCTATCGGGCAAGAGGGACCGGTCGCCCACAGGAGGTTTGGAGGAACAATGGCTGACAGCAAGAGCAAGTCGCGTCCGGGAACGGGGATCACGGATCAGGAAGCACTGGACTTCCACAAGCAGGGCCGCCCCGGCAAGCTCGAGATCAACCCCACCAAGCCGATGGCGACGCAACGCGATCTTTCCCTTGCCTACTCGCCCGGCGTGGCCGTTCCCGTGAAGGCGATTGCCGCCGATCCGGCCACGGCCTACGACTACACGTCGCGCGGCAACATGGTCGCCGTCATCTCGAACGGCACGGCTATTCTCGGCCTCGGCAATCTCGGCGCGCTCGCCTCCAAGCCGGTCATGGAAGGCAAATCCGTTCTCTTCAAGCGCTTCGCAGATGTCGATTCGATCGACCTTGAGATCGACACCGAGAATGTCGACGAATTCATCAATTGCGTGCGCTATCTCGGCCCCTCCTTCGGCGGCATCAATCTTGAGGATATCAAGGCGCCCGACTGCTTCATCATCGAGCAGCGGCTGCGCGAGCTGATGGACATCCCCGTCTTCCACGACGACCAGCACGGCACCGCCATCATTGCCGCCGCCGGCCTGATCAACGCGCTGGAACTGACCGGCCGCGATCTCAAGACCACGCAGCTGGTCTGCAACGGCGCAGGCGCCGCCGCAATCGCCTGCATCGAGCTGATCAAGTCCATGGGCTTCAACCCGGAAAACATCATCCTTTGCGACACCAAGGGCGTGATCTACCAGGGCCGCAGCGAAGGCATGAACCAGTGGAAGTCGGCGCATGCGGTCAAGACCGACAAGCGCACGCTGGCGGAAGCGATGAAGGGTGCCGACGTGGTTCTCGGCCTTTCGCAGAAGGATGCCTTCTCCGAAGACATGATCCGCTCGCTGGCCGACAAGCCGATCATCTTTGCCATGGCCAACCCCGATCCGGAAATCACGCCGGAGGAAGTGGCCCGCATCCGCGACGACGCCATCATGGCGACGGGGCGTTCGGACTATCCGAACCAGGTCAACAACGTTCTCGGCTTTCCCTATATCTTCCGCGGCGCACTCGACGTGCGCGCCACGACCATCAACGACGAGATGAAGATCGCAGCCGTCAACGCACTGGCAAGCCTGGCGCGCGAAGACGTGCCTGACGATGTTGTGGCCGCCTATCAGGGCGCGCGCCCGCGTTTCGGCCCGCAATACATCATCCCCGTGCCGTTCGACCCGCGCCTGATCTCGGCCATTCCGGTTGCCGTCGCCAAGGCGGCGATCGAAAGCGGCGTCGCCCGCCGCGAAATGGCTGATATGGAGGCCTATGCCCGCGAACTTTCGGCCCGGCGCGACCCGATCGCCTCGACGCTGTCGCAGCTCTATGAACGCGTGCGCCGGCACCAGAAGCGCATCGTCTTCGCGGAAGCGGAGGAAGAACAGGTCATGCGCGCCGCGCTCTCCTATGCCAATCAGGGGCTGGGCACCGCCATCCTGCTCGGCCGCGAGGATTTGATTCACTCCACGGCAGAGCGCGCCGGCATCGACCTCAACCGCCCAGGCCTCGAAATCGTCAATGCCCGTATTTCCAAGCGCGTGGACACCTATATCGACTATCTCTATGCCCGGCTGCAGCGTGACGGCTATCTGCACCGCGACGTGACGCGCCTGATCCATAACGACCGTAATCACTTCGCCGCCTGCATGGTAGCTTTGGGAGACGCCGACGGCATGGTGACGGGCGTGACGCGCAACTACTCGACCGCGCTTGGCGACGTGCGCCGCTGCATCGATGCCAAGCCGGGACATCGTGTCATCGGCGTGTCGATCGTGCTTGCCCGCGGCCGCACCGTCTTCGTCGCCGACACGGCCGTCCATGATATGCCGAGCGCCGAGGAGCTGGCAGAGATTGCCGAAGAAGCCGCCGGTTTCGCCCGTCGCATGGGCTACGAGCCGCGCGTTGCCATGCTCGCCTATTCCACCTTCGGCCATCCATCAGGCGAGCGGTCCGAGCGCGTGCGCGAAGCCGTCAACATCCTCGACAAGCGCCATGTGAACTTCGAATTCGATGGCGAAATGGCAGCCGATGTGGCCCTGAACCGCAAGATCATGGAGAGCCTCTACCCGTTCTCGCGGCTCTCAGGTCCGGCCAACGTCCTGATCATGCCGGCCTTCCACTCCGCGGCGATCTCCACCAAGATGCTGCAGGAGCTCGGCGGCTCCACGGTGATCGGACCGCTTCTCGTCGGCCTCGACAAGCCGGTGCAGATTACGTCGATGGGCGCCAAGGATTCCGACATCGTCAACATGGCCGCAATCGCCGCCTATGGTGCCGGCGCTTAATTCCTGCTGGCGGCCCGAGAGCCGAACAAAGATGATGGCTGGCCGGTAAAATGAGTGTAGGATAGGGGCATGAGTGAAGCTCAGCCCCTATTCGAAGCGCTGCGCCATTCAGCGCGGCCTGAAATCGTCGATGCAATCGAGCGGATGGTTCTTGAGGCACCTGACCGCAAGCTCAATCGCGTGAATGCCCTCGCCTTCGCTGCCGACCATGGTTTCGACGAAGAACAAACGATCAGCACTTTCCTGCATGCGGCGCGGCTCGGTCTGTTCGAGATGTCCTGGAATGTGCTGTGCCCGGGATGCGGCGGCGTGCTGGACGTCAACACGTCGCTGCGAACCGTCCAGAGCGAATCCTACAGCTGCACTTTATGCGCTGCCGGCTATGAGCCGACGCTCGACGAGATGGTCGAAGTGACCTTCACCGTCAGTCCACGCATACGCCACATCGCTGCCCATAATCCGCATCATTTGTCGCCTCTGGAGTATTTTCGCCAGATCTACTGGAGTTCAGGCATCGATCTTCCGGACGAGGGTTACGAGGAGAAGATCGACCAGTTCGTCATCGAAGCCCTGGAGCTGCCGCCGGGCGAAAAGGCTGTCGTATCGCTGCAGCTGCCGGCCGAATTCGTCATTATCTTCGATCCGGTTACCCACAGTGCTCAATTCCTCGATGTGAAGGGCGAGCCATCCAAGGAACGGCAGAGCATATCGCTGGTGCTCGATCGCATGCATCGGCTCAGCGAAACGGTGGAACTCAGACCGGGTCCGCTGCGCATCGTCATCGAAAATCATACCCAGGTTCGCACGCTACCATCGGTCTGCATCGCCAACGACGCACTTCATGGTGTGCTCGGCAATCGTCGGCCATTCCTGACCGCCAAGCGGCTGCTCTCCAACCAGACCTTCCGCGACATCTATCGAACGGACACCATCGACATCAATCAGAGGCTGAAGATCGCCAGCCTTACCTTCCTTTTCACCGATCTGCGCGGCTCGACGGAACTCTACGAGCGGGTTGGCGATCTTGCGGCCTTCGACCTCGTCAAAACCCACTTCAGTATCCTGCATGAAATCGTGGGGGCAGAGGCCGGCGCCGTCGTCAAAACCATCGGCGACGCCGTGATGGCCACCTTCCCGACCCCAGACCGGGCGCTAGCCGCAGCGATGCGGATGCGCGACGCCATGTCGAGCCTCAACAAGGAACGTGGCAATGACGATCTTCTTCTGAAAATCGGCATCCATGAGGGGCCGTGCATCGCCGTCAGTCTCAACGAGAGGCAGGATTATTTCGGACAGACGGTCAATATCGCCTCACGCGTCCAACACTTGGCAACATCGAGCGAGATATTCGCAACGAGCGCGGTGCTGGAAAACATCCGTGCCGCCGAGCTGCTGACAACGCGCGGCCTGAAGCCGCAATCGCACCACGTCTCGCTGCGCGGCATCACAGACGCAATCGATATTTTTGCGATTCCCTAGGACAGTTGATCCACAAGACAGATAGAGCGGCTTGGCGTCTCCATGAAACGCTGAGCCGCTCTAATAGTGTCAGCTTGCGAAGCGACCGGCGTCCGCGCCGTAATAATTGACGTAGCGATCGGAAATGCTGGCGATCGGCAGAACGATCAGGACATCGGTCGTGTTGAAAGCCTGATCGACGACGGCCGTGGAACCGACCATGGCGCCGAGGCGCAGATAGCCCTTGATCAGCGGCGGCAACGCCATCAACGCCTTCTTCGGGTTGACGGCTTCGACCGGCATCAGATCCATGGTGCGGGCAAGCGACGGCAGAGCGCCGACAGCCCATTCATCCTTGGCGACTACATTATGATAGAGGAAGGACAAGGCCAACGCATGCTGCTCCGGAAGAACGCCGGGGAAGGAGGCGCAACCGAACATCGCGCCCATGCCATGCTTCAGCGCATAGGCCCAGTTGCCCTGCCACAGCAGCTCGACCGTGCGCTTGGTACGGTAATTCGGCAGGACGCAGGAGCGGCCGAGTTCCATGAAGCGCTTGTCGGGATGGCGGGCAAGCAGTGCGTCGATGTCGAATTCCGAGGAAGAATAGAAGCCGCCATTGGCCATGGCCACCTCCTGGCGCAGCAGGCGATAGGTGCCGACAATCTGGTCTTCCGTGTCGCCTTCGAGCGAACGGTCCAGCACCAGAAGATGGTCGCAAATTGCGTCCCAGCTATCGATATCACGCTGCCGACGCATGGCGTCGACCGGTAGCTGCGCGTTCATCTCCTCGACGAAAACGCGGTAGCGAACAGCCTGAGCGGCATCAATTTCGCGCGCCGAGCGTGCAAGGCGCGTTTCTAAATTTCCGATGCGTCCAAGCACATCGCTGGCAACCGGTTCGACCGTTGCCTTTGAAGACTGAACCATTTCGCCCTGAGCTTCGCGATTCAAAATTTCGATGGACATGGCGACTCTCCCCCTGCGGGCCGATATAGCGCCATAAACCAAATTCGTGCGACAGGAAAGTGACACGCGGCTTGGCTAAAAGCAAGAAGCGTGCCCATTGCAAATTTTCGAATGAACAAACCGTCCCCAGTTTAGCGTTGCGATAGCCACTGGTTGAATATGACAGCGGCTCACCATCATACATTGGCGAGCCGGCATCGGCAATCTCGGCGCGAAAACGGAATGGGCTCTACACGGCCCGTTCGAAGGCCAGCCTTGAAAGACTCTGGACGGTAGTCATCAGCCGCTCGGGATCGACCGGCTTAACGATGACGGCGTCGGCTCCCGCGAGCAACGCCTGCCGACGGATCGAGTCGCGGCTGTCGGCGGTCAACACGATGATTGGCAGTGCCGGCAATCCCTGTCGGCGTTCCTGTGCGCGCAATTGCGCAAGCACGGCAGCGCCGGCGCCGCCGGGCATGTTGAAATCGGTGACGATCACGTCCGGCCGCGCTTCGGCATTCTCCGCACGGGCGCGCAGGCCATCGAAATCCTCGACCAGACGAACCCTGTGGCCGGCCTTGGCAAGCATGGCGCGAACCAGCATGCCGTTGACCGGATCATCCTCGCCAAGCAGGATCTCAAGCACGGGATCGTCTGCCTCGGGCGTCGTGATGCCGATCTCGGAGACGCCGTCGAGCATCGTGTCGCGCTTTTCCATGCCGCGCATGCGACCGCTCAGCACGTCGATCAGCGATTGCTCCCGCAGCGGCCGGATGAGCCAGGCGTCGAAGAGATCGAGCGGATGCGTGTTGCGCTCTTCCGGATTGACGAGGAAGATCTTGCGCAGTGTCGGTATCGCCAGCTCATTTCCCTCGCGGAAGTAGAGCGGAGCCATACGATGATCGACGATCAGATCGGTCCACCGTCCAGCCTCGCTGCCCTCGGAGGATCGCATCAGGACATCGATGTCGCCGGCACCGGCCAGGTGGCAGTCGCCACCAAGAGTGCGGATGGTCTGCGCGATGGCGGAGCTTGCCGGCCCTTCGGGCGCGAGCAGCAGCACATGCGCGCCCTTGAGCACATCTTTGCGTTGGCTGGCACCGGCGTCATCGTCAGCCAGGCCGATCGGAAAGCTGATGGTGAACTCGGTGCCCTTGCCGCGTTCGCTGGCAACCTTGAGCCTGCCGCCGAACTCACGCAATATCCGCGCGGAGATCGCGAGCCCAAGCCCGGTGCCGGCGCTTCTTTCGACAACGGTACCGGCTTGTTCGAATTCGCCGAAAATGCGAGCCTGCTCCTCTTCCGTCATGCCGGGACCAGTGTCCCGCACGGATATCGACAGGTCGTTTCCTTCCAGGTTGGCGCGAACGAGAACACCGCCCGTCTGGGTGAACTTCACCGCATTGCCAAGGACATTGAACAGAACCTGGCGCAACCGCGCAGGATCAAATTCCATCGTCTCGGGAACATCGGCAGCGACTGTCGCGGCGATTTCGATGCCTTTTTCATGGGCGCGATGAGCAAGCATCTCGACGACGCCTTCGAGCAGCGGCCGCAGGGCTTCCTTGCGCGGATGCAGCTGGAAGCGCCCTACTTCGATCGTGGAGAAATCAAGAAGGTCCTCCACCAGTTGGACCAGCGCGTGGCCCGATTGACGGATGCCCGTGAGGTAATTGGCTTGCTCCAGCGTCAGCGGCGTCTGGGCAAGCAGATGGTTCATGCCGAGGATGCCCGAGAGAGGCGTGCGGATCTCGTGGCTGACGGTAGCCAGCAGCCTGGATTTCGCGGCGCTGTTATATTCCGCTTTCAGCCTGGCATCTTCGCGATTGCGCGCCGTCTGCCGCTCTTCCGTGACGTCGCGGGCAACGCTTTGTATGCACAGCAGGCCGCTCGACGGATCGCGAAATATGACATCGTGCCAGGCAAAGATGCGGCGGCCTTCGGGCGTCTCGATCTCGGCATCCTGATGCTTGGCATCGGTGACGGCGCGGAAGACGATGCCGGTCTCTTCCAGCGTCAAGCCCTCGGGGCTGGACTTTCCCGTCAGCTTGCGAAAGGTGGCATTGGCGTCGAGAATCTGCCGGTCGATGCTGCGGATGACGGTGATGTCGCCAAGCGCATCATGGATGGTGGCAAGCAGGCTATTGCTTTCCTTGCGCTCCCAAAGACGGTCATGGTCGCTCTCGCTGAAATCGGCAACGGAGACAGCGGGCGTCGCCTCTGCCTTCCACACCTTCAGGAAGCCGGCAACTGCCAGTGCAAACGCCACGAGGCCGAGAACTCCGGCCAGCATCAGCGGACCGCCGGCAAAGCCGATTGCAAGCAGCACAATACCGCCAACCAGGCCGCCGCCATTCAGCCAATGGCGTTGCAGCCATCGCGGCTGTGCAGGCGGCGCCAGGCGTCGTTCCGCCTCTCGCGAGGTCTCGGTCGTTTCTGCACGGGGCAGTCCGTTCCCGGTCAACCCTTCGATCGATCGTGTTTCATCGCGAGTGATATCAGCGGCAGGCGTTCCCTGCAGTTTTGCCAAAGTGCTCATGCAATCTGGCTAGCATAGGCACCGTTCCTGATGCCTTCAGGGATTCGGTAGAATTTTACGCTTTGGCCTTTTTCGGCATCAGAAGTTCATCGAGAATGACGCAGGCAGCCCCGACGGTGATGAAACTATCGGCCAGATTGAACACCGCGAAAGACCAGGTCTCGGTGTGAAAGAGGATGTAGTCGATCACATGGCCGTAGAGAAAGCGGTCGATCAGGTTGCCGAGCGCACCGGCGATAATCAGCGCAAAGCCCAGATGGGCCAGCCAGCGGTGATTGGGCGTATGCCGCCAGAGCCACAGCACGAAGGCGACGATAACGAGCCGCATGCCAACGATGAACCAGCCATCCATGCCTGACAGCATGGAAAAGGCGACGCCGAGATTGTAGGTGCGATAAAGCGCCAGCATCGGAACGACCGGCACCATTTCCTGCAACGGCAGCCAGTGATCCACCATGATCTTCACGGCCTGATCGAGAATGACGGCGATGACGATGAAGATCAGGATCGGCAAGGGTCTGGAAAACAGAGCCACTTTTGCAGGCGGCTGCATATTGGTCTCGCTCTCGATCATCGGCTCTCGCTAAGGGTCAGAATGTGGCGGCGGGCTTCGAACAGCATGACCGCGGTCGCCACAGCCAGATTGAGGCTGTCGGCGCGGCCGGCCTGCGGGATGCGGGCAAGCGCATCGGCCTCTTTCGCCAGGACATCCGGCAGGCCGGATTGTTCGTTGCCCATCAGGATCACGACAGGCTTCCTCTTGTAATCGATGGTGCGGTAGTCGACCGCGCCGGCCAGATGCGTGGCGACGACGGAGACGTCGGCCTTCTTCTTCCAGGCGATAAACTCTTCCGGCGTCGCCTTGACGACGGGCATGGCGAAGACCGAACCCATGGTGGCACGCACGGTTTCCAGCGAAAACGGATCGGTGGTTTCCCCGACTAGAATGACACCGGAAGCACCGGCCGCATCGGCGGTGCGGATGATGGTGCCGAGATTGCCGGGATCGCGCACGCGGTCGAGCGCCACCCAGGTTTCGCCTGCTTTCGGCTTGACGTCCCGAAGCGGCCGCCAGCGCTGCTCGAAAACGCCGACTACCATCTGCGGATTGTCGCGGCGCGTGATCGAGCCGATGACCTTTTCGCTGACCTCGAGCACCAGTCCACCGGCTGCCACCGTCTTGGCGGCCACCTGCTCGACCAGGGGCTTGCCCTTGCCGGCCTTGGCATAAACCAGCGTGCGGATCGTCCAGCCGAGTTCGAGCGCATCGATGACGAGCTTCAGGCCTTCGGCGAGAAAGGCACCGCTTTCCTCGCGGGACTTCTTGACCGTCAGCGCCTTGATATCCTTGACTATCGGATTGGCAAGCGAGGTGACCTCCTTGACCTGTCCGACCTTGCGCGGGCCGTCACTACGGAAATCCTGGTTCATTTCGGCACCCAGCGGCTGAAGAGAGAAGTGGAAAGCGCCCTGCCCGGCGTGCGGCCGTCGAGGCCCGCTTCGCGGATGACGAGCTCGCCGGACTCGACCGCACCGCCGGCACCGCGCATGGTCTCACGCATCAGCTCATGGATCGAATAGAAGCTGGCGCGGATCGAATAGGCCGTCAGCACCAGGCCGAGCGCCTTCGGCGACAGGATCTCGCGGCAGATATCGAGCATCAGCGGCAGGTGCTCGAACAGATGCCAGACCTCGCCATTCGGACCACGGCCGAACTTCGGCGGGTCGGTGAGAATGATATCATATTTGTTGCCGCGCCGCTCTTCGCGCAGGATGAACTTCATCGCATCCTCGCAGATCCAGCGGATCGGCAGCTTTTCCATGCGGCCCAGGGCTTGGTTCTCGCGCGCCCAGCCGATCGCCTTCTTGGAGGCATCGACATGGGTCACTTCAGCGCCGGCGGCGGCGGCCACCAGCGAGGCGACGCCGGTATAGCCGAAAAGGTTCAGGACCTTCAGCGGCCTTTTCGCGGCCTCGGCCTGCTCCTTCATCCAGGCCCAGTGCACGATCTGCTCCGGGAAGACGCCGACGTGGCGGAACGCGGTGAAGCGACCAAGAAAATCGACGCCGAGCAGTTGCAGCGGCCAGGTCTCGCCGAGCGCCTCGCGCGGGAAGCGCCAGCGGCCCATACCGTCCTCATCCGTGTCGCCGGTGAAGACGGCGTCGGCTTTGTCCCATACATGCGAGGCAAGCGACGGCGGCCACAGCGCCTGCGCCTCCGGGCGGACGACGCGATAGGGTCCGTACTGCTCGAGTTTCAGCCCATTGCCGCTATCGATAAGGTGGAAATCCCCGGCGCCAAGCGACTCGAGAATGACGGGCACGCGCTCGGTCGGGCGTTCGCCGGTTCGGGCGATCAGCGGGCGCTCAGGCGTGGCGGCCGCAGGGGCAGCCGTGCGCGGCTCGGCAACGCGTTCGCCGAGATCGCGCGAAGGCTTGGCTGGCCTTGAATCACGCGCAGGCTTTGCCGGCAGCTTGCCGGGCATGTCGCGCCGGGGTTTTGCCCCTGGACCGCCCGCAGCTTTCTGGCCGGACCGGCTTTCCCTATGTTTCACCATGCTTGTCTCAAAATTGATATGTGCGTGCAAATAGCATCTGGCCGCCACTTGGCAAAGCGCTTTCCGATCTGCGATGATCCATACACAAAATGTCACATTGGGAGGATTGCGTATGGATATGACCGGCGAAGAGCGGATCGCAGCACCCAGGGACGCCGTTTGGGCGGCACTGAACGATCCCGAAATCCTCAAGCAATGCATTCCCGGCTGTCAAAGTCTCGAGAGGATTTCTCCGACGGAATTGACCGCTACCGTGAAACTGAAGATCGGCCCGGTTTCCGCATCCTTTAACGGCGAGGTCACGCTTTCCAATATCAATGCACCGGAAAGCTACACGATATCGGGCGAAGGAAAGGGCGGAATTGCCGGCTTCGCCAAGGGCGGTGCCGATGTCGTCCTCAAGGAAGACGGTAACGATACGATCCTACAATACGAAGCCAAGGCGCAGGTCGGCGGCAAGATTGCGCAGCTCGGTTCCCGCCTGGTGGATTCCAGCGCGAAAAAGCTCGCTCAGCAGTTTTTCGCCGATTTCACCGCAGCGATCAACGGTCGGGCAAGCGCCTGATTGCCGCCAAGGCATTTCGCGCCCATATGAAAGACATGACAGTGGACTCCGATATCTGGTCGATCCGGCCAGCACGCGAACAGGATATGCGGCATCTTGCCGAGATCTATCTCGACGTCCGGCGGCAAACATTCTCCTGGGTCGATCCCGATCACTTCATTCTGGAAGATTTCGCCACTCATGCGGATGGCGAGCGCTTATCCGTCTGCGAAGACCAGCATGGAACGATCGCGGGCTTTGCGGCCATCTGGGAGCCGGATGACTTCATCCATATGCTCTACATTCTTCCCGCTTTTCAGGGGCGCGGCGCGGGCAAAGCCTTGCTTGCCGCGCTGCCGGATTGGCCGACGCGCCGCTACCGGCTGAAATGCCTGGTCAGGAATGCGCGCGCTGTATCCTTTTATGAGGCTCTCGGTTTCGAGATCATCGGCAACGGCGCCTCGCCGGAAGGCGATTACAAGGAGATGCGGCTTGCCGACCTCAACTCATTGTGAGGGAAGCTGGCCGGCGATCTGTTCGGCGCGTGTCCGATGCTTGTCGGCTTCCGCCTGCCAGCGCACGGCTTCCTGGGTCTGATTGCGGGCGCGCCTGCGATGCTTCCCCTGATTGAACCAGGTCACAGCAGCTCCGACGACCATGCCGAGGATCAACGCTGCAAACAGCAATACGAACAGCGGTGCATTCAGCGACAGCACCTGATCGTCCGGCCTGAAGGGGTTGAGCGCAAGCGTCGCGGATTGCCGGTTGGCCACGCAGAATACGATCAGAATGATGCCGAGCGGCAGCAATATCAGTAGATTGACGATCTTCTTGGCCATTGCGCAGCTCCTCATCATCGCAAGCATGTCTGTGGCTGCAAGCATGCTGCTCTCAGCCGCAGAATAGAAAAGAGGCTGATGAATTCAAGTGCCACGGCGTCGCGGCACAATCATGTCCGAAGGGGCATGGACGGAAAAATCCGGCCGAAACGGCCAATCAATTGTCGTCGTCGTCTTCGTCGCCGGCGCCCGGATTCAGCCGCTCGCGCAGCTCCTTGCCGGTCTTGAAGAAGGGCACCCATTTTTCCTCGACGAAGACCGTGTCGCCGGTGCGCGGGTTGCGGCCGGAGCGCGAAGGCCGGTTCTTGACGGAGAATGCGCCAAAGCCGCGAAGTTCGACCCGATTTCCGGCTGCGAGCGCATCGGTGATCTCATCGAGGACAGCGTTGACGATATTTTCGACGTCGCGGTGATAGAGATGCGGGTTGCGGGCGGCAACAATCTGCACCAATTCCGATTTGATCACGGCTACCCCCTTTAAATCATTGATTTATTAATCGGCTGCACCCTGCCAAACAGAAAGCAGGCCGTCAAGAAACAACTTCTCTGTCATGATCTTCTGCAGAGCATCTCCTTTAATAAAGGGATCATAACCCAGCATGTTGAGCAATCGGGAAGCCGCAGCCGGCCAAAAGAAGGATGAAGCCTTGTCTTCCGGCTTCCAATCGACGATCGGCAGATCCTTCTTGATCTTACGCGTTTCGAGGTAGGCGCGGATCTCGTCCTCGCCGCCCAAAGTATCGATAAGCTTGTTCTGAAGCGCCTGCCGGCCGGTGAAAATGCTGCCGTCGGCAAGCTTCAATACCTGCTCGCGCGGCAGCTTGCGCCGATCGGCGACGAGATCGACGAACCAGCCGTAGCTGTCCATGACCATGTTGCGGATCATGTTCTTGGCGTCTTCGCTGGCCGGATGGAAGGGGGACGGTTCGGCCTTCAGCGGCGTCGACTTGATCTCGTCGAGGGAAACGCCGACCTTGTCGAGCAGATCCTTGAGCTGCGGATATTGGAAGATGACGCCGATCGAACCGGTGATCGAGGTATCGCCGGCAACGATATTATCGCCGGCAACCGCAATCATATAGCCGGCGGAAGCGGCGACGGTGCGGATATCGGACACGACAGGCTTGTTGGCCGCAACAGCGCGGATCGCCTTGAAGATGCGCTCGCCGCCATAGGTCGTCCCGCCGGTCGAGGAGATGGATACGACCAGCGCCTTGACCTGATCATTGTCGTGGATCTTTTTCAGCCGCTCGAGAAGCTCCGGATCGTCCTGGATGAGCCCGGAAATCGTGACGCGGGCGATTTGCGGGCCGCGCGTATCCGGTAGGTCGCTCGCAAAGAATCGATAGAACGCAAAACCGAGCATCACGAGTAGCAAAACGGCAATAATGCGCCAGAAACCAAGCTTGCGGCGCAATTGTCGCCGATCCGCGATTGCAGAACTGTCCATCACGCCTTATTTCTCCCTGAAATAAACTGAATACGACACCAACCGGATTACAACACCTTGAAACTGGCACAATCCTTAGAGAAAAGCCGTCTCGATTTTCGATGTCGCCGGCTGGACGTCGCTCTGCTGGTTCATCAGATAGGATATCGTCCCATCGGATGAAACCGATTTATGGCATATTTTCCCGCCAAATTTCTCTGGCTGCGGAAAAAATCCATATTGGCAAGCCAGTGCAATAATGCGAAACGATCCGATAGGCTTTTTGACGCGGCCCCGAATGGCGTGAATGCGGTTCTCCGGATCAGACAAAGACGGACCTGTTGCATGCTCAATACGATCGAGACCCCCGGCGAGACTAATCGCTCGCTGCCGCAGCGCAGCGCGTATAAGGATGCGATCTTCCATTCCGCGCGGGTGAGGAGACTGAAGGTGCTGTTGCCGCTCGCCGCGGTGATCGTCACGCTTATCTTTGTCGTCGTCTCGGTCGTCCGCGCCTATCTGCCGGCGGAAATTCAGATCGAAGGCGCCAAGATCGAAGACGGGAAGGTGGTCATGGAACGCCCGGCGATCGCCGGCCGCAACAAGGACGGCATCAATTACTCGATGCTGGCGGAAAAGGCGCTGCAAGACATCAAGAATCCGAACATGATCACGCTGAAGACGATCAAGGCATCCATGCCCGTCAATACCGATGTGATCGCCCATGTAACGGCCCAAAGCGCCGATTTCGACCGCCAGGCCGACACGCTCAAGCTGACGGAACCCTTCGTCATCCAAATGGACAATGGCCTGCGCGCCGAATTCAAGACCGCGTTCCTGGATGTCAAGAAGGGAGACCTGTCGAGCCAGGACCAAGTTGCCATCTCCCGAGGCGGCATGTCGGTTGTTGCGCGTTCGCTCAAGATGACGGATAAGGGTAGCGTAATCCAGTTCGACGGGCAGGTTCGGATGAATATCGAACCGTCCGCTCTCCACAATTCATCTAGCGAACAGAAGCCGGGCGGTTCATGATAAATTATTGGCAAAATTCAATTTTCCACTCCGGCTTACGCAAGGCCGGCCTCCTGTGCGCCTTTAGCGCGCTCGCATTCTTCGCAGCCGCGGAAGCAGGCGCGCAGTCGACGACAAGCACGATGCCGGGCCTTGCCCTTTCCAAGGATCAGCCGATCCAGATCGAAAGCGACAAGCTGGAAATTCACGATCAGGAAAACCAGGCCGTATTTACCGGCAACGTCAAGGTGGTTCAGGGAACCACGACGATGCAGTCCGGCAAGATGACCGTCTTCTATAAAAAGAAGCAGGCGGGCGACGCCAACAAGCAGGCAGACAATCCGGTCGCCAAGGCCGCCAAGGAGCAGAACGAGTCGCTCGTCTCCGGAAACGCCAATATCGACCACATTCTGGTCACCGACAAGGTTTACCTCGTTTCCGGCACGCAGACGGCGACCGCCGACGACGGTTCCTTCGACATGACCAACCAGCTCGCCGTCCTCAAAGGCAAGAAGGTTGTGCTGACGGACGGACCGAATGTTTTCACCGGTTGTCAGCTCACCGTTCATATGGCGACCGGCGAAGCGCAACTGGATTCCTGTGGGGGTCGCGTTCAGATTCAGCTCGACCCAAAGTCTCAGCAAGTGCAGCAGCAACAAAAGAAAAACTGATACTGGCCCCCTCGTGACGATATCGACCACCACCCTACCCGGCATGCCCGGACCGTCTTCTGCGACATCCGGCACGCCGGCCGCGGATAAAGCACGCTATCAGGGCACCCTGATCGCGCGCGGCCTCACAAAGACCTATCGTACCCGGCGCGTCGTCAATGGCGTCTCGCTGGTGGTGCGACGCGGTGAAGCAGTTGGCCTGCTCGGACCGAACGGTGCCGGCAAAACCACCTGCTTCTACATGATCACCGGCCTTGTGCCGGTCGATGAGGGCACGATCGAGATCGATGGCAACAACGTCACCTCGATGCCGATGTACCGGCGCGCGCGCCTGGGCGTCGGCTATTTGCCGCAGGAAGCGTCGATCTTCCGCGGCCTGACGGTGGAGGAGAACATCCGCGCCGTTCTCGAAGTCCACGAGAAGGACAAAACGAAGCGCGAGCGTAAGATCGACGAGCTGCTGGAAGAGTTCCACATTCGCAATCTGCGCGCGGTGCCTGCGATCGCGCTTTCGGGCGGCGAGCGGCGACGCCTCGAAATCGCCCGCGCGTTGGCGACCGACCCGACATTCATGCTGCTCGACGAACCCTTCGCGGGTGTCGATCCGATCTCCGTCGCCGACATCCAGAACCTCGTGCACCATCTGACGGCACGCGGCATCGGCGTGCTGATCACCGACCACAATGTTCGCGAAACGCTCGGCCTTATCGACCGCGCCTACATCATCCATGCGGGTGAGGTGCTGACCCATGGCAGAGCCAACGACATCGTCAGCAATCCCGAAGTTCGCAAACTCTATCTCGGTGACAATTTCAGCCTTTGATTGGCTGAAATTCGGCCAGTTCGCCCGTTGATATTGTCAGGATACGCCACGCCGCCGAAATCTATTTTCGGCAGCATAGTTCCGCTTGACCAAAACCTATAAAAAAGCAATTTTTGGGCCAGTTGGAATTTCGCAAAGATCTTGGAGACGAAGACCGCGAATTCCGGAGGAATTCAAGGGGAGTCCTGCGTCCGCCATGGCATTATCGGCCAATCTTTTCCTGCGCCAAAGCCAAAGCCTGGTGATGACACCGCAACTGATGCAATCCATCCAGTTGCTGCAGATGACTCATTTTGAACTGAACCAGTTCATCGCGCAGGAAGTCGAGAAGAATCCGCTGCTGGAATTTGCGTCAAATGACGAGGATTTGGGCGGCTATAGCGAACGCGAGGCAAAGGACGAGCGCTTCGAAATGGCGGGGGAACCCGCAGGCGATACCCGCAACGACGGTTTCGAAGGCGGCGGCGACGACCTTGCCAGCGACTGGTACGAAAGCGACAATACCGGCCACGCCGACAGGCTGAACAACGAGCTCGACACGAATTTCGGCAACGTCTTTTCCGACGATGCGAGCCCGCAGCGCGCCGACGCGCCGGAGCTTCTCAGCCAATGGAAATCAATGCCCGGCGGCGAAGCGGGCGAAAGCTACGATCTGGATGATTTCGTCGCTGGCCAGGTATCGCTGCGAGATCACCTGAACGAACAAATCCCTTTCTCGCTTCCCGCGATGGCCGACCGGCTGATCGCCCAGCATCTCGTCGACCAGCTGGACGAGACCGGCTATCTCCGCGCCGATCTCAGCGAAACGGCCGAGCGCCTCGGCTCGACCATCGGCGAGGTGGAGCGCGTGCTGAATACGCTGCAGCTCCTCGATCCTCCCGGTGTTTTCGCTCGTTCGCTCAGCGAATGCCTGGCAATCCAGCTCCGGCAGAAGGATCGCTTCGATCCGGCCATGGAGCGGCTGATCGAGAATCTGGAGTTGCTTGCCCGGCGCGATTTTGCGACGCTGAAAAGGCTCTGCGGCGTCGACGAGGAAGATCTTCTCGACATGATGGCGGAAATCCGCCAGCTGAACCCGAAGCCCGGCAGCGGCTTCGAAACCGGCATATCCGAGGCGATCATGCCCGATATCGTGGTGCGCCCGTCTGCGGACGGCAGCTGGCTTGTGGAGCTCAATCCCGATGCCCTGCCCCGCGTGCTGGTCAGCCAGTCGTACTTCGCCTCCGTATCAAAGACCAGCCAGGACCACGCCTTCCTGTCGGAATGCCTGCAGAACGCCAACTGGCTGACCCGCAGCCTGGATCAGCGTGCCAAGACAATCATGAAAGTTGCCAGCGAAATCGTGCGGCAGCAGGATGCTTTCCTCATCAACGGCGTCGATCATTTGCGGCCGCTTAACCTCAAAACCGTGGCCGACGCCATCAAAATGCATGAGTCGACGGTGAGCCGCGTGACCTCGAACAAGTATATGCTGACGCCGCGCGGGCTGTTCGAGCTCAAATATTTCTTCACGGTTTCGATCAACTCCGTCGAGGGTGGCGACGGCCATTCCGCGGAAGCCGTGCGCCACAAGATCCGCCTGCTGATATCGAACGAGAGCCCGAATGCCGTGCTTTCCGACGACGATATCGTCGATACGCTAAAGAAGGGCGGCATCGAGCTTGCTCGCCGTACGGTTGCAAAATACCGCGAAGCGATGAACATCCCCTCGTCCGTACAGCGACGCCGAGAGAAGCGAGCGCTGGCAAAAGTCGGCAGTTTCTGACGATTGACGATCTTCAATCTCAGATTGTCGATCTCCTAACAGTCCGTTAAGATACAGTTGACTTTCCCATGCGGCAGGGCTAGAAGCCCGCCGCAATCGCTGCAGGACAGCACGACCATGAAACTTATCCCCATCATCCCGAAGGCGGCCGATATACGCAATTTGTCTTTGACCGCGTGAAGTGCTTGGATGAGCTTGAGGCTTGGCGTAAACTGGTACGCGCAATAACCACTACAAGAAGGGAAACTCCATGAGTGTGCGTGTCTCCGGTAAACATATGGAAATTGGTGACTCCTTCCGTCAGCGGATCGAGGACCAGATCGGTATGGCCGTGACGAAATACTTCGACGGGGGGTATTCGGGTCAGGTAACTGTGCACAAGTCCAGCTCGCGCTTTGCGGCCGATTGCAAGCTTCATCTCGACAGCGGTGTCGTATTGCATGCAGCCGGCGAAGCCATGGACCCGCAGCTTGCTTTCGACGCAGCGTCCGAGCGTATCGAAAAGCGTCTGCGACGCTACAAGCGCAAACTCAAGGACCATCAGGCCAGCAATCACGCAAACGGTCATATCGAAGTCGCCTACACCGTCATGGACGGCGTACCGGATGACGACGAAGAGGTCCCAGCCGATTTTGCGCCGGCGATCGTTGCCGAAAGCACGAAACAATTGAAGACCATGTCGGTCGCGACCGCCGTGATGGCGCTCGATATGACAGACGAGCCGTTGCTGCTCTTCCGCAGCCCGGGCAAGGAACACCTCAACATCGTCTACCGTCGACAGGACGGTAACATTGGCTGGATAGACGCGGCCAATATCAAAGGCTGAGAATAGAAGATGAGCGGCGACTGTGCGTAACGTCAGCCGGCCGCCGCTCCCGTTTACCGGTTCTCGGCGACACGAAGGATAAAGAGAATGGCATTGGCAGATTTGCTACACCAAGATGCGATCATCCCCGCCTTGAAGGCAAATTCCAAAAAACAACTGCTTCAGGAGCTGGCAGCCAAGGCCTCCAAACTGACCGGACTGCCCGAGCGCGAGATCTTCGACGTCGTGCTGCAGCGCGAGCGTCTGGGCTCTACCGGCGTCGGTAACGGCATTGCCATTCCGCACGGCAAGCTTGCCAGCATCAAATCCATCGCAGGAATTTTCGCACGCCTGGAAGCGCCGGTCGATTTCGAAGCGCTGGACGACCAGCCGGTCGATCTCGTCTTCCTGCTGCTGGCGCCTGAAGGCGCAGGTGCAGACCACCTCAAGGCACTCTCCCGCATCGCCCGCGTTTTGCGAGACCAGGACTTGGTCGCGAAGCTGCGCGCCACAGATTCCGCCTCCGCAATCTACGCCTTCCTCAACGAAGAACAGGCTTCCAACGCCGCCTGACGGCTGGATCGCATCGGACCAAGGCAAAAATAAGAGCCGGATGATCTCAGATCGTCCGGCTCTTATTTTTTATGCCCATGGCGGCTCGGCGCTTCCTGGAAGCTGCGAACCGCGCTTCTGCTTTTAGGCGATTGCTCAAGGAAGGCGTCTTGCGCCTTCCGCGATTGCTTCGCCTAAAGGATCAGGCGTCCTTCTCATCCAGCGGGCTGTTGGCGCCCTGCTCGGCGTTCTCGACGATCTTCGGGCCGCCCTTGGCGACACCGACCATAGCCGGGCGCAGAACGCGATCGCCAATGACGAAGCCGGCCTGCACCACCTGGACGACCGTGTTGTTCGGCACTTCCGGGTTCGGCACTTCGAACATGGCCTGGTGGAAATTGGGGTCGAACTTCTGGCCAACCGGCTCAAGCTGGCGCACGCCATGGCGCTCCAGGGCCGAGAGCATCGAACGCTCGGTCATCTCAACGCCTTCGATGAGCGTGTTCAGGCCGGCATCGCCGCTGGCGCGTGCGTCCGCAGGAATGGCATCCAGCGTGCGACGCAGATTATCCGCCACCGAGAGCATGTCTCGGGCGAAGCTTGCCACGGAATAGGACTTGGCATCCTTCACATCGCGCTCGGTGCGGCGACGAAGATTGTCCATCTCGGCGGCGAGGCGCAGGTAACGATCCCGAAGTTCGCCATTCTCGGCCTTCAGCAGCTCAACCGGATCCGGCTGAGACGGTTCCGCCGTTTCAACGGTTTCCGCAGCATCCTGCGCAAAATCCGCTGAAGTGTCGGCCGCCGTGGCGTCAGGTCCGGTTTTCGTTGTTTCGTCGGTCATGACGGTCTCCGAATTGCTTTGTCTTTTAGATGTGCCCGATATCGAGGTTTAGCCGGAAAAAATCAAGGCTTTGTCGAGAAGAAGAGCCAATTCGCGGCTTTGCAGCCATGGCGAGATGGCCTATCCGTGCGAGATGCCGCTCCGGACTTCGCCTGTTCAGTCCCCCTCCCCGGTGATATGCTGAAATGCATCTCAGCACAGAGTGAGGTGAGATCGATGTCGAGTGGCAAATCCCTTTCAGGCAAATGTTTCTGCGGCGCAGTGGAAATTGCAGTCGATGGCGAGCCAATGGCGATGGGTTACTGCCATTGCGACTCGTGTCGGGAGTGGTCGGCGGGACCGGTCAACGCCTTCTCGCTCTGGCCGCCGCAGGCCGTTCACATAACCCGCGGCGCGAACAAGATCGGCAGCTACCAGAAAACGGAGAAGAGCGTGCGCAAATGGTGTACGGTCTGCGGCGGGCATCTCTTGACCGAGCATCCGCTGTGGGGCGTCACCGACGTCTACGCCGCGGTCCTTCCCGACCTCGACTTTCAGCCGGTGCTGCACGTCAACTATGAGACCACGGTGTTGCATCTGAAGGACGGGTTGCCGAAGCAGAAGGATTTTCCGGCCGAAATGGGCGGATCCGGAACGCTGCTTCCCGATTGACGGCTACCGTCGGATCGCCTTCCTCACATTCCTGGCCGCGACAGTCTCGAGATGAGCTGCGCCGTGTAATCCACCATGGGCACGATACGGGCATAGTTCAGCCGTGTCGGACCGATGACGCCGACTGCGCCGACGATACGGTCATCCTCGTCACGATAGGGCGCGACGATGAGCGAAGAGCCTGACAGCGAGAAGAGCTTGTTTTCCGAGCCGATGAAGATGCGCACGCCGGGGCCGCTTTCGGCAAGGTTCAGGATCTCGATGAGGCTGTCCTTCTTTTCGAGATCGTCGAATAGCAGGCGTAGGCGATCCAGATCCTCCGCGCCGCCGACCTCGGCCAGCAGATTGGCATGGCCGCGCACGATAAGCTGTGTCGGCTTGCCATCGTCATCATCGCCCGACAGCACGGCAATACCGCGCTCGACCAACTGATGCGACAGGCTATCCAGCTCGCTGCGCACACTGTCCTTCAGATTTTGCAGCTGCCGGCGCAGCTCCGGCAAGGTCTGACCCGTCATATGTGCGTTGAGGAAATTGGCGGCTTCCGTCAGCTGCGACGAGGTGATGCCCGCTGGCAATTCGATGATGCGGTTCTCGACCTGATCGTGATCGCCGACCAGCACGGCAAGCGCCTTGGTCGCCTCCAACCGGATGAACTCCACATGCTTCAGCACGGGATCGCTCTTGGCGGTGATGACGAGACCCGCGCCCCGCGAAATGCCCGAAAGCATGCGGCTCGCCTCGGTCATCACAGATTCCATCGGCTGGTCGCGATGGCTGCCGCGCACCTGACGGTCGATGCTGGCACGATCCTCGGCGGAGAGATCGCCGACCTGCATGAAGGCATCAACGAAAAAGCGCAGACCAACCTGGGTCGGCAGACGACCGGCACTGATATGCGGCGAATAGATGAGCCCGAGCTCTTCGAGGTCGCTCATGACATTGCGCACGGAGGCCGGCGAAAGCGACATCGGCAGCAGACGGGAGAGATTGCGCGAGCCCAGCGGTTCGCCGTTCTCCAGATAGCCTTCGACGATGCGACGGAATATTTCCTTGGAGCGTTCGTCAAGCGCAGCAATGACATCCGAAACCGACGATGTCGTGAATACCATTTCGCTGCCAAATCCGTTCCGTTGAGCCTTAGCGAAAATATAATCATTCAGTTAGCAATCGCAAAAGGGAAAAATGCGGTGGACGCCGGAGCGTGGCCTTTCAGCCTGCTTTTCCTTTGCAAAACCCGGCCGCGGGTCGTAGAAGCGGTCGACAAACTTTCAGGAGAGTGGAATGCGGCCTTCAGGTAGAAAAACCGACCAGATGCGCAAAGTGTCGTTCGAGCGCAATTTTTCCAAGCATGCGGAAGGCTCGTGCCTGGTCAAGTTCGGCGATACGCATGTGCTCTGCACGGCCAGCCTGGAAGACAAGACGCCGCCGTGGCTGCGCAACAGCGGCAAGGGCTGGGTTACGGCCGAATACGGCATGCTGCCGCGTGCAACGGGCGAGCGCATGAAGCGCGAAGCTGCCGCCGGCAAGCAGGGCGGCCGCACGCAGGAAATTCAGCGCCTCATCGGCCGGTCGCTTCGCGCCGTCGTCGACCTGAAGGAACTTGGCGAGCGGCAGATCACCGTCGACTGCGACGTCATCCAGGCTGATGGCGGCACCCGCACGGCGTCGATCACAGGTGGCTGGATCGCCCTCTACGACTGCCTGAAGTGGATGGAAAGCCGCAACATGGTCAAGGTCGAGCGCGTGCTGAAGGACCATATCGCAGCCATCTCCTGCGGCATCTTCGCCAATCAGCCGGTGATCGATCTGGACTATCTCGAGGACTCCTCGGCCGAAACCGATGCCAACTTCGTCATGACGGGCAAGGGCGGTATCGTGGAGATCCAGGGAACGGCTGAGGGCGCGCCTTTCAGCGAAGAGGAATTCGCGACGCTGATGGGCCTTGCCAAGAACGGCATTGCCGAGCTGGTGGAACTGCAGAAGCAGGCGATCGCCTAAGGGCATATCGCAATGGCAAACGCGGTCCTCGGAAGCATCCTTGAAACGGCTCTCTACGCAGACAATCTCGACGCTGCCGAAGCCTTTTACGGAGGTATTCTCGGGCTGGAGAAGATCTCACGTGGCGGCAACCGCCATGTGTTTTATCGTTGCGGACCGGGCGTGCTCCTGATCTTCAACGGCGAGGAAACCGTGAAGCCGCACGAACCGGGCGCCCTGCCCGTGCCGCCGCATGGCACAAAGGGTCCCGGTCACGTCTGCTTCCGCGTCGATGGCGACGAGATCGAGACGATGGCGCAGAAGCTGAAAGCTGCCGGCATCGCCATCGAAGCTGATTTTCACTGGCCGAATGGTGGCCGTTCGATTTACTTCCGCGATCCGGCCGGCAACAGCCTGGAATGCGCCGAACCCCGCATCTGGGGCCTTTGACGGGACAAGACATGCGAAAGCTCGATACCAAGACCATCGTCGTCGCCAGCCACAATGCCGGCAAGATCCGCGAGATACAGGATCTGATCGGCCCCTTCGGCTTTACCGCCAAATCGGCTGCCGAGCTCAACTTCATCGAACCGGATGAGACCGGCACGACATTCGAGGAAAACGCCACGATCAAGGCACTTGCCTCGGCCCAGGCCGCCGGCCTGCCGGCTCTATCGGACGATTCCGGTCTGGTGATCGATGCACTCGGCGGCGATCCGGGCGTCTATACCGCCAACTGGGCGGAAACCGCCGACGGCACCCGTGATTTCGCGATGGCGATGCAGAAGGTCGAAACCGCGCTCGAAAGGGCCGGCGCCATCTCTCCGGAAAGCCGGACGGCGCGCTTCGTCAGCGTACTTTGCCTCGCATGGCCCGACGGCCATACCGAGCTCTTCCGCGGCGAAGTGGAAGGCACGGTCGTCTGGCCGCCGCGAGGGACACAGGGCTTCGGCTACGATCCGGTTTTCAAGCCTGAAGGCTACGACACCACCTTCGGCGAGATGAGCGCCGACCAGAAGCACGGCTGGAAGCATGGCGATTCGCACGCGTTGTCCCACCGCGCTCGCGCCTTCAAGATTTTTGTCGAAACCTGTCTGGAGGCGTAAGCTTACTTCGTGGAAATCGTGGACACACAGGACTTGATGCGCGGAGCGCAATTGCTACCCGATACCGGCGAACCCGGTTTCGGGGTCTATGTCCATTGGCCGTTTTGCGCGGCCAAATGTCCCTATTGCGATTTCAACAGCCATGTCCGCCATCAGCCTGTCGATCAAGAACGTTTCGCCGCCGCTTTCCTGAAGGAAATGGCGACAATGCGGATGCTCAGCGGCCCGAAGACGGTGACAAGCGTCTTCCTCGGCGGCGGCACGCCTTCGCTGATGAAGCCGGAAACCGTCGGCGCGATCCTCGACGGCATTACCAAGACCTGGCACATGCCTGACGGTATCGAAATCACCATGGAAGCCAATCCCTCGAGCGTCGAGGCGGAGCGCTTTCGCGGCTATCGCGCGGCTGGCGTCAACCGCGTGTCGATGGGCGTGCAGGCCCTAAACGATCGCGACCTGAAATTCCTGGGGCGCCTGCACGACGTTGCCGATGCGCTGAAGGCGATCAAGCTGGCGCGCGAGATCTTCCCGCGCATGTCCTTCGACCTTATCTATGCCCGCCCCAACCAGACCGTAGAGGAATGGGAACGCGAGCTGAAAGAGGCGATCTCCTATGCCGTCGACCATCTCTCACTGTACCAGCTGACGATCGAAGAGGGCACACCCTTTTTCGGCCTCCATAAGGCAGGCAAGCTGATCGTGCCGGACGGCGATCAATCGGCGCTGCTCTATGAAGCGACGCAGGAGATTACCGAGCGTGAGGGTATGCCGGCCTATGAGGTTTCCAACCACGCGCGCCCCGGCGCCGAGAGCCGGCACAATCTCACCTATTGGCGCTATGGCGACTATGCCGGCATTGGCCCCGGCGCTCACGGTCGCTTGACCCACGGACCGCAGAAGCTGGCAACCGCCACAGAGCGCAAGCCGGAAAGCTGGCTCGAGATGGTCGAGCGTGACGGTCACGGCATGATCGACCAGGAGATGCTTGGCTTCGACGAGCAGGCAGACGAATTGCTGCTGATGGGGCTGCGGCTGCGCGAAGGCGTCGACCTCGCCCGCTGGCAGCAGCTTTCGGGTCGCGATCCCGATCCGCAGCGCGAGGCATTTTTACTGGAACACGGTTTCATAGAGCGGATCGGCAATTCCCGCCTGCGCTGCACGCCTGCGGGAATGCTGGTTCTCGACTCCGTCGTCGCCGATCTCGCCTGCTGACGCTGGCGCGGCGCACTATTGCGCCGCCGCCCGCCTTTTGCCGAGAGCAAGCAACCTTCCATCGATCGCCGCAAGGCCGAGCGCGATCATCGCCATGCCGATGAAGTGCTTCGGCTGCAGATCTTCGCCAAGGATGAGCGCGCCGAGCAGAATGGCGCTGACGGGGATGAGGAAGGTCACCAGCATCAGGTTGGTGGCGCCCGCCGTCGCGAGGATACGGAAAAACAACACATAGGCAACGGCAGTCGACAGAATGGCGAGGCCGGCAAGTGCAAGCCATGTCTCCGCCGACGGTACTGCGAGCGTCCAGGGACGATCGACAATGAGCGCGATGGGCAGCAGCAGAACTGTCGACGCTGTGACTTGGCCGGCGGCTGGAATGATCGGCGCCAGGCCCATGCGACGGAAACGGCGGCCGAATATGCCGGCCAGCGAGTAGCTGAGAGCGGCGCCCAACACGGCTAGCTGTGCCAGCACATTCGAGCCGAGGCTTGCAAGCACCGAGGGGCCGATCATCAAGGCCACGCCGGCAAAGCCGACAATGACGCCGATCAGGCGATTGCCGGTCATCTTCTCATCCGTCGTCAGCAAGTGTGCAACAATGACGGCAAAGAGCGGCGTGGTGGCGTTGAGGATCGACGCCAATCCGCTGGCAATGTGTGTCTGCCCCCAAACGATGAGCAGGAAGGGAATGACGTTATTGAGAAAGCCCATCCCGAAGAAGGCAAGCCAAGCCTGACGGTCTCGCGGCATGGAATGGCCTGTTGCCCGCACGATGATGTTCAGGGCGATTGCCGCCAGCCCGACCCGGGCCGCGACGATGGTGAATGGCGGAAGCTCGCGCACCAGGATACCGTTGAACAGGAAAGATCCGCCCCAAAGAATGGATAGCCCGACCAGCATGCACCACTCGACTGCGCCCATGGATTTCTGCGGCATGCGATCATCTCCGGTATTTTATGGTTGAGTTTTGCTTATCACTGACATCAATGGATAATATTGTCAAAGCGCCGATTTATTGAGATAATCTGCCAACTCCCTCGTTCTGACAAACGAGTCTTTCTCGAAATATGGTTTAGCTAAACTCAATCGCCATGGATCAACTGCCGTCTCTTTCCGCCCTGCGCGCCTTCGAAGCTTCAGCCCGGCACCTCAGCATGACGCTGGCTGCGAGCGAGCTGCATGTGACGCCGGGCGCCATCAGCCTGCAGGTCCGCGATCTTGAAAGCGCGCTCGGTGTGCGGCTCTTCGAGCGGCGAACGCGCAGCCTTGCCCTGACTACGGATGGCGCTGAATATTTCGCGACGATGCGGACGGCCTTTCGGCTCATTCGCGAGGCGACCGCGGCGCTGGCCATGCGCTCGAAAGACACTGTCTTGACCCTCACCTGCACGGCCGGCTTTGCCACGCACTGGCTGGTGCCGCGGCTGAGGCGCTTCGAGGAGGCGCATCCCGACATCGATCTTCGCATCAGCGCTTCGCATCGGATGATGGATTTCCAGCGGGACGGAATAGACATCGCCATTCGCCATGGCCTTGGCGGCTATGAGGGGTTAGCGAGCGAAAGGCTGCTCGATGACGAATATGTGCCGATGTGCACGCCTGAGATGGCTGCGGCGCTGGGTACCTCACCCACGGCTGACGTTCTCGCAAATCTCACGCTGATCCACGACGTCTATCGGCGGGATTGGGAGCTTTGGCTGCAGGCGGCTGGCGCGACCCGCGTGGATGCCACGCATGGCCCGGTCTTTACCGACGGCATGGGCGCCTATCACGCCATGAAAGCCGGGCTCGGGATTGCGCTGATGCGCCGCTCCTTCGTGGAGCAGGAGTTGGCCGAGGGGACGCTCATCGCGCCCTTCCCCATCGGGCTTGCAAGCGCGTTCGCCTATCATCTCGTCTATCCGCCCGGCGCATTGGAAAGGCCGGCAATTGCGACCCTGCGTGCCTGGCTGCTTTCCGAGGTTTCCCGCACGACACCGCCGGTTTGAGCGACACGCGCTTCAAACACGACAGGGCGCAGGGTGAACTGCGGCGTCTTCGCATAGCCGGCTAATAGCATAAAAGAAACGGCCGGCTTTTGAGCCGGCCGTAAACATGATGAAATGCCGATCGCGAAGCTTACTCGTTGATAAGGCGCTTCAGCAGCTCGATCTCATGCGACAGCTTGCTGTCGCCGGCAATCAGTTCCTCGATCTTGCGCACGGCGTGCAGCACGGTCGTATGGTCGCGGCCACCGAAGCGACGGCCGATCTCCGGGAAGGAACGCGGCGTCAGGGTCTTCGACAGATACATGGCGATCTGGCGCGGCTTGACGATGACGCGCGTGCGGCGGTTGGAAACCAGCTCCTGACGCGAGACGTTGTAGTGGCGTGCGACGATGCGCTGGATGTCTTCGATACGGACGCGGCGCGGCTCACCGGAGCCGACCAGATGCGCAAGCAGTTCGTCAACGCGTTCGACCGTCAGGTTCGGCTCGAACGAGCGACGGAAGATGAGCTGGTTGAAGGCGCCTTCCAGTTCGCGGCCGCTTGCAGTGACATTGCGAGCGACGTGGGATAGAAGCTCGGCCGGGATTTCCAGCGACGGATCGTCCTGACGGGCGGCATCCAGGCGGCGCTTGAGGATCTCGAGGCGCATTTCATAGTCCGGCGCCTCGACTTCGATCGCGACACCGCCCTGCAGACGCGAACGGACACGCGGATCGAGCGATTCCAGCTCCCAGGGAGCACGGTCGGCAGCAACGACGACCTGCTTGGCGCTGTCGAGCAGCATGTTCAGCAGATGGCAGAATTCGTGCTGGATCATCTTGCCCTGCAGGAACTGCATGTCGTCGATGATGAGCAGATCGATGTTGCGCAGCGAGTCCTTCAGCGTCAGCGCATCGTTGTCGCGGATCGCGGTTGCGAAGCGCCACATGAAGTATTCGGCGGTCAGATAGACCACGCGCAGGCCGCGCGGGTTCTGAACGGCCGCATTGGCAATCGCCTGCAGCAGGTGCGTCTTGCCGAGACCGACCGTCGCATGAACGAAGAGCGGGTTGAAGCGCACGGCGCCGGAACCGGCCTCTGCGATGGTCTTTGCGGCAGCAAGGCTGACGCGGTTCGAGCCGCCTTCGACGAAGGTATCAAAGGTGAACCGAGAGTCGAGCGGAGAGCCGAACAGCGGCGAACCCGATGTCGACGGCCGGGCAGCAGCAGCAGCACTCACAGCCTGCGCAACGGCCTGGCCAGCCGGCTGGGCAACCGCACGGCGGATCGGCGCGACGGCAGCCTGATCCGGCACCACGGCCTGTTCCTCAGCCGAAGGCTTCGCGCCCTGACGAGCCGCGGTGCGCACCAGAATTTCGACCTTCAAAATCTCCGCATCTTCAGCCTGAAAGAGGCCGGTGATCAGCTCGAGATAGCGATTGTTGATCCACGACTTCAGAAAGGTCGTCGGAACGGTAAGGCGAACGACGCTCTTGGAGACCGAGTGAAGCTTCAGCCGGGCAAACCAGCTAGCATAGACATCCGGGCCAACCTGAGCCTTCAAGCGCGCGCTGACGCGCTCGAACAAAACATTTTGCGCCACGTCTCCCTTTTCCCCCGCCGCATCCAGGCAAACAGCGCCGAACGCCGGTGCATTGTCCCCATTTTCCAACGCACCCGCCGTTCTCGTATGTATCTGCATTATAATGCCGCCTTCCACAGTCTCTTATGGGGCAAGGCAGCAAAGCGCCATCGCCCCTGGGTCTTCGCCAAGGCATGGTGGTCGCGCTCGTTGTCCAAGCAGCGCCGCATACCGGTTCATCAGCCGAGCCCAGCCAATGGGCTATACATCACCACTGTGGCGAAACCGAGCTTCAATGCGGCCTTCGTCCTGGTGTCTGTAGATGGAGCATCAGTCGGTCCTCGTATTCCGACCGGCTACCCCAACGGCTGTCAACTTTTCTCCCCTCCCCGCAGCCACGTCATCGACCGGCCGCAAAGGACAGACAAGCTACCTCATTCCGCAAGCGTTGCCGCTTCCGGCTTTAACTCGTCAACTGTTTGAAAAAACGGAACTGAACCGCTCCGTCACAAGAGACAAAACCACCCACGCCGCCATTAGTGACGGTGTTCGCAAAAGCCGTTTAAGGTGAGATCCGCGCCCCTTGTTGAAATGCATTTAGGCAGGATCGACGGCAGATATCAACGATGAATTTTACACAAAATTAAGAGGCAGCCATTGACTCTGGAGGTCAATTTTGACTGTCACAAGCCCTTCAAAAAAGAATCGCTGTTGAATCAAAGAGATTCCCGTTCGGCGCGATTCTTGTGGCTTTCAAAACAAAAAAAATAAAAAATCCCTTGACTCACTTGTGAGCCGGCAACGCGTCACGCAGATCACGCAGCGCTGAGACATCCTGCCATAACCCTTTGTTTTCAAAGGTATATTTCTGTCACGCCACTGACATGATCAGCTAGTCGATTTTGGCATTGCGGCATTTTTTTGGCTGAATCCAAAAAGCCCGGCACAAGGGCCGGGCTTAAGTGTAACGACGAAATCGTTAAGAGAATGTTAGGCGGTCGGTGCCGACAGAGCCTTCACACGCTTAGCAAGACGCGAAACCTTGCGGGAAGCGGTGTTGGCGTGAAGCACGCCCTTGGTAGCTGCGCGGGCCAGTTCTGGCTGAGCAGCGATGAATGCTGCCTTTGCGCGATCCGCATCACCCGATGCGATGGCTTCTTCGACCTGGCGAACGAAAGTGCGAACGCGCGAGCGACGAGCCTTGTTGACTTCAGTGCGGCGGGCGATCTTGCGGGTCGCTTTTTTCGCCGAGGTAGTATTGGCCATGTATGCCTCTCTTAGAATTCGAACATAACTCCATCGTTGCAGCGCGGGCCCTGCGGCCACTTCATCCAGCAATGCGGGAGCAATTGCGGAAAACCAGAGCGGCTTTCCAAACTGTGGCGGGCATATAACCGGAATGAGCCGCGGCGTCAACGCGGATTCTCGCCAAACCCGCGTAATTCCGGAATCCAGACATTAGGCCTTGATGATTTCAGGTCGAAACGACCTAAAATCTGAATCCGGCCTAACATCAAAGAAATGAGCACGATGTCGTCCGAAAACCGCTTACACTTTTCGGCGTCGTGCTCTACCTGTTCTTGAAGACCGGCTTGCGCTTCTCGACAAAAGCGGCCATGCCCTCTTTCTGGTCTTCCGTGGCAAAGAGGCTATGGAACAGGCGGCGCTCGAAACGCAAGCCTTCCTCAAGCGTGGTTTCCTGAGCGCGATTGACCGCTTCCTTGGCCATGAGCACGGAGGTGCGGGAATAGGATGCAATCTTGGCAGCTGCCGTCAGGGCTTCGTCCAGCAGCTTGTCTGCGGGCACGACACGCGCCACCAAGCCTGCGCGCTCGGCTTCTGCCGCATCCATCATCCGTCCCGTCAATACCAGATCCATTGCCTTCGCGCCGCCGACGGCGCGCGTCAACCGCTGCGAGCCGCCCATGCCGGGAATGACGCCGAGCGTGATTTCGGGCTGGCCGAATTTCGCCGTCTCGGAAGCGATGATGAAATCGCACATCATGGCGAGCTCGCAGCCGCCGCCGAGCGCAAAACCGCTGACTGCGGCAATGACCGGCTTGCGCGCCTTGGCGATCTCGTCCCAACCGCTGAAGAAATCGTTCTTATAGGCCTCGACGAAATCGAGCGCCTGCATTTCCTTGATATCGGCGCCAGCGGCAAAAGCCTTTTCCGAACCCGTGAGCACAATCGCGCCGATGGCATCATCGGCGTGAAAGGCCGCATAGGCCTGCTTCAACTCGGTGAGCACCGTGGAATTCAGCGCGTTCAGCGCCTGCGGCCGATTGAGCCGGATGAGGCCGACCGCCCCATGAGTTTCGACGATGAGGGTTTCGTAAGCCATTTCTCTCTCCCGTTAATCGGCTTTGGCCCTTTGAACAGCTGTGGCCCTTCAATCAGCTTTGGCAGGCGGCACAATAGAAAGAAGAGCGCCCCGCCTGGACGATACGACCGACCGTACCGCCGCAACCCGGCGTGCTGCAAGGCTGCGCCTCGCGATCGTAGACGGAAAACGAATGCTGGAAATAGCCGAGCGAGCCGTCGGTCTGGATATGATCACGCAGCGACGAGCCGCCTGCCGCGATCGCATCGGCAATGACCTCACGAATGGCGACGACCAGCTTCTGCAGCGCCTCGCTCGGCTTGCCGCTATCGGTGACCAGCGTGCCGGCAGCGCGCAGCGGCGACAGATGCGAGCGCCACAACGCCTCGCAGACATATATATTGCCGAGGCCCGCGATGTTCTTCTGGTCCAGCAGCGCGCTCTTCAGCGGCTGCGCCTTGTCCGCGAAACGCTCGGCCAGGTAATCGGCGCTCAACTCGTTTCCTGTGGGTTCCGGGCCGAGATCCCGAAAGAAGGGATGGCTCGCGATCTCGGATCGCCTGACGATGTCCATGAAGCCGAAGCGGCGCGGGTCATTGTAGATCACGCGCGCATCCTTGCCGACGCCCGCCAGATGGAAGACGACGTGATCGTGCTTCTCGTCCTTCGAACGCGGATGATGAAAATCCCCCGGCGTCTCCGCCAATGCATCGGCTTCTACCCGGAACGAACCGGACATGCCGAGATGCGAGACAATGGTCATGCCGTCATCAAGGTCGATCAGCAGATATTTGGCGCGGCGGGACAGCGACGTGATGCCGCGCCCTGAAACGACCCGTGCGAAATCTGCAGGGAACGGAAAGCGCAAATCCTTGCGGCGCAGCTCCAGCTCCTTCAGAACGGCGCCTTCCATGGAAGGCGCGAGGCCCCGTCTGACGGTTTCGACCTCTGGTAATTCCGGCATGGCTATCCATCTTTATGTTTCAACCGCTTATGATCTGAGCTATAGCCCAGGGGCATTGCGGCTGGTGATCTGGCTGATGAGATAGCGTGGCAAACGCGATTTCGCTATGGTCCGCCGCTGAATACTGCGTAATTCCTTGGATCGGGTTCGATTTGGGGATGAAATTATGCAGCAAATTTAAAGTGGTACGGCGACCTCAGCGCGGCACAAATGACGCGCGGCGCCGTAGCGTAACGGAGTTGAGCCGATGGCAGACAGCCGCACCTCCGCCGATGGCGGCATGGAAACATCCTATGGCTTCCGCGAAGTGGCCGATGGCGAAAAGCAGGGCCTCGTCAACGAGGTGTTCCATAAGGTTGCCAAGCGCTACGACGTGATGAACGACGTCATGTCCATGGGCATGCACCGCGCCTGGAAAGACGCGATGATATCAGCGCTCAATCCGCGCAAGGAAGCAGGCTACAGGGTGCTCGACGTTGCCGGCGGCACGGGCGATATCGCCTTCCGCATCGTCGAGGCTTCCAATCGGCTGGCACACGCCACCGTGCTCGATATCAACGGCTCGATGCTCGGCGTAGGCGCCGAGCGTGCCGAGAAGAAGAAGCTCTCGGACAATCTCACTTTCGTCGAGGCCAATGCCGAAGAGCTGCCCTTCGAGCCGAACTCCTTCGACGCCTATACGATCGCTTTCGGCATCCGCAACGTGCCGCATATCGATGTCGCGCTGAAGGAAGCCTATCGCGTACTGAAGCGCGGCGGCCGGCTGCTCGTGCTCGAATTCTCCGAAGTCGATCTGCCGCTGCTCGATCGCGTTTACGACGCATGGTCCTTCAACGCCATTCCGAAATTCGGCAAGGCGATAACAGGCGACGCCGAACCCTATCAGTATCTGGTGGAATCGATCCGCAAGTTCCCGAACCAGCAGGATTTCGCGACGATGATCCGCGAGGCCGGCTTCTCGCGCGTGAACTTCACCAATTACACCGGCGGCATCGCCGCGCTGCACTCCGGCTGGAAGCTCTGAAGCATGATGTCCAGTCACCCGATGCGGCTTATGGCCTCCACGTTCCGAGACCTTGAGACGCTATGAGTGCTTTCAGCGCATATTTCGGCCTTGTCCGGGTCGGCTGGGTACTCGTGCGCGAAGGCGTGGTGATTGCCCTCCCCTCCGAAGGATTGCCCCCTTCCGTCAGCTTCGCGAAGTCTTTCGTCAGCATTTTCGCCCGCAGGAAGGCCAAGAGCCAAGCGCGCAGCGACCGGCTCGCCAAGGCCGTCGAACGGCTTGGGCCATCCTATGTGAAGATCGGCCAGTTCCTGGCAACACGGCCTGATGTGGTCGGCGTCGACATGGCCAACGATCTGTCGCAGTTACAGGACCGAATGGCCTTCTTCCCGCATGGGACCGCTACTGCCGCCATCGAGGCTTCACTCGGCCGGCGGATCGACGATCTCTACGCCAGCTTCGGCGAGCCGATCGCCGCCGCTTCGATAGCGCAGGTGCATCCCGCGGAAGTCGAGACGGCCGAGGGCCGCAAGCGTGTCGCCGTCAAGGTGGTTCGCCCAGGCGTTCGCCAGCGTTTCGTCAACGATATCAAGGCAATGTATCTCGTTGCCGGGCTGCAGGAGCGCTTCATGCCCTCCAGCCGGCGTCTTCGTCCGGTGGAAGTGACCAAGACGCTCGAGCAGACGACGAAAGTCGAGATGGATTTGCGGCTTGAAGCGGCGGCCCTCTCCGAAATTGCCGAGAATACCGAGAAGGATCCGGGCTTCCGCGTGCCGAAGGTCGACTGGGAGCGCACCGGCCGCGACGTCATCACCATGGAGTGGATCGACGGCGTCAAGATGTCCGACGTCGAGGGGCTGAAGGCTGCCGGACACGATCTCAATGTGCTTGCCGATACGTTGATCCAGTCATTCCTTCGCCATACGCTGCGCGACGGCTTTTTCCATGCGGACATGCACCCCGGCAACCTCTTTGTCGATGCCGCGGGCATGATCGTCGCCGTCGACATGGGCATCGTCGGGCGGCTGGGAAAGAAGGAACGCCGTTTCCTCGCCGAAATTCTCTACGGTTTCATCACGCGTGATTATCTTCGCGTCGCAGAAGTGCATTTCGAAGCGGGCTACGTCCCTTCCCATCATAATATGGAGAGCTTCGCCCAGGCGATCCGCGCCATCGGCGAGCCGATCCATGGCCAGCCAGCCGAGACGATCTCGATGGGCAAGCTTCTGACGCTGCTCTTCGAAGTGACCGAACTCTTCGATATGGAGACGCGACCCGAGCTCGTCATGCTGCAGAAGACCATGGTCGTGGTCGAGGGTGTGTCGCGCATGCTCAATCCGCGCTTCAACATGTGGAAGGCTTCGGAACCGGTGGTCGGCGACTGGATTCGCACCAATCTCGGACCGAAGCGGATCATGACTGACCTGAAGGACGGCCTGAAGGCAGCCGTGAAGCTGGCCGAAGCGGCACCCGAGATTGCCGCCAAGACCGAGAAGTTCCACCACGAACTGCTGCATATGAGCGAAAACGGCCTGCGCTTCGACCCGCAGACAGCAGAGGCGATCGGCAAGGCCGAGGCCAAGCACAGCCGTTCCGGCCGCCTCGCGCTGTGGGTGATCGCGCTGACGCTTCTCTACATCGCCTGGCACCTGAGCTGATCGACGCGGCTCGCGACCGCATAAGCCGAGGCGACAAGAGCTGATGCGGTCTCGCAAGGTCGGCCTAGCCTGCCTTTTATCTCCCCGAAGCTATATACCCGAGCAAACACAGAGTTGCGCGGCGGGCCGACTGGTCTCAAAATTCAGCCGCATGCCAGCTATCGGGCGCAATTCCGCGAAAAATGCATAGCGGCTTTTCGTCCGGAATTGCGCAACGGCGAAAGGATTGAGCGGTTTCGCGTTTCGAAGAAAAGCGGAAAGGCGCTAGTGTTCGCTATTTGGGATATCCCATTAGCGATAAGGCTCGCATAGCCTTGCGGAAAAGGAGAACAAAAGACATGGAGCGTCAGAGAGCCGCCATCGAACTCACCGGGCAGCCCTTGGGGTTCAGCGACCTGGTTCGGATCGGCGCAGGTGTCGCCCTGCCTTCGGCATCGGAAAACGGCATGGCGCGGGTGCGGCTGGCGCGCAACGTTCTCGAAAAAGCCATTCACTCGGGCATGCCGGTCTACGGCTCTACGACCGGCGTCGGCGCCATGAAGGATGTCGAATGGTCGACCGACGATCTCGACGCCTTCAATCTCGGCCTCGTGCGCGCCCATCATTTCGGCACCGGCTCACCCTTTTCCATGTCGGTCGTGCGCAACGCCATGGCTATCCGCGTCAATACCGCCCTGACGGGGCAGGTCGGCTGCTCCCAAGAGCTGATCGACGCCTATCTGCAACTGCTCAGCGCCGATGTCATCCCTGTGGTACGCCGCACCGGCTCCATTGGCTGCGCCGATATCGGCCTGATGGGTCAGATCGGTGCGGTTCTGACCGGCGTGGGTGAAGCCGTCTATCGTGGCCGCCGCATGCAGGCGGCCGATGCTTTCAGCGCCGCCGGCATCGATGCCGTGAAAATGCTGCCGCGCGACAGCCTGGCCTCGCTCAGCGTCAACGCCGTGAGCTTCGCCGCTGCGGCCGAAACCACCCGCAATGCCGCCGCCTCGATCCGAGTGCTGCTTGCGACCGGCATGATGGCGGCCGGCGCTCTCGGCACCTCGCGCGATCCCTGGATCTCGGTACGCCATGTCGGCACTCCTCGCGAAGCGTTGATCGGCGCGTGGCTCTGCAACGCCTCGGACGAATGGCCCTGGCCGGTGGCAACCCATGTGCAGGACCCGCTGAGCCTGCGCATGATCGCCCAGGTCTTCGGCGCCGTCATCGAAAACCTGCTGACAGCCGGTCACAAGATCCTTGCCGCGACCGGCCGCTCCGACGACAACCCGGTCATCGTCGACGGACGTGTCATGACATCAGGCGGTTCTCTTCCACTCGATGTCACCATTCTGCTTGAGGGCGCGCTCATCTGCATGGCGCATGCCGCCCGCAATTCTTTCAATCGCTGCGTCCTGCTCGGCAACGGCCAGCGACGCGGCCTGCCAGTCAATCTTGTGCCGGAAGGCAGGATCGCCACCGGCTTCGGCCCGATCATCAAGCTGGCCGGCGAGATCTTCTCGCGCGTGCTCTCAATGTCCAACCCGGTCTCTGCACAATCGCTGGTGGTTGCGGCTGGCATGGAAGACGAAGCCGCATTCCTGCCGCTGGTCATCGAGCGCTTCGAGCGACAGATGCGTGCGCTCAAGCGCCTCGCGGCGCTGGAAGCCCTGTTGTCGGCACAGGCAATGGACATTCTCGGCGACAAGCCGGAGGGCGTGGCGCGCATGCTCTATGACGTCGTGCGCAAGCATGCGGATTTCTATGTCGTCGACCGCCCTCTTTCGGCCGAAGTCGAGGCAATCGAAGAGGAACTCGCATCCGAGGCCTTCATCTCGGAAATGATCGCCCACAAGCCGATCGTTGCCTATGATGATTTCTTCGCGCTCGGCTCGCTGGAGCGGGTCGAGGAGCGGCTTTATCGCGACACCGTCGCCATCTGAACCAACCGAAAAGCGGAGAAAATGCACATGGCCGATTTCGATCTTGTCCTGCAAGGCACCGTGGTTTTGCCCGAGCGCATCGTGGAAGCGGGCTATGTCGCCGTGCGTGACGGCAAGATCGCCGAAATCGGCATCGGTGTGCCGCCAGCGGCCCGCGAGCGGCATCTGCTTGGCAAGGCGCTGATCCTGCCCGGCGCGATCGATGCGCAGGTGCATTCGCTCTCGCAGAAGGATCAGGAAGACTTTATCTGGTCGACACGCTCGGCAGCAGCCGGTGGCGTCACCACCATCGTCGACATGCCCTATGACGAGGGCAATCTCGTCTGCTCGGCTCAATCCCTCAAGAAGAAGATCGACCATGCCTCTCCACAGGCGCGCGTCGATTTCGCCCTCTACGGCACGATCGACCCGGAAGAAGGTCCGGCGCGCATCGCCGAAATGGTCGAAGCCGGCGTTGCCGCCTTCAAATTCTCGACCTTCGGCACCGATCCCAAGCGTTTCCCGCGCATCCCGCCTGCCCTGCTCGATGCCTGCTTTGCCGCTATTGCGCCGACGGGCCTCACCGCCGGCGTCCATAACGAGGATGACGAAGCGGTCCGCGCCTATATGGAGCAGGTGAAGGCAAGCGGCGTTACCGACTATCGCGCTCACGGCCTGTCCCGCCCGCCGATATCAGAGCTTCTCGCCATGCACACGATCTTCGAGACGGGCGCCGACACCGGCTGCCCGGCCCACGTCGTGCATTGCTCGCTCGGCCGTGGCTACGACATCGCCCGCGCCTATCGCCGCGACGGCTTCGAGGCGACCGTGGAATGCTGCATTCACTACCTGACGCTCGACGAGGAAAACGATGTTCGGCGTCTCGGCGGCAAGGCGAAAATTAATCCGCCGATCCGCCCGCGCGCCGAAGTGGAAACCTTGTGGCGCAAGGTGGCGGAAGGCAATGTCTGGCTCGTCTCGACCGACCACGTCAGCTGGTCGGAAAACCGCAAAACCAATCCGGACATGCTGGCGAACGCTTCCGGCGTGCCGGGACTGGAGGTCATGGTGCCGCTCTTCGTCAAAGGTGCGCTTGAACGCGGCGTGCCGCTGACCTGGGCGGCGAAACTGATGGCGGAAAACCCGGCCAAGCACTTCCGCCTCGATCACATCAAGGGTGCGCTGACGCCGGGCAAGGACGCCGATATCGTCGTGCTGGAGCCGCGCGAAATGGTTTATGACGCAGCCGCGAGCGGCAACAACGTCGTCGGCTGGAGCCCTTACAATGGCATTCGCCTGCCCTGGACTGTGTCGGCCGCCTATCTTAGAGGCAAGCAGATCACCGAGGGACAGAAGGTGCTGGCCGAGCCCGGCTCAGGCAGCTTCGTGCGCCCCTTGCCTCGCCAAATCATTGCCGGAGATGCAGCCTGATGACACACCCCAAGCACCACAACCTGCCCGTAAACGCCGATCGCATCGCCGAGGATATCGACGCGCTGGCCGGCATCACCGATCCCGGCCATCCCTGGACGCGCCGTGCCTTCTCGCCGCTCTTCCTCGAAGGGCGTGCCTATATCGAGGCGCGGATGAAGGCCGCCGGCCTCACGACGCGCATCGACGCCGCCGGCAATCTGATCGGCCGGCGCACAGGCGCAAAGCCGGGCCTCGGCACGATCCTTGTCGGTTCGCATTCCGACACCGTTCCCGATGGCGGCCGCTTCGACGGCATCGCCGGTACGATTGCGGCGCTTGAAGTCGCACGCTCCTTGAAGGATCGCGGTATCGAACTCGACCATGATCTGGAGATCGTCGATTTCCTCGCCGAAGAAGTCAGCATCTTCGGCGTTTCTTGCATCGGCAGCCGCGGTATGACCGGGCAGATCCCGGAGGCGTGGCTTTCCCGTGTAAGCGGCGACCGCACGCTGTCGCAGGGCATTGCCGAAGTCGGTGGCGATCCCTCCGTGCTGCTCTCCCAGAAGCGGCCGGATCTTGCCGGCTTCCTGGAACTGCATATCGAGCAGGGTCCGGTGCTGGAAGCCGAGAACAAGGATATCGGCATCGTCACCGCGATCGCTGGCATCACCCGCATCGAAATCATCGTGGAAGGCCGCGCCGACCATGCCGGCACGACGCCGATGGATCGCCGCGCGGATGCGCTGGTGGCCGCTTCACAGCTGGTCCTCGATATTCGGCAACGCGCTGCCGAGCAGGCAAAGACGCCGGGCCATTTCGCTGCCACCGTCGGCGAATTCCGCATCGAGCCAAATGCCGCCAACGTCGTGCCCTCGAAGGTGGTGTTGCTGATCGACGGCCGCGCCGAAATCCGCAGCGACATGGAAGATTTTCTGGCCTGGATCGATGGTGAAGTGAAGACCATTGCCGCCGATCATGGCGTGACGATCAACCCGCCGGTGCGCGTCTCCGACAACATGCCGACGCCGGGCGCGCCGGTACTGCTCGAAACGCTCGAGCGCGCCTGCGAGACTGTCGGTGCCAAGCATCGTCGCATGGCCTCCGGTGCCGGCCACGACACGGCCTGGATCGCCAAGGTCGCGCCTGCCGCCATGATCTTCGTGCCCTGCAAGGAGGGCCGCAGCCATTGCGCCGAGGAGTGGGCCGAGAATGACGACATCGCCATGGGCGCCGCCGTGCTCTTCGAAGCGGTGCGCGACATGGACAAGAACCTCAAACAGAACCGGGAGTAGCCAATGGGACGCGTACTCGTTGCCAAGGATGTGGAAGCGGCCGTCAAGGGCGGCTCCGTTTACGCCGCAGGCGGTGGCGGCTGGGCCGATCACGGCCGCATGCTCGGCTATGCGGCCGTCAATGTCGGCAAGCCGGAGCTGGTCTCGATCGACGAGCTCAACGACAACGACTGGATCGCGACAGCCGCCGCCATCGGCGCGCCGGCCTCCACGCCCCCCTGGGAAATGCAGGGCATCGACTACGTGAAAGCAGCCCAGCTGCTGCAGGATGAGCTTGGCGAAAAGCTTTCCGGCCTGATCATCGGCCAGAACGGCAAGTCCTCGACGTTGAACGGCTGGCTGCCATCGGCGATCCTCGGAACGAAGGTGGTGGACGCGGTGGGCGACATCCGCGCCCATCCGACGGGTGATATGGGCTCGATCGGCATGGCCGGTTCGCCCGAGCAGATGATTCAGACCGCCGTCGGCGGCAACCGCGCCGAGAACCGCTATATCGAACTGGTCGTGAAGGGCGCGACGGCGAAGATCTCGCCGATCCTGCGCGCAGCCTCCGACCAGTCCGGCGGCTTCATCGCCTCCTGCCGCAATCCCTTGCGCACTTCTTATGTCCGCACCCACGCGGCGCTCGGCGGCATCTCCATGGCGCTTTCGCTCGGTGAAGCGATCATCGAGGCGGAAAAGAAGGGCGGGAGCGCCGTCATCGACGCCATCTGCAAGACGACTGGCGGTCATATCCTGGCCGAAGGCACGATCACGAAGAAGAACGTCGTCTACACGAAGGAAGCCTTCGACATCGGCACCGTCACGGTCGGCAGCGGCGACAAGGCCGTCATCATGCATGTCATGAACGAGTACATGGCTGTCGAAGATACCGGCGGCAAGCGTCTCGCGACCTTCCCCTCCGTCATATCAACGCTGTCTCCGGAAGGCGAACCCTTGAGCGTCGGCCAGCTGCATGAGGGCATGAACGTCTTCATCCTGCATGTGCCGATGGACATCATTCCGCTGTCCGCCAGCGTGCTCGACCCCACAGTCTATCCTTCCGTCGAGAAGGCCATGGGGATCGAGATCGCGAAATACGTACTAGAGTCGGATGATTTTAGGTCTGTTCGACCTAAAATCTGAATCCGCTCTAGAGACAAAGAAGTAGAGCGTGATGTCGTCCGAAAACCGCCTACACTTTTCGGCATCACGCTCTGGCCGGCAAGAAAGGCTGAAAAGCGCGGGAGGCGCAGATGGCGCGTGACGCAGGTCTCGAAGAATTGCTGAGAGAAGAGCTCGGACCACGGCCCGGGCTTAGCGAAAAAGGAATGTTCGGCGGCTGGGCCTTTCTGCTCAACGGCCATCTGCTGTGTGGCGCGCGCGAAGACGGGATGCTGATCCGCCTCGGCAAGGGCAACGATAGCTGGGCGGTTCAACAGCACGACGTCAACCGCATGCAGATGGGCGGCCGGACAATGCAGGGCTGGATGCGCGCCGGGCCGGAAGCTTATGGCAACGACATGCTGCGCAAGCGGCTGCTTTTGGCCGCGCTGGACTTCGTCGAAGGCCTGCCGCCGAAGTAGCTGGCAGCCGACACAAAAGATCATATCAGGGAAGGGAATTCCATGCCGAAAGCCAATCCACGTCATCCGAAATTCCCGATTCCGGGCGGCCCGGAGCTGCGCGCCAAGGGCTGGCGGCAGGAGGCATTGCTGCGCCTGCTCGAAAATGTGCTGTCGGTCGGCGAAGATCCCGACAATCTCGTCGTCTATGCCGCTCTCGGCAAGGCAGCGCGTAACTGGGCGGCACACAAGGGGATCGTCAAGGCGCTCACCGAAATGGATGAGAACCAGACCCTGCTCATTCAATCCGGCAAGCCGATCGGCCTCATTCGCACGCATGACAAGGCGCCGCTCGTCATCATGGCGAATTGCAACATCGTCGGGCAGTGGGCGAAGGCCGAGGTGTTCTACGAGCTGCAGCGCAAGGGGCTGATCTGCTGGGGCGGGCTGACGGCAGGCGCCTGGCAATATATCGGCAGCCAGGGCGTGATCCAGGGCACCTACGAAATCTTCATGCGCATCGCCGAGCGTCGCTTCGGTGGCGATCTCTTCGGCCGTTTCGTTCTGACCGCCGGCCTCGGCGGCATGGGCGGCGCGCAGCCGCTCGCCGGCCGCATGGCGGGTGCCGCGATCCTCTGCGTCGATATCGATGCGGAGCGTGCCAGGAAGCGCCAGGAAATCGGCTATCTGCAGGAGATCGCGCCGGACCTCGATTCCGCGCTGGCGATGATCGACGCCGCCGTCAAGGAGAAGCGGGCGCTTTCCGTCGGTCTCGTCGGCAATGCGGCTGAGATCTATCCGGAGATCGCGCGGCGCGGCATCGTGCCCGATATCGTCACCGACCAGACCTCGGCGCACGATCTCGTCTATGGCTACGTGCCGAAGGGCATGAGCCTCGCCCAGGTCAAAGACCTGCGCGACGATGGCCAGGGCCAGTTGATGGCGGCAAGCCGCGCCTCGATCGTCGAGCATGTTAAGGCCATGCTGGATTTCCAGAAAAAGGGCTCCGAAGTCTTCGACAACGGCAACCTTATCCGCACCCAGGCGAAGGAAGGCGGCGTGGCGAACGCCTTCGATATTCCGATCTTCACCGAGGCCTATCTACGGCCGCTCTTCTGCCGTGCCATCGGGCCGTTCCGCTGGATGGCGCTCTCCGGCGAAGAAAGCGATATCGCCCGCATCGACGATCTGCTGCTGGAAATGCTCCCGGACAACAAGATCATCACCAACTGGATCAGGCTTGCCCGCCAGCATGTACCCTTCGAAGGCCTTCCGGCGCGCATCGCCTGGCTCGGCCATGGCGAGCGCACGGCGCTTGCCCGCCGCGTCAACGAGCTTGTGGCAAGCGGCGAGCTGAAGGGTCCGATCGCCTTCTCGCGCGACCATCTCGATGCCGGCGCCATGGCGCATCCGAACATCATGACCGAAGGCATGAAGGACGGCTCGGACGCCATTGCCGACTGGCCGCTGATCGACGCCATGATGCTCTGCTCGTCGATGGCAGATCTCGTCGTCGTTCATTCCGGCGGCGGCGGCTATGCCGGCTACATGACAAGCTGCGGCGTCACAGTTGTCGCCGACGGCACGGCTGCAGCCGATGAACGGCTGGACCATGCGCTGACCAACGACACCGCGCTCGGCGTCATGCGTTATGCCGATGCCGGCTATGAGGAGGCGCTGGACGAAGTTGCGAAAAAGGATGTGCCCTATATCCGTTTGGGATAGGCGCGTCTGTTCTTACCGGCGTCTAGAGATTATGGTCCCGGGCAGTTCGAAACGACCTGTCTATACGCAATTCCGGACGGAAAACAGCTACACACTTTTCCTGGAATTGTTTTGGAGAATTGCCCGTGATCCCCTGGACCCTGCTCGACACTGCGAAAATCCCCGGTGGCGGCGAGCTACGCCTGAAGCAGCGCGGCCAGGAATTTTCCATCATGCTCGGCACCAACGAGCTGATGAACAGCCGCCTGAGCGGCTCCGAGCGCGCGCTTGCCACGCTTTCATGCGAAAAGATCAAGAGCCGGAAGACGCCTCATATGCTGATCGGCGGCCTGGGCATGGGCTTTACCTTGCGCGCGGCTCTCGGTGAACTCGGTGCGGACGCGAAGGTCACGGTCGCGGAGTTGGTGCCGGCTGTTGTGACCTGGGCACGCGGGCCGATGGCGGCGATCTTCGACGGCTGCCTCGACGATCCGCGCGTGGCCATTCACAAGGGCGACGTGCGTCCACTCATCCGTGCCCGCAAGGCGGCCTTCGATGCCATCCTGCTCGATGTCGATAATGGTCCCGATGGCATTACGTCAGAGGCCAATGACGGGCTCTACGACTATCAGGGCCTCAAGGCAGCGCGCGATGCGCTGCGCTCCGGCGGCGTGCTCGCGGTCTGGTCTTCGGGACCTGACGAGCGTTTTACAAAGCGCCTGCGTGACAGCGGCTTTACCGCCGAGGTGGTCAATACGCGCGCCAATGGCAAGACGGGCGCGCGGCACGTGATCTGGCTCGCCACCAAGGGCTAAGCCTCGCGTTAAAGATAACGCGTTTCCTCCGGCGCCCGATCGAAGCGATCATCGCGACCATCGAAATATCCCACGGGAAGCGAGGCAAGTTCGTCGTCGGTGGTATCGTCCAAGCAGCTGATGCTGATCGCATAGAACTTGCCGCCGAGTGCGGGATTTTCACCCTGGTTGAAAGAGCTGATGCCGCAAGTCTTGCAGAAGAGATGATGCAAGATGCGCGGCCCGAACTGATATTCTCCGATATTGCCTTCACCCGAGGTCAGACGGAAATCGGCAGGCGTGGCGACAGTCAGCCAATTGCGCTTCTTCTTGCAGATCGAACAATTGCATTTGAAGGTGCCTGCCTGCAGATCGAGATCGGCTTCGTAAGCGACGGCGCCGCAATGGCAGCTTCCATGATAGGTTTTCTTCATCACTCTCATCCTTCCCTTGAGATTGCTTCCGCATAGGCGGCATATTTATCGAGGGCTTGCACCCAACCGCCGGTCTGCAGCTTCAGTTCGGTATCGTCGGGCAGCTCGACCTTGCGGAAAACGAGGTGCGTCTTCTTCTCGCCAAGCTCGTGAAATTCCACGGTGACCTGCATCGGATGCTCGGCCCTGCCCTCCTGGTTTTCCCAGGCGAAGGAAAAGACGAGACGCTCGGGCGCGACGATCTCCAGATAGCGGCCGTGGCTCCAATATTCCTTGCCCTCCGGTGTCAGAATGCAGTGTCGCCAGGCGCCGCCTGCCCGCAGGTCGACGGAAACGGAGGGCGCCGTCATGTTCTGCGGACCCCACCAGCGCATCAGATGCTCCGGCTCCGTCCAAAGGCGAAACAGCAACGCACGTCGCGCTGCAATGTCGCGGGTCAGCACGATCTCGCGCGGCATACGCATGCTGCGATCGTTATTTGCTTGGTTCATCCACCTCTCCTTGTTGCAATAGCGTTGCATAGGCTTCCAGACGATCGAGATTGTCGTTCCAGAACTGCCGGTAACTCTCCAGCCAGTCGTCCACCTGCCGGAGCGGCTTCGGCTCCAGCCGGCAGGGACGCCACTGCGCTTCCCTGCCCTTCGAAATCAACCCGGCCTTCTCCAGCACCTTCAGATGCTTGGAAACGGCGACAAGCGACATGTCGAAAGGTTCGGCCAGTTCGGAGACGGATGCCTCGCCGCTTGCCAACCGCGCCAGGATTGCCCGGCGGGTTGGATCGGCTAGAGCCGAAAGGGTAGCGCTCAATGTGTCCATACGATTCACTAAACCATAAAGTTAATTAACTTATAGGTTTAATATAGGCCGAGTTTTCGGAAGTCAAGCGGCCACATTCGGAGACCGGTCCGCGAGGAAACGCCTGACGATGCGTTTATGTCATCTCAGGAAAGGTTGTTGGACACTTCGATCAGATTGTTGTCCGGATCGCGGAAGTAGACCGAGAGAATGGGGCCGGTGGCGCCGGTGCGGCGAACGGGGCCTTCCGCGATCGCGACGCCCTCTGTCTCGAGATGAGCGACGACGTCATCCAGCGGCGTGTGGCTGATGAAGCAGAGATCGGCAGAACCCGGCGTCGGCCGATCGGCCTTGGGCTCGAACTCATGGCCGGCACGGTGCAGATTGATCTTCTGATTGCCGAAGGTGAGAGCCTTGCGGCCTCCCCCGAAGGTTTCGACACCCATGCCGAGAACGCGGGCGTAGAAATCGCAGCTCGCATCGATGCTCTCCACCGTGAGCACCAGATGATCGAGATGGTCGATGAGGATCATAGCGGCTCCGGTTTCAACGACGCGCCAGTCTGGCGACTGCAAGGGCACTGATAAGACATAGTGCCAGCATGGCGAGGATGAAGGCAACCACGGCATTCCAGCCATCGGCAAGCCAGAAATAGCCGCCAACCGAACCGGCGATGCTGGAGCCCAGATAATAGGCGAGCAGATAGAGCGAGGAGGCATGCCCCTTGAAGCTGCGTGCCAGCCGCCCGACCAGTGCGCTGGCAACGGAATGGGTCACAAAGAAGCCGATCGTCACCAGAACAATGCCGAGAATGATCAGCGGCAGGGAGCTGGAAAGCGTCACCGCTGCACCGAGTGCCGCAATCAGCACGCCAATCGGCAGCACGATGAAATGGCCGATGCGGTCGCCAAGCAAGCCCGCAGCCCAGGAGGCAACGATGCCGAAGAGATAGGCGGTGAAGATCAGGCCTAGCTCGGTCTGGCTGAGGTTATAGGGAGCGGCAACAAGGCGGAAGCCGGCATAGTTATAGACCGTGACGAAGGAGCCCATCACCAGGAAGCCGATGGCAAAGAGTAGAGGCAGAGCCGCATTGCCGAAGTGACCACCCCAGGCCTTCACGTGGAAGGCGGCGTCGAAACCCTTGCGCGGCGTAAAGTTGCGCGACGGCGGCAGCAGATAGAGGAAGCCGACGGCAGCAATCAGGCCGAGAATGCCGACGGTTGCCAGCGCTGGCCGCCAGCTCAGATATTCGGCGATCGTACCCGTCACGACGCGGCCAGCCATACCGCCGAAAGCGTTGCCGGCGATATAGAGACCCATGGCGCCGCCAAGGCCGCGCGGCTCGATCTCTTCAGCGAGATAGGTCATGGCGACTGCCGGTACGCCGCCCAGTAGAAAGCCCTCGAGCGCGCGAACGGCAAGCAGCATATGCCAGCTCGGCGACACCGCGCAGACGATCGTACAGATCGCCGCACCCAGCAGTGAGATGAACATCAGGCTGCGGCGGCCGAGGCTCTCCGAAACGGCAGCCGCACCGAAGATCGCAAAGGCCAGGAAGCCGGTCGAAAGCGACAGAGACAGGGAGCTTGCGGCCGGCGTGACGCCGAAATCCTGAGAGAAGATCGGCATCAGCGGCTGCACGCAATAAAGCAGCGAGAAGGTGGCAAAACCGGAAAGAAACAGAGCGACCGTCGCGCGGCGAAAAGCGGGCGTGCCGCGCGTGAGGAACTGACGGAGCTCGCTTGGCGGTTCGTTTTTGACGAGCGTCAATTCGGGGCGGGGCGGAACTTCGGAGGCAGTGGTTTGCTGCTTGCTTGCGGCGCGGAACATGATGGGCACCCGATCTTTCTTGCCCACAAATCTAGTCAGGTCAGCTCCATTAGTCCAATATATGGAACAGGCGATCTCAATAGCTTTTGGAGATAGCATTGGAGCTGCGTCATATTCGCTATTTCCTGGCCCTTGCGGAAGCCGGGAACTTTACTCGCGCCGCCGCCACTCTCGGCATCGGGCAGCCGCCGCTCAGCCAGCAGATACGGGACTTGGAGAACGAGGTCGGAGCACAACTGTTCCACCGCGTACCCCACGGCGCGGAGCTGACAGCGGCTGGAGAAGCTTTTCTTGCCGAGGCAAAACTGGCCGTTGATGCGGCGGAAAAGGCAAAGCTCGCCGCCCAGCGCGCCAATCGCGGCGAAATCGGCCGTCTTTCGCTCGGCTTCACGGCCTCTTCCGCCTTCAACACCATCGTAACGGCGACCATTCGCGAATTTCGAGGCCACTGGCCCGAAGTGCGGCTGTCACTGACGGAGATGAATAGCAAGGCGCTGATGGAGCGGCTGATGCGCGGCGAGATCGATGCTGCCTTCATTCGTCCCGGCTTGGAAGACCCGCGTGATGTGCGGCTGAAGCGTTTTGCCGACGAGCCGATGCTGATTGCGCTGCCAGCGCATCATCCGTTGGCAAAAAAGGAGCGCGTCCCGATCGGCGCCTTGGCGGGAGAGCCCTTCATTCTCTTCCCGCGCACGGTGGGGCTCAGCCTCTACGACGATATCGTTGCAGCTTGCCGCGAAGCGGGCTTCGATCTTGTGGTGACGCAGGAGGCGCCACAGATCCCCTCCGTCATCAACCTCGTTGCTGCCAATCTCGGCGTTTCCATCGTCCCGGCGTCCGTCGCGCAAATCAGGCTCGACGGTGTCACCTATCGGCCGATCGATGGGCCGCCGGTCGTGGCGCGCTTGGGGCTTGCCAGCCTCAAGGCGCAACGATCACCCGTCATCGCCAACCTCATGAACCTGATTGCCTAGCCGGCAACTATTTGCTTTCCAGCAATTCCCGACGCGAAACCGCTTCATCTTTTTGCTGGAGTTGGTTGCTCCAGCTCCCAATAGGGAGGCTCGCCGAATGCCTTCTTCAGGTGGTCGGCAATCGCGCGGAGCTTTGCCGATGGGTTGCGTCCTTCCGGGTGAGCCATGAAGATGAATTCCGGCTCCGGCCGATAGCCGACATCGATCTCGACGAGCCGACCTTCCCTCACCGAAGGCCCTGCAATGAAGGCCGGCAGCAAGGCGATGCCGAGCCCGGCAAGGGCTGCATCGTGAAGGACATCACCGTTGTTGACACCCAATGCCAGCTTCCCGCGGATGACGACAGCACCATCCAGCCCCTGGAAACGCCAGTCGGCCACGCCGCGATTGGTGTAGAAGATACCGCGATGATCCTCAAGATCGGACAAGGAGGCGGGCTTGCCGTGGCGACTGAGATAATCCGGCGACGCCACAAGAAGACGGCGGCTGCGGGCGAGCTTCCATGCGATGAGGCGCGAGTCGGCAATCAGGCCATGGCGTATGATCGCATCATAGCCATCCGATGCGGCATCGACCCGGCGGTCGTCGAGATCGAGCGTCAACTCAATCTCCGGATGCTCTGCCAAAAACGGATAGAGAGCCGGGCCAAGATGCATGCGGCCGAAGGTGACGGGCGCGGCGATGCGCAGCGGTCCCATCAGCGTGCCGCGCCGCTCGGCGAGATCTGCGGCCGCTTCGCGAACCTCCTGCGCGATGCGCGTCGCACGCTGCAGAAAGGCAGCGCCATCCTCTGTCAGGGTCAGCTTGCGGGTCGTGCGATGAAGAAGGGTTGCCCCCAACGCCTTCTCCATTTCCGAAAGGCGCTCGCTGACCACGGATTTCGACAGGCGCAGGCGTCGCGCCGCCTCGCTGATCGAGCCAGCCTCGGCTACAGTCACGAACGTCACGATCCCGTCGATCTTCAACATCGTTCGGCAATTCCGAATTCGAATTCCATGATCTGCAGACTAATCCGAACGATGAGAAAAGACCATCTTCCTCGTATCGGACAAACCGAAAGACACGTCCTCACACAGGAGATGGAACAATGAACCGCTTGAATGGAAAAGTCGCAATCGTTACCGGCGCCAGTTCCGGCATTGGCCGCGTCACAGCAAAGCTCTTCGCCGCCGAAGGCGCCAAGGTTGTCGTCGGCGCTCGCCGCACATCAGAATTGGAAAGCCTCGCCGCCGAGATCAAAGCCGCCGGCGGCGAAGCAGCCGTACTGGCCGGAGATGTACGCTCGGAAGACTACCACAAGGCACTGGTTGCCCTTGCACTCGAGCGCTACGGCAAGCTCGATGTCGCCTTCAACAATGCCGGTACGCTCGGCGAAGCCGGTCCCAGCACCGGGGTTTCTGAAGCTGGCTTTGCCGATGCGCTGGCAATCAACCTCACCGCATCCTTCCTAGCCGCCAAGCACCAGATAGGCGAAATGATCAAGCACGGCGGCGGCTCCGTGATTTTCACGTCGACCTTTGTCGGCCATACCGTCAGCTTCCCGGGCGTGGCCGCCTATGCCGCCAGCAAATCCGGCCTGATCGGCTTGACGCAGACGCTGGCCGCTGAATTTGGTCCGCAGAATGTGCGCGTCAATGCCATACTGCCGGGCGCTGTTGATACCGACATGTATCGCGAAATGAACGACACGTCCGACAAGCAGGCTTTCATAACCAACCTGCATGCGCTGAAGCGCGTCGCCCGCCCCGAAGAGATTGCGCGCTCGGTTCTCTACCTCGCCTCCGATGACGCAAGCTTCGTTAGTGGCACGGCTTCGCTCATCGACGGCGGCCTCTCGATCACGCGTACCTGATCGCCGCTTTTCAGGGTTCGATTGTCGTTGCCAGCATCGGCGGCTTCGGACCGCGGACGTGATCCCGCACAGCATGAATTGGTTGCGGGGTCATGTCGTTGAACTGCTTTGAACGGATAAGGACGCGTAGCAGAATCTACATCCCTTGCGGCTCGTCCACTTAGAACATCGTATTCTTGTTCTTCGACGTCTCGGGGATCGGCTGTACCGAATCCCAATGTTCCTGGATCTTGTTGTCTTCAAGGCGGAAGATATCGACGATGGCGCTGCCGCGGTCGCCAGGCTGACGAACGGCATGGACGCGCAGGATCACATAATCGCCGTCGACCATCACGCGCTTGATCTCGCTCTTCGACTGCGGAAAGTTCTTCTTCAAATAATCGATGAAACCGCGCAGCCCCTCCGGACCATCGGCCGCCATCGGATTGTGCTGGATGTATTTGCCGAGATACTTCGAAGCGCCATCGAAGTCCTTGTCGTTCAGCGCCTTCTGGTAGAAATCGAGAATGATCTCCTTGTTCTTCAGCTCTTGCGGCGAATAGGCACGCTCGGCAAAGGCCGGCATGGCGGCGGCCATGATTGGCAGGGCGATCATTGCGACTTTCATCAGTTTCAAGGCGAGACTCCTTTGGTCGTTAACCTGTTCAATGTTGTCGAGCCGAGGGACTCCCGCAAATGACAAGTAGTTGATGTCGATGTGATCACCCGGCTTGCCCACACGAAAGCGCCCGCTCGCCCGCGCTGCACGCACAGGGGTATCGATGCCATGAGGGCATGCGGCGATTGCCTATTATCCGCCAAAGGCTTAGGCTTATGTGCAAAAGAACAGGCGACGGGTTCAGGCATGGTTCTCGCAGGAAAGCGCATCCTTCTTATCATCTCCGGCGGTATCGCGGCCTATAAGAGCCTCGACCTCATCCGCCGGCTGCGCGAGCGTGGCGCGAAGGTGCGGCCCATCATGACGTCGGGCGCGCAACAGTTCATCACGCCGCTCGCCGTCGGTGCGCTTGCCGCCGATCATGTCTTCACCGATCTGTTTTCGCGCCAGGACGAGCAGGATGTCGGCCATATCAGGCTGGCGCGCGACTGCGACCTGGTGCTGATCGCGCCGGCAACCGCCGATCTGCTCGCCAAGATGGCAAACGGGCTGGCGGACGATCTTGCCTCGACCATATTGCTTGCCACGGACCGGCCGGTCCTCGCCGCTCCCGCCATGAACCCGAAGATGTGGGCGCATCCGGCGACCAGGCGGAATGTCGAGACGCTGCGTGGAGACGGCATCGCCTTTATCGGGCCGATGACCGGCGAGATGGCGGAAAGCGGAGAAGCCGGCGCCGGCCGGATGGCAGAACCGCTCGATATCGTGGCTGCCGTAGAGATGCGACTGGATAATGGCGCCAAGCCGCTTGCGGGCAAGAAGGTGATCGTCACCTCCGGGCCGACGCATGAGCCGATCGACCCTGTGCGCTACATCGCCAACCGCTCCTCAGGGCGGCAGGGTCATGCCATTGCGGCAGCGCTTGCGGCGCTTGGTGCCGATGTTACCCTCGTCTCCGGCCCGGTGACGATACCCGATCCGGCCGGCCTCAAGGTCGTGCATGTCGAGCGAGCCGACGAGATGCGCGATGCGGTGCTGGCAGCCCTTCCCGCCGATGTCGCCGTGATGGTCGCTGCCGTCGCCGACTGGCGGGTCGCCTCCGCGTCAGATCAGAAGATCAAGAAGCATCCAGGCGAGTCGATCCCGACTTTGGCGCTCACCGAGAACCCGGACATATTGAAAACCGTCGGCCACCACACCCAACGGCCGAAACTCGTCATCGGCTTTGCCGCCGAAACGCAGGATGTCGAGAGCAATGCCCGTGCGAAGCTGGAGCGCAAGGGCGCCGACTTTATCGTCGCCAACGACGTCTCACCGGCAACCGGCATCATGGGAGGCACGCGAAACCGCGTGAAGATCATCAGCCATGCCGGTGTCGAGCAATGGCCAGATCTCGATAAGGATGAGGTGGCGACACGGCTTGCAGCCATGATCGCCGAGAAGATCACGCAGAGATAGCGGCTGGCGTCCGGGCCTCATCGGCGGCGCGCTCTTCCGGCTGGAAGGGGCTGACATGCACGCCGGTATCGTCGATCATGACGGCGCTGCCATCGGGAATTTCACGCCACGCATCGACATCGTCGTTCAGCGGCTCCGACACGAGGCAATTGCCTGACCCGACCGGCGAGGCATAGAGGGTCGGAGCCTTGCGGTCGGTCGCATAGCGGATGGCATAGAGCGACCTGCCATCGGAAAATGCTGATGTGAACCGTACCAGCACCGAGCCTGTCAGATGCAGCGAGAGGCCTTCGACGAAGCCGATGGCTTCGGCCATCGCCGCGATCGGATTGACCGCCATGCCGAACTGCATGGCCAGCAGGAAAAGAAGTTCTGAATCGGTCGTGCCGCTGCGGGCATGGAACAGCCGGTCGTCGAGCATGGCTTCCATCGGCCGGCGCAGGCGATCGAAATTCGAAATCTGGCCATTGTGCTGGAACGACCAGTTCTCGAAGACGAAGGGGTGGCAATTGTCGCGCCGCGTGCCGCCGCCGGTAGCGGCGCGGACATGGGCGAGGAAGAGCGGCGAGCGGATCTGCCGCGCCAGGCTTTTCAGATTGCAATCGGACCAGGCGGGCAGGATATCGCGATAACGGCCTGGCTCCGGCCGGTCACCGTACCAGGCGATGCCGAAACCATCGCCATTGGTCGCCGTCTTAGCGCGCGTGGCGCAATGGGATTGTTCGATCAGGGAGTGGGCAGGCGAAGACACCAGCTCCTCCAGATAGAGGGGGTCTCCACGATAGGCTGCCCAACGACACATGCGTCTCTTACTCCGATTCCCGCTGTCTTCCTGTCCCGCGGGAGAATGGCAAATCTTGGACGATTGTTTATTCGGAATGGGTAATAAAGCCTTAATTTTCCATGCCGTACGGCGCAAGATGACAGATATTTGACGCTTCGTCCGATCACGTTTGTCATCGACATGTTTTCTTCGTGAACCCCGCCGCCACCGAGTTTTGCTCGAGATTTCGCGCGGCCGGACATTTCAAAACGATAATAAGTTTGAAGTTCTCTGGGACGGTGCCTCTTGCATCAGCCGGAATTTGAGCTACCTTTCACTGGTCTGAAACGTAACGAAAGGAAGGTGATCCAATGTCTAGTGGGATTTCGGTCTTGGTATACGGCATGGAAATGGTCGTGAACGTTGCGAGGCAGCCCTCGCTCTGATCAACACCTTCCCGAAGCGGTCTTCGCTTCAGGCCAGTTACGGGCCAAAGCTCATGGGGGGTCGCTTAAGGCGGCCCCTTTTGATTTTCAGCTTTTCGTTTTTTGCCTTGTCAAATGGTAAGAGCGCCTTAGCTAACCCTGCATGTCTTCTCAGGAACAGCCCAACGAGGGCGAAGCCGAACCGAGGCCGCTGAAAGAGCCGGCTCTTACCGCACTCTCATTGTATCCGCAGGATTGGGCCTTGTTCCTCGATATCGACGGAACCTTGCTCGACCTTGCCGAAACGCCGGAAGCGATCGTCGTTCCGGACTATCTGCCCGGTATACTCCATACGCTCTCGCGCCAGCTTGGCGGCGCACTGGCACTGGTAACGGGCCGCGCCATCGAATTTGTCGATCCTCTCTTCGCTCCCTTCCGCTTCCCCGTTGCCGGTCTTCACGGCGCGGAACGGCGCGATGCCGCCGGAAGGTTGCGGCGCGCGCATATTCCGCCCGCCTTCCAGGAAATGAAGCAAGTCATCCAGCGGGAGGCTCTGGCTTGGCCCGGCGCCATTGTCGAGGACAAGGGAGCGGCTGTCGCGGTTCATTTCCGGCACGCGCCCGCAAGCGAGGTCGAGATCGGCGAAGCCATGCAGTTCCATCTGGAGGAAGCCGGCCCCGACTGGAATCTTCAACACGGCAAGAAGGTGATCGAGATCTGCCCCGCTCATGCGAGCAAAGGGCATGCCATCGAGGCATTTCTGACCGAAGCGCCTTTCGAAGGACGACGGCCGATCACCATCGGCGATGACGTGACCGACGAGACGATGTTTGCCGCGGCAAACCGTCTCGGCGGCCAGTCCGTGCGCATTGGTGAGGCCAATGGAAAAACGCTGGCCCGTGCATCCATTGGCTCGCCGGCGCGTTTAAGAGAAGTGCTGGAAACTCTCGTCAAGTAATCCGTCGACCCCTTCGACACCCTCCAGCCTTTAGTTTTGCCGCAACTGCGAACGGAAAACGGCTGCGCGCTTTTCCCGGAGTTGCTTTGGTCTTCTCGAAAGGAAGAATTCGTTGAGTCGTCTTGTCATCGTTTCCAATCGTGTTTCCGTGCCCGATCACAAGGGCGCAGCCGCCGCCGGCGGTCTGGCGGTGGCGCTGCAGGCTGCGCTTGCCGAGCGCGGCGGCATCTGGATGGGCTGGTCCGGACAATCGAGCGGCGACGTCGAGCCGGAGCCGCTGCAAATGACGCAGGATGGCAATATCACCTATGCCCTGACGGATCTGACGCAAAAGGATGTCGAAGAATATTATCAGGGCTTTGCCAACCGCGTGCTCTGGCCGATCTGCCATTACCGGCTCGATCTTGCGGAATATGCCCGCAAGGAAATGACCGGCTATTTCCGGGTCAACCGCTTCTTTGCCCATCGGTTGGCGCCGTTCATCGAGCCGGACGACATCATCTGGGTCCATGACTATCATCTCATTCCGCTTGCGGCTGAGCTGCGGCAGATGGGCCTGAAGAACCGCATCGGTTTCTTCCTGCATATTCCCTGGCCGCCGGCCGACGTCGTACTGGCCATGCCGGTGCATGAGGAGATCATGCGCGGCCTTTCCTCTTACGACCTGCTTGGCTTTCAGACGGCCTACGACCTTGAAAATTTCGCGGGCTGCCTGAAACGCGAAGGCATGGGCATCGAGAAGAGCCCCGGCCATTTCAGCGCGCATGGCCATGATTTTCGCGGCGGCGCCTATTCGATCGGTATCGAAACGGCAGGCTTTGCCGCCTTCGCCCGCAAGGCCGCTTCGCACAGCATGGTGCAGAAGGTACGGAAGAGCATCGAAGGGCGCGACCTCATCCTCGGCGTCGACCGGCTCGATTATTCGAAGGGCATCACGCAGCGCATCGACGCCTTCGAACGCTTCATCACCAACAATCCGGCGCACCAGCGCAGCATCACCTATCTGCAGATCACCCCGAAGTCGCGCTCCGAAGTGCCGGAATACGAGGCAATGCAGCATGCCGTTGCCGAACAGGCCGGCCGGGTGAATGGCGCGATCGGCACGGTCGACTGGGTGCCCATCCGCTACATCAACCGCTCGATCAGTCGCCCGATCCTGGCCGGCCTCTACCGGCTCGCGAAGGTAGGCCTGGTGACGCCGTTGCGCGACGGCATGAACCTCGTCGCCAAGGAATACGTTGCCGCTCAAGATCCGGAAGATCCCGGCGTGCTGGTGTTATCGCGCTTTGCGGGTGCTGCGCGCGAGCTCAAGGGCGCCTTGCTGGTCAATCCTTACGACGTCGACGGCACAGCCAATGCGCTGGCGCGTGCCGTCAACATGCCACTGCAGGAGCGGCAGGAACGCTGGCGCGGCATGATGGATCACCTTTTGGAGAACGACGTATCGCATTGGTGCGAGACGTTTCTCAACGACCTGATGGCGGAATAGATGAGCTTTGCTCGGCGGCGGCTTCCGCCAGCAGCCACTCTGCCAAACGCTCGGCATGCGGGCTTGGCGCGGCTGAAGGCAACAGCCAGTAGCCGCGCGCCGGCGCCTCCAGCATCGGACCGGCAGTGACCAAAGTGCGCGCCGCGAGCAACGTATCGACGAGACCCATCCAGCCGATCGCCACCCCCTGCTCGCTGAGAGCGGCCTGCACCACCAGCGAATAGGTATTGAAACGCAGGTCGCCTTGGCCGGCATAGGTGTCCCGGACGATACCGAAGGAGGAGAGATAGCTTTCCCAATCAAACCAGGGCGACGGCGTTTCGGAATCGAGATGGACCAGCGTGGCGCGCGCCAGCTGCGCGGGATCGGTAAAGGGGCCTTGACGCTCCGCAAAACCCCTGGTGCAGATGGGTACGACTTTCTCAGGCAGGAGCAGCGTAGCAGCCGGGCCGAACTCATCGCGCGTGCCGAAAAAGACGGCAATATCGCCACTTTCCGGAGCGCCGCGATCAAGCCGCTGCGTGGCGACGATCTGGATATCCACCTCCGGATGGAGAATCCTGAAGGCATGCATGCGGGGTATCAGCCAGAGAGCGGAAAAGGCGTAGTCGGTGCGCAAGCGGACGGACGGTCGCTCCGCCTCGACGCGGAAGCTGCGCACCAGACCATCGACGCCACCGACTGCTTTCTCGACGATCTCGAACAGGCGCTGGCCCTCCGGCGAAAGCTCGACACCGCGATGCTGGCGCCGAAACAGGGCGACGCCCATCTGCTCTTCGATGCGGCGGATCTGATAGCTAACGGCGGGCTGCGTCAGGCCAAGCGCGGAGGCCGCGGCAGAGAGACTGCCCGATCGCCCCACTTCCATGAATATCCGCAGCCAGCCAAGATCGACCAAACGTTCTGCCATAAAATTTCCTTTTGGCATCCATCGAAAAATGCCTGCTTCACAGCAGGAACTCTAGTGATGTTCAATAAAATAATCCAATAACAAGAGGGAGCTTTAGTCATGCGCGTGTCTGCAATGGGTCGGTTGACCGCCGGCGCTCTTCTTTCCGTCCTCTCCTTCGCCGGCATTGCCCGGGCCGATGACGATAGCTGCAAGACGATCCATCTCTCGGACCCGGGCTGGACCGACATCACCTCGACTAACGGCGTAACCGGCGTATTGCTGACCGCACTCGGCTACGAGCCCGACATCAAGACGCTTTCCGTGCAGATCGGCTATCAGGCGATGAAGACGGGCAAGATCGACGTCTTTCTCGGCAACTGGATGCCGGCACAAAAGGCTTTCGTTGACGATCTCAACAAGGCGAAGGCCGCCGAAGTGTTGAACCGCAATCTCCAGGGCGCGAAGTTCACTCTGGCAGTGCCGACCTATGCTGCCGACAAGGGCATCAAGGACTTCACAGATCTGCAGAAGCATGGCGACGATTTCGGCCACAAGATCTATGGCATCGAGCCGGGTGCGCCTGCCAACACCAATATCCAGAAGATGATTGACGCCAACGACTTCGGCCTGAAAGGCTGGGAGTTGGTGGAATCGAGCGAGCAGGCGATGCTGTCGCAGGTGGAACGCGCCTCAAAGGACAAGCAGGCGATCGTCTTCCTCGCCTGGGCGCCGCATCCCATGAACGAACGCTTCAAGATCGCCTATCTCTCCGGCGGCGATGCGTATTTCGGCGCGAACTATGGCGGCGCCGAGGTCTACACGTTGGCACGCACCGGCTGGGCCACCCAATGCCCGAATGCTGCCAAGCTCTTCCATAATCTGACCTTCGACATCGGCATGGAGAATTCGCTGATGGGGTCGATCCTCGGCGGTGAGAGCGCCAAGGATGCAGCGACCGCCTGGCTGAAGGCACATCCGGACGCCTTGACGCCCTGGCTTGCCGGCGTCACCACTATTGACGGCAAACCCGGCCTCGATGCCGTCAAAGCCGCCATCGGCCTCTGATCTCAAGGAACAGACTCGCATGTCCCGTCCGAATATCCTCATCCTCATGGTCGATCAGTTCAACGGGACATTCTTTCCCGACGGCCCGGCCGAGTTCCTGCATGCGCCGGTACTGAAAGCCCTGGCGAAACGTTCGGTGCGCTTTGCCAACAGCTATACGGCAAGCCCGCTCTGCGCACCGGCGCGGGCTTCCTTCATGTCCGGGCAGCTGCCGAGCCGAACGCGCGTCTATGACAATGCGGCCGAGTTCTGCTCGGACATTCCGACTTTTGCCCATCACCTGCGCGCCGCCGGCTACCAGACGGCGCTATCGGGCAAGATGCACTTCGTCGGCCCGGACCAGATGCACGGCTTCGAGGAGCGCCTGACGACGGACATCTATCCCGCCGATTTCGGCTGGACGCCTGATTATACCAAGCCCGGCGAGCGCATCGACTGGTGGTATCACAATCTCGGCTCAGTGACCGGGGCCGGCGTTGCCGAGATCACCAACCAGATGGAATATGACGACGAGGTCGCCTATCACGCCACCCGCAAACTCTACGACCTCTCACGCCGCCAAGACGATCGGCCCTGGTGCCTGACGGTCAGTTTCACGCACCCGCACGACCCTTACGTCGCGCGCCGCCGCTTCTGGGACCTCTATGAGGATTGCCCCGCGCTCGACCCGGAAGTGGGCGAAATCCCCTTTGATGAGCAGGATCCGCACTCGCAGCGGCTGATGAAAGCCTGCGATCACACCGCCTTTGACATCGCACCTGAGCAGATCCGCCGGGCGCGGCGCGGCTATTTCGCCAATATCTCCTATGTCGACGAGAAGATCGGCGAGATCCTGGAAACGCTCGAGCGCGGTCGCATGGCCGACAACACGATCATCCTTTTCGTCTCCGACCACGGCGACATGCTCGGCGAGCGCGGCCTCTGGTTCAAGATGAACTTCTTTGAAGGCTCCGCCCGCGTGCCGCTGATGATCGCAGCCCCCGGCTGGCAGCCGAAGCGGATCGACCAGCCGGTTTCGACGCTCGACGTGACGCCGACGCTGGCAGCCCTTGCCGGCATCGACATCGCATCTCTGCGCCGCTGGACCGATGGCGAGGACTTGACGCCGCTCGCTCTTAACACCGGAAGCCGCAGCGCCGTGCCGATGGAATATGCGGCGGAGGGCTCGGAAGCGCCGCTCGTGGGTCTGCGCGACGGCCGCTACAAGCTGATCCTTTGCGAGAAGGATCCGCCGATGCTTTTCGACATCGACGCGGATCCGAAGGAACTGACCAACCTCGCTCACGATCCAGCCCATGCCGAAACGCTGAAGCACCTGACGGTACAGGCCATGGAACGCTGGAACCTTGAGAGCTTCGACGCCGCCGTGCGCGAAAGCCAGGCACGGCGATGGGTCGTCTACGCCGCCCTGCGCAACGGCGCTTACTATCCGTGGGACTATCAGCCGCTGCAGAAGGCATCGGAGCGCTACATGCGCAACCACATGGACCTCAACGTGCTGGAGGAAAACCAGCGCTATCCGCGAGGCGAATAGGATTTCGGTGGCCCGTCGCCGGGGAGGACGGTATTGTCGCGCCGACAACAAGGGAGACTATCCATGAAGATCAGCGCGAGAAACCGCCTCAGGGGCAAGGTCGTCGAAGTCACCAAGGGCGCGACGACGGCGCATGTCCGCATCGATATCGGCAACGGTTCCATCGTCACCTCCTCGATCACCAATGAGGCGGTTGACGAACTCGGCCTGACGGTGGGCTCTTCCGCCTATGCCGTCATCAAGGCATCCGACGTCATGGTCGCCGTCGACTGAAACAGTTCCAGGAAAACTGCCAGGCGGTTTCCGCCCGGAACTGCGTGAACAGTCTAGGTATCCCGCTTCTGGCAATAATGCGCCGTCTCGCCGTCGCCGGTCTGGAAATCTCCGGGCTGCGGCGGCGCGATCGGTTTGAACAGGGTGCGGTCCGGCTTCAGATCGAGCAGCGGCGTGCCATCCAGACAATCGAGGCCGCGCACCAAAAGCACCGCACCCTCGACGGCTTCCAGCTTGACGATGGATGTGCCGATGGGATTCGGCCGCACCGGCGAGCGCAGCGAGAAGGTGCCGTGTACCTTGCCGCTGTTGGCCGGGCTCTGCAGCACGAGATCCCGCCGGGATCGATCCAGCCAATAAAGAACTTCCAGCCGCTCAAAGGCTTCGACGCCCTGCAACGCCGCCACCCAAGGTTCGAAAATCTCGATCCGGCAGAGCGGGCCGTCATGCCGGCCCTGGCGCGGCGTTTCCATGCGCGATGTCCAGGGCGTCGAGATACGTCCGATAAAGGTAAGACCGGCATCGCACGCTGCGGGCGGTTCGACGGCTACTTCGTTTTTGCGAATTTCGTTTTCACGGACCATCAATGCCTCCCTGACCCCGGCGGTTACTTCACGCCCTTCAGTAGCGCCACCACCTGATCATCAGTCAGGTCGACCTGATAGAAGAGTTTGTAGAATTCCTTCACGTCGCCTGCGAAGTCGCTGCGGAAGAGCTTTGGATAGAGCAGTTTCTCCAGCCAACGTACACCGATGAGCCGGTTGACGCCGGGCGGTGAATCGAACCAGCCGAAGGGCAAGAACGGCGGCACGAAGATCTTGCCGTCCTTGACGGCTTTGATCGCAGCCCATTGCGGATCGCTTTTCACCAAGGCTGCGAAATTCGCATCGTCGGCTATGATGATGTCGGGATTCCAGCCGACGACCTGCTGCGGCGTCACCTTGGTCAGGCCGCCCTTGCCGGCAGCCGCAGCGACGTTCATGGTGCCGACGGCATCGAGGATCTCGAGATTGATCGAGCCCGAGAGCCCCGTTTCCAGGCCGTCGGCGCCACGACCGTAATAGACGCGTGGGCGCGGGTCGTTCGGCAGCGTCGCCAGCTTGTCGTTCAAATCCTTGATTTCGGAATCGGCATAATCAGCCAGCTTGTTGGCGCGGTCTTCGACGCCGATCAGGGCGCCGACATCGCGAAGCGTATCGGCTGTGCGGGCAAAGCTGCCGTCGATGAGGACATAGGGAACGCCGATCTCGGCCTGCACCTTGTCGGCCAGCGCCTTGTAGGTGGGATCGACCGTACCGGCATCGAGGATGATATCCGGCTTGGCATCCGTGACGGCTTGCGCGCTGATCGTACCGCCTTTGCCGGTCAGCCGCCCGATGGTCGGCAGCGCCCGCACCGACGGCATCAAATAGGCCTTCGCGGCCTCGTCGGGCGCATGAACCCAACCCGCTAATTTTTCCGGCGCCAACACGTAGACAAGCACTGCTGCCGGAGGCCCGGCGGCGACGATACGGTTGATTTTGTCCGGCACCGACACCGTGCGTCCGGCCGCATCGGTGATGATTCGTGCTTCGGCTGCGACCGGCATCAGGCCGGCGAAGGCCAGAGCAAGAACCGCAAGAAATCTCATCATGAAAGCTGCCCGTTCTGATCTAGGAGATCCTCCGGGGCGGCACTATGGCATAGCGCCATATCGGATGGAACATCGCCAAGGCACTATTCCAAAATGAAACACATACGAGCCGATCACGGCGGCTTGAGGCCCGATCGGCGAGGCCTTCATGACATTGTATGTAATTGAGAGCAATACTCGTCCCGAGGTATTGAACGACCATCTTCTTGCAGGAAGAGCTATTTCAGCCCTTCAACAAAAGAGCCCTAGCCCGGTGTGACGTTGATGGCCACGACATCATTCCGGCAGAGGTCTCAGGAAAAACCCATGACGACGATGACGTTCACGAAAAGAGAAGCTCCCCGATGGCTGCTGGCCTTCTGGCGGGAAATCGACGACAAGACCTTTGGTGAAGGCTTCAATTGCCTTGCGGAAGACGCCACATGCAACCTCGGCATCGCCGACTGGAAGGGGCGAGAAGCCATACGCCGGAACCTGCGCGCCTTCATCGACACAGGCTTCACGGCATTGCATGATGTCACCGAATATTGGGACGCCGGATCGCTGAAAGTGTTCCGCGGGACCGTGACAATGACGCCCGATGGCCGCACTCAGGCGGTCGTCAAACCGGTGATGACGCACTTTTTCTACATGGACGAGACCGATCCCACGACAGTGCGCCATTGGTACGGTGCAGTCGGGCCGGTTGCCTTCTCATAAAACCATTGCTGGCGGGGCTGCCGAATACGGCCCTGCCAGATCAAACGAAGGAAGTGAGGCTTTGCAGGATGAGTTCTCTTCGCGGCAAACTGAGATTGCCAAACCAACTCGGCCTGCAGCTGCGCGCCTGGCGCAGCACACGCGGCAAGAGCCAGCTTGAACTTTCCCTCGACACCGGCATTTCGCAGCGGCAGATCAGCTTCATCGAAAGCGGCAGGAGCACGCCCGGCCGCCAGAATGTTTTACGTCTCGCCGATGCATTGGACGTGCCACTTCGCGAGCGCAACACCCTGCTGCTCGCCGCCGGTTATGCGCCGATCTATTCCGAAGGAGGCTTCGACGATCAGGAAATGCGAGGAGTCGCCAATGCGCTGAAACGCATGCTTCGCCAACACGAGCCCTTTCCGGCCATCGTCATGGACCGCTATTGGAATGTCCTGATGAGCAATGACGCGACGCTGCGCTTCTTCGGCCAGTTCATCGATATGGCCGCCCGCCCGAAACCGCGGAATCTCCTGCATCTCATGTTCGATCCCTCGGGCATGCGGCCCTTCATTGCGGACTGGGAGAAGACGGCCGAAAGCCTCTTGAGACGCGTTTTCCGAGAGTCTGTCGGGCGCGTGATCGATGCGCGAACGAAGGAGCTTATCGACAGACTACTTGCCTATCCCGATGTGAATGCCGAATGGAGGACATCGCCCGCGATCGAGAATGCGCCGCTGATCCCCTTGTCCTTCGTGAAGGACGGGCATGTCCTGAAATTTTTCTCGCTGGTCACGACGGTCGGAACGCCGCAGATGATCACGACCCAAGAGCTGCGGGTCGAATGCATGTTTCCGCTGGACGATGCCACCGAGGCTCGCTACGCAGAGCTGATGAACGCAGCATCCGCACAGTAACACCTTGAGCCACAGGCTGGCCGCCTGTGGCTGTCATGCCTCCGATATCAAGCCGCCTTGACGGCGTGATATTCCTTGATGGCGACCATCTTGATAGCCGGATAACGTTCAGCCTCATAGCGCAACGAGAAGCCGTCCTGGGCGAGGAAAACCGGGTCACCATCGAGGTCGCGGGCAATATCGCCACGACGTGCGGTGACGAACTTTTCGAGGTCGGCCGTTTGATCGGCAGAGATCCAGCGGCAAACGGAAAAGCGCGACATTTCGAAGGAAACCGGCAGGCCATATTCGGCCATCAGCCGCTCCTTCAGCACGTCGAGCTGCAGGGCACCGACCACGCCGACGATGGCGGGAGAGCCGTCCTCCGGCGAGAAGAGCTGTACGACGCCCTCTTCAGCCATCTGCTGCAGGGCTTCCTTGAGCTTCTTTGCCTTCATCGCGTCTTCAAGGCGGACGCGGCGAAGGATTTCCGGCGAGAAGTTCGGCACGCCCTGGAAAACCAGGGATTCACCTTCCGTCAGCGTATCGCCGATGCGCAGCGTTCCGTGGTTCGGAATGCCGACGACATCGCCGGCATAGGCGGTATCGGCGAGCTGGCGCTGCGAGGCGAAGAAGAATTGCGGCGCGGTGAGACCAAGCTGCTTGCCGGTGCGTGACAGCCGCGCCTTCATGCCGCGCTCCAGCTTGCCGGAGCAGATACGCGCAAAGGCGATCCGGTCGCGGTGGTTCGGGTCCATGTTGGCCTGGATCTTGAAGACGAAGGCCGTCATCTTGTCGTCGGTGGCGTGCACGGTCCTAATATCGGCGACCTGGTCACGCGGCGGCGGCGCGAATGCGCCGAGCGCATTGATCAGATCGCGAACGCCGAAATTGCGCAGCGCCGAGCCAAAGAAGACCGGCGTCATGTGGCCTTCGAGGAAAGATTCCCGGTCGAACGGGCGGCAAGCTTCGATCGCCAGCTCCGTCTCGTCGATGAAGGCCTGACGCTCGTTTTCCGGCAGCCTGTCGGCTACGGCCTGCGGCCCATTGACCTTGGTCGCTTCGACTTCGGTATCGGAACCGCGCACGGTATTGTCGGCAATGTGATAAGAGCCGCAGAAAGTCTTGGAGCGGCCAATCGGCCAGGTAATCGGCGCCGTATCCAGCGCCAGCTTCTCTTCGACTTCATCTAGGATTTCGAAGGGATCGCGGCTTTCGCGGTCCATCTTGTTGATGAAGGTGATGATCGGGATGTCGCGCATGCGGCAGACTTCGAAGAGCTTCAGCGTCCGCGGCTCGATACCCTTGGCAGCGTCGATGACCATGACAGCGGCATCGACGGCGGTCAGCGTGCGGTAGGTGTCGTCGGCGAAGTCTTCGTGGCCGGGCGTGTCGAGAATATTGAAGACGTTGCCTTCATATTCGAAGGTCATGACGGAGGTCACGACCGAGATGCCGCGTTCGCGCTCGATCTTCATCCAGTCGGAGCGCGTCTGCATGCGATCCTTCTTCGCCTTGACTTCGCCGGCAAGCTGAATGGCGCCGCCGAACAGCAGCAGCTTTTCGGTGAGCGTCGTCTTGCCCGCATCCGGGTGAGCGATAATAGCAAATGTGCGGCGGCGGGAGACCGCCTCGGCGAGACTTTCGGCCATGCGTGTAAATCCTGTGAATTGCGGCCGTATCTAGCGACTCAAAGCCCTAAATGCAATTGACCTCGGCCGTTGCAGCGCAAACTAATGCCGCATGACCATACACACCGATATCAGCCCGACCCTGAACCTCATCCGTCTGCCGCATGGCGAAGGGCTAGATCTGCCCGCTTATGAGACCAGAGGTGCCGCGGGCATGGATCTGCGCGCAGCCGTCGACGATGGCGCGACGCTGACGATCCTTCCCGGCAAGCGGGCGCTTGTTCCCACGGGCTTTATCTTCGAAGTTCCGGATGGTTTCGAAGCGCAGATCCGCCCACGCTCGGGCCTTGCCTTCAAGAACGGCATCACCTGCCTTAACTCGCCGGGCACGATCGACAGCGACTATCGCGGCGAAGTGAAGGTGCTGCTGATCAATCTTGGCGAAGAGCCTTTCGAGATCACCCGCGGCATGCGCATCGCGCAGATGATCATCGCGCCAGCGATCCAGGCCCATATCGTCGAAACGACGGAAGCGAGCAAAACCAAGCGCGGCGCCGGCGGCTTCGGCTCGACCGGCGTGTAATGACCGAGCTTGCCCAAGCGCATGGCCTGACTCTGCGTCAGGATTATTTCGGTGATCCCTCCGCATGGAAAGGCCTCGTCGACCTGCTGCAGGACACGTTCTCGATCGATGTCGGCATTCAGGATAAATTTGGCGGCCCCGATCGAGGCAGCATGCCGTTTGGCTATTTCGATGGCGAAGGGCGCTGCATCGCCAACTTCAGCGCCTTCTCCATGCCGATGATGATCAATGGCCGTGCCGTCAAGGCGGCGGGCTATCAATCGGGCGCGGTGCGGCCGGAGTGGCGCGAACGCGGGCTTTATCGAGACCTCATGCGGCGCGCCTTTGAGCGAACCGCCGCTGAGGGCTACGAGCTCGATCTTCTGCTCACCGACAAGCCGGAGCTTTATGAGCGTTACGGGTTCCGCACAGTGCCTCAGCATGTCTTCATCGCGCAGATGCCGAAGCTGCAGAAATCAGACAGGGCTGCGCGGCAGCTTTCCCTGGAAACGCCGGAAGATCTGCACCTGATCCAGACGCTGCTGCAAAACCGGCAGCCGGTTTCCGAGCGCTTTGCCGTTATCGAGCAGACGGAGATGTTTCTGCTGAACGCCTGCTTCAATCCCGCGATCCGCCTGACGGCGCTCGGGGATGATGCGGTCATTGCATGGACGTTCGATGGCGCGACCTTCTGGCTGCTCGACGTGGCCGGAACAGCCATTCCGTCCCTGGCGACGATCCTGTCCGCTCTTGATGTCGAACCCGATCGTATCGAGATCTGCTTCTCGCCGGATCGGCTGGATTGCGAGGCATCGATCGAGCCCTATGAGGGATACACTGTGCTGATGGCGCGCGGCAAAGCAGCAGGCGAAATCACCGGGCCGCTCATCCTCTCGCCCATGGCGGAATTTTAGCGCGATAGCGGCGGCAGGCGGCGCTTGACCGGCGTCGCCTTGATCATCGACGTGTTCGTCTCGGCCCGCTCGGTGATCCTGTCCAATATGCCATCGAGTTCGCCCATGGAACGCACCACTAACCGCCCGATAAAGCAATCGTCGCCGGTGACCTTGTCGCATTCGATGAATTCGGGGGTGTCCTGAATGATCCGCTCGACGACATGCAGCTGACCGGGCAAAGGCCTGATGCGAACGATAGCCTGCAGCGGGTAACCGATCGCCTCGGGTGCAATATCGACGGTGAACGCCGATATGATGCCGCGCTCCTCCAGCCGGCGCAGCCGCTCCGCTGCGCTCGGCGAGGACAACCCTGCCGCTTCCGCCAACTCCTTCAGCGATATACGGGCATTGCGTGCGAGCGCCTCAAGCATTCGCTGATCGATCTCATCGAGACCAAGAGCCGCATTAGGGACACTCATATTTAAACCTCATATTTTTAGGTCAAACAGCGATTTCACCTCACTGAATCTATATCAACGATCCCCGCGCCGCAATATGATTGGCAGCAATAGACGGGAGCCAAGACAATGAGCGAGATTAAACGCGGTACGGCGGAAATGACGGCGGCAATGCTGATTTCAGGCACGATCGGCTGGTTCGTGCTGATGTCCGGACAGGCGGTGACCGATGTCGTCTTCTGGCGCTGTTCTTTCGGTGCGTTGACGCTACTCGTCATCTGCGCGGCGATGGGCCTGCTGCGTCCGGGCATTCTGAACTTGAAGAGCTTTGCGATCGCCGTCGGCGGCGGGATCGCCATCGTCCTCAACTGGTTGCTGCTGTTTGCCGCCTACTCCCACGCCTCCATTTCCATCGCCACGACCGTCTATAATACGCAGCCCTTCATGCTTTTGGGGCTTGGCGCATTGTTCCTGGGCGAGCGGATCACCTTCGCCAAGCTGTTCTGGCTCGCCCTCGCCTTTGCCGGCATGGTGATCATCGTGGAAGGCAAGCCAGCTGAAACGGCAGGTACGGGAAGCTATGCAATCGGCATCCTCCTCTCGCTGGGCGCGGCCTTCTTCTACGCGCTGGCGGCCATAGCGGCCAAGTGGCTGAAAGGCACGCCGCCGCACCTGATCGCGCTCATCCAGGTTTCGACAGGCATCCTGATGCTTGCGCCCTTTACCAATTTTTCTGCCGCGCCACAGGATGCCAGCGGGTGGTTGATCCTCGTCGCCATGGGCGTCGTGCACACCGGCGTGATGTATGTGCTGCTCTATGGCGCGATCCAGAAGCTGCCGACGCATCTCACCGGCGCGCTGTCCTTCATCTATCCGATTGCCGCTATCGTCGTCGATCGCCTTGCCTTCGGCCATGTGCTCGGCATCACGCAGATCGCCGGTGCGATCATCATTCTAGGTGCTGCAGCCGGCATGAATCTCGGCTGGACCATCCCCGTGCCCGGGCATAAGAACAACCATCTCTCCAAGGAAGCCATCGAATGATCACCTGCTACCTGCGCTACGTCATCGACCCCTACAAGCTTGCCGAGTTCGAGCACTATGCCAAGCTCTGGATTCCGCTGGTCAACCGGCTAGGCGGCGCGCATCACGGCTATTTCCTGCCGCATGAAGGCGCCAACAATATCGCATTGGCGCTCTTCAGCTTTCCGAGCCTTGCTGCCTATGAGGACTACCGGAAGCAGATGGCCGAGGATGCGGAATGCCGGGCCGCATTCGCCTATGGCGAAGAAACGCGCTGCATCGTCAGCTACGAACGCAGCTTCATGCGGCCGGTTTTCTAAACCTACTTAGCCGGAGTCGGGCAGGTTGTGGAGCGGCCGTCGAGGCCCTCCGCCATTTTTTCAAAGGTCGCGCCCAACCCGCTCTTGCCGCCGCCAAGACGCAGGACATAGAGGCTGTCGAAATCCTCTCCCTGCCACTTAGGCACCGCCTCGTCATCCCCGCCATTGTCACTCAACAGCTGCCGGGCGAGCTTGACGATCTGCTTGTGCTCCCAGGCGACGAAGACCAGCTTGCCTGCATAGGCAGGCTTTTCCAGCTCTGTTTTCAGCTCGTCGATATCGTCATAGCCAAAGCGGGTGTCGACCGGCATGCCGAGCGCAATCGCTGTCGGCTCGATGGTCGCCAGCGGCCTGATGTAGTCGTAGGAAATCCCGTCATCCCTCTTTCGCTGGGAGGGATTCGGCGCAAAGATCGCCGCAGGCTTGCCGAAGCGCTTTGTCAGTACCGATGGCAATGCCAGCGCCCGGTTGAGGCCCTGGCAGTTCAACTGACCAAGCCCCGTTTCCGGCTTTTCGCCATGGCGCATGAAGACTATTGTCTGTGCGCCGGTCCCAGCCGCAGAAGCGATTGGCACTGAGCCGCCAAGCACTGCAAGTGACAGAAGGCCGGCGGTAAGTGGCTTTGAAAAACTCCGCATCAGCGCTGCACCTCGAAAGTCATACGGGTGGAGGCTCCGGCCCGCATCATGCCGAGAGCCCTTAGGGCAAAGGCGGTCAAAGTGGTCAAATACGGCATGAAGCCTCCGATGGCGGAAAGGGAACAGAAGCAATTCCAGAAAAAGTGCAGAGCGGTTTTCCGTCCGGAATTGCGTAAAAACAAGAGGATAGAGCATTTTCGCGATTCGAGGAAAAGCGAAAGGGCTCTAGAATTGAATTTCATCGGCTGCAACCAGCTTGATTTCATGCGACCCAGCGTCGAAGCCATCAAGAAGCATGTTGTGGTGCGCAATGATCTCTTCGAAAGCCAGCTTTCCCATATCGGCAGTGGTGTGGCCATCGGAGATCAGCGAAACGTCGAAACCGAGCGAGACGGCACGTCGTGCAGTCGTGTCGACGCAGAACTGCGTCATGCAGCCGCCGATGAAAAGACGGGTGATGCCCCGGGCACGGAGCTTCGCCTCGAGATCGGTTTCGAAAAAGGAATCGCTGCTCGTCTTGTGGACGACGACATCACCGGCCTCGGGCGCGATTTCGCGGCGCAATTGCCAGCCCTCGCTGCGCTTTGCCAGGCGATGACCCGCATTGCCGTCATGCTGGACGATAAAGGCCGGAACGCCGGTCGCACGCGCCCTATGCTTCAGCGTGGCGAGCTTGGTGACCACCACCTCCAGAGCGGCATCGATGGCCGGTTGCCGCGCCGGAGCGCCGAGGCCGGTCAGAATGGAATTCTGTAGATCGATCAGGAGCAATGCAGAAGACATGATATCCTTGGGCATAGCAGTTTCGACGCGCGTTAACCCCTTGGTAGTATGTTCGCAGCGCCGGCGCAATCGCTTGAAAACGCAAAGGTGGTACGATAGAGACGGTACCATCTTTGGAGGAAATCTTGATGACGCTCGCGGCTCTTCTTGCCTATAGCGGCGCGCTCTTCATCGCAGCTGCCATTCCTGGTCCGGGCGTCACGGCCATCGTGGCACGCGCGCTGGGCTCAGGCTTTCGCGAGACCTTCTTCATGGGCCTCGGCCTGGTGCTCGGCGACACCATTTACCTGACGGCCGTCATCCTCGGCCTGGCCGTCGTGGCGCAGGCCTTCACCGAAGTCTTCATCGTCATCAAGATCGCCGGCGCCCTCTATCTCGGCTATATCGCGTGGAAGCTCTGGACCGCCGGCCTTCTGGCAGCCGATATATCGGCAAGAAAGCCCAATGGCGCCGGCATGTCCTTTCTTTCGGGCCTGCTGGTGACGCTCGGCAATCCGAAGGCCATGCTCTTCTATATCGCGCTCGTGCCGACGCTGATCGACATCGATCATATCGGTGCGCGCGAATATGCTATGCTGATCGCCGCAACCGTCATCGTGCCGCTGATCGCCCTCGTCCCCTACATGCTGCTCGCGTCTCGGGCTCGGGCCTTCCTCAAGAAGCCGAAAGCCCTGCGGATATTGAACAGGGTCGCGGCCAGCATTCTCGCCAGTACGGCCGCGTTTATTGCCGTACGAGCAGCCTGAAAAATCATTCCCTGAAATGGCTAGAGAAGAGATTCTTTTCTCACCTGCAACAAACAGTGTGCGCGCGTGCACTCTGGTTTCCGCAGGCGTTTGCTCCTATTGTCGCTGCATAATTCACATGTAGGGAGAAACCCATGTCCGACACCCGCAAACCAGGCCGCGGCCGCGTTTATGCCTCGATCACCGAGACCATCGGCGACACGCCGATTATCCGTCTCGACAAGCTGGCAAAGGAAAAGGGCGTCAAGGCCAACCTCCTGGCAAAGCTCGAATTCTTCAATCCGATCGCTTCCGTGAAAGACCGTATCGGCGTCGCCATGATCGAAAGCCTGGAGTCCCAGGGCAAGATCGCCCCCGGCCGGACGGTGCTGATCGAGCCGACCTCGGGCAATACCGGCATCGCGCTCGCCTTCGCCGCCGCTGCCAAGGGTTACAAGCTGATCCTCACCATGCCGGAGACCATGTCGGTCGAGCGTCGCAAGATGCTGGCACTGCTCGGCGCCGAACTGGTGCTGACCGAAGGGCCGAAAGGCATGAAGGGCGCGATCGCCAAGGCCGAAGAGCTGGCATCGACGCTGCCCGACGCCATCATTCCGCAGCAGTTCGAAAACCCGGCCAATCCGGAAATCCACCGCAAGACGACCGCCGAAGAGATCTGGAACGACACCGAAGGCAAGGTCGATATCTTCGTGTCCGGCATCGGCACCGGCGGTACGATCACCGGCGTCGGTCAGGTGCTGAAAGCCCGCAAGGCCGACGTCAAGGTCATCGCCGTCGAGCCGGCGGATTCGCCGGTTCTCTCGGGCGGCAATCCTGGCCCGCACAAGATCCAGGGCATCGGCGCCGGTTTCGCACCGAAGATCCTCGACACCCATGTCTATGACGAGGTGATTACCGTTAGCAATGACGAGGCCTTCCAGCAGGCTCGCCTCGTGGCAAAGCTCGAGGGCGTGCCGGTCGGCATCTCCTCGGGCGCAGCCCTGACAGCGGCAATCAAGGTCGGCCAGCGTCCTGAAAACGAAGGCAAGACCATCGTCGTCATCATCCCCTCCTTCGCCGAACGTTATCTTTCGACGGCGCTTTTCGAAGGGCTAGGCGGCTGAGGTAGCAAGTCGTCGGTTTGATTTGAAAGGGGTGCTGCTGCGCCCCTTTTTTATTCAGGCGAGTCGGCGACGATCAGACGCTCTCTGAGCCCCGAATTTTCAGGCATGCGCTGTCAGCCGCTCACCGGCAATGCGATAGGAAATGGCTTCCGCCAGATGGATACGCCCGACCGTCGGCTTATCATCGAGATCGGCAAGCGTGCGTGCGACCTTCAGGATGCGGTGATAGCCACGGGCCGAGAATTTCATCTTCTCGGCGGCATCGCGCAGCAATTGCAAGCCGGCGGCATCCGGTTCGGCAATGGTTTCGATCATCGATGTCGAGCAGCGGGCGTTGGTGCTGACATCCTTCATACCGGCCCTTTCGAAACGTTCGCGCTGCCGTTCGCGAGCGCGGGCGACGCGGAGTGCGACATCGGCACTGCTTTCTGAGGTTGTTGGCCGGATGAGATCCGCGGCTGACACCGCCGGCACGTCGATGCGGATATCGATACGATCCAGCAGCGGACCGGAAATGCGGCCTTGATAATCCGAGGCGCAGCGCGGACCGCGGGCACAGGTGTGCCCGGGTTCGCCGGCCATGCCGCAGCGGCACGGGTTCATCGCCGCCACGAGCTGGATACCAGCCGGATAGGCGACGCGATGGTTCGCTCTCGCAATGACGCACTCACCGGTTTCCAAGGGCTGACGCAGCGCATCTAGCGCCTGCGGTGAAAACTCCGGCAGCTCGTCCAGGAACAGAATGCCGTGATGGGCGAGCGACACCTCGCCAGGCCTGGCGCGCAAGCCGCCGCCGACGAGCGCCGCCATGGTGGCTGAGTGATGCGGCGCGCGATAGGGCCGCCGGTCGGAGAGCTTGCCCCCGGAAAGCTGGCCGGCGATCGAATGGATCATTGACACTTCCAGCAGCTCATTCGTCGACAAAGGCGGCAAGATCGACGGCAGCCGCGAGGCGAGCATCGACTTCCCGGAACCGGGCGGCCCTACGAACAACAGATTATGCCCACCGGCGGCGGCCACTTCCAGGGCGCGCTTGGCGCTTTCCTGCCCCTTGATATCGGCAAGATCGGGCAGGTTAGCCGCACCGGCGCGAACAGCCGGCTCCGGCCGCGACAGGACCTGTGTGCCGCGGAAATGATTGGCGAGCGCGATCAGGCTACGTGGCGCTAGAATATCGATCTCCTTGCCGGCCCAGGCGGCTTCCGGCCCGCTTTCCGCCGGGCAGATCAGCCCCTTGCCCATAGCGTTGGCGGCGATTGCCGCAGGAAGCGCGCCGGCAACGTGCGCGATCGTGCCGTCGAGATTGAGCTCGCCGATGACGGTATAGGACGACAGGGCATCGGCGGGGATCGCACCGAGCGCCGCCATCAGACCGAGCGCTATTGCAAGATCGAAATGGCTACCCTCCTTGGGCAGATCAGCCGGCGCGAGATTGACCGTGACCTTCTTTGGCGGCAGCGCAAGGCCGGATGCGTGCAATGCCGCCTGAACCCGCTCCCGGCTTTCGGCCACAGCCTTGTCGGGCAGGCCGACGATGTGCATCAGCACCTTGCCGGGTGCGATCATCACCTGCACTTCGACGGGTACGCCTTCAATGCCTTGAAACGCAACCGTGCTGACGCGCGCTACCATTCCCTGCCCTCATCCGACGCGTTTGCCGTTACGTGCCTCGATCAGCAAACTTCGGGTTGCAATCTGGCACAAGACAAGGAATGAAACAAGAACAATAAACGAACAAAAACGTCTCTCAGTCATGCCGAAATCATCGACATGACTGGCTGCGCATTATTGTCCAGCTCGAGGCTTGGTAAGAACTGCCGATCAGGCCCGCTTGGCTTCGATCGCATCCCAGAGCAGGCTCGCGATATCGGCGCCGCCAAAACGCTTCACTTCGCGAAGACCCGTTGGCGAGGTGACGTTGATCTCGGTCATGTAGTCGCCGATGACGTCGATGCCGACGAGCAGGAAGCCGCGTGCCTTCAGGGCCGGACCGATGCGAGCGCAGATTTCCTTCTCGCGCGCCGTCAGTTCGGTGGCTTCGGCGCGGCCGCCGACATGCATGTTGGAGCGGGCATCGTGCTCGGCCGGCACGCGGTTGATCGCGCCGACTGGCTCGCCATCGACGAGGATGATGCGCTTATCGCCCTTGCGGACATCAGGCAGATATTGCTGGGCGATGAAAGGCTCGCGGAAGAGCTGGCCGAACATCTCAAGCAGGGATGAGAGATTGCGGTCGTCGCGAGTCGAGTGGAATACACCGGCGCCGCCATTGCCATAGAGCGGCTTCAGGATGATGTCGCCCATCTCCTCGCGGAAGCGGCGGATTTCGCCGGCATCGCGGGTGATCAGCGTTTTCGGCATGAGATCGGCGAATTCGGTGACGAAAATCTTTTCCGGCGAATTGCGCACCCAGGCCGGATCGTTGACGACGAGCGTCTTCGGGTGGATGCGCTCAAGCAGATGCGTCGAGGTGATATAGGCCATGTCGAATGGCGGGTCCTGGCGCAGCAGCACCACGTCCATGGTCCCGAGGTCGACACGCTCCGACTCGCCGAGCTCGAAGTGATCGCCCTTGACGTCGCGCAGGATCATCGGCTCAACGGCGGCATAGACCTTGCCGTCGCGCATGCTCAGCCGCTCGGGCGTATAGTGGAAGAGCTTGTAGCCGCGGTTCTGCGCCTCGAGGCTCATGGCGAAGGTCGAGTCGCCCGCGATATTGATGCTCCGGACATGGTCCATCTGGACCGCAACATTCTTGATACCAGCCATAGTCAGCCCTCGCTCGAATTTGCGGACAGATGTAGGTCGGCCCGCCTCCAAACGCAACGGCTATTCAAGGACTTCCGTCTGCGGCATTCTTCGCCGGGGCCGGCGGCCCTCAGGCGGCAATGCCCTGTGCGCCGCCCTGGCGGACGAAGTTGCGCAGACGATAAGCCATGGTCAAAGGCTTCGGGAACGGCTTGCGGCAGAAGGCGACCTTGCGCAGGTAGCGATCGATACGCCACGTCGCCCAGGTGCCGCCGGCAAAATAGGCGACGTCACCGGCGCTCAGCGTGCGCTCGACGCCATCTTCCGTGGTGATATGCACCTCGCCTTCGAGGATCATCACCGTTTCGTCCCAGCCGAAATACCAGCGGAACTCGCCCGCCGTGCAATCCCACAGCGCCGTAATGGCGGCATCGTCCTGGCCGCGCGAATGCTCGGCGATGCGGGCAACCGGATTGCCCGACAGGATCCACGACCGCTCGATCGGCGACGGCTTCATTTCCATTTCGTCGCTGGCGCCCGCAACGAAGTTCCGTGACGGCGGCATCGTGACGACGACCGGCACGGCACGCGCAGCAAAGGCCGCCATGCTCGCCAACATCAGTTTCAAGACCATACAATCCCCCAAAGATTCCATGCGCTTCCAAGATGTCATCGCATGGAAGGGGTAACGGCGCGGTTCATGAAATATGGCGCATTTTAACGATTGCAACGATCAGACAGAGAAACCTTCGATTGCGCAGACGACGATGTCGTGATCGGACAGCGGCTTGCCCTCGTCATTGATGGAGGAAACAAGGTGGCTCTCGGCGATCTTCAGACCGCGGGTGATGAACCAGTCGAGCTTCATGGCACGATCCGGAAAGCGCGTGATCAGGCTCGGGCGCGTGCTCGTCTGATCAAGCGGGCCGCCGTGGCATTCGAAGCCACGGCCCTCGGCCATGGCAAACAGCGTATCGGTCGAAAAATCGCCGCCGGTGTGGTTGCCTGTATTGAGGTCGCCGCCGATCAGGATCGGCAAACCGGGAGCAAACACTTCCACGGCATCGATGAGCGCCGCCATCTGCCGCTCGCGGTAGGCAGCGGTCGCGACGCTCTCCAGATGAACCGAAACAGCAACGAGGGGACCGGCCTCGGTCTCGACGATGGCGCCGACGGCGCAGCGATCGCCGATGCGCGGCTGTTCATTGCTGTCGTTGAACCAGACGGCTTCGCCCGGCAGACGGATCATGAACGCATCCTTCAGGGCCACGGAGGCCATCAGTGCATTGCCGTGAAAGCCCTTCTCGTTGAAATCGTCGCGGCAATAGGAACGCTCGATTTCCGAACCGAGGCTGAGTTCGAGAAATTCGACGCCATAGGCGTAGTTCATGCCGAGTTCGCCGGCGATGACGGCTGTCGGGTCACGCTGCTCGGTGCGGGCCATACCCAGATCCATTTCCGACAGCAGGACAAGCGGCGCACTCGTGGCGCGCAGCTTGGCGGCGCTTTCCTCGGGGAACAGGCAGCGCTCGAGGTTCCAGGCGGCGACCGTAAAGGGGAAGGACAAAGCTCCCTCCTTGGCTTCCTGCCCACCGATACGCACGGTATTCAAGCAGGCGAGTGACGCGAGCTTTTCGGCATGAACGGCCGGGATCTTTTCGAGCGAAACGAAGCTCGTGCGCTCCTCCTGCGAGGGCACGGTGAAAGCGGAAACGGTGTTGCGGATCATGGATAGGGCCTGTCGAGGTGAAAATGAGGAGCGCACGCCGGGAAATCGCTGGCGCTGGTCGCCCGGCAATAGGCTGATTGTGTGAAGGCCCTGTAACGACGACTTAAAAAGCATCCGGAAAATGCTGCGGCCAGCGGCCGGGCAGCATCGCAACGATGTCATAGCGTTGCGAAAGACGGGCAAAGTCCGGCTGGCGCGCAAGCCAGAGATCGCTCGCGGCGCGGATGCGCCTTTGCGAGGAGAAGGAAACGGCGTCGATCGCCTCCTGTGCGCCGCGCCGCGACTTGACCTCGACGAAGACGGCAAGATCGCCCTTGCGAGCAACGATATCGATTTCACCAAGCTTGGTGCGGTGACGGATCGCCAGGATGCGATAGCCCTTGAGCATCAGGAAGGCTGCGGCGAGATATTCCGCGACATGGCCGCGTCGCCACGCCTTTTGTCGTTTCAGTCTTTCTCCTGCCTCGGGCTTCGTATCAGCCATGGCGCTCCTTCATGTCGAGCAGGCGCTGGTAAAGCTCCTTGCGCGGCAGACCGGTGAGACGCGCGGCTTCGGCGGCAGCCTTTGCCGTCGGCATCGTCCCCGAGAGGTCGGTAAGGATGGCGTCGATATCGGCTTCAGCCGGGGCGCTTTCCGCTGGTGGGCCGACGAGCCAGACGATTTCGCCCTTCACATTGTCGACTGTTTCATAGAATGCGGCGAGCTCGGATAGCGAGCCGCGCCGGAATTCCTCGAACGTCTTCGTCAGCTCGCGGCAGACGGCACCTGCGCGCTCTCCACCCAGCACATCGGCAGCGGCGGCGAGCGTGGCGGCGATGCGATGCGGCGATTCAAAGAAGATGAGGGTTGCAGGCACGCCGGCAAGTTCGGCCAGCCGATCACGCCGACCCTTATCCTTGGCGGGCAGGAAGCCCGCGAAAAAGAAGGCGTCGTTGGGCAGGCCGGAGCCGACGAGGGCTGCGAGCGGCGCCGAAGCGCCAGGAATTGGAACGACCTTGTAGCCTGCCTCGATCGCCTGCACCGCCAACCGATAGCCGGGATCGGAGACGAGCGGCGTGCCGGCATCCGACACCAGCGCCACCGAACGGCCAGCCTCCAGCGCCTGAAGCAGCCGCGGACCGGCCTCATCGGCATTGTGCTCGTGATAGGCATAGGGCTTGTTCTGGATTCCGTAGCGATCGAGCAGGACGCGAGTGACGCGCGTATCCTCGCAGGCGAGTACGTCGGCACCGGCCAGCGTCTCCAGCGCTCTCAGCGTGATATCGCCGAGATTGCCGATCGGCGTGGCTACGAGATAGAGCGCCGGCTCGAGGGGACGGGCAGGAATCTGGTTGTTGTGCAGGCGGAAACTGCGCGTCCCGCCGCTGGATTGCTCTTCGTTCATGCCGATCCTGAATTCGCTTGGGATAAGCAGCCTTTATGAGCGAGCCGCGCACGGACGGCAAGAGCGGTGCAATTCCTGTGGAGCATTGTCGACGAAATGTCGAATTGGCCCTTGGCAATTGATCCATGCCTCTTGCATTCGGATGGAGAAGTCTGCCAAGTTGCCTGTCCAATCTTTCGGGCCTCGTCCGAAAACATGTCGCTCGGGCGCCTCGGGCTGCCCGGCAAGTCACGGTCGAAAGCGGTAGCATCCATGCGTATTACAATTGAGCGGTCAAACCTCCTGAAGTCGCTGAACCACGTGCATCGCGTGGTCGAGCGTCGCAATACGATCCCGATCCTGTCCAACGTCCTGCTGAAGGCCGAAGGCACCAGCCTCGACATGAAGGCGACCGACCTCGACCTCGAAATTACCGAGGCGACGCCTGCCAATGTCGAGCAGGCCGGTGCCACCACGGTTCCCGCGCATCTGCTCTACGACATTGTGCGCAAGCTGTCCGACGGCTCGGAAGTACTGCTTGCCACCAATGCCGACGGCAGCTCGATGACGGTCGCCTCCGGTCGCTCCAAGTTTTCGCTGCAGTGCCTGCCGGAATCCGATTTTCCGGATCTCACCGCCGGCAGTTTCAGCCATTCCTTCAAGCTGAAGGCCGCCGATCTGAAGATGCTGATCGACCGCACGCAGTTTGCGATTTCTACCGAAGAGACGCGCTACTACCTGAACGGCATCTTCTTCCACACGATCGAAAGCGACGGCGACCTCAAGCTTCGCGCCGTTGCCACCGACGGCCACCGCCTCGCCCGCGCCGATGTCAGCGCTCCCTCGGGCTCCGAGGGCATGCCCGGCATCATCATTCCGCGCAAGACGGTCGGTGAACTGCAGAAGCTGGTGGATTCTCCGGATACGATCGTCACCGTCGAAGTTTCCGATGCAAAGATCCGTCTGACGATCGGCTCGATCGTCATGACCTCGAAGCTGATCGACGGCACCTTCCCAGACTATCAGCGCGTCATTCCGACCAACAACGACAAGGAAATGCGCGTCGATTGCCAGACCTTCGCGCAGGCCGTCGACCGCGTCTCGACGATCTCGTCCGAGCGCGGCCGCGCCGTGAAGCTCGCTTTGTCCGACGGCCAGCTGCTGCTGACGGTCAACAACCCGGATTCGGGAAGTGCAACGGAAGAAGTCGCTGTCGGCTATGAGATGGACCCGATGGAAATCGGCTTCAATGCCAAGTACCTGCTTGACATCACCGCACAGCTTTCCGGCGATTCTGCCGTGTTCCTGCTGGCCGATGCCGGGTCGCCGACGCTCATTCGCGACACGGCCGGTGACGATGCGCTCTATGTGCTGATGCCGATGCGCGTCTAGAGCATGCTGCCGAAAGCTGCCAGCGGTTTTCGGATGACATCGTGCTCTGCTTTTTTGCTTCAAGATCCGGATGATTTCAGGTCGAACAGACGTAAAAATCACCCGGATCTAGGGAAACCAAAGCGCCCTTTCATGCGTTTCATTACCGCGAGGGCGCTTTTATTTGGTTCTTTTCGGATTGCGACATTTTCTCTTGTTATTGCGTCATCGCATTGCAAGATTTTAGAGAAACTGTATGTAAGTCGTGACCGTAACATCTAGGGGGAGAAGGCATGGCGCTGCGTCTTAAGGAACGGCTTGGCAAGAAATTCGATGAGGAGATCCGTTTCTTCAAGGGCATGATGCAAGGGCCGAAGACCGTCGGTTCGATTGCGCCGACGTCCTCGATCACCGCCCGCAAGATGGCGAGCGTCATCAACACCCAGTCAGGGCTGCCTGTGCTGGAACTTGGGCCGGGTACGGGCGCCATCACCAAGGCGATCCTCGGACGCGGCGTCGAGCCGAAGAACCTGGTCGCCATCGAATATTCGACCGACTTCTACAATCATCTCGTCAAGCTCTATCCCGGCGTCCATTTCATCAATGGCGATGCCTTCGATCTCGACAAGACGCTCGGCGTGCTGCGCGGCCAGACCTTCGACTCCGTCGTCTCGGGCATTCCACTCCTCAATTTCCCGATGAAGGCGCGTGTGGCGCTGCTCGAAAGCCTGCTGGATCGCATGCCCGCGGGTCGTCCCTTCGTGCAGATTTCCTATGGACCGGTGTCGCCGATCATCGCCAAACCCGATCGCTACCACATCCGCCATTTCGATTTCATCGTCCGCAATATTCCGCCGGCCCAGCTCTGGGTCTACAGCCGCGGCTGAGACAATCCATGTATGCTCTTTATATTACGCACCCGCAGGTGCGGATTGATCCGGACGTGCCCGTGCCGGAATGGGGGCTGTCCGAGATCGGAGCGGCAAGGGCGCGCGCGGCGGCGACCCATCCTTGGGCCTATAAGCTTGGGCTGATCGTCTCTAGCGGCGAACGCAAAGCGATAGAAACGGCCGAAATTCTGGCGGCGACGAGCGGCGCGTCCGTCGAGATCATCGAGGCCATGCACGAGAACGACCGCAGCGCCACGGGCTTCCTGGCCCCGCCCGAGTTCGAAAAGGCGGCGGACTGGTTCTTTGCCAATCCGCATGAGAGCTTCAAGGGCTGGGAGCGCGCCTTCGATGCGCAGGCAAGGATCGTCTCCAATGTCGAAGCCATTCTTGCGCGGCACGATCCGCGGCTGCCGATCGCCTTCGTCGGACACGGCGGCGTCGGTACGCTGCTGAAATGCCATCTCGAGGGAAAGCCGATCGCGCGCCAGGGCGACCAGCCGCCGGGCGGGGGCAATCTTTTCTGTTTCGATCTTGCGAAGCGCGCCGTCTCGTGCGACTGGACACCCATGGAAGACTGGATGGGATGGGCTTGAGATGACCGCACGCGACCGCTTGATCGTTGGACTGGATGTTCCAAACCTTCAGGAGGCCGAGAAAGTGGTCGGCGCCCTCGGCGACGATATTCTCTATTACAAGATCGGCTATCAGCTCGCCTTTGCCGGCGGCCTGGAATTTGCGCGCGATCTCGCCGCCAGCGGCAAGAAGATCTTTCTCGACATGAAGCTGCTCGACATCGACAACACGGTGGCCTCCGGCGTCGAGAACATCGTCAAGATGGGCATGTCGATGCTGACACTGCACGCCTATCCGAAGGCGATGAAGGCGGCCGTCGAAGCGGCCAAGGGCTCGGATCTCTGCCTGCTCGGTGTGACCGTGCTAACGTCGATGGACGAAGAAGACCTGATCGCCGCCGGCTATGAGTACGATCCGCATACGCTGGTGCTGCGCCGGGCTGAGCAGGCGCATCTTGCCGGCATGGGCGGTATCGTCTGTTCGGCCGAGGAATCAGCTGCGGTGCGCAAGATCATCGGCCCCGACATGGCGCTGGTGACCCCCGGCATCCGGCCTGATGGTAGCGACAAGGGTGATCAGAAGCGAGTAATGACCCCGGCTGCGGCCATCAAGGCTGGTTCGAGCCATCTCGTCGTCGCCCGGCCGATCGTCAAGGCCGGCGATCCGAAGGAGGCCGCTCGCGCCATCCTCGCCGAGATCGACGCCGCAATCTGAGAATACACCAAGAAACAGGGAGGAACATATGCCGAAGGGATACTGGATCGCACGCGTGGACGTGCGCGACCCCGAGCGTTACAAGGACTACGTCGCAGCCGCCAAGCCCGCCTTCGAGAAATATGGCGCGAATTTCCTCGCCCGGGGCGGCGCTTTCACGCCGCTTGAAGGGCCTGCACGCGGGCGCAACGTCGTCATCGAGTTCCCGTCACTGCAGCACGCCGTCGATTGCTACAACTCGCCGGAATACCAGATCGCCGCCAAAATCCGCCAGCAGGTCGCGGACGCGGAAATGGTCGTCGTCGAAGGGGTTTGACCCCTTCGAAACGCGACGCTGCAACGCAGCGTGATTGCACTTCACCTCGGCGCTCGGATCGGCTAAGACGAAACCATATAAGCCCAATCAAAGCCTTTCGAGGAGCCTGCCATGACCCTGTCCAACCTCCCGCCGCTCGTGACCGTGTTCGGAGGATCAGGCTTCATCGGGCGGCACGTCGTGCGTGCGCTTGCCAAGCGTGGCTATCGCATCCGTGTTGCCGTGCGCCGCCCCGATCTTGCGGGTTTCCTGATCCCGCTCGGCAATCTCGGCCAGATTTCGATCGTTCAGGCCAATGTGCGCTATCGCAACTCCATCGATCGCGCAGCCGAAGGCGCGCAACATGTCGTCAATTGCGTGGGTATCCTGGCCGAAAGCGGCCGCAACACCTTTGACGCCGTGCAGGAATTCGGCGCCAAGGCCATCGCGGAAGCCGCACGCAGCGTCGGCGCATCGCTGACGCATATTTCGGCGCTCGGCGCGGATGCCAAGTCACCTTCCGCCTATGCCCGCACCAAGGCTCGCGCAGAGACGGCCATCCTGTCGATCAAGCCTGACGTCGTGATCCTGCGCCCATCGATCGTTTTCGGACCCGAAGACGAGTTCTTCAACAAGTTTGCCGACATGTCGCGCACGGCCCCGTTCCTGCCGCTGATCGGCGGCGGCAAGACGAAGTTCCAGCCCGTTTACGTCGAAGACATCGCGGAAGCCGTTGCCCGCAGCGTCGACGGCAAGCTGAAGGCCGGCACGACCTACGAACTGGGCGGCCCGGAAGTCCTGTCCTTCCGTGAATGTCTCGAGACGACACTTTCGGTCATCAGCCGGAAGAAGGCGCTCGTTTCCATCCCCTTCGGCCTCGCCTCGCTGATCGGCTCGATCGCCTCCCTCATCCCGCTGATCAAGCCGCCGATCACCTCCGACCAGGTCACGCTGCTGAAGAGCGACAATGTCGTTTCCAAGCAGGCTGAAGCCGAGGGACGCACCTTGAAGGGTATCGGCCTGCTGCCGACGCTTCTCGTCTCCGTGCTGCCCTCCTACCTCGTGCGCTACCGCCCGCATGGCCAGTTCACCGGCTCCGGCAAAGCAGCCTGACGATTCGGAGCTCCCGATAAATTCAAGCGCCGCCCGGCCCTGCCGAGCGGCGTTTTTTATTGTCCAGATAGACAAAATTTGACGTCGCTGAACCCGTTGAACCCCTGCCGCACACAGCTTAGCGTTGCCTAAAAGACGCACTGCGGAAATAGTGGCATTAACGTCAAATTTAATATGAACATTTATTGCTATTGCTCACTTCACTGACTAACAAGGCCGCGCGTCGCGAGCTTGCATAACGAACCGATCGTGGCGCGCTTCACACTTCTGCGGAAAGGCATTTTTCGATGGGCAAGTCTATCGCGCTTCTGTTTGCGTGCGCGGCACTGGTGATTCTCGCAGGCTCTTTCGTCGCCCGCGGCAGCATCGCCTCGGTGAAGGGCGAATGTGCGCCGGCCTACGGCGTCGATCCCTGCACGACGGGCTCTATCAACGCCTCCTCAAATTGATAGGCATGAAAAAGGCCGGTTCTCACCGGCCTTAATTGTCTCCAGGATCGCGTCGGCGGACGACTTGCTTCAGCCGAAGTAAAGTCCGATCAGGCCGACGGTGCCGACGGCGATACGCCACCACGCGAAGGGCGCGTAGCCACGGCGGGAGACGAAGTCGAGCAAGGCCCGCACGACGAACAGCGCCGAGATGAAGGCGGTGACGAAGCCGATGACGATCAGCAACCCTTGGTCCATGCTCAGGTCGTGACGGCTCTTCCACAGATCCAGTGCAAACGCGCCTGCCATGGTGGGCATGGCAAGGAAGAATGAGAACTCGGCAGCCGATCGCTTGTCTGCGCCGAGCAGCAGCGCACCGACGATGGTGGAACCGGAGCGCGACGTGCCCGGAATCATAGCCAGGCACTGGAAGAAACCGATCTTCACCGCCATCGGCCAGGAAAACTCGTAGGCGCTGGTGTATTTCGGTTTGAACTTGATCTTGTCGACGCCGAGCAGAACGAAGCCGCCGAGGATCAGCGAAATACAGACGACCTTCGGCGAATCGAATAGCACGGTCTTGATGAAATCATGCGCCAGAGCGCCGATCACCGCGGCCGGCAGGAAGCTGAAGAGGACGGCCAGAACGAAGTGGCGAGCCTTGACGCTGACGGGAAGCGCCTTGGCAATTTGGACAAGCCGATTGAAATAGACGAGCAGGATGGCGAGAATCGCACCGAGCTGGATGAGAACGTCGAAAGTGGCGGCTTCTTTGAAACCGAGAAAATGTCCGAGCAATATCAAATGTCCGGTGGAGGAGACCGGAATGAACTCCGTAAGGCCCTCCACAAGACCCAAAACCAACGCGATAATAATTTGTTCAGCCATATCGTGTCCTTTGTCAAACGGCAGGGCGGCCCGATTCGCTTGTGCAAACTAGGCCAAGCTCCTATAGCTTCAACCCATGACACATGACTAGGGCCGCAAGAACGCGACCCGAAAAACTCCGTAGCACCAATCAGAAACACCCGAGTAGCAATGCCGACGCTTTATCATCACCCAATGTCATCTTCATCTCGGTTCGTCCGGCTGATCCTGACCGAATATGGTTATCAGACGGAACTGATCGATGAGCAGACATGGGAAAAGCGCCGCGACTTCCTGGCGCTTAACCCTGCCGGCACCCTCCCTGTCTACGTCGATGACAGCATGAGGGCGCTCTGTGGTGCCTCGGTCATTTCCGAATATCTCGACGAGACCCACGGCGTCCTGAAGCGCGACCGCCGCCTTCTGGCCGAAGATCCGTTCCAGCGCGCCGAAATTCGCCGGCTGACGGAATGGTTCATGCAGAAGATGGAGCAGGACGTCACGCGGCCACTTACGCGTGAGCGCGTGTTCAAGCTGCAGATGACCGCCGAACAAGGCGGCGGCGCGCCCGACTCCAAGGTAATGCGGATGGCGCGCGGCAATATCCGCCAGCATATGAAATATCTGTCGTGGCTTGCCGGCTCCCGGCAGTGGCTGGCAGGCGACCGGCTGAGCTACGCCGATCTGGCAGCCGCCGCTTCGATTTCCGTGCTGGACTATCTCGGAGAGATCGACTGGACGGAATCCCCGATTGCCAAGGAATGGTACCAGCGGCTGAAGTCGCGCCCATCCTTCCGGCCGATCCTGGCGGAGCGTGTGCGCGGCGTCACCCCGGTTTCACACTACGCCGATCTGGATTTCTAGAGCCTTTTCGCTTTGAGCGGTGTCGCAAAATGCTCTATCTCTTGGTTTTCACGCAATTCCGGACGCAAAACCGCTGCGCACTTTTGCTGGAATTGCTCTAACGAGGGCTTGTCATGCCCGAGGATCGTGAAACGGAAAAAGCCGGAAAACGGCGAAGCGCGCTGACCGCCTTCCTGCACGAGGAAGCGCGGGCGCAAGGCTTCGATCTCTGTCGCATCACACGACCGGACGCCATCCCAGAGGCTGCCGTCCGGCTCGGAGAGTTCCTCGACAAAGGCCATCACGGCACGATGGGCTGGATGGAGGAAACGCGTGACCGGCGGGCCGATCCTCGTGTCCTATGGAGCGAAACCCGCTCCATCGTCGTCTTTGGCCTCAACTATGGTCCCGACGAAGATCCGCGCGGCATTCTGGAAAAGCCCGACAAGGCAGCCATTTCCGTTTACGCCCGCAATCGCGATTATCATGACGTCATCAAAGGACGGCTGAAGGAGATCGCGACCCGCTTTGCGGCGCGGGCGAAAGAAGATGTCAAAGTTTTCGTCGATACGGCGCCAGTCATGGAGAAGCCGCTCGCCGGCGCTGCCGGCCTCGGCTGGCAGGGCAAGCACACCAATCTCGTCAGCCGCGCTTTCGGGTCGTGGCTATTTCTCGGCTCGATGTTCACCACGGCCGATCTGGAGCCGGACGCGCCTGAGATCGATCATTGCGGCTCCTGTCGCGCCTGCCTCGACGCCTGCCCCACAGCGGCCTTCCCTGCGCCCTATCAACTCGATGCGCGCCGCTGCATCTCTTATCTCACCATAGAACACAAAGGGCCGATCGACCCGGAACTTCGACCGATGATCGGCAATCGCATCTATGGCTGCGACGATTGTCTGGCCGCCTGCCCCTGGAACAAGTTCGCAAGTGCTGCCTCGGAGATGAAGCTCGTCGCGCGAGAAGATCTCAAGGAACCATCGATCGCCTTTCTGCTCGGTCTCGACGATCCGACCTTCCGCACCTTCTTCAGCGGCTCGCCGGTCAAGCGTATCGGCCGGGATCGGTTTATCCGCAATGTCCTCATCGCGGCTGGCAATTCCGGTGAACGGTCCCTCACAGAGAAATGTCGCGAATTGGCTGGCGATCCATCGCCTGTCGTGCGGGGAATGGCAGTCTGGGCGTTGTCGCGGCTAATGACGGCTGGCGAGTTCCGTGCATTTGCGGCACAAAGGCATGACGAAGCGGACGAAGAGGTTCGCGCGGAATGGAAACTGGCAGGGGTGTTGTGATGCATGTGATGATTTTCGGCTGCGGCTATTCGGGAACGGCCATCGCCAAGGCATTTGCCAGCCCCGGTGTGCGCATCACCGGCACGACCCGTTCCGCCGAGAAGGCCGCATTGCTGGCGAAGGAAGGCATCGAGGCTTTCGTCTTCGACGGCGAGACGCTCGATCCGGCTCTGGCCGAAGCGATGGCATCCGCAACCCATCTGGTGCAGTCGATCGCACCGGGCAAATCGGGCGATCCGCTGCTGCGGCTGGCGCAGCTCAATCTGAAGGCGCTGATGCCGAAGCTGGAATGGGTCTGCTACCTCTCGACGGTTGGCGTCTATGGCGACCATAAGGGCGCATGGGTCAGCGAGCAGACTTCATTGCATCCGGTCGCCGACCGCTCCGTCGAGCGTGTCGAGGCGGAAGACGGCTGGCTGCGCGTCGGTATCCGGCTTGATCTGCCGGTTTCCGTTCTCAGACTTTCCGGCATCTATGGCCCGGGCCGCAATGCCTTTTGCAATCTGGACAAGGGAACGGCCCGCCGCCTCATCAAGGCGAACCAGGTCTTCAATCGCATTCGCGTCGAAGATATCGGCGCCTGTGCCCGCTTCCTGTCCGAGCACAGGCTTGGCGGCATATATAATGTGACCGATGACGAACCTGCGCCGCCGCAGGATGTGATCGCTGAAGCCGCCCGCCTCATGGGCATCGAGCCGCCGCCGGAACAACCCTTCGAAACGGCTGAGCTGAGCCCGATGGCACGCTCCTTCTACGGCGAAAACAAGCGTGTCTCGAACGCGAAATTGCGCGCGTTGGGCTTTGCCTTCCGTTACCCGGAGTATCGTATGTCCCTTGCGGAACTGTGGTCCTCGGGACGCTGGCAAGGCTGAAAGACACGCCCCCAACCCTCATTAAATTGCATGAAAATTCCTACCAGGCCGGGCTCCCTAGTTCAATTTTCCCCGCAATTATGGTTAACGACCTCTAAAATTGCACAAATGCGGCAGCAATTATGGCGGCGCCGCAAAATTATTTTCCAGAAAATCGTGATCCCGGACATTGCAGCATGCCTGCAGGAAAAATCGTTCCACTTTTAACTGATTTTATTAGGTTTTTTCCATAACCGAGCAAATCCACTGAATAGTCACAGTATTTGCCGCGATTCACAAATGTTACAGTCTGTAACATTCCGTGATTGATAGTGGCACTTTTTTGCCATTTTTGGCCGGATTTAAGCCCCACCGCCTGCCCAGGGCGCAAGTTCAATAGCTTGAGGGAAAAACGGTTTGAAGAAAGTCGCACGTTCTTTGGCAATCGCCGCAACTATATCCGCCTCCTTTGCTGTCGTTTCGACTCCAGCATTTGCATCCGCCGGCTGCGGAGGCGCTTCATGGTACGGAGGAAGCTCCAAGACTGCTTCCGGTGAACGTATGAGTTCCAGAAATCTTACTGCCGCCCACCGTTCGCTTGCCTTCGGAACGCGTCTGCGGGTCACCAACAAGCACAATGGCCGCAGCGTCGTCGTTCGCATCAACGATCGTGGACCTTTCATTCGCGGACGTGTTCTCGATCTTTCCCGCGCCGCAGCCCAGGACATCGGCATGGTTGCCTCCGGCACCGCCAAGGTCTGCTACGAGGTCGTCGCCTCGAAGTAATCGCCGATCAGGCCGGACGCATAGGGCATTTCGGCTCAACGCTTGCTCTCTCCGCCAATCGCGGCTACCACGCGATTGCGACGCTTCAATAATCTGCCGCCATGTAGGGCATTCGAGCGGATTGATGAAGTGTCAGCGATATGTTGGCGGCGCATCCCGTTTCCCGATAAACTCCGCCGAGTTTCGGGATCATGCGCAAGCAGGAGAAGAGTGAATGCGTCTGGGCGGCCGATTGCAGGGGGCCATCGAAGTTCTTGCCGATATTGAAGCGCGCAAACGACCGGTGGCCGACGCCCTGAAGGATTGGGGCCTTGCCCATCGCTTTGCCGGCTCCGGCGACAGGGCCGCGATCGGCAACATCGTCTACGATGCCCTGCGCATGCGGCTTTCTCACGCCTGGCTGATGGAAGACGACAGTCCTTCGGCGCTTGCCCATGCTGTCCTCTTTCGCCAATGGGGCCTGACGCCCGAAGCTCTCGCTGCCGAACTAGACGGCGATAAGTTTGCTCCCGAGGCGCCGAGCGCACAGACCTTGGCCAGCTTTGCCGCCCGCAAACTCGAGGACGCGCCCGTGCACGTCCAGGGCGATATCCCCGAATGGGTCGAAGCCTCCTTCCAGCGCGCCTTCGGCGACGGCTGGCTTGCCGAAGCACAAGCGCTCTCCGACCGCCCAACGCTCGACCTTCGCGCCAACGCGCTCAAGGCCGACCGCGCCAAGGTGGTGAAGGCGTTGGAACGCGCAGGCGCACAGGCATCGAAAATCGCCCGTTTCGGCATCCGCATTCCCGCCGGTGAAGGCGCATCCCGTCTTCCTAACGTCACGGCCGAGCTTTCGTTCCAGAAAGGTTGGTTCGAGGTGCAGGACGAAGGTTCGCAGATCGTTGCCGATCTCGTTTTGCCCGAAGAAGGCGACCAAGTGCTCGATTATTGTGCCGGCGGCGGCGGCAAGACGCTCGCCATGTCGGCCGCCATGCACAACAAGGGTCAGGTCCACGCCTATGACAGCGATCGCCGGCGATTGGCACCAATCATCGAACGGCTGAAGCGTGCCGGAACCCGCAATGTCCAGGTTCATGACGAACGCAACGGTCTGCTGACGTTGCGCGGCAAGTTCGACAAGGTTCTGGTCGACGCGCCTTGCACCGGCACCGGCACCTGGCGCCGCCGTCCGGATACGAAATGGCGGCTGACGCAGAAAAATCTCGACGAGCGGACCAGCCAGCAGCAGGAAGCCCTCGCTCAAGCTGGCGAATTCGTCCGCCCCGGCGGCTCGCTGCTTTACGTCACCTGTTCGGTCCTGCCCGAAGAAAACGAGGCGCAAGTCACCCGCTTCGCCAGCCAGAACCCCGATTTCGCAATCGTGGAGACGCTGAGCTCCTGGGAAAAGTTGTTCGGCAAGGATACGGCGCGCCCGCATTCTTCAGATGGCAAGACCATCACCCTGACCCCCGCCTCCACAGACACGGACGGCTTCTTCTTCTGCCGCCTGCAGCGCAAGGCATAGGTGCACCGCAGTGCGGCGACTAGGTTGAGCCGCCGCACTGCAATTGGGCAGGCTATTTCAGCAATCAGAGACAATGTAGATGCGGCACGCGGCGCACCGTCAGCGCGCTGCTTTTCCGGCAAATCCCCCTATCCGCGAAGCCGGAACCAAAGGTCACTCGCCTTAAAACAATTCTAAACTAGAGCGTTTGACACAAGTTTATTTTTCATACATGACACAAATTGCCAAGTTTTGACGGTGCCCCCCGCTGTCACAGGAGAGGAACATGAAGGTGAAAATCAATTTTGGCGCCCCACTTGCGGTGGCCGTTGCCATGACTGCCGCATCCGGCCTTCCCGCTCGTGCCGCCGCTCCCGAGCCGGCCGCCGTTCTCAAGCATTATACGGACCTGGCACATGCCAAATATCAGGACGCGCTGACGACAGCACAGGCGCTCGACAAGGCAATCGACGCTTTGCTTGCCAACCCGAGCGACAAGACGCTGAAGGCGGCACGCGCGGCCTGGGTCAAGGCCCGTGTCCCCTATGCGCAGACGGAAGTCTATCGCTTCGGCAATCCCATCGTCGATGACTGGGAAGGCCAGGTGAACTCGTGGCCGCTCGACGAAGGTCTGATCGACTACGTCGATGCCTCCTACGGCACGGAGAGCGACGAGAATTCGCTCTATGTCGCCAATGTCATCGCCAACAAGACGATCAAGATCAACGGCAAGGATGTCGACGCCTCGCATCTGACGCCGGAATTCCTGTCGGGCACGCTACACAAGGCTGGAGGCGTCGAAGCCAATGTGGCCGTCGGTTACCACGCCATCGAATTCCTGCTCTGGGGCCAGGATCTGCACGGCACCGGACCGGGCACCGGCGAACGTCCCGCCACCGATTACGACCTGAAGAATTGCACGCACGGCAATTGCGACCGCCGCGCCGAATATCTGCGTTCCGCTTCGACGCTGCTCGTTGCCGATCTCAAGGATATGGCGGAGAAGTGGGCGCCTGAGGGCGAAGCCACCAAGAACGTCCAGGCCGATCCGAAGGCTGGCCTCACCACCATCCTGACCGGCATGGGCTCGCTCTCCTACGGCGAACTTGCAGGCGAGCGCATGAAGCTCGGCCTGCTGCTGCACGATCCGGAAGAAGAGCAGGATTGCTTCTCCGACAACACCTACAACGAGCATAATGGCGACGCCATCGGCATCGCATCTGCCTATACCGGCAATTACACGCGCGTCGACGGCACCAAGATGACGGGTCCGTCGCTGCACGATCTGGTCAAGGCCAAGGATCCGGCGCTCGACAAGGAAATGGAAGCCAAGCTCGACGCCACCCTCGACGCCATGAAGGCGCTGGTGCATCGCGGCGAGACGGTCGAGAAGTACGACCAGATGATCGGCGAAGGCAACAAGGAAGGCAACGCCACCGTGCAGAAGGCGATCGAGGGCCTGCTCGACCAGACGAAGAGCATCCAGCGCGTCATCGCCGCTCTCGATCTCGGCACCATCAAGCTTGAAGGTTCGGCAAGCCTGGACAATCCTAACACCGTCTTCAAGAAGTAATGAGGGAGGTGGCAGCGCGACAAGGCGCTGCCACCCTCGGCAACCATGATAAACACTCAGGCCAACCGCGCCCTTTTGCCCGCCTTCGCTGCGGGTTTTTTGGTTTTTTCCATCACCCTGGCCGCGGCCGGCATCCTTGATTTTCCGACCACGCGGACCGACCTTTCCACCGAGCAGCTGACGCGGGTGCGCGACGTCACCCGCGCGACCACGGATTTTTCCAAGGCCGAGTCCTATGAGGCGATGCAGGGCGGTGCGCTGACCTCGATCGATCCCATCACCCGCGATATCTTCTCGAAGCCTTCGGCCAATCTCAGCCTGGAACGGGGACAGGATTTCCATCTCGGCAACGCCCTTTTCCGCAAGCTCTGGGTCTCCGCGCCTTCCTCCACCCAGGCCTCCGACGGGCTCGGACCTCTGTTCAACGCCCGATCCTGCCAGAGCTGCCACCTCCGCGATGGCCGCGGACATGGGTTCGAAAAGACGGCGACCGATGCCATATCCCTGGTGCTGAGGCTAGCGCGACCGGCATCGACCCCAGAGGAGGAACAGGCAACCAAGGATTTTCGCGCGCTCAATTTTCCGGATTCGACCTATGGCGCGCAGCTGCAGGATCTCGCCGTGCCCGGCCTTGCCGCCGAGGGCAAGGTGACGGTCAGCTATAGCGAAGAGACAGCGATGCTCGCCGATGGTGAAACCGTTACCCTGCGCAAGCCGCATTATAGGGTGACCGATCTTGCTTACGGGCCGATGGACCCGACCACCACGCTTTCGCCCCGCATCGCCCCGCCGATGATCGGCCTCGGCCTGATCGAGGCCATTCCGGAAGCCGACATTCTTGCCAATGCCGACCCGGACGACAAGAGCGGCGACGGTATCCATGGCAAGGCCGCGATCGTCCGCGATCATCGCACCGGGCAACTTGCACTCGGCCGTTTCGGCTGGAAGGCGCAGAATGCGACAGTGCGCGATCAGGCGGCCGACGCCTTTTCCGTCGATATCGGCATTTCGACGCCGGACCGCCCAACCCCCTATGGCGACTGCACGGCAAAGGAGCCACGCTGCCTCTCCATGCCGAACGGCGTGCAAAAGCGGCTCGGCGATACGGAGGCGCCGGATCCGGTTCTGCCTCTCGTGACCTTCTATTCCGAAAATCTCGCCGTGCCCGCCCGCCGCAAGGCGAGCTTTCCCGATGTGCTGCACGGCAAGGAGATGTTCTATCGCTCCGGCTGCGCTTCCTGCCATACGCCGAAATTCGTGACCCGCGACGGCATCAAGGGCAGCGACGGCAAAGATTCACCGCAGGCCTTCCAGCTGATCTGGCCCTATTCCGATTTCCTACTGCACGATATGGGCGAAGGCCTGTCGGATGGGCAGCAGGTGGGCGTGGCATCCGGTCGCGATTGGCGTACGCCGCCGCTCTGGGGTATAGGCCTGACCCAAACGGTAAGCGGACGGCAGGCCTATCTGCATGACGGCCGCGCCCGCACATTGACCGAAGCCATCCTCTGGCACGGAGGAGAGGCCGAAAAAGCCCGCAACGCATTCGCCGACCTGTCCAAGGATGATCGGCAAGCCCTCATCAACTTTCTGGAGTCTCTCTGATGCGCCACTGGAAAAGTCTCGCCGTCTGCCTTCTTCTTTCGGTTTCGGCTCTACCGGCCCATGCAGAGGACGCGAAAGCCAACGGCGCCGGCCTCAACGAGGCGGCAGTACCGGCGGTCCTGCAGAAGGCGGTCGACGACGTCATTCGCCCCGGTTACCGCGCCATGCACAATTCCGCATCGAAACTGACCGTCGCGATGAAGGCGCTTTGCGCCGCCCCCAGCGCCACGACGCTTGCGAGCGCCAAGTCGGCCTTCGGCGACACGGTCAAGAGCTGGTCTCATATCGAGATCGTCGACACCGGCCCGATCATCGAGAAAAACCGCTTCGAGCACATCCTGTTCTATCCTGACCGCAAAGGCGTCGGCCTCAAGCAGGTGCAGGCATTGATCGCCAAGGCGGACGAACACGACACGACGGTCGAGGCCGTGGCCGGCAAGAGCGTGGCACTCATGAGCCTGACGGCGCTGGAATACGTCCTCGACGGCAACGGCTCGGACGTGCTTTCCACGGAGAAGCAAAGCTTCCGTTGCCGCTATGGTGCGGCTGTCGCCGGCAATATCGAAAAGACTACCAAGGAAATTGCCGACGAGTGGGACGCCCCGGACGGCGTGCAGAAATCATGGAAGTTTCCGGGCAACGCCAGCAGTGACTTCATGGACAACAAGGAAGCCGTCACGGCGTTGCTCGGCATCCTGGTGCATGGGGCAGCCACTGTCCGCGACCAGCGGCTGGAGACCTTCTACAAGGGCGATGCTGCGGCAACGCGTCCGAAGATGGCGATCTACTGGCGCTCCGCCAACACCTGGACCTCGTTTGCCGGCAATATCGAAGGCTTGAAGACGCTCTGGGAAAAGGCCGACATGGCCAGCCTGCTGCCGGCAGACAAACGCGATATCGCCGGCAAGATCGACAAGCTGCTCGCCGAGCTGGCGACGACGGCGACGGCGATCAACCCGGATATCGAAGCGGCCATCGGCAACGATGCCGAGCGGGCCAAGATCGACAAGCTTCTTTCTGTCAGCCGTGATCTCGCCACCGGCTTCAGCGATGAATATGGCGTCGCCATCGGGCTATCGGCCGGCTTCTCCTTCGCAGACGGAGACTGAGTTCCATGCAAAGCGGCCTCATCGATCGGAGAGCCTTCGTCAAAGCCGCGGGACTGACCTTCCTCGCCGCGCTCAAGCCTGGCGCATTGATGGCGCTGGAGCGGGCCGATGCCGTCTACGCCTCGGGCATCCGGAGAGCAGACGGTTCATTTGCCGTCGCGACGGTGACGGAACAAGGCCGCATCATCGATCAGGTCGCTCTTCCGGCCCGCGCCCATGGCATGGCCTTCTCGAAGGCCACCGGCAAGACGGTTGCCTTCGCGCGCCGGCCCGGCACCTATGCGATGATTTTCGATCCTTGGAACAAAGAGGAACCGATCGTTATCTCAGCCAAAGACGGTCGGCACTTCTACGGGCACGGCACGTTTTCGCCCGACGGCAGGCTGCTTTATGCCAGCGAGAACGATTTCGACAACAATCGCGGCATCATCGGGCTCTATGACGTCAGCAACCGCTTTGCCCGCATCGGCGAATACGAGACCTACGGCGTCGGCCCGCATGACATGACCATCTCCGACGACGGCAGGTTCCTCATCGTCGCCAATGGCGGCATCGAGACTCATCCGGATTTCGGCCGCACCAAGCTCAACCGCGACCACATGCAACCGTCGCTGACGCTGATCGATGCCGCGAGCGGACAGCTGATCGAGAAGCACACACTGCCGCCGCAGTATGCCCAGGTCTCGACCCGGCATGTCGACATCGATGCCGGCGGCCGGGTCTGGTTCGCCTGCCAATATGAAGGGCCTCGCAACGACCTGCCGCCGCTTATCGGCCACTTCGCCAAAGGCGAAGACCTTACATTTATTGCCCTGCCCGACGACACGACCCGGGCGCTCGGCAACTATGTCGGCGCCATCGCCGTCAATCGCGCTGAAAACCTCGTCGGCGTGACGTCGCCGGTCGAAGGCGCGTCGGTGACGCTCGATGCGAAGACCGGCAAGGTCCTCAAGGTCGAAAGCGTGCCGGATGCCGCCGGCATAGCGCCCGCCAGCCACGGATTTGCCGTATCGTCCTACCGCGGCGATTTTCTGGGCGAACGCAGCGGTGTCGCCTGGGACCAGCATATCGTGCGGATCAAGCGGCCAGCCTAGACAGGATCACCTTCGATACCCGAAGAGATAGAGCGACGGCACTCAAAAGGTTGCCTTTCGCAGTAGATGTCCCTTGTCCAAATGGCTGCTCCATGCCAATTTCGCACCCGCGAAAGGGGACGGCATGACAGGGGCAGACAGCAGCGATTTTCGGACGCGCATCCGGACGAGCTTCGACCGGCAAGCGGCGATGGCGACGATCGGGGCGGAACTCACACGCGTCGAGCATGGTACGGTCGAAATCGAGCTGCCTTTCGATGTGAAGCTGACGCAGCAACACGGCATCCTGCATGCGGGCATCATTGCTGCCGCGTTGGATTCGGCCTGCGGCTTCGCCGCCTATAGCGTTATCGACCCCTCGGCATCGATCCTGACTATCGAGTTCAAAATCAATCTGATGTCGCCAGGGCGCGGCGAGCGTTTCCTGTTTCGAGGCGACGTCACCAAGCCGGGTACGACGATCATCGTGGCGGACGGTCGCGGCTATGCGATCGGCGACGGGCCGGCCAAGCTGATTGCCTCGATGACGGGAACGATGATGGTCATCCGGGGCAGAGAGGGAATTAGCGGATGAAATTCGAATTGAAGCGCGTCTCGGGCAAGTCGATCCTGTTCGTGATGGCGGCGGAGGCGGAGTACGGGCCTTTCCTGCGCTCGCGCATCGATCCGCTAATGACGGGCGTCGGCCCTGTCGAAGCGGCGATCGCGCTCACCCGCACCTTCGCCCAGCTCGAAGCCCAGGACGACCTGCCGGATCTCGTGGTTTCGCTCGGTTCGGCCGGCTCCGCCCGGCTGGAGCAGACGGAGGTCTACCAGGTCACATCCGTTTCCTATCGCGACATGGATGCTTCGCCGCTTGGTTTCGAAAAGGGCCGGACGCCCTTCCTCGATCTGCCGGCGACGATCGAATTGCCGCTGCGTATTCCCGCCATCGCTGAGGGTAGCCTTTCGACGGGCGCCAATATCGTCTCCGGCACAGAGGCCTATGAGCGCATCGGCACCGACATGGTGGACATGGAAACCTTTGCCGTTCTGCGGGTCTGCCAGGCCTACGGCCGGCCCCTGATCGGACTGCGCGGGATTTCCGACGGCCAGGTCGAACTGCAGCGCATTTCCGACTGGACCGAATATCTGCATGTGATCGATCGCAAACTGTCCTATGCCGTAGATGGCCTGTTTACCGCGCTGGAAGACGGCGTATTCTGGTTCTGATAGACTGGAAACCAAGCATTGCTAGGACAATCGGGACAATAAAATCGGCTCCGGCCCGATTTGCCCGATTGCCAGGGAAAGCGCTTTTCTTTAAAGGCTCGGCATGACCCAGACAGCACATCCAGACACCGTTCTCATCGTCGATTTTGGCAGTCAGGTGACCCAGCTCATCGCACGGCGCGTGCGCGAAGCGGGCGTTTACTGCGAAATCGTTCCCTTCCAATCCGCAGAAGCCGGCTTCCGGCGGCTGCAGCCGAAGGCCGTGATCCTCTCTGGCAGCCCGGCCTCGACCGTGGACGAAGGCTCACCCCGAGCGCCGCAGATCATCTTCGACAGCGGCATCCCGGTCTTCGGCATCTGCTACGGCCAGCAGACCATGTGCATGCAGCTCGGCGGCAAGGTCGAGAGCGGCCATCACCGCGAATTCGGCCGCGCCTTCCTCGAAGTCGACAAGGATTGCGCCCTCTTCGAAGGTCTCTGGTCGAGCGGTTCGCGCCATCAGGTTTGGATGAGCCACGGCGACCGTGTCACCATGCTGCCAGAAGGCTTCGAAGTCGTCGCCACGTCCTCGAACGCGCCTTATGCCTTCATCGCCGACGAGGCGCGCAAATATTACGGCGTGCAGTTCCATCCGGAAGTCGTTCATACGCCCGACGGCGCCAAGCTGATCGGCAACTTCATCCATAACATCGCCGGTATCAAGGGCGACTGGTCGATGTCGGCCTATCGCGCCAAGGCCGTTCAGGCGATCCGCGATCAGGTGGGCGACAAGCGCGTCATCTGCGCGCTCTCCGGCGGCGTCGATTCCTCCGTCGCAGCCTTGCTGATCCACGAAGCCGTCGGCGACCAGCTGACCTGCATCCTGGTCGACCACGGCCTGATGCGCAAGGACGAGGCGGCCAATGTCGTCGCCATGTTCCGCGAGCACTACAATCTGCATCTGCTGCATGTCGATGCTTCCGAGCGCTTCATCGGCGAGCTGGAGGGTGTTTCCGACCCCGAGACCAAGCGCAAGATCATCGGCCGCCTCTTCATCGAGACCTTCGAAGAAGAAGCCAAGAAGCTCGGCGGCGCCGACTTCCTCGGCCAGGGCACGCTTTATCCCGATGTCATCGAGAGCGTTTCCTTCACCGGCGGCCCCTCGGTCACCATCAAGTCGCACCACAATGTCGGCGGCCTGCCCGAGCGCATGAAGATGCAGCTCGTCGAGCCGTTGCGCGAGCTCTTCAAGGACGAAGTGCGCGCGCTCGGCAAGGAGCTCGGCCTGCCCGACAGCTTCATCGGTCGCCACCCCTTCCCAGGTCCCGGCCTCGCCATTCGCTGCCCAGGCGGCATCACCCGCGAGAAGCTGGAAATCCTGCGCGAAGCCGATGCCATCTATCTCGACGAGATCCGCAAGGCCGGCCTCTACGATGCGATCTGGCAGGCATTCGCCGTGCTGCTTCCGGTTCAGACCGTCGGCGTCATGGGCGATGGCCGCACCTACGAATTCGTCTGTGCACTGCGCGCCGTGACCTCAGTCGACGGCATGACCGCGGATTTCTATCACTACGATATGGAATTCCTCGGCCGCGCCGCGACCCGCATCATCAACGAAGTCCGCGGCATCAACCGCGTGGTTTACGACGTTACGTCGAAGCCACCCGGCACGATCGAGTGGGAATAAGCGTGGTTCGCCGGAGCGGTTCGGTTCCTCACGGAATTTGAGAACCGTTCCGGCGTCTTGCTTCCTGCAAATCTCGATGGAAAGCTGCTGCGCGCTTTTCCCGGAATTGCCTTAGAAAATCATCACAAGCTGTCGGAAATCATCGATCCCGTCCGTCCTCGGAATAGAACCGAAACGAGGAGCGAGCGGTGAGAGAGCTGATCTTGAAAATGTCGATGTCGATCGACGGCTTCGTGAGCGATCTGGATGGCAGCAACACATGGATGTTCGGCGCCGATCAGGAAGCAAAAAACTGGTCCGTTGAAACCCTGTGGGACGCTGGGCTTCATATCATGGGCAGCCGAACCTTCTGGAGCATGGCTGGCTGGTGGCCGACATCCACAGACATGTTCGCTCCGCCGATGAATCAGATTCCGAAGGCCGTCTTTTCACGGCAAGGACCGGCGACGCTCGATGCAGTCCGCGCCCGTGCGGGGAATGGGCAGTCCAGAGAGCGGCAGTCGGGTGCTGAGAGCTGGGCGGAGGCCTATGTGGCAGGTGGCGATCTGGCCCAAGAAATCGCCAAGCTGAAAGCTCAGGATGGCAAACCGATAATCGCTCATGGCGGCGTAAGCTTTGCGCGTAGCCTCATCGCCCGGGGGCTGATTGACCGGTACGTCCTCCTGGTATGTCCCGTCGTGCTGGGCAAGGGTCTGCCGCTGTTCTCGGAACTTGATGCGCCGATGCGCCTCAAGCTTGCAAGTTCCAAAGCCTTTCCGGGAGGCGCGGTGGCGCAGATCTACTGCGCTGCGTGAGCTGTCTCGAAAGGAATTGGCTTTGCCTCATTCCTGTCATGGACGCATACGCCCTGTGATATATGTTGGAACGAGATACACTCCGGCCTCAAGGTCGGGTCCGACGTCTTGAACCACTGACATCGTCGACAGATTGGAGGCTTCCATGACACGCGCGCCAAACTCCAGCCAGGATAGCAGCAAGGCATTCGCGGTGGAGAACGACACCACCGCAGGCTATTGGCACCACCGCCCGGAAAATACCCTGCCGCCGCCGGACATGATGGGCGCCTATATGCGCAACCGCCCCGTGCCTGGGAACCAGGTGGAAGGACGCAAGGCCTGGATCATCGGCAGCGGCATCGCCGGTCTTGCTGCAGCATTTTATCTGATCCGCGACGGCCGCATGGCCGGAGAGGACATTACCATCCTCGACACGATCGACATCGAGGGCGGCTCGCTGGACGGCGCGGGTAACCCCGAGGAAGGCTATATCATCCGCGGTGGCCGCGAGATGAACTGGAACTACGATAACCTCTGGGACATGTTCCAGGATATACAGGCGCTCGAACTGCCCGAGGGCTACAGCGTTCTCGACGAATACCGTCTGGTCAACGACAATGACCCGAACTTTTCGAAAGCCCGGCTGATGCACAAACGCGGCGAGATCCGGGACTTCTCGACCCTCGGCCTCACGCGCTCGCAGCAATGGGAGCTGATCCGGCTGCTGCTGAAACGCAAGGAAGACCTCGACGACATCACCATCGAGCAATATTTCAGCGCCGACTTCCTCGAAACCAATTTCTGGTACCTCTGGCGCTCGATGTTTGCTTTCGAGAACTGGCAGAGCCTGCTCGAGATGAAGCTCTACATGCACCGCTTCCTGGATGCGCTCGATGGGCTCAAGGACATGTCGGCGCTGATCTTTCCCAAATACAATCAGTATGACAGCTTCGTGCGCCCGCTCGTCCGGCACCTTCAGGAGCGTGGGGTCAAGGTTCAGTTCGACACCCGCGCCTATGACCTCGACATGACCGTCGACGGCAATGCGCACACCGTAACGGCGATCCGCGCCGATATCGGCGGCAAGGATCAGACCATCGCCGTTGGGCCGAACGACGTGGTGTTCGCGCTGACGGGATCCATGACGGAAGGCACCGCCTATGGCGACATGGAGACCGCGCCGGTGCTTCAGCGCGGACAGCACGAACCGGGCGACGCCAGCGACTGGACGCTGTGGAAAAACCTTGCGCAGAAGTCGCCGATCTTCGGCAACCCGGAGAAATTCTACGGCGACACCGACAAATCGATGTGGGAGTCGGTCACGCTGACCTGCAAGCCTTCGCCCTTCGTGGACAAGCTGAAGGAGCTTTCGGTCAACGACCCCTATTCGGGAAAGACCGTCACCGGCGGGATCATCACCTTCACCGATTCCAACTGGGTTCTGAGCTTCACCTGCAACCGTCAGCCGCATTTCCCAGAACAGCCGGACGATATGCTCGTCGTCTGGGTCTACGCGCTGCTGATGGACAAGGAGGGAAATTACATCAAGAAGCCGATGCCCGCCTGCACCGGCCGGGAGATCATCGCCGAGCTCTGCTATCATCTGGGGATCGAGGATCAGCTCGATGCTGTTATCGCCAACACCAAGGCGCGCCTTGCCCTGATGCCATACATCACCGCTATGTTCATGCCGCGTGCTGCAGGCGACAGGCCGCATGTCGTGCCAGCAGGATGCACCAACCTGGCGCTGATGGGCCAGTTCGTGGAAACGTCGAACGACATCATCTTCACGATGGACAGCTCGATCCGCACGGCGCGCGTGGGCGTCTATACGCTTTTGGGCCTGCATAAACAGGTGCCCGACATCAGCCCCGTCCAGTATGATATCCGTACCCTCCTCAAGGCGGCGCGGGCGCTCAACAATGACGAGCCCTTTCCGGGCGAGCGCCTGCTTCATCGGCTGCTGGACAAGACCTACTTCGCGCATATCCTGCCGCCGCTGCCGGTTCACGAGACCTCGATACGCGAGAAGGCCGAAAGCGAACTTGCGGAACTCTTCGGCGTGGGAGGTCAAGCGGTCGGGCGGGTTATCGATTGGCTTGAGAGGGTCAGGGAAAATCTGATATCACGCAGCAGACGCTGACGGGCGGGTTCAAGCCGCCTCGTTCCGGTTTGCGCACGGACACTCGATATGCACGATGACACCTCTCTCGAACCGACGAATGCGCCGCTCGAAGGTGCGTCCTCGACAAGCGGGCTGGCAGAAATCCTTGCGCCCCGTCTTTCCGTCATCTTTTGCGGATTGAACCCGGCCCTGACGGCGCAGCGCGACGGCCACAACTTTTCCAACCGCAGCAACCGCTTCTGGCAGGTGCTGTATCTTGCCGGCTTCACCCCTCGCCTGCTGCGGGCGGAGGAAGAGCTGGAGATGCTGCAATATAGCCTCGGCCTGACATCCGCGATCGCCCGTCCAACCAAAAGCGCCAGCGAACTGAAGAGGAGCGACTATATTGCAGCCGCTCCTGTGCTCGAGGAGAAGATCCGAAAGCTTGCTCCGGGCAATCTCGCATTTCTGGGCAAGGCAGCCTATGCCGCCATCAGCCTTCGGGCCGACATTGAATGGGGCAAGCAGCCGGAAGGCTTTGCGGGCACCTCGATCTGGGTCTTACCCAACCCGAGCGGCCTCAACCGGGCTTTCGATCTGGCAAAGCTAACGGAATGTTATCGCGAACTGAAGTTGGCGATCGATCGCCAAAGGTAACCGGCCCTTCTAGACCGATGCTTGCAAGCCGGCGACCGACGGAACAGTCACCCCTCTACTGGTCGAGCCAACCATCACGCGCAGCCATTGTTCCATTAGTATGGGCCAGCGGTCGATCGAAGCCCGATATTCCCCAACAACAATGCAGCAACGATCGCATATGAAAATTGATGCGGCGCGAAGTGCCCGCTCAGTTGCGGCCCAATTCGCCAAAAGCCTGTTCGAGCATCGCGCGCCCCTCGGCGAATTCCGTTGCCGGGTCCAGTGCCCCCGTGTTCGCCTCGATAAAGCTGCGCGATAGGGTGAAGCCAGGCATGGTTTCGAGCGGCTTCATCTTCAATCCGGTCAGCACCTGATGAAGCTGGGCCGCGCATTTATTGCCACCATGGCCGCCATAGGTAACGATCATGGCCGGTTTGCCTGCCCACTCCCGATAGAGGTGATCGAGCGCATTCTTCAGTACGGCCGGATAGCCCCAATTATATTGGGGGCTGACGAAGACAAAGGCATCGCCGGTGGCAATCTTCTCGCTCCACGCCTTGGTGAGATCGGTGCGATAGTCTCCCGTTGCCGGGATGCTGGGCTCGCCATCCATAGGCAAGGGCCAGTCCAGAAGATCGACGATCTCGAACTCGGCCGGCAGGATTTCGCGGCCGACGGATGTCACCCATTCTGCCACGACCGGGCATATGCGGTTCGGCCTTATGCTGCCGACAATGACGAGAATTCTGGATGGCATGGGCATGGCGCTCTCTCTTATTATGTGTATAATACACTTAAATTGAAGGAGCGGGACCTGTAAAGGTGCAAAATACACATATTCTCGACGAGCTCGCCGGCGGCCTGCTTGATATCGTCAATTTCCTGAATGCGCCGCAGCGCGACGAGGCCCTGCTCAGGGCCGCGGGCGTGGAACTCGATCGCGCGCTGTTTCCCCTGCTCGCGCGCCTCGGAATGCAGGGACCGCTCGGCGTTGCCGAACTCGCGGAACAGGTCGGTCGGGATTACACGACCGTCAGTCGTCAACTGGCGCGGCTCGACAGCCTCGGCCTCGTGACCCGCAGCCCCGATAACGAAGACAGGCGTCGGTCGATTGCCGAGATTACCGAAGAGGGCAACGCGCGTTTCAGGGCAGTGCGCGAGGCGCGCAGACGTGCCCTGACGCAGGTCCTCGCCGCATGGACCGACGAGGACCGGCAGTCGCTCACGCTGCTTGTGCGCCGCTTCGCCGACGGGCTCGGTCAACAACCGCTAGCGGAAAGGGACAAGGGCGTGGTTGAGCCTAAGGCGCTCTAGCCTGCCTGGTCGACAGGCTCGACAGGAACATTCATGTAACGCGAAAAGAGATGCAGGTTTCTGCCGACGGACATGCCGATGAAGCCGGCCCATATTGCTGCCGCAACCGACGGCACCGCGGGAGCGGAGAACCAGATGGAGTGGGTTTCCGCCGCGGCATGCAGCAGGAATTCGAAGGCGAAGGTCGCAAGGATGATCACCAGCATCATGACGTCGCCAGGCAAGGAGAGCGATCCCCGCTCTCTATCAACACCGATGTTCCAGGTTCTGACATGATGCCAGCCGATTGCCATGCCGGCGCATAGCCCCAACGCTGCTGCAAGCAGATCGAACATCGTGGGCTGCGAGAAAAGTCCCTCAAAGCCGCGAAAACCGAGTATGGCCATCAGGACTGGCATTATGGCGAGGCGTTCAACCCGGATGGTGCGCGGCAAGCATCGCGAAATGCCCATCCAAAGCAGCAGTAGAAACAGGCAGTAGACATAGGCCGGAATATGAGACATCGCCGGAACTCCGTAACGGCAGGATTGCAGCCGGCACAGAATTAGCCGATAATCTTAACGTCGTAAAGATTGGAGACGAGCAAGTTGACGACAGCAGAAAACGGGCCGCCGGCGCGCTATCATCATGGGGATTTGCGAAACGCGCTTCTCGAGGCTGGCCGTGTGCTGCTGGAAGAGGGTGGACCGAGTGCGCTCAGCATTCGGGAGATCGCCCGCCGCGTCGGCGTTTCCGCACCGGCCGCCTATCATCACTTTTCCGGACTGGACGACATTGCTGTGGCACTTGCCGAGCAGGGTTTCGCGGAACTGGCGGAGCGCCTTCAGGCCGCGCCAAGCAATGTAAACGGTCAGCTTGCGCCGGCGGGAATGGCCTATATCGCCTTTGCGCGTGACAATCCGGGCCTCTACAGGCTGATGTTCGGCGAAGGCTTCGGGGGCGCTTTCGCAGCCGACGACAGGATACGCGCGTTGCGCTCTCAAGCCTACGAGGTGCTCAAGGACGGATTGTCCCGGCGCCTGCCGGCCGGGGAGATCGGCACGGCGGCGCTCTTTCTCTGGTCTCTGACGCATGGCCTCGCGCTCCTGATGATCGATGGACAATTCGATCCGGGCACAGATCCCGATGCATTGGTGGCGGCGGTGCTGCGGCTTTCCGGCAAGGGTCTTCCGACATCGGCGGAGAGAACCGACAGTGTCTGATGCCAACGCACAACTATCGACACGCCACGAGAACAACCCCATATTTCCCAACAGAAAGAACAGTTGAGCAGCATGCACGCAGTCAAGAACTTATCCGGCTACAAGGTTGTCATCGGCGATGAGAATGGACCGATACTGGCCAGCGAGAGAGATGTGAACGATTGGCTCAGTGCCGCATGGGACGCCGAGGCGAGCATGATCGCCATTCCCGTATCGCGGCTGAGCGATGAGTTTTTCCGGCTTTCGACGCGCATCGCCGGCGGCATCATCCAGAAATTCGTCAATTATCGTTGCCGGCTTGCCATCATTGGCGATATCTCGCGATGGGTTGCCGATAGCGACGCCCTCAGGGATTTCGTCTATGAGGCGAACAAGGGGCGCGAAGTCTGGTTCCTGCCCAACGAAGAAGCACTGGCCGAACGGCTGCAGCAAACCTCTCAAAACTAGGCTGAAAGAACGGCTTGCATGAAACCGATAACCTCCCCTCCATCACTCGAAACCGAACGCCTCCTGCTCACGGGACATACGCTCGATGATTTCGGGCCGCTTGCGGCCATGTGGAGCGATCCGCTGGTCGTGAAGCATATCTTTGGCAACCTGGTATCGACGTCGAGAGAATCCTGGATGCGGATGCTGTCCTATCACGGCCTTTGGCCGCTTCTCGGCCATGGCTACTGGGCAATCCGAGAGAAATCCTCCGGCCGCTATGTCGGGGATCTCGGCTTTGCGGATTTTCATCGGGTCATGGAGCCGTCGATCCGCAGCATTCCCGAGGCCGGCTGGGCGATGGCGGCATGGGCGCATGGCAGGGGCTTTGCGACGGAGGCCCTGACCGCCGCCACCGCGTGGCTGGATGAGCAGCCTCGCTTCGAGCGAAGTGTCTGTCTGATCTCGCCTGAAAACAAGGCCTCGATCCGCGTTGCGGAAAAGGCCGGTTACCGCGATCCGACACCGGTGCGCCTCAACGACAAGGATACGCTATTGTTTTCCCGGGCTCGCCGACCAGCGCAAGACTAGGCTCGCCGCAATCCCTGGACTGTAGCTTAGAACCCTAGCGATTGCTGGACCGGCTTTGGCGGCGCCAACTGGACGCCTTCTAGCTCCAGCATGCGTGCCTTGGAATTCGAGCCACCCGGTGCGGAAAAGCCGCCGATCTTGCCGCCCGCCGCCAGAACGCGATGACAGGGAATGATCAGTGCGACGGGGTTCTTCGCCATGGCCTGACCGACATCGCGCGCGGCTTCCGGGCCGGCGCCAAGCTGCTTGGCGAGCGTTCCATAGGTGGTCGTGTGACCCCAGCCGACCTGCCGGGCGGCATCGTATATCCGCTTGAAGAAATCATCCTGTTCGCCGAGGTCGAGCGTAACGCCTGAGAAGTCGATCTCCTCGCCTGCGAAATAGCGCTTCACCTGCGCGACCACCTCCACGATCTCGGGCGACGGCGTTCCGGGCTGCGCATTTGGCAAGCGGCGCAGGAGCAGCCGCTCGGTCGAGCTTGCATCCTTTGTCGGTAGTTGAAAGCGCAAGATGCCGACATCGTTCCAAGCGATGCCGCAGAAGCCACCAGCGGTTTCGAAAATCAGGTAATGCTGTCTTGCCTCACTCATGACGAAAGCTCCTGTGTTTCCACTTGTCATGAAAATCGTCCTCAGGCGCGACGAATTCAACCCGATTCTTGCGAAGAACAGGAATTGCCACCGTTTTGATGGTGATGGAGCGAGGCTCAGATAACGACAATCCTGAAATCAATATCCGCCGCCGGTCGGAGGTGCGTTCAGAGTCATGCCGCCGCCGGAATTGTGATCGCCCGAGGTAGTGCAAGACGCGACACCAAGGCCGACGAAAACGAGGAAGAGGACCGTAAAGACAGATCTGGTGTACATGATTGTCATTCCCTGTTGCTGAGCATGGGCATGAAGACCCGAACCTGGAGTGAACAGATCAGGCCGGCTTTTTATTCGAACGTATTTTCGAGAGCTTCAAGGAGCACTGGTGAGTCGGCTCAATGATCATATGTTCATGATTTGTTCTTGATTCTATAAGCATCGAGTCCTATCATTGCGGGGTCGTACAAGAGGAGGCAAAGCGCCCATGCTTTGACGCGAACCCATGAAGAACAAGAACCAGCTCTCGCTCTATCTCAGCGGCGGATCGTCCAGCCGAACACCACCGTCAGTCGATCGAGGGCCAATCAGCGAACTCTATTTTGCAATCCTTCCCGATCCCGAGATCGCCGAGCAAAGCCATAAGCTTGCAAGCAATTTCCATCGGCAACACCGCTTTTTCGCAAAGCCTCGAAGATCTGATCTCTTTCATGTGACCCTTTATGGGATTGGATCGTTTTGTAGCTTGCCCGAAGAGGTGGTGTTTGCAGCGATGGAGGCAGCTTCGAGAGTCAGTAAGCGCTGTTGTCCGGTGACTTTCGATCGAGCGGTCAGTTTCGGCAATGGCGACAATCGCCCACTTGTTCTGTGGAAATCGAATGGAAATGCCGAACTCAAGGCGATCTATGAGGAATTGGCCGGTTCCATGCGGCTTACCGGTATCATGCCTGCCAAGCAAAAACCGATCGAGCCGCATATGACGCTGCTCTACCGAGGCCGAGTGGTTCCCGACATTATGCTGGAGGAACCTGTCATCTGGACAGCTAAGGATTTCGTCCTCATCAACAGCTTGCAGGGGCAGTCAATCCACGAGCATCTTTGCTATTGGACTTTGCGGGACTGAACGCCACGCTCAAGCCCTCGACAGGTTTGCAGATCCCTTCACCGCCGCTACGGCATCATCGACGCTGAAGCTGCAGCGATTGGCGACATCGGCTACGCCGGCGACTGTCATAAGGTCGCGAACGCGATCATGCACGCGGGCGAACTGCAAGCGGATGCCCGATCGACGCATGGCGCCATCGAATTCCATCAGGGCGTCCATCGCCGTGCTGTCGAGGTCAAAGCTCTCTTCCAGACTGAGGACGACGGCACGCACCCCTGCCTCGCTATGGCTGCGTGACAGAATCTCGCCGAAGATCGTGTCGGCATTGCCGAAAAACAGCGTTTCGCCGGGGCGCCAGACCGCGATACCGGGCATCTCGGATGCGTCGTCGTGACGGCTGACATCAACGAAGTTGTGGCTGTCGCCAAGCCTCCCCAGACGGGCGACATAGGGCGATGCCAGACGATGCATCATGGCCGCCAGCGACAGTGCAATTGCCAGCAGCATGCCGTTCAGCACGCCGAAGATCAGCACACCGATCGCAGCGCCTAGCGCCACGTAGAAATCGCGATGCAGGCGACGCAGGCGCAGGATAGGACTCGGATCGAGCGCATGGGTCAGCGCCGCAATCACCACGGCTGCAAGCACCGGCTCCGGCAAGAGAGCTACCAGCGGTCCGGCGCAGGCGATCAGGATGGCAAGGCCAATGGCGGCGAATACGGTGGTAGCCCGTGTCTTTGCGCCTGCAGCCTCGCTGGCGAAACCGGCGGAAAACCCAGCACCAACCGGCATGCCCTGGACGAGCGCACTGGCGATGTTGGCCGCGCCGAGCGCGCCGAGTTCGCGATTGACCTCCAGCGTTTCGCCGTAGCGGAGCGCCAGAGCTCGCATGGTGCCCCAGGATTCCGCAAAAAGGATGAGTACGAGCGGCACCGTAAACTGGACCAGCCGCGAATAGGACGTCCAGCCGGCATCGGGCAGCGACGGCCATTGCGGCAGTATTTCTATGGTGCCGACGAGCTTGACCCCGTGCGCCTCAAGGCCAAACAAGTATGAGGCGAAAATGCCGGCCGCGAGCACCAGGAAGGCGCCGGGAATGCTCGGCATGCGCTTGAGCAACAATAGAGCAGCCAGCGCCATGACGCCGACGGCAACACTGATCGGATTCCACTGCAGGATCGCGCCGAATAGCGCCGCCGCATAGGTGAAGATGTTCGAGCCCTGCACAGGCACGCCCACAAGGATAGGCAGCTGGTGGAGAATGATTGTGATCGCCAGCCCCAGCGCGAAGCCTCGCAGCACCGGCCGTGAAATGAAACCGGTGATGCCGCCCAAGCGCAACAGGGCAGCAACCACAAAGAGGGCTCCCGCAAGCGCGACTGCGACGGTGGCAAGCCCCATCTTGACGGTGGCATCGCCCGGCACGACCGCCAGCGTCGCGGCAAGAATGGCGGCGGAGGAGGATGTCGGGGAAATGATAGCGAAGCGGCTGCGGCCGAATATGGCATAGATCAAACATCCGGCGATGCCGGCAAGGATGGCTCGATGCGGCGGCAGCCCGGCAATGCCGGCGTAAGCCACCGCTTCCGGCAGCATCAGCCCGGCAACCGATATGCCGGCGACCAGATCCGCCTTGTCAATTACGAACCAACTGCCCAGCTTCGTCATCGATCACCGACCGTAAGTATGGCCCATCCATCTATGGATAGAGATTCGCCGCAACGCTGCAACAACAAAATAAGTCCTGAAAACCACGATTTAGGAAGCAGCGTCGAGACTGTCGCGCAGCGGGCAGCCGCGGCCGATCATCTCCGTGACGAAGTCCATGACCGCACGGATGGCCGGCGAGCGGCGCAGATCGGGATAGGTGACGAGCCAGATATCCCGCGCGGGAGACGGGATCGCCACCGGCAGACGCGTAAGCCCCGCCTCGCCATCGCCGAGAAAGGCCGGAAGCGCCACGACGCCGAGACCGGCGCGAGCCGCTTCGAGCTGGCCGAAGACATCGGTGGCGCGAAAGACGATCGGGCGGCCTTCGAGCAGGCTGCGCAGCCAGGTTTGCTGCGTCAGATGCTCCATCGCCGAATCATAGCCGATGAAAGCCCAGTCGCTATCGGGCATCTGCGCCACTGCTGGGACCGCATAGAGGCCGAAGCGCATGACCCCGATGCGTCGCACCAGCAAATCGCTCTCCTCCGGCCGCGTCATGCGCACGGCGATATCGGCCTCACCGTAGTTGAGCGCGGCCCGGCGGGTGACGCCGGCAATGGTCAGGGTGATATCCGGATGCTCGGCGCGAAACAACGCCGCTTTCGGAGCGAGAAGATGTGCGGCGATCGATGGCGGCGCGCTGACCTTGACCGCGGCGGAAAGCCCGGCGACGGCGCTCTTCGAATAGCGCCTGATGGCTTCGACATTTTCCTCCATGCCGGCCACCAGCTCGGCTATGGCGCGGCCGTCGGCAGTCAGCGGAGAGGTACGCGGCCGCCGATCGATCAGGCGCAAATCCAGCGACCGCTCCAATGCGGCAATCCGCCGGCCGACCGTGGCATGGTCGACGCCAAGCTCCCGCGCCGCTGCGGACAGCGAGCCCGTTCGAGCAAGCGCAGCGAAATGGAGAAGGTCCTGCCAATCGATCATCGGTGCATTATTGCACAGATACGGTGAGTTCATACCGAATTTATTCAGGCCGGGGTTTATGGTCAAAGATCTCCTGAAAGGAGACTTCTCGATGCCCCTAGCGATTGCCATTACCGGCCCCGGCGGACCCGAGGCCATGAAAGCCGTCGATCTCCCCGCAACAGAGCCCGGCCCGGGTCAAGCCCGGATCCGCCAAAGCATCTCGGGCGTCAATTTCGTCGATATCTATGTTCGCTCCGGACTTTACCCATTGCCGCCCGGCCAAAGCGTGCTCGGCTTCGAAGGTGCCGGCGTGGTCGAGGCGCTCGGCCCCGGCGGCGGCGAGCTGAAGGTCGGCGACCGCGTCGCCTATATCGGCCATCCGCTCGGCAGCTATGCCGAGGTGCGCACACTCTCCACCTCGCGGCTCGTGAAACTGCCTGATGGCGTTAGCGAACGGGTGGCCGGCAGCACGATGCTGCGCGGACTTACCGCCCATATGGTGCTGCAAAAGGTCTATCCGCTAAAAGCGGGCGAATGGGTGCTGGTTCATGCCGGCGCAGGCGGCCTCGGCCAGCTCGTTACGCGCCTTGCCAAGCGGATCGGCGCGAACGTCATCTCCACAGTCGGCTCCGAAGCCAAGGCCGGTTTTGCCTATGAGGCCGGAGCTGACATCGTTCTTCTGCACACATCCGAAGATTGGGTGGAAGAGACCCGCCGCATCGCCGATCGTCGCGGCGTCCACTTGGCCGTCGATGGGATCGGCGGAACGATGCTGTCGCAGACGTTTGCCGCCGTGCGCCCCTTCGGCATGGTTGCCAGCCTCGGCCAGGCCGCCGGCCCCATTCCGCCGATCGAGATCGAGGAGCTGACTGCACCCCGCGCCATCGCCCTGTCTCGCCCGAGCGTGCTGACCTATGCCAACGATCCGGAACTCTATCGACAGGGCACTGCCGCCCTGATGGAGCATTTGCAGGATGGACTGATCAATCCGATCGGCGCCGAATACGAGCTGAAGGATGCGGCGCGAGCACATGCGGATCTCGAAGCCGGCCGCACGACGGCGAGCGTCGTCTTGATGATGTGAGTGCCATTCGAGCGGGGTTGCACCTCAGCTCCGCTCTAAGGAAGATGTTTCAGGTCTGACGCATATTCGCCTCACGCCGTCAATGACTTTTGCTGCAAGGCAGCAATTCGTTGACCCCGCCTGCATTTGCCTGATACGCCTTACACAAGGCGAGGCGCCGCCATTCGGGCTATCGCCGTCAGCTCTATCCAATACGAAATCTCGTTCCTTCGTGAAATCAGTTTGGGCATCGCTCCCGCCGGTGTCCGCAGGCGACATCCCGTGAACACTGCCTCCCAGACCATCCGGTCCAATTCGACCCTTGCCCTCATTTCCATCGTTGCACTGACATTCTTTGGCTATATCGCCATCGGCCTTCCGCTAGCCGTACTGCCGACCTATGTCGACAGCGGCCTCGGCTTCGGCGTCGTCTGGGCGGGCATCGCCGTCAGCACACAATATGTGGCAACCATCATCAGCCGCGCGCATGTCGGTCGCCTCTGCGATCAGTATGGGCCGCGTCGTTCCGTGCTTCTCGGCTTCCTCGCCTACGGGCTTTCGGGCGCGCTGACGATTGCTTCGACTTTCACGGTTCAAGTCCCAACGGCAAGCCTCGCCCTATTGCTTGCGGGGCGATTGGCGCTCGGGATCGGCGAAAGTTGGGTCAGCACGGCGGCGATCACCTGGGCAATCGGCCTGATGGGATCGCGCGAGACCGTTCGTATCATCTCCTGGAATGGCATCGCCACTTACGGCGGTATAGCGCTCGCCGCTCCCTTCGGCGCATGGCTGCAGGGGCAGTACGGTTTCGCTTCCATCGGCGCAGTCACGGTGCTGCTTGCCATCGCCGGGCTGATGCTGGCGCAGAGCCGTCCGCCCGTGCCGGGTGTGAAGGAAAATGGCATCGGCACCGGCCAAGTGCTGAGCCGCGTGGCGCCTTTCGGTGTTGCGCTTGCCCTCGCCTCCAGCGGTTTCGGCGTGGTGATGGCCTTTGTCGCCCTGTTCTTCCACAGCCGCGGCTGGGAGGGCGCCTCCTTCGCGCTCAGCGCCTTCGGTCTTGCCTTCATGGGCGTTCGTCTCGGCCTTGCACAAGCCGTTGCCCGGTTCGGCGGTCTGCCGCTGGTGCGTATTTCGCTCGTCGTCGAGGTGATCGGCCTGGCATTGCTGGCACTCGCACCCTCGCCGACGATTGCCATCATCGGCGCGGCGCTTGCCGGCGCGGGCTTCGCGCCCGTCTTCCCGGCGCTCGGCAATGAGGCGATGGAGCGCATCCCGCCGCAGAACCGCGGCGTCGCGCTCGGCCTATACTCGATCTTCCTCGATGTTTCGCTCGGCGCAACCGGCCCGATCGCCGGCATTGCCGCCGATCATCTCGGCTATGCCGCCCCCTTCTCGCTCGGCGTCGGCGCCGTGCTGCTCAGCCTTCTCCTAAGTCTCGGTCTACGAAGACATCACGGCCCCTGACCGGCCGCTCCATGCGGTCAAGCGGCCGCAATAGTTGCAGAAGGCAGTGATGGCTTGATATGGGTCTCCGATCATCATCATGAGGAGGCCCTTCCATGGATATCACCGAAATCGTCATCGAGGGCGATACTCCGGGCATTGCGTGGCGGCTGCCGGTTCTGCATTTCGCCGGCAAGAATGCCGGTGCCCCTAGGATCTACATCCAGGCTGCACTTCATGCCGGCGAGCTGCCGGGGACGGCGCTCGTCCATTTCCTCTGCGAGAGACTGCGGCAGGCGGAAAGCGAAGGTGCCATCCTGAGCGATATCATCGTCGTGCCGCATGCCAATCCGATCGGGGCAGCGCAATCGCATTTCGGCGAGATGCAGGGCCGCTTCGATCTGGGATCGCGCACGAATTTCAACCGTGACTTCCCGCTGATCTCGCTGCGCGATCGCGAACTGCTGGTCGAGAACCTCGAGCGCTATTCCGCGGTCGACCGGCTGAAGCGCCAGCTGATCCATATGGCGCTCGGCGCCGATCTGGTGATCGATCTCCATTGCGACGACGAATCCCTGCAATATGCCTATATCGACGAGGCATTCTGGCCCGAGGCTTCCGATCTCGCCGCCGCCCTGAAGATGGACGCGGTGCTGCTTTCGGATGGCGAAAGCTCGGCATTCGAGGAAGCCGTCAGCTTTGCCTGGAAATACGAAGTGCCCGGCGAGAAAAAGGCCAGGCTGCCGGGCAAGCTGTCGGTGACTGTCGAACTGCGCGGCACGCGCGATGTTTACCCCGAAATGGCCAAACAGGACGCCGAAGGGCTCTGGCGCTTCCTCGCGGCGCGCGGTGCAGTGCGAGACGACAGCGTTCATCTCGCGGCCTTTGCCGGACCGGCGGTGCCGCTCGACAATGTCGAGATGATCCGCGCGCCGCAGGCAGGCACGGTGCTCTTCCATCGCAATATCGGTGAGCGCGTCGTGGAAGGCGATCTGCTGGCGACGATCATCACCGCCCCCGGAATGGCTGAGGGAACCATCGAGGTTCGCGCGCCGCAACCCGGCCTCATCGTCACCCGCGTCTCGGATCGGCTCGTGCGGCGGCGCGGCGACCTGATGAAGATCGGCTCCGACAAGCCAAGCTCCGTCGCCCGCAAGCCGGGCACGCTGGAAGACTGACGTGGTTAGCGGCGATCAATCACCCTGCAGCGCAGGGTAAAGGCGATCGCCGCCGCCTCCCGAAGACGAGTGCCGAGGCGGCGGATATGATCCAGCGCGCCAGCAAATGCCGCGCGCACCCTGCCCGGTAGCCGGGCAAGAATTGAACTATTTTCCATTGAGATAATGCCTCCGGTCGAAGCGATGCGGGCGGTGTTCAGACCATCAAGAGGTGTAAATTGCGCCTCACAGATATATGCATGCATAGTGCATATATATTCGAAGCCTGTCAAGACAGTTCCGCTTGGATTAGGACATGAAGGCGATGGGGCAGCGATCCTGATCGCAGACACCCTGATCGCAAACGCGGCAAACCACATCCTGATCGTCGCCGAGATCGACCAGGGCCGGCAGCAGCTTCTCCACCAGACGGCCGAGCTGTTCAGTCTCTTCAGGCTCGAGCGTTTTGAAAGCGCGCTCGATGACGGCGCGGCGAGCGGTGAGGCTTTTGTCAAACAATGCCTGCCCGGCCAGTGTCAGCTGCAGCGAGCGGGCGCGCTTGTCGCCTTCGATGCCGCCGGCGCGCAACACGAGATCCGACGCCACCAGCTGATCGACGAGGCGCACGGTGGCGGAATGGGAGAGCGCGATCATTCGGCGCAATGTCTCGATCGTCAAACCCGGCTCGGAGCCGATCTGGATGATGGCGGCAACGGCGCGTGGGCCGAGGCCTGTCTCATCGGCAAAGGCCCTTTCCATCTTGTCCACCAGAGCGAGGCTCATGGCGCCGAAGAGGTTTTCCAGCCGTAGTGTTTCCTTGTCCGTCGCCATGCTCACCCGCGCCGTAAATATGCACGCTGCATATTTACAGGATTATGGGCGGTGACTGCAATGGACGAGAGAACCGCTTCGGCCTCCGTTCGGCTTTCAACCGGCTTTGTTCGCATGCTATGCCCTGTCGGACAGCAAGAGACGGATTCGCCATGACGATTACCATTTACGGCATCAAGAACTGCGACACGATGAAGAAGGCCCGCACCTGGCTGGAAGGCCACGGCATTTCCTATGATTTCCACGACTACAAGGCTGTGGGCATCGACCGGGAGCATCTCGAAGGCTGGACGAAGGAAGCCGGCTGGGAAATCGTGCTCAACCGCGCTGGCACCACCTTCAAGGCTTTGCCGGAAGCGGATCGGACCGATCTTTCCAAGGACAAGGCCATTGCTTTGATGATGGCGCAGCCTTCGATGATCAAGCGCCCGGTGCTGGAAGCGGACGGCAAATTGCTCATCGGCTTCAAGCCCGATATTTATGCGGCCGCATTCGGCAAGACTGCTTAGAGGCAAGCCATGTCCAAAACCACCCGCGCGACGCAAGTGTTGACCCAGGCGAAAGTCGCCTTCACCGTACACGCCTATGATTACGATCCGAATGCGGAACGCGTCGGCCTGCAGGCAGCAGAGGCGCTCGGCGAGGAACCGCATCGCGTCCTGAAGACGCTGATGGCTGAGGTGGATGGCAAGCCGATCTGCGCTGTCGTGCCCTCCGACCACGAAGTCAGCATGAAGAAGCTCGCCGCGGCCTTCGGCGGCAAGTCTGCCGCCATGATGAAGCCGGTCGATGCCGAGCGTCTGACGGGATATCATGTCGGCGGCATCAGCCCCTTCGGCCAAAAGAAGATCGTGCCGACAGCCATAGAGGCGCAGGCGATGACCGAGGCCTATGTCTATATCAACGGCGGCCAGCGCGGTTTGCAGGTACGCCTCAGCCCACTGGATGCCTTGACGGCGCTTAAGGCCAAGGCTGCGCCACTGATTGCTTGACGATCTTCAAGATCGGACAAAGCGCCTTCAATTTCGCCGTAAACCGGTCTAAGTCTTCGGACCATCTTCGATATCAGCCAAGCAGGTTTTGCCATGACATCAGCCTCCCCCAACCATCATCCCGTCGATCACGCCAAGCTGGAAAAGCTTGCGGAAGTGGCCATAAAGGTCGGGTTGCAGCTGCAGGCCGGGCAGGATCTGCTGATGACGGCGCCAGTTGCGGCAATGCCACTGGTGCGGCTGATCACGCGCGAGGCCTACAAGGCCGGCGCCGGCCTCGTCTCCACTTTCTATTCGGATGAGGAAACGACACTCGCCCGCTACGAATACGGCCATGACGCGAGCTTCGACCGCGCAGCAAACTGGCTCTATGAGGGCATGGCCAAGGCCTTCTCCAACAACACGGCGCGACTGGCGATTTCCGGCGACAACCCGATGCTGCTATCGAGCCAGGATCCGAACAAGGTGGCGCGCGCCAACCGCGCCAATTCGGCCGCCTACAAGCCGGCTCTCGAAAAGATCTCTAACTTCGATACGAACTGGAACATCGTCTCCTATCCGAACCCCTCCTGGGCAAAGCTGGTCTTCCCGAACGATCCGGAAGCGATTGCCGTCGCCAAGCTCGCCAAGGCGATCTTCTCGGCCTCGCGCGTCGATGTCGAAGATCCGGTCGCGGCCTGGGCTGAGCATAATGCCAATCTGCACAAGCGCTCGGCCTGGATGAACGGTCAGCGCTTCGCCGCCCTGCATTTCCAGGGACCGGGCACCGATCTGACGGTTGGGCTTGCCGACGGTCATGAATGGCATGGCGGCTCTTCCACCGCCAAGAACGGCATCACCTGTAACCCAAACATTCCGACGGAAGAGGTCTTCACCACGCCGCATGCGCTGCGCGTCGAAGGTCATGTCTCCTCCACCAAGCCGCTGTCGCATCAGGGCACCTTGATCGACAATATCCAGGTGCGCTTCGAAGGCGGCCGGATCATCGAGGCCAAGGCGACGCGCGGCGAGGAAGTGCTGAACAAGGTGCTCGACACCGACGAAGGCGCCCGCCGGCTTGGCGAAGTGGCGCTGGTGCCGCATTCCTCGCCGATTTCGGCGAGCGGCATCCTGTTCTACAACACGCTCTTCGACGAAAATGCCTCCTGCCACATCGCGCTCGGCCAGTGCTATTCCAAGTGCTTCATTGACGGCGCCAAGCTCAGCCAGGAGCAGATCAAGGCGCAGGGCGGCAATTCCAGCCTGATCCACATCGACTGGATGATCGGTTCCGACAAGGTCGATATTGACGGCATCAATGCCGATGGCTCGCGCGTGCCCGTCATGCGCAAGGGCGAGTGGGCCTAGAGCGGATCATTTCTTATCGGAATCGTTGCGGGATTCCCAAATCAGCAGATTTGTGATTGATCATTGATGCTGGAATGGAGGCCAGCATC
>NZ_JACHBG010000007.1 GCF_014207095.1 Martinezella lusitana | reverse complement strand
ATCAGTCCCATCCGCAATCTCCCAGGTCATCAAAAACCCGGGGAGAGTGACATTCCAACTTTGCAAAAACAGGACACTTCAACTTTGCGGCTACAGCAGAGCATCAGATAAGGTTTGTTATGGAACTTCATCGACGGAATCAGCAGCTGCCATGAAACTATCGCGTTCGGCAGCCAGTCGCAGACCGTCGCAAGCTGGATCTGCAAGGCCCTCGGTCGCGAGGCGATCCAATACAGTGACAACTTCGGCAAGGCCGCGTGCCTGCGCATAATGCATTGGGCCGCCGCGCCAGCGTGGAAAGCCATAGCCATGGATCTTGACGAGGTCGATGTCGGCTGCGCGAAGCGCGATGCCTTCTTCCAGAAGGCGCGCTGCCTCGTTCACCATCGGCAGGATGATGGCATCGGCGATCGACGTTTCGTCCCAAGTTCGCTGCGTCAGTCCAGCAGCCTCTTGGGTAATGATAGCCGCAACCGCGCTCGAGGGCTGCGGCGTGCGATCACCGGGCTGATAATCGTACCAACCGCCATTCGATTTCTGGCCGACGCGCCCCATGGCACAAAGCCGGTCGGCGACAGGCGCAAACGGCGCTTCACCGCGTCCGCGCGCGGCCTTGCGTTGAAAGGCCGCAATATCGAGACCACCAAGATCCTGGGCCTCGAATGGCCCCATCGGCAGGCCGAATGCACGCATCGCTGCATCGACGGTGACGGGCGTCGCGCCGGAGAGCAACAGACGCTCCGCCTGTGCGCGTGTGACCTTGAGAATGCGATTGCCGATAAAGCCATCGCAGATACCAGCGTGTACGGGAATCTTGCCGAGCAAGCGGGCAAGCGCAAAGCCGCTCGCCAGCACGGGCAGCGCCGTCGTCCTGGTCGGGACGATTTCCAAAAGCTTCATGACATGGGCAGGGCTGAAGAAATGCAGACCCAGAAAGCGCTCCGGATGCGCAAGGCCCTCCCCGATCTCGTTCGGATCGAGATAGGATGTGTTCGTTGCCAGTATAGCGTCGGCTCGGCAGACACGAGACAATTGGGCAAAGACCGCCCGCTTGACGGCGAGATCTTCAAACACCGCCTCGATAACGAGGTCCGTATCCGAGAGCGCGCCATAATCACCCGTGCCGGTGACCCCTGCCATGCGCTCCGCTGCGATCTCAGGTGAGATACGGCCGCGCTTTACAGAGTTCTCGAAGATCTGGCCGACATTGGCGAGGCCCCGTTCAACGGCCGTTGCGTCGCGCTCGACGAGAACAACCGGCAGGCCGGCGTCCCTGAGCGCCGCAACGATACCGGCTCCCATGGTGCCGCCACCGATGACAGCGGCGGAACCAATATCGTGCGGTGCCACGTCCGCAACTTCCGGAGGACGAGGTGCGGCACGCTCGGCGAAGAATATATGGCGCAGCGCGGCGGCTTGTGCGGAGCCGCGCAATTCCAGAAACGTCTCGCGTTCGAAGGCCGTTGCTGTCAAAAAATCCGCCTCGCTCGCCGTCCGAATACAGGCGAGCGCACGAAGCGGGGCGACTTCCCTCTTTGCCTTCGTAGCGACAGCCTTTTCCGTCCGTGCCCAGAAATCACTTTCGACCGGCGGAACGCTGCGCTCACGGATCGGCTGTGGCCTCGGTTTTCGAGATACCTCCCCTGCAAAGGTGATGGCTGCCGGCAAGAGATCTCCCTCGATCACTGCGTCGACAAGGCCAAGGTCTCTCGCCTTTCCAGCTCCGATCGCAGTCCCACTGGTCACCATGTCAATCGTGGCCGGAGCACCGATCAGCCGTGGCAGGCGAACGGTGCCGCCGGCGCCGGGAACAATGCCGAGCTTTACCTCTGGCAAGCCGAAGTTCGCCGACGCGGCGGCAACGCGATAGGCGCAGCCGAGCGCCACCTCGAGCCCACCGCCAAGGGCGCTACCGTGCATCGCCGCTATCCAAGGCTTTTCTGCATTCTCGATGCCGGTGACGACCTCGGGAAGATGCGGAGGGACCGGCGGTTTGCCGAACTCGTTGACATCGGCCCCGGCGATGAAGGTACGGCCGGTACAGATAAGCACGACAGCATCGACGGTTTCGTCCACGTCAATGCTGGAAACAGCCTCTACCAGCGCCTGTCGCAATGCCTGCGAAAGCGCATTCACGGGCGGGTTGTCGATGGTGACGACAGCGATTGCGCCTTCATGCGTAATTGTGACGGTCATGGTCTCACAGGTCTCGTTAGCCGATGTTGTTGGCGGTCCGCCAAAGGAGGATTAGGCCGCAGCAGGTCGCCGCCACATCGCAATGCGAAAGCGATTGGCAACAAAGGCTGTATCCGTCAGGCTGGCATTGCCCGCCGGGTTCGCGCCGGTCACGTGGAAATCGCTGAAGGCCGCGCTCTGATTCACATAGATGCCACCGGTCAGATTGACCGACAGATTGACACCCGCTTTCGCGAAGCGGTCGGCTGCTGCCAGTATGCTCGCCTCTTCGGTTTCGTAGAGAGCGGCCGTTATCGCGCCTCTTCTTTCCGCAAGTTCGGCCGCCCGGTTCACGCCCTCAGTCACATCATCGACAGCGACGATGAAGACAACCGGGCCGAAACGCTCCTCGCAATAGGCGGCCTCGGCGGCAGCATCGACGGAGAGGATGAGCGGCGTCGCTGTGCGTGCGTCGTCCAAACCCTCGATCGGCGCGGAATCGCGAACGATGCGGCCGAGCGACCGGGCCTCGTTCACCCTCGCAAGCGAAGCCGGATTGGCGATGGCGCCGCAAATGCCGGCCGCGCGCGCCGGATCGGATAATAAGCTGTCGATGGCTCCAGCGATGCCGGCGGCAACCGCATCGAAGCTCTTGTGCCCGTCATCCGTGGAAATCCCGGAGCGCGGTACGAAGATATTCTGCGGAGCCGTGCACATCTGGCCGCTGTAGAGGGAGAGCGAGAAGGCGATGTTGCTGCACAGGCCAGCGAAATTGTCGGTCGCGCCGATGACGATCGAATTAACACCAGCCTCTTCCGTGTAGACATCAGCCTTACCGGCATTAGCCCTCACCCACGAGCCGAAGCTGTTGGAACCGGTATAGTCAACGATCGCAGTCGCTGGATGCTGCACGAGGTCTTTCGTGATCTCGAAGCCCATCGTGTCGGCGGCAAGCAATAGGGCGTTGGCATCGAAACCTTCTTCGGCAAGCACCTGCCTGACGATCTCGACCGTGATGGCAAGCGGCAATATCGCCGCGGGATGCGGCTTGACGATGACGGTATTGCCGGTTGCCAGGCTGGCAAACAGGCCCGGATAGCTGTTCCAGGTCGGAAAGGTATTGCAGCCGATCACGAGGGAAATCCCGCGCGGCACGACACGCCAGTGCTTATCGAGAACGATCGGCTCCCCCTTGCCTTGCGCTTTCGTCCATATCGCTTGCGCCGGAGTGCGGGTCATCTCGGCGTAGGCATAGGCGACCGCTTCGAGGCCGCGATCCTGCGCATGCGGGCCGCCAGCTTGAAACGCCATGGCAAAGCCCTGCCCCGTCGTATGCATAACGGCATTCGCCATTTCGAAGCTGCGGGCATTGAGGCGGGAGAGCGCTTCGAGGCATATGCCGATGCGGGCCTTGGCCGGTGCTGCAGCCCATTGTGTTGCGGCAGCCTGTGATGCCGAAACGAGTAGCTCCACGGATGCGCTCGGATAGCCGATACCAAGCGACGGCCCATAAGGCGATACTTCAACGCCAACCGAGCTCTGCGCCGGATGTCCGGCAATCTCGAACTGTTTTCCGAGCCTGGCTTCGTAAGCTGCTAGACCGTCGTCTCTGGCGGTTTCGCCATAGATCTTGCCGCTTGGGATTTCGGGATAGGCGGACCAGTAGTCGCGTTTGGCGGCCGCATCCATCGCACCCTGCAATGTCGTAAGATGCCGCTCGAAAAGTGCTGTCATCTCTCCATTCCTCCCTTTCGCTGTTTTTATAATTGACTGACCGGTCGGTCTATGCAAGAGTTTTTTCACGGTCACCGCTGGGAAAGGTGACAGGGAGGATACATGTCCGATTCCGACACTGTTCTATCAGTCCTTGCCGATGGCGTTTTGAGCCTCACGCTCAACCGACCCGACAAGCTCAACTCCTTCAATGAGGATATGCACCTTGCGCTGAGCGCCGGCTTTGAGCGCGCACATAAGGATGCGGATGTCCGAGCCGTTCTTCTGACGGGAGCCGGCCGCGGCTTTTCCGCAGGCCAAGATCTCGGCGATCGCGACCCGCGCAAGGGTACGCCAGATCTCGGGAGCACGATCGAGACCTTTTACAACCCGCTTCTGCGCCTGATCCGCAGCCTGGAAAAGCCTGTGGTCTGCGCGGTTAATGGTGTGGCCGCCGGCGCGGGGGCGAATATCGCCTTTGCCTGTGACATTACCCTTGCAGCCCGTTCGGCCCGGTTCATCCAGGCTTTCGCAAAGATAGGCCTTGTGCCGGATTCCGGCGGTACATGGAGCCTCCCCAGGCTCATTGGCGAAGCGCGTGCCAAGGCACTGGCGCTCACGGCAGAGCCATTGGACGCAGAGACGGCCGCAGGTTGGGGGCTGATCTGGCGCGCAGTGGACGACGACAAGCTGATGGATGAAGCAAAGGCGCTTAGCGTCCGGCTTGCTTCAGGCCCGACATTGGGCCTTGGCCTGACGAAACGCGCCATTCAGGCGGCAGCGACCAACTCGCTCGACGAGCAACTCGATCTCGAACGTGATCTGCAGCGCGAGGCCGGCCGCAGTGCCGACTATGCGGAGGGGGTCTCAGCTTTCCTCGAAAAGCGCAAGCCGGAGTTCAAGGGACGATGAGCCTTACTGAAAATCTCTCGCCGCAAGAGCTCGCGCAGGCTTGTGCGAAATCGATGTGGGAAGACGACAACGCCACTCGCCTCCTCGGCATGGAACTGACTGCGGTAGCGCCGGGCGAAGCCACAATTTCGATGGATGTGACCGAGGCAATGACGAATGGTCACGGCACCTGCCATGGGGGCTATATCTTCACTCTGGCCGACTCGGCCTTCGCCTTCGCCTGCAACACATATAATCAGCGCACCGTCGGCCAGCACTGTTCGGTGACCTATATCTCGCCGGCTTTCAGGGGCGACCGGTTGACGGCGGCGGCTCGTGAGGTGTCGCGCCGCGGACGCGGCGGTATCTACGACATCGCGATTACCAATCAGCATGGCGAGCAGATCGCGGAATTTCGCGGCCACTCACGCTCGGTCAAGGGTACGCTTCTGCCTGAGTAGACTTCGCGTCGGGAGCATCTAACGCATTTCCAGGAAGAGCGCGCAGCTGCTCTTCGTCCGTAATGTGTAGGACAACAAGAGGATAGAGCTTTTTCGGCTTCGAAGAGAAGCGAAGTGGCCCTGGCATTTCTGGAGGAGACTTTCATGGAAAACCTATCACCGCGGGCCGGCGAGCTCGAGGCCATCGAGACAGCCTCGCGCGACGAGATTTCCGCGCTGCAGCTTGAGCGCATGAAATGGTCGCTCACCCATGCTTATGAGAACTCGCCCTTTTATCGGCAACGCTTCGATGAAGCGGGCGTTCATCCCTCCGATCTCAAGAGCCTGTCGGACCTCGCCAAGTTTCCCTTCACGACGAAGAAGGATCTACGCGATACCTATCCTTTCGGCATGTTCGCCGTACCGCGCGAGAAGCTTGCCCGCATTCACGCCTCCTCCGGCACGACGGGCAAGCCGACCGTCGTCGGCTATACGGCCAAGGATATCGACACCTGGGCGACCGTCGTTGCGCGCTCAATCCGCGCCGCCGGCGGCCGTGCTGGTGATCTCGTGCATGTCGCTTACGGCTATGGGCTGTTCACCGGCGGCCTTGGCGCGCATTACGGCGCCGAGAAACTCGGCTGCACGGTGGTGCCGATCTCGGGTGGCATGACGGAGCGGCAAGTCACGCTGATGCAGGATTTCAAGCCGCGCATCATCATGGTCACGCCCTCCTATATGCTGTCGATCCTCGATGAATTCCGCCGCCAGGGCATCGACCCCAGAGAGAGCTCCCTCGCCGTCGGGATCTTCGGAGCAGAGCCCTGGACGAATGCCATGCGCGATGAAATCGAGCAGGCCTTCGATATGCACGCCGTCGACATTTATGGCTTGTCGGAAGTCATCGGACCAGGCGTCGCCAGCGAATGCGTCGAGAGTAAGGACGGCCTGCATATCTGGGAAGATCATTTCTATCCCGAGATCATCGATCCGGTAACCGGCGCCGTCCTGCCGGATGGCGAACTCGGCGAGCTGGTCTTCACCACCTTGACCAAGGAAGGGCTGCCGATCATCCGTTATCGCACTCGCGACCTGACGCGGCTCCTGCCCGGCAGCGCGCGCTCCCTGCGCCGCATGGAGAAGGTGACGGGACGGTCCGACGACATGATGATCCTGCGTGGCGTCAACGTCTTCCCAACGCAGATCGAGGAACAGATCCTCAAATGTCACGGGCTTGCGCCGCATTTCCAGATCGAACTGACGCGCACCGGCCGCATGGACAACATGACCGTTCATGTGGAATGCACCCTGGAGGCAGCCGACGAAGCCGCACGCGGCGTTTCGGCAAAGGAACTCACCCATCACATCAAGAGCGTTGTCGGTGTGACGACGAAGATCATCGTCCACGCGCCGGGTGGTGTCGCGCGCTCGGAAGGCAAGGCCAAACGGGTCGTCGATAACCGCCCGAAAGAGTGATTGATATCTGGACCGGGATAGCTCGATAAAGATTTGATTGTATATAGGAAGAATCGGCCGCCCCGCGGCCGTTATGGCCAGTAGGGAATGAACAGAGCAGGACAAGATGGCACGCACGCGCGCAGTTGATTTCGAGGAAAAGCAGCGTGGTATCCTGGCGAGCGCCGCGGCTGTTTTCGCCGAGGTCGGCATGGAGAAAGCCTCCATGTCGATGATCGCCTCGCATAGCAATGTCTCGAAGGCCCTGCTCTATCACTACTACCCCGGCAAGGACGCGCTGATTTTCGATATCGTGCAGACGCATCTGACGGAGCTCGAAAGTGCAATCGAGGCGGCGGATCGCACCGATATCGCACCGCAGGAACGGCTGGGCTTACTGGTGAAAGCCGTGTTGAAGAACTATGAAGGCGCCGACAACGAGCATCAGGTGCAGTTGAACGGTACCCATGCCCTATCGCCCGAGCAGCTCTCTGAATTGCGCATGATCGAACGCCGTATCGTCAAACGCTTCTCCGGCATCATCGAAGCCCTTAATCCAGATCTGAACAAGAACAGGCCGTTGCTGATGCCGGTCACCATGTCGCTCTTTGGAATGATGAACTGGGTCTACATGTGGTTTCGACCGAATGGGCCGATCACCCGCGACGAATATGCCGATATCGCCACCACCCTCATCCTCGAAGGGGTCAAGGCCGTCCGTTGACGGAGCATGATGCCGAAAAATGTGCGCGGTTTTCGGGCGACATCTTGCTCAATCCTTGATTCCAGAGCGGATCAATCACCGAGCTTCATTCTCTCGAGAACAAGCGGATCATATTCCGGCGCGCGAATGCGGCGGCGGTCCGGCTCGGGCGCGGTCAGTGCTTCAACTGCCACCAGCTTCTCCTTCGCCTCCAATGCCAACCGCTGATAGATCGCGGTACCCTGGCGCTTCCAGGCGATTTCCTCTGCCGTAAGTTCTCGCACGATACGCGCTGGCGAGCCGACCGCCAGGCTGTTTGCCGGGATTTCCGCGCCGGCCTTAACGAAGGCCATGGCTGCAACGATAGCGTTTTCACCGATGACGGCCTCATCCATGATGACCGCGTTCATGCCGACCATCGCATTGGCGCGGATCTTGCAACCGTGCAGCACCGCGCCATGGCCGATATGCCCCGCCTCGCCGATCGTGACTTCCAAGTTCGGAAAACTGTGCACGACACAGGTCTCCTGCACATTCGAGCCACGCTCAAGCACGATGCGCCCGAAATCGCCGCGCAGCACGGCGCCCGGCCCGACATAGCAGGCGGGGCCGATGATGACATCGCCGATGACTGTTGCGGCCGGGTGCACGAAGGCCGCAGGGTCGATGACCGGTATCACGCCATCATAGGAATAGATCTGCGCCATTCAATCGCCTCCCAAACCTTCCACATCCCGGCCGGTTTCGGCTACCGATTCAAGCCGTTGCGCGAATTCGCGACGCAGGGTGCGGCGTAGCTGAGCGGCCTTGTGTCGACGGATATCGACCGGCGTTGCCGGCACCAGTTCTGGCACGCGGACCGGGCGACCAGCTTCATCGACGGCAACCATGGTGAAATAGCAGGAGTTCGTGTGACGGCGCTCGCCGGAGCGGATATTTTCCGCCTCGACCCTTATGCCGACCTCCATCGACGTGCGACCTGTATCGTTGATCGAGGCGCGGAAGGTCACGAGTTCGCCGACATTGATCGGCTCCTTGAATAGAACCTGATCGACCGACAAAGTCACCGCATATTGCTGGGAATAGCGTGACGCACAGGAAAAGGCGACGCGATCGAGCAGGTTCAGAAGTGCGCCGCCATGCACCTTGCCGCTGAAATTCGCCATATCCGGCGTCATCAGCACGGTCATTTCCAGGCGATGCGGGTCTTGCTCGATCGTCGTCATGCGCTCACTCTCTCGTTTTCGCCACCATCGTCAGAACGTCATACTGCGCGACGACGGCTTCCAGCTGGTTCGTTACCTTGCAATCCCAACGCACCTCGCCATGCTCGGCATTGGCGCGGGGATTGATCTCCTTGCAGGTCAACTGCACCTGAAGCGTATCACCCGGATTGACCGGTGTCAGGAAGCGCAAATTGTCGACGCCGTAATTTGCAAGGACCGGACCCGGCGCCGGATCGACGAAGAGGCCGGCGGCGAAAGAGACGATGAGATAGCCGTGGGCGACGCGACCGTCGAAGAACGGATTGGCCTTTGCGGCTTCCTCGTCCATATGGGCGTAGAAAGTATCGCCGGTGAAGCTTGCAAAATGCTCGATATCGTCGAGCGTGACCGTCCTTTTGGCGGTGACGAGCTGATCGCCGATCTTGAGTTCGGCGAGCGACTTGCGGAACGGATGTTCACTGCCGGTCTGCGCAGCAGCCCCCTCCATCCAGCGACCGGTGACCGCCGACAACAGGCGCGGTGTGCCCTGGACGGCTGTGCGCTGCATATAGTGCTTCACGGCTCGGATGCCGCCAAGCTCCTCGCCGCCGCCGGCGCGGCCCGGGCCGCCATGGACGAGGCCCGGCAAGGGGGAACCATGCCCGGTGGAGCTCTTGGCACTCGCACGGTTGCCGATCATCACACGGCCATGGAACGGCGCAAGACCAAGAACGACCTCCTCGGCGAAACCGGGGTCATTGGTGAAGACGGAGGCAACAAGGCTGCCCTTGCCACGCCGCGCCAGATCGACCGCCTCTTCCGCCGTATCGTAAGGCATCACCGTGCTGACGGGGCCGAAGGCCTCGACATCGTGGATCGCCCGCGCCGAGCCTGGCTTGTCGCAATAGAGGAGCACCGGATTGAGAAAGGCGCCTGCCTTCGCGTCGCCAGACATGATGCTCGGATTGTCGGGATCGCCGACGACGATCTCGGCATCGACGGCCAGGTCGCGGATGCGGGCACGCACTTCCTCGCGTTGATCGAGGCTCGCGAGCGGCCCCATACGAACCGTCTCGTCGGCCGGATTGCCGATCGCGGTCTTGCCGAGACGATCGTTCAAGGCCGAAATGAGAGCATCGCTGTAGGCACGCGGCGCAATGACGCGGCGGATGGCCGTGCATTTCTGACCGGCCTTCACGGTCATCTCGCGGGCGACTTCCTTGACGAAGAGATCGAACTCCTCCGTGCCGGGGCCGGCATCAAGGCCAAGAACGGCCGCATTGAGGCTATCGGCCTCCATGGTGAAGCGAACGGAGTTTTCGATAATGGCCTTATGCGTCTTGAGACGCCGACCGGTCGCTGCGGAACCGGTGAAGGTAACGACATCCTGGCCTTCGACATGATCAAGGAGATCGCCGACCGAGCCGCAGACAAGCTGCAGCGCGCCTTCCGGCAGCAGGCCGGTCTCGACGATGCGGCGAACCATGAGTTCGGTGAGGTAAGCGGTCTGGCTCGCCGGCTTGACAATGGCGGGAACGCCGGCAAGCAAGGTCGGCGCCACCTTTTCCAGCATGCCCCAGCAGGGGAAGTTGAAGGCGTTGATGTGAACGGCAACACCCTGCAGCGGGCTTAGAATATGCTGCGCGGAAAAGCTCTGATCCTTGGAGAGCTGCTCCACGTCGCCATCGAGCAGCACGCGCGCATTCGGCAGCTCGCGCCGGCCCTTGGAAGCGTAGGACAGCAGCGTTCCGATGCCACCTTCGATATCGACCCAGCTATCGGCCCGCGTGGCGCCCGTTGCCGTCGAGAGCGCATAGAACTCTTCCTTCCTCTCGAGCAGAGCCTGTCCGAGCGCCTTCAGCATTGCGGCGCGCTCATGGAAGGGCATGCGTCTGAGCGCCGGACCGCCCTTGTCGCGACCATGCGCCAGTGTCTGCTCGAAATCGATGCCGGAGGAATCGATTGACGCAACGGGTGCACCGGTCGAGGCGTCGAGCAGCGGTACGCCCTCCTTGGCACCGGCGACCCAAGTGCCTCCGACATAGCTCTCAAGCCGGCGCGGCTGGTTTGCCATGATGTTCATCCGTGTTTCCTTCCTTCATTTTCCGGCAATCCCGAATGGAGGCCGCCAGGCGGTTTTCCTGGGATCGCTTAAATCAATCCGAGCGCAGAGAGTTGCGCATCGACGTCGGCCTGCCATTCGGCAAGCAGGGTTTCATTGGGTTGATGGCGCAGACCGAAGCGCGACAATGTTTCGAAGCGGGCGGAACCGGCATGGCCAAAACTCTCCGCAACGCGCGGATACCAATAGGCGACCGAAGCGCGTGCCTTCACCCGTCCCTCGTCATTGGCAATGATGCGGGCAAGACCTGCAGCGCCGAGTTCCGCGTGCCGTCTTTCGCGCGGCAGAATGGTACGAAAGACCTCGGCCAACGGCTGGTAGGATACACGCCCCAACTCTTTTAGCTGTACGATGCTGGCCGCCCCCATCAGAACGTTCATGACGACCGCATCCATCCAGCCCTCGAGCGGGTAATGGAAAACGGAAAGCCGCATGTCACCGCCTTGCCTCACAGCGCCGATGTCGGCGTCACGGGATAGCCGCGCCGCCCAGGGATGGTGGACGGCATAGCGGCCGCCATCGACACCGAAAGTCTCCATGATTTTCAGGACCTGTCCGGCGTGGTCGGTCTTTTCCAGCACGATGCGCGCTGCGGAAATCCGCTCCTGAATGCCGGGCGCGTCGTTGATGATATCGGCAAAGCCGGCGGAACCAGCCAGTTCGCTATCGACGAAGCTTGCCATCAGCCGCAACAACTCGCCGCGATAGCGCGGGCGCACATTGTCGGGCGAGGACAGTACGCCGCCCTCCTGCAGATATTGCTCGATCGGCATCGTCTCGGACATTTCGTTCCTCCCTTCGATGCGGTTTGGCGCTACTGGTCGTAGCTGACGACGATGCGGTCGGTGAGCGGATAGCACTGACAGGTCAGCACATAACCCTGGCGCACCTCGTAGTCTTCGAGCGCGTGGTTGACCTCCATCTCGACCTCGCCTTCGAGAACCTTGGCCCGGCAGGTGGAACAAACGCCGGCCTTGCAGGCGTAGGGCACGTCCATCGCGTTTTCGAGTGCGGCATCGAGCAGGCATTGGCCATGCTTTGGAAACTTGAAGACGCGCGTCGCGCCGTCGAGCGTCACGGTTGCCTCGCAGCTCGTTTCGTGATCGGCCGCGGCGGCGCTCTCCACTTTACGGCGTGCACGGCCGGGCTGCGAGGAGGCGAACAGCTCGAACTTGATCTGGTCGTCCCGCATGCCGTGCTCGCGCAGCGCCGCAGCGATTGCGAGCATCATCGGCTCGGGGCCGCAGATGAAGGCGGTCGCGACCGACGTCAGATCGATCCAGTGCTTGAAGAGCGCCTTGCATTTTTCAGCGTCGATCCGGCCGGTGAACAAATCGATTTCCTGCGCCTCGCTTTCAAGGACGTGCAGGACCGAAAGGCGACCGAGATAGAGGTTCTTCAGATCCTCCAGCTCTTCGCGGAACATGATCGAGCTGATCTGCCTATTGGCATAGACCAGCGTGAAAACCGAGTGAGGCTCGCGCGCCAACACCGTCTTGATGATAGAGAGAACCGGCGTGATGCCGCTGCCGCCGGCAAAGCCGAGATAATGCCTTGCGACGTCAGGTTCGATGAGAGTGAAGAAGGCGCCCATCGGCGGCATGGCTTCCAGCGTGTCGCCTGCCTTCAGGTTTTCGTTGATCCAGGTCGAGAAACAGCCGCCATCGACACGCTTGATGCCGACCTTCAAGACGCCCTCATCCTTGCCGGCGCAGATCGAATAGGAACGGCGCAGCTCCTCGTCATCGAACTTGCGGCGGAAGGTCAGATACTGCCCCTGCGTGAAGTCGAAGACAGCCCGATCCTCCTCGGACGGCGCAAGCGTGACGACGACCGCATCGCGCGTCTCGCGGCGTACATCGGTGACGGTCAGGGGATGGAAACGTGCCATGGATGCGGGCCTCGTCCTGTTGGGGTCAAATGCACTTGAAATAGTCGAAAGGTTCCAGACAGTCGGTACAGCGATAACTCGCCTTGCAGGGCGTCGAGCCGAATTGACTGATCTTCTCCGTATTTGCCGATCCGCAACGCGGACAGGCGATCGTGAGGTTGGAACGGCCGGCGAGCCGGTCGACACGCTTCATCAAGATGCCGTCGGCAGCCGTGCCGTCGATCGGCGGGGCGATGCCGTAGGCGCGCAACTTCTCGCGGCCCTCGGCACTGATCCAATCCGTCGTCCAGGCCGGCGACAGCCGTCGCTCCAGCCGCACCCGGTCGACGCCTTTCTCGGCGAGCGCGCGTTCGATATCGAGATTGATCACGGTCGTTGCGGGACAGCCCGAATAGGTCGGCGTCACCGTGACGACAAGCGTATCCTCCTGCCAGCCGACATCGCGGATGATGCCGAGATCGGTCAGCGAAATCACCGGGATCTCCGGGTCCGGCACTTCCGATAGCCAATGCCAGATCTCTTCGACCGGAGGGTGGAGTGCGGTCGCCATGCCAGCCTCCTACCAGGTTGCGCCCGGATAGGCGCGCTGCAGGAATTGCAGCTCAGTGAGGATGAAGCCCAGATGCTCGGTATGAACGCCACGGCGGCCACCCTTATGCATATAGCCATCCGCCGGACGTTTCAGCGTCGCTTCCGTCAGCGTGTCGGAGACGATCTCGTCCCAACCGGCTTTGAGGCTTTGCGGCTCCGGGATCACGCCGGCCTGCGCCAGCGCTGCATCGGCCGCATCGCCGACGAACATTTCGCCGGTAAACGGCCAGAGTTCGTCCAAGGCTTCCTGCATGCGGCGATGGCTTTCGGCCGTGCCGTCGCCAAGGCGGATGATCAGGTCGCGGCTGCGATCGAGGTGATAGGACACTTCCTTGAAAGCCTTCTCGGCGATCTCGGCAATGCGCCGGTCGGTTGAGCCTTTCAATGCCCTCAGCAGCAAATAGTGCCAGGCATCGAAAAGAAATTGCCGCATGAGTGTCTTGCCGAAATCGCCATTGGGGCGTTCGACCAGCAGGATATTGCGGAACTCGTAACCGTCGCGCAGATAGGCAAGAGCATCGGCCGAGCGGCCGTTGCCCTCCACCTCGCCCGCAAGCCCGAGCCAGAGCTGGGTCTGGCCGATCAGGTCGAGCGCGGTGTTGGCGAGCGCGATATCCTCTTCCAGCGCCGGCCCGCGGCCGCACCATTCGGAAACGCGATGGCCGAGGATCAGCGTGTTGTCGCCGATGCGCAGAAGGAATTCGACAAGAGCGGCCTGGTCGACCGCCGGATCTAGTGCAGCGGTTGCCATCACATATGCCCCACTTCATCGGGAATGTCGAAGAAGGTCGGATGACGATAGACCTTGGAATTGGATGGATCGAACAGCGGCCCCTTTTCCGAAGGCGCACTGGCCGTGATCTCGGACGAGCGCACCACCCAGATGCTGACGCCCTCATTGCGGCGGGTATAGACATCGCGCGCATTGTTGATCGCCATTTCGGCATCGGGCGCATGCAGGCTGCCGACATGGCGATGGTTGAGGCCATGCTGACCACGGATGAAGACTTCCCAAAGCGGCCATTCGCTGGACATGTTTTTCACTCCCTGAAAATTCGACCCGCCTTATTCGGCGGCGATCCTGGCGGCGGCACGGCGCTCGGCCGCTTTCTCGGCATGCGCCGTCAAACCGTCGCGGAACCACGCACCATCGTCCCATGCTTGCTTGCGGGCATTCAGCCGCTCCGCATTGCACGGGCCGTTGCCGGCGATCACGTTGAAGAACTCTTCCCAATCCGGCTCGCCGAAATCGTAGCCGCCTTTTGCCTCGTTCCACTTCAGATCGGGATCGGGAACGGTCAGGCCGAGATATTCGGCCTGTGGCACGGTCTGGTCGACGAATTTCTGACGCAGCTCGTCATTGGAATTCTGCTTGATCTTCCAGGCCATCGACTGGGCCGAATGCACGGAGGCATCGTCCGAAGGGCCGAACATCATCAGCGACGGCCACCACCAGCGGTTCAGCGCATCCTGCACCATGGCCTTCTGTGCCGGAGTACCCAGCCTCGCCATCTTCATCAGGACATCGAAGCCCTGGCGCTGATGGAAGCTCTCCTCCTTGCAGATCCGGATCATCGCCCGCGAATAGGGACCGTAGGAGCAGCGCTGCAGCGGGACCTGGTTCATGATGGCAGCGCCATCCACCAGCCAGCCGATCGCACCGATGTCGGCCCAGGTCAGCGTCGGATAGTTGAAGATCGAGGAATATTTGGCCTTGCCGGAATGGAGCTGCTCATACATCTCGTCGCGGCTGATGCCGAGCGTTTCGGCGGCGCAGTAGAGATAGAGGCCGTGGCCCGCCTCGTCCTGAACCTTGGCAAGCAGGATCGCCTTGCGCTCCAGTGTCGGAGCGCGCGTAATCCAGTTGCCTTCGGGAAGCTGGCCGACGATTTCGGAATGGGCGTGCTGGCTGATCTGGCGGATCAAGGTCTTGCGATAGCCTTCCGGCATCCATTCCTTCGGCTCGATCTTCTGTCCGGCATCGACGCGTTCCTGAAAAGCGCGCTCCTGAGGATCCATCTCGTCGAGGGAACGGATGCGGGTGCCGTCGGTTTTCACCATCTGTGCGTACATTGATCTTTCCTCCGTCTTCGCGCGTCGAGCGCGCTTGAGAATGATCGCAGGCCTACGGTTGTCCTGAGGCTTGCCGGCAAGGCCGACGCTTCACGCTACCAACAGTATAGGCCTGTTTTTCGTTCTCCTCCACGAAACCTCACATCGTCAGTCATCGAATTAACCGACCGATCGGTCATTGTATTAGCATGCTATATGTCACAATTCAAATCAAATTTCAGAAATTTTTGTGACATTTGAGGTGCCTGGGCCGACGTCAACGGCGACAGCATCGCTATATGATTGAACAGATTGAGCTTTCAGCGAAACTCGAGGCGACTGAGCCTTGCTTGGCTGGCTGAGGTCGTCTCCTGAAGGGTGCCGGCATCATTGACGAAATAGCGGCCGACATAGCCCTCGGCCTTTTGGGAGAGGCGCAAATAGAGATCGGCAAATAGGTGTCGCGCCTCGTCGCCCGGCCAACCCTCCGGCAAAGCCGATTTGGGAAGATGCGGCTCGCGCAGCATGATCAGGCGGTACTGATGAACGAGGAGCAGCCGTGCGATCAGGCAATCGAAGGATGAGAGGACTGCACAATCCGCGACACTTTGTGAAAACGACCCGAAGCGACGCAGGAAGTCATGATAGGCTTCGGCAAAGCGCGGCAGGTTCCAGGCCTCTTCGGCGAATTCCCTCAAGGCGCCGTTCTCGGTTGCTAGCTGGGCATCGAAGACCACGACGCGCCCCGGCAAAGGCGGCGCCGGATGCGTTCCGACCGCCAGGCGCGGATTCAATCTCGCAAAGCCATCCCGCTCCAGACCCTGCATGATCTCCTCGGGAGCAGGACCATTGATAAGGACGAATTGCCATCTGACCTGCGGCTCAGGCCCGTAGAACAGGCTGGCGGCTTGCGAGAACTCGGCTTGTGCCGTCTCCGTCAGCCGGTAGAAGCTGCGGCGCCCTTCCCGTTCGCCCACAAGTCGGCCCGCCGTGACCAAGCGCGAGACTGCAGTCCGCACCAGCGTTTCCGTAATACCGACGCTTTTGCAGGCCTCGATGAGGTTGCCGATCCAGACCACCCCTCCCCGCGGCTCGACGACGTCGCCATAGATCGTGACGATGAAACTCGCCGCCTTGATGGGCAGATCGACGAGCAGCGCTTCAACCGCCTTGTTCAGACCATCTCCGGGTTTCACATTATCAGGTGACAATCGAGCTCTGCTCCGCATCTGCAAACTGCAGGTCTATTAGCTTGGGTCGGCAGTCCTGTTCAAGGCAAGCAAGCGCCAAAGGAAGATACGCCTACTATCGCGACGCATTCGTCGGCAAGGCCGTCGTATATTTCACGCATTTCAATGAGAAGTGCGACGAGGAACTGAGGACCGCTTCATGCGTCAGGATGCCCCGCATCAAAAGCCCTTCATATTCCCTGACATCAGCCACGACAGCGCGGATAAGATAGTCCCATTCACCGGACATGGAATAGCATTCAAGAACTTCGCGATAGCTCGCTATGAACTGCTCGAAATCGCGACGGGTCGCAGGGTCATGTGTCTTCATCTTGACCTGGCAGAAGACGTTCAACCCCTTGCCGATCTTGTCGGCGTCGACGAGACGAACCGTCCGGCCCAGCACGCCGGCACTTTCCAGTGCCTTTATTCTTCTCCAACAGGAGGCAGGCGATGCGCCGACCTTTTCGGCAAGTGCCGCCTGGCTGATATCGCCTTCTTCCTGCAGCACGCGCAGAATCGCCCTGTCGACATGATCGAGATCGAAATCTTCCATTCAAAAAATCGCCATTTATGAAACATGAATTTCAAACTCTATCCCGAAAACAGAAAGATTGAAAGGAATAGCGCGAGGGTTTGAATTAGAATCATTGGGCCATTTGGAGGAGGATCACATGGCCCAGCTAGCCGTCAGGAAGCATGAGAGGAACGCACCAGACGATCGCATCGATTGGCGCAGGGTCGCCCATCTCGTCCAACTGTCCCGGGCACTCGATGAGATGGAGGAAAAGCGGCTCGTTCCGGAAAAGAAGGTTCTCTATCAGTTTTCCGCGCGCGGTCACGATATGGCGCAGATCCTTTTGGGGACGCAGCTTACCGGTCTGCACGATGCCACTTGCGGCTACTATCGCTCGCGGCCGCTTCTGCTTTCACTTGGCGTCGATCCGGCCGATGCGCTCGGCTCCGCCATGGGCCGAGCCGGCGGCTATTCCGGCGGACGCGACATCGGTGTCGTCTTCAACTATCCGAACCGCGCCGGTGCGTCCGCTCTGCCCATGTGCGGTGGCGTTGGCGCTCAATATACGCCGACCGCCGGCTGGGCACAGGCGATGAAATATTACGCGACCACGTTGGGTCGTGGCGACTATTCCAAGGATATTGGCGTCGTCCTTGGCGGCGACGGCTCGGTTGCCTCCAACGGCTTCTGGGCGGCGCTCACCGCCGCAACGACACAAGCATTGCCGATGCTGTTCTATATCGAGGACAATGGCTTTGGCATCTCCGTCCCTTCGGCGGTCCAAACGCCCGGCGGCAATATCGCCGCCAATCTTGCGAGCTGGAAGAACCTCGCGGTTTTTGATGGCGACGGGTGCGATCCGGCTGAGGCAGCAAACCTCATACAGGACGCGGTCTCCTTTGTCCGGGAGGAGCGCAAGCCCGCTCTGCTGAGGCTGACGGTTCCGCGCCTTGAAGGCCACAGCTTTCAGGATACGCAGACCTACAAAAGTGAGGAGACGGTCAGGCGTGAATGGGAGCGCGATCCACTGCCGCGACTGAGAGATTTCCTTGTCCCGGCGGTCATGACGACGGAAGAATGGAGCGCTTGCGAAAGCGACGCACGTCAGATGGCCGAAAGCGCTCGCGCCGCAGCTGAACAAAGACCGGTTGCCGATCCCTCATCGGTAACCCGCCATGTCTTCTTCGATGGCGAAATGCAGGTGATGGGCGGCCAGCATCCGATGGGGTATGTGCAACCGGCGACAACGACGGAAGCCGAGACACCCGGTGTCCGCATCAACATGGTCACCGCCATCCGCAAGACCCTCGAACACGAGATGTCGATCAATGAGCGGGTGGTGATCTTCGGCGAGGATGTCGGCCCTAAGGGCGGGGTCCATGCCGTGACGCTCGGAATGCAGGAAAAATTCGGTGACGAGCGGGTGTTCGACACGTCTCTTTCCGAAGAGGGAATTATCGGCCGGGCAGTCGGCATGGCGCTCGCTGGGCTTGTGCCGGTTCCAGAAATCCAGTTCCGAAAATATGCTGAGCCGGCTACCGAGCAACTGAACGATTGCGGCACCATTCGCTGGCGCACCAACAACCGCTTCGCGGCACCAGTCGTAGTCCGCATGCCGGGTGGTTTCTTCAAATGCGGCGATCCCTGGCATAGCCAGACCAACGAAGTGGCTTTTGTCCATCAGCCCGGCTGGAAGGTGGCGGTTCCATCAAATGCGACAGATGCTGTCGGCCTGCTGCGGACCTCGATCCGCGGCAACGATCCCGTTATATTCTTCGAGCACCGGGCAATGCTTGACCACGCCTGGGCGCGCCGCCCCTATCCAGGTGACGATTTCGCGCTGCCTTTCGGCAAGGGAAGTCTCACCCGCATCGGCAATGACATCACGATCGTGACCTGGGGTGCCATGGTGCAGCGATGCGAGGAGGCGGCCGAGGGCATATCTGCCGATATCATCGACCTTCGCACATTGATGCCCTGGGATCAGGAGGCCGTGCTTGCCTCCGTCGCCAAGACCCATCGATGCCTCATCGTTCACGAGGACCTCGGAACCGGCGGATTTGGCGCCGAAATCTCCGCCGTCATTGCCGACAAGGCCTTCATGGATCTCGACGCCCCGGTCTCTCGCCTGACCATGCCGGATATTCCAAGCCCGCATAATCCCGTTCTTCTCGATTGGGCCGTGCCGTCGACGGAGCGGATCGCCAAGCGCATTGCCGAATTGTTGGAGTTTTGAGAATGGCCAATTCGATTGAAATCACGGCTCCCATCGAGCAGGAAGGCACGAAGGCCATCGTCCGGAACTGGCTGAAGCAGATCGGCGATCATGTCAAAGAAGGTGATGCACTCGTCGAGCTCGAAACCGACAAGGTGACGCAGGAAATATCAGCGCCTTGCGACGGTATCCTGAGCGAAATCGCGATGGCCGACGGCGACGATGCAATGCCCGGGGCGATGCTTGGACGCATGATCGTTCCCGCCAATGGCACGACAGCCGAAGCGTCGATTGCCCCGACGCAGGTGCAGCCTGGGCTGACGGTAGCCAACACCCCGCATTATTCGCCCGCGGTGCGTCGGGCCGCCATGGAATATGGGATCGATCCGGCCACGCTTATGGGTAGTGGCAAGGGCGGGCGCGTGACGCGCGCCGACATGGAAAACGCGCATAGGGCGGACACGGCAGTCCTCTCACAACCGCAGCCTCAACCGGTTGTCGCGCAACGTAGTGCCATGACGGTTAAGTCCTCACCGGCGTCGACCGACGGTCGCTCCCGCATCGTGCCGCATTCCGCCATGCGCCTCTCAATCGCTAAACACATGGCGCAGTCCCTTGCGACAGCCCCGCAAGTCACGGCGGTCTTCGAGGCAGACTTCACGGCGATCATGCGCCATCGGGAGACCCACAAGGAGCGCCTGAAATCTCAGGGCATAAGCCTCTCATACACCGCATACTTCGTCGCAGCCTCCGTCGCGGCAATGAGAGTGGTGCCCGAGGTAAACAGCCAGTGGCACGACGAAAGTCTCGAAATCTTCGAGGACATCAATATTGGCATCGGGATCGCACTGGGCGACAAAGGCTTGGTGGCGCCGGTGATCCGGCAGGCCCAAGCTCTGTCGCTTGAGGAAATTGCGGCCGGCCTGCAGGACTTGACAAATCGAGCACGATCCAATGCGCTCAAGAATGACGAGATGAAGGGCGGAACCTTCACGATTTCCAATCACGGGGTTTCCGGATCACTGCTGGCATCCCCCATCATCATCAGCCAGCCGCAATCGGCCATTCTCGGGGTTGGCAAGCTGGAAAAGCGCGTCGTCGTCAGAGAGGTCGATGGGGTCGACGCCATCCAGATCCGACCGATGGCTTATATATCTCTGACGATCGATCACCGGTCGCTCGACGGCCACCAGACGAATTCCTGGCTGACCGAATTCGTCCGCACTCTGGAGAGCTGGCCTCAATAGGAACAAGCCTTGGCCAGGATATGATCTATAGGGCAGAACCGAACGCGATGGCCTGCCCTATCACACAGAAATAGGCTGAATTTAGATCAAGATGCCGAGGCGCCAGTCCTGCGATTGGATCGCAGCTTGTGGTTCGCTTTCAAGGCGCGCTGGAAATTGTCGTCGGTTCGAACATGCTCGTCGAGATCTTCGAGAAACTCGTGGACCTCCCGGAGGCTGTCGACAACGACATAACGCAGCCCATCGCCGGCATCGACCCGATCGTGACCGATGCTAACGCCGAAACCGCCGGTAACTTTGCGAAACCAGGCGGAACGCCAGTTCGTAAATCCTGCAGGGTCAGCCTCGAATTCGGAAAGCAGCTCTTTTTGCTTTTCGATCCGCGCAAGGAAGGTCGCGACGATATCGGCCGCGCCAGCCTTAGGCTTATCAGCCCTTCTTCCAGCCCATTTCTCGAAAAATCCTGAGGTAACAGGCAGGTCTTCAGTTTCATCCTGTTCAATGGCGACGCTAATGTCCGTATCAGCCGGTGCCGGACAATGTTCGCTGGCGACCACCTGTATCGAAGGCACTTCCCCATCCGCTAAATCCTGTTTCAGCTCGGAAGCGAATGCACCCCAAATCGATTTCTTCTGTTCGATCGGTTTCGCTTTGGTTCGACGAGAGCTCTTGATTTCGAGAATGAAGGGTTTGGTCTGTTTAGCCATATTGTCCGGATGTGTGCTCACTGACGCAGCGCTGTCGACGAAGGATCAGCTGGAATTGGAGGCTTGCAGGGTTTGGTTTACCATTGCGACATAACCGTGACTTGCCGTCTTTGCAAGGCGAGATCTTGCATCAGGCCGTCTTTCGCGGGAAATCCCTGCCATTGCTGGCTTTTTGTGGGATATCACTTCGTTTTGAGCGGCGACCCTGAACCTCCTGTCCCCGCTCGCTGAAGCTCTGAAGAGCTACTCAACACGCGTCCCGATCATCATGAAGGACGCAGCCTGACATCTCACCAGACAGTAGTAGACGACAGCTGACGATCGAAATGCCGCGGGGTTTTCCTGCCCAGGAACAGAAATCGATCCGCTCCGTCCATCCCGCGCAAGAAGCGGGTGGTTACGCGAGCCTGCCTGAATAGGGTGCCATCCGGAACGACAACAGAAGGATGTTCTCCATATGGCTCTACTGGAACACAAAGTCGCAATCGTGACCGGCGCATCAATGGGAATAGGCCGCGCCATCGCACTGATGTTTGCCGAGCAGGGCGCAGCAATTGTCCTGACGGCTCGGCGCCCGACGCAGCTCGAGGAGGTGGCGGGCGAGATCCGCGGCAAAGGCGGCAGGGCGATCATTGTCGCCGGCGATGTCGGCCTGCCCGATAGTCATGAACGGGCAGTTGAGGCCGCCATCAGCGAATTCGGCGGCCTCGACATCGCCGTCAACAATGCCGGCACGGTCGGCGCAATGAAGCCGCTGGCCGAGATTGCGCCTGAGGACTGGCAGAATACGCTGACCACCAACCTGACTTCTGCCTATCTCGGCGCGCGCAGCCAGATTCCGGCGATGCTCTCCCGTGGCGGCGGCGCGATCGTCTTCACCTCCACTTTCGTCGGAACCAGTGTTGGCATCCCCGGCATGGCAGCCTACGGCGCTTCCAAGGCCGGATTGATGGGTTTGGTAAAGGGCATTACCGCCGACTACTCGGCTCAAGGTATCCGGGCCAATGCACTCCTGCCGGGCGGCGTGGATACCGACATGGCGGGCGATCAAAGCCAGAAAGACTGGGCGGCCGGCCTGCATGCAATGAAGCGGATCGCCCAACCTGAGGAAATTGCCTCGGCCGCACTCTTCCTTGCCAGCCCCATGGCGAGCTTTGTTACTGGATCGGCGCTCTTTGCCGACGGAGGCAATGCTGCGGTGAAATAGCGGCCAACGCCAGGTCAGCCCAGCTGCCGCGTCAGACAGGCTGTCGACACTGACAGCTGGGCTTCCATTCAATCATGACCTGTAGAACTCATCGCTCTTGCAGGCAGGGCTGCGATGGCGTTCCAGGACATCAAGGCGATCGCATCGCGTTCCTCGTCTGAGAGAGGCGCAGGATTGAAGCGGCGCCACTTCAGCGTATTGCGGATGCCGCCGCCGATATAGCCAGACATGGTTGAGGCCGGCAGGTCCTGCAGCAGACCGGCTTCCTTGGCCGCCCCCATCAGACCGACGGAATAACGCGTTACCTCGCCGAAAATCGCATTCATTTCCTCGCCGGAAATCAACGGTACATTGGAAAGATATTCGAACAGGAGGGCGCGCTGCCGATCCTGCCATATGAAGTCGATATAGTCATATATGTAGCGGATAATCTGCTCGCGAGGGCCACCAGCGGCGGTGAGCGAAGGGATGAGATGCGCCGCTATGGTCGAGGCCAGCTGCGCATAGACCCCGCGGATCAGATCGTCCTTCGACTTGAAATAGTTGTAGATCGAGCCGGTCGCCACGCCGGCTGCTTCGGCGATCGCCGCCATTGAGCATTGCAGACCGTTTGTAACGATCAATTTGGCGGTCGCATCGAGGATACGTTCGCGTCGGGCTGGATCTAATTCCATTCTGAATGAACCTTCATTCACCTGTCATGTCGCCTGTGTATCGATGTGTCGTCACGCAAGCAAGCGCCTTTGCAAGGCATCCCCCGGAAAGCGCACCACGCACAGGAAACGACGCCATGACGGCCCATACGACCTTCGTTCATCTTACCGACTTGCACATCTCCGACCCAACGGTCACGGATGATCACCTTTATTCGGATACATCGAAGACGCTGGCCGCCATCCTGGCCGACGTCAAAAGAGTGGTACCGACACCAAGCTTCGTTGTTGCAAGCGGTGACCTCACCAATCGCGGCGATGTCGGCTCCTATGAAGAGCTTAAGCGCATTATGGCGGAGGCAGATCTCGGTATCCCGGTGCTTTACGCGCTCGGCAACCACGACAAGCGTGACGGTTTCTACAAGGCGATGACCGATCGCACCGATGAGCTGAAGGCTCCCTACGATCATGCGGCCGTCATCGATGGTATCCACATCATCGTTCTGGATTCCAGTCATCCCTTCAAGATCGGCGGCAGCTTCGAAGCCTCGCAGTTCACCTGGCTGGAAGGTGAACTTGCCAACCACCCCGCCCTGCCGAAGCTCCTTGTCATGCATCATGCGCCGGCGCTGGACCCAAATCCGGATCTTGAATGGGAAGCACTGGCAATCGCCGACACAGAAAGACTACGCACCCTTGTCGAAGGCCACAACGTCATCGGTATCCTTTCCGGCCACATCCATTTCGACCGCGTCAGCAACTGGTACGGCATTCCGGTGATCATCGGCGTCGGCCAGCACGCGGCAACCGACGTGCTTTACCTGAATGAGGGCATCCGCATGCTGTCGGGCGCCTCGTTCGCAGTCGGCACTCTACGCTCCTCCGGCCTGACGGTTTCCTTCGTGCCGCAGCCCTCCGAGCGGCGGGAACTGCATAGCTTCACCTTCGCCATGATGGGCGAACTCATCAAACGGTACGAAGAACAGGCAGCACTTGCCGCTGCGGAATGACCGGGAGATTTAAAAGATGAAACGCAGAGCTTTTTTTGGTGCCGGCATCGCTTTCGCGACGCTTGCATCGGTAGCGTTCGCGGGCCAGATTCCGGCCAAGGTCGATACGACCGTCACCATCAATTATTATAACTACAACCTTGCCTCGACAGGCAACGGAGCGGCCGCGACCAAGCGTCTGATCGCCGAATTCGAAGCCGCCAATCCGAACGTCAAAGTCAACGGCATCGGCGTGCCCTCTTCCGACATCAGCACGCGCATCCAGGCTGACGTCGCCGCAGGGCATGGACCGGATATCGCCCAGATGGTGTTTTCCGACCTCGATTTCTTCGTCAACAACCTCGGCGCGGTCGCACTTGAGGATACGGTGCCAGCCGAGGAACTGTCCTCGCATTTCGAAGGCATGTCGCCGAAGGGGCTGAAACTCGGCGTCTATAACGGCAAGACCTATGGCCTTGCCTATACTTTCTCGACGCCGGTCCTTTTCTACAATGCCGACCTGTTTCGCAAGGCGGGTCTTGATCCCGACCATCCGCCGCAGACCTGGGCGGAGGTGAAGGTCGCGGCAAAGGCGATTGTCGACAAGACCGGGCAGGATGGTCTTGCCACCGGCATTTTCGGACCATCGGCGGGCGACTGGCTGTTCCAGGGCCTGATCCGTTCCAACAACGGTGACGTTCTTTCAGCGGACCGCAAGAGGCTGGTTTTCGCGGAGCCGGCGGCCGTCGAAGCGGTATCGATGCTGCACGACCTCTACACGTCAGGCGTCTACACCAATCTCGACATCAATGCCGCCATGGACGGCATGGCGGCCGGAACGGTCGGCATGTATCTGCAGACCTCCGCCATCCAAGCCTATCTGGTCAAGGGCGCTACCGGCAATTTCGATCTGCGCGCCACGATGATGCCGCGTTTCGGCGAAAAGCCGGTCCGGCCGAACAATTCCGGCAGCGCGTTGGTCATCATGAGTGCCGATCCGCTCAAGCAGCGGGCCGCCTGGGAGCTCATGAAGTTCATGACATCGAAGCATGCCTATACGGTCATCACATCGGAAATCGGCTATCTGCCGCTGCGCAGCGATATCGTCGACGATCCGCAATATCTCGGCAACTGGGTCAAGGAACATCCCCTCGTCCAGCCCAATCTGAAGCAATTGGACGTGCTGGAACCCTGGAAATCCTTCCCCGGTCCCAACTATCGGCAGATCGCCAAGGCGATGATGGACGGTGCCGAGCAGGCGGTGTTCGGAGGTGGAGATCCGACTGCTGCAATGAAGGCAGCACAGGATACCGCCCAGGCTCTGATGCCGGCGAGCACCAACTGAGCTGATGACACGCCCTCCTCCCCCGCATGCTGGCGGGAGGAGGGTTCGCAAACCGTCCGATAGTCTGGAACCGGCACCGACGCGTCACAAGAGACGAGGCAGGCAAGCGCATCATGACCACTCTAACCGCCTCCCCCACATCGCCGGTCGCATCCGCGCGACCGCGACGCCGCATCCTTAAGCAGACCCATCTCCCGTGGCTCTATCTGTCGCCGGCCATCGCAACCTTTCTGCTCTGGATCTACTGGCCGCTGATCGATGCCTTTCGGCTAAGCTTCTACGAATGGAACATGCTGGCGACCTCACCGATGACATTCGTCGGCTGGACCAATTACATCAACATCTTCTCGCTTCCGAAATTCTGGCAGGCGCTGCGCAATACCGGGATTTATGTGATCGGCCTGTTGCCGCTCGCCGTCCTGTTACCGTTGGCGATTGCCATTTTCACGGCCGATCTGCCTTCGCGCGCTCGCAATATCTACCGCGCGATGATCTTCGTACCTATGATCGTCGCCCCTGTGGTCGCGGCAGTGTTATGGCGCTGGTTGCTTGATCCAGGCCACGGCATGGTCGCCATGACCCTGAAGTCTTTGGGATTTTTCGCCCCGCGCTTCCTGCAGGATCCGAAAATTGCCATCTGGACGATCACGGTGCTGACCGGATGGAAGCTGATCGGTTTTTCGACGCTGATCCTTTCGGCCGCCAATGCCAACATCAACCCATCTCTGATCGAAGCCGCGCGCATGGACGGCGCCAATCGCTGGGATATCGTCCGCGACATCCGGCTACCGCTCCTGAGCTCAACCCTCTTGTTCTTGGTGATGATGACGATTCTGCTCGGGGCGCAATGGAGCTTTTCTTACATCAATGTGCTGACCGGCGGCGGTCCGCTCGGGGCAACGACGAACATCTATTATCTCCTTTGGGACTTCGGCTTTTCCAGCCTTTCGGTCGGTTGGAGTTCTGCGGCAGCCGTGGTCCTCTTCATCAGCTTCGGCGTGCTCGCCTATTTTCTGTTCCGACTGATCGACAGGTTTTCCTTCTATGACAACTGATAGCCTCACGCGACCGCCGCGGCGCGGCAACGCTATTCTTGGGATCGAGAAGGCCGCCGGCCATGCGGTGATGGTAATCCTGTCGCTCTTCTGTCTGTTTCCCGTCTACTGGATGATCGTTACGTCGCTGCGGCCGGCGAACCGTGTCTTCGAGAAGAGTATTTGGCCGACGGCGGCTTCGCTCGACAATTATGTCTACGCACTCAATGCTATCCCGATCGGACGGATGCTGATCAATACGCTGATCGTCTCGGCCATTGTCACCGTCATACAGCTGCTCACAGGATTGCTCGCAGCCTATGCCTTCGCGCGCTGGCGTTTCCCTGGCGACAGGATCGCCCATGCCCTAGTTGCCTTGACATGGCTTGTACCGCTGCAAGTGGTGATGATCCCGAATTATCTCATGGTCGCCAACCTTGGCCTGCTCGACAGCGTCACGGCGCTGATCCTGCCGCACTTCGCATCGGCGCTTGCCATATTGCTCCTGCTGCAGACCATGCGCAGCTTTCCAAACGAGGTGCTGGAGGCAGCCCGCATGGATGGCGCCGGCAGCTGGCGCACACTCTGGGAGGTGATCACGCCCAATCTGCGCGGCACGATCGCCTCTCTTGCCATCCTGATCTTCATTTCGACCTGGAATGAGTATTTCTGGCCGCTTCTCCTGACGCGCACGCCCGAAAACAGCGTGATCCAGATCGGCATTCAGATGTTCATGACTTCGGAAGGCACGCTATGGGGGCCGCTTATGGCGGCGGCGACCATGGCTAGCCTTCCGATCTTCATCCTCTACATCATCCTGCAAAGACACGTCGTTTCTTCCTTTATGAAATCGGGAATACGTTGATGACTTCAGAAAAGTCGCGCCATCTGCCGGTCAATGGCACCTATAATGTCCGCGATCTCGGCGGCTACCGGGCCGGTGCCAAAACGACGCTCTGGCGCCGGGTGCTCCGCGCCGATGGGCTGCATCGTCTGGATGAGGAGGGCATGGCGTCCCTCGTCGGCGAAGGTGTGCGTGTCGTGATCGACCTGCGCAACGCGACAGAGCTTGAGCACCAGCCCAATCCATTCAGCTGCAACGAGGCGGTTCGCTATCACAACATCTCACTCTTCGATACGCTGGCTCCGAGCTACAAGCCGGGTACCGACACCCTGCTCGATCTCTATATTCAGGCCCTGCGCGAGCGCCGACAGGCGATCGCCAAGGTCATATCGCTGATCGCGGAGGGGGATGAGGATACCGTCCTCTTCCATTGTACGGCCGGCAAGGACCGAACCGGGATCATCGCCGCCCTTCTGCTGGCGACCGCCGGCGTCGACACAGCGGAGATTCTCGAAGATTATGCGTTGACGGGCCGTATGATCGCTCCCATGGTCGACGAGATCCTTGCCAATGCGGTTGGCGCAGGGCGGCGATATTGATAAGTTCTGCCCGTTGCTTGCCTGCGAGCCGGCGACCATGGCCGCGACGATCGCTTTCATCGAAGAGGAATATCGATCTGCCAGCGATTATCTCGCCTGGGCTGGGGTACCGCCCGAGGTCATCCGCCGTCTCGAAGAGCGGTTGCTCGGATAGCGGCATATTGTAACGCCGGGGTCATGCCTCATCTCTGCCCTGCATGGGAAGCACCAGAGAGAGGCAGCAACCACACCTTCGACTTGCCTGGTGTTTGCCGACGAAACCGACGCCCTGCCGCGAAAAAGGCTTTTGTTTTTGCGACTGATTTGCATGTGCAATTGCAACCGAGAAATCCCCAACAAATTGTTGTTATATAACAGTTATTTCACGTTTTATTTCGCCGCCTTTAGTTGACATGCAAAAGCCGATGCACTACCTGCTGCGCTTATCGGGGAGTAGCCACCGCTGACTTGGCGGGAACGTGTCAACATGCTCGTGCGAAGCGCACGTGGCGCGTTCAGTCGAAAGATCGACTCGGCAAGACCGTGGCAATACCGCCTGGTTCGGACAGGGCGGAGGATGCCCGGCTTCCCATGTCCGCAGGATTATTCAAATGTCGTTCTTTGCAGTTGTCGTGCTGGCATTCAGCATGTCCATGGATGCGTTTGCAGTGTCAGTCGGTCGCGGTGCGGCGCTCGTGCGGCCCCGCCTCTTCGAGACCATCAGAACAGGTGCCGTGTTCGGCATCGTGGAGGCGATCACGCCGATCATCGGCTGGGCAGCAGGTATTGCCGCCGCCCAATATATCAGCGCGGTCGACCATTGGATTGCGTTTGGCCTGCTGGGTGCGGTTGGAGCAAACATGCTTTATGCCGCTATGCGACGCAGTAATGAACAAGAGCGTGATAGCCGACCCGCCATGTCCTTTGCCGTGCTGATGGCAGCGGCCATAGGGACGAGCCTGGATGCGATGGCCGTCGGCGTGTCGCTCGCTTTTCTTCAGGTCAATATCGTCATCATCGCCGTAGCAATCGGCGCGGCGACCTTCGTCATGTCGTCGGGCGGCATGCTGGTCGGCCGACTGATCGGCGCTCGTTTCGGTCGAATTGCCGAAGCATTCGCGGGCCTGGCGCTTATCGGACTTGGGAGCTCCATTCTCTATGAACATCTGCTTGCCTGATCCTCAACGAAGATCGCGGCTCGGTTCAGTGGACTTCGGTCGCCAAGACGATTGCTTCGGCAATCACACGGTTTCACTATTTCAGACTAGGGATTTGGCGTCGATAAGATGGCCTGCCAAAACTTCATGGGAACAGGGCTGACATGGAACGGTCGCTGAAAATCGCACTCGGAAGCTTCTTTGTCAGTCTCGTGGTCCTCGCGATCAAATATGCCGCCTATTGGATAACGGGCAGCGTCGCACTGCTGTCGGACGCTCTCGAAAGCATCATCAACGTCGTCTCGGCGCTCGCCGTCATTCTGTCGGTGAAAATCGCCTCGCAGCCGCCCGACGAGGAACATCCCTACGGCCATCACAAGGCGGAATATCTCTCGGCGGTTCTGGTGGGGTCGCTGATCGTCGTGGCGGCTCTCGCTATCATGCACGAAGCCTATATGGGCTTCCTCCATCCCAAGCCCATCGACGCGGCATGGACCGGCCTTGCCGTGAGTTCGATCGCCACGATCATCAATGTCGCCTGGGCGAGCCTCCTCATTCGACAGGGACGCATCCAGCGCTCGGCTTCACTTGTGGCGGATGGAAAACATCTGATGGCGGATGTCGTCACCTCCGTCGGCGTCGTTGTCGGCGTGGTTCTGGTTGTTCTGACCGGCATCACCCAGCTGGATGCGGCCATCGCCGCTCTGGTGGCGGTCCACGTCCTTTGGAGCGGTTGGGGGGTCCTTAAGGAAAGCGCAAGCGGATTGCTGGATGAGGCTGCACCTCCCGAAGAGCTCGCGCGGATCAAGGAGATCATTTCGCTCAATGCCGATGACGCCATCGAAGCCCATGCGCTAAGGACACGCCATGCCGGCAAAGCGACCTTCATCGATTTCCACCTAGTCGTGTCGGCCGAGATGAGCGTCGGCCAATCCCATGACATCTGCGACAAGATCGAGGACGCGCTGCGAAAGGCCATATCGGGGGCCATCGTCACGATCCATGTCGAGCCCGAACACAAGGCCAAGCACAAAGGGATTATCGTCGTCTAGATCAATTCCAGGAAAGTGCGAAGCGGTTTTCCGTCCGGAATTGCGTAACGATAGGGGGACAGCGCATTTTTGCGATTCGAAGAAAAGCGGAAAGCATCTAGAAGTTTCTCAAAGGCTTGCGAGAGACCAAGGTGACCTTGCTGATACTTAGCCGATGCTTGCGCCCGCGCCGATCAGCGCGGGTCTGGTGGCAAAAGACCCCATATCAACCTCCAGAATTATGCCGGAAGCCGTTGCGCGCGCGTTATATCTGTGACATTGCGCCAACATGACGCCATTGGCACATGCACGGAGATCGGGATGAAACCTCTGGGGAATGGCAGCTTTGCCGATGTATTGGAAGACGGTGCATCGACCGGCAGCCTTAACGCACCCTCCGACTTCCGCTGGGTATCCTGGGCCTTGGCGGCGTATTTCCTGGCACAGACAATTATCCGCATCGCCATTTCCGACTCGCTACGGATCGATGAAGCCCAGCAATTTGTCGTCTCACAATGGCTCGCATGGGGATATGACGCGCAGCCGCCGCTCTACAATTGGCTTCAATACGGCGTTTTCGAGATCTTCGGCACAAGCGTAGCGTCCTTCGTCATCGTCAAGAACCTGATGCTCTTTTGCGTCTACATTGCTTATCACAAGCTGCTGCGCCTGCTTGTGGTCGACAAGCGGCTGGCGGCGATCGGCGTCCTGTCTCTTTTCACGATGCCTCAGATGTTCTGGCAGGCACAAAGAGATCTTACGCACACCGTGCTGACGCTGCTCGCGGTGGTCTTGTTCATCTATTTCGTGGTTTCGACCATTCGTCGGCCTAGCATCTTCTCCTACGCCATGATTGGCCTATGGGCCGGGCTCGGGATGCTGACGAAATACAACTTTGCGCTCGTCATACTAAGCGTTCTTGTTGCAACTTTCTGTCATCCCGAGGGCCGCAAGCGACTTTTCGATCTCCGGCTCCTGTTGACGCTTTCGCTTGCCGTTCTGGTGGTTCTGCCGCATGCGGTGTGGATGATTTCCAACTTGGATCTCGTCCTGACGTCGACAGTCAACACCATGGCGGAACAAGGAGCCGGCGGGAAGCTTTCCGACATTGCGCACGGAATTTCCGACCTGATAAAGACAACTGTGGAAATCATCGTCCCGACATCAGTGGTCTTCCTTCTCGTCTTTCGGCAGTCATTCTTGCGATCGCTGCGCGCCCGAAGCGAATGGAGCGATTTCATCGGGAGAATCCTGACAAGCACGGCAGTCATCCTGCTGGCCTTGATCTTCATCGTGACGCTCACCGAGCTCCGTGACCGCTGGCTTCTTCCCTTCCTGTTTCTCGTACCGGCTTATTTCTGTCTGAAGCTTGACGCTGCCGGAAGACAAAGCCAGACGGACATCAAGAAGTTTCTCTATATCCCGATCGTTATGATGGTGGCGCTGCCAATCGTCATCGCAGGTGACATTCTTCTTGCACGTTTCTTCCATTCCTATCAGCATCTGAATACGCCCTATGGGACCTTCCTCGACAAGGTCATCGCCGCGGAAGGAAAGCAGCCTTCAGCCATCGTCACTACGACTTGGCACAAGGCAGGCAACATACGCGTGAACATGCCCGACACATCAGTCGTTTCCACGGCTTACCCGGCATCGGACCTTAGCCGCCAGGCTCTTGGGAAAGGACCCGTCCTGCTCGTCTGGAACGAGCGTAACGGAAGCCAATCGTCCATGCCGGACGAGCTGAAACAATGGCTCGAAGCAAAATTCGGCAAAGCAATTCAGCTTCCCTCCCAACAGGATATCGCCGTTCCCTATTATTACGGCAAGGAACCGGACCGCTACCATTTCGGCTATTCCTGGTACTATCCTGCAGCCGAATGATCGACTTGAACCGGCCGGAGCCGGCTATTCATCAACGTCTGAACCGCCGACTATCCTGCGGAAGGCAAGCGGCGTCTGACCAGTCCGGTCTTTGAAGGCCTCATAAAAGCGGCTGCTCGATCCAAACCCGCAATCGTAGGCAATATTCAAAACGGCGATGTTCGTATCGGCAAGCAATTGCATGGCGCGTGCTATACGATAACGGGTGAGATATTCGTTCACGGAAATCCCGAGGACATCCCGAAATGCCTTGTTGGCCGTGGCTGGATGAATACCCGCGAGCTTGGCAAGCTGCGACATGCTGAGCGGCTCGGCGAAATGCTCGTTGATGAGGTCGGTCAGTGTTTCGGCATGGCGCACTGCCGGGCCTGAAGAGGTTGCTTTCGACCGGACAGATAGCCACTCCTTCCCCGCTTTTCCGTCCAGGATGAGACGGCGCACCCTCAACCTGACCTCCTCGACGATCAGCTCCCGGCGCATCGGGTCGCCACCACTCCAATCCTCCACCCAGCGTTCCGCGGCCATCGCATCGGATATATCGATACGTGGATTGCTCAGAAACTTGCCCTGCATGATTGAACGTCTGATGTCACGGTCAACCGACAACCCCAGGAAATCCGCCAGAGGCAGGTAGATGCAGACCAGAGAAGCATTGTCGCTCACCTCAATGGTTTGATGCGGTATGGCAGCCCAGAAAAGGATAAGGCGATTGGCCTCGACATATTCCTGTTTCCCATTGAAGAGATATGTCATCCGCCCCGCCGGAAGCAGGTTCAGTTCGACATGGTTGTGCCAGTGGGCGCTTGCCATGGTGTTGGCGATATGCCGCTCCACCCAGAAGGCGCCCTGCGAAGCCGCCAACGTATCGGGCTTCAGATCGAATTTCTCTGGCATGGATGAGGTCTCACTCGAATCCCGGAATATTTATGAGAATAACAGGAGGAAACTCTCGTTTAAAAGAGCGATCTGTCTGGCATGAACCGCTGAGAGGAAGCCAGTCATGCCGAAGATTTGTCTCGTGGGTGCCGGAAGCACCGTGTTTGCTCAAAATATTCTAGGTGACGTGTTATCGTCAGAAATCGGCGGCGCCTTTGTTATCAGCCTGTTCGACATCGATCCCGAGCGACTGAAAACCTCCGAAATCGTCGCCCGCCGCATTTGCGAGACCCTCCGTCTCGACAACATCAGGATCGAGCCAACGCTCAATCGCCGGGAGGCGCTGCAGGGATCCGATTTCGTCATCCTGATGATGCAGGTCGGTGGATACAAGCCAGCCACCGTCACCGATTTCGAAATTCCAAAGAGACATGGGCTGAGACAAACCATCGCCGACACGCTCGGGATTGGCGGCATCTTCCGCGGGCTTCGCACCATTCCGGTTCTCGAGGCGATCTGCCGCGACATGGAAGACGTATGCCCCGATGCCTTGCTGATGCAGTATGTCAACCCGATGGCGATCAATTGCTGGGCGATCAAGGAGATTGCACCAAGCATTCGCACCGTCGGCCTCTGCCATAGCGTGCAGCATACGGCGGCCCATCTCGCCGCCTGCCTTGGTGAGGATGTCGCTGACATCAACTATCTATCGGCCGGCATCAATCACATCGCCTTCTTTCTCAAATATGAAAAGCTGCACGCCGATAGCAGCCGCGAGGACCTTTACCCACGCCTGCGCGCGCTTGCGGAAGCGGGGAGCGTGCCCGCCGACGACCGGGTCCGTTTCGACGTCTTGAAGCGGCTCGGCCATTTCGTCACGGAATCGAGCGAGCATTTTTCCGAATATACGTCCTGGTACATCAAGGAGGGTCGCGACGATCTGATCGAACGGCTCAACATTCCGCTCGACGAGTATATTCGCCGCTGTGAGGTCCAGATTGCTGAGTGGCATGAGTTGCGCCGCGATCTCGAAGGCTGCAAGCCGATCGAGGTCTGCCGCAGCAACGAATATGCCGCCGGCATCATTCATGCAGCGGTAACCGGCCGCTCCGCCCTGATCTACGGCAATGTTCCGAACAATGGACTGATCCAGAACCTGCCGGACGAATGCATCGTCGAGGTGCCCTGCCATGTCGACCGCAACGGCATCCAGCCCATCAAGATCGGACGCATACCGTCGCAGCTCGCAGCGGTGATGCATCTGAGCATTTCCGTTCAGGAACTGACGGTCGAGGCGGCACTGACCCGGAAGCGTGAGCGCATATACCAGGCAGCTCTTCTCGATCCGCATACATCGGCAGAGCTTTCGCCTGACCAGATCTGGAGGCTCGTCGACGACATGATCGACCAGCATGACGACTTGCTGCCCGCCTATCACTGATCCCACGCTGTTACCCAAGCGGCATTCCTGGACGCGGGCTTCGCAAGAAGCCCGCGTTTTGCCCTTCCAGATCGCAAACAATCGCGATTAGATCAGAATAGATCAAAATCATGATTGACAATGATCGTATTGAATGGAAATCTGAGCGAAATAGAAGTGATTATCGGAGAGGAACCTTCGTTGAGCCAAGCCGGGGGAGTGAAAGTCGATCGCCTCGATGCCATTCGCAGCCATCTTTACGCGAATGGATTTTCGACCATTCAGGCGCTTGCCGACGCCATCGGCGCTTCTCTGGCGACGGTGCGCAGAGACCTGCAGGTTCTCGAAAGCGAGGGCGTGATCGACCGTGTGCATGGCGGAGCCCGGATCGCAGAAGGTTCCTCGGTCGAACTTGCCTTCCAGGAGCGAGCCAAACGGCACCTGTCGGCCAAGCGTGCGATCGCGACCGCAGCCTATGATCTGCTGGCACCGCGCACCGCGATCTTCCTCGATGCAGGCACTACCGTCCTTCAGCTTGCGCGTCTCATCCGCCTCAATCCGATGCCGCTGCGCATCTTCACCAATGGCCTGACGGTTGCCCAGGAATTCCTCAATATTCCTAATCTTGAGGTCGTGCTGCTCGGCGGGCAACTGCGCAGCGAGAATGCCTCGCTCGTTGGGCCGCAGGCCGAAGCGATGCTTGAATCCATCTGGTTCGACCAGCTTTTTCTCGGTGCCAGCGCGATCAGCCCGGATGGCGCGATCTACAGCGTCGACAGCGCCGAGGCGAGCCTCAACAAATGCATGCTCAGCCGCTCGGCGCACCGCTTCGTGCTCGCCGATTCCTCGAAGTTCGGCACAATGGCAACCTACAAGGTCGCCCCGCTCAGCGCCTCCAAGGTCATCACCGACGCGGGTCTTTCCACCCATTGGCGCGGCGAACTCGCCGGTCTCGGCGTCGATGTGACCATTGCGGATCTGGGAGGACGGGAGTGAGCGCCGATCTCATCCTCGGCATCGACGGCGGCGGCAGCAAAGTGCTGGTAGCGCTCGCCGATCGAGCCGGCAACGTCCTGAGCATGGTGCGCAGCGGCGGTGTCAATCCGATGGATAATCCGAACTGGCGGCGGGAACTGGATCGTTCGCTGCGCCCTTTCATAGAGGAACAGCGTCTGACGGCGGTCGCTGCAGCCCTGCCCGCCTATGGCGAGGTTGCTCGCCTGTCCGAACAGCAGCGCGATGCGATCAAGATCAGCTTCCCCAAGGCGCGTCAGCATATTCTCAATGATGTCGATGCCGCTCATCTCGGCGCCTTCGCAGGCAAGCCCGGAATTCTCATCCTTTCCGGTACGGGGTCGATGGCATGGGCGCGCAATGCCGATGGCGTGTCTGCGCGTGTCGGCGGCTGGGGAGATGTCATCGGCGATGAGGGCAGCAGCTATTGGATCGGTCGCGCAGCGCTCGGCCTTGCCAGCCAGAGCCTCGATGGACGTGCTCCGCCGACGGCGCTGGCGGCCGCCATATTCGAATTCCTGGAGCTGGACGGTTCCGATCCGATCAACGCACTTGGCGGCTGGGCAAGTGAGCTTACCAATCCCCGCGCCCAGATTGCCGGGCTTTCCGTTCTTGTCGATCGGCTTGCGAGCACAGGAGATGCCGGCGCCAGGCATTTGATCGAGCAGGCTGCGGCAGAGCTTGCAAAACACATGGAAGCCATATCGCCTCATTGCGAGGCGGCAGCCAACTGGACCTATGCGGGCGGCACCTTTGCGAGCAGCACGCTCCTTGCCGCACTTGAGCGGCGCATTGGCCGCCCTGCGGCGGAGCCTCGACTTCCTCCCATCGGCGGCGCCCTTCTGGCTGCCGCCCAACTCCTCGATTGGCCGGTCGCTGACGGCTGGATCAGGCAAATTGCCGCCACGGTCGCGACCGTTACGGTGCATTCAGGTGAAGCAGACGTCAAACAATAAGGAAGAAGGGAACATGCGTAGATTTACTTTGCCATTCGTCGCCTTGGCGGCAATCATTGCCACCGTTCCGGCTGCCGCTCAGGATGCCAAGCCTCTTGCCGGCCAAACCATAACCGTTCTGATGCCCTCGCCACAGGCGGCCTATATCGCCGGCGATTTCGAAGCCGAAACAGGCATCCATGTCAACATGCAGACGCTCTCCTGGGACGATATCCGCCCGAAACTCGTCACCTCGCTGATCGCGGGTGCAGCCCCCGCCGACGTCACCGAGTTCGACTGGTCGTGGACCGGCCAGTTCAGTGCAGCCGACTGGTATCTGCCACTCAACAACGTGATCGATGCCGATGCAGTCAAGGATATCGGCGTCTCCAAGATCTTTACCGTCAACGGCAATCTGCTTGGAGTACCCTACACCAACGACTTCCGCGTCATGCTGGTCAACAAGAAGCATTTTGCCGATGCGGGCCTCACCAAGATGCCGAAGACGCTCGACGAGCTTGTCGCAGCCGCCAAGCAGATCAAGGAAAAGAAGATCGCGACCTATCCGATCGGCCTGCCGCTCTCGCCGACCGAAGGCGCTTCGACGAGCTGGTACCTGTTGACCAAGGCTTTCGGTGGCGAGCTGTTCGACAAGGACTTCAAGCCGCTCTTCGTTTCGAAGGATTCCGCCGGCTACAAGGCACTCGCTTTCGAACTCATGCTGATGAAGGAAGGGTTGGTCGATCCGGCATCCACCAACTTGAAGGATAGCCAAATTAACGAGAGCATGTTTGCCCAGGGTGTTACCAGCATCATGATCTCCGGAGAGCCTGGCCGTATCGGCCAGATGAATGATCCGAAGCAATCGAAAGTAGCCGGTCAGGTCGAAGCGATCCTGGTTCCCACCGCAAGCGGCGAAACCCGCAGTTTCGGTCTTCCGGAGGCACTCGCCATCCCCCGCGTTTCCCAGAACAGGGATGCTGCCATCGCCTTCATCAAATGGTTCACCAGCAAGGAGTTCCAGAAGAAGAATGCCGCCAATGGTGCCTTGCCGACCCGAACCTCTGCGCTTGCCGAGCTGAACACCTCTGGTCAGTTGCAAAGCGGTGACGCGCTCGTCGCCCAATCGAAGACTGTCGAGCCGTTGTTCCCGCAGGGCACGCCGCCCTGGTACCCGGAATTCTCGAGCGCCGTTAATACCGCGATCAACAGTGCCGCGAAGGGCCAGGTCAGCATCGATCAAGCAATGCAGAGCATTGCCGATGCGGCAAAGCAGGCATCGGCCCAATGACGCTAACAATGTCTGCCGGTGGCAGGACTAAACGTGGTGCCGGCGTAAAAGCCGACACCACGCTCGGGATACTGCTTGTTTCCCCGATCCTGATCACGATGGCCGCCCTTGTCTTCTATCCGATCGGAAGAACCGTGTGGGACAGCCTCCACAGGATCAATCCGATGCAGGCGGGAACGCCCTTTGTCGGCCTCGACAACTACACGCGCATGTTCTCGGACGGACAGCTGGCGACGACCTGGATCAATACGCTTTTCTATGTCGTCCTTGCGGTCGTCGCGGAAACGGTCTTCGGCGTGCTTGCCGCAGCCCTGATCAACCAAGTCAAGGTCGGCCGGCAATGGCTGCTCGCGGCCGTCGTTCTGCCTTGGGCGCTGCCCGGTGTCGTCAATGCGGTGATCTGGCTGTGGATCTATCAACCCGGTGCCGGATTGCTAAACGGCGTTCTCTCAGCGGTCGGCCTCCCCTTTGAAAACCATGTCTGGTTCAACGATCGAACAAGCGCCATCATCGCGGTGACTGTCGTGCATGTCTGGCGCATGATGCCTCTGACTGTCGTCATCGTCCTTGCCGCCATGCAGAGCATTCCCGCTCATCTCTACGAAGCGGCACGCATCGACGGCGCCACCCGAAGCCAGATGTTCGCTCTGGTCACCCTCCCGCTGGTGCGCAGCGCCATCGCCGTTGCCATGACCAACGCGACCGTCAATGCATTCAACCTCTTCGACGAAGCTTGGGTTCTAGCGGGCTCCAGTCTCGAAACACGGCCGGTTCTCGTGCAGATCTACCTCGAGACGTTCCAGAATCTACGCTTCTCCTATGGCATGGCGCTTTCACTCGTGATCACGCTGGTCTCGCTGCTGGTTTCGCTCGTCTATGTCCTGCGCGTCTATCGCAACACCCGGTTTGACTGATGAAACAGAGCCTTTCATATCGTTTGCTGATCTGGGTCGGCGTCGCCGTTCTTCTGATCTGGTCGCTCGGCCCGATTTACTGGACGCTTGCAAGCTCGGTGACGCCAACCGAAGATTTCTCGGCACGCCCGATCCATTTCTTCCCGCAGCACTTCACCCTCGATCACTTCTCGCGTCTGTTCGGCATCGATATCGCCCGAATTGGCGGGGTTCAGGTCTGGTCGCAATTTCGTGCCGCGCTCATCAACAGCATCGTGACTTCGGTTGCAGCCACGCTGCTTTGCGTCGCCATCTCGGCGCTCGGTGCCTACGCCTTTACGCGAATCCGTTTCCCCGGCCGGGGCTTTCTGTTCGGCGCCGTTGTCGCGACCCTCGCAATTCCTGGATATGCGGTGCTGATCCCGCTTTACCGGATCATGATCAGCCTTCATCTCGTCGATACCTATGTCGGCGTGGCGCTGATCTATGTCTCGGCCTATCTGCCTCTATCGCTGTGGTTGCTGCGCAGCGTCTTCGAAGCGCTGCCGATCGCGCTTGAAGAGGCAGCCCAGCTCGACGGTGCCGGCAGGCTCTACATCTTCTTCAACATCGTGCTGCCGCTTGCCGGTCCGGGGCTTACGGCAGCGGCGATCCTGACCTTTCTTGGCGCGTGGGGGCAGTATCTCGTCCCGCTCATCTTCTCACCACAGGCGACGAAGCCTTTGACGGTGCTGATCCCGGAATTCGTCACCAAGAACTTCATCGACTACGGGCTGATCACGGCAAGTGGCGCAGTTGCCATCGTCATTCCCGCCCTGGTCGTCATCTTTCTCAATCGATACCTCGTCAGCGGTCTGCTGGCCGGATCGGTCAAGTAAATCGGAGCTAGCATGAATACGACCGAAAAGGTGATCTTCGAACAATTCCCTTTCTGGGAAAAGGCAATCGGATCAATCTCCGCCCCGCACGATGCCGAATTGACGGTTTTTCTGGGCTGCGGCACATCCTACAATCTCGCCTTGTCGCTTGCGACCTATGCCAATCGCGCCGGCTATCCGGCGATCGCCGTACCCGGTGCGGAGTGGTTGAACCGCCCGAGCGCCTTCTGGCCGCGCTGGCAAAAGGCCCATCTGGTTGCCCTTTCACGTAGCGGCGAAACCACAGAAACCGTGGCCGCGGCGAAGGCAAGCCGCAAGGCGGGAGTCTTCGTCACCGCCATCACGGTCGAGCCGGATAGTTCGCTTGCCAAGAATTGCGATAGGCTCATCGAAGCCCCGACCCATAGCGACGAGGGGATCGTCATGACGGTCTCGGCAAGCCTTATGCTGTTGTTGGGCATGCAGATGGTCGGAATGGAGATTTCACCCTCTATCATCCGGTCCGCACGCCTGCTTGCCGACCAGCTCGACAAGGCCCTACCCGGCATCATCGCGGGGCGCTCGCATTTCGTCTTCCTTGGCAGCGGCTCGCTCTACGGCATTGCTCTCGAAGGTGCATTGAAACTGATGGAGATGAGCCAGAGCATGACGCAGGGCTTCCATCCGCTCGAATATCGTCACGGGCCGATCAGCCTCGTCGATGAAAACACGGCTGTCATCATGCTCTACAGCGCCGACCAGAAGGATGCTGAAGCGCTGCTGGTCGACGAGTTGCGACAGAAGGGGGCGACAGTCATCGGCTTCGGTGGTCCGGGCGATCTGGAACTGCCTGTCGATTGCGATCCGGCACTTGCCGGCCTCTGCCTGCTACCTGCCCTGCAGATCCTCGGTGAGCGCGCAGCACAGTCAAAGGGTGTCGATACCGTATCACCCCGACACCTGACCAAGGTCGTGATGCTAGGATGAACGCTGCCATCGAAAACAATCGCGAGGCTGCGCTGAGAAAGCTTCTCGGAGACCGCGTCGATTCACTGCCGCGCGGGATTACATCCGTGTGCTCCGCACATCCACTGGTCATCGAGGCGGCGCTCAGGCGCGGGGTGTCAGAGGGGGCCATCGTCCTGATCGAAGCGACCTGCAATCAGGTCAATCAGGAAGGCGGTTATACGGGGATGACGCCGCGCGATTTCCGGCAGTTCGTCGAGGACATCGCCTCAGTGGTGGGCTTCCCCGGCGATCGCATCATCCTTGGCGGCGACCATCTCGGGCCTAACCCTTGGAAGAAGTTGCCCGCCGAGGAAGCAATGGCAAAGGCCGAGGCGATGATAGCGGCCTATGTTGAGGCGGGTTTTGAGAAGATTCACCTCGACGCCTCGATGGGCTGCGCCGGCGAGCCCGTCGCTCTCGCGGATGAAGTAACTGCCGCGCGGGCCGCGAGACTGGCGACAGTCGCGGAAGGGACCGCTCGACGCAGTGGCCGGCGGCCGCCCGTCTATATTATCGGCACGGAAGTCCCACCGCCGGGAGGCGCCACCCACGCTCTTGATGAGCTGGACGTCACAACACCCAAGGCGGCGATCAATACGCTTGCGGTGCATCGCGAAGCCTTCGCGAAAGCCGGTACCGAGGCGGCGCTGGAGCGTGTCGTCGGGATTGTCGTGCAGCCCGGCGTCGAGTTCAGCAACGCCGATGTCGCCATCTACCAGCCGGATCGGGCGCGATCTCTGATCGGCGCACTGCGTGAAATGCCTGGCCTGCTCTTCGAGGCGCATTCCACGGATTATCAGCCGGCCGAAGCACTTTCGGCTCTCGTGGATGGCGGGTTCGCCATCCTCAAAGTTGGTCCCGGTCTGACATTTGCCTTGCGCGAGGCGCTCTACGGCCTCGATGCCATTGTATCGAAGCTCGACGGCGATGCCGTCCCTAATTCGCTTTATGCGACCATGGAGGCGGTGATGATGCAAAATCCAGCCAACTGGGACTCGCATTACCATGGCTCGGCCGAGGAGCGGCGACTGCAGCGACATTTCAGCTATAGCGACCGCATTCGCTATTACTGGCCGCACGAGCGGGCGATGGCGGCTGTCGATAGCCTCCTGAACCGTTTCGTTGATGACATCCCCGAGACATTCATCAGCCAATATCTCGGCCGGCTTTATCCGGCTGTTGTCGCCGGGAAGATTTCATCTCGAGCGCGCGATCTGTGCATCGCCTCGATCGATTCGGCCTTGGCACCCTATTCCGCAGCAACAATCGTTTGAGGTCGCCTTGGTCCCTTAGCCGGCCTGGACAATCCGCAGCGGCGCTGACGATCAAGCAACTCGCGTTTCTACCAATTGGAGAACATCATGGCATCTGTAAACGTGGCGAATGTCCGCAAGAGCTACGGTCATTTCGAAGTTCTACACGGCGTGGATATCGATATAGCCGACGGCGAATTCGTCATTCTCGTCGGTCCTTCCGGCTGCGGAAAGTCGACGCTTCTTCGCATGATCGCCGGCCTTGAGGAGATCAGCGGCGGCGATGTCGCGATCGGCGGCCGCGTGGTCAACGATGTCGAGCCAAAGAGCCGAGACATCGCCATGGTGTTTCAATCCTATGCGCTTTATCCCCATATGACCGTCGAGGCGAATATGGGCTTTTCGCTACGGCTGGCAAAGGCGCCGAAGGACGAGATAGAGCGCCGGGTGCGTGATGCCGCCCAGATCCTAGGTCTGGAAAGCCTGCTCGACCGCTACCCGCGCAATCTGTCCGGCGGCCAACGCCAGCGTGTCGCCATGGGCCGCGCGATCGTGCGCCAGCCGCAAGTCTTCCTGTTCGATGAGCCGCTCTCCAATCTGGATGCAAAGCTGCGCGTGCAGATGCGCTCTGAAATCAAGCAATTGCACCAGCGCCTGCGCACGACCACCATATATGTCACGCATGACCAGATCGAGGCGATGACCATGGCCGACCGGATCGTCGTCATGCGCGACGGCTATGTCGAGCAGATCGGCTCGCCTCTCGAGCTCTATGATCGGCCGGCAAACCTGTTCGTCGCCGGTTTCATCGGATCTCCCGGCATGAACCTCATCCGCGGTAAGATCAGCGCAGACGGCCCTCTCGAATTCATCGCCGATGGCGGTGCTCGCTTGCCGCTTCCGCAGGGGATCGATGTCACTCGCGGAGCAGAGGTGGTCTATGGCATCCGGCCGGAGAATATCGCAGTCAGCGAAGGCGGGATCGATGCCGAAGTCGTGGTGGTCGAACCCACAGGTGCGGAGACCTTGATCGTCGCAAGTATCGGCTCCGATAATATCGTCCTGGCTTTGCGCGAGCGCATCGGGTCTCGTGCCGGCGACACGATTTCACTTCAGCCCGATACCGGGAAACTGCACCTTTTCGAGGGAGTAACCGGTCGTCGAATCGGGGGCCGCAGGAACTGAAGAAGGTACTCGGCAGACCGGTGGAGTTTCCCGCTGGCTGTCTCGATCCTGGCAGAGCCGATCTCATATCCGTAAGGGCGATAGTGGAGAGGGACAGACGATCCGCCAGCTAGCGGCCAGAGCAGCAAATAGGCGCCAAATTTACGAAGCCTTAACCATAATGTCGTTTCTACAGCTGTGCAACATCACGTTGTAGGAAGCTTTCCAAATGCTGGCTGCTGTCCGCGCCGCCCTGCGCATCTCGACCTTTCTGGTCCCACTCTCGACCGGCCTCACCTCGGCAGCTGCCATTGGCGCACCCTTTTCGTGGACGGGTGCGGTCGACAGCAATTGGAACAATGCGGCCAACTGGTCGCCCGCATCCCTTCCCGCTCCCGTCAACTCGGTGGTGGTCGACGGCGGAACATTTCCAGCAGAAATCACCCCTGGCAATTCAGCATCGACGGGCGACCTCACCGTCGGCCTCAATGCCGATGGATCTCTGACCGACCTCGGCACGCTTCAAAGCTCATCCGCCGCAATCGGTTCGAATGCCGGCTCATCGGGCGTCTTCGACCTCACCGGTGGGGCGGCAAACTGGCGTAACAGCGGGACACTATTGGTTGGCGACCGAGGTGCCGGAACATTCGCGATCAGCGCTGGCGGCCAATATATCGGCGGTGGACCCGTTTATATCGGCTCGTCCGCCGGAAGCACCGGCAGCGTCAAGGTCAGCGGCCAATCGTCTTTCACGCTCTCCGGCGGCCAACCATTATTCATCGGCTATGACGGACAAGCCTCCTTCGTTCTGACGGATGGCGCTACCACAAACACAGGCGATGCGACGCTTGGATATGGCACCGGCAGCTCAGGCTCCGTGTCGGCTTCCGGTTCAGGCACTGACTGGCTGATCAACGGTGATCTGATCGTCGGTCGCGACGGCACTGGGACAATCGCCATATCCACGGGCGCGACCGTTTCGAATGACAACGCAACAATCGGCGCAGGAAACGGATCGGGCACCAGCTCCGCAACGGTTTCCGGCCTTGGCTCGCAATGGACGACCTCCGGACTATTGACTGTGGGTTCGACCGCGGCAGGCGCACTCGCTGTCTATTCCGGGGCAAACGTGTCTAGCAACTCCGCCCTGATCGGTCGTTTCGCCAACGGCACGGTTACCGTCGGCGGCGCGGGGTCGCTTTGGGACACCAGCTCATTGCTTGTCGGCGGCGATCAGGCGGATGCGGACAGCTCTGGCGCAAACGCCACACTCAACATCAGCACAGGTGGCGCGGTCAGGAGCAGCTCTGCCTCCATCGCCGATGGGCGAAACTCGGCCGGCGCCGTTACAGTCGACGGGGCGGGTTCGCATTGGGACATCAATGCCGATTTGACGATCGGCAACGAAGGAACCGGCTCCTTTACGGCATCGGGCTCGGCAAGCGCCAGTTCCGCCACGACAACGCTCGGCGCGAAAGGCGGCTCCAACGGCGCGCTGGTTGTCGTCGGCAATGGCAGCCATTTCGACATGAGCGGCGAGCTGCAGGATGGTGTTGCCGGAGCCGGATCCGTGAAGGTGCTGGCGGGCGGTGGCCTTTCTTCGGGCAACGCATCGCTTGGCACCGGCGCAGGCGGTAGTGGCCAGGCGCTCGTCAGCGGCGCAGGAAGCCATTGGGCGATCAATGGCGATCTTAATGCCGGCAGCGCAAGCGGTGGCACGGGAAGCCTTGCGGTATCGTCGCAGGGTACGCTCACGAGCCAGAACGCCAGCCTGGGCACGCGGGCCGGCTCGACCGGCTCGGCGACGGTAACGGGAACAGGCTCTGCCTGGAGCAACCATGGCAATCTGATCGTCGGCAATGCCGGCAGTGGCGCACTGGATGTCATCCAGGGAGGCTCGGTCAATACGGCGACCGCCACCATCGGCAATGTGGCGGGCAGCAACGGCGCAGTTACCGTGACTGGCGACCGGTCGAAATTGTCGGCAAGCAACGGACTGACGATCGGAAATGCCGGCAATGCCAGCCTCACTTTGAGCGGGGGCTCTGCGCTTTCGACACCAAGCCTGACGATCGCCGCCCAGGCCGGCTCGACCGCCTCGGTGAATATCGGCGCGGCCCTTGGTCAGACGGCCACCGGTGCGGCAAAGCTTGATGTTGATGCCATCCATTTCGGTGGCGGCAATGGTTCTCTCGTCTTTAATTTCGGTGGCGCTCCCCAGACGCTCGGCGCAGCAATAGACGGCAACGGCTCGCTCTTTGTCGCCTCCGGCACCGTGACCCTGACAGGCAACTCCAGCGCCTTTTCTGGGGTGACCTCCGTTTCGGGCGGCAACCTCATCGTCGACGGAACACTTGGCGGCTCCATCAGCCTCAGCGGCTATGGTCTACTCGGCGGAACAGGCACCGTCGGTTCGACCGTTGTTGGAGCGGGAGCGACGCTGTCACCCGGCAACAGCGGCATCGGCACGCTGAAGGTCAATGGCGATCTGACAACACAAAGCGGCTCGACGCTCCTTGTCCAGAGCAATGGCGGCGCAACCGGCCGGGTTGACGTCACTGGAGCGGTCAATCTGAACGGCGGAACGCTTTCCCTGGTTGGCGGCGGTCTGAAGGCGTCGACCAACTACACCATTCTGTCGGCTGCCGGCGGCATCTCAGGCAGTTTCAGCGCCGTGCAGTCGAACTACGCCTTCGTCAGTCCCGTCCTTGGATATTCGAGTGGCTCGATCGATCTCACACTGGAGCGCAACAGCACGTCCTTTGCCGCGGCAGGCTTGAATGCAAACCAACGCTCGGCGGCATATGGCATCGAGAGCCTGGGAGCATCAAACCCTCTCTACGGTGCCGTCGCATTGCTAAGCATGGACGAGGCCACCGGGGCACTGAAGCAGCTGGCTGGCGACATTCATATTTCGCTTGCCGCGACCGCTTTCGACAATGGCCGCTTCGTACGCGATGCTGCGATCGATCGCCTGCGCAGCATACAGGGTGGTGTAGTCGGCGGCACCAAACAGCCGCGGCTCGCCAGTGATCCAGGCCTTGCCTATGCCAATGCCGATCAGCGCCAGAGAACCGAGCCGCAAAAGGCGATTGAGGGCATTCTCGCCGATCCGGTCAACGGCCTTGCCGCATTTTGGGGCGCGCCCTATGGCGGTTGGTCGTCTTCCGACAATGGCAGGGGCAACGCAGGCGGCGTGCTGTTCGGTTTCGACACGACGCTTTATGACTCCGACTGGCGGATCGGTGCGCTTGCCGGCTATGGACATAGCCGCTTTGATCAATCCGGCGTTTCCGCCCATGCTGATGCCGATAATTACAATCTCGGCATTTACGCGGGTAGACAATGGGGGCCGCTCGCCCTGCGGCTTGGCGGAACCTACAGCCTGCAATCCGTCTCGACCCTGCGCAATGTAGATTTCGCCGCCTTTTCCGACGCATTGCGGTCGAACTACCATGCCTATACGGCACAGGTCTTCGGCGAACTGGCCTATGAGATCTCGATGGGCGATGACCGGCTCGAGCCCTTCGCGAACATCACCTTTACCGACGTGCGAACCAGCTCATTTTCGGAGAGCGGCGGTGCTGCTGCTTTGAGTGGCAAGGCCGATCAGTCCGCGATCACCTTCGCAACGTTTGGCGCACGCGCGGAAGAGGACGTGACTATCGCGGACATGCCTGCCACGCTCTACGGCTCGCTCGGCTGGCGGCACGCATTCGGCGGTCTGGACATCACGTCGCGCATGGCTTTTGCGGGCGGGGATATCTTTGCCGAGAGCGGAACGGTCGTCGACAGGGATTCGCTGGTGGCCGATGCTGGGTTCGACATTGCGCTCAGTCAGCAGGTTTCGCTTGCGTTTGACTATAATGGCAGCTTCGGCGCTGAAAACCGTGCCCATCTCTTCCGGCTGCTCCTGCAAGCGCGCTATTGATTGCCAATCAGCCGTTTGTGCGCAAGAGGTAGGTGCCCCGTAGGCCCAGTGTCTGATCCCCCAGGCTTTTTTGAGCACAATCGCCCTAAATGATGATCGTTGCGCGGATCTTCCCTGCCCATTGCAAATCGGGTGGCGGAGAGTTTCGTCTGGACGCTAGGGTTTGGCTTCTCGCGCCGATGCCTGATGGGCCGGCTGCGATCCACTCAAGCCGAGGATACGCCATGAATAGCCCGCGCCCCACCATTTCCCCCGCATTACCAGAAGGACCTACAAAGGCTCGGGTCGATGCCTATGATTGGCGCGCCCTTACCGGCGAACTAGACGGGTTTGGCTGCGCCGTTCTTCCAAAGCTTCTCACGCCCGAGGAATGCAGCGCCCTTGCCGGCCTTTATGCCGAGGAGCAACATTTCCGCAGCCATATCGTCATGGCGCGCCATGGCTTCGGAAAGGGCGAATATCGCTATTTCAAATATCCCTTGCCGGGGCTGCTGGACGGATTGCGCGCCGCACTTTATCCGCATCTAGCCGGTATCGCCAACGGATGGAACGAACGTATGGGTATCGCGGAGCATTATCCCGACGAACACGCCTCTTTCCTGAAGCGGTGCCATGAAGCCGGCCAGACGCGCCCGACGCCCCTATTGTTGCAGTATGTGCCGGGAGATTTTAACTGCCTCCACCAGGATCTTTACGGCGATCTTGCATTTCCCATCCAAGTGGCAATCCTGCTTTCGGAACCGGGTCGGGACTTTACCGGCGGCGAATTCGTGTTGACCGAGCAGCGCCCGCGCATGCAGAGCCGGGTAGAGGTGGTCCCGCTTCGGCAGGGCGACGCCGTCGCCTTCGCTGTCCATAATCGGCCCGTTAGCGGGACGAAGGGAAATTATCGCGTCAATCTCAGGCACGGCGTCAGTCGCGTCCGTTCGGGGATGCGGCATACCGTCGGCATCATCTTTCACGACGCACGCTAAAAGCCGTGAACTCGTCAGGTAGTGATGCCGTCCAGATCCGCAACTGGGTTGGATGAATTGCCGCGTTCCGCGTCGCGGCAATTGAGCCGCCGAGAGCTAGTCCGATTGCACGGCATTTACCTCACAAGGCAAATGCTTTTCGCCGGCATTCTTGCTTCGGGCGGGCTTGAAGTGCAATTGTTCCAAAGGCGTGCCGACAGGTTTCGGATCTGAAGAAACCTTCGAAGGCGTTGAGCGACCTCGCGGGCGGCAAGCAGCCCGCGGCAAATCAGGACTAGAAAAAGGGGGGATGCATGACGGATAGGCTCAAGGGCAAGATTGCCATCATTTCAGGCGGTGCCACGGGGATGGGCGGAGCTGCCTCGCGCCTGTTCGCGGCGGAAGGCGCCAAAGTTGCTATTATCGACCGAAATGGCGATGCGGCGGCGGAAACGGTGCGGTCGATCCGCAATGCCGGCGGCATTGCCGACCATTGGGTAGCGGATGTTTCGGACGAGGAGGCCGTGAATGCCGCCGTCAAAGGCATTGAAGAGCGTTTCGGCGCCGTGACCGTGCTCTTCAACCACGCGGGCACTATTGTCATCAAACCGTTTCTCGAAACCACGCTTGAGGAATGGGAATGGCTGCATGGCGTCAATGTGCGGTCGATGTTCCTGATGACCAAGGCGGTCCTGCCGGGCATGATCGCGGCCGGCGGCGGCTCGATCGTCTGCACCTCTTCGATCTCGGCGGTTGCGGCAACGCCGATGGAAGTGCTTTACGATACGACGAAGGGTGCCGTGCATATGTTTGCACGCGCCATCGCCGTCGAGTTCCGTGACCGCAACATTCGATGCAACGCGGTCTGCCCCGGTTTCATCCGCACGCCACATGGCCTGCGCGAAGTCGCCGAGCTGCAAGCGCTCGGCGTCGACGTCTCCGATGCCGCAATCGCTGCGCAGCAGGGCCGCATCGGCGAACCGGAGGATGTCGCGCGGGCGGCTCTCTATCTGGCGTCCGATGAATCCAACTTCGTCAACGGCGTCCATCTGTTCGTCGACAACGGTTTTACGGCAATCTAGCCATCGAGCGCGTTGAACTCATCCGATAGGGCGCTTCTCATTTTTTGGAGCAGAAGCTGCCCTATCCTATTGTTTCTTCGTGACCTTCAAGTGGAAACGCACTGTGTGTCTTTCCTGAAAATGCCGCATCTATTCGGGTTGCGGCGCCCTTTTACCAAGCCTTGCCGCCATGCGATCGACAAGGGTGATCGTGCCTCCGAGAAGCAGGAAGAGTATGCCCAGGAGCGCCATGTTGCCCAGAACCTCCTGGAGACCGACATCGTTTACGTCCAAAAAGGGATAGGGATAGAAGCCCGAGAAATAACCATGGACGAGCGAATACGCCGAGTAGAGCGCCGGAAAAAGCAGCCACCAGAATGCATCTCGCCAGGTTAGCCTGCCGCGCTCGACAAAGAACAGCCAATCAATCGCAGCAAGCAAGGGGATGCAATAGTGAAGCAACTGGTCTGCCCGCAGCTGCCAGCCGCGCGGGTGCCAAACATCCTTCAACATCCAGAAATAGACACCGCCAGCAACGCCCACATAAAGAAGGATAGCCGTTTTTGTTGACGAGCGTCTGGCCCATCGCCCAATCTGGGATGATGGTGCGATCTCCGCCGCCAGCAAGGCAACGACAAGCAAAATATTGGACTGTATCGTAAAATAACTGAGGAAATTCGTCGTCAATCTGACGCGTGAGACATGCGCCCCAGGTATGATGGCAACATAGGAAATCACGATCCCTGTCAGCGCAAGCAAAGCAAGCAAACAGCGGCAGAAACTCACAGAACCTTTCATGGACATTGGGACCCGCAAAACTCCGAGGCAGGCCGCAAGCCCGCGCAAGCAAACACACGCACCAGCCATACTGGCCAATTCGACAGGATCTGTCTCTAGCGCATCATTTCGAAAATCGGAACAATTTCCGACGGAATGATTGGACGCAAGGCACGGCCTTTGTGGGCGAGACTGGCATCTCTTCCAATGTGGTAGTTTATGGACTGCCGCCCCTCAGAACGACCGAACACACAAAGTTCAAATAAATTTCACGCAACTGTAATTTTGCGCGCCCCTTGATCTTGTAATAGCGAGGGCAGCGGTCGAATGCCTGGAGACTAACCTCCTTATAGTGAGAGCACCCTCGTCCGACTACGCCGACCGATCAGATCTCGTCCGCCTCCATATCAAAACAGCCATTCGAGCATTGCATATGAAAAATCCGGCACTCTCCAGTTTCACCATTCGCCCCTGGATGGAAACCGACTCCATAGCCGAGATGACGGCATTGCTTCATCGCGCCTATAGCGGCCTTGCGAACATGGGGTTGCGATTTATGGCGACCCATCAGAGTGAAGAGGTTACGGCCAAACGCATCGCCGAAGGGCAATGTTTCGTTGGCGTGATGGGCGGGACGATCCGGGGCACGATCCTGTTCAAGAACATGGGCCAGACGAAAGGCTGCGACTGGTATGACCGGCCAGAAGTGTCGAGCATTGCCCAATTCGGTATAGAGCCCGGCCTGCAGGCAAACGGACTTGGCCGGCAACTTATCGACTTCGCCGAACAGCAGGCGATCGCAAGCGGTGCCAGAGAATTGGCGCTCGATACGGCCGAGCCGGCCACGCATCTTGTCGATTGGTATTCTCGCCTCGGATTTCGCTTCATCGGCTACGAACAGTGGTCCCACACCAATTATCGCAGTGTCATGCTGAGCAAGGCCCTCCCCGCCGGAATCTAGGGCGGCACATATCGAATGTGGAACTTTGTGTGATAATGTTGATATGAAAACTACTTTGACGCAAACTTCAATAAAATGTCACGTCACTGTAATCTCGAACCTCTAAGTCTCGTTCCCGAAGCAAGGAGAGACTTTTGTCGAAACTTCCAGCAGCCGGCAGGCATCAGAACATTGTAAGCCTCGTTAACGGCGGCCATGGCATGTCGATCGCGGCGATGGCCGAAGCTTTCGGGGTCTCGACCGAGACGGTGCGGCGCGATTTGGTGGCGCTTGAGCGCAACGGCGCGCTACGCCGCGTCTATGGCGGCGCGATCCCGTCGGATCGCAAGGCGCCGCTCGAAGAGCGAGTGTTGATGGAGCGGGCTGGGAAGCAGGCCATCGGTCGCAGGGTCGCCTCGCTGATCGAGGCCGACCAATGGATATTCATGACGGGTGGCTCGTCGGTGCTGGCTGTTGCAGAGGCGATGCGCGATGGTCCGACGGTTTCGGTAATGACCAATATGCCGGCCATCGGCGAAGCATTGCAGGCAGGCCAGCGCCACCGCGTTCACTTCACCGGCGGCGAATATAACGCATCGGCCAAGATGCTGATGGGCGACGAGGTTTTCGATGCCATCGAAAACTGCAGCTTCGATCTTTCCATCGTCGGTGTTTACGGCCTTGACGAGCGCTTCGGTCTTGTCGAGGAAACCCGCCATAATATGCGGCTTAAGCTGCAGATCGTCAGCCAGTCGCGCGACGCGATCTATGTGGCCGACCACACCAAGATCGGCGCGCCGGGTCGCTACCAATCAATACCCTTCAAGGACATTGGCACTTTCGTCACCGACGAACAACTTGCCCCCCATTTTACCGCTTTGCTCGCGGAAGCCGGTACCAACGTGCTTTACCCGGACACAGCGGAAAATTCACTTCCTGCAGCAGAGGCGCATGACCATGAGTGATATCGCCCACGTCATCATTCTTGGCGTTGATGGGCTTAGGCCCGACCAGATCAATGCCCTGACCATGCCGAACCTTCATGCCCTCAAGCAAAGGGGCGTTGTCAGTAGCGATCATCGCACTGTGTTTCCAAGCGAAACGCGCGGCGCGCTGTCGGCGCTTGCCAATGGTGCAAGACCCGAAAGTACGGGCGTGCTGGGTAATGATTTCTACGCGCGTAGCGGCGGCGGCAGACTTGCCGGCACCGACACCATTCATGACTGGCGCTATGGCGAGGCGCATTACGCCGGCGGCATGGTGCGCACGGTCAATCTCAGCGAAACCCTCGCCAAAGCCGGCAAGTCCTTCGCTGTCGTCACGTCAAGCGGTCAAGGTTCCTTTACGGCACTCAATTGGAAGGGAGCGGATTTCGGCCAAATCGGCTTCAATGTCCGCCACCCCCAGCTCGCCTTTCCGCATGATCTCGCCGTCGACATCACGGCGCGCCACAAGGTCCCAAGTACCGGCTTCGAACGCGGCGCCGAGGCAAAGGCCATCGATATCTTTGTCAATTCCATCTGGCCGGCCAGGAAGCCGAGTGCTTCGATCATCTGGTTGACCGAGGTCGATAGCGCGTCCCATCTCCATGGCCTCGGCGCCGAGGGGCAGCTCGAAAGCCTGCGCCAGTGCGACGCGGCAATCGGTGCTCTCCTCGATTGGCGTGAGCATCGGCCGGAGCGCGAGGCGATCGCCGTCTTCATCACGTCCGATCACGGTCACTCGACATCATCGCGCTTCATCAATCTCGATGATGCCTTCAAGGCGGCCGGCATTCGTGCGGCCACACGCTTCGACGACGGCATAGACATCATCTTCCGCCGCGGTCGTGCTCCCGGCCTGTGGCTGCGTCGATACGACAAGGGACTGCTGCAGGCGGCCTTCGATGCTCTCGTCGCTCAGGACTGGTATGGTGCAAGCTTCACCCGAGCCATCGAGCCCGGCTCGCCGCTTGGAACGATCGAGGGAACGCTGGCGCTGGAGCTGACCGGCGCCGCGCACTACCGCGCCCCTGATCTTTATCTCAACCTTGCCGGCGACGACGAACCGAACGAATTCGGAATACCCGGCAGGTCGGTTTGCGATGTCGGCAACTACAAGATCGACGTCGGCGGCGGCACGCATGGCGGCATGCATCTGGCCGAGCTGACGGCCGTGCTGATTGCCGATGGCGCAGGCCTCAAGGCCGGCGGTCAGGTCATCACCACCCGCACCGGCATTACCGACCTTGCCCCGACGAGCCTGCATATGCTGGGCGTCACAGCGCCGGACACCATGACCGGTCGCGTGATGCATGAGCTGCTGGATCACGGTGAGGTAGTTGCCGCGCCGGTCATTGAAGAGTTTACGGCCACAGCTCAGGGCAAGGCCTCACATCTGCGCTTTGGTCGCATCGGATCACAAAGCTATGTCGACGAGGCTTGGGCCTCGCCGGCAACTATGGTTTCCAACCAGTCGACAAGGCTTGTCGGATCGCCAGCCGAATAACGCGTACCGTTTCTAAGACCCATCGCGTTGCGGGGCGATCTCGCAGCGTCCATTGATCGCGCCCGCCTGCCGAAATCCTCTTCGGCAGGTAACGGCGAAGCCATGCCGCGGGCAAGCGGCCTCACCGGAGACCTCAATGCACACGACTTTCAAGACCTTCGCTCGAGCTGCCTTGATAGGCAGCCTCTTCCTCGGCGCTGCTTCATCTGCACTGGCCCGGGATACCACCATCAACGTTGCCGTCCAGTCCATGGGCACGGCCGGTTCGATTGAAATCAACGAGAACAACGGTACGGCGGCGCGCAAATTCCAGAATTCGGTATTCGAACAGCTTATTGCCCTTAATCTGCAAGACCCCAATCTCGCTTTCAAGCCGGGGCTCGCCACCGAATGGAAGTGGATTGACGACAAGACGCTCGAATTCAAGCTGCGTCCGAACGTCAAGTTCCACAACGGCGATATCATGACCGCCAAGGATGTTGCCTTCTCCTTCTCCGACGAGCGCTTTGGCTTGCTGCCAGCGCAGATCGCGGCTCGCGACAAGGGCGAAAGCACCTTCACCCGCGCCGACGGCAGCAAGGGTATCGTGCCGCCGGCGACCGTTGCCGCCAGCCGCGCCTCCGAATGGCCATTGCTCGACCATGTCGAAGCGGTCGATGACCTCACCGTCCGTATCGTCATGAAGAAGGCGACGCTTGACACGGAAGCCCGCCTCGCCCGCGTCAATTATGCCGGTGTCATCTCCAGGCGCGGCTTTATGGAAGCTGCAAGCTGGAACGCCTGGGCAGCCAAGCCGATCGCAACCGGCCCCTATAAGGTTGAAAAGCTGGAGTCCGGTTCAGCCGTTCATATGGTCGCCAATGGCGACTACTGGGGCGGTAAGCCTCCGATCGACAAGCTCAATATCCTTATCGTGCCGGAAGCCGCCAGCCGCGTGAACGGTCTTATGTCGGGCGAATATGACATTATATCCGATGTCGGTTCCGATCAGGTTCCGATGATCGAGGGATCCTCCGATTTCAAAGTCGTCGGTGGCCCGGTCGCCAATGTTCGCTTCATTGCGCTTGATGAAAACAATGGCCCGCTCAAGAACGTCAAGGTGCGTCAGGCGCTCAGCCACGCCATCGACCGCAAGACTATTGTCGACGCGCTCTGGGGCGGTCGGACTGCAGTGCCGCAAGGCTTCCAGCATCCGCTATTCGGGGATCTGTTCGCCACCGGTCACCAGACCTCAAGCTATGATCCGGAGCTCGCTAAGCGGCTGCTGGCCGAGTCCGGCTACAAGGGCGAGGCGATCACCTATCGCGTTCACAATAACTACTACCCCAACGAACTGACCATCGCACAGTATAACCTCGAAAATCTGCGGGCCATCGGCTTCAATATCGATTTCTCGGTCATCGACAATCCCAATGACCCGAGCCCCGACCGCATGATGCAGGATCTCTCGAACACGGCATATTTTGCATTTCCGGCGGCACTTCTCGCCAATAATTGCCCGAACGGCGTCTACAACTCCAAGACCAATCCGAAGGGCGGCATGTGGCAAAGCGACGAATTCGATGCCCTCTGCAACGTGCTCAACACCTCCACCGACCGTGCCGAAGTCAAGAAGGCCTTCTCCCGCGCACTCGACATCCTCGAGAATGAGGATCCCGGCATGATCGTTCTGCACCAGAACGCCATTCTCTACGGCAAGAAGGCAAACATCGAATGGGCACCATCCGCCATGTTCGCGATGGATTTCACGCCCGGTCATTTCGCCGTCAAAAACTAAAGAGACCGAGCGGGCGGGCGCATCCGCGCCCGCCCGCGGCATTCCCGACCCTGCAGGACGAATTTAGTGACCAACCCTTTCATGCGGCAGCCCCTCCCGATCGACCTGAGCCGTGGCGGCTGGAACCATTTTCGCGATGTATCGCCGGCCGATACCAAGAATGTGCGCATCTATGCCATCGGCGATATTCATGGCCATCTCGATCACCTGCTGGCCATGCAGGTGGCCATCGATGCCGATCGTGCATTGCATCCGATTGCACGTGCGGTCATCGTCTATCTCGGCGATCTGATCGATCGTGGTCCGCATTCCCGATCGGTCATCGAACGGGTCGCTGCCCAGCAAAATGAAGCCGACGAGAGGACTTGCGTCGTCTGCCTCAGCGGCAATCATGATGCCTGGCTCAACGAGTTCTTAACCGATGCGACCATTCTGCCGCTCTGGGGCCGCAAGGGCGGGCTCGAGACCCTTGCATCCTATGGCTTCTCTCCCGAGGAGGTGCTGCGCGGCATGGCCAATCCGGCGGCGGCCGAGGTCGTGCGATTGGCGCTGATCGCCCGCATGCCGCAGCAGCACAGAGATTTCATTGCCGGGCTGCCGCTATCCTATCAACTGGGCGGCTACTTCTTCGCCCATGCGGGCGTCAATCCCGACCGCAGTCTCACGGACCAGCGCAAAGAAGATCTGACATGGATCCGCGACCGGTTTTTGACTTCCACGACCGACTTCGGGAAGGTCGTAGTGCATGGTCACACGTCAGGTGCTTCCGTCGAAAGCCTCCCCAATCGCATCAATGTCGACACGGGAATCTACGCCACCGGTGTTTTGAGCTGTGTGGTGCTCGAGGGTGTCGCGCGGCATCTCATCACCATCGATCGTAACGCCTTGCGCGCGCTGCGCGAGCAGCAGATGGAACCGCAACATGGCTGACGCCGTCCCGCTTGTTGAAATTTCTAATCTATGCGTCGATTTCAGTGGCCGGCATCATGTCGCGCGTGCGCTGCACGGCGTCAGCCTGTCCGTTCGGCGTGGCGAGACGCTTGGCATTGTCGGCGAGAGTGGTTGCGGCAAGTCGATCACCTGGATGGCAAGCCTCGGTCTACTTGGCGCCAATGCCCGGGTCGAAGGTTCGGTGAAACTGGACGGCCGTGAAGTGCTCGGATTGGCCGAGCCGGAACTCAATGCGATCCGCGGCGGACGCGTGGCCATGATCTTCCAGGATCCCGCCAGTTCGCTCAATCCACTGCACCGGGTCGGCTGGCAATTGACCGAAGCCCTGGCGCTACATCGGAACATGCATGGCGGGGAAGCCCGCAAAGAGGCTGAACGCCTGCTTGACCGTGTCGGCATTGCCAATGCCTCGCGCCGGATGAGCGAATATCCGCATGAGTTTTCCGGCGGCATGAACCAACGCGTGATGATCGCCATGGCCTTGGCCGGAGATCCTCAACTTCTGGTCGCCGACGAGCCGACGACGGCGCTGGATGCGACCATTCAGGCGCAGATCCTTGACCTGCTCGATGATTTGCGGCGCGAGCGCAACATGGCGCTCGTGCTGATCTCTCATGACCTCGGCATGGTGTCGGAAATGACCGAGCGCGTCGTCGTCATGTATTGCGGCCGGGTCGTCGAGGACACGCCGACAAAAGCGTTATTCGCCAGGCCTGCTCATCCCTATACGCGCGGCCTGATCGCCGCTCTGCCTGACCTTGAAGGGCCGCGCCGCAGGCTGACTGCCATCCCAGGCACGGTGCCGCCGCCTGACCGGTTGCCAACCGGCTGCCCCTTTGGCCCTCGCTGTTCCCTCGCAACGCAAGCCTGCTCGCTTGCCGTGCCGACGCTCCGCACCGTAGGCGGCCAGATTAAGCATCGCGCCGCCTGCATGCTCATTGCACCCTCAAGCATGCCGACCCATGCCGCAACAGGAGCCTGTTTGTGAAAGGCGCGCTCAAAGTCCAAAATCTGAGCCGTAGTTTCAAGCTGCGGCAACGCGGCCTGTTGTTTTCCGCGACCAAACGGCTGAAAGCCGTAGATGGGATTTCCTTCAACGTCGCACCCGGCGAAATGCTTGGCATCGTCGGCGAGAGCGGTTGCGGCAAGTCGACGACCGCCCGGTTGCTGCTCGGACATATTCCAGCAAGCAGCGGCGAGATCCGCTTTGGTGGCGAAAGGGTCAGCGCCAGGGTAGACGCCAATTGGCGCCGCATGCGCCGGCACATGCAGATGGTCTACCAGGATCCGCTTGCAGCGCTCGACCCTCGCATTCCTGTGGGGTACCAGATCGAAGAACCGCTCATCGTCCATCGGCCGGACCTCTCAGCCGCCGACCGCAAAACGCTTGTCGCAGACGTCATGAGGCAGATCGGCCTGCTAGCCCATCATGGCAGTCGCTATCCGCATGAAATGTCCGGCGGTCAGCGCCAGCGTGTCATCATCGCACGTGCGCTCGTCCTCGACCCGGAACTGCTTGTCTTCGACGAACCCGTGTCAGCGCTCGATGTCTCGGTGCAGGCGCAGGTTCTCAACTTGCTTGAGGATATTCGAGCCCGCATCGGCTTTACCGGCGTCTTCGTCAGCCATGACCTCAAGGTAATCCGTCAGATCGCCGAGCGAGTCGCCGTGATGTATCTCGGACGCATCGTCGAGATCGGGAATGTCGAAGACATCTTCGCCAACCCGGCTCATCCCTATACCCGCGCGCTCGTTTCGGCAGTACCTGTACCCGGACGCAGCAGGCGCAGTCGCATCGTCCTGAACGGAGATCCGCCGAGTGCGGTGAACGTCCCGAGCGGCTGTCCATTCCATACCCGCTGTCCGCAGATGCGCGCCACCTGCCGATCCATCCGTCCCAATCTAGTCGAAACGGGCGGACGAGCAGTGGCGTGTCACCTGGTCAACGATCCCTCCCCCTCCGGTATCGAGGCGATTTGAGCATGGCCCAGTTCATTCTCTCCAGGTTGTTGCGGGCGCTGATGACGCTGTTCATCATCGTTACCTTTGCCTTCTTTGTGATGCGCCTGTCTGGCGATCCCCTCAGCCGGTTTTTCGATGTCGCCACGACGCCGCCCGAGGTCATCGAGGCATTCCGCCGCCAATGGGGTCTCGATCAGCCAATCTGGGTGCAATTCTATAAATATCTGGGCGCCGTACTGCACGGCGATCTCGGAAATTCGATGCGAGAGAACCGGCCAGCGCTTGATGTCGTACTCGACCGGCTTCCGGCAACGCTTGCCATCATGGCACCGACGCTGGTGCTGAAGACAGCGCTTGGCCTTCTTGCCGGGATTACCGCTGCACTCCATCGCAACTCTGTGTTCGATCGCCTGATCATGTCGATCTCGGTGCTAGGCTTTACCGTGCCGACCTTCGTCCTTGCCCTCGTATTGGCGCTGATCTTTGCGGTACAATTGCGTTGGCTGCCATCGGGGGGCTATGCGACCCCGCTGCACATGGTATTGCCCATCGTGACGCTATCCATCGCCGGGGCAGCGGTCATTGCGCGTTACGCCCGCTCGGCCATGGTCGAGGTGCTCGGACAACCTTTCGTAAGGACCGCCCGTGCCAAGGGCGTACCATGGGGGAAGATCGTCACTCGCCATGTCCTGCCGAATGCGGCCGTGCCCATCGTCACCATCTTCGGGTTTATGCTTGGCTCGATGGTTGGCGGCGCCGTCGTGGTCGAAAGCGTGTTCTCATGGCCCGGGATTGGTCGCCTGCTGATCTCATCGGTCACCTCTCGCGACCTTGCCGTGGTTCAGGTGATCCTCCTGCTGATTGGCGCGATGATGGTCATATCCAATTTTACGGTCGATCTTCTCTACGGCGTCATCGACCCGCGTATGCGCACCCCGCACCAGGTCGAAACTTAGGAGCATTGCCGATGACTGCAGAAGCCGAAAACGCAGCTGCCCCAGGCGGCATGGTGCAGCGAAAAAGCGGCCTCGATGTCTTTTTTTCGACCTGGCCGCCGCTGGTGTTGATCGCCATCTTCTGGCTCGCGCTGGTGCTCTTCGTCGCGCTATTCGCCTATTGGTTGACGCCCTATGATTTCATGGCCACCAACGTCCTTGCGCGCCTTCGCCCGCCTGCCCTTTTTGGCGGCACGTTCGAGCACCTGCTCGGTACGGACCAACTGGGACGTGACGTCTTCTCCCGCGTCATAGCCTCGATCCGAATATCGATCATCATCGCGGTGGCAGCCACCATTATCACCACTATTATCGGCGTGACGCTCGGATTTCTCGCTGCCTATTTTCGCGGCTGGGTCGATCAGGTGATCCTGATGCTGGTCGATGCCCAGCTAGCCATGCCTTTCATGATCATCGCCATTGCTGTATTGGCGTTTTTTGGCAATTCACTTGTTATCTTCGTGCTGCTGCTCGGCCTCAACGGCTGGGAGGTCATCACCCGCATTGCGCGCAGCCTTGCCATATCGGCCAACGCGCGAGGCTATGCCGTGGCAGCGCGCGACATCGGCGCATCGCCGGTTCGCATCTATCTCAGGCATATTCTTCCCAATATCGCGACAACCATCATCGTCGCCATGACGCTCAATATTCCCGGTGTCATCCTGCTCGAATCGAGCCTCTCCTTCCTCGGGATCGGCCTTCAGCCGCCGCAAACGAGCCTCGGCAACATGGTCGGCTATGGTCGCGACTACATTCAGTCGGCCCCATGGATCATGTTGACGCCGGCAGTCATCATAGTGCTCACCACATTGTCGGTATCGATTGTCGGAGACTGGCTGCGCGACAGGCTGGACCCCACCCTAGGGTGACTGGCACGATCTGACGCCTTCGACCAAGCTCTCAATGTCCAGGTATGAATTCGGGAACCGCGAGTGACAAAGCACGAAGCCACTCAAAATGAGCCTCTGCGATTGAAGCAAAAGATGCGATGCTTGCGAGAAACTAAGACCCTCAGCGATTCCCTCAAGGATTAAAATGCGCCGCCTTCTCCTTTCCAGCGTCCTCAGCATCCTCATGGCCACAGCCGCTTTCGCCCAGCAGGCGGACCACTATACGGCGATGAGCAATACCGCCATCAGTGTTACCGGCGATGTCTGGATGGATGATTTCAGCATCAAGTTCGAAAACGGCGAGACGCTGGAATTCTCCGACCTTGTCGCGGATCATTTCAATGTGGATGGCCGCTCTGTGCCGGCATCCGTATATCGCGTCAAGGAACCTGCTGATCCTGAACTTCAGAACGACAACCAGCTCTGCGGTTCCGGCGATGTCACCTTTGTCGCAACATGGGCCGAAGGTGAGGGAACGACCGCAATTGCCGTCTTCACGAGCGAGCGAGCTCCCAAGAGCAACGGGCAGATGTGCGCGCAATATTCGTATGAGGATCCGAAATAGCGCGAGCGCGGATCAGGTCGATCGAGCGATCGATTTCGATCTAACCACCGTATCGACCAGCATTCAAAGTTATTAGGCAGCCTGGATTGCTAAACGGCTCTGATCGTCAGTGGCTATCTGATTCATGTATTGTCCGGGCAAATATCCCGCTCGCCGTGAAGCACGCGCCGGACATCGATATGGTCCGGTTGATCACGGTAGAAAGCGATATAGGGATATCGCTGTAGGGAAATACTGCGCAGTTCAGGTAGTCCCAAATCATATCCAAATCGCAGTGAGCCTGCCTGTGGATGCCTTGCGATGAGATCGTAGGCGACCTTGAGAGCGTCAATGAAGCCGGGAGCAAGTTCAACGCCGGGCTCCTGCAGATAGTGATCGAGGCCTTCATTCACCCTGCGCATCTGGACAAGGTCGCTGAATATGTCGAGCAAGGCAAGGCTGACGAAGCGCAGCTACTGGTTGGCGGCAGCAAGTTCTCCGACGCCGGAGCCTTGTACCCTCCGACGATTTTCACAGACGTCATCCCGCAAACGGCCATTGCCTGGGACGAGATCTTTGGCCCGGTATTGACCACTTTTCTCTTCAGGACCGCAGAGGAGGCCATTCGCAACGCGAATGACGCGCCTTACGGTCGTTCCGGCTATGTCTGGTCGATGAACCTGTCGACTGTGTTCCAGGCTATCCGTCGTATCAAAGCAGGTCGAAGCTGGATCAACGGCATGGGTGGCGGCGCTCCGCAGCTGGCAATCGGCGGCCATAGACGGAGCGGTGTCGGCCGCGAGCTCGGCAAGCACGGCTTCAGCGAATATTCAGAGCTGAAAAGCACTCACGCTTCGCTCTCGGCTCTGCCGGTATAGCGCCCCGGATCAGACGGACTACGGCAAGGCCACACGCAGGTTTCCGTGTCCGGCCTTGCCGCGTCGAAACTCATTCAGTCATTGCTGTGGTCAGTTTGAGCAAGCATCCCGTGCCAGGACCTTGTTGACCCCGAGAACCACCACGCCGAAAGACACGGCCAGCATCGCAATGATAACCCACGGGAAGGATGTCGGGCCTATTCCATCGAGCAATATTCCGCCCGCAGCCCCGGCGGCGGCAACGGCGCAATTCCAGACCGTCGTATTCATCGACAAGGCAACATCCACAGTGTTGCCGGCAAATCGCGCCAATATGGTTTGCGTCAACGTCGCAAAGCCGCCGAACGCCAGCCCCCATGCGAAAACGGCGGGATAAATTATCGCCGGCATTGCGCTGCAAATGCCGAGCAGCAATGCAGCAAAAGCGAAGATGACGACGCTTGCAGCGATGAGAGGACGCAGCCAACGATCGACAGTTACGCCGACGAACCACAGGCTCACAAAAGAACCCAGTCCGAAGATGAGGAGAGCCGTACCCGCATCTCTCGACGGAGCAACCGACCCGAGAAATGGCTCGATGTAGACATAGAGAATGCTATGCGCCGCCACGAAGGTGAAGACGACGAGGAGCGCCGGTCCAATTCCGGCCGTCAAGACTATGGTGACAAGGGACGGACGTTCACCCTTCTTCTGGCCCGGGAAATCGGGCAGGACGGCGAGGCCGCAGACGATCAGAAGAACGGCGGTTGCCGACATGATGCCGAAAGCACCTTGCCAACCGATGATCCGACCAAGAAGGGTGCTGGCGGGCACTCCGAGCACGAGGGCGACCGCAGCCCCGGCGCCGGATATCGCGATTGCCCGCCCGCCTAGATGCGTCGGCGTCATGCGGACGGCATATCCGGCGAGCAATGACCAAACCACACCGCCGAATACACCCGCAGCGAAACGCGCCATCAATGAAATCACATAGTTCGTTGACAGCGCGGTGATCAGATTGACGACGGCGAACCCGGCAATTGCGGCAAGCATCAATGGCCTGCGGCGCACACCTTGGGTCAGGGCCGTTACCGGAATGGCTGCGATCAATGCACCGCAAGCAAAAGCGGTGATGAACTGACCAGTCAGGCTCTCGGAGATGCTCAGGCCCTTTGCCATCGACGACAACAGTCCGGCCGGCATGATTTCCGTCATGAGCGTCATGAAAGCCGCACCTGCAAGGGTGAGCAATCCCGCGAGCGGCAGCTTGTCCGTTTGGCAGGAGCTGCCGGCAGGTGGGTCATCAGTGCGAATGGCCGGAGCCTGACTTCTCGTCATTTGAGTGTTCCTTTAATAGATCTGCGGGACAGCGCCAGCCGTTGGGACAGTCATCACATAGCGATGCTCAGCCGAGCGCCTGTTTCGACGGCAAAGGGTAAAGGGTCGCTTTTGAATGAAAAATATGCTTCAATTCATTTCACTTATGAATATTTGTCGCTTATGGAGTTGGTATGGATCGTCTTGGCTCCCTGGCCGCATTCACGGAGGCTGCCGATTCCGGAAGCTTTACCGAGGCCGGCCGCCGACTTGGCATTTCGGCGTCGGCCGTAAGCAAGGCCGTCCTGCGCTTGGAAGAACGCTTACAGACGAAGCTCTTCCACCGATCGACACGCAGCGTCACGCTCACGCCTGAGGGCCGTCTGTTTCTCGAACGCTGCCGGCGCATTGCGGCCGAGATGGAGGCTGCCGAACTGGACCTTGCTCAAATCCACGAGGCTCCACGCGGCAAGCTTAAATTCAGTCTTCCATCGGCGGGAATGCCGTTCATGTCGATGCTGGCAGAATTTCAGAAACGCTATACGGAAATCGAGCTCGACATCGATTGCTCTGATCGGCTGGTCGATGTGATCGATGAGGGTTTTGACGTGGTGCTGCGTACCGGTCGTGCGACCGATTCGCGACTGATGTCGCGGGTTGTAGGCGCCTATCGTCAGATCGTCGTCGCGGCACCCGATTATCTCAATCAAAGCACCGTTCCAGAAACCCCCGAGGATCTGAAACAGCATGCCTGCATAATGTACCGGCAAATCGCGACGGGTAAGCTTCTTCGATGGCTCTTCCGTGATGGCGACGCCGCAATTGATATCGAGCTACCTGCTGCAACGATTACCAATTCACTTGAGCCGCAGCTCGTCTTTGCAAGGCAGGGAGCCGGGCTGGCCTTTCTGCCCGACTTCGCGGTTGAGGACGACATCGCGCGCGGTACGCTGGTGAAAGTGCTTGATCGATATGTCGGAGACGCGACAACACTGCGCCTCCTATGGCCATCGAACCGACATCTGGCACCCAAGGCCCGTGTATTCCTGGATTTCGTGGGCGAACAGCTGTCTCTCAAATTGCGCGCGTAGGGAGCGACAAAGCGCTCCGCCCACGCCATCTCTCATTTCTACTCCTCGAGAGCAGGATGTGCGGTACTCGCGAGTTGTGAGCAGGCTGCTACAGCCCCTCCTCACGCGCGTAAGCGCTCAACAGGTCCGGAAAGTCCTTCTCCGGCGTCGCCTTCAACAAGGCACGGGTGGTGATGGCCTCGATGTGATCCGTCATTAAGGTTCGTACCTTCTCGCGATCGGCGCTGGCGAGTGCTGCGATCAGCTCCCTATGCTCCGAGACGGCACAATCGGGGGAATGCGGGCGGCCGTAGAGCGAAAGAATAAGCGACGAGCGCGAAACGAGCTCGGTGACATAGCGCGACAGCACATCGTTCTCGGTCAATGTGGCGAGTAGCACGTGGAATTCGCCGGAAAGCTGGATCGAGGTGGAGGCGTTGTTGGCCCTTGCATTATCTTCCGCATCGACATGCGCTTCCAACTGGCGGATCTGCTGCGATGTCAGTTTGCCAACCAGCGTTTCCACCACCATCGCTTCCAGGACGCTGCGCACCGCCAGGATGTTGCGCCCGTCCTCGAGGCTCGGTTGAGCAACGCAGGCGCCCTTGTGCGGGCGCTGTTCGATCAAGCCTTCGCCATTGAGCCGGGCAAGCGCCTGCCGAACGATCGTCCGGCTGACGCCGAGGCGATCGCCGATCGAATCCTCCGGCAGCTTCGTTCCTGCCGCCAGCGCCTGGTCGAGGATAGCACGCTTCAAAGTGCGGTAGACGGCATCCGACTTGGAGACCGCCGATTTCTGTTTCTTGTCATTGGAATTGTGCGCCATGATCATCCTGAACTGAAATATCCGAGAAGGCCAACGAGGAAGAACGTCTCAAATCGGACAGCGGGCAGGAACCATTCTTGCCATGTCCGAAGCCTTTGGTGTGTTTAACGAGTCAGATCCTGCACATGCGAAAGCTGATCGCTCGGCACACCATCGCGCACCACGATGCGACCGCGGCGGATGACCGTTCGCCGCTGAGGCGTCAGCGCGACCGCCTCAGCCAAGGTGCGGGCCGGCACGAGGACGACGTCGCCATAGCATCCGCTCGAAAGACCGTAGTCGGCAAGAGCGATACCTTCCGCCCCTCTGAGAGTGCAGATACGCGCCACCTCAGCCAGATCGGTGTCGTTGGTCATGCCATTGCGCTGTGCCAAATATTTAGCTCGCTCCAGCATGTCGCCATTGCCCCATGGTTCCCACGTGCCTTGGATGCCGTCTGATCCTGAGGCCAGCACAATTCCGGCCCGGCGCATCGCCCGCAGCGGCAGCGCCGGCGCAGATGGGCTGCCGACCGTCATGATGGCGACGCCTTCGGCAGCGAGCAGATCGATGAGTGCCTGCTGCCTTCCCGCGTCCAGCATGCCGAGACAGTAAGCGTGGCTGACCATGACCTTGCCCCGCATCGAAAGGGCACGTGTCCGCTCAATGATCAGTTCGAGACAGAAGGCGCCAAGGTCGCCCGGCTCGTGCAGATGGATATCGACCGGCTTGCCATGGCGCTCCGCGAGCGCAAAGATTGCATCCAGATGGCGTATCGGATCGCGGTCTATGCTCGCCGGATCGATGCCGCCGACAATGTCGGCGCCTGCTTTCAGCGCCGCGTCCATCAGATCAAGCGTCCCATCCCGCACCAGCATGCCACTCTGCGGAAAGGCGACGATCTGCACATCGACCAGATCTTCGAAGGCATTTCGCGTCTCGACGACGCCTTCTATGTTGGAAATGCCGATTTCCGTGTCGACATCGACATGACTGCGGATATGCAGCACACCAAAGGCCAGCGTTTGCAGGATCTGCTGGGCGGCTTGCCGGCGTGCGTCGATGCCAAGTTCTTGTTTCGCCCGCCGGTCGGCGATTATTCGCTGGTTTCTTGTCGGGCCAACGCGGTTCTCGAACCAATCCATACCGATCAGATTCTTGTCGAGATGCGTATGCGCCTCGACCAGTCCGGGCAAGGCGATGCAGCCGCTACCATCGATCTCGGCCACCGCTCTATCCGGTCGACTGTCGGCAAAGCGGCCATTCACGATGTAGAGATCCATCCTCTCGCCACCGAATGGGCTGACGTTGCGAATGAGAAGCTCGTTCATTGCATAGTCTCCAATCAATCCTCGGGTTGAGCTACGCCCTCATGCGAGCGCCATACGTTCCGTCATCTGATGAAAGGCGCGCTCGGCACGTGCCAGGATCGCATTTTCGTCGTGCCGGACCAGACGCCTTGAGCGCATGAGGACCTGACCGCCGACGATCGTCGTATCGACATCGGCGCCATTGGCAAAGCGGGCAAGCCGCTGGACCGGGTTGGCCGGTGGAAAGAGATGTGGCTGCCTCATGTTGACGAGGATGATGTCGGCACGCTTGCCGACATCAAGCGACCCGATCTCCTCATCCATCGAGAGTGCACGCGCGCCCTCGATAGTCGCCATCTCCAGAAGCTGCATGGGTGGCAGAACCCCGTCATCCTTGAAGTGCCGAGCATGATAGCGATGCGCCTGGAACATATTGCGGAACATATCGAAGGGCCGGTCAGGTGCGGCGGCGTCCGTGCCAAGCGAAACCGTCACGCCGGCCTCCATCAGCTCCGGCGCCGGGCAACGACCGAACACCGACATCAGGGCGCTTGGATTATGTGCGACTTTGGCGCCGGTCCTCGTCAACACGGCAAAATCCTCCGCGGTGAGTTCAATACAATGCGCAAGCAGCGAGCGATGATCAAAAAGATCGAGCTGCACTGCGTTGGCGGCAATCGAACCTTCGCGATGACCATCCTGGATCAGTAGCACGCCCTTCTCGCGCGCAAGATCGCGGGCCTGCCGTGACAAATTACATACGATCTCATTCTCCAATTCGTTCGCGTCGAACACAGGAAGCGACACCGCAATCCGCAGGCAATCGTTGCGGCCAGCCCAGGCGTCGATGAGTTCGGCGCATACGGACAATTGCCGCATCGGATCCACGACGACATTTGTATACGATCTGTGTGTATGATTGCGGTATAGGTGAGAGCCATTTGGCCGGTTTGGCCCCACGGCAAGCACTTCGCGCACCCCCATATCGGCGATCGCTTCGAGATGAGCGTGAGCGGCGTCCGCAGTTTCGGTTCGCATGATATCGGGACCGCCGCCGAACAACAGGGCTGCGGTCGTCGTGCCGCATCTGATGCGCTCAAATGCCGAAAGCGCCGCCTCTGCCGCCCAGAATTCGATATCGGTAGCTTCCGCATAAATTCGGCCGGTAATCTCCATCCATTGGTCGGAATCCTCGCCTAAGCCCTTGGTTAGCATATGTCCGGCATGCGCATGCGTGTCGACGAAGCCGGGCATCACCACCATGCCCGCCGCATCAATTCGTTCAGCGGTCGCGGCTGCTTCCGACCGGGGGTCGCCGACAGAGACGATACGGCCGTCCTCGATCAGGACATCCCCCTTTTCAAGAACGCGGCGCTCCGCATCCATGGTGACAACAACGCCATTTGTGATCAGAAGCGATTTCGTCATCCGGCCCTCCTCCTTCGACATGATTGCGAGTCTTCCACGACATTTCGTGAAATCAGATCCCCGCATCTTGAAACTGTGCACATCATATGTATACTAAATATTGGGAACAATCGTATACGCAAAATCTATTACAATGTATACGTGAAATGGGAGACTAGCGTGAACAATTATCTGAAGACCCTGTTGGCGGGGCTCGCCATCATCGTGCCGCTGACGACGCCAGTGCTTGCAAAGACGCTGCGCTGGTCCTCGGCTGGCGACGTCATCTCGTATGACCCGAACGCTCAGGTCGACAGCTTCACCCAAAGCGTCCATCACATGGTGTTCGATCCGCTGGTGCGCAGAAACAAGAACCTGCAACTCGAGCCGGCGCTCGCCACCTCATGGGAGGTCATCGAGCCGACGCGCTGGCGCTTCAAGCTCAGGCAGGGCGTAAAATTCCATGAAGGCCAGCCCTTCAATGCCGACGATGTCGTCGCAACCATCCTGCGCGAAATCGACCCCGGCGCGCGCAACCGCGAGAACCTGCCTGCGGTGATCGGCGCTGAAAAGGTCGACGACTATACCGTCGACATCATTTTGCGCGGCCCCTACCCTCTGCTGCTCAACGACCTTGCCGCCGTCTACATCATGAGCAAGCCGTGGATGCAGCAGCACGACGCTCTGAAGCCCGGCAACGCCTCGACCGGCGTTGTCACCTACGCCAGCAATCACGCCAACGGTACCGGTCCGTTCAAGCTCGTCAGCTACGAGCCGGATTCAAAATCGGTTTTCGCGGTCAATGAAAGCTGGTGGGACAAGCCCCAACACAATCTGACTGGCGTGGAATATCGCCCGATCGCGTCAAATGCCACGCGTGTGGCAGCACTCCTGTCCGGGGAGCTGGATATGATCGCCCCGATCCCGCTACAGGACATCGACCGCGTCAGCAGCACGTCCGGCCTGAAGGTGGTCGAGAACCCGTCGCTGCGCGAAATCTTCCTTGGCCTCAACTTCCGGCCTGAGCTCCATGCCATGCCGGGCAAGCCCAATCCGCTCCTGAACGTCAAGGTGCGCCAGGCGCTTTGGCATGCCATCGACCTGAACACGATCCAGAAGCGACTGATGCGTGGCAAGTCGCGCATCTCTGGCATGCTGGTCGCGCCAGAGGTCACGGGCTACGACAAGTCCATCGACGTTCCGCTCACCTTCGATGTGGCGCAGGCAAAATCGCTGATGACGGAAGCCGGATTTCCGGATGGGTTCAAGATCGGCCTGAATTGCTCGAACGATCGCTATATCGCAGATGAGCAGATCTGCCTGGCGATCGCGTCCATGTGGGCCAAGATTGGCGTCAAGGCCGAGGTCGCCGTCGAAAGCAAGACCACCTACTTCCCGCGCATGGACAAGGGTGATCTGGATGTCTACATACTCGGCTGGGCCTCGCTGCCGCCGATGGACGGCTATAGCGTCCTGCAGTCCCTGCTTGCCACCAATGATGGCACCTATGGCGGCAGCAATCCGAACGGTCTTTCTGACCCCAAGATCGATGCATTGGCACGCTCAGCTTCGACCGAACTCAATGAAGGCAAGCGCGTCGACATGTTGAAGGAAGCATTCAAGATCGCCCACGATCAGGCGCTCTATCTGCCGCTTCATCAGCAGCCGGTCGCCTGGGCCATGAGCGACAAGGTCGATATTCCTCAGTTCGCTGACGAATATGTCCGTCCCTGGTTCGCACAGATGAAGTGAACCGATAGCTCCGTTGCGTCATGTGATCCCGGACCAAGGTTTTCGGGATCACCCGCAAGGCAGGATGCAGTCAAGCAACGCGTTCTTTTGGGCCTCAGAGCCTAGTCGTGCGCCCGTAAGGTTTATTCCTATGATCAGGATTTTAACGACAAGGCTGCTACAGGCCGTCCTCGTGATGGTTGCTGTGATCGCAATCGCCTTCATCATGTTCCGGTTCGTCGGCGACCCGGTCGCCGCAATGGTCCGCGAGGGCGCAAGCCAAGCCGAAAAGGACGCTCTGCGCGCCGTCCTTGGCCTCGACAGGCCGCTCGTTATCCAGTTTCTCAACTTCGTCGGGCGCGTATTGCATGGCGATCTGGGTACAAGTTTCCGCTATCAGCAACCTGTCGCCACCTTATTGCTGAGCCGGCTTCCCGCTACGCTGGAATTGGTGATTGTCGCCACGATCATGTCGCTTGCCATCGGCATTCCGCTCGGTGTCGTCTGCGCTCTGAAACCAAACGGAGCGCTTTCCCGGCTGACCCAGTCCTTGACGCTCGTCGGCATCTCAATGCCGACCTTCGTTACAGGGTTGCTGCTGATCCTCGTTTTCGCCGTCAATCTGCGTTGGTTGCCCTCCTCCGGGCGTGGTGATGTCGTCGATCTCGGCTTCTGGCAGACCGGATTTTTGACGCTCTCCGGATTGAAGTCACTCATCCTGCCATCGATCACGCTTGCTCTTTTCCAGTTGACGCTGATCATGCGGTTGGTGCGCTCGGAAATGATCGACGTACTCTCGTCGGACTATATCCGCTTCGCCTTCGCGCGCGGCCTGCCGCGCTCCTATATCTATGGGCGCCTGGCGCTGCGCAACGCACTGATGCCTGTCGTCACCGTAACAGGTTTGCAGATCGGCCAGCTCATCGCCTTTGCGATCGTCACCGAAACGGTCTTTCAGTGGCCCGGCATGGGTCTGCTCTTCACCAATGCGGTCGGCTTCCCGGACATTCCGGTTCTGTCCGCCTATCTCTTGTTCGTCGGCTTCCTGTTCGTTCTCATCAACACAGTCGTCGACATCCTCTACATCTTCATCGATCCCCGGCTGAGGACACGATAATGGCCAGGCAAGCTCAACTCATCCAGCGTCTCCCCCCGGTTTCGGTCATCATCGCCAGCTTGGTGCTCGCGACGCTGCTGGTACTTGTGATCTTCGCGCCGATGATCGCGCCGATGGATCCGCGTGACGTCTCCTCCTATTCGCTCATGGATGCGGAGATTCCGCCCGCCTTCATGGATGGCGGTGATCCGCGCTTCCTGCTCGGCACCGACAATCAGGGCCGAGATCTCGTCTCCGTGATCCTGTTCGGGCTGCGGATATCCGTGCTGATCGGCATCGGAGCCGTGCTGTTCGCCGCCATGATGGGCGTTCTTCTTGGCCTGATCGCCGGGTTTTTCGGTGGCAGGGTCGACAGCGTCGTGATGCGCATTGCCGATGTGCTGGTCAGCTTTCCGACGATCCTCGTCGCGCTTCTCATCAGCGGTGTCGCCAAGGCGCAGCTGAGCGCCGACACCGTTCTGACCTGGGCCCCCGCCATCCTGGTCTTTGCGATAGCCGTCAACGAGTGGGTGCAATATGCGCGCACCGTGAGGGCATCCTCCATGGTCGAGGTGTCGCGGGACTATGTCCGCGCGGCTAAGGTGATCGGACTGCCGTCGCGCCGCATCATGATCCGCCACATCCTGCCGAACGTGATCAGCACCGTCATGGTCATTGCCACCATTAACCTTGCCGGCGCCATTCTCACCGAAGCGACCCTGTCCTTCCTCGGTGCCGGAATGCCGCCGACCTATCCCTCGCTCGGCACGTTGATCCGGATCGGCAATGAGTTCCTATTTTCCGGCCTCTGGTGGATTGCCGTCATGCCAGCCACCGTTCTGGTGATCCTCGTTCTCGCCGTCAATATCATTGGCGACTATCTTCGCGATCGCTTCAACCCCAAACTGATGGCACGCTGATGATAAACGTACAGACACCTGTCCTCGACATCAGGAATTTGCGGGTCGAGTATCCCCTTGCCAATGGCGAGACGCTGGCGGCGGTCAACGACGTCAATCTGACTATTGCTCCGGGCGAGATCCACGCGTTGGTCGGCGAGTCCGGCGCCGGCAAGACCACCGTCGGCAATGCGCTCATGGGCCTGTTGCAGACGCCGGGCCGGATCGCTGCCGGATCGATCGTGATCGCCGGCAAGCCCATCGATGTGCATACCGGCCGCACCGAAGGCATCGTACCCGGCCGCGATGTCGGCGCGATCTTCCAGGATCCCATGACCAGCCTCAATCCGCTGTTTACGGTCGAGAGCCAGTTATGCGAGGGCATGCTGACGCATCTGAACATCAGCCGCCGCGAAGCCCGCACCCGTGCGCTCGACCTGATGCGGGCCGTCGGCATTCCGGAACCGGAACGGCGATTGGGCAGCTATCCGCATCAGTTGTCGGGCGGCCAGCGCCAACGCGTTGTCATCGCCACTGCGCTTGCCTGCAATCCCAAACTGCTCGTCGCTGACGAACCGACCACGGCGCTTGACGTATCCGTCCAGGCGCAGATCCTGAAACTTATTCGCGATCTCGCCAACGAGCGTCGGGTCGGCGTTTTGCTCGTGACGCACAATATGGGCGTCGTCGCCGAAATCGCCGACCGCGTGACCATCATGCAGAACGGCTGTGTGATCGAGAGCGGCCCGACACGCGAGGTGCTGACCGCGCCGAAGGCGCCCTATGCCCGCACGCTGATTGCCGCCGTTCCGCCGATCGATGTCAGGCTCGACCGCCTGCCCGTTCCAAGCGAGGAAACCAAGGTCACGCTCGATGCGCGTGAAAGCGTGCGCCGCAAGAGCGTCGAGACCGGCGCGGAAACGACCGACGACATCGTGCTGAACATCCGCAATCTCTGTGTGGAATATGGGAAGCGCTCGCTCCTGGCTGGCCGCAAGTCTTCGATCTTCAAGGCCGTGAAAGACGTATCCTTCGACGTCCGTCGCGGCGAAATCTTCGGTCTCGTCGGCGAGTCCGGTTGCGGCAAAACCACCGTCGCGAATACGATCGCCGGGTTGGTGCCACAGAGCTCGGGCGACATCGACTTTCAGGGAAAGCCCCTTGCAGGCAGCCGCGATCAATCCGTCCGCCGCGCGATGCAGATGGTATTTCAGGATCCATATTCGGCACTCAATCCGCGCCTGCGGATCAATTCGGCGATCGCCGAGCCCATCCTCTTCTACAGGCTTGCGGCGAATAAAGAGGAAGCGAGACTGGACGCAAGGACGTTGCTCGAGGCCGTCGGCCTGCCGGGTGAAGCCGGCGCGCGCTTCTCGCATGCATTTTCAGGCGGCCAGCGTCAGCGCGTCGCGATCGCCAGGGCGCTGGGGCCACGACCAACAATGCTCATCTGCGATGAACCGACCTCGGCGCTCGACGTCTCTGTCCAGGCCCAGATCCTCAATCTCTTGAAAGATCTGCGCGACCTTGCCGGCCTGTCGATTCTCTTTATCAGCCATGACCTCGCGGTCATCCGGCAGATGTGCGACCGGGTTGCGGTCATGAAGGCTGGCGAGATCGTTGAACTCGCAGACACGGAAACCCTGTTTTCCGCGCCGAAGCATGACTATACGCGCGAGCTCTTGCACCTGGCGCCCTCGCTCGATCGCATCTTTTCCAAGGCGGAGACCGTGGCAAGCGCGTGAGGCGCGCAAGCAGAGAGCCTACCCATCTACTCGGGTTACCCGCAGTCGTCCCGTCACCGACATGCCCCAAAGGTGACGGCGGCCGACCCAGCCGCTGTCGCGCCTTGCGGCAGCGGCTGGGTGACTTTGAACTCCAGGCCGCTGATCTCCTGCTCCCTGGCGATTGCAATCTTCGCGGTCGGCATTGTTCCGCGGCTTTTGCGATGTGTATCCTGCTTTCGTTCGTGGTGGAGCAAGATACAGCCACATGACTGATAGCTGCTGGGATGGATCCAGCTTTCCACGGTGTAGGTCACGTCAAAGTCTTGAACGCGCGCCTGGCACCATCGTTTAATTCAAACCCGATGCCTGGAATATCAGGAGGATTTGACCGCCCTTCACCGATCATCGCTCCGGTAAACAGGCCGCTGAATGGGTAAAAAGCGAACGGCGTCAATTCCGCCCCGGCAAGCCCCATCGCTGCGACCACATGCAGGCAAAACAAGTGCCCGCCAAGCGGCCAGAAGGAATTACGATCCCAGCCGAGTGACGTCAGATGATCGACAATGTCGATATATCCGGGAAGGCGGTAGCAATGGACAGGATCGAAGACGAGGACATCTCGCACACGGCGTAGCCCTGCGTGACGATCCAGCAGCTTGGCTTCCGCGAGCGAAAACAGAGCTTCGCCGGCAGCAAGGCGGCCGGCATAGACGTTCAGCAATGCGGGCTTGAACTGGAAAGTCCAAGGGACTGCAGGCGTCTTCGAACCAGCGGAGGCCAAACGAGGCGAGCACCGACGCCGCAGTAAGCCCCTGGTCCAAATCGTAGAGGTTCATGGCCACCGCGCTTTTCACCGGTCATCGTTGCCTTTCACGCTCGGAACGGATCGATATTGTCACCGGCGTTGTTCATGAGCAGCTCCCGCGATGCATTCAAGACGCGCGGCGCAAAGCGCTCGCGGATCAGACCGCTCTGCCCGAACCGGCCGACGGAGGCATAGCCGTATCCGACGACAGGCTTGCCGTCTCGCAGCATATTCGTGGTCACGGCGGCAATGCTCGTGGTCAGTCCACCGGTAGGCAAGGCATGATCGGTACATCTGGATATGGGTAACAGCCGTTCGCTGACGTCAATTATTCTCAACCGTCATCTCCTACTTGCGTTCGATGAGGAGAAGAAGCCCGCAGGGACAGAGCTGCGGCATCTGCATTTCAGCCAGACTGTTCTGTCGGCGCTGCGTTTCACCAAAGCGAACTCATGACCTGAGCGCGTGCCTTACCCTCAGGATTGCAAGAGCAACTGCGCCGATGACAACCGGAATCGAAATCAGCATATAGATCGGATCGATATGAAGGCCGGCGTGATCGGCGGTTTCGAACGCAACCTTGATCAAGCTTAGAAGATAGTAGCTGATCGCAATGATCGACAGCCCCTCCACTGCCCTCTGGATCTTCACCTGCGTTTCTGCCCGCTCGGCCATCGCCTGGATCTGGACCGCATTTTGCACTTCAATATCGACCTGGATTCGGGTCTGCAGCAAATCAATCAGATGCATGGTCGCGTGCGAAAGCTGCTCCAGCCGCAGGGCCGTCGCCTCGCAACTTCTCACCGCCGGCTTGAACCGTCGGGCGACGAACACTCCGAAGCGCTGGAAACCCGGCACATGCGTTTCCCGCAATTCGACGATGCGCTCCTCGACGATCTTGGCATAGGCTGCCGTCGCGCCAAATCGGTTCCGCGTCTGCGCGGCCGCGGAAATCACCTCGGCTGAAAGTTGCGAGATCTCATCAAGAAGACGCTTGTGCTCTTCTGCGGAGGTTGTCGCATGACGATTGGTCAGTTCGACGAGCTTTCGGTCGTATCCACCAAGAGCCGGGCCAAGCCGCCTGGCGTCCGGAAGACCCAACAACGCCATGACACGGTAGGTCTCGATCTCATAGACCCGCCGGATCATCCGCCCGAGACGATAGGCGTTCAGATCGCTGTTGAAGAGAATGGCTCGGCTGGACCTATTGTCTCCAACACGAAAATCCGAGCAGACCAGCGCCGCGCCGCCGCCAATCGTAGACGCGGCAGTGTCGCCAAAATGGAATGCCGATAGAAACGGTCCCAGTTCGGCTGGTGCCGCCCCGCAGACAAGGATCTCCAATCGGCAAATAAACGACCAGTCCGATAGCCCGGCCAGTCGCGCGGCCTCTTCTGTCGAAAGGTTGCTGCCCGGCCATTCCCGCGGTTCCCTTTCAAGAGGGGTAACCCTCGTCACGGTAACGAATTCCGTGTGAAACTCGACCTGTGTTGACGCACCAGCCAATTCATCATCGGCCTCAATGGTACGATGGTTTGGATGGTGGGCCGTGGACGCAGTTCCTGCCAATGCTATATGTTCGACGACGGCGGGGCCGGAGAAATAGATTGACGGCCGTGCATGTAGCTCGGAATTGAAGTCGAGTGCAGTCGCTTGCATTTAGCCCCCCCAATATTCCTAGGATCTATAGCGTCAGGCTCGTGACGATCGCAAATATCTATCCTTGAACTCGCTGCGGCAGAATGTCCCGAGCGACACGAGCAGCTGCTGTCCAGTATCTGGATGCATGCCCTTCAGGTAACGGCTTCGTACCGGCAGGATTTCCCCAAGCCCTCACTGCGAGGAAAGCGAATGAATCTCGGCGACATAACCGCCGGGGAATTCGACCATCGCCGCCTTACCTCTGTCCGAGGTATGGGGATCGACGAGGACAGTTGCGCCGTTCGCCTTGGCCTTGTCGAGCGTCGCGGCAAGATCGGAGACCTCGTAACCCGTCGTCTCGTGGCCATAGGGGTAAGGTAGATAACCGTCAGTTGCGAGCACGGTCATCTTGCCAAAGACAGATTCGATGCGAAGACGGTGAAATGTATCGTTGGGGCGGCCGATCTCGATGCCGGAGGCCTTTTTGTCGTCAGACACGACCTTGCCGTCAGAAAAGGTCAGGAAGGCTTTGACGAACTTGTCGACGGCATCCGGTGATACATAGACACGGTTCTCGGGAACTTTATCGAGAGCCGCATAATCGGGCTTGGTTATATGCCAGTAGAGCTGCATATTGATGCCGCCCGGCCATTGAATGACGGCATCCCGACCGATCGGATCGGGGAAGGTCTCAACGACGACCGACGCGCCGACGGCGCGGGCTGCGACGACAGCTTTATCCAGATCGGTCACCAGATAGCCGGTTCGCTCCGCTCCGAAGGGGTAAGGGATCGGCGTCTTGAAGCCGAAGAGCGACACAGTTCCGACCGGCGTTTGGAGAAGTTGCGACGTCGTGCTGCTCGGCGTCGGCGTCACGGTCGCAACCACCTGCTTCGTGCTCGTACCGCCGAACGTGCCGAGAAAACTTGTGACGAAAGCGTCCACCTTGTCCGGAGCGACATAGACGTGGGTCGTGTCATATTGCGCGCCCACGCCGACTTCTGCATGGGGCGTTTGGGCGAGCCCCGCCTCGGTCTGCATCAGGGAAGCCGCGATGAAAAATCCGGCAGTATAGGTATTGCGGGCAAGCATATTCGGGGCCTCCATGGTGATTGAGGTATCCTGATCGAGATCGAGCCCGGTTGCCAGCAGAAAGCGGATGAAGATGCATAGCCTATGCGGCCAATCCCGGAATTGAGAAACGCGCTTCGACGGTCCTGAACAACAGCATGATAACGGCATTCAGGATAAGATAGATGGCGGACACCATGACAAATACCTCGATCACATCATAAGTCTCGCTCATCAAATCTCTCGCCGTGCCCGTAAGTTCCATGACCGTCACCGTCGAGGCGAGAGACGTTGCCTTGATGGTGATGACGACCTCGCTACTTGAGGCTGGGATGGCGCTACGCGCCGCTATTGGCAGGGTGATGAGGAAGAATGTCTTGACGCGGGTCAAGCCAAGCGATGTGCCGGCCTCCGCTGCACCCTTCGGGACGGCGCCGAGGGCGCCGCGAATGACCTCGGCGACGTAGGCTCCAGATCCAATCGCCATTGCGAACACGGCGCAGATATATGGATCGCGCAAGAGGGGCCAAACGAAGCTGCTGCGCACCACCTCGAACTGGCTAAGTCCGTAGTAGAGCACGAAAAGCTGCACAAGCATGGGCGTCGATCTGAAAATCAAGACGTAGAGGTCGGCCAGCCTTCGTGGGATGCGGTGACGAGAGCATCTGGCCCATGATGCCAGGGCCCCAAAGCCGAAAGCCAGCGGAACGACACAGGCGGTCAGACCGAGCGTCGCCGTTGATGCGCCCAAAAGCTTTCCGGCGATATAGAGAAATTGCTCCGTATCCATGCGATCAGCTATGCCTCAATCTGTTTTCCATCCAATGGAAGAACCGGTTCGATACGAGGACGATCGTGAAATAGGTCAGGGCGGCAAGCCCATAGAACAGGAACGGTTGTCCCGTTGTGCGCCCGGCCGAGCTTGCCACGCGCATCAGCTCGCTGACGGCAATGATCGACAGGAGTGTCGTCTCCTTGACCGCCATGATCCAAACGTTGCCGAGCCCCGGCAGTGCGAGCCGCAGCATTTGCGGAATGACCACGAACAGCATCCCGTGCGTCGGCCTCAGCCCGAGAGCGTGACACGCCTCGAACTGGCCTATCGGCACCGCCTTGAACCCGCTGCGATAGACTTCCGTACTATACGCCGCAACAACGAGCGTAACGGCAATGACGCCGATGAAGAACGCGTCGATCTCGATATAGTCATTATATCCGAAGCCGCTCGCAATCCACATCAGCAGGCTATTGGTGCCGAAGAATAGCAGAAAGATGACAAGCAAGGGCGGCACCCCGCGCAGAAGAACCGTGTAGGCGGTCGCCGCACCCGACAGAAGCCGGGAAGACCCAAGCTTTGCAAAGGCAATGAGAAGGCCGAGCAGTGCGCCGAAGAGATAACCAAGCAGCGCACAGATCACCGTTACACCAAGCCCTTTTAACAAGGGCTTGCTCCATGCCAACACATCCCAGGAGAAAAGAGCCGACAGGGACGCTGCGCTCATCAACCGGCTTCCCTGCAGCGATCCGGATCGGGCGCCGTTGCGATGTCGAAACCCAACCATTTCTGCGAGATCTGGGTGACGACACCCTTTCGCTTGAGCACACAAAGCGCCTTGTCCCAATCATCCTGCAACGGCTGCTCATTCTTGCGCAGCAATCCGCCAACGCCGACGCCCAGATAAGGAAAATCCTTGAAGGTGAGGTCCGGGCTGAGGATCTCGACATCCATCCCGTTGGCTGAGCGAACGAGATCGACCCAAGGCGAGCGCCCGGCGACGGCAGCATCGACACGGCCGGCTAACAGATCGAGATTGAGACTATCCTGATTGTCGTAGAGCCGCACCGTCACATTGCCGCCCAGTTCCGCATCGACAAACTTCTGGCTCTGCGTGCCTGATTGAACGCCGACGGCCTTGCCCTTCAATGCGGTTTTCAAGTCGGGCCAGGTCTTTGCGCCGTTAAGTCCTTCGCCTTTCCGGGCGGCGACATTGATCGGCAAATTGCCGTAACTTTGTGTAAACAACAGCCGCTTTGCGCGCTGCGGCGTAATCGAGATACCACCGATCAGGATGTCATACTTGCCCTGCTCAAGCGCCGGGATCAGGCCCTCCCACGGCTGCGTGCCGAAACGGCAGGACCGATGCATCTCTTCGCAGACGGCCTTGGCAAGATCTATATCAAAACCCACCAATTCTCCGGAAGCCTCCATACTGGCCCAAGGCTTGTAGGCACCTTCCGTGCCGATCCGCACCTCTGCCTTGGCGCCGTCCTGCGCGCTGACGCCGCCAGCACCAAGGCAGGCCGCAGCGGCTATCGCAACACCGACAGCCACCCATGATTTCAACAGGTTCATTCGCTCCTCCCAACTCTCTTATATCGCTGACGATCAACTCGTGATCATCAGCCTTCCTGCTCCCGATTGGCATTTTGTGAGCCGCGCCTCGGCGGCGGATCGTCTGTCCCGAGATCCCAGAACAGGCCGGTCATGATGGCGAGCCCCTCGGCAACGAGGGGTATCAGCAAATGCTCATCCGGCGCATGCTGACTGCAGCCTGAATAGGAATGCGGCACCCAGACGGTCGGTATGCCAAGCAGATCGGCAAAGCAATTGTTCGGCAACGAACCGCCGGCATTGGGAAGGACGGTCGCAACTTGCCCTGTCGTCCTATGGATGGATGCGACGGCCCATTTCATCAGCGGATGCTCAGGATCAAGCCGGGTGGCGCCCCAATCATACTCGAAGGTGCTGCTGACCATCTGGATGCGATGGAAGCCTTTGCGGTCAAGAAATTCCCGGATCGCCTCATGAAAGCGAGTGGGATCTACATCCACCGTATAGCGGATTTGCATGCGCGCCCAGGCTTTTGGCGGGATGGCGTTGACCGGATGGTCAGGTGTGCCGGCGGTCATCGCCAGGACCTCCAGAGAGGTCCAGCCAAAGACGCGTTCCGCCGGCGTCAAATCCGGCTCGCCCCACCAGGGATCAAGTTTCGGCCCCTCGGGGTTTTCCCTGATCTCGATCGCACGCAGGGCTTGTGAGACGGCTGGCGGCATCGAATCCGGAACAATGCCGCGCACCCTGATATGCCCCTGTTCCGAAATGAGGGAGGCTATCGCATTGCTGAGGATCGTCGCTGGATTAGCGATCAGGCCACCCCAGTTACCGGAATGATGCCCGCCGGCGCGCAGATCGCAGATCAAATCGAAATCGTAGGTTCCACGCGTCCCACCGACGAGCGTCGGCCGATCGGCGATCAGCCGTGGGCCATCCGAAGCGATCAGCCAGTCCGCTTTCAGCTCATCCTGATACTTCTCGCAGAACTCATAAAGTCCTGCCGACCCAGTCTCCTCGGAGGTTTCGAGTAGAAAGACGAGGTTGTATCCAAGGCGCTGGCGTACTGCCAACACAGCTTCGATCGCCAATGCGGCAATCGTGTGCTGCCCTTTGTTGTCCGCCGTTCCCCGCCCGAAAATGCGATCGCCTTCGACGGAGATCGTCCATGGGTCTCGATTGGCGCTCCATTCACCCTCCATGCCAAGGACGACATCGGCATGACCGTAGACCAGCAAGGTTGGAAGTGCTGGGTCCTCGATCCTACGCGCGATGAGGAACGGTCCGCCGCCAGGCATCTCATTGGAGATGATCTGACGGTCAAACCCGAGCCGCTCCAGATCATCTGCGAAGTGAAGGAGATATCGATTGCAGTCGGCAATGCGGGCAGCATTCTGGCTCTCAGTGGGAATGGCAACCCTCTTTGCCAAATCATGGAGAAAGCGACCGTCCGAACCATAGGCTCGCGCAATTTCCAAAGCAGCGTCTCGAGACATAGTTTCCCTCACCTTTGTCGTTGACAAAGATAAATCAGAGGGCGATTTCTTGCGCAAACCAATAATTTTCCTAGAGACCCTTAGAAAAACTAAGCCATCCATGGTTCGTCATCTACCTCCCCTCACCGCACTGAGAGCATTTGAAGCAGCTGCTCGGCATTTGAGTTTCGTCCAGGCCGGAGCTGAACTGGGCGTGACCGCAGGCGCCATCAGTCACCAGATGAAACAACTGGAGGAGTGGGTCGGGGGAGCATTGTTCGAGCGTCGCGCCAATGGCGTCACCCTGACGGAGAAGGGCCTGCTTTACGCAAAGAAGCTTGGCGCGGTTTTCGACCAGATCTCATCCGCCTCCCTCTCCACTCGCGCGGGCGAGATGAAGAGCCAGGTATTGATCCGGTCCCAGTTTTCGGTTGCCTCGCGATGGCTTGCCCCGCGCATGGCCCACTTCAACCAAGCCCATCCCGATATATCGGTCAGTATCGCCGCCCTTCCGCAGCGGTGGAATGTTCAGGATCCGCCGCCCGATCTTGCCATCTACCAAAGTCTAGGCAATGTCGCAGGCATGCAGCAGGATCTGCTGCTTGGCGGACATCTTGCCGCTGTCTGCGCTCCCGAACTCCTTGAGCGCCTGCCGAAGCAGCCGACACCTGCGGACCTCTTCGGACAGCCATTGATCAAGATCGAGTTCATGGAGCCCGGCTGGCACGACGTCGGCTGGGCTGCGTGGTTCCTCGAAACCGGATTCGGCAATGTCGACCTGCATTTTGCCATAACCTTCAATCTGATCTTCCTTGCCGTCGAAGCATGTATCGCAGGTGGCGGGTTTGCGCTCATTCCGAATTTCATGATCGAGAAGGAGCTCGCTAAGGGGACCCTGGTCGAACCCTTCGGCATCTACCTGCCGATCCGCCAGCCCTATGTGTTGATGACGCCGGAACCGAGCCTGAAGCGACCCGAGGTGGCAATCGTGCGGGACTGGATCCTGTCGCAGCGATAGCGAATATCGCCGGCACAATGCTCGTACAGATAGCCCCGAACTTGCCCGGGAGATCCTCCTCGAAACAGGCGCGAGCTTCCTTGGACCCGGCGCGCAACCTCCCTTGGCATCGCTCTATCTGATAGTCAGCGAGAGCCGCAATATGTCGCGGCGGCCTTGCGGGTGGCGGCGGCTCCCTGTCTTTCGATCGTGCTGACACCGCTTGCCTTAGTTGTGGCTGTAATTGGGCTCGCAGTCGATTGACCTATCTCGAGTTTCGCCGTTTCGCCATCACCAGCCGGCTTAGAACCAGCCCTTTATCTTGAACCAGATCAAGGGAATGATCGCGCTGATCAGGATCGCTGCCCAGCCATACTGATAGCCCCAGACCCAGTCATATTCCGGCATGTTTTTGAAATTCATGCCATAGACGCCAGCCATCAAGGTCGGCGGGATGCCGACGATCGAGACGATCGTCAGAACCTTGAAAATATCGTTCTGGGCTATGCCGATCAGGCCGACCAGTGCATCCAGAACGAATTGGACCTTATTGGCCAATTGCTCTTCGTAATCCGAAAGGGAATGGATGTCCTGTCGCAGGCTGCCGACGCGCGGCTTCAACACTCCGCCGTCCCAGTCACAGGCATATTGCTCTGCATAGGCAATGACACGCCCGAGCCCCTGCAGGCCGTCGCGCAGTTCCGAGAGACGGTCACCAAGGCGACCAACCTGTCGCAATTGGCCGCGTAGAACCCGATTGGCCCGCGCGGGATGGCGACCGCGAGTATCGTCGGCGCGGAACGCCTCGACCGAGAGGCCATTCAATTCGCCAGCCAAATGCTCAAGAATGTCGGCAACGTGGTCGACAATCTCTTCGCACAATAGAACGAACACTTCGACGCTCGATTTCGGCATATCCTGGTCGGCAGCAAATTTGCCAGCGACCGCCTCGAAGGTGGGCAGCGGCATGAACCGAACGGTGACCAGCCTGTCGGCAGACAAAACAAATCCCAATGGCGGGGTTGCCTGCACGCCTTCAGGACGGCGGGCCGCCGATGGCGTGCTCATATAGAGCATGCCGTTGCGCTTCTTGAGACGGCTCGACACCTCGATCTCGCTGAGGGCGCCCAGGGACGGCAATTTCACCCCGAGCAATTTTTCGACCTGAGTCACCTCTTCGGCAGAGGGATTGAGGAGATCGATCCACAGTGCGTCCCTGGCGGCCTCTTCCGCCATTCCGGCTTTAGCTGGGTAAATATTCAGCATTGTTTGGATTATCCCTCGATTGGCGTGTTTCCGGTCTCCGGGAACGAGAGTGATCAGTCTGACCTAATGCTGACAGACCCCGAAAAGTTTCAAGACCGAAGCCTCTGTTTAGAAGCTTCGGTCTCTCAATAGGTCATTCACTCAAGACTGATCGACGCTAGTTCGTCGTCGTCTCGGCCTTCGCCTTGCGGCCTCTCTTCGGCTTTGCCTCGCCGTCGGCAGCAACCGCCGCAGCCTTCGCCGGGGCGGCTTTGGCAGCTACGGTCTTGGTAGCGACAGCTTTGGTAGCCGCTGGCTTTGCCGCCTTCGAAGCGGCGGCGCTGGCGCCGGCCTTGCCGGCATTCAGAAGTGCGGCGCGGCGCTGGCGGTTATTTTCAAGGGCCTGCTGAAAGCCGGTGTCGCTCTGTGCATGATGCGCGAGATCGTCGAGAAATTCGGCGACATCCTTGAGCGTTTCAACGACGACGTAGTTCAATCCCTTGCCGGCATTGACCGCATCACGACCAACGGTCACACCAAAGCCGCCGGGTACACGCTGAAACCAGGTCGAGCGCCACTTGCTGAAGCCATCGACATCGCGCTCATATTCTTCGAGATAGGCTTTTTGTTCCGCAATTCTGGCGCGGAAGGTGTCGATGACAGTTTTCGCTCCTGCTCTGGGTTTATCAGCCTTTTTGGAAGACCATTTTTCAAGAAAATCCGTCACTGTCTTAATTCTCCATAGAGCGGTTGGCCGGCTACTGCCGTCAATCGTCATCGTTAGCACGGCGCTTGGGGAACTGCTAAGGTGCTTTTTTGTGCTTGCATAATTTTTCGACGGATCACCGGGAAAAATCCACTCGTCTTGGCCGCAATCACCCAACGACACGCGCTGACCGCCATCGAGGGCCGGAGCCCTTTCGGCACGACTGTCGCGCGCATCCGCTCAAGCACAATGCTTCTTCCATTTGGCAGTGTCGAAACCCGTGATTCACCTTGTCGCGGCCATTGGTATAAATCTGCACAAACCGGCTGAGCAATGTGCCAGATTTCCTAGCAAATTTTCTACAGTTCTCAAATTTCAACTGACGCTATGGCTTCCTACGCTGCCTCATCAAACTTCCTTGTGGAACTGGAAACATGGTTCAATTTCTAGATGTTGGTGGTGTTGGAGCATCGATCTGCAACAGGACCAGGGGAAGAAACCGATACTGCAAGATCGGTGCGGTCTCTGCGGCCGGTCGCATCATTCAACATCTGTTCATAAGCGGAGCAATGCCTGAACAATGAGCAAACTTTCCGTCCAGGCCCCAAAATCCGTTGTGATGATCAGGCCTCATCACTTCACCCCGAATCCGATGACCGCCAAGGACAATTCGTTCCAGTCAAATGACGAGAAGCGTGCTGCAGCGGCAATCGCGGGCGCTGCATTCGGTGAGGTAACGCACATGGCGGAGGGCTTGGCTGCGGCGGGCGTCACCGTCCATGTCTTCGAAGACAAGACCGCCGCGACACCCGATTCCGTCTTTCCGAACAATTGGTTCTCGACTCATTCCGGTGGCCACGTCGCCATCTATCCGATGTATTCGGCGAGCCGCCAGTCCGAGCGGCGCAGTGATGTGATCGAGATGCTGAAGACGGACTATCGCGTCCAGGATGTCATCGACTATTCCGGCCTCGAAAAGGACCATGTCTATCTCGAGGGCACCGGCGCCATGGTGCTCGACCATATCGGCCGCGTGGCCTATGCCGTCCGCTCCAACCGCACCAATGAGGTCGCACTGGAACGCTTCTGCACGCATTTCAATTTCGAGCCGATGGTCTTCGACGCCGTCGACCGTAACGGCAAGGCGATCTATCACACGAACGTGCTGATGTGCATCGGGACCGACTTCGCACTTTTGGGATCTCAGATGATTCCGGATGTCGCGCGAAGGCGGGAGATCATCGCGCGCCTGGAAGAGACCGGCCGCAAAGTGATCGACCTTTCGATCGAGCAGATCGAGAACTTCGCCGGCAATGCCATCGAGCTGGACGGGCGGGACGGCAGGTTGGTTGTTTTGTCCGCAAGGGCTCACGCGGCTCTCGACATGACCCAGATCCAGGACATCGAACAATCGGCAAAATTGCTGCCATTCGATGTCTCGACCATCGAGCTTGCCGGCGGATCCGTCCGCTGCATGCTCGCCGGCATTCACCTGTCGCGCCGCGAACCGGCGGTCACACAATTGCTTTACGCAGCCGGTTGAGCCGGATAGAGAAGCCCGTACAAAAGTAAAGGTACCTGCAATGTCGCAAGCAAGATCAGTCTATCACTTCAATTCCGTCATCGTGCGCGAACCCTCGCGCTCCGTCGTCAACGGCCTTCGCGCCGACGATCGCGGCAATCCGACGTTCGAAGGCGTCAAGGCCGAGCACGATGCCTATATCGCCGCCATGCGCGACGCCGGCGTCGAAGTGACCGTTCTCCCAGCGCTCGAAGCCTTCCCGGATTCGATCTTCGTCGAAGACCCCGCGCTTGTGTTCACCGAAGGCGCGATCCTGCTGCGTCCAGGCGCAGTCAGCCGTGTCGGAGAGACGGCCGAAATTACGCCGACGCTGCGCGATATGTTCGAAACCGTACTCGATCTGCCGACCCCGGGCTTTGCCGATGGCGGCGACGTGCTGACGACGCCGAAGAGCGTCATGATCGGCCTTTCGGCGCGCACCGACAAGGTCGGAGCCGAGGCTCTTTCCGCCTGCATCGCAAAGCTCGGCCGCAAGGCGGAGATCGTCGCGACGCCGGAAGGCGTGCTGCATTTCAAGACCGATTGCTCGCTGCTCGATGACGAAAGCGTCCTGTCGACCGCCCGCCTCGCGCGCTCAGGCGTCTTCAAGGAGTTCAAGCAGATCATCATTCCGGAAGGCGAAGAGCCGGCCGCCAACGCTTTGCGCGTCAATGATGTCGTCATGGTCGGTTCCGACTTTCCGCGCACGATCGAGATGCTCGACAAGCTCGGCTACAAGGTCGTGCCGATGAAGACCACCGAGATCGGGAAGATCGATGCGGGCCTGTCCTGCATGTCGCTGCGCTGGTATCGCAACGGCCGATAAGCACACTCAAGAACAAACGGGAGAACAGAATGCACAGCTTCAAATCGAAAATCATCGCCGGTGTCGCACTGATACTGTCTGCTGGCTTTGCTCATGCCGAGGATACCATCCGCCTCGGCATGACGCCTGAACCCTATATGCCGTTCACGCAGGTCAATGCAGCCGGTGAATGGGAAGGTCTCGAAGCCGATCTTTCCCGCGCTGTCTGCGAGAAGATGAAGATCAAGTGCGACATCAAGCAGATGGCTTGGGACGGCCTTATTCCTTCGCTGAACGAAAAGAAGGTCGATTTCATTATCGGCGCTTTCTCGATCACCGATGATCGCCGCAAGGTTGTCGATTTCAGCACGCCCTACTATACCGAAGGCACGTCCTTCGTTGGCGCCAAGTCTGATACCACGAAGATCGCGACGGTCGATGCGCCGGATGGTTCGGGCAAGATCGTTGATCCATCAATCGTCTCCGGCAAGATCATTGGCGTTCAGACATCGAGCGTTCAGGCTGCCTATGTCGCGAAATATCTGAAGGGCGCTGAGGCGAAGAGCTACGACACCGCCGACAATTCCGTCGCCGACCTGGTTGCTGGCCGCGTCGACTATGTCCTGATCCCTGATCTCTACATTCAGACGTTCCTGAAGTCGCCGGCCGGCGCCGACTATGAGGTAAAGCTCGAAGTGCCGAAGAACACCACGCTCGGCGAAGGTGTTGCCTATGCCATTCGCAAGGACGATGCCAATACGCTCGGCAAGGTCAACGGCGCGCTTGCCGAACTCAACAAGGACGGCACGACGCAAAAGCTGGTCGATAAGTGGATCTTCGGCAAGAAGTAATCGCGTGACGCCGGGCGTGGCCTTGGCCACGCCCGGGGCGCCCTTTCCTGCTCCCCACGCGACATCGCTTCAGAAGCCTCATCGCAACCGCAACGAGCAGACGACGCCTGATCCCGCATATCGGCCCGTTGGGCCGTCCGGCTGATTGCCACAGGTAAAGCCGCATAGAGCAGGTAAAACGCATGGACACATATTGGCACTTGCTCGGCTGGGGGCCGGAGGGCTGGGGCGCGAATTTCGCCTGGGGTCTGCTGATGACCCTCCAGGTATCGATCGTTTCCTATATCGTCGCCGTGATCTTCGGCCTCCTGGGAGCTGCCGGCAAGCTTTCGCATCGTCGCTCGCTTCGCATTATCGCCGGGCTCTATACGACCGTCGTGCGCTCTCTGCCGGAGCTACTGGTCATCCTTCTCCTTTATTTTTCCGTCGCAAGCGGTGCGGAACGCTTCCTCAAATATGCCGGCCTTGTCGATGCCGGGTTCCAATTCAGCCCGTTCTGGGCGGCAATCATCGCGCTCGCCTTCGTCTCGGGCGCCTTCATGACCGAGGTGCTGAGGTCCGCCTATCTCGCGATCCCGACGGGCCAGCTTGAAGCTGCCGTATCGATCGGCATGCGGCAACGCAAGATCCTGACCCGCGTCGTTCTTCCGCAAATGATGCGCCATGCGGTGCCGGGCATGGGCAATCTCTGGCTTTCCATCACCAAGGAAAGCGCCATCATCTCCGTGCTCGGCTCGTTTAGCGAGTTGCTCTATACGGGCTATCGCGCAGCCGCCAGCACCAAGCAATATATTCTCTTCTATGGCCTGACGGCCCTGCTCTTCCTGCTCATCACGCTGGTTTCCGTCTTCATCATCAGCCGTATCGAAAACCACCTAAACCGGGGGCATCGCTGATGGAAACGATCACGAACGTCATCTCCTTTCTGCCTGCCCTGACCAAAGCGATGCCGCTGACGCTGCTGCTTACCGCAACGGCCGGCATATTTGGCCTCGTGATCGGTACGCTGACCGCGCTTGCCCGCCTCTCGAAATACAGATTGCTGGCATGGCCGGCCTTCGCCTTCACCTTTGCATTTCGCGGGACGCCGTTGCTGGTACAGATCTACCTGATCTATTACGGCCTTGGCCAGGTCCTGCCCGGCACCTGGGTTCGCCACAGTTTCCTCTGGCCCTATCTGCGCGACGGATTGTGGTACGCGATCGCCGCACTCAGTTTGAACCAGGCTTCGTACAATGCCGAGGTCATTCGTGGCGCGATCCAGGCGATCCCGCGCGGTCAGATCGAGGCGGCGCTTTCAGTCGGCATGAGGCGGTGGACCATCCTTCGCCGTGTCACGCTGCCACAGGCGTTCCGTCACTGCATGCCGGTCCTGACGAGCGATCTCATCATTCTTTTGAAGACGACCTCGCTTGCCTCGACGATCACCATTCTCGAAGTCATGGGCACGGCGCGGATGCTGCAGCGCCAGTCGCTGTTGATCTTCGAACCGCTGATCGCCGCCGGCATCATCTATTTTGCCGTGGTCTTCATCCTGACCCGGATCATGAACGTCGTCGAGTTCCGCATGACGCGTTATCGCGCCGCTCGGGCGTGAGCTCGAAAGCCTCGGGAGGAATTGAAATGGTCGAGACAGCACTTTCTGTGAAAGACATCCACAAGAGCTTCGGCGGTGTCGAAGTCTTGAAGGGTATCTCGTTCGAAGCGCGCAAGGGCGACGTGATCTCGCTGATCGGCAGCAGTGGCTCGGGCAAGAGCACGCTGCTTCGCTGCATCAACTATCTCGAAACGCCGGATAAGGGCGAAATCTCGGTCGCGGGTGAGGTTATCCGCACGGCTCCCTCGCGTGGCGGCAAGATGCATGCAGCCGATCCCCGGCAGCTCGAGCACATTCGCTCGCGCCTCGGCATGGTGTTCCAGAGTTTCAATCTCTGGTCCCACCGGACAATCCTCGAAAACATCATCGAAGGGCCGATCCATGTCCTCGGCACGTCACGCAGGCAAGCGATCGCGGAAGCGGAGGTGCTGATGGAAAAAGTCGGCATCACGCCGAAGCGCGATCAATATCCGGCGCAATTGTCCGGCGGACAGCAGCAACGTGCGGCAATCGCTCGTGCGCTTGCCATGAAACCGGAAGTGATGCTGTTCGACGAGCCGACCTCGGCACTCGATCCGGAGCTCGTCAACGAGGTGCTTCAAGTCATCAAGAAGCTCGCCGAAGAGGGACGCACCATGGTGATGGTCACGCACGAGATGGCGCTCGCCCGCGACATTTCGAGCGAAGTGATCTTCCTTCACAAGGGACTGGTCGAAGAACGCGGCGCTCCTGACAATGTCATGAAGAACCCGCAATCCGAGCGGCTGCGCCAATTTCTGCGGATGGGATGAGAACGACCATGAGCAATAGCAATTTCCAGAATTTCCTGCCGGAACTCGTTGAGATCAGGCATCATTTGCATCAAATACCGGAAATTGGCCTTTCCGAGTTCAAGACCTCCGATTTCATTGCCGCTCAGCTCGAAAAATGGGGCTTTGAGATCACGCGCGGCCTCGGCAAGACCGGCGTGGTCGCAACCCTTCGCGCCGGCAACAGCAATCGCGCCATCGGCTTTCGCGCCGATTTCGACGCGCTGCCGATGCAGGAGGAAACCAATCTTCCCTATGCCAGTCAGCATCCCGGCGCCATGCATGCCTGCGGCCACGACGGCCACACGAGCATGCTTCTTGGTGCGGCCTGGGCGCTGTCGCAGGACAAGGGCTTCTCCGGTACCGTGCATTTCATCTTTCAGCCCGCCGAGGAGAATTTCGGTGGCGGCAAGCTGATGATCGAAGATGGACTGTTTGAACGCTTTCCCTGCGATCAGGTCTTTGCCCTGCATAATTGGCCGGGCATCCCGACCGGCACCTTCACGACGCGGGCCGGGCCGATCGCGGCCTCGATCGACGTGGTGAGCGTGACCGTCAAGGGCAAGGGTGGACACGGTGCGCAGCCGGAACTGACCGTCGATCCGGTGGTCGTCGGCTCCAGCATCGTCATGGCGCTCCAGACGTTGGTGGCGCGCAATATCTCTCCTCACCAGCCGGCGGTCGTTACCGTCGGCGCCTTCCTGGCCGGTTCAGCCTCCAACATCATAGCCGACACGGCAGTACTCGAGATCAGCATGAGGGCGATGAACCCGAAGGTGCGCGAGGAGATCCGAAGGCGCGTCGAGGAGGTGACGACGCTACAAGCCAAGAGCTACGGCGCCGACATCGCGTTTGACTGGCAGGTGGGCTACCCGGCAACGATCAACGACCCACAAGCAGTTGAGGTCGCAAGGTCGACGATCATACGCCGTTTCGGCGAGGATGCTTTTACCGAACTCGACCTGCCCTTGATGGGCAGCGAGGATTTCTCGTTCCTGCTGGAAAAGGTTCCCGGTGCCTATGTGCTGATCGGCAATGGCGACAGCGCCGGCCTGCATACAACGACATATGATTTCAATGATGAGATTCTGGAGCAAGGAGCCATGTACTTCTACTACCTGGCGAAGGATCAACTGGCATAAGCAGGACGCGCTGCCGGCATCATTGACGGAGCTCTCGACAACTGCGGCATCCCGGCAGTCATCTGGTTTGCCGTCAGCCTGATCATCAGCACGGGAGACCATGCTTACCGTCCCGCGACCTCACGTTCGAGATTATTCTTGAGTGAGGTTGGCGGGCAATGTTGCAGGCATTATCCGTCCTTGGCCCGCATAGCCTGATAGGCGGCATTAAAACCGTCCAGGGACACAGGAAGCTCCGCGACGTTTCCCTGCATCATCCGAATAGAGACCTTTCCCGACTTTTCCTTCATCAGGACATCAAGCATTCCAGGCGGACAGATGCCCTCGACCAAGCATCCTTGCGTGGTACAACGCGACACCTTTGCGACCGTCGAATATTTGCTGCCAAAGCCGATCTTGACGCCCTCCTGAACGGCAAACCCTAGCGGAAGAGCCATTTGCATGCCGATCTTGTTGTCGGCGGAGCGTGCCATGCTGATCACCATGAATACCCGCTTTTGATCGGGTGACGCCAACCGGTACATGATCTGACATGGAGGCTTCATTGACGTATCTGTACTACATTGCAGCGTCCATGCCGCAAACTTCTGCTCAGTGACTTGCGATGTGGGCGGTACGGCTGCCGCTGGGCTTGTCGACGCGGGACCGGGCAAAGCGTCGTTGCCCGCCTGCCCCGCCTCGTTCGGGGGCTCGGCCTGCGGCTTGGCCACATCGCCGTCAGCGCTGAGCGCCAAGGACGCGAGCGCTTGCGAAAGCAGAATCGCAGCACAGAAAATTGCGAGTTGCTGAGATAAGCGCATACACTCCTCCCATTATTTTATTTGCACATTCACGATAAATGTACAATTATATCGAGTAGTGTTCCATATGGTTTTCCATTTACGCTCCGTATATTTCAAGTTTTCGGGAATACTCTAGGAATATTCTCTGTAAATAAAAGAAATACTTCAGACGCGCAAAGGAATATGCTCGGATGATGTTGACAATCATCGCAAACTACTCGCTCGTTACACTGCTCGCGGTGAGCAGCGGTGCGCTATTTGGCGAGAGCTATCTACAACAGGCGCCTCCTGAAAAAACCAATCCCGCATTCGTCGAGCAGCTACCGGAGACGTCTGTGGTGCCAGCAGCTCAACCGCCGACCCAGCACCGGAAACTCTCGCATAGACCAAAGACGACACCGACCGTCAGGTCGCAAACCGCGCTGGCAAACAGCATCTTTCCAAACGTCGGCAGCGGCGTTACCGAACGAGCGGCACCTGGCCCCGGCGACAATAGCCTGCCGACAGTCGGGCAAGGCACCGTAGGACACTGACCGCATTGCGGCACCGACCTCCAAGGCCTACCCTCATGATCGAGGAGCAACATCGAAATGAGACATGCTGATCAAACCATCATCGTCCTAGTCGCGCTGCTGGCCGGCACGCTTGCCGCGACAGAGGCATTGGCCGTCGATCAACAGGTTATCCGGCATTCCGGATTTTCCGAAACCCGCATTCCTCAGGTCAACGGCAACGTTCCCATCAGGAAGAACAGCAGTCTCGACAAGGCAACCGCCGCCAAGACCTTAGCCAAACAGAATTCAGGCGACAACGCGCAGAATGGAACCGTGAGCTGCGGGCCTGAGAACGCGCAATCCGATATCTGTCGAAAGATGATCCAACATCGCTAGCGCTCATAGGCTCTTCGGCTTGTCCATGATGACGGGTGGCCTTGACGTCGTCCCGATGGCAGGCTGGGTCGCCGCGCTGACCTGCTGGTGATCTTGCACCGGCGCAATCGGCCTTCCGTTGCTGTCGAGCTTATATGTCATGGCCCTTTGATGTTCCTCCAGATAGCGCATGAATGCCGCTCCAGCGGCGGCATCCTGGAACTCCCATAGCCCGTTCTTGACGCCTTCGAAGATCAGCGCATAGACAGCGAGCTGTATCCCCTCCTGGACCCCCAGGGTTGTCGGCGCATTTCGGGTAATGCCGCCTTCGATCTGGAGCAGCTGATCGACGCCGACGAAGCGGAATGCCGATCCCTGCAATTGCACGGAATAGACCGTTTTTGTCGTACTCACGGAGGCCAGAACGCGCCCTGTGCTGACGCTCACGGCTCGCAGCGATACCGTCACGATATCCTTGCGATACTGAGTGTTTCCGCCGATGCCGAGATAGTTGGCACCGATACCGCCCGTCGTTTCATTTGAATCATAACCAATGATGCCGCCATCGAGCAGTACGCCGGCAAAGCGGAGCGGCGGTATCCCGCCTGCCTTTGCACCATAGACCGCCACCCGCGTATTCTGGATGATCTGCCGCTCCTGCAGCAATGATTGCAGATCGGTTCGCTCCACCACGCTGAACCACTCGCCGTTTCCGGCCTTGGTCAGAACATCGGCCAGCATCTGGGCGCCGCCCTGGGTCAAGGCACGCGAAAATTCGGCGAAGTTCTCATTCGGCTTGTTCTGCCCGGTAAGATCGGGGAATGAGTAAACCGCAACATCAAGCCTCTGCTTGGGGCGCGGCAGACTTTCCAAGGCCACACCCGTCTTCGTGGCAGGCATCAGCGTTGCTGGAGTACTCATCGGATCGAGGCTGCTGCCTGCAGCAGCGCAGCCTCCCAGACCCAATCCGCACAGCACTGCTGCAACGGGAAAACCAACTCGCGACATGGCTCTACGATTAAATCGCCCCCATAGGAATTGAGAGGTTACGCAATCAATTCGATTTACGGATTGGCAGGCACCTGACCGCTTTGGATCACGATGACTGGAGACGATCCGCTCGAACTCGCCCCCTGATTTGCGTTTCCGAGATTGCTCAATGCACTATTGAGGCCGGAGAGGTCCGGCGTCTGCTGCTGGCCGGACTTGACACCGTCTCCCTGCGTCTGCGCCGTCGACAGCAGGAATGACCCATTTAGCGGATTGCCACCGAATGTTGGGTTGGTCGGCTGATAGACCAATTGTCCCGCGAATGCCGGCAAACCCGCAGCGGCGCTCAAGACGACCGCAACCATTGTCGCACGTAGGATCATAATCATTTCTCTCCCTGGTTCCTGGACGCAAGCACGCCCACTCAACGCTTGATAAGCAGCCCGCCACCTGGCAAACGCGCGATCAATACATTGATCGGCGCCGAACCTGCGGGCTGGAGAACACTTACGTTCATGCCAGCACCGTTCAGCAATACGACGTTCGATCTCAGATTATTTCCGGCTTGAAGCACGTTTATCTTGCCATAATTTCCGATGATGCCGGCAGTCGAGATATTTCCTGCTCCGCTCTGGAGATGATAGACGCTGTTGCGCATGCCAATTTCCAGCGTCTGCGCCAGATTGTTGCCATGCCTCGTGCCCCCGGTCTCCGGCAGGCCCGGGATCACCCCCGCCACATGGTTCGAAGTGTTGCGATATTGCTCCGTCTGCAACGGTGGCGTCCCACTGTTGAATGTCAACGTCGTCGTGACGTTGACCGGGATCTGAACGACATAAGCCGTTTCGGCTCGGCACTCGGCTGCCGTCTGGCAAGCCAAGGTGGCAAGCGCGATGCCGACACCCTGTGCAAGCCTCGAGTGATTTATGCGTTTCATTCCGGTAACCCACATTGTGATGCACCTCGATCGGTTTCGATCCTCAGTCTCGCATTCACGTCAGCCTTGTCCGCCACGTCGACCATCGCCACGGCAAGGATCAGATCCGAACCGGGCTCCAGATCGAAACTGCCCTGTTGAACGCTCTTGCTGGTGCCGCCGGATCCATGGGTGAGAAGAACCAGCCTATATGTTCCCGACGCCACCGTTTCCGATCGGGCAATCGCCTGCACCACAAGAAACCGTTCACTCCTGTTTGTCGCGATCAGACACTCTACCCCCGCCTGCGAGGCGGCGGGAACCGCGCACGAAAACATCATGGCCGAAAGGAAGAGAGATTTCGGAGTTCCAAGAGCCCATGAATGCCTGCAACCGGCGACCGCCTGTGCGGCGGACGCGATCCTTTGGAAGGAGGAGGCGGACATTTCCTTTCGCCTCCCTTCTCGCCTCTTTTTAGTGCTGGACCGTCACGGCGACGTTCCTGTAACCAAACTGTGCGGTCACCGACGTATTCGTCACAGAGCTCGAGCTGGTCTGAGAGGTCAGCGCATAGTTGCCGGTGCCGATCTGCACGGTTCCCTGAAGGTTTGAACCACCGAACTGGAGGCCACCACCCTGTGCGCCCGTCTGGGATGCAAGCGCCATGTTGCGATTGCCAGCCTGGACGATGAGGGAATCATTGGAGCCGAGCGGATTGGCGATCTGCGCCGTCAGCGCGGTATTACCGACGCCAAATTGGTCAGTACTCGCTTTATTCACGCCAAAGAACGACCGTTGGTTCGTTCCGGCGAAGTTGCGTCCGCCGGCCTGGAACGTGTCCTGTGAATTGTTGCCACCTTGCTGGCTGGCAAAGGATACGTTCTCCCAACCAAACTGCGTCGTGGAGGAGGCATTGCCGTTACCGCCGACGACGCCCCATTGAGACGTAGCAGCAAAATTGCCGGTGCCAACCTGCAGCGTCGTCTGGTCGTTCTTGCCGCCGTCCTGGCTGGCGACGGCACCGTTACCCCAACCGAACTGCATGATGTCCGATTTGTTGGAGCCATGGGATCCATCTGTCTGGGTCGTCGAGGCAAAATTCAACCCGCCCACCTGAAGGGTGTTTTGAGAATTGTCTCCTTTGGATTGATCCACGAATGCGGCATTGCCGAAACCGAATTGGCTCGTCGTAGAGTTGTTCTTGTCGCCATCACGCTGCCGGGTCGAAGCGAAGTTCAAGGTGCCGAACTGAAGCGTGCTCTGATTGTTGGTTTTCCCTTTCTGGTCGGCGCTCGCGAAGTTGCCGGTACCAAACTGCAGGATATCGGAGGTGTTGGACTTTGCCTTGTCTTGCTTGGTGGCTGCAAAGTTGCCGAAGCCATTCTGAAGGGTCAGCGCTTGATTGTTGCCACTGTTCTGCGTGACGAAAGCACTGTTGAATCCCCCTACCTGACCGATGAACGAGTCATTGTCAGCCGGCGGCGACGGGGGCGCTGCAAGCGCCAATGACGTGCTTGCCAGCAGAATGGCGAGAACTCCAATCGTCTTCATGTCGATCCTCCCTGTTCTCCAAGGCGGGGCAAGCGACCATTCGCCGCCCTCAAGCCCTCTAATAGGCCGCCTGGCGAGAACCGAACAAGAGAACCCTTCGTACTAGCACTGCCGTGCCGAGCCGGATCAAGTATCTGAAACCTACCTCAAAATGTGTAGGGGTTTAGATATTTATTGTCGCAAGACAGATACTATACTCATCATTGATTAGGCGTACTAAGCCATCAGGAAGGTAGATAAGTGCAATCCAAATGTGCAGCAATTCAATTCACCGTCAGGCAACTGAAGTGAAAGGCTTGCCACATGATAATGGATTAGTTGACAGTCATGACGACGTTTGACAGTCTGATAGCATCAGAAGCAATCGTTAAGGTTGAGATTCAGCTTGGTCGAAAGCAGTTGCCCAAGAGGCTGCTTTTTGCCACCCCGGATTTTATCAATTGGCTAAGCGAACGTGTAAGCAAGGATGAACCCTCATCGCTCGGCGCGGTGCTTAGACCGGTCGAACAGCTGGATTTTCTCTTCTACACATTTGTCTCGGGCAAGCCGCTCATTCATTCAAGACAGTTCAGAGCAATTCGGCTCGAACGAAATGCGGTTTGGGAACTGAAGACCGTGGATTTCCGCATATTCGGCTGGTTTCCCATGCGCAATTGCTTTGTCGCTGTCTTCGGAGACTGGGCCGATCACGTGAAGGATCATGATCTTTACCGCGGTTATCGGCTCGAGGTGCGCAGATTGCGCCGTGAGCTGGGCGTAGGAGATGCATTGTGCGTAGAGGGGGCAAATCCGGAAGATGTCATTTCGGTTTGAGATAGGCGCGCGTGCGCGTGCGGCTAGCCGCTTTGTTGCAAATGTTCGCGGCGATTTCATCGCCGCCATCATTGCAAGGAAGTCCGAAAAGGGCATCACACAGCAGCAGCTTGCGGAATTGGTCGGCGTCAGCCGAAGGGACCTGAACAGTTATCTCTGCGGACAGCGCGAGCTTCCGCTTCGCTCGATTGCAGACCTCGCCTGGGCTCTCGATAAGGAGATCCATATCGAGCTTTGTGACCTTGCGGGATCGTCGGATGGAAGTTGCGCCTCGGAACCCGAGACGCGGGCCGCCCTCCATCCAGTTTGCTCCGGTGGGGTCGCCACCTGGAGTTCTTCGCGCGCGATCCGCACGATTGTGGTTCACGCCAACACTGATCGGGATGAGTGAAGACATGCGCTACGGATATTGTATCTTTTGCGACGATGTTCGCACCGAAATCGGGGAGAAGCTGAGTTTCATCGGCGTTTACAGTGGTGTCCTGATGTTGCCGGAGTTTCCGTTCTCCCTGCCCAAATTCTGCGTGCATGTGAACTTGATCACCTCCGCGACAGAACCGTACCGGTCCATCATCCTGCGATGCGTCGCACCTGGCGATCGACAGCCAATTCTGGAAGAACGATTGGATGCGGCCCAACTCGATGAGCAAAAGGATCTTTCCGCTGGGATGGAAGCGAACGACATTCCGATCAATCTCGTCATCGGCGCCAGCCTTATCTTCTCGCCGCTCAGATTCCGCCAGCCCGGCCTATTGACGGTCGGCGCGATAATCGACGACAAGCCGGCGGAAATCGCCTCTCTGCGCGTAGCGCAGCGCTGAGGCCGACCTTGACCACTGAGGGCCTATCTGCGGCCCGTTGGCCGCCTCCCAATTGCGCCGGTAGATTGAAGGCTTGAGGAAGTTTGGCAATTGGCATGCCAGACTGCAAGCCGTCTCGACGCGGGTAACTCTCACGTATCTCTAGGAAATGCGCGCAGCCCCTCTTGAGGCCCAACGCGTAGGAAATCCATGAGATGGATTCTTAATTGCGGCTCCGGGATTTGCAGGCTTTTGACGGCATCGTCGAAAATGCCCCGTCCCTGCGCTTTTTCTGCCCGACGGCCGGTGGCATGTCAGCCACCGACACCTGCCCATCAGTCGAAGATCATGCAAGCAGATTGACCTTGCAGATACCCGCCTGTCCCAACGCCTGCTGCGCCAGGGCTCAGATACGGCCTCCACGACTGTCAATTCGGCAGTCGTGATCTCCAACTACAAGACTAGCGGACGAGTTCGCGGATCTTATAGGCGACTTCGGTCCTGTTGGTCGCATTCAGCTTCTTCATGATATTGCGAATGTGAACTTTGACCGTGCTCTCGCAAAGATCCATCTCATAGGCGATGATCTTGTTCGCCTTGCCTCGCCTCAGGGCTTCTGCAACAACCACTTCGCGCGGTGTAAATAAACTGTCAAGGCAGCCGTTGCGGCTAGCCACGGGAGTAATCGCCTCCTTGGCAGCCAGCAGGCTGCTTGCCGGGACGAAGACACCGCCCGCCCGCGCCAATGCCACAGCTTCCGCAGCAACCTTGATACCGACGCTGGTTGGGATGTAACCACGCGCGCCGCATTCAAGCGCATGCAAGAGCTGGGCAAGCTCGTCACCATCAGCACCAACGATAACGGGGCTCGTCTGAAATCTTTCCACCAATGCGCATATCTTGGCGCTGACATCGGTATCGGACACTTTGCGACCGCCGATCATGAAAAGAACTGCAGAGGGTAATACTTGCATATTGCGCGATTGCCACTCGTCCAAGGAGCCGACGGTGACAATGTGCATTGCGCTGTCGCATTCGGTCAGGCTCTTGGACAGGCATTCACGGTCTAATGCCCTGGAATCGATGAGGAGAATATAGTCTTCCCACTCGTCGATACCGGCTGTGCTGAACGGCCGCAAACTATCCGATGCCCGAACAGAAATGATACGCGCGCTTCCATCCGACGTGAATTTCTCACTTGTTATTGATTGCCCATGCATGGCCGTTACCCCTAATTATTAAAACGCACATTGTACTTCCGGAAGATATTCTAGTATTCGTTCGATAGGCAGAGCATAGCCGGCGCATTGATCCAAGCTCATTTTGTTTTCGCATGTCATCCCCCTCATTTTTTGATTTATCTTAGCTAGTAATTGCGTATTTTGCTTCCTTGCGCATTAACATATGTTAATGCTTAAGTGAAATATTAAATAATATGATGCTTATCTGTTCGCTTAAAGAGAGATTTTTATACGATGTCAAATAATAGTTGTATCGAAACAGGTCTCGTCGAAGTCAACAAGATCAGCTAGACGCGCACGATCAAGAAAAACAACTATACCGTTACGGAACAGCAAGAGGTGGGCTTCGCGCATATCTCTCAGAACGCGATTTATATGTACAGTTGATAGGCCGACGGCATCACCAATATCTGCCTGCGTCAAAGGACAATCGAAATACTCGCAATTGTCGTAGTCGCGAGATGTGCCAACACGTGTTCCGAGCTCAAGCAGCATATGCCCGGTTCTCTCGAGTGCATCGCGCCGACCCATATTCGCAAGCCGCTCGGACATGCGGGCGTGATGTCGCATCAACTCACCAATGACGATGCGATAGAAAAATGTAGGCGCCTCGATCTTGGGAAGTGAGGTGAAATCCGGAAAAGCCACGACCGTCACATTGGTGACGGCTCGTACGGTCTCGCGCGACAGCGCCGTCAACGTCGTCGAAATCATACCACCGTGCAGCACAAATTCCGTCACGAAGCGTGTGCCGTTCGGCAGCATCTTGCTGCAGGCAGCCCATCCCTTCAGGACAAACAGAAGACGCGGCGCCTCATCGTCATATCCGCAGATCGCACTTCCGGCTGTAAAGGTCCGCGTTACACCACCCAGATTGCGAATATGTTCAATTGGAATCTGCGCTGCCATGCTATCATCCCCGTGGACGAGAAGCATTTCTCGAATACACCTCTGAGCATTCGAAAACATAGTAAGCCCAAACTCCTAAATAGCATAGAAATTACGGGAAGTCTTTAATTCGAAATCACATTTTATTCTTATCTATTTTTACTTAAACGAAATGCAATTTCGTCATGCCGTTGCGCATACTCAAATAAAACTTCAAAGTATCTAGACGAAATATACTCTGAACTGAGAAGTTATTCGCCATGCATCGGGCATGGCTCAGGCGCGCTGGATTGATCGCATTCCAACAGATGGCGACGCATGTTCGAAATTCCCGCGCGGGTCTCCGCTATGGCAATCTGATGCCGAAGTGGCTCAATTCCATCCCGTTCTGCTGCCCTGACCAGGGACGCAACGAAGAGCGGTGAGGATGTGGCGTCCTTTACCAGGTAGTCTTCGCGCCCCACGGAATTGAAAAAGCCTTCGACCTTCTTATCCCAGCCGAGGCCGACATGCGGGATCTTCAGCGCATAGGCTGCAATACAGGCATGCAGCCGATGTGCCAGGATCACATCGACCGAACGAATTGTCTCAATGAGATCACCGGGAGTTTTCGGACGCTCAGCAATATCGAACGCATCGCTATCGGTCGCCCTATGCTTGACGACCGAGCTGCGAATACACTCCGCAAATCTCTGATCCTCCCTCGCGCCATTGCAAAACAACACCACGCGCAGCCCATCATCCAGGAGCAGGCCGATCAGATCCCTGTAGACCCCGATATTGGAGAACGGGATTGCTGCGAGTGCCGATGTACTATGCCTGCGCAGTATGATCGGATCGGTTACACATAGGCCGACGGTCAATCGGCGCTCTGTCGATTGGCAAGGTCGCTGCGCCATCGTGAGGGATCCAATCAAAAGTCCGGGATCCCGGACAATTTTTGCTCTCGGCCCCTCCGGAAAGTGCTCGTGCCAATTGTCCTGGGCAAATCCATCGCGCACGGAAAGATGTACAAGCCGTGCCCGTTTCACCCGGGAGAAGAGCTCATATGCCGAGCTCGACCAGTGCTTGCTGACGCCGACCGCATAAATGGCGAGCGGCCGATCCTGCTGGCAAACACAGTCAAGGACAGTGCCGATTTTCAATGGAAAATTAAGGTCATCATCTTGAAACAAGTTGCCGCCGCCGATCACCACGACGTCGGCATTGGCGATCTTCTCGTCCCAGCTGGCAACAAGTCGACGTAGGTTGCGCTTTAAGCCCAGGCTGACCAGCCGGCGTCGTGCCGCAGCGGGCATCCAGCGCAGCAATCCAAGTATCAGGCGCCGCCGCGCACCATGCCCCCGAGCGAAGGCCTGGCGTCCGGCAAGGTCAACGGTCTCCACCTCCACCTCGCCCCCACCATTCGCTAGGGCGGTTTCGATGCATTCCGCCAGCATTCCGTCGCCGAGATTTTCGCTATATTTGACATTGAAGACGAGGATTTTCATCTCAGCTCCCCAATCGTCCCAAAGCGTGGCGCATAGCCCGTTCGGACCGAATGTTTGACAGGACTGAGAGCGGAGATGCTACCCGCCAGAATATAAAACATCAGCCCAAGATCATACACCGTGCCGGAGGTTGCCGCCGAGATGAGAACCGTAATGAGGCCGGCCTTGGCCGCACGTACGACCGCGCGGGCCTGCCTTGAGGACGAAGGCCCTGGCCGAGTATCCACCATCAGCAGCCGGGCGACGAATAAGGCGAAGAGCAGCGTGCCGAAGATGCCGATATTGGACAATAGTACAAGGCCGAAACTGGAGGCGCGCGCACTGCCCAGGCCGGCGCCGAAGCCGTTGGTATCCAAGAACGCCTGATAGGCCATCGCATTCCACATGAAGCGCTCTCGCCCGGATTGGCTGTCTGCCTTGGAGAACAGCATCTCGTCCAGAAATTCGCTGAGATTGTGCACGAGGTCTGGCATGACGATCAGAACAAAGAAGATGGCAAGCGGCATGCCTGCCAATATGGATAGGATCAGGACAGGCCGGCCCGTCCCAGGCTCTTGTCGTCCAGCCTGGAATGACTGAAGGCACAGGATCGGCAAGATGACGGCGAGCCCGACAAGTGCCGTCGCCGACGTCGAAAGGACAAGCGCCACCAGAAGCAAGCCGGAGACAAGGCCCGTCGTGTTCGAGCGAATGCCTCCAAGCCAGAGGCTCGCAACAACAGCAAAGAGGACAAGGGTGAAATCGGCAAATGCCGAAGCCTCCGGGAAGGTGCCGGAAATGCGCTTCAGCCCCCCTTTCTCAGCATTGGTCAGAAGCGCATAATTTGCCGTTCTCACGAAGCTGAGCAGAAAATCCGTGTGCGTGAAGTAAGTCACGATATCGGCGAGCGCAAAGCTGAGGTTGACGCCCGCAACAATCAGTATGCCGTTGACGAAGATTGCGGGAACGCTGTTTCGTCGGAAAAATGCGAAGGTGGCAATGAAGCAAATAAGGCCACCAAGGGCATAGACCGACTGGGTGATGTTGTTCGAGGACGCCTGCAACGGTACCAGCGCTATGAGGCTGCGCGCGCCGATCAAGCGCTGCACTGTCATCGTCTGCGTCATGCCTTGGAACATCCGCGGAAAGAAAACTGCCGTGAACAGTCCAAAGGCCGTCAGGAGCAGAAGGAAGAACCCCGGGCGCCAGGGTACAAGCGCGGTGAGAAACGGTCCCTCGCCGTAGGCCGCAAACAGCCGTATAGCGAAGAACAGCAGAAACAGGCTCGGTACAAGCACGGACGCCCCGCCGAGACCGGGAAGGCTGAAGGCCGCGGCGGCGCCAAACACCGTCGACAGGGCCATTACGATGAATGACCATCGAACCGGCGCAGCCAATATCGCCACACCGACGATCAGTGTTATTAGTCCCATGGCATTCATGTGACATAGTCCAGCCGCTTTGCCTCATTGTTGCCGCAAACTAACACGGCGCATGTGTGGTTGTATTTCCGCCATTCCTAAGCCTTTTGGTGGACGCATCGGCCGAAATACGTTGTATACCATGGGCAATGGGGGGCTCATGCTAATATGCATGGATCGTCTATCGCCAGTTGATCGTGTTCTAGGTATGGCCAATCGGCGCGCTTTCCTTCGCGCTTCGGTTGCCACTGCCTTGATTGCTATTTGCGACACCCGGGTCACCTACGCTGGTGATACCGGCGATGCACTTGATGTCAGCTCGATGAAAGTGACGTTCGAGGATCCATTCGACACGTTGAGCGTTTCGGCCTGGGGACCAGGTACGCGCTGGATCTCCCATACGCCTTGGAATGGAGACTTCGGCGGCGCTCGTTTCTCGGATCCGGATGGCGAGTTCCCCTTTGCAGTACAGGACGGGATGTTGCGGATTACCGCTGCGCGCGACAGCAAGGGTCTGTGGCGCTCCGGCCTTATTGCATCGGTCGATCACGATGGGAATGGTTTTGCTCAACAATATGGCTATTTCGAAATGCGCGCGCGGTTACCAGATGGCCCCGGTGTCTGGCCCGCATTCTGGTTGATCGGTAAGGACCGATCGAAAGCAACAGCCGAGATCGATGTCATCGAATATTATGGCGATAAGCCCGGTGCCTATTCCTCGACCGTGCATGTCTGGCATAAGGACGGTCGACACGATTCAGCCTATTCCCGTATCAATGCATTTGCGAATGCAACCCCTTCCGACTTGCACACCTATGGCGTGAAGATCGATTCTGATTTCATGCGCATGTATTTCGATGGAAATCTTGTCTGGAAGACAAAGACATTACCGGAACATCGCCAGCCTATGTATCTTCTCGTCGACCTGGGCATTGTCGACGGCATAACGAAGATGGCTGCAGCCGATCCCTCCTTCATGTTCGTGGACTATGTGCGAGCATACCAGTTCATGTAGGCTCGCAGCCACCGGCATCCAATTCACTCATCACAGCATAATTATCGTTCCAGTGTGATGCCGCACGCCCTTGCCGGCGGCAGATCTCGGGGCACTGGGCGTAATGCTTTCGGTCGGCTTGCCTTGGCTCTGCCGAGCCTTTCCGACCAAAGGGCTACGCTCCACCATGACTTACGACTTTCGGTGGTGAGATCGATCATCCCAATGATCATCTAGTGCTTTTGCCCCAGCATGAAATTCTGCGATGGACGATGAAGCGTCTCGCATCGCGATGTCGTCACTCGCAGGACAACCCGGAGAGCGATGATGATCGACCGTGAGGGGCAGGCAAAGGCAATTGGTGCAGCAAGCATGCATTATGATCGCGACCGTTGTCTTCACGAAATGGTGCGTACCCAGGCCAAGGCGGTGCCACAGGCAACAGCCCTCGTCTTCGGTGATGTCAGTATCGACTATCACGATCTTGATCGCCTGTCCGACGCAGTTGCGGCGCACCTGATAAGAATTGGGGTCCATAAGGCGGATATTATCGGCCTTTTCCTGCCACGAGGCATCAATGCGGTCATTTGCACGCTGGCAATCCTCAAGGCCGGCGGCGCCTATCTTCCGCTTGATCCGGCCCTTCCGATCGAACATCTCGATTTCGTTATCGGCGAGTGCCAGCCCAAGGTCATATTCGTCGATGGAGCTCACGGTGAAAAGCTTGCGAGCGTGCCGAGCATGAAAGGTAAGGTCATCGAAGCGGACGCCATGCTCGGCGAGATGGCGAATAAGCCGGCTATTGCCCTTTCTGCGGCAAACATAACCGGCGGCGATCTCGCCTACATCATGTACACTTCCGGCTCGACGGGCCGTCCCAAAGGCACGATGATCTGTCATCGCAGTATTGCGCGGGTTGTCCTCGATCAAACCTATGTGGAATTTCGCCCCGACGACGTTGTCCTTCATACGGCCACCATCTCCTTCGATGCCGCGACCTTCGAAATCTGGGGGGCTCTTCTTAATGGTTGCACGTTGGCGATCATGCCTGAGAGCGACTTCTCCGTCTCGCGCCTGTGCGATGTCATGCAAACAACCGGCGTCAGCATCTCGTTTTTGACCACGGGCCTGTTCAATCTGTTCGCCGATCACGCACGTGCCCCCTTACCGCAGCTTCGCCACATCCTTTTCGGAGGCGATGTCGGCTCGGCGGTTCACGCCAGGCGCTTTCTGGAACGTCACCCCGGTTGCCGACTTACCAATGCCTACGGTCCGACCGAGACGACGGTCTTTGCTACAGCTTTCCAGGTCCTGCCCGGCTTTTCAGCCGCAGAACTGCCTATCGGGAAGGCGATCGCGCATACAGCTATTGCCATACTCGACGAAGAGCTGCGTGTCCTGCCTGCGGGAATAGAAGGCCAGCTGGCAATAGCGGGCGATGGTCTGGCCATTGGCTATTTCAAGCGCCCGGAACTTACGGCCGAGAAATTCGTCACGATTGATACGAAAGAGGGTCCGACGCGCTATTATCTGACCGGTGATCTCGCCTGCCTGAAGCCGGACGGGACCGTTACCTTCAAGGGGCGGCGCGACCGCCAGGTCAAGATCAATGGCAAGCGCATCGAACTCGATGAGATCGAAGCCGCTCTCAGGCGAGATCCGCGTCTTACCGACGGCATAGTGCTTTGCCATGTCCAGGGAGAAAACCTGAAACGCATCGTTGCCTATTTGTGCCCCAAGGAAAGCCATGTGGGCGCCGGCGCCGATCTCGTCCAGGCCGTCTTGACGACGCTGCGCGCCACTCTACCCGCCTATATGATCCCGAATGCCGCAGTCGTCGTCGATAGTCTGCCACTGACAGCTGCAGGAAAGGTCGATCGCTCGAAACTGTTGCCGCCGCCGATAGAGGCGCAGGTCAGGCCGACTGACAGCAGAAGCAAGACCGAGGAACTGCTGACCACGCTCTGGCAGGGCGCATTGGCCCTGACTGGCGTCGACCTCGACCGGAACTTCTTCGATCTCGGCGGCACCTCGCTTCAGCTGATGGAAATTCATGCGGGACTTGAAGAAGCCCTCGGCCACTCAATCGATGTGGTTGCCCTGTTGCGTCACCCGACCATCCGGGATCTGGCGCAATATCTGGATGGAAATGCGCCCGTCCCGACACGCATCGCCGCCGCCGCACAGCGCGCAGCTCTACAGAAGAAGGCCATTTCTCATCTCCGCAGGAGCTCCTTATGAAACGGAATCACCAGGACAATGGTAGCGCGCGTGATTTCGAAGACAGTGACGATCTGAGCGGACAGATTTCCGGGCATATTGCCGTCGTCGGCATGTCAGGCCGCTTTCCCGGCGCAGCGTCGGTGCGTGAACTGTGGCAAATGGTACTCCAGGGAAAGACTGCCTTCTCCCATTTCGCGCTGGATGAAATCGAAGACGCCTTCACCGACGAGGAACGGGCGCAACCGAACTATGTGGCGGCAAGGCCTCATCTCGATGGTGCCGACATGTTCGACGCGGAATTCTTCGGCATGTTCCCGCGTGAGGCTGCGGTCACCGACCCGCAACATCGCATCTTTCTGGAAATATGCTGGGAAGCGCTCGAGGATGGCGGATACGATCCGTCCCGCTATTCCGGCCTGATCGGGGTTTTCGCCGGCTCGTCCATGCCGACCTATCTGATCAACAATGTCCTTCACGAGCGTATGAAGGCAGAGGAGTTCACGTCGAACTATCAGATCGGCTGTTTTCATGAGCTCGTCGGCGCGCTCAGCGACACGCTGGCCACTCGGGTCGCCTATAAGTTCAACCTGCGCGGCCCCGCATTTACCTTGCAGTCGGCTTGCTCGACCTCGCTGCTTGCAGTTTCGCAAGCCTGTCAGAACCTGCTGACCTATAGCTGCGACATGGCGCTCGCGGGCGGCATCTCGGTGACGATCCCGCAAAAAAGAGGCTATATTTATCAAGAGGGCGGCATGGCGTCACCCGACGGCGCCTGCAGGCCCTTCGATGCCAGCGCCGCCGGAACGGTCTTTGCCAGCGGCGCGGGCGTCATCCTCCTGAAACGCTACGAGGACGCAGTCAAGGATGGCGATCACATCTATGCGGTCATTCGCGGCTACGGCATCAACAATGACGGCAGCGACAAGGTCGGCTTCACTGCGCCAAGCGTGGAGGGACAGGCCGAAGCCATTGCCTCGGCACTTGCCAACGCTGCGGTCGATCCCTCGACGATAGGCTATGTCGAATGCCATGGCACGGCGACGCCGCTCGGAGACCCCATCGAGTTCAACGGCTTGACGAGGGCATTTGCCCATGATGCCCCGGGGCCGGCCGGCTGCGCCCTTGGCTCGGTCAAAGGCACCATCGGTCATACGGACGCGGCGGCAGGTGTCACCGGGCTCATCAAGACGGCGCTGGCATTGCGCAGCGCGAAAATCCCGCCAATGCCGAATTATAGCCAGCCCAACCCGCGCATCGATCTCGAAAAAAGCCCCTTCTACATCCCAACCGCAATGGTCGACTGGCCGGAGGGACCAACGCCGCGGCGAGCTGGCGTAAGTGCCTTCGGCGTTGGCGGCACCAACGTCCATGTCATTCTGGAGGAGCCCCCATCGCCACCACCGACTAAGTCCAGGGAGGCAGAGGGCCACTACATTCTTCCGCTTTCGGCGCGCAGTACGTCGGCGCTTGCCGCGATGCGAAGCAATCTGAGCAATCATCTCGCCGAAAATCCCGAGCTTTCAATCGCGCAGCTCGCCTACACGCTGCAGGCCGGTCGACGCGAATTCAGCCACCGCCTGGCGGTCACTGCCGAAAGTGTCGAAGAGGCGATCATCAAACTGACTACAGACAATTATCAATCCCTTGTTGCAACGGACAAACCGCCGGTCGCCTTCATGTTCCCCGGCCAGGGCGCGCAATATGTCGGCATGGGCGCGGGCCTTTACCGTTCAGAGCCGGAATTTGCCCGTTGGATCGACCGCGGCTCCGAGCTTTTGAAAATGACGCTCGGGCTCGATCTGCGCGACTATATCTGCCACGCAGGCGCCGTAACGCAGGCAATCGCCGATGAGCAGCGGGAAACCCGCATCGCTCAACCCTGCCTCTATCTGGTGGAATATGCGCTTGCGCGATTGTGGCTGAGCCGCGGCGTCAAGCCCTATGCGATGATCGGTCATAGCGTTGGCGAGTTTGTCGCCGCTACGCTTGCCAACGTCATATCGTTCGAAGATGGCCTGCGCCTCGTTGCCAATCGCGGACGGCTGATGCAGCACCAGCCGCAGGGGGCGATGGTATCCGTTCGCGCCGATCCTGCGACGACGGCCTCCTATCTGCAGGGCAACGTCGAGATCGCTGCGATCAACGCGCCGAAACTCTGCGTCATTTCCGGCCCGTTTGCCGATATCGAGGCGGTTTGCGCAGCACTTTCGGATGCCGAGATCGCCTTCAGCCGGCTGCACACTTCACACGCATTTCATTCCGCGATGATGAAGGATGCGGCTCAGGCGTTGCGACAGGAGACGGAGAAGGTCACTTATGGCACGGCGACCATACCGTTCATCTCCGGTGTGACGGGTGATTGGCAGACCGCGGAATTGGCGACATCGCCGGACTATTGGGCCATGCACTGCCGCGATGCCGTGCGTTTTGCCGATGGGCTCGCCACACTTTGCCGCGATCGCAAGCCGGTCCTTCTCGAGGTTGGACCTGGACGTACGCTGTCGGTCTTTGCCGCGCAGACGATCGCGCGGGATAGTCTTGCCGCCATTGTGCAATCCCTCCCCGAGCACGATCGCGCTTCTGCCTCGGCCGCCACGCTTGCCGAAGCGCATGGCAAGCTATGGATGGCGGGCTGCCGCCTCAACTGGCCTGCCCTTCCGCCGGCAGCACAGCAGCGTCTGTCCCTGCCAACCTATCCTTTCCAACGGCAGCGCCATTGGATCGATGCCCCGCCATCTGCACGCCGTTCAGCGACAATGCGGGCCGACGCCGAACCGAATAATCCCTCTCCCACCACCCTCTTCGTCTCTGACGGCAACCTAACCGAGGAGAAACCAACGATGAATGTTGCAGCCTCAATCCCGGTCCCCAATCGACTGCCGCAATTGGAAACAGCCCTTCTGACATTGCTTAGCGACATGTCAGGCGAAACGCTCGGGCCGGACGAACGAACGGCAACGTTCCTGGAGCTAGGCTTCGACTCGCTCTTTGTCGGCCAGTTTGCGCAACGTCTCGAGAAAGACTTCAAGGTCAAGATTTCGTTCCGGGAGTTGCTGAGCGACATCCCCTCGGTCGCCGATCTCGCTGTCCATCTCGATCGGGAGATGCCACCGGAGACGGTCAAGGCTGCAGAACCATTGTCGCCTGCGTCTCCACTCACCACGATGCCGATGCCGGCCACGCCGCAACAAATGGCGCCGGCGATCGCATCGCCAATGCCGCAGGCCGTATCGATGCCGAACGCGGCCTCGGACCTCGCCAGCGTCATGCAATCTCAGATCCAGATGGCGCAATCGCTATTTGCGCAACAGCTTCTCATGCTGCAGACCATGCAGGGTGGCGCTCCTGCCCCGCAGGCGCTGCCCGTCACAACACCCGCAGCATCCGCTCCAGCTCCAGCGCAGCCGGCGCTAACCCAGCCGACATCAGCCGCTCCCGTAGAAAGCGACTTCGGCACCGAGCGCATCAAGCTCTATCGCCCGAACGCCAAGAGCGTGACGGCGGAAATTTCGCCGGCCAAACAGGATTTCATCGCCAGTCTCACCAAGGCATACGAGACCAGGAACGCCAGATCCAAGACCTTCACCCAGGAGCATCGCCGCCACCTCGCCGATCCCCGCTCGGCATCTGGCTTCAGGGCAGATTGGAAAGAGATGGTGTTCCCGATCGTCTGCGACCATTCCAAGGGTGCCTATATCTGGGACGTCGACGGCAACCAGTATGTCGACCTAGTCAACGGTTTCGGCCAGACGGCCTTCGGACATGCGCCGGACTTCGTCATTGATGCCGTAAAGGAGCAGGCCGATCGCGGCTTTGCCATCGGCCCCCAGACGCCGCTTGCCGGCGACGTCGCAAAGATGATTGCAGATATGACCGGCCATGAACGGGTTACCTTCTGCAATACCGGTTCAGAAGCGGTGATGGCCGCAATGCGGATTGCGCGTGCGGTCACCGGCCGTGACCGGGTCGTGGTTTTCGCCAATGACTATCACGGTCAATTCGATGAAGTCCTGGTCAAGGGTCGCAATCGCGCCGACAAGCCGATCGCTCTGCCGGTTGCCTCCGGCATTCCGATGGCTTCCGTCTCCAACATGACAGTCCTGCGCTACGGCGCTCCGGAAAGCCTCGACTTCATCCGTGCCAACGCCGCCGACATAGCGGCTGTTATCATCGAGCCGATCCAGAGCCGTCATCCGGAACTGCAACCGCGCGAATTCGTCCGGGAACTGCGTGATATCGCCACCAAATCGGAATTCGCGCTTGTCTTCGATGAAGTCGTCACCGGCTTCCGCGTCGATCCAGGCGGCATGCAGGCGATCTGGGGCATCAAGGGTGACATGGCGACCTATGGCAAGGTCGTCGGTGGCGGAATGCCGATCGGTGTGCTTGTTGGCAACGCCCGCTTCATGGACGCTCTCGATGGCGGCTATTGGTCCTATGGTGACGCCTCCGTCCCCATGACGGCGCCCACCTTCTTTGCAGGCACTTTCGTACGTCATCCGCTGACGCTCGCAGCCGCCAACGCCGTGCTGCATCACATCAAGGGCGACGGATCCGCCCTCTATGATCGCGTCGCAGAACGTACGCAAGCGTTGGTTGCGGAAATCAAGGCTGATCTTGCCAGCCGCGGCATCGCGGATGTCGTCCACGGCTACAAGAGCTGGTTTGCCACCGACTTCTCAAGCCAGGATGTGCTTGGAGCCCTGTTCTATGCCCAAATGCGACTAAACGGCGTTCACATACAGGACGGCTATCCCTGTTTCCTGACGACAGCCCATAGCGAGGACGACTTCCGCCTGATCGCAAAGGCATTCCGCGACAGTCTCGATGCCATGCAGGCCGCCGGCATATTCGCAACGAAGGAACAGGCATCCCTATCCGCTGCGCAGACGCAGATGCCGGTCGCTATCGCCAAGCCTCAATCAGCGCCTCTGACCGAGGCACAGACGGAAATATGGCTTGCAGCCCAGGCGGGAGACGAAGCCTCCTGCTCATTCAACGAGTCCTTTTCGCTGACGCTTGAGGGAACGCTCGACGAAGCAGCCATCAAGCATGCGTTTGATACCGTACTCGCCCGCCATGACGCGTTGCATATCCGCTTCGACCGCAACGGCGAGCATTTCCAGTTCATACCGGACTTCAGGCTCGATCTGCCTGTTATCGAAGGCCTGGATGAAAAGGGCCTTGCCGATCTGAAAGATGACGAAGCTCGCACGCCCTTTGACCTGATCAATGGCCCGCTTGTGCGTGCAAGCATCGTCAAATTATCGGCTGAAAAGCATGTCCTGGTCTTCACCGCCCATCACATCATCTGCGACGGCTGGTCGATCAACACCTTCGTCGAAGAGCTGGCGACGGCCTATGCAGCCTTCAGGGCGGGCACGGTGCCGGAACTTCAGCCCGCCCTCTCCTTTGCCACTTACGCAACCGACCTGTCGCCGAGACCGGAAAAATCGCAAGCGACGGAACAGTTCTGGCTCGACCAGTTCAAGTCGATTCCGGATCTTCCCGACCTGCCTCTCGACCGACCGCGGCCGGAATATCGCAGTTTCGCGGGCGGAAGCTGCACCGGTTACATTGATGCCGATACCTACAAGACGTTGAAGAAGAAGGGAGCGAAATCGGGCGCCACGCTATTTTCCACCCTGCTGGCGACGCTGCAGGTGATGATCTCGCGGCTGTCGGGTCAGGACGATATCGTCATCGCCATTCCCTCTGCCGGCCAGAGCCTGCTTGATGGCCAGATCCTCATGGGTCATTGCGTCAACCTGTTGCCGCTGCGCCAGACGGTACCGATGACGGAGCCGTTTACCGCCCATCTGAAGGCGACCCAGCAGCTCGTTTTCCAGGCATTCGAACATCAGGACTACACCTACGGCACGCTCGTCCGCAAGCTCGATGCCAAACGCGATCCGCGCCGCCTGCCTCTGACCGAGATCCAGTTCAATCTTGAACGCATGGCAGGCGGATCGTCGTTCGGCGACCTCAAGCCGACCTTGGAACCGAACGCCAAGGCCTTCTCCAACTTCGACCTGTTCTTCAACATGATCGAGGCGGCCGATCACATTCGCATCGACGTCGACTATAATGCCGACGTCTTCGACCGCGCGACGGTCGAGCGGTGGATTGGTCATTTTTCGACGCTTGCGGTCACACTCGCCAAGGATATGGATCGAAAGGTCGGCGAACTCTCATTGCTGTCGAGCGAGGAAAAATCTTGGTTGATCGACACGCTCAATCACACGACTGTACCTTACGATCACGATCAATTCGTCTTCACGCTTTTCTCCAAGCGGGCAGCCGCACAACCGAATGCGATCGCCGCAGAGTTTAACGGCCTGGCGATGACTTACGCAGAGCTGGAAACGCGCTCGAACCAGCTCGCCCTCTATCTCCAGATGGCACTTCCCGATCCCGGCCAGCGTATCGCAATCCTGATAGAGCGCTCGCTCGGCATGATCGTCGCCCTTCTTGCCGTGATGAAGGCGGGACATACCTATGTCCCGATGGATCCGGCGCATCCGGAACCGCGCCTGAAGCAGACGCTGGATATTGCCCGCATCGGCGGACTCATCTGCGACAGCGACGACATGGCGCACCTCGCTGCTCCCAATACCCCTGTCATCCGGCTTGATCAGGACGCAAAGGCGATCAGCTCGATGACGGGCCAGCCATTGAAGACCTTGCCGATCGACACAACGGCATCCGCCTATATCATCTTCACCTCCGGTTCGACCGGCATGCCGAAAGGCGTCGAGGTTTCGCATCGAGCCCTGACCAACTTCCTCCTCTCCATGGCGAAGGAGCCGGGTTTTGGCGCGAAGGACACGCTTATTGCAGTCACGACGATCTCATTCGACATCGCTGGTCTGGAACTGTACCTGCCGCTGATATCGGGCGGAAAGGTCGTCATCGCCAGCCGCAGCGACGTTCAAGACGGCTTCGCCCTGGTGAAACTGATTGGCGAGCACGACGCGAACGTGCTGCAGGCCACGCCGACGCTTTGGCAGATGTTGGTTGAAGCCGGCCTGAAGGATCGGCCGGCGATGAAGATACTCTGCGGCGGTGAACCTCTACCCAAAGAGCTCGCCCGCTCGCTGCTCGCCATCGGCGGCGAACTCTGGAACATGTACGGCCCGACGGAGACAACGATCTGGTCGTCGCTGCAGCGCATTATCGATGCGGATCAGCCGATTGCGATCGGACATCCGATTGCCAATACGAAGCTCTTCATCCTCGATCAAAGCGAGACTATTGCACCGATCGGTGTGGTCGGCGAACTCTATATCGGCGGTGACGGTCTGGCAGAGGGATATTTCGATCGCCTCGACCTGACGGAAAAGGCCTTCGCCCCACATTGCTTTGCCATTGGCAGACCAATGCGCCTCTACAAGACCGGCGATGTCGGTCGAAGACTTGCGGACGGTTCGCTGCAATTGCTCGGGCGCCGCGATCAGCAGGTCAAGTTGCGCGGATTCCGTATCGAGCTCGGCGACATAGAGGCCGTGGTCTCCAAGGCGGAAGGTGTGCGCCAATGTGCCACCGTGGTCGCTGAAAACGCCAAGGGTGACCGCTCGCTGGTCTGCTACATCCTACAGAATGCCGGTGGCAAGGATTTGTCTGTCGCGGCTATTGCAGCCCATGCCAAAGCCAATTTGCCTGGTCACATGGTGCCGAGCTTCTGGGTTTTCGACACCGAGTTACCCCACACCGCCAACGGCAAGCTCGACCGCAAGGCCTTGCAGCAGCGCGGAGTACCCCAGCGCGAAGCAGCTCCGGCGAAGCTCGAGCCAAAGACCGAGATGGAACAGCGGCTACTCGCGATCTGGCAGGATGTCCTGAATCTCAGCGACATCGGCGTCGACGACAACCTCTATGCGCTCGGCGCAGATTCGCTCGCCATATTCCGCATCGCCGCGCGCATGCGCGACAGCGGCCTGCCGCTGGAAGCAAAACACTTGCTGCGTCATCCGACGGTCGGCGCATTGGCAGCCTTTGCCGAGAGTCAGGGGGATGGCCAGCCCGATCCGGTTCAACTTCACGTACCATCATTGCGAGACTTTCGTAACGGCGCACGCCGCAGCCTGGGGGCAACTACATGAGTACCATTGACAGCAGCCCGAGCGGTCCAGTTCTCGAACAGCAGATCATCGGCGAGTTTCCCTGTACGCAGACGCAGTTGCGCTGCTGGATTCTCGATCAGCTCAATCCCGGTAATCCCGCGCTGAATGTCGCCGTCCGGTGGGAAATCAGAGGCTCTTTCAAAGCATCGACCCTGGAAGCGGCCTTTAAAAAGACCATCCAGCGGCATGAGATACTCCGCACGAGGTTCGTCGAAAAAGGCGGCCAGCCGTTCCAACAAGCCGTGAGCGACGTCAACTTCAAGATGTCCGTGATCGATCTGCGCGGCATGCCGCCGGAACAGCGCCAATCGAGAATTATGTCGATCGGCGAGGAGACAGCGCAAGCCCCGTTCGATCTCAGCACGCCCTGCCTGTTCCGCGTCAGCCTGCTGATGGCGGAAAACGAGCGTGGCGTTCTTTTGATCACCGCTCATCAGAGCTGCTTCGATGGCTGGTCCATCCGCGTGCTCGGGCGGGAGATCGGTGAAATAGCGGCGGCGATAGATGCAGGACGCGCGCCAATCCTCCCTGAACTGCCGTTGCAATATGGCGACTACGCTCTCTGGCAGCAGGAATATCTGCAGAGCTACGGCTTTGAGACGGAGAAGACCTTCTGGCGGGAAAAATTGCAGGGCGCTCCTTATTTCGAAGTCACGCCGGATCATCCCCGCGGCCAGGTCAAGACCAATCGCGGCGATATCCTTTCGGTCGCCCAGCCGGTCGCCTTCACCGATCGGCTTGATGGGGCAGCGCGCGCGCATTGCGTTTCCCAATACAGCTTCGGAGCGGCAGTCCTGAGTGCGGTCCTCCATCGTTTGACAGGGGCGCCAACCGTCCTCTTCGGCTCGCAGATTGCCGGCCGCGAGCATAGCGACCTGGAAGACTTGATCGGCGTCTTCATCAACAATCTGGTGCTGCGTTTCGATTTCGGCGCGGATGTCAGCTTTGCGGAACACATAAAGTCCGTCAGTGCGACCATCGAAGGTGCATTGAACCATCAGCGCATGCCATTCAACAAGCTCGTGGAACTCATCAACCCGGTACGCGATCCGGCACGCAATCCGCTGATCTCAGTCAACTTCAATCTGCAAAAGGCATTTCTCGAAGATCGCCGCTACGGCGAGTTCGAGCTGATCAGTTCACCTTCGCAATCACCGGGCGTGATTTATGATCTGAATTTCATCATGATCGGCCGGCCGACCGGCTGGCGTATATCGATCGAGTACAATGCCGACCTTTTCGAGGCCAGTACGATCGAGAGCCTCCTGCAACTTTTGAGGGATGCCTATGAAATCGCTCTCAATCACCCTGAGGCGCCGCTTTCTTCGCTCGTTGCGCCGGAACGATACGTGGCAGCTCCCGCCAAGACTGCGCCGATGGATGGCACCGTCGCAAAAACATCGCAGTCGGATACGCGAATGGAAGCGCTTGCTGAGCTCTGGAAGGAAATCCTACAGGTTCCGCAAATACGTCCGGATGATGATTTTTTCGCGCTCGGTGGTCACTCCCTCCTCGCGCTCCGGTTACTATCGGAAACTCGCGCAAGATTCGATGCAGCACCGACATTGCAGCTTCTATTCAAGCAGCCGACGTTTGCAGGCTTTGCAGCGGCGATCTTCAATGTCGACACGGCATCGTCACCGCGGCAAAAGGTCGTAAATCCGTGGGATCTGATCACCTGCAAACATGGCACGGGAACCGGCGCCGTCTACACGATCAACCATCCGCTCCTCTATTATCGCCTTGCCAATGAGCTGCCGGACGCCATCTCGGTGCATAATGTCAACATGTTTCACGCAGACCTCGATAACGGCCTTGCGCGCCTGAGCATCGAAGATATCGCTGCTTACGCGATAGATGCGATGCAGATCGACAAAGCAGTCGGCCGGGTGGCCATCGTCGGACTATGCGTCAACGGCATTCTGGCCATGGAGGTCAGCCGGCAATTGCGCGAAAAGGGAATGGACGTCAGCACCACGGCCATTATCGACGCATGGGCCCCGGGCTATTTTGCGTCCCTGCCAAAGCGGGAGCAGGCAAAATGGCGTCGGGAAAGACGGCGCAAGCGTCTCCTCTATTTCACGAGGAAGCTTTTGTCCCGGCGCATCCGACTGATCGACTATCTCAAGGAATTCAAAATCTCCCTGTCTCTTCTCAGGATCTTCCGCGTCAAGGCGGGGCAATATTCAGAAGAAGAAGAGAAGAACGAATCTGTCACCAAGCTATTGGTGGCGGCAGCGCGTCACTACCAGCCACAGCAAACCAGGGATCCCACGACAGTTCTCTTGCGAAGCAGCGCGACCCATCCTCGTGCACGCCAACTGCGATTTGGATGGGGCGACGCAATCGCGGAGAGCTGCAAGGTGGTCGACATCGACGGCTGGCACGAGGACTCGCTGACCAGCAACGGCATCCGCGGGCTAGCCTCAACGCTATCGGGAGAACTTAACGGCAGTTAGGGCTTATCGAATGTGCCTCAAGGAAGCAAAGCCACAGGGGGAGCGGCGATGAACACAAGCAAACCGTTGAGGGTCGGCATTCTTGTCGCGCGCGGACATAGGCTTCAGAATTGGGAGCTGATGATCCTCGATCGAATTCTGGCAGCGCCACGGCTGGAGCTGGCCGCAGTCTTTACCCATCCGGCTCCGTTCTGCGACACCAAGCCATCGAATCTGCTAAGGTGGAGTGCACGATTGGAAGCGAAGGCTTTTGCCCGTCAACCCGCCTATGCGCCGAAGCAATTCGATAGCCGGCACCATTTCATCGAGCGCTATGATGCCGCTGGCGATGCGACACACGCAATCGACGATATTTCCGCGGACACATTGCGGCGCCTGAAGGTCGACCTCGTCATCCGCACGGTTCCCAAGGGCCTGTCCGGCGATGCTATTGCGGCATTGCCATTCGGCGAATGGGCATTCAATTTCTCCGATCAACGATCGGCAAACGTGGATTGGTTTGGCTATGCCGAAGTTCTTGCTCATGACCCGACGGCCGATCTGATCCTTTATGCTAAATGTGGCAACAGAAATGAAAAATCGGAGATCACACGCGCGTCCTTCAACATTAAGCCCAGCGCAGCGCGATTGGGTGCCTTCGTGCGGGAGCGAAGCGTTACACTCGTAATGCGCGAACTGACGCGGATAGCGGACAGCAGACAATTGCCGCCAACCGCTTTGGTTGATCCTTCCGAACGACAGATGCCGTCACTTGGCGATCTCCTGCGCTACGGTTCCATCGTCGCCGGCTCGATCTCGGTCAGGGCGTATAGGTCGATCAGAGCAAAGCTCAGAGCCGATTCCGCGCTCTGGACCCTTTACACTGGCCAAGGCGAAATCTCTGATTTCGACCCGAGTAAGGCAACCGAGATCCCTCCATCCAGTAGTAGCATCAAGGCCGATCCATTCCTCTTTCAGCATGAGAACGAATGCTATCTGTTCTACGAGGCCTATGCCCGTGGCGACCGCAAGGCACATATCGCCGTCGGGCATTTCAACGGAGATCTGGTGCAGCCGGTCGGCGTTGCGCTGGAGCGACCCTATCATCTTTCCTACCCCTATATATTTCGCGACGGCGACCAGATCTTCATGATACCGGAAACGCATCAGGCCCGACGACTGGAGGTCTGGCGTTGCTGTCAGTTTCCTTTGAAATGGGAGCTCTATGCGACCGCATTCGAGGGACAATCGCCGGCCGACAGCGTCCTCATCCAGCATGACGGCAAATGGTGGCTATTCACCAATCTGTCGGACTTCCATGCTTACGAGGACCATTGCAGCGAACTCTACCTGTTCGAGGTCGACGGCCCGGCGTTGACCGGCATCAGGCCACACAAGCACAATCCCGTCGTCATCGGTAGCACGGTGGCTCGAGGCGCTGGGCGGATCTTCGCGCGAGGCGGAAGGCTCCTGCGCCCCTCGCAGCGAAATGCGAACGGCATATATGGCTATGGATTGAATATTATGGAGATCGAGACGCTCTCGCATAGCGAGTACCGCGAGCGGTGCATCCGCACGATTACGCCCTCCTTCAAGTCCGGCTTGCTCGGCTGTCACCATTTCGACGAAACCGGCGGACGCTATGTTCTCGATGCAAGACTGACCATCTGATCTAGAGCATTTCCACCTAAAACGGAGTCGCAGAAATGCTCTATCTCTTTGTTTTTGCGCAATTCCAGACGCAAAACCGCTGCGCACTTTTACTGGAATTGCTCTAGATCGTGTCACGATAGCGCAGCTCGACCTGATGTCCGCCAGTGGAGGCAACGACTGCGCCGGCGAAGTTGACCGGCACGACAAGCTCGAGAACCGCCCAGTTCCTGGGTGCGTCGGGATGACCTTCAAAACGATCCAACCGCGATATGTTCGATCTGTCGAAGACCATATCGAAACTATCGAGCGGCAATGACAGCCCGCTGCCTTGCGCCTTCACAAATGCCTCTTTGCGCGTCCAACAACGATAGAACCCGTCAAGATAAGCTTCCGCCGGCAACGAGCGAAGCGTTTCGCACTCCCTGCGGGAAAAGAACCATTTGGCGATGTCCTCCTTCAGGAAACGGACCTCCTCAATATCGATACCGAGCGTGTAGCAGTCGGAAACTGCGAGCATGGCCAGGTCCGCACTGTGGGTGAGGTTGAAATGAACCGGTGAAATGCCGGAGCCCGAAACGGACGGCTTTCCGCTCTCATTATAACTGAAGCAAATCGACTGCGGTGCAAGCCCGAGATACCGGGCCAGGATCAATCGCATCCTGCTTCTGGCGATGATAAAACGGTGCATGTCGCGGTCATGAGCAAACCGGCCTGCCCGCGCACATTCGTCGGGAGACAAGAGTGCAACGGGCATGTCGAGATCGGGTGGCGGAACGTCCAACCGCCAACTCCAGACATCGATGACGTCTGGGCCGGTGGTCTCCATGTCAGATCGTTGCGTAAAAAAGGTTGGTGGGAATGGACTTGGCCTGTTTCGACATGCGGCGGGCCAGATAGGCAACCAGCGCCACGGGGTAGTTCTCCCCGAGGCTGATACGGCAGGTGCGCTTCAAGATGTCCAGCGTCTGCGCGCATGTCTCGGGCGCATAGTCGATCTTTCGATCCGTCCAAAGAAACGGATTCATCGCCGGATGGCCGGTGCGTTGCTGTAGGATCGGCTGCCAATTGGTGTAGACATGGCGACTGGAATCGAAGAGCCGATAGACGCCGCGCTTGCTCTCCTCGGCAAATCTCTTCGCCTCTTCCGACGTTTCGAAGATGACGTGAAATCCCGCCGCATTGCCGACATCATTATGGGGGCCGACCGTAAGCCGCGTGTTTTTAGCAAAGATCTCACGCATCACGTTATAACGCTCGCGCATGCGTGCGATCATCGGATCGAGCTTCTTCAGCTGTACATTCAAGATTGCCCCCTGGATCTGGTTCGCCTTGAAATTCACGCCCAGCATCGGAGGCTCGCTGGCATTGTCGTGATGACCGCGGAACATGGAGCCGATGTCATGATACATCCGCGCACGGGCAAACAACCGTGCGTCATCGGTCACGACGGCCCCTCCTTCCCCGCAATTTATGTTCTTGAACTGATTGAAGCTGAATGCTCCAAAATCGCCTATCGTACCGACGCGTCGGGTCTTGTAGCGCAGTCCGACTGCCTGGCAGGCATCCTCGATGACAATCAGATTGCTTTCGCGTGCGATGCGCATGATGCTGTCCATGTCGCACACCATGTTCGACATATGGACGGGAATGATCGCCTTCGTTTGTGGCGTTATCTTACGCAATATGTCCTGCGGATCCATGGTGAGCGTGTGGTCGATGTCGACGAGCACGGGCACGGCACCTGCCGCCAAGGGAGCGGCGGCCGTCGCGATCCATGTGTAGGCGGGCACCAGCACTTCATCTCCTGGTCCGACACCGGCTGCAACCAGAGCGGAGATCAATGCTCCTGTTCCGCTGCTCATGGTCAGGGCGTGCTGCACGCCAAATTTGGTGCAGAAATCGGCTTCAAACCGCGCGAGCGGACCACCGCTCTCGTCGCTGTAGCGTGCCAACTTTCCGGAGGCAAACACTGGCGCCAGCGCCATCCACTCCCGTAACCCCACCTTGGCCATCTTCTCCAGCTCCCCAGGAAACGTCTCATTTGTCGAAGAGCCTAGCTTGTGATCACCGCATTTTCAGCATGGCCTTCCGACTGAAAAGAGGTCGGATCCGAACAGTGCACCTATCCGAAATCGGTAGATGTCGCCCGCGCCTATGCCAATCGAACAATTATCCGCGCGCCCGTGATGCTGCTAAAAAAATGGCAAGGCCGAAGGGAAAGCTAGCATGACGAAGCGCGATTTGAGATCCATGCCACATGGCATTGAAATATATGCCGATATTGCCATTGTCGGCGGCGGACCGGCGGGCATTGCGATCGCGCGCGAGTTTGCCGGTACGGCAATCCGCATTCTCGTCATCGAAAGCGGCGGCTGCGAATACGAAGCCGAAATTCAATCGCTCAACACCGTCGAAAATGTTGGCGAGCCGCTCATTCAGGCGGCCACGGCGGCGCAAGGACGAGGCTATGACGGGGCGTTGGCCTGGCTAAACGATATCCCTGCCTTTGAACTCAGAAATCGTATGCTTGGCGGCAGCAGCCATACCTGGATCGGTAAGTGCGCGGCATTCGACGAAACCGATTTCACCCTCAGGCCCTGGCTCCAGCTCTCGGGTTGGCCGCTCGAGCGCAAGCAATTGCTGCCGATGCTCGAACGCGCGGGCGAAATCCTCAATCTCGGACCCAATCGCTATGACGAAAGCCTGCTTGCTCTGCTGCATACGAGCCCGGACGATCTCAGGCTTGATCGGCAGTTGCTGCGGCCATTCTTCTGGCAGTTCAGTCATATGCGCTATCCGCGAGCCGAGCCGACCCGGTTTAGCCGCCTTGCGTTCGACATCACGGCTTCGAACGTAGATTTTCTGACGCATGCCACGGTCACCCAGATCAATGTGACGGGCCAGGGCCGCAGAGTAACCTCGCTCGACCTCGCAAGCTCGATCGGCCGGTCGGCGACCGTCCATGCCGATACGATCGTTCTTTGCGGCGGCGGCATCGAAAACGCGCGTCTCCTGCTCGCATCGAATGCCGTCCTGCCGGCGGGTGTCGGCAATGATCATGATGTCGTGGGGCGCTATCTCTGCGATCATCCACGCACGTCCCTCTGCCGCTTTACCGGTTCGGATATCGACATGATCGCGCGGCACTTCAATTTTTATGGCCTAAAGCATACAGGACGCACGCATTTCTACCTCAGGGGATTGTCGTTGAGCCCGGACATACAGAGGCAGGAAAGTCTCACCAACTGTGCCGCCTACCCGGTTCAGATCCACGCCCAGAATGACCCCTGGGCCGCGCTCAAGCGCTTGACCAAGGGGGTGGGCACGACGCTCAAGGGCGACCTGCTGACGGTCGCAAGATCGACGGATATGGTCGCCTGCGGCCTTTATGATCGCCTGGTACGGAAACGCGGCCTGCCGCATCGCTCGACGGAACTGCGTTTTGACGTCATGGCTGAACAGCAACTCAATTCGGAAAGTCGCATCACGCTTTCGCAGCGGCGTGATCGGTTTGGCCAACCTCTGGCACGTATCAATTGGAAGATTGGAACGCCCGAAATTGCCAGCGTCAAACGGCTTGCACTGATAATCTCGGATGAATTCGCGCGGGTCGGCCTGCCGACACCGCAACTGCCGGACTGGATCATCGCAGATGCGGATAGCGACGCGACATTCATGGATATGGCCCACCCTTCATGCACCACCCGTATGGGCACTGCCCCCCGCACCAGCGTCGTCGACGCCAATGCCATGGTGCATGGCGTGGATGGCTTGTTCATTGCGGGCAGCTCCGTCTTTCCGACGCCGGGCCATGCCAATCCGACATTGATGCTGCTCGCCTTGGCGATCCGGCTCGCCGATCATCTTAAAGAGCGCCATCAAAGTGTGCGGCCGTACAACGTGCGGGTGAGTGAATCGGACCTCTCATTCCATCAAGGTTAAAGCCCGTCGCGCTAAACTGTTAGGAATCTCCCGCAACAACGGCGAGGCGCTTTAGCCGAGTTGGAAATAGAAGCCAGCACTTTCACTGCGGCCCATCTCGGGATGGGTGTCGATCGTATGCGACAGGGAGGGAATCGTCCAGCGATCAATCTGCTTGTATCCGAGCCTTGTAATGTCTGCGATGAAGTCGGCCTCGTTACGCATGTGATAAGGCACGTATGACCTGCCAATTCGCTCAAGGGTGACGATGTTGTCGCCCTTACGGAGCGCGACCTTGTTCAGGATCAGGTGTTGAGGAAGTGACGGCATTTGCTGGAGGAGCCGAGACAGCGGCATATCGAGATATTGCATCAGTCCTGATCCGAGAAACAGCGGCATCCTGCCGGCGTCTTCGATCCGGTCGACAAACTTCAGATGCGCCAGGCCCTCCTTTTCAGCCAGGCTCTGACCGGCGCGAACGATCGCCGGTAGATCATAAACAACCCACTGAAACGAGACGCCGAGAGGCAAGAGCGAACGAAAGGCGCGATATTTCGTGCCCATATGTCCGCCGGCATCGACCAAACCATCGATGCTGGGCAGCAAATTGCGGATCCAGAACAACACTGGATAATCCCATGGCGCCACCTCGCACATCTTACCGAAGGCGACGGTTGCGATCTCGTCGTGATCATAGCCGGCGAGCGTCCGCCGTCGCGCCGCCGCCATGGCCGCGTCATAGGAGGGATACGCGCCGGTGAAGCGCCGCGGGAAAGGAAGAAGATAGCTCAGCCGTCCGCGCGCCAGGTGCAGGGGTGCAAGACCGTGACCGACCGTCCGCACCGCTCCCTTCGCGATAGAGCGCGCTTGAGCTGGCCAGGAGGAACCGAACCATAATGACGCCGCCATGTTGCATCCCCCAATCTGTTTCCGAAACCATTCAGCGTCTCATGGAGCCGCTGTGGGCTCGTTTTGAGATCGCCGAAGCCAATCGCCGTCATTATCGCCGGAGCGATAGAACAGAGGCCGCATCTCCGATCATCCTCTCCAGGGCAAGAAGCGTACAGACGTAGATCGCACCGCCGGAGACGACCTGCAGCATGACCGTCAGTGCGCGCTGCATGCTGAGCGATCCTGCGAAATAGCCGAGCCCATAAACGGCTGCCGCCATCAACGCGACGGCGATCGCGACATAGCCACTCTTGCGAAGGACGCGCCCCCAGCGAAGCGCGCCATAGCGTTGCTGCAGATGCATCGAGGTTGCGAAGGAAACCATGGCGGCCAGACATTGGCCCCAGGCGGCGGCCACGACGCCAAACGGTGCGAGAAGCAAGATGAGCGAAACGGAAACCACCGCATTGAGAAAAAGCGTGGGGGGCATGCGCTTGATATTGCCCGACAGGGATAGCAGTGCCTCGGTCACGTAACCAGGCATCAGGAGGACCTGCTTCATGGACAGGATCACGACGAGCACCGCGGCGGGTGCCCATTTATCGCCGAGCACGATATCCACCAGGTTCGACGATACCAACGAAAGACCGAGATAGATGGGTGTGGAGACTGTGATGAGAACCATCATGAAGACGGTCGCAGAGGGGCCGGCATCCCGAGCCGCCCGCCCATCCGGTCCCATCACGATCGCCGATCGGCGAAACAGCGTCCAGGCAAGCATCCGCGCCGGCTCGCCGATAAGCTCGGAAAAGGCCGCGACGATGCGCTCTGCGACGCGGTAATAGCCGGCCTCGGCAAGACCAAGGAAGCTGCCGATTGCGAGCGTTCCAGAGTAGGAGCGAAGAAAAAGGATGAGCCGATTGGACAGGATATGGCTTGAAAATTCAAGGATCTCACGCGCGAAAGGCCAGGTCAGATATAGTCTTGGATACCAGGACAGCACGACCACAGAGCCGCCGAGAGAGACGAGTTGCGACACAAGTCGCCCCGCCACGAGTGAAAATACATGCCATCCGAGCCATAGGCCCAACACCGTGACGCATAGGCCGGCGATTTCGCTGACAATACGGATCGCTGCCTGTTTCCGCAACAGGCCGCGGGCAACCAGCAACCCGTCGTAAACGGCATAGAGCGATGACGGCAAAAACCAGCTGCTGAAAAGGGCGAGGAGGAGCGCTTCGTGCGGCCGGTTGAAAAAGACCCATGCAGTCATGGCGCAGAGTGATCCGAGCAGAGTGACCATCATGCCGGCAATGATCGAGATCGTGCCGACCTGATCGAGTTCCCGTTCGGTGCATTCGGCCTTCATGACGAACTCGCCCCATCCGCCTTCGGCAATGACGACAAGCATGACCACGATAGCGGAACTGAATGCGTACAGGCCAAACTCAGCGGATTCCAACATGCGCGCAGCGACGAGAAAAATGAGAAGTTGCACGACTTGCGAGACAATTTTCGAAACGAGCGTCGACGCCCCGTCACCGATGATCGCCGGCATACGGGCACGGAACCAATTGCGCAGACCGACCCGACCGGCATGTCTTGGAGGAAACGAGAAACTGCTCATCGGCATATCATCATTGGATGCTGTTGCGCGTAAGATCCAATTTTCGCCCCTATTGGTTGAAGTAATTCCTGCGTAGACGGCATGTAACCGCCCAATCGCCTCAAGCCTTGCACCAGATAAAATGCATAGCGTTCCCATTCAGGACATGATTGCGTGCAATGAAACGCTGCCCGCCGGCGACGGAAACCGGAGTTAAACAATTTTTTTTCCGAGTAATTGTTATCCTGGATACCAAGACAAGATTGAATTTCTGGATAGAGGAAGAAGGGCTTGCCGGTAATTGTCATGAAAGACCATGCAGAGCCGCTTATGAACGAAGACGACCATGATCGCATCCGCCCAAGCCCATCAGGCAAATCAAACCAGAAATATCTGCTGCGCTGGGCTCTGGTGATCTTCAGCCTTGCCGTGTGGTTTGTCATGGCTGCGCTTCTCATTTGGTAAGGCGTTCTTTTTCGTTACGTGCAAACAGCACGACGCCAATGGTTCTGACGAGAATTTTAAAGTCAGTGCGCAGCGAGCGACTGTGGAAATAGTCGACGTCGAACTGAACGCGTTCCTCATAGGTGGTGTCGGCGCAGCGGCTGACTTGCCAGAGGCCGGTAATGCCCGGCCGCAGCCCGAGATAGCAATAAAGGTTGGGGCCATAGCGATCGAGTTCCGAGACGACAACGGGCCGCGGCCCCACCATGCTCATCTCGCCGCGCTGAACGTTAAACAGTTGCGGCAATTCGTCGGCGCTGCTCATGCGCAGATATTTTCCCAGCCAGTGGACGCGAGGATCGTTGGTCAATTTCTGCGTCGATAGCCACTCGGATTTTCGCGTGTCGTCGCGCGCAAGCAGCTCCGTCAACTGCTGATCGGCATCCTTGCGCATTGTGCGGAACTTCAGGCACTCGAAGAGGCGGCCGTCGCGACCGACGCGTGTATGGCGATAAATAATGGGGCGGCCATCAACCAGAAGCAATGCGATGGCGATGACGAGCAACGCCGGTGCCAGAAGCAACAGGCCTGCACCGGAGAGAAGAAGGTCGACAAGGCGTTTGGAGCGGCCCAGGCGCTCGGCCTGCTTGAGGTCGAGACGCGGTCGCTCGCGATGGGCAACGCCGTCAACAGTTGATAACATATCCTGGATCCCTCAACGCTTCCATGCTTTGCTCAAAGGCTGCCAGCTACCCTCCTGCTTGACAATTGACCCTGCGGGCATCGGCCTAGTCCCAATGGCGTAGGGGGCCGGGCACAGAGCTAACCACAAGCCTCATCCGGTCTCATCGATCAGCCGATGGGAGGTTGAAAAACGCCGGGCACGGTCGATTTCGAGCTCGTACCGGCACTATTTGCACGGTCGAGAACGCGGCCGTACAGCGCCAGCAATGCTTCGAGCCATGATGCGGGCGTATGGGCCATTTCGCTGGACCGTCGGAGGCAATTCACACTCATCAAACGGAGTAGCATGTCATCGGAGGCAAGGCGGCGAATTCCGCTGGCAAGCGTCTCGACCTTGCCGCTTTGGAACGTCAATCCGCATCCCATAGCTGCCAGTTCCTCACCGAGGAGCGCCGCATCCGGCAAGATCACTGGAATACCGCTTGTCACCGCCTCGAGCGCAGCCAGGCCGAACGGCTCGGGCACGCGCGACGAAACGATCAGCGCACGGGCATCGCACAGAATGTCCCGCATCTCGTCCTTGGATTTCCATCCATGGATGACAACCTCCGGGAAGTCTCGCTCCAGGCGTATCCGACCGGCACCATCGCCGATGACATGCAGTTTCGCGCCGGCAAGCCGCGCTGCAATCGCTGCGTCCTCAAATCCCTTCTCCGGCTCCAACCGCCCGACAAAGAAGAAATTGCGCTTTTTCCACGGATCTGCCGCTCGATCGAGGAAAGGCTCAACCGGATTGCGGATCGTCTCGATATTGGCGAGCTGGACCTGCCCGCGCAGGAAGTAGTCGCGCATGCGCTGATGCACGACGATGATATTGGCGGCAACCTCTTGAATGGGATAGTAGCGCTCCCGCATGAGATGCCTGACCGACCGCCAGAGTTTCTCGTGATAGCCGCGCTTGTCGCAGTTGGTCGTCAGGCAGCTCATCGACATAGGCGTCAAAGGGCAAACCTGATTTCTGCGATAGTTGGCGAATCCCCCGTTCGGGCAGGACAGAAAATAGTCATGCGCGTGCAAGACGACACGCGAACGAACAGGCCATAGGGCGCGAAAAATCGAGGGAGACAGGATCTTCGACCAGCCATGAAGGTGATAGATCGTACCCGGCGTATCGACGCGCGAAATGACGGCATTAAGGCCATCATGCGCATGGCTGTTGTAGAGACCGCTTGTCAGTGCGCTGAGGCGAGGCTGCTGCATCAGCGGTCGCGCGGCGAGATTGATGGTATCAGGCACCGGCTGATCGGCACCGGCGACATCGCCGGCGAAGAAGGTGACGGCGACACCCGCGTCCTGGAGCAGCCTGGCTGACAGGATTGCCAGGTTGGACGCTCCGCCCACCCGCGCAGAACGATCGTTGATGACGACGACGCGATCGATGCCGGATGGGTTTGCCACTGAACTATTCCAATGCTTCGATGTTCTGGGGTGCCAATCTGCCTTTGAGAAGATCGCGCAATGCAATGAAATTGCCTCTGAGGCGCCCCTTGCGATCAACCCAGGGCTCCGGCCGCCAGACCTTGATGAGATTGGCTGTGAGATTGCGACCGATCTGCATCGTCGCTTGCCGCACACTCATGGTACGCTTGCGCATCAGATAGAGCGGGTTTGCAACCTGCGAATAGCCCAGACGGATACCACTTGATCGGCCGCCCTTCGTGCCAAGATGAACGCCTTCGAGATGCTTGACGCTGACGACCTGACCATAATGGGAAACGAGCCTGCTGAAATCGACATCCTCGAGCCAGCCATAGAACGGCAGGTTCTCGTCGAAGCGCAAGCCGGCGGCTTTGACGATAGCCATTCGGATCGCCATGTTGCAGCCATAGGCGTTATAGACCTGGCGGAACTGCAAGGTTGGCTCGGATCGACGACGGCGCTTGCCCTCCACCAAACGCAGACCGTCACGAACGGAAATGCCCGGTCCGGTGACGCCGTCGGCCAGAACCGTGCCGGTGCATATCGCCACATCCGGCTGAAGCTGAAACAGCCGCTCCGCCTCTTCGATGTAAGTTGACGTCATCAGGAAATCGTCATCGAGAAAAAGGACGATGTCAGCATCCTGTATGCTGTCGAGAATACGATTGCGCTGGCGGCACAGCCCACGTTCGCAAATAAGCACGCGTACCGGAAAGTCGAGATTTCGCAGGCAGCTGGGATCGATATCCTCGGGCGATGATAGACAGACGACGATCTCGTCGGGCTTGCGAGTTTGATTGGCGATGTGCGGGAGAATGGACGACAGGATATCGCGACGTCCCGCGCTCGCAATGCCAACGGTAATCTTCAAGGGGCGCCCCGAAACCTGGCCTGTCAGCCGCCTTGCGGACGCACGCAGCTGGCGCTCCTGCGGCTTGCGACGCCAGGGACGCGAGTGGCGGTTCTGCCGTCTTTCATAGCTGCGATTAGCGATGATGCCGAGGATGTTGATCGTAGTGGTGCCGAAGCTTGCCAGTGCGTCGGACAATCTTTCCACGGTCATCTTGTTCGTCTGGCCGACGACAACGACGATGCCCTCAAGGTAAGTGCAGATCACACGCGTATCGGCGGAATCCTCAAACGCGGACATGTCGACGATAACGACCTTATATTGCCGCCGCAGCAAATCGATCTCGGCCTTGAGCGCCGGAAGATGGCCGTAGCGTTGGGAGGCTGCGACCGACTTCTCGGTCTCGTCGACCGTTACCACCGGCACGCTTCCAGGGGCATGCATGAGTTCCGCTTCCGGCTGATGATCGGCCTTGGCAACCAGCACACCGGCTTCGTGGGCAACGGAATAACGCCGCGGGACCTCGTTGATACTCAAGGCCTCCATGCCGAATTCCGTCCCGGATTCCGTGACGACGCAGCTCAATCTCGCGTTTAGGAAATCGGCATCGATCAAGACGACCGAGGCACCTTCATGCTGGTAAAGTTGCGCGAGATTGGTCGCAATGGTGGTCTTACCCTCACCGGTGCCGACGGATGTGATGCCGATCACCATAGGCGCGTTAGGTGGAAAGGCGGAATCGATCGAGTGCTTGACGCCGCGCAACGCTTCGGAAAATTGCGAGTATGGCGTATCGAGCACGGACCTCAGCGGCAGCATTGTTCGTCGCCAGCTCGAGTTGGCCGTTGCCAGGCTTCCCGGCAGGAATGAGGGGCTTGCATAGACGGGAACATGGCCGAGCGAAGTGATACCCAGTTCCCGCCGCAGCTTTTCGCTGGAGCTGACCCGCCGATCGAGGCCATCCCGCAGCAGCGCGGCCATGACGCCAGCGGCAAGGCCAAGCATCGCCGAGAACGGCAGGACGAAGGAGGATTTCGGCCATGTCTTTGCCAAGGGTATGGCTGCCGCCGTCACCACGCGGACGCTTCCGAGCGGGAAGGATTCCTTTTGCAGCGCGCCGATAAGCTGCTGCAGAATGCTCTCATACATCCGGCGATATGTGGTCGCCCTGCTCTCCATTTCCGACAGCTCGACTTTCGCCAGGTTCTTATCCGTTCCGGCGTCCTTCAGCGAGGCTACCTCGTCGCTCAAGAGCTTTTCTCGCGTTTGGGCGACCTCCAGATTTGCCTTATAGACGGCCTGAATGCGCTCAAACTCCTTGCGCATGTCCGCCTTTACCCGGTCGATTTCCTGCTGTGCGGCAAGGATGGCAGGATTATCGGCATCGTATCTGCTGGTAAGGCTGTTCAGCTTGGCCGTGGCAGCCCCCAGGTCCTCCTGAAGTTTCTGTATGCGCGGGTTGTTCATCGTCTCATCGACGTCACCCTCGACCCTACCCCCAGCCATCAGTTGATTGAGGGTTGCAAGCTTGGCTGTTTCGGCGGCTGTCTGCGCCTTGGCCGCGACGGCCTGGCTGCTGATCTCGGACAATTGCTGCTGATCGAGGGACGAGGAGGTACTGATCTCCATGATACCGTTCTTGGCGCGGAATTCCTCGACGCTCATGGCCGCCTCGCGCGCCTGTCGTCCAACTTCGATCAAGCGCGTTTCCAGCCAATTGGCGCCGCTTTGTGCCGCCGACGCCCGCTCCGAAAGGCCGGTGCTGATATAGGCCTCGGCAATGGCGTTGGCTGCGATGGCCGCCTTCTGCGGATCGACTGAACTGTAGCCAATCTCGAGGATGTAGGACTGGCCAACGCGATTGACCTCTACCCGTGACAGAAAGGAGGCCATGGTCCGGCGCATGATGTCGTCCTCAGAGACCTCCGTTTTGGCACTGCCATCGTCGCCTCGCTTGAAAAAGCTGAAAATGCCGCGCAACTTGTCGTGCAGCATGGCCTGCCATGACACGCCGCCTGTGATTTCCGGGTCTTCTGTCAGGTTCAGTTTCTGCACGACGGCACGCGCGATCGCCTCGGACTTGACGATCTCAACCTGGCTCGCGATTTCGGCGGCTTCGATGATGACAGTCCCGGTGAATGCATCCTGGGAAACAATACGCCCCTGATCAGGGTCCATGACGAGGCGTGTGCTTGCAAGATAGATCGGTTGGGTCGTCGCCATATATATGCCGCCGATCCCCAGCCCTACTCCCGTAAACAATGCAAAGATCAGCCAGTGCCGCTGCAGAAAGCGCCAAACGTCGCGAAACGAAATAAATTCGCCATTTCCGGCACCGTTGGCCTCCGATGGAGTGCCGGAAAAACCTTTGCCGATCTCGTGAACTACCATGACTGTCGCCCCATCATCATTTGCGTAGCACTATTGGGATTGTCCAACGTCGACAGACGAAACCGTCGTGCCGTCCAGACTTCCGGAAATGTTATAGCGTACATCCAACACGTCTCCGGGCTGCAGCTCGGTTGCCTCGGTGACCTTGACGGCATCGGCCTGATCGCCCTTTCGGGTGATCCAATATTCCAGCGGCTGAAGATCGAGCGCCTTCATGCTCTGGCTTCTTGACAGTGACGCGCCGGAGATCTGTAAAAGCTGCAGCGTCGTGTTGCGCTTGAGCTTGGTATCCTCGATTTCGCTCTCGGTAACCTGCAACTGTTGGCCCGCTTCGGTTTTTCGCTGGCCCTTGAGATTGAGCGCATCGCGTTCGGTCTCGCTCAGCTTCTGCTTTGCCTGCATCGAGGCGACGACGAGATCCAGTTTGCCCGCCTGCATTTCGGCGACGATCCGCTCCAGGGAGGTCTTGCGCGATGTCGTCAGGATTTTCGTGTCGACCAGTTTGGAAATGTCGCTCAATTCGTCCTGCGCGATCTTCACCTGTTCATCCTGCGAGGACATTTTTTCATCGAGGATATTGATTTCATTGTGCAACAGCGCCTCCAGATCGGCAGCGGCGGCCAGTTGTTGGCGCAAGGCGTCGGCCCTTGCGTTGAAGAGATCGACTTCGCTCTTCGTGATTTGCCAGACCGCCGAGCCCTGGGGGGCAGCCTTGATCTCCGGCGGGAAGGTGATTGCCGGTTGATCGTCGAGTTCGGCGAGCAGGCGGGCCTGCCGAGCGCTCAGCTGCTTCAGCTGCAGCTCCATCCGACTGATCTCACCTGCGTAGCTGATCTGCTGTGCTTCCGTATAGTCGCCCGTCTGACTGGAGCGGCGCTCGCGCCCGCCTGCCATTGCCATCGCCTGCTTGACGGTCAGGCCAGGCCTGAATTCTAGCTCGCTTGGCTTTTCGACTGCACCCGACACATAGATCATCGGATACTTGACGACTTCAACCGACGCCGTCGGAGCCACCGCCAAACCGGTGATCTGCTTCAATTTCACGCCGATGTCGGCGCTGATCTCCTCGACTGTCTTGTCGCCGACCTGCATTTGGCCGATCATTGGAATGGAGATCGAACCGGATTGCGAGACGAGGTATTCACCGTTCAAGGCGGTCCACTCCTTATATTCGCCGGTGCCGCTGATCCACTCGACGATGGCAATCTTCAGCCTGGCTTGTGGCCCGACCTGGTAGATGTCGCTGGCTGCAGCGTTCGCGATTCCATAGGAGCTTGCCCCGGAGAGGATCATTGCAAGCAGCCAGGGCGCCATGACCCTGTGCGAGCCGGACGCCGAACGACGAATCAAAGCGGAAACTCTGGACATGGGCTGAACTCTCGCTTGCATATTGCTCGTGCCACCGCTCAGTCGAAGGCACAGGTAACGAGATCAGCAGCAGGACACGCAGAGGTAAATCCCCTGCCGCAGCAACAGGCCTTATCACTTCTGACAGGGAGCTGGACAATCCTGCCCCCTCTTGGTCGAGAGGCCATATCCTTGTGTAGAGGCTACAACCACCGGCTAAATCTTTTGGATACTACCTTCGCCCATTTGGATGCTTCGCTGAACCGATATAGGCCCTGTCGCAAAAGTTGCTGCCTGCCCAATGTGGTTTCGGCCGACGGAGGGACGAAAATGCGCGTGGCGATCGTACATTATTGGCTGGTGGCGATGCGGGGTGGAGAAAAAGTCGTCGAGGCGCTCTGCGATATGTATCCGGATGCCGATATATTCACTCTTGTCTGCGATGAAAGCAGGCTCTCGGACAAGATACGAAAACACAAGATTATCACATCGTTCCTGCAGCGCATTCCAGGCGCGGTCCGGGCCTATCAATCGCTTCTCCCCCTGATGCCATTTGCGCTGGAAAGCTTCGACCTCACGGATTACGATCTCATCATTTCCAGTGAGTCCGGCCCGGCCAAGGGCATTATTCCACCGCCGCAGGCAACGCATGTCTGCTACTGCCATTCGCCCATGCGCTATCTTTGGGACCACTATCATTTCTACCGATCCCATGCTGGCCTCGGCTCGCGGCTCATGATGCCGATGCTGGCGCCTTTGCTGCGCTCCTGGGACGTCAGCACCAGCCTGCGCGTCGATCGCTTCGTCGCCAACTCCCATCACGTTTGCGATCGCATCGGCAAATACTATCGGCGGCCGGCGGCCGTCGTCTATCCGCCCGTCAATGTCGATGATTTCACCCCGGCATCATCGACGGAAGACTTCTATCTCTGCGCCGGTCAGCTGGTTTCCTATAAGCGGGTCGACCTCGCGATAGAGGCGTTTACCAGGATGAAGCGCAACCTCGTGGTCATCGGCGAAGGCCGGCAACTGGAGGAGTTGAAGCGCAACGCCGGCCCTTCCATCACTTTCCTTGGACATACATCCTTCGCGGTGCTGAAGGAGAAGCTTGCGCGTTGCCGCGCATTGGTCTTTCCAGGCGAAGAAGATTTCGGCATCGTTCCGGTCGAGGCGATGGCGAGCGGCCGGCCCGTCATTGCCTATGGGCGCGGCGGGGCATTGGAAACCGTCATTCCGGGAGTAAGCGGTGTTCTGTTCGAACAGCAATCCGCTGATGCGCTCATCGATGCCGTGCATGAATTCGAGGCCATCGAGCATCAGTTTCATCCCGCGACGCTTCTCGCACATGCTGAACAATTCAGTCGGCATCGGTTCATTGCCGGCATGCAGGCCATCATCAATGAGGAGCTGCTGACCCGCAGGGCCGACAGGCTGCGCAATCATCGCCCCGTCGCGGCGATGCAGCTTGGCTTGGAAGCACAATTGCCGATCCTTGCGGCAAAGCCGCATGAGACCACGCTACAATAGATCTCATTGGCATCAAGACCGGAACACGCCCTTGATTGCTGTTTAGCGATCGGACAGGCGCCTCGTCATGGTGCGCCAGCTCGTGCCTTGAATGGCGTGCCTGATCCGCCGCCTTGCAAGATGCGGACTGCTGTCATATCAGATCGGTGGATTGACTTTTGTCAGCTATGATGAATTATGTCAGTATCCATGATTTCTGAGAGAGCAGCATGCCGATCCGCTCCAATGACCAAATTATCCACAAGGCCGCCTGGCTGTACTATAACCACGGTATGCGCCAGGACGAGGTTGCCCAGCGCCTGGAGATTTCGCGCGCGTCGATTGCGATGTATCTGCGCAGGGCGCGCGAAATGGGGATCGTCACGATCACCACCTCTTCGGAACTCTTCTCCGACGATGTTCTCGCGCGAGAGCTGGAAGATGCAATAGGCCTGACGGCGGTCTGGATCGTGCCGGAAGACCGGCAGGCTATGGATCCGGCTGCCGAAATGCCGGTTGTGGCAGCCTCCGTCTTCCTCGAGCTTATCAATAAGGGCGACCGGATCGGCGTTGCCTGGGGGCGAACCGTCTATCATATCGCCGACGTCATGCCTTTCGCCGACCTGCGCGGCGTTACCGTCGTTCAGCTCTGTGGCAATCTTGGCGCCCCCTATTCCTATCGTCCCGACCAATGCACGACGGAAATCGCCCGGCGCCTCAATGCCGAGGGCATCAACCTCTATGCGCCCCTTGTTCTCTCCTCGGAGCGGCTTGCAGAAGAGCTGCGATCCGAGCCGGTCATTCGCGAACAGCTCGCTACGATTGCCGATTGCCAGCTCGCGCTTTATTCGGTGGGCGGCATCGAGGAAGACAGCCACCTCGTCAAGTGCGGCGCTCTTTCGGCGGAGGAAATGCATGCGATGGGCGATCAGGGCGCGGCAGGCGTCATCGCCGGACAACTCATCGACCACGACGGCCAGTGGATGGATTGCGCCCATAATCGGCGCTGCATGTCGGCGGACCTAGCCTCTATCCGGGCGATCAAGAAGCGCATGCTCGTCGTGCAGGAAGATAGCAAATTCGACCCCCTGCTTGCCGCGCTGAAAGGCGGCTTTGCCTCGCATCTCGTCGTCACCGCATCGATGGCGCGACGGCTCCTGGATCGTTGGCAGACAGAGGGGCTCGACAGGAACAGCTCGGGCAAGCCCTGAGCCTGTCACATGGCCCGCCGATCCGGAAGGGGCCGTTTCATTGGGAGGCAAACTGACATGGAAAATCTGTGGCGCGACGATGTCGCGGAAAAAGTCGTGGCCGATTATCAGGCCAAGGGTGTCACTCGCGATCTTGCATTGCGCACCTATACGACACGACTCTTGGGCGGCGAGCCCCGGCTGGTCTTGCATGGGGGTGGCAACACTTCCGTGAAGACGGAGATGACAGATCTCGTCGGCGATACCCATGCGGTCCTCTGCGTCAAGGGCAGCGGCTGGGACATGGGTGTCATTGAGCCGCCGGGCCTGCCCGCCGTTCGGATCGAGCCGCTTTTGAAGAGCCGCAAGCTCGCGAAGCTGTCGGACGAAGACATGGTGACATTGTTGCGCGCCAATCTCATCGATCCCCTGGCACCAAATCCCTCCGTGGAGGCGCTGCTGCACGCCTTCCTTCCGCACAAATTCGTCGATCACACCCATTCGACCGCCATCCTTGCCATAGCCGACCAGGCTAAAAGCAGGGAGATGAGCACCGAGCTGTTCGGTAGAAAGATGGGTTTTGTGCCTTATATCATGCCGGGATTTGCGCTCGCCAAGGCCGCGGCGGAAGTCTTCGAGCAGGATCCAACGGTCGAGGGCTTGATCCTCGACAAGCACGGCATCTTCACGTTCGGCGCGACGGCAAAAGAAGCCTATGACCGGATGATCCATTACGTGTCACTGGCGGAAGACCATGTGAAGCGGAATGGCCGCCATCCGTTCACGGCAGCCGCCCTGCCTGCAGATCTCGCAGGTCCGGGCGATATCGCATCCATGCTGCGCGGTGCCGTTGCAGTCGATAAAAGCGAAGGTCGCTTCGACCGCATGATCAGCGTATTCCGCACCTCGCCTGATATCCTCGACTTCGTGAATTCAGCCGAAGTCACTGATATGGCGGCACGTGGCGTTTCCACGCCGGATCTTTCCATCCGCATCAAGACCGGCCCGATGGTGCTGCCGGCACCGACCAAGGAAAATCTAGGGACCTATCGTGGCGTGATCGATGAGCGCGTCGCCGCCTTTGTCGCCGACTATACCGAGTATTTCCGCAGCAACGATGCCCGCGACGATGTCAAGCGCACCATGCTCGATCCGATGCCGCGCCTGACCCTGGTTCCGGGTCTCGGCATTTATGGCCACGGCCGAACCCACAAGGATGCGATGATCGCCGTTGATGTCGGAGAAATGTGGATCGAGGCGGCGCGCGATGCGGAATCGGTCGGCCGCTTCGAACCAGTCAGCAGGCCGGATCTCTTCGACCTTGAATATTGGTCGCTGGAGCAGGCAAAGCTCGCCGGCGCCAAGCCAAAACCGTTCACCGGCCAGGTCGTGCTGGTGACGGGTGGTGCCGGCGCCATCGGTGCCGCCATCGTCAAGGCATTCGTAGTGGAAGGCGCTCACGCCGTCGTCGTCGACCTCGATGGTGAAAGGGCGCAGGCAGTCGCTAAATCCGTTGGCAACAGCTCGATCGGTCTTGCATGCGACATAACCGACCCGACCTCGGTTCGCGGCGCCTTCGATGCCGCCGTTGCCACATTCGGCGGTGTCGACATTGTCGTCTCCAACGCCGGCGCCGCCTGGGAAAGTCCGATCGCCACGATGGACGACGCTTTGCTGCGCAAGAGTTTTGAGCTGAACTTCTTCGCCCATCAGAGCGTCGCGCAAAACGCCGTACGCATCATGAAAGCGCAGAAGACCGGCGGCGCGCTCCTCTTCAACGCGTCAAAGCAAGCGGTCAATCCCGGTGCCAAATTCGGCGCCTATGGCCTTCCGAAAGCGGCAACGCTCTTCCTGTCCCGACAATATGCGCTGGAGCATGGTGCCGACCGTATCAGGGTCAACGCCGTCAATGCCGACCGCATCCGATCTGGCCTACTCAACGATGAGATGATCGCCAATCGTGCGGCCGCGCGCGGCCTTTCCGTTTCGGAATATATGGGCGGGAATCTTCTTGGCCTCGAAGTGACGGCAGACGACGTCGCCCGCGCCTTCGTTCACCACGCCCTGGCGGAAAGAACAACGGCAGATGTGACGACGGTTGATGGCGGCAATATCGCCGCTGCGCTTCGCTAAGGCATGTCCGCACTGAAGGACCTTGAGCGCTTCTGCTTTTCCTTAAATCGCAGAAGCGTGCCATCATGCCTGCCTTGGTGCATTCCGAACCAAGGCAGGCATCCGTTGATGCCGTTTAAGAGAGGCTGGTGATGATCGCTCGGCTCGCTACCGACTAATTGGTCGGTTTCCTACTTTCCAATGCTACCAGATCTTCTTTAAGCCGCACCGCCATGTCCATGCGCTCGTGCAGAATGCTCATGACGCCAAGGTCGTCGTTATTCAGGGTACGGAAGAAAACATAATGATGCTCATACCGGCTGAAATAGGCCTCGCGCTTGACGTCGGCTGGAACGGCCAGTCTCTGCGGACGCCTGCGCCAGAGGTCCCGGTCTTTCGTCAGAAGCTGCAAATGAGTGTGGAGCCCCCGAATACAGGTGACGGCTTGCGCTTCACGCCACTTTTCGACCGTATCACGCCAGATCTCATCGTGTGCAGCATCCGCATGCGGGTAAAAACGATAAGCCGCCATGTTTAGCGGGTCTCGTTCCGCTGGATGACATCATCAGCCGAGACCGCGACAAATTCGCTATCGTACGCCCACAATGCCGGCGATAGTTCTCAGCACAGGGCTTCCCAGGCCTCATCCCTGGTTTGGAGGTCACGGCGAATAAGCGCGCGAATGTATTCACTCGCGTTTTCATAAAGACCGTCCTCGCCGATCTGCTGTTGAAGGTGGTCCTGCAGAGGCCCTTTGACCTTCACGTGGATGCTGTCTGATGCCATTGCTTGCACCTTCGCTACCCAGCTATTGCGGGAAGCGTAGCAAATATTGTCAATATTCTCCATTAGGAAGGATACTCTTCGGGCGGCAAAGCCTAACAGGCTTGCGCTTCGCTGAGGTGAAATCCAAAAGAAAAACTGCCCCAACCGGGGCATTGTTTGCCTGCGCACACGGCTAGACCGTGAAACACAGACAAAAAAGGCGGTGCCGAAGCACCGCCAGTCGTTGGGAAAGAATTTGATTACTTGGCGGCAGCCTTCGGCATCCATGCCGGCATGGCGACATCCGCATGCGCGAACTGTGGAAGCTTCGCGCCGAGTTCCTCCATGTTCTTGATATCCTGCGTATTCAGATCCTTCTGGGTGATGAGCGTCGGCGGAACGACGACCTGGTGGCCCGGATCCTGGCCGGCCAGCAGCATGGCAAGAGCACGAACGGAGACCTGGCCAACAACGGCCGGGTTCGTTGCCGCAGTCGCCGCCCACGCGGACCCGGACTCACGCATCGCAGCGATGTCGGGCGTCGAAATATCGGCAGAATAGATCTTCACGTTGGACGAGAGACCGGCTTCATCGACGGCGATCTTCACGCCCTTGGCGAATTCGTCATAGGGAGCGAACATCACGGTAATATCCGGATTTGCCGAGACCACCGAACGAGCCTGGTTTGCGACCGAGTTGGCGATCGGATTGTCCATTGTGCCGAACTGGGCCGCTTCCTTGATGCCAGCATATTTCTTCTTGAACTCCTTCCAGGTCTCGTCGCGTCGATCGAGCGGCGCGATACCGGCGACATAGACGTAGCCGGCCTTGAAGCTCTGGCCATTGTCCTTGATGGCCTGTTCGAGCGCCAGGCGCGCAAGGTCACGGTCTGACTGTTCGACCTGTGGGATCTTCGGGTTCTCGACGTTGACGTCAAAGGCTACGACCTTGATGCCCGCGTCAACGGCGCGTTTAGCGGCATCCTTCATCGATTCCGTCAGGCCGTGCTGGATGATGATCCCCTGGACGCCAAGCGCGATGGCCTGATCGACCATATCGGCCTGTACCGCCGCATCCTGACGGCTGTCGAATACCTGCAACTGAACGCCTAGTGCCTTGGCCTGTGCTTCGACGCCGGCCAGGTAGGACTGGAAAAAATCACCGGTCGACAGATAGCGCACCAGCGCAATCTTCACATTGCCCGGCTTATCGAACGGCTTGGGCATATCGGCGGCAAAGGATGGCGCACCAAAGGCTGCTGCTCCCATCAGGCCAAGCGCCAAGGCGCCCAGCGTTCTGCGTGTCATCTTCATATCAGTCTCCTCCTCCGGTAAGATTATGATTATCCGCCAAGGACATGCGCCCTTAGCGTTTGCTCCTCTTTGAGAATGCAAAGGTGAAAATCAGAGCGACGACGAGAACCGCGCCCTTGACGAAATCCTGGGTGTAGTAAGGCACATTCATCATGGTCAGCCCCTGCAGCAGGATGCCGACGAATAGGGCGCCGATGGCCGTCCCCAAGGCATTGGGCTTGGCTGCGCCAAGCACCGCAAAACCGATCAATGCGGCTGCGACAGCATCGAGCAAGAGGTTGTTACCCGAGGCAATATCGCCGCGGCCAAGACGGGCTGCGAGCAGAATGCCGCCGATCGAGGCGAAGATGCCCGAGATGATGTAAGCGGAAATCTTGTAGGCATTGACCGGTGCACCGGCGAGGCCGGCCGCGCGTTCATTCGAGCCTACGGCATACATCATGCGTCCGAACCGGGTATATTCGAGAAAGAACCAGATCAGGATCGCCAGCACGATCAGCACCACGACCGAAACCGGGACGAGATTGGGCAGGATGAAATCGAAGCGATGGCGCCCAAGAGCCAGAAAGCCCGGGCTGAAAGTGCCGCTAGCGACAGAGCCATCCGGCAGCGTCATCCCGGTGGCGATAGAGCGGCCCTCTGTCGGAATTCGCTGCAGCCCCAGCAGAAGGAACATCATGCCGAGTGTCGCAAGGAGATCCGGCACACGCATGTAGACGATGATGATGCCATTGATGAGCCCGACCAGCACGCCGACGGCAAGGCAGACGAGCGTTGCCGTAACAGCATCGCCACCCATGACAACCATCACGTATGACGACGCCATCATCGCGCTCGTGGCGACCGACCCGATCGAGAGGTCGAAACCACCGACCACCAGCGTTGCGGTAACACCGAGGGCAAGGATCCCGGTGATCGACACCGACTGCAGGATGAAGACCGCGCTCTGCGGCGAGGCAAAGCCGCCGGTAACCAGCGAAAAATAGATGATCATGCCGAAAAGCAGCACAAGGAAACCATATTTTATCGCCAGATCCCTGACACTCACGCTCGGTTGGGACAAGGGAACCGCGCCTGCGGATTTGCTCTGTTCACTGCTCATATTGCGCTGACCTGTTGAGAGGATTGACCTGCGATCTCAGACAGCAGGCGCTCGACATCAATGCCGGAATTGCGATGCTCACCGACGATCGTCTGCTCCGACATCACAAGAATGCGGTCGGCCACTTCGAAGGCCTCGTCGAGTTCGGTGAGAAATAGGATGGTGGCCCGCCCATTGGCCGAGGAGCGAAGCTTATTGCCGATATCGCGTCTGGCGACGATGTCGACGCCCTGAAACGGCTCATCGAGAACAAGAAGCCGCGACGGCTCAGAAAGCCAGCGGCCGACCATGACCTTCTGCTGGTTGCCGCCCGACAGCGTGTGCATCTCGTCCCGCTCATTGCGGCACACCACACCAAGCGCGGAGATCTGCTGACGCGCCCTCGCCCTTTCGCTTGCACGGTTCGAAACGCCGAGGCGGGATAGACGACGCAGAAACGGTAGGCTGATATTCTCGTAAATATTGAAATCCGGCACGATGCCGCTGATCCCACGATCCTTGGCGACAAGGAAAACGCCGCTTGCGATTGCCTGTCCGGTCGTCTTCGGCACGTAACGCGCGCCATCGAGCGTCATTTGGCCTGACGCCGGCATGCGGGCTCCGGCCAACACTTCGGCAAGCGCAGACTTCCCAACCCCGACAAGGCCGGTCACGGCAACAATCTCTCCATCGCCAAGCTCAAGATCGAACGGTCGCGAATGCTCGGAAAGTTTCAGGCCCTGTGCTCGAAAGACGGGAACGCTTGCCTCGCGTACCGAGACGGCATCGGCAGAGACCTTTCGGCCCAGCATTGCGTTGACGGCACCTTCATAATCGAGATCAGGCCCTTCGAAATGGCCGGTAATACGGCCGTCGCGCAACGACACGATACTGTCTGCGAGACGGCGTATATCTGACATGCGGTGCGAAATATAAAGAATGGCGACGCTCCGCGCCTTCAGGCGATCGACAAGATCGAACAGGCGGTCGGCCTCGGCGCTCGACAGCGACGAGGTCGGTTCGTCGAGGATCAGGACCTTTGGCTCATGCGCCATGGCGCGCGCAATCGCCACCATCTGGCGATCGGCAAGGCTCAAGTCGTTGATGCTGGATTTGAGATCGATGGTCAGGCCCATGCGCGAGGCGACAAGCGCAGCCTCGCGCCGAACCCGGCGTGGATTGAAGAACAGCCGTGCACCACGCCCGTTCAACCGGTCGAGCGTCAGATTGGTCGCCACATCGAGATCGGCGACAACGCCGTCATTGATGTTTTGATGCACCGTCACGACGCCAGCCCGGATCGCCTCCGCGGGCGTCGAGGGCTCGAACGGCGCACCCGAAAGAGTGATCGTGCCGGCATCGCGCGGATAAACGCCGCTCAAGATGCGCACGAGCGTCGATTTTCCGGCGCCATTGGCACCCATCAAGGCTGTGACGGCACCGCCCTTGAGGTCGAGATGCACCCCTTGGAGCACCGCCACCGCACCAAAGGACTTGCGTACACCTTCGATGCGAAACACTGCATGTTCGCTCATTCTCTCCTCCCAATGACAGCAGGTTAGGATAGCTTTTAATCAAATGTCAAGGCCATTGACATTTGACAGAATGCCGACTTAGTTGTGCCCATGACGGCATGTCGAAACACGGTGGAGGCCGCGACATGCGCAGGAGGAGAGCATAATGGACACCCAAGTCTTTGCGGCGCTCAGCGTCGAGACATTGCCGGGCCGACTTGGCGGCAACGCCATTCTTAGGGAAAAAATCGGCGACGATTCCACGCGATGGGCGGTCAAGGAAGTCGGCGACGGCAATCTCAATCTCGTTTTTATTGTCACCGGAGAAAAGGGAGCCGCCATTGTCAAACAGGCGCTGCCTTATGTGCGACTTGTTGGCGAAAGCTGGCCGCTTCCTCTGAAGCGCTCGTTTTTCGAATATCATGCCCTGATACGCCAATCCCAGCGCGATCCTGGCATGGTGCCGGAAATCTTTTTCTTCGACGCCGCCCAGGCCATCATCGTCATGGAATTTCTGACCCCGCATGTCATCTTGCGACGGGCATTGATCGATGGGCACATCCTTCCAAAGATCGGTCGCGACCTCGGGCTTTTTTGCGCACGCACCCTCTTTCGCGGTTCCGATTTCTCCATGGTCACGCGCGACAAGAAGGCAGACGTGGCGCTCTTCGCCGATAATGTCGAGCTCTGCGACATCACAGAGAATCTCGTCTTTTCCGATCCCTATTTCGAAGCGACGCTCAACCGGCATACCTCGCCGCAACTTGATCCGATCGTTGCAGAATTGCGTGGCGATCGAGACCTCAAGGTGGAAGCACAGCGGTTGAAGCATCTCTTCTCCGCCAAGGCAGAGACGCTTTGCCATGGCGACCTTCATACCGGCTCGGTGATGGTCACAGATGACGAAACGCGCGTCATTGATCCGGAATTTGCCTTTTACGGTCCAATCAGTTTCGACGTCGGCATGCTGCTCGCCAATTTCTGGATGAGCTATTTCGCGCAAAGCGGTCATGAAAGCGACGATGCGGGGCGCGATGAGATGCGCACGTATTTGCTCGATACGGTCGAAACCATCTGGGAAACGTTCCGCGCCGAGTTCGCCAATCTCTGGCGCAACGAGCGCAAGGGCATCCTGTACCAGGCCAGTCTCTTCGAAGATCAAGGTGACATGATGGGAGCCGAACAGGCTCTAAACATCGTCCTCGACGAGATCTATCGCGAAATGCTGGGCTTTGCTGGCATCGAGATGCATCGCCGCATTCTTGGCCTTGCCCACAATGCCGATTTCGAAACCATCGCCGATCCCAACCGTCGGGCTGCCTGCGAGAAGAAGGCGCTGAAACTTGGGCGCCACCTCGCCGTCAACCGGCATCGTATCCATAGCCTCAAAGATGTCCGCGCGACAGCAAAACGGCTTCAGAAGGAGACACTCGCTTGAAAGTCGGAGAACGCCATTACCATACGATCTGGCTCAACGAGGACGGCCGCTCGGTCGACATTATCGATCAGCGCTGGCTGCCGCATGAATTCAGAGTCGTCACGCTGAAGACAGTCGATGACGTTGCCGTTGCCATCCGTGACATGTGGGTGCGCGGCGCGCCGTTGATCGGGGTCACGGCCGCTTATGGCGTTGCCATCGCCATGGCAAAGGACCCTTCCAGCGCGCATCTCGACGCCGTCTGGGAAGAGCTCAACGAAACCCGCCCGACCGCCATCAACCTGCGCTGGGCGCTGAACGCCATGCGCGAACACCTGCGGCCGCTGTCGGAAGGCGCACGCGCCGAAGCCGCCTACAAGCGTGCCGCCGAAATTGCCGAGGAAGATGTTCAGCTCAATCGCGCGATCGGCGCGAATGGCTTGAAGGTCATCCGCGAGATCGCCGCGAAAAAGAAGGCGGGCGAACCTGTCCGCATCCTTACCCATTGCAATGCCGGATGGCTTGCGACGGTCGACTACGGCACTGCAACGGCGCCGATCTATATGGCGACGGAGGAAGGCATTCCCGTCCACGTCTATGTCGACGAAACCCGCCCGCGCAACCAGGGCGCCTATCTCACGGCCTGGGAGATGAACGGCCATGGCGTGCCGCACACGCTGATCGTCGACAATGCCGGCGGCCACCTGATGCAGCACGGCGATATCGACATGGTCATCGTCGGAACGGATCGTACAACGGCAAACGGCGATGTCTGCAACAAGATCGGAACCTACCTCAAGGCGCTTGCCGCCCGCGACAATGGCGTGCCCTTCTACGTTGCATTGCCGTCACCGACCATCGACTGGACAGTTCACGACGGCATCAAGGAAATTCCGATCGAGGAGCGATCCGCGGACGAAGTCAGCTTCGTTCAGGGCAAAGCACGGGATGGTTCAATAGCGAGCGTTCGCATCTCGCCTGAAGGAAGTCCTGCGGCAAATCCCGCCTTCGACGTCACGCCTGCCCGCCTGATCACCGGCCTGATAACGGAACGCGGCATCGCGACGCCGTCGCCGGAAGGTCTGAAGGCCCTTTTCCCCGAACGGAGCTGAGACGATGACCCTCTCCAATCAGAAATCCACGGAAGATATTGCGCTTGGAATTCGCCGTCGCGTCTTCTTCCACACGATGAAGAACAATGGTGGCTATCTGAGCCAGGCTTGTTCGGCCGCCGAGAGCCTGGCCCTTCTCTATAATGAGTTCCTGCAGCTCGGCGAACCGACGCTTCCGAAAGTGCCGCTTCCCTTCCGTGGCGTGCCTTCGGCCCACAATCCGGATGCTTTCACGGGCGCGGGCTACCACGGTCCGTTCGCACCCGAGTTCGACCGCTTGTTCATTTCACCTGCACACTACGCGTTGGTGATCTACTCGGCGCTGATCGAGATGGGGCGGATGGACGAACATGCGCTCGACCACTTCAACAAGGATGGCGGCTCGGTCGAGATGATCGGCGCCGAACACAGCCCCGGCATGGAAGTGACGACCGGCTCGCTGGCACAGGGCCTTTCCATGGCGTCGGGCGTTGCCTGGGCACGACAGAAGAAAGGCGAGCCGGGCAAGGTCTGGGTCTATATGTCGGATGGAGAATTCCAAGAGGGCCAGACCTGGGAATGCCTTGCGGCCATGGCCTATCACCGGATAGACAACATCCGCGTCATCGTCGACGTCAACCGCCAGCAATGCGATGGCGCCATGTCTTCGGTGCTTGACCTTGGCGATCTTGCCGCGCGCATCGGCGCCTTTGGCGTGACATGCCGCTCGGTCGATGGTCACGATCTCGGCGCCATGCGCCAGGCCGCCGAAAGCGCGGAAGCCGGCAAGCCACTGGTGATCCTCGCCAATACCTCGCCCTATCAGGGTATGAACTTCCTCAAGAAGCGCTTCCCGCGACTGCACTATGTTCGCTTCAAGAGCGCGGACGAACGGCTGGAAATGCAGGCGGCACTGGCCGCCGAGCTTGGCATCGACATGAACGCAGCGGAAAGGACCTGAACATGGTCGAGATCGTCAACCGTCCCTATGCCAAGGCGTTCGAAACCTTTGCGGTCGCACGGCCGGAAGTGCTCTGCCTTTCGGCGGATCTCACCTCCTCCTGCGAGGTCGACGGCTTCCGTGACCGGCATCCGGAGCAGTTTCTGACACTCGGCATGGCCGAGCAGAATATGCTGTCCTTTGCCGGCGGCCTTGCGATGCAGGGCTATCGCCCGTTCCTTCACACGTTCTCGGTGTTTCTGTATCGCCGCCCCTACGATCAGCTGATCAATTCCATCGCCTATTCCAACCGCAAGGTCCGGCTCATGGGCTTTCTGCCTGGCATTACGACGCCGGGCGGCATCACCCATCAGGCGATCGAAGACATTGCCGTCATGCGTGCGGTGCCGAACATGACCGTGCTTGAAACCGGCGATGCAACGGAAGTCGAAACCGTCCTCGAAGTCGCGGACGCCATTGATGGCCCCGTCTACGTCCGCGTCCTGCGCGGCGAGGTGCCGCGCCTCTTTTCGACGCCTTTCGAATTCAACCGGCTGCGCACGCTCTCCGAAGGCGACGACATCCTCGTTGTCAGTTCCGGTGTTTGCACAGAGGAAGCACTGCGCGCGAGCGGGCCGCTCAAGGCGCGCGGGGTTGGCGTTCATCACCTGCACGCCTCAACGCTGAAGCCATTCGACCGTGATGGCCTGCTGAAGGCCGCTCGCGGCAAGAAAGGCGTCGTCACGCTCGAAAACCACACGATCGTCGGCGGCCTCGGCTCGCTGGTTGCGGAGATCCTGGCCGAAGAAGGCATCGGCATCAAGCTGAAGCGCCTCGGCCTCAACGATACCTTTGCGCATGGCGCTTCCAAACCATATTTGATGAAGAAATACGGACTTGATGCCAGCGCGCTGGTCGGAGCCATCGAACAGCTCCTCGGCAAACCGCTTGCCATTGGGGAAGATGAACTGGCAGAGGTCCGTCTCGATCACGTTCATTCCGCGCAGAAAGCCGAGGCACTCTGATGTCCCCGCGCTTTACCGTCACCTATTTCATCCGGACGGAGGATGCTGAAGAGGCACGCAAGCGTGCCCTCGACATCGCGCTCGAACAGACGGTCGAAATTCCACGCCACGTCGTGCCGAAGGGTTATGTCGAAGACGAAATCCTCGGCAGGTTGGAGGCGCTCGATAAGGATAGAGATGGGCGACAGGGCTTCCTTGCAACCATCTCTTATTCCGAAGACGATATTGGCGGCGATTTCCCGCAATTTCTCAATATTGTCTTCGGCAACAGCTCCATCAAACCTGGTTTGAAGGTGGAGGATATCGGTCTTTCGCCCGGTATCCTCGATCTCTGCAAAGGCCCACGGCATGGCATCGCCGGACTGCGTGCCCGCGCTGGCGTTGGCGAAACGCCCTTGCTGATGTCGGCGATCAAGCCGGTCGGCCTCTCGACGAAGGAACTCGCCCGTCTGGCCCATGATTTCGCGCTTGGCGGCATGCATTACGTCAAGGATGATCACGGCCTCGTCGATCAGAAGACGTCGCCGTTTGGCGAACGGTTGCGGGCCTGTGTGGACGCCGTCGGCGAAGCCAACGCCAAGAGCGGCGGAAAAACGAGCTTCGTGCCCAATGTCACTGGTCCGGCCAATGCGATCATCGGCCGAGCCATGCAGGCTCAGGAAGCCGGAGCCGGCGGCGTCATGATTGCACCGGCGCTGGCAGGCTACGATGTCATTCGCACCCTCGCGGCCGATCCGGATTTCAGCCTGCCTCTTATCTCGCATCCAGCCTTTGCGGGTGCCAATGTGGTTTCGCCCGACTGCGGATTTACCCATCGCACTTTCTTCGGAACCCTTCATCGGCTGATGGGCGCAGATGCCGTCATCTATCCGAATTTCGGTGGCCGCTTCGGCTTCACCCGCGAGGAATGCCTATCCATCGCCGGTGCTTGCGCCGTTGAACTGGGTGGACTGAAAGCCATCGTACCAGCACCCGGCGGCGGCATGACGTTGAACAGAGTGGGCGAGATGCGTGCGGCCTATGGCAACGACATCATGTATCTGGTCGGAGGCGCCCTGCTGGAGACTGGTAATCTGGTGGAGGCCTGCCAGCGCCTGTTCGATGCCGTTTATGCCTGATCGACGGTGACCACCGGATCTGCCTGACACGAGCCTCGACGCTGCGGATGCCGAACATTCGCAGCAGCGAGATGAATAAGCGTTATCTCTTGCCGTTCCCACGCGGCAACGAGCGATCACGGTTTCGCCATGCGACGCGAAATAGGTTGGCTTTGTCACAGTCCCGCTATAGATATGACTGATAACAGTCTAGCCCGACCGCGTAATTGGGCGATATCGCCTGCAAGGACAACGGCCTTGCAGTGATCGATCGACCTCAGATCGAACGCAATACCCGCGGAAATAGTGCGAAAAATTAGAATGTCTTTCGCGAATTGCGGGGAAATCCGGCTCTAGCTTCCAAACCCATTAACAGCGCACAATCCATCTTCGCTACGGAGCGTTTATGAGCGCTTCTCGCGGCCGGCATCGGAGGAGATGCAGGCGAGCCCCTTGATTTCACGAGCGTCGGGAACGCTTTGGGAGGAACAATGCTTGAACGGCTTTTCAAACTAAGCGAGCACGGCACGTCCGTCCGCACGGAACTCATCGCAGGCGTGACGACGTTCCTGACGATGTCCTACATCATCTTCGTCAATCCGGATATTCTATCGACCACCGGCATGGATCGGAATGCCATCTTCGTTGCGACCTGTCTTGCCGCAGCCTTGGGTTCGATCATCATGGGTGTCGTCGCCAATTGGCCGATCGGCATGGCGCCCGGCATGGGACTTAATGCCTTCTTCGCCTTCACCGTCGTCGCAGCGCTGGGCTTTACCTGGCAGCAGGCGCTCGGTGCCGTCTTCATCTCCGGCTCCATCTTCGTTCTTTTGACGGTAACCGGCGTGCGCAGCTGGCTAATTGCCGGTATCCCGCGCTCGCTCAGAAGCGCTATCGCCGCCGGTATCGGCCTGTTTCTCGCGATCATCGCACTGAAAAGCGCTGGCATCGTTGTTGCTAACAAGGCCACGCTCATCGGCCTCGGTGATCTGAAGCAGACTGGCCCGCTCCTTGCGATCTTCGGCTTCTTCGTCATCGCCGTTCTCGATGCGATGAAGGTGAAGGGCTCGATCCTGATCGGCATTCTCGCCGTCACCGTCCTTTCCTGGATCTTCGGCGTCAGCCAGTTCCACGGCATCGTTTCGGCACCGCCCTCGATGCTGCCGACCTTCCTGCAGCTCGACATCGTCGGTGCTCTGCATGGTGGCCTCGTCCATATCATTCTCGTCTTCGTCCTCGTCGAAGTCTTCGATGCCACGGGCACGCTGATCGGCGTCGCCAAGCGCGCCAAGCTGCTCGAGGAAGGCAAGCCGAGCCGCCTAAGCCGAGCCCTGCTCGCCGACAGCGCAGCGATTGTCGCTGGTTCGCTGATGGGCACCAGCAGCACCACCGCCTATGTCGAAAGCGCCTCGGGCGTTCAAGCTGGCGGCCGCACGGGCCTGACGGCGCTGACGATTGCCGTGCTCTTCATCGCGGCCCTGTTCTTCTCGCCGCTCGCCGCTTCGGTTCCGGCCTATGCGACTGCCCCGGCGCTGCTGTACGTCGCCGGTCTGATGATGCGCGAGCTCACCGAAATCGAATGGGATGATCTGACGGAGGCAGCACCTGCAGCCCTCACCGCGCTTGCGATGCCCTTCACCTACTCGATCGCCAACGGTCTTGCCTTTGGCTTCATCAGCTATGTGGTGCTGAAAGTTTGCACTGGCCGTTGGTCGACGCTGCATCTGGCAACGCAGATCGTCGCGGCCTTGTTCATCGTCCGCTTCGCCTTCTTTGCAGACTAAAGGCATCGAGCTGAAAAGGAGCCGGAACGCCCAATGGGGTTCCGGCTGTTTGTGTATCCTATGACCGGGCTAGCAACCGTCACCGGCAGCGAAAACCGGCTTGATGGAAGCTGGTTCACATTGCGCTTGTGTGTGACGCATCCGATATCTCGTCTAGAAATTCAGTCGTCACAACCTCCTCAGGAAGTGGGGTCATGCCGGTCCGGATACCCTCCGTATGCCACCACATTGCGTCACGAGGCATTCGCGCTCGACGGAGAGGCTCCATCTCCGTGAAAATGAACCGGCGCCTGTAAGCGCTGGGGCTCTCCACGAGAAAGAAGGGCTTCATGCGTTCTGGACCAAGGAACCATGGCCTTTTCAGGAAGCGTTCAGGCTCCTCTGTCCAGAGCGGAGGCGGGCCTACCCTCCATCGACGGCAGAGATGCTCGCCAATCGCGCCTACAAGCGCATCAAAACGCTCGTCTCCCGTCAAACCGGGTGGATCAACAAGCCTATCTCGTCTTCGTCGACTGGAGGGGTCCAGATAGAAACCGTCAAGAAAGCTGGCAAGGTGGTAGCGAAACTCGCTACCCGCTTCAAGGTGCGAGCGGACGGCCGCGGCCAGCGATCCAGGTCGGATTTGCTGCATTGGCGCCATTGTATTCATCGACCAGACCCTTGATCTTCGCGCTCATTCGCGTGGACACGGTTGGAACTACGACTCCCGGAATGTTAGGATAACATTGCTCCATGAGTTCAACAATCTTCTCAAAAGTATTGATCCCGGTCAGCTTCATGAGCGCAACAGCGTCCGTCATATCCGTAAGATTCTTATCATCATCGGGTGCTCGATTGGCCAGCACCTTCATCGCAAGCAAATATTCTGGCGTGGGTGTGAAGATCCGAAGCCCCAGCGCCGATCCATCTCTCGGATAGTCTCTGAATTCCAGAAGATGAGGGGCGGGGTTTCCTCGGGGAGGAGCGAATTGCTTTGCCGCCTGGTTCATCCACCCTTCAGGGAGACGGTTTCTCCGAGTAATGGTGTCTACGATCTTTCTCGCCTGTTCCTCATGATTAAGATAGACGGCATCAACGTCTTCCGACGCCATGCGAATATCGGAGGCCAGAACTAGGCATGATCCGCCATAAACCGCCATGTCCAACACGATGCCGCGTTGTGAAGCCAGTTTCGCGATCGCGTCGAAGGCATCCTCAATCGTCAGCTTATCAAGTTTCCTGTCGGCAACCATGCTTGATCTCCGGATACGTGCAGTTTGAATTCACCTACTCTTGGCGGTGAACTATCTGATTTTCCCTAATATTATCCTTGAGTCAGCTATGATCAAAGATCCCGATTTGGGGGCTGAGACCACCGCTTGTTCACACTTTACATACAATGAAGGCTACAGCTACCACCAGCAAACTCTTTGGAGAGACGAGAGGCGCATCTTCGCGGCTGAAGCTGAGCTTCCCGCTGGATCCAAATTCAGATTTGGCCGCTGCCCCGGATGGGCGTAAGGCCGTCACTTTTGAAGAGCCTAACTATTCGGAGAGGGGGCGCCGCTGCCACGATGCCCCCTTTTATCCTTCGAATTCTCCCTAGTATCGCTCAGCGGATCAGGAACGGCTCGTCAAAGAAATGCTCTTCGAGGTTTACACCTTCGCCGCCTCGATCCACCACGGCAAAATCCGAGGGACCATCGAGCGGCGTCAGGATACCGTGCCAGACATTGCGACCGATATTGACGCCCTGCCCTGGCTTCGTCCGGAAGGCCAATGGTTCGGCCGGTCCGTTCGCCGTCTCCTTGGCGACGACGACCAGGAACGGGTAGTCCGTCAGCGGTATGAAGGCCTGGCTGCCGAGGGGGTGCCGCTCGACCATTTTTAGCTCTAGCGGCAGCTCATACGGTTCGCCGCGCAAGAGGCTGATCATCGCCCGTGCCTTTTCGCCCGTTGTCTCGATCTTCGCCAGATCGTGATAGCGCACGCATTTTCCGGCATTGATGGGGTAATTATATGCCCCTTCCATCTCGATGACGTCGCCAAACGGAAAGAAGGCTGCGTTGGTCAACGGCTGAATTTCGATCACTTTCATTCACGCTCTCCTCGTCTCTGTTGCTCCCATGCATGCATCCGTCGTTCATGCCGCAGGCCGCTGCTCGCGCGGTCTCTCGCCCTCCTCATTGGGAAGCATGGCGGCAAGCCGCAGGCGTGCGATTCGCTCCACCTGACCGCAGGCAGTGGCGAATTCGGCGGCGCGGTCATTCTCTATCCTGGTCTCGAACGCAGCGAGGATCCCGGTTTTCGTATGGTCGCGGACGGCAATGATGAACGGGAAACCGAATTTTCCGACATAACAGTCGTTAAGCTCGGTGAAACGCTTGCGCTCCTCATCCGTCAGCGCATCGAGGCCAGCGGATGCCTGTTCCTCGGTCGAACTTGCCGTCAGGCGCTTGGCCTGCGCCAATTTGCCGGCGAGATCCGGGTGAGCGACGAGCACACCGAGCCGCTCGTCTTCGCTCGCTGCACGAAACTGGAAAGTGAGTGCCGCGTGGAGGCCTATGGCTGTGTCGTTTGCCGGGGAAAGCTCGCCGGCATAGGCCCGCTTTGCGATCCAGGGCGAATGTTCGAAAACGCTGCCGAAGCGTTCGACAAATTCGGCTTCAGGCATCTGCGAGGGCCGCTCGGCAACCGGCTTCGGCGGGTGGGTCCTGGCCCAATGTTCGGCTATATCGATGCGCCGCGCGATCCAGACTTTGTCATGGCTTTGGATGTAGTCGATGAAGCGGGCAAGCGCCATGACGCGACCCGGTCGCCCGATCAGCCGGCAGTGCAGGCCGATACTCATCATCTTCGGGCTGCCTGCGGCACCCTCTGCATAGAGAGCGTCGAAAGAGTCCTTCAGATAGCTGAAGAACTGGTCGCCGCTGTTGAAACCCTGCGGCGTTGCGAAACGCATGTCGTTGGCATCGAGCGTATAGGGAATGATCAGCTGGTGGCGATCACCATGCTCATACCAATATGGAAGATCGTCGGCGTAGGTGTCGGAAATATAGTCGAAGCCGCCCGCTTCCGTCACAAGAGCGACGGTGTTGACGGAACAGCGCCCCGTATACCAGCCACACGGCCGCTCTCCGGTGACAAGCGTGTGCAGGCGCACGGCTTCCGCAATCGCCGCCCGCTCCTCTTCCGGTCCCATATCCTTGTGTTCGACCCATTTGAGGCCGTGCGAAGCAACTTCCCAACCGGCTTCCAGCATGGCGGCGACCTGTGCCGGTGATCGTTGCAGAGCCGTCGCAACGCCATACACGGTGACTGGGACCTGCTTTTCGGTAAACAGCCGATGGAGGCGCCAGAAGCCGGCGCGAGCGCCGTATTCGTAGATCGATTCCACGTTCCAGTGGCGCTGGCCGGGCCATTGGGCGGCACCAACGATTTCCGACAGAAAGGCTTCCGATGCCGCGTCGCCATGCAGCACGCAGTTCTCGCCACCCTCTTCGTAATTCAGGACGAATTGTACGGCGACGCGTGCGTCGCCTGGCCACTGTGCAGCCGGTGGCGTCTGGCCATACCCGTGCATGTCACGGCAATATCGCATGAAACACTCCTCCAAATGTCTTCGATGACAAATTTCTAACCGCAAAATGCGCGCATTATTCCCCTTGGAAATTTTGAAAGTCTCGAACGATACCGCTGCTTTTCAGTGGAATAGGCCTGGCGGATAGTGGATGCAGGAGCGCTACGTTCGGGAGAAGAAAATGCAGCCTCATTCGCAAGGAGCCGGTCGGCTCACGACCCATGTTCTGGACACGGCGCTCGGCAAGCCGGCGCAGGATCTGCGCATCGATCTCTACCGGTTGGACGGAGAAACGCTGCATCTTCTGAAATCCACGCGGACGAATGACGATGGCCGATGCGACGCGCCGCTGCTGGCGGGCGACGAAGTGAAGTCAGGCGTCTACGAGCTGCACTTCCACGCCGGCGACTACCTTGGCCGTTCGAGTGAAGGCCCGATGTTCCTCGACATCATTCCGATCCGCTTTGGCCTTGGCGATGAGGGCGCGCATTACCATGTGCCGCTGCTTCTCTCGCCCTACAGCTACTCCACCTATCGCGGGAGCTAGACGATCATGCCGATGACAATCCGCTCCGAATTGCGCTTCATCCTCAACGGCCAGAATGTTGCACTTCATGACGTCGCGCCGGACCAGACCTTGCTCGACTGGCTTCGACTGTCACGCTCGCTGAAGGGTACGAAGGAGGGCTGCGCCGAGGGTGATTGCGGCGCCTGCACCGTGCTTGTCGGACGGCTGACGCCTTCAGACAGACTTGTCTATGAGGGGGTCAATGCCTGCATTCGCTTCCTTGGCTCGCTTGACGGCTGCCACGTCGTCACTATCGAACATCTGGCCCCCAGCGATAACCATCTGCATCCCGTGCAGCAGGCCATGGTCGATTTTCACGGTTCGCAATGTGGCTTTTGCACGCCGGGCTTCGTGATGTCGCTCTATGGGCTCTGGATGCAGACGCCGAACCCGACGGACCAGCAGATCGAAACCGCTTTGCAGGGCAATCTCTGTCGCTGCACCGGCTATGAACCGATCCTGCGCGCCGCTCGCTCCATTTCCAGCTATGGCGGAACACAAAACGATCCGCTGCTTGTCGAGCGCGAAACCATGATTGCGCGCCTCAAGGCCCTACAGGATGGCGCGCGGGTGGAAATCGGCGAAGGCCGTGGTCGGCTAGTCGTCCCGGCAAACCTCGACGATTTCGCCGTTTTTCTTGAGGCCACTCCAACTGCGACTGTGGTGGCCGGCTCCACCGATGTCGGCCTGTGGGTCACCAAGCACATGCGCGACATCACGCCGGTCGTTTTCATCGCGGGACTGCAGGAACTGAAGTCGCTTACCGTGAAAGATGGCAGCATCTCCATCGGTGCTGGCGTCACCTATTCGGAAGCGATTGAAACAGTCTCGCAGCATATTCCGGAGTTCGGTCCGCTCATTGCGCGCATCGGTGGCCAGCAGGTCCGCAACATGGGCACGATCGGCGGCAATATCGCCAACGGCTCCCCGATCGGCGATACGCCACCGGCCCTTATTGCGCTCGGCGCATCGTTGACCTTGCGCAAAGGTGCCATCCGGCGCACCATCGCGCTTGAAGACTTCTTCATCGCTTACGGTAAGCAGGATCGCCAACCCGGTGAATTTGTTGAAACCGTGCATATTCCGATCCCGGCATCAGGCGAAAAATTCGCCGTCTACAAGGTGACGAAGCGCCGGGACGAAGACATCACGGCCACACTGGGCGCTTTTCGCATGACCCTTGCCGACGATGGCACGGTGACGGAAATCCACATCGCCTATGGCGGTATGGCCGCAACGCCGAAACGGGCCTTCGCCGTCGAAAAAGCGCTGCTCGGCCAGAGCTGGAGCGAGGAGACGGTAGAGGTCGCCATGGAGAAATATGCCGAGGATTATTCGCCGCTGACCGATATGCGCGCTACTGCGGACTATCGTGCGCTCGCCGCGAAGAACCTTCTGTTGCGCTTCTACCTGGAAACCACCTCCCATGCGACACCGGCACAGGTGTCCAGATACGAGGCCGCGTGAACCCATGAACAAGCATACAACGGATCTCAAACCTGAAGCCATTGTCGGCGGTGTCCATTCGAGCCCGAGGCATGATTCAGCGCATAAGCATGTCTCCGGCGCGGCCGTCTATATCGATGACATCGCAGAACCCGCCGGGACGTTGCATGCCGGTCTCGGCCTGTCCACCGTCGCACACGCTATTTTGAAATCGGTCGATCTCTCGGCAGTACGCGCGGCCCCCGGCGTCGTCACGGTCCTGACCCATGAGGACGTACCCGGCGTCAATGATATCTCGCCTTCCTACATGCATGACGATCCCGTGCTCGCCGCCGGCAAGGTCGAGTTTCACGGCCAGCCGATCTTCTGCGTCATTGCGGAAACGCGCGAGCAGGCCCGGCGCGCTGCCCGGCTTGCCAAGATCGACTATGAGGAACTGCCGGCCGATATCGACATCTGGGATCTCGACGTTTCGACCCATCGGCAAGTGGTGACACCATTGACGCTGAAACGCGGCGATGCTGCCACTGCTCTTGCAAGCGCACCGCGACGCGTCACCGGTCGCATGCGGCTCGGCGGACAGGATCATTTCTACCTGGAGGGCCAAATCTCGCTTGCCATCCCCGGTGAGGACGATGAAGTCGTCGTCTATTGCTCGACGCAGGGCCCAAGCGAGACGCAGCACATGGTCGCCCACGCGCTCGGCGTGCCGAGCAATGCCGTGACGATCGAAGTGCGCCGTATGGGCGGCGGCTTCGGCGGCAAGGAAACCCAGGCAAACCAGTGCGCCGCAATCGCGGCGATCGCCGCCAAGAAGCTGAAACGCGCCGTCAAGATCCGCCTCGACCGTGACGAAGATATGGCCGCCACCGGCAAGCGGCATGATTTTGCTATCGACTACGACGTCGGCTTCGATGACGAAGGCCGCATCCTTGCCGTCGACTATACCTTCGCGCTTCGGGCCGGATTTTCCGCCGACCTTTCCGGCCCGGTCGGTGACCGCGCGCTGTTTCACTGCGACAATGCCTATTTCTTCCCACATGTTCATGCAAAGTCGGCACCGCTTTACACCAATACCGTCTCCAACACCGCCTTTCGTGGTTTCGGCGGACCGCAGGGGATGGTGGGCGCCGAGCGCGTCATCGACGAAGTCGCCTTTGCGGTCGGCAAGGATCCGCTCGAGATCCGCAAACTGAATTTCTATGACGCGATGGGCGTCGAGGGCGAGCGCAATCTCACCCCCTATCACCAGAGGGTCGAGGATTGCATTATCCAGCGTATCGTCGCGGAACTGGAGGAAAGCGCCAACTATGCCGGACGCCGCAAGGCCATTGCCGAGTTCAACGCAAAGAGCCGCATCGTCAAGCGCGGCATCGCGCTCACTCCAGTGAAATTCGGCATCTCTTTCACCAAGACAGAGTCGAACCAGGCCGGAGCACTGGTCCACGTCTATAGCGACGGTTCCGTGCACATGAACCATGGCGGCACGGAGATGGGGCAAGGTCTGCATCTGAAGGTGGCTCAGGTCGTGGCGGAGGAGTTCCAGATCGATCTCGATCGGGTGAAAATCACCGCGACGACGACGGCCAAGGTGCCGAACACGTCGCCGACCGCCGCTTCTTCGGGTGCGGATTTGAACGGCATGGCGGCACAAGACGCCGCGCGCCAGATCAAGGAGAGATTGATCGCCTTTGCGGCTGAAAGCCATCAGGTGACGCGCGACCAGGTCAAATTCCTGCCGAACCGGGTGCGGATCGGCGATATCGAAATCCCGTTCGATGACCTCGTTAAAAAGGCCTATATGGCCCGCGTCCAGCTTTCGGCTGCGGGTTTCTACAAGACGCCGAAGATCCATTGGGACCGCAAGGCCGGGCGCGGCCACGCGTTCTATTATTACGCCTATGGTGCGGCCTGCTCGGAAGTCTCCATCGACACGCTGACCGGTGAGTACGTCGTCGAGCGCACGGATATTCTGCACGATACCGGCCGTTCGCTGAACAAGGCCATCGATATCGGCCAGATCGAGGGTGGCTTCATCCAGGGCATGGGTTGGCTGACGACAGAAGAGCTCTGGTGGGATGGCAAGGGCCGACTGCGCACGCATGCACCGTCGACCTACAAGATCCCTCTTGCATCCGACCGCCCGAAGATTTTCAATGTGGCGCTGACCGACTGGTCCGAGGCCTATGAGCCAACGATCCATCGGTCGAAGGCGGTCGGCGAACCGCCGCTGCCGCTTGGCCTTGCCGTCTTGCACGCGCTTTCGGATGCGGTCGCAAGCGTTGCCGATCACAAGATCTGCCCGCGTCTCGACGCGCCGGCAACACCGGAACGGGTGCTGATGGCGATCGAGCGTCTCAAGGCGGCGAACAAGGAGTGAGGTCATGTCTGCCGCCCGCGAAGATATCCGGGATTTCCTGCGCCGCGAACCGGCATCGATCCTTGTCGAAGTGACCGGAGTTGCCGGCTCGGCGCCGCGCGATACCGATGCCTGGATGCTGGTGTCGGAACATGCGATTTTCGCGACGATTGGCGGTGGGCAGCTGGAATATATGGCCATCGACCAGGCCCGTAGGGCGTTGCGCTCCGGCCTTGCGGCAGAACCGATGAGCGTTCCGCTCGGCCCGGAGATCGGCCAGTGCTGCGGCGGTCGGGTGGGACTTGCCTTCACCGCGCTCAATCCGCAGCTTGCCAACGATCTTGTCGCTCGCAGCGACCGGGAAATGGCCGCGCGCCCACATGTCTACGTCTTTGGAGCAGGCCATGTCGGCGATGCGCTCGCCATGGCGCTTTCGCTGGCGCCGCTGCGCGTGGTGCTGGTGGATACGCGCGAGGATGAGCTGACCGCCTGCACCGTGCCGCGCATTGAAACTTGCCTGACGGCCATGCCGGAGGCGGTCGTGCGCGACGCGCCAGCCGGCAGCAGCTTCGTGATCCTAACCCATGACCACGCACTCGATTTTCTGATCACAGCCGAAGCGCTGAAACGCTCCGATGCCGCCTATGTCGGCATGATAGGGTCGAAAACCAAGCGCGCCACCTTCCGCAACTGGCTGGCACGGGAAATCGGTCACGCGGATCTTTTCGATCGCCTCATCTGCCCGATCGGTGGAACCGCGATAAAGGACAAGCGCCCGACCGTTATCGCAACCCTTGCCGCTGCCGAAATCATGACAGCCGCGCTGAGTTGGGCGGCCGAGCGGATCAAACTTGTGGGCGCCGCCAATCGCTAGCCTTTCGGCAATGAGCTGAATACCCTTGCCGTATCATCGTCCCGCGAAAGCCGTCGCAAGATCTCGGCTGGCTGCAGCAGGCAGCCGGTCTCACTAAAACCTGTCACTGGATAATAGGTAACTGCTTTAGGGGATTTGCGAGCGGCACGCCAAGCGGCTCGAAATGACGCTCGTTGGCCGTCAGGACAGTAAGACCATGCGCAGCCGCAGTCGCGGCGATGGCAATGTCCTCGAAGCCAGGATCGTGAGCGCGTGCTCTGTCAAGCATCAGGCCAACGTGTCTCGTTTCCTCCATTCCGAATGGCAGAATTCGACCCGCGTAAAAATGTGCGACCGCCGCGAGCCAGCGACGCAACAGCGCTGCTTTGGTCGTTGCCCCGATCCTTACTGCACGCGCAATTCCTGCCTCAATCTCGGCAATGGAGATTGCTGATAGACAAAGCCGGTCGCTATTCGCACGCATCCAGGCTGCAAATGCATCGATACCGACGTTCCGCTTGGTCGGGGCATCGGCCGACACAATATTGGTGTCCAGAAGATACAAGGTCAAAGGCCGTTTTCACGCAATGCGCGGGCAGGCTTTCGCGATCGTTCTGGAATATCCGACGTTTCTCCAGGAAAAGCCAAAAGCAGATCTGCAAAGTCCGGCACTCTGGAAATTCGTTCCCATTCTTCGAAGGAAACCAGCACGGCCTCTTTACGGCCATGGCGAGTGATAGTGGTCGGCTCGCCGGCCACGGCTTGGTCGACGACGGCGGAAAGCGTCGCTTTGGCATCCTTGAGCTGGATTTCCTTCATGTCAATTCTCTATATGACCATCAGTAGTCATATAAGAACTTCCTGATTCTGAAACGTCATCACCACTCTCCTCACGCTCGCATGCGATGTCCTGAATCCGTCTGGTCAAGGAGACAGTATTGTGAGGCAAGGCCTTCGGATCATGGTGCTACGGCTGCAGGCTCATCGGCAAGTAACTTGCCGATGAGCCGCTGACAGCGCTCAGCCATGAAATCGATCATCAGGCGCACCTTGGGATCTTGAAAACGCTTGTGCGGATAGATGGCGGCGAGTTGCACCGGCGCCGGCGGGCTTTCCTTCAGGATCTCCACCAATCGGCCCTCCCGAAGGTAGGCCTTCACTTCAAACAGAGGCTTGTTGATGATGCCACGGTCCTCCAGCGCCCATTGAGTGAGGACATCGCCATCGTCGCTGTCATAGGGTCCCGCAACCTCGAACTTGCGCACACCTTCCGCCGTCATCAGCGTCCAGTAATATTCCTTCGAGCCCGGATAGCGCAACAGAAGGCAGTCATGCTTGTCGGCGATCAATGCGTCAGCCGTCAAGGGAACGCCGCGACGCTCGAGATAGCTGGGCGAAGCACACAGCACGCGTTCGCAGTTGAGGATGCCGCGCATGCGCAGATTGGAATCCTCAAGCACGCCGAGCTTAAAGGCGACGTCGACACCTTCGGCCAGAATATCGACATTGTGGTCCGAGAGGCGAACACGCACCTCGATATCCGGGTATTTGTCGTGAAACTCCGGAATGCCCGAGGCCACAAGCCGGCGGCCGATGCCGAGCGGCGCGGTGATCCTGAGCGAACCCTTCGGATTGCGGGACAGATCGGCAATCGCCGCTTCGGCCTCATTGACCGCCTCGATGATCTTTACCGCCTTCTCATAGAAAACGCGTCCATGTTCGGTCGGCGAGAGCTTACGCGTCGTGCGGTTGAACAGACGCACGCCGAGATGCCGCTCGAGTTCCTTTATGCGATTGCTGGCAACCGCCGGCGTGACGCGCTGATCGCGCCCTGCCGCCGAGAGGGTACCGAGTTCGACCACGCGAACGAAGACACGGACGTTATCAAGATAGGACATAACTCTTTCTACCACATCGCAAAGCAGAACAAAGCGGGGGGCATCTTATAGATTTTTTTGAAAGTGTTGCGGATTCCCCGGGATTTTCGTGAAAATCGAGCGATGGCAAACAATCCCATGGAAATCGGGAGGGAGTTCCCATGTACGAATATGCCATCGCCTGGGACTGGCTGACCTTTGCCGTCCGTTGGCTGCACGTTATCACAGCAATCGCCTGGATCGGCTCGTCATTCTATTTCGTGGCGCTCGACCTTGGCCTGAAGAAGCACCCTGCCCTGCCGCCAGGCGCCTACGGCGAAGAATGGCAGGTTCATGGCGGCGGCTTCTACCATATCCAGAAGTATCTGGTGGCGCCGGCCAATATGCCGAGCCACCTCGTCTGGTTCAAATGGGAAAGCTACGTCACCTGGATGTCCGGTTTCGGCATGCTCTGTCTCGTCTATTATGCCGGGGCGGACCTCTATATGATCGACCCGGCTGTACTCGATGTATCGAAGCCGGTCGCCATCGCCATTTCGCTGGCATCGATCGCCGGCGGTTGGATCATGTATGACCTGATCTGCAAGTCGCCCTTCGGCAATGACAATACGCGGCTGATGGTGGCGCTCTACTTCATTCTGGTGGCGGTAGCCTGGGGCTATACGCACTTGTTCACCGGTCGCGCCGCCTTTCTGCATCTTGGCGCGTTTACCGCGACCATCATGTCCGCCAACGTGTTCTTCATCATCATTCCGAACCAGAAGATCGTGGTCGCTGACCTCATTGCCGACCGCAAACCAGATCCGAAATATGGCCGAATCGCTAAGCAGCGCTCGACCCACAACAATTATCTGACGCTGCCGGTCCTGTTCCTGATGCTGTCGAACCACTATCCGCTGGCTTTCGGCACGCAGTTCAACTGGATCATCGCCTCGCTTGTCTTCCTGATGGGCGTGACGATCCGACACTGGTTCAACACCCGTCATGCCGACGCCGGCAAGCCGACCTGGACATGGATCGTCACCGTCATCCTCTTCATCGCTATCATGTGGCTTTCGACCGTTCCGAAAATTCTGACCGGCGAGCCGGTCACGAAGCTTTCGGCGATCCAGCAGCCCTTCGTCGAGGCTCAGGCCTTCCCGAAAGTTCGCGACACCATCATGGGGCGCTGCTCTATGTGTCATGCGAAGGAGCCGAGCTGGGAGGGCATCATCGCCCCTCCGAAGGGCGTCGTCTTCGAGACCGACCGCGATATCGCAGCCCATGCCCGCGAAATCTATCTGCAGGCGGGCCGAAGCCACGCCATGCCGCCGGCCAATGCCTCGCACATTACCGACGAGGAGCGCCGCCTGCTCGTTTCCTGGTATGAAAATGCCGTCAATGGGGAGAAAACCCAATGAATGAAGTTCTGATCCGTGGCCGCGTCCTGACCTTCCTTGCCGAACCGCAAGGCATCGATGACACCGCATCCTATCGCTATATCGAGGATGGCGCCGTTTTTGTCCGCGGCGGAAAGATCGTTGAGATCGGCCCCTATGGCGACATAAGCAAGCTTACCGGCGCCGATATCAAGATCTTGGATCATCGACCGAACCTCATCCTTCCCGGCTTTATCGACACGCATTTGCATTTCCCGCAGACGCAGGCGATTGCGTCTTATGGCGCGCAGCTGCTTGAATGGCTGAACACCTACATTTTCGTCGAGGAGCAGAAATTCGCCCGCGCCGCGCATGCGGCCGAGGTGGCCGACCGTTTCATGGACGAACTCCTGTCGAACGGCACGACGACGGCGGTTGCCTATTGCTCGGTGCATCCGGAAAGTGTTGACGCCTATTTTACGGCGGCCGAAGCACGCGGCATGTGCATGATCGGCGGCAAGGTGATGATGGATCGCAATGCGCCGGACGCGCTGCGTGACACGCCGCAGCGCGGATATGACGAGACAAAGCGGCTTATCGAGAAATGGCACGGCCGCGGTCGGGCGCATTATGCGATCAGCCCGCGCTTTGCCATCACCTCGACGCCGGAGCAGATGGAGATGAGCAAGGCGCTCGTCGCCGAGCATCCCGACTGCTACGTCCAAACGCATCTTTCAGAAAATCGGGATGAGATCGCCTTTACGACCTCCCTTTACCCCGAGGCGAAAGACTATACGGACATCTATGCCCGCTATGGTCTGCTCAACGAGCGCATGCTGCTCGGCCATTGTATCCATATGAGCGAGCGGGAAGTTGCCGTTCTGGCCGAAACCGGCGCGGTCGGCGTGTTCTGCCCAACATCGAACCTCTTCCTCGGCTCCGGTCTCTTCAATGCCGCACAGTTCGACAAGCTCGGTGCGCGCTGGTCGGTCGCGACGGATGTCGGCGCCGGCACCAGCTTCTCGATGCTCGAAACCATGGACGAAGCCTATAAGGTTCTGCATCTGCAGGGCCAGCGACTGACGCCGTTCAATTCCTTCTACCGCATGACGCGCGGCAATGCGCTCGCGCTCGGACTGGAACGACAGATCGGCTCGCTGCAGGCGGGCGCGGATGCCGATATCGTCGTGCTCGATTCCGGCGCGAAGTCGGCGATGGAATTCCGTATGCGCACCGTAACCTCGCTCGCCGAGGAGCTCTTCATTCTTCAAACCATGGGCGACGACCGTTGCATCGCCGAAGTCTATGTTGCCGGAAAAGCGATGAAGACCAAAAACAACAAGCCGGCAACAATGGCTCAAGCGTCACTTCAGCTTGCCTGACAATTGATGCGGCGGCCCACCAACACCGTCGTCTCCGTCATCGGAGGCGACGGTGAAGGCATTCAGGCGCGTTTCGAACGTCCACCCATGGCCTTCGTCAACCCTTCGGCCGCAGCCCGCACGATCGGACCGAGCGCATGGACCTTCTCGTCCGGCAAGCGCACAGCCGGCCCCGAAACGGAGATTCCTGCAACGGCGTCGCCATATTCGTCGAAGATCGGCGCCGCCACACAGCGCATGCCGAGCGTGTGTTCCTCGTCATCGATCGACCAGCCGCGCGAGCGGATCTCGGTGAGGTCCTTTAGCAGAGCAGGGAGCGTATCGCGGGTTTTCTCCGTGAAATGCTGGAGCGTGCCTTCGCCAAGTGCAGCCTCGATCCGGCTGTCCGGCCAGGTCGAAATGATCGCCTTGCCAATACCGGAGGCATGGATTGGCCCGCGCCGGCCGGGTCGGAAAAAGGCGCGCATCGGCGCATGGCTTTCCGCCTGAGAGATGAAAACGACGTCGCCATCCTCTTCGATGGCGATATTGGCCGTCTCACCGGTTTCCTCCATGAGTTGCTTCAGGAATGGCCTGCTGATCGTGCTGAGCTTGCGGAAGCGCAAGTAAGCTGTTCCAATCTCGAAGGCTTTGACCCCGATGGTCCACGCGCCGGTTTCGCTGTCATGCGCCACCATGCCGTGCTGGGCGAGAGATGTCAGCAGCCGATGCACCGTAGACGGCGCCATGGCCGATTGATCGGCAAGGTCGGTCAAAACAGCGCCGTCCGCTTCAGCCACAAGCTCCAGAAGCTTCAAACTGCGATCCAGCACCTGGACGGACGAAGCCGCCGCATTCTCGGCTGGTTTTCGACCCGGCCTGCCCCTGGTCTTTTCCCGATGTTCCATCACGATTCCCATTCCCGATCGAACCCGCGCTGCGCCTCTTGGCGCAGTCTGCTTCGGTTTCATGACATATCCGCTAAGTCTCGATTGTTCCAGATTTGTTGAAAATGTTTATTTCCATATAATGGGATTTATTTCCATTTTATGATTGCGCTAGCTGGCATATGCGCTACCTTCGATACAGAAACGGAGGAATTCCCATGGCAAAGATGCGAGCAGTCGATGCTGCAGTGTTGGTTCTGGAGAAGGAGGGCATCCATTGCGCTTTCGGCGTTCCCGGTGCTGCGATCAACCCCTTCTATTCGGCGATGAAAGCCCGCGGCTCGATCCGCCATGTGCTTGCCCGCCATGTTGAAGGCGCAAGCCACATGGCCGAGGGTTATACCCGCGCGCGCGCCGGCAATATCGGTGTCTGCATCGGAACGTCCGGCCCGGCCGGTACCGACATGATCACCGGCCTTTATTCGGCTTCGGCCGATTCAATTCCGATTCTTTGCATTACGGGTCAGGCGCCGCGCGCGCGCCTCGACAAGGAGGATTTTCAGGCCGTCGACATCGCCAAGATCGCAGCACCGGTCACCAAATGGGCCGTAACCGTCATGGAGCCGGCACTCGTTCCCTTTGTCTTTCAGAAGGCATTTCATACGATGCGCTCCGGCCGTCCAGGCCCTGTCCTGATCGATCTGCCGGTTGACGTCCAGCTCGCTGAAATCGAGTTCGACATCGACACCTATGCCCCTCTTGAACCCTATAAGCCGTCGGCGACGCGGGCGCAGGCAGAAAAGGCACTCGCCATGCTCAATGCAGCCGAGCGGCCCTTGATCGTTGCCGGCGGTGGCATCATCAATGCCGACGCTTCCGATCTTCTGGTCGAGCTCGCCGAGATCACCGGTGTTCCGGTCATCCCGACATTGATGGGCTGGGGCACAATCCCCGACGATCATCCGCTGATGGTCGGCATGTGCGGGCTGCAGACATCGCATCGCTACGGCAATGCCACGCTGCTCGCCTCGGACTTCGTCCTTGGCATCGGCAATCGCTGGGCAAACCGTCATACAGGAAATGTCTCGACCTATACCGAGGGCCGGACCTTCGTGCATGTCGACATCGAACCGACCCAGATCGGCCGTGTGTTCGCGCCAGATTTCGGTATCGTCTCGGATGCCGGCGCTGCGCTGAAGCTCCTCCTCGACGTCGCCACCGAATGGAAGACCGCCGGCAAGCTGCGCGACTGGTCGGCCTGGGCTGAGGAGTGCCGCGACCGCAAGCGCACAATGCTGCGCAAGACGCATTTCGACCAGACACCGCTGAAGCCGCAGCGCGTCTACGAGGAGATGAACAAGGCTTTTGATCGCGACACCTGCTATGTCTCGACCATCGGGCTCAGCCAGATCGCTGGCGCGCAGTTCCTGCATGTCTACAAGCCGCGCAACTGGATCAATTGCGGCCAGGCCGGCCCGCTCGGCTGGACGCTGCCGGCAGCGCTCGGCGTGCGTGCTGCAGATCCGGACCGTCCGATCGTGGCTCTGTCCGGCGATTACGACTTCCAGTTCCTCATCGAGGAATTGGCCGTTGGTGCCCAGCATAAGTTGCCCTATCTGCATGTCGTCGTGAACAATTCCTACCTCGGCCTCATTCGCCAGGCCCAGCGCGGCTTCAACATGGATTTCGAGGTCAGCCTCGCCTTCGACAATATCAACGCCACGGACGGCGCAGAGCCGGGTTACGGCGTCGACCATGTCGCGGTTGCCGAGGGTCTCGGTTGCAAGGCCATCCGCGTGCGCAGCCCGAACGAATTCCAGGAGGCATTCACGACAGCCAAAAAGCTCATGGCGGAACATCAGGTTCCTGTCGTCATCGAGTTCATTCTGGAGCGTGTCACCAACATCGCCATGGGCGCCGACATCAATGCCGTCGTCGAATTCGAGGAACTTGCCGAGCGGGGCGAGGACGCCCCGACCGCGACCCTTGCCTTGCTGGACTAAAGGAGACATCCCATGCCGAAATTTGCGGCCAATCTGACCATGCTTTTCAACGAGGCCCCCTTCCTCGAGCGCTTCGCACTCGCAGCCAAGGCCGGTTTCGAGGGCGTCGAGTATCTCTTCCCCTATGAGTTCGAGAGGGATGCGCTTCGCGCCGAGCTCGATCGTCATGGCCTTACCCAGGTGCTGCACAACCTGCCGGCCGGCAATTGGGCTGGCGGCGAGCGCGGGATCGCAATCTTCCCCGATCGTATCGACGAGTTCCGCCGCGGTGTCGCCTCTGCGATCGACTATGCAACGGCGCTTGGCTGCAGGCAGGTCAACTGCCTCTCAGGCATCGCTCCGTCTGGCATGTCCAACGAGATCTTGCGCACGACCTTCGTCGCCAACCTCAGCTATGCCGCAGCCGAATTGGGCAAGTACGGAATTCGCCTGCTGATCGAGCCGATCAACCACTTCGACATTCCGGGTTTCTATCTGAACACGCCCGATCAGGCCGCTTCGATCATAGCGGAGGTCGGCAGCGACAACCTGTTCATTCAATATGACCTCTATCATCAGCAGCGCACCGAGGGTGAGCTGATCGGCACGTTCAAGAAGCATCAGGCCCAGATCGCCCATGTGCAGCTTGCCGACAATCCCGGTCGCAACGAACCGGGTACCGGCGAGATCGCCTATCCCTTCGTCTTCAACGCACTCGATGCGCTCGGCTATGACGGCTGGATCGGCTGTGAATACAAGCCACGCACCACGACCGAGGCAGGGCTCGGCTGGTTTGCGACCGCCGGCCGCCAGGCCGAAAGCGCTGCTATTCTCACTATCAGGAGCTAAGAACCATGGCACATATCGGATTTATCGGCCTCGGCATCATGGGAACGCCCATGGCTCGTCACCTGCAGGATGCCGGCCACACCGTCATCACCTCCAAGTTCGCGATTGCGCCGCGTCAGGAATTGCTCGACCACGGCCTGCAGGTCGTCGAGACACCAAAAGCGCTCGCCGAAACCGTCGACACCATCATCCTGATGCTGCCGGATACGCCCGAGGTCAAGGATGTCCTCTTCGGCGAAAACGGTGTCGCCTATGGTCTATCGAAAGGCAAGCTCGTCATCGACATGAGCTCAATCTCACCGATCGAGACCAAGGAATTCGCCAGGAAGGTTCGCGAAACCGGTGCCGAATATATCGACGCGCCTGTTTCCGGTGGAGAGGTCGGCGCGAAAAATGCCTCGCTCTCGATCATGGCCGGTGGCTCCGAGGCAAGCTTCGAACGGGCGCTGCCGCTCCTTCAACTGATGGGCAAGAACATTACGCTCGTCGGCGATTGCGGCGACGGCCAGGTCACCAAGGTCGCCAACCAGATCATCGTCGCACTGACGATCGAGGCGGTATCCGAGGCTCTCGTCTTCGCTTCCAAGGCCGGAGCCGATCCGGCGCGTGTGCGCGCCGCGCTGATGGGTGGCTTTGCTTCGTCGCGCATCCTCGAAGTGCATGGCGAGCGCATGATCAAGCGCACCTTTGAGCCCGGATTCCGCATCTCGTTGCATCAGAAGGACCTGAACCTCGCGCTGCAGGGTGCAAAGGCGCTTGGCATCTCGCTACCCAACACTGCCTTGACGCAGGAGCTTTTCAACCAATGCGCCGCCAATGGCGATAGCGGGCTCGACCACTCCGGCCTGGTCAAGGCGCTGGAGCGCATGGCGAACCATCCCGTCGCCTAAAGCACCATCAGGAAAATTGCTGAGCGGTTTTCCGACCTGAATGCGTACCGAAACTGAAATAGAGCGTTTTCGCGCTTCGCCGGAAAGGCGAAGACGCTCTGGAATGTGAGAAGCTCGATGCCGCCCATTTCCAACCCTCGCGCCTTTCTGGAAAAGTTGTTTTATGCAGCAGTGGCTGCGGCCGATCCGGACAAGGCGCTTGTTGCCCATCTGCCGGAAAAGCCGAAGGGTCGTACGGTGGTCGTCGGCGCGGGTAAAGGGGCGGCGCAAATGGCGCGCGCCTTCGAGCGTCTTTGGGATGCGCCACTTTCCGGTGTCGTCGTGACGCGCTACGGCTATGCCGTCCGATGCGAGCGTATCGAGGTTCTTGAAGCCGCGCATCCTGTGCCGGACGAAAGCGGTCTGCTCGCAGCGGAGCGGCTGATGGCGGCGGTGAGCGGCCTCACCGAAGACGATCTGGTCGTCGCCCTCATCTGCGGCGGTGGCTCGGCATTGCTGCCGGCTCCGGCCGGCGATCTCACGCTTGCCGACGAGGTCGCCGTCAACCGCGCGCTGCTTGCCTCCGGTGCGCCGATCAGCGCCATGAACGCCGTGCGCAAGCAGGTCTCGCGTATCAAGGGCGGCCGTCTGGCCGCTCTTGCCTATCCCGCCCGCGTAGTCTCTCTCGTCGTTTCCGATATTCCGGGCGACAATCCGGCGCTGGTCGCCTCCGGCCCCACCATTGCCGATACGGCCACGCGTGCCGAAGCGCTCGAGATCATAGACCGCTACCGGCTCGACTTGCCGGAAGCCGTCACACGCCATATCGCAAATGGCATTGGCGAACCACCTTTACCATCAGATCCCCGCTTTGTGCGAAACGAGGTCAAGCTGGTCGCTTCGGCCGCCATCGCTCTTGAGGCCGCCGCCGGCGTCGCACGCAATGCCGGCGTAGAACCCATCATCCTTTCGGACGCCATCGAAGGCGAAGCATCCGAAGTCGGCCGCCAACATGCAGCGATCGTGGCCAAAATCTCAAAGCGAGGCCTGGCGCCGCAAAGCCCTGTCCTCGTCCTGTCGGGCGGCGAGACTACGGTGACAATCAAGGGCAAGGGCAAGGGCGGCCGCAACAGCGAGTTCCTGCTGTCTCTGGCTTGCGCCATATCCGGCCAGGATGGAGTTTCGGCACTTGCAGCCGACACCGACGGTATCGACGGTTCGGAGGACAATGCCGGCGCCTTTGCCGACGGCACCACCGTCTCGCGACTTGCAGCTCAAGGAAAGGACGCCGTCGACTTTCTTGATCGCAACGACAGTTGGTCGGCCTTTGACGCGCTTGGTGACCTTTTCGTAAGCGGCCCGACTGGCACGAACGTCAACGATTTCCGCGCAATCCTTTTGCAATAGGCTGTCGACCTCCAAGGTCGTGGCGACATGCGAGCTACTTCAGGCTGCCCCCTCTCCCGCCGATCACAACATATCGGGCGAGGAGAGAACAGCTGGCAGGTCTAGATCGCCCGACAGGGCGACGAACACATTCCTTGATCAGATTACGAACTCGCGGTCGGTGATGTTCCTGTCGCCAGGACGCCTCCAGCGCCGTTCGCCGCCGCTCATGAGTAGCCCATCAAGCATTTGCATCACGCAGAAGAGGCGTAGGAGAGCCATGAGGCTCGTCCGGCTTCAGGGCGCTGACGGCTTTGATAGGGCAGGCTCCGCCCTCACCCATGACTGAAACGTGCCGGATGCTACTCGGCGTCGCATGATTTCGCCATCTTCGCCGAGAATATTATTCCAAAATCGTTTCGGAATTTAGCAAATCACTATAGGCTTCGTGTCGACTCGGCTGCGCTTGCCCTTGAGCGACTTTGCTGCGCCCGCCGAGCAAGACAATCCTGTGAAGAAAAGTCGACATGCCCAAAAGAACTTCGCCGCTCGTCGCGTTTCAGTCCAAGACTTTCCGCTCACTCTGGTCTGCAACGCTCATCTCCAATCTTGGCGGGCTGGTCGAAGGTGTCGGCGCGGCGTGGCTCATGACCAGTCTCGCCACCTCCCATGGCATGGTCGCACTGGTCCAATCCTCCACGACCCTGCCTGTGATGATCTTTTCGCTTGCCGCAGGGGCCCTTGCCGATAACTACGACCGGCGGCGGATTATGCTGATCGCACAGATGCTGATGCTCAGCGTGTCGGCAACGCTGGCCGTGCTGTCCTATACCAATGCCCTGACGCCCTGGCTGTTGCTCTGTTTCACCTTTCTGATCGGCTGCGGCGGCGCCCTCCACAATCCCTCTTGGCAGGCTTCGATGGGCGATGTCGTGCCACGCGACCATCTGCCGGGCGCTGTCGCGCTCAACAGCATGAGCTATAATCTCATGCGCAGCATCGGACCGGCCATCGGCGGCGTCATCGTCGCGGCCGCAGGTGCCGCCTTCGCGTTTCTCTTCAACGTCTTCTGTTATTTCGCTCTTATCATAACGCTCTGGCGCTGGAAGAAGACACCCGCGCGCAATGCGCTGCCGCGCGAGCCCTTCGGCAGTGCGATGTCCGCCGGGTTCCGCTATGTCCTGATGTCGCCCAATCTTCTCAAGGTTATGTGCCGCAGCTTCGTCTTTGGTTTGACGGCCATCGTGATCTTGGCGCTGTTGCCTCTGGTCGCGCGCGATCATGTGCACGGAACGGCCATCACCTACGGCATTATGCTCGGCTTCTTTGGCTTCGGCGCCATCTGCGGCGCGCTCCTGATCGGCCGCATTCGCGACCTATTGAGCAACGAATGGGTGATCCGCTGCGCGTTCTTCACGCTGGCGGTCAGCTGCTTCCTCCTCGCTCTTAGCCATCAGGTATGGTTGAGCTGTCTTCTTCTCATGCCGGCCGGCGTCGCCTGGGTACAGGCCTTTTCCCTGTTCAACGTCACGGTTCAGCTGTCGACGCCGCGTTGGGTGGTCGGCCGCGCGCTCTCGCTTTACCAGACTGCCACGTTCGGCGGCATGGCAATGGGAAGCTGGCTCTGGGGCCAGATCGCCGATAGCCATGGCGTCACCGGCGCGCTTGTCATCGCAAGCGTTACGCTGGCCATAGGCGGCCTGCTTGGCCTTGCCCTGCGTCAGCCGGATTTCGAGTCGCTTAATCTCGACCCGACAAACACCTTCAGCGAACCGCAATTGCAACTGGATCTCCGCTCAAGGAGCGGCCCGATCCTTGTCATGGTGGACTACAGCATCGACCAGGACGACGTGCCTGAATTCCTTGCCGTCATGGCCCAGCGCCGCAGGATGCGGATCCGGGATGGCGCAAAGCAATGGTCGTTGCTGCGCGATCTGGAAAAGCCCAACACCTGGACCGAAAGCTATCATCTGCCGACCTGGATCGACTATGTCCGGCACAGCCAGCGTCAGACGCATGCCGATGTCGACGTTTCGGAGCGCCTCGAAGCGCTGCATCGTGGCAGCGAACCGCCTGTTATCCATCACATGATCGAACGGCAGACGGTGCCAAGACATGACGACATGCCACTAAAGCCTTATCTCGACGCGACATGAGGGCCGGAGCCGGCGCAACTTCACGACCAGTTCAGGCGTGATCACCCGCTGAACATCACGACATTCTTTGAATGAGAAGTGGTCGCACTTGGCACCGATCACGAATTAATGGCGGCACTCCAATTGCCCCGTACTGCGATGCAAGAAAGATGGTCCGACTTTTGTCCGTTTTTTCCGCCTCGTAGAGCGCGACCGCCCTTTGATTATCGGCATAGAAGCAAGGGAGAGCTTCGTCGAAGCCATGCTTTGTCCACACCGGCGGCAACGAGCAAGAGATTATCGATCCAAATCCCCTGCAGAGGCAGCAAGCGCCTCGAAGATGCGCGCGATCGCCTCAGCACCCGGATCGGCAATTCCCTCAAGGGACCGTGCCTCCAGATAGGATGAGCGGCCGGCGTTGGCGTGTGTCATGGCTGCGGTGGCATCCGCTCCGCGCCGCGCGGCGCTGGCGGCCGACGCCGAGCCCTCTCCCTTTGCGAGGGCAGCAAGGGCCGGCGAAAGCGCGTCAACCATCGTGCGATCTCCCGGCTTGGCCCCACCATATTGCTGAATTGCCTGCAAGCCTTCTGAAAGAGCCGCGACCCAGTCCTTCGATTGCCGATAGGCATCTGCGCTGCGCGCCATCATGATGGCGAACAGGACGCCACTCGAGCCGCCCATGGCCTTGCGCTTGAGGTCGCTGAGGGCAGAGAACAATGCGGCTCCGTCGGCAAAGGGGAGCCTGTCGATTGCAGCCTTTACCGCTCTTGCGGCTCCGGCAAAGGTACTGCCGGTATCCCCATCGCCAACCTTGGCGTCAAGCGCGTTGATATCCGCCTCCATGGCAAGGCAGGTTTCAATGATCGTCTCGACAACGGCGCGCACAGGGGCATCGGCAGACGCCACAAAAACTTCCCCTGCGTCGACTTTTGGTGCGGCAACCGGCTCGACTTTGTGAAGCCTTTCAAACCTTGGAAAATAGGGGGAAGCCGTCGGCGACGTCAGGAACGTCTCGCGCTCACTCGTCAATTCGAGCAGCGAGATCGAAAAGCCGGGCATTTCGAGCGCCGTCATGACGGGAGCCGGCCCTGCGACATAGCGAAGCTTCGGGCGCAGCGTCGATTTCATCAGATCCGAGAAAAGCACCAGGCATTCTAGATTGGAAAGGCCGCCGAGATTGTTGAAAATTACCGCATAGTCGACATCAGGCTTCAGCCGCGGCGTAAGGCGCAATACCAGATCGTCGATCAACACGCTTGAGCTTTTGGGTGCCGCGATCTCCACGCCAGGCTCGCCGTGAATCCCCAACCCAATCTCGACCTCGTCTACTCCTATCCGCTCGACCTTCGGACTGCCCGGTACGGTGCAGGTATCGCGCGCCGCACCGATCGTGACGATCCCGCGATTTGCCTGCTCGACAATGGCGACAATCTCCTCCAGGCCAGCGCCGGCCCGTGCCAGATGTCCGGCAATCTTGTGAACGAACAGGGTGCCGGCAATGCCGCGTGGCTGCCGCGACTGAGATGTCGCCAGATCATCGGCAACGATGATCATCTGCACCTTGAGCCCAAGCGCTTTGGCCTTTTCGGCAGCAAGACCGAAATTCAGCCGGTCACCGGTGTAATTCTTGACGACGAGCAGGCAGCCGGCATCCCCGGTTACCGCAACGATACCTGCGAGGACGGCATCCACGCTCGGAGAGGCAAAGACTTCGCCGCAAACCGCAGCCGTCAACAGGCCATCCGCCACCAATCCGGCATGGGAAGGTTCATGACCGGAGCCGCCGCCGGAAACAATGGCAACATCCGATTTCTGCCAGTCTGCCCGCAGGACCACCCTTGCGCTGCTGTCCGGTGAGAACCGCACCAGCCGCCCGCCACTTGCCGCAATCAACCCATCGATCGCTTCAGAAACGAGATCTTCCTTACGGTTTAAAAAGCTGCGCACGTCCACTCTCCCAGTTCGATGCCGTAGCAATGACGACACATAATGCAACCATCATCAGCCTAGCACGGGTGTTTCTACCTGGTCGACCCGCAGGAGCCGGCGCCGCGCTGCCCGCCCCGCTCTAACCGAAGCAGAAGCGCCGATGCCTCCTTCGCTACGCTGTTTCATCATCGCCAGTCACGCGTAATCCTTCTGCAATTTACAGGCGATAGTGGACAGAAAACCCGGTTCGGTGGAGTCGAAATTGATCACGCGCTCTATTGGTGCAGTCTTCATTCCTGTCCGCGAAATTATCTCGGCACGAGCATGGTATGCCCGCCTCCTCGAGATCGCCCCCATCGGCGAGATCGCCCATGGCCATCTCTGGCGCGTGCCCATGGTCGGCGAAACGAATCTCGTGCTGGACAGCAAGGCGTTTGTCGGCCCGCAGGATGCCAAGCCGATCTTCTATTTCAAGACCGCAAATCTGAAAGGCGCGCATGATCATTGCCGAGCGCTGCCGGTTCTTGCTCTCTCCGCAATCCGCGACGACGTCTTCTTCACACTCAAGGATCTCGACGGGAACCCCCTGATGATAGCTGACGTCATCTAGCCTTAATTCGCCAAGGAACAATCCTTCATGTCACTGCGCCCCGCCGAAGCCTGCCTTATTTTCCAAGTCCTCGATCTCGACCGGACGGAGGCATTCTATCACGCTCTGTTCGGCCTTACGTTCGAACGGCATCAGGCGGTGAACCAGAATTTCATCTTCACCCGCCTGTCGGCTGACTTCAGCATGAGCTTCATGCTCGGTGAACCTTGCCCGGGCCGTCATCCATTTCCGACTTTCACTTTATCCAGCAAGCAGATGCATGCCGTCATCGAAGAGCTGGGGCGACAAGGCGGACATCTGCTCGATCCTGTTTCACCTGCACCTTACGGCCTTGGAGCCGTCCTTGCCGATCCGGACGGCTATCGCATCGGGCTCTACCAGCCGACAACCTTACCATCACCATTGCAAAATCATACCGCGTTAGGATCGGCAGAGCAGCGCCAGCGTGACTGCTTTACGGCTGCGCCTTGAGCGAGATGATCACATTCGCCCACGCTAATAAATTGTTTCTGCTTGCTCTTGACCCCGCAAACAATGTCGTTGAATATTTCCCAGGGAGAGGCTTGCAGTCTAATTTTACGCGCCTTCTGAATTGGCGCGCAGGCGCAAGGGCATGATCTCCCACCAAAAGGAGAGCCCCCTTGAAAAGCAAATCGTCTATCGTTTTGGTCGCTACAGTGGCTTCCGCTCTTGCCGCAATATTCGGTGGAACGTCCGTTGCCATCGCTCAGGACGCGGCTACAAGCATCGTGGTCGGTGCCGATACGACTTTTCCGCCCTTCGAAACGGAGAAGGATGGTGTTGTCACCGGATTTGATATTGACATGATCAATGCAATCGCCAAAGCGGAGAACTTGACCGTCTCCCTGAAAACGCTACCGTTCAACGGGCTCGTTCCGAGCCTGCAGGCTGGCTCGATCGACGCGGCAGTCGCAGGCATCACAATCAAGACCAGCCGACTGAAGAATGCCAATTTCAGCGATGCCTACTACAAATCCGGCCTTTCGGTCCTGGTAAAAAAAGGATCTGATATCAAGAGCTTTGACGACCTCAAGGGCCATGTCGTCGCAACCAAGAAGGCAACCTCTTCAGTCGACTATCTGACCGGCCACGGCTTTTCATCCGATTACATCAAGCAGTTCCAGAATATCGACGCCGCCTATCAGGCGCTTGCAACCGGCGGCGCGGATGCCGTCATCTTCGATAATCCCGTCAATGTCGATTTCAAATCCAAGCACGACAATGTCGAGACTGTCGGACCGCTGCTGACAGGCGAATATTACGGCATCGCCCTCAGCAAGTCGAAGCCGGAACTCGTCGACAAGATCAATGATGGGCTCGCCAAAATCCGCAAGAGCGGTGAATATCATCAGCTCTTCGTGAAGTATTTCGGCGGCGATACGAGCGGCGAGGTCAATGATGTCGTTAAGCCAGACAAAGTCGCACTTTCGGAATAAAATCGGCTGGCAGGATGCCGGCCAAAGATACCTCTACTCTCGAAAGTCCTATGATTGATCCGCAAGCCGCGTGGCATTTAATGCGTGCCGCGCGACTGACCTGTCGTTGATAAATACAAAAACAAGGCACGGTTCATGGACGCCATCTGGCAAAATCTACCTGTCATCCTCAGCGGTCTGCTGCTGACGATCGAATATGCGATTGTCGCAATCATCCTCATGGTTATCATCGGGCTGATCGCGGCGCTCATGCGGCTTTCCAAGGTTGCGCCGCTTAGATGGATCGCCACAGCCTATGTGGAGATCTTCCGATCGACACCATTGCTGGTCCAACTCTTCTTCATCGTATTGGGATTGCCGGCAATCCTGCCCGTCAATGCCTGGTTCGGACAGCTGACCTATCCAATTCTTGCCGCGGCCTTCACCCTCAGCCTGAATGAAGGCGCTTATGTCACCGAGATTGTCCGCGCCGGCATCCTGGGTGTCGACCGCGGACAGAAAGAGGCGGCGGCAAGCATTGCCATGAACGGCTTTCAGACGATGCGCTACATCGTCCTGCCGCAGGCCTTCAAGCGCATGATCCCGCCCCTGGTCAACCAGGCCGCCCAGACGATCAAGGACACCTCCCTTCTGGCGCCGGTCGGCATTGCGGAGCTGGTCTATAAGGGCGAGATCGTTATCTCCGAAACCTTCGCATCCTTCACGATATGGGGCTTCGTCGCGATGCTTTATTTCGTCATGATCTTCTCCCTGTCGAAGTTCTCATCCTACATTGAGAGGAGGCTTCAAGTTGATAAGCGTTAAAGACCTTCACAAGTCCTTCGGGCAGCATGAGATCCTGAAAGGCATTACCACGCATGTGGAGAATAATGAGGTCGTCGTCGTCATCGGGCCATCCGGAAGCGGCAAGAGCACATTCCTGCGCTGCCTGAATGGGTTGGAGACGCCAACCAGCGGCGATATCGAAGTCGCCGGAATGATGCTGACCGACCCCAAAACCAATATCCACAAGCTGCGCCAGCATGTCGGCATGGTGTTTCAGCAATTCAATCTGTTCAAGCATCTGACGATCCTGGAAAACATCACGATCGGACCGCGCAAGGTCAAGAAAGTCGCGCCCGAGGAGGCCGACCGCGTGGCACATGAATTGCTGGCAAAAGTCGGCCTGCGTGGAAAGGAGGCCAACTATCCTGATGAGCTTTCAGGCGGTCAGCAGCAACGCGTGGCCATCGCACGCGCGCTGGCGATGGGACCCGATGTGATGCTCTTTGACGAGCCCACCTCCGCACTCGATCCGGAAATGGTGGGTGAAGTGCTTCAGGTCATGAACGGCCTGGCGCGCGAAGGCATGACGATGGTCGTCGTGACCCATGAAATGGGGTTTGCCCGCGAGGTCGGTCATCGGGTGATCTTCATGGATCACGGCCAGATCCTCGAAGAGGGCGCGCCTCAGGAGCTGTTCTCCAATCCCCAGATGGATCGCACGAAGAACTTCCTGGCAAAGATACTCTAGGAAAGGCCCGCCTCACGGCGGGCTTTCACCACAGGCTACTGACGTGGGGAACATCCGGGGAAATCCGACGCGGGACTGACGTCGAGCGCGCGTTGCAAATGCGCCCCACAGGTCGTCGGTTGCGCCAACAGGCAGCCTGATAGAATTCGATACTCGAAATTGCCTGGACATTGGAAGTACTTATGCGATTTCGCCCCGGGAACATCTTTAAACCTATAGGCGCAATCACTACGTGGTCTACCGTTATGTCTATCAAGGCAACACCGATGTGAGAGTGCATCACGACCACGCCTTCCCTCAGTGGGGACTGAGGGCGTGCGGTCATTTTTCCAGACAATGAGCAACCCAAGTCTTCGGCACGCCTTTGGTGCGCCGACGGAATAGGCGCGAATACTCCCCGCTTTAGCAACGAATATCAACCGGGCGGTTGTCGGGTGGACGAACCCGTGCGCCCATAGGAGCGAAAAGATGGAAGCCCTACCCAATCTCAGTCCGATCGAATGGCTGGCAATCGAAGTCGCCGTGACGATCATCGTGCTTGCGATCCTGCTTCGATGGAGCGGGTTCATTCGCTATATCCCCAATGACAGGCTCGGCATTCTCGAAAAGCTCTGGAGCTTTCGCGGCTCCGTCACGAATGGCTTCATAGCGCTCAATGGCGAGGCCGGCTTCCAGCCCGATGTCGTCCGCGGCGGCCTGCATTTTTTCATGCCGTTCCAGTATTCAATGCATCGCGCCAATCTCGTGACCATCCCCCAGGGGCAGATCGGTTATGTTTTCGCCCGCGACGGCAAGCCGCTGCCGCCAACCCAGACGCTCGCCTCGAACATCGAAGCCGATGATTTTCAGGATGTGCGCGCCTTTCTTCTCAAGGGCGGACAGAAGGGGCCGCAACGCAAGATTCTTCGTGAAGGCACCTATGCCATCAATCTCGCGCAGTTCATCGTACTGACCGCGCAATCGACCCATGCCGTCAACTTAAGTTCTTCGGAGCAAAGCCTGTTTGCCGACATGTCCACGCTGATATCAGAGCGAAATGGCTTCGAGCCGGTCGTCATCCACGACGCAGAGGACATGATCGGCATTGTCACCGTCCATGACGGTCCGTCGCTGCCGGATGGCGAGATCATCGCACCGACCGTTGCCAACGATCCGAGGAGCGAAAACTTTCACAACAACTTCCAGGATCCGGAGAAGTTCCTCAACGCCGGTGGCCATCGCGGCCGTCAGTTGCAGGTGCTTGCCGACGGCAGTTACTTCCTCAACCGCATCTTCGCGACGGTCGAACTGGTGGACAAAACGATCATCGACGTCGGCACGGTCGGTGTCGTCGTCTCCTATACCGGCCGACGCGGCGCGGACATTTCCGGTCAATCTTACCGCCACGGCGAGTTGGTTGAAGCCGGCGCGCGCGGTGTCTGGTCGACACCGCTGCTGCCAGGCAAATATGCGTTCAATACCTATGCCGGTAACATCGTCATCGTACCGACGACCAACTTCGTGCTCAAATGGACAAAGGAACAGTTCGGCGAGCACAGGCTGGATGAAAATCTCTCCGAAGTCTCGCTGATCACCAAGGATGCGTTCGAACCGATATTGCCGCTCTCGGTCGTCGTGCATATCGACTACATGAAGGCGCCGCTGGTGGTGCAGCGTTTCGGGGATATCAAGCGACTGGTCGAGCAGACACTCGATCCGATGGTCTCTGCCTACTTCAAGAACATCGCCCAGACCAAGACGCTGATCGAACTCTTGCAGGAACGCAGCGAAATCCAGCGCAAGTCCGGTGAGGAAATGCGCGAGAAGTTCGCCTCCTACAGCCTCGAACTTCAGGAGGTGCTGATCGGCACGCCACGGGCCAGTACCGGCCAGAACAGTATCGAGCAGATCCTGATCCAGTTGCGTGAACGCCAGATCGCCGTCGAAAAGGTCGAGACCTACAAATTGCAGGAGGCAGCTGCCATTCAGGAGCGCACATTGCGCGAGAAAGAAGCACTTGCCGAGCAGCAAGCCAAGATCACGACTTCCGCACTCACCATCGAGATCAGTGAGAACGAAGGCAAGGCGCAACTTGCCCGCACCCGCCAGCAGGCCGAGACCATTCAGGTCACCGCGAAGGCAGAGGCAGAAAAAGTGCGGCTCGCAGGTCTTGGTGAGGCTGACCGGATCAAGGCAATCGCGCTTGCTGATGCCGAGCGCATCAAGGCAACCGGTTTTGCCGACGCCGAGAAGGTGCGCGCCGTCGGTCTGGCTGAGGCCGAAGCCACGGAAAGAAAGGTCGCAGCCTTCGGTGGGCCTGACTATCAGCTCAACTCGCAGGTTCTGATGCGCTTCGCCGAGGCGATCGAGAACGGCAGATTGCCGCTCGTCCCGCAAATCCAGGTCGGTGGTGCCGGCGGCGAAAAGGGTGCCAGCAACGGGCTAGTCGAGATGATGCTGTCGATGCTGGTCGCCGACAGAATTGAACGGCCGGCTCAGCCGATCGCCGCTCCTGCTACGGTTGAGCAGGGTTGAGTGGCAACGGGCCGGTTATCCCGGCCCGTTGAACATTCAGTCAATGACGGACTGCCGGTATACACCCCTTGCGGAATGGATCCGACTGCAAGCACGCGGCGGTTAGCCGCTTCGAATTACAAGTGTCCCTATCCGTCACGCAGATCACATCGAGATTGGAGAGCATCTCTGAATCGGTGGCGATTCATCGCCGTTTCAGAAGGATCCGGAGGGAAACCGGATCCTTCCGTCTTTGATCGGAGGTCAACCGATCACGATGAGAAGCCCGATGGATCGGTACATAGGGCTTCTCGTACCCGGCCCCAGGCAGGCCGGGTAGCAGGATTAGAAGCTACGCTGGAAGCGCAGGATACCAGCCCACTGATCCTGGTTCACAGAATCGAAGTTGGTGTAGGATACTTCCGGCTCGATGAGCAGGTTCTTGACCGGGTTCCACTTCAGGTTCGTGGTCGCGGCAAAGATCTTCGAGTCGGTGTAGGCGAGCTGCAGGTTCCACTTCAGCTTGTCGTTGACCGGAACGCCAATGCCACCCCAGACAGCCCAGTCACCCCAGCCGCACTTCGATGCATCCGTAACGGGGCAAGCCGAACGGTCGAGGTTGGTGCCGGCATACTTGTTGAGGTTCTTGCCGTCGGTGTTCCAGCCACCCATCAAGAAGGCCGAGAATACGCCGAAGTCAGCGTCTACACGAGCCTTGATCGCGCCTTCAGACTTGATCGAGTCGTAACCGCCAACAACCTTGAAGCCCCATGCGCCGGACTTGAAGCCAGCACCGGCAACAACGTCAGGAGCATAGTGGTTGGCCTTGTCGTCCGTTGCCCACTTCGCGCCATAACCAGCGCCAGAACCGCTGGAGTTGCTGTCTTCGAGCGAGATCACAGCCGTGAAGCCGTTGCCGGCATCGTAGTTGTAGGTCAACTGGTTCAGTTCGTACGGGCCGTCATAGACCACGTCGTCGTTGATGACATCGCCGGCGTAGCCGATGTAGGAGTTGTACTGCGAGTCAGCCTTACCGACGAGGAAGCCACCGAGGCTGATGTTGGCGAACAGCAGCTTGGTGCTGGTGGAGTTGCCTTCCTGCCAGTCCCAACGGATGACAGTGTTGGTCTTCAGCGGGCCGTATTCGGTGTCGGTCGCGGTGTCGAGCGCCAACTGAGCACGGGTGTGCCAGAGCGTGCCGTTGTGGGTGTTCGGGTTGTAAGCATCGTACCACTTGCCTTCGGTACGAACCAAGCCGCCAATCTTAAGGCAGGTTTCGGTGCCCGGAATGAAGAAGTAGCCTGCACCGTATGCGTCGCAGATGCGAACGTATTCCAGCGGCTCCGGCTCAGCGGCAACGATGGCGTCGGCCGCATGGGCACCGGATACTGCTGCCAGCGCAGCAGCGGAGCCGAGAAGAAGGCTCTTGATGTTCATTGGAAACTCCTGGTTTGTCTTTACCTATTCACATTCCAAGGAGCGAGTAGATTACGTCGTCCGGCACCAACCATCCTGCAAACGGAAGGCAAACCAGTCGCGGCATCCACAAAGTCTGCCGGCATCATCCCCACCCCTATGGAACCTCACTGGCCTACGCTGGAATTTCACCCCACCAGATCGCAAGCCAATTTCGGATCCTGATACTTGGCTATATACATTCTGGTTGTTTGTAAATATTGCTCCAGCCGGCTGCACATCAAGGAAAATGCGACTGTTGATTTAGTGCAACATATGTCCTCAACGGCTGGATTGAATTCTCGTCCCTTTCGGGATGCCGCCGAACACATGAACCTCGCCGGCTGCCAGTCCTTGCCCTTGCGAATTGCAACCCGGACCGCATTGCCAAAACCGCCAAATCAGTTCACCCTTCAGTCATGGCCGATATTGCGCGACCATTCGTGACCGATGACGATCCCGACCGGTACATCCGCTGTCAGGACGCGCTTCATGCGGCCTTTCGCGATCTGGTCGGCGCGGCGATAGCCGCCGGATGGTCGAAGCGCGAAGTGCTTTCGGCAATTGCCGATTTGGCGGATGATCACCTGCTTTCCATGGACGCCAACGACAACACGAGCGCCCTGATCGCGCTCCTCAAGAGAATGACATAGCTCCTTTTCGAATCATGAACCGTACCCTCGCCTTCATGGCTGTCTTTGCATGGCCGGATTGACCGGCCCGAATCGGCAAAAGATGTGGCGCGGCGGCGCTCACCCTCCTCGGATCGTTCCCAGGGGTCGTGTTGATTGCCGGCTCCATAAAATGGGCTTCATCTGCTCACTCCAAAGGCAGCCATCATATGGTCAAAGAGCACCCTGCATGGGACTTCAGACCCACGCCCGATGGACTTGCCTGGGCCGCCATGCGATCAACCTATTTTTCTGAGGAATTCCCATGTCGCTTGCTCCCGTCATCTGCGAGGTTCGGTATCGTATCGACAAAATGGCGATCGATGAGTTCAAGGCCTATGCCAAAACGTGGATGACGCTGATCGAACGATATGGCGGAATGCACTACGGATACTTCATCTCCCGCGAGGCTCCGGCCGGTGCAGCGGTTAGCTTTCCGCGCGCAGGAGTGGATGAAACCGCCGATATCGCCGTGGCCTTGTTCTCCTTTCCCGATGATAGCGCCTATCTGCGGTATCGCGACGAGGTTGCCAAAGATGCAGAGGGCATCGAGGCGAATTCGCGATTTAATGCCAGCCCGCCTTTCATAAGCTACCAGCGTGTCTTCCTTGAGCGCCTCTCGTGAACGGTCATCACGCGAGGTAAGCAGGGGAATGCGGTTTGGACCGGATTTCCATGTTGCCGCGAGAAGGCTAAAGGCGACAGCTGCGGCGGTCCCCGAACCTGGTCAGACATGTGGATCGAAACCTCTTCGCTTATAAATTGACTCTTTTTATCATGTATACTACGCCATGCCGTCCGCTTCGCGGGCACAGTGAAACGGGGATATGATGAAAAATTTAGTGGTCCTGACCGCGCCGGTGACGGCCGCGGCGGTGTTGAGTATTGCGCATGCCCAAGCATCCGAAATGCCGGCATTCGTTGAGTTCGAGAGCCGCTGGAACAGCGAAAACTCGCAGGCAGGGTTCAGTATAATGCAGCCGTTCCGACTGGATGCCGGCCGGCTGTTCCTTATCGATGCGAATGGATCGATCATAGAGGGGGACGTTCAGAAGGGGTCGGTCGGCGTTGGTTATCGCTTCCAGACGACGCACGGCTTCACCATCGGCTTCAATGGGTATTACGACTATCTGAACTCCAGGCTTGGCAACGGTTTTCACCAGCTTTCGCTCGGTGCCGAACTTCTCGGCCCGATCATCGAAGCCAGAGCCAACCTTTATTTGCCATTCGGCGGCGATGTGGCCGTTCAGGGCGCCGGACGCGGTGTGATCGATAACGGAACCCTTCGCTTCCGCGAGGGACGCGAGCAGGCACGGCCGGGCGCCGATGCCGAGATCGGGTTCAAGGTTCCGCAAATATCCGACGACGGCAACGCTGAACTAAAGTTCTTCGGTGGAAGCTATTGGTATGGCGGCAAGAATATCAGCGACATGTTCGGCGGCAAGCTGCGCGCAGAACTCGCCGTTGCAAACCTGCCCGGTCTTCCGGCGGGTTCGACGGTCTCGTTCGGAGCCGCCGCGACATATGATAACGAGGACAAGCTCGGCGGGGAGATCCTGGCGAGGCTGCGCATTCCCTTCGGTGGAACCGGCAACGGCAAGCCTCTCGATCCCTTCGATCCCGAGATGCAGGGCGTAAGGCGCGCGCTGGCGATCAAGACCCATGTCGGCGCCACCGGAGAGCTGGAAGATGCCATTCTCGACATCAACGGCCGGACCGCCGGTAAGATCGTCACCATCTCGGCGGCCGACAAGGATGCGGCAACCGTTAATGCGCGGCTTGCGGCAGCGGGCACCAACGCGCTCGCGCTTGCGGACGGCGATATTGGACTGAACGGGTCGTTGCTGCTCGGGGATGGCCAGGTGCTTCTCGGCGGGGGCGGCGCTCTGGCACTGCATGGCGCCGCAAGTGGCGGTAGAGCGACCTTCTTCAATTCAGGCATCAGCGGAAGGCTGACGAGTAGCAATGCCACGCAGAACGTGGTGACGATGGCGTCGAACAGCATCGTCTCTTCCATTTCTCTCTCAGGTGGCCTCGCAGGGATCGGCAGCACCGGCGCGTCGAACCTCCTCATCGACAATGTCGATATTTCCGGCACCGCCCACGACGGCATACGGCTGGCGGGCGTCGACGGCGCAACCATTCGCAACAGCAGGATTCACGATCTCTTCGTCTGCGAAAGCAGCACGCTTTGCGAATTCTCCATCATGGATCCGAACAAGGCGCCCTATGCGGCGGTAAGCGCGCACGGCACGAAGAATCTTACCGTTCGCGACACGCAGATCGACAGCGTCACCTATGGCGTGTTCGCGGGAAGCGCGATCCACGACGGTGGATGGCCCCCGGCGATCACGGACCTCGCCAGCAACATTCGCTTGGACAACGTCGCCATCTCGCGCTCGCGCCGCGAGGGCGTGCTGCTGGTCGCTGCCGATAAGGTCGAGATGAACAAGGTGACGGTCGATAACTCCGAGCAGGGGCTGGACATGGATCTTGTCGTGCTGCAGGGCAGTTCGAATGTCTCGATTACCGACATGGTGCTGAAGGGCGGCATTAACGGCCTGATGCTCGTCAGTTCCACTACGCTGCCGCATGAAGCAAAGACGACGAACACCAACGTCAACGGCCTTCAGGTTGACGGTACGCGAAACGCCGGCATCTTCTTCAATCCAGTCTCAGGCATCAATCTGAAGAACGTGTCCATCACCAATGCCGGCACCTACGGCATGTTCGTCTATGGCGATGATTGGGGTTACCTTGGCGGCCCTGTTGCAAACATCACCTTCGATAAAGTCGTCATCGATCACGCAAGCAAGGCGGGTCTCTATTTCATGGGTCCTTCAGAGGATCTGACCGGCGACATCACCGTTCGCAACACGCCGCGTGACTGCAAATCGGACCCATCCTGGATGGGTGGTCTGAGCGGCTCCATCACGCAGTCGCCTGGCTCGACCCTTCTCGTCAACGGCAAGGAATTGGGCCCAACGACCATCGACGGTCGCTGCGGCTGAGATCGCCGGACAAGCACAAGACATGGGCGCGGCCTGATAGCCGCACCCATCGGCGACCTGCCGGGACACGCAATCGATTAGGCTTCGGGAACAGCGATTGACGCTGTCGAATATGGCGAGATCACCTGCCAGCCCAAACTGGCATAGAGGGCACATCCCTGTTCCGTGGCAACGAGCAGTTCGGGAACAGTCGGAGATATCTTCTGTCTTTGAAGAGCAGCCATGACGGCGTGACCCAACCCTTGGCGACGATGCTCTTCGTTGGTTACGATCCGATCGTAGACGAAGGCATCTTCGGTTTCTACACCATAACCACTTGCGGCGAGCATATCGGCCTCGGAAAAGACACCCACTTCTACGACACGCCCGACACGTCTGGTTTCGATCCTGTACCCGGCCGCAAGCGGCCGTTCCATGTGGGCTCGGCTCGCGCGCATGAAATAGCTCGGGGGATGGAATGACCACGCCGATGGCAATACCGAACGCAGTTCGTCGGCTTCACCACAGAGCTTGAGAAAATAGCGTGGCTCGCTGATGGAGCGAGCGAGTTCGCCGATGCCCGCTCCCAACTGCGGAAAAATCCAGCGCCGCACTTCGACATCGCTGTTGGTATCGATGCGCAGGCCCCCATATTCCGGTCGGGGTGGCGCAAGCCCGCGCGCAATCGATCGCCCTGACGCCCATGCATTCAAGATTGCTGGATCAACGCTCATCGTCTCGCATCCGCTGGCCCGTCGCTTCGAGAGCACAGCCCGACAGCGTCATAGTCGATCCATATGCTTCGCTGATAGTGTCGCACGGCACTTCAAGCGTGTCGCGCAAAATCGCTCCACACTTTGCGCGACGGGCCTCAGTCCGCTCTGCCGCTCGTAGCACCCAGACCACGACCGGGTGTCCAAACCGGATCGGGCGCTGTCCACAGCACGGTGTTGCATATTAGTTTGACGAGTTCGCTTGCTTGCAGATCAAGGAAGCGCTCGCCTTTCTCTGCCGTCGCGCTGCGCGGATCACCCCATGTCCCAGTGACGGGCGCGCGCTCGGCGAAGGAATAGAATCGCGATACATCCGCCGGGACATCGATCGGATGCCGTTGGTTGCCGAAGGCCTGACCGAACATCTCCGTTCTGACCGCATCGGGAACGATCGCCAACATGACCGATGCCTCGCCTTCGCAGGCGTGGTGAGCGCCGTCGTCGACCTCGAAGATCTTCTTCGCCTCCTCCGGCGCAAGCATCCAGGGCGTCGTCGCAACAATCGGCAGGGCGAATTCGACGGCGAGCTCGCGCACGGCGACCGCCAGCGGCTCGATATTGCCGCCATGACCGTTCACGATCAGCAGCCTTGAGAAGCCGAGCGCCTTCAAGGAACGGACGATGCAGCGGATAGTTCGGCTGAGCGTATCGTAGTCGAGCGTAATGGTGCCGCCGAACGGCAGGTGATGCTCGCTCATTCCGAGCCACAGGCCAGGCAGAACGGCGACCGGAATGTCACCCGCCACCAGACGGGCAGCACGGATAGAGGCGGCCGAGGCACTGGCCGTATCGGTAATGACGGGCAGGTGCGGTCCGTGCTGCTCCAGCGATCCGATCGGTAAAACCGCAAGCGCATCCGGCCTGCCGGCAAGTTCCCGCAAGACGGGCGCCGTCATCCGCGCCCATTCGACTTCCTTTTCCATGATTGTCCTCTTCAATGTTGACGACGAAACTCGGCAGGCTCTTAAGTAGCGAGTGCTGGCGGCGACTATGTCTGACGGCCGCGGGCATCGATCCGCAGCGCCCTCGTCCGCCCATCCGATTGCCGCAGGCTGACGCTGTCGAACTGCGCGACAACGGCACAGGCGTGGTTGGGGAATATCCGAACACGGCTGCCCAAAGCCGGCGGATCGTCAAGAAAGCGAACAAACCCGTGCTCTTCGGAGAGACGCTCCACCTCCCATGTTTGCGGTTGCAACTCACCGACACTGACGGCAATTCCAAAGCCACTGCCGCCTGAACCATGGGCGCCGAGATCGGACGTCAGGGTCTTGGAACCCGCATCCACGATGAAATGACGATCATTGTGCGCGACAACCGTTGCGACAACCGAAAGCGCGGTATCGTCGAGCGACGAGATGCCCAGTCGCAGTGCCGTTCGGTCGAGAAAGGCGTAGTTGCCGGGTCGAATTTCCGTCACGCCTTGCGGAATCGGTGCGCCGAGGCATGTCGGCGTGGCGCCAACGGATAATCTTGGCACCTCAAGCCCGGATCGGCGCAGGCGTTCCGCCAGTTCACCAAGTGCAAGCGCTTCCGCTCTGGCTATATCGGACAGTTCCTCGAGATTTCGGCTCCCATGGGAATGGCCTGCATGCGACAGCAATCCGGCAAAGGCCAGAGAAGGATGCTGCTCGATTCGCCGGGCGAGCGAAACGGCCGCCGGGTCCTGCGGTTTGATCCCGACGCGACCGAGACCAACATCCACCTTCAGAAAGACGCCGAGCTTGACGCCATGTGCTTCCGCTGCTGCCCCGATCGCATCGACACCCGCGTCATGGGCTGCGATCAATAGCAATTCGGTTCCATGGATTTTCGCGCTGCGGACGAGCCGGCCGATCGCTTCGGGCTTGACGATCGGATAAGCGAGCGTCACAGAGCGAACACCACCCTCGACGAAGACCAATGCCTCCTCCGGCTTCGAGGCCGTTACGCCGATCGCCCCGAGTTCGAGCTGACGATGGGCAATCATCAGGCTCTTGTGTGTCTTGATATGCGGACGCAGCGCGACACCGGCCGCGTTGGCCCGCTCCTGCATTCCGCGCAGGTTGCGCATCAAGCGTTCCTGGTCAATTTCCACATAGGGCGTCGGCAAGTCGGCCGGATATGGACGAAGAAAGGCGTCAGGCGCCGCGGCATTGGTCACTGTCGTCTCCGGGAAATGGCTGGATGGAAACATTGCTCCAGCCGGCTGATGCAGGTTTTTCGGGAAGCGGTAGTTCCCTTACCGCTTTGCCACATGACATCGGACCTGATGCAATCCGGCATCGATGGGCAACAAAGCCTGCCGCACGTCACAACCGGCCGCAGCCTTGGCGCATCTTTGCTTATAAAAGCAGCCGGTCGGCAAGCGGCGATTGTTGGGAAGCTCGCCCAGACGCACCTCGGCGATCTCTGGCAAAGGGCTGGCGAAGCTTGGAACCGCCGCCAGCAGCGTTTGCGTATAAGGGTGCCGTGGGTTGTGCAGCACCTCTTCGGAGGGGCCGCTTTCGACGATCTCGCCGAGATACATCACCGCAACGTCGTCGCAGAAGTGGCGTACAAGTGCGACGTCATGGGAGATCATCAGATAGGTCAGCCCCCGCTCCCGCTGCAGCTTCAAGAGCAGGTTGATGATCTGCGCCTGCACCGACACGTCGAGCGCCGATGTCGGCTCGTCCAGCACCATGAGGTCCGGATCCGTGCTGATGGCGCGGGCGATGGCGATGCGCTGGCGCTGACCGCCCGAAAATTCGTGCGGCAGCCGGTCCAGATGTTCCGGCCGCAGGCCAACCGCAACCGCAAGTTCTGCCGCCTTCGCATGAAGGTCTGCCTTGCTCAATCCCCCGCGAATATGCAGTGGTTCGCTGATCAGACGCCAGACCGGCAGACGACGGTCGAGCGAAGACTGTGGATCCTGGAACACGATCTGCATCTTCTGCCGCAGCTCCCGCTTTTGCCTCCCCTGAGCTACCTTGAAATCCTGGCTGTCGATGGCGACCTTGCCCTCGTTATAGTCGACAAGCCCGATGATTGCCTGGGCAAGCGTGGTTTTACCGCATCCGGATTCGCCGACAATGCCGAGACTTTTACCGGGGCGAACAGCGAGACTGACGCCATTGACGGCGTGGACGTGAGACGTGGCACGACCCAGCCAGTTACAGGAAGCGGGAAAACGGACATGGAGATCGGTCACTTCCAGAACCGGTTGCGCCATTGCTTCAGTGCGCTCAAGCATTGCCGTGCCCCTTGTCCAAGATTCGAACCCCATCTCCGCGTTGCCAGCACGCGACCTGTTGGACATCGGATCCAGAAAGTTGCGGAGAGTGCGTTCGACAGCGCTCAACGGCTTCGCCGCAGCGCGGCTGGAAATAGCAGCCGGCGGGCGGATGCATCAAATTGGGGACGGCGCCGGGGATTGCTTCCAATTCCTGCTTGGGAGCCAAGCGCTCGGGCAGACAGCGCAGCAGGGCCTGGGTATAGGGATGCTGTGGCGTATCAAGTACGGTCCGCGTCAAGCCATGCTCCACGATGCGTCCGGCATACATGACGTAGATCCGATCGCATAGCTGCGACACCACGGCGACATTGTGCGAGATGAAGATAACCGACGTTCCGGTACGGCGCGCGCGGTTCTGGATCAGCCGCAAGATCACCGCCTGAACGGTCACGTCGAGCGCGGTCGTCGGCTCATCGGCAATGATCAGCCCTGGATTGCAGGAGAATGCCATTGCGGTCAAAACGCGCTGCCGCATTCCGCCGGAGAGTTCGAACGGATAGGCCCGCATGATCCGCTCGGGTTCCCCGATCAGCATATCGGCGAGAATGTCATGCGCGCGCTGCTTGGCGTCCTCTAGGTTCGTCCCCTCGTGGCGCATGATGATGTCAGTCAATTGCTTGCCGATGCGGATGGTCGGGTTCAGCGCATTCATCGGCTCCTGAAAGATGGTCGACACCACCTTGCCGCGCATGTTCTGCAGCTCTTTGTCGTCCATCGTCAAGGTGGCGCGACCGAACAGGCTGACCGACCCGCCGGTGATCTTGTATCGCCCCTTCGGCAACAATCCGGTCGCCGCCATTGTCGTGACCGACTTGCCGCAGCCGGATTCGCCGACAACGCCGACAATCTCGGCCTTGCCGACCTCAATCGAGACATTATCCAGAGCCTTGATCGAGCCGCTGAAGGTCGGAAATTCCAGAGAGAGCCCTTTAATTGCCAGAGCCTGACCGTCTGATTGCGCTGTGCCGATCATCATCTGCTCCTCGAGCGCGGGTCGAGCATGTCGCGAATGCCGTCACCAACAAGATTGCATGAAATTGCCGAAAGCAGGATGGCGAGACCCGGGAAAGTCGCATACCACCACTGATCGAGCATGTAGCTGCGTCCACTGCTGACCAGCGCCCCCCATTCGGCGGTCGGCGGCTGTGCACCGAGACCGATGAAACTGAGGGCTGCGGCGATCAGCACGACGCTGCCGAGATCAAGCGTCGACTGCACGATAATCGGCGACATGACGTTCGGGAGGATATGCCAGCGCAGGATATAGAAGGGCGACGCACCAAAGGTACGCGATGCCTTGACGAAAATCTGCTCCCTGAGCGAAAGCGTCTGTCCGCGGGCAAGGCGCACATATGCAGGTATACGTACGATTGCGACCGCCAGCATCGAATTGAACAGGCTGGGTCCGAGGGCCGCTGCCAGCGCCATGGCAAGCACCAGTGCCGGCAGCGCCATGATGACATCCATGAGGCGCATGATGCCGGTATCGATGCGACCACCGACCACGCCCGAAAAGCAGCCAATCAGCACGCCAACCGACATCGAAATGAGAACGATCATGAAGGCAGCACCGCAGGAGGCCCGAGAGCCGTAGATGACGCGCGAGAAAAGATCGCGGCCGACTTCGTCGGTGCCAAACCAATGTGCAGCGCTCGGCGGCCGAAGCCGGGCGATCAGGGATACCTTGTCCGGATTATAGGGTGCGATCCAGGGAGCGGCGATGATAACGAACACCAGCAAAAGAATGATCGTGATCCCCACAAGGGTAAGCGGGCTGCGGCGGCTCAAATACCAGAAGTAGCGCAACTGCTCTGACCAGGGCTTCGTCCTGCCGGTCGCGGCTCTCGGAGCGCCCGCTCCTGTCGGTATGATGGCAGACATGATCAGACCTCCCGTATCTGCGGATCGGCAAGCATGTAGGCCAGATCGACCAGAAGGTTGATCAGCACATAACCGATGGATGCGACGATGGTGAAACCCATGATGGCGGGGAAATCGAGCGTCTGGATCGAACTGACGACATAGGTTCCCATGCCAGGCCAGGCGAAGATCGTCTCTGTGAGGACCGCTCCATAGAGAAGGTCGCCAAGCGCCAGGCCGAGAAGCGTGATCGAAGGGATCAGCGCATTTCTAAGCGCATAGTTGAAAATGACCCTTTTCCGACGCAAGCCGCTGGCGCGAGCCGTGCGGATATAGTCCTCCTGCAGGACATCGAGCATCGAGGCACGGATCTGGCGCGTGATCACGCCCATATTGGCAAAAGCAAGCACGAAGCCCGGCAGGACGATGTGGTAGGCGGCGCTGCGGAAGGCGTCGAAGCGGCCTTGCAACAGGGAATCGATCAGCAGGAAGCCGGTGACGCGTTCCGGCGCGATAATACCCATCGCCAGCCGGCCGCTGCCCGGCAATATCTGCAGTTTGGCGTAAAAGAAATAGATCAGGATAAGGCCGAACCAGAAGACCGGCATCGATATGCCGCAGACGGAGACCGTTCGCGCAAGCTGGTCGATCGGGCCATCCTTGTAAACCGCCGAGGCTACGCCGAGTGGCACGCCGAGGCAGATTGCGATCAGAAGCGCCACGGTTCCCAGCTCAAGAGTAGCCGGAAGGAATGCCCGTATATCTGCGGCAACGGGACGGCTGGTGCGCAAGGATGTTCCGAGGTCGCCATGCAGAAGATTGCCGATATAGATGGTGAACTGTTCGACCACAGGCCGGTCAAGACCGAGACTGCGGCGGACATTCTCGAGCGTCTCCGCACTTGCCCTGTCGCCCGCAATCATGCGGGCGGGATCGCCGGGGATGAGGTGCGAGATCGTAAAGGTGATTACGGCGACCCCCAGCACGACGAAGAACAGAAGGATCAGACGGGGAACGATGATGCGGGTGATTGCCATGGACGTCAGCCCTTTCGCCAGAATTATCCTGACCTTGAATGGGTGAGGAAATCCCGTCGCCTGAGTCTGATGCAGGAAACGAACGCGTTTCAGCTATCAGGGACACTCGGGCGACAGGATCGGTTTGAGCCGGCTCTTTACTGCGCCTTCGACATCGTTCCGAAATTATAGACCTGGATCAGCATCGGATTGTAAATATAGCCCTTTACTGCGGCACGACGGGCGAAGATGTCATTCTTCTCCATGATGTAGAGATAGGGCGCATCCTGTGCCGCGAGCTTCTGTGCTTCGGTGTAGAGCGACTTGCGCTTCCCCTCATCGACGATCGAGCCTGCCTCCTTCACCAACGCAGTCACCTGCTTGTTATTATAGAAGGAGCGGTTGCCTGGACCGCCCATTTTGTCAGCGTCGAACCAGTAGTTCATGAACATGTAAGGATCGGCAAAGTCGGGCGTCCAGGCGCCGGGCGCCATGTCGAACTTGCCGTTGGCGACCATCTCGCGCTTCGTTGTGTCGGCGACCGCCTGCAAGTCAAGCTTTATGCCAAGTTCGGCAAGGGAAGCCTGCAACGCAAGACCGATCGGCTCCCAAGCGGGATCGGCTTGTGAGAAGGTGTAGGTCAGGTGAATGTTGCTCTTGCCGGACTCCTTGAGCAGCGTCTTCGCCTTGTCTATGTCGTAGCTGTACTGAAAGCCCTGCGGATCATGCCCCCACATGCCGCTTGGTACAGCACCGCGCATCTGCTTGGCTTGCCCCAGCATGATGCCATCAATGATGCCCTGATAGTCGACGGTATAGGAGATCGCCTGGCGAACCTTGACGTCATCAAGCGGCGGCTGCCGATTGTTCATGTATATGTAATTCACATACATGCTGGGATTGCTCTCGACCACCACCGAACTATCTTTGCGCAAAGCATCCGCTTGGTCCGGCGGGATCTGTTCGATGATGTCAGCATCGCCGCTTGTCAACTGAAGGCGACGGGCCGATATGTCGCCGACTACTCGAATGACGACCTGATTGAGAGCAGGCTTTGTCCCGGCATAGTGCTCGTTGCGATCAAGGAAGACGCTCTGGTTCCGCTCCCATGACGAGATGCGATAGGGACCACTACCCGCCGTATGTTCGGCAAGCCAACCCTTTGCCAAGTCACCGTCCTTCTCATGCGCCATCACCTTCGGATTGATGATAGCGGCTCCCGCAACGGCAAGTGTCGAAATGAACGGCGCAAAGGGCGCGGTCAGATGAAACTTCACCGTCTGCGGATCGACGACTTCGACCTCTTTGAGGACGGGAAATGCGTCCGATGGACCGGCCTTCAATTTCATGAGCCGGTCAAAGCTGAATTTGACAGCGGCGGCATCGACGGGTGATCCGTCGTCGAATTTATGATCCCTGGCGAGTTTGAAGGTCCAGACGAGCCCAGCGTCGTCCGCCGTCCAGCTTTCCGCCAGTTCAGGCTTAACTTCCGTCGACGCGCCCTTATAGGCGATGAGCCGTTCATAGGCGGCATAAATCAGGGTGTAGCCGCTATTGCTGATCTCGATACCCGGATCGGCTGTCGGCGCATCCTCCGCTCGAGCAACAACCAATACATCTTGTGCCGCCATGACGGCGGATAAGGGCGTCGACGCCAAAAGCAATGCAAAGCCGACGGATTTCCACCTGGAACCGTTCATCTCGTTGTCCTCCCCAGAACTGCAGTTTGCGCCCTCCCGGCACTCACCGCTAGATCAGTCTAGGAAACGATTTTCCTAAGTGCAATATTTTTTCTTATCGTACGCGTCTTTTTTATTTCCACCTAGCTGGTTGCCTTCTGCGCCTGCGCTTTTGCAAGGGTGGAAACCAGCTCGGGTTCAGGCGTCGAGCAGACGCAGAGAATTTGCGCCGGCTCCTCGCTAACGCTCAAATAGGCATGGCCGGTCATAGCATCGAAATATGCGGAGTCACCCTTCTTGAGCCGCAGGGGCTCATAGATTTCGCTATGAAGCTCAAGCTCGCCTTCGAGAACGTAGAAGAACTCCTCACCCTTGTGCCGGATGAGCGGACCGAATTCCTGAAGGGTGCGGGCATGCGCGACCGCAACGATCGGCACCATCGCCTTCTTATAGATCTCGGTGCAGACATAGAGATAGTCATAGTTCTTCGTGATGATCGACCGGCCGTCTCCAGCCTTGGTATAGGTCCGGCGCCCCATCACATTTGCCGTGTCGTCGGCATTGGCCAGCGTGCCGAAAAGCTCGGCGATGTCGACCTTGATCCCCTGCGCAAGCTGGACGATCCGGTCATAGGTCAGTTGCATCTGGTTGTTCTCGACCTTGGAAAGCGTCGAGACCGCAAGCCCGGTCATGGAGCTCACCTCGGCAAGGGTCCAGTGATTGCGAGTGCGGATATCTTTTAAGATATCACCGAGGCTGGATTTCGTATCATTCATCGGTGGCGTCTCCAATTCGCCTGCAGCCATTCGCCCGCCGCTCCGCGCTGGTGTCCTGAACGGGGCAGAATTCGATTGGCATGATAGGAAAACTATTTTCTATGGATCGAGCCCGTAATCAACATTCCTCTGAAAAGCAATCCATGCCTGCCGATGAAACAGCGTCGACGCCCGCAAACTCCCAAGCGCTCAACAAGGATAGGCCGTCGGAAAATGAGGCGGAGAGTTTTGCGAAGGCAGAAAAGGCGCCCTTGGCGATCGAGGGCAGCGGGTAACATCCGCTCGAATTCGTTCGGATATTGGCCCGCGCCCGCCGGCTCGCCCTGCCTTCTTGTCGACCCACTCTCCAGATGGTGTTCTAGCCTTGATCCATCAGTGGGTGATCGACCTTGGGCCAATAAGGTTTCGCCAGCTTGGTGAATGGCAGCTCATCGAAGCGCGGCTGCAACGCACCGGGGGCGCCGACATAGAGGATCTCGCTCGCAATCGGCTCGAAGCCGGCACGGAAATGATTGCTCGATTTGACGACGACAATCTTCTTTGTCGCCAGATCGAGGCCAAGGGCCGTCATGCATTCCGGATGGAAGGTTTGCGTGCGCAGAGTATTCAGGACGATGTCGACGTTTCCCGCGCTGACCCAGACTGCATCGCCAATGCTGAGCGGCGTCGGACCAAAGCGTTGGGTTATGCCCGATGCGATGCGCCTGACCCGAACGGTGAGATCAAGCGGGTCGCCCGAAGCCTTGCCGACCTTGCCGCCAATTCTCAGATCGAGCTTGGCCCCTTCCCCTGCCTCGCGGCACATGCGCACGGCAATGGGATCCCAATAAAGACAGGACGCTACATCCTCGATGCCTCTCTCGATGATGCGGCGCAGGATGAAGGTCGAGTCGCCGGGCGCTCCGCCGCCGGCGTTGTCGGAGACATCGGCCAACACGACGGGACCGCTTCTTGCGGCAAGTGCCTGATCGAGCGCGACATCGATCGTCAGATAGTCGTGGCGCATCTCCTCGCGCGCATCGTAGATTTCCCGGCCGAATTTCTCGGCGATACGCGCCGCCATTTGCGGATCATTATCCGTCACGACAAGCATCTTGGCGCCGACATCGGCGACGTCGCCCCAGGGAAAGCCGTGGCCGAAGGAGACGGAGAGAACGCCGTCCTGGCCTTCGATGGCCTTCATGCGGTCGACAATTCCGCGCAATGGTGCCTTGTGCGGATGAAATGTGCTGACGAGACGGCAGTCGTAGACCGCCATGACCGGGCGAACCTCGCCAGCCAGCGTTCGTTCCATCAGCCGGAACAGCTGCTCGGCGACAATTTCGATGTCGGTGTGCGGATATTCCTTGTAGGCGGCGATCATACTCGCATTGGCGACCATGCGATCGGTGAGATGGCAATGCAGATCAAGCTCAGCGGCAATGGGAATGTCTGGGCCGACCACCTGACGCACATGCTCAAGCAAATCCCCTTCGACATCATCATAGCCATCGGCGACACAGGCACCGTGCAAGGCAAGCATGACGGCGTCGACGGGCATTGCCGCCTTAAGATCGTCGACGATGGTCTTGCGGAAGCTTTCATAGACCGCACGCGTTGTCTTGCCGCCGGGCTCGGCGACTGCGCATAGGCTTTCGATCACGGCCCAGCCGTTTTCGCGCGCCGCGTTACGCCAGACGAACATTTGCGAGGAACAGCAGTTCAGCGGCCTTTCGGTCGCATCGCCATAGGCGATCAAGTTCTCGCTAAAAGCCTCGAGCCCCGTCTGGATCGGGGAAAAAGTGTTGGTTTCGGTATCCAGTCCCGCGATGAACAGCTTCATTTCCGCCTCCTCCATGCAGAAAGATATTTTCTCATCATAGAAATCTGTTTATGGTCAGAAAGTCAAATCTATTATCCGTACCAACCAATATCCATGCTGGGGCGACGAGAGGGAGGAATCGATGCGTCTTTATATTTCCGCTGACATAGAAGGAATCGTTGGGGTGGTCAGCCGCGACCACCTAATGCCGGAAGGTTTCGAATACGAGAATGCGCGGCGCTGGATGACCGATACCGTGGTCAACGCCTGCGAAGCCGCGCATGAGGAAGGCGTGGAGGAGATTATTCTCAGCGATTCCCACGGAAATGGCGAGAGCATCCTGATCGACCGCCTGCCGGACTATGTCCAGATCGTGCGCAGCTGGCCGCGTCCCTTGATGATGATGCAGGGCGTGGAACTGGGCTCCTTCGTCGGCGCAATGCTTCTCGGTTATCACGCCGGTGCCAGCCATCTGGGTGGCGTATTGTCCCATACGATCGGCGGCACCGCTTTTGCCGAAGTACGAATCAACGGCATCATCATGCCGGAGGCCGGCATCAACGCCGCCATCGCCGGGCACTTCGATGTCCCGATACTGCTCGCCTCCGGCGACAATGTGGCGCTGGCTGAAATTACCGAGCGCATCGGAGATATCGTGACCGTGCCGGTGAAGACGGTTTACAGCACGCAGTCGGCGATCACCCTGACACCGAACGTCGCGCATCGTCGTATCCGAGAAGGTGTCAAGACGGCACTGGCGAGAGCAAGCTCGGCCCGCCCTTTCAAGATCGAAGAGCCGATCTTGGAGATCGTGTTCCGCAATCGCCTTCCCGCTGAATATCTCTCCTATCTGAAGGGTGTCGAACGCATCGATGGTTACACCATCCGCTACCTGGGTGACGATATGATCGACGTCTCCCGCTTCATCCAGTTTGTGGTCGGATATAATTCGCGCCTGACTTTCTGACTGCTCTAGACGGAAATGAAACATGACTGACACACTCGTTCTCGGCGCCGGCATGGTCGGCGTCTCAACCGCACTTGCCCTGCAGGAGAGCGGACACCAGGTCGTTCTCCTGGACCGCAAGGCGCCGGGCCGCGAAACCAGTTATGGCAATGCCGGCTTTATTCAGACCGAGGCGGTTGAGCCTTACCCCTTCCCGCGTTCATTGCGCGAGATCCTCTCGGTCGTCTTCAAGCGCGGCAACGATGTCGATTGGCGGATGCGCGATATCCCGCAATTGGCATGGCCCCTATGGCGCTATTTCTCGCAATCCGCGCCTGCCCCTTATGCCAGCACCGTCGCCGCCTACTCAAAGCTGATCCTGCGCGCTAGCGAAGATCACGCCCGATTTATCGGCCCCGCTGGCGCAGATGACCTGATCGTCCGGCAGGGATGGCGCGCAGTCTATCGCACGCAAGCGAAATTCGAGGCGGCGGCTGCAAGGGCGGAACGGTTGAAACAGTCCTTTGGCGTGCCCTCGAACATTTATGGAGCTGATGAACTTTCAGCAGATGAGCCGGCGTTGCGCCGCAGGCTTGCCGGCAGCGTTCACTGGACTTCGCCCTGGACCTGCCGCAATCCAGGCGAACTGGTTGCTCGCTATGCCGCGCTCTTCGTTGCAAGGGGCGGCACGCTTATCAGCGCCGACGCCATGAGTTTGCAGCAATCCGGCGCTGGCTGGCGTGTTCAGTCCGAGGATGGTGCGCTCGTCGCGCAAAATGCCGTCGTTGCCCTCGGACCATGGTCGCCGGCACTTCTCAAGACATTCGGCTATCGTATCCCGATGGTGTTCAAGCGCGGCTATCACCGGCATTTCGCGGGAAAGGACGGCCCACGTATTTCGACGCTGGATATTGAAAACTCCACCGTCATCGCGCCGATGAACCGGGGCTGGCGTGTTCTAACCGGCGCCCATATGGCACCACCGGGCACCGCACCGGCTGCACGTCAGATAAGGCGCTCGGTCGATGCCGCCCATGAGCTCTTCGCGCTCGGAGAACCTATCGAGGACACCCCGTGGTCGGGATACCGCCCTTGCATGCCCGACATGCTGCCCGTCGCCGGGCCAAGCCGCCACAAAGGCCTTTGGTTCCACTTTGGTCATGGCCATCAGGGCTTCACGCTCGGCCCGACAACAGCCTTCCTTTTGGCCGAGCAAATGAACGGCGTAAGTACCAACCCGCTTGCACTGCCATTGTTACCAGCTGCCAGAGATTGGGCACGCGGCCAGATGAGGACATAACCAATCGGCGCAGTCTTCAGAGCTGGACGACAATTGCCGCCGTCCGGCTCGCTCTCGTGTCAGTGCGCCGGAAAGGTCAGGCATACGGTCAGCCCGCCGCCTGCCGTTTCATCGAGAACAACGGACCCGCCGTGAGCGCGTATGACCTGAGCCACAATCGCCAATCCCATTCCCGACCCTTCAGATGCGGCTTTTGCGCCGCGAACAAAGGGGTGGAGCACCGTCTCCCGCTCCTCGACCAGAATTCCCGGGCCGTGGTCGATGATCTTCAGCTGACGGGACGCGAGCACCTCGACCACGATCGTCTGGGCACCTTGTGCGTGCCGCAGGGAATTGGAAATCAAGTTGTCCAGCGCAACACGAATAGCTGCCTCCGAACCCGAGATTCCGACGGTCGCTTGCGGAGCGCGCAGTTCGATCTCGAGCCCTTGCCTGATTGCTCTCGGCACATGATCGGCAACGACCAAACGGGTGACTGCAGTCAGGTCAACGGCTGAGAAAGCCAGGGACTGGCCGGAGAGGCGAGCGAGCTGAAGCGATGTCGTTACGATGGCCGCAAGACGCGTCGCGTCACGGATCAACATCTCCCTGACCTCGACATCCGTCACCAGATCCAGCTTGATACGCAGTTTGGTCAGTGGCGTCCTTAACTCGTGCGATGCGCTTGCAAGGAAATTTCGCTGTGCCTCGAAAGCGTGATCGATCCTCGTCAAGGCAGTATTGAACGCTGCCACCATCGGCCTGAGTTCAGTCGGCGTATCTCGATCGGAAATTCTGCGGCCATTGGGAAGACCGTCAATCTGCTCGGCCGAGTCGACGACCCGCCTTACCGGCGTTGCGATAGTGTGCCGGAGGATCACGGCTGCGATCGTCACAGTCGTCACCAATACGAGGCCCAGGAGATGGTAGAGGCCCTGTGGCCAGACGGCCCATAACGTCACAAATATGGTCTGGGTATCGGAAAACGAAATACCGCCGAGGGCAATCACGACCTTTGGATTGCTATCATCCACCAATCTGAGGCCAAGAAAACGCTCCCCGTCCGAGGTATAATAGAACTCGGAAGCAAAGATTTCCGATGGCGCCGCCTTTATGATCTGCCCGACGGAAGATGGTACAGTTCCATGCGAGACGGTCTGCTCTCCGTCGTTGACAAAATACCAGAAAGACGGCTCCGCCTCGGCAAAACCCATGATCGTCGCGGGGATGCCCGTTTGCTGTAGCGCGAGCTTCCCGCTGCTGTCGTAGGTCATGCCAGACTGGATGAGCTTGCCCACCGTGTCGGCATTCATCCGCTGTTTGGATTTTGTATTCGTGCTGAGAAAGACACCCAATGTCAAAACAGTACTCAGCACCATGACGCAAGCCATTGCGACTATCAGCAGGCTCGCCACCGGAAATGCAATAGAGCGGGACCGCCACCTCATTCCTGTACCAGCATGTAACCGATGCCACGGATGGTACGAATGTTCACGTCACAATTGGCTTCGCGCAATCGTCGACGCAGGCGTGAGACATGAGACTCGATGACATTAGACTCGATTTCGTCGTCGAGACTATAGGCAGATGCCTCCAGCGTATCACGCTGAACCACACGCCCGGCCCTGCGCATCAACGCTTCCAGAATGCCCAGTTCTCGTCGTGGGATGTTCAGCACTGTTTCTCCAATCATGGCCGAGCGATGGTTGAGATCGAAGGCCAAATTTCCGAACTGCGTGCAACCCGTCTCGTCGAGATTATAGCGTCGCAGGACAGCCCTAGCGCGCGCGACAAGCTCCATCGGCTCGAATGGTTTGCCGATATATTCGTCCGCTCCCTTGTCCAGCGCGGCCACAATGTCGATGGGGTCGTCCAGTGCCGTCAGTATCAGCGTTGCCGGACGCGGGCGTAGCTGGCGCAAGACCGACAACAGGGAAAGACCGTCACCGTCGGGAAGGTGACGGTCGATGATGACAAGATCGAACTTGAACGCAAGGAGTGCAGCCTCTGCTTCGCCAATGGTCGCGAACGTGTCCGTCACCCCGATCGAGCTTTCCATCATCGCCTTTAGGGACGTGGCGAGTTCGAGATCATCTTCAACGATCAAAATGTGCATGTCTTGCCTGAACTAGAGCGTGAATATGTGGGCGCCGCAGAATTCGATCTCCGATATCGAAACGTCCGAGCCGCTCTCGCAGCGTGATACGGCAAATATGCGACACCGAAGCACGTGAGCCGGTTATCCGGCTGACGTCTCCTTAATAATCATAGTTTGGAGCTTCAATCGATCTTTCCATCCGACGCTCACGATACTCACGACGCGCAAGGTCGATGCGCTGCCTGCAAACGGCAAACTCCGTGGTGCCGTGTTCAAAGCCATAATTCGAGCAACGGTCGCTATCTTCGGCGGACTGGCAGCCCGCCAACAGGAGGGAAAGGACAACGGCAAAACAATATCGCATGATGATACCTCGGGATGTTCATTTTCGTTCAGTGCTTGTGGGCAAATGTTGCCCGAACATTACAGTAGCCTTACGGGTTGAGAGCACTTGATGTCTGGCGACGTTCTCCATTTACCGGCGCTGCGAGCTTCACTGAAGGCGAAGTTTGCGCTGGAAAACTGGACGCGCGAGCCCCCTTGTCCGTCCAGGACGGCGGGGCGCCGAAGGAAGCGCCGAGAGCGCCAATGACGCCTGGAGACCGGCCGAAGCTCTCGCACAGCGGCGAGCCTGGCTTGCCGCCGAGTCCCGTGCGAATTTCATAGAAGGACGGGAGCCGAATATTCAGGCCACCTGGCTCTTTGCCGGCAATGATCATTCTGGAAAACTCGCTTCCGAAGGCCGCCGCCAAGTCGTAGGCGTCCCCAACTTTGGATATGCGAGCCTTGTTCGTAATGGAATTTGCCCCTCGGGACCAAAGGATGGCAGCGCGCTGAACGCCTGCGCCATCAAGCGCTTCTGCCTCCACGGCCAATCCGCCAAGTCCCAGGGGAAGGCGTGGAATCTGCACGGGCAGAGCGATCGAACTGCCGATCGAGATTGCCGTTGCTGCGCCGGCAACCGTTGGCTGGGTGGGAACTATGTCGGTAATCACGGCCTTTACCGTCAGATCAGGAGAGCCGCCGATTGGAACGATCTGGTATTTCTCGCTCATGGCAAAGCAGATGGCGCGATCGATCGAGTTCGAGACCAGCAACCTGTCCTTTGGGTTTGGAATTCTGCTGCCGGCCGCAAGCGTCAGTGTCGTTGGCCAGATCGCGACCTTTTTTACGTCCTTCAGTTTGTCCTTGTCCAAAAAGACCCTGGACTTCGAGAATTTACCCTTTGGCGCGCCAAGATTGCTGTAGGACGAGAGCATCCCTCCTTCCGTAAGCGGAACCGAACTGCAGCCGCTTGTAACGGCCAGGATGAAGCAGACCACCCACACAGCCCAACAGGCGACCATTGCCCGCACGCCAGCTATCGACGTCGACCAGATCGACAATGCAATCGGATGCATACAATACAACTCCTTTTTGAAAGCTGCATCCGATTGCGATCCAACCCTTGTGATAACCTTACGGCATATCGGCTCGAGAGATTGATTGCCGGCAGAATCTCATTTCAAGATTAGTATGGCGACGGGTCCGCCCAACAGCGCGCCAAGGATAACGGCAGACAGAAAATATCGCATGAGAAGACGAAAGATGAATTCGAGGTAATTCATTCTGTGATGCCTACTACTTTGCGATGGTTGATGCTCAAGCGACATCAGTTGGATCATGTCTCCGATCAATCGAAGGATCAGAAGATCCAGTCTCGCCTCCTGGCCGACACATCCAGGCACCATCATCAGTGAGCAATCCTTCAGTGTTGACACCGACAGTCGCTAGGTTTCCAATATTACCGCAGTGTTACGTGCGATCCGGACCGTGAACCGAGATCGGTAGGTTGAGTGGCTGGCAAGGCATTTGAACAATTGAGGGCCGTCGAGGCCAAAGCGAGGCCAGCGAGCACGATGTGATTCATGATCATAACGCCATTGCCTCCCTCCCCTCTCGCCTGACGGCGAAGGGGAAGGGCAATTCGTGCAGTTCAAACAAAGAATGGAGTGGAGTGAGCGACAGCCTTAGCGTTGCACGGCACCCTCCAGCAGGCGCCGAACACCTGCCGCGATGGCCTTCGGATGATCCTCCTGGAGATAGTGCGTGCCGGCTCCGAGCGGAACGACTTCGCAATTGTTGAGCGTTGAAGCAAATTTTCTCGCGAACTCCAGAGAAACCAAAGCTCCAGGCTCCCCTACGAACAGCACCTTGGGATAGGTGCTGTCTCGCAGAGCGTCATGGGCGGCACTTAGAAGCGCCCACACGTCGCCGGGCTGGCCGGCTATTGGCAGCTGATTTGGAAAACGCCACACAGGACGCCGCGTTTCAGGCGTCGGGAACGGCGCGCGATAGACGGACATTTCCTCGTCGGTGAGATGCCGCTTGACCGAACCCGGAAGAACACGCTCCACAAAGATATTGTCTTCCAGTATGAGTTTCTCGCCAATTCCAGGCGTACGGAACTTTTGAAACAGCTCCCGCGCCGCTGGCACCTGATGGAACTCGTCCCAGCTTTCCATCGGCCGAATGAACTCCATGAAGGCAAGACCACGTACGAATTGCGGCAGGCGCGCAGCCCGTTCGAAGGCAAATGCTGTGCCCCAGTCCTGAGCGACGATGAAAGCCGAAGGTATTTGCAGGGCATCTATGAACGCGTCGAGATAGCGGATGTGATCGACGAAGCGATATTCGATGTCTGGCTTGCCCGATTGCCCCAGGCCGATGAGATCAGGAGCGACGCAGCGGGCATGCGGCGAAACATCGGCGATGATGTCCCGCCATATATAGGAGGAGGTCGGGTTCCCATGCAGGAAAAGAACGACCGGTGCGTCCTTCGGGCCCACGTCTCGATAGGCCATATAGGAATTCAGCACTTCCACACGAGGTAGTTGGGAATCGGATGCCATCAGCATATCCTTTTTAATATGGACGTCCGTATTAACATAGGACGCGTTGCGTGCTTTGCGTGGCTTGCCCGTCACTTGATGAGCAAGACGGCGAATAACGGGGAAATGATGAGCATTCTCGCGGGAAGTTTCCTTCCTTCGCCTCTTGATTAATAATACAGACGTACGTATTGTCAAGGCATGCCAAAGCCATCGAACAAAAACGACATTGTTGCCGCCGGCCTGAGGGTCATGTTCCGCAAGGGATATAATGGAGCCGGAGTAAGGGACGTGGTCGCCGAAGCGGGCGTGCCCCAAGGCTCCTTCACCAACCACTTCCGTTCCAAGGAGGCTTTCGCCGCCGAAGTTCTCGACCATTATTTTGCCCATACCCGCGAGCTTGTCGGGCAAGCATTGAATGATCGCTCCCTCGGACCTCGCGAGCGGCTGCTGCGCTATCTTGATATCATTACCAAGCGTCTTGCCGACGACGACTATCTTCGCGGTTGTCTGATCGGCGACTTCAGTATCGAGGTTTCGCAGACGAGCGAGTTGCTGCGCGAACGGCTCGTGGCGATCTACCAGGAATGGCGCAAACCGTTCGAACGATGCATCACAAAGGCCCAGCAAGCGGGTGAAATCAGCACGCGGTTTTCGGCAAACGATCTGGCGGATTTCCTGCTTGTCTCCTGGGAAGGTGCCATTTTACGGATGAAAGTGGATCGAAACGCAGAAGCGCTGGACCGCTTCAAGAGGATTGCGTTTGCAACGGTTTTCACCGCCGAGCCTCCCTTTGGACCGCAGCAGAGCGGATCCTGACCGCAAGCGGCGACACAGATCAGACCCAGAGAGACAACGCCGCCGCATCTCGACTGGCCGCTTACCTCCGACTATGTTCCTGCCAGTCAGTGCGTCGCAACCCTTAGAGCCAAAAGGCCTCATCATATGCGCCAGCCCCGCATCGCCATTATCCTTGACGAGAACACAAGCACAGGTGGGACGCGCTATGAAGCAGCCAAGGGATATTTTCGCGGCGTGCGCGATGCAGGAGGTCTCCCCTTTGGTATTCCATACATACCTGAAATCATCGACATTGCTTTGAATGAGTTCGACGGCTTTGTGTCCGTCGGCGGACGGTTTGCCTTTCCGGACGACTGGTACATTGAAGGAGAAATCTCTCGGGCACCGCCATCGGAGCGTCTTGAAGTCGAACGAGCAATCATGGAGGGCTATCTTCAAAGGGATAAGCCCATTCTCGGCATCTGTTCGGGCATGCAGATGCTCGCATGTTTGAACGGCTGTCGCCTCACGCCTGATCTCAACACAACCTTTCCCTCGGCAGGGGAACACGACAAACGGGATCATCTTCATTCGATCGAAATTCTTCCAGGATCGCGTCTGGCGAAAATCATCGGCAGATCGCGCATCGACGTGAACACATTCCATCGCGAGGCTGTCGCTCAGGTTTCGCCGGCTGTTCTTGCGAGTGCTTTGGCAGACGATGGCATCGTCGAAGCGATCGAGGTCACCTCCGCCTCCTTCGCCATCGGCTTCCAATGGCATCAAGAACAGCATGCAGGAACGGATCATCCGGGAAACGCCGTTTTTCGGAGCTTCGTGCAAGCGGCCGCCGGCACCGCGACATCCGTTCGTTAGAACCGCTCAGGTTTGAAGGTCGGTCTATGCCTTCCGGTGGAAAGCTTGTGCCAGCAACCTTCCAATTGCCGTTCAGGCGTGAATTCAGATAGTTCTACCCCGCCGTCAACCTCAGGACGATCGAGACGGCCGTATTCCCGCAGGCAGGTGATTGATATGAAAATGCGTTTGTCGTTGCTTTCGGCGTCGTGCTTTGTCCTATTCGGGCTGCTTGGAACGAACGTCTTTGCTCAAGCTACGTCGGAACAGATTTGGCTGGAGGATCCAGCGAGCCACTGCAAATTCGTCGCTCCAGCTTCCCTCGCAAGCGGGCCGACGTTCTGGGTCGGCGACTGCCCGGATGGCAAAGCCTCCGGAACCGGAATGCTGCGCCGCCGGGACGGCAACCGTGTCGGGGTGGCCTTCCTTGGGAAAATGAAGGACGGAATCCCCGAGATTGGCGTCGTCGACCTCGGAGATGGATATAGGGCCGGCAAGTTCGAGAGCGGTGACATTGGTGGCCAATCAGACTTGGACCCACAGATTCGCATCGATTCCTTTCGTGCGGCGGCCGAAGCGGCCCGGCTCGTGAGTGTCAGATACAAGACGGAGCACAAGGATGCTTCCGTGCAGTTCTATCAGACGCTCGCCAAAACGCTCGAAGCTCAACTCGAATAGGCGGTGGCGAATTTCCTTCCGGCTCGGCGTCGCCCCACCGGGGGAATGCATAGGCGGTACGTGCCTTCGATCAACAATTATCCAACGCCTGACCGCCATGACTGGGCCAGGCTAGCACTACAAGCGAGGAGAAACGGAGATGCTGGCACGCATAGTCGTCAGTTTATGTTTGGTATCAACTTCCGCTCTGGCCGCTGATAACAAGACCTATCGAAACTCCCGATTTGACTATTCCATTGATCTCCCGACGGAATTCAAGACGGTGTCGGTCGCCGACAACGGCGATGGCATGAGCCTTCAGTCGGCCGACGGTGCGGCCAAGCTCCTGGTCTGGGGAAACTACATCATGGACGGGAATTTCGGGGACGAGAGCAATAGCCGCCGCAAATTCTACATCGAGGACGGCTGGCAGATATCCTATCAAAAGCAGACGGCGTCATGGGCGAGCTTTTCCGGCGCGAAGGAAAATCGCATCCTGTATGTCAGAGAGATTGCGCTCTGCGATAGCGCGGTCGGCAATTTCTCGCTTGAATATCCCAGCAGTGATCAGCAGCGATACGCTGCTGTGGTCGAAAAGCTCGTGAAGAGTCTGGCGGCCGCGAAACCCTGCGAGTAAACTGCGCGGCCGCTGCCAGCCGGCTTTAAAGCCGGCTTTTCGCCGAGGAAATCGCCTCGGTCACTGCGAGCTCCGCCATGGCAAGTGCCGCCTCGCGGGTTTTGGCAGCGGCAATGAAACGACCATTGTGACAGAAGGTTGCTCCCTCGATGCCGCAGGCCATCTCCAGATCGCGATCGGTCAGTCCAGCCCAGGCTGCCGGCAGATCGGCTCGCAGAGCAAACCCGTCTTCCGCCCGGCGGATACCGGTCAGGCACCAATCCTTCTCGCGTGGATGAACGACGAACAGCAGGTGATCGGCGCCTGCCTTAACGATTGCGGGACGGAACGGCATTCCCATCGGAAGTTCCAGAACCCGCCCCTCGCCCGTCCTTACGATTGCCTGGTGGACGATCGCCTCGGCGCGCAATTTTGCGGCACTCTGTCCGATCCTCGCCTCGACGAAACTACGAGCGATCGAAAGCGCATGGTGGAACCCTCGATCGTCAGCTTCGGGGTCGGTTTCGTCGAAAACAGGTTTCAGAGTTTCGAGGAGCGCTGGCAGCGTCAGTGAGGCCAGTGGCCCCGCAGCCGAGGGGCTGAGCGCACCGTTATCCACCAGATCGATTGGCAGCACAAAGCTCGCATCGAAGGAGGCGTGAACCGTGTCGACATGCGCCTCTGGAAGACCCAAGGCCATGAGGTAATCGCGACCATAGTGCTTCCAGATCAATCCGAACGAACTGAAAGGCTGACCGTCGTCGCGCAACGGCGCGCCACGCTGATGGTGATCGAAGATCCGTGCTGCGGCGTCATATTTGCCTCCGACATCATAGACGATGCGGTCTGAACCAGGTGTGATCCACTCTGGCATCCTGCTGCGAACGACGCGGGCCTGCGGGAAAAGCCTGGTCAGGATGACGCTGGACATGAGTTCATCGGCATGGAATCCACCCGAATGAGTGACGAGAAAATCTGGAATCATGCCGGCATGCACCTTGTCGTTAGTGAAACGCCCTCCTGTGGGGCTGGCACCAGATAGCCGCTGCCGGCTGGTATCTCAACCCGCCATTTCCGACTTGGCGCAATCGGTCGGGAAAAATCCCCAAAGCTCCCCTTCAGGAAAGCAGTGATGACGCAGTTCACGGGAGTGTCGCGAGCGTGACGATGACGGCCGTAGGGAGATAAGTGGAAGATTGCCTGATGTGCTATGACATCGTGCAATTCAGGAACAGAGATTTACCGATGAGTTCTCCGCAGCGTCCAATGCCGACTGAAGCAGCCATCTTGAGTTTCCTGGATATTTGCGATTCCTTCTACCCTCCAGATGCGGTGACGGCGTCCATTGCCCAGCAACGCCAATGGTATGACGCGCTTTGTGCTCGTTTTGATCAGCCTTTGCCTCAGGGTATGGCCACGATTGACGCTTTCATTGCCGGGGCAATTCCGGTTCGTCACTATCGGCCGGCCAACATCCGCACAACGACGAGCCTGCTTTATCTGCATGGCGGCGGTTTCGTGGTCGGCTCGCTCCAGAGCCATCACGCCATCTGCGCCGAGATTGCCGATCGTGTCGGAGCTCACCTGGTTTCGGTCGATTATCGTCTCGCCCCGGAGCATCGATGGCCAGCGCAGGCGGACGATTGTCTCGCCGTCCTGAAGCAGTTGCTTGCCGAAGAAAAGTCCGTCGTGCTGATTGGCGACAGCGCAGGCGGCAATCTGGCGGCCGGACTGGCGATCAGGGCGCGGACCGAAGGGCTTTCGGGTATTGTCGGGCAGATCCTGATCTATCCCGCACTGGGCGGCGATCTCGTCTCCGGCTCCTACCTGGAGATGAGCGATGCTCCGGGACTGACGACTGCCGATGTTGCCTATTACCGCAACATCCTGCAGGCGCCGTCAGGCGATCCTGTAGCCGAGCCGCTTGCATTGGCATCGCTTGCCGGTCTCCCACCAACCTTCATTACGGTGGCGCATTTCGATCCGCTGCGCGACGATGGTCGCCTTTATGCCGCCCGACTGGCACAGGCGGGTGTCGAAGTCTGGTTCCGAGAAGAACCCCAGATGGTGCATGCATGGCTGCGGGCAAGACACATGAGCGATGGAGCTTGCGCCGGCTTTGCAGCCATATGCGCCGCAGCCAGTCGCTTCGTCGGATCGACCTGAGAACGCCGTTTCAGTTTCCGGCGCTCTCCATCCTTCGGGTCGTCAGAACTCGTTCCAGCCAACCGATCTCCATCTCGGGCACCGACTTCAGCAACAGGTCGGTATAGTCGTCGAATGGTGGCGAGAGCGCTTGCGACTTCGGACCGAAGCGAACCAGCTTGCCACGATGCATGACAGCAACGCTATCGGCGATCGCCCGCACGATCGCGATATCGTGGGTGATGAAGACATAGGAAAGATGAGCTTCTTCCTGCAGCCTGAGCAACAGCTTCAGAATGCCCTCCGCGACGAGCGGGTCGAGCGCCGATGTCGGCTCGTCACACAGAATAAGTTCAGGCTTGGCCGCAAGCGCACGGGCGATCGCAACGCGTTGTTTCTGACCACCGGAGAGCTCGGCCGGGTAGCGGTCGATAAAACCATTGCCCATCTCGATTTGATCCAACAGCTCCTTCACCCGCGCGGTCTTGGCCGCACCGTGCAGGCCGTCATAAAAAGTCAGCGGGCGCCCGATGATATCGCGCACCGTCTGGCGCGGATTCATGGCCGTATCGGCCATCTGGTAGATCAGCTGGATGCGGCGCAGCTCCTCGCGCGAGCGGTTCTTCAACGCCGGTGTCAGCGGCTTGCCGTCGAATATGATCCGCCCTTCGCTTGGCGGCAAAAGGCCGGTTATGACACGAGCAAGCGTCGACTTGCCAGAGCCGGACTCGCCGACAACAGCCAAGGTCTGACCTTTTGGCACATGTAGCGAAACATTGTGCAAAACCTTGAAACCATTGGAATATTGCGCGCTGATATTCTCCACTCTCAACAACGCGCTTGACTGGTCGACAGCCTCTGCCCGCGCCTCCTGCCGGACGTTGACGAGCGCTCGGGTATAATCCTGCCGCGGCGCCTCGATGATCTGCTGGACGCTGCCATATTCTACCATCTTGCCATGTCGCAACACCATGATGTCGTCGGAAATCTGGGCGACGACGGCAAGATCATGCGTGATGTAGAGCGCTGCGGTATGCGTCTCCTCGATCGCGTGCTTGATTGCCGCCAGCACATCGATCTGCGTCGTCACGTCAAGCGCGGTCGTCGGCTCGTCGAAAACGATCAGTTCGGGATTGGAGCAGAGCGCCATGGCGGTCATGGCGCGCTGCAACTGACCACCCGAGACCTGATGCGGATAGCGCTCGCCGAATGTTTCCGGATTGGGCAGGCCAAGGACCCTGAAGAGATAGAGCGCTCGCTTCCTGGCCTCTTCCTTCGTCATCAGACCGTGCTTGACGGTCGCTTCAATCACCTGGGCACCCAGCCGATGCGCCGGATTGAAGGCGGCGGCGGCCGATTGGGCGACATAGCAAACCCGCGCGCCGCGGATCCTGCGGATGCCGGATTTGCCGAGCGGTAGGATGTCCCTGCCGTCGAGCAGCACCTGGCCGCCGGTAATCTCGGCGCCGCCGCGGCCATAGGCCAGTGCAGAAAGGCCAATAGTCGACTTGCCGGCTCCGGACTCGCCGATCAGCCCGAGCACCTTGCCCCTCTCAAGATCGAAGGAGACACCATCGACGATGGAGACGCGTTTCGGCGGTTCGCCGGGCGGATAGCTGGTTGCCTCGATCTTCAGATCGCGTACGGAAAGAAGCTCAGGCATCGCCACGCCCTCCCTTGAGGCTGGAGGTGCGCCTTAAGAGCCAGTCGACCACCAGATTGACACAGATTGCCAGAGCCGCGATGGCGGAACCCGGCACGAGGGCGGCGGAAATGCCGAAGATGATCCCATCCTTGTTGTCCTTGACCATGCCGCCCCAGTCAGCCGCCGGAGGCTGGATGCCGAGACCAAGGAAGGACAAAGTCGAGAGGAACAGGATCGAGAAGGCGAAACGCAGCCCGAACTCCGCCAGCAACGGCGATAGCGTGTTGGGCAGGATTTCGCGAAAGATGATCCAGAGCCTGCCTTCGCCGCGCAGCTTGGCTGCTTCCACAAATTCCATGACCGCAACGTCGAGCGCCACGGCACGGCCGAGGCGATAGACGCGGGTGGAATCGAGAATGGCCATGACGAGGATCAGCACGATCAGGTTCTGCGGCAGGACGGCGAGCACGACGAGTGCGAAGATCAAGGTCGGGATCGACATCATCAGGTCGTTGAAGCGCGAGAAGATCGTGTCAATCAAGCCGCGCGAGACGGCGGCGGTGAAGCTCAGGATGATGCCGAGCGAGAAGGAAATGATCGTTGCCCCCAGCGCGACGAAGAGCGTCGTGCGGGTGCCGTAGATCAGACGCGACAGGATATCGCGGCCGAGATTGTCGAGGCCGAAGAAATATTGTGCATCGGCGGGCTGCCAGACATTGCCGACGACTTCCGTCTCGCCGTAAGGCGCGATCCAGGGGGCAAAGATCGCGCAGACGAAGGCAATCAGAATGCCTGCCATGCCGACCCAGGCGGTGATGGGAATATCTCTCAATCTCATCGCGGATGCCTCAGGCGCGGATTGGCAATGATGGCGAGAATGTCGGCTGTCATGTTGAGGAAGATATAGACGGCCGCAAAGATCAGGCCGCAGGCCTGTACCACGGGCATGTCACGAACCGTCACCGCATCGACCATGTATTGGCCCATGCCGGGATAGACGAAGACGACTTCGACAACGACAACACCGACGATCAGATAGGCAAGGTTCAGCGCGATGACGTTGATGATCGGCGCCAGCGCATTGGGCGCTGCATGCTTGACGATAGCGCGGAAGGCCGAAAGCCCCTTCAGCTCGGCGGTCTCCATGTAAGCCGACGACATGACCGACAAGATGGCCGCCCGGGTCATGCGCATCATATGCGCAAGCACGACCAGAACGAGGGTTGTCGTTGGCAGGGCGATTGCATTTAGTCGATCGATAAAGCCCATGCCGTCAAAGACAGTCGCAGGAAAGGTCGCGACTCCGAACTTCACGGAAAAGAACATGATGAGGAGATAACCGATGAAGAATTCCGGCAGCGAGATCGCCGCCAGCGATATGACGTTGATGATCTTGTCCGGCATTCGGTTTCGGAAATGGACGGCGAGCATGCCCAGACAAACCGCCAGCGGCACCGAGATCAAGGCGGCAAAACCGGCCAGGAACAGGGAATTGCCGAGGCGCTTGCCGATCTGCTCGCTAACCGAGTTCTTGCTCGCCCATGAGGTGCCGAAATCCCCCTTGACGGCATTGCCGAGCCATTGAACGTAGCGGGTGGCGACAGGTCGGTTGAGACCGAGTTCCTCGCGGATATTGGCGACCGCCTGCGGTGTTGCCGACTGGCCGAGATAGGTGGTGGCGAAATCGCCCGGCAACGCTTCGAGCCCGCCGAAAATCAGGATGGAAACGGCGAACAAAAGAACGATGCTGAGCACGCAACGCTCGATGATGAGGGACAGCAGCGGGAAACGCTGCTTGAACCTCAGCCCGGGCAAAACGCTTCCGGGGGGCAGATTGGACATGGCCGATGCCTCGCGCTTAAACGTCGGGAGGACCGCGAAAATCATCCGCGGTCCCGGCTTCCTCAAGGATGAGGGCTTATTCGCCCGGTTTGGGCATCAGGCATCCAGCCAGACGCGGGTCGCGACGTAGCCGTTCGACATGTCGTTGCCGATGTCATGAACATAGCCCTTCACCTTTTTGGTGGAGGCATTCACGAAATCGTTGAACATCGGCAGGATGACGCCGCCTTCGTCGCGCACCATCATCGCCATGGCGCGATAGAGCTCCTTGCGCTTGGCTTCGTCCAGTTCGGAACGGGCCTGAAGCAGAAGCTTGTCGAAGTCGGGACGCTTGAAGCGCGTGTCGTTCCAGTCCGCCGTCGAAAGATAGGCGGTGGAATACATCTGGTCCTGTGTCGGCCGTCCGCCCCAATAGGAGGTGGAGAAGGGTTGGACGTTCCAGACGTTGGTCCAGTAGCCGTCGCCCGGTTCGCGCTTGACCTCGATGGTGATGCCGGCCTTCTTGCAGCTTTCCTGATAAAGGACGGCGGCGTCGACGGCACCGGGGAACGCGACTTCTGACGTGCGCAAGAGGACTGAGCCGCTATGACCGGACTTCTTGTAGTGGAAGGAAGCCTTGTCGGGATCGTAAGCACGCTGTTCGATCCCTTCGGGGAAGAGGGCGTAGGTGCTGTTGATCGGGAAATCATTGCCGACCTTGCCGTAGCCGCCGAGGATCTTCTTGACCATGGTCTCACGATCCATGGCGTATTTGAGAGCCAGGCGCAGGTCGTTATTGTCGAAGGGCGCCTTGTCGCAATGCATGATGAAGACATAGTGGCCACGGCCGGCGGTCGACAGGATCTCCACGGTCGGTGCACGCTTCAGAAGATCCACGGTCTTCGGGTCGACGCGGTTGATATAATGGACCTGACCGGACGAAAGTGCGGCGATGCGCGCCGTCGCATCGTTCATCGTGATGATCTCGACGCTATCGACAAAGCCGCGGTCGGTGCGCCAGTCGTCCTTGTTGCGCTCGAAGGTGGCGCGCACGCCCGGCTCGAAACTGACCATCTTGTAGGGACCGGTGCCGATCGATGCAAGCGGATCGTCATTGCCGCCATTCGGCTGGATGACGAGGTGATAGTCGGTCAACAGCAACGGCATGTCGGCGTTGCCTTCAGTCAGCGTCAGGACGAGATTGTCGCCATCGGCCTTAATGTCCTTGATCGACTTCATGACACCGAGTGCGCCCGATTCCGATTTCGCATCGGTATGGCGCTTGAGCGTGGCAACGACGTCGTCGATCGTCAGCTCCTTGCCATTGTGGAACTTCACGCCCTTGCGGATCTTGAAGGTCCAGGTGGCGGCATCCTTTGACGGCTCCCAGGATTCGGCAAGCGAGGGAACGGCAGCACCCGTCAATGGATGCGATTCCACCAGCATGTCGCCCCAGCAACGGCCGATGCAGAACATGACCTGAGACAGGAATTTCGCCGGATCCTTGGAATCGGTTGCGGCACCGCCTTCAAGGCCGAGCTTCAGATGACCGCCGCGCTTCGGTTCGGCTGCCATTGCACTTTCGGTAAAGAGCTTGTCGGCGAGTGCTAAAGTCACACCGGCTGCCATTGCACGTCCCATGAATTCGCGGCGGTTGAGGCCACCGGACGTGACGCGATTTGCCAAATACTTCGTATAGTCGTTCATTCCCCTGTTCCTTCTTTTTGTCGTGTTGACAGAATTCTCGAACAGCGAGCCTCAGGAAACGGTTTCCTCTTCCGCCTGACGCCTGATGTCCGTGACCATGTGGGAAAAATGCTGCGGTTGCCGCCGCCCCTATTTTCCTTTCCAGATTGGGGCTCGCTTCTCGGCGAAAGCCCGGGCACCTTCCAATTGATCCTCGCTCGAATAGAGGATGTCGACGGTCGCAAACTGCCGTTTGGTGATCTTGTTCATGGCAGTCTGAAATGTCGTTCCCTCTGCTTCGCGGACGATTTCCTTTATGGCTGCGTAGACGAGCGGTGGCCCGCTTGCGAGCAGGCGCGCCAGCTCCCACGCCCTGTCCATCAGCCTGTCGGCGACGACGATCTCGTTGACGAAGCCCCAGCGGTGCGCCTCTTCAACGTTGAGCCACCGGCCGGTCAGCAACATGTCCATCGCGATGTGATACGGAATGCGTTTCGGCAATTTGATCGATGCAGCATCGGCAACCGTGCCCGAGCGGATTTCCGGCAGTGCAAAGGTCGCATGGGGGGCGGCTATGATCAGATCTGCCGAAAGTGCGATCTCCAGGCCACCGCCGCAACAGATGCCGTTGACAGCGCAAATAACCGGTTTGTTCAGGTCGCGCAGCTCCTGCAGACCGCCGAAACCACCGACACCATAGTCGCCATCCACGGCATCCCCAGCCGCTGCGGCTTTCAAATCCCAGCCGGCGGAAAAGAACTTCTCGCCAGCGCCGGTGACAATCGCGACCCGCAGATCGGGATTGTCGCGAAAATCGCGAAAAATCAGTCCCATCTTGCGGCTGGTTTCCAGATCGATGGCATTCGCCTTCGGCCGGTCAACGACAACTTCGAGGATGCCATCATCGCATCGGGTTCGAATGGGGTCCTGCAACTTCTGCTACCTCCTTCGCCGAATGAGGGCATCCGCAGCGACGACGCCACCGGATCCAGCCAAAACCATCAAGGGATTAATGTCCAGTTCCTCGAGCCGCGCAGCGTTCTTTACGACATATTCTGCCGCCGATACGACGGCATCGGCGACGATTTCGAGGCTGCTGTTTGAATGGCCGCGATAACCTTCGATCAGCTTGCGGACTTTGAGCCGCGAAATCCGGTCCAACACCTCGGCTTTCGTGACCGGAAGCGTCAAAACGACAGAATCCTCAAGCAATTCCACGAGAATTCCGCCCGCACCGACCGTCAGGGTCAGCCCGACGACGGGATCTCGGACTGCGCCGACGATCAACTCCGCAAGAGGGCGATCGACCATGCGTTCAACGAGAAATCCCAGCGCCACATGGCTCATTCCTTCCGCCGCATCTTTGACGGCATTTCTATCCCATAGGTTGAGTTTGACCGCACCGACATCGGACTTGTGTTCGACGCCGAGCGCCTTGAGTGCGACAGGGAAGCCGAGCTCATCTGCGCGATCGGCCGCCTCGCTTGGCGTGGCCGCGGTCTTGCCGAGGGGCACGGCAAGGCCTGCTGCGGCAAGCGCAACCTTCGCGGCAGCTTCGCTCAGGGTCTCGATTTCTCCGGCATCGGCTTGCGCATCGAGGAGCGGCAAGGGTTGCGGTCTTTTCCAGGCATCGGCGATGCCGCTCGCAATCTCGGCAGCAGCCAAAGCCTCGCTGATGCCGCAAAGCGGCACGATGCCGGTTTCGATCAATTGCCGGGCGATGGCTTCCGGCATGTTTTCCGGCAGCGTTGCCAAGATGGCGGCACGGGCACCCGCCTGTCTTGCAGCCGCGGTAACGGCCGAGACTGTGATCATCCAGTCTGCGCCATCGCAGCGGTCCTCGCGTGGAAAGTCGAGCACGAGTAGATTGAGGGCGTAGCCGCCGGCGAACATGGCGCTGAAGGCCTTCGTCTGGCGCTCCAAGTCGCCCCAGACGAAGGTATGATAGTCGAGCGGGTTTGAGAGCGTCACCATCTGCCCGAGGCTCGCGCGCAAAGCTGGCAGCTGTTCAGCCTTCAAGGCGCGGAACTCGACATTGCGGCCGACGGCTGCATCGGCCATCAGCGATGCTTCGCCGCCAGAACAGCTCATCGAAGAGATCGCATTGCTGTCGAGCGGACCTGCGACATGCAGGAGTTTCAGCGTTTCGATGAGTTCCGCAAGCGTTGAGACGCGACCAATGCCAAGACGATCAAGAACGGCGTCGGCAACCGCATCGCTGCCGGCGAGCGAGGCCGTGTGCGAGACGGTGGCACGCTGGGCCTGTTCGGATTTGCCGACTTTCAGCGCGACGACGGGCTTCTTCAACTCCCTCGCACGCATCGCAAGCGCTTCAAGCGCCCTGATATCGCCGAAGCCTTCGATATGCAGGCCGACGGCGGTGACACGAGGATCCGCGAGAACGGCCTGGGCAAGATCCGACAATCCGGTCTGCGCCTGATTGCCTGCCGTCATCAGATAGCTGATGGGCAGGCCGCGTCTTTGCATGCTCAGATTGATGGCGATATTGGAAGATTGCGTGAGGATGGCAACACCGCGCTCGCTTCGTATTATGCCATGCTGATCTGGCCAGAGCAGCGCGCCGTCGAGCCCGTTGATCATGCCGTAGCAGTTCGGCCCGACAATCGGCATGGCACCGGCTGCTTCGACCAGAGCCCGCTGCAGATCCGCGCCATCCGCCAGTTCCGCAACCGCCTCGCTGAAGCCCGAAGCATAACAGACCGCGCCGCCCGCTCCTCTTACGGAAAGCTCGCGCACGATATCGACGGTAAGCGCCCGATTGACGCCGACAAAGGCGGCATCCGGCGCACGGGGCAGTTCGGCGACAGACCGATAGCACCGGCGACCGAGGACGCTGTCCAGTGTCGGATGCACCGGCCAGATCTCGCCGGAAAACCCCAGAAGATCGCATTGCTCGATCACGCGCCGGGCTTCGCGACCGCCGAAGACGGCGATTGTTCTCGGTCTAATGAGGCGATCGAGCGAGCGCTGCGTCATGGGCTCATGCTCCGAACGGCCGAAGCAGATCGCGGCTGATAATATGCCGCTGTATCTCGGAGGTGCCGTCCCATATGCGCTCGACGCGGGCGTCGCGCCAGAAGCGGGCGAGCGGCAAGTCATCCATCAGACCCATGCCGCCGAAGATCTGGATTGCCTCGTCGGTGACGCGGGCAAGCATTTCCGAGCCATAAAGCTTGGCCGACGCAATCTCGCGATTGGCGGGGACGCCGGCGTCGAGCTTCCAGGCGGCAGACAGCGTAAGCAAGTCCGCCGCGTCGATTTCGGTGATCATATCGGCAAGCTTGAAGGAGACGCCCTGGTTGGCGCCGATCGGCTTGCCAAATTGCTTGCGCTCGGCGGCATAGGGCAGAGCCAGATCGAAAACGCGACGCGCCCGGCCGACGCACGTGGCGGCAACAGTCAGGCGCGTCCCGTAGAGCCACTGATTGGCAAGATCGAAGCCGCGATGCAGCTCGCCGAGTACCTGCGACTTCGGCAGGCGGCAGTCGGTGAAGTTCAGGATGCAGTTGTGATAGCCGCGATGGGAAACCGAGTCATAGCCTTTGAGGATCTCGAAGCCTGGCGTACCGCGATCGACGAGGAAAGCGGTTATCTTCTTCTTGACGCCCCGATGCGTGTCCTCTTCGCCGGTTGCTGCAAAGACGATGACGAAATCGGCGACATCGGCGTGCGAGATGAAGTGCTTCGCGCCGTTGAGCACGAAATCATCGCCATCCTGCTTGGCTGCGCATTTCATACCGCGCATGTCGGAACCGGCGTCCGGTTCGGTGATGGCAAGCGCATCGACGCGCTCGCCGCGCACCGCCGGCAGGAGATAGCGCTCGCGCTGCTCGCCTTCACAGGCCATCAGAATGCCGGAGGGGCGGCCGAAGAACACCGTCAGCGCCATCGAGCCACGGCCGAGTTCACGCTCGACAAGCGTGAAGGTCAGGTGATCGAGGCCGGCGCCGCCGATTTCCTCGGGAAAGCCGCAGGCATAGAAGCCCAGTTCGATGCATTTGCGCTTGATATCCTGGCCAAGATCGGGCGGCACCATGCCGGTGCGTTCGACTTCGTTTTCGTGCGGATAGATCTCCGTCTCGACGAAGTCCCTGACCGTCTGGACGATCATCTCCTGCTCTTCGCTGAGTCCGAAATTCACGATCGCTTCCTCCTAGCGTTTTTGTCCCACATGACGGCCGGCTCCCTCCGGCATTGGCAAGGCGGCATGGCCAGCGACGATCGGCCTCAATCTCACCAGTATCTCCTCCAGTGCGGCAACGGCCTTGCCTGCCTTGGCATCGACATGCAGCAGCATCTGTTCGGCGGTCGCGATTACGTCGCCGCTTTCGCTATCGTGCAGCGTATGGAACACATGTAGCCGCTTCTCGTCGGATGCGAGGATCTGCGCAGAGGAATGGATGGCTTGACCGAGCTTGGCTTCGCCGAGATGGCGGATATGGGTTTCCACCGTATAGTAGCTATGGCCGCGCGCGACATAATCGAGATCGACGCCGATCAGGCGCAGCAGCGCATCCGACGTGTCGCCGAAGACCTGCAGATACCGATGCTCGGTCATATGGCCGTTATAGTCGACCCAGGCCGGGCTGACCTTGGTGTCGATCAGGCGCAGCGGCTTTGTAACCTCCAGCGTCTGTTTCTTTTCTCCGCCCGCAGCCCAAAGCTGCTGCTCGAAATCCTTCAGCAGTTTGCCGGCGCCCCAGCCCTTGCCGCCATGGCCTCCTTTCAGGCTCTGGAGGATGCCGACGAGGTTCTCGTCGCGGATGCGCTCAAGTTCGCGGATCGAAAGCCCGTCTGCCTGGTCGTCCGACTGCTGGCCGATCTTCTCAACGAGGGCATCGTCGAGATCGACGACATCCATCAGCTTCGTCCAGTTCCACTGCAATGCCGGACCGAACTGCGCCAGGAAATGCCGCATACCCGCTTCGCCGCCGGCAATGCGATAGGTCTGGAACAGGCCCATCTGCGCCCAGCGCAGGCCGAAGGAATAGCGGATCACATCGTCAAGCGTCTCGACGGTGCAGATATCGTCCTTGATCAGCCACAGTGCCTCGCGCCAAAGCGCTTCCAGCAGGCGATCACCAACAAAAGCCTCGATTTCCTTGGCGATATGGACGCCCTTCATGCCGATGGGCGGCAGTCGCTCCATCGCTGCCTTGATCGTGGCAGGGCTGGTCTTCTCGCCGCCGACGATCTCGACGAGCGGCAGGAGATAGACGGGATTATAGGGGTGGGCGACGAACAGGCGCTCCGGATGGCGCATGTCGCGCTGCAGGTCTGTTGGCAGCAACCCCGAGGTGGATGAGCCGATCAGCGCATCCGGCTTTGCCGCAGCATCGATCTGTGTCAGCACATTGCGCTTGAGATCCAGCCGCTCGGGCACGCTTTCCTGGATCCAGTCGGCACCGGCGACGGCTGCCTCCAGCGTGTCCCTGAATGTCAGTTTGCCGCGCGGCGGAAGCGGTGCGCCAGTCAGCATCGCATAGGCTTTTTCGGCATTTGCCAGAACCTCGCCGACGATACGGGTTGCTTCCGGGTGCGGGTCGTAGACATCGACATCGATGCCCGCCAGCAGGAAGCGGGCAATCCATCCGCCGCCGATGACGCCGCCGCCGATACAGGCCGCGTTATTGATCTTGGTCATCGGAGCCTCAGCGCTTCGTCAGTTTCAATTTCTTGCGGACATCTTCGGGGCCAATGATGCGCGCGCCCATGCCTTCAACAACCTGCACCGCCTTTTCGACAAGCTGCGCGTTTGTCGCGAGCATGCCCTTGCCGGCATAAAGATTGTCTTCCAGCCCGACACGGACATTGCCGCCGGCAAGGATCGCAGCCGCCGGATAGGCCATGGCATTGCGGCCGATGGAAAAGGCCGAGAAGGTCCAGCTTTTGGGAACGTTATTGACCATCGCCATAAATGTGTTGAGGTCATCGGGCGCCCCCCAGGGGATGCCCATGCAGAGCTGGATGAGGACGGGATCCTCGATCAGACCCTCCTCGGCAAGCTGCTTGGCGAACCAGAGATGACCGGTATCGAAGGCCTCGATCTCCGGGCGAACGCCGAGGTCCGTCATCTTCTTTGCCATGGCCCGCAGCATGGCAGGCGTATTGGTCATGACATAGTCGCCGAGGCTGAAATTCATCGTGCCGCAATCGAGCGTGCAGATTTCCGGCAGGCATTCGGCAACGTGGCTCACGCGCTCGGTGGCACCCGCCATATCTGTGCCCTTGGCATTAAGTGGCAACGGGCTCTCGACATTGCCAAATATCAGGTCGCCGCCCATGCCGGCCGTCAGATTCAACACGACATCGACGTCGGCGGAACGGATACGGTCCGTGACCTCCTTGTAAAGGTCGTTGCGGCGGCTGGCGGCGCCCGTTTCCGGGTCGCGAACGTGGCAGTGAACCACTGCCGCCCCAGCCTTGGCGGCATCGATCGCGGATTCCGCGATCTGCTTGGGAGTGATCGGAACATGGCTGGATTTGGAAACCGTGTCGCCGGCGCCGGTGACGGCACAGGTGATGAAGACATCGCGATTCATCGTAAGAGGCATTTTTGTTCTCCCTCGTATTAAGGACATTACGAGGCATGAGGCGCATTCTTGCTTTGCATTATCGGAGGCATTCGATACAGTTTCGGAACGATCGAAGGATTGCTGAATGCTCACATTGGCCAATGAGACGCTCGACATCGACCTCCTGATCCTGCCGGAGACGAACCTTATTCTGATCGCTTCGGTGATCGAACCGTTGCGCGGAGCCAATCGTATTTCCGGAGCGGAGCTTTATCGCTGGCGACTGTTCACGCTGGATGGTGCCCCGGTGGAGACGACGAGCTTCGTCCCGGTACCCGCCTCCGGAAGTTTCCGGCCAATGTCCGAGACGACACCGCTATTCGTTCTTGCCAGCTACAATTGGCGACGCAGCGCCACGCAGGCATTGAAGATGCAGCTGTCACAGACGGCACGTCATCGCTCGATGATTGCCGGCATTGAATCCGGCAGCTGGATTCTCGCCGAGGCGAGTCTTCTCGATAATGTCTCGGCCGCCGTTCACTGGGAAGATTTCGATGACTTCGCCCTCGCCTATCCGCAAGTGAGGGCGACCAGGGACCGCTTCGCGATCGACGGCAAGCGGATCACGACGGCGGGTTCGCTGCCGACGGTCGACCTCATGCTGGAAATCATCCGCCGGCGGCAAGGTTATTCGCTGGCGCTCGAGGTCAGCCGGCTGTTCATCTACGAACCGTCATCCGGCCAAAATGCAGCTGAGCTTTCCCCCTCGACTGCGGGTCTGCATATGCGCGACCCTCGCGTCGCCCAGGCCATTCGCCTGATGGAAGAACATATCGAGCAGCCATTGCTGCTTGCCCGTCTGGCGCGGCGGGTTGGCGTCAGCGCCCGCCATCTGCAGGGTCTTTTTCAGGACAGCATTGGGGTCCCCCCACATGTGCATTACCTGGCACTTCGACTGAATGCGGCGCGACGCAAAGTGATCGAAACGAAAGATACTTTTGCAGAAATCGCCGCAGCAACAGGCTTCAACTCTGCCTCGGCATTTTCCCGCAGCTATCGGGCGAGCTTTTCCGAAAGCCCGTCCGGCACCCGCCGCAGGCTTCGTCGACGCCTTGCAGCAAGAATGGAGCCTCAATAGGCCCAACTGAAAGTCACGCCGAACGGCATTTCGCCCGTCAGGCCACAACGGTGAATTGAGATCGTCGATAAAAGGCCGCGATTTCGCGTTCAAAGCAATCAAACGCCGCATGAACCCATGGCTCGTAAGCATCAACGCGGCCGCGGGCTTGGCGCCGGCTGCGCGATCTCAGCATCCCGATAAGCCGCAAGTCTACAAACCGCATCGCTTTCAAACCAGTATCCGACCTCAGGTCGCATAACATAGCCCGCACCGATCGTTGTCCATACATAAGAGACTTGAAAATTACGGAACTCGACGAGTGTTGCAAAATTGATAGCCGAACGCGCAGGCAGCAGGTGTCGGACGAGCGCTGTTTGAGGAGGCCGAGCGGTTCATCCGTGACAAGTTTGCGGCAAAGGCGACAAGACTGGCCGTCGTGGAAACCAATCCTGTCATGGCCTTGTGGATGAAGATGGGAGCCCTTCGTCGGAGAAGCGATCAAGTCGCAGAGCATCCTAATGGAGAAGGCGCTGCAGCGCGCCGCCATCTCGTTTTGCAACAGGGTTAACGAGACGTTAAACATTCCTGCCTAACCATTTGCGGCATGGTCGAACGTCTTGACAGGTTTGTGCGTTTGTTGATCGTTGCGTGGATGCTGGCCACCACGCTGGTCCTGTCTCCGATCGCGCCTGCTCTCGCCTTTGAGATCTCCTCCCAAGAGCTCCTTGCCGGCGCTGATACACGCTCCGCTGGGATGCAATTGGACGAAGATCTCTCCGCAGACGACCATAATCACAGCGATCAGGGCGCAGATCATACGCATGATGTTCCCTGGCTGGTCACCACGTCATCCATAGACAGATTGGCGGAGAAATCCGCCAAATGGCGGCTGGTTCAAGCCAAGGCGCCGCACCGCGACGCTGTTATGTTCGAACGGCCACCCCGTCTTTGATTCCCCACCGAACTCATCTCCCAACACTTTCGGTAGGAAATCATGGCAAGGCATTCCCACGCTTCTGGCGGGGCGCATCCGTTTGACGGCCAGCGCCTATCCGCGTCACTTCACGCCCATATCGGTCCAATGACTGCCCGGCGCTCATTGGGCACGCCATGACGATGCGCTTCTACATGAGAAAGATGCCGCTGCCCCCGCTTCGCAAGCGGCGGCGGCGGCCGTCCCCTCCCGCACTGAGGCTGAGGATCGCGTTTCTGGCGATTATCTTCATCGCGTCCTTCGCGATCATCGGCGCCAGACTTGTGCATTTCGGGCTGCATACTCCGCCACCGTCCGCAGCCGCCCTGATACCGCCATCGGTCGCCAGACCCAATATCGTCGATCGCAACGGCACGGTACTGGCAATGGACATACCTGTGGCCTCGATCTATGCCGAGCCACGCCGACTGGTTGATATCAACGAGGCCGTTGAAGGGTTGACCTCCGTGTTTCCGGATCTCAGCCCGGCGGAGCTCTATCGACGGTTCGACACGGATCGAGGTTTCGTCTGGGTCAAGCGCAAGATCCCGCTTGCAACCAAAAACCAGGTCTGGAACCTCGGTATCCCGAGCGTGGGCTTCCGCGAGGAGACGCAACGGCTCTATCCGAACGGGGATCTGGCGTCGCATGTTCTCGGCGCCGTCAACACCGACAATATCGGCATAGCGGGAATCGAAAAGTGGATCGATGGCCAAGGCCTGCAGATCCTGCGGGATACAGGTCTAAAGTTCGATGCGAACGCGCTGCACCCTATCGAGCTCAGCATGGATCTGCGCGCGCAATTCATCCTGAAAGACGAACTTCGCAAGGCAATGGACAAGTTTTCCGCAATTGCCGCGGCCGGGCTTATCCTTGACGTAACGAATGGCGAAGTCGTCGCCCTCGTCTCGCTTCCGGACTTCAACCCCAACATACCGTCCGATGCGCTGCGGTCCGATCGCATCAACCGGATTTCCGTCGGCACGTTTGAAATGGGATCGACCTTCAAGGCGCTGACGACAGCAATGGCGCTCGATTCCGGCGCCTTCAATCTGAATTCCGTCATCGATGCCAGCCAGCCGCTACGCCTGGGGCGCTCCACGATCTCGGATTTTCGCGGACAGAAAAGGCCGCTGACCTTGCCGGAAGCCTTCATTCATTCCTCGAACATCGCCATGGGGCGCATGGCTCTGACGGTCGGCAAGCAGGCTCAACAGAACTTTCTGAAGAAGATGGGGCAATTCGATCGACTGACGACGGAGCTTCCCGAAAGCGCCGTTCCGATCCTTCCGCCGCGATGGGGAGACATCAACACCGTGACCGTTGCCTTCGGGCACGGCATGGCGGTCACACCGCTGCAGGCAAGCATGGCAATCGCCTCATTGATCAATGGCGGGCGCCTCATCCAGCCGACCTTCATCAAGGGCACGCCGGTTGAAGATCGGATCCTCGCGAACAACGTCATTACCGCAAAGACAGGCGAAACCCTACGCTTTTTGATGCGGCTTAATGCCGAGATCGGTTCGGCAAGGGGCGGAAATGTTGCGGGCTTTTACATAGGCGGCAAAACAGGGACGGCCGAGAAAGTGGTTGGCGGCCGCTACTCCAAGGAGAGGGTCCTCACCTCTTTCATGAGCGTGACGCCAATCGACAACCCCAAATATCTGTTTCTGACCATTCTGGATGAGCCAAAGGGATTACCGGAAACCTACGGTTTCCGTACTTCCGGCTGGAATGCCGTTCCCGTGACTGGATCCATCATGGCGCGGGCGCTGCCCGTGCTTGGCGTTTCCCCGCGCTGGAGCCCGCCGGAGCGCCCATTCCCGGTCGCCCTTTCGGCGGGAGCATGGGGCGCCCATCGCTTCACACCGGTTGCAGCAGAGCGCTATCGGGCGGCGACGCAGGTCCTCCAATAGAGAGGCAAGCACGATTGCACCTTAGGAGGCGGCCGTTTGGCCGTCGTCTGCGCGTTGTCACGAGAGACCGTCCATGGCGTCGTAGCACGAGATCGGGGCCTGATTATTCAGTCGGCACCCGAAAGCACCGGAAAGCCGATTTCGGGCTTCAGCAAGACCTGCTTTTCGATCGTCTGATCGCCGGCGATGGAGGCAAGAAGGACATGGCCCATTCGCTCGCCGGTATCCACCAGATCCTCATAGATGGTCTCGACCTTGGGTTGGATCTGGCTCAGCAGCTTCGAGGTGCGTTTCGCCACCACGTCATATTCCACCCCAAGTGTCAGGCCGTTGTCGCCCATGCCGGTAATAGTCGCAAGAGCCGAAACCTCGCCGCCGCAGGTGAAGCCGTCGGGTGAGCCGGGCTGCGAGGCGCGTCGGCTCATATATTCACGGATTTGCTCGACGGGACAATCAAGATCGATCTCCTCGGGAATCTCGTAGTCGACGCCCGCCTCGCGGACGGCGGTCATGAAACCATGCAGGAGGTGCTGCGAAAAAGTCAGCCGTCTCGGTGGCAGGATGATCATCGGCTTTCGCCGGCCACGTTCCACTAATCGCTTCGTCGCCTCATAGGCAAAACTGAAATTGTCGTAGTCGACGAAAGGATGGTCGACCGTGAATTCCGTTCGCCCATGTGTGACAAACGGAAAGCCGCTTTCCAACAGAAGGCGAACACGCGGATCGAAAGGTTCCGTTCGGGATAAGAGCAACCCGTCGACCATCCCGTTGCGCACTAGGTAGCGAACGGCTTCGACATTGCTTCCATTGATGAAATTCGGTGTTACGATCAGATGATAAGCGGTGTTCCGCAAAGCCTTGGCCAGGCCGTGCATGATGGAAATGCCATAGCCGAGAATTTCCTCATGCGGATCGAGCAGGATGCCGATGACATTGGTCTTGCCTGTCTTTAGACGTTGCGCGGCGCGATCGGGCAGATAGCCGATCTGCGCAGCCACTGCATGGACGCGCTCGCGCGTCTCGATCGAAATCTGAGGTGCATTGCTCAATGCCCGCGACACGGTCGTAACGGCAAAGCCCGTCATTTCGGAAATGGTTCGCAGCGTCGGTTTGGCGCTTCTGCGCGCTGTCTTTGCAAGGGACGCGGATTTTCCGGAAGTGTCTTTCAAGGGAATACCCAGCCTGCCTCGGAGTGATCGCCTTGTACGCTGTTTCGAAACGAAGTGCAAATACGCCGATGCAAACGTTTTCGGTACTAACATTTGAAAAATCGGACCGCAGCATCCTCGAAAAATCATGACATTTACGAGCATATTCACGCATTTATAGCGAATATGAAGGCGTGCATCGACATCTTGACTTGAGAATATTTATAACGTTTTAAATGCTTCGCGGCGAACAAAGTCGCCAGCGGAATAGCTTCCGCTCGACGGTGGAGGCTTTTAGGGAAGCGGGGGAGGACCTTCGCTTGAACGACTTGCAAATTTGGGAGGCTATCAATGCGTAGATTTCTGACGACGACTGCAATGATTGCGCTGGCGGCTGCCGGTGCTGGCGTCTCGGCGCGCGCCGCTGACGTCAAGGAAGTGCAGATGCTGCACTGGTGGACGTCTGGCGGCGAAGCCGCTGCGCTCAACGTGCTGAAGCAGGATCTTTCCAAGGAAGGCTATGCCTGGAAGGACGTACCGGTCGCCGGCGGTGGCGGCGATGCAGCCATGACGGCACTGAAGGCCATGGTTGCCGCCGGCAATTATCCGACGGCCTCGCAAATGCTCGGCTACACCGTGCTCGACTACGCTCAGGCCGGCGTGATGGGCGACCTGACGGAGACCGCCAAGAAGGAAGGCTGGGACAATTCGGTGCCGAAGGCGCTGCAGAAGTTCTCGGTTTATAACGGTAAGTGGGTCGCAGCTCCGGTCAACGTTCACTCGGTCAACTGGCTCTGGATCAACAAGGCCGTCATGGACAAGATCGGCGGCAAGCAGCCGAAGACCTTCGACGATCTGATCGCACTTCTCGATAAGGCCAAGGCTGCGGGTGTCGTTCCGCTCGCGCTCGGTGGCCAGAACTGGCAGGAAGCGACGATGTTCGACTCGATCGTGCTTTCGACCGGCGGCCCCGAATTCTACAAGAAGGCCTTCAACGACCTCGACGAGGCTTCGCTGAAGTCCGACACGATGAAGAAGTCGTTCGACAACCTCGCCAAGATCGTCAAATATGTTGACCCGAACTTCTCGGGCCGCGACTGGAACCTTGCGACCGCCATGGTCATCAAGGGTGATGCACTGGTACAGGTCATGGGCGACTGGGCCAAGGGCGAATTCGTCGCCGCCAAGAAGACCCCGGAGAAGGACTATCTGTGCTACCGCTTCCCTGGCACCGAAGGCAGCGTGATCTATAACTCCGACATGTTCGGCATGTTCAACGTTCCTGCCGACCGCAAGGCCGCCCAGGTGGCGCTTGCAACCGCAACACTGTCGAAGAGCTTCCAGTCGGCCTTCAACGTCGTCAAGGGCTCGGTTCCCGCGCGCACCGACGTGCCGGACACGGCCTTTGACGCCTGCGGCAAGAAAGGCATCGCCGACCTGAAGCATGCCAATGAAGGCGGCACGCTGTTCGGCTCGCTCGCCCAGGGCTATGGTGCGCCTCCGGCAATCGCCAACGCCTATAAGGACGTGGTCTCGAAGTTCGTCCACGGCCAGATCAAGTCCTCTGACGAAGCCGTCAAGCAGCTCGTCCAGGCGATCGACGACGCACGCTGATAGCGGGTCGTGAGACCGGCTTCCCCGCTTGAGGTGGGGAAGCCTTTTATAGCAGGCCTACCTCGAGGAGGAGATGAAGCCCATGAGCTCAATTGCAACAAGGGAAGCGGTGTCGGCGCAGCCAACAGTGTCATTCCGCACCCGCCTGCAGGACGCCCTGCCGAGGATCGTGCTTGCGCCGAGTTTTGCCATCACGCTGGTCTTCGTCTACGGCTTCATCCTCTGGACGGTCTATCTGTCCTTCACGAACTCCAAGACATTTCCCTCCTACGACCTGACGGGCGTACGCGCCTATCAGCGCCTATGGCGCTGGACATTCGAAAACGACCCGCCATCGTCCTGGTATACGTCGATCGTCAATATGGGGATTTTCGGCTTTCTCTACGTGTTCATATGCCTGGCGCTCGGCCTGCTTCTGGCAATCCTGCTCGATCAGAAAATCCGGGGCGAGGGCATGCTCAGACCGATCTTCCTCTATCCGATGGCGCTGTCCTTCATCGTGACCGGCGTCGCATGGAAATGGTTCCTCGATCCGGGTCTCGGTCTGGAGCAGACCCTGCATCAATTCGGCTGGACAAGCTTCCACTTCGACTGGATCAAGAACAAGGACTTCGTCATCTACACCGTCGTCATCGCCGGCGTCTGGCAGGCCTCCGGCTTCGTCATGGCGATGTTCCTGGCCGGCCTGCGCGGTATCGACAGCGAGATCATGAAGGCTGCGCAGATCGATGGTGCCTCGCCGCTCCAGCTCTATCGCCGCATCATCATCCCCTTGCTGCGGCCGGTATTTCTCTCCGCCTTCATCGTGCTCGCCCACATGGCGATCAAATCCTACGACCTGGTGGTGGCGCTGACCTCGGGCGGGCCTGGCGGCTCGGCCTGGCTGCCGTCGAACTTCATGTATGAGTACACCTTCAAGCGCAATGAAATGGCGGTCGGCTCGGCTAGCGCGGTGATCATGCTGATGACCATCTCGGCGATCATCGTTCCCTATCTTTATTCCGAACTGAAGGAGAAGGCACGATGAGCTCCTTTGCTTCTCCCGCGGTTGGCCATGCGCATGGCGCAAACCGCCGCCGCTGGATCAGCCGCGTCGTCATCTACGGCCTGCTGTTCCTGTTCGCGCTGTTTTATCTCGCGCCGCTGTTCGTGATGCTGGTCACCTCGTTCAAGACCATGGACGAAATCCAGAACGGCAACATGCTGGCGCTGCCGAAATCACCCACCTTCGATCCCTGGCTGAAGGCATGGGGCGAGACCTGCGTCGGCCTCACCTGCGCCGGCATCAAGGGCTATTTCTGGAACTCGATCAAAATGGTCGTACCGGCGGTGGCGATCTCGACCATCCTCGGCGCGCTCAATGGCTACGTGCTGACCAAGTGGCGCTTTCCCGGCCATACGCTGGTCTTTGCCCTGATGCTGTTTGCCTGCTTCATTCCGTTCCAGTCGGTGCTGTTGCCGATGGCGACAATCCTCGGCGCGCTCGGACGCTTCGGTGGAACGCTGCAGGATGCGACCGGTTTCAGCTTCGGCTTCGGCAATTCGACCGTCAATCTGGTCTTCGTCCACGTTGTCTACGGCCTTGGCTTTACGACGCTGTTCTTCCGTAACTACTATGAGGCCTTTCCGACCGAGCTTGTGAGAGCCGCCCAGGTTGACGGCGCCGGCTTCTTCCAGATCTTCCGCCGCATCATGCTGCCGAGCTCGCTGCCGATCATCGTCGTGACCGTCATCTACCAGTTCACCAATATCTGGAACGACTTCCTGTTCGCGTCCGCTTACGCCGGCACCGGGGACTCCATGCCGATGACCGTCGCACTCAACAACGTCGTCAATACCTCGACCGGCGTGGTCGAATACAATGTCAACATGGCTGCCGCCATGATTGCCGCCGTCCCCACGCTCATCGTCTACATACTCGCCGGCCGCTACTTCGTGCGCGGTCTGATGGCGGGCGCTGTCAAAGGATAACTGCCATGGCTTTTCTCGAAATTTCCGGACTGAAGAAGCGCTATGGCGCCGTCGATATCCTGAAGGGCATCGATCTCGAGCTTGAAAAAGGCGGCTTCCTGGTTCTCGTTGGACCATCCGGTTGCGGCAAGTCCACCCTGCTCAACACCATTGCTGGTCTCGAGGCCATCAGCGAAGGCGATATCCAGGTCGACGGCCGCTCCATTGCTGGCCTGCATCCATCCAAACGTGACATTGCCATGGTCTTCCAGAGCTATGCGCTCTATCCGAACATGACCGTCGCCGGCAACATCTCCTTCGGCATGGAGATGCGTGGCGTGCCCGTCGAAGAACGCAAGAAGGCGATCGACGAGGTTGCCAAGGTGCTGCAGATCAGCCACCTGCTCGATCGCAAGCCGAGCCAGCTATCGGGCGGCCAGCGCCAGCGTGTCGCCATGGGCCGCGCCCTGGTGCGGGATCCCAAGCTGTTCCTGTTCGACGAGCCGCTGTCCAACCTCGACGCCAAACTGCGTGTCGACATGCGCACGGAGATCAAGCGCCTGCATGAGCGTATGAAGACGACGATCGTCTACGTCACGCATGACCAGATCGAGGCCATGACCCTGGCGACGAAAATCGCCGTGCTGAAGGATGGCGTTCTGCAGCAATTCGGAACACCGGCAGAGATTTATAACAATCCGGCCAACATGTTCGTTGCCGATTTCATGGGTTCGCCCGCCATGAACCTCTTGTCGGGCACGATCGAAAAGGGAAGCAACGGGCTTTCTGTCTCACTGGCACGCGCCGATGGCGAACCGATCAAACTGCCGATCGCAGCCGATCGCGCTCAGTTGGAAGCCCATAGCGGACGTCCAGTCGTCTTCGGCATTCGACCCGAGGCGCTGACCGATCCGGATGGCGCCGACCGCAACGCTAAGACGGTCGCTGAAAACGATTGCCTGATAGAGGTGGTCGAACCGGCAGGATCCGATACATTTGCCGTCATCAAGCTTGGCGGCAAAGAGGTGGTTGCTCGCTTGCGTGCCGATGTCCGCATTCAGGCGGGCCAGCACGCACGGCTGGCATTCAACCTCGACAAGGCCGTGTTCTTCGATCCCCAGACCCAGGCCAGGATCGCCTGAGGTCAGTCACACGGCAGACCGTTCGATCCTCTGGCCACATACGGCTGAGATAATAGCTTGGACAAGTCACGTGGCAGAGTTGCTCAGGCAACTCTGCCACTATGCCAACGATACGGCAGGACCAAATCTGACCGACCGTCTTTAAACGCTCTTACTTCACGGTGATGTTCAAGCCGCTGATATCGGCGTTGACCTGAAGGCCGACCTGCTTGCCTGTCAGCTCGAGCTGAGCACCCTTGTCATTTGTCATGACAATCATCTGGGCACCTTTGCCGACCGCGCCGCCGCCGCCAGCTGCACCGTAAATGCCGCCAACGTCCTGCGCGCGACGAATATGGCGCACAGTTCCCTGGAAGTAGGTCTTGGAAGCACCGAATGCGAGACCGCCCGAGATACCGCCGATCGAGATGGGATAATGGCGACCATGGAAGGTCAGTGTGCCCTCTCCGCCGGAGCCGCCAACGAAGAAGGCAGCCTTGTAAACGGAAAAGCGGATCGTGCCGCTGTCGGCATGCGCGGCACCGGCAAGGCCTATTCCAGCAGCAGCAATGGCAGCAAATGCGACGGAACGAAACCGGGACGAAATGTTCATAATCGTAGCTCCTCAAGTTCCCCGCCCACTTTACCGGCTGGGGGAATATCGACGTCGGATCAAAGTTATAGCTAAACCGTCTGGTTGGTCATTTGGTTCCAGACTTTTGAAAAATCCAGCTAACGAAGATCATATAGGAAGATCCTGATTGCGGATCCCGCAATTCTCATTGGTCGCCCGATCTTGAGCTTCACTGAATTATTCCATTAAATCCATAGAATGAGAATATTTATCCTTCCTCATCATTCGGTCCTTGCCTAGCCTGAGATCGGATTCGATGTAACAAAGGAAGGCTGGGACATAGCGGCCAGGTTCACCATCAACGCCGATGCGGGCGCGCCGACGACGCGAACTCAGGACATCCCTGGGTCGCCACCGGTGCTTTTGCCCGACCCGCTCAAGATGAGTCGGCAACTATGATTTCGGGCTATCGTCCAAGAGCCAGCGGCCGCCCTCGTTTGATATTCGACACCGCCAGTCAACCATCTGCCCCAAACGGAGTATGCGCGCAGTGACCAAAACCATCGACTATTTTTTCGGGATCGGCAGCCCCTGGGCCTATATCGGGCTGGAGCCTTTCAAAGCACTGGCTGCGCGCTTTGACGCACGGATTGAGCCCTATGTCATTCCTCTGATCGAAGACAATGGCGCCATCTATGCGCGCAATCGACCCGATGCACGCCGCGCCTATGGAGTGAAGGATCTCAAACGTTGGGCGGCCTTGCGCGGCAGGTCGCTGATGTTCGAGAACAGGAGCGCGCTTTCCGATCCAACGCCGGCAGGCCTGGCGGTGATCGCCGCACATCTTTCAGGGCAGCATTGGCTCGGCCTGACCCAGGCCTTGCAGGAGGCCTTCTGGACGCGGGCCGAGGATATCGGCAACGGCAAAATGCGCCAAGCGATCGCCGATGCGGCAGGCTTTGATGGAGCAGATATCGAAGCCCGCACGCAAAGCAAAGAAGTTCTGGGAAGATGGGAATCGAATTATGAAACAGCCAAGGCGGCGGGTGTCTTCGGCTTTCCCACGTTTCGCTATGACGGGGAACTTTACTGGGGCCAGGACAGTCTACCGTTCCTCGAACGCCATCTCGGCGGAGAAAAACTGCCGGCCTGACCTTGAAGCATGGATTGCCGCTCGCTGCTTTGGAGCCTTCCTCGCTACGCTTGCGGGCATTAATATGCGCCTTGTTCATTCCGGTATTTGCCATGCGCTCCTTTGCAATTCAGTCATCGACAGCCCGATTGCGGTATCTCCAGTTTGACGGCGGCAGCACTCCCCTTTTGATGATTCACGGCCTCGGCTGTGCATCATCATTCGAGTACCCTCATGTGGCGCTCGCACCCACCTTGCGAGGGCGGCGGCTTATCCTTCTTGATCTCCTGGGCTTTGGCTACAGTGATCGCCCGGACGATTTCAGCTATCGCATCCATGACCATGCGTTGCAGGTTTTCAGCTTCATCGAGGCACAAAACTTCGAACGGATAGATATCTACGGACACAGCATGGGCGGATCCGTTGCCATCGAAACGGCAGATCTCCTTGGAAGTAAGGTCAAACACCTCGTTCTTTCCGAAGCCAACCTCGACAATGGCGGCGGAACATTTAGTCGGGCTATCGCCGCCTTTAAAGAGGCCGACTATGTCAATAGCGGCCACGATGCGTACCTCACTGAGGCCGAAAGGGCCGGAAATCGCGAGTGGGCCGCAATGATGCGTGCCTCATCGGCTCTCGCGGTTCATCGAAGCGCAACATCATTGGTGGAAGGCAGCTCACCTGACTGGCGCTCTCGCTTTCTGAAACATCCGTCTCGGAAAACTTTTATCTTCGGAGAACGCAGCCTGCCGGATGCTGATGTTCCGTTCCTGTCATCCTCGGGCATTTCGGTGCGCATCGTGGCCGCGGCAGGTCATTCCATGGCAACGGAAAATCCGGAGGGTCTGGCAAAGGCGATCGCCGAAGCAACAGCAGGCGCTTGATCCCCTGCCCTTGACGCCTTGGCGGCGATCACGAGCACAGCTTCGGCACGAAGGTCGCCGCCATGATGGCGCTGGCTCGGCCCCCAATGCTTGGCAAGCCGCCTATGCCATTTCGATGGTACTGCCCGCTTCAAACTGAGCGCCACGCCATATCGCCGACGCTTCGGAATCGGCAAACAGCAATCGCAGATGCGCAATAATCTGGCCGGCCCGCGGATCCGTCAGGCGATAGACGACCGCCTTCGAGCGGCGCGTTCCGACAATAATGCCGGAATCTCGCAGTTCTCCGATCTGCTGTGACAAGGTTGGCTGGTGAACATCGAGAATTTCCTCAAGCTCACCTACCGTTCTCGCGCCCTCCATAAGCACACAGAGGATTGCCAACCGTACCGGGTTTGCCATAGCTTTCATGAAATCAGAAGCTGCACCGATTGCCCGGCATTTTACCTTCGGCTCGTGGGCTCGGCGCAGGCGGTTCTTGTCATCTAAAGGCTTTATCATCGATTTCGAACCTTACGCCCGATGAGAATAGTTTTCTCTTTCTTGCGGAATTTTAAGCGTGGAGTTTCTCGTCATCAATTCTCCAGTCATTATATAAATTTATATAACAATGGCAATGAGGTAAATGTCTTGGCTTTCAGGATTGGCCACCATCCGAATAATCTGCACCTGCATCTGGCGGCGCTCTGGCCTGGCGCCTTTGCATCGATGAATCCGGAATTCGTTGGCTATCCGGAAGGCCGCGACACGGCAAAGAAGCTGGTTCGCGGTGAATTCGATATTGGCGGAACGGGATCGACGCCGCCCATCCTTGCGGCGGCGTCCGGGCTGTCTGTTTCCTATGTCGCAGCATCGGCCCCCCGCCCGGCCAACGGGGCAATTCTGGTGTGGAAGACCGCCGACATCGAAACCGTTGCCGATCTCAAAGGCAAAGCGGTTGCCTTGGTCGACGGCTCCTTTTTGACCTATTTCCTTGCCAAACGATTGGACGAATCCGGCCTGACCCTGTCGGATATCCAGCGTCAGGACATTGCGCCCATCCCGTCCCGCGATGCCCTGAAGGACGGAGCGGTCGCCGCCTGGGTCGCCATGGCGCCCCATCTCGAGCAGTCGCTGCTCAGTGGTGAATTTCGCGTCCTTGCCCATTGCGGCGACCTCATCCCAAACCGCTCGCTATTCTGGACCATTGACGAACGCGGCATTTCGAGCGCCGCAGCGACTGATTTTGCAGGCGAACTGGAGCGTCTCGGCAAGGAGATTGCCGCCGATCCCGAAAAGGCGGCTTTCCTGCTTTCGAAGGACGGAGACGAGGCCGAACGACGGGCATGGACACGCGTCGTTTCAGGCCGAAACTGGCGGGTGGCCGCCGTCGATTCCGCGGTTCTTCGTGAGCAACAGGCAGAAGCCGATACGCTTTTCAAACATGGCGACCTGCCGACCAAGCTGACAATTCAGACGACAAGCGACAAAGAGATCTGACATGAACGTACTCTGGTACATGTGCGCACCCGATGGCGCCTATCCGTGGAAAGCCGAAGGGTCGCGCACCATCGACTACGGCTATTACAAGCAGCTTGCCCAGGCCTATGATCATCTCGGCTTCACTGGCGCATTGTTTGCGACCGGCGCTCACGACGTGTGGCCGCTCGCCGGCGCGCTTCTTCCCTATACGGAACGGATGAAATTTCTGATCGCTTTCCATCCTGGCCTCGTCGCGCCGACGCTGCTCGCCAAGATGGCGGCAACCTTCCAGGAGTTCTCGAACGGCCGGCTGATGCTGAACGTCGTCTCAGGCGATGCCAAGATGCTTGGCGCCTATGGCATGATGCTGCCGCATGACGAGCGCTATGTCATGGCGGACGAGTATCTGAGCATCTGGCATCGGCTTATGGCTGGAGAAAGCGTCACCCATAAGGGCAGGTATTTTCAGACGGAGGGCGCAAAGCTTGCGCTGCCGGCCGGATCGGCCATCAAGCCGCCGCCGCTTTGGTTCGGTGGTTCCTCCGACAGCGCGATCGAGGTTGCCGCCAAGCATGTCGAAACCTACCTCTCCTGGGGCGAAACCCCGGAGCAGATGGGCGACAAGGTTGCCAAAGTGAAGCTTCGCGCCGAGGCTCACGGCCGCTCTCTCAACTACGGTATCCGGCTCTACGTCATCGTCCGTCCGACGGATGAAAAAGCCTGGGAGGCGGCTGCGGATCTCTACGACCAAATGGATGACGTCGCAATTGCGGCCAATCAGCGATTTGTGTTCAACACGGATTCCGTCGGCCAGCAGCGGATGAGCGCAATGCATGGCGGCATCAAGCCGGACAACTTGCGCGACCTGGAAATCTCTCCCAATCTATGGGCGGGGATCGGCCTCGTGCGGCCCGGTCCGGGTACGGCGATCGTCGGCTCGCCGGATACGGTGATCCGCACGCTGGAGGCCTATCAGAAGGTTGGCGTCGATACGTTCATCCTTTCCGGCATGCCGCTTCTCGAAGAAGCCTATCGGTTCGGCGAGCTCGTTCTGCCGCGGCTGCCCGTCGAACGTTCCGCACCGGAACGCAAGCATTTCACCTGGTCGACCCTGTTCGATCGGGATCTTGGTGGAAAGCCCGCACATGGCTGAAATTTCGACCATAAGTCGAGACATCTCCCGCCCAGACGGCAATTCCATGCCGCCCGGGAAGGCTGGTCGGAAAGCAGCGCGATGGGCAACACGTCTCGTTTCGCCGGTTGCGATCATCCTGATCTGGCAGATTGCCAGCATGACGGGGTTCCTGTCGCCGCGAACGCTTGCCTCCCCCGGTGAAATCCTCGGGGCGGCAGGGCGGTTGATCACGTCAGGCGAGCTCGTCACCGGCCTGGTGGTCTCCTTCCTGCGAGTGCTGCTCGGCTTCTCTATCGCCTTCGTCGTCGGCGTGGCGCTGGCACTTGCTGCCGGCCTGTCCCGTTTCGGCGAATCCGCCATCGATCCACCGCTCCAGATGCTCAAAGCCATGCCCTTTCTCGGCCTCTTGCCGCTTTTCATCCTGTGGTTCGGGATCGGCGAAGCCCCAAAAGTCGGCCTTGTCGCATTTGGTTCGGTTTTCCCGATTTATCTGACCCTGCATGGCGGTATTCGCGGCATTGACCGGAAACTCGTCGAAGCCGGCCGCACGGTCGGCCTCGGCACATCGGGCATCATCTACCACATCATCATTCCCGGCGCATTGCCGTCTCTTCTGGTTGGTGTTCGATATGGCCTCAGCGTTGCCTGGCTCAGTCTCGTGGTCGGAGAACAGATCAATGCGTCGAGCGGCATCGGCTACATCATCACCTATGCGCGCGACTTCCTGCAGACGGATGTCATCGTCGTCTGCCTCATGGTCTATGCCCTCATGGGGCTGTTGACGGATGGTCTCGTGCGGCTGATCGAAGCCTATGCGCTGCGCTGGCGTCCGGAGGCGATCGCATGACACCCCTAGTCGATATTCGTGGTCTCTCGCGTTCCTTCGGCGGCCCGGCCATTCTCGATAACGTCGATCTGAGGATCGCAAAGGGCGAATTCGTCGCCCTGCTCGGGCGCAGCGGCTCCGGCAAGTCCACCTTGCTGCGCGTGCTTGCCGGCCTGGACGCTACACCAGCCCGGCACTTGCAGCTTCCTCAACGTCGCTCCGTGGTCTTTCAGGAACCGAGGCTGATGCCGTGGAAGACCGTGATCGACAATGTCACGCTGGGCGTGAAGCGGCAGGATGCGTGCTCTGTTGCAGCGCAGACGCTTGAGGATGTCGGCCTGTCGCACCGGCGGAATGCATGGCCGCTCACCCTTTCCGGCGGCGAGGCGCAGCGAGCTGCCCTTGCCCGCGCACTTGTGCGCGAGCCCGAACTCCTGCTGCTCGACGAGCCATTTGCAGCTCTGGACGCATTGACGCGTTTGCGCATGCATGGGTTGGTCTTCGACCTCTGGCAAAAGCACCGGCCCGCCGTCCTTCTGGTCACCCACGACATCGGCGAGGCCATCACGCTCGCCGATCGCATCCTCGTGCTCGACAATGGTCGCTTCACCCGAGAAATACCCGTCAACCTTGATCATCCCCGCCGCCGCAGCGGTCCGGAGGCAAGCCGCCTCGAAACCGAGCTTTTAACCGAACTCGGCGTCGAACCTTCCCATGTCTGACTTTATCGCTTCTCAGCACGCCATTTCGGCAGATCGGAACATTAGAATGATCACCAAGCGCCAATTCTTCATCGCGATGGCGGCAACGGCTACCATCGCTACCCTTGCCCCCACCGCCCAGGCTGCGGACCAGGTCGTCCGTATCGGCTGGTTGAGAGGTCCAAACGACATTACCCTTGCCAAATCACGCGGCACGCTCGAAAAGGCGCTTGGCGAAAAGGGCATCAAGGTGGAGTGGGCCGGCCCCTTCCCGGCTGCTGCTCCTGCCTTCGAAGCCCTTAATGCCGGCAGCATAGACATCACCGCTGGCAGCTCGACATCTGCAATAGCAGCGCTTGCCGCCAAGGTCCCGCTGGTCGTCTTCGCCTACCAGAAGATGGCCGCGGGCTCGGAAGGCATCGTCGTCAAGAAGGATTCCAAAATCACTTCGATCAAGGACCTTGCCGGCAAGAAAGTCGCGGTCAATCGCGGCGGCACGGGTGAATATCTGCTCATGCAGGGTCTTGCGACCAACGGGGTCGATCCGAAAAGCGTGGAGCGCGTCTATCTGAGCCCGAGCGACAGCGGTCCGAGCTTCACGCAAGGCCATGTTGATGCCTGGGCCACCTGGGACCCGTTTCTGACGATTGCCGAAAAGGCCTATGACGGCAAGGTCGTCGCCGATGGCGACGCCATTCGCTCGGACAACGCCGTCGTCCTGGTTGCGAGCAAGGCATTCGCCCAGTCCAAGGCTGAGCAGCTTCAGCTCGTCTTCGACGTCATCAAGTCGGAAAATGCCTGGGCCGTTGCCAACAAGAGCGAAGCAGGCGCCATCTGGGTCAAGGAAATGAACGTGCCTGTCGATCTCGCGCAGAAGATCGGTGAGAACAACGCCGTTCCGACGACGGCCGTCTCCAAGGCGGATGCCGAGCAGATCGGCAAGGTCGCCGAATGGTATGCCAAGAACGGCATCATTCCGAATATCCCCGATGTGCCTGCAGGCGTCGTCACGCTGAAGTAAGCCCGGCATGGCATTGGCTAACTGAAATCCTGTCCCGGCGGCTCGGCCGGGACAGCTTCACATTCGATCGATAGATTGTGACTGCCGATCGACCAAACCGTGTACGAGCAACACAGTGGTGCGAAGTCACATGTCAGCTGAATATGTCATCGATGGCTCGCGGATAGCGTCCCTGGAGACGCTCTATGATGAAATCACCCGCGTCTTGGTCCCGGACCATCTCTGGGGCCGGAACCTCGATGCCCTCAACGATATCCTGAGAGGTGGTTTCGGGACCCCAGATGGAGGCTTCACGATCAGATGGTCGCATTCGGCAGTCTCGAGAGAAGCGCTCGGCTATCCCGCGACGGTCAAAATGTTCGAACACATGCTCGAACGCTGCCATCCCGATAACCGAAACAGTGTTGAGCAACGTCTGGCTGCCGCTCGCGCCGGCACCGGGCCGACACTGTTTGATTGGATTGTCGAGATCATTCAAATCCATTGCCCCGGCGGCTCCGAAGCGGAGGATAATGTCCAGTTGATGCTGGATTGAATGCCAACGCTTCGGCCTTGGCAGCGTCCTCGCGTATCCGCCAGCGCCGCTTGAACGGCGCTGGCGTAAAGAGCTGTCAGTTCCGCAACGTCAAAGCAGGATTATGGGCGAAAAAGTTGTGCGGCTCGATATGGATCGTCTTCCACTCGGTCGACATGACAGGCCAATCCTCCATGCGCGGAATATGATGGAAACCGGCCGTGAACCAGGTAACGATGTCCTTCCCCATCAACGGCTTATTGGCCTTAACCCATTCGGGGAGAGTATCTGAACCATCGCTCTGCATCGCGAACTTGCCACCGGCATATTGCTGATCCGGATCATAGACCGTGTTCCATACGGAATATTCGATGTAGGCGTTACGCTTCATCGGCGGATCCTTGACGAAGTCGAAGGGGCCGTAGGCGACGTCGCCGTGATGGATCATCCAGCCAGGCTCTTGACCGAGATAGCCCTTGCGCGAGGGATCGGAGATCATGAAGTAGCGCGGCTTCATGGCAGAGAGTTGGTAACGCGCCTCCATCTCGGTCTTCGGCATCGTGTGCTGCACCGTCCACATGGAGCGGCGCGGATTCTTCGCATCGACCTTGGCAGGGACGATATCCATCGTTCCGAAATGGTTGGCCGGCTTGTCGATGTCGAAATCGATGCGGAAGTTGAAATAATGGTCGTGATTGGCGGCGACCAGATTCGGTGCGATCAGTGTGCCATGTGCGGTATCGGCGGCAGCCGTCGGATCGTCCATCGACGTCGACTGAACGCCCTTGACGGCGTCAAGGCCCGTCGCACCGATCATGATGCGGATTTGGCCGTCTGGCTGCAGACGATAGTCGATCAGATAGTCATAATTGCCGACCTCCGAGGCGGTGCGCACCACGAGTTCGCTTGCCGGCCGGCCCTCCGCCGGGATTGGCTTGTCCGGTGCCTGTGCGAAGACCTCGAAGTGGCGCCAGGCCGGATCGCCGATGCTGCGTTCGAAGACGCAGATGGCGTTGGGGATGGTCAATGGGTTACCCTTGTCGTCGGCAATCGTCGCCGGCAGGAAGGTCGCGTAGTTCGGGCAATCGACGCCTGCACGCAACGGGCTCAGGAACAGGCCGAAACCATATTCTCCGCTGTCCATATAAGTGCGCCAGTACCAGCCCTCGGTCGGATCCATATAGGGAACGAAGACTTCCGAGAGATGTGACTGATAGATCACGGAGCGCCATGTATCGCCATCCTTGGCGTCGAGGTTGGAGAGTACCAGGCCCGGGCGCTTGTCGACGCGGAAATTAAACCGCCACATATCCCATTCGAGATGGCTGCCATTGATCTTGTAGTTTGGACCTCCCTGCTGCGAAAGCGTGGCAAGATTGGTCTGCGGACGCAGAGGCTCGCGCTCGGCTACTTCCTTTTCGGTGTAGCCCCAATTGTCCTTCGGACCTTCGATGGCGCCGGTGTCGATGACTTTCAGAACCTTCTTCTTGCCAATATCGTAGACGGCAAACAGACCTTCGATGGGCTTGGCGTAGTAGTTCGACCCTTCCGGAACATGGTAGCAGGGCACCTTCATCAGGCGGGAATTCTGATACTCTTCGGTGAAGAAGTTGCCGGCCGTCAATGGCAGGCAGAAGGCCTGGTCAGGCGTCAGACCGCGCTTCTTGAGGCCCGCGACCATCTGCGGATCGCCGAGTACACCCTGCAAGGCGTCCATGAACTCGGTGAAGAGCACCATGGGCTGTCCCTTGATCGCCGTCGTGCTTTCGATGGTGCCCTTGGTGATATTGACCACGGCCTCCTTGAAGCCCGAAGGGCTCGTAAGCTGCACCTTCGCCTCGCGATCCAGCGGCGTGTCGCCATCCTTCCATTTGAGAACGTCGGCCTTGGCCGGCTCCTTCAACTCGATCAGCGGATAGAGCGTCTTGTCATCGACGATCTTCTGCTCCCGCAGGATCTGGTTGATCTTCTGATATTCCTCCGCCGTCAACCCATCGAGCGGGTGGCTCATCGCCGCCGGCGCGCTTAGCGTCATGAGCAGCCCGGCCGAAGCCAGCAAGTGTTTCACGTTCATTTCCATCCTCCCTGTCATACCTGTTCAAGATCAGGCGAATATCACCTGGATATCCGTGTATTCGGCGAGCCCCTCCTCGGCGAACTCAACGCCGAGACCGGAGGCTTTCACGCCGCCAAAGGGCGCATTGGGCTGGATCGCGCCATGCTTGTTGATCCAGACCGAGCCACATTGCATGCGCGAAGCCACGGTCTTTGCCACCGATATGTCCGAGGACCAGACAGAGCCTCCGAGACCGTTCGGGCTATCATTCGCCATGCGGATGGCATCGTCGATATCGCTATATTTGATGACAGGCAAAGCGGGACCGAACTGCTCCTCATCGACCAACGGATCGCCGTTCGAAAGGCCGGCGATGATCGTCGGCGGAAAGAAGAGCCCCTCACCGGGCGCACCACCGAGAAGCACCTTGCCACGCCCGCTGGCATCGGCCACCAGCCGGCTCAGCTTGTCGAACTGCATGCGGTTCTGTACCGGGCCGAGAATACTCGCCTCGTCCATGCCGTTGCCGACCGGAATATTGCTGGCATAGGCGACCAGCGCCGCACAGACGGCATCATGGATCGTCTCATGCACATAAAGGCGCTTCAGCGCGGCGCAGGTCTGGCCATTATTGATGAAGGCACCCCAGAAAAGGCCCTCGGCGATCTTTTGCGGATCGGCATCCGGCAGGACAATACTGGCGTCATTGCCGCCGAGCTCCAGCGTCAGCCGCTTCATGTTGGATGCCGCCGACTGCATGACCTTCTGACCAGTGGCAATGGAACCGGTAAAAACGATCTTGTTGATGTCGGGATGTGCGGCCATCGCTGCGCCCAGATTGAAGCCTTGGTCGTCGGCGGTCACGACATTTAATACGCCCGGCGGCAGCACCTCGTTCATAATTTCCACAAGGCGCAACGTCGAAAGCGGAGTAAGCGGCGACGGCTTGACGACGACCGTATTGCCCGTCCGAAGCGCCGGCATGATATGCCAGATCGCGATCATCACCGGGAAGTTCCAAGGCGTGATCGAGCCGACAACGCCGATCGGCTTTCGGTGCAGCTCCACGCGGCCTTCGGCATTATCCTGCAACAGCTTGACCGGCAGGGAAAGCCCGGTCGTATAACCAGCCCAGGCAACGGCACCGCCCATTTCCCAGCGAGAACCGAGCCCATTCAACGGTTTTCCCTGCTCGAGCGTAATGATCCTGGCAAGTTCCTCCGCATGCTCCTCGATGCGGGCAGTGACTGCCGCGCAGATGCTCTGCAAATCCTTGTCGCTGCGTGCCGACCACTCGGCAAATGCCCTGCGCGCCGCCCCGACCGCATGATCGAGATCGCCGCCATCCATGTTGGGTGCGCGGCCGGCCTCCTGCCTGGTCGCCGGATTGATTACGGCAAAATCTGTGGCACAGTTCACCATCGTTCCGTTGATGGTTGCAGAATAAAGCGTCATTGCCAGTTTCCTCCACGAAAACCTGGCCAAGGGCCAGGATTGGCGGAAGATTAGGTCAGGAACGCGCGGCAGACTTGGACGGAAACGTCCGGACTGTTGGACAAAAGCGTCAATGACAGCGAGCGACGGCGCCTGGCGTGACACCGTACTTCTTGCGGAATTCCCGGTAGAAATAGGAGAGATCGTTGAAGCCGGCGTCATAGGCGATAGCAGCGATGCCATCATTGGCCGCTTGGGGCGAGCGAGCCGAGAGACGGCTATAGGCGATCTCCAGACGACGGTTCAGCAGGCGATGTCCGGGTGTCTCCCCGAGCGCCTGGAAGTGCCGCTGCAGCATGCGCTCCGAGACATTAAGCCGGCTTGCGAGCTCCCGCGGACCGAAGGCAGGATCGACGCCATGACGGTCGATAAGAGCGAGTGCGCGTGACAACAGGGTTTCCGTCGCGCCTGCCCCGCGCGTGGACTGGAGATAGGCACCCAAAAGACAGAGAAACGCCTCCCCGAGTTGGGTCTGGGCGGTCGAGCTGTCGATCATCTTCGTCAGCACGGCACGCATCGCCAACCATAGCGGATCGCTTCGGCTAATCGACACACCGCCTGTACAGGCTTCGCCAAAGCGATGCACCATCTCGTTGCGCGGCAAGTGGATCGAAACTTGGCTCGAACGAATGCCGCGATAGAGGAAACGCGAGGGACGGACGGAATCCACCAGAAACATGTCGCCGGGCTCCAGATCGGCCACCCTGCCATTTTGTTCGACACTGCACTGTCCGGTATCCTGAACGAGAAGAAAGAAGTGCTCGCCAGGATCCTGACGGATCGCCTTTGCGCCGCGCTCGACATGCTTGCTGGCATCGAGCCCGACGATTGCCGTCTCGAAAAGCCCCATGCGTCGGGTGGCGACATCTCCGGCGACGATGCCTGATGAGAGTGTCGGCTCAAGGGTAAACGCACCGCAGATCCTACGGATCTCCGCCTCGAGCACCTCGACCGGCACGGGTGTATGAACCGGCGTGAGCAATGACTGCATCGTCCCCTCCCTGGCCTATGCAGAATGTCTTGATCCGCTTTTAGCACAATTTTCTCGAAAACATCTGAATTTTTGTGCCGCTTCAGACCATGCGACAGACAGAAACGGCGGGAGGATGCATCAAGCGAGATTTCGGGAGCGGATTGGAGAAGATGAGAAAGAATCGGACGCGACAAGAACTGTGACTTGGAGCGATCTGGAGAGCGAGGAAAACGGGGACTAGTTTATTACTAGGTATTACCATGTGATATGGGGTTCGGAGATGGCGACGTCCTTGAAGATCGACGGTGGCTTGAAAAGCCGCGTCCAGCAGCTTGCCAACATACGCCGACGCTCGGCGCACTGGATCATGCTCGAAGCCATACAGCAATATGTAGACCGCGAAGAGGCCCGGGACTGGTTGAACAATTGGGGTACGGACGACGAAACAACGGTGCCTGAGTGCCACAAGTGATTGTCACCGAAGGCGCGGCGCAAGGGTTGGAGCGTTGCCGCCGCTTCCTGATCGGCAAGGCGCCGGAAGCAGCAAGGCGTGCCGGTCAGGCAATTGAACGGCAGCTCCTTCTCCTTGAGAGAATGCCTGAAATCGGCCGCCCCGTCGAAGTAGAGACACTGGAATGTCGTGAACTTCTAATCCCGTTCGGTGAATCCGGCTATGTCGTACTCTATCGCCATGAGCCAGCGAAGGAGGCGGGGTACTAGACACGGGTGTGCCAGGGACGACGGACCGGCTGCCGCGATTGCCGAACTGAAACGGCGGCTTGTCAATCTGCAAAGAGCGCGGCGGCGGCGGTTCGTCTATGGTCGCGCATGCATCTCGTCAGTCGCGCACCAATACATCTGGCCGCGACGTCGTGCCTCTCTCCAGGACCGGAGCCATATATGACACTCGACCAACGACTTCTTGTCGCAGCGAGACGATTTCGAGACAGGCCTGCAATCAACGTCGCCGGCGTTCGCGCCTCTTATGAGCAACTGTTTCTGTCGGCTATCGACATTAGCGAGGATTTGCGTCTCGCCGGCATCCGACCGGGCCAACTGGTTGCCCTATGTGCCGAAAGGACCTTCGCAGCCTACGCCTCCGTGCTGGGCATTCTGCTAGCCGGCTGCGGCTACGTACCCCTCAATGTCACTTTCCCCGCGAGCAGAAACAGGCAGATCCTGTCTTCGTCGCAGGCCGTTGCCCTGGTCGTTGATGAGACCGTCAAGGTAGAACTTGAAAAGCATGTCGGCGTCGCACCGCTAACCCTGCCGATATTGAAGGCCATGCTCATTCCAAGATCGGGCACGCCAGGCGCCGAACTCAACGACTTCAGGTCTCTTGGTGCGCTTGCCGGCCAAACAGTGGCCTATCTCCTGTTCACCTCCGGAACGACGGGCGTGCCGAAGGGCGTACCGATCAATGCCGGAAACCTCGAAGCCTATATCGATGCCGTTCATGAGCTCATGCCGGTCGACAGCAGTGATCGGCTGCTGCAAGCGGTCGACCTGACCTTTGATTTGTCTGTGCATGACATGATGATGTGCTGGCTGCATGGGGCTGAATTGTTCGTTGCGCCGCAAAACGGCGCCATTCTCGCCCCTCGCACAATTCGCGCCAACAACCTCACGGCTTGCCTGCTTGTACCTTCGGCGGCAGCCAAATCAGCCGAATTCGGGCTTATTGCGCCAGATGCCATGCCCTCCCTCAAATATAGTCTCTTTGCCGGCGAGGCCTTCCCCGTCTCCCTCAGCCGGAAATGGCAGGCGGCCGCACCAAATGCGACGATCTTCAATATGTATGGCCCCACCGAGGGCACAATTCACACCTCCTACTATCGTGTCGATCCGGAGAATTATTTCGACGGAGCCGTGACGCCGATCGGCTGGCCGATAGGAAAACAACGCCTTTCGATTAGAAGCGAAGATGGCGCCGAGGTCGCCCATGGCGAGACCGGTGAGATCTGGCTCAGCGGGCCGCAAATGACCGCAGGCTACTGGCAGGCCCCTGCGCTAGACGCGGAAAAATTCGTCTCCGATCGTGACGGGCGCTGGTATCGGACCGGTGATGCCGGACGGCTGGATGCGCGGCATGGGGTGATCTTTGCGGGCAGGCTCGATCGACAGATCAAGATTCGCGGATATCGCGTCGAACTTCAGGATATCGAGGCAGCCCTGGCATCCGCATCGCAGAGCGAGCGGGTAGCCGTTGTCACCTGGCCTCGCAGCGACGAAGGATCTGTCGAAGCCATCATTGGCTTTGTAGCGGGGGCGAAGCTCGATATCGGCAAAGTCAAAGAGAGGCTGTACCATCTGCTGCCTCCCTATATGCTTCCCGGCGAGATCCAGCTGATCGAAGACCTCCCCCTCAACGTCAACGGCAAGATCGACTATCGCCACCTCGAACAACGGCTGGCCGAAAGATAGCCCGCGCGACAGTGCAATAACCGGCACGCGGGATTCGAGGGCATCTGCTGAAGATGACAGGCTGAGACTACTGTACCAGCTTGCAGTTGGTCAGTCTGATCGTCATGGCCTCGGGCACATAACCTTCGTTCAGGCATTCGAAGGTAAGGGCATTCGAAGGCTCGAAGGGCTTTATCTCGCCGCCATCATACTTGCTCTTGAGAGGCGCCTGATCGGCCGGGCTGAACGAAAGGTCGAATTTCTGGCCATCGCTCTGGATGCCACCGAAGAAAGTCCCTTTGGGATCGGTGCCCATGCGCACGACATAACCGTCGAAAGCGAGTCGCTTGTGATCATATTTGGCTGCGGCAGCTTTCGCGTCCTTGAGATAGGCGCTGACCACCTGAAAATATGTCACGGTCTTGGTTGGCGCAGCCGCAAAGCCTGCCGATGGAAGGAGGCAAAGCAATGCGATCGAGAGAAGTCGCTTCATTACGTACTCACACTTCAGATTCTGGGTTGCCATCGGATCGGCGCAAATTCATCCGATCGATTCGCAAAACTACTATCACAGGGTTGCGCACGTTCGAAAGCACGCACCTATGCGTGCCAGCAACTGATCCAAGTCCTAACCACAGATATGGCCAATGATTACAAACATTCTGGGACAGGCATGGATCATGTTGGCACGAGATTCTGTGATGGGGTCATTGCCCGTCGCATGCGGCTTGCGGTTGGGTGCGCAAACTCCATCGCATCATGCAATGGCGTCGCTTTGCCAGCTTAGTATGGCTCCAGCGCGTCAACATAGGCGCAGAGCATGTCTGCCATGGCGCCGGCATAGGCATCGATCTCCTTCTGCGCCCTCAATCCTTGCGAATATTCCTTGCCGACCGTGGTCAGTGTTGTCGAAATCAAATCGCCGACAATGTCGCGGGCACTTTCGGATAAATTGGGAAGCAGCTCCAAGATGAAGCTGTCGAAAATACGATCTGCCTCGGCCCTGAGCGCCCGCGCCTCCGGGGCATCCCGGTAGAGCGGGGCTGCATCGGCAAGCGCCATACGCACAGACGCCTCCTCACACTCGGACCGAACAAACTCATGCACGAGGTGTCGCAACCTATCCTTTGGCGGCTTCGCGCTTTCGAGAACCCCACGGAGCATCTCGGTGGAACGTCGCCATTCGTCGCTTTGGAGCCGGAAGAGAATCGAAGCCTTGTTGGGAAAGTACTGGTAGAGCGAACCAATACTCACCCCTGCCCTTTCCGCGACGCGGGCCGTGGTGAAGCGTTGGGCGCCTTCCGCCGTCAAAACCTGAACAGCTGCCGTCAGAATGGCCGAAACGAGCTCGTTCGAGCGGCTCTGTTTTGGCTCTTTTCTCGTGGAAATTCGGGACGTTAGGCGCTCACCCATCAATCCGCTCACCAATGCGATTAGAAAATGCGAATGATTATTCGTATTTCTGCCTCCAGCACAACCCCATGCTATGGAGACCACCATGAACACCCTTTCTTCCGCTCCCTTCTGCTCCTTGCTTGATCGCTTGTTCGCAGAGGCCGATGCTGCCACGAGCCCCGCCATCAGAGCTTTCACTTCCGAAGAGCGGGCCGCGCTGACGACCAGCAAGACGCAATACCTCGATCTCTATGCGCAGCTGAAAGATCTTTGGTTGCCCGTCTCGCGCGAAACGGGCGAGCTTCTCTATATGCTGGTCCGGGCGACGGGCGCGCGAACAATCGTCGAGTTCGGAACTTCCTTCGGGATCTCTACCCTCTTTATTGCAGCGGCTTTGCGTGACAATGGCGGCGGCCGTGTGATCTCCAGCGAGTTCGAAATGAGCAAGATCGAGAGGGCGCAGCAAAACCTTGAGGACGCAGGTCTTGCCGATCTGGTCGAGATTCGCGCCGGAGATGCAATGGAGACGCTTCGACAGGACCTTCCGGAATCCATCGATCTGTTGCTGCTCGACGGCGCCAAGGCGCTTTATGCCGACATTTTTGAGCTGGTCGCACCGAAGTTGCGGACAGGCGCACTGGTCCTCGCCGACGACGCGGAAATGTGCCCCGAATATCTGAGCCTCATCCGCACCACGAAAGATCGCTATCTATCCCTTCCCTTTGCCGGCGACATTGAACTGTCCGTGAAGCTTGGCTGATATGACGTGCCCTCGCCCGATTAGGGCCTCAGGACGGTGCCCCGGCATGTCGTCCGTACACACGCCGCCGGCAGCTACAGAAACGATCATCAACCTTCCCAGATCACGCGATCCAACCGGAAGCTGGCCGCCCTCGCTCGGCAGTTGCACATTCGCCATTCAGGAGGAAATATAGGCGCAGATAAAACCGGTTCTCAAGCAAGGCGGCGCAGGCGCTGCCTTGGCCTTTGAGTTCCTTGATGGGAGAAAAGCATGACAAATACAGCGAGCCGAGGATTGCCAGGCCTTTTGGGGCAGGATCATACGGGGGTAACGGTTCCTGACCTCGACGAGGCGCTGGATTTTTTCGTACGGGTGCTCGGCTGCAAACATGCATATACCTTCGGCCCAATCGCCGATGAAGAAGGCGACTTCATGCATCAGGCACTGGGCACGCATCCGCGAGCCCGCATCAAGCGCGCTGCGCTCATCCGCATCGGCCACGGCTCCAATCTCGAGCTTTTTGAATATGAGGCACCCGACCAGCGTCACCTCGAACAAAAGAACAGCGATATAGGCGCCTTCCATGTCGGGCTCTATGTCGAAGACATCCAGGCCGCCAAGGCCTATCTCGACGCGCAGGGCATTGCGACACGTCTTGGTCCCCTTACCATGAATGAGGGGCCGCATGCCGGGCAAAGCATTCTCTATTTCCAATCGCCCTGGGGCCTGCAACTGGAAGCGATCAGCTATCCGAATGGCATGGCCTATGAAAGGACAGCCGACACCATCCTCTGGTCACCCAAGTCTCCGGGAGCATGATCCCCTGAGAGAGCTCAAGGCGGGATGGGCTACGTCCCTCCAACTATCGTGATATCGAACGCCTTGCGAACAGAATCTTTGGCGGGTCAACGAAGACCTTGGCTCGAGGATAACCGAACCAAGGAGTGGAGATCATATCTTGCGCCGGCGGCGCAGCACTGGCATGTCAAGATAAGGCGAGAGGGCGGCCCCACCTCGCCCTGAAGTTATGGGGAGGAAATTGATGGATCGCGCCGATGTGGTCGTGCTTGGGACTTTCGTGGCCGATTTGGCCTTCAAGGCAGAGCGTATGCCGGTCGTCGGCGAGACCCTGCTTGGCCGTGGCTTTGCCATGGGTCCTGGTGGCAAGGGATCAAACCAGGTCATAGCCGCAGCTCGTGCCGGCGCTAAGTCGGCGATGATAACCCGCATCGGTCGCGACGCTTTCGGGGAGATGGCGCGCAAGACCTGGGAACAGGATGGAGTCACGACGTCACACGTTTTGGTCGACGACATTAGCCCCACAGGCGCAGCATTTATTTTCGTGTCAGCCACGAATGGTGACAATGCGATTATCGTCGAAAGCGGCGCGGCGGCCAATCTGAGCGTCTCCGACATTCGCGCGGCCCAACCGCTGATCGCCAGTGCAAAAGTCTTCGTCACGCAGTTCGAACAGCCGATTGATGCCGCGGTCGAGGGGCTCAGACTTGCTCGCGAGCATGGTGTAACGACGGTGCTCAATCCGGCGCCGGCACTCCCCGTGGGTGACGCCATATATGGCTATTGCGATTTCGTCACGCCCAACGAAACCGAGGCCGCCACCTTGACGGGGATCGACACAAGCACCGACGAGGGCGCATTGAGGGCTGCGACAAGCCTCGTCGAGCGCGGGGCGCGCAATGTGGTTGTTACGCTGGGCGCAAAGGGCGCATTGCTTCACGGCGCGGTTGGAACGCATTTCGTGCCGGCTTTTGATATTTCTAACGTCGTTGACACAACCGGCGCCGGCGACGCCTTCAATGGCGGGTTTGCGGTCGCGCTGTCAGAGGGACGTCCTCCTCTCGAAGCGGTCCGATTTGGCGCAGCTGTGGCAGGCCTCTCGGTTCAGAAGCCAGGTACGGCACCATCGATGCCGAGGCGCTCCGAGGTCGATGCATTCCTGCGCGAAAGGTCGTGATGGGCTTGGCGACGTTCGGACATCGGCAGCGAGAGCCTGTGAGCCGAACCGTCTACTGTGATACGATCATTGGCGATGTCCTTAAGGCTCACAGCCGGAAATTGCGAACTGGGAATTCCACGATTCCAGCGGCGGCCGCATGGTCGGTCGCTACCTCTTCGTTGCGCTCCGCTTGTTCGCAGGCACGCCTCGCCTCTCCTGTCTGACCGATATTGGACAGGACTGTGGGCCGCATCATCATGCGCAACAACTCGGGGCGCAGCCCATCGCCGCGCTCTGCGGCAATCAAGTGCAGATTGTATAGCAGCATCGTCATTGTGATGTTCTCCCTCTATGGCAGACCGGCATCCGGTCAAACCGCACATACACTCTGAAGGGCTTGCCGCTTCTTCACGCGCGGTTGCTCCCATGTGTGAAGTGACACCCATCCGCGCATTCGTTGCGATCCGCAGCATACCTTCGGCAACCGTCACGCATTCGCGTACCGATTTGCGCCGAACCGGATGCACGTCGGAAGACGGCCTAAGCTTCCACGAGGGAAAGCACGATCTGAATCTTGCTTTCAAATTGAAAATTGCCGCGCCGGCAGAGTGGTGGCCGCCATTCAATATTCGATTTGAAAGCAAGGATCGGAGAGAGGTCCGCGACGTCAGCTTCTATGGGTGGAGCGCGATAAACCTGGAAGGCATTGACGATGCGCGAACTCATTCGCTTCGCCTGGGGGATCAGTTCCCTTGGAGATTTTGTGGCAGCGACTTCCGATAAGGGTATTGTGGCTCTCGAATTCGGTACGATGCGCAGCGCAATGGAAGATGCATTGCGCATGCGTTTTCCGGATGCGGACCTGGAGCGGCGCGAGGGGGAACTTGGTGACCTGATCGAGGCGCTGGCGAATGCGATCGAGGATCCAGCCGCCTGGTGCGACTTGCCCCTGGATCTGCGCGGGACGCCAGACGAGATCAAGGCTTGGCTTTTGCTGCGGGACATTCCTGCCGGTCAGACGACGAACTATGGTGCCATCGCCGCCAAACTCGGGACGCGGGACGCAAGAGAGGTCACGGCGTCGATTGCCAACAATCCGATTGCAGTTCTCGTGCCGTGCCATCGTGTCATCAAGAAAGATGGTTCGATTTCGGGATATCGCTGGGGTGTTCAGCGCAAACGTCGCCTCCTTCTGCGTGAGCGACAAGCCCCGGGGGAAACGGGTGCTTTCCGCACGCGCGGCACGGCACTTGAGAAAGGGAAGACGCCCACGAAATGACGATGCCAGATCCCCGAATGGCATCGACTTGAACGCCGATCTAAATGACACAGATGGGGCTGCGAGTAGACAAAGTGTATGGGAGCACCAAGCGGATGTGGAAAGCTGCATTTTTTATAATGATGAACATTGGCCTTGCGGCACCTGCCATGGCGATAGAGCGATATGATACTCGGTCGCATAGCTGCGAAGACGTTCAAGCGCTGTTGGCGCGCGATAAGCAGGCGATATTGCGCTTCACGTCGCGCGATGGCAGAACGACGATGTACGACCGCTACGTGGCGACTTCGGCCCAATGCGGCCCCGGCCTGTATGGTGTTCGCGTCACTATTCCCGCATCCAACGGCATGTGCCAGGTCGTGAGCTGCCGTTCGCTCAGTGAATTTGCGCCTTGAACGGCCAGTTTTCGCGCGGCGGCGGTCAGATCGACAATCTGAACCTCACCGTCAAAGGCGAGAAAACACTCAGGCACCATCTGAGGTCGGAGCACACTCCATCAGGCAAGTCGCAGGATTGTTGTTTCGGCAAGAACAAATATCTCCCCGGAGTTAAACCGAACCTCGATCTCTCCATTTTCGAGGATGTTCCATACTGCGCAACCATCTGCCGCGATTTGCACGACATAGGATAGAACCAGTGCCTTGCCCGGATTATCGGCGGCGAGCGTAACGAGAACATCAATGCCCTCTGCACTCTCCGGAGGCGCATGGTCACCCTGTGTATTGCCACGAAAAGGCATGTGTCGGCGTCCTTGTCACCACGATCGCCCGCCAGGCTCGAAGCATGTCTGACGGTGGTCTCCGTGGCACCGCATCTGGCCATAAGGCACGCCTGTCATCACCATGCTTGTGTCCTCAACGGAAAAAGCTCGAACTGCTACAATGCACCTCGAAAGGTCAAATTGACGCGCATTCTTCCAAGAACGTCATGCACCCCTTCCTTTAGCGCCGTCACGCCGTGATAACATAGCCGCGAGGCTCCGCCCCAGACGGCTACGTCACCGTGGCGCATAGCGAATTTCTTGACGGGATCGTCGCGCTTGAGTCCGCCGAACTGGAATATTGCCGGCAAGCCTAGAGATATCGACACGATCGGCTTTGCGAAATCGCGCTCGTCCCTGTCCTGATGCAGAGAAAGACGAGCCCCGGGCTCATAGCGATTGATGAGGCAGGCGTCGGGGCGAAATGCGGGATAGCCTGCCCGGGATGCGCAATGGACCGCCAGGTCGAGAAAACATGTCGGCATTGCTGGCCAGGGACGTCCCGTTTCGGGGTCGTTGCGATCGTAGCGATAGCCGGTCCGGTCGGTCACCCAGCCAGCCTCTCCACAATTCGTCATGGCCACCGACATGGTAAAGCCGCCCGGCGTCACCATGTGTCGAAACGGTGCCTGCAGGGTAATCTCGTCGAGTGCGGTAAGCACCTCCGTCTCAAACGCGAGAGCCGCGCTACGCAGCAGCACGGCCCCTTCCGCTAACGGCTCAAACGGAGGATCAGCAGGAGCGATAGTATCAAACAAATCAAGCATGACCTTGCTCATCGGAGTTGGTGGCGATCGTCGGATGAAAGAGCGGCACATAGCCTGCTCGTAACGCCTTGACTGTCGAAGGTGGCGTCAAAAGCCATTCGGCGCTTTTGAGGGTTTGCGGTCGGGCATATCCTTCGTTTGTCCAACGATATGCGCAGCCGCCATGCAACGTGAATGCTTCTTCTCCCTGCGCGATGACCGCACCGTTGGGCAGATCGGACAGCATTGTCACACGATGCAGGCGCTTGGCCCGACGATCGAGGCGTTCGGCATGCAACACCGCGTCTATTCTCCGGGCAGATGGAAATGCCTCGCCGGTACCGATTGCCCAACATGCACGATAGGCCTCGGCGGCAGGGCGCCTGCACAGAAAGCAGGGGCGATGACCGGCGGCAAGCGCGACCGCTTCGTCGAGGAAAAACAATTCGGTCCAGCTTCGTGTCGCCATAACCTCGCGATGCTGCCCCTTATAGCTACAGCTGCAGACCAGCCATGCTTTCGATGCCCAGCGCTTTCTAAGCAGGGTCCTCGTCGAAGGATCATGGATAATGCCACGATTGCCGGTGAACATGCCACGTTGCGAGATGGCGACGATGTCGCCAAATGGCGTCACGCGGTTTTGCAGGTGCATGGCATTCTTCCCTTGCTGGCACCTCGGATAGGATAATCATGATTGGGCCTTGCCATCCGCCGCTCGCGGTACATCGCCTGGCAAGCCGAGCAGGCAAATTTGCAATTGCCATAGGTCCTACTTCAGCACATTTCCACGTTCACGCGGCATACGCCAAAGATACCACGCGGCGACGGTGCGGTGTGGCGACCAGGCCTCCGACAGCTTGCGCAGTTCCTTGGGCTTGGGCTGCTCCGGTAGCGACTTCAGCGCGCGATAGCCTTCGCGCACGCCGAAATCGTCAGCAGGCAGGACATCCGTGCGTTCCAAAGAATACATCAGGAGCATCTCGACGGTCCAACGCCCGACGCCTTTGATACTGATCATCCGTTCGATGAGTGTCTCGTCATCCATCGTGACGGCAAGCTCATGACTGGGCACGATGCCCGTCAGCGCGCCTTCGGCAATCGCCTTGATCGTTGCAACCTTGCTCGCGGAAAAACCACAGGCCCTCATTCTATCGAAATCGGCGGCAATCAGCTCTTCCGGACGCGGGAACTCGCGATCGTCGAACAATGCTTTGAGACGCCCGATGATTGCATCACCGGCCTTGGCCGTCAGCTGTTGATAGGCGATTGCCCGCACCAGCGCCTCATAGGGCTCGCGAGCGGCCTTTGGATCGTGCAGGCAAGGCCCGACGAGACGAATGAGCCTCGCCCAGTCGTCGTCGAGATTTGCAAGAAATGTAGCCGAACGATCATAGTGCGAAAACAGATTCATCAGGTGCACCGACCTCCATATGTAAGGGCATTGGCCGACCGTCTGCGACAGAGGTGGACATGATTGGTTTCAGCTTCACATCATTTCGATATGAGGCCAGCCGCTTATTCGGGATAGGAGGTGTAATCCTCATACCGATGCCGTCTTCAGCGCTTCACGCTCAAGGAGCGCGCGCTTGCGATCCACACCCCAGGCATATCCGGAAAGCGCACCATCGTTGCGCACCACCCGGTGGCAGGGTATCGCCACGGCGAGATTGTTGGCAGCGCATGCGCCCGCGACCGCTCGTACGGCCTTCGGCGCGCCGATGCGGCGTGCAATCTCCGCGTAAGACACATGATTGCCAACGGGAATTTCCTGCAAGGCCTGCCAGACGCGCCGCTGAAACGCCGTCCCGCGCACGTCCAGGGGCAGATCCAGGCCGACAAGCGGATTCTCGACAAATCCCACGACCCGCGCGATCAGTGCCTCATAGTCGCGGTCAGCGCCGATCAGATGAGCTTTCGGGAAACGATCCTGCAAGTCGCGAACCAGCTCGTCAGGATCGTCACCCAAAAGGATCGAGGCGACGCCCTTTTTGCTCGAGGCAACCAGGATTGCCCCGAGCGACGTCTGTCCGACCGCAAACTTGATCTCCTCATTTTCGCCGCCACGACGATATTGTGTCGGTGTCATGCCAAGCATGCCCGTCGATTTTTCGTAAAAGCGACCACTCGAATTGAAGCCTGCATCATAGATCGCCTCGGTGACGCTATTGCCAATATCGAGACTCTCGCGAACCTTCTTGGCCCGGTCGGCTGCGGCGTAGTCCTTTGGTGTGAGGCCTGTCGTCGATTTGAAGAGGCGATGAAAGTAACTCGGGCTGCGGTCCAAGGCACCGGCCAGCGTCTCGAGGGAGGGCTCCTCTTCGCTGTCTTCGATCATACGGCAAGCCCTTGCGATGAGCGCCGCATTCCCAGATTCGAGCGATAGACCGTCGGGATTGCAGCGTTTGCACGGACGAAAACCCGTTGCCCGGGCGCTTTCCAGCGTGTCGTGGAGTGCGACATTCTTTGGGTTCGCCGCGCGGGATGGGCAAGATGGGCGGCAATAGACGCCTGTCGTCGAAACAGTGTACCAAAGCTCGCCATCCGCCGCCTTGTCGCGCGCCACGATGCGTGCCCAGCGTGGATCGTCTGCCACCGGAAGCCTCCGGGAAAGCGGGAAAATCGTCGCCATACTGATCATTGCCGTCTTTTCGTGTCGTTGCAGATTGAGTTCGACCCCAAGCCGTACCCATCACCGCAATCCTTGCTTTCAAATGGGACTGTCGACCACCCGATTCTTGCGACCAAGGCATATGGTTTGCGCGGGATGGAGGGAGCGCCGGATAGCCATTGCATCAATGTTCCCCAAGATTTTGCACCAGGCGCGACTTGCTGCTGAAGCCTCTCCCTGGATGGGTCGCTCTGCTTTGGAAATATGGCGCCGTGCCCGAGCAGCACGGCACCATGTTTACCCTCTGGTGGCACTGACAAGACCAAGCTGGGTCATCGCCGTCAGACCATCATCCAGGCCGATCTCTTCGACGATCTTGCCGTCGACGACCTTGAGGACGGTCGTACCGGTAAACCGCATCGTGCGACCGGTCGCTGAGGGCAGGACGCCGATCAGGAAATCACCGAATGCTGGACCGGTATGCGTGCCGCCGCCTTCCCACTGGCCAACCACATAGTCGCCTTCGGCGATCAAATCAGCGGTGCCCCAGAAGTTGAGGTCGGGGAACGCAGCCCGAAAGTCGGTCATGAACGCCTTGATGTCGTCGCGACCGCGACGCGGCTCATGCAGTGAGTACTTCAACAGCATGTCGGGCGCTGCGATCTCATCGATAACGGCAAGATTGACATCCTTGCCCCAGAACTCGGTAAACCAGCGGCCGACAATGGCCTTGTTATCATCTTGCCTGCTCATAATGACGGATCCCTTCGTCGATCTTGATGGATCATCGAAACCGCTCGATGACCTGACAAAAGGAATATGTGAGCAGGAAAGGCGCCGAACTCCGCTTCTTGCCCTTAAACGGAAATGTCGAAGCAAGCGCAGAGGTCAGCGTTGCGCCGCGGGCATTGGCGGCAGCAGTTTCGCACGCAAGGCCACTATGCAGTCTTGCTGGACTTGCCTTTGAGCCGCGCCCGTAAACTGGACGGCCTTGATCGATTAAGGGGTGACCGGGAGCGCACGTTTGTGCCGCGAGTTTCGATAGGTGGTCAGGATACGGTCGTATGCCCGTCCATCGATAGACCGCCCTTCCAGAAAGTCGTCGATCTGATCGTAGGTCACCCCATAGGCGTCCTCATCAGGCCGCAAAGGAGCATTCGTCTCCAGATCCGCCGTCGGCACCTTGAAAATCAGGCTGTCCGGTGCGCCCAGCACCTTGGCGACGGCTCGGACGCGGCGCTTATTCAGCCCGGCAAGCGGAAGGATGTCGGAAGCTCCGTCGCCGAACTTCGTGAAGAAGCCCATGAGCGCTTCGGCCGCGTGGTCTGTGCCAATGACGAGGCCACGAATGGCGCCAGCGATTGCGTATTGAGCAATCATCCGTTCGCGCGCCTTCACGTTCCCGTGATGAAAATCCTCACGCTCGCCTCCAAGAATACCCGGTGCGTCACGCTTGATCTCGGCAATCATGGCGTCGGCAGCCGGCTTGATGTTCACCGTTACGGACCGGTCGGGCCGGATTGTCGCCAGGGCGGCCTGCGCATCGGCTTCATCCGCCTGCACGCCATAAGGCAACCGCATCGCGACGAATTCGCAGGCATAACCGCTGTCACGCAGCCTGCTTACTGCCGCCTGCGCGAGAAGAGCCGCCGTGAGGCTGTCGATCCCGCCGCTGATGCCCAGAACATAGGCCCAGGCGCCGCTATTGCGTAGATAATCCGCCAGGAATGCCGTGCGTCGCTCGGCTTCCGCCCCGGCGTCAAACTGCGCGGCCACGCCCAGTTCTTCGATAATCGCGGCTTGCTCGTCCTGCATCCAGGTGCTCCCTCATGAAATTCAAGAGGCTTGATATCTTGAGGAACGGCTTCGGATCAAGTCATCGCGGCACACCACGAATCTTGGTCGCGGTCGATCTTGAAAACGGCAAGGTTTGATTGTAGCGATGTCGACATGGGAAAAGCCTATCGAATCGCACTGAGCAAATTGCTTCTTGTCGTGCGGCTAGCGATGATCGTATCGCTGGCGGGCTATACGCTGTCCAACGCAAATGCAGCCATGCATGGATCGGCATTTCCCGAGATCCGCGCCGAGAGGCAGATGGATCATGGCGATCATCGCACCACGCAGGCCGATCTTGCCGGCGACCATCATAGCGATGCATCCGATCTCGGTAAGAACAAGGCCGGCAAACAGGAATGTTGCAAGGATTTCTGCGTCAGCTTCGGCATTGTTTGCGGTGGTTATGAGGTCGGCGGATTTACCGTGTCTTCCGTCCGGCAATTCATCGACGATCGGCATATGCTTGGCGAGCAGCCCAATCTCGATCGCCCCCCGAATATCTAAATAGGATCTGCCCGCATCTGACGGGTTCGCATGGCCTTTGCGGAGAGTGTTTCCGCGGATGCCATTGGCAATTTCCTATCTGGATTTCTAAAGATGAGACCTTCCATTGTCGTGGTGGGGCTGCCTCTATTCGTGGGCGGCTGCGCATCCACTTTTCCTCCTGACGTCATCGCATCGGCGGGTGTCGAACAGACACGCTCTGTCACACCTGTCCGATATCAATCCCCGGTCTCGGGTTATGTTTTCCGCACACCGACCGATCCAAAACCGTGGCGCCGGCAGAATGATCAGCAGTCTCCGATGAAGGGAGATGCGTCATGATCCCAATTCGAAGACTTGTAGCGACTTTGGCATTCCCAATCATACTCGGCGGCTGCGTCAGCGGCGCCGAGTATGCCGGAAAGCAAGCTGGTTTTTCGACCGTGTCGGCGACAACCAGATCCGTAGTCGTAAAAGACGCCATCTGGGTGCAAAACCAGGAACAGGCAAAGGCACTGACTGCTCGCACCAAGGTGCTTCTGTCTCGCGAGAAGACGCTTGGCGTCGAAACGGCGGTTCAGATCGCGCTCATCAACAATAAGGGCCTTCAGGCCGCCTATGCCGATCTCGGCGACAGCGCCGCCGATGCGTGGCAGGCGACCATGCTACTCAATCCGACGGCTTCCGTTGGCCTGAAGGGCATTGGCACGCCTGAGCTTGAGGCGTTCAGGACAATCGAGGGGGCACTCACCGCCAATATCCTCGCGCTGATCACCAAGAAGCGGGATGTCGCGCTTGCCGACACACGTTTTGAGCAGGCGCAGCTGAATGCTGCGCTCGCGACGCTCGGCCTTGCCGCCAACACGCGTCGTGCCTGGATCACGGCGGTAGCGGCCGACGAGAATGTCGCCCAGTTGCAGATAGCACAGACATCCGCCGATGCGGCTTCCGAGCTTGCAGAAAAGCTCGGCGAAACCGGTGGAATGGCAAAAGGCGCCCAGGCGCGTGAGCATGCATTTGCAGCCGAACTCGCCGGCGAAACCGCTAAGGCGCGCCTGGCCGCACGGCTCGCAAAGGAAGACCTGACGCGGCTACTCGGACTTTGGGGAGCAGACACGAGCTATCGCCTGCCGAACCGGCTGCCATCCCTGCCAAAGACGATCGCCCAGCGCGATACGATCGAGGCGAATGCCCTTCGCAACCGTATCGATCTGAAGGTCGCTCGATTGGAGCTCGAGGCCTCCGCGCAGTCCTACGGCCTGACGGAAGCAACCCGCTATGTCACGGATCTGGAACTCGTGACCGGGCTTGAAGCAGAGCGAAGCCGCGAGGATGGGGTAAGGAAGGTCGATTTCTCCGGATCGGCGGAGATAGGCTTTGCCATTCCGATCTTCGACACCGGCAAAGCACGCATGCGGAAGGCAGAGCTCGCCTATATGCGCTCGGCCAACCAGCTCGCGGAAAAGGCTGTGACTATCCGCTCGCAAGCGCGATCGGCCTACCAGGCCTATCGATCGAGCCTCGATATTGCACGTCACTATCGCAACAACGTCGTGCCGCTACGCAGCCGTGTCGCGGAGCAATCACTGCTCACCTACAACGGCATGATCACAAATACGTTCGAGCTGCTCACCGATACGCGTGAGAAAATCAACGCCACCCTGCTGTCCGTCAACGCCAGACGCGACTTCTGGCTCGCAGACGCCAATCTCGCGCCCGCCATTTATGGCGGCGGACCTTCGTCGGCAGCCGCAGAACCGGCCATGGCCGCCGGCTCCGACGAGTAGAAAGGAAATCTCGATGTTCAACAGAAGACAATTGTTCGGAGCGGGAGCGGCATTGCTGGCCGCCGGCGCCTGGACCAAGACCTCCGCCATGGGCCTGCCGGATGCCGCCACCATGGCATCGGCCGACATGCAACCTCCCATCCACCCGACCTCGGGGCCGGACTACCAGCCGGTCGTCACGCTCAACGGTTGGACCCTGCCCCACCGCATGAATAACGGTGTCAAGGAATTCCATCTTGTGGCCGAGCCTGTCGAGCGGGAGATGGCCAACGGCATGACGGCCTATCTTTGGGGCTATAACGGCCAGTCGCCGGGCCCGACGATCGAAGCCGTCGAAGGTGACCGCGTGCGCATCTTCGTCACCAACAAGCTGCCGGAGCACACGACTATCCATTGGCACGGCATGATCCTTCCGTCGGGCATGGATGGGGTCGGTGGCCTGACGCAGCCGCATATCCCTGTCGGCAAGACCTTCGTCTATGAGTTCGATCTCGTGAAGTCTGGCACCTTCATGTATCACCCGCATTCGGACGAGATGGTCCAGATGGCTATGGGCATGATGGGCTTCTTCGTCATCCATCCGAAGGACCCGAAGTTCATGCGGGTCGACCGCGACTTCGTCTTCCTCCTCAATGCCTACGACATCGAACCCGGCTCCTACGTGCCGCGCGTCATGGAAATGACCGACTTCAACATGTGGTGCTGGAACAGCCGTGTCTTTCCCGACATCAGTCCGCTCGTCGTCTCAAAAAATGACCGCGTGCGTGTCCGCGTCGGCAACCTGACGATGACCAACCATCCGGTCCACATGCACGGCTATGATTTCGAGGTGACATGCACGGATGGAGGCTGGGTTCGACCGGAAGCGCGCTGGCCCGAGGTCAGCATCGACATACCCGTTGGCGCCATGCGGGCCTATGAATTCGACGCGAAATACTTGGGAGACTGGGCAATCCACTGCCACAAGTCACACCATACGATGAACGCCATGGGACATGATATTCCGACCTTCATCGGCACCGACAAATCGAAGCTCGCGAAAAAAATCCGTAAACTCCAGCCCGACTACATGCCCATGGGCACCAAGGGCATGGCCGATATGGGCGAAATGGAGATGCCCATACCCGAAAACACGATCCCGATGATGACCGGCTGGGGGCCGCATGGCCCGATCGAAATGGGCGGAATGTTCTCGGTAGTGAAAGTCCGCGAAGGCATCTCCGCGGACGATTACGCCGACCCGGGCTGGTACGAAAACCCTCCGGGAACGCAGGCCTGGGAATGGACCGGTGAACTGCCGGACCAGACCAGAGCAAAGGATGCCAAGACCCAGATTACCCCGAAGCCGCATCACGGATAACGGCCGGATATTTCACAACCATGAAAGGATCTCACATGAAGACATTCGCAATCGCAATCATCGTCGCAGCATTTGCCGGCCCGGCATTGGCATCGGGAACGCATGCTGGCGGTCATGAGGCAAAGATGGCCGTCGGCGAGCCCGGCGACAAGGCCAAGGTAACGCAGACCATCCGCGTCACCATGAAGGAAACCGATGACGGCAAGATGCTCCTTCAGCCGGCAGTCATCAAGGTCCGCAAGGGACAGACGATCAGGATCGCACTCAAGAATGCCGGCCAGTCCGACCACGAATTCGTGCTCGACCAGGAGGACAAGATCCTTGAGCACAAGGCCGTTATGGCGAAATTCCCCGAGATGGAACATGCCGACGCCAACTCGATGCGGTTGGCGCCCGGTGCATCTGGCGAAATCCTCTGGAAGTTCACCAGCGACGGCGAGTTCAAATTCGCCTGCCTTATCCCCGGCCACTATGAGGCGGGCATGCACGGCGACGTATCGGTATCCGCCAATTGAAACTTTGAGAGATAGGAGACATCAGTATGAAAAATCTGGTCAAAATTGCTCTTGCCGCCGCCCTCACCATCAGTGCCGCCGCAGGCGCCTATGCGCAGGAATTTACCAAGGGCGTGGTCACAAAGATCGATGCCAAGACGAACAAAGTCACGATCAAGCACGAGCAATTGAAGAACCTCGACATGCCAGCCATGACGATGGTGTTCCGCGCCGATGATCCCGCCATCCGCGCGAAACTGAAGAAGGGCGCGAGCATCGAATTCGTTGCCGAGCGAGTGGACGGTAAGCTAACGGTTACTCAAGTTAAATAACGTGCAGCGGCTGGGCGCCAACGGTGCCCAGCCGCATCCGGTTCCGATCAAGCGACTGGATAAGCCGTCAGTCCTGGCCGGATTGGCCTCAACCAGCCTTGAAGCGATAGTCTTCGCGCGACTGTGCCTTCATCTCGATCGAGAAACCCGGTGCAGCTGGCGGCATATAGGCTGCATCCTTGATCACGCATGGATGGAGGAAATGCTCGTGCAGATGATCGACATACTCGATGACCCTGCCCTCTTTCGTCCCGGAAACGCAGAGATAGTCGATCATCGACAGGTGCTGGACATACTCGCAAAGCCCGACGCCGCCGGCATGCGGCCAGACCGGCAATCCGTATTTGGCAGCGATCAGCAGGACAGCGAGAACCTCGTTGAGGCCGCCCATGCGGCAGGCGTCGATCTGCACGATGTCGATGGCGCCCTCGGCGATGAACTGCTTGAACATAATGCGGTTCTGGCACATCTCGCCGGTTGCGACCTTCATCGGCGCGATTGCCTGGCGGATCTTGCGATGCCCGGCAACGTCATCCGGGCTTGTTGGCTCTTCAATGAAGAGCGGCTTGGAGAATGCCAACTGGCTCAACCAATCGATCGCCTGCGGCACATCCCAAACCTGATTGGCATCGATCATCAGGTTGCGGTCGGGGCCGATAATCTCTCTGACGATCGTCAGGCGGCGGATGTCGTCCTCCAGATCGCGCCCGACCTTCATCTTGATGTGATTGAAGCCGGCATCGATCGCTTCCTTGCACAGACGCCGCAGTTTTTCCTCCGAATAGCCCAGCCAGCCCGCCGATGTCGTATAGCAGCGATATCCCTCGCGCTTTAAGGTCGCGATCCGGTCGGCCTTGCCGGCTTCCGCCCGCTTCAAAATATCGAGCGCCTCGTCCGGTGTCAGGACGTCGGTCAGATAGCGGAAATCCACGATCTTCAGGATTTCTTCAGGCGTCATATCGGCCACAAGCTGCCATACGGGCTTGCCTGCCTCTTTCGCCAGCAGATCCCAGATTGCGTTGACGACCGCACCAGCCGCAAGATGCATGGCTCCCTTGTCCGGACCGATCCAGCGCAACTGGCTGTCGCCTGTCAGCCGGCGCCAGGCTGCACCCGGATTTGCACGGACCTCGTCAAGATCGAGCCCGACGAGAAGATGACGCATGGCCTCAATCGCCGCGCAGCAGATCTCGTTGCCGCGGCCAATAGTGAAGGTCAGCCCATGTCCATCAAGACCGCGATCGGTTTCCAAGATGACATAAGCAGCCGAATAGTCAGGGTCCGGATTCATCGCGTCCGAACCGTCCAGATGCTGCGAGGTCGGAAAGCGTAGATCTAGCACCTTCAGATCGGTGATGACGGTCATAAATATCTCCTGGGGCGACGGCGACGCCCGGCACATCTGGCCGGATGCGGATAAAGAGGGGCACCGGCCCTGGCCGGCGCCCCGTTTGCGATTACTTGTAGAGAACGGCGGCGATCTTCGGATCGTCGATGTTCGACTTGTCGTACCAATAGAAGCCGGTATCGATATGTTTGGTCAGCTTCTCACCCTTGGTGGCTTTCACCGCCGCCTCGACGGTCTTGTAGCCGATACCGACCGGATTCTGGGTGATGGAGCCGGCGATCGTTCCATCCTTGATCGCATCGATCTGACCGGCACCGGAATCGTAGCCGATGACCACAACCTTGCTTTCGGCTTCCTTCTTGCCGATGGCGACGCCGAGCGCTGCGCCCTCATTGGTGCCGAAAATGCCCTTGAGCTTCGGATGCGCCTGGATGATCGCCTTGGTGATGTCGGCCGATTTCGTGTGGTCGCCGCCGCCATACTGGATGTCGACGATGGTGATCTTCGAATACTTGGCCGCAATCTCGCCCTTGAACCCTTCGACACGATCGACGCCTGTGGTGCTCGTCTGATCGTGCCCAACGATTGCGACTTCGCCCTCGCTGCCGATCAGCTCAGCCATCTTGTCGGCGGCAAGCGCTGCCGACGCCTTGCTGTCCGTCGAGGCCGTGGTCAGCGGATAATCGCTATCGACGCCGGAATCGAAGGCGATGATCGGAATACCTGCATCCTTGGCCTGCTGGACCAGCGGAATGGCGGCCTGGCTGTCGAGCGCCGCAAGGCCGAGAGCAGCGGGCTTCTTGGCAAGGGCCGCCTGGATCATGTCGAGCTGCTGGTTGATGGCGGATTCGCCCTCAGGTCCCTCATAGCTTACCGTTACGTCAAGGTCCTTGGCGGCCTGTTCGGCGCCCTGGCGCACGGCCTGCCAGAACTGATGCTGATAACCCTTCGAGATCAGTGCGATATAGGGCTTGTCAGCGGCCTGGGCCATGCCGACGGTGCCGAGGAAAGCGGCTGCGGACATAAGCCCGACAATAGTACGTCTAGTAATCATAACTCCTCCTGTGGGTTAAATTCGATGGGCTTGCATGCGGGCGTTCTGCCTCTTTTTGACTGTCTTAACTCTCGACGGGGGCAGTCGGGCGATCAGGCCTTCCTGCGCCAGAAGATGTCCGAATAAACAGCGAGAATGATGATGAGCCCGGTCACCATGACCTGCTTTTCGGAGGCCATGCCGTAGAGGCGCAACCCGTATTGCACCACGCTCATAACGAAGGCGCCGATCATGGTGCCGAGCACAGTCCCACGTCCTCCGGCAAGCGAGGTCCCGCCGATGACAACGGCGGCGATAGCATCGAGCTCGAAGCCCATGCCCTGTGCCGGCTGGGCAGAATTGCCGCGCGAGGCAATGAGCAGTCCTGCGATCGCACAGATGCCGCCGGCGACCGCGTAGACCGCCATTTTCCAGCGATCGACATTGACGCCCGACAGGCGCAGCGCCTCTTCGTTCGAGCCCAGCGCAAAGATGAAGCGGCCGAACAGCGTGTTGGCGAGGACGAAGGCGACCACGATCGCGACGATCGCCATAATCAAGGCGCTGTTGGCGATCGGCAGACCCGGAATGATGTCCTTGATGATCGAGCCGCTGGCAATCTGCTGGAATTCCGGCGACTGGGTAAAATAGATCGGCTTGGTGTTGGTGATCTGGAGCGAAAGCCCCTTGTAGATCAGCATCATGCCAAGCGTGGTGATGAAGGGAGGGATCTTGGCATAAGCAATCAGGAAGCCGGATATGCCACCGCACACCACGCCGGTGAGGATCGCGCCGACCACGCCAAGCGGCATCGGCAGGCCGAGCCAGGTGATGAACACACCGGCTGCAACCGCGCAGAAGGTCATCAACGTACCGATCGACAGGTCGATGCCGCCGGTGATGATGATCATGGTCGCGGCTATTGCAAGCGTGCCGTTGACGGCCGTCGAGGTGAGAATGTTGGTCAATGTGCTGACCTGAAGGAAATCCTCAGGCTTCACTGCGGCGAAGAGGACGATCAAGACGACCAAGCCACTGAAAGCCAGAAGCTTCTGTCTCGAATCGGAAAACCGTTCTTTCAGCGTTCTCTCGTCGCCGTCGACGTTCGAGGTCATTTGCTTCTTCCTTCTGTGATGGCGCCGTCGCGCAGCGTAGCCAGATGCATGATCTCCTCCTGGGAGGCCCCTGCCGGCAGAAACCCCGTCAGCCTGCCCTCGCACATGACGGCAATGCGATGGCTGAGCCGCAGGACCTCGGGCAATTCGGACGAAATGACGATGATCGCCTTGCCCTCTGCGGCAAGCTCGTTCAGCAGGCGATAGATTTCAGACTTGGCGCCGATGTCGATACCGCGTGTGGGCTCGTCGAAAATCAGAATGTCGCAATCGCGCAGCAACCATTTTGCAATAACCACCTTCTGCTGATTGCCGCCGGACAGGAAGCGTACTTCCTGGCGATCGGAAGGCGTCTTGATGGCGAGGTCGCCGATATAGCGCCTGGCGATGCGCTGCATCGCGCTTTCGTTCAGAAGGCCGCCGCTTCGCACAAAACGCGACATGCTTGCCATTGCGATATTGTTGCGGACGTCCATGCCGACCAACAGGCCGTAGCGCTTGCGGTCTTCTGAGAGATAGCCAATGCCGGCCCGCACCCCGTGTTGAGGCGAGCGGATGCGCACGGGCTTGCCATGCACCAGCACCTCTCCGGAAACCAGCCGGTCGGCGCCAAATACGGCCCTCGCGACTTCCGTGCGGCCAGCCCCCATCAAGCCGGCGAAGCCGAGAATCTCGCCACGTCGCAGCGTGAAGGAGACGTCGCGCACCATCGTTCCGCGATTGAGCCGCCGCGCCTCGAGTACGATCGGGCTTTGCGAAAGATCCGGCGGGGTTGCGAGCTCACTGGTGATTTCCCGCCCGACCATCATCGAGATGATCTTGCCGACCTCAGTGGTCTTGGCATCGACGGTATCGACGTAGGAGCCGTCACGCATGACGGTCACCCGATCAGCGATGCACTTTATTTCGTCCATCTTGTGGGAGATGTAGACAATGCCGACGCCTTCGCTCTTCAGCCGATTGATGATGTCGAAGAGGTCGTTGACCTCAGCATCATTCAGAGCCGCCGTCGGCTCATCCATGATCAGGATTCGCGACCGATAGGAGAGCGCCTTGGCGATCTCGACCATCTGCTGCTTGGCGATCGTCAGGCTCTCGACCATGGCCCTTGGGTCGAGATTGAGCCGCATCGAGCGAAATATGTCGCGGACCCGCTCATTGAGCTTGCGCTCATCGAGCAGCAGTCCGAAGGCACGACGGGATTCACGTCCGATCAGGATATTCTGGGCCGCCGTCAGATGCGGCATCAGAATAAGTTCCTGATGAATGATGCCGATGCCGGCGTCCCGCGCCTTTGCCGGTGAGTTGGTGTCGAACTTCTGACCGTCGATCGTTATCTCGCCTGCATCCGCCTGATAGATGCCGGCGAGTATCTTCATCATCGTCGACTTGCCGGCGCCATTTTCTCCCATAAGCGCATGCACTTCGCCGGGGCGCAGCTCGAAGCGGGCATGCTGGAGCGCACGCACGCCCGGGAATGTTTTGTCGATACCGGTCATGGAGACGAGAGCGTTCATCTTATCGCCTCAAGCCGTCCAGCCGCCATCGATGACATGGATTTGTCCAGTCGTGTAGGTCGCGCCGGCGAGATAGAGGGCAAGATCCGCAACCTCTTGCGCGGTCCCGATGCGGCCGATCGGCTGCCGGGCGATGAATGCGCGGCGGGCCGTCTCATAGTCGCCGGTCGCACGCAACCGCTCCTGTAGTGACGGGCTGTCAACCGTGCCGGGACAGATCGCGTTGCAGCGAATGCCGTGCGCGACATAGTCCCCGGCGATCGATTTGGTCAGCCCGATCACAGCTGCCTTACTGGCCGAATAGACAAAGCGGTTCGGAACGGCTTTCACCGACGATGCGACGGTCGCCATATTAATGATCGCGCCATCCTTGCGCTCGATCATGCCCGGCAATACCGCCTTGATCGTGCGCACCTGAGCTTTCAGGTTGAGATCGAGCGCGAAATCAAGTTCGGCCTCGGTGCTTTCAAGGATCGTCCCGCCATGAACCACGCCGGCGCAATTGAACAATATGTCGATGCGGCCGATCTCGGCGACTAAGGTGTCCACCGCCGCCGTATCCAGAACATTCAAGATCCGCGTTTCTATCCCGGATAGGCCGCCCAACTCGTCGAGCACATCCTTGTTGATATCGGTCGCATAGACGCGGCCGCCAGCGGCGGCAAAGGCCAGAGCGGCGGCGCGGCCAATACCTTGCGCTGCAGCCGTCACGAGACATGTCTTGCCCGTTAGATCCGTCATATCCGCTCCTCCGCCAGACAGCCTTTTCGTGTCGCTGACTGCTCAACTACGGTACAGCCACCTTGCTGTCAAGTGGCCTGACCACCAGGAAGGTAAGTTGACAGCGAACTTCGTTTCTTCCAAATATCTGCGATCAGCGGGACACCACATGACTATGAAACTTCAAGCCGTATCGAACCGGAAACTATATCTTCAAATTGCAGATCAGATTCGCGAGCAGATCGCCGACGGTACCGCACGGCAGGGCGATCAGCTTCCGTCCGAGCGCGAGCTTGCTTCGAGCCTCGGCGTATCCCGACCGACAGTGCGAGAGGCACTGATCGCGCTTGAAGTTGCCGGATTAATCGATGTACGCGTCGGCGTCGGCGCTTTCGTCAGCGCCCCGAACCAACCCGTCAACAGTCTTCCAGAAACCGGTCACTCGCCGCTTGAGGTCATGGCCGTGCGCCGCCTGCTGGAACCCGCGGCTGCCGCTTCAGCGGCTGAGAATATCGACGAAGCCGGAAAGGCAAGACTCGTCGCGATCGCCAAGCGGATGCGCGCGGAGACGAAGAGCGGCTCCTGGTCTCCCGAGAACGACCGCGCGCTGCACCTGACCGTGGCTGAGGGCAGCGGCAATGCGCTGCTACGCGAGTTGCTGGATCAATTGTGGAATTCCAGATCGGATGATGTCGACGAAAGGTTCCACCGGCATCTTGCCGATATGGAGAGTGTCCGCCAGCATATTATGGCCGACCATGATCGCGTCGTGAAAGCCATCGTCGCTGGCGATCGACAGGCGGCACGGGACGCCATGGACGCCCATCTCGCCTTTGTCGAAAACGCCATGCTGACCATCTGGGATTGAACCGCAGATTGGAGCCTGTCGGCACTGGCCTCTCCGGTTATTTTACAGAATGCGCTGCAATGCCGGTCAGTCTGCAACAGGCTGTTGTTGGTGACCGGCGAAAACAAAGGCGCTCGCGGCTGAGCAAGAGTGACAAAGCGAGACCGAACGCGCTCGCAAGGTGATCTCGCCGCTATTTGTTCGGGTCCGGCACTCCCTCTCTGATTTTTGCCGAAAAACCCGGCATCAGGCCAAACGCCTTTGCCCGCTCGTTGATGCGCGAACGCTCGCGTAGCTCCGCCAGCGGCAACCTGGTATCGACACGCTGCTGATCGTAGAGATAGCCGGGCAGATAACCATTGACCAGCAGACGCCAGTCGTTCGGCACATTGGCGCCGACGAGTCGTAAAATCCGAACGATTGCCGTCGTGCAATTGGTCGTGATCGAATTGTAGAATTGCGGTTCGGCGGCAAGCGCATTTGCGTCGTTGACATAGCCGACCAATATCGCCCGAATATCTTCGGGCGGCACCTTCAAGCGATAGAGATACACGTCCTCGCCGCGCACGTTGATGCGCAGGCCGATGACGTCGCGTTCGTCGGCTGCAATCACGATGAGTGTATCGGTCTTGAAAGCATCGGCAATCGGCGAATAGGATCCGCCCACCGGATACCTAACTTCAATGGACCAGGCAATCTGTTCACCGTCTTCGAAGCCGAAGCTCATCATCGTATGCGCCATGGTGGGGCCGGCCCAATAGGACATGAACAGGTCGACGCTGCGCAACTTCGACAGATCGTAGCTGCGCGTTTCCCATTTTTCGGTATGGTCGGTCTTGGAACGCCAGTCGAAATTGCGCACACCGGTCAGAACCAAGCGATCGCCTTCGATCTTGCCGGTTACTTGCTGCGCATCCTCCGGCTCGAAGGTGACGTCATGTGGCGGCGTGATGGTGCTCCACCAGATCAGAACCGCGGCAAATGTAGCGGCAAAGATGACAAAGACGAGCCAGCGCAGTCTCGTAAACAGGGCAATGAGTGTCAATAATCCGAAGATGCAAAAGAGCGCGGCAACGGCGATGGGGCCGGGTTGCGGCATCTGCAGGCGGTAAAAAGCTGCGAGCGCCGTCCAGATGCTTGCCAGGAGCACGGCCAGAAACAGGAACGTAACGACGACAAAAAGACCAAAGCGGCGCATGGAAACTCCGAGATGTGACATCGTCTTGTATTACCACGGCCACGCGACTTGCGTCGTAGGATCCGCAAGTGTTGCAGGGACGTGCCGAAAATGAAAGCTGGACGCCACAACAACCCTACGCGCTCTTTTGTGGACCATTCGCCGCCAGGGCGCAATTCCGACAACAGCTGTCCCCAGCAGATGAAAGCGTCGGCCTCAGCTGTGATGCGACCGAGGGGGCAGGACATCCGGCCATGCCTCGCCTAGCCAATTTCCTTGGATTTGATTGCCAACTGCCGGGCATCCGACGGAGTTTTTTGAGGCGTGCCGCCACCTGATCGGGAACCAGAACATGGTGTGGAGTAACGATCGCTTTGCGCGCCATGGCGAAGTCAACGGCCGACATGATCCTTGAGGAAGCGGAGCCAGGCCCGGATTTTCTGCGGAACCACGGGTACGGGCAGATGCATCGCGTAGATCTGCTGATCGGGGAAGCGATAGGATGGCAAGACGTCGACCAGCGCTCCGCTGCCAAGTTCCGGCGCGACGAACCAATCCGGCAGAAGCGCAAGCCCTGCGCCCGAGACCGTCAGTGCCTTGACCACCGATGCGTTATTGACCAGAAACCGAGACCTGCGCGGCACCTCGAACGGGCATTCGCGCCCGTGACTATCGAACATGGTCCAGCTCTTCACATGTTCGACGGTGGCATTGCTTATGTGCGGCAGCATACCCAACATCGCGGGAGTGTCGACAATGCCCCGCTCAAAACTGGCAATGAGCCCGGGCGAAGCAACTGGCCTCAGCCGATATGTTGCCAGGTGCACACCCGCATAGGGCGACGTCTGGAATTGTTCGTTGCGCCCCATGCGGATCGCCACATCGAAACGCTCTCGCAATAGATCGACATTCGTCGAGCCCGCTTCGAACTGGATATCGAGATCCGGATGAAGGGCGGCGAATTTCTGAAGCGCCGGAGCGATCACGGAGGCGCCATATTCCACCGTTGATGTCAGCCGCAAACTCCCGCTCAGTCCCGTTTGGGCCATGCGCGCCTCGGAAATCGCGTCGTCGGCTTCGTTGAGGATGCGAAGGCAGCGCGCATAGAATCGCTCACCCGCATCGGTAAGGGCAAGGCTGCGCGTGGTGCGATGGAGAAGCGTGACCCCCAATTCGCTTTCAAGCTGCTTGACATTGAAGCTGACGGCAGCTCTGGCCTGATTGAGCTTCCGGGCGGCAGCCGTGAACGATCCCGTTTCCACGACAGCACGGAAAACCGTCAGTCGATCAAGACTAACACCCATTGTTTTCCTCCAATTGGTAAGAATTTTCGACAGATGATGTCGAATTGTATCGCCTATGCGTGCAACAGGAAAGGAAATATCCGGGTAAGCGTGATCTCAATCAAAGGCTTTCCCCTTGTCTGTCCGCTCCCGCATAGCCACCCTTTACCTCCTGGGCTTCGCTGTCGATCTCGCCAACATGTTCATCTTCAACGCCGCTCTGCCAGCACTGCAACGAGAGCTCGACGCATCGGTCGCGCAGCTTGCCTGGGTCGGCACCATCTACATGCTCGGCCTGACGGTCGCGATTCCTGTGGGGAGCTGGCTCGCGCGCCGCGTCGGTGAGCGTCGCGTCTTCATCTCCTCGCTGCTCGTCGTGGCGGCAGGCGGCATCGGCGGAGGTACCGCCACCGGGATTGCAGCACTTCTCGCCTGGCGACTGGTACAGGGTTTGGGCGGCGGGCTGCTCGTACCGGTCGGTCAGAGCATGGCCTATCGGGCTTACCCACCGCAGGACCGCGCCCATCTGACGGCGGTGGTCATGACCGTTGCACTGCTGGTGCCGGCACTCTCACCCGCCATCGGTGGCATCGCCGTGGATCATCTGTCCTGGCGCTGGGTATTCATCTGCATTGCACCGCTTGCTGCGGCGATTGCTGCCCTGACCCTTGTCTGGGCGCCAACTGACAGACCAAGCGAATCCAGACCAGCGCTTGACATTGCCGGCTTCCTGCTGAGCGCCATCACCTTGTTCTGCCTGCCCCTTGGATTGACCCTCATTAGCCAAGCAGGAAGCGCCCCTCACGCTGCAGTCGCGCTTGCAGTCGCGATCGCAGCGGGCGCAGCCTATGTCCATCATGCGCTTCGCTCGCGCGAGCCGCTGCTCGATCTGCGCCTGCTGTCCGATCCGATGCTCAGAACCGGCAGCATAATCTATCTCTGCGTACCGGGCGTGTTCACGGGCGTGAACCTGGTCGCCTCGCTTTACCTGCAGAATCGTTTGGGTCTGACCGCCACCGAGACCGGAATGCTGATGCTTCCATGGGCCGGCGCATCCTTCGTCGCGATCATGTCAACCCGGCGGCTATTTGCGTCGCAAGGCCCAAGGCCACTCTTCCTCGCTGGAATTGTTGTCACGTCGCTTGGCGTACTGCTGTTGGCCACACCATTTGCCGGGCTGCCGATGGTGAGAATTTTATCCTTTGCCGCTATGGGCTTCGGAGCGAGCCTTTGCACGAGCACGGCGCAGACGGCGGCCTTCACGTCAGTCCGGACGGACCGGATGGCGGAGGCAAGCGCGCTTTGGAACATCAACCGGCAGCTCAGCTTCTCGCTCGGTGCAAGCGTGCTCGGCGGCTTGCTCGGGCTGCTTCTCGCAGGAAGCGACAATGCGGGCGATCCTGCGCCGTATCGGTCCTGCTTTGTGATTGCGGCCCTTCTGATCGTTCTTCCATTGCCCTTCGTTCTGCGCCTGCAATCCGGCGACGGGCACGCCTGATCATCGTCCAACCTCATCCGGCAAGGAGCCTGATATGACTGACACCAACAAACTGTTCGAGGAAATCATCGAGACCTGTGCGGCAATAGAAGCGTGGTTCACAGCGGAGGCGCAGCCCGCAGATCTCGCCCTGCTGCTCGACCGTTTCTCACCAGAGTTTCGCATGATCACCATGCAGGGGGGCGTTCTCGACAAACAGGCCGTGACCGATTTCTTTGGCCCGCTGCGCGGGAAAAGCCCAAAGCTGCGCATAGTGGTCGACGAAATCGAGATCGTCAGGCAATGGACTGACGGGGCTTGCCTCACCTATCGCGAAACGCAATCGGATGCAGATGGAATTCAAAGCGTCAGACGCTCGACCGTCGTGCTCGAAGCACTCCCCGACCAACCACCACGGTGGCGGCATCTGCAGGAAACACAGGTCTCGGCCTAGGTCAACTCGACGTGACCCTCCGACAGTGTTTGATGGTGGTCGAATGACGAGTATGCGACGGCAACCTTACGTATCGAACGCTGGCGGATTTGCTTGCATACTCGGTCGGAACATGAAGAGGGCGGCGCAACAGCCGCCCGCTTCTTCGACGATGGTCCGATGTCAACGGGTGGCAAAACGCTGCTTGGCGGCATCGGTGACGGGCGTGTAAAGACTGACAAGCGTGCCTTCCGGATCGCGCAATTGTGCCGCCTTGTTGCCCCATGGCATCATTTTCGGCTCGTGCACGATGTCGGCCCAGTCCTTTAGCCGCAGGAAATCGCGATCGACGTCATCGACCTGAAACTCGATGATCAGCGAGCGATTGGCTCGGGGCTCGGCACTTCCCTCCTTGAACAGGGCGACAGTCTCCGCGCTTCCGATCGCAAGCGCGGCGGCGGGGGTAACGATTTCAGCAAAGACGGGTGCCAGCCACTCGGCCTTCTGGCCGGTGAGTGCTTCATAGAAGCTGACGACCTTCTTGATGTCTGCTGCGATCAGGCGGGTGGATGCTAGTTTCATCGGCTACTCCTTCGGCGCGTAAGATGCTGGGCGCCTCGAAGACCCTTGTCGCACGGGCCTGTTGCCACCATACTGGCAGCAGGAGTCAGTAAGCATGCGTCGTGCCGATCGTTTGTTTCAAATCATCCAGATCTTGCGCAGGTCGAGCAGGCCGGTGACCGCTGCTGCACTGGCGGAGGAGCTCGAGATCTCGAAACGCACGGTTTATCGCGATGTAGCGGATCTCATGAGCCAGCGGGTTCCGATCGAGGGAGAAGCCGGCTTCGGATACATCCTCTCGTCCGATTTCGACATGCCACCGCTCATGCTGACACGCGAAGAGATCGAGGCGGTAATGCTCGGCGCACAATGGGTGGCGGGACGAGCCGACAAGGCTCTTGCCAACGCCGCTCGCGATGTCGCTGCGAAGATCGCCGCGATGGTTCCCGAACACCTGCGCCCCTACATTGTCGAACCGAGCGTCGGCGCCAAGCCCGCAATCCAGCAACCCGAAGAGGAGAGCATCGATCCGTCGCTGCTTCGGGCCGCCGTGCGCGAGGGGAGGAAACTTCGGCTGCGCTACCGATCGGACGCAGGTGAGGAAACGCTGAGAACCGTATGGCCCGTTATCCTCGGCTACGCGGAGACCAGCCGGATTCTGGTGGCGTGGTGCGAGCTGCGCCAGGGTTTTCGCCATTTCCGCACCGATCGGATCCTTGCAGCTGACATGCTCGAGGAAGGGCATGGCCTTCGTCCCGGCGAGCTGCGCCGCCGCTGGTCTTCCTGGCGAGATGCGAGCCTACAGCAATCCAAACGCACCGCAGATTGAGTGGCAGGAGCAATCGCCGATCCGGCCCCCTTGCAAGTCTCGCCTCATGCCGTCCGTGGAATAAGAGTTAAGGCGGCATCCCACCCATCAGATGCCCCATTTGTCCAATGTCGTCCATAAGGGATAGCGTTGCCGTTTCGGCAATCGATAATACGCATAATTGTTCTTTATTAGAACGCTAAATTCCCGCATCATCACATCATTGGTGGATAACGAGACGAAAAGTCCGATCGCCCAATCAAAAGGGGAACTGTCAGAATGTCTCAATTCATGATGAATCGCCGCCGTTTTCTCTCCAATGCTGCGTTGGTCGGAGGCCTCGCCGCAACCCAAACTTTCGTTGGCGTCCGTGCCGGCAAGGCGGCCGATGTCGCCGAGGTTCGCATGCAGCTCGGCTGGCTTGCTTCCAACGGCCTGCTGGGCGAGGTTACCGCGCAGAAGAAGGGTTTTTTTGCCGAACAGGGCATCAATCTCACCATCATTCCCGGCGGCCCGAATGTCGATGGCGTCGCCGGCGTTGCCGCCGGCCAATCCGCGATCGGCCAGATCTCCTCAAGTCCGTCAGTTATGCTCGCCCGTTCCGCCGGCATGCCGGTCAAGGCGTTTCTTGCCGGATACCGTAAGCATCCATTTACATATTTCTCGTTGAAGAAATCACCGATCCGTGAGCCGAAGGATATGATCGGCAAGACGATCGCCACACAGCCGACCGCATTCATTCTTCTGCGTGCCCTCCTCGCTCAAAACGGTATTCCGGAGGACAAGGTGAAGATGGTCAATATGGGTTCCGACATGAACCAGCTGATCACCGGTCAGGCCGATGCCGTAACCGGCTGGGTGACGAACACCAATGCGCTGAAGGTGCTCGGAGACGAGCGCGTCGACATGATGCTCTGGGATGCGGGCCTGAAGCTCTACGCAAACGTCTACTACACGACCGACGAGCAGCTCGACAAGCATTCCGACGTGCTGGTGCGCTTCACCACGGCCGCCGCCAAGGGCTGGGGCTATGTGCGCGACCATCCGGAAGAAGCCGTCGACATGCTGGTTGAGGCCTATCCCAATCTCGACAAGGCGAGCGAGCTCGGGGCCGTCCATTCAGTCATCGACTTCTCCTTCGGCGACAGCACCAAGCAGACCGGCTGGGGCGCGATGAACAAGGACAATTGGGCCGCCCAGATCAAGGCCTATGCCGATCTCAAGCAATTTACCGGTGCCACACCGACCGTCGACGACGTCGCCACCATGGCGATCCTCGACGCGACATCAGAAATCCGCAAGCAGATCGGGTGACCGTCATGATGAGCGCCGCTACCATCCAACAGCCGCAGCCGCTTCCAGCACCCGAAACGGCGAGACTTGCCGTCTCCGTTCGCGATCTCGACATTCGCTTCGGCGACAAGGGCAACGAATTCACCGCCCTCTCCAATGTCTCGGTCGACATTCCGGAAGGGTCGTTCGTCACCATGCTCGGGCCGTCGGGTTGCGGCAAGTCGACCCTGCTGCGCTGCATTGCCGATCTCGTTCATATCAGTGATGGTGCGGTTTCGGTATTCGGTCGCCCACCACGCCAGGCACGCGAGGGACGTGACTTTGCCTTCGTTTTTCAGGAAGCGACATTGCTGCCGTGGCGCAGCGTTATCGACAATGTCCGCCTTCCCATTGAAGTGGGCAAACACGACAAGAGTTCCTATGCCGACCCCATGGAACTGCTGGCGCTTGTCGGCCTGAAGGGGCGCGAAAATGCCCTGCCGCACGAATTGTCCGGTGGTATGCGCCAGCGGGTCGCCATCGCCCGCGCCCTTGTGACCAAGCCGCGCATTCTTTTGATGGATGAGCCATTCGGCGCTCTCGACGAAATCACCCGCGACAAGCTCAATGAGGAACTCTTGCGCATATGGCGCGAGACGGGCACGACCATCGTCTTCGTCACCCACTCCATCCCAGAGGCCGTGTTCCTCGGCGAACATGTGCTGATGCTTCAGGCGCACCCGGGCAGGGTGAAGGAATATATGAAGGTCGACCTCCCCTATCCGCGCGCTCTTGCGATGCGCGATACGGTCGACTTCATCAAGGTGACCGCGCATCTGCGCTCGCTGCTGGAGGAATGCATATGAGCAATGCCGTCCACTCCGACATTGGCCGCATCGCCAATGCGCCGCGCAAGGTCGCCATCCTCGACGCAACCGTCGGCGTCGTTTCCTCGCATATGCCGGCAATCCTTGCGGCACTTGGCTGCATCGCGCTGTGGCAGGCGGTCATCTGGATTTTCAAGATCCCGACCTTCATGGCGCCAAGCCCACTCGACGTCCTCTATGCGTTTCGCGACAATGCCGCGACGCTCACCAGAAACGTCCTGCCGACAGTGCTTGAGGCCGTTCTCGGCTTTATCTTCGGCAATCTCATCGCTATCCTTTTGGCGATCTGGTTCGTCCACAGCAAAACCGCGGAAAAGGCCTTCTATCCGATCGCCGTCTTCATCAAGGCGATCCCGATCATCGCGCTTGCGCCGATCCTCGTCTTGATTTTCGGCAACGGCGTTGCCCCGAAGATCATCATTGCCGGCCTCATCTGCTTCTTCCCGACGCTGGTCAACATGGTCCAGGGACTTCGCTCGGCAAGTCCTGCGATGCTTGACCTGATGCGGGTGCTATCGGCCAGCAACTCCGAAATCCTCTGGAAGGTTCGCCTCCCCAGCTCGCTGCCATTCCTGTTCGCCGCCCTGAAGATCGCGGCAACCAGCAGCGTCATGGGAGCAATCGTGGCGGAGTGGATCGGTTCCAGCTTCGGGCTCGGCGCGCTCATCATCGAGGCGACTTATAATTTCCGCTCGCCGCTGCTTTACGCAACGGTTGTCATCGCTGCACTTTTGGCCGTGATCCTCTTCTTCATCGTCTCGGTTGCCGAGGCGAAGATGATCCGCTGGAAGCCGGCCGGGCAGCACTGAACCCAAAAACATCGAGGAAACACCAATGGAACAGGTTATTCACCAGCCTGCACGGGATATCCGTGTCGTCGATCGCTCCGATGTGGTTGTCGTCGGCGGGGGGCCGGCCGGGATTGCAGCAGCGGTGTCAGCGGCGCGCAACGGCGCAAGCGTCACTCTCCTTGAGCGCTATCCTTATGTCGGCGGGCTTGCTGCCGGCGGAATGGTGTTGGTGCTCGACGACATGATCAACGAGCTTGAGATCACCGTGCGCGGCATCTGCATGGAGATGATCGAGCGGATGAAGCGTTGGGGGCTCTGCGTGACGCCGACCGACCGCGATCGCCTGATCGAATTTCGCGACACACCGGAAGCCTGGCAGCGATGGGCACGCTGGGGCCTCTTCGACTTCCATACGCAGTCGATGCCGCATCCGATCTGCTTTTCGGCAGCCTTCGATCCCGACGCGTTCAAGCGCGCCGCCTATGACATGATCGGCGAGGCCAAGATCAAGCTTAGAACCCATAGCTGGTTTTCCTCGGCAATCGTCGAGGGTGGAGCAATCAAGGGCGTGATCTGCCAGACGAAGGAGGGCATGCAGGCGATCCTCGGCGATGTCGTCATCGACACGACAGGCGATCTCGATGTCGCGGCAAGCGCCGGCGCGTCCCATGTCGACTCCAACTTCATCCTGACGACGGTGTCGCGCTGGGGCGGGGTCGATACGGAAGCGGCGGAGCGCTTCGAGCATCAGGAGCCCGAAGCTTTCAAGGCGCTCGATCACGAAGCCAAACGGCTGATCGGCGGGTGCTGGTCCTTCTGGTGGCTGAAGACGCCGCTGCCAGGCGTCGTCTGGCTGAACTGCCCGCATATGCCAACGCTAAGCGGCCTCAAGGTCGAAGACCTGACCAAGGCGGAGATGGAAGGCCGCGCGCGGATCGCCAAGCTGCTCGACTTTGCTCGCGAAAAGATGCCGGGCTTCGAAAATGCCTATGTCGTCGATTTCGCGCCGCAGACCGGTGTGCGCCAAACGCGGTTGTTGCAGGGCGATTATGTCGTGACGAAGGACGACGTCATGACCCGCCGCCATTTCACCGACACGGTCTGCCGCGGCCGCGACTACTACACGCCCTATCGCTCCATGCTGCCGAAGGAGGTCGACCAGCTGATCGTTGCTGGCCGGCACTATTCGGCAACACCGCAGGCGCAGAAATCCAGCCGCGAGATCCCCCCCTGCATGGCAATGGGCGAAGCGGCAGGTGTCGCCGCAACCGTTGCCCTCAACGCCGGGACGACCGTGCGCAAGGCCGATATCCGGGCAATTCAGAAGCAGATGCGGGCCCAGGGCGCCGATCCCGGCGACATTCCCTCGGAAAACGCGACATATTTGGAGGCAGCAGAATGACGACTTTACCCCTCGACGGAATCCGCGTGATCGATTTCACCCAGGTGATGCTCGGCCCCTCCTGCACGCAGGTCCTGGCCGACTATGGCGCCGAGGTCATCAAGATCGAGAAGGTGAAGATCGGCGACCTCTCGCGCTGGTCGCTCGGCTCAGATCCCGACGGGCTCAACAACCCGGTCTTCTGCTCCTTGAACCGCAACAAGAAGAGCCTGGCCTTGGATCTGAAAGAGGTAAGCGCCCGCAAGACAGTCCAGGCGCTGCTCGAAACGGCCGATGTGGTCGTCAACAACTTCCGACCTGGCGTCATGGAGCGCATGGGTTTCGGCTATGAAGACCTGAAGAAGATCAATTCTCGCCTGATCTATGCTGTCGGTACCGGTTTTGGGCTGACCGGCCCCTATCAGCACAAAGGCGGCCAGGATGTACTGGCGCAGGCGGTTTCCGGCGTCATGCGCCGCAAGTCAGACAACAGCCACCCAACGTCGATCTATGCGACGCCGCTCGCCGATTATTCCGCCGGCATGCATCTCGTCCAGGGCATTCTGCTCGCCCTTTTACAACGCGACAAGACAGGCGAAGGCCAGCAGGTTGCCGTCAGCCTCTACAACTCCATGATCGCCATGCAGATGCAGGAAGGCACGACGCATCTGATGCGGCAGAGGGATCTGAATTGGGGGGCCTTCCCGCTGACGGGCGTCTTCGAGACGACGGACAGCGCAATCGTCATGGTCGGCGCCTTCAAGCCAAATCCCTTGCGCGACATCTGCGAGGCGCTCGAGATCGAGGACCTCTCGCAATATCCGCAATACAAGGATTTCGATGCACAGATGGCGCGGCGGCCGGAGCTGCAGGCCATCTTTCGTGAGAACTTCGCCAGGAACAGTACCGACCACTGGATCGCACGGCTGGAAGGCGTCGACATCCTCTGCGCACCCGTGCGTTCGCTGCCCGAGGCACTCAAGGACGAGCAGACCATTATCAATAAAATGATCCTCGAGGCAGGAGAAACCGCAGCCGGTCCGATCCGACTGATCGGTTCGCCGATCGACATGTCCGCTGCCCAGGTGACCGTGCGGATTTCGCCACCGCAGCTCGGACAGCACAATGACGAGATTCTGGCCTCGCTTTCCGCAGTACAGGGAGACGCGGCATGAGCGTCTCCTTCACAATAAAGGACCGCGTCGCCCGCGTCACGCTTGATCGGCCCGACCGGATGAACGCCGTCGATGCCGAAACCGAAGCGGAACTTGAGGCGATCTGGACAGAGATCGAGAGACGCGACGACATCAGCTGCGTCGTGCTGACCGGCTCCGGCGAGAAGGCCTTCTGCGCAGGCGCCGATCTGAAGGGCGGCAGCGGCAGTTCGGGTGTCGACTACTGGACGGTCGGTCGGGAAAACGGGTTCGGCGGCCTTGCCTTCCGTCGCTCGCTCGACGTGCCCGTGATTGCCCGCGTCAATGGTTATGCACTTGGCGGTGGATTCGAGATGGTGCTCGGCTGCGACATCGTCATCGCCGTGGAAACGGCACGCTTCGGTCTGCCTGAAGCTCGCGTCGGCCGCATGCCGCTCGATGGCGGCATGGTGCTCCTCCAGCGCAAGATCCCTTTCAACCGCGCCATGGCCGTGATGCTGACCGGTCGGCAGTTCAGCGCGCAGGAAATGGCAAGCTATGGCATCATCAACGAGGTTGTGTCGGCTGCCGAACTCGATGCCGCCGTCGATCGCTGGACCTCCGACATCGTCGCCTGTGCGCCATTGTCGCTGCGCGCCATCAAGCAGACGGTCAATCGCACCGCACATTTGAGCCCGGCCGAGGCTCAAGCGCTCAGGACGCCGGCGCTCATCAAGGCGTTGAAAAGCGAGGACGCCATGGAAGGTGTAGCGGCATTTCGGGAGAAGCGAGCGCCCGTTTGGCGCGGCATATAGGCGTGCTATAGCTTCGAGATCGCCGAGGGCTTTTCATGCATGCCAGCATCCTGAAGTATTTTGCCGAGGTCGCGCGCTCCGGATCGATCCGTAAGGCATCCGAGGAGCTGCATGTCGCGACCTCGGCCGTCAGCCGCCAGATCAAGAAACTGGAAGACGAGCTCGGAACCCCGCTGTTCGAACGCTTTTCCGATGGCTTACGGCTGACATCGGCCGGCGAAATCGTGCTGCGCCACGCCAAGGAGACGCTGCACGAATATGAGATCATGAAGTCCAATCTCGGCGATCTTCACGGCAAGAATACCGGCCGCGTCCATATCGCCGCCCTGGACAGCCTGGCGATCCAGTTCCTGCCGGAATTCGTCTCCGGCTTTCACAAGAAGCATCCGGCCGTCGACTTTCGCATCCGCACCGATAACTACAACAATATATTCCGCTTTCTCGCCGAAGGTGACGTCGACATCGGCGTCACCTTCGATCTTGCCCGACCGCACGACATGAAGCTGATCCATGGCGTGCGCATGCCGTTGATGGCGATCGTCGCCAAGACACATCCACTTGCCCGGCAAAAGTCAGTGACACTGCAGGAATGCGCCCAGTTCAACATGCTGCTGCAGCTCGACAATGAAGTGATGAGTTCGATGATCGCAGTCGAGCTCGGCGCGCTCAACCGCGTAGGACGCACACTTGTCGCGACGAACAATCAGATGATGCTGAAGCCGATGATCCTTGCCGGCGAAGGTGTCGCCTTCTTCACACCGCTCGGGCTGCTGCGCGAGCTGGAAGCCGGCGATGCGGTCGCGCTCTCGATCGCTGGATCGAAGCTGCAGGACCTCGAAGTCGGCATCGTCGTCTCGCGCCGTCGCCAGCTCACCCATGCAACACAGGTCGTCGCCCAGTCGATGGGCGAGGAACTGTCGAAATTCGCCGGCAAGATCAACACGCTGGTCTCACGATGAAGGGAAATACCCATGTCCGTGCGGTTGCTGCTCGACCCGGGCCATGCCCCCGCCGAGCGATGCGCTCAAAAGGCTGACCTGCCGCCGACGCTCCAATCCGTTCCTCTCAAGCCCGGCGATCTCATCCTCCCCTCGCCCGTCAATGCCCATGACCATGGCTATGGCATTCGCACTCTCGATTTCAGCGCCCCTGATGACGCGCTTGAGGTATGGATACCGGGCCTCAGACTTCGACCGCGCACAGATCCCTACCTCGAAGCGCTCGTCGCTTTCGGCCGGCTCGCAAAAACTGGGATCGGCGCGACAATGCACTGTCACAACTCCCTGAATGCCGACCATCTGGTCGATGAGGCGGGCGCGGTCATGCGAGCCGCTGGCGATGTCGGCATTCGGCTTGCCCTCTCCTGCCCGCTGCTCGACCATGACGCATGGGCCTATGATGGCGGTCCGCAGCGATTGCAGCCTTTTCTGAGCGAAGATGACTGGCATGCGCTTTCCGGAACCATTCCCAATTATGCATCCGTCGAAACACAGCTCGCCGCTGTCGAGGCCGTTGCCGCGGCAAATACGAGCCCACTGGTCGACGTGCAATATGGACCTATCGGGCCGCAATGGTGCTCGAACGCGCTTCTAGAGGCGATTGCCGAGGCTTCGGCGCTTCATGGCCGACGCATTCATATGCATCTGCTTGAGAGCCCGCGTCAGCGCATATGGCTTGATCGACGTTTTCCCGATGGTATCGTCCCTTATCTCGACAGGATCGGCTTCCTATCGCCGCGTCTCGCCATTGCCCATGGCGTTCAGCTGCGCCCGGATGAACTGGAGCTGCTTGCCGAACGCGGCGTGCAACTGGTCAGCAATCCCTCGGCCAATCTGCGCCTGCGCTCGGGTATTGCTCCGATCGCATCTACGATCGAACATGGCGGCCTAGCCTTTGCCATCGGCCTCGATGGCACCGGATTGGACGACGATCAGGATCTATGGCGGGAAATGCGGCTCCTCTACCTGCTTCAGGGCGAATGTGGCCTGACCCGCGAGCTGACGGCGGGCCGCCTGTTCGACGCGGCGATCAAAGTCGGCCGCCGGGTGATCAATGCGACGGATGCGGCGGACTTCACGATCGTCGATTATCAGGCGCTGATCTCCGACGCACTGTTCGACGATGTTGACGAAGCGGAAATCCTGTTGAACCGCATGAGTGCACGCTATGCCACCCGACTTGTCGTTGCCGGGCGGGAGATCATGCGCAACGGCGAGCTCTCGCGCGTCGATTTCGATGCAGCGCGGGCCGAACTCGTATCACAGGCGAGAGCCGATCTGCCGAGGCTCGAAAGGCAAAGGCCGCTCGTCCATGCTCTGTCCGCAGCAACCCGCGCCTATTATGCGTCTTGGCCCGGTGTCAGCTGAAACCGAGCCAAAGCAAGATCATGCGTCAGCTAGGGCCCTGACATGCAATGTATCGAGAGCGTCGAGCCTCTTCCTGTCTGTGATCGTCAGCTGCGGCGGCATGACCTTGTTCCAGACTGCATTCCCGGTGCGCCTGCCGACAAGATGCTTGACCGCCGGAATGAGAGGATGGGCGGCGATTGCACGCCGCAGGCCACCGACCTCGTCCAGCAGCCCGGCATTTTGCTGATCCCGCCACAACTGCTGTGACGAGAGAGGATCGATATTCACCGTTGCGGAGATGCAGCCAGCGTAACCATCACGATCGGCATCAGCAAGCACCGCCTCGCTGCTCGGGAACACGCCGAAGCCCTCAATCTTTGCAAGCTCGCGAGCATAGCCGAGATTGCCGGAGCTATCCTTCGCCCCATGAATCCGCTGCGGAAATGCCTGCGCAAGGCGGGCAGACAAAGCCGGCGAGAATTCGATGCCGGTCAATTGCGGGAAGTTGTAAAGGTAGATCGGAATAGGTGTTTCCGTCGTCATTCGCACAAGCTCGGCAAACCAGGCAAACAGACCATCTTCCTCAACCGGCTTGTAGTAATAGGGTGGTAGGACGAGAGCCGCCGCAAAACCGAGATCGAAGGCCCGGCGGGTCAATGCCACTGTCGTCTGAAGATCGGGCGTACCGGTACCGACCATCAGCCTCCCGCCGTCCAATCCTTGAGCGGCCTTGGTCATAAGGGCGCTCCGCTGGTCAGCCGAAAGGGAATTGGCCTCACCTGTCGTGCCGAGCACGTTCAGGAAGTCACAACCATTGGCCAGGCACCAGCGGGCATGCTCGGTGAAGGCGCCGGCATCGATGTCGCCATGATGGTCGAAAGGCGTCGGTACGGCGGCAATTACGCCGGCAATCCGGGTCTGCGTCATGAAAGGCTCCTCCCAGTATACTAGTGTCGATTTTCAGACTGGCCGCGATAGGCCGCAACGAAAGGATGATCGAGGTTGGTCGTACGGCTCTTGTCCCAGCCGCCGGGCGCGCGCCAGCCTGTGACATCGTCAGCAAAGAAGTCGCGATTGACGTCACGCAGGAAGAGCCGCTCCGCCGGCATCTCCTCGTCCCATAAGATAGCGTCGACCGGACAGACGGAAAGACAGAGGCCGCAATTGATGCATTCCTCGGGCTGGATGTAGAACATCCGACCGCCCTCGTAGATGCAGTCGACCGGACATGCGACCGTGCAGGCTCCATCCTTCGTATCGATACAGGGTTCGGTAATTACGTAAGCCATGATGCTCGCCTCACAGCGCTCTCAAGGGCGCTTTCCGCAAACTATGGCAAACAAGGGCGTTCTGAAGAAGCGCTGATTTTCGCCTCTTTCATTGCCGAAACGGCAACGCACCAGCTCACCGAATGGCCAATCGGAACCCTCCTCACCATTGATGACTCTGTACGCTGTTTCGCGACAGGCTATCCGGGCCAGGACGGACGTTCGGTAGCTGCACTCTGGCCAAGTTTTCGACAGAGTCGTCAAGAGCGGCATTCCCACAGTGGCAACCTACCCGCTCTTTAGGACCATTTATCCGACGTCCATTCTATAGTGCAGCCGCACGCAACCCTTGTCGATCGCCTTGGCACTGACAAGCTTCGGACTTGCGCGAAAGCCGGTAGACGGAAAGAGCGGTCGACCGCTGCCGAGTAATTCGGGCATGACATAAATTTCGATCTCGTCGAGTGCGCCTCGTTCCAGGAAAGCCATCTGCAACTGTCCGCCGCCGAGCATCCAGACGTCTCCATCCGTCAATGCGCGCAACTCGGCAATGAGAGCATCGACATCGCTGCGAAGAAGGAGAACTCCTTTGGGATCATCGATCGGCCGAGACGTAACCACCATGACGCGCTGGTCGCTGTAAGCCCAGGGCGACGGATCCTTTGCGATGAAATCATAGGTGCCGCGCCCCATGACCACGGTGCCGATACGTTTGAGGAAGGTGCTGTAGTCGTGCTCGCCGAGGTCCATGCCCTCATATTTGAAAAGCCATTCAAGGTCGTCGTTTTCGGCGGCGATCATCCCGTCCAGACTGGTTGCGATATAGCCCAGAATTCTCGCCATACTTTTCTCCCTTGATTAATAACTAAATATACATTTATAAATAAACATGCCAAGACACAAGACGATTTCCGACGAGCGCTTGCTCGATATTCTTGTCGAACTGATCGTGGAGACAGGGCCTGACGGCCTTACCTTCGCAAGAAGCGCCAAGGCCTGCGGCCTATCCCCCGCAGCCCTTGTGCAACGCTATGGTGACAGGGAGACGCTTGTCGAAGCGATCCTGATGCAGGCCTGGGAAAAACTGGAAGCAGAGACGGCCGCCGCCGATGCCGAAGCAGCACCGACACCGGAAGGTGCCGTGAACCTTCTTATGCGCCTGATGCCTGCAGAGACCGCCGAACGTGATGCGACTGACGGATTGCTGCTGTTGAGGGAAGACATACGCAACCCCAAATTGCGAGCCCGCGGTGCAGCCTGGCTTAGCAACCTTGCCAAGGCGCTCGGCCGTCGCCTATCCGACAATCCGAAGGAAGCAAACCGCCTTGGATGGGAGATGGTCGCTCTGTGGCAGGGCGCCCACACGGTTTGGGCCTTTACACGCCAGGAAACGGCAGCCATCGCCATTCGGCGGATGCTGAATGCCTGGCTCGCGCGTCTCTGAAGGACGAACTATCTCCGACACAGCTGGAGGATGCGCGACGCGCGCCGACTTGCCGGTGCGCGGCGTCGACAAGTCTCAAGCGCCTTATAGCGCCATATCGACTTCGGCTTGACGGCCAAGCCTGTTCATCCACTCGCCGAGCTCCGGCTGAAGCTTGATCTGGCGCCCATAGTGGCGGCGCAACGCCGCCGTCAACTCGCCACGGCGGCCAAGCTGCTCGTCCGCAAAGGCGATCATCCGCGAGTTCGGCCAGGCCTGTGGGCGGATCTTTGCAAGGAGAGCAAAGAGCGCCTCGGCCGGCTCATCCGGATTGGCCTGCGCCATCAACGTCATCATTGCCGCCGTCGAACGGGAGACCCCCATGTGGCAGTGCACCAGAACATGGCTCGACGCCTCGCGGTCGGCGCGAGAGAGGAAAGCCTCACCGAACTTCAGAACCTCTGCGACGTGATCGGGCGCCGGCATGATCTGGCCAGAAATCTCGGCGATGATGTCATGGAAACGCAACGTGGTGCGGACATGATGCCCATAGGCGGCAAAGGCGTCAAGCTCGGCCCGGTCGGGATCAATGATCGACAACACATGCGTCACCTTGCGGGCACTGTGTGCAGGCAATTCCTCGATGCCGCATATGGTGAGTTCCGGTGCATGAGCCACTTGCATTTCTCGTCTCCTAAAATCGCTCGCTATCGTCTGAGATAGCGCACGCCAATAAAAAAGCGCCCCACCATGAAAGTGAGGCGCTCGACTTTACTTAGCAAAGTGCTCGGCGGTTCAACAGGCATATTCTGCCAATTCGGCAGAAGAGCTGTGAGACAAACGCACCATGCCTACGCGGCTCGCACCATCCGCGAATGCGTGGCTTGCAGGGCGGCACCAGCGCCATTGAGCTGGAACTGAGCCAACAGGGTGTTGAGCGCCTGTGCTTCGACGGCAAGCCCGTGGCTTGCCGCCGTCTGCTCTTCCACCATGGCGGCATTCTGCTGCGTACCCTGGTCCATCGTGTTCACGGCGGTGTTGATTTCCTGAAGACCGGTGGACTGCTCTCTGGCGGCAAGGACGATCGCATCGACATGGGCATTGATTTCCTGCACCTCGCGAACGATCGCTTCCAGTGCAGCACCGGTCTCGTCGACCAGAGCAACACCCGATCTCACCTGGTCACCCGAAGTCGTGATCAGCGCCTTGATCTCTTTTGCCGCATTGGCCGAACGCTGCGCCAATTCGCGCACTTCCTGAGCGACGACGGCAAATCCCTTGCCGGCCTCGCCGGCCCGGGCAGCCTCCACGCCGGCATTGAGCGCCAGCAGGTTGGTCTGGAAGGCGATATCGTCGATCACGCCGATGATGTTGGAGATTTCGCCGGAGGACTGCTCGATCCCCTGCATAGCGGAGACCGCGCGACGCACGACTTCGCCGGATTTTTCCGCCCCGGTGCGCGCACGCGCAACAAGCAAGCCCACCTCCTCTGCTCGGCGGCTGGAATCCCGCACCGTCGTGGTGATCTCCTCCAACGCCGCCGCGGTTTCTTCGACGGAGGCCGCCTGCTGCTCGGTGCGCCGTGCCAGTTGGTCGGCAGAGGCGCGGATCTCGCTGGCGCCGCCGTCAATGGCCATCGCCTTTTCGCCGACGGTCGACATTGCCTGGTGTAGCTTCGAAACCGAGTGGTTGAAGTCATTGCGCAGCCGGTCGAGATCTCCGGCGAACGGCGTTGCGATGCGCGAAACCAGATCGCCATCGGCAAGCCGACCCAAAGCGTCTGCGACGGCATTGACGGCAAGGTTGATGTTCCGAGCTTCTTCCGCTTTGATCGCTTCGCGCTCGCGTCGTTCCTGCTCGCTCAATGCCTCGTTTTGCTCGGCCTCCCGCGCGAGACGTCCCCGTTCGATGATGTTTTCTCGGAAGACGGCGACAGCTGCGGCCATCTGCCCAACTTCATCCACTCTGTCTGCATCCGGAATCTGTTCAGAGACGTCACCACGGGCAAGCTTGCTCATCATTCCCGTCATGCGAACGACAGGCTTGATGACCAGCGTCGAAAGAAGCAGATAGAGCACGCCCAACATGGCGAGAACGCTGACGCCGGTGCCGATCGCCGCAGCGACCCGAAACTTGTCGATAGCCGCATAGGCGACATCGCGGTCAACGATGAGACAGAGATACCAATTGCTTACGGGCAGCCCCTTGATCGGCATGAACTTGACGAGAACGGACTTGCCACCCAATTGGGTTTCCATGACGCCCCTGCCGTCGATGGAAGGGGTATTCTGCGGAAACACATCGGTCAGCGATTTGGACACCAGCGCGCCGTCCGGATGAACAAGCACCGTTCCCGAGCTGTTGACTAGGAAGGCCGAGCCCATGCCGCCAAGATCGACCTGCCCGATCATGCCAAGCAATCCCTTCAGCGGAAAATCGGTACCGGCGACACCAAGAAGCTTGCCATCGCGCTTGACCGGAATGGCCGCGCTGATGACGAGCGCATTGGTAGAGGCATCCTTATAGGGATCGGTCAACAAGGGAGCGTCAAGCTTGACCGCATCCTTGTACCAGCCGCGCTTGCGCGGGTCGAAGCCCTTCGGCATCTCACCGGCTGGCAAGCGGGCAAAGCTTCCGTCAGCTTCATTGCCGAAATAGACCATTGCGAATTCCCGCGACATCAACGGATTGTCGAAGCGACGCAGAATGTCCTGTTCGCTATCCGATTTACGCGCAACGTCGGCTGCAAAGTCGGTCAGCATGACACGGGCATTCAGCCAGTTTGCGATCCCCGTCGCGGCAAGCTCGCCCGATGAGTCAATCTCTGCGGCAACGCCATTGGCAATGGTCGTGCGCTGAAGATTATCGATATAGACCGAGAAGCCACAAAAGGCGGCGATGACCGCCAGCGATGCCGCCAGCAGGATCTTGGTCATGAGATTGAGACGTGTTCGCAAAGAACCCCCCTATAGCACTACCGGTTCGCGCGCGGTTCATTCGCACGACATTGGCATGTCTGTGTTTGGAATCATGCCGTCATGGCAGTGTCGGAGCGAAGACACTCCAGATTCCGAACTATTAGAAGATGGTTAAAAATCGTCTAAATATCGCGACAGTATTCCCCGCCCGTCACTTGACGGAAATGGATAGATTGGCAATATTTCTGCGGTTTTTCCTAACCAGGGACCTCAACAGCAAAATATAATTATCGGTTGTACTTCTGTATAGATTTAATCCTTGATTGCCGCTACCGGGCCATTTCTCCCACAGAGCGCGACAATCATGTACCTGCGGTTGCTTTAGTTGACGACGCACCAGAATGGTGTTTCAGCAGCAAGCGGATCGAAGTTGCGGTGAGAACAGGCTGGAAGATCTGCTCGACCCCTTTCTTTACGGGGATTCGCGTGGTCCGTCTCGAATGGGGGCATTGCGAATTCTCATCGGAGATTAACGATTTCAGGGTAGGGATTGTCGGTAGAGGCGCATACTCACAAGTCGGCGAAAACATGGAAAATTCAGCAGAAGACACTGAACTGAGCCTCCATTCCAGTCGCCATCTAGCATCTGCGCCACAAGCCGCCTTCTACGCCTTGCTGGAGCGCCTCCACTCCGTCTTGAAAGGCCCATTCGACAGACGAGCTGTCTGGCAATTGCGTCGGCAGATCGATCAGCAGACTACCCTGCTCCGTGAGGTGGAATCCGCATTGGCCGGTGCAGAACTCTTCGAGCGCGCCTCGGTGACCGCGTCCATGGGCATGTGGCAGTGCAAATTGCCGGGCGATCAACTGACCTGGAGCAACGGAACCTATGATCTGTTCGGCCTTCAACACAGCCGCGGGCTTGTGCGCAGCGATATCTTAAGAAGCTATACCGAGGAATCGCTGGTCCGGCTGGAAAAATTGCGCAGTGAGGCGATTGAAAGCGGTTCCGGCTTCAAGCTCGACGCCGAGATCCGGGGACCAGATATCGGAAAGAGATGGATCAGAATATTCGCGACGGTTGAACGTCGGAATGGCGAGCCGCTCGTGCTTTTCGGCATCAAGCAGGATATTACCGAGGAAAAAGCAGCCTTCGAGCATATCCGGCATCTTGCCGAACATGATGTGATGACAGGTCTTGCCAACCGCACTCAATTTCAGGTGCAACTTACCAAGATCTGCCATGGATCAGGGGGAGCGCTGATGCTCATTGACCTCGACCAGTTCAAGCAGATCAACGATACGCTCGGGCATGGCGTCGGGGACGAATGCCTGATCGAATTCACCCGTCGACTGACAACCATATGTCAGAACGCCGATCTGATTGCCCGCATTGGCGGAGACGAATTTGCTGTCCTCTTCAGCCCCGCTATCGACCGGTCTGCCATTGAAACTGTAGCAAAGCGACTGGTGAGCGCCGCAAAGGCGCCGATGAACTGCTCCGGATCCAGCTTCAGCATCGGCGCGTCGATTGGGCTTGCCTTTGCGCAGGGAGAGACGCCGACTGCGCTCTTTACAAAAGCGGATCAGGCGCTCTATGCGGCAAAAGCGTGCGGCGGCGACACGTTTCAGGGATGAGGAAATCCAAGGCTCGATGCCGGTCGTGCTCTTGATCCATCGGTGCGAGAGTTTCCCCGATCCGGTCTGCAGATATCATCAAGGTTCCGACAGAGATTGCCGCCGCTTGCTTGCGCTCGACCGCAATCTCTGAGTGCTCGACAGGCTAAGACGACATCGCTCCGCTCTCCAGGATGCGGTCTTTTTTGTGCCTGCTATGTAGGAGCAGGTAAAGCGAGGCGAAATGGGTGAGCATGAGCAGTGGTACATAGATGATCGGGATCGCATATGCGGCTCCCAGCTGCCCCGACAGGCTCGGAAGGTCGAAACGCGCGCCATGATAGTAGTCGACCAGAATATCCACCATTCCGACAAGATTGTATCCGATGACGAGCGGCCAGAAGACAGCAGGTAGCCTGATCGTCAATAGCGCGAGAATAGCCAGGATCCCAGTTGCGAAATCGCCATAGGCGGCGAACGTGGCGAATTCAGCTGGCAGCGCAGACCCTACGACGCCGGGGACAATGAAGACGAGACCGAAAAAACGGAAACCGTGAAGGACTGCGATCGCGCGTTGCGCCTCGACATGATCCATCGTTCTGAGCCTTGGCCAGAAATACGCGCTGAAACAGAGCAGCCATGGAACGTAGCCCAAAACGAGATGTATGCTGAAGATCACTGCAGGTGACATTGTTCAGAAACTCCCAGTTGGCGTTGCTTACCGGTGCCCCGATCCTTCAGTCATGAGACCGCGCCCGATCTCTGCTATGTGCGAAAGGCTGGATTATCTTATGAGGCAGAAAGTCGTTTCCACATTTGGTACTGTCTCGTACCATCCAATCTGGTACCTGGCGGTACCAATGTCAAGCAAGGAAGATCAATGGCGCCGTCAGGATCGATACGAAGTAAAGGACGAGGCGGCGAAGCCGCGGTTCGCGAGCGAATTCTTGAGGCCGCCTTCACAGCATTCACACAGAACGGATATGCGGCGACCAGCACACTCGAAATCGCCACGCAGGCACGCGCATCGAAACGGGAGCTCTATTCGCTCGTTGGCAACAAGCAGGAAATGCTTGTCGCCTGCATCCGAAGTCGGGCCGGGCGGCTGCAACTTCCCGCCGATCTGCCGACCCCACGCGATCGCGAAACCTTCGCGGAGGTCCTATCGTCTTTCGGCGCCCGGCTGGTTCACGAAATAAGCGATCCAACGGTTATCGCAATCTTCAGGCTGGCAATCGCCGAGGCGGCCCGGGCGCCCGAGGTCGCATTGACGCTCGACACGATTGGCCGCGAGGCGGCGCGCAGCGCATTGCGCCGGATCATGCTCCTGGCAACGCAGGACGATCTGCTTGACGGCACTCCCGCCGAGCGGGCCGAGCAATTCCTTGGGCTTCTATGGGGCGATCTGCTGATCGGCCTTCTGCTGGGTGTCGCAGAGCGCCCGCAACCGATGGAGATCGCGGCACGCGCGCGCAATGCTGCGAGTACCTTCATTCAACTTTACGCCGGCCGAACCAGGCCGCCAGCAATCACGCCGGATCCATAAGGCGCCGGGCACGCTGATCGCAACGCACCTTGGCGTCGGACGAAACAACATGGGCCGCCATCAGTCTTGAACAAGTAAGCCATAGAGAGCATCAGAGATATCTGCGGTTGTAACTGATTGCTCGTCCGGCCATACTCCGTGATCGAAGGAACAACCCGTTAAATTGTGGGGATGGCCGGTTTTCGCCGCAATGCGCCCATGTTACGCGCTACCATCGGTCTCTTTCAGCGAATCGCCAAGGTGTCTATTTAGGGGCTTCAAGCGATCCCGTTTGAGTGACCTGACACAATGGAGTTCTTCATGGCCGACATCCGCTCACCAATATCTGGGGTCATTCCCAAGATTTCCATCGTGGGGGTCGGTGGCGGTGGCGGCAACGCAATCAACAACATGATCGCCGAAGAGCTGCAGGGCGTCGAGTTCATCGCCGCGAACACGGATGCGCAGGCGCTTTCGACCTCGAAGGCGACACGACGTATTCAGCTCGGAGCTCAGGTCACCGAGGGTCTTGGCGCAGGTTCCCTTCCCGAGATCGGTCGGGCGGCGGCGGAGGAAACCATCGATGAGATCATGGATCATCTCCACGGAACGCATATGTGCTTCATCACCGCTGGAATGGGCGGCGGCACCGGCACAGGGGCTGCTCCGGTCATCGCCAAGGTCGCGCGCCAAGCAGGTATTCTGACGGTCGGCGTCGTCACCAAGCCCTTCACCTTCGAAGGCAATCGCCGCATGCGCACCGCCGAAGAAGGGATCGAGCGGCTCCGCGAGAGCGCCGATACCGTCATCGTCATTCCCAATCAGAACCTGTTTCGCATCGCAGACGCCACCACGACCTTCACCAATGCGTTCATGACCGCCGATCGTGTTCTTTATGCTGGCGTGAGCTGCATCACGGATCTGATCGTCAAGGAAGGTCTCATCAACCTCGATTTTGCCGACGTCAAAACCGTCATGCGCGGCATGGGCCGCGCCATGATGGGAACGGGCGAAGCATCGGGTCCGGGCCGCGCCTTGAAGGCGGCAGAGGCTGCCGTTGCCAATCCGCTTCTGGACGATATGAGCATGAAGGGTGCAAGAGGCGTACTGATTTCGATTTCCGGCGGAATGGATATGACGCTGTTCGAGGTGGACGAGGCTGCCAGCCGCATACGCGACGAGGTTCTCGATGACGCCGACATCGTCGTCGGAGCGATCTTCGATCGAAACCTCGACGGCGTATTCAGGGTGTCGGTCGTCGCGACCGGGTTGGATCGTCCCGGAGCATTCGCCGGACAGCCGGAGCGCGTCGGCGCGAATTGGCAGTAAGCTACAGTCCAGAATAAACGATAAGGGCGGGATCTCCTCTGATCCCGCCCTCATTCTTGCGAACACGAGCTTGTTCGCGACTGTAATGTGCACACGCGGCCAGGAAGAGATCTTCACAATATGACCGCGTCGCATCTGGAGTTCGATGCCGCACGAACGCGGCATCGGTTATTTGTTCGTTGCGATCTTATTTGGCGATCGGGGCGTAGGCGCCATTGCTCCAGCGGTTGATGTCGTAGCTGGCATTCTTCAGGTCGCCCTTCTCGTCGAAGGTGACCGTTCCAACGACGGTGTCGATCGACTTGCCGTTTTTAAGGGCAGCAGCAACCTTGGTCGGATCATCCGAGCCCGCACGCTCGATACCCTGTGCAAATGCCTGAATGACGGCATAGGAGAATAGGGTAAAGCCTTCCGGCTTGAAGCCGCCGGCCTGGATCTTCGCAACCGCTTCCTTCGCCTCGGGCTTTGACTGCGGATCGGACGGGAAGACGAACAGCGTGCCTTCTCCAGCCGGGCCTGCAACCTGCCAGAATTCCGGCGAGGCAATGGAATCAGGCATGATCAGCTGGAACTTGTAGCTCGCCTCGGCAGACTGGCGCAGGATGAGGCCGGCCTCCGGATGGTACCCGCCGAAATAGACGACATCGACCTTTGCGTTCTTCAGCTTCGTGACGAGGGCGTTGTAGTCCTTTTCGCCAGGATTGATGCCCTCATACATGATTTCCTTGAGCCCGGCCTTGTTCATGGTGGCGCGGACGGCATCGGCAACACCCTGCCCATAGGCGGTCTTGTCGTGCAGGATCGCGACGTTCTTGCCGGCATATTGCTTTGCGATCCAGGGACCGATGAAGGCGCCCTGGGCATCGTCACGCGTGTAGAGACGCATGATGTTGGTCCAGCCCTTGGCGGCGGCCTGATCGGTCAGGGCGGGGTTCGACGATGCCGGGCTCATCATCAAGGTGCCGTTCTCGGCATAGATCGCCGAAGCCGGGATGCTCGAGCCCGAGCAGGCATGGCCGTCGACGAACTGTACACCATTTGCGACAATGCGGTTGGCCACCGAAACAGCCTGCTTCGGGTCGCACTGATCGTCTTCGAGCTGCAGCTTGATCTTGCGGCCAAGCACGCCGCCCTTGGCGTTGATTGCGTCTGCTGCCGCCTGCGCACCCTGCTTGAACTGATCGCCGATGGTCGCAAGCGGACCTGTCAAAGGTCCGGCAACAGCAAAGGTCAGATCGTCGGCCCGCGCCGCGGTACCCATCAACAGACTGATCGTCGTGCCAATAATCAGAAATTTGTTCATTCACTCATTCCCCTTGTTATAGCCGCATGGCGGCGCCTCCTATCGGAGGCCAACTCCCTCGTCGCTTCCGTTTTTCGAGCTGCTTGTTCTGCGTTGCGCTCTGAAAGTGACAACATCTTCATATGACGTGTAAACAGTGATGTCCAATATCCATTTTAAGTGGATTTCCTCTATAACCCTCCATTCGAAACTCCCCGGATCATATTCGCCGTCAAATGCTTCCGCTCCCCGTTGTCGCGCTATAAATTGGCCCGGAACGGTGGCCTGTAACCGCTGGCACCGGCTTTAATGCAGCGACCGGGATACAACCTGTCAGCCTCCATCCGCGTCGCAGGGTTTCCTAAGCCCTGCCCGCCTCTATCGGTGTCAGGCGGCCGAGTTCCTCGAACCACTGCCAGAGATAGCCGGCCAAACCCCGATCTATGTGGAGGCGTATCGTGCTCTCGTCGCCGAAGCGATAAAGGTAAACATTTGCGCCGGCAAAACTGACCGCGGCGCTGCGCCCAGGCTCAGTGAGCGGCAGCGCAGTCGCTCGCTTGACGATTTCGATCGCGCCCTGCCCGGCGATTTCGAAGGCGACGAATGCGCCGCTCATTGACGTAACGGCATAGCCGTCGTCATGCCAGCCGGGCACGAAGGCCTCCGCATTGTCCGAGACGATCAGAAGGCGTTCGCGCGCCAGGCGAAGCGAAAAGCGCGTGCCGGTCACAAGGCCCAATGCTCCGGCCCCCTCGGAGCACACCCCCGCAATGCCTGCTGCCCTGTCGAGGGCGCCACTCACCATGAACTGGGCGCCGACATCGACGGTGCGAACAAGAGCACCGGCAACCTCGGCCCGGTAATCCTCCGCTGGAAGTGGTCTCCAGAGCTGCATCACACCGGGCTTAAGCATTGAGCCGTTCTCCCTTTACATCAAAGGCGCATGGTGGCGCGACGCGTGCATTGCGTGTCTTTCCCAGATGTTGAATCTGAATGATTTCGCCATGACGCGATGCTCCGCGCTCGATCAGGGCAAGCGCAATCGGCCGGTTCAATACCGGGCTGGAATAGCTGGAGGTGACGTAGCCGATGCTGCGCTTGCCGGACACGGTCGCCTCAATCCCGTGCGCTCCCGTCGCCAAGGGCGTATTGCCTTCCAGGACGTCCAGGCCGACGAGCTGCTTGCGATCCTGCCGCCGCGCCTCTTCGGAAAAAAGCGATCGGCGGCCGATGAAATCGACGGGCTTCTTCGCAAGGGGCGTGGATACTCCCAAATCCATCGGCAAGGTCAGGCCATCCGTATCCTTGCCGATCACGATGAAACCCTTTTCGGCGCGCAGCAGCATCAGAGCTTCGAGCCCAAGCACAACCGCATCGAAAGCGCGGCCTGCCTCCTGCAGTCGAGACCATAGCGGCGCCGCGCGATCGGCGCGGATCGACAGCTCGTAGCAGCGGTCGCCGGTGAAGCTCACCCGGGTGACGCGGACATTCTCCGGACCGAAACGGCCCCAGCTGGTTGCCATATGCGGCAGAGCCTCGTCATCGAGAGATAGTCCAAGATCGACCGCTTCCAGCAGCGCGCGCGACCTTGGGCCCGATACCGTCAGTGTCGCGGTGTCGGCCGTGGCGTTGTGAATGAAAAGCTGGTTGCGATCGAACCGATCCTGGCGCCACTCCTCAAGGAGTGCATGAACGCCTGTTACATGCGACGATGAACACGACACCAGGAACCGGTTCTCCTCGAGCCGGACAAGCACACCATCATCATAGACGACCCCCGCCTCGTTCAGGATCAAGCCATAGCGGCAGCGCCCCGGCTTCAACGTCGACATGGTGTTATAGTACACGAAGTCGACAAACTCCGCTGCCTGAGGGCCTTGAACCTCGATCTTGCCGAGGGGCGATCCGTCGAAAAGCGCCACGGTCTTTCGAGCCTTGGTCGCCTCGAGTTGAATGGCGGCGTCTTCGGTCATGTCGCCGTACCAGGCAGGTCTGAGCCAGCCGCCATATTCGCGAAGATTTGCGCCTGCTGCCCGATGCTCATTTTCGAGCGCCAGCCGTCGCGGTGGGTTCATGAGCGGCCCGCCACGCATTCCCGCCAATGAAGCAAGCGGCACGGGCGTAAATGGCGGACGGTAGGTTGTCGTGCCGACTGCTGGGATGGCGCGATCGGTAAGCTGCGCCATCAAGGCAAGACCATTCAGGTTTGATGTCTTGCCCTGATCAGTCGCCATGCCGAGCGTCGTATAGCGTTTGAGGTGTTCGACCGACACGAAGTTCTCGCGTGCCGCAAGCTCGATGTCCTTGACGGTGACGTCGTGCTGCAGGTCGAGCCAGACACGACCCGCCATCCCCGGCTGCGGCCATGCCGGGGCGATTGCAGAATCAGGAGCCTCGCATCCGACCTCGGGAATGGCTTCGATCGCGACACCGATCTTGCTCAAGACGGCCGCGGCGCTCTGCAGCACGTCTTGCAAGCCAAATCGACCGTCTGCAGCACCTGCAATCAACACCCGATCAACCTCATCGCCGGCGATGAAGGAAAGCAGGGTGTCGTCAAACCGAAGCTTCCCACGCGCCTGACAATAGAGATGCAATGTCGGCGTGAACCCGCCGGATGTAAGAACTGCATCCGCCACGATCCTCGTGCCGTCCTCAAGTGTCACGGCGCTGACCCGGCCCCTGCCGTGGGCCGAGGCAAGCCGCTGTCCTTTTCGATAGTCGACGACCGTAACCTTCGACCCGGCCGCCGCCAATGCCGAGGCGACCTCCTGGGTGTGGCCATTGTTGCCGGCGATCACAACATGTCTTCCGACCGCCACTCCATGGCGACGCAGATAAGAAAGTCCGGCCTCTGCCGACAGGATCCCCGGAAGGTCATTATTGGCAAATGACAGAGGCCGCTCGATGGCTCCTGTCGCCAACACTACCGTCTTCGGCCGGATCCGCCACAGCCGATCCGTGCCGTCTTTCCGGCGTTCATTCAGTCCGATCAACATATGATCGTAAACACCGAACGCCGTCGTGCGCGGCAGCAGGCGCGTGCCGAGTTCAGCGAGCCTTGCGACGACTTTGGTAATCCATTCCACGCCTGCGATGCCGTCGATGATGGCGGACCGGTGAAGCAGGGCACCACCAAACTCATGACCGTCGTCGCATAGAATGACTGACTGACCCGCCTCTACCACCTTGAGCGCCGTATAGAGGCCGGCAGCACCACCGCCGATGACAAGCACATCGTAGCTCTCATTCACCTGTTCTGCATAGCGCGGCAGATCAAGGTTCGGATCAAGCACGCTAAGGCCGGCCATATTGCGAATACGCGGCTCGAAGAGATGCCAGTCCGGCCACATGAAGGTCTTGTAGTAGAATGCCGAGGGGATGAAGCGTGCGAAACGATCGAGGAACGCATTCCGGTCCCTCGCCGCAGTCGGACTGGCATTGACGCTGCGCACGATCATGCCATCGACGGCAAGTTCGGTCGTTGCGCGGCAGTTTCGGATGGTAGAAGGCGCAATCACATCGACGATCGCGTTCGGCTCTTCGACACCCGCACCCCAGATCCCCCGCGGGCGATGATATTTAAAGCTGCGTCCGACGATACCGATCCCGTTTGCAAGAAGCGCGGAGGCGATCGTGTCGCCGGCAAAGCCATGAACATCCTCGCCGTCGAAGGTGAAGCGGATCGGCTTCGACCGGTCAATACGGCCAAGACTGTCGATGCGATGCGAGGTCATGACTGCGCATCTCCTAGAAAAGCAGCAGACGAGACCACGGCATGGGTCACGGTATCGCGATCCATTCGGAACATCTCGCCGCAGGTCATGTGCATCCACACCTCCGAGGCCGGCCCTTTCTGATTGTTGCGCAAGTACAGATAGGAGGACCAAGTCTCGTCGCTGACGTCAGAGCCTTCCGGCCGTATATTGCCGGAATCGCCTCCGAAGTGAAACTCGCTCTCGCTGCGCGGACCGCAGAATGGACAAGGAAAAAGCTGCATCATTCCCCCTCAATGCGCGATGCCGGAACCGGCGGCCTCGTCGATCAACCGGCCCTTTGCAAAGCGGTCGAGATCAAATGGTCGACTGATGTCGTGATGCCTGCCGGTTGCGAGCAAGTGGGCAAGCAGCGTCCCTCCCGCCGGAATTGCCTTGAACCCGCCGGTTCCCCAGCCGCAATTCAGGAAAAGGCCGAGAAGCGGGCTCTCACCAAAGATCGGTGAACTGTCGGGAACCACGTCGACGATCCCCGCCCATTGGCGCATCAGCTTGAGTTGGCGGAAGCTCGGAAACATCTCGAGCAGACCGGAAATGACGGTCTCAAGCGTTGGCAGATTGCCGCGCTGGCCATAGGAGGGAACTCGGTCCAATCCACCACCGATGACCATCTCGCCCTTGTCGGACTGGCTGACATAGACGCCGGTCGCCGGCGAGAGAACGACGCAATCGAGCGCCGGCTTTACCGGCTCGGAAACACAGGCCTGAAGCGCATAGGAGGTGATCGGCAGGCGGAAGCCGGCTTTTTCGGCAAGGACGCTCGAATGCCCGGCAACGGCCATGCCCGTTCTTTCAGCGCGAATGTCGCCCTTCGAGGTTCGCACGCCACGGCAGCGTCCGCCTTCGATGATGAATTCGCTGACCTCGCAGTTTTGAATAATATCGACGCCGAGCGTATCGGCCGCGCGGGCATATCCCCAGGCAACGGCATCATGCCGCGCTGTCCCCGCTCGTCTCTGGATCACGCCGCCGAAGATCGGGTAGCGCGCGTCCGGCGCGTCGTTGTAGAGCGGCACCAGCGCCCGTGTCTGCGCAACGGACAGCAGTTCCGCATCAATGCCGTTGATCTGCATGGCGTTGACGGTTCTCGCTGCCATTTCGAGATCCGCAGGGCTATGAGCCAGGCTGACCATGCCGCGCTGTGAGAACATGATGTTGTAGTTCAGCTCACGAGACAGGTTTTCGTAGAGCTTAAGCGCCAGTTCATAGAGCGCGGCGCTTTCCGGAAAGAAATAGTTGGAACGAATGGCTGTCGTGTTTCGGCCCGTATTGCCACCGCCAAGCCAACCGCGCTCGATAATCGCGACATTGGTGATGCCATGGTTCTTGGCGAGATAATATGCAGTGGCAAGCCCATGTCCGCCACCGCCGATGATGATGACGTCGTAGCGCGTCTTCGGCTCCGGCGACCGCCAAGCCTTTTGCCAACCCCTTTGATTGTTCAGCCCCTCTTTCAGGAGGGCAAATGCCGAATATTTCTTTGTCATGACGGCTCCCCGCCCCAGGTTTGCAGGAAACTTGACCGGAAAAGCCGCCCAGCCTTCCAAGAAGCTACCCGCCTCAAGCCAGGAGGATCCTCGCGCCGCCATTGCCTGCCGATCTGCATCGGGCGCGCAGCGATCATTGTGACATTGGCGCGTAAGATCCCTAGACGCACAGCGTACGACCGATCGAACGGGGCAAGGTGCAGGACTCCTGGTCAAGGTTGCAGTGACGAGACGATAATCATTATGTACACTTATGTCCATAAATATTTCGCGGACGCAGGCGATAGTGAGCTACACGCAACCGGCGACCTGCAATTTCGGCTATTGAGTCTGAATTATCCCAATATCTCGAGAGAAATTCCAGCATTCACACAGATACGCAATGGACATTTATGTCCACATTCTAGCCTTTTCAGCCTAGTGCACGCCTGCGCTCAGGGCTTTCCTACATGATGGGTGTGAGATGATTTCCGTGGCCGCGACAGCGAGCCGTCATGCGCGATTTGTCATGGCTACCGCAGGCGTAGATGAGCACGCATTCGGCTAATAAAAACGCGGCGCATCTGATCTGGATTGAATGCACCATTGCGGTCACTGCGGCCAGTCTCGACTAACCCGCCAAGGCCTCGCTCAACAGTTTTCGGCCCGAACGGCTGACCGGTAGCACCGTATCGTCATTGAGGCGGACGCCATGCCTGCCGCCACGCGCCGCCGTCTCTTCGGCAAGCTCGCGCGACACCCAGTGCGAGCGATGGACGCGCACGCCGGCGTCCTCGCCCATCGCCCCAATCGCGGCTGCGAGATTCATCAGGATCAGGGCTTCGCCACGGTCGGTCCGTACTCGTACATAATGGTCCTCGGCGCTCAGGGCGAGGATGACGGCGCTACGGATCCCGACCGGAAGCTTCGCGCGCAGTGCCTGGTCGGCCGTCGGATCAAGCTGCTGCGCATCACACGCGGTGCTTTGTGGGCGGGATTGCCGGAGCAAGATCCAGCCGAGACTTGCGATCGCAAGATTGGACAGCAGTACCTGTGTCGTCAGCTCGGAATAGGTGACATGGGCAAGCGCCCGAGGCGCCGACAAGCCTAAGGCCCCGAGAACGATCCAGCCGCCGACTGGAGCCGTTATGGCGCCAATCGCGAGCATCGCCCAAAATGGCAATGCGCCACCGAACCAAAATCGCTGGACGACTTCGCAGAGCGCAAAGACGATCGCGCAGATGGCAATGGCGACACCGACGAAATGCAGCAGACGGAGCGGAAGCGTCATGCTGACATAGGTGCCGAATGCCCCGGTTACGGCGAGCGCCGCCGCGGCGATGAGCGGCAGCAAGATGACAGCGGGACGGTGCCATCGAAGCGGCGCAGCCGCCGAGAGGATGCCGGGAATGGTCACTGGCGAATAAACCCTACCGTTCGCGAAATCGGGCTCGACCTGCTCGCCTGCCCGCACCTAACAGGATAGCGGCTCACAAGAGGTGCATCAATGACATTTGCGATTTACAAACGGCTTCGTTCCGCCACCTTGCTGCTCTGCAGCATACCAGTCGTAACAAGCCTGCTCTTCTCCGCCGCGAGAGCGGCCGAAGCAGGCTGGCGACCCTACGAGGTACCGCCCTCCGTCACCAATCCTGAGAAGATCCCGGCCGCACTGTACTACCCAACGCAGGCGCCTACCCGCTCGATCATGGTGGGATCGTTCACGGTCCACGCGACCCCTATGGCCGCTCCGGAGGCAAAGACCAAAGGTCTCATCGTGCTCAGCCACGGGACCGGCGGTTCGGAATTCGGCCAAAGCAGCTTGGCCGAGGCTCTCGCGCGGGACGGCTATCTGGTGGCGGCTCTGCGTCACCCCGGCGACAGTTACCAGGACAGTTCGCTGTGGCAAAAGCCGCTCGGCACCTACTTCACCGAGCGACCCCGCCAGGTCTCGCGGCTGATCGACGCGCTGCTTGCGGATCCCGAATGGAAGGACCGCATCGCTACGGATGCCCAAGGTCCGCGGATCGGCGCTGCCGGGCACTCGGCCGGCGGCTACACGGTGGTTGCCTTGGCGGGAGGGCGGGTCGATCTATCCCGAATTGGCACGCATTGCGTAAACGAGGCCCCGCAGGACCCGATCACTTGCGGCATGGTCCGCAACATTCAGCAGATGCAGGCGCCACTTGCGCTTGAATCGACCGCCGATCCGCGAATTCGCGCGATCGTCGCCATGGCGCCGGTCGGCGTCATGTTCACGGAGCAATCCTTGAAAGCCATCACCGTGCCTGCCCTGATCTATGCGGCAGAAAAGGACCGCTGGCTACCGCCAAGCTTTCACGCCGCATGGATCGGGCAGAACATTCCCGGAGCCACCTATCGCGTTGTCGCCAATGCCGGGCACTTCGCCTTCATGAACACCGCCAGTGCCCCGATCCAGACATTGGACGGCGACATCAGCGCCAACCCGCCCGGCTTTGACCGTACGGAGTTCCTGAAGCAGCTCGGCGAAGAAATCCCGGCATTCTTCGATCGAACGCTCACGCTCGAACCGAACGCGGTCAAGGCCAGCACGTCACCATAATTCTTCTGCCCTGGTTCGGGACCTTTCAGGTTTCTCGCGTAATGAGTACGAACGAGGTCGGATGCCCTTTATTCGATTTGTAAGGCGATGGCGAAAGCTGTACGAAGATGCCGACAATGAAACTTGCCGGCATCACCGTGCATCCGTCACCGTCCGAAGGTTCGACTATGGCTATCCGATCACAAGCAACCGTTGGAGCAACGAATGATGGCAGTGGGAAGCTGACGAAGGAGAATTGGCTTGATCTTGCCATGGAAACCCTGATCGCGGGTGGCATGGACCAGGTCAAAATCCAGGTCATGGCAAAAAAACTCGGCGTATCAAGGTCTAGTTTCTATTGGTTCTTTGACAGTATTCAGGATCTCCAGGACCAGATACTGGCGTATTGGCTGCGCAAGAATACCGGTCCGATCATCGAGCGGGCAATGCGACCGGCCACAACGGTCAACAAGGCGGTTTGCAATATATTCGAGTGCTGGATCGACAACAGACTTTTCGAACCCGATCTCGATCTCGCAATTCGCTTTTGGGGCCGCCACGAACCGAGAATTCGATCGGTCGTCGATGAAGCGGACCGGCAGCGCGTCGAAGCGGTCACCCGCATGTTCGAGCGGTATGGTTTTCCTCAGGAAGAGGCCAATACCAGAGCCAGGGTTCTCTATTATACCCAAATCGGCCATTTCACCTTGCAGGTACGGGAGACGCTTGCCGAGCGATACTCTCACCTGCGTTCCTACCTGGTTACATTCACCGGCGTTGAACCTACTCCTGCCGATATGGAAGACCTTCGGGCATCGATGGCGACAGACTGACATCCGAAGTGCGCAAATCACCCCTTCTGCCCGCACGGAGGAACATTCCTGAAAAGTGCGGGGCACTTTTGCGCGTTCGCCGACCCCGTTTTGAGCTCCTTCGAAATGCCGCATTTCGAACGATCGGGAGGCAAACTTCGCAAATGCGGCGGCGTTTCCGCCTCGGTGAGAATGGTGACAGGCGCGAGAAAATGCGCCCGTTTTGTTATTTATTTAACATGTAAATCATCTTGACAGGCACGGCTGCGCGATCAATTCTAATATTGAACAACGGGTTCAAATATCGAACACCCAACAACTCGCCTCATTGTCGAGTATGGGCTCGTTGACTTTTGGTGGCGCACCAGTGGGGAGGAAAACCATAAAGCCAGCCTGGCTTGGATGAATTTAGCACACGCAACTGGTATCAGCCCTCTCTACTGGGCGCGCTATTGGTTCATATGTGTGGAACCGCAGCACTCATATCCGAGCCAGATATAAGTCATACTCATTGATAGAGAACCCCAAAATGCATCCGATGCCGCAAGAAGCATCCGGATAATAAGAGGGAACAAAATGATTAGAACTTACGGCATCTTTTCTGGCTCATTTTTCATGGCAATGGCAATCTCAGGTGTAGCATCGTCGGTGCAGGCGGCTCCCATCTGCAAAAGTGACCCTATTCATATCGGCGCTATCTCAACAATTACAGGCCTTTCCGATTTTTCCGATGCACCCAAGGCAACAAAGGCAACATTTGATGCGTTCAATGAAGCTGGTGGCGCAAATGGATGCAAGGTTGACTATATTATCGCTGATGACAAAGGTGATCCACAAGTAGCATCTCAGGCAGCCCGGGATCTGATTGACAACAAGAATGTTGTCGCTCTTGCTGGCGGCGCAAGCCATCTGGATTGCTCCGTCAATGCGGGGATCTACAATCGAAATGGAGTGCTATCAGTTCCAGCCGTCGGTATAGATCCCGTCTGCTTTAATGCTCCGAGCATTTCTCCCGTCAATGTCGGTCCATATACGCTCAGTACCGTAATGCTGGATTATGCAAGCAGTACGCTTAAAGCCAAGAACCTATGTGCCTTCTTCATCATCATTGGAGGTACTAAGGAGGCATATGCAAATGCCGTATCCGCATGGGAAAAGGCGAGAGGAAAGAAAATGGCCCTCGTCGATATGACGCTCCCACCACAGGGGGATTTGACGCCTTATCTCATTCGGGCACGCGATGCCGGTTGCGATGCCGTGCTGACCAACCATGTGGAGCCGGGAGCAGTCCAATGGGTCAAGACTGCTGATGCGCAGAAAATTTCCGGTATCAATTGGCTGTTTCTGGCGGCCAGCTACACCGAAGGCGTAGCCACATCGCTCGCCAACAGTAAGCAACCTGTCTATGTCGGAACCGAGTGGGAACCATATACTGAGGACGGTGGGGCCAATGCCGATTGGGCCAAGACCATGGAGAAGGCTGGCTTGAAAAAGACGGCTTTCTCGCAGGGTGGCTATCTTGCCGCAAAGGTGATGATTGACGTGATATCCGGGATCGACGGCGAGGTCACTCGCGATTCCGTCACTTCAGCCTTGAAGCAAGGTGGAAAGCTCAACTATCCGATGGCCGGCAGCAGCTACGTCTTTGGCGATGCAAAAGCCCATTCGCCAATGAAAGCCACGAAGGTCATGCAGCTTGTCGAGGGAAAGTGGATCGTCAAGACGGATGATTGGTATTCGCTGCCCCAGGCCGAATAGTCTGCGATCAGGTCGGCGCGCGCCCCGCTTGGGGTCGCGCCAGCGGCATGCACAAGATCAAAGACTGAGAGCGCAGGAAGCATAGATCAGGGTTCGCGGCACGCTCAGAAAGTATGGAGAGGCTATCAGATGGCGTCATATGCCAAGTTCACCGGCCCGGAACTCTCAGCAAAGGAGGCCCATGAAGTCGTCGGATTGTTGCGACGGAGGGAAATCAGCCCATCCGAACTTTTGAGCGCAGCCTATGATCGCATAGAAGCGGTCGAACCGGTCGTCAATGCGATGCCGGCCCTCTGCCGGCAGCGAGCGGAAGCTGAGGCCCGTCACATCGCAAACAGCACCGATAGCGCGAGCACCATGCTTTGCGGATTGCCGATATCAATCAAGGACCTGACCAACGTTGCCGGCGTGCGCACGACGATGGGTTCAAAAGGGCTCGCCGAGCATATTCCACAGGAGAGCGATCCGCTTGTATTGCGCCTCGAGGTGCGGGGCGGCATCGTCACGGGCAAGACCAATACCCCGGAATTTGGCGCAGGCGCGAACACGTTCAATGCGGTGTTCGGCATGACCAGGAATCCATGGGATACGTCGAAAAACGCGGGCGGATCGTCAGGAGGTGCGGCGGTATCGCTTGCCACCGGCGAGGTATGGTTGGCGCACGGATCCGACCTTGCCGGATCGCTTCGAACGCCCGCGGCATATTGTGGCGTCGTTGGCCTCCGGCCCAGTCCTGGGATTGCCGGCGGAGGACCTGGCCCCATCAAGTTTCACAGGGAAGGCGTACAGGGGCCAATGGCGCGCAGCGTGCGCGATTGTGCGCTGTTTCTTGACGCCATGGCGGGTTTCGACCCGAGGTCGCCCATTTCCTACCCAGCTCCCTCGGATCCATATGAGGATGCCGTCACTCGGGCTGAAGGTAGCCTTCGGATCGCCTATACACCCGATATGAATGGGTTTGCTGTCACGTCCAAAGCGATGGATGAGCATCTGCGCGCGGCGCTGCTTCGTTTGGAACGGGCCGGCTCAATTGTCGAGGAGGCCTGCCCGCCTTTGCCGGATTTGGATCGAACATATCGCGTCCTTCGTGCAATGCTATGGGCCGCGCTGCCTGGCAGGGCTCCGACGGAGGTGCAACGCCATTTCAAGGACACACTTCGCGAAAACATCGAATTCGGAAAAGCCATCACCATTGAAGATGTTTACGACGCCCAATATGGCCGCACGCGAATTTTCGACAATATGGTCGGCTTTCTTGAGAATTTCGATGTCCTCGCATGCCCGGTGGTTGGTCTCATGCCGGGTCCGATAGAGGAGGAGTATCCAACCCATGTCGATGACGTCCCACTGGACGACTATATCAGCTGGTTACGGTTTTCATATTTGGCGACGGTCACAGGTCTTCCGGCAATATCCGTGCCTGTCGGCCTGAACGAGGATGGGCTTCCTGTGGGACTGCAGCTGATCGGCCAACCTCGGGGAGAGGCAGCCTTGCTTGCCGCGGCTCGTATCGTCGAAGCCAATCTGGGCGGCCCTCTTGGGCCTATCGACCCGATCGTCACACATCGCTGCTAGCAATCGGATTGGCTCCAGTGACGGTCTTCTTCCTCGGCAGCCTTTGGCCGCAATCCTGTGTGATGATTTCTGCTGACAGCATACGCGGCTTCCAATGCCGAGGGGATGGCGATGGGTCCCCTCGCTGTGCGAGGCGCTAGTGGTGCGATGGTCGGCTATTTTCACGAACTCGGCCAAATCGAGATTGGCCGGGAACCATTCGCTCGCGTGGCGCAGTCATTGCGACAGCATCCACTCGTAAGCTACTTATTGTAGATCAACGGGAGAGCGTTTCATCTCCCATATGAATGGAAGCTGCGCCAAAAGAAGCGTCTCAGGGGAAATGCTACAATGAACAACTACCTTTTCGATGCGATCCGCACTGCCGCAACAGAGGATGCAACCTTTATCGAAACGCCGGACGGTGGACGCTTATCCTATGCCGATATGTTCGATCGCTCCGGGCGTCTCGCCGCGGCGATTTGCGAGCTGGGCGTGTTGCCGGGCGATCGAGTGGCGGTCCAGGTGGAGAAGAGCCCGGATGCGCTCATGCTCTATCTCGCCTGCGTTCGCGCCGGAGCGGTCTATCTCCCTCTCAACACGGCCTACACCCTGAAGGAGCTTGATTACTTCGTTGGCGATGCCGAACCCAAGCTTATCGTCGTGTCATCCAGATCGCTTGAAGGCGCACACGCCATCGCAAGTGCCTATGGCGCCCATGTCGCGACGTTGGATGAGACTGGCGGCGGCTCGCTACTTGATCTTGCCCGAACCAAGAAGGCCAACTTTGCCGATGTAAATCGCGACGGTGACGACCTTGCGGCGATCCTCTACACATCAGGAACGACCGGTCGGTCGAAAGGAGCCATGTTGACGCATGACAATCTCCTCTCGAACGCAGTCACCTTGCGCCGTGCCTGGCGCTTTACGAGTGCCGATAGATTGATCCACGCCTTGCCGATCTTCCATACGCATGGCCTGTTCGTCGCTACCAACGTAACCTTGCTTGCCGGGGCATCGATGTATCTCTTGCCCAAGTTCGATCCGCACGAAGCCCTGCAATTGATGCCGGCGGCAAGCGTGATGATGGGCGTTCCGACGTTTTATGTTCGCTTGCTCCAGCATCCCGGGCTGACGCGGAAGGCGACAACCGGCATGCGCCTGTTCGTCTCCGGTTCGGCGCCGCTGCTTGCCGAAACGCATCGCAGCTTTCACGAGAAGACGGGTCATGCGATTCTCGAGCGATACGGCATGACCGAAACCAACATGAACACCTCTAATCCCTATGTCGGGGATCGGATCGCAGGCACAGTCGGCTTCCCCTTGGACGGCGTCGAGGTTCGCATTACAGATCCCGACTCCGGTCGCACGCTTGCATCAGAAGAGACCGGGATGATTGAGGTGAAGGGACCCAATGTCTTTAAGGGCTACTGGCGGATGCCCGAAAAGACCGCCGCCGAATTTCGCGCCGACGGCTTCTTCATCACCGGCGATCTCGGAAAGATCGACGAGCGCGGCTATGTCCACATCGTTGGCCGTGGCAAGGATCTGGTGATTTCGGGTGGATACAACATCTATCCGAAGGAAATAGAGACCGAGATCGACAGCTTGCCGGGGGTCGTCGAAAGTGCCGTCATCGGAGTTCCACATCCCGACTTTGGCGAGGGCGTTACCGCCATCGTCGTCGCTGACAAGGATGTCGGGCTCGACGAGCAGACTATTCTTGACGGATTGGTGGACCGTCTTGCTCGCTACAAGCAGCCAAAGCGCGTAATATTCGTCGATGAACTGCCGCGCAACACAATGGGCAAAGTGCAGAAAAATCTCCTTCGCAACGCCTATGCGCAGCTCTACAACGAGAGCTGACACCAAAATACGAAACAGAGTCTCTTCCAGTCTCCACGCACGAAGAGGCTTTCCGGATCTCAATCCGCAGCGGACATCCTGGCTCTGCGCGCCCTTGCGTGCCGACTTTTGCCACGCCCCTTATCTTTACGGCGCGGCTCATTCCGACACTGCCGGCGCGCCTGATTTAGCAGAGCGTCAACCCAAACCATGCAAGGTTGATGGGGCTCCAAATAAGGAAAACCGATATAGTTTCTGCGGTCTCCTCGTCATCGACGGCAGCAGCGACTGCCAACTCTTCGTCTTCGATCGCCACCGAGGCTCAGCTCAAGGTCACGATCAAAGAGAAGAACAGAGACCTCGACAAGGCGACGGACGAGAAGACAAGGGCCGCTCTGCAAAAGCAGATCACCAAGCTGCAAGCTCAGCTTCAAAAGCTGCAAAATGCCGACAAAGCGAAATCCACGGCAGGTGTGGACGAGCAGAACCATGCATCGACCGCGACGCTCTCGGGTGAAAGCGACCGGATCGGCAGCAAGAATTTCGATAGCGCCACTGACTTCGGCCAGCGGGAAGCCTACGTCTGAGGCATCTCTTTTCCTGGGTATGCCACGCCCCAACCTCCTCGTTCTCACAGGATTACAGGCGCAAGACCGTCGGGCATTTTGCTGGGATCGCGCTAACTTGCCGGCAGATGCGGGTGCGGGTCTGCCGGGAAATCTGGGGCCGCGACAAGGCTCCGTCTCCTTGTCCCTTCAATGCGGCTTTCTCCTCTCTGAAGATCGGACACAGCGAATTCTGCGGGCAGGATGGTCCCAGCGGATTCACGCGGTCGTTTGTATAAAAGTTTGAGTTGACCACGTTCGACGGCAAGGAGACACTCGGGACTGCAACAAGGCAGGAGGAAAAAATGGACGAGCAGAACCGCTGGCTCCACATGGCCAGCGCGCCGAGAGACGGCAGCCGGATCCTCGTGACGATACGCCCATCGGAACAGGGGCCTGCAGAGGTTGATCTTGCCTATTGGTCAAATGGGGATCAGTTCGGGACGGAGGGATGGCGGGCTTCCGATTCGGCGCCAGGCCGCATCATCGAATATGCCGAGCCGGAGCTGAAATGCTGGATGCCGATGCCGCTGGCCAGCCTTACTCGCGCCTCCATGCCTTCACCCTGGGAAGGCGATGCTACTCAGCAGCTCGACGGGTCAGGTATCTGAGAAATCCATCGCCGTCGCATAAGGAGCCAATCGCGCGCTGAGGACAAAACCCAGAGCATGGTTCCAAACAAGCCTTTCGTTAGCGGACAGGCCAACCGGCGCCAAATTGCGGCGAAGCCGACGAGACCCGCATCTGTCGCTACTGAACAGACTTCCTGACGCAAATCGATGGACTTGCCGATGTTGCAACTTTGCCGCAACTCACAACTTAGCCGTAAATATCGCGAAATTTGACTTGGCCTGCGCGCTTAACCAATCTAGGATTGATAATCTTCAACACGGTTCCAGGGAGTTTCAATGACAAATTTTTCAAACTCCCCAGTGGCTTGCGCGACTATCGCCTGAAGCCGCCGGCGCTTTCAACGCCAAAGAACCCGATGAACTGGCTCTAACCTTCTCATCGATCGCCTCTCACCAAACCATTTCGCGCGATTTTGCGCGGACGTTCCTTTCCCTATGACGGAGCCGGCGAAAGCCGGATACATCAATGGCTCTCGGTTTCAAATCCCGCCGCAGCGGGTCCTTTCGCAGCGTTTTCAAATATTGCTGGGCTCATTGGAAGCATCAGCCGGGCCGTATGTCATTCATGCTGTTCACGGTGATGCTGTCGACGCTTGCCGATGTGCTCACGCCCTTGTTCTCTGGTCGTCTGGTGGATGCGGTCGTGTCCGGCAAGGCCAGCGACATAGCAACATGGAACAATGCCATCACCGCATTCTTTTGGCTGATGGTACTATCCATCGGTGCTGTCATTCTTCGGCATGCCACCTTCACCGCCATCATCGGCTTCACGCTGAGGTCCATGTCGGAGATCGCGGCGAATTCCTTCTTCCACATCCAGCGGTTTTCGAGTGACTGGCACGCCAACAGCTTCGCCGGTTCCACTGTTCGCAAGGTGACCCGCGGCATGTGGGCGCTCGACCTGCTCAACGACACCGTCTTCATCGCGCTGTTCCCATCGCTGGTTATGCTCATTGGCTCGACAGTTTTGATGACGTGGTACTGGCCGATGATGGGATTGCTCGTCGGCGCCGGATCCGTACTCTTTATCGCGTTCACGGCCACAATGGCGCTGCGCTATGTCGCGCCGATGGCCAGCATGGCCAATAGCTGGGATACGCGCCTTGGCGGTGCCCTTGCCGATGCCGTAACCTGTAATGCGGTGGTCAAGGCTTTTGGCGCCGAAGACCGGGAAGATAGGCGTCTCGCCACGGTCATGGGCAAGTGGCGGGACCGGACCGCGCGTACATGGATGCGAGGCACGGTGAATGGCACCCTGCAGAGCGCACTTCTCAGCCTGTTGCGCGGCTGCGTGCTGGGCCTTGCTCTATGGCTCTGGGCCAACGGCAAGGCCAATGCGGGCGACATCACCTTTGTGCTAACGGCGTTTTTTATCCTTCAGGGATATTTGCGTGAAATCGGCATGCACATCCGCAACCTGCAGCGCTCGGTGAACGACATGGAGGAACTTGTCACCATCCATGCCCAGCCTTTGGGCGTGGAGGACCTTCCGGGCGCCCCAGCGCTCCACGTGAAGGCTGGCCGGATCGAATTCGATCGCGTCACCTTTCACTATGGCAACCATCATGACCCGCTCTACAGAGACTTCTCGGTTACCATCAAGCCTGGCGAGCGCGTCGGCCTCGTCGGCCATTCCGGTTCGGGAAAGACCACCTTCATCAAGCTGATCCAGCGCTTGCATGACGTAAACCACGGTACGGTCTTAATTGATGGACAGGATATTTCGAAGGTGGCGCAGACGTCCCTTCGCCGTCAGATCGCGATCGTGCAGCAGGAACCCATCCTGTTTCACCGCTCGCTGGCGGAAAATATCGCCTATGCGCGGCCAACGGCCACACATGCGGAAATCAGGCGGGCGGCAGAGCTTGCTAGCGCCCACGACTTTATCGAAGCCCTGCCGAAGGGTTACGGGACGCTTGTCGGTGAACGCGGCATCAAGCTTTCCGGCGGCGAACGGCAACGCATCGCCATCGCCCGCGCTTTCCTGGCCGATGCGCCGATCCTGATCCTCGACGAGGCGACTTCGAGTCTCGATTCGGAATCGGAGATGCTCATCCAGCAGGCGATGGAACGGCTGATGGAGGGGCGCACCACACTCGTGGTCGCGCACAGGCTGTCGACCGTGCGCGCGCTTGACCGACTGCTGGTCTTCGAACATGGGCACATTGCCGAGGAAGGCACACATGCCAGCCTCATTCGGCGCAATCGCGGGATTTACCGCGGACTGTTCGAGCGCCAAGCCCTGGAGCTGACGCGGGGGATCGCAAACGAGGGGTTGATCGACTAAGTGCCCTGCTCACCGAGCGCGATGATGCATCCTTGACCCTGAAACGTCAGGAGGAGGATGCATCATTGGCTGCGTGGCGTATCCATCGTTATCCAAGACGCGCCGCATGCTGAGGGAGGCTATTTCCGCCGGTCAGCCTGTCTGCTGCCGATTGCGCTTTGACCTTGGCCAATGTGCGGGTGCCTGGACGATATCTGTAGTGTCACGGCCGGATTCTCTGCCGCGTTGATGCAAGAGCACCCGCCCCAGGGTCGGTTGGCCGATGTTTTGGCGAAACCGGGCCCAAATACTTCAAGAGGCCAAGCTTGCCTGCTCACTGGGATCCCGCCTTCACGGGACTTGCTCACCGCAATGAAGTGCATGGGAAGTGCATGGCGCGAACGTCGTCACCTGGCTGACAACGCAATCATCACATCGACGACCTGAAGCTTCGTCAATCACTCAAGATATCTGGAGACAGATCGAATCTCAATCAAGCTGGATGCTCGGAACAGAATGCGACGAGAACCGGCATAAACTGCAACAATCCTAGTCCCACAGAGCAGCACATGAGGATGGCGACGACAGCCGATACCATTGAAGATTGCATGATGCCGCCGATGCGAGGATCGGAGCAGGCGGCGTCGATCTATACTCAAATCGTCAAGTTGCAGCAATTGACGTCATCGAGACACCGCAGTCGAGAATAGAACACTCCTGCTCGTCAATGAAGCATCCGTGGCCCTCTACATCCTGACAGGATATCGGCAGTACAGGCAATACTTAGCCAGCTCTCTGCCAGAGGCGCAACGAACAGAATGATTTCCGGCGATCCGTCATCTACTCTTCCCAAATTGCGTTTACGACTATAATCTCGAAGCAAAAAATGGGAGGACTGATGACAGCGACGACCGACACCAAATCGCTGGCGCTCCCGCCAAAGAAAACCTTTGCAATGCCACTTGCTGCGCTTGGTATCGTTTATGGCGATATCGGCACAAGTCCACTCTACGCCCTCAAGGAAGCGGTGAGGGCAGCGGCGAACGGATCGCCGCCGGATGCTCAGGCGGTCATAGGTGCGGTATCCGTCATCTTTTGGGCCTTGATCTTCATTGTCTCGCTGAAATACGCCGTTCTGATCCTCCGAGCCGATAATCGCGGCGAAGGCGGAATCGTCGCGATGCTGGCGCTGCTGCATGCCCGTGAGGCCCCTGCCCGCTCACCACGGGCGATCCTGCTTGTCGTCGGGCTCGTCGGCGCCGCCCTGCTCTACGGAGATGGGACGATCACGCCGGCCGTATCCGTGCTTTCGGCAGTCGAAGGCCTAAAGGTCGACGCGCCGTCGCTCAGCACCTACGTCGTTCCGATTACGATTGCGGTGCTGGTCGGCCTGTTCGCGGTTCAGCGATACGGAACCTCTTCCATTGGCCGCGTCTTTGGACCAATCATGCTCCTCTGGTTCATCGCCATCGGGCTTCTGGGTCTTAAGGGCCTTCTGGAAGGCCCCGCAATCCTTGCGGCATTGAATCCGCTCAACGCGCTGGAATTCCTGCTGGGTGTGAGCTGGGGAGTGAGATTTGCCATGCTCGGCGCTGCCTTCCTGGCCGTGACCGGCGGCGAGGCCATGTATGCGGATATGGGACATTTTGGACGCGGCCCCATCCGCGCCGCATGGTTCGGCGTCGTCCTTCCCGCGCTGACCTTGAACTATCTTGGCCAGGGCGGCCATCTGCTCGCCTATCCCGCTGCGAGCGACAATCCGTTCTTCCAGCTTTCGCCTGACTGGGCGCATTATCCGATGGTGTTCTTCGCAACGGCTGCAACCGTGATCGCAAGCCAGGCCATCATCTCGGGCGCGTTCTCGCTTACACAGCAGTCCATACAGCTCGGCTTCCTGCCTCGTATGCACGTGAAGCACACGGCGGCGCATGAAATCGGTCAGATCTACATTCCGTTCGTCAACGTGCTCCTGGCGATCGGCACAATCGCCGCCGTACTCGTATTCCGGTCATCCGACGCACTTGCCGGCGCCTATGGCATTGCCGTTTCTGCGCTGATGATCATTACGACAGTTCTGGCGGCCCTGATTGCACGGCAATGGGGCTATAACCTGGTAGCGGTCGTTGCCGTCAACGGCAGCTTCTTCATAATCGATGCCATCTTCTTCTCGGCAAACAGCCTGAAGCTACTGGAAGGCGGCTGGTTCCCGCTTCTGCTCGCTGCCCTCATCGCCTTCGTCATGCTGACGTGGCGGAGGGGCGAGCAAATCGTTGAAAGGATGCGTGTCGACTTGCGGCATCCCGAAGACGAGATGCGCAGAAAGATCGCAGATCCGAACCTCATCAGGCTGCCCGGCGCCGCCGTCTTCCTGACCTCGGCAAAGACCGGCATGCCGCTCGCAATGGCGAATTTCCTGCGGCATAACCATGCACTCCACAAACGCATTCTTCTCATCACCGTACAATCGAGCGAGCAGCCGAGAATTGCCGATGCCGCACGAACGGAGGTGTCCGAACTGGGGTTTGGGGTCAGCCGTGTTGTCATCAGCTATGGCTTTACCGAGCAACCGGATGTACCGCATGCGATCCAAAAAGCGGTGGAGAGCGGCATTCTGGACGGACTTGATCCTCGCAAGCTTTCTTACATCATCGGGAGCGAGACGATTATTCCGTCCGAACATTCACGCGCAATGTCGCATTGGCGCGAGATTCTGTTCGCATTCGTACAGCATAATTCGGAACGTAGCGCCGTCTGGTTCAAAGTTCCGCCAAAGCAGGCCGTGGAATTTGGCACGGAGATCGAGATTTAAAGATCGGCTTTACCCGTCTCTGACGGCGACCTGAAGGGGCGGCGACGGGCAAAGATCATGGTCAAAGCCAAGCGCATTTGCTGACCGTTTACCGATGATCGCAACCATTGCCCTCAAGCAGGCGACTGAAGCGCTCTTCTTCCACCGGCCGGCTATAGAGATAACCTTGAATCTGGTTGCATCCGCTTTCGATCAGGAAGCGGGCCTGCTCCTCCGTCTCCACGCCTTCGGCAACGACCTCCAGACCCATTTTCTGGGCAAGCGAGATAATGGCCGAAGTAATGGCCATATCATCGGCGTCATGCGGGATATCGGCGATGAACGACCGATCAACCTTGAGGCGGGACAGGGGGAATCTCTTAAGCGCGCTGAGGCTCGAATAACCTGTCCCAAAATCATCAACTGCAAGCTTCACACCAAGCTTTTGCAATTCGTGCATTCTGGCAATTGAACCGGAGAGATCCTTCATGATCAGGCTCTCGGTGATCTCAAGCTCAAGCCAAGAGGGGTCGAGACCGGCCTCATGTAACGCATCCGCCACCGTCTCGATCAAGCGCTCCTCCTGGAACTGCCTTGCGGAAACATTGACGCTGATCCTGATTGGCCGAAGTCCTTGATCCTGCCAAGCTCTCGCCTGCCGGCAGGCAGTTTTGAGCACCCATTGGCCAATCGGCATGATCAAGCCGGTCTCCTCGGCAAGTGCAATGAAGTCACCAGGATAAACCAAACCCTCGCCCGGGCGCTGCCAGCGAACCAGGGCCTCTGCTGCGATGATCCGACCGGTTTGCACATCCACCTGTGGCTGGTAGTGCAGCACGAACTCGTCACGGAGCACCGCCTGACGGAGTTCATCGGTCCGGGAGAGCTTCTTTCGAACGGCCGCCGTCATTTCCGATGTGAATAAGGCAATTCCGTCGCGTCCCAGCTCCTTTGCGCGATACATGGCCATGTCTGCGGATGCGAGCAGATCCCCCGCAGACTTGCCGTGACTGGGATAACTGGCGATGCCGATACTGCAGGTCACTCTGAGTTCGATCTCGTCGAGCGCAATCGGGCGCACAACGGCTTCTCTGATCAAGGACAACAGGGCCAAGGAGCTCTCGACATCCATGTCCTCCAGGATAATCACGAACTCGTCTCCGCCGATCCTGGCGATGGAACCATGGTCGCTTGCCAGCCCATAGATTCTGTCAGCGACGATCTTTAAGAGTTGATCGCCCGCCGAGTGGCCAAGACTGTCGTTGACGAGTTTGAAGTTGTCGAGATCGAGGAATGCCAGCGCAACTTCACTCCCTTTGGAATCAGCCTTCTGCATCGCGAGGGTGAGTTTTCGGTCCAGCAACGCACGATTGGCCATTCCCGTCAGCGGATCGTGATCGGCAAGAAATCGAATCCGCGCTTCTGCGCGGTGGCGGCTGGCTGCGATCCCCGCCATGTGCACGGCAATCGAGACGAATTCGGAGAAACCGGGCTGATACTGTGAGTCTTCCGAAGAATAGAGTGCAAGGACCCCTTCCAGTTGACCGTCTGCATCGGAAATTGGCAAGCAGCGGCACTGATGATCAATCTCGGAGATATTGGCCCCACCGAAGGCAAGTTTGAGTGCCGCTGCGGTCGCCGCAAGGTCAGCGGAGGCAGATCCGATGGGGGTTGCGTTCAAGCGTCTGCGATATTCATTGTTCAAGGTCGGCGCGGCTGCCAAGTGCAGCAGCCCCGGATCCGTGCCTGTTGTCAGCAGCGCGACATGCACCCCTTTTGCGAATTCCGCGATCATTCGTGCGAGCTCTTCGAGGAAATCTCGAAACGATGTTCCTCGCGCTATCATTTCGAGCAGATAGGCTTGGGAGCGCATGCGACGCTCCGCGGATTTTTGCGCGGTAATGTCGCGGGATGCCCCGACGACACCCACGATGGCTCCAGACGCGTCTCTCAACGGAACGCGCGTGAACATCAGCCATTGTTCCTCGTCGGTGCGAAACGCCAACTCCTCGCTACCGAAATGAGGCAGCCCCGTTTCGGTGACGCGACGCTCAACCTCCGCGGCAATTTCCGCAACATGATTTGGCAGGAAGTCGAAATCGGTCCGCCCAACCAAATCTGCCAGATGCAACAGCCCGTTGTTGGTGACGACTGCCTGGTTTGCAAACAGAAAGCGGCCTTCAAGGTCCTTGGCGTATATATAGTCTGGGATCTGATTGATCATGTTCTCGAGCCAACTCTGTTGCTCGGTGACGTCAACATCCCGATGAGGATTCTCAGCTCCCTGGCGCAGCACGGCTGCATACGAGGCCAGCGCGACCTCGGAGATGGAGATTGGCAATTTGCGATCCGCAATAACGCCTTTAGTCAAGGGACTTCCTCAGAACAAATGTCAAAGAACATTGTGCTTTCCAGAGGTTATCCTCGAGTGAACGGCTATCGGCTGGTGGTGACAAGCTGCAATCATGGTGAACGAGCACTTGCTGTAACCCTATTCACATCGATGACATCGACTATTTACCACCCTGCCTTTATTGCAACTTGATGCAAAAGCGCCGCCGATCCGAGGGGCGTCACGAATACCCATCGAAAAGAAGTGTTCCGGCATTTGTGCCGGCCAATTCCACGGCGCATTAAACCGGCAGAAGTGCATCGGGTTTCACATCGGCAACCGAAGCGTAAGTGTGCGTTTCGCGAACGCCAGGCAATGGCAGGATGACCCTTTGCAGAAACTCCTGAAACACGGTCATGTCGGCTATTCTGGCCTTGACCAGATAGTCGAAGCCGCCGACGACCATATGGCATTCCAGCACTTCGGGCGCATTCGCGACGGCGTCCGCGAAGCGATCAAAGACATGCGGGGCCGTCTGATCGAGACGGACCTGAATGAACACGATCGTACCGCGTCCAAGTTTTTGCGGGTCAAGCACCGCTCTAACGGCTTTGATGAAACCCTCCCGGAACAGGCGTTTCACTCTTTGGCTCGTCCCTGTAGGGGACAGGCCGACACGGTCAGCGAGATCGAGGGTGGTGCGCCTTCCGTCTTCCTGCAGCAGCCTGAGGAGGCTGAGGTCGATACTATCGAGATCGCTCATTTGGAAATCCACGCAAAATAGGCACAAATTCAGTGAAATTCACTTAGAAAATGCGAAATGAACATATTTTATGGCAACAGCATCCGCAATAGCCTGTGTTTCGATTGTAGAGGGGTCACGGAGCGATTGGCCTTCCGTGACCCCTCTACCATTCCTACAGGGGACGGGTGTGCATGATGGGGGACCAGGAAAAGCCGAATCGAAGACTTGCCCTCGCTGCCGGACTGACGATGGTGGCAATCACCGCCATTCAATTCGTCGCGGCTCGCTTCAGCCTGCGCGAGCATTTGACATCGGCAGACATCACCAGCCTGCGCTTTTCAGGAGCAGCCCTTGCCTTTGCGCCCATCATCTGGCGAACGGGCCTCGCGAAGATGAAGGCGCTCAGGTGGAGGCGTGCAACTGTGCTGGCTTTGCTCGCTGGCTTTCCTTATCCATTGATTATCAATACCGGTCTGACTTACGCCCCGGCCTCGCACGCTGCCGCCATATGCCCCGCCTCGATCGTCTTCTTCTCGTTTTTACTCGCGCGCATCGTTTTTCGGGATGCCGTTTCCGGCGTTCGCTCGGTTGGCATCATGGCCATTATTGGCGGGCTGGCACTCTTTGCTTTGCCTGGCAACAGCGATGTACGGGACGCATGGCGCGGCGATATCCTCTTTGCGGGTTCCGGCATGATGTTTTCCGCCTATGCCGTCCTCCTTCGGCGATGGGCCGTGGACGCTGTCACTGCTACAGCTGCCGTCATTTTTCTATCCTGCTTGCCGATGCCATTCGTCCACTTTCTGGCACCAACCGGTTTCGGCTCGGCATCGGCAGGTGAGATCGGCATCCAACTCGCAATCCAGGGGCTCCTCGCCGGCGCGGCGGCGATATTTCTATACAGCTACGCCGTCAGGCAACTTGGACCGCATATCGCGTCATTGTTCATGCCTTGCATTCCGATTGCGACGACATTGACGGGCACGATGGTCCTCCAGGAGATCCCAACGCCCATTCAGCTGATAGCTATTCTCATCATGATCGCCGGCATGGCAGCGCCAGCGCTGCTGAGAACTTGATGCGAAAAACTCAAAAGTTCCGGTTGAGGCTCGACGGAGAGCTTCTGCTCTTCGCGCTCACTGCTTGAGGCGCGGCCATGGAGACAATGCCCACTAGTCTTCGTATCTGGAAGGGACGGCAAAACTGGATTTATGGGCTGCCGAGGGTCTCTGCCAACCTGACAGAGACCCCAAAGTGAACGACTTAGACCTTTGTGACGCTACCGGCGTAGATCTGGTCGATGGTCGCAGCGAGGCTCTGATCGAATTCGGCATCGCTCATGCTGACGCGCAGGTCTTCAGTCAGGGCACGCGAGAAGCTGGCGATCATGCCATGGTTATGACTGAGCTTTTCACAGGCGTCGGCACGGGTATAGCCGCCCGACAGGGCCACGACACGGATAACGGCCTTGTGGGCGACGAGCGGCGCATAGAAATCCGCCACGGTCGGGATGGTGAGTTTCAGGATCACCCGCACGCCTTCTGGCAGCGCATCAAGCTCCTTGACGATTTCATCGCGCAAGATGGCTTCTGCTTCCTGCTTCGTCGGGCTCTTGATCGAGACTTCCGGCTCAATGATCGGGATGAGGCCGTGTCCAAGGATCTGCCGGCCTACTTCGAACTGCTGCTTGACGACCGCGGCAATACCGACCGGATCCGCATTGGCGATTACCGAACGCATCTTTGTGCCGAAGATGCCCTTTTTCACCGCGCGGGCGAGCAGAGCGTCGAGATCGGGCATAGGCTTCATCACTTGCACGCCATTCTCTTCGGCGGCTAGGCCCTTATCGACCTTGAGGAAGGGTACAACGCCGCGGTCTTCCCAGAGGTAGGACGGAACCGGCTTGCCCTTGGCTTCACCATCCATGGTCTTTTCGAACAGGATCGCACCAATGACCTTGTCGCCGGAAAAGCTGGGTGCCGTCATGATGCGCACGCGCATCTCGTGCATCAAGCGGAACATCTCCTCGTCGCCGCTATAATCGGAATCCGCGATCCCGTAGAGACGCAATGCTCCCGGAGTGGAACCACCGCTTTGATCAAGGGCGGCAATGAAGCCCCCCTTCTCGGACATTTGCCACATCTGTTTTGCGTCGGCCATGCTTTCCTCATGAATGTTGCGACTACCCCAAGAACTGACGTAACTATCGACCAGAACAAGCGGGCGCTGTCCAGAGCAGGAAGCGCGAGACTCAAAGAAATACGAACAAATTCAATATATTTAAATCGATTTTAATTTTTAAATCGATTTGATTTTTCCTCCTCAATGCATCCCCGAAGCGCCCGTTTGGTTGCAGTATCCAATGACAAAACCAGCGCGCGATCCGGTTCATGACACAGAAAGCACCGATCTGCGTCGCCGCCCAGGCATCACTGCTCGGCATCGCCAATCCCACATGCCCGAAGCGTCGCTCACACGCACGATACGTCGGACTTCCGATCAGTTCAAAAGCAGGATGCATGGCTTTGCCGAGAAGTTCAAGGTGCTTGGCAGTGATCGAATATTTGCCATCAATCGCGATGAAACAGCAAAGCGGTCCGTAAGTGAGATTGCGCCCGCTGGCCTTATGTCAGCGGTTTGAGCCAGCGCCATTTCCCTGCCCGCCTTTGCCCGATTGCTCGACACCTTACGCGATCTTCGTTCGACGCCACGCATGATTTGGTGTTGGCACCTTATTCTTGCGAGCAACTTCTGAGCGGAGTTTTTAAGACGGCATCGAAGCATGCCTTATTTCGAGCCGGCGACATCAAAACGACACGTAGTCGCCGGTCGCAAACCTAAGAAGATCATAGCTTCAACAACATGGCGCCACAAAGAAAAATTACAACCATAGCGTCCTTCGGCAATGAAGGGCACGGTTCTTTGAAACATCAAAATCTACGTGGGAAAATATGACTATATATCAGAAATCACTCGATAATTTGATGGTTATCACACAGGCATCCTCCTCGCCGGGCACCGGATGGTCGGCTGTAGCAAATCTGCAAACGGCCGTTAATAATGCACGCAGTAGTGCAAAACCGCTTCAGCTGCTCCCCGGCCTCTACCTCACATCTCAGATCCTTGTCGACGCGGCAAGCGGCGGCGGCAACCGCCTTGAAATGTTTGCCGAACAAGGCACCGTTACCGTCAGGTTGAGCGGCGCGGCACCCTATCTGCTGGATGTGAACAACGTTCCGGATGTCGTCATTCGCGGCATCAATTTCGACGGCAATAACCAGGCGATCACCTCTTCCGGAATAGCCGGTCTCATTCGCTTCGAGGGATCATCCACGACAGACTTCATTCTCTCGGAATGCAGCGTCACGAATTCACCGGTGGCTGGGATCTATGCAGCCAGCAATGCGCGCGGCCGCATCGCTGACAATCGCATTTCCAATTGCGATACCGGGATTTTTTCCATCGATTGCACGGTCTATATCGAGGACAACGGCTTAAGCACGCTGAACAACAACGGCATTTGCGTCTGGACCAGTTCGCTTGGCGGCAACGGTTCGTTGGTATCAGGCAATACCATCAACTGGGTCAACAACGCAGCGGGCGGCACCGGCCAATACGGAAACGGAATCCTGGTCTACAGGGCTGGCAATGTTAAGGTCAGCGCAAACAACATCTTCAATACGAAATTCTCCGCCATTCGCCTGAATGCCGCCACCAACAGTCACGTCGTCAACAATTATTGCTGGAACCTGCAGGAGGCAGCGATCTTCATCGAAGCACCGGGCGCCGGCGAAAATCTGAGCGGCTGCATCGTCAGCGGGAACAACATCGATACCGCGGGACTTGGCATTACGGTCGCCAACTCCGGTCTCTACGGCGATGGCCTTGCGGATCGCTGCTTGGTGTCGAACAACATCGTCAACAACATCACCAACAACGCCATTCCCTACCCCGATGGCTCGAAACCCTTCACCACCGGTCGTGGCATTACGGTGGAGACCAACACGATCGTAACCAACAATGTCATTACCTCGACGGCGGGCGCGGCAATTGGCTTGGGGGTCAATGATGCAGCCAAGGATATCATGGCGAGCGGCAACCTGATCAACAATTGCCCCATGGGGATCGCCTACTCAGCCAATGGCTCTGCTTCGTCTATTCTTGTCAACTCGAACATTGTGCGGGGTTATCGCAACATTACCAACGTGTCTGATCCCAACTATCCGATCTCGGGCGCGATCGTCTCGTACAGCTTCAACGGCACTCTCTTCCAGCGAGACACGAATGGTGGTTCGCCGAACACCGATTACGGTAATGCGACGCAGACGAGCTCCGGTGCGCTTACCGTCGGCATGAACCGCGCAAATCCCTAATTGATCCCATTAGGCAGCCCAGCCGATTTCCGGCTGGGCTCTTTTTTTCCGCCCTACGCCCCTGAAAGGCGATCCTTTCTCGCGGGACCGTGGCCTCCCAGTGAGGCCTCCCGCCAACCCTGCGGCCCATGATCGGCACCGGTATCGGGACTTCCCGTCTCGTCCACAATCGTCCCATTCTGACCATCGTATCATGGGTTTGAGAGGCCTGCGATGCCGTTGGTGCTGAACGAGGCGGCGACGCGTCGATTGGTGGCCTCTATTAATCTTTTTGCTCTATCTCATATGGTTGAAGCGCGGGGCAGATGCGTTCAGACGTTGAGTTGGGTGGGGAACAGCGACATGATTGATAGGTTCCATTTGAAGAGGATGGCGGCCTGATGGCCAAGATCGCCGCCCTGGGCGCCTATCTCTATCAGTCGCTCGTCGCCTTCGGGCTGCTCATTGTCATCGCCAACCTGCTTCCCGCCAAAGATTATGCGGGCTATTCGCTATTCATCTCCATTGTCCAGTTCGCCGACATCGTCTGCTTCCAGTGGATTCGCGCCGCCTCCAGCCGCTTCTACCCTGGCCCCGACCGGGCCACTGAGCAGGTTGAGCGCGGAGTTATCGGCACCGAACTTGCCGGCAGCGCCGGCATCTGCTTGCTTGTCGCCTTTCTCGGGCCGCTTTTCGGCATCTCTATCTGGCTGGGGCTGGTCGGGGCATTGGCGGCGATCCTGCAGGGCGCAGGTGAACTGCATCTGACGATGCTGCGATTTCGACAGGAATTCCGGCTCTTCTCCTGGCTTCAGGGTGCGCGCGCGACGACGCTCGCACTAGCCACGATTGCCGGTGCCGCGCTCCATCCCGATCTCGCTCACGTTGTTGCCGGCTTTGTGGCTGGCAATGTGGTCTACTGCGGACTCGCCTTATTTCAATCGCGCCAAGTGATGCCTCTCTCCGCATGCTGGGATGGCGACATCGTAAAGCGTAACCTCGCTTATGGCGGCATATCAGCCGGAGCCGGGGTCGCAACGCTCCTGGTGCCGCTCGGCATCAAGTCCATTCTGCTTGGGTCGCTGGGTTCGGCTGCCGCCGGCCCGATGCTGGCGCTTGACCTGCTTCAGCGCCCTTTCGTGATGCTGACCTCGTCGCTTCAAGCGATCCGCTTCCCCGATCTGGTGGCGCAATTTGACCGGAAAGGCGGCGCGCAGACGATCCAAGCTGAGCTTGGCAGATATTACGCGCTGCTGGTGGGGCTTTCGCTGATTGGTGCAGCTGCAATCGTCGCGACACTTAGCCTTGCGACCCAGCTCGTCGTACCGGCTGGCCTTCGGGAGGCATTTCTGCGCGCAGCGCCCTTCGTGATGCTGATGGCGATGCTGCGCGCGGTCGTCCAAACCGTGCTTCCGACGCCGGCGCAACTCAAGCGTCTGCTGCCCATCATCCTGGGGCTGGCGATTATCGAATGCGTTCTGACCTGCGGCGGCGCACTTGCAGCTGCATGGCTTGGCGCCGGCACCCCGACGGCGGTGACCGCCGGAGCAGCCACCGGGGCAGCAGCGGCTACTCTTATCGGCGTGCTCATGCAGCGCTGGCGATCGTTCACCATGCCGTGGCAGCCGGTGCTGCCGCCAGCGGCCGCATTGCTGCTCGCCTGGCTGATCTCCGCATGGCAACCCGGTAGCCTGCTGATCTCCACGGGTCTCGCGCTCGTTGCCGTGGCAGCCCTTACCGCTCTTCCCCTGCTAACCCTCGTTCGCTGGATCGCAGTGTAGATATCATGATCGACACATCTCAAACCAAACCTGTTGTCATTGTCGTGGGGATTGCCACCACGGGGCGCCGTGAGGTCCTTCGGGATACGCTAGCACAGATCGACAAGCAGGAGCGGCGCCCCGATCGTATCCTGATCTGCCCTGTTAACGACAGCGACGTCGATTGGGACCACGCGGCAGGGCTCGCTGTTCCTGTGGAGCATGTCGTCGGCCCACAGGGTTCGAGCGCCCAACGAAATGCCATCTTCGACGCCGCCGGCGAAGCGGATCTGATCGTTTTCTTCGACGACGACTTTCTTCCGGCCGATCGCTTTCTTGCCGAGACTGAGCATCTCTTCCTGCAGAATCCGGACATCATAGCCGCGACCGGCCATGTTCTTGCCGACGGCATCCGCGGCCCGGGCATAGATCTGCCGGAGACGTTTTCAATTCTGACAAGCGACACTGCACCTGAGAGGGGGGAGGCGCGTGTTGCGCCGACCGGAAACCTCTATGGCTGTAACATGGCGTTTCGCTTTGCGACGATAATGCGGATCGGCGCACGCTTCGATGAGAACCTGCCACTCTATGGCTGGCATGAGGATATCGATTTCTCAGGCCAGCTTGCCGGCAAGGGCCGCATCGTGTTTGCCGACGCGCTGCGCGGCGTCCATCGGGGCGTAAAACGCGGTCGCACGTCCGGTCTGCGGTTTGGCTACTCGCAGATCGCGAATTCAGTCTATGTCGCGCGCAAGGGCACAATGGGGTGGCGAAGAGCGCTGCGTTTTGCGATTGGAAACACCTGCGCGAATATCGTTGGCAGCCTGCGGCCGCAGGGCCTCGTCGATCGGCGCGGACGATTGAAAGGCAATCTCCTTGCTCTTTCAGACCTGCTCCGCGGCAAGATCGACCCGAAGCGCATTCTGTCACTGCGCTGAGCATTCCCGCGCAGGCGACCGCAAGTCTACGCGCATGCCGAAAGTGATGGCGGACAATCTCAAGCCCGCCAAAACTGCCATTGCTGGGAATGGGAGCTGCTGCGCGCGAGCACTCCTTCCCCCGTCGTTTTGGCCTACGAGCCCTTTTCCGCTTCTCCCGGAGCGGGCAAAAGGGTGACCGCTGCCTCGGCCGTCAGCACCCGAAAGGTGAAGCTTTCCTGAAAGTAGAGCTCGACTGCTGTCGCGGAATGGCTGAGATAGCCTATGGAAATGTCCTGGCCGAGATCGAGTTCGAAATCGCCGCTTCTGGTCGTCAGGACGTAGCCACCCTTGATCGCCGGCGCCCAGAAGATCCCGCCATCGACGATTTTTTCGATATGGTGGAGCACCGGATACCCCTCGTCGCTGCCGCCGCTTGCGGCTGTGTAGGCTTCCTCGCCAAGAACCAGGGCGTAAGGCCCTTCGACGCCGGCAAGGCGCAAAAGGCCAACGGCCTTCGCGACGATGTCCGGATAGTTTTTGACACTTGCCGAAAGGGTCAGGGCGGGATTGCTGCTGCTCTCACCGATCCCCTGGATATCTGCGGGCGCAAAACCTTCGAATACGGCGCGGTCCTCACTGAAGGCGAGCCTGCGTGCCGCCTCCTTGACCGGAGACCAGTCGGAATCCTCCGCACCTCGGTCAACATCATCGATGGCCGATCGCGAAAGTTCGAACGGAACACGCAGTTCGACGACCCGTTTGACCTCGCGCAGGGAAGCCTGAACGCCATCGCCCGGGCTCGCGACTTTCTTGACGTGCCCGGTGCCGGTGGCCGAAAAATCGAGTCCTTTCGGCCCATCGACATCGACGACACGACGCGCAGCCAAATGGCGCTTGAGCGTTCTCTTTGCTTCCGCCTCGATCTGCTCCCAAGCCTTTTCGGAGATGGGAGCAAGCTCCCGGTGAAGATTGTTCATGTCAAACCTCTTTCCTTAATGAGCCGATCCCGAGGGACGCGTCCATGCTTTCATTGCGGGCAGCAGGCTTTGCATCATCTGACCTATCGGCAGCAACGGGTTCGGCCGCTGATGGGGCAGCGTCTGACTCGACACTCTCCAGGAACATCGCGGATGGAACGAAGAACAGGCTGCCGGTGACCGCCCGACTGACATCGAGCAAGCGATCATAATTCCCGGGCGGACGGCCGACAAACATGTTGACAAGCATCTGCTCGATGCGCACCGGAGATCTCGCATAGCCAATGAAATAGGTTCCAAACTCGCCCTTCGCGACGTCGCCGAACGGCATATTGTCTCTGACGATATCAAGCTCCTTGCCATCTTCGACGATAGTCGTCAGGGCATTATGGGCATAGCTCGGCTTGACGCTGTCATCGAGTTCGATATTCGAGAATTTCTTGCGTCCGACGATGCCTTCCTGCACTTCGACGGGAATCGCATTCCATTTCTTCAGATCGTGCAGGTATTTCTGGACGATCACATAGCTGCCGCCGGCAAAGGCCGGGTCTTCGTCATCGATGATCGCTGCGTCGATCGCTTCCTGGTCGACTGGATTTTCCGTCCCGTCGACGAAGCCGATCAGATCACGGTCGTCGAAATAGCTAAAACCCTGGATCTGATCTGCGGTCGCCACCGCATCGCCAAGCCGCGACATGATTTCCATTGCCAGCTCGAAACAAAGGTCCATACGTGCCGCGCGAATGTGAAAGAGCACGTCGCCGGGGGTAGAAACAGCATGATGCACACCGCGAATTTCCTTAAAAGGATGCAGGTCTTTTGGCCTCGGTCCATCAAACAGGCGGTCCCACATATCGGATCCGAAGCCCATAACGCAGGAGAGACGACCTTCGAGATCACGAAATCCGACCGCCCGAAGCAGCCCGCCGAGATCAGCGCACATCGACCGGACGGCGGCTTCGCTTTCGCGACCTGGATTGATGGTGAGAACGATAAAAATCGCCGCACGCGTTAGGCGCGCGACAACGGGTTGCGGGATTGGTTTCGTATCTACTATTGCCATGGTCTATCCGTTGGACCCTTCATGTATCACACCCGACATGCAGGCAGAGAATGATATTGGTCGCAAGCGCCTCGATGTCACAGCGCTTGCTTTCCACTTCGATTTCCGACGCGCCTGCTCCTTAAAGACGGCATTCAACCGGCAGTCTCCTGCTGACATGACCGTTTGGTCGGACCATAGCCTATCTCATCGTCAATTGTATTGAAGGTCAATCGGCTGTGCCCGATGCGACATCCCTCCGCCCTGCCGCTGATCTCGCGGTTCAGCCGGCATCGAGCAAATGGGGCTGGCTGTATTTCCCCCTTTGCGACGCTATCATCGCTGTGACACCCGGTCTTCGGACGCCCGACAACGTCAGAAATATAAGCAGCAGAGAGAATGCCATGAGCGAAGCAGACAAGATCGCCCGAACCAAATCCCCGGTCACCGTCGACAGCCTGACCGCCGATCTCGGCAAGATCGGTGTCCGCCACGGCGACATCCTCATAGTGCACACGTCGCTCGCCTCCCTGGGGTGGGTCTGCGGTGGAGCTGTCGCCGTCATCCAGGCCTTGATCGAGGCGGTGGGATCGGCGGGCACTCTCGTAATGCCGGCGCATTCGGCGCAGATAACCAATCCCGCGAACTGGGCAATGCCTCCTGTACCCAAGGAATGGATCGAGCCGATTAAGGCCAACATGCCTCCGTTCGATGCCAGAACCACGCCGACGAGGAACATGGGAGCCGTTGCCGAGTTGTTTCGGACCTGGCCCGGCGCGGCAAGGAGCAACCATCCCTCGGCATCCTTCGCGGCTCTCGGGCCTCTGGCGGAGGAGATCACGAGAGAGCATGCTCTCGATGATCCCCTCGGAGAGCACTCACCTCTGGGCGCGCTCTACAGGCTGGAGGCCAAGGTTCTTCTGATCGGCGTCGATTTCAACCGTTGTACGGCACTGCATCTTGCGGAGCAGCGCCGATGGCCGGACCGCCTCCGGATAATGGAAGGCGCCCCGCTGATCGTCACCGACACGCGGCGCTGGATCGACTTCGAGATCGCCCAGGTGATGGACGATGACGAGTTCCTGGCGGTTGGTGCCTCAGCCATGGAAGCAGGCCTTGTTACCAAATCGCCCTTGGGAGAGGCGGATGCCCGGCTGACCCGCATGAGGGAGATCGTTGATCACGCCGTGACAATGTGGGGCTGAAGGCGCGTAGACATAAAATCGGCAAGGCTCGAAAGCCCGAACACTATTCTCCGCCGCCTTGGAGGCTGGTGTGCATCGGCGGCGGTTAAACGGGCTCATCGCGAATTGCTGCAGTATGCGCATTGAGTGCCTATCAAACAGGCACTCATTTCGAACTCTATCGCCTGCGGCATAGAAATCCTCAGTGTTTACAAAGCATTACTTCATGGCACGCGACTTGCTTGGAACAACTCCAGCGGCTTTGCGGCAGTGACGCGCTTTGGTTCGAAGAGTTCGAAAGGGAACATCAAGTGGGACTGCTCCTGCCATTCTTGTGCATTGCCATCGGCTTCAGTTGGGCGGATTGCTCCTCCATCTTCACCTCGGGGCCGCAGATGTCGCATAGCCGCCTCGCACTGGCGACGGTTTCGACCAGCATATTCCTGTGCGCGATCGGCCTTTCATTCGCCAATTGCGGCGTGCTTGCCGGCGCGACCTTGATCGCTTGCGGCATGACGATCGCGCTCGCGCTCGGACGAACCCTGTCGCCACTTTGGTCTCTGCTGATATCGGCAGCCGGTTTCGCGATCTATCTGCATGGCGTCATCGATTGAAGGTGGCGATGGTCCTCTCCGAGCTGACAATTCTGGTCATCGACGAAAACGTGATCCGCGCCTCGATCATCGAGGAAGGGCTACGTGAAGCCGGGCACGGCAAGGTCATGGTCATTCATGAAGTCAATGGTGTTGCCCGCGTCATCGAGGCGCTCAAGCCGGATGTAATCGTCATCGATATCGAAAACCCAAATCGCGACATGATGGAGCACCTTTTTCAGTTGACGCGCACCGTTGGTAGGCCGATCGCGATGTTTGTCGACAGATCCGATACGGCCCAGATCGAGGCCGCCATGGAGGCGGGTGTTTCGGCTTATGTCGTCGACGGATTGAAGAAGGAGCGGGTCAAATCCATCCTCGACATGGCGGTCAGCCGCTTCAACGCCTTCTCCCGCCTTCAAAGAGAGCTTGCCGAAGCAAAATCCGCTCTGGAGGAGCGCAAGATCGTCGAGCGCGCAAAGGGCATTCTGATGAAGATGCGCGGCCTGTCGGAGGAAGATGCCTTTGCACTCCTGCGTCAGACAGCCATGAACGAGAAGAAGAAGATCTCCGAAATCGCTCAGAGTGTGGTGACGGCGGCCGGGCTGCTGATGTGATCGCGATACCGGGAGAAAGCCAAGGTAAGAGAAGATGACGATAATCGAACGCTCCAGTAGCAAGCTTATCGCCCCCGAACGCGTCAGCGGCAGGGAGCAGAAGGTCCTGCGCGCCGGCTTTATTCCGCTCGTCGATGCTTCCGTCCTGATCGCTGCGGCCGAATTCGGCTTTGCAGCCAGGGAGGGACTGGCACTCGAACTGGTCAAGGATGTCTCATGGGCCAATGTCCGCGACCGATTGGCCTTCCGCCAATTCGACATCGCACACATGCTGTCGCCGATGCCGGTGGCTTCGATGCTTGGCCTTGGCTCCAATCCTTCGTCGACGATCACCCCCTTCTCACTCGGCCTGGGTGGCAGCGCGATCACTCTTTCCGTCAGGCTGTTCGATCGCATGCGCGATCATGTCGGGATTGCTGAACAGGCGAGCGCACTCGAAAACGCCAGGGCGTTGGCGGTCGTGCTTTCGCATGGGAAGGACCGTGGCGAGGCACCTCCGACGTTCGGAATGACGTATCCGTTCTCGTCTCACAATTACGAGTTCCGATATTGGCTGGCCGCCGGCGGTATCGACCCTGACCGGGACGTGAAGCTCGTCGTCGTCCCACCGCCGCTGACATCCGACGCACTTGCAGCCGGCGCCATCGACGGTTTCTGCGTCGGCGCTCCCTGGAACATGGTTGCGTCCGAGCGCGGCGTCGGGCGCATTGTCGCCGCCAAGCAGGACATATGGCCCTCCGCTCCGGAGAAGGTGATTGGAATGCGCCCGGAATGGGCCGAGAGCCATCCCGAAACGGTTTCACGCCTGATCGTTGCGCTTGATGCCGCCGCCCGCTGGTGCGACCGGTCGGAAAATCACGACGCACTCGCCGAGGCGCTTGCCGATCCCCGCTACATCGCGGCGCCCGCCGCCATCATCCGCCGCGTGCTATCAGGCGAATTCAACCTCGATGCCAGGGGCAATCGGCGCGTGATCGATCGATATTTTTCCTTTCATGGCAACTTTGCCAATTATCCGCGCCCGAGCCAGGCTCTATGGATATTCAGCCAGATGATCCGCTGGGGCCAGATTGCCCTATCCAAACAGAACATGAAAATCGCCGCCTCGGCCTATCGTCCGGATCTTTACAGGCTCGCACTCGGCGCCGGAGCGGGGCCTGACGAGGCCGATATCCGCATTGAGGGCGATAAGGAGGGCGATCGCTTCATGGACGGACATGTCTTCGATCCCGCCGAAATGGCCGATTATGTCGAAGGATTTGCCGTGAAGGCAGCAAGCGCAGCACAGCTCTCGACGGACGACATTTAAGACCCGCTGCGCACGCTGCACTGCACAGAATTGGCGCAAGGCCTTCGATCGCAGAGCGGCAGCCGCCTAAAATATTAGCAGCTGCAGCATCTGCGCACAAAAGCGGCGAATCTGACCAAGTTTGAAATAACTCAGTATTTTCATAGAGCTACGCGCCACATCAAAAACTGGCACACGGATTGCTTGGTTAAGGCTGCCTCGATCAACGGCGATCCAGGCACGCAATGCGCTGATAACGCGCTCGCAAAGACATCGACGTCGCACGGTTCATGCCCCGGGACTCCCATTCCATCCCCGGCCGCATCGATCGAGCGGCGTTTTTTTTGTCCGAAATTCTTCCGTCGTGAGCCAATAAGGGGAAACTGCACGTGAAAGAGATCCTGACCAATGGTGTTACACGCCGAAACCTTTTGAAGACCTCTGCCGCCGCGGCTCTGATCGGTGCGGTCAAAGCCGCCTTCCCTTCCGGCGCCTTTGCGGCCACGGGCGGAGCTGAAGTGACAGGCGCCAAGCTCGGCTATATTGCCCTCACCGATGCGGCACCGCTGGTCATCGCCAAGGAAAAGGGCTTCTTCGAAAAACACGGCCTGCCCGATGTCGATGTCGCCAAGCAGGCATCCTGGGGTGCGACGCGCGACAATCTCGTGCTTGGTGGGGCGGCAAACGGCATCGACGGCGCCCATATTCTCTCGCCGCTCCCCTACCTGATGCACACAGGCAAGGTAACGCAGAACAACCAGCCTGTGCCGATGGCGATCCTTGCACGCCTCAACTACGACAGCCAGGGCATTTCGGTTGCCAAGGAATATGCGGCAACCGGCGTCCAGCTTGATGCCTCCAAACTGAAGGCCGCCTTTGACGCGAAAAGAGCCGCGGGCAAGGAAATCAAGGCGGCCATGACCTTCCCCGGTGGCACGCATGATCTGTGGATGCGCTATTGGCTAGCCGCCGGCGGCATCGATCCCGACAAGGATGTCTCGACCATCGTCGTGCCGCCGCCGCAGATGGTGGCGAACATGAAGGTCGGCAACATGGACGTCTTCTGTGTCGGAGAACCGTGGAACGAACAGCTCGTCAACCAGGGCATCGGCTTTACCGCCTGTACGACAGGCGAGATCTGGAAGGGCCACCCGGAGAAAGCTCTCGGCATGCGCGCCGACTGGATCGAGAAGAACCCGAAGGCAGCCAAAGCCCTGCTGATGGCTGTGATGGAAGCCCAGCAATGGTGCGATAGCATGGACAACAAGGAGGAGATGGCGACCATTCTCGGCAAACGACAATGGTTCAACGTGCCGCCGAAGGACGTGCTCGGCCGCTTGAAAGGCGACATCAACTACGGCAACGGCCGCCTTGCCAAGGGCACAGATCTCTACATGAAGTTCTGGAAGGGTGGCGTGTCCTATCCATTCCAGAGCCACGATGCCTGGTTCATCACCGAAAATATCCGTTGGGGCAAGTTTGTGCCCAATACCGACATCAAGGCGCTGGTCGGACAGGTAAACCGACAGGATATCTGGCGCGATGCCGCCAAGGATCTCGGCGTTGCCGCTTCGGATATTCCCACATCAACCTCTCGCGGCAAGGAAATCTTCTTCGACGGCAAAGTCTTCGATCCGGAGAACCCCTCTGCCTATCTCGAAAGCCTCTCGATCAAGGTGGCATCATAATGTCAGCTCTCGCACGCAGACACACACCCGGCCCGACAGCGCCTGAAGCGCTCAAGGGCCAAGTCGTTGCCCTCTCGGCTCGCCCTGCCCCCAGCATCGACATTCGTCAAATCGGGCTTGTCATCCTGCGCAACACCCTGCCACCTCTTGTGGTTCTGGTGCTTCTGCTCGGCATCTGGCAACTGCTCTGCGAGCAGCCGGGCGCAAGCCTGCCGCCGCCATCACAGATCTGGCAGGAGAGCTATGATCTCATCATCAATCCGTTTTTCAACAACGGTCCGCAGGATATCGGGCTTGCCTGGCGCGTGCTCGTCTCGCTGCAGCGCGTCGCCTATGGCTTCGGCCTTGCCGCTGTCGCTGGCGTGTTGACCGGCGCACTGATCGGGCAATCGGTCTTGGCGATGCGTGGCCTCGATCCGATCTTCCAGGTGCTGCGTACCGTGCCGCCGCTTGCGTGGCTGCCGCTCTCGCTCGCCGCCTTCCAGAATTCCAATCCCTCGGCGATCTTCGTGATCTTCATAACCTCCATCTGGCCCGTCATCATCAACACCGCGACCGGCGTTCGCAATATTCCGCAGGATTATCGCAACGTCGCCAAGGTCCTGCGTCTCAACCAGATCGAATTCTTCTTCCGCATCATGGTGCCGGCCGCCGCCCCCTATATCTTCACGGGTCTTCGCATCGGTGCAGGGCTTTCCTGGCTTGCCATCGTTGCCGCCGAGATGCTGACCGGCGGCGTCGGCATCGGCTTCTTCATCTGGGACGCGTGGAACTCCTCGCGCCTGCCCGACATCATCGTGGCGCTGGCCTATATCGGCGTCACCGGCTTTGTCCTCGACCGTTTGGTCGCCGGCCTTGGAGCCGTCGTGACCCGCGGCATGACGAGCAATTGAGGAGAACAGGATGAACGCCTATCTGAAGCTCGATCATATCGACAAGTATTTCGATCGCGGCGGCCAGCGCGCCGAGGTGCTGAAGGGCATCGAACTCGTGATCGACAAGGGAGAGTTCGTGTCGATCATCGGCCATTCGGGCTGTGGCAAATCGACCCTGCTCAATCTCATTGCCGGTCTTACCCCGGTTTCCGCCGGCGCGGTGCTCCTTGAAAACCGAGAGGTCAACGAGCCCGGCCCCGATCGCGCCGTGGTCTTCCAGAACCACAGTTTGCTGCCGTGGCTCAGCGTCTACGAAAACGTCAATCTTGCCGTCTCGAAAGTGTTTCGCGGCACGAAGTCCAAGGCCGAGCGCCATGACTGGGTGATGCGCAACCTCGACCTCGTTCAGATGGCGCATGCCAAGGACAGGCGTCCCGCGGAAATCTCCGGCGGCATGAAACAGCGCGTCGGCATCGCACGCGCACTTGCCATGCAGCCGAAGATCCTGCTGCTCGACGAACCCTTCGGCGCGCTCGATGCGCTCACCCGCGCCCACCTGCAGGACGCGGTGATGGAAATCCACACCCGCCTTGGCACCACCATGGTGATGATCACCCATGATGTCGATGAGGCGGTGCTGCTCTCCGACCGTATCGTCATGATGACCAACGGTCCGGCCGCCCATATCGGCGATATCCTCCATGTGCCGATTGCGCGGCCGCGCAATCGCATCGAGCTTGCATCGGACAAAACCTATCTCAAATGCCGCGAGGCCGTGCTGAAGTTCCTCTACGAACGCCACCGCTTCGTCGAAGCTGCGGAGTGATACCATGACCCAGAAACTCGTCATCATCGGCAACGGCATGGCGCCTGGACGCATGCTCGAGCACCTTCTCGAAAAGGCACCTGGTCTCTACCAGATCACGATCTTCAACGCCGAACCGCGCGTCAATTACGACCGCATCATGCTCTCGCCGGTGCTGTCGGGCGAGAAAGACTACGAACAGATCATCATCCATGGCGACGGCTGGTACATCAAGCACGACATCACCCTCTATAAGGGTCACAGGATCGTCGCCATCGACCGGGCTGCCAAGACGGTAACGTCTGATCATGGCGTCACCGAAAGCTACGACAGACTGGTCATTGCGACGGGCTCGATACCCTTCATCATTCCGGTTCCGGGCAAGGACTTGCGCGGCGTCATCACCTATCGCGACCTCGACGACGTACAGGCCATGCTGCTTGCCGCCCAATCGCGCGAGAAAGCCGTTGTCATCGGCGGCGGCCTGCTGGGTCTCGAGGCCGCCGCCGGCCTCAATCAGCGTGGCATGGATGTGACCGTTCTGCACGTGCAGCCGACCTTGATGGAGCGTCAGCTCGATCCGGCCGCCGGCTATCTCCTTGAGCGCGCCGTCGAGGATCGCGGCATCAAAGTCATTACCAAAGCCAACACCAAGGCGATTATCGGGGATGGCAAGGTCGAAGGCATCGAGCTTGACGATGGCCGCATCATCCCCGCGACGCTGGTGGTGATGGCCGTCGGCATCCGCCCCAATATCGCCCTTGCCAAGGAAGCCAGCATCGCCGTCAACCGCGGCATCGTCGTCGATGATGGCATGCAGACCTCGGATGGCTCGATCATGGCGCTTGGCGAATGCGCCGAAGTCGGTGGACAGGTCTATGGCCTGGTGGCCCCGCTCTACGAGATGGCGCGGGTCGCGGCATCGCATCTGGCGGGTGACCGCTCAGCCGCCTTCGTGCATTCAGACACGCCGACAAAGCTCAAAGTCACCGGCATCAACCTCTTCTCGCTCGGTGATTTCGCCGATGGCGACGATCGAGAGGAAATCGTCCTGCGCGATGCGGCCGGCGGCGTTTACAAGCGACTGGTGCTCAAGGACAACCGCATTATCGGCACGGTTCTCTATGGTGAAACGGCCGACGGCGCCTGGTTCAATGACCTGAAGAAGAAGGCGACCGACATCTCGCTGATGCGCGACACCTTGATCTTCGGCCAGGCCTATCAAGGAGGGTCGCCGCTGGACCCTATGGCGGCCGTTGCAGCCTTGCCGGATGATGCGGAAATCTGCGGCTGCAACGGCGTCTGCAAGGGCAAGATCACGGCGGCAATCACCGGTAAGGGATTGACCTCGCTCGATGACGTGCGTGCCCACACGAAGGCCTCGGCCTCCTGCGGCTCCTGCACCGGGCTTGTCGAACAACTCATGTCGATCACGCTGGGCGATGCCTATAATCCCACAGCCGTGCAGCCGATGTGCACTTGCACGGAGCTTGGCCATGACGACGTGCGCCGCCTGATCAAGGCCAAGAAGCTGAAGACCATCCCAGCCGTGATGCAGGAACTTGAATGGAAAACCTCCTGTGGCTGCGCGAAGTGCCGTCCGGCACTGAATTACTATCTCGTCTGCGACTGGCCGGATGAATATGCCGACGACTACCAGTCACGCTTCATCAACGAGCGGGTGCACGCCAACATCCAGAAGGATGGCACCTATTCCGTGGTACCGCGTATGTGGGGCGGCGTGACCAGCTCCGGCGAACTGCGAGCGATCGCCGATGTCGTCGACAAGTTCGAAATCCCGATGGTGAAGGTCACCGGCGGCCAGCGCATCGATCTGCTCGGCATACACAAGGAGGACCTACCCGCCGTCTGGGCCGATCTCGGCAAAGCCGGCTTTATTTCCGGCCAGGCCTATGCCAAGGGCCTGCGCACGGTGAAGACCTGCGTCGGCTCCGACTGGTGCCGCTTCGGCACGCAGGATTCAACCGGCCTCGGCATCCGCATCGAGAAATTCATGTGGGGTTCGTGGACGCCGGCAAAGCTCAAGCTTGCCGTCTCCGGCTGTCCGCGAAATTGCGCCGAGGCGACCTGCAAGGACATCGGCGTCATCTGCGTCGACAGCGGCTTCGAAATCCATTTCGCCGGTGCCGCCGGCCTCGACATCAAGGGCACGGAAGTCTTGGGCCTGGTCAAGACCGAAGACGAGGCGCTGGAGCATATCGTGGCGCTGACGCAGATGTATCGCGAGCAGGCCCGCTATCTTGAACGCATCTACAAATGGGCGAAGCGCATCGGCCTCGAGGAGATCCGTCGCCAGATCGTGCAGGACGGCGAGAGACGCAAGGCCTACTACGAACGCTTCGTCTTCAGCCAGAGGTTTGCACAGGTCGATCCCTGGTCGGAGCGCGTCTCCGGCAAGGATAAGCACGAGTTCAAGCCGATGGCGACGATCGGTTACCCGCACGCCGCGGAGTGAGGAGATGGACATGAACTGGCCAAACGACAGCTGGCATCAGATCGGCGATATCGCAGACATTCCTCTGCGCGGCGCACGATGCGTGAAAACCCCGCAGGGCAAGATTGCCGTGTTCCGCACGGCCGAAAACGAGGTCTTCGCTATTGAGGATCATTGCCCGCACAAAGGTGGCCCTTTGAGCCAAGGCATCGTCCACGGTACGGCCGTGACCTGCCCGCTGCACAATTGGGTGATCTCGCTTAAGACCGGCAAGGCGCTCGGAGCGGACCAAGGCGAGGTGCGGACCCTTCCTATCCGCATTGAGGATGGCGCTCTGTTCATCGCGCTCGACAGCCTGATGATGGCAGCGGAGTGAGGATGAGAGAGCGTGGGAGAATAGCCCATGTCCATTGAGACCAAGACCACATGTCCCTACTGCGGCGTCGGCTGTGGCGTCATTGCCAGGGTGGATGAAGACGGCGAGGTCTCTGTCAAAGGCGACCCCGACCATCCCGCCAACTTCGGACGCCTCTGCTCGAAAGGCTCCGCGCTTGCCGAAACCATCGACCTCGACGGCCGGTTGCTCTACCCGGAAATCGACGGCCGAACGACGAGCTGGGACGAGGCTCTCGATCTCACGGCGCGGCGCTTCAGCGAGACGATTGCCGAATACGGGCCGGACTCGGTTGCGTTCTATGTCTCGGGCCAATGCCTGACGGAGGACTATTACGTCGCCAACAAGCTGATGAAGGGCTTCATCGGATCGGCCAATATCGACACCAATTCGCGGCTATGCATGGCCTCCTCCGTTGCCGGCCATCGCCGCGCCTTTGGCACAGACACGGTGCCGGGTGTCTATGAGGATCTGGAACTTGCCGAGCTGATCGTGCTGGTCGGCTCGAACCTTGCATGGTGCCATCCGGTGCTCAACCAGCGGATCCAGGCGGCCAGACAAGTCAGGCCTGACATGAAAATCGTCACCATCGATCCCAGGCGCTCGGTCACCTCGGATCTCGCCGACATGCACCTGACAATCAAAAGCGATGGCGATGTCGCCCTCTTCAATGGCCTGCTTACCCATCTCGCCGGATCGCCGGCCTTCGACCACGACTATGTATCGGCGCACACAATCGGCTTCCGTGATGCGCGGCAAGCGGCCCTAACCAGAAGCATGCCAGATGTCGCGGCGGAAACGGGGCTGTCTGTCGCCGAACTCGGCGCATTCTACCGCCTGTTTGAAACGACCGAAAAGGTGGTGACCTGCTACAGCCAAGGCGTCAACCAATCCTCTGTCGGCAGTGACAAGGTCAATGCCATCATCAACTGCCATCTCGCGACAGGACGTATCGGCAGGCCAGGCATGGGTCCGTTTTCCCTGACTGGCCAGCCGAATGCGATGGGAGGAAGAGAAGTCGGCGGCCTTGCCAACATGCTTGCAGCGCATATGGACATTGAGGACGAGGTCGCGCGCGATCGGGTGCAGCGCTTCTGGAACTCGCCAACCATCGCCGCAAAGCCTGGCCTCAAGGCCGTCGAGATGTTCGAGGCCGTGGCGGATGGGCGCATCAAGGCGCTATGGATCATGGCTACCAATCCGGTCGTTTCGATGCCGGATGCCGATCGCGTACGCGAGGCCATCCGCAACTGCCCTTTCGTCGTCGTCTCCGACATCCAGAGGAACACCGACACCGCTGCGCTCGCCCATATATTGTTGCCCGCCGCCGGCTGGGGCGAAAAGGACGGAACCGTCACCAATTCCGAACGACGCATTTCCCGCCAGCGCAATTTCTTAGGCCTGCCCCGCCAAGCAAGGCCCGACTGGTGGCATATGGCCGAGGTTGCCAAGCGTATGGGCTTCAACGGTTTTGACTACGACGGACCGGCAGACATCTTCGCCGAGCACGCAGCCCTTTCCGGCTTCGAAAATGGCGGCATGCGCGACTTCGACATTGGCGCAAAGGCGGATATCTCGCCCGATAGCTTCGAGGCAATGTCGCCGTTCCAGTGGCCGCATCGCAAAGGCGTCGACGAGGGCGTCACCCGCTTCTTCGCTCAAGGCAAATTCTACACGCCGGACCGCAAAGCCAGATTCGTTCCCGTCACATCCGCGCGCGACGATCGCACAACAAGGGATGCACCTTTCACGCTCAATAGCGGCCGCATCCGCGACCAGTGGCATACGATGACGCGCACGGGCAAGGCGGCACGGCTCTCAGCCCATCTCGCCGAACCTTTCGTCGAGATCAACCCGGTGGACGCCATGAAACTCGGCATCGACAAGGCAAACCTGGTAAGGGTGGAAAATTGCTACGGTTCGGTCGTGCTGCGCGCGTTGCTCACCGAACGCCAGCCGCGTGGCGGCATCTTCGTACCGATGCATTGGAACGATGCCTATTCGGCCAATGCGCGCGTGGCGACTCTGCTGGCGCCACGCACCGACCCCATCTCCGGCCAGCCCGCCCTCAAGAGCACCGGCGCCCAGGTGCGGCCCGCCGAAATGGCATATTACGGCTTTGCGGTCACCGCCTCCCGCCCGTTGAGGCTTGAGGCACCTTATTGGGCGATCGCGAAAGCGCAGGCCGGCTGGCGCGTGGAGTTCGGCTTCGACAAGGCGCCTGATCATTTGGAAACCTGGTGCCGCGAGACCTTCGGCCTGTCCGATCGCGGCGAGCATCTCGCCTATGTCGACAACTCGACGCGCCAGCAACGCCACGGCTTTTTCCAAGGGGAAAAGCTGTTACTCGCCTTCTATCTCGCGCCGGAGCCCGTCGCCGTCTCGCGAGACTGGGCTGTCGGGCAACTCGACGCGCGGCTTGAGACGGCGCCGACGCGCTTTGCGGTGCTCGCCGGCCGGCCGGGTGCGGATCAAGTCGATCCGGGTGCCACCGTCTGTTCCTGCTTCTCGGTCGGCATCAACCAGATCGCGAGCGCCGTCGCGGACGGTTGCCATTCGGTCGAGGCTATCGGCCAACACCTCAAGGCGGGAACCAATTGCGGCTCCTGTCGTATGGAAATCAGAGGGATTATCGATGATTGCCTTCGCCAAGCAGCCGAATGACAGACAGGAGCGCATAGCTCCCCTCGCCTCGCTGCCATTGTTTTTTGACATCAAGGGGAAGGCCGTGCTGGTTGCCGGCGGTAGCGACGGAGCGGCGTGGAAAGCCGAACTTCTGGCGGCCGCTGGCGCGGAGGTGCATGTCTTCTGTCCTGCCACCGAGCTTTCAGAGGTTTTCACGGAGCGAGACGGCCAGTTCATCCATCACGATACCTGCTGGCAGTCGGTGTGTTTCAACGGCTTTGCCCTGGCGGTCGGCGATTGCCAAACCAAGGAGGAGGCACGCCATTTCCACGATCGCGCCATCGCAGCCGGAGTTCCCGTCAACGTCATCGACATCCCGCAATTCTGTCAATTCAAGTTCGGCTCGATCGTCAACCGCTCGCCCGTGGTCATAGGCATCTCGACGGACGGCGCCGCTCCCATCCTCGGCCAGGCTATCCGTCGGCGCATCGAAACGCTGCTTCCTCCCTCGCTCAAATCATGGGCCCGATTTGCCCAGACCATCCGCTCCCATGTGACGGAGGCCCTGTCCCCGGTTCAACGACGGCGCTTCTGGGAAGGTTTCGTCGATCGCGCCTTTGCAGGCGAGGAACCCGACACCGATATGGTGCCGGACCTGCTCGCAGCCGCCAGCCCTGCTCGCAACGATGGCAGGACTGCCGGTCACGTGACGCTCGTGGGTGCCGGCCCGGGCGACGCCGAGCTTTTGACGCTCAAAGCCGTCCGCGCCTTGCAGGCTGCCGATGTGATCCTGTTCGATGACCTTGTTTCGAGCGAGGTGCTGGAACTCGCGCGCCGCGAGGCCAAACGGATGCTGGTGGGAAAGCGTGGAGGACGCGAAAGCTGCAAGCAGGAGGATATCAACGCCACGATGCTGGCCCTCGCCAAGGCCGGCAAGCGCGTCGTTCGCCTCAAGTCGGGCGACCCGATGGTCTTCGGTCGTGCCGGCGAGGAAATCGACCATCTTCGCCGCGAAGGTATCTCCGTCGACATTGTTCCCGGCATTACGGCAGCAAGCGCCATGGCCTCCTGCCTCGGCATGTCCCTCACTCACCGCGACTACGCCCAATCCGTACGCTTCATCACCGGCCACTCCCGCCACGGTGGACTACCGGCTGATATCGACTGGGCCTGCGTTGCCGACCCCCATACGACAACCGTGTTTTACATGGGTGGCAGGACGGCGGCGCTCATCGCCAGCAGGCTGATCGCCGAAGGCCTTGAACCTTCCACTCGCACGGTCATCATGGCCGACGTCAGTCGCAGCACGCAGCAGCAATGGCACGGCAGCCTCGAAAATCTTGCCGAAGGCATAGGGAAAATCGGCTACGAAAATCCCGTATTGATCGCCGTCGGCGGCGCTGTTTCAGCCCAGGCGACCGCGGTCACGCACATCGATAGCTCCACCGAAAGTCCCGTCCAGGCACCAGGAAGGTTCCAATCGCATCGATAGCTTACGCGTGCGCGCTCGGGTCTTGCGACACCGCCCCTGTTTTCTTCGCGACAGCCTTGCGCACAAGCTCAGCCTGTTGGAGGCGTTTGCCTGTGCACGTTGGACCGACGATCACAGTCAAGATCGCGACCAGGATCGACATGGACATGTATCCGACTATATCGGTGACATGCGACGGCATCTGGTGATTCCGCCGCAGCATCGGCTTTTAATCTCGACGTCTTCAATATGAAGAATGGATTTTGATTCCTATGACAACCTCATTCGCGACCCGGACCTCGGACACCTCGATATATCTGAACGAAAACATGCTGCGCCAACTGGAGCAGCCCCATGAAATCTTCGTGTCCGTGCCGAAAATCCTGTTCCGGCTGGCGCTTTACATCATTGCTGGCGGTGCATTGAGCACGCTGCTGATTTCCATGGGCAAAACAAACTGGGCGATCGGTTTTGCGATCCTTTTTCTGGCCGCTGCCGCGGTTCTACTTCTGCAATTTCGCTATGTGAGGCAACCGATCATCATACTCTCGAAGGCCGGGTTACACCTCCGCACGCGGAGATTCGACAAGTTGATGGCATGGCCGACCGTGATCGAGAATGACTGGATCGACACATATCGCGTGATCAAGACGAACAGCATCATCTCTCTGCGAGGTGGCGATCCCGCGAAAAGCCATACTGTCGTCGCCACACACTTGCGCATGAAGCGCGATGAATATTTGCGGCTATGCAGTCTTTATGCGGCGGCGGCGAGCCATTCGCTACCCCATGGTTGATGAGCAGTTTTCAGCATTCCATGCGAAGCGACGATTGCCCCTTCGCTCTCTGCTCATAAGCTTGACGGGCGCAGTTGCGGCCAGCGCAATCGCCGCCTTTTGCGGACGATATGGCTTTGCCGCACTCCCAACCAGCGCCGTCATTCTCGGCGGCCTGATGTTATTGATGATGGTCGGCCAATGGTCGACGCTTGTCTATTATGCGTTCAGCCCAAAGCAACTGACCTTTGACGAGCAGGCCGTGGTCTACGGCCGGAAGATCTATCCCTATGCCGAGATGAGCAATGTTGGATCCTATGTTGGCAAGGCTGCGACTGAAATTCTTATGTCAGATGGCAAGCAGCTCTTGCTGCGCTGGGATATTTGGCAAGCCGCCGAAATCTGGGAACGTCTATTGGAGGAGCGAACCTTGCCGTATCTCTGGCGGAAGGTACACGCTGCGCTTGAGAGGGGCGAAAAGGTCGAGTTCGGTCCGGGTGCGTCTTTGGACCAGGACGTCTTGATCCTGCGCGAGGGCCGCATTGCGATCGCCACCATCAGCACGATCCGGTTCGTCAACCAATCCGATACGGGCGCCCAAAGCCGCACCCTGCACATTGCCGATGAGCATCAGGAGCTGAGCGTGGATGAAGGCCATCTGCGCAACCAGCATGTGCTGCTTGCCGTCTTGGCCGAGAAGCTATCTGCAAACTGAAGCGGCCAGGAAGGTGGGTGTCCGATGCTTGGCGCGGCTTGGGCGCCTGCATAATTACACAGTTTCATTTCCGTCGAGCCAAGGAAGGGTGACCCACCGTTGCCCCACCTTGGCTTTGACGCTCGAATTGCCCTGCGGTTTCTCCAATATTAAACCGGCTACGGTAGCTTGTCGGCGGCAGCCCGACCACTGCGCGGAAGTGCTGGCGAAAATTGGTTGTTGTGCCAAAGCCGGAGCGGGCAGCGACGGTCTCCACGGAAAGTGTCGTCTCTTCGAGAAGTTCGCGCGCATATGCGATGCGCTCCCGTTGCAGCCATTGGCCCGGCGCCATCCCGGTCGCCTCGCTAATGTGGCGATGAATGCTGCGTATGCTCACTCGCGCTTGTCTTGCCATGCGCTCGACGGTCCACTGCTCGTCAATCCGCCCCCTGACCAAATCGAGCAGTGCCGAAAGACGTGTGCCTGATGGCGGCGGCACCGGACGCTCCAGAAATTGGGATTGCCCGCCATCGCGATGCGAGGGAACGACAAGTCGCCTCGCAACACTGTTTGCCGCTCTCGCTCCAAAATCCCTGCGCACGATATGGATGCACAGATCGAGGCCCGCGGCGCTGCCTGCCGAGGTCAGGATCGTACCTTCGTCGACATAAAGCGCCTGTCGCTCTATCGTAATTTGCGGATAGCGAGCCGCGAGTTTGCCGAGATGGTGCCAATGCGTGGTCGCCCGTCTTCCGGACAGCAGACCGGCCTGTGCCAAAACGAAGGCCCCGCCGCAGATGGATACAATGCGGATACCTGCGGCGTGCGCCCGACGAAGCGCCTCCAGCAATGCTTCGGGAGCTGGATCGTCCGGCGACCGCCAGCCAGGCAGGACGATCGTATCGGCGGCATCGAGCAGTTCCAGCCCGCCATCTGGTTGAAGCTGTAATCCCCCTGCACATCGGATGGGAGCAGGCTCGATCGCTGCGGTCATGCACCGATACCAATCCGGCCCCATCTCCGGGCGGGACAGTCCGAAGACTTCGAAGGCACAGCCGAACTCGAAAGTACACAATCGATCATAGGCAAGGATGACAACGAGCGGATTTCGATCTTTTGGCATGATCCTTACGATAGTGGCAATATCGGTCACTGGCAACCGCCACCCTGCGCCGTTAGCCTCGCTCTCATGAGGCGGATTTGCGATACGCGCGAACGTCTGCGAGATCGCAATGAGACATGGAGAACGAGCAATGAAACTGATCGGAATGTTGGACTCGCCTTATGTACGACGGGTCGCCATTTCCTTGCATCTGCAGGATATTCCCTTCGAACATGTCCCGCTGTCGGTATTCTCGACCTTCGATGCGTTTTCCGCCATCAATGCCGTTGTGAAAGCTCCATCATTGGTTACGCACGACAATGTGGTGTTGATGGATTCAGGCCTCATTCTCGAACATGTCGAACGGTTGGCCGCCTCGGAGCTCAAACTGTCACCGGTTGATCTCAAGACCCACGCTCGGGCTCAGCGGATTGTTGGCCTCGCGCTCGCTACCTGCGAGAAGACGGTTCAGATCGTCTACGAGCGCAACCTCCGCCCATCGGAGAAATGGCATCAACCCTGGCTCGATCGGATCCGTGGCCAGCTGGTGGCCGCCTATCGCCTGCTGGAAGAGGAGCTTGGGCGGTCAGATCGATGGCTGTTCGGCGACCGCCCGCTCCAGGCCGACATCACCAGTGCCGTTGCCTATCGCTTTTCGCACGAGATGCTGCCGGAGATTGTCGGCCCAGACGCCTACCCCGCACTTGCCCGCCTTTCCGACCGGGCCGAAGCGACTGACGCGTTTCAGGCATTTCCATTCTGCTAACGCTCTGATGGGCGGCGCCGTGGGCCGGCCATCGAGCGTCTTGCCAAATGTCAGCCCAGCCCGCCCGCGTCCTGATGGGCGCCGGGCCGTACCGGCACCTTGGTGAATTGGCGTCGATAATCCCTGGGCGACAGCCCTGTCTTACGCTTGAACAGATCGCGGAAGGTCCCGAAATCCGTATAGCCGACATTCTGGCTTACGGTTTCGAAATTGATGTCACTGGTCTCGAGCAGACGTTTGGCGACCTCGATGCGCAAGGTCTGCAGATAGCTGAGTGGCGGCTGCCCAACGGCCTGCAGAAAGCGCCTGTGGAGCGTGCGCTCGCTGACGGCGAGGCGGGCGGCAAGTTCCGACAGGCGAAATTCCTTGGCAAGCGCGGCCTCCATTTGCTGTTGCGCCTGCGCGACGAGGCGGTCGCCATGGTCATGCTCCAGCACAAGGTTGGCATAGGACATTTGCGAGATTCGGTTCGTATCGATCAGCATTGCCTTTGCGGTGATTGTCGCAAGCTGTGACCCTAAGAACAATTCGACGAGGCGCATCGCAAGCACCAGGAACGAGGTAACCGCTCCGCCGCAGATGATGCGATCCTGCTCGGTCAGGAACTCCTGGGCGCGAAGCGTGACACGGGGATAGCGCCGCGCGAAATCGTCCGCGCGCGACCAATGCGTGGTCGCCATCCGACCGTCGAGCAGGCCGGCTTCGGCGAGCAGATAGGCACCGGTGCAATAGGAGGCGATATAGCTACCTTTCTCATGCAGGTGCCGCAGGGCACTGGAAAGTGCGGCCAACCGATCGCGGTGCATGATGAAGCTGTCCAGTTCACCGACGAAAGGAGCTGTCACGATGACAGCATCTGCCGGCTTTCGGGCACCGATCCTGCCGTCAACCTCAATCAGTTGACCGGAAGCGGTGCGTATCGGCAAACCGTCCAGCGATTCCACCCGCCATGTAAGCTGAACGTCCCGTGCGGCTGAACGGGCCTGTTGCTTGGCAGCGAAGTGATTGGCGGCCATGAAGACGTCGACAGGCGCCGAGACACCCGAGGCCAGGATGCCGTCATAAACCCAAATCCGGATGATCATCGAGCCTGTCCGATTTGCCGCTAAGATTGGCTATACTGCCACTTCTGCCACGACAATGAAAGAGCAATATGGGCCATCGAAACGATCCAAGGAGACGACTGCAATGCCAATGATCGATGTGTTCATCCCGGAAGATGCGCTTAGCGCTGATAGCGAGGCATCGTTGATGCGCGAGCTCACCGACATACTGATAGCGCATGAGGGGCTCGATCCAAGCAATGAGCGGGTGCGAGACGTAAGCTGGATATTCGTGCACAGGCCGGCCGTCGTCTATCGGGCCGGCAAACCCGCACCTGCCCCGATCTATCGCATAGTGCCGACTGTCCCCGAAGGGCAATATACCGGCGAGGCCAGAGCCAGTCTGGTCAAGGAGGTAACCGCAGCAGTCGCCCGCGCCGAAGGCACATCGAGCGACGAGATCGCCCGGCGCGTCTGGGTATTTCCGACGGAGATCAGGGATGGCAGCTGGGGAGCCCGCGGCGGCATACGGCATTTGCCCGAGATCATGGAATCATTCGGCGGAGAGGCACTGAAAGCGATCGGAAAGCAGCGCCTGCAAAACAAGCGGCGAAGCGACGCCGTTGAAATTCTCGAGGCCGCTGTGCAATCCCTGCGCCTGGGCTGATCCTGCCAAGCTCATAAAGGGTACAGGGCAGCCGAGTACTGTTCGAGCGGCAACCGAAGTACCGCACGTCCAAGGGCGTGCAGCCTTGCCAAAGAGGTGACCTCGCAAACGACGAAACGTGCATGAATGCGGCTCTGCTATCGCACAACGATCTGCTGCGCGATGGCGGACGCTTTACGGTCCGGCTCGTCCCGCAACACCGCTCGCCCCGGCTAAGCCGGGAGTTTTCTGTAGGCCGCCATATTCCCTGCATCGTGATGCTTCCACCACTATGCCTCGCGATCCCATTCGGGCAACGGCCACCATGCGTGAAAGCCAGGCAGCTATGGCAAGTGAGATCCTCCACGAGTTGTGGGATACCATTCACGTCGAGATAGGCCGATGCGGCGCAAGGCGCGAAATAGCGCCGAGCGCAAGTCAAAAAAAGCACAGCGGCTCCTGTCCGAGTTTGCATGAAAGCTTGAGAATGGAGCAGATCCGCAACCCCACGTAAGACGGACATGCTCAAGCATCAAGAGCCGACAAGGAATTGCCGGGTCGACGCCTTGCACTCTATGGCCGGCCGCATTTCAAGGACTGCGCTCTCTTGCAACTTTGCCCGCCGTTGCCTGAAGATTGAGCTCACGCCCCTATTGAGCTTCGTTTTTGCAGCATTGATCTCGCTTCATTCTTGACAGCTCAAGCAAAGCCGATGATCGTTTTGCTAAGCAGCTTTAATATGCTGCCGAGGAGCAGAGATGATCGACCTTCGCAATGGGACGGGTGCGAACGGCCATAAGATCGCGCCTGCTTGCGCAGACCTTCAAGTCAGCTGCTATTTCACTTTGAATTTCAACGGCATTCATAACAGTAAAGGCGGCAGGTTCTGTCTCTTCGGCCAGGCTGCGAAGAACTTTAAGGGCCAATGAGATGAGCTTGGGCATGGTACTCTACGAACTCGCCGGAGCAGATCCGGAACTGCTTTTCAGCCCACACTGCTGGAAGGTCCGCATGGCGCTTGCGCATAAGGGGCTTACAGCGGAAACCCGTCCTTGGCGCTTCACCGAAAGGGAAGCCATCGCCTTCTCTGGTCAGGGCTATGTGCCGGTGCTGGTCGACGGCACAGAAATCGTCAGCGATTCCTGGCGGATCAGCCAATATCTGGATGCGCAATATCCAGACACCCCTCCCCTGTTTGGAGGAGAAGCGGCGATACCACTTGCCGCCTTTATCAATGCCTGGGCCGACAGGACGCTGTTGCCGCTGATTGCCCGTATCATTCTGCTCGACATTCATGATTGTTTGGCCCCTGTCGATCAGGCCTATTTCCGTGCATCGCGCGAGAAGCGCTTCGGCCAGAACCTCGAAGCCGTCGTTGCGGATCGTCCCGCCCATCTCTCTGCTTTGCGGAGCGCTTTGTCGCCGTTGCGCGATGCTCTGAGAAAGGCCCCCTATCTATCCGGCGTGACATCGGCCTATGCCGATTATTGCGTGTTCGGCATGTTCATGTGGGCTCGCTGTACGAGCCCGGTCGAGCTGCTGGAAGCGGACGATCCGATTTTCCACTGGCGGGATCGCCTTCTCGACGCCTTCGGAGGGCTTGCCCGCTCGGCTCGACATGCCGCTATCGACGGGGCAAGACCATGACCAGCGATATCAGAATAGAACAGTTCCCATGGCGCGCCATGGATAAGATCCGCTACGGGGATACGGACCGACAGGGTCACGTCAACAACGCCGTCTTTGCGACCTTCCTTGAGACCGGGCGCGTGGAAGTTCTCTATAATGCCACCCCTCGACTGGCCGAGCCCGACTGCGCGTTTGTCCTCGCCCGGCTAATGCTTGATTTTCGAGCCGAAATCCTCTGGCCAGGCGAGGTGATCATTGGCACTCGTGTAGCTTCCGTCGGCCGGAGTTCGCTCACTCTGGCGCAGGCGGTGTTTCAGGACGGCCGTTGCATGGCAACGGCCGAAACCGTCATCGTCCAGGTAGATGCAGCAACGCGAAAGTCCCGCCCGCTTTCGCCTGGTGCCGTTAAATGGCTGACCCCGTCTGTCGAGACCAGCTCTAATTGACAGACGATTGCTCACCGCGGCCGCGTGCACGCCTTAGCATGGACCCGTTGGCATCTCGGTGACCGACCCGAGCTCATCCCGCTGCCCATGTCCACAAACAAAGCGCGGCGCCGAGAAGACCCAGGGCAGACGAGCCCCACCAGACAAAGGGCTTGCGCGTCAGCGCCGCCACCGCTCCAAGCGCGATCGAGATCTGAAGCATGGCGACGGCATAGGCATAGTAATGGTGATGATGAATAAGCTCATTGGCTTCGTCATCCTTCTGATCTCTTAGCTTTTCGAGGTTCTGCGCCTCGGTTGCCGCGGCCTTCTGCTCGTCCGCATAGCGTTGCAGTGCCTTGTCTGAATCAGCAGGAACGGGTTTGCCGCCCGCGGTCAGCAGCTCCTTCTGCACCTGGAGGATTGTGACCTTGATGCCCTTTGCCTGGTAGTAGGCCCATTGATCGGATGCTTGAGCCTGCTTCTGCGTGGCCTCGGTTTTAAGGGCCAGCGCTTCGTTGATGGTTCCGCCCGCCAAAAGCGAACCGAGCGCCGCAAGGGCGGCAAAGAACGCCGTCGTCAAGGCGATCAATCGCAGGAGCGAGGCAGATTTCTTCTCGATCTCCTCATCGATCGCTTCTCGCAATTTGTCGGTATCGACTTCAATCTCTTCAGGCATCGCGTGCTCCGAGAATCAACGGAAGGCCGGCGCTGGCGTCCGGATCGTGGCGATCATGGTATAGGCGAACCGCGATCTCAATAGCGCCTTTGCTGAAGACGCGCTTCTTGAACACATCGCTGTCCGTTGGTGCTTGTTGCGGCGACGAGTTCGGCCCGGATCGATCTTGCCTTTGCCGGAAGCGACCACGGAAAGCTGCTATGTTCCGGAATGTCGAACAGCAAGTTCTGTTGATGGAATACGCTCGTCGGCGGCTGTCTGTTCCAGCCCTCGAATATGAGCGTCCAGCAAGGCGACCGCTCTGTTGACGTCCCGCTGCCTCATCGCATTCAATATTTTCCGATGTGCCTGGCTCGATCCCGGCTGCCATCCTGCCGTTCGGGTTGCACAGAAGATGATCCGCGAGTTGGCCAGTTGGAGATCGTCGAGCATCGTTAGCAATCTCGGCCTCTTGCAAGGGGCAGCAAGTGCCTTGTGAAAGGCCCGGTTCGCCTGCTCCCACTCCGCTATGTTCTTCGCCTGATCCCCCGCGGTCAGCGCGTCTTCGATCTTCGTATAGCTCGCGGCATTCATGCGAGGAGCTGCCAGCCGCAGCGCAAGCGTTTCCAGGGCTGCGCGAATTTCAGCAATCTCCTGAACCGATTGGGTATCCAACGGCGCGACCCGCATGCCTCGGCGCGGCTCGCTGATCGCAAGGCCACGGGCACGCAAGAGCTGCAGCGCTTCGCGTGTCGGCACGTGGCTTGCCTCGAATTCCTCGGCAATCTTGTCCTGCCGCAGCGCCGTTCCCGGCCCTAACTCCCCCGTCACGATTTTTTCTCCAACGACGCGTGCAATACGTTCCGCAACCGTCTCCGCCATGCCATCTCCATAGATTATCTATAATATTTGCATTTGATCCCGCCTATTTGAGGTTATATCGTGGGAAATGGCAATAGTATTATAGATTATCTATTATTTAATGTCGCGACAGTTTGCCATTTGTCGCCTCAGGAGAATGGCCATGACGAGAAACGAAGCAGCTCCCGCACCGCAAGGCGAACCAGGGTGTTGGACGCTCGATGCCGCACGCGAGCTTTATGACTTGCCGTTCAATGATCTCTTATTCAGGGCGCACACCATCCATCGCGAAAACTTCGATCCCAATCGCGTTCAGCTGAGCAAATTGCTCAACATCAAGACGGGAGGCTGTCCCGAGGATTGCGGCTATTGCAGCCAGTCCGCCCATCACACCTCCAATGTGAAGGCGTCGAAGCTCATGGGAACGATCGATGTTGTCGCGGAAGCTCAAAAAGCAAAAGAACAGGGCGCGACCCGCTATTGCATGGGAGCGGCGTGGCGCAGCCCGAAGCCGCGCGATGAGGCAGCGATCGTCTCCATGATAAAAGAGGTCAAGGCGCTCGGCCTTGAGACATGCATGACGCTCGGAATGCTGTCTGCGGACCAGGCTCGCACCTTCGCGAAGGCGGGGCTTGATTACTACAACCACAATATCGATACGTCCGAGCGCTTCTATCCGGAAGTCACGACGACGAGAACCTTCGATGACCGGCTGGATACGCTGGCTCACGTCCGCGAAGCCGGCATGAAGGTTTGCAGCGGCGGCATCCTTGGTCTTGGTGAAGAGGAGGATGACCGGATCGACATGCTTGTAACGCTGGCTAATCTGCCGACCCCGCCGGAGAGCGTGCCGATCAACATGCTGATCCCCATACCCGGCTCAAGATTGGCCGAGGCCAAGGCCGTAGATTCCATTGGATTCGTCCGGATCGTTGCCCTTGCCAGGCTAATGATGCCGCAATCTCATGTCCGCCTGACAGCCGGACGCGCTGATATGAGCGACGAAATGCAGGCGCTGTGTTTCTTCGCCGGTGCCAATTCGATATTCATCGGCGACACCCTCCTGACAACCGCCAATCCTGGCGATGATCGCGACAAGAGCCTTCTGAGCCGCCTTCGGCTGACGCCGATGACACTCGGGGGCCATCAATGAGCCTCGATCTGCTACGCCGCTATGACGTCAAGCTCCAGCACCTCGCTCAAAAGGGACGTCAACGCGACCTCATCCGTGACACGGGATCAGACTTCACGTCAAACGACTATCTTGGCCTTGCCTCGTCGCCGCGCATGTGCGCCGCCGTGATCAACGCCCTTGATCGCGGCGTGCCGGTGGGTGCCGGTGGATCGCGCCTCTTGCGGGGCAATCATGCCGAGCACGTAGCGCTTGAAGAGGAGGCCGCCGCTTTCTTCGGCTGCGAGCGAATGCTCTATTTCGGCAGTGGTTACGCCGCCAACCTTGCGGCCCTTTCGACGCTGCCGCAACGCGGTGATCTTATTGTGCACGACGCCCTGATCCATGCAAGCGCCCATGATGGGATCAGGGCCGGGCGGGCCGAAGCCGTATCGGTGGCGCATAATGATGCGAACGCCGTCGAAGACGCTATCGTGCTCTGGCGCAAGAAGGGGGGCGTTGGCACACCCTGGATTGTCGTCGAGAGTATCTATTCGATGGATGGTGATCGCGCACCGCTTTCCGATCTGATCGAAATTGCGGATCGCAACGAAGGCTTTCTTTATGTCGATGAGGCGCATGGAACCGGCGTTCATGGGAACGGCGGGCGCGGCTGCGCCGCCGACCTTGAAAGGCGGGACAATGTCATTGTCCTTCACACCTGCGGCAAGGCGCTCGGGGTCGCCGGCGCATTGATCGGCGCGAACCGCACCATCTGCGAATTCCTTATCAATCGAGCGCGACCCTTCATCTACGCGACGGCGCCATCTCCCTTGCAGGCGGCAAGCGTCCGCGAAGCACTGGTCATCCTGGCGGACGAGCCAGAACGCCAGCAGGCACTGAGTGACCTCGTCGCTTTCGCCAATAGGCAATTTTCTGAGCATCTTGGTGGGCACGGCAGCGGGACGCAAATCCTCCCCGTCATCATCGGGGAGAATGGGCGCACCATGCGCCTTGCGGAAGGTATGCGTCGGCAAGGCTTCGACATACGCGCTATTCGACCACCCACCGTTCCTGCCGGAACGGCGCGACTGCGCATCACCATCACGCTCAATGTCGACAAGGCAACCATTGCAGACATGGTTCAACGGCTCGCGGCAATGATGGCGAGGGAAACATCATGAAAAACTGCATCGTTGTGACCGGAACAGATACGAATATCGGCAAGACGGTCTTTTCTGCCGGACTGACGGGTGCGCTCGGCGCGGCCTATTGGAAACCGATCCAATCCGGGCTGGACGGCCAAACCGACAGCGAAACGGTCGCGATACTCGGTGAGGTTCCGCAACATCGTATTCTGGCCGAGGCATGGCGGTTGCGCGTACCTGCCTCGCCGCACCTAGCGGCCCAGCTCGATGAGGTTTCCATCGTGCCCGATCTGCTGATGCCTCCGGCAAGCCGGTTGCCGCTCATCATCGAGGGGGCCGGCGGGCTGCTTGTCCCTTTGACACGAAATCAAACCTTTGCCGACGTATTTGCACGCTGGCGCTATCCGACCATTTTATGTGCACGAACCAAGCTTGGCACGATCAACCACACCTTGCTTTCAATCGAAGCGCTGCGCCAACGAAAAATCCCCATTCTCGGCGTCGCATTCATTGGCGATCGCGAACCCGAGACAGAAAGCATCATCGAGCACATGAGTGGCGCCACCAATCTCGGCTGCCTGCCGCATCTTGACCCGTTGACCCCGGAGACCTTGCGGCACGCATTCACCGCGCAATTCGACATTTCAGACTTTCTAGAGGCCCTGGCATGACCGTTAATCACGGCGCACGATCGCAGATATGGCACCCTTTCACCCAGCATCAGCTTGAACCAGCCTTCAAGAAAATCGTTCAAACGCAAGGAGCCTATCTACTCGACGAGGATGGTCGTTCGATCCTCGATGCCATTTCATCATGGTGGGTCATCACCCATGGCCACCGCCATCCCCGCATCACGAAGGCGATACACGATGCGGTCGAACAACTGGATCAGGTCATTTTTGCCGAATACAGCCATCACGCTGCCGAGGAATTGGCACGCGGTCTGCTGGATCTTGCGCCCGCGGAACTGGCGCATGTGTTCTTTTCCGACAGCGGATCGACCTCGGTTGAGGTAGCCCTCAAAATGGCGCTCGGGATGCACCACAATCGGGGCTCCCCGCGTTCCCGCATTGTCGTGATGGAACATAGCTACCACGGCGATACGATCGGAACGATGTCGATTGGCGCGCGTGGAGTGTTCAATGCAGCCTACGAGCCTTTGCTGTTCGACGTCGCGCACATTTCTTTCCCGGCGCCCGGCCTGCAGCAGCGGACACTTGACCAACTTGAGGCACACTGCCGTTGCGGGGATGTCGCAGCCTTCATTGTCGAACCCCTCGTGCTTGGGGCGGGCGGGATGAAAATGTACCCATCTCATCTCCTGAAGGAGTTTCGGCGGATAACGACAACGCATCAAACCTTGCTGATTGCAGACGAGGTCATGACAGGTTGGGGACGCACCGGCACTTTGCTTGCTTGCGAACAGGCTGGCATTTCGCCTGATATCCTTTGCCTTTCGAAGGGAATAACGGGCGGCGCGCTACCGCTTGCCGTGACGCTCTCTACGTCGGAAATATTCGACGCACATTTGTCCGACAATCGTAGCCGGATGTTCTTTCATTCCAGCTCCTACACCGCCAATCCGATCGCCTGTGCGGCCGCCGCGGCAAATCTCAAAGTGTGGCGAGAAGAACCTGTCGTATCCAGAATAAGACAGGTGGAAGGCATGCATCGTGAATGGCTGGCAAAATTCCGGACCGACCCACGCTTCGATAATGTCCGGCAGCACGGCACGATCGCTGCGCTCGATCTCGCCATCGCAGCGAAGGGCTATCTTTCCGAGGTCGGCCCAAAGCTGCGGACCTTTTTTCGCGACAAGGATCTCCTCATACGTCCTTTAGGCAATGTCATTTATCTCATGCCACCATATTGTGTGACGGAACAGGATCTGCGACGCGCCTATGAGGCCATCGATGAGGCCGCCGATTTTATCGAGCTCATGTCGTGAGTGCTTTGTCGAGCAGAATAGCCGGGCTTGGTCACTACGTTCCGAAACGCCGCGTCGACAATGCAGAAATTGAAGCGCGTCTGGGGCTTGAGGAAGGCTGGATCGAGCAGCGAACTGGCATACGCACGCGCCATTGGGCAGCCCCCGGTGAGAGCCTGACGGACATGGCAGCCCATGCCGGATCCATGGCGCTCGATCATGCCTCTATCGACCGCGCAACTGTTGCATTGACTCTGTTGGCGACGTCCACACCCGATCACCTCCTGCCGCCCTCTGCGCCGCTACTCGCTCATAAGCTCGACCTTCAGGCTTCCGGAGCAATCGACCTCGCTGGCGCCTGTTCCGGCTTTCTGTATGCGCTGGCGCTTGCAGACGGCTTCGTAAAAGCCCAAGGCAGACCTGTTCTCGTCGTCGCCGCCAATATACTCAGCCGGCGTATCAATCCGCAGGAGCGGGCAAGCTCCGTGGTCTTTGCTGATGCTGCCGGTGCCGTTGTTCTCGTTCCATCACGGGATCGGCAATCGGGTATTGTCGGCGTTGATCTCGTGTCCGACGGTTCAGCCTATGGGCTGATTTCCATTCCGGCCGGTGGCAGTGTTTGCCCCTTCCATCCCGGCTTGGAACAGGATGCGTCATATATGACGATGCAGGACGGACGCGCGGTTTTCAAGACAGCCATCGGCATCATGACCCGATCCGCTGCCCAGGCGTTGAGGCATGCCGGAATCTCATCTGACCGCATCGATCGCTTCATACCCCATCAGGCCAATGTCAGGATTATCGATGCGGTTTGCGACGAACTGGCAATTCCGCTCGAAAAGTCGGTATGCACGATCGGCGAGTACGGCAATTCGTCGGCGGCGACCATTCCGCTTTCGATGTCATTGGCCAATCGTGAGCGCCCCTTTGCCGCAAACGAACAATTGCTCCTTGCTGCCGCCGGTGCAGGAATGACCGGGGGAGCGGTTGCTCTTCGGATGGAGGAACCGTTGCCCACAATTCCCTAAACTCGAGTTGCGGCCAAACAACATGCCGCGCGGAGACGCCTCGATGCGGTTCCACAGCTTCTCCAATCGCCCGACGGAAATCGGATGGGCGAGCCAGGCTGTGACCTTGGCTCGAAATCGCAGACGCTGACGAACGGCCGGATCGACATATGGCCTATTTCAGTGTCTCGACGATGGCGTCAACATCCTTGCAACCCCGCTCCGAAGGGTTTTGGCCGGTTCGTTCGTCAATCGCCATCATCACCGTCGTCGACCGAAACGGTAGAGCTTGCAGCCGCTGCTGCATCCTGTAACCGCACTGTCGAGACGGCAAGGTCACAGGCGGGGCAAACTGCTCCGTCTTGTCTTCGCGATAGATGCACTCGAAATTATATGCCTTGCCAGTGAGGATGGTGAAAACATAGCGATTGACGGCAGGATTACCCTTGCCTTGATAGACGAACCTCTTGTTCAAAAAGATCATATCGATGGCCGGCTGCCCGAGCATCGTGGTCATCGATGACGACTGCAGCTTGATTGACGGCAGCCGAGCAATCGCGTTGGTGAACTCGTCCACAATTGGCTGATGCGTCTTCTCGCTGACCTCCTTGATCTCGCCGGGGTCGCGAGGTCCAAGAAAAGTAATGATGACATCTCCATTTGCCGGCGAAGACGCCGTCACCCCGGTGACGTCACTGCCTCCATCGGCAAACAGCTGGTCCAGCGCGAAATCTTGCGAATACTCGAAGGTATAGGAACCATTCGGGGCCTCGAACGTCGCAGTATTTTGCGCCGTCGCTGCCGCTGGTAAGGCCAACAAGAGAACCAGCAAGAGTGCTGCTTGTGCAAAAATCGGCATTGCCTTGCTCCCTTTCTTGATCGACCATGTGCGCTCCGGCAACAGCAGCCAGACCGCAATGATCGACCCAAGCCCAATGTGCTGCGCAACCAGTCTCTTCGTCATTTCGCCTTGCAACAGCGCCATCCCGGAATGTTCCCTCGGCTCAGCAAAAAGCAGGCGAGTCAGCGATCCGCAGTGGACTGGACCCCCTCTAGCATTTGGCGACCCACGTCCCAAGCTAGGCAATGCACAGGTTGTGGAAAAGCGCCCTATCCGGCAGAGGAGAGCATGCCGCTGCTCGCAAGCCGCTACGGGGCTTTGTACGGCACGCCTCAAATTCCCTTGCGATTGCCTTCATGTTACCAAGGCATATGAACCGCAACGACCCAGAACCCCGGCCGACCACCAGTCAGCTCGACCACCCGTTCACCGAGATTATCGTAGAGGCGTATCGGGTATTCGCCTATGACAAGCCGAAAAGCATTGAGGTTTGTCAGCGTTGCTGCATGGATGCCGAAATAGAAGTCGATTTTTTCAACCCGCCAATCAGGGAGCTTCCACTCCATTACCTTCGCGATTGGCATTCGGCAGCCTACGATCCCAAGGGAATTGCCAAGGAGACATGGGCATATCTCCTTCCTCGCATCCTTGAACTTATGGCCCTCGGCGAGAATGTCAGCAATGTCGGAATAGAGCTCAGCTTGAACCGTTTTGCGACCGGCAATCGTGAAAACTGGTCGATAGAAGAATGGAGCGTCCTCGACCGCTTTCAACATTTGTACCTGAGCTGGAAAATCGACCGACACAAGGAGTTTCTGGACGATGTCGTCCGCATGTTCAGACTTGCAGGCTGGGATCTCCGAGATCTATTCGATCAGATAGTGGCCCTCCCCGACGCAAAGCTGGCGCAATGCCTGTGGATTGACTGGTGCAGTTGGCCGGCTCCGGGGCACGAGGGGATTCGGCTGACAGCATTCGGGGAGCATCCAGACAACGCGATCGCTTTTGAATTTTACACGTCACGAAACCTCTATGAAAAAATGGAGGCTTTGGCGCTCGCAGATGACACCGACACCGATCTGGCCGCAAAAGCTTCGGCCGTCGCGAGCATTATCGAGTCAAATGCACCCTGGGCGCGGCAGTATCGCGGATGATCGGGTCACGGTCGCCCCGCGCCCGACCATCACACATTCCCTCCGACCGGTGATCGACACCGGTCGCAGCATTTTGACGTCAGAACTTCTTTCCGGCGGCGAGTTTGGCGCCGATGGATTTCTGTCCATCGCCCTCGATGTTGAGGAGGAAGGAGGCATCGAGCATCCAGAAGTTCTGCGTCTGCAGGCTCATGCCGACGGTGACGGCCGCAAAGGCGCCGGAGCCGTCGAGCCCGGAGAAGCCGCCGGTCACTCCAAGCTTCGGCGTCACCTTCGCGCCACCCTCCAGCTGGAACGACCGGGCGATCTCGGCGCCCAGGCTGACGCGGAACTGCTCCTCGTCGAAGCCGTCAATGGTGATCGCATCGCCGGCGCCGTTCTTCACCGTGTAGTTGCTCACCGTTTCCGAGAAGTAGATCAT